>NZ_LMSU01000001.1:0-229 GCF_001429625.1 Nocardioides sp. Soil805
GAAATGGGAAAGAGGGGCCGCCTGGTGGCGGCCCCTCTCCCAATGTATGTCCGGCGGCGTCCTACTCTCCCACAACCTCTCGGTTGCAGTACCATCGGCGCTGAAAGGCTTAACTTCCGGGTTCGGTATGGGACCGGGTGTTTCCCTTTCGCTATGGCCGCCGTAACTCTTGCGGAACACACGCACCCACACGTGTGTGGGGGTGTTCCAAGTCTGGGTGGTCGTGCGT
>NZ_LMSU01000001.1:264-2158524 GCF_001429625.1 Nocardioides sp. Soil805
GTGTGTGTATCGATCTTGTGGTGATGTGTTTTGTACGGTGTTGGGACAAGCCCTCGGCCTATTAGTACCGGTCGGCTAGGCATTGCTGCTGTACACCTCCGGCCTATCAACCCCATGTTCTGTGGGGGGCCTTACCCCATAACGGGTGGGAAACCTCATCTTGAAACGTGCTTCCCGCTTAGATGCATTCAGCGGTTATCACTTCCGAACGTAGCCAACCAGCCGTGCCCCTGGCGGGACAACTGGCACACCAGAGGTTCGTCCATCCCGGTCCTCTCGTACTAGGGACAGCCTTTCTCAAGTTTCCTGCGCGCGCGGCGGATAGGGACCGAACTGTCTCACGACGTTCTAAACCCAGCTCGCGTGCCGCTTTAATGGGCGAACAGCCCAACCCTTGGGACCTACTCCAGCCCCAGGATGCGACGAGCCGACATCGAGGTGCCAAACCATCCCGTCGATATGGACTCTTGGGGAAGATCAGCCTGTTATCCCCGGGGTACCTTTTATCCGTTGAGCGACGTCGCTTCCACATGCCGACGCCGGATCACTAGTTCCGACTTTCGTCCCTGCTCGACATGTCTGTCTCACAGTCAAGCTCCCTTGTGCACTTACACTCAACACCTGATTGCCAACCAGGCTGAGGGAACCTTTGAGCGCCTCCGTTACATTTTAGGAGGCAACCGCCCCAGTTAAACTACCCATCAGGCACTGTCCCTGATCCGGATTACGGACCTAGGTTAGACATCTAATACTACTAGAGTGGTATTTCAACGTTGACTCCAACCAAACTGGCGTCTGGCCTTCACAGTCTCCCACCTATCCTACACAAGCAGTACCAAACACCAATACCAAACTATAGTAAAGGTCCCGGGGTCTTTCCGTCCTGCCGCGCGTAACGAGCATCTTTACTCGTAGTGCAATTTCGCCGAGTCCATGGTTGAGACAGCGCCCAAGTCGTTACTCCATTCGTGCAGGTCGGAACTTACCCGACAAGGAATTTCGCTACCTTAGGATGGTTATAGTTACCACCGCCGTTTACTGGGGCTTAAATTCTCCGCTTCGACTTGCGTCTAACAGGTCCTCTTAACCTTCCAGCACCGGGCAGGAGTCAGTCCGTATACATCGTCTTACAACTTCGCACGGACCTGTGTTTTTAGTAAACAGTCGCTTGGGCCTGGTCTCTGCGGCCCTTCACGCTTCCCCACGCAAGGTGGTTCACGCTCCGGGCCCCCCTTCTCCCGAAGTTACGGGGGCATTTTGCCGAGTTCCTTAACCATGGTTATCTCGATCGCCTTGGTATTCTCTACCTGATCACCTGAGTCGGTTTGGGGTACGGGCGGCGCGTAGCTCGCTAGAGGTTTTTCTCGACAGCATAGGATCACCCACTTCGCCAAACGGCTCCGTGTCACATCTCAGACATATGGAATCCGGATTTGCCTAGATCCCGTCCTACATGCTTACCCGTGGACTACCATCGCCACGGCTGGGCTACCTTCCTGCGTCACCCCATCGCTTGACTACTACCAGATCGGGTCCCACGCTCCACCAGATCGCCTTCCCCGAAGGGTCGGTCAACCTGGCTTTGGGTGGTTAGCATCACCGGGTTCGTCATGGGCGCTACTTTGCCGGTACGGGAATATCAACCCGTTGTCCATCGACTACGCCTGTCGGCCTCGCCTTAGGTCCCGACTTACCCAGGGCAGATTAGCTTGACCCTGGAACCCTTGATCATTCGGCGGACGTGTTTCTCACACGTCATTCGCTACTCATGCCTGCATTCTCACTCGTGTGGCCTCCACACCTGGATCACTCCGGCGCTTCACTGCCCACACGACGCTCCCCTACCCATCCACACACCTGAACACCGATCAAGTCGATGCTAGATACACGCGTGAATGCCATAGCTTCGGCGGATGACTTGAGCCCCGCTACATTGTCGGCGCGGAATCACTTGACCAGTGAGCTATTACGCACTCTTTCAAGGGTGGCTGCTTCCAAGCCAACCTCCTGGTTGTCACTGCGACTCCACATCCTTTTCCACTTAGTCACCGCTTAGGGGCCTTAGCTGATGGTCTGGGCTGTTTCCCTCTCGACTACGGAGCTTATCCCCCGCAGTCTCACTGCTGCGCTCTCACTTACCGGCATTCGGAGTTTGGCTAACGTCAGTAACCTTGTAGGGCCCATCGGCTATCCAGTGCTCTACCTCCGGCAAGAAACACGCAACGCTGCACCTAAATGCATTTCGGGGAGAACCAGCTATCACGAAGTTTGATTGGCCTTTCACCCCTATCCACAGGTCATCCCCTCAGTTTTCAACCTAAGTGGGTTCGGTCCTCCACGTCGTCTTACCGACGCTTCAACCTGCCCATGGATAGATCACTTCGCTTCGGGTCTTGAGCGCGCTACTGAATCGCCCTATTCGGACTCGCTTTCGCTACGGCTTCCCCACACGGGTTAACCTCGCAACACACCGCAAACTCGCAGGCTCATTCTTCAAAAGGCACGCCGTCACCCTTACAGGCTCCGACGGATTGTAGGCACACGGTTTCAGGTACTATTTCACTCCCCGCCAGGGGTACTTTTCACCTTTCCCTCACGGTACTTGTCCGCTATCGGTCATCAAGGAGTATTTAGGCTTAACGGGTGGTCCCGCCAGATTCACACGGAATTTCAGGGGTTCCGTGTTACTTGGGGTAACGCTACGGAGCTTGTGCATTGCGTCTACGGGGCTATCACCCTCTACGGCCCGGCTTTCCAACCGGCTTCAACTTCCACACAAGTTTCTTACTCCGTGCAGGTACGGCAGCACCTGCCAAGCGGCCCCACAACCCCTGATGCGCAACCCCTGCCGGGTATCACACGCATCAGGTTTGGCCTCATCCGATTTCGCTCGCCACTACTCTCGGAATCACTTTTGTTTTCTCTTCCTGTCGGTACTGAGATGTTTCACTTCCCGACGTTCCCTCCACACACCCTATGTGTTCAGATGTGGGTAACTGGACATGACTCCAGCTGGGTTTCCCCATTCGGACACCCCCGGATCACAGCTCGGTTGCCAACTCCCCAGGGCTTATCGCAGGCTCCTACGTCCTTCATCGGCTCTTGATGCCAAGGCATCCACCATGTGCCCTTCATAGCTTGTCTCAACAACGTCAAAACAAATCACTACGAAAGATTAATTAATGCTCGCGTCCACTATGCAGATCTCAAACAACAACCCCACCAACCCCCCGACACCGCCGAAACGACGCCAGGACAAAGGGAGGAACCAGAACCACCGAACCCCACACACAACCAGTGCGTATGAGGGCCTGATGCTTCAGGACCCAACAGTGTGCCAAACCCAACCCCTCACCACACCAGACCACGTTCCACACCCACCCACACCCACAAGGGATGCGACCAGGTAGTACTAACGGCCCGACGAGCTCCGGGCAGACATTCATCGACGATTCCACTAGTGAGACACCGCATTGCTGGACAGACATTCGCTGCCAGTCAGGGCGTGTGCTCCTTAGAAAGGAGGTGATCCAGCCGCACCTTCCGGTACGGCTACCTTGTTACGACTTCGTCCTAATCGCCAGCCCCACCTTCGACGGCTCCCTCCACAAGGGTTGGGCCACCGGCTTCGGGTGTTGCCGACTTTCATGACGTGACGGGCGGTGTGTACAAGGCCCGGGAACGTATTCACCGCAGCGTTGCTGATCTGCGATTACTAGCGACTCCGACTTCATGGGGTCGAGTTGCAGACCCCAATCCGAACTGAGACCGGCTTTTTGGGATTCGCTCCGCCTTACAGCATCGCAGCCCTTTGTACCGGCCATTGTAGCATGCGTGAAGCCCTGGACATAAGGGGCATGATGACTTGACGTCATCCCCACCTTCCTCCGAGTTGACCCCGGCAGTCTCCTATGAGTCCCCACCATGACGTGCTGGCAACATAGGACGAGGGTTGCGCTCGTTGCGGGACTTAACCCAACATCTCACGACACGAGCTGACGACAGCCATGCACCACCTGTACACCGACAAAAGGGGCCTCATCTCTGAGGCTTTCCGGTGTATGTCAAACCCAGGTAAGGTTCTTCGCGTTGCATCGAATTAATCCGCATGCTCCGCCGCTTGTGCGGGCCCCCGTCAATTCCTTTGAGTTTTAGCCTTGCGGCCGTACTCCCCAGGCGGGGCGCTTAATGCGTTAGCTGCGGCACGGAATCCGTGGAATGGACCCCACACCTAGCGCCCAACGTTTACGGTGTGGACTACCAGGGTATCTAATCCTGTTCGCTCCCCACACTTTCGCTCCTCAGCGTCAGGTAATGCCCAGAGAACCGCCTTCGCCACCGGTGTTCCTCCTGATATCTGCGCATTTCACCGCTACACCAGGAATTCCGTTCTCCCCTGCATACCTCTAGTCTGCCCGTATCGAAAGCAAGCACTGAGTTAAGCCCAGTGTTTTCACTCCCGACGCGACAAACCGCCTACGAGCCCTTTACGCCCAATAATTCCGGACAACGCTCGCACCCTACGTATTACCGCGGCTGCTGGCACGTAGTTGGCCGGTGCTTCTTCTGTACCTACCGTCACTTTCGCTTCGTCGGTACTGAAAGAGGTTTACAACCCGAAGGCCGTCATCCCTCACGCGGCGTTGCTGGATCAGGCTTCCGCCCATTGTCCAATATTCCCCACTGCTGCCTCCCGTAGGAGTCTGGGCCGTGTCTCAGTCCCAGTGTGGCCGGTCACCCTCTCAGGCCGGCTACCCGTCGAAGCCATGGTAGGCCATTACCCCACCATCAAGCTGATAGGCCGCGAGCACATCCCCCACCGAAAAACTTTCCACCCCAACCCATGCGGATCGAGGTCATATCCGGTATTAATCACCGTTTCCGGTGGCTATCCCAAAGTGGGGGGCAGATTACTCACGTGTTACTCACCCGTTCGCCGCTCGAGTACCACCGAAGTGGCCTTTCCGCTCGACTTGCATGTGTTAAGCACGCCGCCAGCGTTCGTCCTGAGCCAGGATCAAACTCTCCATCGAAAAACAAACCCCACACCAACCAAAGCCAGCGCGAGAAAAAGAGAGCCACATCCCCCAGCATCAGACAATCACTGACAAATGTCAGAAATTATCGTTAACCAAAGAAACCACCACCACGACCAAAAAGCCATGGTGACGGGGCATAACAAACTAATTCGTCGACTATGACACACTGTTGAGTTCTCAAACATCAGACGCANAAAGAAACCACCACCACGACCAAAAAGCCATGGTGACGGGGCATAACAAACTAATTCGTCGACTATGACACACTGTTGAGTTCTCAAACATCAGACGCACCCAAGTGCGAACCTCTCGGTTCTTGTCTTGGGACAACCTGCAGTAACTTACCGGTCCGGGTCCGCCTCGTCAATCTCGGCCGGACCCACACCCGCCGCGCATGCAAGAACCCGCTTCTTCCAGCCGGTGAGGCCGGTGTTTCGCTGGCCGCTTGCGGCGACAGGTGAAACATTAGACCCCTCGTTCAACCGCTGACAAATCGGGGTCGGATCTTCACTGTTTCCGCAGGTCAGAGCGTTGTGGCCGCGGACGAGCGGTCGCCGGCCGGTACGCCGACACCGTCCGCTCCCCCGTCAGCCAGTACCGCCACGGCCGGTCCGGGGCGCCCCGCAGTCCCACGCGCGGACCGGTCGAGACGATTTCGGTTCCGGGCGTGTCGACGACCTCGAGCCGCACAGGCCCCTGGTCGAGCCGCGCGCCGTCGAGCTCCAGGTCGATGCCGAGTGCCTTGCAGAGCCGGGCCGGTCCGCGGGCCAGGTCCCGGTCGCTCGCCCCGGGGCGGCGTACCCGGGCGCTGTCGAGGCCGTCCACCAGCTCGCCCGCCCGGAGGAGCACGGCCGACGCCGTTCCCTCGGGACCACACACGACGTTGGCGCAGTGGTGCATGCCGTAGGTGAAGTACACGTAGAGGACACCGGCGGGCCCGAACATCACCGCGTTGCGCGGCGTCCTCCCGCGGTACGCGTGGGAGCCCGGGTCGTCGTCGCCGCCGTACGCCTCCACCTCCGTGAGCCGCACGCTGACGCCACCGTGCGTCAGCACGGAGCCGAGGAGGAGCGGCGCCACCTCGTGGACCGGTCCCCCCAGCAGGTCGAGCAGGTCAGGCGAGGCGCTCACGGTGCGCGGCCACCCGGCCGGCGAGCTCGTCGAGCTGGTCGCGGACGCGGGACGGCGCCGTGCCGCCGCGACCGGTGCGCGAGCCCACCGATCCCTCGACCGTCAGCACCTCGCGGACACCGGCGCCGAGCTCCGGCGAGATCTCGGCCAGCTGCTCGTCGGTGAGCTCGTGCAGCTCGACGCCGAGCTCCTCGCAGCGGCGTACGCAGGCACCGGCGACCTCGTGGGCGACCCGGAACGGAACCCCCTCGCGCACCAGCCACTCGGCCACGTCGGTCGCCAGCGAGAAGCCCTGAGGGGCGAGCTCGGCCATCCGGTCGGTGTTGAACTCCAGGGTGGCGATCATCCCGGTGAACGCCGGCAGCAGCACCTCGAGGGTGTCGACCGAGTCGAAGACCGGTTCCTTGTCCTCCTGGAGGTCGCGGTTGTACGCGAGTGGGAGCGCCTTGAGCGTGGTCATCAGCCCGGCGAGGTTGCCGACCAGCCGGCCGGCCTTGCCGCGGGCGAGCTCGGCGATGTCGGGGTTCTTCTTCTGCGGCATGATGCTCGACCCCGTCGACCAGGAGTCGTGCAGCCGGGCGAAGTCGAACTCCCGGGTCGTCCAGAGGATGACCTCCTCGGCCAGCCGGGAGACGTCGACGCCGATCATCGCGGTCACGAAGGCCAGCTCGGCGACGAAGTCACGGGCAGCCGTGCCGTCGATGGAGTTGGCGGTGGAGCCGGTGAAGCCGAGCTCGTGCGCCACGGCCGTCGGGTCGAGGCCCAGCGAGGAGCCGGCCAGCGCACCGGAGCCGTACGGCGAGTCACCGGCGACGCGGGCGTCCCAGTCGGCCAGCCGCGCGACGTCCCGCAGCAGCGGCCAGGCGTGCGCGAGCAGGTGGTGCGAGAGCAGCACTGGCTGGGCGTGCTGCAGGTGGGTGCGACCGGGCATCACGGCGTCGAGGTGCCGGCCCGCCTGGACGACCAGCGCGTCGACGAGGTCGAGCACCTGCCCGGCGACGATCGCGGCGTGGTCGCGCAGGAACGCCTTGAACAGCGTCGCGACCTGGTCGTTGCGGGAGCGACCGGCCCGGAGCCGGCCACCCACGTCGGGACCGACCTCCTCGAGCAGCAACCGCTCCAGGGCCCCGTGCACGTCCTCGTCCGTGGGGTCGGGGTGCAGGGTGCCGGCGGCGTACCGCTCCCCCAGCACGTGCAGCCCGCGGAGGAGCTCGGCGTGGTCGGCGTCGGTGAGCAGCCCGGCGCCGTGCAGCGCGTTGGCGTGCGCCCGCGACCCCGCGAGGTCGTAGGGGGTGAGCCGCCAGTCGAAGTGCGTCGAGCGCGACAGCTTGACCAGCTCCGGCGACGGACCGGACGTGAACCGTCCGCCCCACAGCGCGCCCTGGTTGGTCGTCCCTCCGGCGCCGACCTCCTCGGCCATCAGTCGGTCCCGACCTCGAGCGCGGCGTGGTCCAGTGCCTCGTCGTCGAGCTGGTCGGCTCCGTTGCGCCGCGCGATCCGGTCAGCGCCCCCGGGCTCGATCTCCCCGAAGAGGTTGCCGTTCTCGACCAGCACGTGGCCCTGGTCCTGCGGCTGGCTGGCGTACTGCTCGAGCTTGGCGCGCGAGTCGGCGATGTCGAGGTTGCGCATGGTGAGCTGGCCGATCCGGTCGGTGGGTCCGAAGACGGCGTTGTCGGTGCGCTCCATCGACAGCTTGTCGGGGTGGTAGGAGAACGCCGGGCCGTCGGTCGAGAGGACCGTGTAGTCCTCGCCACGACGCAGGCGCAGGGTGACCTCGCCGGTGACCAGCGAGGCGATCCAGCGCTGGATCGACTCGCGCATCATCAGCGCCTGCGGGTCCAGCCAGCGGCCCTCGTAGAGCAGGCGGCCGAGCCGGCGGCCCTCGTGGTGGTAGTTGGCGATGGTGTCCTCGTTGTGCACCGCGTTCAGCAGGCGCTCGTAGGCGATCCACAGCAGCGCCATGCCGGGGGCCTCGTAGATGCCCCGCGACTTGGCCTCGATGATCCGGTTCTCGATCTGGTCGGACATGCCGAGGCCGTGGCGACCACCGATCTCGTTGGCCTTCATCACCAGCTGGACCGGGTCGGCGTACGACGTGCCGCCGATCGCGACCGGGCGGCCCTGCTCGAAGCGGATCGTGACGTCCTCGGTGGCGATCTCGACGGACGGGTCCCAGAACTTCACGCCCATGATGGGTTGGACGGTCTCGAGCGAGACGTCGAGGTGCTCGAGGGTCTTGGCCTCGTGGGTGGCGCCCCAGATGTTGGCGTCGGTGGAGTAGGCCTTCTCCTTGCTGTCGCGGTAGGGCAGGCCGCGCTCGGTGAGCCACTGGCTCATCTCGGTGCGCCCGCCGAGCTCGTGCACGAAGTCGGCGTCCAGCCACGGCTTGTAGATGCGCAGCTCGGGGTTGGCCAGCAGGCCGTAGCGGTAGAACCGCTCGATGTCGTTGCCCTTGAAGGTCGAGCCGTCGCCCCAGATGTCGACGTCGTCCTCGTGCATCGCCCGCACCAGCATCATGCCGGTGACGGCGCGACCGAGCGGCGTGGTGTTGAAGTAGGCGCGACCACCGGAACGGATGTGGAAGGCCCCGCAGGCCAGGGCCGCGAGGCCCTCCTCGACCAGCGAGGTGCGGCAGTCGACGGCGCGGGCGATCTCGGCGCCGTACTCGAGGGCGCGACCGGGGACCCCGGAGATGTCCGGCTCGTCGTACTGGCCGATGTCGGCGGTGTAGGTGCACGGGACGGCGCCCTTGGCGCGCATCCAGGCCACCGCCACCGAGGTGTCGAGGCCGCCGGAGAAGGCGATGCCGACGCGCTCGCCGACGGGGAGGGAGGTGAGGACCTTGCTCATCTCAGTGGACGTCCTTTGCGGGGTGGGGGGATGTCGTGTCCCGGCTGGTGGTGTCGTGGTTGGCCAGGGCGAGGAAGCGCCGGGCGAGCGCCTCTCCCCCGGCGGCGTCGCGGCCGATGATCAGCACGGTGTCGTCGCCGGCGATGGTGCCGAGGACGTCGCCGAGGTCGGCCTTGTCGAACGCGCTGGCGAGGAACTGGGCGGCGCCGGGCGGGGTCCGCAGCACGACGAGGTTGGCACTCGCGTCGGCGCTGACCAGCAGGTCGCCGCACAGCCGCGCCAGCCGGTCGATGGCCGACGCCGTCTCGCGGGTCGCGCCCGGGGACCGGTCGCCGCCCTCGGCCGGGACGGCGTACACCAGGGCGCCCGAGGCGCTGCGGATCTTGACGGCGTCGAGCTCGACGAGGTCGCGGCTCAGGGTCGCCTGGGTGACGTGCACGCCGTGGTCGGCGAGGAGCTCGGCCAGCTCGGTCTGCGAGCGGACGTCGTGGTGGGTCACGAGGTCGATGATGCGCTGGTGGCGCGCGCTCTTGGTGGTGGGGCTGGTGGCGGTGTCGTTCATGCGCGCTCCAGGAGCCACGTGAGGATCGCCTTCTGGGCGTGACGACGGTTCTCCGCCTCGTCCCACACGACGCTCTGCGCGCCGTCGATGACGGCCGCGTCGATCTCGGTGCCGCGGTAGGCGGGCAGGCAGTGCATGACGATCGCGTCCGGTGCGGCGTGCGCGAGCAGGCCGGCGGTCAGCGAGTACGGCGTGAAGAGGCGCAGCCGGTCGGCCGCCTCCTCCTCGCGGCCCATCGACACCCAGGTGTCGGTGACGACCACCGCGGCATCGGTGACAGCGGCGACCGGGTCGCGCTCGAGGGTGATCGAGCCGCCGGTGCGAGACGCGATCTCGCCGGCCCGGGCGAGGACGGCGGCATCGGGCTCGTAGCCCTCGGGGGCGCCGACGGCGACGTGCATGCCGGCGGTGGCGCCGGCGAGCACCCACGAGTTGCCCATGTTGCAGGCCCCGTCGCCGACGAAGGCGACCCGGGTGCCGGCCAGGGTGCCGACGTGCTCGCGGACCGTCTGCAGGTCGGCCAGCAGCTGGCAGGGGTGGAACTCGTCGGTGAGCGCGTTGACCACGGGCACGCCGGCGTGCTCCGCCATCGTGACGAGGTCGGCCTGGTGGGCCGTGCGCCAGACGACCGCCGCGGCCTGGCGCCCGAGCACGCGGGCGACGTCCTCGAAGGACTCGCGCTCCCCCATGGCGGCCAGACCGCCGTCGACGGCCATCGCGTGCCCGCCGAGCTCCGCGATGCCCGCCGAGAAGGAGACCTGCGTGCGCAGGGTGGGACGGTCGAAGACCAGCGCGACGGTGCGGGGACCCTCGAGGGGACGCAGCGCGAAGGGGTCCGCCTTGATCGCGGCCGCGAGGTCGAGGACTTCGGCCTGCTCGGCCGGGGTGAGGTCGTCGTCGGCGAGGAGGTGGCGCATCAGGCTCCCCCTCCGTCATCGGCGCGGGCACCGGCGACGATCCCGCCGAAGGCGGCCGCGAATGCATCGACGTCGGCCTCGGAGAGCACCAGCGGCGGCACGAAGCGCAGCGTGGAGGGGCCCGTCGCGTTGAGCAGGTAGCCGGCGTCGCGTCCGGCGTCGACCACGGCGGCGGCGTCCTCGGCGTCGAGGTCCGCGGCGAGCATCAGGCCGTGGCCGCGCACCTCGGTGACGGCCGGCTGGTCGGCCAGGGCGTCCGCGAGGCGCTTGCCGACGTGCTCCACGTGCTCGAGGAGCCCGTCGCGCTCGATGGTGTCGAGCACGGCCAGCGCCGCGGCGCAGGCGACCGGGTTGCCGCCGAAGGTGGTGCCGTGGTTGCCGGGCCGGAGCAGCGAGCCTGCCTCGCCCAGGGCGACGGTGGCGCCGATCGGGATGCCGCCACCGAGTCCCTTGGCGAGGGTGACCACGTCGGGGGTGACGCCCCCGGCGAACGGCAGCTGGTGGGCGAACCAGGCACCGGTGCGGCCGATGCCGGTCTGCACCTCGTCCAGCCACAGCAGCGCGCCGTGGTGGGTGGTGATCTCCCGGGCCGCGGCGAGGTAGCCGTCCGGCGCGACGTGCACGCCGGCCTCCCCCTGGATCGGCTCGAGGACGACGGCGGCGGTCTCGTCGGTGACCGCGGCGGCGAGGGCGGCCTCGTCGCCGTACTCGACGAACGTGACGTGCCCGGGCAGCGGCTCGAAGGGCTCGCGGTAGGCGGCCTTCGACGTCAGCGCCAGCGCGCCCATGGTGCGGCCGTGGAAGCTGCCCATGGCGGCGACGAGGTGCGTGCGACCGGTACGCCGGGTCAGCTTGAAGGCGGCCTCGTTGGCCTCGGCCCCGGAGTTGGAGAAGAAGACCCGACCGGGCCCGCCGAGGAGCTGCAGAAGTCGCTCGGCAAGGGCGAGCTGGGGCTCGGAGGCCATGAAGTTGGAGACGTGGCCCAGCGTCCGCAGCTGGGTGGTCACCGCCTCGACGACCGCCGGGTGGGCGTGGCCCAGCGCATTGACGGCGATTCCGGCGTACAGGTCGACGTACTCACGACCCGCGTCGTCCCAGACCCGGACGCCCGCGCCGCGCTCGAGCTTGAGCCGCGGGGTGCCGAACGTGTCCATGAGGGCGCCCTCGTAGCGCTCCTGCCAGCTCATGCCTTGACCTCCGGGGTGGTGTGCGCCTTGCGCAGGACGGTCTCGACGCCGGGCAGCACCTGGGTGCCGACGCCCTCGTCGGTGAAGATCTCGAGCAGGACCGCGTGCGGCTCGCGCCCGTCCACGACGGTGGCGCGGGGCACGCCGCCCTGCACCGCCTGGAGGCAGGCGGTCATCTTGGGGACCATGCCGCTGGCCAGCGAGGGCAGCATCGCCTCGAGCGACTCGGGGCTGATCTCCTGGATCACGTCGTCACTGTGCGGCCAGTCCCGGAACAGGCCCTCCACGTCGGTGAGGACGAGCAGCTTCTCGGCGCCCAGCGC
Organism: Nocardioides sp. Soil805; assembly: GCF_001429625.1. Taxonomy (GTDB): domain Bacteria; phylum Actinomycetota; class Actinomycetes; order Propionibacteriales; family Nocardioidaceae; genus Nocardioides. Next base: position 12,274 of record NZ_LMSU01000001.1, read on the forward strand.
GACCGCCAGGGCGGCGGCAGCGGTGTCGGCGTTGACGTTGTGGACCACCCCGTCCTCGTCCGGGGCGACGCTGGAGATGACCGGGATGCGACCGGCCTCGACGATGTCCTGGACGGCCTCCGGGCGGACCTTGGCCACCTCGCCGACCAGGCCGAGGTCCACCTCCTCGCCGTCCACCACCGTGTTGGTGGCCTTGGCGGTGAAGAGGCCGGCGTCCTCACCGGAGAGGCCGACGGCGAGCGGTCCGTGCTGGTTGATGAGGCCCACGAGCTCGCGCTGCACCTGGCCGACCAGCACCATCCGGACGACGTCCATCGCCTCGGGCGTGGTCACCCGGAGGCCGCCGCGGAACTCCGAGGTGATGTCGAGGCGCTTGAGCATCGCGGAGATCTGCGGGCCGCCGCCGTGGACGACGACGGGCTTGAAGCCGGCGAAGCGCAGGAACGCGACGTCCTCGGCGAAGGCGGCCTTGAGGGTGTCGTCGGTCATCGCGTTGCCGCCGTACTTCACCACGATCGTGCGCCCGTGGTAGCGCTTGAGCCACGGCAGCGCCGCGGCGAGCGTGCGCGCCTTGGCGGGGTCGGGTCGGTTCTGGGAGCTGGCGTGAGTGGTCATGAGCTGTAGGCGCTGTTCTCGTGGACGTAGGCGTGGGTGAGGTCGTTGGTCCAGACGGTGGCCCGGGCGTCGCCGGCCTTGAGGTCGATGGTGACGCTGACCTCCCGGCCGGTCAGGTCGACGCCGGCCGGGTCCTCGGCGGGCGTGGACCGGCGGCAGACCCAGACGCCGTTCATGGCGACGTCGAGATCGGCGGGGTCGAAGGCCGCCCCGGTCGTGCCGATGCTGGCCAGCACGCGTCCCCAGTTGGGGTCGTTGCCGAAGACCGCGGCCTTGAAGAGGTTGGAGCGGGCCACGCTGCGGGCGACCTCCACCGCCTCGTCCTCGGACGCGGCGTGGAGCGCGGTGATGGCGATCTCGTGGTCGGCGCCCTCGGCGTCCTTGAGCAGCTGCATGGCCAGGTCGGTGCAGGCCTGGGTCAGCGCCTCGGTGAAGTCGTCCGGCGTCGGGGTGATGCCGCTGGCCCCGCTCGCCATCACGGTCACGGTGTCGTTGGTCGACATGCAGCCGTCGGAGTCGAGCCGGTCGAAGGACACCCGCGTGGCGGCCCGGAGGGCGGCGTCGAGGTCGGCGGCGGGGACGACCGCGTCGGTGGTGAGCACGACCAGCATCGTGGCGAGCTGGGGGGCCAGCATGCCGGCGCCCTTGGCCATCCCGCCGATCGACCAGCCGGCGCCCTCGACGACGACCTGCTTGCTCACCGAGTCGGTGGTCATGATCGCCTCGGCAGCGTCGGTCCCGCCGTCGGTGCTGAGGCCCGCGTGGGCGGCGTCCACCCCGGCGAGGAGCGCCTCGCGGTCGTTGGCGAGCCCGATGAGTCCGGTCGAGCAGACGACCACGTCGATCGCGCCGATGCCGAGCCGGTCGGCGACGCGCTCGGCCACCGCGTGGGTGGTCTGGAAGCCGTCGGGCCCGGTGTAGCAGTTGGCACCGCCGGAGTTGAGGACGACGGCCCGGACGACGCCGTCCTTGACCACCTCCTGGCTCCACAGGATCGGGTTGGCCTTGCAGCGGTTGGCGGTGAAGACGGTGGCGGAGTCGAACCTCGGCCCGGCGTTGACGACCAGGGCCAGGTCCTTGCCGCCGCTGGTCTTGAGCCCGGCCTCGACACCGGCGGCGGTGAATCCCGCCGGGTGGGTCGTGGTCACTTCTTCTTCGCCCCCTCGCGGGAGGTGTCGCCCTTGCCCCGGTCGCCCTTGCCCCGGTCGCCCCGCGGCCGGTCACGCCCCTTGTCGCGGGCGGGCTTGGCGGGCACGGCGTCCGTCACGGTGTGGCCGCGGCGGCGCCACGCCTCGGCCGCCTTGCCGGCGTCGACGAGGCGCACCATCACCCAGTCGGTGTCGAAGGTGGACAGCGTGTAGACCGGGATCTGCGCCTCGGCGAGCGGGACCAGCAGGCCCGCGAGGATGCCGATCGCATCCGGGTCGAGCGGACCCCCGACCTGGAAGGCCGTGAGCGGCTTGATGCTGGGGGTCTTGGTCGGCACCGACCGAGTCGCGCACACCAGGCTGGTCTCGGTCGCGGTGGCCGTGATCGAGAAGAGGCTCGCCGACTCGGCCCACTGGGGGATCTCGGCGCCCGGGCCGAGGCGCACGATCGCGAGCTTCTCGGGGAACTTGAGCAGGGTGAACGTCGGACCGGAGTGCCCGGTCGTGTCGACCTGTGACTGGGTCGTGTCGGCGGACGGCTCGATCGGCTCGGTCGTCTCGGGGGTCTGGTCGTTCATGGTGCGAGTCCGATCGTGGAGAGCCCGGTGGTCTCGTCGAGGCCGAGCGCGAGGTTGAGGCACTGCACGGCGGCGCCGGCGGTGCCCTTGGCGAGGTTGTCGACCACGCCGACCGCGACGACGCGGCGTACGGCGGGGTCGACGGTGACCTGCACGTGCACGGCGTTGGAGCCGAGCACGGACTGGGTCTGCGGCCACTGGCCGTCGGGGAGCACGTGCACGAAGGCCTCGTCGGCGTACGCCGCGAGGTAGGCCGCGCGCACCTCGTCGGCGTCGGCGTCACGGGCGAGCGGCGCGGACACGGTGGCCAGGATGCCCCGCGACATCGGGACCAGCAACGGCGTGAAGCCGACCCGGACGTCGCCGTCGTGGACGCGTCCGAGGTTCTGGGTGATCTCGGGCGTGTGCCGGTGCACTCCCCCGACGCCGTACGCACTGGCGTTGCCCATCACCTCGCTGCCGAGCAGGTGCGCCTTGGCGGCCTTGCCGGCGCCCGACGTCCCGCTCGCGGCCACCACGCTGATGTCGGGCTCGACGAGTCCGGCGGCCAGCGCCGGAGCGATGGTGAGGGTGGAGACGGTCGGGTAGCACCCGGGCACGGCGATGCGTCGGGCACCGCGCAGCTGCTCGCGCTGGCCGGGCAGCTCAGGCAGGCCGTAGGGCCAGGAGCCCGCGTGGGTGCCGCCGTAGAACCGCTCCCAGGCGGCCGCGTCGGTGAGCCGGAAGTCGGCTCCGCAGTCGATGACCACCACGTCGTCGCCGAGGGCCTCGGCGATCGGGGCCGACTGACCGTGCGGCAGGCCGAGGACGACCACGTCGTGGCCCGCGAGCGTCTCGGGGGTGGTCTCCTCGAGCACCCGGTCGGCCAGGGGCAGCAGGTGCGGCTGGAGGCCGCCGAGGGCCTCCCCGGCGTTGGACCCTGCCGTCAGCGCGCCGATGCGCGCGTCGGGATGGCCCAGGAGGAGGCGCAGCACCTCGCCCCCGGCGTACCCGCTGGCACCGGCGACGGCGACGGAGAAGCTCATGTGCATGACTATACATCGACATGCATGATCATGCCTCACTAGGGTCTGCGCCGTGGACATCGTCTTCGCGGAGCACCTGGACCTGCTGGACCTGCACGGGCGCGCGGCGGTCGCGAGCCTGGCCCAGCTGGGACCTGCCGACACCTTGCCACCCCACGGCGTCCCGGCGCACGCGGCGACACGCGAGCACTGGGCGACGCTGGAGATCTGGGCCTGGACCCTGGAGCACCCGGGCCGGTACTGGAGCCAGCGCGTGGAGCCGTCCCCGCCGCAGGCGCACGGCGACGTGGTCGCCGCGATCGCGACGGAGATCAGCCACCTCGAGGACCTGCTGCTGGCGACCGGGCCCGAGGCCGACCTCGACTTCTTCGGGCGACCGGGGACGACCGGCGACGTGGCACGGCTGCTGGCCCACGAGGCCGTCGGTGTCGCGCACGCCGCCAGCCTCGCGGCCGGGCGTGGCGCCCCCATGGTGACCCCGGCGGTGGCCGCGGACGGGATCGACCGGGCCCTCGGACACTGGGCGGAGCCGGACGCCGACGTCATGTGGCAGCCCCGTCCCGCGCTGCTGCGGGCCACGGACACCGCGGACGAGTGGCCGGTGTGCTTCGGCCAGGACCGGCGCGGCGACGTCGGCGCCGTCCGGCCAGGGGCGGGCGGCGAGCCCGTCGTGGTGGTGGCGGGACCGGCCACCGCGCTGCTGTGGTGGCTGCACGACCACGAGGTCGGCGAGCACGTCACGCTGAGCGGGGAGCCGGACGCCGTACGGATCCTGCGACGGTCGCTCGACCACGAGATCGAGCCGGTCCCCCGCCGTCGGGGGTGGCGACGCCGATAACGGCTGTCGCCCTGTCGGTGCCGACGCCTAGCGTGTCGGCATGACGCGACTGACGCCCGAGGGCTACCTCGACCACATCCGCTCCGAGTCCGCACGCTTCCGCGAGGTCCTCGCCGACTGCGACCCCGGTGCGCGGGTGCCGTCGTGCCCCGACTGGGACGCCGCCGACCTGCTGTGGCACCTGACCAAGGTGCAGCGGTTCTGGGCGGGACGGGTCGCCGATCGTCCGGCCGCGCCGGTGGAGGGCGAGGAGGCCTACGACGCCGAGCGACCGGCGGCGTACGCCGAGCTCCTCGCCGCCTACGACGTGGCGAGCGCGACCCTGGCCGAGTCCCTCGAGGGTGTCGATCCCGGCGCCGAGGCCTGGACCTGGTCGGACGACCACACGGTCGGCTTCATCCTGCGCCGCCAGGCCCACGAGGCGCTGGTCCACCGCATGGACGCGGAGCTGGCGGCCGGCACCGCGTCCGAGGTGGACCCCAGGCTCGCGGCCGACGGCGTGGCCGAGGTGGTGGGCGTGATGTACGGCGGGTGCCCGCCGTGGGGCTCGTGGGAGCCGCTCCCCCACCACGTCCGCCTCGACTGCACGGACACCGGCGACGAGCTGTGGGCCCAGCTGGGGTTGTTCAGCGGCACCGACCCGGACAGCGGCCAGGTCATCGCGGGCGAGGAGGACTGCCACCTCGTCGAGGCGCCCGAGGACCTCGAGCCCGACGTCGTCGTCGACGGGCCGGCCGCCGCCCTCGATGCCTGGCTCTGGCACCGGGGCGACGAGAGGCACCTGTCGGTGGTCGGCGACCAAGGCGTCCTCGACCGCTTCCGTGCGATCGTGGCCACCCCGATCAACTGAGCCGGCACCCTCAGCGCTGGACGGCCCCGGTCCGCTCTCCGGCGACGCGGACGGCGGCGTCGCGAGCGGCCGCGGACTCGCCCTCCTTGAGCGTGCGGTCGGGGGCCCGGAAGCGCAGCGCGAACGCCAACGACTTCTTCCCCGGGCCGACCTGCTCGCCGGTGTAGACGTCGAAGAGCCGGATCGACTCGAGCAGCTCGCCGGCCCCCTCGCGCAGCGCCGCCTCGACGTCGGCCGCGGCCACGGTCTCGTCGACCACGAGGGCCACGTCCTCCTTGGCGACCGGGTAGCCCGAGAAGCTCGGCGCGGGGCGCAGGTGCACGGCGTGCTGGAGGAGCACCTCGAGGTCGACCTCGGCGGCGACCGAGCGCGGTGGCAGGCCGAAGGCCGTGCACACGCGGGGGTGGAGCTCCCCGGCGTGGCCGACGACCACGTCGCCGAGCAGGAGCGCCGCGCACCGCCCGGGGTGCCACGGGGCGGTGGTGGCGGGCCGCGTGGCCAGCTCGAGGCCGAGCGCACCGGCGACGGTGCGCACGGCGTCGACGGCGTCGGCCCACGTCACGGTCCGTCCGGGACCCCACCAGCCGGCCTGCTCGTGCTCGCCGGCAGCGACGAGGCCGAGGTGCAGCGGCTGGTCGGGCAGGGCCTTGTCCAGTGCGTCGAGCTCGGCGTCCGTGGGGCGGCGGTCCACGGGCAGGATCGGCGCCGGGCCGCTCGCGCGGGGCACCGTCACGGGCGCTGCCTCGAAGATGGCCAGCGACGTCGCGCCCAGCCCGACGTTCCTGCCGGCGGTGCGCAGCAGGGCCGGCAGCAGGGTGGTCGTCATCCCCGGCGCCTCGCTGCTGAGCGGGTTGGACAGGCGCAGCGTCGTACGCCGCGGGTCGTCACCCGGCAGTCCCAGGGCGTCGAGGTCGGCGTCGCCCACGAACGGGAAGGTCACGACCTCGACGAACCCGGCACCGGCCATGGTGCGCCCGATGCGGCGGCGCAGCAGCTGGGTGCGGGTCAGGCCGCGGCCGCCGGGCGCCTGGGGCAGCACCGACGGGATGGTGTCGTAGCCGACGAGGCGGATGACCTCCTCGGTGGTGTCCTGCGGGTCGGTGAGGTCGGGGCGCCACGGCGGGGGCACGACCTCGAGCGTCCCGGTGCCGGAGACCTCGCAGCCGACGGCACGCAGCGCCGCGACGGCCCGCTCCTCGCTGATGTCGAGGCCCGAGACGCGCGCGGCCCGGTCGCCGGCCACGGTGATCGTGGGCATCGACGGCGGCGTCCCCACGACGGTGACGCCGGGATCGACCTGCCCGCCGCCGTACGTCGTCAGCAGCTCGACCACACGGTCGGCCGCGGCCTCGCAGATGGTGGCGTCGACGCCGCGCTCGTTGCGCTTGCCGGCCTCGGAGGTGATGCGGTGGCGACGGCCGGTGCGGAACATCGACGTGGCGTCCCAGTGGGCCGCCTCGACCAGGACGCTGGTCGTGGTCGCCGACATCTCGGTCGTCTGCCCGCCCATCACGCCGCCGAGGCCGATGATGCCCGAGTCGTCGGTGACGACGAGGTCCTCGGCCGACAGGGTGCGTGCGGTGCCGTCGAGGGTGGTGAGGGTCTCGCCCTCCCGCGCGCGGCGTACGACGATCGGTCCCTGCAGCAGGTCGGCGTCGTAGCCGTGGATCGGCCGGCCGGTCTCGAGCATCACGTAGTTGGTGACGTCGACGGCGAGCGAGATCGGCCGCATGCCGGCCGCGGTCAGGCGCTGTGCGATGACCTCCGGGGTCGGCGCCGACGGGTCGAAGCCGGTGATCTTGCGGGCCACGAACACCGGGCAGCCCGCCTCGTCCTCGACCACGACGGGGTGCCCGGCGTCGTTGGCGGGCGGGGTCTCGCGCAGCGCGGGGTCGCGGAAGCCGGAGGCACCCTCGACGGAGACGAGCACCTCGCGGGCGATGCCGCGCAGGGAGAGCGCGTAGGCGCGGTCGGGGTTGATCTCGAACTCGATGATCTCCTCGTCGAGCCCGAGCAGGGGCCGTACGTCCTGGCCCGGCTCGCCGGCGTCGGCGGGGAGCACGATGATGCCGTCGTGGTCGTCGCCCAGGCCCAGCTCGGCGGCCGAGCAGATCATGCCGGAGGACACGTGCCCATAGGTCTTGCGCGCGGAGATCTCGAAGCCGCCGGGCAGCACGCCGCCGGGCAGCACGACGACCACCAGGTCGCCGGGCGCGAAGTTGTGGGCGCCGCAGACGATGCCCTGCGGCTCACCGCTCCCGTTGGCGTCCGCGACGTCGACGGTGCACCAGTTGATGGTCTTGCCGTTCTTCTGCGGCTCGGGCTCCATGGTGAGCACCCGGCCGACCACGAGCGGCCCGGTGATCTCGGCGCCCGGGCTGGCGATGCCCTCGAGCTTGAGGCCGGTGAGGGTGAGGCGGGCGGTGAGCTCGTCGGTGGTGACGTGGTCGGGCACGTCGACGTACTCGGTGATCCAGGACAGGGGGGTCTTCACGAAGGAGTCCTTCTCAGATCTCGGAGCCGAAGGCGGAGGAGAAGCGCACGTCGCCCTCGAAGAGCGGGCGCAGGTCCTCCAGGGTGTGGCGGAACATGAAGCTGCGGTCGATGCCCATGCCGAAGGCGAAGCCGGAGTAGGTGTCCGGGTCGATGCCGCACGCGACGAGCACCCGCGGGTTGACGACGCCGCAGCCGCCCCACTCGATCCAGCCCTCGCCGCGACAGGTGCGGCACGAGGCGCTGTCGATCCCGCGGCAGACGAAGCAGCGGACGTCGACCTCGGCCGAGGGCTCGGTGAAGGGGAAGTACGACGGGCGGAACCGCGTGTCGATCCCGTCGCCGAACAGCTGGGAGGCGAGGTGGTCGAGCGAGCCCTTGAGGTGGGCCATGGTGATGCCCTCGTCGACGACGAGGCCCTCGACCTGGTGGAACATCGGGCTGTGCGTCGCGTCGTACTCGTCGGTGCGGAAGACCCGTCCGGGGCAGGCGACGTAGATCGGCGGCTTGCGCGTCAGCATGGTGCGCGCCTGCACCGGGGACGTCTGGGTGCGCAGCACGACGTGGTGGTCGGCCGGCTCGGTCCAGAAGGTGTCCTGCATGGTGCGGGCGGGGTGGTCGGGGCCGAGGTTGAGGGCGTCGAAGTTGAGCCACTCGGCCTCCACCACCGGGCCCTCGGCGATCTCCCAGCCCATCGCCACGAAGATGTCGGCCACCAGCTCCGACTGCAGCGTGATGGGGTGCCGGCTGCCGCGTCGCACGCGGTCGGTGGGGAGGGTGACGTCGACCGTCTCCTCGACCAGCATCCGCTCCTCGTGCTCGGCCTCGAGCTGCACCTGGCGCTCGGCCAGCGCCTTGTTGACCGCGCCGCGGGCCTGGCCCACGCGCTGGCCGGCGTCCTTGCGGGCCTGGGGCGGCAGCGCACCAATCTCGCGGTTGGCCAGGGCGAGCGGCGAGCGGTCGCCGACGTGCTCGAGCCGGACGGTCTTGAGCGCCTCGAGGTCGGGTGCTGCGGAGATCGCCGCGATCGCGGCGTCACGCATCGCCTCGACCTCGTCGGCCTTCAGCGGGGTGACCTCGACGGGGTCGTACTCGGTGTTGGGGCCGGACATGGCTCCCTTTCCTCACGTCTTCGTGGACGCGCCGATCGTAGAAGATGGGTCGGACGGGGCAGCTCCCCGGACCCGGCGTCGTACGAGAGCCTGCCGGTGCGACCAGCCGTCGGTCAGGCCGACGCGCCCCGGACTCCTGCGGCCCCCGGACCGACGACCGGTCCGGGGCGGAGAAATCGCTGACGGGGCTCCATGGCCGCGATGCTAGCCGACCGCCGACCCGGAGGGCTCGCCGAATTCCTCGTAGACACCGGCGCACGGGTCGCCCGTGGCGTCGGGCGAGGGGGGCATCTCGACGCCGTCGAGGGCGTCGCGGGCCCGCTCGCGTCCGAGGTTCCAGCCCCAGAGGGTGGCGTCCTCCTCGTCGAGCTGGTTGGTCGACAGGTGCTGCAGGACGCAGCCGGCGACCCGCTCCGGCAGCCGCTCGGCCACCACCGGCGCCGCGTCGGCGGACAGCGACTGGAGGTAGCGCAGGTCGAGGGAGCCGGTCGCCTCGTAGCGGTCGATGTTGCGACCGGCAACCCACGCGTCGGGGTTGAGCACGGCGAGGCCGAGGGTCGCGACCGCGCCGGTCACCAGGGCGATGCGCGGGACCCGGTGCCCGCCGCCGACCACGCCGGCCACCATCACCGTGAGCACGACGAGTCCGAGCCAACCCTCGAAGACGTCGACGACGAGGCGCAGCGTGGTGAAGCCGTAGGCCTCCTGGTAGACGTGCATCCGGTAGATCGCGGAGGCCACCACGACGAGCGTCAGCAGGCACAGCAGGCCCAGCGAGACCCGCAGCCAGAGCCGGTCGCGCGGCTCGTCGCCGGCCCGGCGGGCCGCGGCCCACACGACGAGGAGGGTAAGGGCGGTGGCCACGGTGAGCTGCCCGAACCCCTGGTGGACGTAGTCGGCGTAGGTGATGCCCGTGGTCCGCTCGAGGTAGTCGTGGCCCCCGAATGCCACGGTGGCCTGCGCTGCGAGGAAGACCAGGAAGACGCCGTCCACGATGAGCACGGGCACGAGCCACTCGAAGCGGTTGGGCAGCGGCTCGACCGGTCGGCGGGGAGCCTCGACGCGCGGTGGGTTGAGGGCGGCGTACGAGCCGGCGAGGCTCAGGCCGAAGACCGCGACGGCGACGAACACCCGCGCCACGAGGTCGCCGAAGGTCAGGTTGGGCACCACCGCGTCGACCCAGCTGGCGAAGAGCGCGTCGGCGGAGGCGAACAGGGCGCCGAAGACGACCAGCCCGAGCAGGGACAGCGCGGCGGTGCGGGCCAGCGCAGGGGTGCGCCCGCCGGTGCCGACGAGGCGCAGGCTGCGCCCGAACCACGGCAGCCCCCGCACCGAGGACAGCGGCCAGGACAGACCGGCCAGCACGAACCCGGACAGCGTGGCAGCGCGGGTCACCGCGACCAGGAAGACCGCGATCGCGGCGACGACGCAGAGCAACGCGATGGCGGCGTTGTCGAGGATCGTGAGCGGGACGACGAGCAGCAGGCCGAGCGCGGTGGCCCCGACGACGAACGGGTCCCGACGGTGCCGAGCGGTGGCGTACGCCGCTCCCCCGGCGGCCGCGAGGACGAGCGTCCACGCGAGCCCGGGGCCGACGAACGTCATCGTCGCGCCGGCGAGGACGCCCACCAGTACGCTCGCCACGACGACCCGCAACGCCGCCGACCGGGGCGCCTCGGGCCAGAAGGCCCCGAAGAGCGAGTCGAGGCCCGGGGCAGGCGCGGCAGGCTGCTGGACCGGGGCGACCGGGCGGTCCGTGGTGCTGCCCGGCGCGGGCGGGTGGGACGGGCTGGGCACGACGGCCTCCTGGAGGGGCTTCTCGGACTGGACCTGGAGCGGGACCTCGAGCGGGACGTGGAGCCGCAGGCAGGCACCGGAGCCGGCGGCGGGGTCCACGAAGCGCAGGGTGCCGCCGTGGAGCTGGGCGACCCAGCGCGCGACCGCCAGCCCCAGCCCGGTCCCGCCACCGGCCGCGCTGGTACCGAAGCGCTGGAACACCCGCTCGCGGTCGGCAGGCGCGAGCCCGGAGCCGTGGTCGAGGACCTCCAGCCACCAGTGGTCGTCGGCGGTGCCGGCGGTGACCCGGACGGCCGCGTCGACGGGACTGTGGCGCCCGGCGTTGTCGAGGGCGTTGACGAGCAGCTGGCGCAACCGGGCGGGGTCGGCCTCGACCACCAGGTCGCGATCCAGCCCCACGTCGTACGACGTCGTCCGGCCCGCGTGGGTCACCTCGCGCACGCAGTCGTCGACGAGTGCGGCGAGGGCGACCTCGCGGACCTCCAGGCGGATCACACCCGCCTCGAGCCGGGAGAGCTCCAGCAGGTCGGCGACCAGGTCGCGCAGCCGTTCGGCCTGGGACAGCGCGTCGGCGAGGTGGTGGGGATCGGCGGGCACCACGCCGTCGGCGAGGTTCTCCAGGACGGCGGTCATCGCCGCGAGGGGGGTGCGCAGCTCGTGGGAGACGGTGGCGATGAGGTCGCGACGCTCGGCGTCGACCTGTTCGAGGTCGGCGGCCATCCGGTTGAAGGCCTCCGCCAGGCGGCCGACCTCGTCGGTGGCCGAGGTGCGGACCCGCCCGGAGTAGTCGCCGCGGGCCATCCGCTGCGCGACGTCCGTCATCTGGCGCAGGGGTGCCACCATCCCGGCGGCGAGCAGCTGGGTCACCCCGAGGGCGAGCGCCACCGCGACCGGGACGGTCAGCAGCGCGGGGACGCCGGCTGCCGACCCGAGGCTGGCGAGGAGGGCCGCCACGACGACGGACGCCGCGACCAGGGCGCCCAGCTTGACCTTGATGCTGGTGACCGGGTCGAGGGCCGCGCTCACGGGGCGGCCTCCCCGGGCTCCAGCGCGTAGCCCACGCCGTGCACGGTGCGGATCCAGGCGGCGCCGAGCTTGTGCCGCAGCGCCTTGACGTGGCTGTCCACCGTGCGGGTCGCGACGCCGGTGAGCCCCGACTCCGCCCACCCCCACACGTCGGCGAGCAGTCGCTCGCGGGTCAGCACCTGGCCCGGCTCGCGGGCCAGGCACACCAGCAGGTCGAACTCCGTGGGCGTCAGGTGGACCTCGGTGCCGTCGCGCGTCGTACGCCGGCGACCGGGGTCGACCGTGAGTGATCCGAGGACCAGCGGCTCGCGGTCCGGGGCCACCGCCAGCTCGGCGGCCCGCTCGACCCGGCGCACCAGCGCTGCCACCCGCGCGACCACCTCGCGCATCCGGAACGGCTTGGTGAGGTAGTCGTCGGCCCCGACGCCCAGCCCCACCAGGATGTCGGCCTCGTCGTCGCGGGCGGTGAGCATGAGGACGGGGACCGGGCGCACGGCCTGGAGCCGGCGGCACACCTCGTGGCCGTCGAGGCCGGGCAGCATCACGTCGAGGACGACCACGTCGGGCTGGGCGGCGCCGGCCTCGCGGACCGCGGCCCACCCGTCGTACGCCTGGGTGACGTCGTACCCCTCGGCCCGGAGCCGCTCGGCGAGCTGGTCGTTGATCACCCGCTCGTCCTCGACCACCAGCACCCGTCGTCGTGTCCCCGTCGTGCTCATGGGTCGACCCTAGGAGCCGGACCGCGCACGAGGTGCGGACGACGCGTGGAGGTTGTGTGCAGATGACCGCCCGCGGAACGGGGAGGCGAGGGCGTTCCCGGGGCCCTAGCCTTGTCGGGTGCCAACCACCAGCCAGCTGCTCGCCTTCGTGCTCGCCTCGATCCTCTTCATCCAGGTGCCGGGCCCGAGCCTGCTCTTCACCATCGGCCGGGCGCTGAGCGTGGGGCGCCGCGAGGCGCTGCTCTCGGTGGTCGGCAACGGCCTCGGCCTCCTGGTGCAGGTGCTGATGGTCGCCCTGGGGCTCGGCGCCGTGGTGGCGGCCAGCGCGACGGCGTACACCGTCCTCAAGCTGGCGGGGGCGGCGTGGGTCGTGTGGCTCGGCATCTCGGCGATCCGGCACCGCAAGGACGCGCGCGTGGCCCTGAACGCCGGCGAGCGGACGCCGGAACGTCCCGGGGCCGCCGTCCGCACGGGGCTGCTCGTCGGGATGGGCAACCCGAAGACGATCGTGTTCTTCGTGGCGTTCCTCCCCCAGTTCACCGACCCGTCCGGGCCGGTGGGGCTCCAGGTGGCACTGCTCGGACTGCTGTTCGCGGTGCTGGCCGTGGCCAGCGACTCGGTGTGGGCGATGGCCGCGGGTGCGGCGCGGGCGTGGTTCGCCCGCCGCCCCGAGCGGCTCGACGCCATGGGTGCGGCCGGGGGCGTGATGATGATCGGCCTGGGCGCGACCATGGCCGCTGCCGAGTGAGCCGACCGCCTCGCCTCACTCGGGGCGTCGGTCCTCACGCGGCCAGTCGACCATCACGCGGGCTCCCCCACCGTCCGCATCGGTGACCGTCACGTAGCCGCCGTGGGCGCGCGCGAGGCCGCCCACGATGTACATGCCCAGCCCCGACCCGCCACTGGACCCGTGCTTCCAGAACTTGGTGAACACGCGGCGCCGCATCTCCTCGGGGATGCCCTCGCCCTCGTCGTCGACGCAGATCCGCACGCCGTCCACGTCCGACGCCTCGGGCGTCAGTGCGAGGGAGACGACGACACGGCCCTGGCCGTGGCGCACGGCGTTCTCGACGAGGTTGGTGACGACCTGGGTGAACTTGTCGGGGTCGGCGAAGACCTCCGGGAGTCCCTCGGCGGCCTCCAGCTCGATGACCCGGCTTGTGCCGGCCCCGACGGAGTCGACCACGCGCCTGGCCAGCACCACGGCGTCGGACTCCCGCGGGTAGAGCGAGAGGCGGCCGGTGTCGATGCGGGCCACGTCGAGCAGCTCAGCGATGAGGCGCACCAGCCGGTCGGCGTCGGCGTTGACGGTGGTGAGCATCAGCTTGCGCTGCTCGTCGTTGAGCTTGTCCCAGCGGTTGAGCAGTGCCTGGACGAACCCCTTGACGCCGGTCAGAGGCGAGCGCAGCTCGTGGGCCACCGTGGCGACCAGGTCGGAGCGCTCGCGGTCGAGGCGCGCCCGGCCCCGGCCGTTGCGGATGCCGATCGCGACGCCCACCACCGGCGCCAGCGGGCGCTCGCGCACCATGCGGGCGGTGGTCAGCACCTCTTCGCCGCCGGAGTTCAACCAGGACTGCTCGGGGATGCCCGTGCGAGTGGAGATGCTCCGGTCCGGCCGGTTGACGTCCAGCCACGTCTGCCCGTCCTGGTCCTGCAGGAGCAGCACCTCGTCCAGCCGGCCGCCCATCGCCTGCTCGACCGTGGTGCCCAGGAGCCGGGCCGCGTGGTCGTTGATGAAGGTGATCTCGCCGGCGATGGTGGCCCCGAGGATCCCGTCCGGGTAGAGGTCGGCCAGCGACTGCAGCCGCGTGGGCCGGGATTCGACGATGCGGGGCACCGGCTCACCCTAGTCCGGGCGGGCCGCCTTGGGACGGCGCAACCCGGCGGCACGCACCCGGGCGACCAGCTCGCGGCTGGTCACGGGGACCGCCCCGGCGGCGACCATGGCGTCGTGGAACTCCGCCGGTACGTCGTAGTGGTCGCGGTCGAAGCCCCGCTCCGGGACGCCGTGGGCGAGCGCGAACGCGTGCAGCTCGTCGTACGACGTGTCGCTGGCCAGGTGCGACCACGTGCGGCCCCAGCGTGGCACGGCCGGCGGGTCGATGAGGATCACGGTCGGGACCTCGTCAGGACCGGTGCGCGCGGGCGCTGGCGTAGAGGCACACCGCGGCCGCGGTCGCGAGGTTGAGGCTCTCGGCGCGGCCGTGGATCGGGATGGCGACCCGCTGGTCGGCGAGCGCCGCCAGCTCGGCCGGCAGGCCCCACGCCTCGTTGCCGAACAGCCAGGCCGTGGGACCGGTGAGGTCGGCGTCGAAGAGGTCGACGTCCCCGGCGCCGTCGGCCGCCAGCACCGTGTAGCCCGCCGCCTGGGCAGCAGCGACGGCCGCGGCGGCGTCGGCCTCCACGGCCACGGGCAGGTGGAACAGGCTGCCCACCGTGGCCCGCACGGTCTTGGGGTTGTAGGCGTCGACCGAGCTCCCGGCCAGCACGACGCCACCGGCACCCGCGGCGTCGGCCGTGCGGATGACCGTTCCGGCGTTGCCGGGGTCGCGGACGTCGGCGCAGATCGCGACCAGCGACCCGCTCAGGGCACCGCCCAGGGGTACGTCCAGGTGACGGCAGACCGCGACGAGGCCGGCCGGGCTGACCGACTCGGAGAGCGACGCGAGGGCGCGGTCGTCCACGGTCGTGACGACGTCCGCGGCGCCGAGCAGGTCGGCGTACCGGTGCCGGGCGTCCGCGGTGGCGAAGACCTCGACCACGCAGCCGGACACCGACAGCGCACCCTCGACGGCCTTCGGGCCGTCGGCAAGGAAGAGCCGCCGCTCGGAACGGGCCGGGCGGCGGCTCAGCTTGCGAGCCTCCTTGACGCGGCTGTTGCCCACCGTGAGTGGGGTGCCCGTCAGGGGGGTGCTCATGCTCAGGCAGACACCTTGGGAGCGTTGACGTCCTCGGGGAGGGCGGCCTTGGCGGTCTCGACGAGCGCGTTGAACGCGGCGATGTCGCTGACGGCCAGCTCGGCCAGGATCTTGCGGTCCACCTCGACACCGGCGAGGTTGAGGCCCTGGATGAAGCGGTTGTAGGTCATGCCCTGCGCACGCGCGGCGGCGTTGATGCGCTGGATCCACAGCTTGCGGAAGTTGCCCTTGTTCTTGCGGCGGTCGTTGTAGCTGTAGACCAGCGAGTGGGTGACCTGCTCCTTGGCCTTGCGGTACAGGCGCGAACGCTGACCGCGGTAGCCGGAGGCGCGCTCGAGGACGACCCGGCGCTTCTTCTGGGCGTTGACTGCCCGCTTGACGCGTGCCATTTCTTACTCCTTGGTGCTCAAAACTCGGAAAGGTGGTGCAACCGACCGCCGGAGGCGGCCTCGTGGGTCAGCGACCCAGCAGCTTCTTGGCGCGCGCGTTGTCGGCCTTGGCGACCTCGACCGTGCCGGTGAGGCGACGGGTGACCTTGGAGGCCTTCTTCTCGAGGTTGTGGCGCTTGCCGGCCTTCTCGCGAAGGATCTTGCCCGAGCCGGTCACGCGGAAGCGCTTGCTGGCACCGGAGTGCGTCTTGTTCTTCGGCATCTCTCTCTACTTTCTGCTGCTGGATGTCTGGGACGTCGGTGGGAGGCGACGGGGTGCGACGCCTGGTGACGACGTGTGTGCTGGGTCTGCGGGGAGCCGCAGGCTCACGCCTCGATGTCGTCGTCGAGGTTCTCGGAGCGCCCGCGCTCCTTCTTGGCGGCCACCGGACCGGCCGCGTGGGCGGCCTCCCGCTCGGCCTGCTCCTCGGCCACGGCCGCCTCGCGCTGGGCCGCCTTCGCGTCCTTGGCGGCGGCGGCGTCGATCTTGGCGTCGGCCTTCTTCTTGTGCGGGCCGAGCACCATGATCATGTTGCGCCCGTCCTGCTTGGGCGACGACTCGATGAAGCCGAGCTCGGTGACGTCCTCGGCGAGGCGCTGCAGGAGCCGGAAGCCCAGCTCGGGGCGGTGCTGCTCACGGCCGCGGAACATGATGGTGATCTTGACCTTGTCGCCGGCCTTCAGGAACCGGACGACGTGGCCCTTCTTCGTCTCGTAGTCGTGCGCGTCGATCTTGGGACGAAGCTTCATCTCCTTGATGATCACGTTCGTCTGGTTGCGACGCGCCTCACGAGCCTTCTGGGCGTTCTCGTACTTGAACTTGCCGTAGTCCATGAGCTTGCAGACTGGCGGCCGGCCCTGGGGAGCGATCTCGACCAGGTCGAGGTCTGCCTCCTGGGCAAGCTTCAACGCCTGGTCGGTCGGAACGATGCCGACCGTCTCGCCATTGGGCCCGACAAGACGGACCTCGGGAACCCGGATCCGCTCGTTGATGCGCAGCTCGGTGCTGATGTGTCCTCCAGTGACTCAGTGGTTGGGTGACCCTGGCCGGAGACACGTCCCGAAATGAACAATGGCTCCCGCTGTGGACCAAGCGGGAGCCGCAGTGACGCACGCCGGGCGTGCGCCTCATCCGGACCGTGACCCGACGACCTGTGGTGCAGTGCGGCCGGTGCGGGTGGGGAACGATGCTGCTATTCCCGCTTGGAGGATCGGTCCCGCTCCCCGTGGGGGCAGAGTGGAACTGATCGGTCAACACCGAAGGCTAACGGATCATTCCGCCGCAGGGCCAATCCAGCCGAGCTGGTCCCCCTGCCCACCGCGTCCGTCCTGGAGGCGCACCACCCGCCACCCGGCCGCCAGCCGGGTGAGGTCGTCGCCCTCGACCACCGTGGTGGCCGGTCCGGCGATGTCGACGACGAGGGCCGCCGCGCCGTCCTGCACCGCGGACTGCGCCGCCAGGCGGGTCGGGACCGGCACGGGCCGGGCCTCGGCGTCCCAGTCGGCGAGGCTGTCGGAGCCGGTGAAGGCCAGCAGGGCGCGCCGGCCGTCGGCGCCGGTCATCAGGACGGCCGCCATGTCGGAGGTCTTGTCGTGCGCCAGCCCGTGCTCGTCGACCTCCACCTCGCCGAGGACGGCCACGACCGGGACGAGCAGGCGGGCGTCCTGCAAGGCCAGCAACGCGGCGCCGTACGACGCGGGGTCGTCGGTCGGCAGGGCGAGGGCCGAGCGCACGGCAGGGTCCGCGCGACCGTCGTCACCGGCGAACCCGGGGTCGGGGATGTGTCGTTCCACCCCGTCATTGTCCCCCTTCCGTGGAGCACTGTGGAACTCTGGAGGTGTGGACGAGGCAACCTGGGCGGCACTCGCCGCCACCCTGACCCTGCTGGGACTCGTGTGGACGTGGGTCTCCTTCCGACGGCGCGGTGCCGTCGGGGCGATGCGCGCGCTCGGCTTCACGCTGCTCCCGGCCGCCGCGTTCCTCACCGGCACCCTGGAGATGTTCACCGAGATCGCGGGCTCCGTCACCGACTGGGCCTCGGGCCTCGTGCTGAACCCGTTCACCTGGGCCGGGATCGGGCTGGCCGGCACGGGCGTGGTGCTCATCGTCCTCGCGGGCGTCCTGAGGGACCGGCAGATCGCGCGGGCCACCGGCACGGGCGCTGCCGGCGAGGTGGCGTCGTCGTCGACCCGACGGGACCTCCCGGAGGCGAGCTCGACCCGCGCCCCGCGCCAGCAGCCCGTCGTCGACGACGAGATGGCCGAGATCGAGGCGCTGCTGAAGAAGCGCGGGATCCAGTGAGCCAGGCGCCGGTGGAGGCGTTGGTCGAGCGCAACCGGCTGTGGGCCCGCCTGGGCGCGGCGGTCGCCTCCCACCCGGACCCGCTGCCGACCCCGCTGGCCGTGGTCGACCTCGACGCCTTCGACGCCAACGCGGACGACCTCGCCCGCCGGGCCGCGGGCAAGCCCGTGCGGGTCGCCTCCAAGTCCCTGCGGGTGCCCGGCCTGGTGGCTCGCGCGCTGGCCCACGACGGGTTCTCCGGGGTGCTGGCCTACACGCTCGCCGAGGCGCTGCACCTCCACGACACCGGGATCAGCGACGACGTCGTGGTCGCCTACCCCAGCGTCGACCAGGGCGCCCTGGCCCGGCTCGTCGGCTCGCCGGACGCCGCGGCCGCCATCACGATCATGGTCGACGACGTGGCCCACCTGGACGCGGTCGACGCCGTACGCCGCGGCGCCGGCGTGGACGTGCGGGTCGCGATCGACGTGGACGCGGGCCTGCGGGTGGGCGGCCAGCACGTCGGGCCCAAGCGCTCCCCCCTGTACGACGCCGCCGCCGTGGGCGACCTGGCCCGCACCGTCGTCTCCCGGCCGGGCTTCGTCCTGGTCGGGGCGATGACCTACGAGGGCCAGGTGGCCGGGGTCCCCGACGACGTACCCGGCCAGCGCACCCGGTCGCTGCTGGTCCGTCGCCTCAAGCAGGCGTCGGTCGCCCAGCTGGAGGTCCGCCGCCGCGAGGTGGTGGACGTGCTGGGGGGCCTGGTCGACCTCGAGTTCTGGAACGCCGGCGGGTCCGGCTCGGTGGAGTCGACGGTCGCCGACCCGGTCGTGACCGAGGTCGCCGCGGGATCGGGCCTGCTGGCGCCCGGGCTCTTCGACCACTACCAGTCCTTCACACCCCGCCCCGCCGCGTTCTTCGGACTGCGGGTCAGCCGCAAGCCCTCCCCCACCCTGGCCACCGTGCACGGCGGCGGCCTCATCGCCTCCGGACCCGTGGGCGACGACCGGGCGCCGGCCCCGTGGGCCCCGCCCGGGCTGCACCTGACCGGCCTCGAGGGCGCCGGGGAGGTGCAGACCCCGCTCACCGGCCACGCCGCCTCGCGGCTGGGCATCGGGGACCTCGTGTGGTTCCGGCACGCCAAGTCCGGCGAGCTCTTCGAGCACGTCAACGACGTGCACCTCGTGCGCGGGGACCGGATCGTCGAGACGGTGCCGACCTACCGCGGCCTGGGCCACGCCTGGTGACGGCGGCGATCGACCCCGCCGAGGTCCTGGCGCACGCGCTCGCGCGCCCGCCCACGCTCGGTCCCGGACGGCTGGTGTGCGTCGACGGGTTGGCCGGGGCCGGGAAGACCACCCTGGCCCTGGCGCTGGCGGCCGTCGCGGGGGCGCAGGTCGTGCACACCGACGAGCTGCTGGAGGGGTGGGACGGCCTGCCCGGGCTGGGCGCGACCCTCGAGGCGGTCCTGCGGCCGCTGGCAGCCGGAGGCCCCTCGGCCTGGACCCGGTGGGACTGGCACGCCTCCGGATGGGCGGAGTCCCACCCGCTCTCCCCCGGCGGGCTGCTGGTGCTGGAAGGCGTCGGGTCCGCCCCCCTCCGCGTGGACGACCTCGTGACGACCCTGGTCTGGGTCGAGGCGCCCCGCGAGGAGCGGCTGCTCCGGGGCCTGGCGCGCGACGGGGAGCACATGCGCCCCCGGTGGCTGCGCTGGCTCGACGACGAGGCCGCCCTCCACGCCGGTGAGCGCACCCGCGACCGGGCCGACCTGGTCTATGTGACCGGCCCCTCCTCCAGCGCGTAGTTGTCCTGGCGGTGGCGCACGGCGTACCCGGCACGCTCGTAGATCCCCAGGGCGCCGGTCGGGTTCTGGGTGTCGACGTCGAGGCTCGAGGTGTCGAAGCCTGCCTCGCGGCAGGCGTGCAGCGTGTGCGCGAGCAGGTGCGTGGCCAGCCCCCGGCCGCGGTGCGCCGCGAGCGTGCCGACGTAGGCGACGTACGCCTCGCGGCCCGGCTCGCCCGAGGGCGCCAGGTCGTACTCGTGGACGAAGACGTACGCCGCGACCTGCCCGCCGGCCCGCGGATCACGCAGGACGAAGGACTGCTCGTGGCGGGTGTGGGCGGCCTTGACCATGAACCCGGCCCAGGTCTGCTCGTCGAGGGCGGTGCCGTTGGGGTAGTCGCGGAAGGCCTCGTTGTGCGCGGCCCGCAGCTCCTCGGCCGTGGCCGGGTCGAAGGAGGCCAGCTCGAGGTCCTCGGGCAGGTCGACCGGTGGCAGCCCGGTGAGGTCGGAGAACATCAGGAAGTTGTGGCGGTCCACGACCAGGCCGTGGTCCGCCAGCAGGCGCGCCTGGTCCGCCCGACCGGCCAGCGCGCGGGTGTGGAAGCGTGCCCGGCACGTGGGGGCGTGCTCGGCGTGCAGCCGCCGTGCCGCTTCGAGCGCCCGGCCCAGCATGGCGGTGCCGAACCCCTCCCCGAGGCGTGCAGGGTCGACGTCACCGAAGAGCAGGAAGTGCTGGCTGCCGTCGTGGGGAGCCCGCGGCAGGATCGTCGTGTAGGCGACCAGGTCGCCGCCGTCCCACCCGCCCTCGCACACCACGCCCGGGAAGTCCGCGAGCAGCTCGCGCACCTCCGCGGCCGACAGCTCGAAGCCGGTCGGGTGGTCGGCGGCGATCCGCGTCATCAGCGACGCCACCTCCTCAGCGTCCGCGGCGGTCACCGGGCGGTGGGTCAGGGCCATGGCGGCAGCGTAGGGGCCGAGGTGCGCGCGTGTGACCGTTGACACTCGCGGCGCGCCCGTGTCAGAGTGATTTGTACGTACACGTTGTACGTACTATTGGATCGACCAGAACGGACTCCTCATGACGACCACCACCTCCGACCGCGAGGTCCTCCCGATCTACCAGACGATGAACCGCATCCCCGGCGGCCTGATGCTGATCCCGCTGGTGATCGGGTCGGTGCTCGGCACGTTCGCCCCGGGCTTCCTCGGCCTCGGCTCGTTCACCACGGCCCTGTTCCAGGACAGCGCGCTGCCGCTCATCGCGCTGCTCATCTTCGCCACCGGCACCCAGGTGACGCTGAGGACGAGCGGGCCGGTGCTCGCCACGGCGGGCACGGTCCTGCTCTGCAAGAGCATCATCCCGGCCACCCTCGTCATCCTGCTCGGCACCGTGGTCGGCATCGACGGGATCCTCGGCGTCTCGATCCTGGCGCTGCTGGTCGCGGTCGACAACAGCAACGGCGGGCTGTGGCTGGCCTTCACCGGCCGGTACGGCGACAAGCGCGACCGCGGCGCCTACATCGCCTCGGCCCTCAACGACGGGCCGTTCTTCTCGATGCTGTTCCTCGGGGTCTCCGGCCTGGCCGCGATCCCGGTGAGCGCCATGGTCGCCGCGGTCATCCCGTTCGTGCTCGGGATGGTCGTCGGCAACCTCAACCCGTACTGGCGCGAGGTCCTCCGCCCCACCCCCGCCATCGTGATCCCGTTCTTCGCACTCGCCCTGGGCACCGGCATCGACCTCAACAACATCGTCACCGGCGGGGCCGCCGGCATCGCCGTGGGCATCGTGGTCGCACCGGTCACCGGACTGCTGACCTACCTCGGCTACCGCTTCCTGCTGCGCCGCGGCTACCGCTCGGGCATCGGCTTCGCGGCGGGCACGACGGCCGGCAACGCGATCGCCACCCCCGCGATCATCGCGCTGGCCGACCCGCGCTTCGAGCCGTACGTCGAGACGGCGACCGCGCAGGTGGCGGCGTCCGTGCTCGTCACGGCGATCATCGCCCCGCTCCTCGCCTCCGCGGTGCTCAAGCGCCAGGGCGGCCTGCTCACCGAGGAGGAGGTCGCGCGCATCGACGACCTCGAGCTCGGCGTCAAGGAGCCGCAGCTGTGAAGGTGCTCGTCCTCGCCGACGACCTCACGGGAGCCTCCGACACCGTCGTCCAGTTCGCCCGCGCCGGGTGGTCCTCGCTGCTCTCGGTCTCCGGCGGGTGGCGCGAGGAGCCGGTCGAGGAGGCCGTGGCCCTCACCCTGGACACGCGCCGCGACCCGCACGCCGAGCGCGTGACGGCAAGAGCCGCCGCGGAGCTGACGACCGGGACGCTCTACCTCAAGGTCGACTCAACCGTCCGGGGGCGCGTCGCCGAGCAGGTGCGCGGTGCCCTGGCCGGCTACCGGCGGCACCGTCCCGCGGCGTACGCCGTCGTGTGCCCGGCCTACCCCGCGATGGGGCGCACGGTCGTCGACGGTGTCGTGCTCGTCGACGGGGCGCCGGTGCACGAGGGTGCCGCCGGCCGGGACCCGGTCACCCCGGTCACGGAGTCCGACCTCACCCGGCTGCTGCCCGGCAGCGTGCGGGTGGACGCCGACGGCGACCTGGCGGCCGCGCTGCGGACGGCGGGCGCGTCCCACGACGTCGTCGTCGTCGACGCGCGCGACGCCGCGGACGTCGAGCGGGTCGCCGCCGCCGTCGCCGACGTGGGCCCCGACGCGCTGCCCGTCGGCTCGGCCGGGCTCGCCGGAGCCCTCGCCCGGGCCTGGCGACCGGACCGGCCCGTCACCGCGGAGTCGATCGCAGCGTCCGGCACCCGTCGGGCGCTCCTCGTGGTGTCGTCGCTCCACGAGGTCGCCCGGGCACAGGCCGCCACCCTCACCCGGGACCACGCAGGCGACGCCGTCGACCTGCTCATCACGCCCGAGGAGGCGGAGCACGGCGCCGCCGACCGGCGCGCCCACGCCCTCGCCGCCGAGGCCGCGGCGACCCTCGACCGCGGCGAGCACGACCTGCTCGTCCTCGTGGGCGGGGACGGCGCCGCCGCCACCCTCGCCGCTCTGGGTGCCACCGGCATCCGGGTCGTCGACGCCCCCGTCGAGGGCGTCCCCCTGGGCGCCGTCGTCGGCGGTCGCCACGACGGGCTGGCCGTCGCCACCAAGGCCGGCGGCTTCGGCGACCCCTCCACCCTGATCCGCCTGTTCACCGCAGTCCGCGCCCTAGGAGCAACCTCATGACCCTTCCCGTCCTCGGCCTCACCCTCGGCGACGTCGCCGGCATCGGCCCCGAGATCACCCTGCGCACCCTGCTGGAGCACGACGACCTGCGCGCGGAGTGCGTGCCCGTCGTGCTCGGCGACGTCGGCGCCCTGCGTCGAGCCGCCCCGGCGGTCGGGGTCGACCCCTCGGTCGTCGTCGCGATCGCCCACCCCCGGGAGGCGACCAACGACCCCGGGATCGTGGAGGTCGTGCAGGTGGGCCAGCCGATGACCGCGGTGCCGGTGGGCGAGCTCAGCCCGGAGGCCGGCGACGGGTCCTACCGCTTCGTCGTCGCGGCCTGCGACCTGGCCAAGGAGAGGGCGATCGACGGCATCGTCACCGCTCCCCTCAACAAGGCCGCGATGCACGCCGGCGGCCACAAGTACCCCGGCCACACCGAGCTGCTGGCCGAGCAGTTCGGCGTCGAGAACTTCTCCCTGGTGCTCTCCGCCGGCGACCTGTACTTCTTCCACCTCACCACCCACGTCTCGCTGCGGGACGCGATCGGAGGCGTCACCCCCGAGCGCACCCGTGACGTCCTCGACCTCGCGCACGCCTTCGCGGACGCGCTGGGGCGCCCGGAGACGCCGATCGGCGTCGCCGGGCTCAACCCGCACGCCGGCGAGGACCGGCTCTTCGGGGACGAGGACGCCGATGTGCTGGCCCCGGCCATCGAGGCGGCGCGCGAGCGGGGCATCGACGCGCGGGGTCCCCTGCCCGCCGACGCCCTCATCCCCCAGGCCGTCCGCGGGAAGTGGGAGCTGGTGGTGGTCTGCTACCACGACCAGGGCCACGCGCCGTTCAAGGCGGTGTACGGCGACGACGGCGTCAACATCACCGTCGGGCTCCCGGTGGTCCGGGTCTCGGTCGACCACGGCACCGCCTTCGACATCGCCGGCCAGGGCATCGCCCGGGAGGCCAGCCTGGTGCTGGCCGCGCGGCGGGCAGCGGCCCTGGCACCGGGCTGGGACGCGGTGTGGAGGACCGCCTCCCAGGTCAGCGTGTGAGCGCACCCCTAGGCTGGCGCGCGTGAGCCCGTCCGCGACTCCCCGACGCGTCCCGCTGCACTCCCAGGTGGCGCAGTCGCTGCGCCAGCGCCTCGAGAGCCGCGACCTGCGTCCGGGCGACCTCTTCCCGACCGAGGCCGCGCTCCAGGAGGAGTTCGGCGTGTCACGCTCCGTCGTGCGCCAGGCGCTGGCGAGCCTGGAGGCCGACGGCCTCATCCACAAGGTGCAGGGACGGGGGTCGGTGGTGGCCGACCACAGCGAGGTGCACCGAGACGTGCTCTCGCCGGGCCTCACGCTGCGCCCCGGTCACCAGGGGCTCGTCCGCACCAGGGTGACGTCGTACGGGCTGGTCCCGCGCCCGGACCACCTGCACTCGATCACCGGCGACGAGGTGCTCGAGCTCGGCCGGGTGCGGTCGGTGGGCGACGTGGTGCTCAGCTACATCCGCACCTGGCTGCCCGCGGACGTGGCGGACGCCGTCGCGGAGGCCGACCTCGAGGACGCGTCCCTGCACCAGCTCCTCGCCGAGCGCCTCGGACGACAGGTCGCCGGCGGCCGCAACCAGATCCGGGCGGTGGCCGCGACCCAGCGGCTGGCGGAGCGTCTCGGCGTCGTCGAGGGCTCCCCGCTGCTCCTGCTCGAGGGTCGCAGCGTGGACCGGGACGGTGCCACGCTGGAGGAGTTCTCGACGTGGCACCGCGGCGACCAGGCGGCGTTCGACGTCGAGGCGATGCCGCCGTCCGCCCGCGACGGGGCACCGCCCGACCGCGAGCGGATCGAGCGTCTCGCCGACACGGTGCAGGACGTGCTGGCCGAGCTGGAGCAGCTGCGCCGCTGACCCCCCTAGGGTGTCGCGCATGTCTTCTTCACACCGTGTCGCGCCGAGCGGCGACCAGTACGAGATCACGGCCGCCGGGTACCGGGCGGTGGTCACCGAGAGCGGGGGCGCCCTGCGCGTCCTCGAGCACGGCGGGCGCGCCCTGGTCGACGGGTTCGGCGAGGACGAGATGTCCGCGGGCGGCCGCGGCCAGCTGCTCATGCCGTGGACCAACCGCATCCGCGACGGCCGCTACTCCTTCGGTGGACGCGACCACCAGCTCGCCCTCACCGAGCCGAAACGCTCCCACGCCTCCCACGGCCTGGCCCGGTGGGCGGCGTGGACGCTGGAGGAGCACACCGCCAACTCGGTGTCGCTGGTCTACCGCGTGATGGCGCAGAGCGGCTACCCGTGGGCCGTGGACCTGCACGTGCTCTACGACCTCGGCGCCGACGGGCTGACGGTCACCCAGACGGCGACGAACCTGAGCGGCGAGCCCGCGCCGTACGCCTGCGGGGCCCACCCCTACCTGTGCGTGGGCGACGGCATCGACCACCTCGAGCTCACCCTGCCCGCCGGCACCCGCACCGTCGCCGACGACCGGCTCATCCCCGTGGAGACGGTGCCGGTGGACGCCGAGCACGACTTCCGCACCGCCCGAGTCGTCGGGACGACCGCCTTCGACGAGGCGTACGGCGACCTGTCGCGCACCGACGGCGTCGCCACCGCGACGCTGCGCGACCCGGGGACCGGCAACGGCGTGGCCCTGTGGGTGGACGAGCGGCTCCCCTGGCTCCAGGTCTACAGCGCCGACGACGCGGCCGGGCGCGAGCGCCGCTCGCTCGCGGTGGAGCCGATGACCGCGCCCGCGGACGCCTTCAACTCGGGCGTCGACCTGGTGACGCTGGCGCCGGGCGGCGAGGCGGGCGACGAGCTGTCGGTGACGTGGGGCATCCAGGCCCTGCTCGCCAGCGACGAGACCGACTGAGGGCCACTGCCGCTCAGCCGCGGGGCAGCAGGCGGCGGTCGACCCTGAGCGGCCGCGGCAGGGTGATCTCGAGGTACTCGTTGGCGTCCGGCTCCGTGGTCGAGCGCCCACCCGTGGCCGGGAAGTTGTTGTCGTTCATCACCGCGATCGTGCGGGCATCGATCAGCTCGACGTCCTCGATGGTGAAGAACGGGAAGGTGAACGGGTCGCCGTACGGCGAGAGGCCGTCCGGGTTGGCGACGTCCATCAGGTCCACGAGCAGACGCTTGGAGACCCAGCCGTCGCCGTCGGTGTCGCGCAGGTCGACGAGGTAGATCCGCTTGAACGCCGCCGCGGGCCCCTGCTCGTTGTCGCGCTCGATCACCAGCGCCTCGTGCTGGTTGACCATCACGAAGTCGCCGAGCGCGTGGGCCTTGCTCTCCATCTGGTAGCGCAGGACGTCGTCCTCGAACTCACCCTTGCGCACCGTGTAGATCCGCAGCGCCCGGTCCATCCCGGCGGCGACGTCCTCGGCGGTCGCGCCCTCCAGCATCGGGTGCAGGACCCGACCGTGGGGGCTGATCGCCAAGCCCTCGTAGCCCTTGGAGCCGGGCAGGTTGGGCGTCGCCGTCCCCAGCGTCGGGTTGGACGGGCTCTTCACGCCCGGCGTGGCGACGGGCGGCTCGAGGAGCACGCCGTCGGCGTCCAGGTGGAGCAGGTAGGGCCCGAACTCCTCGCCCACCCAGATCGACCCGTCCGGCGCGACCTGGATCGACTCGGGGTCGAAGTCCCACCCGGTGAGCAGGCGGTCCGGCGCGGGGCAGGTGTAGCCCGCAGGCAGCGACGCCGCGGCTGCGCACCCGCCGTCGCGCCACGTCGGCCAGGGGATGAGGCGGTCCGGGTCGCTGAAGGTGAGCACGGTCTCGTCGTACGTCGTGGTGCCGTCGCCGTCCGCGGCGTCCGTCTCGGGGGTGATCCGATGCGCGGACAGCAGGAAGTCGGCGCTGTTGGCCTTGGCCCCGAACCCGTTGTCGGACAGGACCAGGAAGGACCCGTCGCCGAGGGCGTGGGTGCCCGAGAAGCCCTGGACCGGCTGGCCGGGGTAGGGCCGCGGCACCGCCGTCGTACCGGTGACGAAATGGCCGCTGGGCTCGCTGTCGGCGACGTAGGTCTCGGCGTCGAGCACCGACCACGCGGAGAGGACCGCACCACCCGGGTCGGCGGGCGAGCCGTGCGGCTGCCCGGACGCGGGACCGACCGTGCCGGTCGTGCCGGTGAGCAGGACGGTCACGGCGGCAAGGGTCAGGTGGCGGGCTCGCAGGCGCATGGGCCGACCCCACCAGCCCCCCGTGTCCGGACGGTGACGCCCCGGCGAAGACTCAGCGATCGATGAGGGCCCGCAGCGCGTGCACCGCGGTGCGGGCGCGGTCGCCGTCGGAGCCCTGGATGGCCAGCACCGACATGGTCGTGCCGTCCGCCAGGTCCAGGGTCGCCCACGGCGCTCCCTGCGGCAGCCTCACGGCCACCACCTGCGCCCAGTCGTAGACGTGGCGGCGGTAGCCGTTGACCACCGTGAGCCCGACCTCGTCGGCCACCACGCGGGAGCGCGCCAGCGCGTAGGCCACCGACCCGGCGAGCAGGCCGAGCGCGACCAGCGTGGACCGCTGGAAGAAGGTGAACCGGGCCCGGATCGAGGGGTCGAAGCCGAACCACGCGAACGCGCAGATGGCCACCAGCATCCCGCCGAAGAAGACCACGGCGAGGCGCACGCCCAACGGGCGCCACGTGTGCGGGAGCGCCACGATGGCCCCCTCAGATGCGGCAGGCATGGATGTCGGTGAGCAGGATCGCCCGGGCCCCGAGGTCGTAGAGCTCGTCCATGAGTCGCTGGGCTCCCGCCCGCGGCACCATGGCGCGCACCGCGACCCAGCCCTCGCGGCCGAGGGGGGAGATCGTGGGCCCCTCCAGCCCCGGCGTCATCGCGACCGCCTTGTCGAGCCGGTCGCGGGAGATGTCGTAGTCCATCATCACGTAGCTGCGGGCCACGAGGACGCCCTCGATGCGCCGCATGAAGACCTCGAAGCCGGGCGGGGTGTCGCCGTTGCGGGAGATGAGCACGGCCTGGGAGTCCAGGACCACCTCGCCGAAGGTCTCGAGGCCGGCCGCGCGCAGGGTCGAGCCGGTCTCCACCACGTCGGCGATCACGTCGGCGACCCCGAGCTGGATGCTCGTCTCGACCGCGCCGTCGAGCCGGGTCACGGTCGCGTCGATGCCGCGCTCGGCGAGGAACGACCGCACGATCCCGACGTACGACGTGGCGATGCGGGTGCCCTCGAGCTCCTCGAGCGTGGAGTAGCGCCCGGCCGGGCCGGCGAAGTGGAAACGGCTGCGACCGAAGCCGAGCTCGCGGACCTCGACGGCCTTCGCGCCGGAGTCGCGCAGCAGGTCGCGACCGGTGATGCCGACGTCGAGGGTGCCCTCGCCGACGTACAGCGCGATGTCGCGCGGGCGGAGGTAGAAGAACTCGACGCCGTTGTCGGCATCGACGAGCGCGAGCTCCTTGGAGTCGCTGCGCTGGCGGTAGCCGGACTCCTTGAGGATCTCCGACGCGGCCAGCGACAGGGCGCCCTTGTTGGGGACGGCGACACGCAGGAGGCCGGTCTCAGAGGTGCTCATAGACGTCCTCCAACGTGATGTCGGCGGCGATCATCAGCACCTGCACGTGGTAGAGCAGCTGGCTGAGCTCCAGCGCGGTGGCTTCCTTGCCCTCGTGCTCGGCGGCCATCCACGACTCGGCCGCCTCCTCGACGAGCTTCTTGCCGATCGCGTGGACACCCGCGTCGAGCTGCTGCACGGTGCCGGATCCCTCGGGTCGGGTCTGGGCCTTCTCGTTGAGCTCGGCCCAGAGCTCCTCGAACGTCTTCACGGGTGGCAAGCCTACGGGCGCGGGTCAGGCGAGCCCGGCGAGGGTCCGGGCAGTGGCCAGCGCCGCGGCGGTGGCCTCCCAGCCCTTGTCCTCGCTGGAGCCCTCGAGACCGGCCCGGTCCAGCGCCTGCTCGTCGGTGTCGCAGGTCAGGACGCCGAACCCGACGGGGATGCCGTGGTCGAGGGCGACCCGGGTGAGGCCGTCGGTGGCGGCCGAGCAGACGTACTCGAAGTGCGGGGTGCCGCCACGGATGACGACACCCAGGGCGACCACGGCGTCGTAGTCCTCGGCGAGGGCGTCGGCGACGACCGGGAGCTCGAAGGTCCCGGGGACCCGGACGATCTCCGCATCGGTGACGCCGTGGGCGTCGAGGGCGCGCTGCGCGCCGGCCAGCAGCCCGTCCATCACCTCGGTGTGCCAGCTGGCGGCCACCACGGCCACGCTGAAGTCGCTGGCGTCGAACGCCGCCTCGGCGGGGGCTCCGTGCTTCATGCGGGGTCCCCGAGGCGTTGTTCGACGGCGGAGCGAAGCGGGGGAGGCGAAGAAGGTCTTGGGGTGCGGATCATTGGTGCAGCTCCTCGGTGATGGTCGCAGCGTCGGGGTCGGCGTCGGGGTCGTGGAGGCCGCCCAGGCCGGGCAGGTCGTGGCCCATGCGGTCGCGCTTGGTCTCGAGGTAGGCGCGGTTGGCGTCGGTGGGGTGCATGGCGAGCGGCACCCGCTCGGCCACCTCGATGCCGAAGTCCTCGAGGCTGGCGGTCTTGTCGGGGTTGTTGGTCAGCAGCCGGACCCGGGTCACCCCGAGGTCGCGCAGCACCTGGGTGGCGGTGCCGTAGTGCCGGGCGTCGGCCGGCAGGCCGAGGTCGAGGTTGGCGTCCACGGTGTCGCGCCCGCCGTCCTGGAGCTCGTAGGCCTGCAGCTTGGCCACCAGGCCGATGCCACGACCCTCGTGCCCGCGCAGGTAGACGACCACGCCGCGTCCCTCCTCCACGATGCGGGCCATCGCCTCCTGGAGCTGGGGACCGCAGTCGCAGCGGTGGCTGCCGAAGACGTCGCCGGTGAGGCACTCCGAGTGCACCCGGGTGAGGACGGGCTCGTCGCCGGACAGGTCGCCGTGGACGAGCGCGACGTGCTCACTGTCGTCGATGGTGATGCGATAGCCGTACGCCGTGAAGTCGCCGTGCGCGGTGGGCAGCCGGGTCTCGGCCACCCGCTCGACGTGCCGCTCGTGCCGGCGTCGGTAGCGCACGAGGTCCTCGATGGAGATCATCGCCAGCCCGTGCTCGTCGGCGAAGGCCCGCAGCTCGGGGGCCCGCTTCATGGTGCCGTCGTCGTTGACCACCTCGACCAGCACGCCCGCGGGGGTCAGGCCGGCGAGGGTGGCCAGGTCGACGGCCGCCTCGGTGTGGCCGCGGCGTACGAGCACCCCTCCCTCCCGGTAGCGCAGCGGGAAGACGTGGCCGGGCCGGGTGAGGTCGCCGGGCTCGGTCGCCGAGTCGGCCAGCACACGTGCGGTGTGGGCACGGTCGGCGGCGCTGATCCCCGTGCTGACGCCGTCCTTGGCGTCCACCGAGATGGTGTAGGCGGTGCGCAGCTTGTCCTTGTTGTGGGGCGTCATCAGGGGGATCTCGAGACGCTCCAGCATGTCGCCGGGCATCGGCACGCAGATGACGCCGCTGGAGTGACGGATGGTGAAGGCCATCAGCTCCGGGGTCGCCTTCGACGCCGCGAAGATGATGTCACCCTCGTTCTCGCGGTCCTCGTCGTCGACCACGACCACGCACCGGCCCGCCGCGATGTCCGCGACCGCCCGCTCGACGGGGTCCAGCCGGACGCGTCCCGGGGCGCTCATGCCGCCACCGTCTCGACCTGCGGGTCGGTCGGCGCCGCGCTGCGCGCGCTCGCACGCATCCACACGATGAAGCCGATCACCACGAAGGCGGCGTACACGAGGTACATCGTGGCGGTCGGGTAGTAGCCGGCCTGGACGAGCGTCGTCACGCCGACGACGTCGACCAGCATCCACACGATCCAGAACTCCACCCAGCCGCGCGCCATGCCGTACGTCGCGAGCATGGACCCGGCGAGGATCCACGCCTCGGTGGCCGGCCCCCACGAGCCGATCTCGCGCAGGACGACGAAGGCCACCGCGTACGCCACGACCCCGCTGGCCAGCAGCTGGCCGCGCTCGGTCCAGGTCGCCCACCGCGGGGTGATGGCCCCGCCGTCGGCGGCGCCGCCGGCACGCCGCGAGCGCGACCAGCGCACCCAGCCGTAGAGCGCCACCGCGGCGAAGAAGACCTGGCGTCCGGCCTGACCCCACAGGGGCTCGGCCACGACGCCGCTGAGCTCGCCCGAGGCGAAGACCACGAAGAGCAGCACGTTGCCGACCAGCCCGATGGGCCACGCCCACACGAGCCGCTTCATGCCGAGGATCGCGCTGGCGAGCCCGAAGAGGTTGCCGATCACCTCGGGGACGCTGAGCGTCCCTCGGGGGACGGCGATGGTGCCGTGGATCAGCCACTCGAGGAGGTTCATCGGTCCTGCTTCCTGTCCTGCGTGGGGATGAGGCCGCCCTGCAGCAGCTTCTCGACGTGCTTGGCGATGATGTCGGCCTCGAGGTTGACGCGGTCGCCGACCGCGCGCCGGCCCAGGGTGGTGCGGGCCAGCGTCTCGGGGATGAGGGAGACGGTGAAGCTCTGCTCCCCCGCCTCGACGACGGTCAGGCTCACGCCGTCGACGGTGATCGAGCCCTTGTCGACGAGGTACGGCGCGAGGTGCGGCGGCAGGGAGACCTCGACGACCTCCCAGTGCTCGCTGGGGGTGCGCCGGAGGACCTCTCCGACACCGTCCACGTGGCCCTGGACGATGTGGCCGCCCAGGCGGGTCTGCGGGGTGACGGCGCGCTCGAGGTTGACCGTGTCGCCGGGCCGGGCTCCGGCCAGCGAGGTCTTGTCGAGGGTCTCGGCCATCACGTCGGCCGACCAGGTGCCGTCGCCGAGGTCGGTGACGGTCAGGCAGCAGCCGTTGACGGCGATGGAGTCGCCGAGCCGGGTGTCCTCGAGCACCGTCGCGGCGCTGATGGAGAGCCGCAGGGCGTCGCCCTGGTCCTCGATCGCGGCGACGGTGCCGAGCTCTTCGACGATGCCGGTGAACATCAGGGGGTCCTCTCGAGGGTCAGTCGGACGTTGGCGTCGGCGCCGGTGCCGACGACCGCGGCCTGCCGGATCCGGAAGCGGATCTGGTCGGCGATGGTGGTGATGCCGAGGTCGCCCACCGTGCTCGTCCCGGCGCCCAGCAGGCTGGGGGCGACGTAGGCGACGACCTCGTCGACGAGGCCGGCGGACAGGAAGGCCGCGGCCAGGGCCGGCCCGCCCTCCAGCCACACGTGCCTGCGGCCGCGCTCGTGGAGCTCGCGCAGGGCCTCGGCGGGCTCACGGGTGCGCAGCTGCAGGGTCTCGGCGTGGTTGTTGAGGATCCGCCGGTCGGGGGCGAGGTCCCGCAGCCCCATCACGGCCCGCAGGGGCTGGTGGCGCACCGGGCGGTCCCAGTTGTCGCGGACGGTCAGCAACGGGTCGTCGACCTCGACCGTGCCGGTGCCGACCATGAGCACGTCGCACTCGGCACGGAGCCGGTGCGTGTCCTGGCGGGCCGGCTCGCTGGAGATCCAGCGGCTCGTGCCGTCGGCGGCGGCGCTGCGGCCGTCGAGGGTGGTGGCGAGCTTCCACGTGACGAAGGGGCGGTCGTGCTCGATGGCGAACGTCCAGGCCCGGTTGAGCCGCGCAGCCTCGTCGGCGAGCACGCCGGCCTCGACCTCCACCCCGGCGGCGCGCAGCGCCTCGGCGCCGCCGGCCGCCTCGGGGTTGGGGTCGGCCTGGGCGAGGACGACGCGGCGCACGCCGGCGGCGAGGAGGGCCTCGACGCAGGGGCCGGTGCGTCCCGTGTGGTTGCACGGCTCCAGGGTCACGACGGCGGTGGTCCCGCGCGCGGCGTCACCGGCCTCGGTGAGGGCGGCGACCTCGGCGTGCGGCGTACCGGCTCCGCGGTGGAAGCCCTCCGCGACCTCGGTGCCGTCGTCGGCCAGCAGCACGCAGCCGACCCGGGGATTGGGTCCGAGCGGGACGCCGGGGGTGGCGGCGATCTGCAGGGCGCGCCGCATCGCGGCGGTCTCCGCCGGTGTCGCACCCATCGCCGTCCCTCTCGTCCGTGGTCTCGGACTCCGGGGGGTGCGGGCGCGCGCGCCGCGTCGGGACGGGTGCGTCGCCTGCGTGCACTTCTCATCCGGACTGTGACCGTCGGTCCAGGAGTTCCACCTGGTCAACCGGCCACTGGCAGTGGTCGGGTCGCGGACTGTGACCGCCGGTGCGGAGTTTCACCGCCCCCAGAGCACGCTTGCTCGTGGACGGAACTCTGCCACACCCCGGCGCATTCCCGGACGGGGTGTCCGCGTGGCGTGGACCACTCGCCGACCGCCGCACCCCACCGTCGCGATCGACAACTCCGGCGGCCTCCCCCGCGTCAGAGCGGCATGAGAAGACTCCTCGTCCCCGTGCTGGTCGTCGCCGCCCTCACCGCGGCGTGCGGGCCGGGCGGTGCTGCGCAGGGTGGCGGCGGATCGCACGGCCCCGCCCCAGAGGGGCGGCGGGCCGCAGCGCCGCTGCCCTCGAGCGCGCAGTCCGCCGCCACCGTGGCCAGGCCGACACCGCAGGAGATCTCCCTCGACGAGCGGTCGGTCCTGCTCGACGTCGTGGTGACGCCCCGGCCGGACGGGCTGCGGGTCGTCTCCTGGTGGGGCTGCGTCGAGACCGGGTGCCGCGGGCGCCGGGCCATCGCCACCGTCGCCACCAGCGACGACGGCCTCACCACGGCGTCGTACGAGCCCTGGAGCCGGCGCCGCTGGCAGGCGTACGCCGGGGCGCGCGACGCGGTCCCCTCGGTGCCGGCCCTCGACGGCCTGCTCCAGCAGCCGGTGAGGTCGATGGCGCCCGGTGGCGCGGAGGGGACGCAGGTCGTGGTGGCGGGCGGTGACGGGGCCACGCTGCTGCCGTTCGAGGTCGCCGCCCGGACCACCGACCACGGAGGGTCCTGGGAGACGTACGACGTCGACCTCGGCGGCGAGGTCCTCGCCTACCAGTCGGGGGCGGTCGGTCTCGCGGACGGCCGGCTCCTGGTGCTCCTCGACCACTTCAGCGACGAGACGCTCGCCCGGCCGGCGGACCGCTGGCACGGCCTGTGGGCCAGCGACGGCGGCGACTGGTCGACGTACGCACCCCACCGGGCGGAGTTCGAGCCGCCGCTCGGGCCGGCCCCGGGCGGCTGGTCACCGGTCGTCGCGCTCGACGCCCGGCAGGACGTGGCCTGGGTGCGCACGTGGGACAGCCGGCTCTACGTGTCGAGGGACGACGCGGCGACGTTCCGGCAGGTCCGGGCGCGCTGAGGTCCCCGGACCGTCGTGCTCAGGACGCGGCAGCCTCGGCCGACGCCTTGAGCTCGCGGACCATGGCGTCCGGGTCGTCGGCGGAGTAGACGGCCGAGCCGGCCACGAAGACGTCGGCCCCGGCCTCGGCGCAGCGCTCGATGGTCTCCAGGGAGACTCCCCCGTCGACCTGCAGCCAGGTCTCGACGCCGTGCTTGCGCATCATGGCGCGCGCGGTGCGGATCTTGGGCAGGCACAGGTCGAGGAACTTCTGGCCGCCGAAGCCGGGCTCCACGGTCATGAGCAGCAGCATGTCGAGCTCGGGCAGCAGGGCCTCGTAGGGCTCGATCGGCGTGGCGGGCTTGAGGGCCATGCTCGCGCGCGCACCCTTCGCGCGGATCTCGCGGGCCAGCCGGATGGGGGCCTTGGTCGACTCGACGTGGAAGGTGACGCTGGACGCCCCCGCCTCGACGTACGCCGGGGCGTGGGTGTCGCAGTCCTCGATCATCAGGTGCGCGTCGAGGGGGATGTCCGTGGCCCGGCTGAGCGCCTCGACCATCGTGGGCCCGAACGTCAGGTTGGGCACGAAGTGGTTGTCCATCACGTCGACGTGCACCCAGTCGGCGCTGCCGATGCGACCCACCTCCTCGCCCAGGCGGGAGAAGTCGGCGTTGAGGATGCTCGGCGTGATCTGGATACCCACGGGCGGGAAGTCTAGGCCCGGCTCACTCGTCCGGGTCGACGGGCGGCTCGGCGCCCTGCGCCTCGTCGCGCCCGGCCCACTCCAGCAGGGGCGCGATGTCGAAGACGTGCTCGTCGATGTCGGCGTGCAGGTCACCGATCTCGGCGAAGCGCGCCGGCATGGTGAAGATCGTGAAGTCCTCCGGCTCGCAGTCGTCGACCTCGTCCCAGCGGACCGGGGCCGAGACCCGGGCGGTCGGGACGCCGCGCACCGAGTAGGCGGCCGCGATGGTGTGGTCACGGGCGTTCTGGTTGTAGTCGACGAAGAGCTGGTCGGGCTCGCGGTCCTTGCGCCACCACGCGGTCGTGACGTCGCCGTCCGCACGGCGCTCCACCTCGCGGGCGAAGGCCAGGGCAGCGCGGCGTACGTCGCCGAAGCCGTGCGTGGGCGGGATCCGGACGTAGACGTGCAGGCCCGAGCCGCCGCTGGTCTTGGGGAAGCCGACCGCGCCGAGCTCGTCGAGCACCTCGTGGGTGATGCCGGCGACCCGCTGGACCGTCTCCCAGTCGCACTCGGGGCCGGGGTCGAGGTCTATGCGCCACTCGTCGGGCTTCTCGGTGTCGGCGCGGCGGCTGTTCCACGGGTGGAACTCGACCGTCGACATCTGCACGGCCCAGATCACGCTGGCCAGCTCGGTGACGCACAGCTCGTCGGCCGTGCGGTTCCAGCGCGGGAAGTGCAGCCGCACGGTCTCGACCCACGGCGGCGCCCCGGCGGGGAGCCGCTTCTGGTGGACCTTGGCGCCGGCCAGGCCCTTCGGGAAGCGGTGCAGCATGCACGGGCGCTCGTACAGGGCGTTGACGATGCCCGGGCCCACGGCCAGGTAGTAGTCGACCAGGTCCCGCTTGGTCGCCCCCGAGTCGGGGAAGTAGACCCGGTCGGGGTTGCTGACGCGCACGACGTGGGGACCCACGTCGATCTCGATGCTGGAGCTCGTGCCGGTGGGGGCCATGCGCCCCAACCTAGCCAGCCGGGCTGGACTGCGGCGGGCTGGACGGCGCCGGCACGGAAGGCGTGGGAGCCGAGGGGGTCGGTGACGAGGGAGCAGGCTCCTGCGGGTCCGGGGTCGCGGTGGTGGACGGGACGACGCGCACGACCACGGACGCGCTCGAGCCCGCGTCGGCGTACTGGCCCTCGGGCCGCAACCAGCGGTACTCCGTGTCCTCGGTGACCGTGACGCTCGCGCGGGACCATCCGTCGGGACCGACGAGCGTGAGGTCGGAGACCGTGCGCCACTCCCCCACCCCGGGAGTGCGGGCCTGGAGGACCACGGGATCGCCGGTCACCCGGCCGGAGGCATCGGTGACGTGCCCGCTGACCACCACGTCCTGACCCACCTCGACCTGCGGGGCGGAGGCGGAGATGGCGGTCTGGAGCGTGGTGCCCTCGAAGTCCCACGTCTGGCCCGCGCCGCGCACCGCGTCCACGTTGAAGGCGTGGCCGTCGCACCCGAAGCCGGTCACCACGTAGCCGGTGCCGTCACCGTGCGCGGCCACGAACTCCGCCGGTGACGCGGACCCGCCCGGGGTCGCCGAGCCGGTCACCAGGTCGACCAGCTGCCAGTCGTAGCGCAGGGTGGCGGTGTCGACGGTGTGCCAGCCCCCGGCGGGGACGCTCACGACCGCGCGGCCGAGCCACGCGTGGCCGGACGGGGCGTCCGGTGCCGAGGTCCAGATGTACGACGCGCCGCTGGTACCGGCCCGGGCGGTCACGGCCACCGAGGCGCCCGCCCCGGCCAGGGACAGGAAGGGCACGTAGGGGCCGGACGCGGTCCCGGCGGCGGTCGGCACGAGGCCGAAGCTGCGGCGACCCAGCGGGGCGGTCCCGGGGCCGAGGTTGACGCGGGTCCCGGGAGCCGAGGACGGGCCGAAGAACGAGTCGCAACCGACGTAGGTCAAGAACATGCCGTCCGCGGCGCTGCCGGGGCCGCTGCGGACCGAGGACCCGTCGGCGCCGGCGGTGGGAGCCACACCCACCAGCAGGCTCGCGAGCGCGACCAGGGCCGCTGCTCTTGAACTCCGTCGCACTGCGCGCTCTTTCCGTCCCCCGTCGACCCGGTGGCCGACGCGGCCCATCATCCACGACCGGTGGTGATGAGGGAACAGGCGACGCCGTCGTGTCCCCCCTTTTGGGGGGACTGGGTCAGCCCCTGCGCATCGTGGCGATGAACATCGCGTCCGTGCCGTCCCGGTGCGGCCACAGCTGCTGCGTCGCGACGACGGTGGTGTCGTCGCGCGAGCCGACCACGGACTCGACCACCTCGCTGGTCTCGGCCAGGACGGGCGAGCAGGTCGCGTAGACGACGACACCGCCGGGACGGACCGCGTCCAGGGCGTGGCCGAGGAGGTCACGCTGGAGCGGGACGAGCGCGTCGAGGTCGGCGAGGGTACGGCGCCAGCGGGACTCCGGGCGGCGACGCAGCGCCCCCAGCCCCGAGCAGGGGGCGTCGACCAGCACCCGGTCGAAGGTGCCGTCGCGCCAGGGCGGCCGGGTGCCGTCGCCGGTGACCACACCGGCCAGGCCCTCGGCGGCCGCACGGGAACCCCGGACCACGAGCCGCGCGCGGTGGTGCTGGCGCTCGTTGGCGAGCAGCCGTGCGCCGCGCTGGGCGGCCAGCGCCGCGAGGAGCGCGGACTTCCCGCCCGGGCCCGCGCAGACGTCGAGCCACCGCTCGTCGCGGCCCTCGAGCTCGGCCCCGGCCAGCGCCAGCGCCACCAGCTGCGACCCCTCGTCCTGCACGCCCGCGCGCCCCTCGGCGACGGCGGGGATCGTCGCGGGGTCGCCGCCGGCGCCCAGCTCCACGGCGTACGGCGAGCGGGTGCTGGCCGTGCCGCCCGCGGCGACGAGCTCCTCGACGGTGGCGAGCCCGGGCCGGGCGACGAGCACGACCCGCGGCGGCGCGTTGTCGGCGGCGAGCAGGTCCTCCAGCTGGACGGCGGAGGCGAGTGCGTCGGCCAGCTCCTCCACCACCCAGCGGGGATGGGAATGTGCCACGGCGGCGTAGCCGAACGGGTCGGACCCGGGGTCGGGTGCGACCCGGCGGATCCACCCGTCGAGGTCGTGGGCGGCCACCTTGCGCAGCACGGCGTTGACCAGCCCGACCGGGCCGACACCGATGCGCGCACGGGCCAGCTCGACCGAGGAGCTGATGGCCGCGTGGTCCGGGACCCGCATCGAGAGGAGCTGGTGGGCACCGAGGCGCAGCACGTCGCGGACCTTGGCCTCCAGGCGCGGCTTGGTGAGACAGGCGTCGATGATCGCGTCGTACGTGCCCTGCAGCCGGATCGTGCCGGAGACGAGCTCGGTGGCGAACGCCGCGTCCCGGCCCGACAGCCCGTGCTCGGCGAGGACCCTGGGCAGCGCGAGGTTGGCGTAGGCGTCGTCGACCCGCACGGCCTTGAGGACCTCGAGGGCGGCGAGCCGGGCCGGGTCGATGCGCCCCCCACGGGAGCGGCGCTCACTCATCGAACAGCTCGCGGACCAGACGCTTCGGGGCGCGGTGGGCCCACGCGTCGGTGATGACCTCGGCCAGCTCGTCGCGGGTGATCTCCCCCAGGCGCGACTGCTGCACGAGCACGGCGTTGTAGCCACGGAAGTGGTCGATGGTGAAGAACGGGGTCGACTCGTCCTCGACGAGCGCCACCTTGTCGGCCTCGGTGGGGGTGACGATCACGACGAGGTCGTCGTACATCTCTCCCGTGTCGGGGTCCACCGCGGTCTTGTGCGGCATCCGGTAGAGGCAGAACCCCTTGCCCTTCGGCCCGCGCGGGACCTTCCAGGTCGGTCGGTCGCCCCAGGAGGTGCCCAGCTCCGTCTCGGGCAGCGCCGCACAGATCTCGTCGATGTCCGCCGGACGCGCCTTCCTGCTCACGCGGGTCAGCGTAGTCGCGGCGGCGACGGTGCTCAGCAGGCCTTCCCGTAGGTGCCCTGGCGGGTCGGCGGAGCGTCGACGGGGAGGTCGTTGGGGGCCTCGAGGCTCCAGTGCCGGATCCAGTCCATCTGCATCCGGCTGACGTTCATCGTCTTGCCGTCCTTGGCCTGCATGGTGAAGCGCGGGACCAGGGGGACGCCGGACCAGATCTCGGGACGACGCTCCGTCTGCACGACGTGCGCGTCGACGAACCACGAGATGCGGTCGCGGGTCACCTCGACGGCGTAGGTGTGCCAGCGGTCGCGGCCGAGGTCCATGCCGGCCCGCTCGCCCTTCCAGGCGACGTTCGGCAGGGAGCGGGCGTACAGGTTGGCCTTGCTGGTGCCGATCCGGTAGCTCTCCAGCGCGATGTTCTGGGCGCCGCAGTGCTGGTCGCGGTCACCGGCCGGGACGAGCTCGGTCATCACCCGGTAGCGGGCGCCGCCGCGGCCGTACTGGCGGCTGCGGAGCCGCGTCTCCCAGCGGCCCACCTCGGCGCCCGAGAAGCCCAGCTCGGCGCTGAGGCTGCCCTGCGTGGTGGTGTTGAGGGTCAGCATGCCGTTCTGGTGCACGACCTCGCCCTGGCCGGAGGCGCGCCACTGCGCCCCCGTCGGGCCGGAGTACGGCTGCTCGAACTCCTCGCGCCACACGATGCCCTTGTCCCACCAGCCGTACGTGTTGCCGGCGTGGACGGGTCCGGGCTCGGCGCCGGCGTGGTCCGCCGAGGCGCTCGTGGAGGTGAGCACCGGCGACAGGACGGTGGCGAGGACGGCCGCGGCGAGCACCGCGGCACGGCCCCGCCGGGGACGGGTTCGGGCAACCAGGGGGGAGGTCATGGCGCCCGACGGTACGTCACCGCGGCGGGACCGTCGAAACGTTCAGGCGGTCCGCACGCTCACGAGAACAGCTTGAGGGCGGTCGTGAGCGTCTGGAAGACGCCGTACGCGAGCAGGAGGCCCACCACGGCCCACGACAGCACCAGCCGGACGGTGCTGCTGCCGCCGGAGCCGCCCGCCGCGGCCTCCTCGGCCTTGCCGGCCTCGCGGTCGGCCTCGACCTGCGACTCGTGCGCGGACATGTCCTCGTGGAACTTGGCCGCCACCGGGCGCACCAGCAGGTTGGCCACGAAGCCGACCCCCAGGATCGCGACCATGGTGAAGAGCGCCGGACGGTAGGAGTCGGCGTCGAGCGAGCCCGCACCGCCGGCCGAGTCCAGGAAGCCGTTGATGATGAGCGGTCCCGCGACGCCCGCGGCCGACCACGCCGTCAGCAGCCGGCCGTGGATCGCCCCGACCTGGAAGACGCCGAAGAGGTCGCGCAGGTACGCCGGGATGGTGGCGAAGCCGCCACCGTAGAAGGAGATGATGATCGCGGCGATGAGCACGAAGATCGCGGTGGACGTCGAGCCGACGAGTGCCAGCGCGACGTACAGGACGATGCCGACGCCGAGGTAGACCATGTAGATGGGCTTGCGGCCGATGTAGTCGGACGTGCTGGACCACACGAAGCGCCCGGCCATGTTGAACAGCGACAGCAGGCCCACGAACCCGCCGGCGGCGGCGACGGTGACACTGGAGTCGCCGCCCTCGCGGAAGAAGTCCTGGATCATGGGGCTGGCCTGCTCCAGGATGCCGATGCCCGCGGTGACGTTGCAGAACAGCACGGTCCACAGCAGCCAGAACTGGGGCGTGCGGATCGCGTTGGCGGCCGACACGTTCTCCTCGGTGACCATCGCCTTCTGCTTGACCGTCGAGGGGTCGAAGCCGTCGGGGCGCCAGCCGGGCGAAGGAACCCGGATGTTCGCGACGCCGAGCATCATGATGGCGAAGTAGACGATGCCGAGCGTGATGAACAGGAAAGTCAGCGCGTGGCCGTCGGCGAGCGACGCCGCGTCGGTGGGGTCGTACGCCGGGTCGTAGAACGACAGCAGCTGGCGCGAGAGCGGGGCCGCGACCATCGCACCGCCGCCGAAGCCCATGATGGCCATGCCGGTGGCCAGGCCCGGCCGGTCCGGGAACCACTTGATGAGCGTCGACACCGGGGAGATGTAGCCGATGCCCAGGCCCACGCCGCCGATCACGCCGTAGCCGAGGTAGAGCAGCCACAGCTGGCCCGAGGCGATGCCCAGGGAGCCGACCAGGAAGCCGGCCGCCCAGCAGCAGGCTGCGGTGAACATGGCGCGGCGCGGGCCGACGCGGTCCACCCACGTGCCGAAGACCGCGGCGCTGAGGCCGAGCATGACGATGGCGATGGAGAAGACGAAGCCGATCGCGGTCTGAGAGGTGTCGAAGTGCTCGATGAGCGAGTTCTTGTAGACGCTGGTCGCGTACACCTGGCCGATGCACAGGTGGACGGCGAGCGCCGCGGGCGGGATCAGCCAGCGGTTGTAGGAGTACGGCGCCACGGTGTGGCGGCGATCGAGGATTTCCAGAACAGCCACAGGGGTGACCTCCGAGACGATGGGGGGGGTTTTGCGCAGGCTAGCGCGCCAGTCGTTGAAATGTGACGCACCACACCCCCAGGTGTGTCTCAGCCGCCGAGGCGGGCCCCCTCGGGCACGGTGACCCCGCGCGCCCAGTCGGCCGCGCGCATCTGCTTCTTGCCGAACGCCTTGACGTCGCCGAGCTCGACCGGGTGGGTCGCGGTCCCGACGAAGACGGCGTTCTTGGTGACCTCGAGGACCCCGGGCTCGAGACGGTCGTGGTCGGCGGCGACGGTGACCCGCCCGACCTTGAACCGCTCCCCCTCCCAGGTCGTCCAGGCGCCGGGGCCCGGCGTGCAGGCCCGCACCTGGCGGTCGATTCCGACGGCCGGGTCGGTCCAGTCGATGCGGGCGTCGTCGACCAGGATCTTGGGGGCCAGGCTGACGCCCTCGGCCGGCTGCTCGCGGGCCTCCAGCGACCCGTCCTCGATGCCGTCCAGGGTGCGCACCAGCAGGGTCGCGCCCCCCTCGGCGAGCCGCTCGAGGAGGTCGCCGGCGGTGTCGGTGGGTCGGATGCGCTCGGTCATCACGCCGTACGTCGGGCCGGCGTCGAGCTCCTTGACGATCCGGAAGGTCGTCGCACCGGTCATCTCGTCGCCCGCCCAGATCGAGTGCTGGACCGGCGCGGCCCCGCGCCAGGCGGGCAGGATCGAGAAGTGCAGGTTGATCCAGCCGTGCTCGGGGATGTCGAGGGCCGACTGCGGGAGAAGGGCACCGTAGGCGACCACGGGGCACGCGTCGGGGCGCAGGTCGCGCAGCGCTGCCTGGAAGTCGGGGTCGCGCGGGTGCTCGGGCTTGAGCACGGGGACCCCGAGCTCCTCGGCGCGCAGCGCCACCGGGCTGGCGACGAGCCTGCGGCCGCGACCCGACGGGGCGTCGGGGCGGGTGACCACGCCGACGAGCTCGTGGCCCGAGGCGTGCAACGCGTCGAGGGCGGGGACGGCGACCTCGGGGGTGCCGGCGAAGACGATGCGCATCAGCGGCCCAGCCCGCCGGTCGCGTGGGGGCTCACCCGCACGGTCGGGCGCTCGAGGCCGAACCAGTCGGACTCGCGGATCTCCTTCATCGCCGCCTTGCGGGCGGCGGTGTCGAGCTTGTCGATGAACAGGATCCCGTCGAGGTGGTCGGTCTCGTGCTGCATGGCGCGGGCGAGGTACTCGGAGGCCTCGATGCGCACCGGCTCGCCGTACATGTCGAAGCCGGTGGCGACGACCGACAGGGCACGCAGGCAGTCGTAGGTGAGCTCCGGGAGGGAGAGGCAGCCCTCGGCCCCGTCCTGCGTCTCGTCGCTCAGCTCGAGCGAGGGGTTGACGAGGTGGCCGACCTGGTCCTCGACGTTCCAGGTGAAGACGCGCAGCCCCACGCCGATCTGCGGGGCGGCGAGGCCGGCGCCGGGAGCGGCCAGCATGGTGTCGGTGAGGTCCGTGACGAGCTGGCGGATCTCCTTGTCGAAGTCGTCGACCTCGATCGCGCGACTGCGCAGGATCGGGTCGCCGAACAGGCGGATCGGCTGGACTGCCATCGGGGTGCTGGAACTCCTCGGTCGGGGGATGCGCGCCCCAGTCTAGGGAGCGCCTCAGATGCTCGGCGGGTCGACCTGGATGCGGACCGCGTCGAGCTTGCGCGCCGACCGGACCCGCTGCAGCTCACCCAGCGCCGCCGACAGCCGGGCCCCGTGGACGAGCGGCACCCGGACCACCACCCGCTGCTCGTCGGCGGAGACCGGCACCGGCCCGAGGACCTCGGCGGGCTCGGGGAGGTCGAGCAGGGTCACCGCGTCGTCGAGCGCCCCCGGCTCGCCGGTGATCGTCGCGATCCGCGCGGTCGGCGGCAGGTGGGCCTCGCCCCGCTCGACCAGCTCGCGCTCGGCGAACCCGGCCGGGTCCCACCGGACCAGCGCCTGGAGCGCCGGGTGGGCGGGGTCCCCCACGGCGACGACGTGCCCACCGGGCCGCACCAGCCCCGCGGCGGCGAGCCAGCGGCGTACGGCCTCCTCCTGGACACGCATGTCCTCGCGGGCCAGGGTCAGCCAGGTGTCGAGGAGGACCACCGCGGCGTAGCCGGTCTGCGCGACCGGCTCGGCGCCGACGGTGGCGACGACGATGTCGGCCCGCTCCCCCACGCTCGCCAGCACCCGGTCGCCGCTCGAGCTGCGCACGGTCGTCCCGGGGAAGGTGCGGCCGAGCTCCTCGGCGGTGCGGGCCTCGCCCCGCACGGGCGCCCGAAGGCCACGGTGGCGGCACTCGCGGCAGGCCCAGCGCTCGTCGGCCGTGCCGCACCAGCGGCAGGTCGGCGGCTGCGTCGGCCCCGGCAGGACCAGCGGGCCCGCGCACCGCCCGCAGCGCGCCGGGGTGCGGCACCGCTCGCACGCCAGCGCCGGCGCGTAGCCGGCGCGGGGAGTCTGCACCAGGACCGGTCCGTGGGCCAGGCCCGCACGGATGGCCTCGAAGGCGGGCCGCGGCAGCCGCGAGCCGACCGCCCGGTCCTCGGCGGGGGCCACGTCGATGCGGGCGCGGGCGCGGACCACCGCGCGGTCGGCGGTGAGCTCGCGCGCCCACCCCGAGCGCAGCAGCATCGCGGCCTCGGTCGAGCGGGCGAAGCCGCCGAGCAGCATCGCGGTGCCCTCCGCCTCGGCTCGCAGGCCGAGGACCTCCCGGACGTGCGGGTACGGCGCGCGGGGCTCGGCATGCAGGTCGTCGCCGTCGTCCCAGAGCACCACGAGGCCCAGGTCGTGGACGGGCGCGAAGGCGGCCGAGCGGGTGCCCACGACCACGCGCCGTGCGCCGCGGGAGACCGACAGGAAGGCGCGGTAGCGCGCCGACGGACCGAGGTCGGCGGTCAGGGTGGCGTGCTGGTCGGGGCCGAGGGCCGCGTCCAGGGCCGCGCTGACCCGGTCGACGTCGCGCTGGTCGGGAACGCACACCAGCACTCCCCTGCCCCCGGCGCGGGTCGCGGCCACCGCCGCGGCGACCATGGCCGGCCAGTCGTCGCCGGGCGCTGCGGACCACACGGCCCGGGGGGCGGCCCCCTCGGCGAG
Organism: Nocardioides sp. Soil805; assembly: GCF_001429625.1. Taxonomy (GTDB): domain Bacteria; phylum Actinomycetota; class Actinomycetes; order Propionibacteriales; family Nocardioidaceae; genus Nocardioides. The sequence continues at coordinate 56,434 of NZ_LMSU01000001.1, forward strand.
GTGGCCCAGGAAGACGTCGCCGTGGGTGACGTGCTGCCACGTCTCCCCCGTGGGGGCCACGGACGGGGCGGGGGCCGGCTCCCAGGGCTCGGCCTCCACCTTGGCGTGCCGGGGCGGGACGGCGAGGCGGAGCACGTCGGCGCGGGCCCCGGCGTAGCGGGCTGCCACCGCCGCGGTGAGGTCGGCGACCGCCGGGCTCAGGACCGGCTCGGGGCTGACGACGCGTCGTAGCGGCTGGAGACGACCGGTGTGGTCGGTCGTGGCGACGCGCTCGACGACGTAGCCGTCGACGTCCTGCCCGGCGAAGCGGACCTTGACCCTCGCGCCGGGGACGGCGGCCGCGGCGTGGGCGACCGGGACCGCGTAGTCGAAGGTGCGGTCGAGGTGGGCCAGGGGGACGTCGACCAGGACGCGCGCGACGGGGTCGACCTCGGCCGGCTCGAACTCGGCCGCCCTGCGCGCCCGGGTGGCTGCGGCGCGGGCCTTGCCGTCGGCCACGGACGCGCGGAGGCCGGGCAGCATCTCTGCTGCTCCGGCCTCGTGGTTGGTCATGGTCGGCATTCAACCAATGCGGACCGACAGCGCACCGACCGGTGCGGACTCTGTCCGCGAGTCCGTCACCGTGTGACCGTTGCAACGGTGACACGGTGGCGGACTCCCCGGCTGGGCGGGGACTCTCCCGCGACCGCCCCGATCAGGCGCCGGCGGCGGCCTTCAGCTTGTCGGCGCGGTCGGTGCGCTCCCAGGTGAAGTCGGGCAGCTCGCGCCCGAAGTGGCCGTAGGCCGACGTCTGGGCGTAGATCGGGCGCAGCAGGTCGAGGTCGCGGATGATCGCGGCCGGACGCAGGTCGAAGACCTCCAGCACGGCGGCCTGGATCGCCTCGTCGGACACGATGCCGGTGCCGAAGGTCTGGATGAAGACCCCCACCGGGGCGGCCTTGCCGATGGCGTAGGCGACCTGCGCCTCGCAGCGTCGGGCGAGCCCGGCGGCGACGACGTTCTTGGCCACCCAGCGCATGGCGTACGCCGCGGAGCGGTCGACCTTGGACGGGTCCTTGCCAGAGAAGGCACCGCCGCCGTGGCGGGCCATGCCGCCGTAGGTGTCGACGATGATCTTGCGACCGGTGAGGCCGGCGTCGCCCATCGGGCCGCCGACGACGAACTTGCCGGTCGGGTTGACCAGCAGGCGGTAGCCCTCGGAGGGGATGTCGAACCCGGCCAGCACCACGTCGATGACGTGCTGCTTGATGTCGGCCTCGAGGGTGGCGTGCTCGACGTCCTCGGCGTGCTGGGTGGACAGCACCACGGTGTCGATGCGCACCGGCCGGTCCTGCTCGTCGTACTCGATCGTGACCTGGGTCTTGCCGTCGGGACGCAGGTAGGCGAGCGTGCCGTCCTTGCGGACCTCGGTCAGCCGCTGCGCGAGGCGCTGGGCGATCATGATCGGGAGCGGCATCAGCTCGGGGGTGTCGTCGCACGCGTAGCCGAACATCAGCCCCTGGTCACCGGCGCCGCGCTTGTCGAGGTCGTCCTCGGAGGACCCGACCCGGGACTCGTGACCGCTGTCGACCCCGGCCGCGATGTCGACCGACTGTGCGCCGATCGCCACCTGGACCCCGCACGTGGTGCCGTCGAAGCCCTTGTCCGAGGAGTCGTAGCCGATGTCGAGGATGGCCTTGCGGACCAGGTCGGCCACGGGGGCGTAGGCGTCCGTGCGCACCTCTCCGGCGACGACGACGAGCCCGGTCGTCAGCAGCGTCTCGACCGCGACCCGCAGGTTCTCCGGGTCGGAGTCGTGCTCCATGAGGTAGTCGAGGACCGAGTCGCTGATCCGGTCGGCGATCTTGTCCGGGTGACCCTCGGTCACGGACTCGGAGGTGAAGAGGCGTCCAGCCACAGTCGGTGCTCCTGTCGAGGTGCTCAGGTGTACGAGCCACGATAACGGTGGCTCACTATGCAAGATGCCCGTCTCAGCGGGCGAATCGCCCCACGACCTCGTCCCAGATGACGTGGGCGAGGGCGGTCTTGGTGCCGTGGGGCACGTCGATCGTGGCCCCGTCGGAGGCCAGGATGACCGCCTCGTTGTCGGGACTGCCGAAGACGGCGCCCCCGCTGACGTCGTTGACCACGAGCAGGTCGCAGCCCTTGCGGGCCAGCTTGGCGCGGGCGAGGTCGAGGACGTCGCCCGTGTCGTCGCCGGTCTCGGCGGCGAAGCCGACCACGACCGCGCCGGGACGCTGGCGCCCGTGCGAGATCTCCTTGAGGATGTCGGGGTTCTGCTCGAGCTCGATGGCCGGCGCGAAGCCGTCGACGGTCTTCTTGATCTTCGCCTCGCTGACCGCCGTCGGGCGGAAGTCGGCCGGTGCGGCGGCCATCACGACCGCGTCGGCGGAGCCGGCGGCCAGGACGACCTCGGCGCGCAGCTCGGCGGTCGTCTCGACACGCACGACCTTGACGCCGGCCGGGTCGGGCAGCGTGACGTTGGCACTGACGAGGGTGACCTCGGCGCCGCGGGCGGCGGCCGCGCGGGCGAGGGCGTAGCCCTGGAGGCCCGAGGACCGGTTGCCGAGGAAGCGCACGGGGTCGAGGTACTCCCGGGTCCCGCCCGCGCTCACCACGACCCGCCGTCCGGCGAGGTCGGGCACGGCGGCACCGCGCGCCAGCACCTCCACGGCCAGCTCGAAGATCTCCGACGGCTCGGGCAGCCGGCCCTTGCCGGTGTCCTTGCCGGTCAGGCGGCCCTCGGCGGGCTCCACGACGACGACGCCGCGGCTGCGCAGGGTCGCCACGTTGGCGGTGGTGGCGGGGTGCTCCCACATCTCGGTGTGCATGGCCGGGGCCAGCACGACGGGGCAGCGCGCGGTGAGCAGCGTGTTGGTGAGCAGGTCGTCGGCCAGCCCGTGCGCCGCCTTCGCCATCAGGTCGGCGGTGGCGGGCGCCACCACGACGAGGTCGGCCGACTGGCCGATGCGCACGTGCGGGACCTCGTGGACGTCGCTCCACACGTCGGTGGCCACCGGCTTGCCGGACAGGGCCGCCCAGGTGGGCGCGCCGACGAACTCCAGGGCGGCGGCCGTGGGCACCACGGTCACGTCGTGCCCGGACTCGGTCAGGCGTCGCAGCAGCTCGCAGGCCTTGTACGCCGCGATGCCACCCGCGACCCCGAGGACGACGCGAGGCCGCTCCCCGGTGCGGGGAGCGGCCACGTCGTGCGATGGGTCTCGGACGGAGTCGTCCGGGGAGGTCACGTCACTCCGAGAAGGTGGACGCCTCGGCGCGCGCGGCTGCGGCGGCAGCCTCCTCGGCGGCGAGCTCGGCGGGGTCGACGTCCTCGCAGGTGAGGAGGTCCTCGTTGATCTCGCGGAGCGCGATCGACAGCGGCTTCTCCTGGACGACGGTGTCGACGAGGGGGCCGACGTACTCGAGCAGGCCCTCGCCGAGCTGGGAGTAGTAGGCGTTGATCTGGCGGGCGCGCTTGGCGCTGTAGAGAACCAGCTTGTACTTGCTGTCGGTCTTGGTGAGCAGGTCGTCGATCGAGGGGTTGGTCACGCCCTCGGCGGCGATGTTGGGGGCAGACACAGCTGGGAGCCTCACAGAGTCGGTTGGTGCAGGAGACGTACGAAGGTGGCCGGTCCTGCGGAGGATCAGTCCTGGGCAGGGTCCGACACGGGGTCGATCCTCATCAAGGTTACCAACTCGTCCGCAGCAGCGTGAACTTCGTGGTTGACGACGGTGACGTCGAACTCCGACTCGGCCGCCAGCTCGTCGCGCGCAGTGGCCAGGCGGCGCTCGCGCTGGGCCTCCGTCTCGGTGCCGCGACCGACGAGGCGGCGTACGAGCTCGTCCCACGACGGCGGCTTGAGGAAGACGAACAGCGCCTCGGGCATCGTCTGCCGGACCTGTCGTGCGCCCTGGAGGTCGATCTCGAGCATCGCGGGGTGACCGGACGCCAGGGCGAGCTCCACGGGGCCGCGGGGGGTGCCGTAGCGGTGGGTGCCGTGGACGGTCGCCCACTCGAGGAGGTCGCCGCGCTCCACCATCGCGTCGAAGTCGTCGTCGGAGACGAACCAGTAGTGGACGCCGTTCTCCTCGCCCGGACGCGGGTCACGCGTCGTGGCCGAGACCGACAGCCAGACCTCGGGGTGGTGGCGGCGCACCTCGGCGGCCACGGTCCCCTTGCCGACGGCCGTGGGACCGGCGAGCACGATCAGGCGGGACCTGCGCGGCTCGCTCAAGACTCCTCGCGGGGGCCGAACTCACGCTCGAGAGCGGCGACCTGCTTGATGCCGAGCCCGCGCACGCGGCGGCTCTCGGCGATGCCCAGGCGTTCCATCACCTGGCGCGCGCGGACCTTGCCGAGGCCGGGCATCGACTGGAGCAGCTCGACGACGCGCATCTTGCCGACGACCTCGTTGTCCTGGCCCTCGCGGACGACGTCCATGAGCGAGGCTCCCGAGTTCTTGAGCCGGTTCTTGACCTCGGCGCGCTCCCGTCGGGAGGCGGCGGCCTTGTCGAGGGCCGCCTGGCGCTGCTCGGGCGTGAGAGGGGGCAAGGCCACGAAACGGGTCCTTCTGGGCTGTGGGCCGGCTCGTGGCCGGAGGCTGGGGCAACGCGGTCAATCTAGTCAGAACGACGGACGCCCTGCAATGCGGGGTGGGACGCCGCGCGTGCCGCGAGACGGGCACCACACCGGCGCCCGCCGACCGGTCGGCTACTGGCTCAGCGGGGTCCCGCACACGTCGAGCGCCTGCTGCTCGATGCCGCCCATCGCCTTGATCGTGGCGGTCTCCCCCAGCGCCCGGGCGGCCGACTCCACGGCACGCCGATCGTCCTGCGCGAGCTCCTCCGGCGTCACCTTCGGGTCGTACGACGCGGGGTCGACGCCGGCGTCGTCGAGGGCGCCCCGGAGGGCCTCGAGCCGGGTGACGACCTGGGTCCACTCGTCGCGCAGGTCGTCGGGCGCCTGCTCGCGCAGGTCGCGGTAGGCGTCGAGCGCGTCCAGGACGGCTCCGGGCTCCGCGCTGGCGGCGATGTCGGTCAGCTCGGGCTGGTGCTCCTCGACCGCCTGGCAGTAGGTCTCCTGCTCGCTGCTGCAGCCGGCGGCCGTGAGTCCCAGCACCAGCGCCGCGACGGGCAGCAGGGTCCGCCTCATGCGTCCCCGAGCGCGGCGACCGCGTCGTTGCCGCGGCGGGCGGCGTCGCGCAGCGCCGTCACGTCGGGGCCGGCGGCGAGCACCTCGCGCGACGAGCTCGGCAGGACGTGGCGGGCGACGGGGCCGAAGATCCGGCGCAGGTCCTCGACCGTCCCACCCTGGGCCCCGAAGCCCGGGGCGAGCACCGGCCCGTTGAAGTCGAGCTCCTCGGCGCTCTCGCCGATGGTGGCGCCGATGACCGCCCCGAGGTCGCCGAGCGGCGTGAGCCCCGCGTTGCGGGCGCGCAGGTGGGAGAGCACGGTGCCGGCGACCGTCGAGTCCCCGACCCTCGCGTGCTGCACCTCCGGGCCCTCGGGGTTGGAGGTCAGGGCGAGGACGAAGACTCCCGCGCCGTGCCGGCGGGCCGTGGCCACCATCGGGTCGAGGGACCCGAAGCCGAGGTACGGGCTGGCGGTGATCGCGTCCGAGGCCAGCGGCGACGCGGGGTCGAGGTAGGCGTCGGCGTACGCCTGACTGGTCGAGCCGATGTCGCCGCGCTTGACGTCGAGCAGCACGAGGGCGCCCGCGGCCCGCGAGTCGGCGATCACTCGCTCGAGCACCGCCACGCCGCGGCTGCCGAACCGCTCGAAGAAGGCGCTCTGCGGCTTGACGACGCTCACCTCCGGGGCGACCGCCTCCACCACGGTGCGCGCGAAGGTCTCCAGCCCCGCCACGTCGTCCGGCAGCCCCCAGTCGCGCAGCAGCGCGGCGTGCGGGTCGATGCCGACGCAGAAGCGTCCACGCTCCTGCATGGCCGCGTGCAGCCGTGCTCCGAAGTGCCTGCCCTCGAGGTGCTCGGTCAACGGTCGGTCCTCCCGGAGTGGTCGTGCGGGTCCTGGGCTTCGAGGTCGGCGCGGATCCGCGCCACCGTCGTCGGGTCGTGGAGGAGCGCGGCGCCGACCTGCACGGCGACGGCACCGGCGGCGAGGAAGGCCCGGGCGGTCGCGGGTCCGTCGACGCCCCCGCCCCCGACCACCGCGACCTCCGGCAGCCGGGCGACGACCTCGTGGACGCAGCGCAGCGCCACGGGCGTGATCGCCGGCCCGGAGAGCCCCGCGGGTCGGCCGTCGGGCAGGGCGGCAGGGACGGCGTCGCCGAGGACGACGGCGCTGGCTCCGGCGTCGTGGACGGCCCGGGCTCCCTCCACCGCTCGCGACAGGTCGGGGCGCAGCTTGGCGAGCACCGGACGGTCGGCGGGGAACTCACGGCGCACCGCCGCCACCACGCTCGCCGCGTGGTACGGCTCACGCACCTCGAACAGGCCCTCCCCGGCCTGGTCGGTCGCACCGAGGTTGACCTCGAGCCCGGCGACGCCGGGGGCACGGCTCAGGCGGCGGGCCAGCTCGGCGTACTCCCCGATGGCGCCGCCGACGATCGACACGTGCACCCGGGCACCGGCGCGCACCAGCCAGGGCAGCTCGGTGGCCAGGAAGTGCTCGAGGCCGGGGTTCTGGTGGCCGACGGCGTGCACGAGCCCGCTGGGGGTCTCGGCGACGCGGGGCGACGGGCCGCCCGCCCGGGGGTCGAGGGTGATGGAGCGGGTCACGAAGTCGAGGCCCTCAAGGTCGGCGTACGGCGCGAGCTCGCGGCCGGTGCCGCCGCAGCCGCTGGCGACCATCACGCGCCCCCACGGGACCGCGGGGCTCATCCGAGCTCACCCCAGTGCACGCGGTCGCCGCGGATCACCGGGCCGTCGACGCAGGCGCGCACCCGGCGGGTCACCCCGTCCTCGGCGACGACAGGGACCGGGCAGCCCTGGCACAGCCCGGTGCCACAGGCCATCGGCGTCTCGAGCGCGACCTGGCTCCACGCGCCGCGACGCTCGGCAGCCGCCGCCACGGCGGCCAGGGTGGCGGTGGGACCGGCGGCGTAGACGACGTCGGCGTCGGCCCGCTCGAGCACGGCGTCGACCTGGGAGGTGACGTCGCCCCGCGCGCCCACCGAGCCGTCGCGCGTGACGACGCTGACCGACCGGGCGCTGCGCCGGGCCTCGAGGGCGGAGAGCAGGTGCGCCTCGTCGTCGGCCGCGAGGACGAGGGTGACCGGGCACCCCCGCTCGCGCAGCCGGGCCGCCAGCGGGAAGAGCGGGGCGGCGGCGTACCCCTCGCCGACCAGCACGCAGGACACCGGCTCCCGGGGCAGCGCGAACGGCCGGCCGAGGGGCCCGGTGACAGGCAGGCGGGCGCCGACCGGGAGCTCGGCCAGCCGGGTGCTGCCGGGTCCCCGCGGCTGGACCACGACGTCGAGCGTGGGGCCGTAGGCGCCCGTCTCCTTGACCCGGTGGATCCACAGCGGGCGGCGCGCGAGCAGGTCGTCGCCGACGCTGACGGCCACGAAGTTGCCGGCCCGGAAGCGCTCCGGGATGCCGGGGGCGGCGATGGTCAGGTGGCGGTAGGCGCCGGCCCGCTTGGTGGCCAGCACCTCTCCGACGACGTGGATCGCAGACGTCATGCCGAGGAGAGCCCGGCGACGACGGTCCGTGGCCACAGGGCGCCCTCGTAGACGAAGCCGGTGTAGCCCTGGACGAGGTCGGCGCCGGCGTGGAGCCGCGCCCGCGCGTCGGCGGCGGTGGTGATGCCGCCGACGCCGACGAGCGTGAGGTCGGGACCGACCCGCTCGCGGACCATCCGCAGCACCGCGGTGGCCCGTTCGCGCAGCGGGGCGCCGCTCAGTCCACCGGCCCCGATGGCCTCGACGGTGGCGGCGTCGGTGCGCAGGCCGTCACGCGTGATGGTGGTGTTGGTGGCGATGAGGCCGTCGAGGCCGATGGCGACGGCCAGGTCGGCCACCGCCAGCACGTCCTCGTCGCTGAGGTCCGGCGCGATCTTGACCAGCAGCGGCACCCGGTCGTCGGGGCGCACCTGGTCGGCACGGCGTCGGACGGCCCCCAGCAGCGGCTCGAGGAGCTCGACGGCCTGGAGGTCGCGCAGCCCGGGGGTGTTGGGCGAGCTGACGTTGACGACGAGGTAGTCGGCGTGCGGCGCGAGCAGCCCGGTGGACTTCTCGTGGTCGGCGATCGCGTGCTCGGCCGGGACCACCTTGGTCTTGCCGATGTTGATGCCCAGGACGGGCCCGCCCTCGGGACGTCCGCGGCGCGCCAGCCGGGTGGCGACCGCCTCGGCGCCCTCGTTGTTGAAGCCCATCCGGTTGACGACCGCCCGGTCCTGCGGCAGCCGGAACAGGCGCGGACGCGGGTTGCCCGGCTGCGGCTCCCCGGTCACCGTGCCGATCTCGACGTGGCCGAAGCCGAGCGCCCCGAGCGCGTCGATGCCCACGCCGTTCTTGTCGAACCCGGCCGCCAGCCCGAACGCGTGCGGGAAGCGGAGTCCCATCGCCTCGACCGGCTCCGCCGCGACGGCCGGCACCCGCCGGGTCACCGGCGCCGCGGCCCGGATCGCGCGGAACGCCGCGTGGTGGGCGCGCTCTGGGTCGCTGCGGGTCAGCACGTGGTCGAAGAGCAGGCGGTAGGGACGACCCATCAGCGCGCGGTCCTCCCCCGCTGCCAGTCCTGCAGGCTGCGGACGCCGATCTCGCCGGCGGTCATCGCCTCGATGCCCTGCACCGCGGCCCCGAGTCCCTGCACCGTGGTGATGCACGGGATGTCGGCCAGCACGGCCGCCGTACGGATCTCGTAGCCGTCGAGACGGGCCGACCCACCGGTCGAGTACGGCGTGTTGATGACCAGGTCGATGTCCCCGTCGCGGATCAGCTGGACGGTGGTCTTCTGCCCCTCCGGACCCTCGCCCTCGTGGTGCTTGCGCACCACCGTGACGCTCACCCCGTTGCGGCGCAGCACCTCGGCGGTGCCCTTGGTCGCCAGGATCTCGAAGCCGCGCTCGGCCAGCACCTTGATCGGGAAGATCATGTTGCGCTTGTCGCGGTTGGCGACCGACACGAAGATCCGGCCCGTCGTGGGCAGCGAGCCGTACGCCGCGGCCTGGGCCTTGGCGAACGCGGTGCCGAAGTCGGCGTCGAAGCCCATCACCTCACCGGTCGACTTCATCTCCGGGCCCAGCACGGTGTCGACGTTGCGCCCGTCGATGGTCTTGAAGCGGTTGAAGGGCATCACCGCCTCCTTGACCGCGATCGGCGCGTCGGCGGGCAGCCGCCCCCCGTCGTCGTGCGGGAGCAGGCCGACGGCGCGCAGGTCGGCGATGGTCTCGCCGAGCATGACCCGGGCCGCCGCCTTGGCCAGCGGGGTCGCGGTCGCCTTGGAGACGAACGGGACCGTGCGGCTGGCCCGCGGGTTGGCCTCGAGGACGTAGAGGACGTCGGAGCTCAGCGCGAACTGGATGTTGATGAGCCCCCGCACCCCGACGCCCCGGGCGATCGCCTCGGTGGCACGACGGATGCGGTCGACCTCGGTCTCCCCGAGGGTGATCGGCGGCAGCGCGCAGGACGAGTCGCCGCTGTGGATGCCGGCCTCCTCGATGTGCTCCATCACGCCGCCGAGGAAGAGCTCGTGGCCGTCGTACAGCGCGTCGACGTCGATCTCGACCGCGTCGTCGATGAAGCGGTCGACGAGCACCGGGTGCTCGGGGCTGATCTCGGTCGCCGCGTCGATGTAGGCCTTGAGCCGGTCGTCGTCGTACACGATCTCCATGCCGCGACCGCCCAGGACGTACGACGGGCGCACCAGCACCGGGTAGCCGATGTCGTCGGCGATCTGCTTGGCGTCGGCGAACGTGACGGCCATGCCGTGCTTGGGCGCCGGCAGCCCGGCGTCGGCGAGGACCTTGCCGAAGGCACCGCGCTCCTCGGCCAGGTGGATCGCCTCGGGCGTGGTGCCGACGATCTTGACCCCGGCGTCGGCCAGGCCCTGCGCGAGCCCGAGCGGCGTCTGCCCGCCGAGCTGGCAGATGACCCCGGCGATCGGGCCGGCCTGCTCCTCCGCGTGCACGATCTCCAGCACGTCCTCCAGGGTGAGCGGCTCGAAGTAGAGCCGGTCGGAGGTGTCGTAGTCCGTCGAGACCGTCTCGGGGTTGCAGTTGACCATGATCGTGTCGTAGCCGGCCTCGCTCAGCGCGAGGGAGGCGTGCACGCACGAGTAGTCGAACTCGATGCCCTGGCCGATGCGGTTGGGGCCGCTGCCCAGGATGATGACCGCCTCGCGCTCGCGGGGCGCCACCTCGGTCTCCTCGTCGTAGGAGGAGTAGTGGTACGGCGTCGTCGCGGCGAACTCGGCGGCGCAGGTGTCCACGGTCTTGTAGACGGGTCGCAGCCCCAGCGCGTGGCGCACCCCGCGCACGACGTCCTCGCGCATGCCGCGGATGCCCGCGACCTGGGCGTCGGAGAGGCCGTGCCGCTTGGCCAGGCGCAGCGTCTCGAGGTCCAGCTCGGGCGCGGCCGCGACCTCGTCGGCGACCTCCTTGACGAGGAAGAGCTGGTCGACGAACCACGGGTCGATCGCGGTGTGCTCGAAGACCTGCTCGCGCGTCGCGCCGGCGCGGATCGCGTCCATCACGGTGCGCAGCCGGCCGTCGGTGGGACGCCGGGACGTCTCGAGGAGCTCCACGACGTCGCCCACGGGCTCGGCGAAGTCGAAGACCGCGGCCTTGCTCTCCAGGGAGCGCAGCGACTTCTGCAGCGCCTCGGTGAAGTTGCGGCCGATGGCCATCGCCTCGCCGACGCTCTTCATGTGGGTCGTCAGGGTGGTGTCGGCGCCGGGGAACTTCTCGAACGCGAACCGCGGCACCTTGACCACGACGTAGTCGAGGGTGGGCTCGAACGACGCCGGGGTCTCGCGGGTGATGTCGTTGCGGATCTCGTCGAGCGTGTAGCCGATGGCCACCTTGGCGGCGATCTTGGCGATCGGGAAGCCGGTGGCCTTGGAGGCGAGGGCGCTGGAGCGGGAGACGCGGGGGTTCATCTCGATGACGATCAGGCGACCGTCCTCGGGGTTGACGGCGTACTGGATGTTGCAGCCGCCGGTGTCGACGCCGACCGCGCGGATGATCGCGATCGCCAGGTCCCGCATCTTCTGGTACTCGCGGTCGGTCAGGGTCATCGCCGGCGCGACGGTGATGGAGTCGCCGGTGTGGACGCCCATCGGGTCGAGGTTCTCGATCGAGCAGATGATCACCACGTTGTCCGCGGTGTCGCGCATGACCTCGAGCTCGTACTCCTTCCACCCGAGGATCGACTCCTCGAGGAGCACCTCGGTGGTCGGGCTGGCGGCGAGTCCCGCGCCGCCGATGCGGCGCAGGTCCTGCTCGTCGTACGCCATCCCGGAGCCGGTGCCGCCCATGGTGAAGGACGGGCGCACCACCATCGGGTAGCCGAGGTCGTCGGCGGCCGCGATCAGGTCGTCCATCGAGTGGCAGATGACCGAGCGGGCGCTCTCACCGCCGAGGTCGGCGACGATCTTCTTGAAGACCTCGCGGTTCTCGCCGCGGTCGATGGCCTCGATGCTGGCGCCGATCAGCTCGACGCCGTACTTCTCCAGGACGCCCTGCTCGTCGAGCGCCATCGCGCAGTTGAGCGCGGTCTGGCCGCCGAGGGTCGCCAGGAGGGCGTCGGGACGCTCCTGGGCGATGACCTTCTCGACGTACTCGGCCGTGATCGGCTCGATGTAGGTGGCGTCGGCGAACTCGGGGTCGGTCATGATCGTGGCCGGGTTGGAGTTGACCAGGATGACCCGCAGGCCCTCCTCCTTGAGCACCCGGCACGCCTGGGTGCCGGAGTAGTCGAACTCGCACGCCTGGCCGATGATGATCGGCCCGGAGCCGATGACCATCACGCTCCGGATGTCCTCGCGCTTCGGCATGTCAGGCTCCCTTCCGCTCGGTCATCAGGTGGACGAAACGGTCGAAGAGGTACGCCGCGTCGTGCGGGCCGGCCGCCGCCTCCGGGTGGTACTGCACCGAGAAGCTGAGCAGCTCGCCGTCCCGCGAGCGCAGCTCGAGGCCCTCGACCACGTCGTCGTTGAGGCAGACGTGGCTCACCGTCGCCTCGCCGTACGGCGTGCTGGTGCTGCCCTCGAGGGGAGCGTCGACGGCGAAGCCGTGGTTGTGCGCGGTGACCTCGACCTTGCCGGTGGTGCGGTCCATCACCGGCTGGTTGATGCCGCGGTGCCCGTAGGTCAGCTTGTACGTGCCGAACCCGAGCGCCCGGCCGAAGAGCTGGTTGCCGAAGCAGATGCCGAAGTAGGGCAGGTCGCGCTCCAGGGCGGCCTGCAGCAGCTCGACCTGGCCGGTGGTCGCGGCGGGGTCGCCGGGGCCGTTGGAGAAGAACAGCCCGTCGGCGCCGGTGGCCACGACCTCGTCGATCGACGCGGTGGCCGGCAGCACGTGCACCTCGATGCCGCGCTCGCTCATCATCCGCGGGGTGTTGGCCTTGATGCCGAGGTCGATCGCCGCGACGGTGAAGCGCCGCTCGCCGACCGCGGGGACGACGTACGCCTCCCGGGTGGAGACGGCCTCGCTCAGGTTGGCCCCGCGCATCTCGGCGGACTCCTGCACCCGCCGGAGCAGGGCGGCCGGGTCGGTCTCCGTGGTGGAGATCCCGACCCGCATGGCGCCGCGCTCGCGCAGGTGGCGGGTGAGGGCGCGGGTGTCGACGCCGGAGATGCCGACCACCCCCTGCTCGCGCAGCGAGTCGTCGAGCGTGCGCTGCGAGCGCCAGCTGCTGGTGACCCGGGCGGGGTCACGGACGACGTAGCCGGCGACCCAGATCCGCGAGGACTCGGGGTCCTCGTCGTTCATGCCGGTGTTGCCGACGTGGGGGGCGGTCATCACGACCACCTGGCGGTGGTAGCTCGGGTCCGTGAGGGTCTCCTGGTAGCCGGTCATGCCGGTGGAGAACACCGCCTCACCGAAGGTCTCACCCTCGGCTCCGAAGGCATCGCCTCGGAAGGTGCGCCCGTCCTCGAGGACGAGCAGTGCGGGCGCGCGTACAGGCAACGCCGACCTCCTTCTCCGCCTCACAGGACGGATCGTTAAAGGATGTTTCTGCGTCGGTGACCCTATCAGCGCCGGGCGTGTGTCCGAGACCACGCACCACGGTGTGGCTGGACGGGCGCCGGGCCGGGCAGGGTGGCTGTGCATACCCCCGGTATGCCGTTGCCGCACTTCCTCCCCCGAGCGCTCGGAGCCCCCATGACCCGCACCCCCTCCCGCACCCGACCCGTAGCCGTCGGCGCGCTGCTCGCCGCGTGCGCGCTGGCCGGCGGGCTCGGCACCGTGCTCGGCGCCGTCCCCGCGCACGCGGGGCTGACCGTCCCGGTCAACTGCGCCCTCGAGGGCGAGGACGGGCTGGTGCTGGCGTACGACGACGTGACGTACGTCGTCGAGGGGGTCTGCGGGACCGTGCGGATCACCGCCGACGACGCGGTCGTCACCATGCCGACCGCCACGCACCTGTTCGTCACCGGCGAGCGCACCCGGGTCTCGGCGAAGTCGCAGGGCGAGGTCGTGGTGGCCGGCACCGACAACCACGTGGACCTCACCTCGGCGGCGTCCCTGCTCGTCTCCGGCGCCGGGTCCGCGGTCACCTCGCCGGGACTCGTCGAGCACGTCCGGGTGACCACCTCGGGCGCGTCCGTGGCCGCCGACCGCGTCCACGAGCTCGTGGTCCGCGGGTCCGGCAACGCGGCCAGCGCCCGCCGCGGCTTCACCACCCGGGTGATCGGCGACGCCAACACCCTTAGCCACCGGCGCCTGGACCGGCTCCGCGTGCGGGGGAACGGCAACTCCGTCGAGGTCACCCGCACCCGCCCGCGGATGCGCGTGTCCGGCTCCGGCAACGTGGTCGCCGTCCCGCGCCGGTGATCACCCCTCGGGCATGATGACGCCGTGCCCGAAGGTCACAGCATCCACCGCCTGGCCGGACGGCACCGCCGACTGCTGCTGGGCCGGCACGTGCGTGCCTCGAGCCCGCAGGGGCGCTTCGCCGAGGGCGCCGCGCTGATCGACGGCGCACTCATGGTCGGCTCGGACGCGTGGGGCAAGCACCTGTTCCACTCCTACGCCGACCACCCCGGCGGCGACCCGCTGGTGCTGCACGTCCACCTCGGCCTCTACGGGAAGTTCCGCGAGGGCACCGGGGAGCCCGACGAGCCCCGCGGTGCCCTCCGCCTGCGACTGGTCACCGGGGACGGGGACGACGCGCGGTGGCTCGACCTGCGCGGCCCCACCGCGTGCGAGCTCATCGCCGCCCCCGAGCGTGACGCGCTGCTGGCCCGGCTCGGCCCCGACCCGCTGCGGCGGGGCACCGACCCCGGACCGTGGCTGGCGAGGACGGCGCGCAGCCGGGCCCCGCTGGGCACGCTGCTGCTCGACCAGTCGGTGGTCGCCGGCATCGGCAACGTCTACCGCGCCGAGCTGCTGTTCCGCCACGGCCTCGACCCCCACCTGCCCGGACGCGAGACTGACCCCGGCGCCCTCGCCGGCGCGTGGGACGACCTCGTGCGGCTGATGCGCGGCGGGGTCCGGTCGGGCCGGATCGTCACGACGGAGGCGGAGCACCGCGAGCGTCCCGCCGGGCGGGTCCGCAGGAGCGACGCGCACTACGTCTACGGACGGGCCGGGCTGCCGTGCCGGGTCTGCGGCACGGAGGTCGTCGACGGCGAGCTCGGCGCCCGGCGGATCTTCTGGTGCCCCGTGTGCCAGCCCCCGGGCGGGGGTCGCTGAGCGCGCTCAGCCCAGCAGGAGCCCGCTCCCCTGCCACCGGCGCCGCAGCCACCGGTCGTGGCTGGCCACGACCACGGTCCCGGCGGTGGCGCCGATGGCCTCCTCGAGCTCGCCGGCCAGGGCCAGCGACACGTGGTTGGTCGGCTCGTCGAGCAGCAGCAGGTCCGGCCCGGTCGCCACGGCGACCGCCAGCCCGAGCCGTCGGCGCTGGCCGACCGACAGGGCGCCGACGGGACGGACCAGGTCACGGGGGTGGAGCAGCCCCAGCTCGCGCAGGGGTCGCGCGACGCCGCCGGCCAGGGCGTCGTACGTCGCCTGCGCGGTGCGGCCCATCCGGTCGAACACCACGTCCTGGGCCAGCTCGGCCACCCGGCGGGCCCCCACCTGCACGGTGCCGCGGTCGGGGACCAGCCGGCTCGCGAGCACGCCCAGGAGGGTCGACTTGCCCGCCCCGTTGCCGCCGCTGACGAGCAGGTGCTCGCCCGCGTGGACGTCGAGCCGGTCCAGCCGTAAGCGGCCGTCGACGGCGAGGTCGCGGACCAGCACCAGCCGGCCGCCCGCCCCTGCGTCCGCCAGGCGGCCCCCGAAGCGCAGCGGTTCGGGCGGCTTGCGGACCTGGTCGCGCTCGGCGACCGCGAGGCGACGGCCGGCGTCCTTCTTGCGGCGGGCCAGGGTGCGATCGACCCGGGAGCCCTTGAAGGCGTGGATGAACTTGTCGTTGTCCGTCGGCCCGCGGTTGTGCGCGATGGGCCCGGTCCCGATCCTGGTCGCGGCCCGCAGCGCCTCGAGCTCGTCCTGCTGGGCGGCGTACGCCTCCTCCCACCGGCGGCGTGCGTCGCGCCGGTGCTCCTCGTAGGCGCTCCAGCCGCCGCCGAAGCGGCGCCCGC
The DNA here is from genome assembly GCF_001429625.1 of Nocardioides sp. Soil805. Lineage (GTDB taxonomy): Bacteria > Actinomycetota > Actinomycetes > Propionibacteriales > Nocardioidaceae > Nocardioides. Next base: position 72,141 of record NZ_LMSU01000001.1, read on the forward strand.
CCTCCCCGTCGGTGCCGAACGCGCTCGGGTCGAGGTCGACCAGGTCGGTGGCCACGTCGTCGAGGAAGACCCGGTCGTGGCTGGTGAAGAGCACCACGCCGGGCAGGTCGACGAGGAAGCCGGTCAGCACCTCGAGCGCCGCGTCGTCGAGGTGGTTGGTGGGCTCGTCGAGCAGCAGGCAGGTCGGCCGGGTCGTCATGATCGTGGCGAGCGCGAGCCGGGTGCGCTGGCCCCCCGAGAGCGTGCCGACCCGGCGCTCCGGCTCGAGGCCGTCCAGGCCGAGGCGGGCGGCCGCCAGCTCGGCGCGCCGGTCGGCGTCCCACGCGTCGTGGGCCAGGGCCTGCTCCAGGACGCGGTCGTACGCCGCCGCGGACTCCTGGGGGTCGAGCTCCGGGTCGTCGAGCGCGGCGGCGAGCCGCTCGACATCGGCCACCGCGCGGCGCAGCGGGGCCAGCGTCCGGGCCAGCACGTCGCTGATCGAGGCGTCGTCGGGGAAGGGCGGCTCCTGGCCGAGCATGACGAGGTCGTCGGGGCGCTCGAGCGTGCCGGCCACCGTGGCGGTGGCGGGCAGCCGTCCGGCCACCGCTCGCAGCAGGGTGGACTTGCCGACGCCGTTCTCCCCGACCAGGCCGATGCGGCGGCCGGGCTGGGCGAGCAGGTCGACGCCGGTCAGGACGGGGCGGGCGGCGTACGACACACAGAGGTCGCGGACGACGAGGGGCTGGAGTGCGGACATGGGCGGGCCTTCGCGGGAGTGCGGTGACTCGCCGGGCACCTCGGGGGAGGTCGGCCGCGGGCGCGAGTCAGGTCAGGCCGTGATCCACATGATGGGGCGAGCGTATCCGGACGCCCCTCGTCCTGTCGCGCCCTTATCGTCGGTGCGTGCACGAGCTCACCCGCGAGCAGGCGCGGCGGATCGCGGTCCGCGCCCAGCTCCTCGACGCCCCCCGCCCGACCGACCTGCTCGCGGCGGTCCGGCACCTCACCCTGCTCCAGGTCGAGCCGACCGCGGCGGTGGCGCCCAGCGCGCACGTGGTGGCGTGGTCGCGCCTGGGCGCGGCGTACCGGACGTCGGTGCTCGACGACCTGGTGGCCGACGGGTCACTGGTCGAGCTGCACTCGATGCTCCGCCCAGCGGAGGACCTCGCGCTCTACCGCGCCGAGATGGCCGTGTGGCCGGGCGCGGGCGAGCTCACGGAGTGGCAGGCCGACCTCGCGGGCTGGGTGGAGGCCAACGACGACACGCGCCGCGACATCCTCGCCCAGCTCCACGACGAGGGGCCGTGCACGGCGCGGGAGATGCCGGACACGACCCTGGTCCCGTGGCGCTCGAGCGGGTGGAACGACGACCGCAACGTACGACGCCTGCTCGACATGATGGTGCAGCGCGGCGAGGTGGCGGTCGCCGGCGCCGAGGGGCGCGACAAGCTCTGGGACCTCGCCGAGCGGGTCTACCCGGACGAGCCGCCGGTGCCCCTCGAGGAGGCGTTCCGGATCCGCGGTGAGCGGCGCCTGCGGGCGCTGGGCATCGCCCGGCTCCGCGCCACCGTCTCCCCCGGCGAGCCCAACGACGTCGGACCCGCCGGCGAGGAGGCCACCGTCGAGGGCACCCGCCGCACGTGGCGCGTCGACCCGGCGTACCTCGAGGACCTCGAGGACACCGACGCGTTCCAGGGGCGCACCGCACTGCTCTCCCCCCTCGACCGGCTGGTCTTCGACCGCAAGCGGATGGCCGAGCTGTTCGACTTCGACTACCAGCTGGAGATGTACAAGCCGGTGGCCAAGCGGCGGTGGGGCTACTGGGCGCTCCCGGTGCTGCACGGGGACACGCTCGTCGGCAAGGTCGACGCGACCGCCGACCGGGACGACGGGGTGCTCCGCGTGGACGCGGTGCACGAGGACGGGCGGTGGAGCCGGGCGCTGCGCGAGGCGGTGGACGGCGAGATCGCCTCGCTCGGCCGCTGGCTGGGCCTGGTCGTCGAGCGCTGAGAGGGTCGGCTAGGACCACCGGCCGCGCAGCACGTCGTACAGCGTCGCGGGTCCGTCCTCACCCGCCGGGACGCCGTTGCGCATGACCACCTGCAGGGCCCCCTCGTGCACCTGGACGGAGATCTCCCAGGTCCACCCCGGTGCGTACTCGTAGCCGACGGTGGCGCCCGAGCCGGACCCGAGCCCGGTCAGCAGCACGACGTCGCGCTGGTGCCAGCTGTCCACCCACGCCGCGGTGACCGTGCCGTCCTCGTCGGGCACACCGAGCACCAGCGTCCCCTCCTGCGGGCCGTCGTCCGCGTGCGTCCAGGTGTAGGACACCAGCAGCGCCCGGCCGGACGCGGCCTCGGCCACCGTCACCGACGACCCGCCGGCCTCGAACTCGTCGGTGGGAAGCATGCGGAAGTCGTAGGTCCCCTCACCGGAACCCAGCGGGATGTCGTACGGCGTGCCCATGACGCCTCCTCAGGCGACGAAGATGCAGAAGGGGTGCCCCTCGGGGTCGGCGAGGACGTAGAGGGGCTCGTCCTCGTCGTCGGTGCGGTCCAGCAGGAGCGTCGCACCGAGCGCCAGCGCGCGGTCGTGCTGTGCGGCGAGCTCCTCGGTGCTGGGGACGGTGAGGTCGAGGTGGAGCTGCATCGGGACCTCCTGGCTCGGCCAGGTGGTGCGCGCCTGCTCGGCGACCTGCTGGAAGGCCAGCACGCGCCGCCCGCCCGCGTCCGTCAGGACCAACCAGTCGAGATCGTCGACGGTGCCGGGCCCGTCGGACATCTCGTCCCCGGGCCGGTAGACCAGCCCGAGCAGGTCGCGCCAGAACTCGGCCTCGCGGCGGACGTCGACGGCGTCGAGGACCGTGTGCAGCAGCTGGGGGTGGGCCATCAGTACAGGCCCTTGTCGTAGTTCTCGGAGCGGTAGTAGTCGTCGAGGTCGGCCAGCGACTGCCCGGCCACGGGCTCCAGCTGCTGGGCGATGACGGCCCGGCGGGGCACGCTCGCCGTGGGGTTCCAGGACTCGGGGTCCCAGAGCCGGGAGCGGGAGAACGCCTTGGCGCAGTGGAAGAAGACCGTCTCGATCTCGACGACCATCGCCAGGATCGGGCGCCTGCCGTGGACCGCCAGGTCGTCGAAGAAGGGCGCGTCGTCGAACAGCCGGGCCCGGCCGTTGATGCGCAGGGTGTCGCCCCGACCCGGGATGAGGAAGTCGAGGCCGACGTGCGGGTTGGCCAGGACGTTGCGGTAGCCGTCGACCCGCCGGTTGCCGGGCCGCTCGGCCAGGGCGATCGTGCGGTCGTCGACGACGTGCACGAGCTGCCCGGGCGGGTCCCCCTTGGGGCTGGCGTCGCAGCGACCCCGGTCGTCCGCGGTGGCCAGCACGCAGAACGGTGTCGCCGCCAGCCAGGCCCGGTCGATGTCGGTCAGCGCGGAGCGCTCCTTGGTGGCAGCCCGCTCCCCCGGCTCGCCGACGATGGCCTCGAGCTGCTCGACGGTGGTGATCTCCATGGGCCGAGCCTAGGACTCCTGGCTCGGAGACACGCGGACACAACTCGGGCCTCGCCCGACCTCCGAGCGTGGCCGGCGGTGGCCGGAGGGACCAATGTCCGCGTGTCTACGGTGGCCGGCAGGGATCAGAGCAGAGCGCCGTCGCGGACCGTGAGCCGGCCGCCGTACACGGTGTGCACGACGCGCGAGGCGAGGGTGCGGCCGTGCCACGGGTTGTTGCGCGACAGCGAGACGGACGTGGCGCGATCGACGGTCGTGGTCGCCGCCGGGTCGACCAGCGTGACGTGCGCCGGGCTCCCGATCGCGAGCGAGCCGTGGTCGGCCAGTCCGGCGATGCGGGCCGGGGTGGTCGACATGACCTGGGCGACGCGGGCCCAGGACAGGTCCGGCAGCGCGGTGCGGACGACGCCCAGCGCAGTCTCCAGCCCGAGCATCCCGAAGGCCGCGTCCACGAACGCGTGCTCCTTGTCGTGGCGCGCGTGCGGGGCGTGGTCGGTCGCGACGGCGTCGACGGTGCCGTCGGCGAGCGCCTCCCGCAGCGCGTCGACGTCCTCCTGGGGGCGCAGCGGCGGGTTGACCTTGTACGTCGGGTCGTACCCGGTGAGCAGGTCGGTGGTGAGCAGCAGGTGGTGCGGAGTGACCTCGGCGGTCACGTCGATGCCCTGGGCCTTGGCCCAGCGGAGCACGTCGACGGACCCGGCCGTCGAGACGTGGGCGATGTGGACGCGCGAGCCGGTGTGGCGGGCCAGCATCACGTCGCGGGCCACGATGACCTCCTCGGCGATCCCGGGCCAGCCCGGCAGGCCGAGACGGCCCGACAGCTCACCCTCGTGGCAGCAGGACGTCGGTCCGGCGAGGGTCGGGTCCTGGGCGTGCTGGGACACCACGCCGCCGAACGCCTTGACGTACTCCAGCGCGCGGCGCATCACCCGGGCGTCGTGGACGCACTTGCCGTCGTCGGAGAAGACGCGGACCCGGGCCCGCGAGCGCGCCATCAGGCCGAGCTCGGCGAGCTCCTCGCCGCCGAGTCCGCGGGTGACCGCGCCGACCGGCTGGACGTGCACGAGCCCGGCCTCGCGGCCGAGGTCGAGGACGCGGAGGGCCGCCTCGGCGGTGTCGGTGACCGGCGAGGTGTTGGCCATCGCCAGCACGGCGGTGAAGCCCCCGACCGCGGCGGCCCGGGAGCCGGTGAGGATCGTCTCGGCGTCCTCGCGCCCGGGCTCGCGCAGGTGCGTGTGCAGGTCGACGAGACCCGGCAGCGCGACGAGGCCGTCGGCGTCGAGGACCTCGGCCCCCGCGGGCGCCTCGTCGACGAGCAGGCCCGCGTCGTCGACGTACAGGTCCCCGCTCCTCTCGCCCAGCAGCGAGGCGCCGGTGATCACCAGTCCACGTGTCGCGCCCATCAGGACTCCTCTCCGGCGAGCAGGTGGTAGAGCACGGACATGCGGACGGCGAGGCCACTGGAGACCTGCTCCAGGACGACCGACTGGGCGGCGTCCGCGGCGTCGGCGGCGATCTCGAGGCCGCGGTTCATCGGCCCGGGGTGGCAGATCGGGGCGTCGGGCTTGAGGGTCGCGAGCCGGTCGCGGGTCAGGCCGTAGCCGACCGTGTACTCCCGCGCGGTCGGGAAGTAGCCGCCCGACATCCGCTCGCGCTGGACCCGCAGCATCATCACCGCGTCGGCGTCCGGCAGCACCGCATCCAGGTCGTACGACGTCTCGAAGCCGGCCGCGGCCGACCACGGGCCGATGCCGCTCGGCATCAGCGTGGGCGGGGCGACCACGGTGACCCGCGCGCCCAGCTTGGTCAGGCACAGCACGTTGGAGCGGAAGACCCGGCTGTGGGTCAGGTCGCCCACGAGCACGACGTGGCGGCCCTCGAGGGAGCCGAGCCGCCGCTGGAGGGTGTAGGCGTCGAGCAGCGCCTGGGTGGGGTGCTCGTGCATCCCGTCGCCGGCGTTGACCACCACGGCGTCGACCCACTGGCTCACCTGGTGGGCGGCACCGGAGGCGGGGTGGCGGATGACCAGGCCGTCGACGCCCATGGCGCAGACGGTGAGGACCGTGTCGCGCAGGCTCTCGCCCTTGGAGGCGCTGGAGCCCTTGGCCGAGATGTTGATGACGTCGGCGGAGAGCCACTTGCCGGCGATCTCGAAGCTCGAGCGGGTGCGGGTCGAGTCCTCGAAGAACATGTTGATGACCGTGCGGCCGCGCAGCGCGGGGAGCTTCTTGACCTCGCGGCGCTGCACGTCGTGCATGTCGGCGGCGGTCTCGAAGATCTCCGCGATGGCGTCGACGGAGAGGTCGTCGATGGAGAGCAGGTGCTTCACGCGATCGTCACCTCGTCGAGGTCGTCGACCTCGGCCAGCCGCACGCTGACCCGCTCGGAGCGCGCGCTGGGGAGGTTCTTGCCGACGTGGTCGGCGCGGATGGGCAGCTCGCGGTGGCCGCGGTCGACCAGCACCGCCAGGCGTACGGCGGAGGGCCGGCCGAGGTCGGCGAGCGCGTCGAGGGCGGCCCGGATGGTGCGCCCCGAGAACAGCACGTCGTCGACGAGCACCACCACCTTGCCGTCGATGCCACCGGGCGGGATCTCGGTCTTGTGCGAGCGCCGGGTCGGCTGCGTGCGCAGGTCGTCGCGGTACATCGTCACGTCGAGCTCCCCCACGGCGACCGCGGTGCCCTCGACGCTGGCGATGCGCTCGCCGATGCGACGCGCCAGCGGCACGCCACGCGTGTGGAGGCCGAGGAGGACGAGATCGTCGGCGCCCTTGTTGCGCTCGAGGATCTCGTGGGAGATGCGGGTCAACGCCCGGGCGACGTCACCGGAGTCGAGCACGATACGAGGGTCGGCCATGCGGCCAGGACCTCCTTCTCCGCCTCACGGGACGGATCGTTAAAGGATGTCGCTGCAGGGTTGATCGACGCCGACCCTACCAGCGTGTTGACCCCGTTGACCTCCCCCCTTCCGTGCACCTGGCGACCGCCGACCGGGCACTTCCTGACCGCTGGGACCGACCGAGAGGGCACTTCCTGACCGCTCAGACCGGCCGAGAGGGCACTTCCTGACCGCCCGGCACGCCGTACGCGCACGAAAACGCCCGCTCGGCGCTCCGCACGCGCACGAAAGTGCCCGGTCAGCGCTCGAGGATGGCCACCACGCCCTGTCCGCCGGCGGCGCAGATGGAGATCAGGCCGCGGCCGCCCTCGCCGGTCGAGGCGGCCCGCTCGTCGAGCAGGTGGGCCAGGGTGCTGATGATCCGGCCGCCGGTCGCGGCGAAGGGGTGCGCCGCGGCGAGCGAGGACCCGGTGACGTTGAGCTTGTCCCGGTCGATCGCACCGAGCGGCTCGTCGAGCCCCAGGCGCTCCTTGCAGAACACCGGGTCCTCCCACGCGGCGAGCGTCGAGAGCACCTGGGAGGCGAAGGCCTCGTGGATCTCGTAGAAGTCGAAGTCCTGCAGCGACAGGCCGTTGCGCGCCAGCATCCGCGGCACGGCGTACGCCGGGGCCATCAGCAAGCCCTCGTGGCCGTTGACGTAGTCGACGGCCGCGGTCTCGTGGTCGACGAACCACGCGAGGACCGGGAGGTCGTGCTCCTCGGCCCAGTCCTCCGAGGCCAGCAGCACAGCGGACGCGCCGTCGCTGAGCGGGGTGCTGTTGCCGGCCGTCATGGTGGCCGCCTCGCCCTTGCCGAAGACCGGCTTGAGGGTGGCGAGCTTCTCGGCGGTCGAGTCCGGGCGCAGGTTGTTGTCGCGCTCGACGCCGCGGAACGGCGTGACCTGGTCGTCGAAGAAGCCACGGTCGTACGCCGCCGCCATCTTCTGGTGCGACGAGGCGGCCAGCTCGTCCTGCGCCTCGCGGCTGATCCGCCACTCCAGCGCGGTGAGCGCGGCGTGCTCGCCCATCGACAGCCGGGTGCGGGGCTCGCCGTTCTGCGGGATCTCCAGGCCGATGTCGCCGGGGCGGATCCGGCCGAGGGCGGTCAGCTTGCCCTTGGTGTCCCGGGCGGCGTTGACCCGCATCAGCTTCTTGCGGAGCCGGTCGCTGATCGCGACGGGGGCGTCCGAGGTGGTGTCGGTGCCGCCGGCGATGCCGACGTCGATCTGCCCCAGGGCGATCTTGTCCGCGACCTGGATGGCCGCCTGGAGGCCGGTGCCGCACGCCTGCTGGATGTCGGTGGCGGGGGTCTCGGCGGACAGCTTCGAGCCCAGCACCGACTCACGCGCCAGGTTGAAGTCGCGGGCGTGCTTGAGGACCGCGCCGGCGACCACCTCGCCGAGCCGCTCCCCCTCGAGGCCGTAGCGGCTGACCAGTCCGTCGATGGCGGCGGTCAGCATCTCCTGGTTGGAGACGTCGACGTAGACGGTGTTGGACCGGGCGAACGGGATGCGGTTGCCACCGAGCACGGCGACGCGACGGGTCGAGGAGTTCATGCTCCTATCCTTGTCTGCCGCCCCCCGTCGGGGGAATGCTCTGAGGGCCACGTCACGAACTGTGGACGCGGAGTTACACGTCGCGTTACATCTAGGACGCACCGCACCCACGTACCCCGTCACCTCACCCGGAGGACCTTCACGCCATGAGCGACCGCTACCAGGGCTTCGCGTCCTCCCCCCTCGGCAAGCTGCTCGTCACGAACCTCGGCCTGCCCAGCCCCACCCGGCTCGAGCGCTACCGCGCGGGCGACCCGCTGGTGGACGGCACCGTCCTCGTCGGCGGCGCCGGCCGTCTGGTCGCCGACCTGCCCGCGGTCCTCGGCGAGCTCGGCATCGGGTCGGCCACGACCGACGCGGAGGACGCGACGTACAAGGCGCTGGTCTTCGACGCCACCGGGATCACGGACACCACGGGCCTGGTCGCGCTGCAGGAGTTCTTCACGCCGCTGGTGCGACGGCTCGCGACGTGCCCGCGCGTCGTGGTGCTGGGCACGACCCCGGAGTCGGTGAGCGGCGGCGAGCGGGTCGCGCAGCGCGCACTCGAGGGCTTCACCCGCTCGCTCGGCAAGGAGATCGGGCGCGGCGGCACCGTCCAGCTGGTCCACGTGTCGGCCGGCGCCGAGGGCGCCCTCGCCTCCACGCTCGGGTTCCTGCTCTCCCCCAAGTCCGCCTACGTCTCCGGGCAGGTCGTCCGCATCGGCGCCCACGGGTCCACGACCGCCGAGACCGTGGCCGACTGGAGCCTCCCGCTCCAGGGCAAGGTCGCCCTCGTGACCGGCGCGAGCCGCGGGATCGGCGAGCAGATCGCCCGGACCCTGCACCGCGACGGTGCGCGAGTCGTGGGCGTCGACGTCCCGCAGGCGGCCAGCGAGCTCCAGGCGCTGATGCGCGGGCTCGACGGCGACCACCTCGTCCTGGACATCACGGCCAAGGACGCCCCGCAGCGGATCGCGCACCACCTGCGCACCGAGCACGGCGGCGTCGACGTGGTGGTGCACAACGCCGGCATCACGCGTGACAAGAAGCTGGCCAACATGGGCACCGACCGCTGGGAGAGCGTCATCGGGGTCAACCTCACGGCCCCCGAGCGGATCACCCGCGTCCTGCTGGACGAGGGGGTCGTGCACCCCAACGGCCGCATCGTCGGCGTCGCCTCCATCGCCGGCATCGCCGGCAACGTCGGCCAGACCAACTACGCCGCCTCCAAGGCCGGCGTGATCGGTCTCGTCGACAGCCTCGCCGACGAGCTCGAGGACGGCATCACGATCAACGCCGTCGCCCCGGGCTTCATCATCACCGCGATGACCGCGGCGGTCCCGTTCGCCACCCGCGAGGTCGGCCAGCGCCTCAACGCGCTGAGCCAGGGTGGCCTGCCGGTCGACGTCGCCGAGGCGATCGCCTGGTACGCCAACCCCGCCTCCACCGCCGTCAACGGCAACGTCGTGCGCGTCTGCGGCCAGATGATGCTGGGCGCCTGAGGTGGCCGCCCCCGAACCCGTCGTGGTGACCGGCGAGCCCAGCGGCGCGCGCAGCCTGCTGCGGGCCGCGCTGCCCGCCGTACCGGGACTCAACCTGCTGCCCGGCGTCCGCAAGGGCCCCGTCTCGGCCTTCACCGGTCTGGCCTACGCCCGCCGCCGCGTCGAGGTCCGCCGCTCCGCGGTCGAGCAGTACGCCGCGGTGTGCGGCTTCCCGCGCAAGGACACCGTCCCGCTCCCCTACCCGCACCTGCTGGCGTTCGGCCTGCACATGGCGATCATGGGCGACCCGGCGTTCCCCTACCCCGCGATCGGGACCGTGCACCTGGAGAACTCGATCACCGCGCACCGCGCGATCGGCGTCGGCGAGGTGCTGGACCTGGAGACGTCGGTGGGAGCTCCCCGGCCGCACCCGAAGGGCAGCCTGCTCGACTTCGTCACCACCGCGACCGTCGGGGACGAGACCGTCTGGGACGAGACCTCGACATACCTGCGCCGGGGCCGCGGCGACGCGGACGCGGCCGGCGGCCTGGTCGTCGACGGCGCCCCGACCGGAGGAGTGGAGTGGCGGCTGCCCGCCGACCTCGGCCGGCGCTACGCCCGCGTCTCGGGCGACCACAACCCGATCCACCTCTACCCGCTGACGGCGCGGGCGCTGGGGTTCCGCCGCCAGATCGCGCACGGCATGTGGACCCTGGCCCGCTCGGTCGCCGCGATCGAGAACCGGCTGCCGGACGCGGTCACCGTGGCCGTGGCCTTCAAGCGGCCGGTGTTCCTGCCGGGCACGGTGGCGTTCGCCGACACTGCCGAGGGCGGGGTGCACACGTTCGCGATGACCGATCCGCGCGACGGCTCGCCGCACCTGGTCGGCCGGGCCACGCCCGTCTGACGAGGTCCCCGGCCGCATCCGGGGCCATCCCGGACTCTCGGCGCACCACCACCGCCTGACGGGCGGCGCGAGCGGCTCGGCGTACGACCTGGTGGTCTCTTCCCACGGTCCGTGGCCTCTGCAACCACCACGATGTGCAGGAAACCCCGCCGCGGCGGGGTTCCCTGCGACGGGTGGGACCTCGGCCGGGCCACGCCCGCCCGAGGGGCTCCCTCAGCGCCGGGACGACCCTCAGCGGCGGGGGCGCCCGAACCGGATCGTGGTGACGTCCATGCGCTGGCTGGTCGTCGTCTGCATCACCATCGGCGCGGTGCGGCTCTGCACGAAGGTCGCCGTGGCCGGGCTCCACACGCCGAGGTCGGTGATCCCGTTGCCGTCCCAGTCGCCCGCGACCGGCAGGTCCCAGGCGGCTCCGAGCTGCACGGCCGCGGTCCACTCCTGGCCCTGGGCGTCGACGAGGCGCAGCGTGAAGGTCGCGGTGGCCTGGTCGTAGACCCCGACGTCGGTCATCCGGTCGCCGTTCCAGTCGCCGGTGACCGGCACGTCGTCGGTGTCGCCGAGCGCGACCGACCCCATGGTCCCGTCGGCCGAGCGCAGGTAGAAGGTCGCGGCGGACGACCGGTGCACGCCCACCTCGAAGGTGCCGTCCCCGTTCCAGTCGCCCGCGACGGGACGGTCCGAGGAGGTGCCGAACACGATCTTGCGGATGCCCGTGGGCGTCTGCAGCTTGAACTTCGAGGCCTTGGCGACGCGGATGCCGACGTTGCTGGCGCCGTCGCCGTCCCAGTCCCCGACGACCGGCTCGTCGATGGAGCGGCCGAAGGGCACCACCCGGGCGGTGCCGGCGGGGTCGTTGACGAGGAAGGTGGACCGCTTCGCGCGGCGGTAGACCCCGACCTCGGCCGCGGCGTCGCCCACGAAGTTGCCCGCGATCGGGACGTCGACGCAGTTGGCGGAGGTGGCCACGCCGTAGGCGTACGGCGTCCCGGCGAACCACGCCGCGATCACCGCGCGGCCCGACTTCTCCTCGAAGTGCAGGTGCGTGCCCCGGGCGTTGCCCGTCGCGCCGACGGTGCCGAGCTGCGCGCCCTGGTCGACGCGCTGGCCCGCGGCGACCACCACGGCGTCGAGGTGGGCGTAGACGGTGGACTCACCGTTCTGGTGGTCGACCACCACGTGGTGGCCGTAGCCCGAGCGGCTCGTCGCGTCGGCGGTGGTCACGACCCCGGGGGCGGCGGCGACCACGGCCGAGCCCGCGTCGTCCGTGCGGTTCCAGTCGATCGACCTGCTGCTGGGGCTGTGCCCGCTGCGCGTCGAGCCCGTCCACGTCTGACCGCACGGGAAGGGCATCTGGTACGGCGTCAACGGCACGGCGAAGGCCGGCGACGCGGTCGCGACGAGGGCCAGGCACACGGTGGAGGCGGCGGCCGTCAGGGCGGGGCGGGTGAGGGGGCGCACGCGGGGTCACTCTCGGTCACGGGGACGGCGGACGCCCGCGAGTACCGACAGTCACACCCTCCACAGAGGTCACAACCGCCACACGAGCGCTCAACCGTAACCACCGCTCGGCGTGTCTGTCATTCAAATGCGCCGAATTACACCGCTGTAGTGCTATATGCCGAGCGGCTCAGCCCTGGCGCAGCCGGATCAGGCCCTCCTGGGCGACCGTGGCGACCAGGGTCCCGTCCTCGGTGAACACCCGGGCCGTGGCCAGGCCGCGGCCACCGACCGCCGTCGGCGACACCTGGTCGTAGAGCCACCACCGGTCGGCCCGGAACGGCCGGTGGAACCACACCGTGTGGTCGAGCGAGGCCATCTGCATGCCGGGCGTCCCGAAGTGGACGCCGTGGGGCACCAACGACGCGCCGAGCAGGGTCAGGTCGCTGGCGTAGGTGAAGGCCGCCTGGTGGGTCAGCGGGTCGTCGTCGAGGTCCCCGGCGATGCGCAGCCACAGCTGCGCCCGCGCCGGGTGGGCCGGGTCCTCCGGCAGGCCCATCGCCGACGTGCCGAGGTAGCGCACGTCGAGCGCGGACCACTCGCGCTCCCACTCCTGGCCGGCCTCGGCCCCGCGCTGGCGGGCCAGGTCGGCCATCTTGACCCCGCGCTCGGGGCCCACCACGTCGGGCATCGCGTCCTGGTGCTCGAAGCCGTCCTCGGGCTTCTGGAAGTTGGCGGTGAGGTAGTAGATCGGCCGGCCGTGCTGGCGCGCCATCACCCGGCGGGTGGCGAAGGACCGGCCGTCGCGGATCCGCTCGACGTCGTACACGATCGGCACGCTCGGGTCGCCGGGTCGCAGGAAGTACGAGTGCAGCGAGTGCATCACGAAGACGTCGTCGACGCTCCGGTTGGCGGCCACCACGGACTGCGCGGCCACCTGGCCGCCGAAGACGCGCTGGCGCTCGGTGTCGGGCTGGAGTCCCCGGAAGAGGTCGACGTCGAGCTCCTCGAGCACGAGCAGGGATACGAGCTCCGCGGCGGAGCCGGCCATCAGTCCTGGCCCTTCTCGTCGTCGAGGCCGGCCAGGAACTGCTCGAACTGCTGCCCGATCTCCTCGCCGGTGGGCAGCGGCTGGTCCGCGGCCAGCAGGGAGCTGCCGGACTCCTCGGCGTCGCGGAACGCGTCGTACTGGCGCTCGAGGCCGTGGACGACCTCGCCCACCTCCTCGTGCGTCGAGAGGTAGCGCTCGATCTCGGTCTCGGTGATCTCCGCGGCCTCGCGCAGCTCGGTCAGGTCGAAGGCCAGCTGGCCGCCCAGCTCGAGCTGCTCCAGCAGCACGGTCGCGGCCTGCGGGTACTCCATCTGCGCGAGGTAGTGCGGGATGTGCACGACGTAGCCCAGCGCGTCGTGGCCCCACTCCCCCAGCCGGATCTCGAGCAGCGACTGGGCGCTCGACGGCACCCGGAGCTCGCCGCGCCACGGGCTCTCCGAAGTCAGCAGCTCGGCGCGGTTGGCGTGCGGGGTGATCGCGATGGGGCGGGTGTGCGGGACGGCCATCGGCACGGCGCCGAGGCTGACCACCCGGCGTACGCCGAGGCGCTCGACGACCTCGCGCACCGCGCGGGCGAAGCCCTCCCAGCGGATGTCCGGCTCGGGCCCGGTGAGCAGGAGGTACGGCGTGCCGCCGCTGTCGCGCAGCGCTCGCACCAGCAGCCGGGGCGCCTCGTAGCCCTCGTAGTGGTCGCGCACGAAGGACACGGGCGGGCGCCGGGCGCGGTAGTCGTGGAGCGCGTCGACGTCGAAGGTCGCCACCACGCGCCCCTCGGACAGCGACTGCAGGTGGCGTGCCGCGACCTCCGCGGACTGGCCGGCGTCGAGGAAGCCGGTCAGCACGACGACCATGGTGAGCCCGCCGGGCTCGCCGATGCCCTCGACGTCGTCGACGATGTGCACCAGCCGCGAGGGTTCTGACATGCCCCCAGCCTAGTGAGCCGCGCCGCGTGAGCGGGCACACACCCGGGTTGTCGCCCCGATCTTGTTACCGAGGGGTAACGTAGCGCCGTCCACTCCCCCTGTCCTCAGGAGAACACGTGCCCCGTCAGCTGCGAGAGGTCGTCTTCGTCGACGGCGTGCGCACCCCGTTCGGCAAGGCCAAGGGCCAGTACGCCGAGACGCGCGCCGACGACCTCGTCATCAAGTGCATCCGCGACCTCATGCGTCGCAACCCGTCGCTGCCCCCCGAGCGGGTCGACGAGGTGGCCATCGCCGCCACCACGCAGATCGGCGACCAGGGCCTCACCATCGGCCGCACGGCCGCCCTGCTGGCCGGCCTGCCCCAGAGCGTCCCCGGCTTCGCCATCGACCGGATGTGCGCCGGCGCGATGACCGCCGTGACCACCACCGCCTCCGGCATCGCCTTCGGTGCCTACGACGTCGCCATCGCCGGCGGCGTCGAGCACATGGGCCGCCACCCGATGGGCGAGGGCGTGGACCCCAACCCGCGCATCCTCTCCGAGCGGATCGTCAACCCCGACGCCCTCGTGATGGGCAAGACCGCGGAGAACCTCCACGACCGCTACCCCTCGATCACCAAGGAGCGCGTCGACACCTACGCCGTGCGCTCGCAGCAGAAGACCAAGGCGGCGTACGACGCGGGCACGCTGCAGCGCGACCTCGTCCCGGTCGCCACCCGCTCGGCCGAGGCCGGCTGGGGCCTGGCCACCAGCGACGAGCCCATGCGGCCCGAGACGACCATGGAGACCCTGGCGAGCCTCAAGACCCCGTTCCGCTCGCACGGCAAGGTGACCGCCGGCAACGCCGCGGGCATCAACGACGGCGCCACCGCCGCGCTGCTGGCCGACGAGGAGACCGCGCGCGAGCTCGGCCTCCCGGTCCGGATGCGCCTGGTGTCCTTCTCGTTCGTGGGCGTCGAGCCCGAGGTCATGGGCGCCGGCCCGATCCCGGCGACCGAGAAGGCGCTGTCCCAGGCCGGCCTCACCATCGACGACATCCAGGCCTTCGAGGTCAACGAGGCGTTCGCCGTGCAGGTGCTCGCCTTCCTGGAGCACTTCGGCATCGCCGACGACGACACCCGCGTGAACCCCTACGGCGGCGCCATCGCCATGGGTCACCCGCTGGCCTCCTCGGGCGTGCGCCTGATGACCCAGCTCGCCCGCCAGTTCGAGGAGCGCCCCGAGGTCCGCTACGGCCTCACCACCATGTGCATCGGCATCGGCATGGGCGGCACCGTGATCTGGGAGAACCCGCACTGGACCCTTCGACAGGCTCAGGACGGCGCCGACACCACCGAGGGAGACACCAAGTGAGCACGCCCGACCTGACCAGCCTCCTCGCCCGTGCCGAGGAGATCTCCTCCGACGCCGAGCGCGTGACCGCCGCCCACCTGCGGAAGGTCGCCCTGCCGCCCGTCGAGGGCACGACCTCGACGATCGGCCTGATCACCCTCGACAACGGCGAGGACCACACCAGGCCGAACACCTTCGGCCCCCGTTCGCTGCTGGCGCTCAACGCCGCCATCGACGAGGCGCTGGCCGACGACACGATCACCGCGATCGGCGTGACCGGCAAGCCCTTCATCCTGGCCGCCGGCGCCGACCTCACCTCGATCCAGGGCGGCGGGCCCGACGCGGTGCGCGTCGTCGCCGAGCTCGGCCACGCGGTCTTCCGCAAGCTGGGCGAGGGCGGCAAGCCGTCGTTCGGCTTCATCAACGGGCTCGCGCTCGGCGGCGGCCTCGAGGTGGCGCTGCACTGCACCTACCGCACCGTCATGGACTCCGCGCCGGCCCTCGGCCTGCCCGAGGTCATGCTCGGCCTCGTGCCCGGCTGGGGCGGCGCCTACCTGGTGCCGCAGCTCGTCGGCCCCGACAAGGCCGTCACGGTGATCCTCGAGAACCCCCTCAACAACGGCAAGACCCTCGGCGGGAAGGCGGCGTACGACCTCGGCCTGGCCGACGCCGTGTTCGGCGGCGCCGACTTCCTCGAGCAGTCGCTGCTGTGGGCCTCGCGCGTGCTGGCCGGCACCGTGACCGTCGAGCGTCCGGAGGTCGACCGGGACGCCTGGGACGCCGCGATCACCCGCGCCGAGGGCATCGTCGCCGCGAAGACCGGTGGCGCCTCGCCGGCCGCGAGGAAGGCCGTCGAGCTGATCGCCGGCGCCCGCGACGCCGACCGGGACGCGGGCTTCGCCGCCGAGGACGACGCCCTCGAGGCGATGTCGCGCACCCCCGAGCTGATCGCCAGCCTCTACGCCTTCGACCTCGTGCAGAAGCGGGCCAAGCGGCCCGCCGGTGCTCCCGACAAGGCCCTGGCCCGTCCGGTCACGAAGGTCGGGATCGTCGGCGCCGGGCTCATGGCCAGCCAGCTGGCGCTGCTGTTCGTACGCCGCCTCGAGGTGCCCGTGGTCCTCACCGACCTCGACCAGGAGCGCGCCGACAAGGGCGTCGCCTACGTGCACGCCGAGATCGACAAGCTGCTCGCCAAGGGCCGGGGCTACAACCAGGACAAGGCCAACCGGCACAAGGCGCTCGTCACCGGGGCCACCGACAAGCAGGCCGCCTTCGGCGACGCCGACTTCGTCATCGAGGCCGTCTTCGAGGAGATGTCGGTCAAGAAGTCCGTGTTCGCCGACGTCGAGAAGGTCGTCAGCAGCGAGTGCGTGCTGGCGACCAACACGTCGTCGCTGTCGATCACCGAGATGGCCGCCGAGCTCGAGCACCCCGAGCGGGTCGTGGGCTTCCACTTCTTCAACCCGGTCGCGGTGATGCCGCTGCTCGAGATCGTCAAGGGCGAGCAGACCGACGACGCCACGCTGGCCACGGCCTTCGCCACCGGCAAGGCGCTGAAGAAGACGACGATCCTGGTCAAGGACAGCCCGTCCTTCATCGTCAACCGCCTCCTCGGCCGCTTCATGGGCGAGGTCGGCCGGATCGTCGACGAGGGCACCCCCGTGGACGTGGCGGACAGCGCGTTCGCGGGCGTGGCCCCGATGCCACCCTTCATGCTGCTGTCGCTCGTGGGTCCGGCGATCGCGCTGCACAACAACGAGACGCTGCACCGGGCGTTCCCGGAGCGCTTCTACGTCTCCCCCGCCCTCGAGCGGGTCGTGGCGGCACGCAAGCCCGGCTACTACGGCGCGGACGGCGCGCTGGACCCCGAGGTCCTCGACATGCTCGAGAAGCCGGCCCCGCCGGTGGAGCTGAGCGCTCCCGAGGTCCGCGAGCGGGTCCTGTCCGGCCTGGCCCAGGAGGCGAGGCTGATGCTCGACGAGGGCGTCGTCGCCGCCCCCGAGGACCTGGACCTGGCGATGATCACCGGCGCCGGGTTCTCGTTCTGGAACGGCGGCCTGACCATGCTGCTCGACATCTCGGGCATCTCCGAGAAGGTCAACGGCACCCGCTTCCACTGATCCACCCCGCACGAGCTCCGGGCCGGCTCCACCTCCTCGTGGGCCGGCCCGGAGGCGTGCCCGGCATGGTCATTCCGGGTCAGCCGGAGACACCCGTTAGGACCCTGCCCAGGATCTCCTGACAGGCCTACGGTCGCGAGGAGTGCCGTCACCAGGACGCCACACCGAGGCCGGGGGGCCCACATGCACGTACGAATCCGTCGCGTCCTCGCGACATCGGCAGTGGGGGTCCTCCTCGCTGCCGCCACGACGACCGCGGCGTACGCCGACGACGTCGCCAACACCATCGACGCCAGCGTCGACGCCGCGGCCGAGCAGATGTCGCTCACCGCCGGAGGCGTCAATGGGAGCACCACGCTCGTCGTCGCACCGGCCAACGGCGACGGCAAGTCGGGCTGCAACCTGACGGCCCAGACGACCGCGACCTTCGAGCTCAACACCTCGAACGCCGCCGCCGCGACCGTCTCGCCGGCCTCGGTGACGTTCGCGTCCTGCGGAGAGGTGAAGACCGTCACGGTCACCCCGCACGCCGCGGGCAGTGCCACGATCACGCTCAGGCAGACCGCCAACAGCTCCCAGGGCACCTTCAACGTCGCCCCGGCCACCTTCGCGGTGACGGTCTCCGCTCCCGTCGCCACCAACACGCCGCCCGTCGTCGGAGTGACCGGCTTCGCCGACGGTGCGAGCTACGAGCTCGGCGTCGACACCCTGCCCACCCCGGGCTGCTCGGTGCAGGACGCCGAGGACAGCGGAGAGTCCGCGTCGCCCACGGTGACCCCGGTGCTCGACGCACTCGGCATCGGCACCACCACCGCCACGTGCAGCTACACCGACCGCGGCGGACTCACCTCCAGCGCGTCCGCGTCGTACTCCACGGCCGACACACTGGCCCCGACGATCGAGCGTGTCTCGGTGCTGCCGGCGGCCAACGGGGCCGGCTGGAACAGCAGCCCCGTGACCGCGACGTGGGCCTGCGCCGACGCCGGCACCGGGGTCCTGTCGGAGACCGTCTCGGGGACCACCGCCGGCGAGGGCGCCTCGCTGTCCCTGACCGGTACGTGCACGGACCGTGCCGGCCACTCCGCCAGCGACACGGTCGACGGCATCGCCGTCGACCTCACCGCACCGGCGATCTCGATCGGCCGCAACCCCGCCGCCAACGCCGCCGGCTGGAACAACGGTGACGTCACCGTCGCCTGGACCTGCACCGACGAACTCTCGGGTCCCACCGACGAGGGCGGGTCGACCGTGCTGGGAGAGGGTGCCGACCAGTCCGCCTCGGGCACGTGCACCGACCTCGCCGGCAACACGGCCTCGGGCCAGGTGAGTGACGTCGACGTCGACAAGACCGCTCCCACCGTGTCCTGGACGGCTCCGATCGCCGACGGGGCCTCGTTCTACTTCGGGTCGGTGCCCTCGGCGCCCGGGTGCACGGCGTCCGACCAGCTGTCCGGGCTCTCCGGCGGGTGCTCGGTCACCGGCCACCTCACCTCGGTCGGCACGCACACGGTCACGGCCACCGCGACCGACGTGGCCGGCAACGAGTCCGCCCTGCGCAGCACCTACACGGTCCGCGCCTGGACCATCGGCGGCTTCTACAAGCCCGTCGACATGAACGGCGTGCTCAACACCGTCAAGAACGGCTCGACCGTGCCGCTCAAGTTCGAGGTCTTCGCCGGCTCCACGGAGCTCACCAGCACCAGTGCGGTGGCAGCGGTGTTCTCGGTCAAGGGCATCACCTGCCCGGGCGCGAGCACGCCCACCGACGACGTCGAGCTGACCACGACCGGTGGCACGAGCTTCCGGTACGACGCGACGGGCGGCCAGTTCGTCCAGAACTGGCAGACGCCCAAGAAGGCAGGCGCCTGCTACTCCGTCAGCACCACGACGGCCGACGGCTCCAGCGTGTCCGCCAGCTTCCAGCTGAAGTAGCACGACCAGGGGGCGAGGGGTGTCGGACCGGGCGGTCCGGCACCCCTCTCCCGTCGTCCCCGAACCTTTTGGCACAGTCGGGTCGTCATGTCGGGTGACCCACCCCGACGACTCCCCCAGGAGCCCCGATGTCCCGACGCGATCCGGCGGCCTTCGCCGAGTTCGTGGCCGCCCGGTCCGCCGCCCTGCACCGTTCGGCGTACCTCATGGTCGGCGAGCGGCAGCTCGCCCAGGACCTCCTGCAGGAGGCCCTCACCAAGACGTACGTCGCGTGGCCCACGCTGCGTGACCCGGCCAGGGCCGAGGCGTACACCCGCAAGGTGATCACCACGACCGCGATCTCCTGGTACCGCCGCAAGTCCTGGCAGGAGCGTCCCAGCGACACCATCCCGGAGCGGTCCACCGAGGAGTCCGCGGCGGGGATGGCCGACGACCAGGCCCGCCGCGACTGGGTGTGGGCCGCGCTGCAGGCCCTGCCGCCGCGCCAGCGGGCCGCCGTCGTGCTGCGTTACTACGAGGACCTCACCGAGGCTCAGACGGCCGCGGCGATGGGCTGCGCCGTCGGCACCGTCAAGAGCCAGGTGCACGCGGCCCTGGCCACCCTCCGTACGACCCTCGACTCCCACGGCGGCGAGCACCTCGAGCTGCTCCCCCACGACCTGATGGCGGTGACCCGATGACCGGAATCCTCGAGGACGTCCTGCACGACCGTGCCGACTCCCTGGCCGCGCCCGACCTCGACGTGGCCGCCATGGTCCGCGACGGTGAACGTCGGGCCCGCCGAGGACGCGTGGGGGTGATCGCGGCCGTGGCGGCTTCCGTGGCAGTGGTGGGCGCCCTCGCCGTCCCGGCAGTGCTCCCGGACCGCGAGCCCGGCTCCACGGTCGCGGTCCAGCCCCGGGCGGAACCTCTCGTCTACGCCGTGGGGACGTCCATCCACGACGGCGACACCGTGATCGACACGGGCGTCAGGATCCGCGCGCTCGTCCAGACCGAGAGCGGGTACGTCGTGAGCGATGCGGCCGGAGACGTCCTCGTCGTCTCCGGGGAGGGGACCGACCGGGTCGGACGCCTTGCCGACGGCGAGCACCCTCGCTTCCAGACCGACGGTGACCTGGTGGCGTGGGTCGACGCGAGCGACGGCGGGAGCATCGCCGCCCTGGACGTGTCGGAGGGCACGACCGTCGAGGTCGCGTTGGCGAGCTGGCCGGGCCGGACCGTCGTCGCGGGGGTCGAGCGCGAGCTCGGCGGCGCCGCCCAGGTCGCCGCCGTGGACGGGCGCACGGTCTACGTCAGCGACCGGCGCGGCGTGCTCGCCTGGGACCCCTTCGGGTCGGGAGGGACGTCCCTGGTCGCCGGCCCCGACGGCGCCGAGGTGGAGGTCGTGGACGTCCAGAACGGCGTGTTCGCCTACCACGTGCGCGGCGGCACGCCGGCGGCCAAGACCGAGGAGTTCCGGGTCGGCACCGACCTGCGCACCGGACGGGTCCTCCCCGTCTGGGGCGGTCGGCTCTCCCCCGACGGGGGGCACCTGATCTCCGAGACCGCCGACGTCAACCACGTCTACGACACCGCAGACGGCCGGCGGCTGCCGTTCGACGAGGGTGGCTACGCGTTCCTGGTGGGTTACCGGTGGCTGGACGAGGACACCTACGCCGGCCTCGGGCTGGCGACGATGGAGTCGACGACCCCGGACCTCCTCACCTGCGAGGTCGCCACCGGCGCCTGCACCCTCGCGGTCGGGCGTCCGGCCTCCGTCGAGGACGGACTCGTCCTGCCGATCTCCGAGGGCTGGTGAGGGGCGGTCCGACCGGACCGGGCGACCAGGTCCTCAGCTGCTCGCGCGCTCCGATGCCCGCTCGGCGCGCGCGAGCCGGCTGTGGGTGCGCCCGTAGGCGGCGTAGACGACCAACCCGATGGCCATCCAGATGAAGAACCGCACCCACGTCTCGCCGATCAGGTTGAGCATCAGGTAGCCGCACAGCAGCACCGACAGCGTCGCCACGACGTACACCGCAGGGGTGCGGAAGGCCCGCGGCAGGTCCGGGCGGGTGCGCCGCAGCACCAGCACGCCGACCGAGACGAGCATGAACGCGAACAGGGTGCCGATGCTCACCAGGTCACCCAGCGTCGCGAAGTCGACGAAGCCCGCCAGCAGGGCGACGCCGGTGCCGGTGATGGCCGTCATGACGTACGGCGTGCCGAAGCGCGGGTGCACCTTGGCGAGGGCCGGGGGCAGCAGGCCGTCGCGGGCCATCGCGAAGGCCACCCGGGTCTGGCCCAGCATCAGGATGAGCACGACGACGGTCAGCCCGATGGTGGCGCCGACGGCGATGATGTTGCCGATCCACTCCACGCCGACCTTGTCGAAGGCGGTCGCGAGGGGCGCCGGGTCGTTGGGGTCGATGTCGCGGTAGTCCTGCATGCCCGTGATCACCAGGCAGACCGCGATGTAGAGCACGGTGACGATCGCGAGCGAGCCGAGGATGCCGATCGGCACGTTCTTCTGGGGGTTGCGGGTCTCCTCCGCGGTGGTGGCGACGACGTCGAAGCCGATGAAGGCGAAGAACACGATCGCGGCGCCGGCGATGACGCCGGCGACGCCGAACACCGCCGGCTCGAGGCCGAAGATGCTGCTGATGAGCGGGGTCTTCCAGAAGCCGCCCTCGGCGCCGCCGGTGGGCTCGCTCGGCGGGATGAAGGGGCTGTAGTTGGCGGTGTTGACGTACGTGACGCCGACGACGATGACCAGCGCGACCACGGCGAGCTTGATGGCCACGACGATCTGGTTGACCCGGCTCGAGAGCTTGACGCCGCCGATGAGCACCCCGGCCACCAGCAGCGCGATGATCATCGCGGGCAGGTCCACCACCCCCTCGGCGGCGGAGCCGATCGACGCCGGGACCTCGAAGGGCGTGCCCTCCAGCACGTTCTGGAGGTAGCCCGAGAAGCCCACCGACAGCGCCGAGGCACCCACGGTGAACTCCAGCACCAGGTCCCAGCCGATGATCCAGGCGACCAGCTCACCGAACGTCGCGTAGCTGAAGGTGTACGCCGAGCCGGCCACCGGCACGGTGGAGGCGAACTCGGCGTAGCAGAGCGCGGCCAGCGCACAGGCCGCGCCGGCGATGGCGAAGGAGATCGCGATGGCGGGGCCGGCGTTGGTGGCGGCCACCACGCCGGTGTAGACGAAGATGCCGGCGCCGATGATGACGCCGACGCCGAAGATCGTCAGGTCGAGGGCGCCGAGGTTCTTCTTGAGCCGGTGCTCCGGCTCCTCGGTCTCGGCGATGGACTGCTCGACAGACTTCGTCCGGAAGAGGCTGCTCATCCGGGCAACCTACCGAGCGCGGACGGCTACTGGCGAGTCATCCGGCGCGTCAGCCCGGCTGGTGGGCGTCCACGGACACCCGGCCGTCGTCGTGCGCCGTCACGTCCTCGACGATGCCCCGCGCGATGGTCTGGGCGTCGAGGCCGATGCGGGCCAGGATCACGTCGCGCTTGGCGTGGTCGAGGAACTCCTGCGGGATGCCGTGCAGCCGGAACGGCGTCGTGACGCCCGCGTCGTTGAGCGTCTGGAGCAGCGTCGCGCCGCACCCGCCCACACGGCCGTTGTCCTCCACGCTGACGACGAGCTTGTGCCGGCGGGCCAGCTCGACGATCGCGGGGTCGACCGGCTTGACCCACCGCGGGTCGACGACGGTGACGCCGATGCCCTGGGCGGTGAGCCGCGCGGCCACGTCGACGGCGACGGTGCACATGGACCCGACAGCCACCACCAGCACGTCCTGCTCACCCGTGCGCACGAGCACGTCGGCGCCCCCGGCCTTCTCGATCGTGTCGATGTCCTCGGGCGGCGGGCCCTTGGGGAAGCGCACCACGGTCGGGGCGTCGGAGACGTCGACCGCCTCGTCGAGCAGCTCCCGCAGCCGGGTGACGTCACGGGGTGCGGCGAGGCGCAGGCCGGGCACCACCTGGAGGATCGACATGTCCCACATGCCGTTGTGGCTGGCGCCGTCGTCACCGGTCACGCCGGAGCGGTCGAGCACGAAGGTGACCCCGCAGCGGTGCAGCGCACAGTCCATCAGGACCTGGTCGAAGGCACGGTTGAGGAAGGTCGCGTAGACCGCGAACACCGGGTGCAGCCCGCCCATGGCGAGGCCGGCGGCCGACGTGGTCGCGTGCTGCTCGGCGATGCCCACGTCGAAGGTGCGCTCGGGGAACCTCGCCGCGAACGTGTCGAGCCCGACCGGGTGCATCATCGCTGCGGTGATGGCCACGACGTCCTTGCGGCGCTCCCCGACCTCGACGATCGCGTCGGAGAAGTGGTCGGTCCAGATGCGTCCCTTGGGCTTCTCCGCGCCGGTCTGGACGTCGAAGGGCCCGGGCGCGTGGAACTGGTCGGCCTCGTGCCGCTCGGCGGGGTCGTAGCCGTAGCCCTTGCGGGTGATCGCGTGCACGATGACCGGCCCGCCGAAGCGCTTGGCGCGCCCCAGCGCGTTCTCCATGGCCGCCCGGTCGTGGCCGTCGACGGGGCCGACGTACTTGAGGCCGAGGTCCTCGAAGAGGCCCTGGGGCGCGAGGGCGTCCTTCATCCCCTTCTTGACCGCGTGCAGGGCGTCGTACGCCGCGTGGCCGATGCCGGGGACGGCGTTGAGCCGGCGCTTGACGACCTCGAGGACGCGTTCGTACTGCGGGTCGGTGCGCAGCGTGGTGAGCGCGGTGGCCAGCCCGCCGATGGTCGGGGTGTAGGAGCGGCCGTTGTCGTTGACCACGATGACGAGCCGGCTCTGGGGGTTGATCGCGATGTTGTTGAGCGCCTCCCAGGCCATGCCGCCGGTGAGGGCTCCGTCGCCGATGACCGCCACGACGTGGCGGTCCTGGCCCTGGATGGCGTAGGCCTTGGCCAGCCCGTCGGCGTACGACAGGGCGGTCGAGGCGTGGGAGTTCTCCACGATGTCGTGCTCGGACTCGGCCTGGCTCGGGTAGCCGCTGACGCCACCCTCCTTGCGGAGCGTGCCGAAGGCCTCCCGGCGACCGGTGACGAGCTTGTGGACGTAGGACTGGTGGCCGGTGTCGAAGACGACGCGGTCGTGCGGGCTCTCGAAGACCCGGTGGATCGCGAGCGTGAGCTCGACGACGCCCAGGTTGGGGCCGAGGTGGCCGCTGTTGGTGGCCACGGTCCGGATCATCAGGTCCCGGATCTCCGCCGCCAGCTCGGTGAGCTGCTCGTCGCTGAGCCCGCGGAGGTCCTGCGGGGACGTGATCGACTCGAGATGACCCATGGCGCGCAGTCTATCGACGCCCCTGTCAGCCCACGTCGTGGACCGCCACGGCCGGCTCGTGGAGGCTGCCCATCCAGACCCGTCCCGCGTGCTCCCGCACCCCGGTCACCATGTGGTAGCCGGGCTCGTCCAGGTCGACGTCGTGGACCAGCGCCCCCTGGTCGTCGTACGCCTGGACCCGGATCGTCCGCTTCGGCTTCGGCTGGAGGCGCTCGGGGATCATCGTGACCGCCTTGCGGACGGGCAGCGGCGCCCTCTGCAGCCGCTCGACCAAGGGGTCCACCGGGCTGGCGATGGTCACCCAGATCAGGCCGTCGCTGCCACGGGCGATGTTGTCGGGGTAGCCGGGCAGGTCGTCCACCAGCAGGTCGCGCTCACCGGCACGCGGGCCGACGAGCCAGTGGCGTACGACGGTGCGCGCACCGGTCTCGGCGACCGCGACGAACCGCTCGTCGATGCTGAGCGCGACCCCGTTGGCGAAGGCGAGCCCGTCGAGCACGACCACGACGGTGCCGTCCGGGTCGCGGCGCAGCAGCCGGCCGGTGCGGGTGTCCTGGACGAAGTCGTCCTTCCACTGCTCGACGCCGTAGCGGGTGGAGGAGTCGCTGAACCAGATGGTGCCGTCGCCGGCGATGGCGGCGTTGTTGCAGAAGCGCATGGGGACGCCGTCGACCTGCGTGGTGAGCGTCTCGACCGTCCCGTCCGCCACGTGCACCACCAGGAGGCCGCGGTGGGCGTCGCAGACCAGCAGGTCACCGTCGGCGAAGAGCTCGAGCCCCAGCGGTCGACCGCCGGTCTGCGCGACCCTCTCGACGCGTTGGCCGTCGGGGCTGAGGCGGAAGATCGAGCCGTCCTCGGTGCCGGTGTAGACGTGCCCGTCGGGGGCGACGACGACGTCCTCGGCGCCGGGGCCGGGGACCGGGTGCACGGTGAAGGTCATGGGTTCTCCTGCGCTGTCGGGTCGGGCACGGGTCGGGTGAGGCGTCGGTAGACGTCGGAGTCGAGGAAGGCCGGCACGATGTCGGCCGCCGCGCTGCTCAGGTCGAGGCCGCGGGCCCGCTCGGGCTCGACGAAGACGATCCGGCGACCCTCGTGGCACTCGATGTCGGCGTCGGCGAGGTCGGTCGCGGCGGCGAAGACCTGCATCCGGTCGAAGGTGCCGTAGGCGTGCCGGTGGTCCACGACGAACTCGCCGAAGAGCTCGAGCGCACCGGGGGCGAGACGGACCCCCGTCTCCTCCTCCAGCTCGCGGTACGCACCCGGCGCGAAGTCCTCGCCGGGATCGAGGTGACCGCCGGGCAGTCCCCACTTCTCGGGGTCGATGCGCGGGTGCTCGTCGCGTTCCTGCAGCAGCAGCCGGCCGCGACGGTCCACGAGGAGCACGCCGGCGAAGAGGTGGGCGGAGCCGTCGCCGGGCGTCTCGTCGCGCCACCGCAGCACGCGCGGGAGGACCATCGCCGTGCCCTGGTGCAGGTCCAGCGCGGCGATCGTCGACGGATCGACGAACACCACCCGCCGTCCCTCCCCGCACACCAGGTCGGCGTCCGTCACGTCCAGGCGGACCGCGAACAGCTCGAACTCGTCGTCACCCCCGCACGAGTCACTGCGGAAGCGGGTGGTCCCGAGCGACGCGAGCTCGTCGGGCGCGACGACCAGCCCGGTCTCCTCGGCCAGCTCCCGGACGGCGGCGGCGCGGAAGTCCTCCCCGTCCTCGAGGTCGCCACCGGGGAGTCCCCAGCGCTCGGGGTCGTGCGGCGCGTGCTCGTCGCGCTCCTGCATCAGCAGCCACCCCCGGCTGTCGAGGACGGCCACGTCGGCGAAGGTGTGCATGATCGCGACCCTAGCGACGAGGACCGGGCAGGTGCCCGACCTGGGGCATGACAGGGACGCGTCACCCGCGGCACCATGGGGACCATGGCTACCCGGGGGACGAGGGCCCTGCAGGCCGGGCGCGTGTCGGTGTCGTTCACCGTGCTCGCCGCCGCGACGGCGATCGCGGCAGGCACGGCCGTGGCGCTGCTTGGCTTCGTCTTCCCGGACCTCGGCGACGACGCTGCGGAGGCAGGGTCCGTCCCGTCCCGGGTCGACCGGGTGGCCGACCTGCCGATCCTGCCCACCGTGCTGGTGGCCGTCGCCCTCGTCCTGGCCCTCGCCTCCGCCGCGCTGGTGCTCTCCGCTTCGCGCACACGCCCCGAGGTGGTGCAGTGCGTCCTGCTGGTCGCCGGCCCCCTCGTCGTGCTCGCCGGTGCCGCGGTGGTGCCCCATGTGGTGACCCCGTGCTTGGCCGGTGAGGTGCCGACGGTGTGCGAGGCGGACGGGCAGGGCGGCTTCGACTTCCCGCGCACGGTCCACCCGCTCGGCCACGCACTGCTGGGCTGGGTGCCGCTCACGATCCTGTACGTCTGGACCCTGAGGCGCTGGTGGCCCGCCGTGCTCCCCCGCTGGGTGCCCGGTCGGTCGTCAGAGCCGCGCGACGTAGCGGCGTCCGCGTAGCGCCTCCTCCACGAGCCCGACCGCCCGCCGGGTCGACTGGAGACGGGCGTCGTCGAGCTGGAAGGTCTGGACGGCGGCATCGACCACCTCCAGGGACGCCACGTCCTTGAGGTCGGCCCGGATCTGGCTCAGGCCCCGACGACAGGCGGCCTGCTGGGCCTCGACGTGCAGCACGGCGAAGCGGGCGAGCACCACGACGTGCCGGCGCAGTCCGGGATAGCGCCGGTACTCCGCCGGGCACAGGTCCAGCAGCCAGCTCGCCGCGGTGGTCTCCCAGTCCGGCGCGTCCGGCGGGCGGACCTCACGGGGCCAGCCGGGGGGCGCGACGGATCTCATGGGCACCATCGTCCCTCGAACACCTGTTCGATGCAATCCGGGCGGCAGCGTCCCGCACCACACCGGCGGGGAGACCGTGCCGAACCGACCCTGTGGTCGACGGGTGGCTCAGGAGGGCGGTGGAAACTCGCGCGCCAACAGCTCCTCGAGGAACGCCAGGTCGGGGTCGCGCAGGCCCGCGGAGTCATGGCGCCACCAGACCTCCGGGTAGACGACGCGGCCGGCCATCCACTCCTCGAAGCCCGCGTGCAGCACCACCTGGAAGGCGGCATCCGGGGTACGCCGTGACGGCGCCTCCAACCCGTGCGTGCTGCCGCGCGAGAAGCCCCGCCTGCCGTAGAACGCCGGGCTGCCCTCCAGGAGGAGCGCCGGCCCACCGAGCTCCTCGGACGCGCGCACGGCCGCGGTCACGAGCGCCGTGCCGATCCCCTGTCCCTGCGCGTCGGGCGCCGTGCTGAGCGGGCTCAGCATCGCCGCGTCGACGAGCGTGCGTCGGGCATCGATCCAGCAGCGGCTGACCCCGACGTGCCCGACGACGCGGTCCTCCGCGACGGCCACCACCTCGGCCAGCACGTGCCCGCTCGCGCGGACGTCCGGCCACAACGCCCCGACCTTCTCGCCGCCGGCCGGGTCCTCGGCCCCGAAGGCGTCCCGGATCACCCGGTCGATGCCCTCGTGGTCGTCCTCGGTCGCGGCACGCAGCTCGATCGCCTCGACCACGACCTCATCCCGCCAGGAACGAGTAGCGCACGTCGCGGACGGTGTTGTCGACGTTGAGGTCGACCAGACAGATGCTCTGCCACGTGCCGAGGGCGAGCTCGCCACCGAGGACGGGCACGGAGCAGTACGGCGGCACCAGGGCCGGCATCACGTGCGAGCGCCCGTGCCCCGGCGACCCGTGCCGGTGCCGCCAGCGGTCGTCGGCCGGGAGCAGGTCACCCAGGGCCGCGAGGAGGTCGTCGTCCGATCCGGCACCGGTCTCCAGGATCGCCAGCCCGGCGGTGGCGTGCGGGACGAAGACGTGGAGCAGACCGTCGCCCCGCCCGTCCACGAAGGACGCGGCGTCGGGGGTCAGGTCGAGGACGACCTCGTCGCCACCGGTCCGGTAGGAACGCACCTCACTCTCCACGCAGCGCCTCCTCGATGCGCTCGACCTTGGCGGTGAGCTGCCCGTCGTACCCGGGCCGGATGTCGGCCTTGAGCACGAGGCCGACCCGCGGGGACGCCTCGGCGACGACGTCGACGGCCCGCTTGACCACGGCCATCACCTCGTCCCACTCCCCCTCGACGGTGGTGAACATGGCGTCGGTCCGGTGGGGCAGCCCGGACTCGCGCACCACGCGCACGGCGGCGGCGACCGCCTCGGTGACCGACCCGCTCGGGTCGCTGGACGTCGGAGAGATCGAGAAGGCAACGAGCATGACGCCACCGTACGACGCAGGCACCCGGCGCTCGCTCCGCGTGTCAGGTCCGCTCGACCGACTCGCGCGCCAGCCCAGAGCGCAACCGGGCCAGGGCATCGCGGGCATGCGACTTGACCGTGCCGACGGAGATGCCGAGCAGGTCAGCCGTCTCGGCCTCGGTGCGGTCCTCGTAGTAGCGCAGCACCACCACTGCCCGCTGGCGCGGCGCGAGCCCGGCCAGGGCAGCGCGCACCCAGAGCAGCTCGTCGTGGTCGGACGCCTCGGCGAGCACCTCGGGCAGCGCGTCGGACGTGACCTCCCGCCACCGCCGGCGCCGCCAGCGGGAGATGTTCTCCCGCACGAGGACACGGCGGACGTAGGGCTCGGGGTCGTCGGCGATCTTGCGCCAGTGCGGCACCACCTTGACCAGCGCCGTCTGCACGAGGTCCTCCGCGTCCTGGGCGTGCCCGGTCAGCAGGTAGGCGGTGCGCAGCAACGCGGCCTGGCGGGCCACCACGAATGCCTCGAACGAGTCAGGAGCGGTCACGACGACGCCTCACCGCCAGCCCCGCACGGACGAGCAGCAGGACCGCCCCGGCGAGGGCGAGCCCGACGAGCCGGTGGTCAGGGGCGAAGGGTGCGTCCGGCGCGTCCACCACGTCGGCGGACCAGACCCCGGACGCGAAGCTGTCGGGCACGTTGCCGTGGAACTCCGCGAGGGGCCCGAGGACATCTCCCGAGCGGACGTCCACGACCTGCGCGATCACGCGCTGCGTGCCGTCCGACGTGGCGGTCGCGTCGACCAGCACCTCGGTCGGCCCCCGCCAGCCGAGCACGGACCAGGCCAGCACGTCTCCCACCGGCGCGAGAAGGACCGCGCCGGTGTCGGCGTCCACCTCTCCCACCAGGACCGGGTGCGGGGCGTCGTCGTACACGGACGGGTCCTCGTGCAGCACCCCGGCGAGCAGGCCCGACGGGCTGAGGGCAGGGGTTGTGCTCTGCTGGAACAGGAGGTCCTGGTCGAACGAGATCCTGCGGGCGACCTCGTCCCCCACGAGCAGGCGCAGCGACCCGGCCCGCCCGGGCACCAGCGCCCCACCGGGCGCGCTGCCGCTCGCGTACATCGATACTCCCACGCCCTCCGGGGTCCCGCGATCGTCCGACCTCGGCTCCCACGTGTGCACCACCAGGCGTGCCGAGCTCTGGCCATCGCGTTCCTCGTCCGTGCCACCCGTGGAGAAGTCCCCGCCGACCCACCACAGCACCTCTCCGGCCCACACCAGACCGGCGGTCATGAGGCCGTGCGGGGTCCCGGTGTCCCAGCGCTGGACGTCCCCCGTGACCAGGTCGAGCACGGC
The DNA here is from genome assembly GCF_001429625.1 of Nocardioides sp. Soil805. Classification (GTDB taxonomy): domain Bacteria; phylum Actinomycetota; class Actinomycetes; order Propionibacteriales; family Nocardioidaceae; genus Nocardioides. The sequence goes on from NZ_LMSU01000001.1 coordinate 102,097, forward strand.
CACGCCCACGGCCGGTTCCGCGTCGCCCTGGACGATCGGTTCGTCGGCGGTCGCCCCGGTGTACCAGTAGGCGAGCTGCCGACCGTCCTCCGACAGCGCCGGGTCGGCCTCCGACCCGACGACCGCGTCGGGCAGGTCGAGGAAGCGGGACTCCCCCGTCGTGCCGGAGACCCCCCACCAGGCGTTCCGCTCGGTGAGCAGGCCACCCCTGACGCCGGGACCGACGGCGGCCAGTGGCCCGGGCGGCCCGTCGAAGGCGGGCTCCCAGGCACCGGGCTGGCGGAACACGTCCGGGAGCCGGAGCTCCGCCGACGGGGTCGCCACCTCGACGCGTCCCGGCGCGAGCACCGGGTCCGCCACGACACCCCCGACCACGGCGACCACGACGAGCGCCCCCACCCCGGCGAGCCACTGGCGGGCCTGGCGCCGCCGACCGCGACGCCAGAGGTCCGCGGGCGCGCCCAGCTCGCGCGGCGCCTCGTCGGAGAGCCGCTCGAGCCGGTCCTTCACGTGCATGGTCATTGGGGGTGCTCCTGGGTCCGGGAAAGCCTCACACGTCCACACGCCACGAGCAGGGCATCCGGAGGGGTGGCGCCGCGAGATTTCTGCCGGGCACCCGCACGGGTGGAACACCCGCGCACCGGGCGTGCCTACGTTGGCTGGACAGGCGCCCGGACCGGGCGCCACGACGAGAGGAACAGACGTGGCAGAGGTCACCGCCAGCTCCGGACTGCTCGGCAAGACGAAGGTGCACGTGGACGACACCGGCGGCAGCGGCCGTCCGGTCGTCCTGATCCACGGCTGGCCGCTGTCGGCCGAGTCGTGGAGCGAGCAGGTCGGCCCGCTGCGCGACGCGGGCTACCGCGTCGTCGCCTACGACCGCCGCGGCTTCGGCCGCAGCGACAAGCCCTCCGGCGGCTACGACTACGACACGCTCGCCGACGACCTCGACGGCGTGCTGTCCGAGCTCGAGCTGACCGACGTCACGCTCGTGGGCTTCTCGATGGGCGGCGGCGAGGTCGCCCGGTACGTCGCGAGGCACGGCCAGGAGCGGCTCCACTCGGTGGTCTTCGCCGCCGCCGTCCCGCCGTACCTCCTCCAGACCGACGACAACCCGGACGGACCGCTGACCAAGGACGCGGCCGCCGAGATGGAGCAGGGCCTCGAGGACGACCGCACGAGCTTCTTCGACGGGTTCACGAAGGACTTCTTCTCCGTCGACGGGGAGCTCAAGGTCACCGAGGAGCAGCGCCAGGACGCCATCGGGCTGAGCCACCAGAGCGACCAGAAGGCCGCGCTGGGCTGCATGGAGGCGTTCGGTACGACGGACTTCCGCGACGACCTCACGAAGGTCACGGTGCCCACCCTGGTCATCCACGGTGACGGCGACGCCACCGTGCCCTTCGACGGCTCGGGCAGGCGCACCCACGAGGCGATCCCCGGCTCCGAGCTGGTCGTCGTCGAGGGCGCGCCGCACGGCCTCAACGTCAGCCACGCGACGGAGTTCAACCGGGCGCTGCTGGACTTCCTCGCCCGCTGACACCCGCCGCTGACATGACCCGCGTGCACCCCGGCCACCGGACGGTGCGTCCCTGAGCTCAGGCCCCGATGCCCGGCTCCGGCACCGCACCGGTCGGGTCCGGGGTGCCGCCGTTGCAGGTCACGCCGAACTCCGGCGCGGTGTGGCCGTCGCCGTACTCCTCGAGGAAGAGGCGCAACCGCGGGTCGCGCGCCCCGTCGAGCGCCAGCTGCGCTCCCCACACGGTGACCACGACCGGGGAGGGCAGGTCCTCGCGCGGCGACATGATGCCGTTGTCGGGCAGCTGCTCCGCCAGCTCCTCGAGGTCGCGCCCGGTCAGCGACGGGTCGTGGGTGATCCACACCGTCCCGTGCTCGAGGTCGTGCACGGCGTTCTCGTCGCGCACCGGCTCGTCGTAGACCCCGCAGTCGAGCCAGACGGGTGCGTGCGGTCCCCCGGCAGGCGGAGTCTGCGGGTAGTCGACGTCGTCGTCGGTGTGCCGGGTGTCCTCGATCTTCCAGGTCCGTACGTCGCCCAGGTCGACCGCGGCGGCCTCGTAGCCGGCGACGCGGGCGATCAGCGGCGCGGCCAGCGCCCCTCCGAGCAGCACCAGGGACACGACGACCGACAGCACCAGGAGGACCGGCGAGCGGCGTGCCGTCCGGTCGTCGTTCTCGGCCTCGGTCTCGCTCACCGCGTCAGGCTACGGGGGCGCCGGAAGGCGCGAGGACTCACCCGACCAGCGAGCGCACCAAGAGCACGACCGCCGAGACCGCGCACAGGGCCAGGACCCCGCGCCGGAACTGCTCGCGGGGCAGCCGGTGGTTGGCCAGGCTGCCCAGCGGGAACGCCACCGCGAGCAGCGGCAGGTAGGCGAGCGCGAGGGCCATCGAGGACCGGGGCAGCTCCCCCGCCACCGCGAACCACACGACGCTCATCACCGAGCCCACGACGAAGAACAGCGACAGCGTGCCGCGCACCTCCCGCGGCGGGCGGTGCGCCATGACGATGGCCATCGGTGGCCCGCCGACGGCCACCGCGGTGCCGGCCGTGCCGGCGACGAAGCCGGCTCCGACGAGGGTGGCGGGCGTCTGCCGGACCTCGACGGTGTGCAGGGCCAGTGCCACCGCGACCAGGACCATCACGGCGACGGCGACCCCGAGCCAGCGACCGGCGATGGTGCTCACCAGCCAGACGCCGAGCAGGGTGCCGGGCACCCGGGCGGGCAGCGCCCACGCGATCACCCGCCAGTCGATGTGGCGCCGCTCGACCACCAGCACGGCGGTCGAGATGGGCACGGCGAGCAGCAGCAGCAGGGTCGGGACCAGCTGCGGCTCCAGCAGCGCGATCAGCGGTGCACCGAGCAGGCCCAGTCCCAGCCCGATGGTCGCCTGCACGAAGGCCCCGGCCAGGACGATCACCCCGATCAGGACGATCGTCCAGACCGGTACGCCGACCCAGGTGGACGCGAGGAGCGCGCTCACCCGGTCAGGGCCGGCGTACGCAGGAACGGGCGGCCGCCAGTGGTGGCGACCGCCCGTGCCGGGGCGTGGAACGTGCGCAGGGTCAGCCCTTGAGCAGGTTGCGCAGGACGTACTGCATGATCCCGCCGTTGCGGTAGTAGTTGGCCTCACCCGGGGTGTCGATGCGGACGACCGCCTCGAACTCCGTGTCGCCGGCGCGGACCGTGACCGTCCTGGGCGTCGAGCCCTCGTTGAGGGCGGTGATCCCGGTGATGGAGAACGTCTCCTCGCCGGTCAGGCCGAGCGACTCGGCGCTCTCCCCCTGCGGGAACTGCAGCGGGATGACGCCCATGCCGATCAGGTTGGAGCGGTGGATGCGCTCGTAGGACTCCGCGATGACGGCCTTCACGCCGAGCAGCGAGGTGCCCTTGGCCGCCCAGTCGCGCGACGAGCCGGAGCCGTACTCCTTGCCCGCCAGGACGACGAGCGGGGTGCCCGCGGCGATGTAGTGCTCGGACGCCTCAAACACGCTGGTGACCTCGCCGTCGGCGGTGAAGTCGCGCGTCACGCCACCCTCGGTGCCGGGGGCCAGCTGGTTGCGCAGCCGGATGTTGGCGAACGTGCCGCGGATCATGACCTCGTGGTTGCCTCGGCGCGAGCCGTAGGAGTTGAAGTCACGCTGCTCGACGCCGTGCTCGGCGAGGTAGCGACCGGCCGGGCTGTCCTTCTTGATCGCACCGGCGGGGCTGATGTGGTCGGTCGTGACCGAGTCGCCGAGCTTGAGCAGGACGCGCGCCCCCTCGATGTCCTCGACGGGCGTGGGCTCGTCGGGCATCCCGTCGAAGTACGGAGGACGACGCACGTAGGTCGACTCCGGGTTCCACTCGAAGGTGTCGCCCTCGGGGGTCGGCAGGGACTGCCAGCGCTCGTCGCCGGCGAAGACGTCCTTGTAGGACTCACCGAACATGTCGGAGGTGATCGCCTGGGCGATGGTCTCCTCCACCTCGGTGGGGCTCGGCCAGATGTCCTTGAGGAACACGTCGTTGCCGTCGGTGTCCTGGCCCAGCGGGTCCTCGAACAGGTTGACGTCCATGGAGCCGGCGAGGGCGTAGGCCACGACCAGCGGCGGGGACGCCAGGTAGTTCATCTTCACGTCCGGGTTGATCCGGCCCTCGAAGTTGCGGTTGCCCGAGAGCACCGAGACGACCGCGAGGTCGTTGTCCTGCACGGCCTTGGACACCTCGGGGATGAGGGGGCCGGAGTTGCCGATGCAGGTGGTGCAGCCGTAGCCGACGAGGTTGAAGCCGAGCTTGTCGAGGTACGGCGTGAGCCCGGACCGCTCGTAGTAGTCGCTGACGACCTTCGAGCCGGGCGCCAGGGTGGTCTTGACCCACGGCTTGCGGGTCAGGCCCTTCTCCACGGCCTTCTTCGCCAGCAGCGCGGCCCCGATCATCACGCTGGGGTTGGACGTGTTGGTGCACGAGGTGATGGCGGCGATCGCCACGGCCCCGTGGTCGACCTGCACCTCCTGGCCGTCGAGCGAGATCGTCGCGGGGTTGCTCGGACGACCGGCGGACGGGCTGGAGTCGGCGTGCACGGGCGCACCGTTGCCACCGGCGTGCGACGGCGAGTCGGAGGCCGGGAAGGACTCCTCGACCGCCTCGTCGTACCCGGTCGCCTCGGCGGCGTCGTCGGGGTCGGTGTCACCCTCGGAGACGTAGTCCTTGAGCGCGTTGCGGAAGGAGGCCTTCGCCTCGGTGACCTCGACGCGGTCCTGGGGGCGCTTGGGGCCGGCCAGCGAGGGGACGACGGTGGAGACGTCGAGCTCGAGCTTCTCGGAGTAGCGGGGCTCGGCGTCCGGGTCGTGCCAGAGGCCCTGCTCCTTGGCGTAGGTCTCGACGAGCGCGAGCTGCTCCTCGGAGCGACCGGTGAGGCGCAGGTAGTCGACGGTCTGCTGGTCGATCGGGAAGACCGCGATGGTCGAGCCGAACTCCGGGCTCATGTTGCCGATCGTGGCGCGGTTGGCCAGCGGGAGCGCCGAGACGCCGGGGCCGTAGAACTCGACGAACTTGCCGACGACGCCGTGCTCGCGCAGCATCTCGGTGATCGTGAGGACGAGGTCGGTGGCGGTCGCGCCCTCGGGCAGGTCGCCGTTGAGCTTGAAGCCGACCACGCGCGGGATCAGCATGCTGACCGGCTGGCCGAGCATCGCGGCCTCGGCCTCGATGCCGCCCACGCCCCAGCCGACGACGCCGATGCCGTTGACCATGGTGGTGTGGGAGTCGGTGCCGACGCAGGTGTCGGGGTAGGCCTGCAGCACCGTCGCCTGTCCTGAGCCCGTCGAAGGGACTTCGCGGGTGAAGACCGTGCGGGCGAGGTGCTCGATGTTGACCTGGTGCACGATGCCGGTGCCGGGCGGGACGACCTTGAAGTCGTCGAAGGCGCCCTGGCCCCAGCGCAGGAACTGGTAGCGCTCGCGGTTGCGCTCGTACTCGATCTCGACGTTGCGCTCGAAGGACTCCGGCGTGCCGAAGACGTCGGCGATCACGGAGTGGTCGATGACCATCTCGGCGGGGGCGAGCGGGTTGATCTTGGTCGCGTCGCCGCCCAGCTCGGCCATCGCCTCACGCATCGTGGCGAGGTCGACGACGCACGGGACGCCGGTGAAGTCCTGCATGATCACGCGAGCCGGGGTGAACTGGATCTCCTTGCTGGGGTCCGCGTCCGCGTCCCAGCCGGCGATCGCCTTGATGTCGTCGGCGGTGATGTCCGCGCCGTCCTCCGTGCGGAGGAGGTTCTCGAGCAGCACCTTGAGGCTGAACGGGAGCGACTCGACGTCGAGGCCGTCGCCCACCACCTTGTCGAGGCGGAAGATCTCGTAGGACTTCCCGTCCACATCGAGGGTGCTCTTGGCGCCGAAGCTGTCCTGACTGGCCATCCGCCACATCTCCTGTTGAGTCGTCGGGGTCTGCCACCCATCTTGCCCACGTCCGTCGATCTCGCGGAAGCAAGGCACCCCTAAGTGCGGGTGCGGGTGTTTATCTCGACATCAAGATACATGATGACGAGAGAGGAGTCACGCGACACCGGCCCGTGCGTCGAGACGCTGGAGGAGGTCGTGCGCGGCGAGCTCCACCTGCTTGTGCCGCCACTCCGCGGCTCGGTAGACGCAGGCGATGAGGCCGCTGCGGTGGATGCGGCGCAGGTCCCCGTACACGAACGCGTAGCGGGCCTTGGTGCCGTCCGTGGCGCCCTCGGTCAGCCCGAGGTGCCACGCGGCGTACTCCTCCCACGTGTGGCGCTCGAGGTACGCGTTCTGCGCGGCCGCGTCGGGCTGGGTCGCGCCCCAGTCGCTGTCGAGCACGTACTGCCGGGACTCGATCAGGCGGCGGGCGTGCTCGACCGCGGCTGCGTTGACGGTGTACGTCGCCATGGCCCCACCTTGTCCCGCCGGAGCCGGGGAGGCAACGGTCAGCAGTTGATGGTGACCTCGTTGCTCACCGGGTGGTAGCCCCCGCCCCAGGACGCCTCGAGCACCACCGTGTAGCGGCCCCCCAGGTAGTAGCGGTAGCGGGTCTCGTTCTCCGCCACCCGCCCCAGGACCTGGAAGCCGCCCGTGTCCTTCACCGACCAGGTCAGGTTGTCGTAGGTGACGCCGGGCTCGGCCTCGGTGCGGATCACGCCGCACCCGTCCTCGTAGACCTCGAGCTCGAGCTGCGGCGGCTCGACGGCGATCGACTCAGCCGGGAGCAGGGCAGCGTCAGGAGTGACCGTCTCGGTCTCGGTCACCGTCGCCGTGGCCGTGGCGGTGACGGTCGTCGTCGGCGCGGGGCCGGGTGAGGCCCCGGCCACGTCCTCTCCCCCGCCCGCCGAGCACCCGCTCAGGACGAGCACCGCCAGTGCGCAGGCCAGCCGCCGATCCCCCATGCCGTGATGCTAGGTACGTCGCGGCGCCGGCGCGGCACAATCGTGCAACCGGCGGCCGGGTCAGCGGTGGACGTGGTCGCGCCAGTCGCCCGGCACCCGCCCGGCGGGGCCGGGCGCAGGCTGGTCGTCCGGGTGCGAGGTCGGTGGCGCCAGCTCCGGGCCGTCGAGGCTCTCCTGTCGCGCGAAGTCCCAGAACCAGTCCTCCCCCGGCTCGTAGCTCTGCATCACCGGGTGCCCGGTCTCGCCGTGGTGGGCCGTCGCGTGCTGGGACGGGGAGGAGTCGCAGCAGCCGACGTGGCCGCACTGCGCGCACCGCCGCAGGTGCACCCACCAGCCGCCCGCCGCTTCACACTCCACACACCCCGGCCCGCTCGGTGGGACGCTCGGGTCGATGCCGGTCTCGCTCATGGCCGCGACGCTACCCACGCCGGACCGACAGGTCGAGGGGCTCGAGGACTCGCGTGCCCGAGAAGCGCGGTGCGGAGGTGGGGAGCCGTGACCGGGTTCATCGAGGCTTTCTCACCCTATGCTGTATCGCAACGCGTGGTTCCGACTCATGGTCACTGGAGGCATCTCGAGCCGAGGTCACTAGGGAGGGGTCGTGTTCACCAGCAAGGACGGAGAACCAAGAGCCTGCAAGCGGGTGTGGGCTCAGGACGTGAACGTCGCGGCGGCGATGATGGAGGCCAAGGTCGACGAGCTGCGGGTCTCGACCACGACCTGGACGCCGGCGCAGCAGGCCATCGAGGACGGCGTGCGAAAGCGACTGGCCGCCGCCCGTAGCGCGACCGTGCGTCGCGACCCGGCCCCGGGCAGGTTGAGCAACTGGTGGCGAGGAACCCTGATCGACGCGGCCTACCAGAACCTGCACGCCGCCGAGTCGATGATCGTGGGCATCTACGGTCCCGATGACATCGAGGCCGAGGTCCCCGAGGCCGTCGCCCGGGTCGAGGCCGGACTCGACCGTGACGACCCCCGCCGGTTGGCGGCACTGCAGCTCCTGGCTGGTTCACCCACCGACAGGGGCCGTACCGCGCGCCTGGCGAAGGCCGTCGAGATCGGCTTCGGCGCTTCGGACGCGGAGTACCTGAGGCTGCGCAACTTCCGGAACACCGTCCTCGGCGGAGCCTGCGCCATGTCGGTGCTGCTCGTGGCGTTCGTCGTGTACGTCTACGCGAACCCGACGGACGTGCCCTTCTGCTTCGAGGGTGCCGACGGGGCGATCTGCGCCTCCGGATCCTCCGTGCCCTCGGGCCACGACGTCATCACGGTGACCCTGCTCGGGACACTCGGAGGACTCCTGGCCGCCATCTTGGCGATCAAGAACATGCAGGCCACGGCATCGCCGTACAACGTCCCCCAGGCGCTCGCGCTGCTGAAGCTCCCCCTGGGTGCCGTCACCGCCGTCGGGGCGCTGATCGCCATCCGCGGCGACTTCATCCCCGGCTTCTCCAACCTGGACTCGCAGGCGCAGATCCTGGCCTACGCCTTCGGCTTCGGAGTGGCCCAGCAGCTGTTCACCGGGCTCGTCGACAAGCAGGCCCGCACCATCTTGAGCAACGCCCCCGGGAAGGCCACCGGAGCGACGCGACCCGAGCGGCCGTTGCCCCGTCCCGCGCCCTCGGCGCCCACGGAGCCGGCCGAGGACACGACAGCCTCAGCTCCTTCGTTCGGCGCCCAACCCGAACCGATCTGATCCGGCGTCCTCGGTGAGCCCGCCGACCACGGTCGACGCCGTCATCTCCCGGATGCGGGAGATCGACGCGGAGCTGGCTGAGCGCGACGGGGTTGCGGTGTTCAACCGCATGTACCTCACCGTCACCGAACGCATAGCCGCGATGATCGCTGATCCTGCCACGGACCCGACCATGTTCCGGGACGCGGCGACGATGGCTGAGCTCGATGTCCGCTTCGCCGACCTCTGGTTGGAGGCGTACGCCGCAGACGCCGCAGCGGGTGACGTCCCGGCCGCGTGGAGACCGCTGTTCCAGGCACGCGTCGCCGGGCTCCTGCCGATCCAGTACGCCCTCGCCGGGATGAACGCGCACATCGAGCACGACCTGCCTCTTGCCGTGGTGAGCACGTGTCGCGCGCGTGGTCTCCGGCCCGAGGACATCCACCGCGACTACGAGACGGTCAACCTGGTCCTCGCCCAGGTCGAGTCCCCGATCCGGCGGTCCTTCCTCGACGCCATCGGCACACAGGCCGACGACCGGATCGGCCCGGTCGTCCACCTGCTCAGCACCTGGAACATCGACAAGGCCCGCGACCTCGCCTGGGTGACCGCCGAGACGATCTGGGCACTGGGCCGCGCCAGCCCCCTGCGTGACCGCTTCCTGGACGGTCTGGCGCACACCGTCGGCATGACGTCGCGGGCACTGCTCACTCCCGGACGATGACCGCGGGCACGGGGGCTCTGGGGCTCGAGCACGGAGCCTGGGGCTGCCGCTGGAACCGGCCGGGAGCGAAGTCGTGGTTCTCGAATCGGCGTGGCCAGACGTATCGTCGACCTGGATCGCGGTCAGCACTCGGCCGGCCACTCGGGTCTCGGACGGCCTCAACACCAGGTGACATCACGCCTGTCCTGTTCGGTAGGAACACCCATCGCCCTGCGAGGCCCTGATGGCGCACCAGCTCCCCGACGTTCCGGGTCGCAACCTGGTCCTGTGCCTCGACGGCACGAGCAACGAGCCCGAGGCCGACGTCACGAACGTGGCCCGTCTCTTCGACATGGCGATCAAGGACGAGGACCAGCTCGTCTACTACGACCCGGGCGTGGGGACCATGGGAGCGCGCAGCGCCACGACGTCGGTGGGCAGGTCGATGACCCGCTTCGCCGGACTGGTCGCCGGCTACGGCGTGCGCGACAACATCGTCGATGCCTACCGGTGGTTGATGGCGAACTATCGCCACGGTGACCGGATCTACGTGTTCGGGTTCAGCCGCGGCGCCTACACGGCGCTGGCGCTGGCCGGCATGCTCAGGACCGTCGGTCTGCTCAGCGCGGGCGCGGAGAACCTGGTGCCCTACGCGATCAAGCTCTATGCGCGCAACACCTCGCGCAGCGTCAGCGAGGCCGAGGACAAGAAGTACTGGGAGACGCGCGGCGAGTTCGGTCGCAAGTTCGGCAACCCGGAGTTCGAGCGGTTCGCCCAGAACATCACCTTCCTCGGCCTGTGGGACACCGTGAAGTCGGTGGGCTGGCTCAACGCTCGGGCGAGGTTCGAACAGGCCCACTGGCCGTTCACCCGCAACGTCAAGAACGTCGCCGCGGGTCGACTGGCCATCGCGATCGACGAGAACCGACGCCCGTTCCCGTCGTACCGGTTCGACCCCAGGCAGGTCGCCGAGCGTCCCGAGGCCCTCAAGGAGGTCTGGTTCGCGGGCGTGCACAGCGACGTCGGTGGCCAGTACGAGGAGCACCTCCTCTCCGACATCGCGCTCGGCTGGATGGCCGACGAGGCGGGAGCCGCGGGACTCAGGATCGATGCTCAGCGGTACGAGCACCTGGTCGGCGTACCGCCCGGCACGCCGCTCCCGGCCTCGAACGCGGTGGACGGACAGGTCCATCGCCACGAGCTCTACTGGGCGCTGCTCGGGATGGGCTGGAAGGCGCGCGTCCTGACCCCGGCCGACGTCCTGCACCCGTCGGTCCAGCAACGCATCGACGGCACCGCCGGCTCCGCGAAGCCCTACCGCCCCCGGGTCGGGGGGTAGTCGTGCCCGAGGGTGTCGAGTTCACCGAGGCGCCGGACGCCCCCCGCAACCAGATCACGCTGCGGATCATCGCCCAGGACCCCTCGGTCACGGGCGACGACGGCACGATCCTGACCGCGGCGGTCAAGATCCCGTGGTCGCGGATGGAGGACGGGCCCCGCGGGGCACGCTTCCACGTCGTCGACTTCGACGCCTCGACCGGGAGGTACGTCAAGCATCCGGGCCTGCCCAACGACGACGCGTTCGCGGACGCAGCCGACAGGGTGCTCGAGACCGACTACGGCTTCCACGCCCAGCAGGTGTACGCCGCCGCCTCGCGCACCCTGGCCACCTTCGAGTCGGCGCTCGGGCGGCGCCTCTCGTGGGGATTCAACGGCCACCACCTCCACCTGGTCCCACACGCCTTCGCCGAGGCCAATGCCTACTACGCCTCCGAGGACCGCGCCCTGCTCTTCGGCTACGTGCCGGCGATCGCGGGGAGGCCGACCTACACCTGCCTGAGCTACGACGTGGTCGTGCACGAGACCACGCACGCGGTGCTGGACGGGCTGCGGAGCCGGTTCCTCGAGCCCGGTCTCCCCGACCAGGCAGGGTTCCACGAGGGATTCGCCGACATCGTCGCGCTGCTGTCGGTCTTCTCGATGCGACCGGTGGTCGAGCAGTGCCTGGGCAGGGCCGACAAGGCCGGACGGATCGAGCGCCGCCAGGTCGAGCCCGCGCAGCTGCGCAGCGGCGTCCTGGCCGGGGTCGCCGAGCAGATCGGGCAGGTCCTGACCCAGGGCCGCGGCGCCCTGCGGCGCTCCGCGATGCACCCGCCCCCCGCCGACTGGGCCGACCTCCCGCAGTTCCAGGAACCGCACCGACGCGGCGAGGTGCTGGTCGCCGTCGTCCTCGACCTCCTGATCGACATCTGGGTCAAGCGCCTGGAACCCCTCCTGGCGCCAGAAGAGACCAACGTGGCGACGCTCGACCGCGTCCGCGCGGCCGAGGAGGGCGCGCGGGCGGCCTCGCAGCTGCTCACCATGCTGATCCGCGGGCTGGACTACCTGCCACCGGTGGAGTTCGAGTTCGGCGACCTGCTCGACGCCGTGCTCCTCGCCGACGCCGAGGTGGTCCCCGACGACGACCTCGGCTACCGGGACATCCTCGTCGACCGGTTCGAGAAGGCCGGCATCCACCGACCCAGGAACAGCGTGACCGACGTGCTCGACGCCGAGGTCGCGCCGCACTACCTGGGGTTCAACTTCGCGGCCCTGCGGAGCGATCGGGATGAGATCTTCCGCTTCCTGTGGCAGAACGCGCTTCGGCTCGGCATAGCCACGAAGTACTTCACGTCCATCGAGTCCGTCCGCCCCAGCCAGCGCATCGCCCCGGACGGCCTGATCGTGGTGGAGACCGTCGCCACCTACGTCCAGCTGCTCGACGTCAGCGCGGAGGAGCTCGAGGAGATCACCGAGCTGAACATCCCCGACGACCTGGACCCCGAGACGCCTCTCCAGCTGCTCGGTGGCGGAACCCTGGTCTTCGACCAGTTCGGACGGTTGAAGCTGCACATCCACAAGGACCTCGACGACTGGCGCCGCCAGCTGCGTCGCGTGGAGTACCTCCACCGCACTGGCCGCAGCGACCGCAGCAAGCGCCTGGGCTTCTCCGACGGTGCCGCGCGCGGGCAGGCGTTCGCTGAGCTGCACAACACCGAGCTCAACTCCGGGGAGGCGTGGTGAGCACGGTGGTGCGGGTCAGGATCCGGATGTACCAGGTGGGCTTCGGGGACTGCTTCCTGATGTCCCTGGAGTACGACGCGCCGCTGTCCGACGGTCGGGCCGAGCGGCACGTGCTCGTCGACTACGGCTCCACCAGGTCGGCGCGCGAGCACCGCGCCAAGGGGAGGATGAGTGACGTCGCGAAGCTGATCGCCGAGCACACCCACGGCGAGCTCGATGTCGTCGTGCTCACCCATCGCCACAAGGACCACCTGTTCGGGTTCTCCGACGACACCGGGGACACGACGATCCGCGACCTCAGGCCCAAGCTGGTCCTGCGCCCATGGACAGAGCGTCCTGACCTGTCCGCGACGGCGGACAACCCAGCAGTCGCAGCCCCCGCCTCCGCCCTCGGATCGGCCTCGGCCCAGTTCGCCCGGAACCTCTCCGAGGCCCAGGCCGCCGTCGACCATCTCGGGTCACGACCCGGACTGCACGCCGCGCTCAAGGCGGCGGCCGAGGAGCAGTTGAAGAACACGGACGCGATCGCGCTCCTCGATGACCTCTCCGCCGACGGCCGCGGCCGCTACCTGTACGCCGGCGCCGACCCGGACACGGCCACGGTGCTGCCCGGGCTGACTATCACCGTGCTCGGTCCCCCCACCGTGGAGCAGGATCCCCGCGTCGCGAAGAAGCGCGACGACGACCCCCAGTACTGGATGCTCGCCCTGCGCGCCTCTCTCCACCACGCAGCCGCAGACGCGGCGTACGGCGCCTCGGGAGCCGAGCCGACGGTCCACATCGGCCCCGGGCCCGTGCGCTGGCTGGTGGACCGGCTCGCCCAGCAGAAGCTCCACTCGGTCACCCGCCTCGTGCGCAAGCTCGACGACGCCCTCAACAACACCAGCCTGGTCCTGCTCATGGAGGTCGGCGGTCTGAGCATGCTGTTCCCCGGGGACGCACAGATCGAGGACTGGCAGTTCACCCTCGACCGGCTCCCCCACGAGCCCGAGCTGAGGAGAAGGCTCGCCGAGATCGACCTCTACAAGGTCGGCCACCACGGCAGCCGCAACGCGACACCGCGGTCCCTACATGCTCTGTGGGCCGAACGACCAGCCACGCTGCCCCGCCTGACCGCGCTGATGTCGACGCGCCCGGACGTGCACGGCAGCACCGAGGCCACCGCCGTACCCCGAGCCACCCTGGTGACCGCGCTCGAACAGGTTGCCTCGCTGATCTCCACCGACGACCTGGACCAGGGTGAGGCCTTCGTCGAGGTCGTCGCCGACACCACCGGCGGCCCCTTCGCACGAGTCCCCTAGCCAGGTGTCGACACCTCCGGATGCCCGTGCCTAGGTATCCTGATCCCCTCGGGCACGATCAGGACAGGTGCCTCATGGCCGAACCCGAAGATCCGGAGGAGACCGCGGCCGCGACCTCGGCGCGCGGCGGCCGTTCCACGGGCATGTGGGCCGCCGTCGCCACGCTCGGCGCTGCGGCGATCACCGGCGCCGTGTCCCTCACGACGCACTTCCTGCCTCCCTCCGAGGCGCCGGACGACCAGTCCGCGACGGCCCTGTCGACCAGGGACGCGAGCTCGGAAGCCACCACTCCGGTGGACTCACCGTCGACGGCCACACGCGCGCCGTCGTCCGGCTCGGCCCCGCGCTCGGCGCTGCTCGAGAAGCTCACGGGCACGTGGTCGGGACAGGTCATGTCCGGATCCGAGCCCTTCACCCTCACTCTCGTCATCACGAGCTCCTGCGTGGAAGGTGGTCCGTGCGGCACCATGACGTCGGACCTGCTGCCGTGCGTCGGCAACATCACCCTGGTCAAGATCGACGACGGGCCCGCCTTCGACTTCGCCACCGGATCCTTCACCAGTGACAGCTCGTCGTCGTGCGACCTCCGCACCGGGGGTGGCGACTACTTCGTGCTCGGTGACGATGTCTTGTCGTACAAGACCGGCTACGACGGCAGCCTGCACGGCACACTGCGGCGCGTGCCGTAGGTCTCAGCCCGCTTCCGGCGTCCGGCTCCAGCTCCGTCAGGCTTCCGGCGGCCGGCAGGGCCGGGTCGTCGTGCACGACGGACGCGGTGCCAGAAGGCACGCCACTCCGACTCGCGTCACCGCAGGTCAGAGCCGGTCTTCTCCAGCAGCGCGACGCACTCGACGTGGTGGGTCATCGGGAAGAGGTCGAAGGCACGCAGCCGCTCGAGCCGGTAGCCGTGCTCGGCGAAGATCGCCAGGTCGCGGGCGAGCGCGGCGGGGTCGCAGGCGACGTACGCGACGGCCCGCGGCGCCCGGTCGACGACCTGCTCGACGACGACGCGCTTGGCGCCCTCGCGCGGCGGGTCGAGGACGATGAGGTCGAAGGGCTCGTCGTACGACGACGCCAGCACCCGGTCGACGGGGCCGCACTCGACGACCGCGCCCTCGTGCCCGGCGAGGTTGCCGCGGGCGTGGCCGCAGGCGGCGCGGTCGGCCTCGACCGCGACGAGCCGGGACCCGGTGACCTCGCCGACGAAGCGAGCGAAGAGCCCGACCCCGGCGTACAGGTCGAGCACCCGCTCCCCCGGCCGAGGGTCGAGGAGGTCCAGCACCGTGGACACCAGCACGGACGGGGCGCCGGGGTGCACCTGCCAGAAGCCGTCCGGCTCGACGGTGAAGTCGCGTCCCTCGACCGTCTCCACGATCGGCGGCCCCGGCTCGGGGGTGCGGGCGTCCGGGTGGGCGATGAGGCAGTCGTCGACGGGCACGACGCGCCGCGAGCGGTGCGCGCGCAGCCCCCGGCGTCCGTCGTCGGTGCGGGCCCACTGCATCCGGGTGCGCCACCGCAGGCCGTGGTCGTCCCCCGGCACCGGCTCGACGACGAGGCCGGACACCAGCGGGTGGTCGGCGGGGAGTCGGCCGATCCGGACCAGCTGCTCGCGCACGACGTCGGCCTTGAGGTCGCGCTGTGCCGGCAGGGCGACGTGCTGGAAGTCGCAGCCCCCGCACAGGCCCGGCCCGGCGACGGGGCACGGCGCCGCGACCCGCTCCGGCGAGGCCGAGAGCACCTCGACGGCGTCGCCGCGCCAGAACCGGTCCCCGTCGCTGCCCTCGGTGATCTCCACGACCACCCGCTCCCCCGGCAGCGCGTGCCGGGTGAACACGACGCGCGACTCGGGCTCGGGGAGCCGGACGATGCAGTGGCCGCCGTGCGCGACAGGCCCGACCTCGGCCTCGAAGCGCTCACCGGCGCGGGAGGGGCCGCGGGACTTCCGGGCGCGGGGGTGGCGACTCACAGGTCGTCCCGGGAACGGTCCGTGACCCGGCCGCGGCGCAGGTCGCCGGCGTGCACCCGACCCTCCGCGGCCTCCTCGCGCTCGAGGGCGATCCGCGACGAGCGCAGCTGGTAGGGCACCGAGATGACCATGACGCCCGGGGCGAAGAGCAGCCGGCCCTTGAGGCGCAGCGCCGTCTGGTTGTGCAGCAGCTGCTCCCACCAGCGCCCGACGACGTACTCGGGGATGTAGACCGCGACCACCCCGCGCGGGTTGGCCTTCCGGATCTCCTGGGCGTACTGCACGATCGGCCGGGTCACCTCGCGGTACGGCGAGTGCAGGACCTTCAGCGGCACGTCGATGCGCCGCTCGTCCCACTCCTCGAGGAGCCGGGTGGTGGCGGCGTCGTCGGTCGAGACGTAGATCGCCTCCAGCGCGTTGGGCCGGGTCGCCTTGGCGAAGGCCAGCGCCCTCAGCGTCGGCTTGTGCAGCTTGGAGGCCAGCACGATGGCGTGGACGCGGGTCGGCATGACCTTGTCCTGCTCGTCGGCCGCGAGCTCGAGCTCGACGCGGTCGTAGTGGCGCGCGATGCCCTGCATGATCAGGAAGAAGAAGATCATCGCCAGGATGGTGATCCAGGCGCCGGCGAGGAACTTCGTCAGGAGCACGATCACCAGCACGATCGCCGTCATGCCGAGGCCGAAGGTGTTGATGGCCCGCGAGCGCATCATCCGGCGCCGTGTGGCCGGGTCCCGCTCGCTCTTCAGGTGTCGCGTCCAGTGCTTGATCATGCCGAGCTGGCTGAGGTTGAACGACACGAAGACGCCGACGATGTAGAGCTGGATGAGCTTGGTCGTCTCGGCGTCGAAGATCCAGATCAGCAGCATCGACATGGCGGCGAGGAAGACGATGCCGTTGCTGTAGGCGAGGCGGTCGCCACGCGAGCCCAGGGACCGCGGGGCCAGCCCGTCCTGGGCCAGGATCGAGCCGAGCACCGGGAAGCCGTTGAAGGCCGTGTTGGCGGCGAGCACCAGGATCACGCCGGTGACGGTGACGACGAAGTAGAAGCCGGGCGGGAAGTGGTCGAACACCCCGGAGGCGATCTGCGAGATCACCGGGTTCTGCTCGTAGCCGGCCGGGAGGGCGGCCCCGGCGGCGGTCTTCAGCCGCTCGAGCTCGTGCGGGTCGACGTACCGGATGTGCATCTGGTTGGCCAGCACGATGACGCTCATCATCATGCTGATCGCGATCATGCCGAGCAGCAGGAGGGTGGTGGCCGCGTTGCGGCTCTTGGGCCGCCGGAAGGCGGGCACGCCGTTGGAGATGGCCTCGACGCCGGTGAGCGCCGCACAGCCGGAGGAGAAGGCTCGGGCCAGCAGGAAGAAGAGCGCGACCTGCGTGAGCGGGCCGTCCCAGCCCTCCTGGGGCTGGATCTGCAGGCCGGCGCTCTCGGCCTCGGGGAGGTCGCCGGACAGGAGCTGCACGAGCCCGTAGGCGCACATGCCCAGGATCGAGACCATGAAGAGGTAGGTCGGGACGGCGAAGAAGGTGCCCGACTCCCGGACGCCCCGCAGGTTGAGCGCAGTCAGCACCACCACCGCCGCGCAGGCCGCCACCGCCTCGTGACCGACCAGCGCCGGGACGGCGCCGGCGGCGTACTGCGAGGCCGACGAGATGGACACCGCGACCGTCAGCACGTAGTCCACGAGCAGCGCGCTCGCCACCGTGATGCCGGCGGTGCGACCGAGGTTGACCGTGGCGACCTCGTAGTCGCCGCCGCCCGAGGGGTAGGCGTGCACCGTCTGCCGGTACGACGTCACGACGGTGAGCATGACCAGCGCGACCGCGAGGCCGATCTTCCACGACCAGGCGTACGCCGTCGCGCCGGCGACCGCCAGCATGATGAAGATCTCGTCGGGCGCGTAGGCCACGGAGGAGAGCGCGTCGGAGGCGAAGACCGGCAACGCGATGCGCTTGGGCAGCAGGGTCTCCCCCAGCTGGCTGCTGCGGAGCTTGCGCCCGAGCAGGATCCGTTTCGATACGTCGCCGACACCCACGGACCGCAGCCTAGCCATGGTCGGGCGGGGCGCCGGGATCGCCGCTCCACCTGGGATACGGTGCGTGCGTGCACGTCGTCATCATGGGATGTGGCCGGGTCGGCTCCACGCTGGCCCGCAGCCTCGAGGATCGCAACCACACGGTGTCCGTCATCGACAGTGACCCCGACGCGTTCCGGCGCCTCGGGCCCACGTTCAACGGTGACAAGGTGACCGGCTACGGGTTCGACCAGGAGGTCCTGGAGAAGGCCGGCATCCGTCGCGCCGACGCCTTCGCGGCCGTCTCGAGCGGTGACAACTCCAACATCATCGCCGCGCGCGTCGCCCGCGAGACCTTCGGGATCCAGCAGGTCGTCGCCCGGATCTACGACCCCGGCCGCGCCGAGGTCTACCAGCGCCTCGGCATCACCACCGTCGCCACGGTCAAGTGGACCGCCGACCAGGTGCTGCGCCGGATCCTGCCGGCCGGCGCCGAGCCGGACTTCCGCGACCCGTCGGGCACCATCCGCGTCGACCACATCCAGGTCCCCGAGGCCTGGGTGGGACAGCGGACCATCCACTTCCAGGAGCAGTCGCGCAGCCGCATCGCGTGGATCGACCGCCTGGGCGAGGGCATGCTGCCCACCCGCGACACCGTCATCCAGGAGGGCGACATGCTGCACCTCGTCATCCGCGAGGAGGGCGCGGCCCACGCGTACGCCGTCCTCGAGCACGGCCCGGAGGAGAACTGATGCGCGTCGCCATCGCCGGAGCCGGCGCCGTCGGCCGCTCCATCGCCCGGGAGCTGATCGACAACGGCCACCAGGTCCTGCTCATCGACAAGGCCCCCTCGGCGATCCGGCCCGAGCGGGTCCCGCACGCGGAGTGGCTGCTCGCCGACTCGTGCGAGATGTCCTCCCTCGACGAGGCCCAGCTCGACAAGTGCGACGTCGTGATCGCGGCCACCGGCGACGACAAGGCCAACCTCGTCACCTCGCTGCTGGCCAAGACCGAGTTCGGTGTGCCGCGGACCGTGGGCCGGGTCAACCACCCCAACAACGAGTGGCTCTTCACCGAGGCCTGGGGCGTGGACGTCAACGTGTCGACCCCGCGGATCATGTCGGCCCTGGTCGAGGAGGCCGTCTCGGTCGGCGACCTCGTGCGGTTGTTCACCTTCCGCCAGGGCAACGCCAACCTGGTCGAGATGACGCTGCCGCCGGAGTCGCCGTACGTCGGCACGCCCAGCGGTCTCGTCCCCTTCCCGGACAACTGCGCGCTGGTGACCATCCTGCGCGACGGGCAGGTCTACCCGCCGACCGCCGAGCAGCCGCTCGAGGCCGGCGACGAGCTGCTCTTCGTGGTGCCGGCCGACGTCGAGGAGACGCTCGAGCGGCTCCTGTCGCCGCAGGGCCACGGCGGCTGAGCAGAGCGCCTCACTCCTGGGCGGCGGCGGGCTCCATCGGGGTGTGGTTGCGGGCCAGCAACCACACCATCGCGCCGAGCGCGGCGAGCTGCAGCGGCCACCCCAGGGCGATCTTCATGATCCCGAGCACTGCGACGGCGGTGTCGGCGTCCATCGACCCCGACGACCCGGCCAGCCACACGGGCGCCTGGACCAGCACCCGCAGCAGGCAGGGCAGCACCAGCATCCAGGTGAGCAGCGAGCACAGCCGCACTACCTGCTTGTCGCGGTGCCACGCGGTCGCATCGCCCGTCACGCTGCCGACCATGAAGCCGACCATCGGCCAGCCGATGAGGCAGGTGAAGGCCAGCACGACCGTGTAGGCGGAGTTGTAGAGGATGCCGGGCAGGAAGTAGGCCAGTGCCTGGTCGTCAGCGCTGCCCCCGGCCGCGGCCGAGCGCTGCACGAAGAACCAGCCGATCCCGATGCCGACCAGCGCGTTGACGACGAACTGGATGCTCGAGCGCTGGACCAGGCGCACGGCGAGGAGCACGAGCGCCGCTCCGACGCTGACCGACAGCGCGAGCTGGAGCTCGCGGGTGGTCAGCCACAGCACCGTGAACACGATGGTGGGCACGGCCGCCTCGATCATCCCCCGACGCCCGCCAAGGGCCTGGGAGAGCTGGCGACGCACGACCTCCTCGACGGTCTCCACCGATGCGGGTGGGTGGGACTCCGTCACGGGATCAGCTCGTAGCGGGGGTTGAACAGGACCCGGTGCCCCGTCGCGGTGCCGATGCGGCCCTCGACGTACATCGCGCGTCCCGGACCCACCCCGGCGATCCGCCGTCGCCCCAGCCAGATGAGCAGGATGACCCCGGTGCCGTCGTCGAGCTCGGCCTCCAGGGCGGGCACCCCGCCCCGCGGTCGCAGGGTGACGGTCTTGACGGTGCCGCGCAGCCGCACGTGCTCGCGGTCGGGTGCGTCCCCGATGCAGGTCTCGTCCGCGCCCCCGGCGTGGGTCTTGCGCAGGTCGCGCGCGTGCTGGTCCTCGGAGTCGGCCCAGCGCGACAGGCTGCGCCGCAGCCGGCTGCGGTGTGGCGAGGGACCGGTGGAGTCGGGCATGGCGCTCAGTTGACCCGTCGGGCCTGCTCGGGGAGCACGACCGGGAGCGGCTCGCCGACGGGCATGGCGGTCGTGCCGCGGCGTACGACGACCTGCGCCAGCGCGTCCTCCCACTCGCCGGACCCGTCGGGCTCGAGCGCGGGCCGGCCGAGCAGCGAGGCGCGCAGCATCCAGCGGTCGCCGTTGACGCCGATGATCCGCGACGGCTGGGTGGCCTGGGTGCCGTCGGGGCGCTGGACGGGCACCTGGCAGACCAGCTCGGTGCCGAAGCGGCCCTCGCGCTCGGTGGCCGTCCCGCCGCGCGCGGCGATGTCGGCGGCGATCTGCGGGCGCACCGTGGACCAGAGGTCGCCGTGGCGGGGGGCCGCGAACGCCTGGAACTCCAGCGCTCCGTCCGGTCCGGCGAGCATCACGGCCTGCACGGTGCCGGTCGGCTCGTCGACCTGGAGCCGCAGCTCACGACCCGGGGTCGGACGCACGAGCAGGGAGCCCAGGTCGACGCGCTCGACGCCGTCACCGGCGACCTCGGACTCGTCGAAGGGACCGGTCCCGGTCGGGGCAGCAGCAGGCGCGTCGGCGACCGGGTCGGGCCCGTCCGTCGCCTGCGTGGGCTCGGCCTTGCGGCGGAACTTCACGAACCATCACTCCTTCATGCCGACCCCTCGTGGGGCCGGGGGCATCGTCGCGGCCCACTGGGGACCGGAGGCCATCGGTCAGGACCGACCGAAGCCTCCTGTAGAACCGTAACCCCCGTCACCGCGCACCGACGCAGGGAGTTCCCCGACCTCGACGAAGCGGGCCCGCTCCACGCGCTGGATGACGAGCTGGGCGATCCGGTCGCCCCGCCGCAGCTCGACCGCGGAGACCGGGTCGTGGTTGATCAGCATGACCTTGACCTCGCCGCGGTAGCCGGCGTCGACGGTGCCCGGCGTGTTGACGATCGAGAGCCCGTGGCGCGCCGCGAGCCCCGAGCGCGGGTGCACCAGCGCGACGTACCCCTCGGGGAGGGCGATGCCGATGCCGGTCGGCACCAGCGCCCGCTCCCCCGGCGCCAGGGACACGTCGACGGTGGTGCGCAGGTCCGCCCCGGCGTCGCCGGGATGGGCGTACGACGGCGGTGGCAGGTCGGTGTCGAGACGCACGATCGCGACCTCGAGGTCGGTGGTCATCGGTTGGTCGGGCACGGGCGGTGAATCTACCCGCCGGGTCGCCGCCTAGGCTCTGCGGCGTGGAGTACGCGGAACGACTGGGCGTCCCGCTGCGCTGGTGGGTGCAGGGGACCATGCTGGTGGCCACGCTGTGGCTGGCCGTGGTGGTCGCGACCCCGCCTGCCGTGGCGTGGGTGGTCACCACCGTCGCGCTCGCCGGGCTGGCCTTGGCCTTCGTGTCCTACGGCTCCGCGCGGGTGACCGTGTCCGAGGGCCGCCTGCACGCCGGCAAGGCGCGCATCGGCCTCGAGCACGTCGGCGAGGTCACCACCCTCGACGCCGAGGCGATGCGCCGCCAGGCCGGTCAGGACGCCGACGCGCGGGCCTACCTGCTGCTGCGCCCCTACCTCAAGCGTGGGGTCAGGGTGGAGATCACCGACCCCGCCGACCCCGCGCCGTACTGGCTGATCAGCTCGCGCCGTCCCGACCGGCTCGCGGCGGCGCTCATGGGAACCCGCTCCGCTGGGTAGGGTGCCGACATGGCATCCAGCAACAGCAAGGTCTGGTCGGTCTTCTCCCTCGCAGCGGCCCTCGGCGCCGCCGCCGTGGCCAAGAAGGGGCTCAACACGACGTGGCGGGCCGCGACCGGCAAGAACCCGCCGGCCAACCCGGCCGACCCCGACGTCGACGTGTGGGAGGCGGTGGCGTGGGCCGCGGTGAGCGGCACGCTCATCGCGATCGCCCGCATGCTGGCCACCCGCCGGGCGGCCAACTACTACGCGAGGTCCACCGGCCACCTGCCCCCCGGCCTCCAGAAGGACGGCCAGGACGCCGACAAGGCCGACGCCCCCACCACCTGACCGGCGCCCCACTCCGGACGCACGAAAGGCCGCGGACCCCCGAGGGGTCCGCGGCCTTCGACGTGTGTGGTGCTGCCGGACTCAGATGCAGTCGCGGCAGATGAGCTTCTTCTCGTCCGCCAGCTGCGAACGGTGGTGGACCAGGAAGCAGCTCATGCAGGTGAACTCGTCCTCCTGCCGAGGCATCACCTCGACGGCGAGCTCCTCGTGCGACAGGTCGGCACCGGGCAGCTCGAAGGACTCGGCCGCCTCGGCCTCGTCCTCGTCGACCTTGCCCGAGTTCTTGTCGTGGCGCCGCGCCTTGAGCTCCTCGATGCTCTCTTCGCTCTGGTCCTCTTCGGTCTTGCGTGGCGCGTCGTAGTCAGTAGCCATTGCTCCCTCTCCCATGCCGAGCGATCCACGTCAGTCTGCGCAAAATTGGATCGTTCATCCTCTTCGTCGCGGGGTGGATTGTGCACCATGACCGCCGCATGCGCCACGCCGGTCCGGACGTGTCGCGGCAACGCCACCCGGGGCGCGCGTATTCCCCGTCTCCTCAGCCGTCGGAGGCCACGAAGCCCGCGGACCTCAGGGCCGCGACGAACTCCTGCCAGCCCTCGGCCGGCGCGGCCGCGACCACCGAACGCTCGGGCCAGTCGGGATCGGCATCCAGCCGCGCCCGGACGGGGGCCAGGTGGTCGCTCATCCGGCCCGGCAGGCGGGCGAACACGGCTCCGGCCTCGGATGCCACCAGGGATCCCGCGGCCCAGTCCCAGCGCGCCGGGCCCTCCTCGACGTACGCGTCCGCACTGCCGTCGGCCACGTGGCACAGGTCCAGGGAGCAGGAGCCCATGCGACGAACGTCACGCACGCGGGGCAGCAGCGCGGCGACCGAGGCGGCCTGGTGCGCGCGGATCTCCGCGCGGTAGCCGAAACCGGTGAGGACCAGTCGCTCGGCCAGCGGAGGCGTCGCCCGGACCGAGATGGGTACGCCGTCGCGGGTGGCGCCGCGGCCCACCGCGGCGGCGTACTCCACGCCGGTCGGGATGGTGACGACCACGCCGGCGACGACCTGCTCGTCGACCTCGGCGGCCACCGAGACCGCGCAGTCGGGCAGCCCGTAGAGGTAGTTGACGGTCCCGTCGATCGGGTCGACGACCCATCGGACGCCGCTGGTGCCGGTGTGGTCGTCGCCCTCCTCCCCCAGGATCGAGTCGTCGGGCCGCACCTCGAGCAGGCGTCGGCGCACGAGCGCCTCGACGGCCCGGTCGGCCGCGGTCACGACGTCGACGGCGCTGGACTTGGTGTCGGCGACGTCGATGCCCTCCGCCCGCATCCGACGGGCCAGGTCGGCCCCCTCGCGCGCCACCGCCGAGGCGAGGTCCCTCAGTGCGACCGGGTCGTGGGTCACGCGTCCGCCCCGCAGAGGGCGGGGCGCTCGCCGCGGGGGTTGGGGCAGCAGCCGACGGCGCACACCTCGCGCCACGCAGGCTGGTCCCCCACGGTGCTCCGGGCGACCTCCTCGCCCCGCTCGACGGCGGCCCGCTCGACCAGGAGGTCGCGCACCATCGCCACGAAGCGCGGGTCGATGCCGGGGGTGGCTGCACGGACCGCCTCGAGGCCGAGCTTCTCCGCGGTGGCCATGGCCTCGGTGTCGAGGTCGTAGATGACCTCCATGTGGTCGGAGACGAACCCGACCGGGATCATCACCGCGGCCGTGGCGCCGCGCCTGGCCATCGCGGCCAGGTGGTCGTTGACGTCCGGCTCCAGCCACGGGATGCGCGGCGAGCCGGAGCGGGAGCAGTAGACGAGCTCGTGCTTGTGGCGGCGGCCGGTCTCCTGGCGGACCCGGGCGGTGACCTCCTCCGCCACCGCCAGGTGCTGGCGGACGTAGGCGTTGCCGCCCTCCAGGGGCGGACCGCTGGTCTCGGCCATCGCGGTCGGGATCGAGTGCGTGACGAACACGAGCTCCGCGCCCTCCCGCACGGCGTCGGGCAGGTCGGCCATCGCCGCGAGGGTCGCGTCAACGACGGGCTCCACGAAGCCAGGGTGGTTGTAGTACTGCCGCAGCCGGTCCAGGCGGGGCGCGCCCTCGACCTCGGCCACGGCGTCGGCGAGGTTCTCGCGGTACTGCCGGCACGAGGAGTACGAGGAGTACGCCGAGGTGGTGATCACGGCCGCCCGACGGATGCCGTCGTCGCGCATCTCGCGCAGCGCGTCGGCGAGGTACGGGTCCCAGTTGCGGTTGCCCCAGTAGACGGGCAGGTCGATGCCGCTGCCGGCCAGGTCCTCGCGGATCGCGGCGAGGAGGGCCCGGTTCTGGTCGTTGATCGGGCTGCGACCGCCGAAGAGGAAGTAGTGCTCCCCCACCTCCTCCAGGCGCTCGCGCGGGATGCCCCGCCCGCGGGTGACGTTCTCGAGGAAGGGCACGACGTCGTCCGGCTTCTCGGGTCCACCGAAGGACAGGAGCAGGAGGGCGTCGTACGGCGACACGTCGGGATTCATGGCGCCAGCCTACGGAGGCCTAGCATCCGAGGCGATGCTCGACTCCTACCGCCGCGTGCTCTCCCGGCCCGGTGCGCTGCGCTTCAGCTCCGCCGGCCTGCTGGCGCGCCTGCCCATCTCGATGGTGACGCTGGGAGTGGTGCTGCTCGTCGAGGACCGAACCGGGTCCTACGGCCTGGCCGGGACCGTCTCCGGGGTCGTCGTGCTCGGCGAGGCGGCCTGCGCCGTCCTGCACGGCCGGCTGGTCGACCAGTACGGCCAGGGTCGGGTGCTGCCGATCGCGATCACCGGCTTCGCGGTGTCCATGACGCTGCTGGTCACCGCGGTGGGCAGCGACTGGGCGATGCCGCTGGTCTACCTCTTCGCCGCGCTGACCGGGGCTCTCCTCCCCCAGGTCGGCGCGTGCGTGCGGACCCGGTGGTCGCACCTGCTCGACCAGCCGCGCGACGTGCAGACGGCGTACGCCCTCGAGTCGGTCCTCGACGAGGTGGCCTTCGTCGTCGGGCCGGTGCTGGCGACGATGCTGGCCGTGCTGTGGCACCCGGTGGCGGGGCTGGTGGTCGCCACCGCCGCCGGGCTGGTCGGGACCTACGCCTTCGCCGCCCAGCGCGCCACCGAGCCGCCCTCGGGCCGGCACCGCGACGGTGCCTTGCGGCTGCCGATGCCGTGGCGCACCGTGCTGCCCCTCGGCCTGGTCTGCCTGTCCCTGGGAGCGTTGTTCGGCTCCGCCGAGGTCACGACCGTCGCGTTCGCCGAGGAGACCGGGGCGCGGGCCGTGTCCGGGTGGCTGCTGGCCACCTGGGCCCTGGGGAGCATGCTGGCCGGCATCGTGACGGGGGCCGTGGTCTGGAGGCGCGGCCCGGCCGTCCGGGTCCGTTGGGGGTCCTTCGCGATGATGCTGGCGATGGTGCCGCCCGTGCTGGTCGAGGGCTTCCCGCTCATGTTCCTGGCCCTCCTGGTGGGCGGCTGCTCGATCGCGCCGACCCTGATCGCCACCATGTCGCTCACCGAGCAGACGGTCCCCCACGGCCGCCTGACCGAGGGCATGGCCGTCCTGCACACCGGCCTGATGGCCGGCGTGGCCCCCGGCGCCGCGGCTGCGGGGTTCGTCGTCGACCACCACGGCGCCTCCGCGGCCTACCTGGTCGCCGTCGCCGCCGGGCTGGTCGCGGTCGTGGGCGCCCAGGGGACCCGCACGCGTTCGGTCGCCGCCGCGCCCCTCACCCGCTGACCGGGCACTTCCTGGCACGTGGATCGCGCCGACCGGGCGCTTCCTGGCACGTGGATCGGGCCGACCGGGCGCTTCCTGGCAGGTCAGGACGAGGAGGGAATGCTGGGGGCTCCGCACTCGGTGTACGCGTAGTAGAGGAAGGCAGCGAGGTCGTCGCGGTCCTGCCCGGTGCGGTTGTCAGCGACGGTCTGGTCGGACCAGTAGTCCCTTCCCGCCGCACCGACGCTCGCGGTCATGTCGATGAAGACCTCGACGCCGTGCTGCGCGGCCGTGCCGTCCAGTCCTGCCGGCACGCCACCGTCCTCGATGTTGTCGGTGGCCTTGCGCACGGTGTCGTCATCGTCAGCCGTCATCGCCTGGTCCACCCACCCGCAGAACGACTCCTTGTCCGCGCCGGTCGGGAGACCTCGGGGGGTGAGGAGCCACCCAACTGCACCGACCACCGCAAGCACGACCGCAAGCCCTCCCAGGACGAGCGGGAGGCGGCTGCGGCCGCGGTGCGGCGAGGACTGGGTGGTCGGCACGCTCGACAAGTTAGCCGCGGACCAGGCGCGGGGGACGTCTTCGCAGCATTCGTGGCTGCCGGTACAGACAGGCTGGTGCACACGCGGGCCGGGCGGCCGGTGTGGCCGGGGCGTCCTCACGCCGAGGCGGCGCGCACCTTCGCGGCGAGGTCCTCCGGCGAGTCGGGGGTGCCCCCGTGCGCGGCGATCCAGTCGTAGGCCTCCTGGCGCTCGGCGTGGCACATGAGCCCGACGACGTCGCCCGGTCGGGCCCGGGCGACCAGGGCGGCCAGGCACGCGACCTCCGTGTCGTAGGTCTCGATGTCCTCCACCCCGACCCGGGCCGCACCGGCGCGGAGCAGGGCGTCGATCTCGTCCATGGTGCGCCCGCGCAGGTAGTGCTCCTTGTGGCCGATCGCCACCACGTCGCTGCCCTTGGCGCCGATCTCCCCGAGCGCGTCGATGAGCTCGTCCGTCCGGTCCCCCACCGCGCCGAGGCCGAGCAGCAGCCGCGCGCCCGGGCGTCGTACGCCGCTCATGATCTCGAGAAGGGCCTCCAGCCCGGCCTCGTTGTGGGCGAGGTCCATCACCACCGAGACCCCGTCACCGTCCACGGGCAGGGTGAAGAAGTTCATCCGGCCGGGGTTGTGCTCGGCGTCCGGCAGGAAGGACGTCAGCCCCTCGACCACCGCCGTGGCGGGCAGGCCGATGGCCAGGGCCGCCGACGCGGCGGCCAGCGTGTTCTCGACGTTGAAGCGCGACAGGCCGGCGAGGGTCATGGGTACGTCGACGAGCTCGACCAGCGGCTCGGGGTCGCTCCCGGGCCGCAGCACCGTGACCCAGCCGTCGATGACGGTGGTCGCCCGGCCACCGTGGCCGACGACCTCGCGGATCGCGGGAGAGTCGGGGTCGCGGGAGAAGACCCACGGCCTGGCCCTGGTCACCGCGCGCATCGCGAGCACCCGGGGGTCGTCGGCGTTGAGGATCGCCCAACCGTCCTTGCGGGTGATCTGCGGGACGACGGACTTCACCTCAGCGAGCTGGTCGACGGTGTCGATCCCCTGGAGGCCGAGGTGGTCCGCGGTCACGTTGGTGACCACCGACACGTCGTTGTGGCGCAGGCCGATGCCCTTGAGCAGGATCCCGCCGCGAGCCGTCTCGGTCACTGCCAGCTGGACCTGCGGGTGGGCCAGCACCCGCCCGGCGCCGCTGGGACCGGAGTAGTCCCCCGCCTCGACGAGCTCGCCGTCGATGTAGATGCCGTCCGTGTTGGACCACCCGGTGAGCAGCCCGTGGGTGCGGGCGATGTGGGCGATCATCCGGCTCGTGGTCGTCTTGCCGTTGGTGCCGGTCACGGCGACGACGGGGACGCGCGGGGTCAGCGTCGTGGGGCCGTCACCGGCCTCCGCCGCGGCCACCGAGTCCGCGGCCGCGCTGACCGCGGCCTCCAGGTCGGGGGTCGGCAGCGCGTCCAACGCGTCGGCCACGGCCCGGCCGAGCGACTCGGCCCGGCCCCGGTGCCGCCACGGGAAGGCCACCACGAGGCGGTCCGGGTCGCTGGTCGGACGCACCCGCACCGCCAGCCGCGTCGTACCGGACTCGGCGGCGATCGCGCGCACCAACCGCTCGACGGCCCGCATGGAGAAGCGCTGGCGGAAGCCGCTGCCCGGCGCGCCCGGACGGGTGCTGCGCAGACCGATCCGGCGCGCGAAGCGCAGCGCCGTCTCCTCCGACGCCTCCGCGATCGTCGTGACGTCGAGGGTCAGCTTGATGGCGGCGCGGGGGAAGTAGAGGTTGGGGCCCTCCAGGACCCTGAGCTCGACGAGAGAGTTCACCCGCGCACGCTACCGAAGCCGGCGGCGCGACCCGATGTCCGCACATACCCAGATTCGGAGATGTGCCGGGTGTCGTCCGGACGGATGCTGCAGGAGCAGGCCCCAGGTCGGGGCCGTGGCCGCTCGGGGGACGTCCGTCGTCTCGCGCCCACCGGAATCCGAAGGGACTGCACACATGAGGAAGATCTTCGTCGCGGTGGCCATGGTGCTGGCCGCCCTTGCGACGTTCGGCGCCACACCCGCCGCCCAGGCCACCAACATCGGCTACGAGGGCTGCACGCCCGGCTACTGGAAGAACCACACCGACAACTGGCAGGAGATGACGCCCGACCAGCTCTACGGCGCCACCTTCGTGGACGCCCGGGCCAACGTCGCCGGGCTCACCTTCCTCGGGGCGCTGTCGGCGCGGGGAGGACCCGGGGCCGACGGGGCCGCCGAGATCCTGGCCCGCGCCTCGGCCGCGGCGTTCCTCAACGCCGCACACGAGGGCGTCGGCTACCCGTGGCGTCGCTACCTCGCGGGCAAGGACGGTCGTCCGCCGCTCGTCGAGGCGGTCGACGCGGCGTACGCCAGCGGCGACCGCGCCACAATGCTGGCCCTGGCCAGCCGGCTCGACGCCGACAACAACCTGGGCTGCACGCTCAGCTGATCACGGCCACGGGTGGCGCTCCGGCTCGACCGGGCGCCACCCGTGCGCGCGTGTGGTGGGGTCAGAGCCCCATCGCGTGGAAACCGCCGTCGACGTGCACGATCTCCCCGGTCGTCGCCGGGAAGAAGTCGCTGAGCAGCGCGCACACGGCCTGGGCGGTGGGGACCTGGTCGGTCTCGTCCCAGCCGAGCGGGGCGCGGTCCTTCCACGACGACTCCAGGGCCTCGAAGCCGGGGATCGCCTTGGCCGCGAGCGTCTTGAGCGGGCCGGCGGACACGAGGTTGCAGCGGATGCCCTCGGGACCGAGGTCGCGGGCGACGTAGCGCGAGGTGTTCTCCAGCGCCGCCTTGGCGACGCCCATCCAGTCGTACGCCGGCCAGGCCGACGTCGCGTCGAAGGTCAGCCCGACGATGGAGCCGCCGCGCGACATGAGCGGGCGGGTGGCGACGGCGAGCGACTTGAGCGAGTACGCCGAGACCTGCACCGCCTGGGCGACGTCCTCCCAGGGGCCCTCCATGAACTTGCCACCCAGCAGGGTCTCGGGGTTGCCGTAGGCGATCGAGTGGACGACGCCGTCGAGGCCGTCCACGTGCTCGTGCACCTGGTCGGCGAGCCCGGCGAGGTGCTCCTCGTCGGTCACGTCGAGCTCGAGCACCG
Source organism: Nocardioides sp. Soil805 (assembly GCF_001429625.1). GTDB lineage: Bacteria > Actinomycetota > Actinomycetes > Propionibacteriales > Nocardioidaceae > Nocardioides. The sequence goes on from NZ_LMSU01000001.1 coordinate 131,623, forward strand.
GCGGCTCCACCGGGAGCCGCTTGGCGATCCGCCGGGTGATGCCCAGCGCCCGCCCGAAGTTGGAGATGAGCACCGTGGCGCCCTGCTCCTGGGCCACCTTGGCCGTGGCGAAGCCGATGGAGGAGTCCATCGTCACGCCGGCCACGAGGATCCGCTTGCCGTCGAGAAGTCCCATTGTCAGTGCCCCATTCCGAGTCCGCCGTCAACAGGGATGACGGCTCCAGTCACGTAGGCGGCGCCGTCCGACGCCAACCAGGTCACGGCCGAGGCGACCTCGGTCGTGGCGGCGTAGCGCCCCAGGGGGACCTGCGCCTTGATCATCTGCTTCTGCTCGTCGGTGAGCACGTCGGTCATGTCGGTCTCGACGAAGCCGGGCGAGACCACGTTGGCCGTGATCGAGCGCGATCCCAGCTCCCGCGCCAGCGAGCGGGCCATGCCGACGAGGCCCGCCTTGGAGGCGGCGTAGTTGACCTGGCCGGCCGAGCCGAGCAGCCCGACGACCGAGGAGATGAAGATGATCCGGCCACGACGCAGCCGCAGCATGCCCTTCGCGGCCCGCTTGGCCAGCCGGAAGGACCCGGTGAGGTTGGTGTCGATGACGCTGGACCAGTCGTCCTCCGACATCCGCAGCACCAGCGTGTCGGCCGTGATCCCCGCGTTGGCGACCAGCACCTCCACGGGGCCGTGGGCCTCCTCGACGGTCTTGAAGGCCGCCTCGACCGCGTCGGGGTCGGTGATGTCGCAGCGGACGTCGAGCGCCCCCTCGGGCGCACCCCCGCTGCGGGTCGTCACGGCGACCTTGTCGCCCTGGGCGATGAAGGCCTCGGCGATGGCGCGGCCGATGCCGCGGTTGCCGCCCGTCACCAGGACGGAACGGGGCTCGGGCCGGATGTCGTCACTCATGCTGCTCGACGCTAGTGATTACCCCGCGGTACACGAAAAGACCTCGCCGCGATCACTCGTCCTCGAGACGGAAGCCGACCTTCATGCCGACCTGGACGTGCTCGACCTGGCCGTCCTTGGCCTGGCCGCGGATCTGGGTGACCTCGAACCAGTCGATGTGGCGCAGCGTCTTGCCGGCACGCTCGATGCCGTTGCGGATGGCCTGGTCGACGCCGTCGGGTGAGGTGCCGACGATCTCGGTGACGCGGTAGGTGCGGTTGGACACGGGTCCTCCTGGAGTGGGTGCTGCGTGGGCTCGGGCAGTGCTCCGGAGCCTAGCGAGGACGGGCGGGGCGTTGGGCCACCCGACGTACAGTGAAGGTCATGGCCCGCCGTGAGGATCCGAGCGTTCCCGTGCGCATCACCACCGCGGCGACGAGCCACCACGCGGACATCGCCGCACGTCAGAAGCGCTACGTCATCTCCATGACGATCCGCACCCTGTGCTTCGTCGGCGCGGTCGCCGTCGGACCCGGCTGGCTGCGCTGGGTGCTGGTCGCCGGGGCGGTGCTCCTGCCCTACGTGGCGGTCGTCATGGCCAACCCCGAGTCGCGCAAGGACGACAGCTTCGAGCTGCGTGGTTCGCAGACCACGCGCGAGCTTCCGCCGTCCGCCACTCGCCGGTAACCGGTTGTTGGTTTTGCCGATGCGTCGTGCAAGAATCAACTTCGCCACCCAGCATCCCCCGTCTGAGGTGGCACCAGCGGTGCCGGACGGCTTCCCCCGTGGCTGTCCGGCACCGCCTCCATTTCCGGGGTGCATTCGCGTGCGAGAGGGTGGTCGAGGTTGAGCGAGGAGCTCCCCGACACCTGCTCCGCCAAGGGCTGCACGGCACCCGCGACCTGGGCGCTGCTGTGGAACAACCCCAAGATCCACACGCCGGAGCGGCGCAAGACGTGGCTGGCGTGCGACGAGCACCGCACCACCCTGGGTGACTTCCTGGGGGCGCGCGGCTTCCTCAAGGACGTCGTCCCCCACCCCGCCTGACGGGGACAGCGCGGGCGGTGCGCCCGCCGGTGGCTGCTACCCGCCGATGGCGGACATGGGACGGTCCGGCTGGAGGAAGCTCGGGTCGTTGATGCCGTGCCCCGGGAGCTTGCCGGCCATCGCGACGACCCAGCGATCGGCGAGCTCCTCGTCGGTGGCGCCGGCGCGCATCGCCGTACGCAGGTCGGACTCGTCGCGGGCGAAGAGGCAGTTGCGCACCTGCCCGTCCGCGGTCAGCCGGACCCGGTCGCAGTCGCCGCAGAAGGGGCGGGTGACCGAGGCGATGATGCCCACCGTCGCCGGCCCGCCGTCCACGTCGAACAGCTCCGCCGGGGCACTCCCCCGCGGCTCACCGTGGGGGGTCAGTTCGAACTCGGCGCTCAGCGCGGCGTAGATCTCGTCGGCCGTGATCATCTCCGCGCGGCTCCAGCCGTGCTGGGCGTCGAGCGGCATCTGCTCGATGAAGCGCAGGTCGTAGCCGCGCTCGATCGCCCAGGCCAGCAGCTCGGGCGCCTGGTCGTCGTTGAGCCCGCGCAGCAGGACCGCGTTGAGCTTGAGCGGGCCCAGGCCGGCGGCCCGGGCGGCCTCCAGCCCGGCGATGACGTCGTCGAGCCGGTCGCGGCGGGTGACCTCGTGGAAGGTCTCGCGCCGCACGCTGTCGAGGCTCACGTTGATCCGGTCGAGGCCGGCGTCGCGGAGCGCCTGCGCGTTGCGCTGCAGGCCGAGGGCGTTGGTGGTGAGCGACGTCTCGACGCCGAGGTCGTGGGTGCGGCGCACGATGTCGACCAGGCCGCGGCGCACCAGCGGCTCGCCGCCGGTGAAGCGGACCTCCTGCACGCCGAGGCGGCGTACCCCGATGGTGACCAGCCGGACGACCTCGTCGTCGGTGAGCGTCTGGTCGTCGGGCAGCCAGTCGAGGCCCTCGGCCGGCATGCAGTAGGAGCAGCGCAGGTTGCAGCGGTCGGTCAGGGAGACGCGCAGGTCGGTCGCGACACGACCGTAGGCGTCCGCGAGGGGCAGCATCCGGGTCGTCACCTGCCCAGTCTAGGTGGTGGGGGGTCCGGCACCGCCGTGCTCGGACGCAGGCACCGCCTTTCGGGCGGCCTCGGCGACCCCGCGTGCGGGGGCGCCGGATAGCCTCGGGCCGTGCGTCGGTTCCGCTTCCTGCTCAGCAGACGCTGGGTGCTCTTCCTGCTGACCGTCCTCGCGCTCGCGTGGGTGGCCTGGCGCCTCGGCGAGTGGCAGTTCCACCGGCTGGACGACCGCAAGGACCGCAACTCCGTCATCCAGCGCAACGAGACGCAGGAGCCGGTGCCCGTCACCGACGTGATGGGCGTCGACCGCCCGCTCACCTCCGACGAGGAGTGGACGCAGGTCACCGCGACCGGCACGTACGACGCCGACTCCACCGTCGTCGTCCGCTACCGCACCCGCGACGGCGCCTCGGGGGTGGACGTGGTCGTGCCGCTGGTCCTCGCCGACGGCACCAGCCTGCTGGTCGACCGCGGCTGGTTCGCCACCGACAACCGCGGGACGACCCCCCAGGACGTCCCGGCTCCCCCATCCGGCGAGGTGGACGTCGAGGGCTGGGTCCGCCTCGACGCCACGGGCGACAGCACCGAGGTGACCGACCGCTCCACGCGCGCGATCAGCAGCGCCGAGATCGGCCGCGCGATCGACCAGGACGTGCTGACCGGCTTCGTCGACATCCGCTCGGAGTCCCCCGAGGCCGACCAGGCGCTCGCCCCCGCCGAGCTGCCCGAGCTCGACAACGGACCGCACTTCTTCTACGGCCTCCAGTGGTGGTTCTTCGGCCTGCTGGCGCTCTTCGGCTTCGGCTACCTCGTGTACGACGAGGCCCGCGGCGGCCGCGGACCGGTGCGTGGATCGCGGCGGAGCCCCGCCCCCGACGGCCGCGGATCGCAGCCCGGGGACGCTCAGAGCGAGCGCAGCATCCCGCCGTCGACCGGCAGCATGACGCCGGTGACGAACGACGCCGCCGGCGACAGCAGGAAGGCCGCGGCCCGGCCGAACTCCTCCGGCTCGCCGTAGCGGCGCAGCGGGATGGTCGCCTCGGCGGCCTCCCGGGCCCGGTCGGGGTCACCCGAGAGCGCGTCGAGCTCGGCGACGCGGTCCGTCGCCACCCGCCCCGGCAGCAGGCCGTTGACCCGCACGCCCCGGGGGCCCAGCTCGTCGGCGAGGGTCTTGGCGACCATCGCCAGCCCGGGCCGCAGCCCGTTGGAGATGGCCATGTCGGCCAGCGGCGCCCGCACGCTGGAGCTCAGCACCAGGGCCAGCGACCCGCCGTGGTCCAGGACGGAGCCGATCTCCCGGGCCAGCCGGACGGCGCCGAGGAAGACCGAGCCGAAGGAGGTGGTCCACTGCTCGTCGGTCATGTCCGCGACCGGGCCCTTGGGCGGCCCCCCGACCGAGATCAGGGCGCCGTCGAGGCGGCCCCAACGCTCGTGGGCGGCGGCGATCAGCCGGGCCGGGGTGCCCGGGTCGGCGTTGTCGGCCTCGACCGTGGTCGCCGCGTCGCCGAGGTCGCCGGCGGCAGCCCCCAGGGCCTCGGCCGACCGCCCCGAGAGGACGACCCGCGCCCCCTCGGCGACCAGGCAGTCGGCGGTGGCGCGGCCGAGGCCGCGCGCTCCCCCGGTGACGACGAAGACGCGATCGGTGAGCGACAGGTCCATGCCCCGAACCCTAGGGGCCGCTCACGCCTCGGCGGGCGCCACGTCGTCCTGGAACTGCGTGGCGTAGAGCAGGGCGTAGAGACCGCCCTCGGCGAGCAGCGAGGTGTGGGTGCCGGACTGCACGACCCGGCCGTCCTCCATCACCAGGATCTGGTCGGCGTTGCGCACCGTGGAGAGCCGGTGGGCGATGACCAGCGAGGTGCGCTCCTCCAGGGCCGCGTCGAGGGCGCGCTGGACGGCGGCCTCCGACTCGCTGTCGAGGTGCGCTGTGGCCTCGTCGAGCACCACGATCGCCGGCGACTTGAGCAGCAGCCGCGCGATGGCCAGCCGCTGTCGCTCGCCGCCGGAGAGCCGGTAGCCGCGGTCGCCGACGACGGTGTCGAGGCCGTCGGGCAGACCGCGGACGAGGGCACCCACCTGAGCCGCCTCGAGGGCCGCCCAGATCTCCTCGTCCCCGGCGCCCGGACGGGCGTAGACGAGGTTGGCACGGATCGTGTCGTGGAACATGTGCGCGTCCTGGGTGACGTAGCCGACCGCGTCCTCCAGCGAGTCCAGGGTGACGTCCCGGACGTCCTGGCCGCCGACGCGGACGGTGCCGGACGTGGCGTCGTACAGGCGGGCGACGAGGTGGGTGACCGTCGTCTTGCCGGCCCCGGACGGACCGACCAGCGCCACCATCTGCCCGGGCTCGGCGACGAAGGAGATGCCGCTGAGGACCTCGCCGTTGTCCCGGGACTCGAGCCGGGCGACGTTCTCCAGCGACGCCAGCGAGACCTCGTCGGCGCCGGGGTAGGTGAACGACACGTCGTCGAACTCCAGGCGCGACGCCGTGCGGGGCAGCACCAGGGCGTCGGGCTTCTCCGCGACCAGCGACGGCAGGTCGAGCACCTCGAAGACGCGCTCGAAGCTGACCAGCGCCGTCATAACGTCGATGCGCACGTTGGACAGCCCCTGGAGCGGCCCGAGCAGCCGCAGGAGCAGCGTGGCGAGGGCGAAGAGGGTGCCGACCGTGAGCGCGTCGCGCAGCGCCAGGTGGCCGCCGACGCCGTAGACCAGCGCCGTGGCGAGCGCCGGGACGAGCATCATCGCGGCACCGAAGATGCGGGTGATGAGCGAGATGCGCACGCCGAGGTCGCGGACCACGCCGGCCTTCTGCGCGAAGACGGCGTCCTCCTCGTCGCGGCGGCCGAAGAGCTTGAGCAGCATGGCCCCGCCGACGTTGAAGCGCTCGGTCATGGCGTTGCCGAGGTCGGCGTTGCCGTCCATCTGGTTGCGGGTCAGGCCGGCCAGCTTCGTGCCCACCACGCGCGAGGTGATCAGCAGGATCGGGAACAGCAGCAGGCACAGCAGGGTGACCTGCCAGCTGAGGGCCAGCATCGCGATGCCGACCACGACCACCGAGATCGAGTTGGAGACGGTGCTCGACAGGGTCGAGGTGAAGGCCCGCTGGGCGCCGATCACGTCGTTGTTGAGCCGCGAGACCAGCGCGCCGGTCTGGGTGCGGGTGAAGAACGCCAGGCTCTGGCGCTGCACGTGGCCGAAGACCTGGGTGCGGAGGTCGAAGATGAGGCCCTCGCCGATCCGGGAGGAGAACCAGCCGCCGAGCACCGCAAGTCCCGCGCTGACCACCGCGACCCCGGCCATGGCCAGGGCCAGCAGGGTGACCAGGGTGCCGTTCTGCCCCGTGATGCCGTCGTCGACGAGACGCTGCACCAGCAGCGGGTTGACCACCACGAGGCACGCGTCGACGACGGTGAGCAGCAGGAACACCGCGATCAGCCGCCGGTGCGGGCGCGCGAACGACAGCACGCGGCGTACGGTCTCGCGGCTCACGCCTCGCGGCACCTCCGACCGGTCCGTGCGCATGTGCCGGAAGACCGCACCTCGTCCGGCGCCACCGGCGCCACCCATCATCGACATGTGACCTCCTCAGGTCCTGCTACGTCACGTCCCGATCGGGAGGCTAGGACTTCATGTCCACATGAGGACAAGTCGGCGGTGCTCCTGCTCAGGCGAGCGAGACGAGGTCGAGGTAGCCCTCGTTCCACAGGTCCTCGTCCCCGTCGGGGAGCAGCAGGACACGGTCGGGCTCGAGGGCCCGCACGGCCCCCTCGTCGTGGGTGACGAGGATGATCGCTCCCTCGTAGGAACGGATCGCGGCCAGCACTTCTTCCCGCGACGCCGGGTCGAGGTTGTTGGTGGGCTCGTCGAGCAGCAGCACGTTGGCGCTGGAGACGACCAGGGCGGCCAGGGCCAGCCGGGTCTTCTCGCCGCCGGAGAGCACGGCCGCGGACTTGTGCGCGTCATCGCCGGAGAAGAGGAAGGAGCCCAGCACGCTGCGCGCCTCGCTGTCGGTGAGCTGGGGTGCCGCCGACTGCATGTTCTCCAGGACCGTGCGACCGGTGTCGAGGGTCTCGTGCTCCTGGGCGTAGTAGCCGACCTTGAGGCCGTGGCCGGGCAGCACCCGACCGGTGTCGGCCTCGTCCACGCCGGCCAGGATCCGCAGCATCGTGGTCTTGCCGGCGCCGTTGAGGCCCAGGATCACCACGCGCGAGCCGCGGTCGATGGCCAGGTCGACGTCGGTGAAGACCTCGAGCGAGCCGTAGGACTTCGACAGCTCCTCGGCGGTGATCGGGGTCTTGCCGCAAGCGGCCGGGGCGGGGAACTTGATCCGCGCCACCTTGTCGGAGGCACGCTCGCCCTCGAGGCCCGCCATCATCTTCTCGGCCCGCTTGAGCATCGACTGCGCGGCGGTGGCCTTGGAGGCCTTGGCGCGCATCTTGTTGGCCTGGTCGGTGAGGGTCTTGGCCTTGGTCTCGGCGTTGGCCCGCTCGCGCTTGCGGCGACGCTCGTCGGTCTCGCGCTGGGTGAGGTAGTTCTTCCAACCCATGTTGTAGACGTCGATGACGCCGCGGTTGGCGTCGAGGTGCATGACCTTGTTGACCGTCGCCTCGAGCAGGGCGTTGTCGTGGCTGATCACGATGAGGCCGCCGCGGTGGGAGGCCAGGAAGCCGCGCAGCCAGACGATCGAGTCGGCGTCGAGGTGGTTGGTGGGCTCGTCGAGGAGCAGCGTCTCGGCGCCGGAGAACAGGATGCGGGCGAGCTCGACGCGTCGGCGCTGGCCGCCGGACAGCGTCTTCAGCGGCTGGTCGAGCAGCCGGGTCTCGATGCCGAGGCTGCTGGCGATCTGAGCGGCCTCGGACTCCGCGGCGTAACCGCCCCCGGCGTGCAGCTCGGCGTCGGCCCGCGTCCAGCGCTTCATGCCGCGCTCGTGGACCGCGGGGTCCTCGGAGGCCATCTCGACCTCGGCGTCGCGCAGGCGGCGTACGACGTCGTCGAGACCTCGGGCGGACAGGATCCGCTCGCGGGCCAGGACCTCGGGGTTGCCGATGCGCGGGTCCTGCGGCAGGTAGCCGATCTCGCCCTTCGACAGGACGGTCCCGGAGGCCGGCTGGGCCTCGCCGGCGAGGATCTTGGTGAGGGTGGTCTTGCCGGCGCCGTTGCGGCCGACGAGGCCGACCTTGTCGCCTGCCGCGATGCGGAAGGAGACGTTCTCCATGAGGAGGCGAGCGCCCGCGCGGACCTCGAGCTGCTGGGCGGTGATCATCGCTGCCCAGTCTACGGAGATCCGACCCACCCTTTGGAATCGGCGCTGACGCACGATCGGCCGCGGGCGCGTTAGCCTGCCCCCCGACCACCCTGCTCCGTCGAAAGGCGCTCCTCATGCGGTTCAACCCGAAGGCTGACATCAGCGGGGGTCGCGTCGGCGATGCCGGCCGTGGCGGCGGCGGTGGCGGGGGCGGCGGCCCCATGCGGATCCCGATGCCCGGCGGCACCAAGGCGGGCGGCGGCATCGGCGGCATCCTGGTGATCATCCTGTTCCTCGTGCTGACCCAGTGCATGGGCGGCGGCGGCAGCACCGGCACCGGGATCGACCCGTCCGGCCAGGGCGGCAACCCCTCGGGCCTCGACGAGGACAGCGACCGCTACGCCAACTGCAAGACCGGCGCCGACGCCAACGACGACGTCGACTGCGCCCGCAAGGCGGTGGCCTACTCCCTCGAGCAGTACTGGGCGAAGACCCTGCCCGAGCAGGGCGGGACCGAGTTCACGCCGGCCCAGATCATCACCTTCAGCGGCGGCGTCGGCACCGGGTGCGGCCAGGCCACCTCCCAGGTCGGCCCGTTCTACTGCCCGGCCGACCAGCAGGTCTACCTCGACACCACGTTCTTCTCCGACGTGCTCGAGGGCCAGCTCGGCGGCCAGGGCGGCGACTTCGTCGAGCCCTACGTCCTCGGCCACGAGTACGGCCACCACATCCAGAACCTCCTCGGCACGATGGGCCGGGTCCGCACCCAGCAGGGACCCGAGTCCGACGCGGTGCGGCTCGAGCTGCAGGCCGACTGCTACGCCGGCATGTGGACTCGCGACGCCAGCGACGGTGACGGCATCCTCGCCGACCTCGACGAGGGCGACATCAACGAGGCCATCGACTCGGCCAAGACCGTCGGCGACGACCGCATCCAGCAGAAGTCGGGCCAGCGCGTCGACCCCGAGGGCTGGACCCACGGGTCGTCGGAGCAGCGCGTGCGCTGGTTCACCACGGGCTACGAGCAGGGCACGCTGCAGGCCTGCGACACGTTCGCGGCCGACCAGCTCTGAGCCTCATCTCGGCGTAGTCCGTGACGATCGGACCCCGGACCGCCCGGTTCGAGGGTCCGATCGTCACGGACTACCCAGCCGCCGGCCCGGTCTCAGCCGAGCAGGGCCTCGATCTGGGTCACCTGGCGCTGCATCGCGACGATGTACGGCGCGACGGCGGGGTGGCGGAACTTGCCGGCGAGCGCGCCCTCCCCGTCGGCGACCCGGCTCAGCGCCCAGTCGACGCGGGTGAGCGCGGTGTAGACGGCCGTCACCTGGGCTCCGAGCGCGGCCTGCTCCCGGGTCGCGAGCCCCGCGGGGAGGCCCTCGACGTAGGCGTCCAGCAGCGGCTCGAAGCCCTCGCGCGACGAGAGGGACAGGTAGCCGAGGTCGGCGCCCACCGGGCCGGTGCCCAGGTGCGACCAGTCGATGGCGACGGCGTCGTCGCCGGCGCGCACCGGCACGTTGGCCGCCACCGGGTCCCCGTGCTGGGCGACGCGCGGCAGCTCGTCGCAGCGCCCGAGCCACGACTCGCGACGGCTCCAGAGGTGCTCGGCGATGTCGGCGGTCGGTGTGCGCGCCAGGGTGCGCCACCCGCCGCGCCGCTCCACGAGCGCCAGCCGGGTGCGCAGCTGTCCGCTGGCCAGCCAGGGCTCGCCGCCGAGGTCCGCACCCGCGAAGCGGCCGAGGCTGTGGGCGATGAACAGGCCGGTGGGCGCCTCGCCCACCACCCGCTCGTGCACGACCGTCACGCCGTCGTCGTCCTCCTCGATGCGCACGACCACCGCCTCCCGCAGTCCGGGCGTGCGGCGTACGACGCCCGCGAGCGCCACGTCGGCGGCCCGGCGCCAGTAGTTGGCGTCGCGGGGATCGGACAGGCCGGGCGGGTCGGGCGGCTCCGGGGCGGCCAGCCGCTTGACCACGACCTCGCGACCGTCCTCGACCGCGGACCACACCCCGAACGTGGACGGGCCGGCGCCCGGGAGGCGCTGCCAACCGGGCTCGGGCTGCCACATGGCGAGGACGCTAGCGGACCTCGACGTCGCGGCGCGTGAACGCCGCGACCCCGGCCCCGCCCAGCACGGCGGCGAGCGCCGTGAGAGCGAGGAAGGGGGCCCACCGGAAGTCCTCGGCCGGCACCAGCGCCAGGTGGTGGAACGGGGACAACCCCTGCAGCCGCTCGGGGATGGAGAGGAGCTCGCCGAACATCAGCACCACGACCGCATACCCGAGCACCAGCCAGGCCAGGCCGGCCAGGCGCGGCGCCAGCCCGAAGAGCAGGCTGGCCACGGCGGCTGTCGCCAGCACCGGCGCGACGTACGGCACGGTGGCGACGGTGAGGTCGACCACCGCGGCGTCGTCCCCGGTCACCAGGGCGTAGCCGGAGCCGAGCCCGAGCCCGGCGGCCAGCACGACGACGACGGAGCCCGCCACCGTGACCGCCATGGAGGCCAGGAGCCACCGGGTCCGGGACAGGCCGGTCGCGAGCAGCACCTCGACGCGCCCCACGTCCTCGTCGCCGCGCGGGCGCAGGGCGCTGCTGACGGCGAAGCCGCACGACATCAGCGCCAGCAGCACGATGGCCGTGGCGTAGAAGCCGTCCACCAGGTCGCCCGCGCCGCGGGCGAACATGTCGCGGCTGAGCTCGCTGTCGCCGATCAGGTCGCCCACGTCCGAGCCCATGGACCCGTAGGCCAGCCCCATCAGCCACATCCCGATCGCCCAGCCGATGACGGAGCCCCGCTGGAGGCGCGTGGCCAGGCCGAGGCCGCGGGTCAGCGCGGCGGACGCGCGGGCCGGTCCGGGACGCGTCGGCAGCACCCCGGCGCCGAAGTCACGGCGCGCGAAGACCCACAGGGCCGCGGCGAGGGCCAGCACGGCCGCGGCGAGCAGCGGCAGCATCGGCCACCACCGCAGCCCTGAGAACGCGTACATCCCCTGGTACCAGCCGATCGGCGAGATCCAGGTGAGGAACGGGGTGCCCACGTCACCGATGGCGCGCAGCACGTAGGCGACGGCGAGCACGGCGCCCGCCAGCCCGTACGCCGCGCGGGCGCCGCCGGTCAGCTGGGCCGCGAGGAGCGCGGTGCCCGTGAACACGGCGCCCACCGCGGCGAGGCCGACGCCGAGGGCGACCGAGTCGGCCACCGCGAGCGGCACGGAGACGAGGCTGGCCGCCACGAGGGCGCCGGCCAGCACGTTGGCGACGAGCGCCACCAGCACGGCGGCCACCGTCGGCGCCGCGCGCCCGATGGCGGCCGCGCGCAGCAGCTCGTCGCGCCCCGACTCCTCCTCGGCCCGCGTGTGCCGCACGACGAGGAACATCGACATGAGGCCCACCACGATCGCCCCGAAGGCCGTCGCCTGCCAGGTCACCTGTCCCCCGACGGTGTTGAGCGCGCGTGCCGGGCCGGCCATCGAGATGAGTGCGGCGTTGCCCTCCATGCTGGCCGCCGCCGCGTCGAACTCGGCCTGCGTGGCGTAGAGGCCCTTCACGCTCACGGCCTGTGACCAGTAGAGCACCGTCGTGCCCAGCGACCACCACGTCAGCATCCAGCGGTCCCGCCACAGGAAGTGGCGCAGCAGGGTCCAGGTCCCGGTCACGGGGGCGGCTTCGTGTGGTCGCCGTAGTGGCGCAGGAACAGCTCCTCCAACGTCGGGGGCGTCGCCGTCAGGGACGCCACACCCGCCTCCTGGATGATCCCCAGCGCCTCCCCGAGCCGGGCGGTGTCGACCTCGAAGAAGACCCGGTGACCGTCGATCTCCAGGTCGTGCACACCGGACAGCCCGTCGAGACCGGCCAGGGGGCGCACCGTCTCGGCCGCCACGGAGGTGCGCGTGAGGTGCCGCAGCTCGCTCAGGGTGCCGGTCTCGACCCGGCGCCCGGCCCTGATGATGCTCACCCGGTCGCACAGCCTCTCGACCTCGGCCAGGATGTGGCTGGAGAGCAGCACCGTGCGCCCGCTGTCGCGGAAGTGGTCGACGCACTCCTGGAAGACCGACTCCATGAGCGGGTCCAGCCCGCTCGTCGGCTCGTCGAGGACGAGGAGCTCGACGTCACTGGCCAGGGCGGCCACCAGGGCGACCTTCTGCCGGTTCCCCTTCGAGTAGGCGCGCCCCTTCTTGGTCGGGTCGAGCTCGAAGCGCTCGAGCAGCTCGGCCCTCCGACGCTCGTCCAGGCCTCCCCGGAGCCGGCCGAGCAGGTCGATGACCTCGCCTCCGGTCAGGGAGGGCCACAGGTTGACCTCGCCCGGGACGTAGGCCAGCCGGCGGTGCAGGTCCGCCGCGTGGGCCCACGGGTCGCTGCCGAACAGCCGCACCTCACCGCCGTCCTTGCGCAGCATGCCGAGCAGCACCCGGATGGTGGTGGACTTGCCCGAGCCGTTGGGTCCCAGGAAGCCGTGGATCTCGCCCTGCGCGACGTCGAGGTCCAGGCCGTCCAGGGCACGCACGTGCCCGAACGTCTTGACCAGGCCGGAGATCTCGATGGGATCAGCCACGGGACCGATGCTACGGCCCGCGGGGCCGGCGCCGCGGTCGATCAGGCGTTGGTGACGTCGACGCCGAGCGACTGTCCGTCCGCGACCGCCTGGTCGAGCACCGCGCGGCGCGGGTCCGGCACGGCGAGCCACGGCTCGACGACCCGCAGCCCGGTCAGCCGGACGTCGCCGAGCACCTCCTCGACGGCGGTGCGGTCTCCCCCGGTCACCACCGGCCCGGGACGCAGGATGCGGGCCGCGTGCTCGGCGGCCGCCTCGTAGGCCTGCCGGGCCTGGTTGTCGCGCCGGCGCGCGAAGCGCTGCTGGCTTTGCCCGCCGGCCTTGGTCCGGCCCTGGACGTGGCGCTGGCCGATCTTGTGCTCGACCATCCGCGGCCCCTCGAGGCGGGCCACGGCGAAGCCGCCCTTGCGCACCAGCAGCACCCCCCACCGGTCCGGAGGAGTCGCCGCGGCGAGCAGGCCCGCGACGTCGGGGACGCCGTCGTACGACGCCGCGAGCGGCAGCCGGGCGACGAACGACGAGCCGTCGTCGGCCTCCCCGCGCAGCGCTCCGCCCACGACGGCGTACGAGGTCGGGCCGTGCCGGGCCACGAAGTTGTCGACCCAGCGCTCGAGGCGCGCGGGCGGGACCAGGACGAGGGGCACGGCTCAGAGGAAGTCGAGCGGGTCGAACTGGTCGATGGGGATGACGCGCACCCGCGGGAGCGCGGAGGTGAAGGCGCCGACGTCGTGCTCGAGGTCGATGATCCGCAGGCCGGGCAGCCCGCGGAAGGACCCGTTGACGAACTCGTTGAAGCCGACGACCCCGACCTGCCGGCTGCCGTCGCACAGCCGCGACACCTGGTCGACGAAGTCACCGTCGTGGCTGACCAGGACGACGTCGGCGTCGCGCTCGACCAGCGCCTCGGCCGTGCGCTGGATGGCGATGTCGACGACCTTGCCCGGCCCGCTGAGCGGGACCGGCTTGAAGCCGATCGCGATCAGGGCCTGGACGAAGGTGGTGGGCAGCTCCGAGCCGACGGCGAGGAAGAAGAGGCCGGTGACGTCCTGGTCGAAGGCGCGCTCGGTCCACTCCAGGAGCCGGTCCCAGCGGGGTCGCTCCTCGGGTCGCGGGCGACGTCCGAGGATCGAGTTGCCGAGGGTCGCGTCGATGTTCTCGCCGTCGACGAGGAGGTACGTCGTGCGCCCGGCCACGGGTCAGGCGCCCTGGTAGACGACGCGGAAGCTCTCGCGCACCTCGCCGTCGACGACCTCAACGGCCGTGACCTCGACGAGCGCCCGTGGCCGGCCCTCGCCGTCGCACAGGATCGAGAGCACGCCCTCCTCCGGCAGCACGCCGGCGTGGTCGGCGAGCGGGGCGGTGGTCGTGCCCTCCTCGTCGGCCAGCGCCGCCGTGACGAACGCCTCGGCCTCGGCCGGGTCGGCGCCGTAGGACCAGGCCGGCGGCGGGACCGACTCGAGCGGCGTGGGCCCGAAGTACGACGGTGCGGCGTTGAGCTTGGCGTGCATGCGCGCGACGTCCCAGAAGGCGCGGACCTCCGGGTGGTCCGGCTCGGCCAGGGTCGCGTCGGCGTCACTCATGCCCGAACCCTAGCCGCAGCCATGGGGCACGGGTTTCGACCCGCCCGTCGCGACCTCGCGTGCTCGGCCGCGGGGCTCGCTCAACCGCTTCGCGTTCGCGTCCCGGCTTCGCCGGTACACGAGCTCAGACGTTGAAGCCCAGCGCCCGCAGCTGCTCGCGACCGTCGTCGGTGATCTTGTCCGGGCCCCACGGCGGCATCCACACCCAGTTGATGGCCACGTCGTTGACGAGGCCCTCCAGGGCGGAGTTGGTCTGGTCCTGGATGACGTCGGTCAGCGGGCAGGCCGCCGAGGTCAGCGTCATGTCGATGACGGCGTTGCTGCCCTCGTCGACGTGCACGCCGTAGACCAGGCCGAGGTCGACGACGTTGATCCCGAGCTCGGGGTCCACGACGTCCTTCATCGCCTCGGTGACGTCGTCGACGGTGACGGTGCTGGTGCCACCGCCGGCGGCGGGCACGTCGGGCAGGTCGCCGTGGTCGACGGGGTGCGCGGCGGTCTGGGCCGGGGCACCGGTGCTGTCGTTGGTCATGCCTTCTCCTTCTCGAGACTCTGTGCGGTCGCGTCCTTCCACGCCATCCAGGACAGGAGGGCGCACTTGACGCGGGCGGGGAACTTGGCGACGCCGGCGAACGCGATGCCGTCCCCGAGGACGTCCTCGTCGGGCTCGACCTGGCCCTTGCCCTGCATCAGCTCCAGGAACGTCTGGTGGATCGACATGGCCTCGTCGACGTCCTTGCCGATGAGCAGGTCGGCCATCACCGAGGCGGAGGCCTGCGAGATCGAGCAACCCATGGCGTCGTACGACACGTCGGAGACCACGCCGTCGGCGAGGTGGACGCGGAGCGTCAGCTCGTCGCCGCAGGTGGGGTTGACGTGGTGCACCTCCGCCTCGTACGGGTCGCGCAGGCCCGCGTGGTGGGGGTGCTTGTAGTGGTCCAGGATGATCTCCTGGTAGAGCGAGTCGAGGTCCATCACTCCCCCAGCTTGAAGTAGGAACGGGTGTAGTTCAGCCCGTCGACGAGGGCGTCGATCTCGGCCGGGGTCGTGTAGAGGTACGACGACATCCGCGTCGAGCTCTGCACCCCGAAGCGGGCGTGCGCCGGCTTGGCGCAGTGGTGGCCGGCGCGGACGGCGATGCCGCGCGAGTCGAGGACCTGGGCCACGTCGTGCGGGTGCACGCCGGTGATCTCGAAGGAGATCGCGCCCCCGCGCGAGGCCGCGTCGAGCGGGCCCATCACGGTCAGTCCGGGCACGGTCCGCAGCCCCTCGAGCGCGTAGGCCGTGATGGCCTGCTCGTGGGCGTGGATCGCGTCCATCCCGACGTGGCCGAGGTAGTCCACCGCGGCACCGAGGCCCACGGCCTCGACGATCGGCGGCGTACCGGCCTCGAACTTGTGCGGGATCCCGGCGTACGTCGAGCGCTCCATGCGGACGGTCTCGATCATCTCGCCGCCACCGTGGAACGGCGGCAGCGCCTCGAGCACCTCGCGGCGCCCCCAGAGCACGCCGATGCCGGTCGGCCCGACCACCTTGTGGCCGGTGAAGACGAGCACGTCCGCGCCGCTGGCCACCACGTCGACCGGCAGCTGCGGAGCTGCCTGGGACGCGTCGACGACCACGATCGCCCCGACCTGGTGCGCCCGGTCGGCGATCTCGCGGACCGGGTTGATGGTGCCCAGCATGTTGGACACCCAGGCCAGCGAGACCACCTTGGTGCGCTCGGTGATGAGCTCGTCGATGTCCGACAGGTCGAGACGACCGTCGTCGGTCAGCCCGAACCAGCGCAGCGTCGCGCCCGTGCGCTCGGTGAGGAGCTGCCACGGCACGATGTTGGAGTGGTGCTCCATCTCGGTGATGACGACCTCGTCGCCCTCGCCGACCTGCAGGTCACCACGCCACGCCAGGGTGTTGGCGACGAGGTTGAGCGCCTCGGTGGCGTTCTTGGTGAAGATCACCTCGTCGCGGCTCGGCGCCTTGATGAACGCCGCCACCTTGTCGCGGGCGGCCTCGAAGGCCTCCGAGGACTCCGCGCCCAGCTGGTGCATCGCGCGGGCCACGTTGGCGTTGTGGTGCTCGAGGTGGTCGACCATCGTGTCGATGACGACCTGCGGCTTCTGCGAGGTGTTGGCGCTGTCGAGGTAGACCAGCGGGCGCCCACCGTCGAGCACGCGCTCGAGGATGGGGAAGTCCTTGCGGATGACCTCCAGCTCGGGAAGCAGTCCCGGGATGCTCATCGCTGGTCTCCTCTCGTCGTACGTCGTGGGGTGCGGGAGGTCGATCAGACCGACGCAGCCTTGGTGTACTTGTCGTAGCCCTCGGCCTCGAGCTGGTCGGCCAGCTCGGGCCCGCCCTGCTCGGCGATCCGGCCGTCGACGAAGACGTGGACGAAGTCGGGGGTGATGTAGCGCAGGATGCGGGTGTAGTGGGTGATCAGCAGGACACCCTTGCCCTCCTGCGAGCGGAAGCGGTTGACGCCCTCGCTGACGACCTTGAGCGCGTCGATGTCGAGGCCGGAGTCGGTCTCGTCGAGGATCGCGACCTGGGGGTTCAGCAGCTCGAGCTGGGCGATCTCGTGGCGCTTCTTCTCACCGCCGGAGAAGCCCTCGTTGACGTTGCGGGTGCCGAACGTCGGGTCGAGGTTGAGCTGCTCGAGGGCGGCGTTGACGTCCTTGACCCACGTGCGGAGCTTGGGGGCCTCGCCGTCGATCGCGGTCTTGGCGGTGCGCAGGAAGTTGGACACCGAGACGCCGGGGACCTCGACGGGGTACTGCATGGCCAGGAAGAGGCCGGCGCGGGCGCGCTCGTCGACGGACATCGCGAGGACGTCCTGGCCGTCGAGGGTCACCGTGCCGCCGGTGATCGTGTACTTCGGGTGACCGGCGATGGAGTAGGCCAGCGTGGACTTGCCCGACCCGTTCGGACCCATGATCGCGTGGGTCTCGCCGTCGTTGATCGTCAGGGTGACGCCCTTGAGGATCTGCTTGGGGCCGTCCTCGGTCTCGACGGAGACCTGGAGGTCGGTGATCTCGAGCTTGCTCATGCGGGGGTGACTCCGTTCAGGGTGGTGGTGGTGTCGACGTACACGTCGTTGTCGCGGACCTCGACGGGGAAGGTTGCTACGGGTTCGGTGGCCGGCGGGCCGATGGGCTTGCCGGTCCTCAGGTCGAAGCGCGAGCCGTGCAGCCAGCACTCGACCGTGCAGTCGGCGACGTCGCCCTCGCTCAGCGCGACCGCGGCGTGGGAGCACTCGTTCTGGATCGCGAAGACCTCGTCGCCGTTGCGGGCGACCGCGACCTCGTGGTCGCCGAGGGTGACCGCGAGGGCCTCGTCGTCGCGGACGTCGGCGAGCGCGCAGGCACGGACGAAGGCCATCAGACGTCCCTCAGCACGTTCTTGGCGAGCTCGGCCTCGACCGTGCTCATCAGCTGGCCCTCGATGGAGGGCACGCCGATGCGGCGGATCAGGTCGTTGAAGAACCCGTGCACGACGAGGCGGCGGGCCTCCTTGTCGTCGATCCCCCGCGCGCGGAGGTAGAACAGCTGCTCGTCGTCGAAGCGGGCGGTCGCGCTGGCGTGACCGGCCCCCTCGATCTCGCCGGTCTCGATCTCCAGGTTGGGGACCGAGTCGGCCTGGCAGCCGTCGCTCAGCACGAGGTTGCGGTTCTCCTCGTAGGTCTCGATGCCCTCGGCGACCTTGCGGATCAGCACGTTGCCGACCCACACGGTGTGGGCGCCCTGCCCCTGGAGCGCGCCCTTGTACATGACGTTGCTCTTGGTGCGCGGGGCGTCGTGGTCGGCGAAGAGGCGGTGCTCGATGTGCTGGCCGGCGTCGGCGAAGTAGAGGCCGAGGAGCTCGGCCGAGCCGCCGGGACCGTCGTACGTCACGTTGGTGTCCATCCGGACGACGTCGCCGCCGAAGCTGACCGCGACGTGCTTGTACGTCGCGTCGCGACCGACCAGCGTCTGGTGGTGCGTCAGGTGCACGGCGTCGTCGGCCCAGTCCTGGAGCGAGATGACCGAGGCCTGGGCGCCGTCGCCCACGACGACCTCCACGACCTGCGCCATGGACGCGTGGCCGGTGTGGTTAAGCACCACCGTGGCGCGCGAGTGCCTGCCGAAGCGGAGCACGACGTGGCCCGCCTCGGTGACACCCGCGTCCGAGCCGGCCAGCTCGACGACGACCGGCTCGGTGACGTCGGCGTCGTCCGGCACGTCCACGAGCAGGGTCGAGGGCACCTCGGCGAGGACCCTGGCCGCGAAGCGGGTGTTGGGCACCAGGCCGCTGACCCCGCGCAGCGCGCGGGCCTCGTCGCCGTCGACGCCCTCGACCCGCACGCCGGCCGGGGTGTTCCAGGTGCACGCCGTGGCGCTGGGCTGGAACTCGGCGTCGGCGTGCAGGCCCTTGAGCCGCTTGAGCGGGGTGAAGCGCCAGATCTCCTCGCGGCCGGTGGGCACCACGTGGGAGGCGACGTCGAAGGAGCCCTGCGGGTGCAGGTGGCTCTCGACCTTGTCCACCTCGAGGGCGGAGCGAACGGAATCCGTGACAGTCACTACTTCTCTTTCTTCGGATGCGGGTGGGGCGGGGTGGTGCCGATCCCGGAGGATCAGCCGACCGCGCCCTCCATCTGCAGCTCGATCAGGCGGTTGAGCTCGAGGGCGTACTCCATCGGGAGCTCCTTGGCGATGGGCTCCACGAAGCCACGCACGATCATCGCCATCGCCTCGTCCTGCTCCATGCCGCGAGACATCAGGTAGAAGAGCTGGTCGTCGGAGACCTTGGAGACGCTCGCCTCGTGGCCCATCGACACGTCGTCCTCGCGGATGTCGACGTACGGATAGGTGTCCGAGCGCGAGATCTGGTCGACGAGCAGCGCGTCGCACAGCACGTTGGACTTGGAGCCGTGGGCGCCCTCGTTGACCTGGATGAGGCCGCGGTACGACGTACGGCCGCCACCGCGGGCCACCGACTTGCTCAGGATCGAGCTCGAGGTGTGGGGGGCGGCGTGCACCATCTTGGCGCCGGCGTCCTGGTGCTGGCCCTCGCCCGCGAACGCGATGGACAGCGTCTCGCCCTTGGCGTGCTCGCCCATGAGGTAGATGGCGGGGTACTTCATCGTCACCTTGGAGCCGATGTTGCCGTCGACCCACTCCATGGTCGCGCCGGCCTCGCAGGTGGCGCGCTTGGTGACGAGGTTGTAGACGTTGTTCGACCAGTTCTGGATGGTCGTGTAGCGGCAGCGACCACCCTTCTTGACGATGATCTCCACGACCGCGGAGTGCAGCGAGTCGGAGGAGTAGATCGGCGCGGTGCAGCCCTCGACGTAGTGCACGTAGGCGTCCTCGTCGACGATGATCAGCGTGCGCTCGAACTGGCCCATGTTCTCGGTGTTGATCCGGAAGTAGGCCTGCAGCGGGATGTCCACGTGGACGCCCTTGGGCACGTAGATGAACGAGCCGCCCGACCAGACGCTGGTGTTGAGCGCGGCGAACTTGTTGTCGCCGACCGGGATCACGGTGCCGAAGTACTCCTGGAAGAGCTCCGGGTGCGTCTTGAGCGCAGTGTCGGTGTCGAGGAACAGGACGCCCTGCTCCTCGAGGTCCTCACGGATCGAGTGGTAGACGACCTCGGACTCGTACTGCGCGGCGACACCGGCGACGAGGCGCTGCTTCTCCGCCTCCGGGATGCCGAGCTTGTCGTAGGTGTTCTTGATGTCCTCGGGGAGCTCCTCCCACGAGGTCGCCTGCTTCTCGCTGGAGCGCACGAAGTACTTGATGTTGTCGAAGTCGATCGCGCTGAGGTCGGAGCCCCAGGTCGGCATCGGCTTGCGGTGGAAGAGCTTGAGGCCCTTCAGCCGCAGGTCGAGCATCCACTGCGGCTCGCTCTTCTTGGCGGAGATGTCGCGGACGACGTCCTCGTTCAACCCGCGCGTCGCGGTGGCGCCGGCGGCGTCGGAGTCGGCCCAGCCGAACTCGTAGCGGCCGATGCCCTGGAGCTCGGGGTTGAGCTCTTCGATGGAGGTCATGCCTTCTCCTTGTTGGTCGACGTGGTGCTCGAGGTGGTCCTCGTGGTCTGGGTCGTGCTGGTCGAACCTGTCGTGCTGGTCGAACCGGTCGTGCCGGTCGAACCGGTCGTGCTGGGGATGCAGGTCGTGCAGACGCCGTCGCCGTGGGCGATGGTCGCCAGCCGCTGCACGTGGGTGCCGAGGACGCGGCCGATGGCCTCGGTCTCGGCCTCGCACAGCTGCGGGAACTCGTGGGCCACGTGGGCGACCGGGCAGTGCTGCTGGCACAGCTGGTCGCCGATGGGCAGGTCGCGCACGGTGGCGGCGTAGCCACCGGCGGTGAAGACGTGGGCCAGCGCCTCGGCCGGGGTCAGCGTGGGGTCCTGGGCGGTCACGGCGGCGTAGTCGCGCTCGACGAAGGCCACCCGGCGGCGGGCGAACTCCATGACCGCGTCGTCGCCCTGCGTCTCGGCGAGGAATCGCAGCGCGGCGACGGCGAGGTCGTCGTACTGCTGGTCGAAGGCGTCGCGCCCCTCGTCGGTCAGCGCGAAGACCCGGGCGGGGCGCCCGCGGCCCCGGCTGCCGTAGACCTTCTGCTCACGTCCCTCGACGGTGCCGCTCTCGGCCAGGTGCTCGAGGTGCCGGCGTACGGCGGCCGGGGTGAGCTCGAGCCGCTCGGCCAGGGACACGGCCGTGGAGGGTCCGTTCTCGAGGATCGACCGAGCCACCCGCTCACGGGTCGGGGCGTCCCTGTCGGGCGCCGCAGCAGTCGTCCTCACGAATTGCACAACACCAGTGTGACGTTAATGCTTCCGCGTGTTCAAGCAAGGGTCGCCTAACCCTGCGGCATCCCGGTCCTCAGGCGGCGGTGCGGCGGCGGAACGCGCGGATCGCCAGCGGGGCCACCACGGCGGTGATGAGCAGGATCCAGCCGATCGTGAACGGGATCGGGTGGTGCATCGGGAAGGCCGCGCCCGGCGCCAGCGGCTGGTCGTTGCCCCACAGCACCCGGACCGCCTGGGTCAGCGACGAGATCGGGTTCCACTCGGCGATGAAGCGCAGCACGGTGGGCATCTGGTCGGTCGGCGCGAAGGTGTTGGCGAGGAAGGTGATCGGGAACATCGTCGCGAACATGACGCCGTTGACCGCCTCGACCGAGCGCATCGCCGAGCCGACCCAGATGCCGACCCAGATCATCGCGAAGCCCCACCCGAGCAGCAGCAGGTAGCCGAGGACCGCCTCGGGCACGCTGGTGTGGATGCGCCATCCGATGAGCAGGCCCGTGAGCGACATCACGACCAGGCCGATCGAGGAGTGCGCCAGGCTGGAGATGCTGCGCCCGACCAGGACGGCGGCGGAGTTGATCGGCAGCGAGCGCATCCGGTCGACGATGCCCTTGTCGAGGTCGGCGGTGAGACCCACGGCGACGATGAAGGACGCGAAGGCGACCGTCTGGGCCATGATCCCGGGGAGCAGCCACGCGCGGTAGCCCGCCGGGGTGTCGACGGCGATCGACGAGCCGAAGACGAACGCGAAGAGCAGCACGAACATCACCGGCTGGATGGTGACGTCCATCAGCATCTCGGGCATCCGCCGGATGTGCAGGAAGTTGCGGCGGGCGATGGACCAGGACTGGGCCATCAGGCTGGTGGGACGGATCTCGGGACGCTCCAGGGTGGTCATCGCACGGTCTCCCTGCTGTGGTCGGTGTCGCCGGCACCGGCGTCGCCGGTCTCCGGCGCGGTGGCCGGGTCGGCGGCACCGCGCTCCTCGGCCCGGTGGCCGGTCAGGTGGAGGAACACGTCGTCGAGGCTGGGTCGCTTGAGCCCGATGTCGTCGAGCACGATCCCGCTCTCGTCGAAGATCGCGGCGACGCGGGTCATGTGGCCCAGGCCCTCGGCGGGGGCGGTGAGCTGGCGGGCCCCGGCGTCGACGTGCACCTCACGCACGTGCGGCCGCATCAGGGCCTCGGCCGCCTCGAGGTCGCGGGCCTGCGAGACGGTGACGACCAGGGCGGCCGCGCCGGACTGGTCCTTGAGCTCCAGGGGCGTGCCCTCCGCGATGACGGTGCCCCGGTCGATGACCACGATGTTGTCGGCCAGCTGGTCGGCCTCCTCGAGGTACTGCGTGGTCAGGAGCAGGGTGGTCCCGTCGGCGACCAGCTCGCGCAGCACGTCCCACAGCTCCACCCGCGAGCGCGGGTCGAGGCCCGTCGTCGGCTCGTCGAGGAAGAGCACCGGCGGGGTCGCGATCAGGCTGACCGCCAGGTCGAGGCGACGGCGCATGCCGCCGGAGTAGGTCTTGGCGATCCGGTCCCCCGCGTCGGCGAGGGAGAACCGCTCGAGGAGGTCGTCGCTGGCCCGCTTGATGTAGCGGGAGTCGAGCCCGTAGAGCTGGCCGATGAGGCGGAGGTTCTCCCGGCCGGTGAGCAGCTCGTCGACCGTGGCCGCCTGCCCGGTGAGCCCCATGCTGCGGCGTACGGACCGCGGGTCGGTCAGCACGTCGTGCCCGGCCACCCGGGCGGTGCCGGCGGTGGGGGCGGTCAGCGTCGTCATCATCCGCACCGTGGTGGTCTTGCCGGCGCCGTTGGGCCCGAGCAGGCCCAGGACGGTCCCCTGCGGGACCACGAAGGACACGTCGTCCACCGCCACGGTGTCGCCGAAGTGCTTGACCAGGTGCTCCGCCTCGATGGCGTGGGCCGATGTCATGGGGATCACGGTAGCCACTGCCACGGACAGGGCGCGTCCGCTTTTCCTCGGGGCCGCTCCTAGACTTCCAGCGTGCCTGCCGACTCCCCCGCCCACGGCCCCGCCGTCGAGGTGGAGGACCTGGTCATGCGGTACGGCGACAAGGTGGCCGTCGACGGCCTCTCCCTGCGGGTCGAGCGCGGCACCATCACCGCGGTGCTGGGTCCCAACGGCGCCGGCAAGACGACGACGCTCGAGACCTGCGAGGGCTACCGCCGCCCCCGGTCCGGCACCGTCAGGGTGCTGGGGCTGGACCCGCACGCCGACCGCCGGGAGCTGCTCCCCCGCATCGGGGTCATGCTGCAGGCCGGCGGCGCCTGGTCGGGGGTGCGGGCCATGGAGATGCTCGACCACGTCGCCTCCCTGCACGCCCACCCGCTGGACACCGCGATGCTCAGCGACCGGCTCGGGCTGGGCGAGTGCGGCCGCACGCCGTACCGGCGCCTGTCGGGCGGCCAGCAGCAGCGGCTCGGACTGGCGATGGCGCTCGTGGGCCGTCCGGAGCTGGTCTTCGTCGACGAGCCCACGGCCGGGATGGACCCGCAGGCCCGGCGGGCCACGTGGGAGCTGCTCGAGGAGCTGCGGCGCGACGGGGTCACGGTCGTGCTGACCACCCACCACATGGACGAGGCCGAGCACCTCGCCGACACGATCCACATCATCGACCACGGCCGGCTGATCGCCTCCGGGTCGCCGACCGAGCTCACCAGCGGCGGCCGGTCGGCGACGATCCGCCTCGTCGTGACCCGTCCCTTCCCCGACGGCGCCCCCGAGTCGTTGCGGACGGCGCTCGGACCGCACACCGAGGTGACCCAGCTGGACGCGGTCAGCATGCTCATCACCGGACCGGCGGACGGCAGCACGCTGGGCACCGTCTCGGCGTGGTGCGAGCGCCACGACGTGCTGCCCGAGTCGCTCTCGCTCGGGCGCCGCACCCTCGAGGACGTCTTCCTCGAGCTGACCGGGCGCGAGCTGGTCGGATGAGCAGCCCGCCCCCCACGAGCACCTTCGCCCCCCGCCCCGGGGCGGCTCCGCTGCACCGCCAGGTGGCCGCCCAGGCGCGCATGGAGTCGCGGCTGATGCTGCGCAACGGCGAGCAGCTGCTCCTGGCCATCGTGATCCCGGTCATCGTGCTCGTCGGCGGCGTCGCCGGCGCGGACCGCCTCGGTCTCGACCTGGAGGGCCACCGGGCCGTCGACGTCCTCACCCCGGGCGTGCTCGCCCTGGCCGTGATGTCCACGGCCTTCACCTCGGTCGCCATCGCCACCGGCTTCGAGCGCCGGTACGGCGTCATCAAGCGGCTCGGGGCGTCCCCGCTGCCGCGCCACGGCCTGCTGCTCGGCAAGGTCCTGGCGCTGCTCAACGTGGTGGCGCTCCAGCTCGTGTCCCTCGTCGTCGTGGGGCTGCTGCTC
Organism: Nocardioides sp. Soil805; assembly: GCF_001429625.1. GTDB lineage: Bacteria > Actinomycetota > Actinomycetes > Propionibacteriales > Nocardioidaceae > Nocardioides. The sequence continues at coordinate 156,129 of NZ_LMSU01000001.1, forward strand.
GGCTGGCGACCGACCCTCGAGCACCCGGCGGTCTCCCTGGCCTCGGCGGTGCTGGCGGTCGCCGCCGGCACCTGGGCCTTCGCCTCGCTGGGGCTCTTCGTCGCCGGGGTCCTGCGGGCCGAGGCCGTCCTGGCGCTCGCCAACCTCGTCTACCTGCTCCTGATGGCCGGCGGCGGCGTCGTGCTGCCCACGTCGTCGTACGGCGCCGCGTCGGGCGCGATCCAGTGGCTACCGTCCGCGGCCCTGGGCGACGCCATGCGCAGCGCGCTCGTCGACGCCCACCTCGACGCCACCGCCCTCCTCGTCCTGATCGCCTGGGGTGTCGTCGGCACCCTGCTGACCGCGCGCACCTTCACCTGGGAATGACCATGACCCCCCTGCACCCCTCGACCCGCTTCCGACGACTGGCCTGGGCCCTGGCCGTGGCCAACCTCGTCGCCAACATCGGCATCGTCGTCACCGGCGGTGCCGTACGTCTGACCGGGTCCGGCCTCGGCTGCCCCACCTGGCCGCGTTGCACCGACGAGTCGTACGTCGCCCACGGCGAGCTGGGCATCCACGGCGCGATCGAGTTCGGCAACCGGATGCTGACCTTCGTGCTGGTCGTCCTCGCGATCGCGCTGTGGGTGACCATGCTGGTCGGCCTCGTCCGCACCTGGCGCGGCCGGCGGGCCTGGCGCCCGTTCTGGCTCGCGACCGTCGTGGTGCTCGGCATCCCGGCCCAGGCGGTCATCGGCGGCATCACCGTGCACACCGACCTCAACCCGTGGATCGTGTCGCTGCACCTGCTCGTCTCTATGGCCATCATCGCCGTCTGCGTGGTGCTCCTCGACGAGCTGCGCTCCCCCGACCGCGACGCGTCCCCCCGGCTGGCGCCGCTGACCTGGGCGGTCTTCGCCGTGACCTGGGTGGTCCTCTACCTCGGGACCGTGGTGACCGGCAGCGGTCCACACTCGGGCGACCTCGACTCGCGGCGTACCGGCCTGGACCCGCAGGTCATGTCCCACGTCCACGCCGCCGCCGTCTACCTGCTGCTCGCCCTGACGGTCGCCCTGGTCGTCCTGGCCCGCCGCGTCGGCTCGCCGACGCTGGCCCACGCCGCGCTGGTCCTGCTGGTCCTCGAGCTGGCGCAGGGGGTGGTCGGCTTCGTGCAGTACTTCACCGACCTGCCCGAGGTGCTGGTCGGCATCCACATGCTCGGGGCCGCCCTGGTCTCGGCCAGCGTCACGTGGGTCGTCCTCGCCGGGCGCGGGCGCCACCGCGCCTGACGGGTCCGCCGCTGGACGGGGACGGCGCCTGACGGTCCGCGCGGGCGCCGGCCTCAGCCGATGAGCGGGTCGAGGGCGACCGCGACGAACAGCAGGCTGAGGTAGAGGTTGGAGTGGTGGAACAGGCGCATCGGGGCGATGTCGGAGAGCTGGTCCGACGCCTTGGCCCGGCGCCACATGCGGTGCGCCTCGACGAGGAAGACGGCGCCGAGCACCGTCGCGGCCAGCGGGTAGAACCAGCTGGTGCCGGCCACCGGCCACAGGAGCAGCGACGTGGCCACCATCACCCAGCTGTAGATGACGATCTGGCGGGCCACGACGTCCGCTGGGGCCACCACCGGGAGCATCGGCACGTCCACGCCGGCGTAGTCCTCGCGGTAGCGCAGGGCCAGCGCCCAGGTGTGCGGCGGCGTCCAGAAGAAGACCACGAGGAAGAGCACCACGGGCGTCCACGCGAGCTCGCCGGTCACCGCGGTCCAGCCGATCAGCGCGGGGAAGCACCCGGCCAGCCCGCCCCAGACGATGTTCTGGGTGGTCCGGCGCTTGAGGATCATCGTGTAGACGATCACGTAGAAGGCGTTGGCGCCCAGGGAGAGCGCGGCGGAGAGCCAGTTGACCCACACGGCCAGCACGACCGTGGACAGCACGGCCAGCACGGTGGCGAAGACCAGCGCCGACACCGGCGACACGATGTGCCGCGGCAGCGCCCGGCGCCGGGTGCGGCGCATCTGCTCGTCGATGTCGCGGTCGTAGACGCAGTTGAACGCCGACGCGGAGCCGGCCGACAGGGACCCTCCGACGACGGTCGCGGCCACCAGGCCCAGCGCCGGGATGCCACGCTCGGCGAAGAACATCACCGGCACGGTGGTCAGCAGCAGCAGCTCGATGACGCGGGGCTTGGTGAGCCCGACGTACGCCGCGACGACGTCGCGGAAGGAGGCGCGACCCGCGTCCGGTCCGGCGTCCCCCGAGGGTGTCGACGGCACGGCAGCGGAGGCCGATCGGCCGGCGTGGGACACGGTATGGAACCTCAGGGAAGGGGAACTGATGCGTTGTCGAGTCTAGCCCGCGTCATGAGTAGGCTCGGAGGTGCCTGCCCATGAACGTCCGAGAGGATCTCTGTGCCTTCCACTCCCCCCGCGCTCGACTGGAACGAACTCGACTCGAAGGCCGTCGACACGGCGCGGGTCCTGGCCATGGACTCCGTGCAGAAGGTCGGCAACGGCCACCCCGGCACGGCGATGAGCCTGGCCCCCGCGGCGTACCTGCTGTTCCAGAAGGTCATGCGGCACAACCCCGCCGACCCGCACTGGGCCGGTCGCGACCGGTTCGTGCTGTCGGCCGGCCACAGCTCCATCACCCTCTACACCCAGCTCTTCCTGGGCGGCTGGGGCCTCGAGCTCGAGGACCTCAAGGCGCTGCGCACCTGGGGCTCCAAGACCCCGGGCCACCCCGAGCACGGCCACACCGCCGGCGTCGAGACCACGACCGGTCCGCTCGGCCAGGGGGTCGGCAACGCGATCGGCATGGCGATGGCCGCCCGCCGCGAGCGCGGCCTCCTCGACCCGGGTGCCGCCGAGGGCCAGTCGCCCTTCGACCACCACGTCTACGCGATCTGCAGCGACGGCGACCTGCAGGAGGGCGTGAGCGCCGAGGCCTCCTCGATCGCCGGCACCCAGAAGCTCGGCAACCTCACCGTCATCTACGACGCCAACCGCATCTCCATCGAGGGCGACACCGACGTCGCGTTCACCGAGGACGTCGGCAAGCGCTACGAGGCCTACGGCTGGCACGTGCAGACCGTCGACTGGACCCACGACGGCACCGAGTACGTCGAGGACGTCCAGCAGCTCCACGACGCTGTCCGCGCGGCCGACGCCGTCACCGACCAGCCCAGCCTGATCGTGCTGCGCACCGTCATCGCCTGGCCCGCGCCGAACGCGCAGGGCACCGGCGCCTCGCACGGCTCCGCCCTCGGCGCGGATGAGGTCGCGGCCACCAAGAAGATCCTCGGCTTCGACCCCGAGCAGCACTTCGAGGTCCCCGACGCGGTGATCGAGCGGACCCGGTCCCTCGTCGCGCGGGGCAAGGAGGCCCAGGCCGCCTGGGACGAGCAGCTCGAGGCCTGGCGCGACGCCGCGTCCAAGGAGACGCTCGCGACGTGGGAGCGCATGCAGACCCGGGCCCTGCCCGACGGCCTCGCCGAGGCGCTCCCGACGTACGACGCCGACCCCAAGGGCGTCGCCACCCGCAAGGCCTCCGGCGCCGTCATCAACGCCGTCGCCGCCCTCATGCCCGAGCTGTGGGGCGGCTCCGCCGACCTGGCCGAGTCCAACAACACCACCATCACCGACGCACCGTCGTTCATCCCCAAGGACCGCTCGACCGACCAGTGGGACGGCGACCCGGAGGCCGGCCGCGTGCTGCACTTCGGCATCCGTGAGCACGGCATGGGCGCGATCCTGAACGGCATCACGCTGCACGGCGGCACCCGCGTCTTCGGTGGGACCTTCCTCACGTTCTCCGACTACATGCGCGGCTCGGTCCGCCTCGCGGCGCTCATGGGCCTGCCCGTGACCTACGTGTGGACCCACGACTCCATCGGTCTCGGCGAGGACGGTCCGACCCACCAGCCGATCGAGCACCTGGCCGCGCTGCGCGCCATCCCGGGCCTGGACGTCGTCCGTCCCGCGGACGCCAACGAGACCGCCGCGGCCTGGCACGCGGTGCTCCAGCACACCGACCGCCCGGCCGGCATCGCCCTGACCCGGCAGAACGTCCCGGTGTTCCCGCGGGGCACCGACGGCTACAGCGACACCAGCAACGTCCACCGCGGTGGCTACGTCCTGCTGGACGTCGAGGGCGGCCTGCCCGACGTTGTCCTGGTCGGCACCGGCTCCGAGGTCCAGATCGCCGTGGCCGCCCGCGACCTGCTCGCCGAGGACGGCATCCGCGCCCGGGTGGTGTCGATGCCGTGCCGCGAGTGGTTCGACGAGCAGGAGCAGGCCTACCGCGAGAGCGTCATCCCGCCCACCGTCAAGGCGCGCGTCTCCGTCGAGGCCGGCGTCGCCCAGGGCTGGCGCGAGATCGTCGGCGACCACGGCCGCATCGTGTCGATCGACACCTACGGCGCCTCCGCCGACTACGCCCGGATCTACCAGGAGTACGGCCTGACCGGCGAGGCCGTCGCCGACGCCGCCCGCGACAGCATCCGGGTCTCCACCGACTGAGGACCCCGGACCACGCCACCCCCCAGCAGCACCCCAGGAGGAACCATGACTGACCGCATGAAGGCACTCGCAGACGCGGGCGTGTCCATCTGGCTCGACGACCTGTCCCGCGAGCGCATCGAGACCGGCAACCTCGCCGAGCTCATGGAGTCGCGCTCCGTCGTCGGTGTCACCACCAACCCCTCGATCTTCGCCGCCGCCCTGGCCGAGGGCGAGCGGTACGACGCCCAGGTGCGCGAGCTCGCCGCCGAGGGCGCCGACGTGGACGCCACCGTGTTCGCGCTGACCACCACCGACGTGCGCCAGGCCTGCGACATCCTGAGGCCGGCGTACGACGCCAGCAACGGCGTGGACGGTCGCGTGTCGATCGAGGTCGCCCCGACGCTGGCCTTCGACACCGGGGCCACGACCGAGGCCGCGCGCACGCTCTGGTCCGAGGTCGACCGCGACAACCTGCTCATCAAGATCCCCGCCACCACCGAGGGCGCCCCGGCGATCACCACCGTGCTGGGCGAGGGCATCAGCGTCAACGTGACGCTGATCTTCGGCCTCGAGCGCTACCGCGGAGTGATGGAGGCGTACGTCGCCGGGCTGGAGGAGGCGCGCGACAACGGCCACGACCTGTCCCGCATCCACTCGGTCGCCTCGTTCTTCGTCTCCCGCGTGGACAGCGAGATCGACAAGCGGCTCGAGGCCATCGGCAGCGACGACGCCCTGGCCCTGCGCGGCAAGGCCGGCGTGGCCAACGCGGTCCTGGCCCACCGCGACTTCGAGGAGTTCTTCTCGGGTGACCGCTGGGAGGCCCTGGCTGCGGCCGGTGCCCACAGGCAGCGACCGCTGTGGGCCTCGACGGGCGTGAAGAACCCCGACTACCGCGACACGATGTACATCACCGACCTGGTGGTCCGCGGCACCGTCAACACCATGCCGGAGAAGACCATGGAGGCCTTCGCCGACCACGGTGAGGTCGAGGGCGACCGGGTCACCACGACGTACGCCGAGGCCCAGTCGGTGATGGAGAGCCTCGCGGCCGTGGGCATCGACTACGACGACGTCATCGCCGCCCTGGAGCAGGAGGGCGTGGAGAAGTTCGAGGCCTCGTGGTCCGAGCTGCTCGACACGGTCTCGGGGCAGCTCAAGTCCGCGGGCGAGGGCGCGTCGGCGTGACCTCGTCGCCCGTCGACGCGGTGGCCACCGAGGCGTGGTCGGAGCTCGCCGCCCTCGCGGCGAGCTCCTCGCCCGACCTCCGGGCCTGGTTCGACGAGGACCCGGGCCGGGTCGAGCGCTACACGCACACGGCCGGGGACCTCTTCGTGGACCTGTCCAAGAACCTCGTCGACGACGAGGTCCTCTCCTCGCTGCTCGCGCTGGCCGAGCAGGTGGGCCTGGCCGAGCGGCGCGACGCGATGTTGCGCGGCGAGCGGATCAACGTCACCGAGGACCGGGCCGTCCTGCACACCGCCCTGCGTCAGCCGGCCGGCGCGGTCGTGGAGGTCGACGGGCACGACGTCGTACCCGACGTGCACGAGGTGCTCCAGCGGGTCTACGCCTTCGCCGAGCGCGTCCGCTCCGGCGAGTGGACCGGCGTGACCGGGGAGCGCATCGCCACGGTCGTCAACATCGGCATCGGCGGGTCCGACCTCGGACCGGTCATGGCGTACGAGGCGCTGGCGCCGCACGTCCAGGACGGCCTGGAGTGCCGGTTCATCAGCAACATCGACCCGACGGACTGCGCCACCACGCTCGCCGGGCTGGACCCGGCGACCACGCTGTTCATCGTCTCCAGCAAGACCTTCGGGACCCTGGAGACGCTCACCAACGCCCGGCTGTGCAAGGCGTGGCTCCTCGACGGGCTGCGCGAGGCCGGGTCGCTCGGGGACGACGACGCCGAGGCGGTGGCCCGGCACTTCGTCGCGGTCTCCACCGCCCTGGACAAGGTCGCCGACTTCGGCATCGACCCCGACAACGCCTTCGGCTTCTGGGACTGGGTCGGCGGGCGCTACTCGCTGGACTCCGCCATCGGCACCTCGCTGGTCGTGGCGATCGGTCCGGAGGCCTTCGCCGACCTGCTCGCGGGCATGCACACCATGGACGAGCACTTCCGCACCACCGACCTGGCGCACAACGTGCCGGCGCTGATGGGGCTGCTCAACGTCTGGTACACCAACTTCCTGGGTGCCGAGACCCACGCCGTGCTGCCCTACAGCCAGCTGCTGCACCGCTTCCCGGCGTACCTCCAGCAGCTGACCATGGAGTCCAACGGCAAGGGCGTGCGCTGGGACGGCACCCCCGTCACCTCCGGGACGGGAGAGGTCTTCTGGGGCGAGCCCGGCACCAACGGCCAGCACGCGTTCTACCAGCTGATCCACCAGGGCACACGGCTCGTGCCCGCCGACTTCATCGCGGTGGCCACCCCGGCGTACCCCCTGCGTGACGGCGAGTCCGACGTGCACGAGCTGTTCCTGGCCAACTTCTTCGCCCAGACGGCGGCGCTGGCCTTCGGCAAGTCCGCCGACGAGGTGCGCGCCGAGGGGACGTCGGAGTCCGTCGTCCCGGCCCGGGTCTTCACCGGCAACCGGCCGACCACCTCGATCATGGCGCCCGCGCTGACCCCCTCGGTGCTCGGGCAGCTCGTCGCGCTCTACGAGCACATCACCTTCACCCAGGGCGTGGTGTGGGGCATCGACAGCTTCGACCAGTGGGGCGTCGAGCTCGGCAAGCAGCTGGCCCAGCAGGTGAGCCCGGCCGTCGCCGGGGACGCCGACGCGCTGGCCGCGCAGGACGCCTCCACCCGCTCCCTGGTCTCCTACTACCTGGCCCACCGCGGCTGATCGGCGGCGAGATGCGCACCAATCCCCTCCGGGACCCCCAGGACCGGCGGCTGCCCCGCATCGCGGGACCGTCGAGCCTGGTGCTCTTCGGCGTCACGGGCGACCTGTCCCGCAAGAAGGTCATGCCGGCGATCTACGACCTGGCCAACCGCGGGCTGCTGCCGCCGGGGTTCTCGCTGGTCGGCTTCGCGCGCCGCGACTGGGCCGACCAGGACTTCGCCCAGATCGTGTACGACGCGGTCAAGGAGCACGCCCGCACCCCCTTCCGCGAGGAGGTGTGGCGCCAGCTGTCCGAGGGGTTCCGGTTCGTCTCCGGCAACTTCGACGACGACGAGGCGTTCGCCACCCTCAAGCGGACGATGATCGAGCTCGACGAGGCCCGGGGCACCGGCGGCAACACGGCGTTCTACCTGGCCATCCCGCCCGCGTTCTTCGGCACCGTGGTCGGTCAGCTCAAGGAGCACGGCCTGGCCGAGCCGAGCATCGACTCCACCGGCATGCCGTCGTGGCGGCGCGTCGTCGTGGAGAAGCCGTTCGGGCACGACCTCGAGTCGGCGCGCGAGCTCAACGACGTTCTCGACTCGGTCTTCCCGTCCGGGTCGATCTTCCGGATCGACCACTACCTCGGCAAGGAGACGGTCCAGAACATCCTGGCGATGCGCTTCGCCAACAACATGTTCGAGCCGATCTGGAACGCCAACTACGTCGACCACGTGCAGATCACCATGGCCGAGGACATCGGCATCGGTGGCCGGGCCGGCTACTACGACGGGATCGGCGCCGCCCGCGACGTCATCCAGAACCACCTCCTCCAGCTGATGGCGCTGGTCGCCATGGAGGAGCCGACGTCCTTCGACGCCGAGCAGCTGCGGCTGGAGAAGCAGAAGGTGCTCTCCTCGGTCGTCCTGCCCCCGCGGCTGGACACCACGACCGCCCGCGGGCAGTACTCCCCCGGCTGGCAGGGCGGCGAGAAGGTCATCGGTTTCCTCGAGGAGGAGGGCATCAAGCGGACCTCGAAGACCGAGACGTACGCCGCCATCACCCTGCACGTCGACACCCGCCGCTGGGCCGGGGTGCCGTTCTACCTGCGCACCGGCAAGCGCCTCGGGCGCCGGGTCACCGAGGTGGCCGTGGTGTTCAAGCGGGCGCCGCACCTGCCGTTCAGCGCGACCTCCACCGAGGAGCTCACCCAGAACGCGCTGGTCATCCGGGTGCAGCCCGACGAGGGCCTCACCATGCGCTTCGGCTCCAAGGTGCCCGGCACCGCGATGGAGATCCGCGACGTCAACATGGACTTCGCGTACGGCGGGTCCTTCACCGAGGCGAGCGCCGAGGCCTACGAGCGGCTCATCCTCGACGTGCTGCTCGGCGACCCGCCGCTGTTCCCCCGCCACGAGGAGGTCGAGCTGTCGTGGAAGATCCTCGACCCGATCCTCGAGCACTGGGCCCGCAAGGGGAAGCCGGAGGCCTACCCCGCCGGCACCTGGGGGCCGGAGTCGGCCGACAAGATGCTTTCTCGTGACGGACGCACCTGGAGGCGACCATGACCACGTTCGAGCTCGAGAACACCAACGCCTCCGGGATCGCCGCGGAGTTCGTGCGGGCCCGCACCCGCGCCGGCTCACCGGCGATGGGGATGGTGATGACCCTCATCATCGTCGTGCCCGACACCGACGCCGAGACCGCGATGCAGGCCGCGCAGCGCGCGTCGCGCGAGCACCCCGCCCGGGTGCTGGGCGTCATCCTCGGTGACGGTCGCGGCAAGGCCCAGGTCGACGCCACCGTCGCCACCGGCGGCGGGTGGGGCGGCGAGACCGCGCTCATCCGGCTGACCGGCGAGGTGGTGCGCTACGCCGAGTCCGTCGTGCTGCCGCTGCTGCTGCCCGACTCCCCCGTCGCCATCTGGTGGCCCACCGAGCCGCCGGACGACCCGGCCGACGACCCGCTGGGGGCGCTGGCGAAGCGGCGGATCACCGATTCCGCGGCCGCCAAGCGCGGCAAGTCGTCGGTGATGCTGCGGCAGTGCCAGGCCTACGCGCCGGGCAACACCGACCTGAGCTGGACCCGACTCACCCCGTGGCGCGCCCTGCTCGCCGCCGCGCTCGACCAGCACCCGCTCAAGGTCACCCGTGCGTCGGTGGCCGCCGAGCGCATCAGCCCCAGCGCCGATCTCCTGGTGGCCTGGCTCAACGACCGGCTCAAGGTGCCCGTCGAGCGGCACACCTCGGACGGTCCCGGCATCACCCAGGTCGTCATGGACACCAAGCAGGGCCCCATCACCATCTCCCGCGACGACGGCCGGATGGCCACCTTCTCCTCCCCCGAGCGTCCGGACCGGCCCGTCGCGCTCAAGCGCCGCGAGGTCCCCGCCCTGCTGACCGAGGAGCTGCGACGCCTCGACGAGGACGACATCTACGCGGCCACCGCCAAGCGGCTGGTGGCCCTGGACAAGGAGTCCTGAGCGTGGCCGCGGATCCGCGCGTCGTCGTCCACGAGGACGCCCAGACGCTCGCCGGTGACGTCGCCTCGATGCTGCTCGACCGCCTCGAGGCAGCCCAGGCGCGCGGTGAGGTCCCGCACGTCGGGCTCACGGGCGGCACGATCGCCGACGCCATCCACCGCGAGGTCGCCCGGCGAGCGGTCGACTCCTCGGTGGACTGGTCGCGGGTCGACTTCTGGTGGGGGGACGAGCGCTTCGTCGAGGCAGGGTCACCCGACCGCAACGCGCGCCAGGCGCGGGAGGCGTTCCTCGACGGGCTGGGCATCGACCCCGGTCGCGTGCACGAGGTGCCCGCTGCGGACGTCGTGGCGACGGCGGAGGACGCCGCTGCGGCGTACTCGGAGGCGATGCGCACGCAGGGCGCCGGCTTCTTCGAGGTGCTGATGCTGGGGGTCGGGCCGGACGGCCACATCGCCTCGCTCTTCCCCGGCCACCCGGGCCTGGACGCCACGGACGCGATCGCCGTCGCCGTCCACGACTCCCCCAAGCCGCCCCCGGACCGGGTCTCGCTGACCTTCGAGGCGATGGACCGCGCGCGCGCCGTGTGGTTCCTGGTGAGCGGGGACGGCAAGGCCGACGCCGTCGCCGCCGCGCTCGCGGGCGGCGACGTGCACGAGATCCCCGCCCGGGGCGTCGTCGGCACGGACGAGACGCTGTGGCTGCTCGACGAGGCCGCCGCCTCCTCCCTCTGACGTGAGAGGGCAGTTCCTGACACCTCACACCCGCCGACCGGGCGCTTCCTGACAGGTGGGACCCGCCGACCGGGCACTTCCTGACAGGTGGGACCCGCCGACCGGGCGCTTCCTGACACCTCACGCCCGCCGACCGGGCGCTTCCTGACACCTCACGCCTGCCGACCGGGCGCTTCCTGACACCTCAGCGTCCGAGATCGATGTACGCCGTCCCGCGCAGACCCAGGTGACGGCGCGCTCGCTCGAACCCTTGTCGCAGTCGCAGCGACGCAGGATCGAGCCCGTACACGTGCTGCTTGACGAAGACGTCCATCACCCAGTCCCGCTCGGTCTCGAGCCACGTGATGCGGCCCTCGTCGTGCTCGCGCTGGTCCTCGTCGTGGAACTCCTCACCGAAGTACTCCGCTCCGTACCGCGTCTGCTCGTCGCCCAGGTCGATCCGGTACCGCGGGACGTCACCGTCGTAGACCCAGATCTGCGTCTCGGGCCACGGCAGCCCGGCCTCGTGCCAGTGCAGCCGCAGGGCGCTCTCGGGCGGGGACTCGGCGCCCGGATCGCCGAGAGCCACCATGCGGCGGAGCTGGACGACCCCTCGATGGCCCTTGAAGCGCTCGGACTCCGACAGGAGCTGCGCCGGATCGACGCCGTGTCGCAGGAAGCCGTCGATCGCCGCCAACGCGTCGTACCGCCACAACGACCGGCCGAGGTCGCATGCGGTGCGCAGCGGAGTCGTGACCCGGAGTCCGTCGATGGTGCAGACGTCCCGAGCCGTCAACGTCCGTACGCCGCTCCGGATGCTGTCGCGGCGCATCCGGCTGCCCGCCTGGCTGAAGACGTCGAGCGTCGGCATCTCGTGGATCGCAGTCCGCGGGAGCGCATCGACACCGTGCACCCACGCTGCCAGGCGGTCCACGGCCACGACGTGCTCCGGGACGACGAGCCGGACGGCACTGACCCGCAACCTCAGCGAGTCCTGGACCTGCGTCGCGACGAACACGCCACGCAGCACGGGACGCAGGAGCCCGGTCTCGACCAGACGACGTCGCAGTCGCGCGCCGACGCCGACCGAGTCGGCGTACACCGCCGTGAAGGGACGCTCGATCGGGAACGGCGCGTCCGCGCCGAGGAGGACCGCGTCGCGACACCAGGTGGGCAGCCGGTTGACCATGGCACCACGGTGCCCGAATCCGCCGTCGGGCGTCCGGCGTCATCCACAGGCCGGCTGCCACGTGCACCGAAGTGCCCGCTCGGCACGTTCTACCTGCCAGGAAGTGCCCGCTCGGCACGATCCAGGTGTCAGGAAGTGCCCGGTCGGCAGGTGCTAGGTGACAGGAAGTGCCCGGTCAGCGGTCAGAAGATGATGTCGCCGGACTTCCGGCGGCTGCGGAGCAGCTGGATCGCCTCGTCGAGGATGTCCGCCGCCTCGGTCTCGGAGCGACGCTCCTTCACGTAGGCGAGGTGCGTCTTGTAGGGCTCGATCTTGGGCGCCGGCGGGGGGTTGTCGCTGTCCAGGCTGGCCGGGAGGCCGCACTTGGGGCAGTCCCACGACTCGGGGACGTTGGCCTCGACCGAGAACGTCACCACCGACCGGTGCTCGTGCGAGCAGAAGTAGGTCACCGCCTGGCGAGGAGCCGCCTCGCCACGCTCGGCCTCGCCCATCGGGCCGGCACCGACCCGGCTCCCTCGGATCGCGTTTCCGCCACCACCAGCCACGTGCTTCTCCTTTGCCAAGACGACCCGGGCGACAGCGTCGCCCGGGCCACGATCCCCGTCAACAGAACGTCAGGTGTAGGCCTTGAGCAGGCCCAGCGCGATGATGCAGGCGAACCAGATGATGCCGACCCCGATGGTGAACCGGTCGAGGTTGCGCTCGGCGACCGAGGAGCCTCCCAGGGTGCTGGAGACACCACCACCGAACATGTCCGACAGTCCGCCGCCGCGACCCTTGTGGAGCAGCACCAGCAGGATGAGGATCAGGCTCGTGATGACGAGCAGGATGGTGAAGAGCGGAATCACGAGCGGAAGCCTACGTCACACCGACACGGATCAGAGGACCGGCATCTCGTAGAACCGGCAGATTCCGCCGAACTCCTCCGCCTGGAGGCTCGCGCCGCCCACGAGGCACCCGTCGACGTCCGGCTTCTCCATGATCCCGGCGACGTTGGCGGCCTTCACGGACCCGCCGTACTGGATGCGTACGCCGTCCGCGGCGGCGTCGCCGTGCACCTCGCGGATGCGCTCGCGGATGGCGCCGCAGACCTCCTGGGCGTCGTCGGGCGTGGCCACCTCGCCGGTGCCGATGGCCCACACCGGCTCGTAGGCGACCACCAGACCGGCGACCTGCTCGGCGGTGAAGCCCGCCAGCGAGCCGTCGACCTGCGCCAGCGTGAAGGTCACCTGCTCGCCGGCCTTGCGGACCTCGAGCCCCTCCCCGACGCAGACGATCGGGGTCATGCCGGCCGCCAGCGCCTTGTGGGCCTTGGCGTTCACGGTCTCGTCGGACTCGCCGTGGTGCTCGCGGCGCTCACTGTGGCCGACGACGACGTACGAGCAGCCGAGCTTGGCCAGCATCGCCGCCGAGATCTCCCCCGTGTAGGCGCCCCCGTCGTGCGTCGAGACGTCCTGGGCGCCGTACTTGAGCGAGAGCCGGTCGCCGTCCACCATCGTCTGCACCGAGCGAAGGTCGGTGAAGGGCGGCACCACGACCACCTCGACCTTGCCGTAGTCGTGGCGCTTGTCCGACAGGGTCCACGCGAGCTTCTGGACGAGCACCACGGCCTCTTGGTGGTTGAGGTTGCACTTCCAGTTGCCCGCCATGATCGGGGTGCGGCTCATGGGATCAGTTCCTTTCGAGTACGGCGATGCCGGGCAGCTCTTTGCCCTCGAGGAACTCGAGGCTGGCGCCGCCGCCGGTGGAGATGTGGCCGAACGCGGCCTCGTCGAAGCCGAGCTTGCGGACCGCGGCGGCGGAGTCGCCACCGCCGACCACGGACAGCCCGTCCACCTCGGTCAGCGCCTGCGCGACGGCACGGGTGCCCTCCGCGAAGGCGTCGACCTCGAAGACCCCCATCGGTCCGTTCCAGAAGACCGTCCTGGCGTCGGCCAGCGCGGCCGCGAACGCGGCGCCGGAGTCGGGACCGATGTCGAGGCCGAGCGCGTCGGCCGGGATGGCGTCGGCGGCCACGACCCGGGGCTCGGGCTCACGGTCGCCGGACGGGAACGCGGTGTCGACCACGACGTCGGTCGGAAGCAGGATCTCGACGCCCCGCTCCTCGGCCTCGGTGAGGTAGCGCCGGCAGATGTCGAGCTGGTCCTCCTCGAGCAGGCTCTTGCCGACCTCGTGGCCCTGGGCCTTGAGGAAGGTGAAGACCATGCCGCCACCGATGAGCAGCTTGTCGGCCTTGCCCAGCAGGTTGTCGATGACCCCCAGCTTGTCGGAGACCTTGGAGCCGCCGAGCACGACGACGTACGGGCGCTCCGGGTCGACCGTGAGGCGGCGCAGCACGTCGATCTCCGTGGCCACGAGCCCGCCCATGGCCGACGGCAGCCGCAGCGCCACGTCGTACACGCTGGCCTGCTTGCGGTGCACGACACCGAAGCCGTCGGACACGAAGGCGTCGGCGAGCTGGGACAGCTGGCCGGCGAAGGAGGCACGCACCTCGTCGTCCTTGCTGGTCTCGCCGGAGTTGAAGCGGACGTTCTCCAGCAGGGCGACCTGCCCGTCCTGGAGCCCGGCGACCGTCTCGGTGGCACTCTCGCCCACCGTGTCGGTCGCGAACGCCACGTCCTGTCCGAGCAGCTCGCCGAGGCGGGCGGCGACCGGGGCGAGGCTGTACGCCGCGTCCGGCTCGCCCTTGGGACGGCCCAGGTGGGCCACCACGACGACGCGGGCGCCGGCCTCGGAGAGCTGCGCGATGGTCGGCACGCTCGCGCGGATGCGGCCGTCGTCGGTGATGGTGCTGCCGTCCAGCGGCACGTTGAGGTCCGAGCGGACCAGGACGCGCTTGCCGCTCAGGTCCCCCAGGGAGGCGATGTCCGACACGTCAGAGGGTCTCGCCGACGTAGCCGATGAGGTCGACGAGGCGGTTGGAGTAGCCCCACTCGTTGTCGTACCAGCCGACGACCTTGACCTGGTTGCCGATGACCTTGGTCAGCGGTGCGTCGAAGATGCACGACGCCGGGTCGGTGACGATGTCGGAGGAGACGATCGGGTCGGTGGAGTACTTGAGGTAGCGGCCGTCGGCGGCCTTCTGCACCGCCGCGTTGACCTCCTCGACCGAGGTCTCGCGACCGGCCTCGAAGGTGAGGTCGGTGGCGGAGCCGGTCGGCACCGGGACGCGCAGGGCGTAGCCGTCGAGCTTGCCCTTGAGCTCGGGCATGACGAGGCCGATGGCCTTGGCGGCACCGGTCGAGGTGGGCACCACGTTGAGGGCGGCGGCCCGGGCGCGACGCGGGTCCTTGTGGATGTTGTCGAGCAGGTTCTGGTCGGCGGTGTAGGCGTGCACCGTCGTCATCAGGCCCTTGACGATCGTGAACTCCTCGTGCAGCGCCTTGGCCATCGGGGCGAGGCAGTTGGTGGTGCACGACGCGTTGGAGATGACCGTGTGCTTGGCCGGGTCGTAGAGCTCGTGGTTGACGCCCATCACCACGGTGATGTCCTCGTTGGAGGCGGGGGCAGAGATGATGACCTTCTTGGCGCCGGCGTCGACGTGGGCGTGGGCCTTGGTCGCGTCGGTGAAGAAGCCGGTGGACTCGACGACGACGTCGACGCCCAGCTCGCCCCACTTGAGGTTGGCCGGGTCGCGCTCGGCGAAGGCAGTGATCGTCTGGTCGCCGACCTTGATCGAGGTGTCGTCGCTCGACACGTCGGCGTCCAGGCGACCCAGGATCGTGTCGTACTTGAGCAGGTGGGCGAGCGAGGCGTTGTCGGTCAGGTCGTTGACGCCGACGATCTCGATGTCGGCACCCGACGCACGCACGGCGCGGAAGAAGTTGCGGCCGATGCGGCCGAAGCCGTTGATACCTACGCGAACAGTCACTGCGGTTCTCCTCAGGAAACGGGCGTGTGCTGGATCAGGTGGCACGACGGCACGCGAGCGCGCACGTCGGCGTCGTGCCCGACCCTATCGCGCTGCGTCGTCGCGTGCCGGGGGCCG
Organism: Nocardioides sp. Soil805; assembly: GCF_001429625.1. GTDB lineage: Bacteria > Actinomycetota > Actinomycetes > Propionibacteriales > Nocardioidaceae > Nocardioides. The sequence continues at coordinate 171,806 of NZ_LMSU01000001.1, forward strand.
TATCGGCGTACGTGCGGGTAACCCGGGACGGGCCCGCGACGGCTCACGGCGGACCCGTGCTCCGACGGTGGTGCGGCCCTGCTCAGGCCTCCTCGGCCAGCATCTCCGGCGTCAGGGACGCCTCGGTGTCGGGGATGCCGAGCTCCTCGGCGCGCTTGTCGGCCATGGCCAGCAGGCGGCGGATGCGGCCGGCGATCGCGTCCTTGGTCAGGACCGGGTCGTGCAGCTGGCCGAGCTCCTCGAGGCTGGCCTGCTTGTGCTCGAGGCGCAGGTGGCCGGCTAGCTTGAGGTGGTCGGGGACCTCCTCGGCGAGGATCTCGAGGGCCCGCTCGACACGGGCTCCGGCGGCCACGGCCGCGCGGGCGGACCGGCGCAGGTTGGCGTCGTCGAAGTTGGCGAGCCGGTTGGCGGTGGCCCTGACCTCGCGGCGCATGCGGCGCTCCTCCCAGGCCATGAGCGACTCGTGGGCGCCCAGGCGGGTGAGCAGGGCACCGATGGCGTCCCCGTCGCGGATGACGACCCGGTCGACGCCCCGGACCTCACGTGCCTTGGCGGAGATGCCCAGGCGCCGGGCCACGCCGACGATGGCGAGGGCGGCCTCGGGGCCGGGGCAGGTGATCTCCAGGGAGGAGGACCGGCCGGGCTCGGTCAGCGAGCCGTGGGCCAGGAAGGCCCCCCGCCACGCGGCGACGGCGTCGCAGCCACCGCCGGACACGACGGCGGGCGGGAGGCCGCGGACGGGACGGCCTCGCTGGTCGAGCAGGCCGGTCTGGCGCGCGAGGGCCTCACCGTCCTTGACCACGCGGACGATGTAGCGGCTGCCCCGGCGGATGCCGTTGCCCTGCACCATGACCACGTCGGACTGGTGTCCGTAGACCTCCGCGATGTCCTTGCGCAGTCGCCGGGCGGCCGCTCCGGTGTCCAGCTCGGCCTCGACGACGATCCGCCCGCTCACGATGTGCAGGCCGCCCGCGAAGCGCAACATGGAGGCCACTTCGGCCTTCCGGCAGCAGGTCTTGGTGATCTGGGTGTTGGCGAGCTCCGCCTTCACCTGTGCCGTCATCGCCATGGTCCCGATCCTGCCATGCACGTCAATCACGCTCGCGCATCAGGCGACGGCACCGAGGCCCACCCATGAGGGGCGTCACACCCCGGATGCGTCGGGCGTGTCGCTCAGGGGCGCGACACGATCTGCTCGAACGCCGCCGCGAGCCGCTCGTGGTCGTGCCGGTCGGAGGCGTCGTCGGCGGCCACGTCGGCCAGCACCAGCTCCGCACCCGCGTCGGAGACGACGCCGCGCAGCCGGTCGGGATGGGCCACGCTGCCGCGGTCGGCGAGCACGATGTGGATGTGGAGGTCCGGAGCGTGCTCGAAGAGGGCGGCGAGGTGGTCCTCGGGGCCGAAGCCCGGGGTCTCGCCCTCCTGGGGCTCCAGGTTGAGGACGACCACCAGCCGCGCCTGCGTCTCGACCAGGGCCCGACGGAGCCCGGGGACCATCAGGTGCGGGATCACCGAGGTGAACCACGAGCCCGGCCCGAGGAAGACCCAGTCGGCGGCCAGGATGGCCTGCACCGACTCCTGGCAGGCGGCCGGCGCGACCGGGTCCAACGCGACCGAGACGATGTCGCCCTCGGTCGTCGCGACCTCGACCTGGCCGCGGACGGTGGTGGTGAGCGCGCGGTCCGCGGGGTCGAGCCCGCGCACCTCGGCGGTGATGTCCATCGGGGTCACCGCCATCGGCAGCACCCGGCCCTGGGCGCCGAGCAGCCGGCCGACCCAGTCGAGGGCGCGGACGGGGTCCCCCATCAGCTCCCAGAGCCCCACGATGAGCAGGTTGCCGATGACGTGGCCCTGCATGTCGCCCTCGCCGGCGAACCGGTGCTGGACGACGTCGGCCCAGGTGCGCCCCCACTCATCGTCGCGGCACAGCGCCGCCAGCGCCATCCGCAGGTCGCCCGGCGGCAGCACGCCGAACTCGCCGCGCAGCCGACCCGACGAGCCGCCGTTGTCGGCGACGGTGACGATCGCGGTCAGCGAGTCGATGGTGAGGTCGGCCTCGAGCCGCCGCAGGGCGCTCAGCGTGGCGAACAGGCCGTGCCCGCCGCCCAGGGCGACGGCGGCCTGGGCGGTGTCGCGTGCCATCAGCTCACTCCCGGCCCAGGTCGCGGTGGCGCGCCCCGGTGTCGTAGCCCCGCTCGCGCAGCCGGGCCGCGATCTCCTCGGTCATCGCCACGCTGCGGTGCTTGCCGCCGGTGCAGCCGATGGCCACGGTCATGAACCGCTTGCCCTCGCGCAGGTAGCCCTGCGCCGCCGTCTCCAGCACGGGGAGGTACTGCTCGAGGAACTCGGCGGCGCCGGGACGCTCCTTGACGTACGTCGCCACCGGCTCGTCGCGCCCGTTGAGCGCCCGCAGCTCGGGCACCCAGAAGGGGTTGGGCAGGAAGCGCATGTCGGCCACGAAGTCGGCGTCGACGGGGATGCCGTACTTGAAGCCGAAGCTGGTGACGGTGACCTTGAGCCGCGTCGACTCCGCGGTGCCGAAGGCCTCCGCGATGCGGTCGGTGAGCTGGTGGACGTTGAGGTTGGTGGTGTCGATCACCACGTCCGCGTCGCCCCGCAGCTCGGCGAGCACGTCGCGCTCGCGCTGCAGGCCGTGCAGGAGCCGGCCGCTGCCCTGCAGCGGGTGGGGGCGCCGGGCCGCCTCCTGGCGGCGGACCAGCACCTCGTCGCTGGCCTCGAGGAAGAGCAGCGTCGTGGGCCGTCCCGTGACGCCCTGGTGGCGGTTGGCCTGCAGGGAGTCGAAGAAGGACCCCGATCGCACGTCGACGACCACGGCGATCGGCTGGCTGATCCCGTGGTTGTCGTCGACGAGGCGTACGACGTCGCGCACCAGGGTCGGCGGCAGGTTGTCGACCACGAAGAAGCCGAGGTCCTCGAGCTCCTTGGCCGCCGTGCTGCGCCCGGCGCCCGTCATGCCGGTCACGATGACCAGCTCGGCCGGCTGGGGATCCATCAGTCCTCCTCGATCTCGCCCGTGGCGGTGTTGATCCGCGGGTTGCCAGTCTTGCGGTCGGCGGCCGCGCCCGCGACCGCCTCCTTGATCGACGCCGCGGTGCGGGGCCCGATGCCGGGCACCAGCGCGATCTCGTCGATGTCCGCCTCGCGGAGCTTCTTGAGGGACCCGAAGTGCTTGAGCAGCGTCTTGCGCCGCACCTCCCCCAGTCCTGGCACGTCGTCGAGCAGGCTCTCGACCATGGTCTTGGAGCGTCGCGAGCGGTGGTGCGTGATCGCGAAGCGGTGGGCCTCGTCGCGCACCCGCTGGAGGAGGTAGAGGCCCTCGCTGGTGCGGGCCATGATGACCGGGTCCTCCTCGTCGGGCAGCCACACCTCCTCGAGCCGCTTGGCGAGGCCGCAGACCGGGATGTCGTCGATGCCGAGCTCGGTGAGGGCCTGCTGGGCCGCCGCCACCTGCGGCGGGCCGCCGTCGACGACCACGAGTCCGGGCGCGTAGGCGAACTTGCGGGGCCGTCCTGTCTCGGGGTCGACCAGCATCGGACCGCCCGCCTCGCCGGTTCCTGAGGAGGCGAGGGACGAGCCGTCTCGAAGGGCCGAGCGGGCCTGCTCGTCGAGGAGTCGACGGAACCGGCGGGTGATGACCTGGTGCATGTGGGCGACGTCGTTCTGGCCGACCTGGCCGTCCTGGTCGGTGCCGTCCTCGCCCTTGATGACGAACCGGCGGTACTCGCCCTTGCGGGGCAAGCCGTCCTCGAAGACCACCATGGAGGCCACCACCTCGGTGCCCTGGAGGTTGGAGACGTCGTAGCACTCGATGCGCAGGGGCACCTCGTCGAGGCCGAGCGCCTTCTGGATCTCCTCCAGGGCGCGGTTGCGCGTGGTGAGGTCGCTGGCCCGCTTGGTCTTGTGGAGCGCGAGCGCCTGCGAGGCGTTGCGGCCGACGGTCTCCTGCAGGGCCTTCTTGTCCCCGCGCTGGGGCACCCGGATGGCCACCCGGCTCCCCCGGATGTCGCTGAGCAGGTCCTCCAGGACGGTGGCGTCCGGCGGCAGGGCGGGCACGAGCACCTCCCGCGGGATGACGGAGGCGTCGTCGTCGGCCGCGGCGCCGCCGTACAGCTGGAGCAGGAACTCCTGCACCAGCCCGGCCGTGTCGCTGTCGTCCGAGCGGTCGGCCACCCAGCCCCGCTGGCCGCGGATGCGGCCGCCGCGGACGTAGAAGATCTGGACGGCGACCTCGAGCGGGTCCTCGGCGAGGGCGATGACGTCGGCGTCGGTGCCGTCGCCCAGCACCACCGCCTGCTTCTCCAGGGCCTTGCGCATGGCGCCGAGGTCGTCGCGCAGCCGGGCGGCCTTCTCGAAGTCCATCGCCTCGGACGCGGCGTACATCTCCCGCTCGATGCGGCGCACGAAGGCGTTGGTGTTGCCGGCCATGAAGTCGCAGAAGTCGTCGACGATGCGCCGGTGCTCCTCGGGCGTGACGTTGCCGACGCAGGGCGCCGCGCACTTGTCGATGTAGCCGAGCAGGCAGGGGCGCCCGATCTGGCTGGAGCGCTTGAAGACGCCGTTGCTGCACGAGCGCATCGGGAACACCCGCAGCAACAGGTCGACCGTCTCGCGGATCGCCCAGGCGTGGCCGTAGGGGCCGAAGTAGCGGGTGCCCTTGCGCTTGGCGCCGCGGCCCACCATCACCCGCGGGAACTCCTCGCCGACGGTCACCGCCAGCCACGGGTAGGACTTGTCGTCGCGGTACTTGACGTTGAAGCGGGGGTCGAACTCCTTGATCCAGCTGTACTCCAGCTGGAGGGCCTCGACCTCGGTCTTCACGACCGTCCACTCGACGCTGGCGCCGGTCGTCACCATGCTCGCGGTGCGCGGGTGCAGGTTGCCGATGTCCTGGAAGTACGACGACAGGCGCGGGCGCAGGCTCTTGGCCTTGCCGACGTAGATCACCCGGCCCTTGGCGTCGCGGAACCGGTAGACACCCGGGTCGGTGGGGATCGACCCGGGGGCGGGTCGATAGGTGCTGGGGGTGGCCACTCGACAACCCTACGGGCGACCGGGGACAGTCCCCGCGGGGTGGTGGACGGCGTCCCCGAACGGCCCCGGGGCGGCCCGTTAGGCCAGGGTGATGTTGTCGCCCTCGACGGTGATGGAGACCTCGGCCAGCGGTGAGGGTGCCGGCCCTCCCACGTTGTCACCGGTCGTCATGTCGAAGAGGCTGCCGTGGCAGGAGCAGTGGATCTTGCCGTCGACGATGTCGGTCACCGGGCACTTCTGGTGCGTGCAGGTGCGGCTGAAGGCCTTGAACTCCCCCTTCGCCGGCTGGGTGATGACGACGCTGGGCTCCTCGAGGAAGACCGCCCCGCCGACCTCGACGTCGGAGGTGCTGGTCAGCACGGTCCCGGGGGTGGCGCCGGCCCCGCCACCCGCGCCCGAGCCGGAGGACGAGGAGTCGGACGCCGACCCCGAGTCCCCGGACCCGCAGGCCGCGAGGACGGGGAGGGCCAGCCCGGCGGAGGCGGTCGCGGCGAAGCGGCGACGGGAGAGGGGGTGCTCGGTGCTCATGCGGGTGGCCTCTCGATCAGGTCAACGGGTGCCACCACGGTAGGACACCGTCCCCAGCCGCGCCCGTGGACCGGCCGGTGGCCTACCCGGTGGCCTTGCGCTTGGCCGCGGACTTCTTGGCCGCCGCGTTGCGGGCGGCCTTCTTGGCCAACCGCGTCGGCGGCTCCTCCTTCGGCGCCACCCGACCGCGCGGCTGCTTGGCGGCCCGGCCCTCGAGCAGCGGCGCGAGGTAGCGGCCGGTGTGGCTCTCGGGGTGGGCGGCGACCGTCTCCGGCGTGCCCTCCGCGACCACGATGCCGCCGCGCGAGCCACCCTCGGGACCCATGTCGACCAGCCAGTCGGCCGTCTTGATGACGTCGAGGTTGTGCTCGATGACCAGCACCGTGTTGCCGGCGTCCACGAGCTTGCCGAGGACCAGCAGCAGCTTGCGGATGTCCTCGAAGTGCAGGCCCGTGGTCGGCTCGTCGAGGACGTAGACCGTGCGGCCCGTCGAGCGCTTCTGCAGCTCGCTGGAGAGCTTGACGCGCTGCGCCTCGCCGCCGGACAGCGTCGTGGCGGGCTGGCCGAGCCGGACGTAGCCGAGGCCGACCTCGCACAGCGTCTTCATGTGTCGCGCGATCGGCGGGACGGCCGCGAAGAACTCGGCGGCCTCCTCGATCGGCATGTCGAGGACCTCGGCGATGGTCTTGCCCTTGTAGTGCACCTCGAGCGTCTCGCGGTTGTAGCGGGCACCGTGGCAGACCTCGCACGGGACGTAGACGTCCGGCAGGAAGTTCATCTCGATCTTGATCGTGCCGTCGCCGGAGCACGCCTCGCACCGGCCGCCCTTGACGTTGAACGAGAACCGGCCCTGGAGGTAGCCGCGCACCTTGGCCTCGGGGGTCGCCGCGAAGAGCTTGCGGACGTGGTCGAAGACACCGGTGTACGTCGCGGGGTTGGACCGCGGCGTCCGGCCGATCGGCGACTGGTCGACGTGGATGACCTTGTCGACGTGCTCGGTGCCGCTGATCCGGGTGTGCCGGCCGGGCACGGTGCGGGCGTTGTAGATCTGCTTGGCCAGCGAGGTGTAGAGGATGTCGTTGACCAGCGTGGACTTGCCCGAGCCGGAGACCCCGGTCACCGCGCAGAAGACGCCGAGCGGGAAGCTCACGTCGACGTTGCGCAGGTTGTGCTCCTTGGCCCCGTGCACGGTGAGCTCACGACCCTTGGTCCGCGGGCGGCGTACCTCGGGGACCGGGATCTCGCGACGGCCGGAGAGGTACTGCCCGGTGATCGAGTCGGGGTGCTCGTAGAGGTCCTTGACGCTGCCGCTGTGGACGACCTGGCCGCCGTGCTCGCCGGCGCCCGGACCGATGTCGACGACCCAGTCGGCGGTGCGGATGGTGTCGTCGTCGTGCTCGACCACGATCAGGGTGTTGCCGAGGTCCTTGAGCCGGACGAGCGTCTCGATGAGCCGCTGGTTGTCGCGCTGGTGCAGGCCGATGGAGGGCTCGTCGAGGACGTAGAGGACGCCGACGAGCCCGGCACCGATCTGGGTGGCGAGCCGGATGCGCTGCGCCTCTCCCCCGGACAGCGACCCGGACGGCCGGTCCAGCGAGAGGTAGTCGAGGCCGACGTCGAGGAGGAAGGCGAGCCGCTGCTGGATCTCCTTGAGCACCTGCTCGGCGATCTGCTTCTCGCGCTGGGAGAGCTCGACGGTGCGGAGGTAGTCGGCGGCCTCGTTGATCGGCAGGGCGCAGACCTCGGCGATGTTCTTGCCGCCCTGCTCGAGGGGGCCGAGGGTCACGGACATCGAGACGGGCTTGAGGCGGCTGCCCCGGCAGGCCGGGCAGGGCACCTCGCGCATGAAGCCCTCGAAGCGCTCGCGGCTGGTGTCGGACTCGGCCTCCTGGTGGCGGCGCTCGATGTAGGGACGGACCCCCTCGAACGCGGCGTAGTAGGACCGCTGGCGGCCGTAGCGGTTCTTGGTGACGACGTGGACCTTGGTCTTGTGGCCGTCGAGGATCGCCGTGCGGGCCTTCGCCGACAGCTCGTCCCACGGGGTGTTGAGGTCGAAGCCGAGCTCCTCGCCGAGCGCGTTCATCAGGCGCAGGAAGTAGTCCGCGACGTGCGCGTTGCTCCACGGCTGGATCGCGCCCTCGCCCAGGGTCGCGCGGGAGTCGGGGACGACCAGCTCGGGGTCGACCTCCATCCGGGTGCCGAGGCCGTGGCACTGCGGGCAGGCGCCGAAAGGCGAGTTGAAGGAGAAGGAGCGGGGCTCGAGCTCGTCGGTGTCGATGGTGTGCTCGTTGGGGCAGGCCATCCGCTCGGAGAACCGCAGCTCGCGGCCCGGGTCCTTGGCGTCGAGGTCGACGAAGTCGAAGACCACCAGGCCGCTCGCGAGCCGCAGCGCGGTCTCGACCGAGTCGGTCAGCCGGCGCTTGCTCGACTCCTTGACCGCGAGCCGGTCGACGACGACCTCGATGGTGTGCTTCTTCTGCTTGTCGAGCTTGGGCGGCTCGGCCAGCGGGTAGGTCTCGCCGTTGACCCGGGCGCGGCTGAAGCCGTCGGTCTGCAGCTGGCGGAACAGCTCGACGTACTCGCCCTTGCGGCCGCGGATGACCGGCGCCAGGACCTGGAAGCGGGCGCCCTCCTCCAGGGTGAGGACCTTGTCGACGATCTGCTGCGGGGTCTGGCGCTCGATCGGGGCGCCGCAGACGGGGCAGTGCGGACGGCCGGCGCGGGCGTAGAGCAGGCGCAGGTAGTCGTAGACCTCGGTGATGGTGCCGACGGTGGAGCGCGGGTTCTTGGAGGTGGACTTCTGGTCGATCGAGACCGCGGGCGAGAGCCCCTCGATGAAGTCGACGTCCGGCTTGTCCATCTGGCCGAGGAACTGCCGGGCGTACGCCGACAGCGACTCGACGTAGCGGCGCTGTCCCTCGGCGAAGATCGTGTCGAAGGCCAGGCTCGACTTGCCCGAGCCCGACAGGCCCGTGAAGACGATGAGCGCATCACGCGGGAGGTCGAGCGAGACGTCCTTGAGGTTGTGCTCGCGGGCACCGCGGATGATCAGCTGGTCGGCCACAGTAGTCCTCACTGCGCAGGGGGGTCCGTGTCCGAGCGGTCGCTCGAGCAGGAAGGGTGGGTTCGAACAAGTGTTCGTCACGCCGCGCCGGGTTGCAACCCGCCGCGCGGTCGATTCTCGATCCTACGGGGCTGCACAGCACCCCTACGTGTGTGTTGAATGACAGCCATGACGCACACCGCTCCCCCCGACCCGGGGGCCGAGGCCCCGCCGTGGGTGCCCACCCAGCTCGAGCTGCTCGCCGGGGCCAACCAGCGACTGGTGCGCACGGTGGACGCCCTCGACGCCGACGAGATGGCCCGGCCGTCGCTGCTGCCGGGCTGGACGCGCGCCCACGTCGTGGCCCACCTCGCGCTCAACGCCGAGGCCCTCGAGGAGGTGCTCAGCGCTGCGGCCCGGGGCGAGTCGCGACCGATGTACGCCTCCCAGGAGGCGCGGGACGCCGACATCGAGGAGCTGGCGAAAGCGCAGGTCAGCGAGCTGCGGGAGCGCGTGCTGGCCTCCACCCACTGCTTCGACCGGGGGGCGGAGGCGGTGGCGGGCGAGGACTGGAAGCGGCGCTTCGAGCGCACGCCCGGTGCCGGCTCGACACTGTCCGTCGCCACCGTCCCCCTGATGCGCCTGAGGGAGGTGGAGATCCACCACGCCGACCTCGGGGCCGGCTACACGGCGGCCGACTGGCCGCCGGCGTTCTGCGCCGTCCTCGTCGAGTCGATGACCAGGCGCCCGTACCCCCAGCCGTTCCGCGTGCTGGCCCGCGACCTCGCCCGGACGTGGGACTTCGGCGAGGGCCCCGCCGTGGCCAACGTCACCGGCGACGCCTCCTCGTTGGGGTGGTGGCTCACCGGCCGCGGCGACGGTGCCGACCTGACCGTGGACCAGGACCGACTCCCGGAGGTGCCCTCGTGGTGAACGACAGCGTGGACGACAGCGGCTACACCGGAGACGTCTCGCCCGGCGGCCCGCCCGGCGTACGCCGCATCGGGGGCATCACGCTCACCAAGCTGGCGGTGGACCCCCAGATGTCCAACAACTGCTACCTGCTGCGGTGCACGGAGACCGACGAGCTCGTCCTCGTCGACGCCGCGGCCGACGCACCCCGGCTGCTGGAGCTCGTCGGAGACGGGTCGCTGACCACCGTGGTCACCACCCACCAGCACTGGGACCACCACCGTGCGCTCGCGGAGGTCGTGGCCGCGACCGGGGCGATGGTCGTCGCCGGTGAGGCCGACGCCGACGCCATCACCGAGCAGACCGGGGTCGAGGTGACCCGTCGGGTCGGCGACGGCGACCGCATCGCCGTGGGCACGTGCGACCTCGAGGTGATCCACGTGGCCGGCCACACGCCGGGCTCGATCTGCCTGTACTGGCCGGAGGGGGGCGGGCACCTCCTCACGGGCGACTCCCTCTTCCCCGGCGGGGTGGGCAACACCCGCGGCGACGCCGACGCCTTCCGACAGCTGCTCGGCGACGTGGAGGCCAAGCTCTTCGGCGCCCTCCCGGACGGCACGTGGTTCTACCCCGGGCACGGCGGGGACTCCACGCTGGGCGCCGAACGCCCGCACCTCGACGAGTGGCGCACCCGCGGGTGGTAGGTCCCCTCACAGCAGGAGCCGGTGCCGCCCGCGGGTGAGCTTGGCGGCGAGGTAGCCGCCGTTGGCCCGGGACAGGTGCACCCGGGTCGGCACGAGCCGCTCCACCCGGACCCCTCCCGCCGCGAGCTGGGCAGCCTTGTCCGGGTTGTTGGAGAGCAGGTGCACCCGGTCGACGTCCAGGGCCCGCAGCATCTGCACGGCGACCGAGTAGTCGCGCTCGTCCTCGTCGAAGCCGAGCGCCACGTTGGCCTCGTAGGTGTCGAGGCCCGCCTCCTGCAGGGCGTAGGCGTCCACCTTGTTGTAGAGGCCGATGCCTCGCCCCTCCTGGCGCAGGTAGAGCAGGTAGCCGCCCGACGCCGCGATCCGGGCCACCGCCTCGTCGAGCTGGGGCCCGCAGTCGCACCGCTCACTGCCGAGGACGTCCCCGGTCAGGCACTCGCTGTGCAGTCGCACCAGGGGGACCCCCGCAGCGCCCACGGCCGGGTGCCCCACGCGATCCCCGAGCGCCAGGGCCACGTGCTCACCCCCGTCGACCAGGCCGTCGAAGGTGAGCAGTCGTGCCGGGACCGAGGAGCCGTCGGGGACGCGCACGGGCAACGAGACGGCCCTGCGGACGGTGGCCACGACCGCCGGCCCGCTGCTCATGCGGTCGCCCCGAACCGTGCCGAGAGGGCGTAGCGCAGCAGCACCACGTCGCCGATCTGGCGGCACTCGACCAGCCGGGCGCGGTGGCCGGGGTGCCACGGGAAGGCGCCGTCGCCGACGAAGCGGGGTGCTCGCGAGGAGCCCACGAAGAACGGCGCGACCACGAGGTGGAGCTCGTCGGCGGCGCCGCTGGTGAGGAACTGCGTGTGCACCCGTCCGCCGCCCTCCACCATGAGCCGCCGCACCCCGCGGTCGTGCAGGTCCTCGGACAGCCGGCCGAGCTCCACGTGCCGGCCGCCGTCGAGGACGGTGGCCACCCTCGACAGGCGCCGGCGGGCGACCGGCACCGCCTCGCTGGCGCAGTAGACGATCTTCTCGCCGTCCCCGGCTGCGAAGAAGTCGCTGCGCGCGTCGAGGTGCGCCCGCTCGGTGACGGTGACCTTGGTCGGCGACTCGGGCAGCCCGCGGGCACGGCGCTCCCGGCGCAGCTGCGGGCTGCGCACCAGCAGCCGGGGGTTGTCCGCACGCACCGTCGCCGCCCCCACGAGGATGGCGTCGCACGCCGCTCGCACCTCGTCGACCCGGGCCAGGTCCGCCTCGTTGGAGAGCACCAGGCGCTCCTGGGTCGCACCACCGAGGTAGCCGTCGAGGGAGACGCTGCAGCTGAGGATCGTGTACGGCCGCTCAGGCATCGGACCCGCCCCCGACGGCCAGCGGGGTCCGGGGGGCGGGAGCCGGGTGCTCCCCCGCGGGTCCGGGAGCGTGCCGACCCCGTACGGCGAGCAGCACCACCGCGCCGGGCAGGTTCGCGACCAGCACGACCGCGCCGTACGCCACGGCGGCAGCCACGCCGGGCCCGGCCCCGAGCCCCGCCGCGGCGAAGGCCCAGGCGGCCATGCCCTCCCGGGGACCCCAGCCGGCGAGGTTGAGCGGAAGGCCCGCCGCCACGAGGACGAGCACGGCGAGCGGGAGGACCGTCGCCGGTGGAGCGCTCACGCCGACCGCCCGTACGGCGAGCAGGTAGACCGTGACGTGCCCGACCGTCGCCACCGCCGACGCGACCACCACCCCCGGCCAGGACCGTCGCACCAGCAGGCCGAGGCGCACGTCGTCGTGGATCGCGTGGAGCGACCTGCGCCACCACCGCCCGCCTCCCCCGGGCGTCCGCAGGGCCAGCCATGCGAGGGCGGCCAGGCACGCGAGCACCAGCCCGGCGGCCGCGGGAAGCACCGGCCGCGCGGGCGACGGCAGAATCGTCAGCACCACGATCGCCAGGACCGCCTGCACCACCTGGCCCGCGAAGCGCTCCCACCCGACGGCGCGCAGGGCGGCGCCGGTGGCACCCACCGAGCGTCCGTGGGCGACCCCGCGGTGCACGTCGCCGAGCACGCCTCCGGGGAGCACCGTGTTGAGGAGCTGGGCGCGGTAGCAGGCCGCGACGGCCATCGGCAGCCCGATGGCCACGCCGAGCTCACCTGCGACCAGTCGCCACCGCCACGCGCACGCGACGGTCGTGACCACGGTGACGGCGCAGGCCAGGGCCACGGTCGGCAGGTCGAGGGCCCGCAGGCCCGCGAGGACGGGACCGCTCCCGGTCCGGTGCAGCACGAGCGCGAGGATCCCCGCCCCGACCAGCCACCGCCAGGGCATCCGGGACCGGTGCGCCCGCGACGAGGACGGCCGCCTCACGACGCCGCCTCGAGGAGGACGTGCCCGAGCTCGCGGGCTGCCGTCGGCCACCCCGTCAGCTCCGCGCGCCGGCCCACGGCCGCGGCACGCAGCGCACGGCGGAGGCCACGGTCGCAGAGCCACCGCCGCAGGGCGCCCGCGAGGGCGACGGGGTCGCCCGGCGGGACCAGGATGCCGGGCAGGTCGCCGTCGACCCTGCCCACCGCCTCCGGGACGCCTCCCACCCGGGACGCGATCACCGGGATCCCGCGGGCCAGCGCCTCGGTGACGACCATCCCGTAGGTCTCCGCCCGGCTGGGGAGGACGAGGACGTCGGCCCCGGCGTACGCCGCATCCAGATCGGGACCGGTCCGGGGGCCCAGGAGGAGGAACCGGTCCTCGAGCCCGTGCTCGACTGCGCGCCGCTGCAGGCCGGTCACGAAGGCCGGCACCGCGGTGAGGGGGCCGACGCACGCGCAGCGCCACGTCAGGTCGGCGACCTCGGCCAGGGCGGCCAGCAGCACGTCCTGCCCCTTGACCGGCGCCAGGGTCCCGACATTGAGCAGGGCCGTGCCGTCGGCGGTGCCGGTGGCGAGCCCTGCGGGGTCGACCCCGGGGCTGACGACGTGGACGTTCTCGAGGTCCGGGCCGTACGTCGTCCGCACCCAGTCGTGGCACCACCTGCTCGGCACCACGACGGCGGCCGCGCAGCACACGACCTCCCGCTCCGCGCGGCGTACCTCGTCGCTGTCGTCCTCCACGCCGACCGGCAGGTGCAGCACGAGCACGAGTCGCAGGCGGCGCGACGCCGGCACGACCACGCCGGGCAGGCGAGTGGCCAGCAGTCCGTCCAGCAGGACCACCGAGCCGTCGGGCACCTGCCCCAGCGCGTCGGCCAGCGCGTCGCGTCCGACCGCGCACGACCACGGCCGGCCGCCGTCCACCTCGACGAGGCGGATCCTCCACCCGGCGCGGCCCAACGCGTCGCAGACCCGACGGTCGTAGGTGTTGCCCCCGCTCGGGCACCGCGGGTCCGCGATGCTCTGCGGCACGAGCGCGTGGACGCGGTGGGCGGTCACAGCGACCGCTCGAAGCTCGCCCAGGCGACGTGGGACTCGTGCAGGGTCGCGCGGACCGCGGCGACGCCGCCGTCACCAGCCCGGCCACCGGCGCGGACGGCCTCGACCAACCGGTCGGCGACGTGCTGGGCGAGCACCTCGGTCGTGGTGTTGCGGCCCGCGAACGTCGGGTCCTCGTCGAGGTTGCGGAGGGTCAGGCTGCCCACCACCGCGCGCAGCGCCTCGGTCGCCCACGCGATGTCGACGAGGATCCCGTCGTCGTCGAGCACCTCGCCGCGGAAGGTCGCGTCGACCACGAACGTCGCCCCGTGCATCCGCCGGGCGGGACCGAAGACCTCCCCCCGGAAGCTGTGCGCCACCATCATGTGGTCGCGGACGGTCACCTCGAACACGGCGCCTCCTCGTCGTAGGTCACCGCGTGGCAGAGCGCGGGCAGCTCGCGGGAGGCGAGGCGGGGCATCACCGCGGGAAGGTCCGCGAAGGCCGACTCCCCGGTGAGCAGGCAGTCGAAGGCGTCGTCGTGGAGGAGCTCGAGGGCCAGCGCGAGCCGTTGCGACGTCGTACGACGCTCGCGGCGGGCCGGCGCCACCCGGCCGACCTGGCTGGCGCGCAGGCTCAGCCGGCCGGAGTGGAAGCTGCCCCCGAGCGAGAGCGTGGTCGTCGCGTCGCCGTACCAGCTGAGCTCGAGCACGGTGCCCTCCGGCGCCAGCAGGTCGAGGGAGCGCTGCAGGCCGGCCGACGAGGCGCTGGCGTGCACGACCAGGTCGCACCCTCCCGCAGCGTCGTCGGGGAGGGCGAACTCCACCCCCAGGGCCGCGGCCGCGGCGGCCCGAGCGGGGTCGACGTCCACGAGGGTCACCGAGGCGCCCGGCACGCGCGCGACCAACCGGGCGACGCAGCAGCCGAGCGGGCCGGCCCCGACGACGGCCACCCGGTCCCCCACCAGCGGCGGGGCGTCCCACAGGGCGTTGACGGCCGTCTCCACGATGCCGGCGAGGACCGCGCGCGCGACCGGGACGCCGTCCGGGACGGCGACGACAGCGGACGAGGGCACGACGTAGGCCGTCTGGTGGGGGTGCAGGCAGAACACCGTCCGACCGCGCAGTCGTGCCGGGCCGGCGTCCACGAGGCCGACGCTGAGGTAGCCGTACTTGACCGGCCCGGGGAACGCTCCGTCCTGGAAGGGCGCGCGCATCGAGTCGTACTGGTCCCGCGGCACGTGGCCGCCGAAGACGAGGGCCTCGGTGCCCCGGCTGACGGCGCTCCGCAGGGTCCGCACGAGCAGGTCCTGCGGCCCCGGTCGCCGGAGCCGTTCGGGACGGATCTCGCCGACGCCGGGCTCGCGCACCCAGAACGCCCGGGCCTGTGCTGACATCGCGCTCCGTCCCGCTCCGGTGACCTCGCCCTCGTGAACCGGCGGGGCCCCGGGCACGTTCCCTCCGGTGAGGCTTCCTGACTCCTTGAACGGAGGGGCCGTGCCCGAGGTTCAACACCGTCCCCCGCCGCGTCGCGCGGGCGTCGCGAGGGCCACCCTCACCGTCGCGGCGACGGCGCTCGTGCTGCTCGCGCTCGCGGTCCCGGAGCGGCTCGAGGGCGTGACGCCGGCCCACCTCGTCCGGCTGCCCGTCGAGCCGCTCGCCTACCTCGTGGTCGTGCTGGCGCTGCCGCCGCGTCTGGCGGGGGTACGCCGGGTGGTGGCGCTCGCGGGCGGCGTCCTGCTGGCGCTGGTGGTGGTCTTCAAGCTCCTCGACGTGGGCTTCCTCCAGGTCCTCAACCGGCCCTTCGACCCCCTCGTCGACTGGCGCTACGCCGGCGACCTGGTCGAGACGGTGCGCGGCTCCGTCGAGGGCGCCCTGGGCACCGTCCTGCTCGTGGCGGCCGCGACCGTCGTCGTGGCCGTGCTCGTGCTGGTGCCCCTGTCGGTGCTGCGCGTCACCGGCGTCGCGGCGCGGCACCGGACGGCCTCCGGCCGGCTGGTCGCCGTGCTCCTCCCGCTCTGGCTGGTGCTCAGCCTGCTCGGCGTACGGGCCGGGGCCGGCACCGTCGCCTCCGCCGAGACAGCCGGCTACGTGGTCGCCCAGGTCGGCCGCGTCCCGTCCGAGCTGCGCGACCGGCGGGAGTTCGCCCGGGCTGCGGCGGCCGACCCGGTGCGGGACGTGCCGGCGGACGAGCTGCTCACCGCGCTGCGCGGCAAGGACGTCCTCGTCGTGTTCGTGGAGAGCTACGGGCGCGTGGCGGTGGAGGGCAGCACCGTCTCCCCCCGCATCGACGAGGTGCTGGACACCGGGACGCGTCGGCTGGCCCGACGGGGCCTCACCACGCGCAGCGCGTACCTCACCTCCCCCACCTTCGGCGCCCTGAGCTGGCTGGCGCACGCGACGCTCCAGTCGGGCCTGTGGGTCGACAGCCAGCAGCGCTACGACCAGCTCGTGACCAGCTCGCGACAGACCCTCACCAGCCTGTTCGCCCGCGCGGGCTGGCGCACGGTGGCGGACGTGCCGGCCAACGACCGGGACTGGCCCCAGGGCGCCTTCTACGGCTTCGACCACGTCTACGACTCGCGTGACGTCGGCTACCGCGGACCGCGCTTCGGCTACCCGACGATGCCCGACCAGTACACGCTGGAGGCCTTCCACCGCCTCGAGCTCGCACCGCGGGACCGCGCACCGGTGATGGCCGAGATCGACCTCATCACCAGCCACGCCCCGTGGTCCCGCACCCCGCGGATGGTCGCCCGGAGCTCGGTGGGCGACGGCTCAGTCTTCACCGGGATGCCGGAGACGCTCGCCTCGGAGACCGACATCTGGCCGGACGCCGACCGGGTGCGGGCGGCGTACGGGCGCTCGATCGAGTACTCCCTGCAGGCGCTGCTGTCGTTCCTGACGGCGTACGCCGACCGCGACACCGTCGTGGTGGTGCTCGGGGACCACCAGCCGGCGAGCATCGTCTCCGGCCAGGACCCCGGCAACGACGTCCCGGTCGCGCTGGTCGCGCGCGACCCCGACGTCACGGACCGGATCGCCGGCTGGGGCTGGGACCCGGGACTGCGCCCCGGCGCCGACGCGCCGGTCTGGCGGATGGACGCCTTCCGCGACCGGTTCCTCGCGGCGTACGGCCCCGACGGCGACACTGGGACCGGGCCCGCGAGCCCGCGCTGAACCGACGGGGAGCCCCGAGCGTCTACCCGGCAGGAGGGTGAGGTGACGAAGGACGAGGTCGCGTTGATGCAGCAGGTGCACGACGAGCACGCCGACGTGCTCTGGCGCTTCTGCCTGAGCCTGGTGGGCAACGACCGCGGGCACGCCGAGGACGTCACCCAGGAGACGCTGCTCCGCGCGTGGCGCCACCCCTCGGTGCTCGAGGGCCCGCCCGCCGCCGTCCGCTCCTGGCTGTTCACCGTGGCCCGCAACATCGTCATCGACGACTGGCGCCGGCAACGCTCCCACCCGGAGACGACGGTCGCCGACGTGCCGGAGCAGCGGCGCTCGCAGGAGGACGACGCGAGCGACCAGCTCCTGCTCTCGTGGGTGGTCGCCGAGGCGTTGACCCACCTCTCGGCGGACCACCGCACGGTGCTCCTCGAGTGCTACTACCGCGGCCGACCGGTCGCGGAGGTGGCCCGGCGCCTCGGCGTCCCGGAGGGCACCGTCAAGTCACGCACCCATTACGCCCTGCGTGCGCTCAGGCTCGCACTGGAGGAGATGGGGGTGAGCGCATGACCTGCTCCTTCGCCCACGACGACGGCGCCTACGTGCTGGGCGCGCTCAGCCCCCTCGAGCGACTGGCCTACGAGAAGCACCTCGCCACGTGCGAGGACTGCGGCCGCTCGGTGCGGGCCCTCGCCGGACTGCCCGGCCTGCTGGACCGCGTCGACGCCACCGTGCTGGAGCACCCCGTCGACCATCCGCCGCTCCCGGCCACCCTGCTGCCCGCCCTGACCCGGGAGGTCGGTCGCGGCCGGCGGCGGCGGACGTTCGCGATCGCCGGGCTGGCCGCGGCGGCCGCCACGGTGGCCGCCCTCAGCATCCCGATGGTGGCGAACCTGACCGACGGGGACGCTCCCGCGTCCACACCCGGTGCCGGGTCGACTGCCGCCCCGGGTGGCGTCGAGACCCGTGCGATGGTCCCGCAGGGTGACGTCCCCGTCGTGGCGACCCTCGGCCTCGAGCGGGTCGCGTGGGGCACCCGCCTGCTGCTCACCTGCACCTACGAGCCGAGCTCGGTGGAGTACGGCCTGCCCGCCGAGGTCGACTACCTCCTCTTCGTCCGGACCCGTGGGGGCCGCACGGAGCAGGTCGGCAGCTGGCGCTCGGTCAGCGGCACGACCATGCAGGTGCCGGCCGCCACCTCCGTCGTCCGGTCGGACATCCGGTCCGTGGAGGTACGCACGACCAGCGGCCTCGTGGTGCTGCGGCTACGGGCGTGAGCGCAGCGGGTCGTCCGCGAGGAGGAGCCGTGCACCCGCCACCACCGCGACCACCTCGGCGGCCGCCGCGGTCCACACCGCCCACCCCGTCCAACCCTCGTCGACGCCGAACAGGCCGACCGTGGCTGCGAGGACGAACGCCGTCAACGTCGACAGCCCGAAACCGACCGCCAGGAACGCCGGGACCCAGTGCCGCCACGTCACCAGCAGCACGGCGATGGCCGCGCCCCCGACCGCGTTGAGGAGGAAGGCGGGACCGACGACGTCCGCGTCGCGCATCCCGTCCGACCACAGGTAGAGGTGGACGGCCGCCGACACGAGGACTGCTGCTGCTGCCAGGTAGCGCATGACGACCACCGATCCGGAGTGAGGATGTCCTGTCCGGGAAGACGCAGCGCTCCGCCATCCGGTTCAGGGCGGTCCGGCACCTCCGTCGACCAGCTGCGCCACCCCCGCGACCTTGCGGATCCGACCGGTCGCCATCCAGTCGCTCCAGAGCCGGTGGGAGGCGACCAGACGGTCGACGACCTCCTCCCCCAGCTCGGCGGAGATGGCTGCCCGGTCCGCCTCGAAGGCATCGGCGAGCGCGTCGGCCGCGAGCCGGTGGGCGCGGGTGCCGTCCCCGGTCCAGCGCAGGTCCAGCCCGACGGCCGTGAGCATGGACACCAGCTCCGCGAGCGGGACCGGCCAGACGGTGTCGGCCCCGGGCATGTCCCCCCGCTCCGGCTCCGTCAACGGCCGGCCCACCTCCACCGTGAACGCGAACCGCCCACCCGGTGACAGCGCCCGGGAGACCTCGCGGAGCAGGGCCGGCTTGTCCGGGAAGGCCAGGAACGCCTCCAGCAGGAGGACGACGTCGAAGGTGCCGAAGCGCACCGGAGGCACCGTGCCCGCCTCGAAGCGGCAGTCGAGGCCGACCGCCCGGTCGCGGGCGACGTCGACGGCGTCGGCCCGGCGGTCGACGCCGAGGTAGCGGCACCCCAGCGTCGCGGCGACCAGCCGACCGGGCCCGGCCACGCCGCAGCACAGGTCGAGCACGCGGACGCCCGGCCCCACCCCGGCCCGCCGGGCGAGCCCGAGGATCTCGCTGCCGGACATGAAGCCCTCCTGCCCGACGAGCTCCCCGGGAGCCCAGGCAGCGCTCCGGGCCCGGAGCAGGGCGTCGTCGTACGTCCTGCGCGCGACGCCGGTCACGACGCCTCGGCGCGTGCGGGCGCGGTGGTGGCCGCGGGCGCCGTGGCGACTGCGGGCGCCGTCGTGGCCGTGGTGGTGGCCCGGCGGCACCACAGCCAGCACACGTCCCGGCCAAAGGACTCGGCGAGCAGCAGCACGGCGAGGACCAGCCCGGCGTACGCCGCCACGACCGGGCCCCGGTCCGAGGCGGCGAACGTGAGCGCGATCCCCGCGGTGGCGGTCACGACCTTGCGCCAGTAGCGCGGCGGGAGGGCGGCCCGCATCCAGGGCAGCCACCAGCCCACGGCGGCGAACACGTAGCGGACCGTGCCGATGGCCAGCACCCATGTCCCCGCGGAGGCGGCGACGTGCACGCTGAGCACGAGCATGAGGAAGGCGTCCGCCTCCCCGTCCAGGCGGCCGCCGAACGCGCTGCTGGTCCTGGTCGCCCGTGCCACCCGCCCGTCCACGGCGTCGAGGACCAGCGCGAGCGTGGCCAGCGACACCAGCGGGTCGACGTCGGTCGCGCTCGACCAGGACTGGGCCACCAGGGCCGCGACGCCGCAGGAGAGCGTCGCCCGGGAGAGGGTGACGAGGTCGGCGGGACCCATCCGGGTCACCTGCTCCCTCGCCGCGGCGCGAGAGGTGGCGACGACGAGCACGAGGCCGCAGCCGAGGCCGACCGACCAGCCGACGGGACCTGCTCCCGCCGTCGCGGTGAGCAGGGCGAGGAGGACGACCAGCGCGGCGGCACCGGCCGTCAGTGCGTGGCGGACTGAGGTCACCGGGGCCTCCTGGATCGGCGTCTACGGTGGGGTACGACGGACGTCGGCGTCCGGTTCACCCGCTGCGGGAGGTGCGATGGCGACGGAGCCCGTGCGGGCCGGCTCGGCGTGGTTGGCGCTGCGGGAGCCGGCGGACGCCGAGGCCCGCAGCGACGAGCTCGTGGGGCTGCTGCGGCCGCTGCTGCCGCCGACCGCCTCGGTGGTGCACGACCTGGGCAGCGGCACCGGCTCGACGGCACGGTGGCTGGCTCCGCGGCTGGCCGGCACCCAGCACTGGGTGCTGCACGACCGGGACGCCGAGCTGCTCGACCTCGCCTCGGCGATGCCGGCGCCGAGGTCGGCGGACGGCTCGGAGGTCACGGTGGAGACCCGCCTCGACGACATCACCCGGTTGGCTCCGGGTGGGCTCGCCGGTGCGTCGCTCGTCACCGCGTCGGCACTGCTCGACATGTTCACCACCGACGAGCTGGCGCGGTTCGTCGCCGCCTGCGCCGGCGTCGGGTGCCCGGTGCTGGTGACGCTCAGCGTGGTGGGCCGGGTCGCGCTGACGCCGGGCGACCCGCTGGACGGGCGGATGGGAAGGGCCTTCGACGACCACCAGCGGCGCACCCGTCCCGGCGGCCGCCTCCTCGGCCCCGACGCGGTGGCGCGGGCCGTCGCGTCCTTCCGCGAGGCGGGACTCCGGGTGGTGGTGCGGCCCAGCCCCTGGCACCTGGGTCCCGGGTCCGCCGCGCTGGCGGCGGCCTGGCTGGACGGATGGGTCGGGGCCGCGGCCGAGCAGGACCCCGGGCTCCACGACCACGCCGCGGCGTACGTCCGGCGCCGGCGCGCCCAGCTGGAGGCGGGAGCGCTCGCCGTCGGCGTGGACCACCTGGACCTCCTGGCGCTGCCCGGCCGTCGCGCTGCGTCGACGGCACGGGCTCGCTAGGGTCACCCCATGCCCGAGCCGATCCGGGACCTGCGTCTCGTCCCCCTCTCGCACGAGCACGTGGCCGGGATGACCGAGCTCACCCTGGACCCCGAGTCGCTGCGCTTCACCCGCATCCCCGAGCCCCCGCCGGACGGCTTCGCCACGACCTGGGTCGAGCGGTACGTCGAGGGGCGCGAGCGGGGCGAGCGCGAGGCCTACGCCTTCGTCGACGAGGGCGGCGCCTTCCTGGGGGCCGGGATGCTGCCCGTCATCGACCGGCAGTCGGCCACGGTCGAGATCGGCTACATCGTCTCGCCCGGAGTGCGGCGGCGTGGCGTCGCCACCCGGGCCCTGTCGCTGCTGACCGACCGGGCCCTCGAGCTGGGCGCCGAGCGCGTCGTGCTCCACATCGCGGTCGCCAACCCCGCGTCCCAGGCGGTCGCGGAGCGGTGCGGCTACCGGCTCGAGGGGGTGCTGCGCTCGGAGTACTGGAAGCCGGGAGTGCGTGCCGACACCCAGCTCTGGAGCCTGCTCCCCTCCGACCCCCGGCCACCGCGGGACTGACCCCCGACGCGGACGGCGGGGGTCGGCCGCACGGCGGGCCCGTCGCTACTTCCTGCCCCAGACCCTCTCCTGCATGGCGGTGTCGCCGGCGGACTGGAACTTGACGACCTTGCCGTCACGGAAGGTGAGCACGTCGGCCTGGTCCGACGTCTCGCCACCGACGGTGACCGAGGTGAGCACCACGACCCTCTCGTCGTCGCCGAGGAAGTACTGCGGACGCGTGGCGAACTCCTTGCCCGCCAGCGTCATCCAGAAGCCGAGCACCTCCTCCTTCCCGTGGTACGTGCCCGAGATCGCGCTGTCGCCCGCGACGATCCACTCGACGTCGTCGTCGATCGCCTCGCTCGCGCCGTCGACGTCTGCTGCGCTGAAGGCCGCGTAGGCCCGCTTGGTCCTCTCGATGTTCTCCTGTGCTGACATGACGATCCCTGCTTCCCGGACCCCCGTGGGCCCCACCTTCGGACGCTACGTCCGGTCCGGGGGTGCGTCCATGGCTCGTGCGGACCCACCTCCTACGCTGGTCCGCATGAGCACCCGCGAGCTGACCGCTGCCACCTTCGAGGACACCGTGGTGGGTGAGGGCATCGTCCTCATCGACTTCTGGGCCGAGTGGTGCGGGCCGTGCAAGCAGTTCGGCCCGATCTTCGAGACCGCGTCGGAGAAGCACCCCGACATCGTCTTCGGCAAGGTCGACACCGAGGCCGAGCGCGAGCTGGCCGGGATGGCGGGCATCTCCTCGATCCCGACGCTGATGCTCTTCCGCGACGGGATCCTGCTGTTCAACCAGGCCGGCGCCCTGCCGCCCCAGGCGCTCGAGGGCGTCATCGAGCAGGCCCGCGAGCTCGACATGGACGCGATCCGCGCCCAGATCGCCGAGGCCGAGGCGCACCCGGACGAGCTCGACCTGGACACCTTCGCCGCGCAGCACGCCGACGGCGGCTACGTCCTCGACGTGCGCGAGACCGACGAGTTCGCCGGGGGCCACGTGCCCGGCGCCGTGCACATCGCCATGAACGACGTGCCGCAGCGGCTGGCCGAGATCCCCACCGACCGACGCGTCCACGTCATCTGCCAGAGCGGCGGGCGCAGCCGTGCGATCACCGAGTACCTCCAGTCCAACGGGGTCGACGCGGTCAACGTGACCGACGGCACCGCCGGCTGGGCACAGCGCGGCTGGCCGCTCGACCGGTGACCCGGTCGCGCCCGGGGTGTCGTCCCCGAGCGCGGCGGGACACCGGTGGCGTCACCGGTGCGCGTCGAGCCAGGCGATCACGTCGCGGGTGACCTCGTCGCGGTTGGTCTCGTTGAAGACCTCGTGGCGGGCGTCGTCGTACAGGCGCACCGTGACGTCGGCGACGCCCGCGTCGCGGTAGCGCTGCGCGAGCACCTGCACGAGGTCTCCCCCGCCGGCCAGCGGGTCCGCGGCGCCCGACACCACCAGCAGCGGCAGGTCGCTGCGGATCCGGGCCAGTGCCGCGGGATCGGCCAGCGTCGCGGCGGCACCGAACAGCGCGGGCACCGTGTCGTCGGGGAGGTCGAAGCCGCACAGCGGGTCCGCCACGTAGGCGTCGACCTCGGCCTCGTCCCGGGAGAGCCACTCGTAGCCGGTGCGCTGCTCGAAGCCGGCGTTGAAGGCCTCGAGGCCGACCGGGCCCTCCGCCTGCGCCAGCCCGGCGGCCATCAGGTCGAGGGCCGTCGAGCCGGAGAGCACCACGCCGTCGTAGAGGTCGGAGTGCTCGAGGAGCACCGACTGCGCCGCGAACGAGCCCATCGAGTGGGCGACGAGGAAGACGGGCAGCTCGCCGGCGGACTCCCGCACCGAGGCGCCGTACGCCGCGACGTCGGCGATCAGGCCCTCGAAGCCGGCGACCCCGAAGTCGCCCGGCGTCCCGGTGATCGAGGCCCCGTGGCCGCGGTGGTCGGTCGCGTGCACGACGTACCCGGCGGCGTTGAGGGCGCGGGCGAGGCGGTCGTAGCGCGCGCCGTGCTCGGCGAGGCCGTGGGCGACCTGGACGACGCCGACCGGGTCGTCGACATCGTCCCAGGTGTACGTCGCGAGCACGGTGTCGTCGGAGGGGGACGTGAACGTGGAGGGGGTGGCGGTCATGCCGCCACGCTAGGGCGGCCGTGGGGGCTGCGCGACCCCTGTGGTGCCGCCCCTAGGCTGACGGGTGTGATCGAGCTGCGCAGCCCCACCCAGATCGAGCAGATGCGTCCCGCGGGACGCTTCGTGGCCGAGGTGCTGACGCACCTCTCGGGCGTCGTCGACGTCGGCACGAACCTCCTCGAGATCGACGCGATGGCGCACGACATGATCCGGGAGCGCGGCGCCGAGTCGTGCTACATCGACTACCACCCGTCGTTCGGGGCATCGCCGTTCGGCAAGGTCATCTGCACGTCGGTCAACGACGCGGTGCTGCACGGGCTCCCCCACGACTACGCGCTCGCCGACGGGGACCTGCTCACCCTCGACTTCGCGGTGTCCGTCGACGGGTGGGTGGCCGACTCGGCGCTGTCCTTCGTCGTGGGCACGCCGCGCGCGGAGGACCTGCGCCTCATCGAGGTCACCGGACGGGCCCTCGAGGCCGGGATCGCGGCGGCCCAGGCCGGCAACCGGATCGGCGACATCGGCCACGCGATCGGGTCGGTGGCCCGCGAGGCGGGCCTCGCCATCAACATGCAGTTCGGCGGGCACGGGGTCGGCCGCACGATGCACGGCGACCCGCACATCGCCAACGACGGCTCGCCGGGTCGCGGCTTCCCGCTGAAGCCCGGCCTCGTCATCGCCATCGAGCCGTGGTTCCTGCACACCACCGACGAGATCTTCACCGACCCCGACGGCTGGACGCTGCGCAGCACCGACGGGTCCCGCGGCGCGCACATGGAGCACACCATCGCGATCACCGAGGACGGCCCGATCGTCCTCACCGCCCGGGACTGACCGGCGTGCCCGAGCTGCCCGAGGTCGAGAGCGCACGCGCGGTCGTCGAGGCCGGGGCGCTCGAGCGCGAGATCTCGGACGTGGACGACTCCGACACCTGGGTCTGCCGGCCGCACTCCCCCGGCGAGATCCGCGACGCCCTCGTCGGCCGCCGGCTGACGGCAGCCCTGCGCCGCGGCAAGAGCATGTGGTGCGAGACCTCGGACGACGGTGCGGTGCTCGGCCTCCACCTGGGCATGAGCGGACGCATGGTGGTGACCGACGGCTCCGGGGCCCCCGTGGAGGGCGGTGACCGGGTCCGCGGCCTGACCGCCACCTCGCCCGACCGGGACCCCGCGTGGGACCGGTTCACGATCCGCTTCGCCGACGGCGGCGAGCTGCGGCTCTTCGACAAGCGCAGGCTGGGCCGGGTGCGGCTCGACCCCGACCTGACCCGCCTGGGCCCGGACGCCGCCGAGGTGGGGGTCGCGGAGTTCCGCGAGCGGGTCGGCCGCGGCACTGCACCGGTCAAGGCCCGGCTCCTCGACCAGTCAGTCATCGCCGGGGTCGGCAACCTGCTGGCCGACGAGACGCTGTGGCAGGCCGCGCTCGACCCGCGCCGCCGGGTCGACAGCCTCGACCACGACACGCTCACCGCCCTGCACTCCTCGCTGAGGAAGGCGACCCGCGCCGCGATCCGCCGCGGCGGGGTGCACACCGGCGAGGTCATCGAGCACCGGTCGGCGGGCGGGCACTGCCCCCGCTGCGGGGCTCCGATGCAGCGCGCCACGGTCGGCGGCCGCACGACGTGGTTCTGCTCGCAGGAGCAGGCCTGAGGGCACCTCGTCCGCTCATCGGGCCCAGAGGCCGAACGGTCGCAGCAGGGCCTCCACCTGCCCCTCGAGGTGCCGAGCGTCGGCGCGCTCGGGGCAGGCGGCCCAGCTGACCTCCGGGGCGAGCCGGACGAAGGCCTCGCGCGCCCAGTCCCGGGCCCGCCCGGCACGACCCGCGCGCAGGCCGTCGAGCCGGTCCTGCACCCACGCCGGGTCGGCCAGCGCGCGGTCCAGGGCCGCCTCGCCGAAGCCGGACACCGGCGCCGACCCGGTGCGATGGACCGAGAGGCGGCCGTAGAGGCCCTGGGGGCGACCGGTGCCGACGCGCTCGCCGGCGCTGCCGACGTACCGGACGTGGTGGGAGTCGTGCTCGCGGAAGAGGTAGACGCCGGGCAGCCGCGGCGCCCACGGCAGCGCCTCGGCGAAGGGCGCCCACCCCGACCACTCGGCGAGCTCCTCGACCTCGGCGTAGGCCTCGAGCCTCGCGGTCGTGTCGTGGGGGGTCTCGAGATCGATCATGGGCGCACTGTGCCGCGGACCACCGACAACCGGGGCGCGCTTCGCTCCTCACCCACTGCGGATGAGGCCGCCCGTCCGGGGTGCGACCTAGCCTGCCGGGACGTCTCGATCCGTGAGGCGTCGACGACCCGCACGCCGAGGGAGCTCTCGTGTCCGACCGACCGAACATCCTGATCATCTGGGGCGACGACATCGGCATCAGCAACCTGAGCTGCTACAGCGACGGCCTGATGGGGTACCGCACACCGCACATCGACCGGATCGCCCAGGAGGGCGTCCGGTTCACCGACTACTACGGCGAGCAGAGCTGTACGGCGGGTCGCGCGGCGTTCATCACCGGCCAGAACCCGTATCGCACCGGGCTGACCAAGGTCGGCATGCCCGGGGCCGACATCGGCCTGCGCGCCGAGGACCCGACCATCGCGACGGCACTGAAGTCACTGGGGTACGCGACCGGCCAGTTCGGCAAGAACCACTTCGGCGACCGCGACGAGTTCCTCCCCACCGCCCACGGGTTCGACGAGTTCTTCGGCAACCTGTACCACCTCAACGCCGAGGAGGAGCCGGAGCTCTACGACTACCCGTCGGAGGATGAGTTCCCGGACTTCCGCAAGAACTTCGGCCCCCGCGGGGTGATGCACTCGTGGGCCGAGCCGGACGGCACCCAGCGCATCGAGGACACCGGGCCGCTCACCCGGGAGCGGATGAAGACGATCGACGACGAGATCGTCCCCGAGGCGCTGCGCTTCATGCGCGACGCCCAGGACAGCGACACCCCGTTCTTCCTCTGGCTCAACACCACCCACATGCACTTCCGCACCCACGTCAAGGACGGCAGCCGCGGCCGGGCCGGCCGCTGGCAGTCGGAGTACCACGACACGATGTGCGACCACGACGACCTGGTCGGGACGGTGCTCGACTTCCTCGACGAGCAGGGCCTGGCGGACAACACCATCGTCATGTACTCCACCGACAACGGTCCCCACATGAACAGCTGGCCCGACGCGGGGATGACGCCGTTCCGGAGCGAGAAGAACACCAACTGGGAGGGGGCCTTCCGGGTTCCTGCCCTCGTCCGGTGGCCGGGACGCATCCCCGCTGGCGAGGTGCGCACCGGGATCGTCAGCCACGCCGACTGGTTCGTGACCCTGCTCGCCGCGGCGGGCGACAAGGACGTCGCCGCACGGCTGAGGCAGGGCACCGACCTCGCCGGGACGGCGTACAAGGTGCACCTCGACGGGCACGACCAGCTCGACTACGTCACCGGCGTGACCGACGAGAGCCCGCGCAGGCACTTCTTCTACGTCTCCGACGACGGCGACCTGACCGCGCTGAGGTACGACAACTGGAAGTTCGTCTTCCTGGAGCAACGTGCGAGCGGCACGCTGCGCATCTGGGCGGAGCCGTTCACCGAGCTGCGCTTCCCCAAGCTCTTCAACCTGAGGACCGACCCGTACGAGCGGGCGGACGTCACGTCGAACACCTACTACGACTGGGTGCTCGACCACGCCTGGGCGTTCGTCCCGGCCCAGGCGTACGTCGCCCGGATGATCCAGAGCATCGTCGAGTTCCCGCCCCGCCAGGAGCCGGCGAGCTTCAACCTGGAGCGTCTGATGGAGAAGCTCAAGGCCGGCGTCGGGAGCAGCTGACGTGCTGGTCGACCTGCCCGGTGGCACGTTCACGATGGGCTCCGACCGCCACTACCCCGAGGAGGCGCCGACGCACGGGGTGCGTGTCGACGCCTTCTCGATCGACGCGACCGCGGTGACCAACGCCGAGTACGCCGCCTTCGTCTCGGCCACCGGCTACGTCACCGTCGCCGAGCGCCAGCCCGACCCGGCCGACTACCCGGACGCCCCCGCCGAGAACCTCCAGCCGGGGTCGATGGTCTTCACGCCGACCCGCGGCCCCGTGGACCTGCGGCACCTGAGCCAGTGGTGGCGGTGGAAGCCGGGCGCGAGCTGGCGGCACCCGCGGGGTCCGCGGAGCTCGATCGACGCGCTGCTCGACCACCCCGTCGTGCACGTCGCCCACGAGGACGCGCAGGCGTACGCCGCGTGGGTGGGCGGCTCGCTGCCGACCGAGGCCGAGTGGGAGTACGCCGCCCGGGGCGGTCTGGAGGGAGTCGACTTCACGTGGGGCGACGAGCCCCGGCCGGGCGGCCGGATCATGGCCAACACGTGGGACGGCCCCGACTTCCCCTGGCGCAGCAGCGGCGAGAGCGGCTTCCTGCGCACCGCACCGGTGGGGAGCTTCCCGGCCAACGGCTACGGCCTCCTCGACATGGCCGGCAACGTCTGGGAGTGGACCGACGACTGGTGGACCGAGCGTCACCCCGACGCGGTCGACAAGCCCTGCTGCCTGCCCAGCAACCCCCGTGGCGGGGACCTCGAGCGCAGCTACGACCCTGCCCAGCCGCAGTTCCGGATCGGGCGGAAGGTGGTCAAGGGCGGCTCCCACCTGTGCGCGGACAGCTACTGCCTGCGCTACCGACCCGCGGCGCGGCGACCGCAGATGGTGGACACCGGCACCAGCCACCAGGGCTTCCGGTGCGTCCGCCGCGGCGAGGGCGCACCGTGAGCACCGCCGACACCGGGCGCCTGCCGTCCTGGCGACCGGGTCCGACCCGCGACGCCGTCCTGGCCTTCCTCGACGCCGCCCCGTCCGTGCCGGTCGAGCAACGGGTGGCCTGCTTCGACAACGACGGCACCCTGTGGTGCGAACGCCCGCGCTACCCCCAGCTCGACTTCTTCGTCGACGCCCTCACGACCGCGGTGCGGGCGGATCCGGGACTGGCCGACGCCCCGGAGCTGGCGGCCGTGCTGGGCGGTGACCGGGCAGCCATCGGCGAGATCGGGCTGGAGCGGATCGCGCTCGCCCTCACCGGTCTCTTCCGGGGCGTCACGCCCGAGGACTTCACGGCCCGGGTCCGCGAGTTCGCCGCCCGCGCGGTGCACCCGACCCTGAGCCGCCCCCTGCGGGACACGACCTACCTGCCGATGCTGGAGCTCATCGCCGCGCTGCGGCGCATCGACTTCACGGTCTTCGTGGTCACCGGCGGCGGGACCGAGTTCGTCCGCGCCCTCAGCCAGCAGCTGTACGGCGTACCGCCGGAGGCCGTCGTCGGCAGCCTGATCGACTACGACTTCGCCCCCACGACCGCGGGCTCCGGCCCGCGGCTGACCCGGGCCGACCGGCTGGTCGGCACCGCGAACGAGGGTGCCGCCAAGGTCACCCACATCCAGACCCAGCTCGGGCGACGCCCGATCCTGGCCGCCGGCAACTCCGGGGGCGACCGGGAGATGCTCGAGTGGGCCGCGTCCGCCGGCGGCCCGACCCTGGCGCTGCTCGTCGACCACGACGACGCGACGCGGGAGTTCTCCTACGTCAGCACGGCGGAGACCGTCGCCGAGCCGGAGCCGATCACCGACGTCGGCGCGCGACTGGGGTGGACCGTCGTCAGCATGGCCGACGACTGGGACGCCGTCTTCCCCCCGACGACCCGCTGACGTGGTGGACGGTGGCCCCATCGCGTGGCACCCTCCCCCCACGGGTGCGTGAGGGGGAGCCATGGTGCTGGCGATCGTGCGGGTCTGGGTCGCGCTGGCGCTGATGGTGTCCGGCGGTCTGATGTACGCCGCCTCGTGGCAGCGCTGGGTCGGCGCCTGCCCGTGGGACGGGGACCAGGACACCCCGGCGTGCTGGACACGGATGGACCACCTCTACGACTTCCTGGCGCCGTCGGAGCCGTGGACGCCCGCCGGGGACGCGGCACAGCTCGCCGGCTCGTCCCTCCTCGTCCTGGCGCTCGCCCTCGTTCCCCTGCCGTGGGCCCTGACCGGGCGCCGGCCCGGGCCGGGCTCCGCCGTGGGGCTCCTGCTCACCGTGCTGGCCGTGGTCGCCGTGGGGCTGGCGACCCTGCGCTCGGGCCTCGCGGGCGAGGTCGTCCGGCCGGTCGCCGACGACCTCGTGATGTGGCTCTGGTTCCTGGTCCCACCCGTCCTGTTCGGACGTATCGCCGTGCTGTCCCCCGGGTGGGCGGCGCGCGCCGCGGCGGTGCTGCTGGTGCTGGCGTCGCCGCTGGTCGCGGGCTTCACCTACGCGATCGGCCCCTTCGACGCCCAGCCGTGGTGGGAGGCGATCTCGGGCGTGCTGACGGTGCTCGCGAGCGCCTGCGTGCTCGTTGAGGCCGTACGACGCGTGGTCCGGACCCGCGACGTCGTCCGCGAGCCGGCGGGAGTGGGCTGACCGCGGTGTACCGCGCGTGCCGCTGCTACTCCACGCTCGCGCGACGGAAGGGCGACAGCGCCAGCATCAGCGCCGAGGCCGTGAAGATCGCTGCGGCGGCGCCGAGCGCCGGGCCGTAGCCGACGACCTCGGCGAGCAGCCCGGCCAGCGGTGAGACCGCGACAATCACGGCGCGGTTGAGCGAGCGCAGCGTCGTGTTGGTCCGTGCCTGGAGCTCGTCGGGGGTGCGGGACTGTCGGAAGGCCATCTCGTGGGAGTTGCTGTTGCCCATGGCCCAGCCGTGGCACAGCTGGCCGACGGCCAGGACGGCTGCCCCGGCCCAGCCCGTCGGCGCCCAGGCGGCCGCGGCCATGACCAGGACCCCGACCACGGTGACCGAGTACGAGCAGATGATCGCGCCGCCGGTGCCCAGCCGGACGCCGACCCGGGTGCTCAGAGCCGCACCGAGCAGCGCACCCAGGCCGGCGACCGCGAAGACGAGTCCCAGCTGCAGCGCCGAGAGGTCCAGCACGAGGTAGCCGTACGGGACGACGACCACCGCCAGGATCGCCTGCCCCGCGAACCACACGTGGGTGGCCAGTGCGAGGCGGCGCAGGCCGGACGCGCCGTACGCCCAGCGCGCTCCGTCCCCCACCTCCCGGGCCAACGCGCGCGCCCCCACCGCGGCGGGCGCGGGGGTCGGCTCCGCGACTCCCCTCAGCGACGCGACCATCACCGCCGAGAACAGGTACGTCAGGGCGTCCACCAGCACCGACAGGGGCGCACCCACGACGCGGATGAGCGCCCCGGCGAGGGCCGGACCGGCGGTCTGGGCCACCGCGTCGGCGCCGTCGAGCCGCGCGTGCGCCCGCTGGAGCCGGGCGCGAGGCACCAGCCGCGGGACGAAGGACAGGGAGGCCGCGTCGTTGACCAGGGAGGCCGTGCCGAACAGGACGACGACGACGAGCAGCAGCGGGAACGTGAGCACGTCGAGCCACCACGCCAGTGGGACCAGCCCCAGCAGGCTGGCGCGGGCGAGGTCCGTGACCACCATGACCGGCCGACGACGGACGCGGTCGACGAGTGCTCCCACGACCAGGCCGAGGACCAGGTACGGCAGCCAGCGTGCGGAGACGAGCCACCCCACCTGCACGGCGCCGCCCTGCAGGCTGACCAGCACCAGGGTCTGCAACGCCAGGGTGGTGATCGCGCTCCCCATCCCGGAGACCGCCTCGCCCCACCAGAAGCGGCGGAACTGCGAGGACGTCTCGTCGGGCTGCGTCAGGGAGACCACCGGCACACCCTCGCAGACCGGGAGTCCGCGCCCCGTCGCGCCGGCTCCCCGCGGCGCGTCAGCCCTCGATCGCGCTCGGCTGCTCCCCGTGCCGGTCGTCGGCGATGAACTCGCGGAGCACCCGCGCGAAGCGGTCGGGGTCGTCGAGGTGCGGGAAGTGCCCGGCGCCCTCGAACAGCTCGACGCGGCAGTCCGGGACGGCGCGCTGCGCGCTGAGGGCGTGCCAGGCGGGGATCATCCGGTCCTTGGAGCCCCAGACGATCAGCGTCGGGATCGGCAGCGTCCCCTCGAGGTGGTCGTGGGCACTGATGCTCTGGCCGCCGAGGTCGATGACGGCCCGGGTGGTGGCGAGGAAGGCGCGTCGGCTCTCGCGGTCCGCGAGCGAGCTGAACCCCCGCCAGATCGCGCCGATGTCCGCGCCGGGTCGCCAGCCGACCTTCGACGCGCCACGGCCCAGGGCCTCGACACGCGAGGTCACGGGGGCGGAGGCGACGACGCTCAGGACCTGCTCGGCGCCCGGCAGGGTGGCGGCTCGGAGGACCAGGTTGACCTCGCGTCCCAGGCCGCCGCTGGCGACCAGGACGAGACGATCGACCCGCTCGGGGAAGAGGTAGTAGAACTGCATCGCGATGCCGCCCCCGAGCGAGTGCCCGACGAGCGTCACCCGGTCGATCCCGAGCCGGTCGAGGAGGTCGCGCATGGTCGCGGCGTGCGCACTCAGCGAGTAGTCCCCCATCGGCTTGGCCGACTCGCCGTGGCCGAAGAGGTCGGGCACCAGCACGCGGTGGTCGTCGTCCATCTCGTCGACGAGGCGGGACCACTGCCGTTGCGAGCCCAGGATCCCGTGGATGAAGAGCACCACGGGCCCCGACCCGCTGTCGACGTACGAGAGCTCATGACCGTGGAGCACGACCTTCTGCGGAGCCATGCGCGCCATGTGGTCATCCTCACCGTGGCCGTCGGATGGTGCACCACCCACGGTAGCCCTGCCCGCGACAGCACCCGGCACGGGCCGGTCGGGGAGAAGGTCCCGCGCCGACGGCACTTTCGGTTCTGGTGGGCCGAGGCCGAGCCGAGAAGCATGGTGAGTGCGGGACCGGTTCCTGTCCCGACTCGTCCCCGGGAGAACGCCATGCGGAGCACGATCCATCAACCGTCACCGGACGTCTCCCTGTCCGACGTGCTCGAGGGATGGGTGGACGCGGGTCTCATCAGCCCGGAGCAGTCGCGTGCGATCCGACGGCACGAGGCCGAGGGTCACGCGGCCGGCTCCCCCGTCGCCCGGGCGACGACACCCGAGGCCGGTCCGTCCCTCGTCGTCGAGGCGCTCGGCTACCTCGGCGGCGTCGTGATGCTCGTCGGCACCGGGATCCTGGTCGGGATGTACTGGGCGGACCTGTCGGTGCCGCTGCGCCTGGTCCTCATCGGTGCGACCGCGCTCTGCCTGGTGGGCGCCGGCTTCGCGGTGCCGGACCGCCTCGGCGATGCGGCGGGCCGGTTGCGCTCGGTGCTCTGGGCCGCCGGCGTCGCGGCCACCGCCGGGTTCCTCGGCGTCTTCAGCGCCGAGGTGCTGGACCGGTACGACGAGCACGCACTGGTCGTCATCGGTCCGTGCACGGCGCTGGTGGCCGGCATCCTGTGGTGGCTCCGACCCACCTGGCTCCAGCAGCTGGCCCTGTTCGTGCCGCTGATGCTCTCCGCCACGGGCATCGGCATGGAGCTCACCTCGACCAGCTCGTCGTGGGGCGGCGCCGCCATGTGGGCCGTCGCGGTGGCCTGGGCGGCCCTCTCCTGGACCGGTCGGCTCGAGCCACGGACCAGTGGCGTGGCCATGGGCGTCCTCGGGGCCGTCCTGGGAGCCATGACGATTGCCTCCGACGTCGGCATCGCCCTCGGACTGGCGACCGCGGTCGCCGCCGTGGTCGCGGCGTTGTGGGACCGCAGCCTGCCGTGGCTCGGCGTCGCGGCGATCGCCCTGCTCTGGACGATGCCCCGTGCGGCCGGCGCCTGGTTCCCCGGCGCCCTGTCGGCCGCGCTCACGCTCATCGTGACCGGCGGCGCGCTGGTGGGAGCCGCGGTCTGGGTGGCCCGGCACCAGGGCGGGCAGCCGCCGTCCTGACGAGTCCCGCGCACGCTCCTGCCGGGTGCGTCCTACTCCCGCGCCAGCCGCGGGCAGCACCTAGCGTGTACGGATGCCGGACATCGCCACCCCGAACCTCCCCTCGCGCGACTTCGCGACCACCTCCGCCTTCTACGACCGGCTCGGCTTCTCGGAGGCCTACCGGGACGAGGGCTGGATGATCCTCGAGCGCGGCGAGCTCGTGCTGGAGTTCTTCCCCTTCCCTGACCTCGAGCCGGCCGAGAGCTCCTTCGGCTGCTGTCTTCGACTGGATGACGTCGACGCCTTCTACCGGGTGTGTCTGGGGGTGGGGCTCCCGGAGTCCACCCGCGGGTTCCCCCGACTCCATCCGCCGCGTCAGGACGGGTCCGGGCTGCGCATCGGTGCCCTCCTGGATCCTGACGGCACCCTGCTGCGCCTCATCGGCCACCCCTGATCCGGCGTCCACCTGTACCCGACCCTGGCTGACACCTAGGGTCGCCGCATGCCCGACTTCACGTGGCTCCCCGCCAACCGCGCAGCGACGGAAGACGTCGAGGCGGTCTTCGCCACCAGCGGCGCCCGCAAGTGCCGGTGCCAGGCGCTGAAGGTGCCGGGCTGGATCTGGCGCGACACCACCCAGGAGCAGCGGGACGCCGCCCTGCTGGAGCAGACCGCCTGCGGCACCGCCGGACCGACGTCGGGGCTGATCGGGTACGTCGACGGCGAGCCGGCCGGCTGGGTCGCGGTCGAGCCACGGGAGAACTACCCCCGCCTGTGGAGCCGGAAGCAGGCGTGGATGCGGATGGACCCCGAGCTCGAGGGCGTCTGGTCGGTCACGTGCTTCGTCGTGGCCACGGGCCGGCGCAAGTCGGGGCTGACCTACGAGCTCGCCGCTGCCACCGTCGAGTACGGCGAGCAGGTCGGCGCTCGCGTGCTGGAGGGGTACCCGATCGAGCCGGCTCCGGGGAAGTCGGTGATCTGGGACGAGGCCTCGGTCGGGCTGCTGCAGGTCTTCCTCGAGGCCGGGTACGAGGTGGTGGCCTCGCCCACCCTGCGGCGGCGTGTCGTGCGGCGACAGCTGGCCACCCACTCCTGACCGTCGATCACCGAGGCCGCGCGCGGGCAGGGCGGAGCCGCGAAAACCGGGTGCTTGTGCTGCGTACACGGGCAAGACTCGAACGCATGGACCTGACGGCAGCGACGGAATCCTGGATCGACGACGGCTTCGTGATCCTGCCGGGACACCTGCCCGCCGAGGTCCTCGACCCGGCCGTGCGCGAGCTGGACTCGGTGTTCCCGTCGGCGGACGACTTCCACGACGACGTCGCCCCGGACCGCAACGCCCGCTTCGTCGGCGACGAGTTCAACGGCATCGACAGCTTCCCTTTCGCAAGCCTCGCGTTGAACCGCATCCCGGTGTGCGACGCACTCGTCACGCTCGCCACGAGCCTCCTCGGCGCACCGGACGTCCGCCTCTACTCCGCAGAGGCGTGGGCGAAGTACGCAGGAGCTGCCGACTACGACCAGGACCTGCACCGCGACTTCCTGAACCACACGATCCTGGTGCCCTCCAGCGCCCCGGCCTTCCGGCAGGTCGAGTTCTTCGTCTTCCTGTCCGACGTCACCGTCGAGATGGGGGCACCCCGGATGGTGCCGCGGTCCTCCGCCACCGACGACCTGCCTGCCAGGCCCAACTTCTTCCCCCGGATCGACACGAGCGAGACCGACGAGGGGTTCGTCGCACCGACCGGCCGTCCGGACCTGTACGCGGACGAGGTCGCGGCGACCGGACCGGCAGGGACCGTCGTCGCGTTCCAGCCGCAGACGGTGCACCGCGGCTCCGCCGTCACCCGACCGCGCGGCGCGCGGTTCTCGATGCACCTCAGCTACCGGCCGGCGGCGGCCGAATGGGCGCAGCGCCACGCCTGGGCCGACCGCAGCCACGACCCGCACTGGTACCGGTTCGTCGAGCAGGCCGGTCCTCGGCAGCTGGAGCTCTTCGGCTTCCCTCCCCCGGGTCACGACTACTGGACCTCGGAGACGCTCGCCGGCGTGGCCCAGCGGTACCCGCGCCTCGACATGTCCCCCTGGCGTTCGGCCCACCGATGACCGCCCGCGACACTGCCCTTGCAGACAGGTACCTTCGCGGAGTGCCTCCGTGGATGACGCCCGAGCGACGCGAGCCGTCCCACGAACCGGTCGACGAGCGCACCGCCCTCGAGGACCGACTCGACTACCAGCGCACGACGCTCCTGGTGAAGTGCGGCGGGCTCACTCCTGACCAGCTGGTGCAGCAGTCGGCGCCACCGTCGAACATCTCGCTGCTCGGTCTGGTCCGTCACCTGTCCGGGGTCGAGGCCTGGTTCCACGGCTACGACGGCCGGCCCGACCACCAGTTCTTCTGGAACTACGTGCCGGGCGCCAGCGACGGCTTCAGCGGCGTCACCGCGGACCGGGCCGACGACGACCTGGCCAGCTACCTGGCGAGCGTCGAGCGGTCGCGGCGAGCCGTCAGGGACCGGGCTCTCGACGACGTCGTCCCCGGCGAGCGCGACACGCTGCGGTGGATCTACCTCCACCTGATCGAGGAGTACGCACGCCACAACGGCCACGCCGACATACTGCGCGAGCGCATCGACGGTGCCACGGGCGAGTAGGGCCGGGACGCGAGCGCACCGCACGTGTACGCGGGTGCTGCCATGATCGGACCCGTGGACACGGACGCGCCGGAGCGGTTCCTGGTCCTGGTGACCGGTTTCGCAGCCGCCGGGAAGACGACCCTCGCACCGAGGTTGGCCGACGAGCTCGACGCCCTGTGGATCAGCCGTGACCACATCCACGAGATGGTCTACGCGGGGTGGCAACCCCGGCACCCGGCGCTCACCTCAGAGACCTACGACCCTCGCGTCGGCGCCTCGACCTACCAGGAGGGATCGGTCGTGTGGGAGCTCTTCCTGTGGATGCTCCAGCGCACGACCACCCGCGTGCCGGTGGTCGCCGACACGCCGTTCAACCACGACTGGAACCGCAGCATGTTCCGGTCGGCCGCTGCTCGGATCGAGGTGCCGATGGTCGAGGTCGCGCTCCACGGTGACCCCGACGTCCTTCTCGAGCGAGCACGCGTGCGCGCGGCCAGCGGGCAGGTGCACGAGATCAAGGCACGGTTCAGCGTCAACGACCTCGACTACTACGCCTCGCCGTACCAGCCAGTGCTTCCCGCGGAGCAGGTCGTGCACGTCGACACGACCGAGCTCGGACTGGTCGACCCGGCCGACCTGGCACAGCGGGTCGGCGCCGTCCTGCGTGGCCCCTCCCGCTCGTAGTCGCCCACGTGCTCGGCGCGGTGTCGCCAGTCCGTCGCCAGCCCGTCGCACGCCCAACGGAAGCCAGCCACCCGGCGCCGGCAACTGTGCAGAACACCTTGCCCCTCCCTTCGAACACCTGTACGATTGGGGTGCCGCGTCCGGCTCCACCGGTGGACGATGGCCTGCTCCTTCGATGACAGCTCCCACGAGCTGTGGTCGGCCACTGTGCGCTCACCGGGTCGAGCCCCGGGACCCTCCCCCGACATCACGGTCGGGGGTGGACCAGCGAGGGGTGTGCAGTGGCGGCGACCGACGACGAGTGGCGTGCACCGGGTGTCCCCGTGCCCCCGTCGCCGGTGCTGGCCGAGGCGACGGCCCGCCTCGACACCGCGCTCGACGCGCTGGCCGGGGTGGCGGTCGAGCCGCTCGGAGATGACGATGTGGCGCGCCTGCTGGACCACCTCACCCGGGTCACGGCCCGCGTCGCTGGCCTCACCGCGACCGCTGTCGGTGAGGCCGACCACCGCCGGCTGGGGGACGCCATCGGGGCACGGCACACCGGGCAGTGGTGGGCCCGGCGCTCTCGCCTGACCCGCCCGGAGGCCGGCCGCGCCGCCCGCCTGGGGCGCCGCCTGGCCCACGAGCTGCACCGCCCGGTGCGTGACGCCCTCACCGCCGGCTCGCTGCATGCGGAGCAGGCCGCCGTGATCGTCGCGGCCGTCGACGCCATCCCGTCGAGGGCCGAGGACCTCCCCGCCGGCGCCGACGCTCCGGCCGCCTTGAAGGCCCGGGCCCGCGACCACCTCCTGGCCCTCGCGTCCGACCACGACGCCCACGCGCTCAAGGTGCTGGGCCGCCGCGTCCTGGACATCGTGGCTCCCGAGGTCGGCGAGCACGCCGAGGCGCAGGCGCTCGCCCGCGAGGAGGCGGCCGCCGCCACGAAGGTCTGCCTGCGCCTGCGCGACGACGGCCACGGCTCGGTCCACGGGCGCTTCACCGTCCCGGTCGCCGCCGGAGAGGCGCTGCGCAAGCAGCTCCTCGCCCTCGCCGACCCCCGGCGCCAGCGCGCCACGGACCACGACGGCCCAGGTCGCAACACCGCCGACGACGGCGAGACCAGCGCCGTGACCGACCCCGACGACCGGCCGCTGACCACCCGGCTCGGATGGGCGCTGGTGGAGTGGATCGAGACCTACCCCGCGCAGGCCCTGCCCACCAGCGGCGGCGTGGGCGCCACGGTCGTGGTGACCATGAGCCACGACACCCTGCTGGGAGGCCTCGCAGCAGCGTCGCTCGACACCGGCACCCGCATCAGCGCGGGCGAGGCCCGTCGTCTGGCCTGCGAGGCCGGCATCCTCCCTGCCGTCCTCGGCGGCGCCTCCCAGGTCCTCGACCTCGGCCGCAGCCGCCGCTACCACTCCGGCGCACAACGGGTCGCCCTGGCGCTCCGCGACGGCGGCTGCACCGCCGAGGGCTGCGACCTGCCACCGGCCGCCTGCCACGCCCACCACGACACCCCGTGGTCCCGCGGCGGACCCACCAACCTCGACGACGCACGCCTGCTGTGCCACCGCCACCACCGCGTGATCCACGACCCCCGCTACGACACCACCCGACTGCCCGACGGCAGCGTCCGCTTCCACCGGCGGACGTAGGAGCGGGCCACTCGGAAGCACACGTGCCCGCGCGCGGCCACCGGTGGCCGACAGGTCCCGAAGCGACCGGACCACCCTTCGGGGGCTACTGTCGAGGTATGACTGACCTCGAGCTCGACGCTGTTGACCAGATCGAGCAGGAGGAGGACCTGACCGGTCCGCCGACCGAGGCGACGCGAGCGTCGTGGGCCGAGGCGGCCCGCCCGATCCTCGTCAAGGTCGCCCAGCGCTACCGCGCGATGATCAGCTACAAGGACCTCGCGGCACAGATGCAGGAGGCCACGGGCGTCTCGACCCGTCAGCCCATGCAGCACTGGATGGCCGACGTCCTGCACCGCGTGGCCACGGAGTGCGCCGAGCGCAACGAGCCCAACCTCGCGTCCCTCGCCGTCAACGCCCAGGGCAGCATCGGGGCGGCGTACGCCTCGACCGTGCTCGACACCCGCGGCGAGGAGATCGGCGACTCCGACGACCACGCGGCTCGCGAGCGGCTGGCCTGCCACACCTACTTCGAGGCGCCGGACCTGCCCGCCGACGGCGGCGTCCCGACCCTGACCGAGAAGGTCAGCGCCGCCCGGACCCGGGCCCGCAAGGCCTCCGCGCTCGCCAAGCCGATCGACACCTGCCCCACCTGCAACATGGCGCTGCCGGCCACCAAGGTCTGCGACAACTGCGACTGACCGTCGCCGCCGCCTCCCCTGCGCGGGGGTGACGCGGCGGGTCGCGCCTTTGCTTGGATGGGCCCATGACCAACACCCTCCTGAGCCCCTCCACGCTGCCGTTCGGCCTGCCGGACTACGCCCACCTGACCGACGCCGACTACCGCGAGGCGATCGAGCAGGGCATGAGCGAGCACCTGGCGGAGCTGGACGCCGTCGCGACCGACGACTCCCCCGCCACCGTCGCGAACGTCCTCGAGGCGTGGGAGCGGTCCGGCGCCCTGCTGACGAGGGCGATGAACGCCTTCTGGGTCGCCAAGTCCGCCGACACCAACGACGCGCGGGACGCGATCGAGGAGGACATGGCGCCGAGGCTCGCGCAGCACTCCGACGCGATCCTCCTCGACGCCCGGCTCTACGGCCGGCTCACGTCCCTGGCGGCCCGGCGCGATGCCGGCGAGGTCACCCTCGACGAGCAGGAGACGCACCTGCTGACCGAGCGGCTCAAGGACTTCGAGCGCGGCGGCATCGCGCTCCCCGAGGACGAGCAGGCGCGCCTGCGCGAGCTCAACACCGAGCTGGCGACGCTGTCGACCCGCTTCGACCAGATGCTGGTGGCCGGTCGCAACGCCGCGGCCGTGCACGTCACCGACGAGGCCGAGCTCGACGGCCTCGACGACGGCCAGAGGGCCGCCGCCCACGAGGCCGCCCAGGACGCCGGCCAGGACGGCTGGCTGCTCACCATCACCAACACCACCGGCCAGCCGGTGCTCGGCTCACTCACCCACCGCCCGACCCGCGAGCGGGTCTTCCGCGCCAGCGCGCAGCGCGGCCTGGGCGCGGCCGGCGCCCACGCCGATGACCACGCCGATGACCACGCCGCTGCCACCGACACCCGTGCGGTGCTGCTCACCATGGCCCGCCTGCGCCACGAGCGCGCCGTGCTGCTCGGCTACCCGCACCACGCGGCGTACGCCGCCGAGGACGGCTGCGCGGGCAGCACCGAGGCCGTCAACGAGATCCTCGGCCGGCTCGGCCCCGCGGCGTACGGACTGGTGCGTGCCCGCGGCGAGCAGCTCCAGGCCCACCTCGACGCCACCGATCCCGGCACGACGCTGGAGCCCTGGGACTGGGCGTACGTGGACGGGCAGCTGCGCCGCGAGGAGGCCGCCCTCGACCCCGGTGCCCTGCGGCCCTACCTCGAGTTCGACCGGGTGCTCGTCGAGGGGGTCTTCGCCGCGGCGGGCGCGCTCTACGGCATCACCTTCCACCGGCGCGAGGACCTCGTCGGCTACACCGACGTCGCCCGTGTCTACGAGGTGCGCGAGGAGGACGGCAGCCACCTCGGCGTCGTCGTCATCGACCCCTACACCCGCCCGTCCAAGCAGGGCGGCGCCTGGATGACGAGCATCGTGGACCAGAGCCACCTGCTCGACGACGCCCCGGTGGTGACCAACACCTGCAACTTCCCACCGCCGGCCCCCGGCGCCCCGAGCCTGCTGTCGTGGGACAACGTGATCACGCTCTTCCACGAGTTCGGCCACGACCTGCACGGGCTGCTGTCCGACGTCCGGTTCCCGTCGCGCTCCGGCACGTCGGTGCCGCGCGACTTCGTGGAGTTCCCCAGCCAGGTCAACGAGATCTGGGCCTACGAGCCCTCCCTCCTCGCGCGCTACGCCGTGCACCACGAGACCGGCGAGCCCATGCCTGCCGCGTGGGTCGAGCAGCTGCTCGCCACCTCCGGCAAGGAGACCTACCGGTACGCCGAGCTGCTGAGCGCGATGCTGCTGGACCAGGCCTGGCACCAGACCCCGCCCGACGAGCTGCCGAGCGACGCGGCCGGCGTCGAGGCCTTCGAGCTCGCGGCCCTCGAGCGCGCGGGCGTGCGCTACGCCCCCGTCCCGCCGCGCTACCGCTCGGCGTACTTCCACCACATCTTCGGTGGCGGCTACTCGGCGGCCTACTACTCCTACCTGTGGTCGGAGATCATGGACGCAGACACGGTCGCGTGGTTCGGCGAGCAGGGCGGCATGGACCGCAGGGCCGGCGAGCACTTCCGCCGGACGCTGCTCGGACCGGGTGGGTCGGTCGACGCCATGGAGTCCTACCGCGGCTTCCGCGGTGGCGACCCGGACCTGGCCCACCTGCTGCGCCGCATCGGCGCAGAGTAGGCATCGGTCGGCCGGCTCAGCCGACTCCGTCGGTCGGCCGACTCAGTCGGTCAGCTGACGCAGCCGGTGCCAGGCGAGGCTGGCACCGGCCCGCACGCTGCGGGGCGCGGGCAGGGCGTCGAGGACCGGCGCGCGCTGCCGGGTCCAGTCGGGATCGCTGGGCAGCGGGGCCTCCGCGGTGCCCGCCTCGCCCCGCACCGCGCGGTGCATCGCCTCGCGGACGCCGAGCAGCCGCCCGCCGTCGGCCGGCTCCCACGTCGCCCCGGGCCGGCAGACCATGTCGTGGTGCAGCGACTCCACCAGCGCGTTGACCGTCCAGAAGGGTGCCTGGACCAGGCCGGCCGTGCCGGCCGCCGCGACGGGGGTCGGGATCAGCGCGACCGGCACCCGGATGCGCAGCAGCCGGGCGGCGCGGGCGTACGCCGCCAGGAGCCGCGGGTAGCGGAGCACGTCCGGCCCGCCGATGTCGACGGCACCGGTCAGCGTCGAGCCGGGCTCGAGCGCCTCGACCAGCGCGCGCACCGCGTCGGTGGCCGCGATCGGCTGCACGCGCGAACGCAGCCACAGCGGGATGGGCTGGAGGACGAGCAGGGTCCCGATCTGCCGGATCACCTCGAACGACGTCGAGCCGGCCCCGATGACCACACCGGCGCGCAGCGCGACCGACGAGGCGGACGAGGCGAGCAGCTCCTCCTCGACCTCGAGGCGCGAGGTGATGTGCTCGGAGAGCTCCTCGCGCGGCACCTGCGGCACGAGCCCGGAGAGGTAGACGATCCGGCCGACGCCCGCGGCGTCGACGGCGCGGCGTACGGTCCGGGCGCCGAGGCGGTCCTTGTCGGAGAACCCGCGCGAGCTGAGCGAGTGCACCAGGTAGCAGACGGCGTCCACGCCCTCGAGCGCGACGGCGACGTCGTCGGCGTCCGTGACGTCGCAGCGCACCCAGTCCACGTGGTGGCCCCACGAGAATCGCTCGGGGGTGGGTTGGCGCGACGACGCCGCGGTGACGAGGTAGCCGCGGTCGAGGAGCTCGGGGACGAGCCGCGAGCCGATGTAGCCGGTGGCGCCGAGCACGAGGACCCGGCGGGAGTCGGGTGCCATCACTCCCCCAGGTGGCGCAGCATGTTGGAGGCGAAGCGGCGGCCCATGGCCGCGACCACCCCGTGCATGACGGTCTCCACGGGGACCCGCGAGATCTTCGGCAGCGGCAGGTCGCACCAGATCTCCAGGTCGATGGCGACGTGCGTGCCCTCCCCCTCCGGGCGCAGGAGGTACTCCCCCTCCACGCCGGTGCGCTCGTCGGGGCGCTCGGGGTCGTGCTCGAACGTGATGCGGGTGGGCTCGTCGAAGGTCATCACCTCGGTGAAGACGGGAGCCACGGTCGCGCTCATGACCGGGATGTGGGTGAGGTTCCAGGTCCAGCGCTTGCCGTCGACGTCGATACGCTTGAGGTACGGCGTGAGCTTCGTCAGCAGCACCGGGTCGGTGAGGACGTCCCACACCTTGTCCTGCGAGGAGCGCAGCGTGGCTTCGGACTGGTTGCGGGCACGGAAGCGGTTCACCCGGCCAGCGTAGGTGGCGGGGGTGCACATCCCGACGGCCCGTCCCGCCGCGGGTCGCCCGCCCGTCGTCTAGCCTGCTCGGGTGCTGATCTCCGACGACCGCCGGATGCTGTTCGTCCACATCCCCAAGACGGGCGGGGCGTCGGTCGAGCAGCTGCTCCGCGAGGCCTGCCCGGACGCCCGCACGGTCGGCAGGCAGCGCCACGCACGGCTCCAGCGGATCCTGCGCCACGAGCCGGGGCTGGCCGACTACTACTCGTTCGGCTTCGTGCGCAACCCGTGGTCGCGGATGGTGTCGTGGTACTCGATGATCGACACCTGGAACCACCGCTGGGGGCCCGCCTCCGGTCGCCCGCAGGACGGCCAGTGGGGCTCGACCCGCGACGGCAACCCGCTGTGGCGGGCGGTCGCGGCGTACGCCGACTTCGACGAGTTCGTCCTGCGCGGCACCGCCGAGCACGACCGGCTCGCCATGCCGCAGGTCGACTACCTCGTCGGCGAGGACCACCGGGCCGACTTCATCGGCCGCACCGAGCACCTGGCCGAGGACATCGGCACGCTCCAGCGCGAGCTCGACCTGCCGCCCATCGAGCTGCCGCACCGCAACGCCCGCTCCAGCGGGTCGTGGCGCGACTACTACACCCCGGCCACCCGCGACCGGATCGGCGAGGTCTACGCCAAGGACGTCGCGGAGTTCGGCTACCGCTTCTGAGCCGGGTTGGTCAGCCGGCTCGCGGTGGTACGACGAGCCGGGTCCCGCGGGCGCCCGACCAGCTGCCGGTCTCCTGCAGCCGCGCCCACACGTCGTACTCGGGGGCGAAGAAGTCGACCAGTGCGGCGCGGGTGGACCCCGCCAGCTCGGGGTCGGCCGGTGGCGACACGTTGCGCCGGCCGAACTCGACCGGCATGCCGATCCGGGCGCTGAACCACGGCTCCCAGGCGTCAGGGCGCTCGACCGAGAGCACCCGGTCCACCTCGACCACGTCGTCGATCGTCAGGAACTGTCCCGGGCGCCCGCGCGGGGTCGGCGCGTCGCGGTCGCCCGCGACGTACAGCCGGGCGAACTCGTCGAACGACAGCGCCGAGCTGTCCGCGCCGGGCCGGTGCCGCACGGACGCGGGGCGGGCGCGGTAGCGCCACCAGGACTCCAGCCACCGGACCGGGTCACGGAACATCGTGACCAGCTCGTAGGAGTCGCGCTCGTAGCCGTCCGCGGCCAGGCGCGGGGCGATGCGCCGGGTGAAGCCGGAGGCGCCGACGTGCTTGAGGCCCGGCGGTCGGTCGACGACCAGCTCGGCGTACGGCGCCAGCGCGGCCTCGAGCGACGTCGAGGCGCACTTGGGCATGGCCAGCAGCACGAATCCGTGCCGCGGGAAGGCCATCATGGGGCGCGATCCTTCCAGACGACGCGACCGCGGCGCCGACCGGTGCGGGACCGGTCGACGCCGCGGTGCTGCGTCGCGAGGGTGCGTCGAGCGGAGGCGTCAGCCGTTGCCGCCCGCGCGGAAGGCCTGCCAGGCGTCGCTCATGCGC
This sequence comes from Nocardioides sp. Soil805, assembly GCF_001429625.1. Taxonomy (GTDB): domain Bacteria; phylum Actinomycetota; class Actinomycetes; order Propionibacteriales; family Nocardioidaceae; genus Nocardioides. The sequence goes on from NZ_LMSU01000001.1 coordinate 216,071, forward strand.
GCCGACTGGCCCTCGGTGAACATGTCCATGCAGGAGTCCTGCGTGTAGTCCATGAAGTTGTGGATCGGGTCGAGGCCGGGAGCCGCGCAGGTGTCGGCGCCAACGGGGCAGTCGAACTGCGGGTAGGCCTCGCGCGGGGTGTCGGCCACGCCGTCACCGCTGGCCGAGCAGGCCCCGGCGAAGGTGTGCTCGAGCATCATCCAGTGGCCGACCTCGTGGGTCAGCGTGTCGCCGAGGGCGTACTTGCCGGCGGTGCCGCCGGGCATCGACTCGTCGAGGATGACCACGCCGTCCTTGTAGTCCTGGCCGTTGTTGTAGCCCTTGGGGAAGTAGGCCCAGCCGAGGAGGCCGCCGCCGATGTCGGCGGTGTAGATGTTGAGCGTCTCGGAGTCGCCGACGCGCAGCGCCCTCTTCATCTCGTACTCGGTCTTGCCGGGGGCGACGTTGACCCACGCGTCGTTGGTCACGTAGTTGACGTCCGTGAGGTCGAAGCGGAACGGGGTGTCGGCCGCGTCGGCGGACGTGACGCCGGAGTAGGAGTCGTTGAGGACCTTCATCTGGGCCTGGACCAGGGTCCCGAGCCGGTCACGGTCGGCCTGGGTCGCGTCGGAGCCGGTGATCACGTGGAAGACGGTCTCGACGTGGACGGAGCCGGCGGCTAGCTGCGGCAGGTCCTTGATGACGCCGTACTTCTTCGCGTCGTTGGGCGAGTAGAGGGCCGGCTCCTTGGCGGTGGCGCCCTTCGCGACACGAGCACCCGAGGTGCCGTCCTCGCAGGCGACGGTGCCGTCGGAGGCCACGGCGGCGAAGGCGGGGGTGGCGGCGAAGGTCAGGGGGGCGAGGGCGAGGACGCCGGCGGCGGCGGCCGTCCGGAGGAGGCGCGTGGGACGCATGGGTGGTGATCCCTTCGGGTGGTGAGCAGTGGTCCGGTCAACCTAAGCGCGAGGGGGCCGTTCGGGCTACGGCTGGGCCGGACAAATGTGTGTCGGTCCGTCGTCGCGCGGCGCATGCGGTGACAGACCGGCGCTCCCGGACCACGGCACCGCCGGACAGGTCGGCGCTGGACAGGTCGGTGCTGGACAGGGGCGACAGACTGGCGCGCATGACCTTCCCGGACGGCTGGACCCGCGGCTCGCACACCCACGACGGCGTCACGCACGCGACGTACCGCAGGGGGACGGGACCGGGCGTGATCGTGATCCACGAGATCCCCGGCATCACCCCGGAGGTGGCGACGTTCGCCGAGGAGGTCGTCGACGCCGGCTTCACGGTCGTGATGCCGAGCCTGTTCGGCACCGACGGCGCCCCGATGACGCCCCGCACCGTGGCGGCCTCGATCGCGCGGGTCTGCATCAGCCGCGAGTTCACGAAGTTCCGGACCGGCGAGACCACGCCGGTCGCCGGCTGGCTGCGCTCGTTGGCCCGGGAGCTGCACGACGAGCTGGGCGGGCCCGGCGTCGGGGCGCTCGGGATGTGCTTCACCGGCGGCTTCGCGCTGGCCATGGCCGTCGACCCGGCGGTCGCGGCGCCAGTGCTGTGCCAGCCGAGCACCCCCTTCGCCGTCGGCAGCAAGCGGGCCGCCGACGTCAACCTCTCCCCCGGCGACCTCGACGTCGTGAAGGGCCGGTGCGCCGCCGGGCAGCAGGTGCTGGGGCTCCGCTACCGCTCCGACCCGGCCGTCGGGACGCGGTTCGACACCCTCACCCGCGAGCTGGGCGACGCCTTCATCCGCGTCGAGCTCGAGGGCAAGGGGCACTCGACCGTCACCGCGCACCGACAGCAGGAGGCCGTGGACGCGGTGCTGTCGTTCCTCGCCGAGCACCTGCGCGCATGACGCTGGTGGTGATGTCCGGGTTGCCGGGCAGCGGCAAGAGCACGGTGGCGTCGGCCCTGGCCCGTGGCCTCGGCTGCGCGGTGGTCTCCGTCGACACGGTCGAGCGCGGCCTCCACGACGCCGGCGTCGACCCGACCCAGCCCCTGGGCCTGGCGGCGTACGCCGTTGCCAACCGGGTCGTGGCGGTCCAGCTGGCGCTGGGCCACAGCGTCGTCGCCGACGCTGTCAACGCCCATCCGGACGCCCGTCGGGCCTGGCTGGACCTGGCGCAGGAGCACGGCCACGAGGTGGTCGTCCTCGAGGTGCGCTGCAGCGACGAGGCCCTGCACCGCGGTCGCCTCGAGTCGCGCGGCCACGAGCTGCGGGTGGTGCCGTGGGAGCGCGTGCAGGACCTGCGGGCGTCCTGGACGCCGTGGCCGGTGCCGACCACGGTCATCGACACGACGGATCCGCTCACGGCCGACGAGGCTGCGCGCATCGTCCTGGCGCAGCTGACCGGCTGAGTCCACGTGCCGCTGACCACATCATGAGAACAGGTTCTACTGCGCCGGATACCATCGGTACGTGAGCTTCCTCCGCCGCCAGGGCGTGATCGCCGCCCTCACCGCCAACGCCCTGCGCCCCCTCACCGGCCAGCGCGCCGGGATCCCCGCCTTCGCCGCCGGCTGGATGTACGGCGAGCTGGCGCCCCAGGTGCTGGCCCTCACCGCCGCCGACGCGGCCCTGCACCTGTCCCCCCTGCACCGCGGCCCCCGCAGCCGGGTCGGCCTCGCGCTGGCCGGCGCCAGCGCGCTCGGCCTCGCCCACCTGATCCGGCAGAGCCAGCAGGCCCGGCACCACGTCGAGGACGCGCTGGTGGAGGGACTCGGGGTCGAGTACATCGAGCAGCTGGACGCGCCGCCCACCCCGGCCGAGCTGGCCACCCCGTGGCGTTACCTCTTCAACCCCTTGTGGATGCGCGAGCCGCGGGTCCACGTGGACCGCGACATCGCCTACGCGACGTACGGACGCCGGGGGATGCTCGACATCTACCGTCCCGCCCACGGTGACACCACGAAGGCCCCCGTGCTGCTGCAGGTGCACGGCGGGGCGTGGATGACCGGCCGCAAGGACCGCCAGGCGATCCCGCTCATGCACCACATGGCCGCCCGCGGCTGGGTCTGCGTGGCCATCAACTACCGACTCTCGCCACGAGCCGTCTTCCCGGACCACATCGTCGACGTGAAGCGCGCGATCGCCTGGATCAAGGAGCACATCGACGAGTACGGCGGCGACCCCGACTACATCGTGATCACGGGCGGTTCGGCGGGCGGCCACCTGTGCGCCCTGGCGGCGGTGACGCCCAACGAGCCCGAGTGGCAGCCCGGCTTCGAAGAGGTGGACACCACGGTGCAGGCGGCCGTCCCGCACTACGGCGTCTACGACTTCGCGGGATCGACCGGGCTGCGCAGCGCGGTCGCGATGCGCGACGGCTTCCTCGCACCGCGGGTGCTGAGGACGACGTGGCAGCGCGACCCCGAGAAGTTCGAGGCCGCCTCCCCCATCCTGCGCGTCGACGGCGACGAGCCCGACTTCTTCGTCATCCACGGGGCCAGCGACACCCTCGTGGACGTGGGCCAGGCCCGCGCCTTCGTGGACCGGCTGCGGGAGGTGTCGAAGAACTCGGTGGTGTACGCCGAGCTGCCGGGCGCCCAGCACGCGTTCGACACGTTCCCCTCGATCCGCTCGGCCCACGTCGTGCGCGCGATCGAGCGCTACCTCAACTGGCACTGGAACTCCTGGCGGCAGGGCCGTGCCGTGGACGCCGGCGCGGCGCCGGGCGACGAGCCCGGCACCGGCGACCAGCCGCGCGACGCCTAGCCCGCCGTCAGGTGCTGATCAGCCCCACGTGGTTGCCGTCGGCGTCCGCCACGATCGCGACGACCGTCGTGCCCCCGACGCTGGTGGCGGGCGAGACGACGGTGCCGCCGCCCTCGACCAGGGTCGCGACGCCGGCCTCCACGTCGTCGGTGGCGTGGTAGGCGGTGGGGCCGACCATGCCGGTGGCGTGGCCGTTCGGGTTGAGCCCGATCTCGAGGCCGTCGAGGTTGAAGCCGACGTAGTAGGGGGTCTCGGTGTGCGGCTCGGCGCCGAAGACGGTGCGGTAGAAGGCGGTCGCCGTGGCGACGTCCTTGACGGGGATCACGATGGAGCTGACGGTCATGGGGTCCTCCTGGGTCGACCGGGTCCTCCCGGTGCTGGCTGGTTCGAATCGTTGACGAGCGGGTCCACCAGGATGTGACGGGTCAGCCGAAGTCGGCGCTGATCCGCCGTCGGTCGCCGTCGACGGTGACCTGCCCGCCGTACGGCAGCACCACCTGCGGCGAGGTGTGCCCGAAGTCGACGTCCATCGCAACGACGAGCTCCGGGGCGTACTCGGAGACCGCGCGCAGCACGGCTTCCCGGTACTCGGCGCGGCGGGCCGAGGCCTGCTCCGGGGTCGGCGTGTGGTCGTGGTCCCCGACCGGCGGCCGGGCCCACAGCAGCGCGGCGGCGACACCGAGGACGCCGCGCTCCCCCAGGACCCGCAGCACCCGGAAGCACGCCTCGGGGTCCGGGCGCTCCTCGGACGGCTCCAGCAGCAGCACCGACCCGGCGTACGACTCCCCCGGCATCATCCAGCGCCCGACCTGCATCGTCTCGGCCACGGACTCCAGGCAACCGCCCCAGGTCCGCCCGGCCACGCGGACGGACGGGCCGGCCCACGTCCACGGCTCGGCGGGCGCGTCCGGGGGCTGCTCGGTCAGCGCCTCGGGGGTGTCCCAGCGCAGGCCGACGTCGTGGGTGCGGGGCACCGCCTCGACCTCGAGGGTGCCGCCGAAGAGGGCGGCGCGCAGGGACGCCAGGTGGTGCGGGTCGACGGCCGGTCCCGGACCGAGGTGGACCTGGGTCGAGCCGCCGTAGACGGAGCCGATGCCGTGGTCCCACAGCCAGTTGGCCAGGTGTGTGTTGTCGCTGTAGCCGAGGAAGCGCTTCGGGACGGCGGTCATCCGGCCCGGGTCGAGGTGGCGCAGGACGGTCACCTGGTCGTCGCCCCCGATGGTCGCCATCACGGCGCCGATCGTGGGGTCCTCGAAGGCGGCCATCAGGTCCTCGGCGCGCTCCCGCGGCGACCCCTGGCGGCGCGTGGTGGGGTACTCGACGGGGTCGAGGCCCAGGTCGCGGATGCGCTCGAGCGCCTGCTCGTGCACCGCCGGGTAGTGCGCGGGGGCGCACCAGGACGGCGAGACGACGGCGACCCGCGCACCGGTCTCGACGGGCGGGGGCAGCGATACGGGATGGCTCATGCCACTAGTGTCTCCCGGTGTGAGCGCCAGCGTGAGCCCCCGTGCGACCACCCCACCGGACCGCGCCGAGCCGCATGCCGGCATGCCCGAGGACCTGCTCGCCCACGCGCGCGAGGCGAAGGGGTTCATGCCCGAGGACGAGGGACTGCTGCTGCACCGGGTGGCCCGCGAACGGCTCGCGCACGGCCCGGTCCTCGAGGTCGGCACCTACTGCGGCAAGTCCGCGATCTACCTCGGGGCCGCGGCCCGCGAGGTGGGCGGCGTGGTCGTCACCGTCGACCACCACCGCGGGTCGGAGGAGAACCAGGCCGGCTGGGAGCACCACGACGCGAGCCTCGTCGACGAGGAGTCCGGCCTCATGGACACCCTGCCGGTCTTCCGTCGCACCATCGAGCGCGCCGGGCTCGAGGACCACGTCGTCCCGGTCATCGGCCGCTCGACGACGGTCAGCGCCCTGTGGCGCACTCCCCTGTCGATGCTCTTCATCGACGGCGGGCACGCCGAGGAGCACGCCCAGAACGACTACACCGGCTGGGCGCCGTGGCTGATGGACGGCGGGCTGCTGGTGATCCACGACGTCTTCCCCGACCCGGCGGACGGCGGGCGACCGCCGTACCACGTCTTCCTGCGTGCGCTGGACAGCGGCGACTTCACCGAGGTCGAGGCGCTGGGGTCGGTGCGGGTGCTGCGGCGGACCTCAGGGGACGCGGGCGACCCGGTCCGCTGACCCGCAGCCGCACTCCAGGGCCAGCTCGGCGAAGTCCGCGGCCAGCGAGGTGCCCCGCATGACGTCGGAGCCGGCGCTGCGACCGGAGAGCGCGTCCACGGCGAGCACGACCGCGGCGGCCGTGTAGGTGGTCTGCTCGACCGGCCAGTTGACGTCGTCGGGGAACACGTAGCCGGTCCAGTAGCGCCCGTCCTCCGCGCGGAGGTGCTGCATGTCGGCGAGCAGCCGCAGCGCGCGCGGACGGTCGCCGAGCGCGTCCAGGGCCATCACCAGCTCGCAGGTCTCCGCTCCCGTGACCCACGGGTTCGTCGAGACGCACCGGATACCGAGGCCGGGCTCGACGAAGGTGTCCCAGCCCTCGGCGAGCAGGGCCCGGCCGGCGTCGCCGCGGACCGCGCCGCCCAGCACCGGGTAGTACCAGTCCATGGAGAACTCGGACTTGTCGAGGAACAGGTCGCGGTGCCGTCGCAGCGCGTGGCCGAGCCGCCCGCCGGCCAGCTCCCAGCCGGGCTGGGGCTCGTCGAGCAGCTCGGCGAGGGCGACGCCCGCGCGCAGGCTCTGGTAGATGCTGGACGACCCGGCGAGCAGGGCGTCGGCGTTGACCTTCGCGGGCCTCCCGTCCGTCCACTCCTGCGACCAGGCGATCCCGCCGAACGGCAGCTGCATGCCGACCACCCAGTCGAGGCCGCGGCGCACGACGGGCCACATCCGGCGCACGAACCCCTCGTCGCGGCGTACCAGCCAGTGGTGCCAGACGCCGACCGCGAGGTACGCCGACATGTTGGTCTCGCCGCTGTGGTCCTCGACCTCGCCGGCGACCAGCTTCATCGGCCACGAGCCGTCCGCCCGCTGGGTGCGCGCGGCCCACGCGTAGGCGCGCTCGGCCGCCTCGACCTGTCCGCCCACCACGAGCGCCATCGCCGCCTCGACGTGGTTCCACACGTCCGTGTGCTCCCCGACCGTCCACGGGATCGCACCGTCGGGCTCCTGCATGGCGGCGATCGACGCGGCGGTCTCCTCGACCTGGGCCGCGGTCAGGACGTCGTGCCCCTGGTGCGCGGGCAGCGAGGAGTGCGACTCAGGCTGCATCAGGCTTGCGGAAGTACAGCACCATGCTCTTGCCGATCACCGGGTCGAGCAGCTTGCCGGCGACCTGCAGGGCCTTCGGATTCTTCATGATCTCCCAGACCAGCAGCCGGTGGTAGGCCCTGGCGAGCGGGTGGTCGTCGTTGTGGACGCCGACGGCGCACTTGATCCACCAGTACGGCGCGTGGAGGCCGTGGGCGTGGTCCTTGCCCTCGAAGTCCATGCCCGCCTTGGTCACCTTGTCGACCAGCTCCTTGTCGGTGTAGATCCGGATGTGGCCACCGGGGGTGTTGTGGTAGTCGTCGGAGAGCTTCCAGTTGACGATCTCCGGGAACCAGCGCGGCACGCTGACCGCGAGCGTCCCACCGGGACGCAGCACCCGCACCAGCTCGTGGATGGCCTGGATGTCGGCGGGGACGTGCTCCAGCACCTCGGCGGCGACGACCCGGTCGAACTCGCCGTCGGCGAAGGGCAGCGACAGTGCGTCGCCCTCCTTGACGTCGGCCTCGGCGCCGGCCGGCACCTCGCCGGCGTCGCGCATCGCGGCGAACCACTCGCGCACGGTGGCCAGCTCGTCGGCGTCCTGGTCGAAGGCGACGACGTCGGCGCCGCGCTTGTACATCTCGAAGGCGTGGCGGCCGGCGCCGCAGCCCATGTCCAGCACGCGCTCGCCCGGGCGGAGCCCGAGTCGGTCGAAGTCAACGGTCAGCACGGAGGTCCTCCTGGCTGGGGTCGGGCTGGCTGGGATCGGGCTGGCTGGGATCGGGCTGGCTGGGGTCGGACTGGCTGATGTCGGGGACAGGTGCCTGCTCGGCACGGTAGCTGGCGATGGTGTCCTCGTACGCCGCGGCGGTGGCCTCGGCGACCGCCCGCCACGTGAAGAGCCGCTGGACGCGGCGACGACCGGCCCGGCCCATCCGCTCGCGGCGGGCGGGGTCGTCGAGCAGGGTGGCCAGGGCCTGCTCCAGCTCGCCGACGTCGCCGGGCTCGACGAGCACGGCGCACTCGCCGTCCTCGCCGACCACCTCGGGGATCGCGCCCGCGCGCGAAGCGACCAGCGGCGTCTCGCAGGCCATCAGCTCGGCCGTCGGCAGGGAGAAGCCCTCGTAGAGCGACGGGACGCAGGCGACCTCGGCCGACCCCATCACCTCCACCAGCTCGGCGTCGCTGACCCCGCTCACGAAGCGCACCGAGTCCGCGATCCCGAGCCGGTCGACGAGCTGCTCGGTGCGCCCGCCGGGCTCGGGGCGGGTGACGAGCACGAGCGAGACGTCGCGCTCGGTACGCAGCTTGGCGAAGGCCTCGAGCAGCGTCGCGATCCCCTTCATCGGGGCGTCGGCGCTGGCCATCGCCAGGATCCGGCCGGGCACGCGGGGGGCGGTCGGCGGCACGAAGCACTCGTCGACGCCGAGCAGCACCGTGCGCATCCGTGCGGGGTCGACCCCGAACTCGCGGGCGATGTCCCTGGCCGAGGTGTCGGAGGGGGTCACGATCGTGCGGGCCTGCCGAGCCACCTTGGCCTGCATCCGCAGGAAGCCGTACCACCGACGCAGGCTCAGCTTCTTGCGCAGCGTGGGTGCGGAGGCGATGTCGATGCGGCGGTCGAAGGTGATCGGGTGGTGGATGGTGGTCAGCATCGGCAGCCCCATCCTCTCGATGTCGAGCATCCCGTAGCCGAGGACCTGGTTGTCGTGGGCGACGTCGAAGTCGTCGAGCCGCTCGCGGAGCACGCGGGCCACCCGGCGCGAGAACGTCTTCGGCTCGGGGAAGCCGGCGGTCCACATCGTGAGGACCTCCTCGACGTCGATGAGGTCGCGGATCTCGCTGGGTCGCGGCGTACGGAACGGGTCGGGCTCGCGGTAGAGGTCGAGGCTGGGCACCTTGGTGAGCCGCACGCCCTCGTCCAGCTCCGGGTAGGGCTGCCCCGAGAAGACCTCCACGTCGTGGCCGAGCCGCACGAGCTCGCGGCTCAGGTGCCGGATGTAGATCCCCTGGCCGCCACAGTGGGGCTTGCTGCGGTAGGACAGCATGGCGATGCGCACGTGCTGCGACCTTTCTCGAAGTGGAACGTGTTCCTATCATGGCGCACGTGGCCAACGACGACCCAGCATCGCCCGTCCAGCGAGAGCGCCGTACCCGCATCCTCGACGCCACGATCACCCTGGCGTCCCGGGGTGGCTTCGAGGCGGTGCAGATGCGAGCGGTGGCCGAGCAGTCCGACGTGGCCCTGGGGACGCTCTACCGCTACTTCCCCTCCAAGATCCACCTGCTCGTCTCCGCGCTGGCCCGCGAGTTCGAGCGGGCCGACGCCGCGATGGCGGCCAACCCGGTGCCGGGCGACACCGCGGCGGACCGCGTGGTCCACGTGCTGCGCGCGATGACCCGCGGTCTCCAGGACGACCCGCACCTGACCGAGGCCCTCACCCGGGCGTTCATGTTCGCCGACCGGTCGGCCCGGCACGAGATCAACCACGTCGGGACACTGCTGGCGCGGATCCTGACCCGCGCCGTGCGCTCGGACGTCGTCGATCCCGAGCGGGACGCGACCGACGAGGAGCTGGCGATCGCGCGCGTCATCGGCGACGTGTGGCTGGCGTCGCTGATGGCGTGGGTGACCGGCCGCAGCGACGCCGAGCAGACGCAGGCCCACCTCGAGCGTGCGGTGCGCCTCGTCCTGCGCTGAGGTCGGCCCGCGCAGCACCCGCCTCGCGGCGATCAGCGCAGCGGGTCGAAGGGCACCAGCTCGGCAGGGGTGTGGCCGGTCACGAGCCCCTGCGCGAGCAGCTTGCCCGTGACGGGGCCGAGGAAGATCCCCGACATCGCATGGCCGCCCGCCACGAAGACCCTGGGTGACCGGGTCGGGCCGACCAGCGGCAGCCCGTCGCCCGTGCACGGTCGCGCACCGACCCACTCCTCGCCCCGATCGTCGAGGTCCACACCCCTCAGCAGGGGGCGGACCGCCTCGACGATCGCCTCGATGCGACGGGGGTCCGCTGCCGCGTCGGGGTCGCGGAGCTCCATCGTCCCGGCGACGCGGAGCCGCGTGCCCTCGGGCGTCGAGAGGGGGGTGCACGCCACCCGCTGCCTCGGGAAGTAGAGCGGCGCGCGCGGGACCTGGTCCCCGGCGACGCTGAACGAGTAGCCACGCCCGGACTGGACCGGCTGCCGGACCCCGAAGCGGCGCGCCAGGCCACCCAGCCAGGCGCCGTGGGCGAGCACCACCTGGTCGAACTGCTCGCCGCCCTGCTCCGCGGTGGTGACGACGACGCCGCTCGGGACGTCCTGCACGTCCGTGACGGTGGCGCCCTCGACGATGCGCCCGCCACGCCTCCGGACCGCGTCGGCGAGGGCCGCGAGGAACACCGGCGGGTTGACGTAGCGCTGGTCGTGGAGCAGCACCGCGGAGCCGATCGCGGTGGACAGGCTCGGCTCCGCGTCGCGGGCCTCGGACCCGGTGAGGACGTCGTACCCCACGTCCTGGCCGGACGCCCGGATGTCCTCGAGCTCCTCCAGCAGTCCCGCGTTCTCCTCCGGCGTGCGGAAGCAGGCGAGGAACGGGTCCGCCGCGTACGTGCTCGCGTCGACGTCGCCACTGGTGAGCTCGTCGAAGGCCGCCACCGCGGCCCGGTTGACCGGAGCGTAGGCACGCATCCCAGTCGCCCACCGGCGAGCGGTGCTGTGGCGCGCGAACCCGGTCAGGAACCGCAGCAGGTGCGGGTCGGGGCGCAGCGGGACGTAGACCGGCGACGAGGGGCTGAGCATCGCGCGCACGCCGTAGCGCAGGACCGACGGCTCCGGCATCGGCGCGGTCATCGAGGGGTTGAGCCACCCGGCGTTGCCCCACGACGAGCCCGCGGCGACGTGCCGGCGCTCATGGACGGTGACGTCGACCCCGTGCTCCTGGAGGAACCAGGCGGTGGAGAGGCCGACGATCCCGGCTCCGACGACGGCGACGCGCTGAGGCATCCGGACCAACTCTCTGACGGGAAACGGGATCTGCCCCGGAGCCGTCGGACGACGCCTCCGTGGCGTCGACCGTAGCAACGTCGTCGGGGCACTCCGGAGCGCGGTCGACGAGCGGTCGGGACCTCCCGCCGCAGCACCCGTCCGGCGAGGCCGAGGGGCTCAGGCCTCGCTGGAGTGGCCGGGGAAGACGTGCGCCGACGGGTCGATCACGACGGCCGCGTTGTTGACCGCCGTCGCCGCCTCGCCGAAGCCCACCGCGATGAGCCGGACCTTGCCGGGGTACTCGGTGATGTCGCCGGCGGCGAAGACGCGCTCGACGGTGGTGCGCATCGCGCTGTCCACGACCACGTGCCGCTTGTCGGTCTCCAGTCCCCACGTCTGCAGGGCGCCCAGGTCGGCGACGAACCCGAGCGCGGCCACCACGGCCTGCGCCGGTCGGACGAGCGGGTCCTGCCCGTCGACGGTGATCTCGACCTCGGCGACGTGGCCGCCCCCGTCGGCGTCCGCACCGCGCAGCGCGGTGACCTGGGCCCGGGTGATGATCTCGACGCTGGAGTCGCGCACGGCCTTGACCGTGCGCTCGTGGGCGCGGAAGGCGTCCCGGCGGTGGACGAGGGTCACCGAGGAGGCCACCGGCTCGAGGTGCTGGGCCCAGTCGAAGGCGCTGTCGCCGCCGCCGACGATGACCACGTCCTTGCCGGCGTACGGCGCGAAGGACGGCACGAAGAACTCGACGCCCTGCCCGACCCAGCCATCGGCGGCCGGCAGTGGGCGCGGGCTGAACTTGCCGATCCCGGCCGTGACCAGCAGCGCGCTGGCGGTGATCTCGGTACCGTCGTCCAGGCCGACCACCACGTGCCCGTCGCCGTGGGCGAGGGTCTGCGCGGTGCGGTCGAGGAAGTAGTGCGGGTCCGCGGTCGCGGCCTGGGCGACGAGCCCCTCGACGAGGTCGCGGCCCTTGATCGTCGGGAAGCCGGCGACGTCGAGGATCGCCTTCTCGGGGTACATCGCCGTGATCTGCCCGCCGAGCTCGGGCAACGAGTCGACGACCGCGACGCTCATCCCGCGGAAGCCCGCGTAGTAGGCGGCGTAGAGCCCGGTGGGACCGGCCCCGATGATGAGCAGATCGACCTCGGGCACCCGGTCACTCCTTCGTCGCCGTCAGGACGCTGCCAACCTAGCCGAGCGCGGTGACCCCTGCCACGGTCCAGCGACCTTCCTCCCGGACCAGCCGCACCACGAGCCGCGTGCGTCGGACGCGACGGGCGCCGCTCGCGCCCGCGGTGGTCTGCTGGTTGGCGAAGACGAGCACCTCGGCGCGCGCGTCGGTGGCCGACACGACGGCCGACGACACGGCGGTCGTCTCCTGGTCGATCTCGTCGCGCACGGTGTCGGCGCGGACCTGCTGCATGGCCGCGGCGTACTCGTCGGCGAAGTCCGCGGTCAGGGAACGCTGCGTCGCCGTGACGTCGGCGTCGAAGGTGTCGTGGTGGTAGCTGAGCACCCGTGTCCCGGCCGTGGCCGCCACGTCCAGGAGCCGATCGCGGGCGCCAGCGTCGGTCAGGGCCGCGCCCGTCGCGACCCGCGTCGGTGCCGTCTGGCGGTCGTCGTGGACCTGCAGGGCCACGAGGACGGCCAGGACCGTGGCAGTGACGCCGAGCAGCGCGGTCAGCCAGGGGCTGGCGAGCGCGGAGGTCTCGCTGGTGCGGGGAGCCTGGTCCGGCACGTCAGTTCACGAACCTCAGGCCGTCGGTGAGCCAGCGGCCACCGTCCTCGACGAGGTCGACCTCGATGCGCCATGGCACGGTACGGCGCCCGTCGGTCCCACCGGCCGCGCTCGTGACCGCGGTGTCCGCCGCGACCAGGGCGGTGGCGGCGCCGTCGGCCCAGCTGCTGAGCCCGACGCGGAGCAGCGTGACGTCGGCGGTGGACTGCCGGCGGCGGGTCTCGGCCGTGATGGTGCGCACCTGAGGGGCGAACTGGCGCCGGAACCGCGGAGTCGTGGTCTCGAGCATCTCCTCCAGCTGGGCGTCGACGTCGGTGTGGTCGATGTCGAGGAAGGCCCGGACCTGGTCGGCGGCCGCCCGCTGCGCAGCGTCCTGCCGGACGGCGACGGAGTCGGCGGGGGCCGCCGCGGTCGTGTCCTGCTCACGCAGGGCCAGGGTGGCGAGCGCGGCGCCGAGGAGGAGCACCAGCACCACCAGGCCGACGTTGACGCGGGCGCTCACGAGGCGGCACCGCCGCTCGGTCGGGTCATGGGGGCATCGTGGCAGGTGACGGGCCCGAACGGGCGGCGACCGCCCGGGTCACTCCTCGTCGTCGTCGAGCAGCCCCTCGCGCTCGGCGGCGGCGACGATCCGGCGGACGTTGTCGATGTTGCCGCAGTCCGCGTCCAGCCGGGCGTTGCGCTCGGTGGCGAACGCCGCGCCGAGGTCGGCGCGCACCCGCTCGGAGACCTCCTCGCGGGCCGGGTTGAGGATGGTGAGCTCCTCCTCGGTCAGGTGGTGGTTGAGCGCCTGGGCGAGCTCCTCGACGGCGTCGTCGAACGCCTGCGTGTCGGTGCCCTTGAGCTCCAGCACGGCGAGCATCGCCTCGTGGCCCTCGGCGTGCTCCTCCTCGCCGTGCTCCGCCTCGCGCTCGCTGACGGCGTCCTTGCGCTTCAGCGTGGGATAGATGTGCTTCTCCTCGGCCTCGGCGTGCGCGACGTGCAGGGCGGCCAGCGCCCGGCGCACGGCGTCGCGGTCCGAGGTGCTGTCGCGCAGGTCGCGCAGCAGCGCCTCGAAGCGCCGGTGGTCGTCGAGGATCAGGTCGATGACGTCGCCCGAGACCGGGCGACCGAGGTCGATGGAGGTGCTCATGGCCACACCGTAACGAGCGGATCGCTGCCTATGCTGGCCGCATGGCGTCGAGCTCCTGGGACCGCTTCGAGCACGACCCGCGCTCGGCGGACGCAGCCGGGCTGCGTGCCTCGGACCGGGACCGCGACGTGGCGCTGGAGGTGCTCGGCGAGGCGTACGCCGACGGACGGCTCGCGCGCGAGGAGTACGACGACCGTGCGGCCGCGGTGGTCTCGGCGAAGACCCTCGGTGAGCTGCCGCCGCAGCTGGAGGACCTCGTGCCGGCCGCCGGACTCCCGGTCCCCGACCGGGGCACGCTGCAGCCCGCGAGCGACCTGCACCGCCAGGCCGTGGACCGCTGGGCCCGGGACCGGCGAGAGGCCGTCACCGGTCTGCTCACCGTCTCCCTCATCTGCTGGACGATCTGGGCCGTCGTCATGTTCGGCGGCTTCCCGTGGCCGGTCTTCCCGATGGTGGCGCAGGCCGCGGTCCTGCTGCGCACCCAGCTGCAGAAGCAGGACATCGTCGAGCGGCACGAACGCAGGCTGCTCCGGAAGCGGACCACCGAGCTCGGACCCGACACCGACGCCGGGCCGGGCGACGACTGAGCCCGGCGACCGCCCGGGGTCAGCCGTCCCAACCCGCAGGGCGGACCTTCACCGGGAGCCTGGAGACCACCAGCCGGTAGGACTCGTCGACAGCCTCGAGGAGCTCGTCGTCGGGGATGGTGCCGTCCAGGGAGAGGTCGTTCCATCCGCTCCGGCCGATGTAGGCCATCACCGAGGCCGCCCCTGGGTAGCGGTCGAGCCACTCGTCGGCGGCCTCCCGGCTGGCCCCCGCCTTGACGCCGACGCCGTCGCGACCCAGGAACGCGAAGATCTTGCCGCGCTCCCCCGCGCCGACCTTGTAGACCGGCAGCTCGTGGTCCCACGGGTTGTCGGGCCACGCGCCCGGCTTGGCCGCGCAGTGCGCCTCGAGGTCGGCGACGTCCATCAGGCCGAGCCACCCCGGAGTGGAGGTCCGGTGCGTGCGTGCCGGACGTTCACTTGGTCGCTTCCATCATCTGGCGGAGCTCCTTCTTGAGCTCGCTGATCTCGTCGCGCAGCCGCGCGGCCACCTCGAACTGGAGCTCGGCGGCCGCGGTCTTCATCTGCTCGGTGAGGCCCTGGATGAGCTCGGCGAGGTCGCTGGACGGGATCCCGGCCGTGTCGGGCAGGTCCGAGTGCATCTTGGACAGCGACGGGGTCGGCGACTTGGCCTTGACCCCACCGGCCCGGCCCTTCTGTCCGACGTCGGCCCACGTCTGGAGGAGCTCCTGGGTGGTCTCGTCCTCGCGGGCGAGCATCTCGGTGATGTCGGCGATCTTCTTGCGCAGCGGGGTCGGGTCGATGCCGTGCTCGGTGTTGTAGTCGACCTGGATCTGGCGGCGTCGGTTGGTCTCGTCGATCGCGGCCTCCATGGAGGGCGTGATCTTGTCGGCGTACATGTGGACCTGGCCGGACACGTTGCGGGCGGCACGACCGATGGTCTGGATGAGTGACTTGTCGGAGCGCAGGAAGCCCTCCTTGTCGGCGTCGAGGATCGCCACCAGCGACACCTCGGGCAGGTCGAGGCCCTCGCGGAGCAGGTTGATGCCGACCAGGACGTCGTACTCCCCCAGCCGGAGGTCGCGCAGCAGCTCGATGCGCTTGAGGGTGTCGACCTCGGAGTGCAGGTAGCGGGTGCGGATGCCGGCGTCGAGGAGGTAGTCGGTGAGGTCCTCGGACATCTTCTTGGTCAGCGTCGTGACCAGGACGCGCTCCTCCTTGTCGGAGCGGGTGCGGATCTCGTGGATGAGGTCGTCGATCTGGCCCTTGGTCGGCTTGACCACGACCTCGGGATCGATGAGGCCGGTGGGGCGGATGATCTGCTGGACGGTGTTGTCGACGCCGCCGACCTTGTCGAGCTCGTAGTTGCCGGGCGTGGCGGAGAGGTAGATCGTCTGGCCGATCCGCTCGAGGAACTCCTCCCAGCGCAGCGGCCGGTTGTCCATCGCGCTGGGCAGCCGGAAGCCGTGGTCGACGAGGTTGCGCTTGCGGGACATGTCTCCCTCGTACATCCCGCCGATCTGCGGCACCGCCACGTGCGACTCGTCCACGACGAGGACGTAGTCCTCCGCGAAGTAGTCGAGCAGCGTGTTGGGCGCCGAGCCGCGGGAGCGGCCGTCCATGTGCATCGAGTAGTTCTCGATGCCCGAGCAGGACCCGACCTGCCGCATCATCTCGATGTCGTAGGTCGTACGCATCCGCAGGCGCTGGGCCTCGAGCAGCTTGCCCTGCCGCTCGAAGGTGGCCAGCTGGTCCTCCAGCTCGAGCTCGATGCCCTTGATCGCGCGCTCCATCCGCTCGGGGCCGGCGACGTAGTGGGTGGCCGGGAAGACGTGCAGCTCCTGGTCCTCGGTGATGACCTCGCCGGTGACGGGGTGCAGGGTCATCAGCCGCTCGACCTCGTCGCCGAAGAACTCGATGCGCACCGCGAGCTCCTCGTAGACCGGGAAGATCTCGAGGGTGTCGCCGCGGACCCGGAAGGTGCCGCGGGTGAAGGACATGTCGTTGCGCGTGTACTGGATCTCGACGAGGCGGCGCAGGATCGAGTCGCGGTCGTGCTCCTCGCCGACGCGCAGCCGCAGCATCCGGTCGACGTACTCCTGCGGGGTGCCGAGGCCGTAGATGCAGGACACGGTGCTGACAACGATCACGTCGCGCCGGGTCAGCAGGCTGTTGGTCGCGCTGTGCCGGAGTCGCTCGACCTCCTCGTTGATGGAGGAGTCCTTCTCGATGTAGGTGTCCGTCTGGGGGACGTAGGCCTCGGGCTGGTAGTAGTCGTAGTAGGAGACGAAGTACTCCACGGCGTTGTCCGGGAAGAGCTGGCGCAGCTCGTTGGCGAACTGCGCGGCCAGCGTCTTGTTGGGCTGGAGCACCAGCATCGGCCGCTGCAGCTGCTCGGCCACCCACGCGACGGTGGCCGTCTTGCCGGTGCCGGTCGCACCGAGCAGCACGATGTCCTGCTCGCCGCCCTGGATGCGCTGCGTGATCTCCTCGATGGCCGCCGGCTGGTCGCCGGACGGCTGGTAGTCGGAGACGACCTTGAAGGGGGCGACGCGGCGCTCGAGGTCTGTGACTGGACGCATGCGTCGAGCCTACGACCGACCACCGACAACGGGCTCGGCAGCGAGGCTCGGGGGTCACCCCTCCGGCGGGGTCCAGAGCCAGGCGTCGTGCAGCAGCGTCCCCTCGCGGGAGCCCGTCCACTCCTGCCCGCCGAAGACGAACAGCGACGACCCCACGGCGGTCGAGGTGTCGTCGTACGCGTCCTCGCGCCCCGGTGGCGCCGCGACGGTCAGCAGGTCGCCCGTGCCGACGTTGTAGAGACGCGCCCGCCCGTCGCTCCCCAGCGACCCGACGGAGTAGAGCTCGTACGTCGAGCGGTCGCCGTCGACGGCGCCGTAGACGTCGACGCCGCGATCGCCCTCCACGGACGGTCCCTCGCGCCAGCGACCGGTCTCCGGGTCGAGCAGCCAGACCGGGCGGTAGTGACCGTTGAGCAGCAGCTCGTCCCCGGCCGCCCACAGCTGGTAGCCGGGGCCCGGGGCGTCCGGGAGCCGCGTCCACGTCCCGGTCTCCAGGTCCAGCCGGGCCAGCAGCTTGGTGTCGGGCACCCCGCCGTCGTCCAGGGCGGCCGTGGGCGAGCCGGCCAGGACGAGGTCGTCGCCGACCGCGACGGCGAACCGGTCGTAGACCTCGGGCAGCGGATCGGCCGGCAGCCTGTCCCAGGACCCGGCGCCGGGGTCGAAGACGAGATCGGCGGGACGACCCTGCTCGTCCGACGCCCGGTGCACCACGAGTCGGTCCCCGACGGGGACGAGGGCGACGTACGACGAACGGAACCCGGGCACCCGGCCGTGCTCGTGCCAGCGGTCGGCGGCCACGTCGTACTCGAGGAGCTCGGGGGCGCCCGCGCAGCCCATGCCGGTGCGGCAGCCGGTCACGGTGAAGACCGAGCCTCCCAGCGCAGCGGTCTGCCGCTGCTCCCCCACGAGGCCGAACGGCGCCGGGGCCATGGGCGACCACTCGTCGGTGCGGGTGTTGAGGACGGCACCATCGGCGTGCAGCGGCTCCTCGGGGAAGGCGCAGTCCGCCGTGGGCGGGCACAACAGCTCCCACCCCCCGACGACGACCACCCGGTCCCCCACGGCCTCGACCAGCGACCTGCTCCGCGCTGACAGCGGCGCGTCGGGGAGACGCACCCACCCGTCGCCGGCGTCGGTGCTGCTCCCCGGTCCGGGCGCGTCCACCACCTCGGCGCCCGAGTCGCACGCGACCAGGAGCGCAGCGAGCAACGGGCCCAGCAGCCCGAGGACGAGGAGGAGCGGTGGGCGTCTCACGCCGGTCGGACGAGCGCGGCGGCCCCGCCGTTCCCGGCCTCGGTCAGCGGACGCGGTCGAGGGTGACGACCCGGACCCCGCCGGCGAGGTCGACCTGGTCGACGGGCGTGAACCGCGCGGACGTCTCCGGGCCCGCGAACAGGGAGATGCCCGAGCCGAGGACAGTGGGGTTGACCTTGAGCACGAGGCGGTCCACCTCGGGCAGCAGCGCGTGCGCGAGGGTGCCGCCGCCGACCAGCCAGACGTCGAGACCGTCCTCGGCCTTGAGCTCGCGCACCCGGGCGAGCGGGTCGTCGGCGACGACCTCCACCGGCAGGTCGTCGCGCCCGGCCAGCGAGCGGGAGACCACGAGGTGACGCAGGTGCGGGTAGGCGTCGTCGAGGCCCGCGTCCAGCCCCAGCTGGTACGACGCGCGACCCTCCACGACCGTGTCGAAGTGGCGTCCCGGCCCCTCGATCCCCATGGCGGCGCGCGCGGGGCCGGGCAGGGTCTCGGGATAGGTCGAGGCGAGGAGCT
Organism: Nocardioides sp. Soil805; assembly: GCF_001429625.1. GTDB lineage: Bacteria > Actinomycetota > Actinomycetes > Propionibacteriales > Nocardioidaceae > Nocardioides. The sequence goes on from NZ_LMSU01000001.1 coordinate 234,786, forward strand.
CCACGAGGTCCGGGGTGATCGGGAAGGCGTCGCTCCCGCTCGGGTCCCCTCCCTCGGGTCCGGCGATGAAGCCGTCGAGCGTGACGGCGACGAGGTAGACGAGTCGGCGCATGCCGTCATGCTGCCAGCCACGGTGGGGCGCGTCGTACCGGCCCCGGAGCACCCCTCGCGCGGCGTCGCTATCTTGTCCGTGTGACTGCCGCCCGCGTGCTGACCGTCGTCCGCCGGACGCTGCTGTCGGTCGTCGGGTTCCAGCTCCTCCTCGCCCTCGCCCTGTCCCTGGTGGACTCCTACCGCCGGCGCGGCAAGAAGCCCAAGCCGTTCCCGGTCACGCCGCCGCGGACCGTCGAGGTCGGTGACGGCACCCTCACGACGTACACCTTCGGGCAGGACCTCTTCGACGACATGCTCGCCGCCATCGACGGCGCCCAGAAGCAGGTGCTCCTCGAGACCTACATCTGGAAGGGCGACGAGGTCGGCGAGCGCTTCAAGGCCGCCCTCGTCGCGGCCGCGGACCGGGGCGTGGAGGTCTACTGCATCTACGACGGCTTCGCCAACCTCGTCGTCTCCCCGCGCTTCCGGCGCTTCCCGGCGTCGCTCAAGGTGCTGCGCTACCCGGTCTACTCGGCGGGCTTCCGCTTCTGGGACCTGCGCCGCTACGGCCGCGACCACCGCAAGATCCTCGTCGTCGACGAGGAGGTCGGCTTCGTCGGCGGCTACAACATCGGCACCGCCTACGCGACCGAGTGGCGCGACACCCACGTCCGGATCACCGGCCCCGGGGTCTGGGACCTCAAGCGCGCGTTCGCCGACTTCTGGAACCTCAACCGCCGCAAGCGCATCGGCCGCTCCGAGCGCCCGTTGCTGCTGGAGACGGCCTCGGTGTGGGAGCCGCGGATCCGCTTCGCGCGCAACGTCCCGCGACTGTGGGTCTTCCCCATCCGGTCGATGTACCTCGACGCGATCAACCGCGCCACCAAGAACATCTGGATGACGCACGCCTACTTCATCCCCGACCAGGACTTCGTGGACGCCCTGCGCGACGCCGCTCGTCGCGGGGTGGACGTGCGGCTGCTGCTGCCGCTCAAGTCCAACCACATCGTGGCCGACTGGATCTCGCGCGGCTACTTCGGCCAGCTGCTCCAGGCCGGGGTGCGCATCCTGCGCTTCCGCGACGCGATGGTGCACGCCAAGACCTCGACCATCGACGGCAACTGGTCCACCGTCGGGACCGCCAACGTCGACCGGCTCAGCCTGCAGGGCAACTACGAGATCAACGTCGAGGTCATCGACGAGTCGATGGCGGCCGTGCTGGAGGAGATCTTCCTGGCCGACGAGTCCAACTCGCTGGAGCTGACGCTCGGCGAGTGGGAGGCGCGGGACCTGCACCGCAAGTTCACCGAGTACGTCCTCGCGCCGCTGCGTCCCCTTCTCTGACCTCGTCCGCCCCGCCGCCGCCGACACCGCCGACGCCACTGCCGCCGACACCGCCGCTGTTGTCGCGGTGCGTACGCCGCACGCTCCGGCCGAGCACCAGGATCCAGGTCCCCGCGACCCCGATCGCGGCCAGGACGAGGACGAAGGCGACGCCGGGCCCTCCCGTCCAGTCCAGCGCGTCGCCGTACCGGAGCAGGGCGACGACCTCGAGGACGAGGAACGCGACCCCGGTGAGGCCGAGCGGCTGCACCCGGTCGACGTCGTCGATCAGCCGGGCGTGGGCCGCCGCCCACCCCAGGCCGACGAGCCAGGCACCGACGGCGCGCGCCGTGAGGTCGGTGAGGGCCCACGGCCAGCCGTCGGCGGCCCACCCGGGCGCGAGCAGCAGCGCCACCCCGCCCGCGAGCAGGACGACGGCCAGGACGACGAGCAGCAGCCGCAGCCCGGCGGGCAGCCGGTGCAGGGTCGCGCGCGGGCCGGGGACGCGGGTCGTCGCCTGGAGGGCGAGGGCCACGAGCATGGCGACGGGCACGCCCGCGTAGATCGCCAGCCAGCCCCACGTCACCAGCCGCGCGCTGGTGGCGAAGCCGGGGCCGAGGTGGAACTTGTCGAGGTGGACGAGGGTCACGACGAGGGTGAGCGAGGTGAAGACCAGCACCGTCCACACGGTGAGCCTCGCCCGTCCCCACCCCGGCGACCGCGCTCCGGCGATCTCCAGGACCGCGCTCGACCAGTACGCCGCGCCGAGGAAGACCGCGGTCATCGGCACGTCGATCGTCCAGGCGAACCAGTCGGCCGTGCGCAGCGGGAAGACGGTGAGCTGGAGCCCGGCCAGGAACACCAGGACCGCGGCCACCACCAGGATGACCCGCATCGGCCGGACGACCGCGACGTCCCGCCCGGTCACGGGTGCGCCCCCGAGGACGCGGCGGCGGACCGCTCGAGCGGGTGCGCCGCCAGGTAGCCGTGGAGCAGGGCGATCACCGTGGCCCCGTCCCCCACCGCGGTCGCGACCCGCTTGATCGACCCGGACCGCACGTCGCCGACGGCGAAGACCCCGGGCAGGCTGGTCTCCAGCGGGAGCCGGGCCTGTCCCTGCGCCATCCCGGCGGCGTCGGCCGGGTCGGGGCCGGTGCGCACGAAGCCGGCGTCGTCACGGGCGACCTCGTCGGGCAGCCAGGACGTGCGCGGCACCGACCCGATGAGCACGAAGAGGCCCGCCGCGGGGACCTCCTCGGTCCCGCCGCCGCGCGGGTCCCCCACGGTGAGGCCGGCCAGGCAGCCGTCGGCCTCGCGTCCGCCCAGCACGGCCGACCGGTAGCGGATCGCGACGTTGCGGGTCGCCTCCAGCTGGGCGATGAGGTAGTCGGACATGCTCGCGGCCAGCGTGGGACCACGGACCAGGAGCGTGACGTGGCGCGCGTAGCGGGCGAGGTGCAGGGCCGCCTGGCCTGCCGAGTTGCCCCCGCCGACGACGTACACCTCCTGTCCGGTCATCGACGGCGCCTCGGAGACGGCGGCGCCGTAGTAGACGCCGCGGCCGACGAGCCCCTCGAGCTCGGGGACGTCGAGGCGGCGGTAGTCGACGCCGGTGGCGATCACCACGCTCCTGCCCCGCACCACGCTGCCGTCGGACATCGAGACGGTGCGCAGCATCCCCTCCGCGCCCAGGCCCTGGACCTGCCGCATGAACGAGTACTCGGTCCCGAAGGCCCACGCCTGCTGGAAGGAGCGGTAGGCCAGGTGCGCCCCGCTGACCCCGCGCGAGAACCCGGGGTAGTTGCGGATCAGCGACGAGGTCCCGGCCTGACCCCCCACCGCCTGTTGCTCGACGACCAGGGTGGAGAGGCCCTCCGAGGAGGCGTAGACCGCCGCGGCGAGGCCGCTCGGACCGGCGCCGACGACCACGACGTCGTACACGTGGTCGGCCGGGGGCGGGCGGGTGAGCCCGAAGGCGTCGGCGATCTCCAGGTCGGTGGGCGCGACGAGCGTCGTGGGCGGCGAGGTGAAGGCCAGGACCACGACCGGCAGGTCCGGGTCCTCCAGGCCGAGGTCGGCCAGCATCCGCTGGCCCGCGTCGGTGCCGGCGTCGTGGAAGGCGAGCGGGATGTGGTTGCGCCCGAAGGAGTCGCGCAGGGAGTGGGTGCGCTCGTCGCGCTGCTCCCCGATGAGCCGCACCGCCTCGAAGCCGATGCCCTGGGCGAGGTGCCAGTCGTCGAGGGCGTCGACCAGGGCGCCGTGGAACTCCTCGTCGCGGCGTCGCTCCGGCCGCAGCACCAGCAGCTCGGCATGGCCGTGCGCGATCGCCGCGAAGACCGTGGAGGTGCTTTCGAAGTCACCCCAGACCGCCGCGACCACCCGCTTGGCGGACGGGTGCAGGGCGTAGGCGCGGCGCAGGAAGTCGAGCCCGTCGCGGTCGCCGGGGCCGTAGCAGCCGATGACCAGGGCCACCTGGCGGTGCCACCGCCGCAACCCCTCCAGCACCGCACGGGCGTGGGCGTAGTCGGCGCACACGACGACCTCGTAGTCGCCGCCGTAGCGCCGGCGCAGCTCCGCGGCGAGCACCTCGCGGGAGGTGGGGTCGGTGGTGGCCAGCAGCAGGACGGGATCGAGGTCCTCCATGGTGGGCCCCCCTCCGACGCCTCCAGCAGTGGCGTCGACGCTACTCGCGCGGTCGGGTCGCAGCGACCCCACAAATGGGGGTCGTCAGGGCGTACGACGCCCGGTGCCGCCGGTGGGCAGGTGCGTCGGGACGCTCATCCGCGGACCCCGTCGCGGCCGGGACTGCCCGCCGGCGCACGCCAGCGCGGCGGCCCGCCCGCGCTGCGGACGGTAGGGCTCGAGCGCCACGGCCAACTCCTCGTCGGTGATGTCGTGCCCGAAGAGCGCCCAGCCGACGTGGTTGGCCAGGTGGTAGTCGCCGAAGCTCACGGCGTCGGGATCACCCAGCGCCCGCTGGCGCACCTCGGCGCTCGTCCACACGCCGATGCCCCGCACCGACCGGATCCGCCGGTCGAACTCGGCGGGCGGTGCGTCGACCAGCCGCTCGAGGGAGGCCGCGACCCGGCACGCGGTGACCAGGGTGCGGGACTGGGCCGGCTCGACGCCCAGGCGCAGCCACTCCCAGGACGGGATCCGGGCCAGCGCCTCCGGCTCGGGCTGCACGTGCAGGCGCAGCTCCCCGACCACCGCGGCCGGCCCGGGAGCCGGCTCGCCGTGGCGCACCACCAGCTGGCGGAACGCCCCGAACGCCTGCTTGCCGGTCACCTTCTGCTCCAGGATCGAGGGCACCAGCGCCTCCATGACCCGCCGGCTGGCGCCCAGGCGCCAGTGCGGCCGCCGCCGCCAGCCCTCCGCCACGGCCGGGTGGAGCGGCTCGAAGCCCTCCGGGTCGTCCGCCGCGCCCAGCAGCGAGGGCATGGACTCCAGGACCCACGACGCGCCCGCGCCCCACGCCGTACCGACCACGACGCCGTCGGCGGGACGCGGCTCCACGCACAGCGTCGCGGGCCCGTCGGGGGTGCGGGTGGCGCGCCACACGCGCCCGCGCAGGTCGGTGCGCTGGGTCGGGTCCCCGGCCCCGCGCCGCTGCTGGGCCAGGACCGACGTCGCGTCGCACGGCCACTCCGGCCGCCACTCCCTGGTCAGTGCCTCACCCACACCGCGACGGTAGACGACCCCACCGACTACCTTCCTGCCATGGGTGAATCCAGGACCGGCGAGAGCGGCAACCGGCGCGAGATCGAGCCGACCATCGAGCGCGACTTCAGCAGCCAGATGTCGTACGGCGACTACCTGCGCCTCGACCTGCTCCTCGCCGCCCAGCGGCCCCAGAGCGACCCGCCGCAGCACGACGAGCTGCTGTTCATCGTCCAGCACCAGACCAGCGAGCTGTGGCTCAAGCTGATGGTCCACGAGCTGCGCTCCGCGCGGGACCTGCTGGCCTCCGACGACCTCGCGCCCGCGCTCAAGCGGCTGGCCCGGGTCAAGCACATCCAGCGGGTGCTCACCGACCAGTGGGCGGTGCTGGCCACCCTCACCCCGAGCGAGTACGCCGAGATCCGGCCCTTCCTGGCCACCTCGTCGGGCTTCCAGTCCGCGCAGTACCGCGAGGTCGAGTTCCTGCTCGGCAACAAGGACGCCGACATGGTCCGCGTCTTCGGCCACGACCCCACGGCGCACGGCGCGCTCTCCGCGCTGCTGGCCGAGCCCTCGCTGTACGACGAGTTCCTCCGCCTCCTCGCGCGGCAGGGGTACGCCGTCCCGGCCGACGTCCTGGACCGCGACGTGACCGTCCCGCACGCCCTCTCCCCCGGCCTCGTCGACGTCTTCGCGACCGTCTACGCCGCGCCGTCGGAGCACTGGGGCATCTACGAGACCTGCGAGGAGCTGGTCGACGTGGAGGACAACTTCCAGCAGTGGCGCTTCCGCCACCTGCAGGTCGTGCAGCGGACCATCGGCCACAAGGTCGGCACCGGCGGCTCCAGCGGCGTCGACTTCCTGCGCCGGGCGCTGGACCTGACGTTCTTCCCCGAGCTGTTCGCGGTGCGCACGCGCGTCGGGGAGTGAGTCAGGCGCCGCGCTCGATCGTGGTGACCACGTCGGTGACCGACGGGCGGCGCGGGGCCGAGGAGAAGCCGAAGCGGCACGGCGGGTCGACGGGCGCGAGCGCGCCGAGGTCCCGGCCGTGCCACGTGCCGGCCAGCGCCGTCACCGCCCGCGCCGACGTCGCGCCGTACCACTCCCGGCGTTCCTGACCCGCGGTCCCGCGGGTGCGGACGCCACGCATCACCACCCGGGCGACCGGGTCCGTCAGGGCGCACCAGGCGGGCGAGGTGGCGACCCGGGCCGGCACGAGCCCCAGCAGCACGCCGACCGGAGTGCGGCCACCGATGGTCAGGTCCAGGGCCAGCGGTCCCGACCCCACCCGCCACCCGTGCTGGGTGTCGCGGACCTCGACGGGCGCGATGACGACCTCGTCGAAGGTGTAGGTCGCGGACACGAAGTCCCGGGTGCGCTCGTCGGGGGCGAGGAGCACCCGGTGCCCCGCGGCGTCCTCGACCATCAGGTCGGCGAAGGGTCCCCACGGGCCGTCGTCCCAGCGGCCGACGACGACGCGTACGCCGCTCGCGCTGCCGACGCCGGCGATCCGGCCGCTGAAGCGCTCCCGCACCCTCGTCGTCCTCCGCACGCGCCGCATCGTGCCACCCCGGCGAACGGCGTGGCCCGACGGTCCCGGCGGGTGAGCCCCGTTGTCGGTGGTCGGAGGCAGGATGGCCCCATGTTCCTCGCCGACCTCGTCGCCACCTCGCAGGCCGTGGGCGCCACCCGCTCGCGCAAGGCCAAGGCCGAGTCCCTCGCCGCGGCGCTGCGGCGCGCCGAGCCCGACGAGCTCGAGACCGTGGTGGCCTACCTCGGCGGCACCCTGCGCCAGCGGCGCACCGGCCTGGGGTGGCGCGGCGTCAGCGACCTCCCGGAGCCCGCCGACGCACCGACCCTGACGGTGAGCGAGGTGCACCAGACCTTCGAGGACATCAGCCGGATCGCCGGCGCCGGGTCCCAGGCGCGGCGCAAGGCTGCCGTCGCCGACCTCTTCGGCCGCGCCACCGTCGACGAGCAGGCGTGGCTGCGCGGCCTCGTCACCGGCGAGGTCCGGCAGGGCGCCCTCGACGCGCAGGTCCAGGAGGCCGTGGCCGCGGTCGCGGAGGTCCCCCTGGCGTCCGTCCGCCGCGCCGCGATGCTCGCCGGCAGCACCCTCGCCGCCGCGGTCGCCGCCTTCCACGGGGGCGAGGAGGCGCTGGCCGCCATCGGCCTGGAGGTGGGTCGCCCAGTGCTGCCGATGCTGGCCTCGAGCGCCCCCGACGTGGCGGCGGCGCTCGACAAGATGGCCGGCCGCCCGGTCGCCATCGACGCCAAGCTCGACGGCATCCGCATCCAGGTCCACCGCGACGGCGACGAGGTCCTCGTGGTCACCCGCAGCCTCGACGACATCACCGGCCGGCTGCCCGAGGTCGTGGAGATCGCCCGCTCGCTGCCCGCGCGCCGGTTCGTCCTCGACGGCGAGGCGCTGGTGCTGGCCGACGACGGCCGCCCCCGGCCCTTCCAGGAGACCTCGTCCCGCACCGCACAGGCCGGCGGCGGCGTCGTCGCGCCGTACTTCTTCGACGTCCTGCACGTCGACGACCGCGACCTGCTCGACGAGCCCGGCCACGAGCGCCTCGCGGTCCTCGACGGCCTGGTCCCCGAGCAGCACCGCGTCGGCCGGCTGGTCACCGACGACGCGGACGCGGCCCGGGAGTTCGTCGCCGCCACCCTGGCCGCCGGCCACGAGGGGGTCGTCGTCAAGGACCTCGACGCCCGCTACGAGGCCGGTCGCCGCGGTGCCGGCTGGATCAAGGTCAAGCCGGTCCACACCCTCGACCTGGTGGTGCTCGCCGTCGAGTGGGGCAGCGGCCGGCGGCGGGGCTGGCTCTCCAACATCCACCTCGGTGCCCGGGACCCCGAGGGCGGCGGCTTCGTCATGCTGGGCAAGACGTTCAAGGGCATGACCGACGAGATGCTCGCCTGGCAGACCGAGCGCTTCACCGAGCTGGCGACATCCCCCGCCGACCGCAGCGAGTACGTCGTGCACGTGCGTCCCGAGCAGGTCGTGGAGATCGCCTTCGACGGCCTGCAGCGCTCGACCCGCTACCCCGGCGGTGTGGCCCTGCGGTTCGCGCGGGTGCTGCGCTACCGCGACGACAAGCAGGCGCACGAGGCGGACACGATCGAGGACGTGCGCGCACTCCTCTGATCAGCCGTCCCACGGCAGGCTCGCCGTGAGGTCCTCGATGGACGGATCCATGCCGTCGACCGCCATGACCCGGACCCGCTCCAGGCGTGGGAGGTCCATCAGGGGCGAATAGTCCTTGTCGTCGACGACGACCGTGTGGAGCAGCAGGTCGGTGAGCACGCGCAGCTCGCGCAGGAAGCCGATGGACGGCAGGTGGGCGTTCCTCGGCGTCGTCCAGCTGCCACCGAGCTCGAGCCTCGTCAGGGTCGTCAACCGACCGATCGGTGACGGGTGCTCGATCTCCCGGAAGCCCTCGATGGCCAGCGACCGCAGCTCCGGGAGGACGGCGAGCGGCTCGACCGTGGTCACCCGCGACGCGCCTCGCAGGGAGAGGTCGTGCAGGTGCGACATGCCGCCCAGGGGCGACAGGTCCGAGTAGTCACCCCACTTCACCGAGAGGGACTCCAGCTGCTGTTGCCCGGCCAGTGCCTCGAACAGCCGTGCCGGAGTCCGGCTGGTGAGCTCCAGTCGCCTGATCGGCGACGACCCCGCCGCGAGGAACGTGACCCAGTCCGCCACGACACGACGGGCGGCTGAGGCCGAGTACCCGGTGCCGAGCTGCGTCGCCCGCACCCGGATCGCCTCCTCGCCGTCGTACTCGGCGACGGAGACGATGGTGGGAGGCTGGGACGTCATGGGCCCGATCCTGCCCGCTGACGGCTCGCGGAACGCGCCCCGGCGCGCGGCGTCACCGGCGGGTCGCCACCCACAGCTCCTCGGCCGGCCACCGGGTCGCCCACTCCTGCGACACGATCTCGTAGAACGGGTGGTCGAGGCCGTCCGCCGGTGCGTACATCTCGTGCAGGGCCTCGACGACGAAGCCCGCACCGCGGAGCAGCCGGACCCACTCCCCGTGCGAGGGATGGAACTCGAAACCGCCTCCGGGCCACTCCACGCGGTGGGCCTCGCGCTGGCCGCGCAGCAGCCGGTCCCCCGCCACCCCGCCGTCCGCCGGGACGCAGAGCGTCGACAGGGTGCTGTTGGTCAGGAACACCAGGCGCCCACCCGGCCGCAGGACCCTCGCGGCCTCGGGCAGCCACCGCTCGGGGTCGCACCAGGCGGCCGCCCCGTGCTCGCTCACGACGAGGTCGAAGCGCCCGTCGGCCAGGGGGACCCGCTCGGCGTCGCCCTGCACGAGGGGGAAGCCGGGACCCAGCCGGGCCTGGAGGCGCCGGGCGGTGGCGAGCTGCTCACCCGAGAAGTCCAGGGCGACCGGCCGGGCTCCTGCGCGCGCGAGCCAGGCGGCGACGTACGCCGTCCCGCACGCGAGGTCCAGGACGTCCAGGCCGCGCACGTCACCGAGCACCCCGAGCTCTCGCTCGGGTGCGGAGAACAGGCCCCACACCATCTCCGGCCGGCGCCACATGCCCTCGGCCGCGCCGTCGGTGAAGCGCTCGTTGACGATCGCCCAGAGCCTCCGGTTCCAGGCGATCTCCGTGGTGCGGTCCTCGGACACCTGCACAGTCTCCCCCGACGGGCCGTCCCCGGACCCCGCTCTGTCGCTGTAACGCGCCGTCCACCAACCTCCACACCCCACCGGTGGGGTGTGGAGTCACTGTCACGGCGCGTTACAGCGGGCTCGGGGCCCGGGACCCCGTCGGGACCCGCCGCGGAGGGCGTCACAGTCGTGCAACTCCCGTTTGCACGCGCCCTACACTTCTCCCATGGCGTCCACGTCCAGCGAGCAGGCACCCCGGGTCGACGGGCGCCGCTCCGCGGCAGCGGCCCGTCGCCGGCAGCGCGAGCGCGAGATCCTCGACGCGACCCGGGCCCTCTTCGACGAGCGTGGGGTGCGGGACGCCCAGATCGAGGACATCGCGCGGGCGGTGGGCATCAACCGGGCGATCGTCTACCGGCACTTCACCGGCAAGGAGGAGCTCTTCGCGCTCACCCTGACCGGCTACCTGGACGAGCTGCGCGACGCCCTGGCCGAGGGCGCCGGCCACGACGGGGATCCGGCGGCCCGGCTGACCGCCCTCGTCACAGCCTTCGTCGACTACGGCCTGGCCCACCCCGCGTTCGTCGACTGCGCGCAGACGCTGATGCGGCGTACCGGCCCCGAGCTGCTCGACGAGATCAGCGAGAGCGCGCTCTTCCGCCTCGGCCGGAGCATCTCCGGCTGCCTCTCGGTCCTGTCCAGCGTCATCGACGACGGGGTCGCTGCCGGCGACTTCGAGGTAGAGGACACCAACCTGCTGGCCAACCAGCTCTACGCCAGCGCGCTCGGCGGCCTCCAGCTGGCCCGGGTCGGCATCCTGGTCGGCGAGTCCGCGCCGGGGATCCCGACGGTCGGCGCGGTGTCGCCGGAGCAGGTGCGCGACTTCCTCGTCGCGACCGCCCTCTCGGCCTCGACCCGCCGGTCCTGAAGATCCACGCACCTGCGTGGATCTTCGTGCCCGGTCGCGGATCCTCCCCTGCACTTCCACGCACGGGCGTGGAAGTGCAGCGCCGGGGGGCCGGGCCTCACAACCCCAGGTCGTCCAGGGCCGTCATCACCGACCCGTGGTAGGTCGGGAAGGCGAAGTGCATCCGGCGTACGACGGACGGCGGGACCTTCGCGTGGACGGCCAGCGCCAGCATCGCGACCAGGTCTCCCCCGGTGCGCCCCATGGCGGTCGCGCCGACGATCAGTCCCGACCCGGCGTCGGCGACCAGCTTGACGTGCCCCTCGTTGCCCTCCGCGTCCAGCCAGCCGCGGGCCGAGCCGCTGAGGTCCGCGAAGCCGGTACGGACGTCCAGCCCCTGCTCGCGGGCCTGCTCCTCGGTCAGCCCGACCGAGCCGATCTCGGGGTCGGTGAACGTCACCCGGCTCACCGCCCGGTAGTCGGCCACCGGCCCGTCCTGACCGAGGATGTCGGCCTTCGCCACCTCGGCCTGGTAGCTCGAGACGTGGGTGTAGCGACCGTGGCCGGTGATGTCGCCGATGGCCCACAGCCGGTCGCCGGCACGCATCCGCTCATCGGTCTCGACCGTGTCCGCGTCCGGGTCCAGCCCCACGGTCTCGAGGCCCACGTCGCGGATGTTGTTGCTGCGTCCGGCAGCGACGAGCAGCCGCTCGGCCCGCACCACCAGGTCGCCGGCGGTCAGCACGAAGTCGCCGTCGTGCTCGACCCGGTCGACCTCGACCCCGGTGTGCACGGTGATCCCCTCGGCCTCGAAGAGGCGGGTGATCAGCGCGCTGGACTCGGGCTCCTCGACCGCCGCGAGCCGGTCGGCGGACTCGATGACCGTCACCTCGACCCCGAAGCGGGCCAGCGCCTGCGCCATCTCGCACCCGATCGGGCCGCCGCCGAGCACGGCCAGGCTGCGGGGCAGCTCGGTGAGCTGCACGATGTCGCGGTTGGTCCAGTACGGCGTGTCCGCCAGCCCGTCGATCGGCAGGACCAGGGGCTCGGTGCCGGTGTTGAGCACCACGCCCCGCGACGCCTCGTACTCCACGCCCTCGACCTCGACCACGCCGGGCGCCACCAGCCGGCCGTGGCCGCGCACGAGCCGGACCCCGGCCTCCTGGACGGCCTTGGCGTTGGCGTCGTCGGTCCAGCCCTTCGTGGCCTCGTCGGTGATGCGGCCCGCGGGGCGCGACCAGTCGGGCGCGACGGTGGCCGGGCCGGCGAGGTGGTCGGCGCGGTGCACCATGGCGACGTGGTCGGCCGCCCGGATCATCATCTTGGTGGGGGTGCACCCGTAGAACGGGCACTCCCCGCCCACGAGGTGCATCTCGACGCCGACCGTGTCGAGGCCCGCCTCCGCGAGCCCGGTGGCCAGCTCCTGCCCACCGGGGCCGAGCCCGAGAACGATGACGTCACAGGCGACGCGGGTCCCCACGTCAGCGCGACAGGTGCTTGGCGCGGGCGAAGCAGAACAGCCCGTAGCAGGCGATGCCGATCGCGATCGCGATCAGCAGCACCTGTCCGAAAGGCTGCGCCAGCACGGTCTGCAGGGCCTGGTCGAGGCCACCCGACTCCTTCGCGTCGTGGGTGATCGCGGCGTAGCCGAACAGGCCGCCCACGATCGCGATGGCGATGCCCTTGGCGATGTAGCCGACCTTGCCGAACATGACGTACGCCGAGCCGTCCTTGCCGGACTGGCCCTGGGCGTCGAGGTGCTCGGTGAACTTCTCGCTCCAGCCGCGGTAGACCAGCAGGCCGCCGTAGGCGATGATCGCGAGCCCGACGGCGCCCACGATGAGCTGCCCGCCCGGCAGCTGCATGAGCTTGGAGGTGGTGGAGTCGGTGCCGCCCTTCGACCCCTCGCCCACCGCGACCTTGATCGCGCTCCAGGCCAGGACGCCGTACAGGATCGCCTTGCCGAGCGAGCCGGCCCGCTTGCGCCACCGCTTGGCGTCGTCGGTCTCGTCCTGGTAGCCCATCGCGAACTCCAGGAGGCGCCACACCACCAGCAGGATCATGCCGACGGCGATCATCCAGATGAGGACGCCGCCCATCGGCTGCTCGGCGAGCGCGTGCAGCGCACCCGAGTTGGACGCGTTCTCCGACTTGTCCCCCAGCGCCAGCTGGACCGCGAGCCAGGCGACCATCAGGTGGACGATGCCGTAGGCGACCAGTCCCGCCCGGATCGCGTGGTCCAGCCACTCGCTGTGGTGCGCCTGCTGACCTGCGTGCTGTGCCTTGTCGGCGACCTCTCCCATGCGGGACACCCTAGGGCCGCCACCGCTGCGGCGCCTCACCCTGGGGAGGCGCCGCGCGGGCGGATCAGACGAGGTCGGCCTTGTCCCGCACGATGCTGCCGAGGAGACCGTTGACGAAGCTCGGGGAGTCGTCGGTCGACAGCTCGCGGACGAGGTTCATCGCCTCGGAGACCGCCACGCCGTCGGGCACGTCCTCGACGTACAGCAGCTCGTAGACACCGAGGCGCAGGACGTTGCGGTCCACCGCCGGCATCCGGGTGAGGGTCCACCCCTGGGCGTAGGTGCCGAGGAGCTCGTCGATGCGCGCCTGGTGCTCGGCGACGCCGTGGACGAGGACCGACGTGTAGTCGTTGGTCGGGCCGTCGCCCGCCTCGATGGTGCGCTCGAGGGCCTCGACCGGCCGCTCACCGCGCATCTCGGCGGCGTACAGGACGTCCAGGGCGCGCTTGCGTGCCTTGCCGCGAGCTGACACGCGTCAGCCCTTGACGCGGCCGAGGTACGACGAGTCGCGGGTGTCGACCTTGACCTTCTCGCCGCTGGTGATGAAGAGCGGCACCTGGATCTCGTGGCCGGTCTCGAGGGTGGCGGGCTTGGTGCCACCGGTCGAGCGGTCGCCCTGGAGGCCCGGGTCGGTGTGGCTGATCAGCAGCTCGACGGAGGCGGGGAGCTCGACGAAGAGCACGCGGCCCTCGTTGGTCGCCACGATGGCGTCCTGGTTCTCCAGCATGAAGTTCTTGGCGGCGCCGACGATCTCGGGCGCGATCTCGATCTGGTCGTACGTCGAGGTGTCCATGAAGACGTAGGACGTGCCGTCGTTGTAGAGGTACTGCATGGTCCGCTTGTCGACGTTGGCCGTCTCGACCTTGGTGCCGGCGTTGAAGGTCTTGTCGACCGTCTTGTTGGACTCGACGTTCTTGAGCTTGGTCCGCACGAAGGCCGGGCCCTTCCCGGGCTTGACGTGCTGGAACTCGATGACGGTCCAGAGCTGGCCCTCGATGTTGAGGACCATGCCGTTCTTGAGGTCGTTGGTGGTTGCCATGGTGGGGTCCGGCCTGCCTTCGCCATCGGTTGTCTGTTGTCAAACGGGAGTACGGCGCGCGTCGGCGCCGACCGCGAAGTCTATCGACGCGTCGGCGAATCCACGAACCGGCTCGTGGCGCTCAGGCGGGACGGACGACGAGCTCGAGCGCCTGCCGGTAGCCGTCGACTCCCTGTCCCGCGATCGTGGCCACCGCGTGCGGCTCCACGACCGAGTGGTGCCGGAACTCCTCGGGCCGTTGCTTCGGGTCGGAGATGTGCACCTCGACCAGTGGCGCCGTCAGCTGGGCGCACGCGTCCCACAGTGCGAGCGAGTAGTGCGTCCAGGCGCCGGCGTTGAGGACCACGGCGTGGCCCTCGTCGGCGGCGGCGTTGAGCCAGTCGAGCAGCTCGCCCTCGTGGTTGGTCTGGCGCACCTCGACGGCGAGCCCGAGCTCGCGGCCCCACGCCTCGCACTGCGCGGCGAGCTCGTCGTGGGTGGTGCGCCCGTAGATCTCCGGCTGGCGGCGGCCGAGGCGTCCGAGGTTGGGGCCGTTGAGCACCAGCACGGTGCGCGCCGACGTCACCGGTCGCCGCCGATGGCGGTCCACGCGGCACGCAGGTGCTCCTCCGAGGGGCCCGCCAGGATCCGCGGCACGGCCAGGTCGTCGAGCACCACGAAGCGCAGCTGGTCGCCGCGGGACTTCTTGTCGACCTTCATCGCCGCGTGCAGCTCGTCGAAGGAGGCGCCGGCGTAGCCCGTGGGCAGCCCGACGCGGCCGAAGACGGCACGGTGCCGCTCGACCAGGGCAGGGTCGAGGGACCCCGCCCGGGCGGCCAGCTCGGCGACGTACACGCTCCCGATGGACACGGCCTCGCCGTGCCGGACGGCGTACCCGCTGGCCCGCTCGATCGCGTGCGCGAGCGTGTGCCCGTAGTTGAGGACCTCGCGGCCGGGGTGGCCGTCGCGGCCGCCGGTCTCGCGCAGGTCGTCGACGACGACGTCGATCTTGACCCGGATGGCGCGCTCGACGAGCTCGCGCAGCACCGCCGAGCCCGCGGTCAGGTCGGCGGGGTCGGTGGTCTCCACGAGCTCGAGGATCGCCGGGTCGGCGATGAAGCCGCACTTGACGACCTCCCCCAGGCCGGACGCCAGCTCCTCGGCGGGCAGCGACGCCAGCAGGTCCAGGTCGCACAGCACCCCGGCGGGCTCGTGGAAGGAGCCGACGAGGTTCTTGCCGGCGCCGGTGTTGATGCCGGTCTTGCCCCCGACGGCCGCGTCCACCATGCCGAGCACGGTGGTGGGCACGTGCACGACGCGTACGCCGCGCAGCCAGGTCGCGGCCACGAAGCCGCCCAGGTCGGTGGTCGCGCCACCGCCGAAGGTCACCACGGCGTCCGAGCGGGTGAAGCCCGCCTCCCCCAGGGCCTCCCAGCAGTCGGAGGCGACCGGAGCGGTCTTGGCCGCCTCGCCCTCGGGCAGGCCCAGGGCGAGCACGTCGTAGTGGTCGACGAGCGCGTCGACGACGGGCTGCACGAGCTCGCCGAGCTGTCCGGCGTACAGGACCGCGACCCGCTGGACGGACGTGCCCAGCACCTCCGGCAGCCGGTCGGCGAGGCCGTGGCCCACCACCACGTCGTACCCTTCGGCGGGCTCAGGACGGCGCGTCGAGGCGCCGCCGACGTGCAGGACGGTGTCGCTCGTGGTCATGACAGGGCCTCCGTGATCCGGGCCGCGACCTCGTCGGGGGTGCGGTCGTCGGTGTCGACGACCAGGGTGGCCACCGACTCGTAGACGGGGGTGCGCTCGTCGAGCAGCGTCTTGATGCGCGAGCGCACGTTGCCCAGCAGCAGCGGCCGGCCGACCCCGAGCCCGACGCGCTTGACGGCCTCGGAGAGGCCCACCCGGAGGAAGACGACCCGGTGGCCGGTCAGCATCGACCGGGTGGCCGGGTCCAGCACGGCCCCGCCGCCCAGGGCGAGGACGCCGTCGTGTGTGGCGAGGGCGTCGGCGACCGCGATCGCCTCGAGGGCGCGGAAGTGCTTCTCACCGGACTCGACGAAGATGTCGGCGATGGTGCGGCCGGAGATCGCCTCGATGTCGGTGTCGGTGTCGCGGACCTCGAGCCCCCAGGCCTCGCCCAGCAGGGCCGCGACGGTGGACTTGCCCGCTCCCATCGGCCCGACGAGCACGACCCGGGGACCGGTGGCGGGCTCGGACACGGGCTCGCTCACGGGGTGGGTCATCGGAACCTCAGCGTGTCCAGGTAGCTCTCGGCGTTGCGCCGGGTCTCGCGCACGGAGTCCCCGCCGAACTTCTCCAGCACGGCGTCGGCGAGCACCAGGGCGACCATCGCCTCGGCGACGATCCCGGCGGCGGGCACGGCGCAGACGTCGGAGCGCTGGTGGTGGGCCACCGCCTCCTCGCCGGTCGCGACGTCGACGGTGCGCAGGGCGCGCGGCACGGTCGCGATCGGCTTCATCGCGGCCCGCACGCGCAGCACCTCGCCAGTGGTCATCCCGCCCTCGGTGCCGCCGGAGCGCCCCGTGGTGCGGCGGAGCCCGTCGGGGGTGGGGACGATCTCGTCGTGGGCCAGCGACCCCGGCGTGGCGGCGAGGTCGAAGCCGTCGCCGACCTCGACGCCCTTGATGGCCTGGATGCCCATGAGGGCACCGGCCAGCCGCGCGTCGAGGCGCCGGTCCCAGTGGACGTGCGAGCCCAGGCCCGGCGGCAGGCCGTGGACGACGACCTCGACGACGCCGCCGAGGGTGTCGCCGTCCTTGTGGGCCTGGTCGATGCGGGCGACCATCGCCGCGCTGGCCTCGGGGTCCAGGCAGCGCACCGGGTCGGCGTCGAGCCGCTCCTGGTCACCGGGCCCGGGCACCGATCCCGCCGGCGCGGCCACGCCACCGAGCTCGACGACGTGGCTGACCACCTCGGCGCCGACCGCCTGGTGCAGGAAGTGGGTGGCGACGCGACCCAGGGCGACCCGGGCGGCGGTCTCGCGCGCGGACGCGCGCTCGAGGATGGGCCGGGCCTCGTCGAAGTCGTACTTCTGCATGCCGACGAGGTCGGCGTGGCCGGGACGGGGCCGGGTGAGGGCCGCGTTGCGGGCCAGGGCGTCCAGCTCGAGGGGGTCGACCGGGTCGGCCGACATGACCTTGTCCCACTTGGGCCACTCGGTGTTGCCGACCTGGATGGCGACCGGCCCACCCTGGGTCTCGCCGTGGCGGACGCCGCCGACGACGGTGACCTCGTCGGCCTCGAACTTCATCCGCGCGCCCCGGCCGTAGCCCAGCCGGCGTCGCGCCAGGGCGTCGGAGATGTCGTCGGAGGTGACACGGACATGGGCGGGCATCCCCTCGAGGATGGCGACCAGGGAGGGGCCGTGGGACTCGCCCGCGGTGAGCCAACGCAGCATGCGGTCAGTCTTTCACGCGGTACGACGGCGCCGACGCCCGTCCTCGGGCGGCGAGATCAGCCCCAGAGGACGCCGGCCAGCGCGGGGCCCCAGACCAGGCCGACGAGCGCGCCCCCGGCCATGAAGGGGCCGAAGGGGAACGCCTGGCGCAGCAGCGCCCGGTCGCGGCGTACGACGGCGAGCAGCAGGCCGGGGACCGCGAAGCCCACGAAGCCCACCCACACCCCGATGGCCACCGTCCCCCACCCGACCCAGCCGAGGACGAGGCCCACCAGGGCGGCCAGGCGGACGTCGCCGAACCCCATGCCCGCCGACCGCACGAACCACAGCAGCCAGAAGAACGAGCGGACGGCGACCATCGCCACCAGCGCCCGCACCAGGGCGTCCCGCTCCCCCGTCGCCAGCCCGACCGCGACCACGGCGACGACCGCGGCCAGGGTGGCCGGGAGCACGACGACCCGGGGCAGCAGCCGGGTGTGCCAGTCGATCCAGGACAGGGCCACGGTGACCGGCACGAGGGGCACCAGCCACACCAGCGGCCAGTCCCACCCCGTCGCCGCGCCGATCACCGCGCCGGAGACCAGTGACACGAGCGCCGCCGTCACGGCCAGGTGCGGCCGGGCCGCGAGGTCGGCGTACAGCGGCTTGGGGTCCTCGGCCACCGGGCGTGCCGGCTCGGGCCGGGCGTCCTCGGACCCGGCGTCCTCGGACCCGGCGTCCTCGAGCCCGGCGTCCACGGGCTCGGGTCCGGGGTCATCGCGCGGAGCCGGCTCCGGGATCGCGGCGACCAACCGGGGCACCAGCAGCCCGAGGGCGCCGGACAGGACGCCCGCGACGACGGCCGCGAGCAGGACGTCGCTCACGGGACCGCCCGCTCGGCGAGCGCCCGCTCCCCGGCCGCCCGCATGGCGGCCACCGGGGCGGGCTGGCCGGTGAACAGCTCGAACTGCACCGCGGCCTGGTGGATGAGCAGGTCGAGACCGCTGACCAGGACCCGATCGCCCGCCGACGCGGCCAGCGGCGTGGGCCACGGGTGGTAGAGCACGTCGAAGACGACGCCGGCGTCTCGGCACCGCGCCACCAGTCGGTGGTCCTGGGCGTCGGCCGGGACGGTCGAGGCCACCAGGTCGACCTCGAGGGGGGCGGGGTCGTCGAGCAGCCCGACCACCACGTCGGGCCGGCCGGGGTGGCCGGCGAGCGCCTCGCGCGTCTCCGCCGCCCGCGCCGGGTCGCGGACCAGCAGCGCCAGCGACCGCACCCCCAGGTCGGCCAGGGCCAGGCCGACGGAGGTCGCCGTGGCCCCCCCGCCCAGGATCGCGGCGGAGGCGAGGTGGGCGCCGGTGCGCTGGCGGATCGCGGCGATGGCTCCCGGTACGTCGGTGTTGTCGCCGAGCAGGCGGCCGTCCTCGAGCAGGACGGTGTTGACCGCGCCCGCGAGGCGGGCCCGCTCGGTGAGGTCGTCGACCAGCGCGACGGCCTCACGCTTGAGCGGCATGGTGAGCGACAGCCCGCGCCACTGCGGCCCCAGGCCGGCCACGAAGTCCGCGAGCCCGCCGGAGGCGACGCGGTGCGCGTCGTACTCCCAGTCCAGTCCCAGCTCGGCGTAGCCGGCCCGGTGCAGCGTCGGCGACAGCGAGTGGGCGATCGGGTCGCCCAGCACGCCGCACCGGCGCGCCCGGCCCTCCAGCACCCCCATCAGCAGGCGTCGGAGGTGGTGCAGTACTCCGTGTACTCGTCCTTGTAGGTGAGGAACTCGTCGTAGGTCTCGGCGAACTTGGTCTCGCCGGTCGCGAGGTCGACCGTCACGTAGTAGTACCAGTCCCCCGGCTCCGGGTCGGCCGCTGCCGCGATGGCGTCGTCGCCCGGGGCCTCGATCGGCGTCGGGGGCAGTCCGGCCCGGGTGTAGGTGTTGTACGGCGTGTCCTGCTGGAGCTGCTCGGTGGTCAGCGCCACCCCCAGCTCCTGGTCGAGTCCGTAGTTGACGCTGGCGTCGATCTGCAGCAGCCCGTTGGTGCCGGCCTTGTCGCCCGGACCGTCGAGGCGGTTGAAGATGACCCGCGCGATCTTGGGCATGTCGTCGCCGCGACCCTCGGCCTCGACGAGCGAGGCGATGACCATCAGCTCGGCCGGCGTCTTGCCCAGCTCGGCGGCGGCCTCCTCCAGGCCCGCGTCGTCGGCGGCCTGGCGCCACCGGGCGACCATGGCGGTGAGGACGTCCTTGGGCTTGTCCTTCGGACCGATCTCGTACGTCGCGGGGAACAGGTAGCCCTCCGGGTTGCCGCCGGCGTAGTCGGGCAGCCCGATGTCCTGGGTCAGGGCCTTGCGCCACTTCGCGGCCCCGAAGTCGGTCTCCTCGCCGAGCAGCGTGACGACGTCCTCGACACGCATGCCCTCGGGCACCGTGACTGTGCTCTTGACCTGGTTGCCCGGGTCGAGGAGGACCTCGAGCGCGTCGTCGGCCTTCATCTCCTTCTTCAGCTCGTAGAAGCCCACCTGGATGCCGGCGGAGTCGGGGTCGGCAGCGGCCGCGTCGAGGAACGCCTGCACGGACGCGACGACGTTCTTGGCCTTGAGGTTGCGGCCCATCTCGGCGGTGGTGTCGCCCTCCTCGACCTCGAAGGTCACCGAGCCCCGGCCCGGGCCCGGGTAGTCCTCGGCGGAGGAGAACTGGTCGGAGACCCAGTCGACGCCGCGGGTGACGGCGACGTAGAACCCGCCGACGAGCACCGCGAGCGCGACGATGACGGCGAGGCAGCCGGAGACGCCGCGCTTCTTGCGGCGCCGGCCCCCCTCGTAGGGGACCGTCTCGTCGGTCTCGAGGGCCTCGTCGGCCTCCTCGGTCTCGACGACCTCGTCGGAGTACTGCTGCTCGTCATTCATCGCTGACCTCGACGATCTCTCCGGGCGCGTTGCCACTGGCCCGTTCGGTGTCCAAGGCGTGCTGGAGGATCAGGACGGCAGCCGCCTGGTCCACCACGGCACGCCGTGCTGCTCCCTTGCGACCCCGGTCGCGGAGCATGGACTCCGCCGACACCGTGGTCAAGCGCTCATCACACAGCCTCACGGGCACGGGATCAATCTGCCGCGCCAGCCGCGCCGCGAAGTCGCGGACCTTAGCCGCCGCCGGGCCCTCGCCGCCGGAGAGCGACCGGGGCAGCCCCACGACGACCTCGACGGCCTCCTCCTCGGCGATGATCCGGCGCAGCCGGGACAGGTCGCCCCGCCCGCGGCGGACGGTCTCCACGGGCGTGGCCAGGAAGCCGGAGGGGTCGCTGCGCGCGACCCCGATCCGGGCGTCCCCGGGGTCGATGCCGACCCTCACGCCGGTGCGCACGTCCCTCTCCCGCCTCTAGCCCTGGCCGGCCATCCGGGCGACCTCGCCCGGGACCAGGCCGAGGGCCTCGTCGAGGCGGGTCGCGTCGGACCCACCGCCCTGGGCGACGTCGTCCTTGCCACCGCCGCGACCGCCGATGAGGCCGCCCACGGTGCGGACCAGCTCGTTGGCGCTGACCCCGCGCTCGCGCCCGGCGTCGTTGACCGCGGCGACCAGCGCCACCTTGCCGTCGACGACTCCGGCGACCACCACGGCCCCGGCGCGCTCGAGCCGCCCGCGCACGTCGAGGGCCAGGGTGCGGACGTCGCCGCCGCCGATGCCCTCGGCCCGGTGCACGACGACGGCCACGCCGTCGACGTCGACCGCCTGCGCGGCCAGCTGGCCGCCGCCGGCGAGCAGCTGGGAGGTGCGGGCGCGGTCCAGCTCCTTCTCCGCGGCGCGCAGCCGCTCGGTGAGGTCCTGGACCCGACCGACGAGGTCGTCGGGCTGGGTCTTCAGCAGCCCGGTGAGCTGCGCGACCACGTCGCGCTCGCGGGCGAGGTAGGCGAAGCCCTCCACCCCGGTCAGCGCCTCGATGCGGCGGTTGCCGGAGCCGACGCTCGCCTCACCGGTCACAACGACGGTGCCGATCTGCGAGGAGTGCTCGACGTGCGTGCCGCCGCAGAGCTCGCGCGACCAGGGGCCGCCGATCTCCACGACCCGCACCTTGGTGTTGTCGTAGGTCTCGCCGAAGAGCGCGATCGCGCCCCACTCCTTGGCCTGCTCCAGGGTCATGTACTGCCAGCCCACCGGCAGGTCGGCCCGCAGCGCCTGCTGCGAGACCTGCTCGATGTCGCGGACCTGCTCAGGGCTCAGCGCCTGGGTCCACCCGAAGTCCAGGCGCAGGTAGCCGGGCCGGTTGTACGAGCCCGACTGGAGCGCCGTGGGGCCGAGCACCTCGCGCAGCGCGGCGTGCACCACGTGCGTGCCGGAGTGCGCCTGGCGGGCACCGGTGCGCCACTCGGGGTCGACGCGGGCGTGGAGCAGGGCGTCGGGGTGGAGCTCGCCCTCCACCACCCGCACCTGGTGCACGACCAGGCCGCGCACCGGGCGCTGCACGTCGAGGACCTCGAGGCGGCCGCCGTCGAAGTCGATGGTGCCGGCGTCGGCCACCTGGCCACCGGACTCGGCGTAGAACGGGGTGCGGTCCAGGACCAGCTCGCCGACCTCGCCCTCGGCGAGCGCGGGCACGGCGGAGGCGCCGCTCAGCACGGCCAGGGCCCGCGACTCGGTCTCGAGGGTCTCGTAGGCCAACCACTCGGTGGGGCCGTGCGCGTCGAGGATGCCCCGGTAGAGGCCGGTGTCGGTGTGCCCGCCCTTCTTCGCGCGGGCGTCGGCCTTGGCGCGCTCGCGCTGCTCGGCCATCAGGCCCCGGAAGCCGACCTCGTCGACGGACAGACCCTGCTCGGAGGCCATCTCCAGGGTCAGGTCGATCGGGAAGCCGTAGGTGTCGTGGAGGGCGAAGGCGCGCTCCCCGGACAGGGTGGTGCCTCCGGTCTGCTTCACCTCGCCGGCCGCGAGGTCGAAGATCTGGGTGCCGGCCTGGAGGGTCTTGCGGAACGTCTCCTCCTCGCCGTAGGCCACCCGCGCGATCCGCTCCCAGTCGCGGGTCAGGTCGCCGTAGGTCTCGGCCATCTTGTCGCGGCTGACCGGCATCAGCTCGGGCAGCGCCGGGTCGTCGTACCCGAGGAGGCGCATCGAGCGCACGGCCCGGCGCAGCAGCCGGCGCAGGACGTAGCCGCGGCCCTCGTTGCCCGGGGTCACACCGTCGCCGATGAGCATCATCGAGGAGCGGACATGGTCGGCGACCACCCGGAAGCGGACGTCGTCGTCGTGGTCGACGCCGTAGCGCTTGCCGGAGAGCTCCATCGCGCGCTCGATCACGGGGAACATCACGTCGATCTCGTACATGTTGGCCTTGCCCTGGAGCAGGTAGGCGACCCGCTCGAGGCCCATGCCGGTGTCGATGTTCTTCTTCGGCAGCGAGCCCGCGATGTCGAAGTCCTCCTTGGACCGCACCGCGGAGAGCTCGTCCTGCATGAAGACGAGGTTCCAGATCTCCAGGTAGCGGTCCTCGAGCTTCTCGGGCATCGACAGGCGCGTGGTCGTCGCGAACTCGCCGTCGGGCCCGTACTCGTCGCCGCGGTCGTAGAGGATCTCCGAGCACGGGCCGCCGGGGCCGGGGACGCCCATCGACCAGTAGTTCTCGCGTGGGCCGAGCTTGACGATCCGGCTGGACGGCAGGCCGGTGACCTTCATCCACAGCTCGAGGGCCTCGTCGTCGCCCTGGAGGATGCTCGGCCACAGCCGGTCCGCCTCGAGGCCGAAGCCGCCGTCGGCAACGGACTTGGTGACCAGGTCCCACGCCAGCTCGATGGCACCTTCCTTGAAGTAGTCGCCGAAGGAGAAGTTGCCGCACATCTCGAAGAACGTGCCGTGCCGGGTGGTCTTGCCGACGTCCTCGATGTCGGGCGTGCGCACGCACTTCTGCACGCTGGTCGCGCGGGTGTACGGCGGCGTCTCCTGGCCCAGGAAGTAGGGCTTGAAGGGCACCATCCCGGCCGGCACGAAGAGCAGGTTGGGGTCGTCGGCGAGGAGGCTCGCGGACGGCACGGCCGTGTGCCCTGCCGCCTCGAAGTGCGAGACGAAGCGGCGGCGGATCTCGGACGTGTCCATCAGGTGTCTTCCTCTGTGTCGGTCGTGGTGGTGCGAGCACCCGTCAGCTCGGGGATGCCGTGGGGCACCAGGCCCAGGCGCTCGCGCAGCTCGGTCTCCTTCTCGGCCTGTCCCGCCGCGACCTCGTCGCGGAACATCCGCGCGCCGACCGCCAGACCGCTGAGGCGGTCCCGGAGGCCGTCGGCGGTGAGGGACTCGGCCACCCTGCGGGCGCGGGTGAGGGCATAGGCACCTGCTCCCGCTCCGGCGACGAACCAGAACGTCCTGGCCATCAGGCAGCGTCCCCCTCGTCGCGTGCCCCGGCCATCCGGGCTCGCTCGCGTGCCTGCAGGTCGCGCAGCGCCGCCTTGAGGTCGCTGCGCCGCTGCCTGCGCGACCGCTTGACCTCGCGCCGCACCTCGAAGCGGATGCGGTTGCGCGCCTCGGGGGCCATCGCGCGCCGCAGCCCGTGGGCGAGGCCGGCCGCCTTGATGACGCCCTCGCGGGCCACGATGTCGGCGAAGACCGCCCGGTCGATGCGCCCCGGCACGGCGTCGGGGCGCCGGTCGTCGAAGCCCCCGTCGCGGTCGTCGTCGGGGTCGGTGATGCCGGTGATGACGTACGACGCCGCCGGCTCGGCCGGGTGCGGCTCGCGCGCCGCGGCGCGCTCGCCCCGCTCGGCGAGCGCGGCCTCGAGGGCGGCGACGCGATCGGCCAGCGCGTCCTGCCGCCGGCCGGAGCGTCGTACGGCGAGGGCGAGGGCGAGCACGACGACGAGCAGGAGCAGCGCCACGGCGCCTCCTGCTGCCGGCCAGATCTGCTCGGAGCTCACCCGGCGACCCTATCGTCCGCGCACGAGGCGCCGGATCCGCTCCCACCGCTCCTTGACCGCGGCCTCCGCGCCCAGCGCCGTCGGGCGGTAGTAGGTCGCGTCCTCGACGACCTCCGGGGCGTACTGCTGCTCGGCGACGCCGAAGGGCTCGTCGTGGGGATAGACGTAGGTCTTGCCGTGCCCGATCTTCTGCGCGCCGGCGTAGTGGGCGTCGCGCAGGTGCGGGGGGACCTGCCCGATCCGCCCGGCCCGCACGTCCGCGCTGGCGGCGTCGATCGCCATGGTGACGGCGTTGGACTTGGGCGCCACGGCGAGCGCGATCGTGGCCTGCGCCAGGTTGAGCCGTGCCTCGGGCATCCCGATGAGCTGCACCGCCTGGGCAGCCGCCACGGCGGTGGTGAGCGCCGTGGGGTCGGCCAGGCCGATGTCCTCGCTCGCCGAGATGACCAGGCGGCGGGCGATGAAGCGCGGGTCCTCCCCTGCCTCCATCATCCGGGCGAGGTAGTGCAGCGCGGCGTCCGCGTCGGAGCCGCGGATGGACTTGATGAAGGCGCTGATGACGTCGTAGTGCTGGTCGCCCTGGCGGTCGTAGCGCACCGCGGCCTGGTCGACCGCGGTCTCGGCGGTGGCCAGGTCGATGTGCGTCTCGGCGGCAGCGCCGGCCGCGGCCTCCAGGTAGGTGAGCACGCGACGGGCGTCTCCCCCGGCAAGCCGGACGAGGTGCGCCCGGGCGTCGTCGTCGAGCGTGTAGTCGCCGGCCAGGCCGCGCTCGTCGGCCAGCGCGTGGTCGACCACCGCGGAGACGTCGTCGTCGGTGAGCGACTCGAGGCGCAGCAGCAGGCTGCGGGAGAGCAGCGGGGAGATGACGGAGAAGAAAGGGTTCTCGGTGGTGGCGGCCACCAGCGTCACCCAGCGGTTCTCCACCCCGGGCAGGAGGGCGTCCTGCTGGGCCTTGGTGAAGCGGTGCACCTCGTCGACGAACAGCACCGTCTCCTGCCCGCCCCGGGCCAGCTCGGCGCGGGCGCTGTCGATGGCGGCGCGGACCTCCTTGACGCCGGCGGCCACCGCCGACACCTCGACGAAGCGGCGCTGCGTCTGCTGGCTGACGATGGAGGCGATCGTCGTCTTGCCGGTGCCGGGCGGGCCCCACAGGAGCAGCGACATCGACCGGTCGCCCTCGATGAGCTGGCGCAGCGGCGAGCCGGAAGCCCGCAGCTGCGACTGCCCGACGAGCTCGTCGAGGGTGCGCGGACGCATCCGCACCGCCAGCGGCGCAGACGAGTGCGTGTTGGCCGACAGAGATCCCGTGCCCGGGGGTGGTCCCCCGGACCCGGGAATGTCGAAGAGGCCCTCCACCGTCAGGCGGGGCCCGCCTGCGAGGTCATCCGGCGGGTCTTGACGTCGAACCAGTCCTTCTCGTAGCCGGGACCGGTCGGGACCTGGACGGCCTCGGGACCGGTGGACGACGGGCTGCCCTGGTCGTCGACGCCGAGCAGGCCCGCGGTGACCGGCGTGGCCGGGTGCTGACCGAGCTCGCCGGCGAAGTGGCAGGCGACCTTGTGGCGCGGGCCGACCTGGAGCAGAGGCGGCTCGACCTTGGCGCAGATCTCCTGGGCCAGCGGGCACCGGGTGCGGAACCGGCACCCGGACGGCGGGTTGATCGGGCTCGGAACGTCGCCCTCGAGGCGGATGCGCTCGCGACGACCGCCGATGGCGGCCTGCTTGACGTCCGGCACCGCCGACAGCAGCGCCTGCGTGTAGGGGTGGAACGGCGCGGCGTACAGGGTCTCGCGGTCGGCGATCTCGACGATCTTGCCGAGGTACATCACCGCGACCTCGGGACAGAAGTGGCGCACCACCGCGAGGTCGTGGGCGATGAAGAGGAACGCGATGTCGAACTCCTTCTGCAGGTCCTGCAGAAGGTTGATGACCTGCGCCTGGATCGACACGTCGAGCGCGGACACGGGCTCGTCGGCCACGAGCAGCTTGGGGTTGAGCGTCAGGGCGCGGGCGATGCCGATGCGCTGGCGCTGGCCGCCGGAGAACTCGTTGGGGTAGCGGTTGTAGTGCTCCGGGTTGAGGCCGACGACCTCGAGCAGCTCCTGGACGCGGGAGAGGACCTTGTTCTTCGGCACGATGCCGTGGACCTGGAGCGGCGCCCCCACGATCGCGCCGACGGTGTGCCGCGGGTTGAGCGAGGTGTAGGGGTCCTGGAAGATCATCTGCACGTCACGGCGCAGCGGCTTCATGGCGCGACTGGACAGCTTGGCGAGGTCCTGGCCCTCGAACATCATCGACCCGGCGGTGGGCGTGTAGAGGCGCGTGATGAGGCGACCGGTGGTCGACTTGCCGCAGCCCGACTCCCCCACGAGGCCCAGGGAGCCGCCCTTGGGCACCTGGAACGAGACGCCGTCGACGGCCTGGACGTGGCCGATGGTGCGGCGCACGAGTCCCGACGACTTCACCGGGAAGTACATCTTGAGGTCCTCGACCTCGAGCACCGCGGGCGCGTCCGGGTCGAGCCGGCTGGCGACGTGGCCCTCGAAGGCACCCGGGACGAGCACCTCGTTGTCGCTGTAGGCGTCGGCGTGCTCGTCGGTGCGCAGGTCACGCTCGCCGCTCTCGGCCGCGTCCGCACCCAGCTCGGTGGGCTCGATCTCGGCGCGGACGTTGGGGTCCTGGGTCATCGGATCTCCTCGACCAGGTCGGGCGCGATCTCCGGGAGGATCTCGGTCCGGTAGATCAGCTCGGGGTTGGGCAGGTGGCAGCGCTTGAGGTGGTTGGCCCCGGACGCGGCGGTGAGGGCGGGGAGCTCCGTGGCGCACAGGCCACCGGGGACCTTGTCCACGTGCGCGCAGCGCGGGTGGAAGGAGCACCCGGACGGCGGGCTGAGCAGGCTCGGCGGGTTGCCCGGGATGGGGATGAGCCGCGCGTCGGTGCTGGCCGCCACGTCCGGGATGCTGGAGAGCAGCCCCCACGTGTAGGGCATCTCGGGCTTGGTCAGGATCTGCTTCACCGTGCCGTACTCCACCGCGCGACCGGCGTACATGACCAGCACGTCGTCGGCCGTCTCGGCGATGACGCCGAGGTCGTGGGTGATGATCACGACGGCGGAGTTGAACTCCCGCTGGAGGTCCTGCAGCAGGTCGAGGATCTGCGCCTGGACGGTGACGTCGAGGGCGGTCGTCGGCTCGTCGGCGATGAGCAGCGACGGGTCGTTGATCAGGCCCATGGCGATCATCGCCCGCTGGCGCATACCGCCCGAGAACTGGTGCGGGAAGTCGTCGACGCGACGGTCCGGCTGCGGGATGCCGACACGGTCGAGCATCTCGATGGCCTTGCGGCGCGCGTCGCGCTTGGAGGCGCTCGGGTGGTGCACGAGGTAGGCCTCGGAGAGCTGGTTGCCGATCTTGTAGAACGGGTGCAGCGCGGCGAGGGCGTCCTGGAAGATCATCGACACCGAGTTACCGCGCAGCTTGCGCATGCGGGCCTCGGACAGGCCGACGACCTCAGTGCCGGCGACGCGGATGGAGCCGGTGATCTTGCTCGCCTTGGCGTCGTGCAGGCCGAGGACGGCGAGGCTGGAGACCGACTTGCCCGAGCCGGACTCACCCACGATGCCGAGGGTCTTGCCCATCTCGACGGAGTAGCTGAGTCCCTTGACGGCCGTCACCGGCCCGTCCTGGGTCGGGAACGTCACGGAGAGGTCCTCGACCACGAGGATCGGGCCGTCGGACTGCGGGCGCTCGCGCTGCCCGACGTGGGTCTCGGAAGGGGTCGTGGTCACGAAAGCCTCACCCTCGGGTCGAGGACGCTGTAGATCACGTCGACGATCAAGTTGGAGATGATCAGGAGTACGGCACTGAACAGGGCGGTGGCAGCCACCACGGGGAGGTCCTTTGCCTGGACCGCCTGGAGGCTCCAGAAGCCGATGCCGTTGATGTCGAAGATACGTTCGGTGAAGATCGTGCCCGCGAGCAGGGTGCCGAAGTCGATGCCGAAGATCGTCACGACGGGCACCAGGGCCGCACGGAGGCCGTGCTTGTAGACCACGGTGCGCTCCGGCAGGCCCTTGGCCCGCGCCGTACGGATGTAGTCCTCGCTGAGCGCCTCGACCATGGACCCGCGCGAGTACCGGGTGTACTGCGTGCATCCGAAGATGCCGAGCGCCACCCAGGCCAGGAACATGCCACCGAACCACTTGGCGGGGTTCTCGGTGATCGGGAAGTAGCCGGTGTCACTGACGAACGGCGCCTCCCACAGCACGGTGAGGTAGAGCCAGGTCAGCAGCGCGAAGAGGTAGTACGGGATGGAGCTGAGGAACAGGAAGCTCGACACCAGCGCCTTGTCGGCGACGCTGCCGCGTCTTCGCGCGGCCGCCACACCGATGGGGATGCCGAACAGGAGGTAGAGGAAGGCGCCGCCGATGGCCACCGAGACGGTGGCGGGCAGGCGCTCGACGAGCTCCTCGGAGACCGGCTGCTTGGTCAGGTAGGAGACGCCGAGGCAGGGAGCGTCGCACTCGTAGGTGGTGGACGCGATCTGGATGTCACGACCGACGAAGACGCCCTTGGCCCACTTGAGGTACTCCTCGTGGACGGGGTTGTCGAAGCCGAGGGTCCGCTCGTAGATCTCGATGCGGTTGCCGCACCGGTTGCTGGTCTCACGGTCACAGATGGTCTGCGCCGGGCTCGAGGGCCCGTACCAGAACAGCAGGAAGATGGCCATCGAGACCAAGGTGAGGACGAGCGCACCTGAGATCAACCGCTTGACGAGATAGGCGAACATCTCAGCCTCTCCGGGGGTGGTGGAAGTGTCTGGGCTGCCGAGTGGGGGCCCCGGTCTGGGACCCCCACCCGTCAGTTCTTGCTATGTGTCGAACAGCGTTGCGTGAAGCAGTGGTGCTGGCACTACAGGGTTCATCTGATGGTGCGTGGGCGCAAGGCTCACTGCATCACGAAGACGTCCTTGTAGTTCGGGGCACCGAGGGCACCGTCGCCGGTCGGGTTGCCGATCTTGGACCCGAAGACGAACAGGTCGTTGCGGAACGCGGTGGGGATGATCGGGAAGTAGTCCGTCATGATCTCCTCGTCCAGCGCACCCCAGGCGTCGCCCTGCTCGTCGAGCGGCAAGGTGGCGATGTCCTTCATCTTCTGGTCGATCGCGTCCTCGGAGAACTGCGCGGTGTTGTACACGGCGTCGGTCTTGAGGAGCGGCGGGAGCATCGTCGAACCGGCGGGCCAGTCCGAGCACCAGTTGACGCCACGCAGGTTGAGCTGCTTGTTCGTCTTGTTGTCGGGGTCGAGCCAGATGTCGTACGGCGAGACCTGGACCGGGATCGCCTTGACCTTGAAGCCGGCCTCCTCGAAGCCCTTGGTGATCTGCTTCTGACCGGCCACGGCGAGCGGGTCGACCTCGTAGTAGACCATCGTGATCTCGTAGCCCTCTTCGCCGGCCTCGGCGAGCAGCTCCTTGGCCTTCTCCGGGTTGTAGGTGATCTGCTCACCGTCGACCTGGAAGTCCTTCTTGCCGGCCATGCCGGGGGGCATGACGGAGTTGGCCGGGATGCGGGTGACGCCGGGAACCTCGCCGGTCGCGAACCACACGTCCTCGTACGGGTAGGCGTAGGCAAGGGCCTTGCGCACGTTGATGTCGGTGATCTTGGTGTAGTCCGGCGTCAGCGTGGAGACACACTGCGACGTCTGCTGCACCAGGCGGTCACCCAGGGCGTCGTTGGCCTCGGTGTACTTGTCCGAGCCCAGCGCGGTCGAGATCGCGGTCTGCGAGTCGGTGTTGTCCGACAGCATGATCTGGTCGACCTTGGCCTGGTCCTGGTTGAACTTGAAGACCCACTTGTCGACGTACTGGTGACGGCCCGGGTCGGAGTTCGGGTCCCACTGCTCGTTCTTGACGAGGGTGAGCTCCTGGTTGGGCTGGAAGTCCTCGATCATGTAGGGACCGTTGGACAGCGGGTCCTGGCCGTAGTTCGGCGGCTTGGAGGCGTTGCCGAGCGGGGCCGGGCCCATCGCCATGAAGGCGCCCCAGTAGTCCATGTCCGGGAAGGGGGTGGCCATCTTGATGGTCACGTCCTGGCCGTTGACGGTGATGCCGTCGTACTTCTTGCCCTTGTCGGTGTAGGGACCGCCGTAGGAGTCCCCGTCCAGGAAGTACTGCTTGGAGTACTCGGTGCCGGGGCCCGAGGGGAAGGTGTCGGCGTCGAGCGAGCGCTGCATGCCGAAGGCGACCTCCTCCGCGGTGACGGGCTTGCCGTCCTCCCACGTGGCGTCGTCACGGATCGTGAACGTCCACTCGGTGTAGTCCTCGTTGGCCGTGCCCAGGTCGGTCGCCAGGTCGGGGACCAGGACCGGGTCACCGGTCTCGCTGTCACGCACGTACTGCGTGAGCGAGCGGTGGGTGAGGGCCTGCTGGATCGAGTTGCCGGTGACGGACCAGCCGTCGGTCGGGTCCAGCGAGTTGGGGCCGGGGTCACCGGGGAGGTAGACCGTGACGGTCCCACCAGCGGTGGCTCCGTCGACCTCGGCCGCGGGGCCCTGACGCTTGGCGTCCTTGGTGCCCCCGGTCTGCTCGCCGAAGCTCCTGTCACTACCCGAGCCGGAGGAGCTGCTGTCGTCGCCCCCGCCGCCACAGGCAGCAAGGGAGAGGAGAGCAACGCCGGCCACGAGCGCGAGCGGCTTGTTCCGCTTCATGCTGTCCAGCCTTTCTTATCTGTGATCGTGCCGGCGGCAGGTGCTGTCGGCAGCGTTCCGCGTCGAGACCGAGTGGTCAGCGACGAGTCTTGGGGTCCAGGGCGTCGCGGATGGCGTCGCCGAGGAGGTTGAGGGAGAGGACCAGCAGCACGACGCCGATCAGGGGCTCCCACAGGTAGAGCGGGTACTGCTCGAAGTAGGTGGTCGCGAAGCTGATGGTCCGACCCCACGAGGCGCCGTCGGTGACACCGATGCCGAGGAAGGCCAGGCCGGCCTCGGCGGCCACGAAGGCCGGCAGCATGAGCGAGACGCTGATGATGATCGGCGCCGCGAGGTTGGGCATGAGCTCCTTGAACAGGATGCGCGAGGTCGGCATGCCGAGCACCCGGGCCGCCTGCACGAACTCGCGCTCGCGCAGCGACAGCACCTCGCCACGGATCAGGCGGGCCATGCCCATCCAGCCGAAGAGCGCCAGGACGGCGACCAGGCTGAACT
Source organism: Nocardioides sp. Soil805 (assembly GCF_001429625.1). Lineage (GTDB taxonomy): Bacteria > Actinomycetota > Actinomycetes > Propionibacteriales > Nocardioidaceae > Nocardioides. The sequence continues at coordinate 266,204 of NZ_LMSU01000001.1, forward strand.
TCTGGATCGTGGGGTAGTTGTCGCTGTCGTTGAACCGCTCGTTGAGGATCGGCGCGATGGTCAGCGCGGCGAGGATGAACGGGACCGTGAGGAAGGTGTCCACGAAGAACGACAGGACGCGGTCGACGACGCCGCCGAGGAAGCCGGCGAGGAGGCCGACGACGATGCCGACGATCGTGGCGAACAGCGTCGCACCGGTGGCGATCATCAGCGACGTGCGAGCGCCGTAGAGCCAGTAGGCCAGGTTGTCGTCGGCCGAGCGGGGCGCGATGCCGAACGGGTGGTCCATCGTGAACCCACCGTTGGGCGGGCCGTACTCCGGCTTGGGCATGCCGCCGTTGAGCACGTCGAGGAACTGGCTCGGGGACTGCGTGTCCGTGTTGACCCCGAAGAAGTCGCTGATCACCCCGGCGAAGATCGCGATCAGGATGAAGAACAGGATGACGAAGGCGCAGGCCATCGCGATCTTGTCCTTCAGGAGTCGGCCGGCGGCGATCCGCAGCGGCGACTTGCCGGCGATCTCCTGCGAGGCCTTGCTGTTCGGGTCGACCGGGGTCTCGTCGGTCAACGAGCCCAAGGTCTCGGGTGCAGTCGGCTGCGACATGCTCTCCCTATCTGGCCGGGATGCTGGGGGGGTTCTCGGGGGGGTCTCTCGGTGGTGTCCGGGCTGCCCTGACAGGTCGTCGGGGGGCTTGCCGAGACGGGACTCTATGTGACGCGTACCGCACAGGCGATCACTGACGCGTAACGATCCGGACACGACCACCGTGTCCGGATCGCCGCAGAATCACTCCCGGATCAGGCCGGGGACGACACATCCTCCGCCGGCTCGGCGTCCACACCGGCCTCCTTGCGCTGTGCGGGCGAGATGGGCGCAGGGGCCGCGGTGAGGGGGTCGTAGCCGCCTCCGGACTTGGGGAACGCGATGACGTCGCGGATCGAGTCGGTGCCCGCGAGGAGCGCGCAGATGCGGTCCATGCCCACCGCGATGCCGCCGTGCGGCGGGGCGCCGAACTTGAAGGCGTCGAGGAGGAACCCGAACTTCTCCTGCGCCTCGTCCTCGGTGAGCCCCATCACCGCGAAGACGCGCTTCTGGACGTCCTCGCGGTGGATCCGGATCGAGCCACCGCCCAGCTCGTTGCCGTTGCAGACGATGTCGTAGGCATAGGCCAGGGCGCTGCCGGGGTCGGTGTCGAAGGTGTCGGCGAACTCCGGCTTGGGGCCGGTGAAGGCGTGGTGCACGGCCGTCCAGGCCCCGGCACCGACGGCGACGTCGCCGCTCTCGACGGCGTCCGAGCTGGGCTCGAACATCGGGGCGTCGACGACCCAGGTGAACGCGAACGCGGACTCGTCGATCAGGCCGCCGCGGCGACCGATCTCGAGGCGCGCGGCACCCAGCAGGGCCCGGCTGGACTTGGCGGGACCGGCGGCGAAGAAGATGCAGTCCCCCGGCTCGGCGCCGACGTGGGCGGCCAGGCCGGCCTTCTCCTCGTCGGTGATGTTCTTCGACACCGGGCCGGTGAGCTCGCCGTCCTCCTGGACCAGCACGTAGGCCAGCCCCTTGGCGCCGCGCTGCTTGGCCCAGTCCTGCCACGCGTCGAGCTTCTTGCGGGGCTGGCCGGCGCCACCGGGCATGACCACCGCGCCGACGTACGGCGCCTGGAAGACCCGGAACGGGGTGTCCTTGAAGTATTCGGTGCACTCGACGAGCTCGAGGCCCATGCGCAGGTCGGGCTTGTCGGAGCCGAAGCGGCGCATGGCGTCGGCGTACGTCATGCGGGGCAGCGGGCGCGGGATCTCGACGTCGATGAGGCGCCACATCGCGGCCAGCACGTCCTCCATGAGCGCGATGACGTCGTCCTGGTCCACGAAGCTCATCTCGATGTCGAGCTGGGTGAACTCCGGCTGCCGGTCGGCGCGGAAGTCCTCGTCGCGGTAGCAGCGCGCGATCTGGTAGTAGCGCTCCATGCCGGCGACCATCAGCAGCTGCTTGAACAGCTGCGGGCTCTGCGGCAGGGCGTACCAGCTGCCGGGCTGCAGGCGCGCGGGCACCAGGAAGTCGCGGGCGCCCTCGGGCGTCGACCGGGTCAGCGTGGGCGTCTCGACCTCGACGAACGCGTGGGCGTCCAGCACGTCGCGCGCGGCCTTGTTGATCTTCGAGCGCAGGCGCAGGGCCTCGTTGGGACCGCTGCGCCGCAGGTCGAGGTAGCGGTGCTTGAGCCGGGCCTCCTCCCCCACGTCGACGTGGTCGTCGATCGGGAAGGGCAGCGGTGCGGCGGCGCTCAGGACCTCGATGTCGGTCGCGACGACCTCGATGTCGCCCGTCGCCAGCTGGGGGTTCTCGTTGCCGGCCTTGCGGGCCACGACCTCGCCGACGACCTTCAGGCAGTACTCGCTGCGCAGCGAGTGGGCCACGGCCTCGTCGCGGACGACGACCTGCACGACCCCGCTCGCCTCGCGGAGGTCCAGGAAGGCCACTCCCCCGTGGTCACGGCGCCGGGCCACCCACCCGGCGAGGGTGACGGTCTGGCCGACGTGCTCGGCGCGCAGGGCGCCGGCGTCATGGGTGCGGATCACTGGTTCTCCTCGGTGTTGTTGTCGGTGGTTGAGGTGCGAGCGGAGCGAGCCTCGAAACCCGGGGGGCTGATGCCGGGCCGGAGGTCTGCCTCCGGCGGGGTCCAGGTGGCGGGGTCGGCCTCGACCTGCTCACCGGAGCGGATGTCCTTGACCTGGTGCGTGACGCCTCCGTCGGGGGCCGTCTGGACGAACCAGACGAACGGGATGCCGCGGCGCTCGGCGTAGCGGATCTGCTTGCCGAACTTCGCGGCGTCCGGGGCGACCTCGCACGCGACGTCGCGGCGGCGCAGGTCGGCGGCCACGGCGCTGCTCGCGGGGCGCGAGCCCTCGTCGGCGACGGCGACCAGCACGGCGCTGGGCACCGAGCGGGAGGCGGTCAGGCCGGTGCGCGCGAGCAGGGGTACGACGACCCGGCTCACCCCGAGCGAGATGCCGACGCCCGGGTACGTCGTACGGCCGTCGCTGGCGAGCGCGTCGTACCGCCCGCCGGAGCAGATCGAGCCCATCGACTCGTAGCCGTCGAGACGGGTCTCGAAGACGGTGCCGGTGTAGTAGTCGAGCCCGCGGGCGATCGACAGGTCGGCGGTGACCCGGACCCGGTCGGAGACCAGGTCGGCGCAGCCGCGGACCAGCTCCGACAGCTCGGCGAGGCCCTCGTCGAGCAGCTCGTGCTCGACGCCGAGGGCGCGCACGGCGCCCACGAAGCCGTCGTCGTCGGAGCGGATGGTGGCGAGCTCGAGGACGCGGTCGGCGTTCTCCACCGACAGACCGGCGTCCTGCAGCAGCAGGTCGCGGACCTTGTCGACGGGCAGCTTGTCGAGCTTGTCGACCAGGCGCATCACCTCGTCGCCCTGGCCGTCGGAGGCGTGGATGCCGAGACCGGCGTAGAAGCCCTGGATGAGCTTGCGGTTGTTGACCTGGAGGCGGAAGGCCGGCAGGAAGTCGAGGCGCGTGAGGGCGTCGACCATCACCCGGGTCACCTCGATGTCGTGGTGGAAGGCCAGCGAGTCCCGTCCCACGATGTCGATGTCGGCCTGGGTGAACTCCCGGAACCGGCCCTCCTGCGGACGCTCGCCCCGCCAGGCGCGCTGGATCTGCCAGCGGCGGAACGGGAAGTCCAGCTTGCCGGCGTTCTCCAGGACGTAGCGGGCGAACGGCACGGTCAGGTCGAAGTGCAGGCCCAGGCCGGCGTGGCCCTCCGCGGACTCCTCGTGGAGCCGGCGCAGCAGGTAGACCTCCTTCGAGGTGTCGCCCTTGCGCAGCAGCTGGTCGAGGGGCTCGACGGCCCGGGTCTCGATGCCGGCGAAGCCGTGCAGCTCGAAGGTGTGGCGCAGGGTGTCGATGACCTCCTGCTCGACGACGCGCTGCGCAGGCAGCAGCTCGGGGAACCCGCTGAGGGGCGTGGGCTTGCTCATGGTGTCTACAGACCTCGTGTGACTCGCCCTGTCTCGTCCCCGCGCTGGAGGTCGAGCAGGTAGGGGTTGGTGGCGCGCTCGCGGCCGATGGACGTCTGCTCGCCGTGGCCGGGCAGCACCACGACGTCGTCGGCCAACGGGAGGACCTTGTCGGTGAGGCTGCGCAGCATGGTGGCGTGGTCACCCCCCGGCAGGTCGGTGCGGCCGATGGAGCCGGCGAAGAGCAGGTCGCCAGAGAACATCAGGTCGCTGATGCTCTGCTGCCCGTACGGCGTCCGGAAGGTGACCGACCCCTCCGTGTGACCCGGCGTGTGGTCGACGACGAAGCGCAGGCCGGCCAGCTCGACCTCCTGCAGGTCGGACAGCTCGCGGACGTCGTCGGGCTCGGCCCACTCGTAGCTGCCGCCGAGCAGCATCGCGGTGGTCTCCCGGCTCATCCCGACCATCGGGTCGGTCAGCAGGTGCCGGTCGGCCGGATGGATCCAGGCCGTGGCGTCGTAGGTCCCGGCGACGGGAGCGACGCACCACATGTGGTCGACGTGGCCGTGGGTCACCAGCACCGAGACCGGCTTGAGCCGGTGCTCGCGCACGACCTCGGCCACGCCCGCGGCGGCGTCCTTGCCGGGGTCGATCACGACGCACTCGTTGCCCGCTCCGGTGGCGACGACATAGCAGTTGGTGCCCCAGGGTCCAGCGGGGAAGCCGGCGATCAGCACGGGGCAACAGTCCTCAGCAGCGAGTCGGTGGGTACGGCGAGGAGTCAGCCTACCGAGGCCCGAGAGGGGGGTGACTACGATGGGCGACCATGAGCGCCGACAAGCAGTCCTCGCCGCAGGCTTCCGAGTGGGGCCGGGTCACCGAGGACGGCACCGTGTACGTCAGGACCGTCGATGGGGAGCGCTCCGTGGGGCAGTACCCCGAGGGGACTCCCGAGGAGGCGCTGAAGTTCTTCACCGACCGCTACGACGCCCTCGCCTTCGAGGTGCAGCTCCTCGAGCAGCGCATCGGGGCGGGCAAGCTGAGCCCCGAGGAGGCCACGACGACGGTCAAGGCGCTGCGGGAGCAGGTCGTCGAGGCCAACGCCGTCGGTGACCTCAACGGCCTCGCCGCCCGGCTCGACGCCACGGGCCCCGTCATCGCGATCCAGCGCGACGCCAAGCGCGCCGAGAAGGCGCAGCGCAGCGCCGAGTCGCGCGCCGAGAAGGACAAGATCGTCTCCGAGGCCGAGAAGCTCGCCGAGGGCAACGACTGGCGCAACGGCGCCAACCGGCTGCGGGACCTCCTCGAGGCGTGGAAGGCACTCCCCCGGCTCGACCGGGCCACCGACGACGCCCTGTGGCGCCGGTTCTCCTCGGCCAGGACGACGTACACGCGCCGCCGCAAGGCGCACTTCGCCGAGGAGCACGGCCGCCGCGACAGCGCCCGCGTTGTCAAGGAGCGCCTCGCAACCGAGGCCGAGGCCCTCGCCACGTCCACCGACTGGGGACCGACCGCGGGCCGCTACCGCGACCTCATGCGCGAGTGGAAGGCCGCCGGACCCGCGCCGCGCGAGGTCGACGACCAGCTGTGGCAGCGCTTCCGGGGCGCCCAGGACACGTTCTTCGGTGCCCGCGATGCGGCCAACGCCGAGCTCGACCAGGAGTTCGCCGCCAACGCCGAGGTCAAGGAGGCCCTGCTCGTCGAGGCCGAGGCCCTCCTCCCGGTGACCGACCTCGAGGCGGCCAAAAAGGCGTTCCGCGACATCGCCGACCGCTGGGACGAGGCCGGCAAGGTCCCCCGCGACCGGATGAAGGACCTCGAGGGCCGCATCCGCAAGGTCGAGCAGGCCATCCGCTCGGTCGAGGACGACCAGTGGAAGCGCTCGGACCCGGAGAAGTCGGCGCGCGCGGACGACCTGGTCTCCAAGCTCGAGGCCGGCATCGCCGAGACCCGTACCAAGCTGGAGAAGGCCCAGACGGCGGGCGACGCCAAGCGGGCCAAGGACCTCGAGTCCGAGCTGGCCAACAAGGAGGCCTTCCTCGACATGGCCCGCAAGGCGTCCGAGGAGTTCGGCGCCTGACGGCCTTCCGGTAGGGCTGCGAGCCCCCACCCCGGTGGTTGAGGTGCTAGCCCGCCACCCCGGTGGTTGAGGTGCGAGCGCAGCGAGCCTCGAAACCCCGGCGTCGGTCCGTTCCGGTGGTTGAGGTGCGAGCCCGGCACCACGGTGGTTGAGGTGCGAGCGCAGCGAGCCTCGAAACCCCACGACGTCGGCCCCCCGTAGTCGAAGCACGAGCCCGCCACCCCGATGGTTGAGGTGCGAGCGCAGCGAGCCTCGAAACCCCGGCGTCGGTCCGTTCCGGTGGTTGAGGTGTCAGCGGCCCCCGGTGGTTGAGGTGCGAGCGCAGCGAGCGTCGAAACCCCACGACGTCGGCCCCCCGTAGTCGAAGCACGAGCCCGCCATCCCGATGGTTGAGGTGCGAGCGCAGCGAGCCTCGAAACCCAGTCATCCACAGATGTGAAGCCCCAGGTGTGCGAGCCGCGCTCCGGAGGCAGACCCGTACGCATGCCTTGGGTCTACATGCTCCGCTGCTCCGACGGCTCGTTCTACGTCGGAAGCACCACCGATCTCGACGCGCGCATCTCCCAGCACAACTCCCCCGACCTCGGTGCTGCGTACACCCGTCGCAGACGGCCCGTGATGCTCGTCTGGAGCGCCGAGACCGAGCTCATCGGAGAGGCGTTCCGGCTCGAGAAGCAGATTCAGGGATGGAGTCGGCGCAAGCGTGAGGCGCTCATCAGGGGCGACTACGACGAGGTCGTGGCAGCCGCGCGGCGGCGGGCCGGGCGGCCTCGGGACAGATGACGCCGGGGTTTCGAGGCTCGCTCCGCTCACACCTCAACCACCGGACAGGACCGACGCCGGGGTTTCGAGGCTCGCTCCGCTCACACCTCAACCACCGGACAGGACCGACGCCGGGGTTTCGAGGCTCGCTGCGCTCGCACCTCAACCACCGGGGGGCCGCTCGCACCTCAACCACCGGAAAGGACCGACGTCGTGGGTCAGCTGGTGACGCGGTAGGCGTCGAAGACCCCCGGCACCGAGCGCACGGTACGCAGGACGCTGTCGAGGTGCGAGGCGTCGGCCATCTCGAAGCTGAAGCGGCTCTTGGCCACCCGGTCGCGGGTGGTGGAGAGGGTGGCGCTGAGGATGTTCACGTGGGCGTCCGAGAGCACCATGGTGATGTCGGACAGCAGCCGGGCCCGGTCGAGGGCCTCGACCTGGATGTTGACCAGGAAGGTCGACTGGGACGTCGGCGCCCACTCGACCTCGAGCAGCCGCTCGGGCTGGTTCTCCAGGTCGCCGGCGTTGGTGCAGTCCTTGCGGTGCACCGAGACGCCGCCGCCCTTGGTCACGAAGCCGAGGATCGGGTCGGGCGGCACCGGGGTGCAGCACTTGGCCAGCTTGACCCACAGGTCCTCGACGCCCTTGACGATGACACCCGCGTCACTGGAGGTCGGCTTGGTGCGGCCGCGGCGGCCGGTGATCGTGACGCCCTCGGCAAGGTCCTCGGCGGCGCCGTCGTCGCCCCCGTGCAGGTCGATGACCTTGCGTACGACGGCCTGGGCGCTGAGGTTGCCCTCCCCCACCGCGGCGTACAGGGCCGACACGTCGGCATGGTTGAAGTGCGCGGCGACGAGGGACAGCGACTCGTGGGTCATGAGGCGCTTGAGGGGCAGGCCCTCCTTGCGCATCATCCGGCCGATCTGCTCCTTGCCGCGCTCGATCGCCTCCTCGCGCCGCTCCTTGGTGAACCACTGGCGGATCTTGGAGCGCGCGCGGGGCGACTTGACGAAGTTGAGCCAGTCGCGCGAGGGGCCGGCGCCGGGCGCCTTGGAGGTGAAGACCTCCACCACGTCACCGTTGTCCAGCGACGACTCCAGCGGCACCAGGCGCCCGTTGACCCGGGCCCCGATGGTGTGGTGGCCGACCTCGGTGTGGACGGCGTACGCGAAGTCGACCGGGGTCGAGCCGACGGGCAGCGGCATGACGTCGCCCCGCGGGGTGAAGACGTAGACCTGGGCGCGGTTCATCTCGAAGCGCAGCGACTCCAGGAACTCCCCCGGGTCCTCGACCTCGCTCTGCCAGTCCATGAGCTGGCGCAGCCACGACATGTCGTCGAGGTCGCCGGGCCGGTCGGTGTCGACGCCGGCCTTGCCGTCCTCCTTGTACTTCCAGTGCGCCGCGACGCCGTACTCGGCGCGACGGTGCATGGCGAAGGTGCGGATCTGCAGCTCGACCGGCTTGCCCTGCGGGCCGATGACCGTCGTGTGCAGCGACTGGTACATGTTGAACTTCGGCATCGCGACGTAGTCCTTGAAGCGCCCGAGCACCGGGTTCCACCGGGAGTGCAGGACGCCGAGCACCGAGTAGCAGTCGCGGTCCTCCTCGACGAGGATCCGGATCCCGACCAGGTCGTAGATGTCGGAGAACTCCCGGCCGCCGACGATCATCTTCTGGTAGATCGAGTAGTAGTGCTTCGGGCGCCCGGTGACCTTGGCCTTGATCTTGGCGTCGCGCAGGTCCGACTCGACGTCGGCGATCACCTCGGCGAGGAACTGGTCGCGAGAGGGCGCGCGCTCGGCGACGAGGCGGACGATCTCGTCGTACATCTTCGGGTGCAGCGTCGCGAACGCGAGGTCCTCGAGCTCCCACTTGAGGGTGTTCATGCCGAGGCGGTGCGCGAGCGGGGCGTAGATGTCGAGGGTCTCGCGGGCCTTGCGCTCCTGCGTCTCGGCCTTGAGGTAGCGCAGGGTGCGCATGTTGTGGAGTCGGTCGGCCAGCTTGATGACCAGCACCCGGATGTCGCGCGACATCGCGACGATCATCTTGCGGATGGTCTCGGCCTGCGCCGAGTCGCCGTACTGGACCTTGTCGAGCTTGGTGACCCCGTCGACGAGCACGGCGACCTCGTCGCCGAAGTCCTTGCGCAGCTGCTCGAGGGTGTACGGCGTGTCCTCGACCGTGTCGTGCAGCAGCGCCGCCACCAGGGTCGGCTCGGTCATGCCGATGTCGGCGAGGATCGTGGTGACCGCGAGCGGGTGGGTGATGTAGGGGTCGCCGCTCTTGCGCATCTGCGAGCCGTGCATCTGCTCGGCGATGCCGTAGGCCCGCTCCAGCAACGCCAGGTCGGCCTTGGGGTGGTTGGCCCGGACGGCACGGAAGAGCGGCTCGAGGACCGGGTTGCCGGACGGGGCCTTGGCCCCGATCCGGGCCAGCCGGGCCCGCATGCTCCGGGCCGAGACGGGCACGTCCGCGGACCGCTCCCGCGGCACCGGTGTCGTGATGTCCTCGGCCATTGGACCAGTCTAGTGACGACCGCGAGGGCGCGGACGCCGGACCGTCGAGGTCAGACCGTCATCAGGGCGGTGAGCGGCAGCCCACCGACGCCGTCGCGCCCCGGCAGGAAGCTCAGCTCCATCAGCACCGCGACCCCGACGCAGGTCCCGCCGCACCGCTCCACGAGCTCGCGGGTGGCCGCGACGGTGCCGCCGGTGGCCAGCACGTCGTCGACCAGGAGGACCCGGTCGCCGGGGGCGATTCCGTCGCGGTGCACCTCCAGGGTGGCCTCGCCGTACTCCAGGGAGTAGGAGACGGCGTGCGTGGCACGCGGCAGCTTGCCCACCTTGCGCACCGGCACGAAGCCCGCCCCCAGCTCCAGGGCGACGGGCGCGGCCAGGATGAAGCCGCGGGCCTCCATCCCGACCACCTTGTCGACGGCGCGGCCGCCCGAGCCGTCGCGTCCGGCGGCCGCCAGCGCGCTCACCACGGAGCCGAACGCCTCGTGGTCGGCCAGCAGCGGGGTGATGTCCTTGAAGACGACCCCCGGCTCCGGGTAGTCCGGGACGTCGACGATCAGCCGGTCGAGGTGCTCGCGGGCCTCGGTGCTCACTTCCTGCCCCGCTTGGACCGGGACTGCCGGGTGGGCTGCACGCGGCCCGACGCGGCGCTCTGCTTGACCGGACCGTGGGCGGGCGGGGCGACGCGGCCCTTGCCGTAGGCCTCCTGGCGGCGCGGCGGCGCCGTGACCGGACGGCGCCGCACGGTGCCGTCGGCGTCCACGTTGCGCGGGTCCGGCGGCGGGGTGGCGTCGCGGTCGGCCGCGCTGACCCGGGCGTAGGGGTCCGCGGCCGCCTCGCGGCGCCGGGCCGCGGCCCGACGCTCGTCGTGGTCGACGTCCTTCTCGCGGGCCTTGAGCTGCACCAGCAGCGGGGTCGCGATGAAGATCGAGGAGTAGGCGCCGGCGGCCATGCCGACGAAGAGGGCCAGGGCCAGGTCCTTGAGCGAGCCCGAGCCCAGCTGGGCCACCCCGACGTACAGGATCGCGGCGACCGGGATGAGGGCCACGATCGAGGTGTTGATGGAGCGGACCAGCGTCTGGTTGACCGCCAGGTTGGCCGCCTCGGCGTACGAGAGCCGGCTCTTCCGGAGCTGGTGGGTGTTCTCCCGGACCTTGTCGAAGACCACCACGGTGTCGTAGAGCGAGAAGCCCAGGATCGTGAGCAGGCCGGTGACCGTCGCCGGCGACACCTCGAACCCCGACAGCGCGTAGACGCCGACGGTGATGAGGACGTCGTGGGCCAGGGCCACGATCGCGGCCACGGACATCTTCCACTCGCGGAAGTAGGCCCAGATGAACAGGACGACCAGGACCAGGAAGACCGCGAGGCCCAGCAGCGACCGCTGCGCGACCTCCTTGCCCCAGCTGGGGCCGATCTCGGTCTGGGAGATGTCCTGGGAGCTCGCGCCCGTGGTGTCCAGGATCGTGGTGACGATCGCCTGGCTCTCCGCGTCGTCGACCGGCTCGGTCTGGACGATGATCGCCTCGGAGCCCGACGTGGTGACGACCGGGGCGCTGGCGCTCTCGACCCCGGAACCGGCCACGGCGGTCCGCAGCTCGTCGGCGGTGTCCTGGGTGACCTGGTCGGCCGGCAGCGTGACGCGGTACTCCGCGCCGCCGGTGAACTCGATGCCCATGTTGAGGCCCTTGGACCACAGGCCGAGCACGGCCACCGCCACGATCAGGGCGGAGACGGCGTACCAGAGCCAGCGGCGACCGACGAAGTCGATCGAGCGCTTGCCGGTGTAGAGCTCGTTGCCGAGCCTCGAGAAGGCGCCCATCAGGCGGTCCCTCCTGCCGGGCGGGGCTCGAGGCCCAGGGTGTCGCGGCTGAGGCCGGACAGGGCGTGCCCGCGGTTGAAGAACGGGTAGCGGGCCAGGTAGGACACCACCGGCTTGGTGAACCAGAAGAACACCACCAGGTCGATGACCGTGGAGAGGCCGAGCGCGAACGCGAAGCCCTTCACGACCCCCGCGGCGAAGACGTAGAGCACCACCGCGGCGAGCAGGGAGACCGCGTCGGCGGCCAGGCAGGTGTTGCGGGCCCGGACCCAGCCGGCCTCCACCGCGACCCGCATCGACCTGCCGTCGCGCATCTCGTCCCGGATGCGTTCGAAGAAGACGATGAACGAGTCAGCGGTGATGCCCACCGCCACGATGAGTCCCGCGATGCCGGGCAGGGACAGCGTGAAGCCCGCAGCCTCGCTCAGCAACACGACCATGGCGTACGTCAGCGCGGCCGCCACGAGCAGGGAGGCGATGACCACGAGTCCCAGGCCCCGGTAGTAGGCGAGGCAGTAGAGCATGACCAGCACCAGGCCGACGAGCCCGGCGGTGATGCCCGCCTGGAGCTGGTTGCCGGCCAGCGAGGGACCGACCAGCTCGACCGGCGGGTCCTTCTCGAAGGCGATCGGCAGCGCACCGTACTTGAGGCTGGTCGACAGGCTGTCGGCCTCGGTCTGGGTGAACTGGCCGGTGATCTGCGCGTTGCCGTCGAGGATCAACCCGTTCATCGTCGGCGCCGAGATGACCTGCCCGTCGAGGACGATCGCGAACTGCTTCTGGGTGTTGACCAGGGCCCGGGAGATCTCCGCGAAGGTCTCGGTGCCCTGGCGGTCGAAGTCGAGGTCGACGCCCCACTCGACGCTCTGGCTGTCCGGCGGACGCGTGCTGGCGCCCGCGAGGTCGGTGCCCTCGATCATGGCGACCGACAGCAGCAGCTTGCGGCCGGACTGGTCGCAGGTGACGAGCGGCTTGTCCGGGTCGTCGACCACCTTTGCCGGCTGGCCGTCGGTCGGGCAGCTGAACTCCTCGAACGCCTTGAGCGACGCGGCGTCGGGGTTGTCGATCCAGGTGAGCGGGTCGTCGACGGCGCCCTGCGACCCGGTGCCACCGCCCGTGTCCCCGCCGGCGCCCTGCTCGGGCGCGGGGGTGGGCGTGCCGCTGGGGCTCGGCGTCTCGCTGGAGGTCTGGTCGCTCCAGGCGTACGGCGCACGCCGCTTGGGCGCCGACGTCGGCGCGCCGGAGGGGGTGACCTGCGGCTGGGTGCCCGTACCCGTGTCGGGGGTGCCCGGCACGGTCCCCTGCCCCGTGCCGGCTCCGGTGCCCGATCCGGCGGTCCCGGCGGCCTGCGCGGCGACGAGGCGGAAGCGCATCTGTGCCTGGCGCTTGACGGTCTCGACGAGGTCGCGGCGGCTCTCCCCGGGGATCTCGACGACGACGTACTTGTTGCCCTGGGTGGACACCTCGGCCTCGGCGACGCCCGAGCCGTTGACGCGGTCCTCGATGATGCCGCGCGCCTCGGCCAGGCGGTCGGTCGAGACGTCGCCCTGGGCGATCAGGGTAATCCGGGTGCCGCCCTGCAGGTCGAGACCCAGCTTGGGCGTCCAGACGCCGGCGACGGCGACGAGCCCGTAGGACAGCAGCAGGCCGAGGAAGAAGACGACCAGCGTGCGACCGGGATGGGGGCGACGCGCCACCTCAGGCCTCGCCGTCGGGCGAGGCGGGCGGGGTCGTCGGCGGGGTCGTCGGCGGGGTCGTGGCGTCGTCCTCGGCCATCGGCTCCACCGAGCCGATGGCGGGCCGGACGACCTCGACCTCGACGCCGGGGGCGATCTCGACCCGGACGCGGTCGTCGACCACGGACACCACGGTCCCGAAGATTCCCGAGGACAGCATCACGCGCTGGCCGGGCTGGAGCGCGGACTGGATGCGGGCCAGCTCCTTCTGGCGACGGGATGCGGGGCGCACCACCATCAGCCAGAAGAGGACGGCAATGGCCACCAGGGGCAGGAAGGAGACGAGCTCCGTCACGGTCGAGTACCTCGCGAGTCAGGGAGTGAGACGGCGGTCCGGACGGGCTGCTGACGCGCACGGGGCGGACCAACGCAGGAGTGTACGTGTCAGGGCGCGAGCCGGGTCACGGCTCGTCGAACAAGGAGCCCTCGACGCCGGCCCCGGCGGGCATCGACAGGCCGAGGTGGCGCCACGCGGCCTGCGTGGCGACCCGGCCGCGCGGTGTGCGGGCCAGCAGGCCCAGGCGGACCAGGAAAGGCTCGGCGACCTCCTCGACGGTCTCCCGCTCCTCGCCGACGGCGACGGCCAGGGTGGCGACCCCGACGGGCCCGCCGCCGAAGCGACGGCACAGCACGTCGAGCACGGCCCGGTCGAGCCGGTCGAGGCCGGACTCGTCCACCTCGTAGAGCTCGAGGGCCGAGCGGGACACCGGCAGGGTGACCACGCCGTCGGCGCGCACCTGCGCGAAGTCGCGCACCCGGCGCAGCAGGCGGTTGGCGATGCGGGGTGTCCCCCGCGACCGGGAGGCGATCTCCGAGGAGCCTTCGGAGGTGAGCTCGACGCCGAGCAGGCCGGCGGAGCGGTGCACGATGAGGTCGAGCTCGTGGGGCTCGTAGAACTCGAGGTGGGCGGTGAAGCCGAAGCGGTCGCGCAGCGGTCCCGGCAGCAGGCCGGCCCGCGTGGTGGCGCCGACCAGGGTGAACGGGGGGATCTCCAGCGGGATCGCGGTGGCACCGGGCCCCTTGCCGATGACGACGTCGACCCGGAAGTCCTCCATCGCCATGTAGAGCATCTCCTCCGCCGGTCGCGACATCCGGTGGATCTCGTCGACGAACAGCACGTCGCCCTCGTTGAGGCCCGAGAGGATCGCGGCCAGGTCGCCGGCGTGGGTGATGGCGGGACCGCTGGTGAGGCGCAGGGGTGAGGACATCTCCCCCGCGATGATCATCGCCAGCGTGGTCTTGCCGAGGCCCGGAGGTCCGGACAGCAGCACGTGGTCGGGGGCCTTGCCCCGTCGGCGCGCCGCCTCCAGCACCAGGCCGAGCTGGTCGCGGACCCGGGTCTGGCCGACCACCTCGTCGAGGCTGCGGGGGCGCAGCGCGGCCTCGACCGCGCGCTCGTCCCCGTCGGCGTCGGCGTCGGTCAGGCGCCGGAAGTGCGCGGCCTCCGCCGCGGTCAGGTCGGCGTCGGAGACATCGAGGTCGCCGTCGTCGGTGTCGTCCCAGTCGATGGGCATCGCGGCCGCCCCCTCAGGCCTTGCTCAGCGTGCGCAGCGCGGCACGCAGCAGGGCGGGGACGTCGGGGCTCGCGCCGGCCTGGTCGGAGACCGCCTCGACCGCCTTGTCGGCCTCCTTGGCCGACCAGCCCAGGCCCACGAGACCCTGCTGCACCTGGTCGCGCCACGGGGCACCGCCCGCTGCGGGCGACGTACGACCGGTCGGGCCGACCGGCGGGCCGATGCGGTCGCGGAGCTCGAGGATGATCCGCTGGGCGCCCTTCTGGCCGATGCCGGGCACCCGGGTGAGCGTCTTGACGTCCTCGGTGGCCACGGCGAGGCGCAGGTCGTCGGGCGTGAGCACCGCCAACATCGCCTGGGCCAGCTTGGGACCGACGCCGGAGGCGGTCTGGACGAGCTCGAAGGCCTGCTTCTCGTCCTCGTCGAGGAAGCCGAAGACGGTCAGCGAGTCCTCGCGGACGACCATGCTCGTGGGCAGGACGGCCTGGTGGCCGACGCGCAGCGTGGCCAGCGTGCCGGGCGTGCACATCAGCTCGAGCCCCACCCCGCCGACCTCGAGGACGGCGCTGGTGAGGGTGACGGCGGCGACCTCGCCCCGGACGAATGCGATCACTGCTTCCTCCCGGCCGCGGCGAGCGCGGCGTCGATGCGTGCCTGGGCGCTGCCGCGCCAGATGTGGGTGATGGCCAGCGCCAGCGCGTCGGCGGCGTCGGCAGGCTTGGGCGGTGCGTCGAGGCGCAGGATGCGGGTCACCATCGCGGTGACCTGCGCCTTGTCGGCGCGCCCGCTGCCGGAGACGGCCGCCTTGACCTCGCTGGGGGTGTGCAGGGCGACCGGCAGGCCCCTGCGGGCGGCCACGACGAGCGCGATGCCGCTGGCCTGCGCGGTGCCCATGATGGTGCTGACGTCGGAGCGGGCGAAGATCCGCTCGACCGCCACCGCGTCCGGCCGGAACTCGTCGAGCCAGGCGTCGAGGCCCTTCTCGATGGTCACCAGCCGCTCGGCGACCGGGATGCCGGCGCTGGTGCGCAGCACGTTGACGTCGACGAGGGTCAGCGGTCGCCCGAGGGATCCCTCGACCACGCCCACGCCGCAGCGGGTGAGGCCGGGGTCGATGCCGAGCACGCGCATGGGGACCCTTCCGTACGAACAGGTGTTCGGTCGCCCACGCTACGTTCGGCGACCGCACGGCCGGGCGCCGACACGCCGGTCCGGCGCTACGCGTCCTCGAGCTGGGCGAGCACCTCGTCGGGGACGTCGACGTTGGTGAAGACGTTCTGGACGTCGTCGAGGTCCTCGAGGGCGTCGACGAGGCGGAACACCTTGCCGGCCGCGTCGCTGTCGCCGACCGGGATCTCCATGCTCGCCACGAACTCGACGTCGGCGGAGTCGTAGTCGATGCCGGCCGCCTGGAGCGCGGTGCGCACCTCGACCACGTCGGTGGCCTCGGACTGCACCTGGAACGCCTCGTCGAGGTCGTTGACCTCCTCGGCACCCGCGTCGAGGGTCGCCTCGAGGACGTCGTCCTCGGACACCTCGCGGGTCTCCTGCGCCTTGGGCACGACGACGACGCCCTTGCGGGCGAACAGGCGCGACACCGAGCCCGGGTCGGCGAGCGTCCCGCCGTTGCGGGTGACCGCCGTCCGGACCTCCATGGCCGCGCGGTTCTTGTTGTCGGTGAGGCACTCGACCAGGAAGGCGACGCCGGCAGGGCCGTAGACCTCGTACATGATCGTGGAGTACTCCGCGCCACCCGCCTCGGCACCCGAGCCGCGCTTGAGCGCGCGGTCGATGTTGTCGTTGGGGACCGAGTTCTTCTTCGCCTTCTGGATCGCGTCGAAGAGCGTCGGGTTGCCCGTGGGGTCGGGGCCGCCCTGCTTGGCCGCCACCTCGATGTTCTTGATGAGCTTGGCGAACAGCTTGCCGCGCTTGGCGTCGATCGCGGCCTTCTTGTGCTTCGTGGTCGCCCACTTGGAGTGGCCAGACATGGGTCCCTCTTCTTCCGGTGCAGTACGGCGTGGTCCGCGCGGTCAGCCCCTGCGCACGAGGTCCACGAACAGCTCGTGGACCCGGGTGTCCCCGCCGACCTCCGGATGGAAGGAGGTCGCCATGAGGTGACCCTGGCGAACGCCGACGATCCTACCGGCGGCCGGACCGGCGGCCACGCGTGCCAGCGTCTCGACGCCCGGACCGACCTCCTCCACCCACGGGGCGCGGATGAAGACGGCGTGCACCGGGTCGGCGATCCCCTCGACGTGCAGGTCCTCCTCGAACGAGTCGACCTGGCGGCCGAACGCGTTGCGCCGCACCGTGACGTCGAGGCCGCCGATCGTCTCCTGGCCCGGCGCACCGTCCTCGACCCGGTCGGCCAGCAGGATCATCCCGGCGCAGGTGCCGAAGACCGGCAACCCCTCGGCGACCCGCGTCCGCAGCGGCTCGAGCAGCTCGAAGATGCGGGCCAGCTTGACCATGGTGGTGGACTCCCCCCCGGGAAGGACCAGGCCGTCGACGGCCGCGAGCTCGGCCGGGCGTCGTACGGCGGTCGCGGCGACGCCGCACGCGGCGAGGGCCCGCAGGTGCTCGCGCACGTCGCCCTGGAGGGCGAGCACGCCGATCGTCTGGGTCACGACCGGGGATCCTACGGACCGCCTCGTCCGTATCCTCACCCCCATGAGGTTCCTGCGCGGCCCCGCAGCCGTGGTCGCGTCGGCGCTGCTCGTCCTCGGCGCCGCCCCGGCGGTCCCGGCCTCGGCAGCGGCAGCAGCGGCACCGGCGGCACCACGCGACCGGGTCGACGGCTGGGCCACCGCGAGCCCCTCGTCGCTGGGCCTGCGTCCCGCCCGGCTCGACGCACTGGCCGCCGGGGCGCGGGCCGCCGACTCCACCTGCTACGCCGTGGTCCGTCACGGCCGCCTGGCCCGGGACTGGAACTGGGGCACGGCGCGCACCACCCCGCGTGAGGTCTTCTCGATCACCAAGTCGGTCACCAGCGCCCTGGTCGGCATCGCGGTGCGAGACGGGTCGCTGCGGCTCGACGACCGGGTCTCGCGCTACGTCCCGCAGTGGCGCGGCACGGCGTCGGAGACCGTGACGGTCCGCAACCTGCTCTCCAACGACAGCGGCCGATTCTGGTCCCTCGACTCCGACTACGGCGCCCTCGTGCAGGCGCGCAACCGCACCCGCTACGCCGTCGGACTGCCCCAGCAGTACCCGCCCGGCAGCGCCTGGGCCTACAACAACGCGGCCATCCAGGTGCTCGAGGCGGTGCTGCGCCGCGCGACCGGCACGCCCGTCGACCGGTACGCCGCACGACGGCTCTTCGCGCCGCTCGCCATGCGCCACACCCGGATGGGACGCGACGCCAGCGGCCGCTCGACCTCGGTGTTCTTCGGCCTCCAGACCACCTGCCTCGACCTGGCCCGGTTCGGGCGGCTCTACCTCGGCCGGGGGGCCGTCGACGGCCGGCGGATCCTGTCGCGCGGCTGGGTGCGCCGGTCCGTCGGCGTCTCGTCGACCGTGCACAACGCGGCGTACGGACTGCTGTGGTGGCTCAACCGACCCGGGCCGCTGCGTGGTGCCACAGACGCGGTCGACGCGCAGGGCCAGCCCGTGGCGCCGATGACCGGGCAGCTCGCGCCCGGGGCGCCCGCCTCCACGTACGCCGCCCTGGGGCTCGGCGGCCAGGTGCTGCTCGTGGACCCGCGCTCGGGCACCGTCGTGGTGCGCCTCGGCCGGCCGGACCTGTCGGACCGGGCGGCGTACGGCTTCGCGGACGCGGCGCGCGTCGTCACCGAGGCGCTGCGCTGACCACGGGTCGTCAGCGCACCGGTGCGCAGCTCGCGCCGCTGCCGTTGCCGCTGAAGCGGTAGTGGGCGGACTCCGACTCGAGCCCGTTCGAGATCGCCACCACCCACACCTCCCCGACCGAGTTGTTGAAGTTGGCGTTCTGGGTGGTGGCCGCGCGCAGGGTCCCGGCGATCGTGGGCTCGGTCGTGGGGTTGGTGTGCCTGATCTGGAAGCCCTGGGGACTCGACGTCGAGGTCCACGTGAGCCTGATCGAGCTGCCCGTGCGGGTGCACGAGGTGGGCACGGGCTTCTCGGGCAGGGCCGGGGCCGCCACGGTGATCCTGCTGGTGCCCGCCACGCTGTCGGTCCAGAAGGCGGAGGTGCCCTCGGGCGCGCGGGCCACCCCGACCCCCACGCCCAGGACCACGACCAGGGCGCCGAGCACCGTGACCCGTTCCGCCCGCCCCGGACGAGCCCCGGCGCGAAGGGACACCAGCACCAGCACGACGGCCACGCCCAGGACCGCGGCCGGTCCGCGGCCCGCGGGTCCGGTCAGTGCCGACAGGACCGCTCCCGCACGCGGCACCGAGACGAACACCCTGTCCGCCGAGCCGAGGAGGTACGTCTCCGCGTCGGCGCTGAGGTTGGCGTCGCCCTTGAGCGTGAGCGCGCCGTCGGCGGCGATCGCGGCGACGCGGTGGGTGACCCGGGTCCCGGCGTCGTCCCGGACGGAGACGACGTCGCCCACCGTGAGGTCCTCCGCGTCCACGGTCCGGGCCAGCGCCAGGGAGCCGGTGGGGATCGCGGGGCCCATCGAGCCCGACTGGAAGACCAGCGGCGTCACCCCCGTGACGGCGAAGAGCAGCGCCACGGCGAGCGAGAGCGCGCCGGCGACGGCGGCGACCGTCAGGGCGAGGCCGCCGACCCTGCGGGGGTACGACGTCGTCGGCGTGGTGGTCAGCTCGATGGGAAGGCCGTGGGTGGTCGTCGGGTCGACCGTGGAGGACGTGTCGGTCATGGCGTCTGGGGGTCCTTCTGAACCGCACGGAAGGTGACCGTGATCGTGGACGAGCCGCTCGCGGGTGCGGTCGGGGCGAGAGTGGCCTGGATGCAGATCTTCTGGCTCGCGCCGGGGACCAGGGTGCGGGGCGTGCCCACGAGCGTCCCGTTGAACGACGTGCCCGTCTGGATCCCGGTGCCGGCGCACGTGAGGCCGCCGCCGGTGGTGGTGGTCGCACCGTCGGTCGTGACCTTGGCGGTGAGGGCGGCGGTGGTCCCGGCCGGGGAGCCGTCCGCGGCGGTGGCAGCGATCGTGTAGAGCATGGTCGCGTGGTCGGCGACGCTGGCGTTGCTGATCGTGAAGACGGCGGCGGTGCTGGTGCCGGGGATCATCGCGTCGACGCGGAGGCCGGCCTCGGCCAGGGCGTCGCCGCCGTTGACCTTGAGGTCGAAGGAGCCGGCGACGACGGGGCCCGCGCTGATCACGGCCCTCGACGACCAGGAGGCCATGGTGTTGACCCCGAGCGGCGCGACGAGGACGCCCAGCGCGAGGACGGCACGGAACCGTACCGACCGGATGGTCCCGGGCACGTGCCGGGGACGGCGGAGCTCAGGCAGTCGCATGCCAGGTCCCGTCCACGTCGCCCTCGCGACGACGCCGGGCGAGGACGAGTGCCAGACCGGCGCCGATCAGCGCCGCGGCGCCGAGCAGGGACGCCCGGACCTCGGGTGCTCCCGTCGCCGGCAGGACCCCGTCCGGCGTCGTCGACCCGCCGCCGGTCGACCCGCCGCCGGTCGCCCCACCCTCGGTGGTCCCGTCCTCGGTGCCGTCGTCCTGCCGCACGGTGGCGTCGGTGAGCCGCAGCCGGAAGTCGACCGGGAGCACGAGGTCCTGCGCCTCGTTGCCGGCGTCGGTGAACGCCAGCCGCACCTCGACGCGGGCGCTCCCGTCGACGGGCAGGTCCTCGGTCGAGAGCCGGTAGTCGGTGTCGAGGTCCTCGACGGCGGTCCACGCCTGGTCGTCGAGCCGCGCGTGGATGGTGACCAGCCCGTGGCCGAGCAGTCCGTCCGGGTCGTCGCTCAGGACCGCCAGGGAGAAGTCCGCGGACGTCTCGCCGCCGTTGCGGACGTGGAACGCCACCACCCTGGTGTCCCCCGGCACCCAGCGGACGCCGGCGTCGAGGACGCCTCCGCCGAGCGTGTGGGACCAGGAGCGGCCGTCGCGGCTCAGCTCGAGCTGCTCATCGGCGGCGGCGGCCGGGAGGACGGTCGCCAGCAGGCCCAGCAGGCCCAGCGCCGTCGCTGCGACGAGGCGCCTCACGCGGCACTCTCCGCGAGGGCATCCTGGCGCCGTCGGCGCGGCCGGGTCGAGGCGCTGACGAACTGGTAGCCGGCGTAGCCGAGGAGCAGGGCCGCCGCGACGTACACCGCCAGCTGCCGCTGCTGCCCGCTCATGAGGAGGTTGACCCGACCCAGGTGGGGCACGGAGTACCAGCGCGCGCCCCGGACCTGGACCGGCCGGACCGTGCGCGCGTCGGGCGCGCTGTTGGCGTCGCCCTGGGTGGTGAAGCGGAGCTCGCCGCGGGCGTCGACCCCGACGCCGGTCACCCGGTGGGTGACCACGGTCGGCCTGCCCGACTCGAGCTGGTAGGTGATCACCGTCCCGACCCCGATGTCGGCGGGCTCGATGGGCCTGACGACGACCAGGGTGCCCGGAGGCATCCCGGGCTGCATCGAGCCGGTGAGGACCGTGTACGGCGTCGCGCCGCCGAGCCGTGGGACGACCACGGCGACGGCGAGGAGCGACACCATGACCAGGATGACCAGCCAGGCGAACACCTGGCCGGCCCATCCCAGCACGGACCTCATCGGCTCGATCCCCCTCGGCCCGGACTCAGGCGTTCGGGTCGATCTGGACCAGGGAGACGGCGATGTCGTCGAGGGCCGCGGTCGATCCCTGCATGGTGTTGATGTTGACCGCGGGCGAACCGGTCTCGGCGGTCCCGAACGGGAACGTCACGGTGATCTTCGCCGTGACCGTCTTGCCGTTGTCGGCCGCGGTCACGACCGCCGGGGACGTCATGTCGGCCGCGCCGAGCTTGTAGGCGACGGTGACGTCGGCCTTCACGTTGGCGCCGGTGGCGACGGTCTGCGGAGCGGTGAGGGTGGCCTTCAGGTTGTCACCCGCGCCGCGGACCACGAACGTGCAGTTCTTGGTGACCACGTCGCCGGGGACGAAGCGCACCACCGTGCCGGTGTTCGCGACGCTGCCCGCGTAGGTCCAGTCCGCGTCGCACGACGGGGTGTCGAGCGACAGGTTGCCGGCGGTGACGTCGCCGCCCTTGATGGTCTCGCCGTCGCTCCAGTAGGCCAGCGAGCCGGCGCCGCCGAGCAGGAGGACGGCAGCAGCGGAGGCCGCGAACGCGCCCTTGGTCGTCTTGTTCATGGAAGTTCCTTCGACTCGGATGAGGTCCAAGGGCCGAGAAGCGTGCCCCCGTCGGAGCCCCAGGTCCGGGCTCCCGACCGGAAGCCTGTGGCCGGCGACCGAGCGCGACGGCGCGGCTGTCATCCGGTGCACGGCTCGTGGAGCGCCTGTTCCCGGGCTGTGGTCCTCGTCCGCGAAGTGGTCTGGACCATGTGGCCGTCGCGGGCATCTGCGGGGCGTCGTGGAGCTCCACGTCGAGCGGGTGCGGGTACGACGAAGCCCCGACGCCGAGGGCGTCGGGGCTTGGTCGAAGCAGGGTGGAGCGCGTCAGGCGGACCTCACCAGCCGCGCTCGGCGAGCCGGTGCGGCTGCGGGATCTCGTCCACGTTGATGCCGACCATGGCCTCGCCGAGACCGCGGCTGACCTTGGCGACCACGTCGGGGTCGTCGAAGAACGTCGTGGCCTTGACGATCGCCTCGGCGCGCTGGGCGGGGTTGCCGGACTTGAAGATGCCCGAGCCGACGAAGACGCCCTCGGCGCCGAGCTGCATCATCATGGCCGCGTCGGCCGGGGTCGCGATGCCACCGGCGGTGAAGAGCACGACCGGCAGCTTGCCCGTCTGCGCCACCTCCTTGACCAGGTCGTACGGCGCCTGGAGCTCCTTGGCAGCGACGTACAGCTCGTCCTCGGGGAGGCCGTGCAGGCGGCGCAGCTCGGCACCGATGGTGCGCATGTGCATGACCGCGTTGGACACGTCGCCCGTGCCGGCCTCGCCCTTGGAGCGGATCATCGCCGCGCCCTCGGTGATGCGCCGCAGCGCCTCGCCGAGGTTGGTGGCACCGCACACGAAGGGCACCGTGAAGTGCCACTTGTCGATGTGGTTGGCGTAGTCGGCCGGCGTCAGCACCTCGGACTCGTCGATGTAGTCGACGCCGAGGGACTGCAGCACCTGGGCCTCGGCGAAGTGGCCGATGCGGGCCTTGGCCATCACCGGGATCGACACGGCCTCGATGATGGAGTCGATCATGTCGGGGTCGCTCATCCGCGACACGCCGCCCTGGGCGCGGATGTCGGCGGGGACCCGCTCGAGGGCCATGACGGCGACGGCGCCGGCGTCCTCGGCGATCTTGGCCTGGTCGGCGGTGACGACGTCCATGATGACGCCGCCCTTCAGCATCTCGGCCATCCCGCGCTTGACGCGCGAGGTGCCGGTGGTGGGGGTCTGCAGGGAGTCGGACATGCCCCAATCCTAGGGCGGCGACGCGCCGGACCCCACGTCGGGATCAGGGCTGGGAGGCCGCCCGGGCGAGGGCCTGCCGGCGGACCGTCCAGATGCGCTGGCACACGGTGACGGTCGCCGCCACCGCCAGGACCAGCACCGCGGCCTGGAGCAGCCACGGCAGGTCGAGGACGTCGGCGAAGAAGGCGGGCACCAGGAAGCCCACGAGGCGGTCCGGACGCTCGGCGATGCCCACCTTGGCGTCGTACGCCAGCACGTCGGCCTTGGCGCGGGCGTAGGAGGTGACCGCGCCCATCACGAGGATCACGAGGCACAGCGCCGTGAAGAGCTGGTCCTCGACGACCCAGGCGTAGTAGAGCGCCGCGCCGGCGAACAGGGCGCCGTCGGCGATGCGGTCCAGCGTCGAGTCCAGGAACGCCCCGAAGTCGTCGGTGCGCCCGGACTTGCGGGCCATCGCACCGTCGATGAGGTCGCTGAAGACGAAGGCGGTGATGAACAGGACGCCCTGCCACACCATCCCCTGCGGGAAGAACCACAGCGCGCCGACGCTCAGCCCGAGGGTGCCGACCAGCGTCACGACGTCGGGGCTGATGCCGAGCCGGATGAAGAGGTCGACGAAGGGGGCCAGGGCCTTGCCCTGCCAGAACGCCTTGAACCTCTCGAGCACAGGCGGCAGGCTACCCGGCCGAGAGCGCCGCGCAGACCTCGGCCACCGCGGTGGGCACCCCGGCGACGTACCAGTCGACCCCGCCCGCGCGCACGACCCGGGAATCGCCCCCGACGCCGCGGATGAGGGCCTCCCCGGGCAGCCGGTCCCAGTCGGGCACCGAGTGCTGGAAGAGGACGTCGCACCGGCCGCGGGCGATCGCGACCGCGTCCATGGTCCCCGACCCCATCATCCGCAGGGTCGCCACGCCGGAGACGGCGCGCTGGAAGGCCGCGCCCACCTCGCCGTCGTAGAAGGGCGGGTGGAGGTACGTCGTCGCGCAGGACTCCGCCAGCGGTCGGTCCTCGAGCGGTGCCAGCGGTGTGCCGTTGCACGTCGTCGGCAGGCCCGGCCCGCCGGTGAACGTCTCGGCCAGGGCGGGGTGGTGGACGGCGCCGAGCACCAGGTCCTCACCGTCGACCAGGGCGAGGGCACTGCACCACCAGTCGAGGCCCCGGTGGAAGTTGTAGGTCCCGTCGACCGGGTCGATCACCCACGCCCGGCCGCTCGCGCCGGCCACGTCGGTGCCCTCCTCCCCCACGACCGAGTCGTCGGGTCGCCGGCGCCGGAGGGTCTCCACGACGTGGGCCTCGGCCGCCTTGTCCGCCGCGGTGACGATGTCCGACACGTGCGACTTCTGCTCGGTCTCCAGGCCGCCGGGGGCCTCGAGGCCCTCCCGGCGCATCCGGGCGGCGAGGGTGCCGGCCTCACGGACGAGCAATCCGGCCAGGTCCGCGTCATCCACGACCGCGACGCTACCGGTCCGCGACGTCGACGCGGTGACCGGCGGGTGGCGGGGCGGCGTACTGTGGCCGCACGGAGCCATCCAGGCTTCCGACCAGGGAGTCCCGATGGCCGACAAGTCGCCACGGCAGGGCATGTCCAAGAAGTCCGGAAAGTCCATCAAGGAGAAGCGGGCCGAGAAGCACGCGAAGGCCGCCGGGGCGAGCACCGCCGTCGAGGGCCTGACTCCCAAGAAGAAGTGAGTCCGCACCAGTGAGCCTGCTCAGCCTCGGCGTCATCGGGACCTCCGCCAAGGAGAACGAGCACCGCCTCCCCGTCCACCCCGAGCACCTGCCCCGGCTCGCTCCCGAGATCGCCGCGCGGGTCACGCTCGAGCACGGGTACGGCGAGCGCTTCGGGCGATCCGACGCGGAGCTGGCCGAGCACGTCGCCGGCTTCGCGTCCCGCGACGAGATCATCGCCGGCTCCGACGTGGTGGTCCTGCCGAAGCCCCAGCACGAGGACGTGGCGAGCATGCGGCCCGGCCAGGTGCTCTGGGGCTGGCCGCACTGCGTGCAGGACCCGGAGCTGACGCAGCTGGCGATCGACCGCGAGCTGACCCTGATCGCCTTCGAGGCGATGAACCACTGGACGGTCGACGGTCGCTTCGGGCTGCACGTGTTCCACAAGAACAACGAGCTCGCGGGCTACTGCTCGGTGCTGCAGGCGATGCAGCTCACCGGCATCACCGGCACCTATGGTCGCCGGCTCAGCGCCGTGGTGATCGGCTTCGGCGCCACCGCCCGCGGGGCGGTCACGGCGCTGAACGCCCACGGGGTCAGCGACGTTGCCGTGCTCACCAACCGCGGGGTCGCCGCCGTCGGCTCCCCCATCCACTCGGTGCTGATCCGCCAGTTCGACCGCGACCCGGTCGACACGTCCGTGAGCCACGTGATCACCGACCGGGGCCGCGAGCCCCTGGCCGCCTACCTCGCCGAGAACGACATCGTCGTCAACTGCACGCTCCAGGACCCGGCCGCGCCGCTCACCTACCTGCGCACCGAGGACCTCGCCGCGTTCCGACAGGGCAGCCTCATCGTGGACGTCTCGTGCGACGAGGGGATGGGCTTCTCGTGGGCCGTCCCCACGACCTTCGACGAGCCGATGTTCGACGTCGCGGACCGGGTGCACTACTACGCGGTCGACCACAGCCCGTCGTACCTGTGGAACTCCGCGACCTGGGAGAACAGCGAGGCGCTGCTGCCGTTCGTGGAGACGGTCATGTCCGGGCCCGATGCCTGGGACGCCAACGAGCCGATCAGCCGCGCCATCGAGATCCGGGACGGCCGCATCCAGAACCCCGCCATCCTGTCCTTCCAGGGACGTGCGGCGGAGTACCCCCACCCGGTCGAGCGGTCCTGAGGGCTGGTCAGTCGACCCAGGCCTCCGCGAGGAGTGCGCGGGTGTCCTCGAGCAGCTGCGGCAGGGTCTTGGTCCCGCCGATCACGGTGATGAAGTTGGCGTCCCCCGACCAGCGCGGCACGACGTGCTGGTGCAGGTGGTCGGCCAGCGATCCCCCGGCCGGGCCGCCGAGGTTGATGCCGACGTTGAAGGCGTGCGGTTCGCTGACGCTGCGGATGGTGCGGATGGCCCGCTGCGTCATCCCCATCAGCTCGGCGGACTCCTGATCGGTGAGGTCCTCGAGGTCGGCGACGTGCCGGTAGGGCAGCACCATCAGGTGTCCGGGGTTGTAGGGGTGCAGGTTGAGCACGGCGTACGTCGCCTCGCCCCGCGCCACGACGAGGCTGCCCTCGTCGTCCCCCTCGGGGATGCGGCAGAAGGGGCAGCCGTCGGCGGTCGTGTCCGAGCGGACGTAGGCCATCCGGTACGGCGTCCACAGCCGGGTCAGGCCGTCGGGATCCGGCACGGCGGACGTCTCCTCACCGTTGTCACCCATGCCGGGAGCCTAGTGGGCCGGTAGGGTCCGTTCGTGACCCCGGTCCTGCGCCCCGCCACCGCGGACGACGCCGACCAGGTCGCCGCCGTGTTCCACCGCGGCTGGCACGACGGCCACCGTGGCCACGTCCCGGACGGCCTGACCCAGCGGCGTACTCCCGAGGCGTTCGGCGCGCGCGTGGCGCTGCGGATCGCGGAGACGACCGACACGACCGTGGCCGAGGTCGACGGCGTCGTGGCGGGCTTCGTCATGGTCTCGGGGGACGAGGTCGAGCAGGTCTACGTCGACCGGGCGTGGCGCGGCACCGGGCTGGCCGAGGTGCTGCTCGACGAGGCCGAGCGGCAGGTCGCCGAGGCGGGCCACCCGACGGCCTGGCTCGCCGTCGTGGTCGGCAACGCGCGGGCCCGGTCGTTCTACGCCCGTCGGGGATGGCGCGACGAGGGCGACCTGCCCTACGAGGTCGTCGCCCTCGGCGAGCGCTTCACCTCGCCGTGCCGGCGCTACGTCAAGGACCTCGCCCGCGACTGACGACCGGTGCCCTCAGACCTGCTCGCGGGACGCGACCGCCTGCTGGACGCGGGCGATGGCCTCCTCGAGGGGCACGCCGTTGTCCTGGCGCCCGTCGCGGTAGCGGAAGGACACGGCGCCCTTCTCGACGTCGTCGTCGCCGGCGATCATCATGAACGGCACCTTCTGCAGCTGTGCGTTGCGGATCTTCTTCTGCATCCGGTCGTCGGAGTCGTCGACCTCGACCCGCAGCCCGGCCAGCTTCATCTGCCGCGCGACGTCGTACAGGTAGTCGTTGTGCCGCTCGGCGATCGGGATCGCCTGGACCTGGACCGGCGCGAGCCAGGGCGGGAAGGCGCCGGCGTAGTGCTCGACCAGCACGCCGAGGAAGCGCTCGATCGAGCCGAACTTGGCCGAGTGGATCATCACCGGCTGCTTCCTGGAGCCGTCGGCGGCGACGTACTCGAGGTTGAAGCGCTCCGCCGAGGGCTGGTTGAAGTCGTACTGCACGGTGCCCATCTGCCAGGTGCGACCGATGGCGTCGCGCGCCTGGACCGAGATCTTCGGGCCGTAGTAGGCCGCCCCGCCCGGGTCGGGCACGAGCTCGAGGCCGGTGGCGGTGGCGACGTCCTCGAGGACCCGGGTCGCGGCGGCCCAGTCCTCGTCGGAGCCGATGAACTTGTCCTTCGAGGCGTCCCGGGTGGAGAGCTCGAGGTAGAAGTCGTCGATGCCGAAGTCGCGCAGCAGGCTCAGCATGAACTCGAGGAGGTGCTGGACCTCGGCCGGGGCCTGCTCGGGGGTGACGTAGGAGTGCGAGTCGTCCTGGGCGAAGCCCCGGACCCGGGTGAGGCCGTGGATGACGCCCGACTTCTCGTGTCGGTAGACGGACCCGAACTCGAAGAGCCGCAGCGGCAGCTCGCGGTAGGACCGCTGCCGGGACCGGAAGATGAGGTTGTGCATCGGGCAGTTCATCGCCTTGATGCGGTAGTCCATCCCGTCCACGTCGAGGGCCGGGAACATGCCCTCGCCGTAGTACGGCAGGTGCCCGGAGGTGTGGAACAGCCCCTCCTTGGCGATGTGGGGGGTGCCGACGTACTCGAAGCCCTCGTCGATGTGGCGCTGGCGGACGTAGTCCTCCATGGCGCGCTTGATCACGCCGCCCTTGGGGTGGAAGACCGGCAGGCCGGAGCCGATCTCGTCGGGGAAGCTGAAGAGGTCGAGGTCGCGGCCGAGCCGGCGGTGGTCGCGGCGCTCCGCCTCCTCGATCCGGTGCAGGTGCTCCTCGAGCGCCTCCTTCGACTCCCACGCGGTGCCGTAGATGCGCTGCAGCTGCTTGTTCTTCTCGTCGCCGCGCCAGTACGCCGCCGCGCTGCGCATCAGCTTGAACGCCGGGATCCGCTTGGTGGTCGGCAGGTGTGGACCGCGGCACAGGTCGGACCAGGCCGCCTGGCCGTCGCGACCGATGTTGTCGTAGATGGTGAGCTCTGCCCCCTCACCACTGTCGACCTCGACGCTGGCGCCCTCGGTGTCGGCGGTGCCGGCCCCGCCCTTGAGGCCGATGAGCTCGAGCTTGTACGGCTCGTCGCGGAGCTCGTTGATCGCGTCGGCGTCGGTGGTGACGCGGCGCTCGAAGCGCTGGTTGGCCTTGATGATCTTCCGCATCGCGGTCTCGATCTTCACCAGGTCCTCCGGCACGAACGGGGTCTCGACGTCGAAGTCGTAGTAGAAGCCGTTCTCCACCGGCGGGCCGATGCCCAGGCGCGCCTCGGGCCAGATCTGCTGCACGGCCTGGGCCATCACGTGCGCGGTCGAGTGCCGCAGGATGTCGCGGCCGTCCTGGCTGCCGATCTCGACACCCTCGACCTCGTCCCCGTCCTGCAGCACGTGGGCCAGGTCCCTGAGGTCCCCGCCGACGCGGGCCGCGATGACGTCGGCGTCGTCGGAGAAGAGCTCCCAGGCCTTGGTGCCCGTCGTCAGGGTCTGCTCCTCACGCTGACCAGCGTGGGTGCGGACGACCTTGATCTCGGACACGGGGTGCTCCTTGCGGTGGTGGCGTGGCGTGACTGCCGGCTCGGTGAGCGGGCTCCTCGATGCTATCGGCCGGACCGGAGGGGGCTCACCCCGGTTTCGCCGCCCGGTCCCGGCTCGGCGCGGCCACCAGTAGCCTGCGCCCATGTCCCGCATGGTGATCCGCCCCCGTCTCGCCCGCGCCGTCCTGCGACTGGTGCGCTGGCGCACCGAGGGGACACTGCCCTCCCACGGCATCGTGGTGGGCGCCCCGCACACCTCCAACTGGGACTGGGTCTTCTCGCTGCTCCTCGCCTGGAGCCAGGGCCGACAGCCGCGCATCATGGTGAAGCAGGAGTTCTTCCGCGGTCCGCTCGCCCCGGTGATGCGGGCGACCGGCGCGGTGTCCATCGACCGGTCCGACCCCGCCGCCGACATCCGGGCGCTGATCGAGGAGATCGGGGCCTCCGACGACTTCCTGCTCGCCATCGCCGCGGAGGGCACCCGCAGCCGCACCGACCACTGGAAGTCGGGCTTCTACCGGCTCTCCCAGCAGACCGGCCTGCCGATCACGCTGGCCTTCATGGACGGACCGTCGCGCACGGTCGGCTCGGGCCCGACGTTCACCCCGACCGGCGACCTGGCCGCCGACATGGACCTGATCCGCGCCTTCTACGCCGACAAGCACGGCCTGCACCCCGAGAAGCGCACCGAGCCGCGGCTGCGCAACGAGGGCGCTGCCGGCGACCACACCTGACGGCTACGCGCGCCCGGCGATGATCCGCTCCATGGCGGCGATGGAGCGCGTCGTCGACACGTGGTGCACGGCGTGCCAGCCGACGGCGCGCGCGCCGACCACCCGTTCCACGGTGTCGTCGAGGAAGAGGACCTCCTCGGGTCGTACGCCGAGCCGGTCCGCCGTCAGCGCGTAGACCGCCGGGTCCGGCTTGGCCAGCCCGACCTCGTGGGAGTAGACGAGCTCGTCGACGACCGCCTCGAAGCCGTGGCACCGCTCCCGCTCCCGGGCCCCCGGGCTGGAGTTGGACAAGATCGCGGTGAGCCGGTGCGGCCGCTGCGCCACGAACCAGTCGAACAGCGGCTGGTCGAGCGTGCCGACGTACCAGCGCCAGTAGTCCTCCTCGAGGCCGGCCGCGTCCTCCGGGGTGAGCCCGAGGCGGATGCGCCAGTGGTCCAGCACCTCGGGCCAGGTCACCTCCCCGATCGCCGGGTCCCCGGGCAGGCCGTCGAGGCGGTCGGCGAACTCGTCCGCCGACAAGCCCAGCCGTGCGGGCCAGGGCCCCGGGAAGACGGTGTCGTCGATCACCTCGAGGACTCCCCCGATGTCGAGGACCACAGCCCTGATCGCTCCGCTGCGCTCTGCACGGCTCCACCCTGCCCGACCGGGCCTGGTCCACACCTCTGTGGACCGGACGAGATCACACCGCTCGCCGTACGTGGTCGCGGCCACCGCTGTGCCATGCTGGAGGACAGGCGGGCGACCTCGGGCACACCTGCCGCTCCGGACAGCCCGCTCGCTCGAAAGGACACGACATGGACTTCGACTCCGCCAACAAGTCGTGCTCCTTCTGCGGCTTCCAGGGCACGTCCGAGACGCGGTTCGCCGGCGGGCTCGGCGCCATGATGTGCGTCGACTGCCTGGAGTTCTACCACCACAAGTTCAGCTCGCCGGAGCGCCTCGAGACCATCTCGCGTCCCCCGTGGGACAAGATGTCCGACACCGAGATCCTGGCCAAGCTCCCGCTGATCGCCGACACGGCGACGCAGGTCAACGGCTTCCTCGGCGAGTGGGTGCAGATGGCCCGGGAGCGCAACCTCTCCTGGGCCGAGATCGGCCAGGCGCTCGGTGTGTCCCGCCAGGCGGCCTGGGAGCGCTTCGCCGGCAGCAAGGTGCGCAAGAACAGCAGCACCGCCTGAGAAGACAGTCGTGGGTCGGGCTCACCCCCGTGAAACCCAACCCACGACTGCGTCAAGCATACCCTGACGGACCGGCGCACGTCGTGCAAGTCCGGCGGAGAGTCGTGGTCAGCACGTTGTTGCCCCGTGGCCGCCCGGCGAGGATGCTCGAGGGTGGGGTCCCCGGTTCGACGACCAGGAAGGGCGCGGACGCATGTGTCGCCTGCTCGGCTACGTCGCACGGCGCCCGACGTCGGTCGTCGACGTGCTCGGCGAGGACGAGTTCGAGGCCTTCACCGCGCTGACCGCGGTGCACGGTGACGGGTGGGGCATGGCCTGGCAGGACCCGGACGACCACACCATCCGCCGCCGGACGTCCGCCTCGTCGGCGACCCAGGACCCGGCGTACTCGCGACTGGCCCACCAGTCGTTGGGCCGGGCCGGCATGCTGCACCTGCGCTGGGCGACCCCGGGGCTCCCGGTGACGCCGGAGAACACGCACCCGTTCGTCGAGGACGGCTACGCGTTCGCGCACAACGGGCACATCTCGCCGGTCGACCGGCTCGAGGGCCTGCTCACCGAGCGCTCGCGCGCGGCACTGCGCGGCACCACCGACAGCGAGCGGTACTTCCGGTTCGTCCTCCAGCACGTCGCCGACCGCGGTGACGACGCCGACGGGCTGCGCCAGGCCCTCGGCGTGCTGGTGCAGCACTTCCCGCGAGCCAGCCTGAACGCGCTGCTGCTCACCCCCACCCACATGTTCGGGGTGCACATCAACTCGCGGGCGCCCGCGCCGGTCGAGGGCCTGCAGGAGCTCTTCGCCGACGACGACGAGATCCCGCCCCGGCACACCGACGACTACTTCGCGATGGACTTCCGGGTCACCCCCGACGCCGTGCACGTCATCTCCAGCGGGATCGACCCCGAGGGCTGGACGCCCGTGCCCGAGGACACCGCGACGGCGGTCGACCTCGCCACGCTCGAGCGCACGCGCCTCGACCTCTGAGTGCCGGCTCCGGCCTACTGCGCGACCCACTCGGTGAAGCTGCGCGGCTCGCCGAGCCAGTCGACGAGGCCCGTGCTGGTGCCGTCACTGCGGGTGCCGGACACGCGGACGGCCACCCGGACCTGCTCGGGCGATCCGATCGCCTCGCGCGAGATCCGCATCCGGACCTGCTCCTTCGCGTAGTCCAGTCGCATCCGGTAGGAGCCGTCCACCGGCGCGCCCCACAAGCTGTGGCCGAAGCCGTCGGTGTGCAGCAGCTGGTAGTCGGTGCCGTCGAAGTAGCCGCCGACGAAGACGTACTCCGGACCCGCGGCCGACTCGTCGGTGTCGAGGTAGACCGCGCCGGCCGACCCGGTGCGGAACGAGGGACGCAGGTTGGTGTGGGTGGTGGTGACCACCACGTTGTCGGCGCGGTGGTCGACGACGACCGAGCGCAGGTCGACCCCGTGACCGATGTCGGCGGGATCCTCGACGCCGATGGCGTTGGCGCTCGCGGGCGCGAGCTGGGACACGGTCAGGGTCAGGGCGGCGACCGACAGGGCGGCCGAGCTCAGGATCGTGGTGCGCATGGGCGTGTTCCGTTTCTCGTGTACTGGCCCCGTCGTGTCGGGGCAGCAGGAGGACGCCTGCACGGTGCGCGAGGGTTGCTCGCGACGTCCCACCGGTCTGGACCAGCACCCGGGACCGGTGGGCACCAGGCCTTGAAGCGCGGTGTCCTGGAGGAGCACGATGACACCGTGATCCGACCCGCAGCGGAGGACGACGAGTACGAGGCCTGGCGCGACCTCCAGGACGTGCTCGAGGCCCGCGACGCGGAGTGGTGGGCCGAGCAGGCCGCCGACGAGGAGTGACCGCTCGCGACCCCACGCAAGAGCCCCCGATCCGGCGCTCTCGCGGGTCGGGGGCTGCGTGGGGATGGTGGGCGATACTGGGTTCGAACCAGTGACCTCTTCGGTGTGAACGAAGCGCGCTACCACTGCGCCAATCGCCCGCTGTGCGGGTGCCGGGGAACTCTAACCCATCGTCGCAGGCGACTCGGAATCGCCCTCGCGACGCAGCGCGGCCACGGCCTCGGGCTTGTCGTGGAAGCGCCGGTAGCTGTAGACGATGAGCGCCACGGCGATGAACGCGGAGGCGATCTGCGTGATGCCGGTCCACAGTCCGCCGGGAAGCCACCAGGAGTCGGCGAGGGGCCACCAGTCGGGGGCCGGGGGGTAGTAGATCCACAGCACGCCGCAGGCCGCCAGCACCAGGGCGCCCAGGACCGAGGCGACGATGCGCGGCCAGGTCTCGACTCCCTCGGCCGCTCCCCGCAGCGCACGGATGCGGACGGGCTCCACCCGCCGCTCGGCCCAGTCGTACTGCTGGGACAGCAGGGCCAGCCCGGCGAAGATGCCCAGCAGCCCCGGTCCGGGCAGGAAGATCGCCGCCACTCCGGCCAGCAGCAGCACCCACCCCAGCGTCTCCAGCACCAGCCGCTTGGCGGCGCCGCCGCCCGGGACGGCCATCAGGATTTCATCCAGCGTGTCGGTGCAGGGAAGATGGCATCTGCCTGCTTTGCTGCGCTCACGTGATGACCCTACGGGTACGGCTCAACGTGAGACGTAGCCCACCACGGACTGGGTCGTTGAACCCACGTCATAGGTCGGTCCCCCCGCCGTCCTACCCACCGAGGGAGGGTCCGTGTGGTCGGGCACCTCGAGAGAGAGTGGAGACACATGCGCGAGATCATCTCGGACGTCGCCGTGGACGTGACGATGTACTGCCGGGACCTCGACGGCCAGTGCTACGAGCTGGACGCCGTCCTCGGGTACGCCCGCTCCGACGCCTTCGCCGTCACCATGACGTTCGGCGACGTCGACCCCCTGGTCACCTGGACCTTCGGTCGCGACCTGCTGATGCGCGGCATCACCCACCCGATCGGTGAGGGTGACGTGCGGATCTGCCCGTCGCTCAACGACGACGGCGTCGCGATCGTCCAGATCGAGCTCTGCAGCCCCGACGGGCACCTGCTCCTCGAGACCCGCACCGACGACATCACCCACTTCATCGGGCGCACCGTCGACGTGTGCCCGCCGGGTGTCGAGGCCGAGCACCTCGACGTCGACCAGATGATCGCGCAGCTGCTGGAGATCTGACCCCGGCTCCCGACCTCGGTGGTCGGAGCCGGGCTCGCGACCGGTGTCAGTGCGTGTCGTGCTGGGCCACCCACGAGGCGTGGAGCCCGGCGTACACCGTGCCCGCCTGGGTGACGAGCTCGCGGTGCGGGCCCCGCTGCACCACGCGGCCCCGGTCCACCACGATCACCTCGTCGGCCTGCTCGGCCGTCGAGAGCCGGTGGGCGATCGTCACCGACGTGCGTGACTGCATGAGCCGTTCCAGCGCGAGCCCGATGCGCATCTCGAGCTGGGGGTCGACGGCGCTGGTGGCCTCGTCGAGCACCAGCAGGTCGGGGTCGGCGAGGTGGGCGCGCAGCAGAGCCACCAGCTGGCGCTCCCCGGCCGACAGCGACTCGCCGCGCTGGCCCACCCGGGTCGCGAGCCCACCCGGCAGGGCGTCGAGCCAGTCGCGCAGCCCGAGCTCGTCGGCCGAAGCGAGGATGTCCTTCTCCGTCGCGTCGAGCTTGCCGTAGCGCACGTTGGCCGCCAGCGAGTCGTCGAAGAGGAACCCTTCCTGGGGGACCAGGACGACGCTGCGGCGCAACGAGGCCGGCGCGATGCGGCGTACGTCGAGACCGTCCAGCAGGACGGCGCCCTCGACCGGGTCCATGAGTCGCGTCAGCAGCTTGGCGAAGGTCGACTTGCCCGAACCCGTCTCCCCCACGATCGCGATCCGGGTGCCGGCGTCGATGTGCAGGGAGACGTCGGAGAGCACCGACGGACCGCCGGGGTAGGCGAACGTGACGTCGTCGAAGGTCACGTCGATCGGTCCCCGCGGCAGCACCTCGGCGTCCGGGCCGGGGTCGACGAGGTCGGCCGGCGTCTCCAGGATGCCGATCACGCGACGCCAGCTCACGATCGCGTTCTGCGCGTCGGTGAGGATCTGGGTGCCCATCTGCACCGGACCGACGAACAGGGTCACCAGGAAGGCGAAGGCGAGCACCTTGCCGGCCGTCATGTCGGAGGTGAAGCCCAGGAGCACGCCCACGATGAGCACGCCGGCGTTGGCCAGCCCGGCCGAGATCCCGCCGAGGGAGAACGACACGACGGTGAACTTCTGGGCCCGCGTGCTGGCCGACTTGAAGTCGTCGATGGCCGAGTCGATGCGGTGCTGGGTGCGGTCCTCGACGGCGTACGAGCGCACGGTCGCGGCGCCGACCACCGGCTCGGAGATGGCGCCGAGCAGCACGCCCACCTGGTGACGGACGACGCCGTAGGCCTCCGAGAGCTTGCGCTGGAAGTAGCGGATCGAGATGAAGAGCGGTGCGAAGCACAGCCACACGACCAGGGCGAGCTGCCAGCTGTAGATGACCATGATCACGGTGGCGACCAGCATCTGGCCGATGCTGACCACGAAGATCAGGCCGCCGAACACGAGGAACTGGCTCACCTGGTCGACGTCGCTGGTGACCCGGGAGACCAGCGCACCGCGGCGCTCGGTGTTCTGGGTGAGCAGCGGCAGGTCGTGGACGTGGCGGAAGGCCTTGACGCGCAACGTGGCGAGGCCGCGCTCGGAGGTGGAGAACAGCCTGCTGGTCATCGTGTACGACGCGAGGCTGGTGATGGTGAGCACCACCGCGCAGCCGATGCCGAGCCACACGACGTACGCCAGCTCGGGCCCGTCGGGGCCGTTGAGCCCCCGGTCGAGGGTCTGCTGCACGGCGATCGGCACGACGACCTGGCCGCAGGCGGCCACGATCGCGAGGAACAGGGTGAAACGGAGGCCCTCGCTGAGCTCGGGCGAGATGCGCATGCCCCGGCGGATGGTCTCGATGGCGCCGATGTCCTCGCCGGAGTCCATGCGGGTGCCGGCGGTGGGGTTGCGGGTCGTGGTCGTGGAGCTCACTGGGCACCTCCGGCGCTGCTCGGGACGGTGGCGGAGCCGGCGGCCTCTTCGTGGGCAGCCTGCTCGTAGGCGTTGACGAGCCGCGCGTAGTCGCGGTTGCGGCCGAGCAGCTCGCGGTGGGTGCCGCGGTCCGCGACCCGGCCCTCGTCGAGGTGCACCACCTCGTCGGCGAGGCCGATGGTGGCCTTGCGGTAGGCCACGACCACCAGGGTCGTGTCCGTGGAGCCGTCGCGCAGCGTCGCGAGGATGCGTGCCTCGACCTCCGGGTCCACCGCGGAGGTGGCGTCGTCGAGGATCAGCAGGCGCGGGCGCCGGACCAGGGCCCGGGCCAGCGAGATGCGCTGGCGCTGGCCACCGGACAGCGACGTCCCCCGCTCCCCCAGCTGGGTGTCCAGGCCGTCTCCGAGCGCGGCGACGAAGCCGTCGGCCTGCGCGTCGCGCAGCGCCGCCCACACCACGTCGTCGGGGATGTCGGCCCCGAGGGTGATGTTGCCCCGGACGGTGTCGTCGAAGAGGAACGCCGTCTGCGGGACCAGCGCGACGGCCCCGGCGAGCTCCCCGCGGGCCAGGTCGCGCAGGTCGACCCCGTCGATGCGGACCTGCCCCTCGTCGGGGTCGACCAGACGGGTGAGCAGGTTGGTCAGGGTGCTCTTGCCCGACGCGGTCTGGCCGACCAGCGCCACCGTGCGTCCCGGCTGGACGTCGAAGGTCACGCCGTCGAGCAGCCGGGTGGCGGGGTCGTAGGCGTAGTGCAGGGAGTCGACCTCCAGGACGGCGCCGCGGCCGGCCGACGGCAGCGTCGCCGCGCCGTACTCCATGGAGCCGGTCGCGGCGATGACCGCCTCGGTGCGGCGGTAGCCCACGACCGAGCGGGGGAACTCCCCGAGCAGCCAGCCGATCGCGCGGATCGGGAAGGCCACGATGGTCAGCAGGTAGGCGACGGTGACGACGTCACCGGCGTCGGTCTGACCGGCCATGACGCGGGAGGTGCCCACGGCCAGCACGATGAGCACCCCGATGTTGGGCAGCGACGCCAGGGTGGGGTCGAAGGCGGCCCGGATGCGGCCCGCGCGGATGTTGACGTCGCGCAGCTCGTGAGCCTTGGCGCGGAACCGGTCGGTCTCCTCGCCCTCACGGCCCAGGGTCTTGACGACCATCGCGCCGTCGAAGGACTCGTGGGCGATCTCGCTGACCTCGGCCCGCAGGGCCTGCGCGTGCGTCATGAGCGGCGACGCGAGCCGTTGGTAGGCGAGGTTGGCGACCACGACGGCCGGGAAGACCAGCAGCCCCACGAGGGCCAGGACCATGTCGGCGAGGATCATCTGGACGACCGCGATGGCCATCATGACGACCGTCCCGAGCGCCATCGGGAGCGGTGCGATGGGCGCCCAGGCGGCCTCGACGTCGGAGTAGGCGTTGGACAGCAGCTGCCCCGTCGGGTGCCGCTGGTGCCACTCCATCGGCAGGGTGAGGTACTGCCTGGTCACGGCCCGGCGGGTGTGGGCCTGCATGCGGAACTGCATGACCCCGGCCCCGAGCCGGCGGGCGACGATGCCCACGGCACGCAGGACCGCGACGCCCAGGAACAGCCCGAGCACCGCCCAGAGCAGGCCGGTGGCGATCTCGCCGTTCTCGAAGGCGGGGATGACGACGTGGTCGGTCGCCCAGCCCAGCACCCACGCGTCGGCGACCGTCAGCACCGCGAAGAGCACCGAGCCCAGGGTAGACAGGATGAAGATGGCGGGCTCGCGCCGGATGGCGTGGCCGAGTACGGCGAAGCCCTCCCACGTCGTGGATCCCCGGAGCTCCGCGTCCTCGCCTGCCACCTGTGTCGCCCGCCCCCTCGTCGTTCGTACCGTCGTCCTGCACACCGTCGTCGCGCCACCGTCGTGCGCATCGCCACCCGCGGGGTCGTCGCGCGCAGGCACGACCGCCACTGGGGAGGTTGCTCGGCGCAACCATCCCGACGGGTCAGGCTATTCCCCGCCACCGACAGCGGCCCAATCGCGCGGCCGTGCTCACGGGGTCGCCCCTAGGGTGGACGCATGAGCCTCGCCCGTGCAGAGCGTCACTCCCTGGCCGACACCGCGCGAGCCCTCGGCCCCGACGCCCCGACCCTGTGCGACGGGTGGGACGCCCAGGACCTGCTGGCCCACCTGCTCGTGCGCGAGCACAGCCCGCTGGGCGCCGCCGGCATCGCCCTGCCGCCCCTCGCCGGGCTCACCGAGCGCGCGATGCGGCGTACGGCGTCAGACGACTTCGAGGTCCTCGTCGAGCGCTTCCGCACCCCCGCCTCACCCCCGTCGCCCTCAAGGTGGTCGACGACCGGGTCAACCCGGTGGAGTTCTTCGTCCACCACGAGGACCTGCGCCGCGCCCAGCCGGGTTGGCAGCCGCGCGCGCTCACCCGTCACGACGAGGACGTCCTGTGGACCATGCTGCGCCTGCTCGGTCGCGGGCTCGTCGCCCGGGCCCGGGTGCCGGTCCGGATCGAACGCACCGACACCCACGAGACGGCCACCCTGCGCCGCGGCGACGAGCCGGTGACCGTCCACGGCCTGCCGAGCGAGCTGGTGCTCTTCCTGCACGGGCGCGACGAAACCTTCGGCGTCGACCTCACCGGCCCCCTCGACCGGATCGCCCGGCTGCGCGGAGCCGAGCGGGGCATCTAGCCCTCGCGCGGCCGGTCCCTAGACCAGCCGCAGCCGCGACAGGAAGGCACGGGTGCGTTCCTGCTGGGGGTCGCCGATCACCTGCGCCGGGCTCCCGGACTCGTGGATGACCCCGTCGTGCAGGAAGCTGACGGTGTCGGCCACGTCGCGGGCGAAGCCCATCTCGTGGGTGTTGAGGACCATGGTCACGCCGTCGGACTTGAGGTCGGTGAGGAGGTCCAGCACCTCGCCCACCAGCTCGGGGTCGAGGGCCGAGGTCACCTCGTCGAGGAGCATCAGCCGCGGGTTGGCGACCAGCGCCCGGGCGATCGCGACGCGCTGCTGCTGGCCGCCGGAGAGGTCGTCGGGCCGGGCCCCGGCCTTGGCCGCGAGGCCGACCCGGTCCAGCATCTCCAGCCCGCGGGCGTCCGCCTCGGCGCTCGCCACCCCGTGCACCTTGCGCAGCGCCAGCGTCACGTTGCCGAGCACGGTGAGGTGGGGGAAGAGGTTGTAGGCCTGGAAGACCAGGCCCATCCGGGCCCGGACCGCGTCGGCGTGCACGCGAGGGTCCGTGACGTCCTGCCCCTCGAAGGTGATGACGCCGTCGTCCACGGTCTCGAGGAGGTTGGCGCACCGCAGCAGGGTCGACTTGCCGGAGCCGCTCGCCCCGATCAGCACCGCGCACTGCCCGCGCGCGACCGACAGGTCGACGTCGCGCAGCACCACGTGGTCGCCGAACACCTTGCGCACGCCGGCCATCTCGAGCACGAGCTCGCTCGTGCCTCGCTCGGCTCCGTCGCTCACAGCGCCCGAGGGTGAGCTCGGTCGCTCGCTCGTCCCTCGCTCGGCTCCGTCGCTCACAGCATTCCTCCCGCGCCGTGGAAGCCCTGCTTGCGGGCGTACCGATCGGTCAGCCGCGCCATCGGGATGGTGAGGCAGATGAACAGGAAGCCCGCCACGACGTACGGCGTGTAGTTGAAGTCGCGGGCCGTCTCGATCTGGGCGGCCCGGATGGCGTCGATGACGCCGAGGACGGCGATGAGGCCGGAGTCCTTCTGCAGCGACACCAGGTCGTTCATCAACGGCGGCAGCACCCGGCGCCACGCCTGCGGCAGGACGACGTGGCGCAGCGTCTGGGCGTAGGACAGCCCCAGGGACCGTCCCGCCAGGCGCTGGGAGGGGTGCACCGACTCGATACCGGCCCGGAAGACCTCCGCGACGTACGCCGAGTAGGACAGCACCAGGGCCGCGCACCCCCAGAAGAGCGCCGAGGTGGGCAGGCCGGTCAGGTCGAGGGCCGGGCCGCCGAAGCCGAGCAGGAAGAGCACGAGCAGCAGCGGCAGCCCGCGGAAGACGTCGACGTACACCGTGCCGAGCAGGCGCAGCGGGAAGGCCACCGGTCCCCGGATCGTGCGCATCACCGCGATCGCGAGGCTCAGCACCACGATGACGACCGCGCAGACCACCATCACCCGGATGTTGAGCCACAGCCCCGCCAGGACCGCCGGGAACGAGTCGACCGCCTTGTCCCAGTCGAAGTACGTCTCCTTCACCCGCTCCCACCCGGGCGAGGTGACGACCAGCGCGGCCACCACCCCGAGCAGCACGACCGTCGACGTGGCAGCGATCGCCGCGCTGCGCACCGTCTGTCGGCGCCGCCAGGCGTCCCGCTCGCGCTGGACCTCCGACGGCTGCCAGTCGGGCGGCGCGGCGTCGGCCTCCCGGGCCGACATCAGGAGAGCTCGGGAGCGCCCTGCTGCGCCAGCCACTCGTCGGCGAGCTGGTCCAGGGTGCCGTCCTCGCGCAGCGCGTCGACCGCCTGCGAGACGCAGTCGGTGAGCGGGCTGTCCTTGTCGAGCACGGCGCCGAACTGCTCGACCTCGCCGTCGGGCAGCGGCAGCTGGCCGACGATCACGCCGTCGTCGAGCTGGACGGCCGTCATGTAGTAGGCGGTCGGCAGGTCGACCACGATGCCGTCGATCTGGCCGTTCTTGAGGGCCTGGACCGCCTGGTCGTTGGTGTCGAAGGCGGCGGCCTGCTGGCTGCTGCCGATCTGGTCGCTGATCGCGTTGTAGCTCGTGGTGCCCACCTGGGCGCCGAGCTTGGCGTCGGCGAGGTCGGCGATCGAGGTGACCCCGTCGATGGGGCTGCCGGCGTTGGTGATGACGGTCTGGCGCACGTCGTAGTAGCCGCTGGAGAAGTCGACGGCGTTGCGGCGCTCCTCGGTGATGGAGACCTGGTTGACGTCGAAGTCGAACTTCTTCTCACCCGGGCTGACCACCGCGTTGAACGGCACGGTCACCCACTCGACCTCGTCCTCGGCGTACCCGAGCTGCTCGGCGATCGCGTAGGCGACGGCCGACTCGTAGCCCTCGCCGTTGGTGGGGTCGTCGTCGACGAACCACGGCTCGTACGCCGGGGAGTCCGTGCCGACGGTCAGCACGCCGTCGGAGCGCGTCTCGAGCGAGTCCTTGTCGCACGACGCGGCCGCGTCGGTCTCCTCGGTGGTGGAGGAGTCGGAGGCGGAGTCGGCCTCGTCGCGGGGGGCGCCACAGGCGGTCAGGAGCACGGCCGCGGCCAGCGAGGTGGCGACGAGGGGTCGGGTCAGGGTGCGCATGGCGAAATCGTAAGTCCGCGACGGGGCACATGCGTGCCGATGCCACCGTGTGAACTCGTCGACGGTGGGTAGGAGGCCAGCCCGACGCCACCGACCAACCCACCCCACAGGGAGCACCATGCCGCCGACCGCCCGGTCGTCCACCGCCCGCCCGTCCGTACGACGCCGCTCGGCCGCCGCCGGAGTGGCGACCACGGCCCTGGTCGCGGGCCTGCTGGCAGGCGCCCCGGCCGACGCCGGACGCCCCGCCCGCACGAAGACCACGGCGAGCTGGTCGAGCACCAGCACCGTGCGCGACACCCCGGTCTCGGTCACCGGCACGGTGAAGGACCGGGTCCGGGGCAGGCGCACGGTGCGCCTCCAGCTGCGGACCGCCTCCGGGTGGCGCACCCAGGAGAAGGCCCGCACGACCAGCGCGGGCGACTACTCGTTCGCCGTCCCCACGTGGTGGACCCGCTCGGCGAAGGTCCGCGTGCTGGCCGCCCGCACGGGCCGGGCCCGCGCCGACGCCACCCGGGCCCAGCGCGTCACCGTGGTGGAGCCCTACGCCGCCGGCGGCGACCCGGCGGCGTGGGCGCACATCAGCTCCTACCCCGTGCGGCTCAACCCCTGCCAGCGGCTGACCTACCGCGTCAACGCCGCCCAGGGCCTGCCCGACCCCGCGACCGCAGAGACGCTGTCGCACGCGGCGATCGCCCGGATCTCCCAGGCCACCGGGGTGGAGTTCCGCTACCTCGGGCCCACCGGGGCGGTCTTCCAGGGTGGCGGCGGGTCTGTCCCGAAGGACACCGACGTGCTCATCTCGTGGGCCACGGACGCCGAGACGGCGCTGGACATCGGTCCCGGCACCGCCGGTCGCGGCGGGGCCGGCAAGGCCGTGTGGGGTCGCGACGCCCGCGGTCGCCGGATCGCGCTGGCTCGCAACGCAGGCGTCGTGATCGACTCGCAGACGCCGTACATGGACGCCAGCGCGGCCCTGCACGTGCTCATGCACGAGCTCGGCCACGCGATGGGCCTCGGTCACGTGTCGGACCCGGCACAGGTGATGCACCCGGCGTCGTATGACGTCCCCGACTACCAGTGGGGCGCCGGGGACCTCACCGGCTTCGAGAAGGTCGGGACGATGGCCGGCTGTGTCCGCCCGGACCGCCGCGGG
Organism: Nocardioides sp. Soil805; assembly: GCF_001429625.1. Classification (GTDB taxonomy): domain Bacteria; phylum Actinomycetota; class Actinomycetes; order Propionibacteriales; family Nocardioidaceae; genus Nocardioides. The sequence continues at coordinate 308,304 of NZ_LMSU01000001.1, forward strand.
CGCTTCAGCGCACCGGGTGGCCTGCAGCTGCCAGACCTGCCTTGACCTCACCGATCCGCAGCGTGCCGAAGTGGAAGACGGTGGCCGCGAGCACGGCGTCGGCCCCTGCCTCCACGGCCGGCGCGAAGTGCTCCACGGCCCCCGCTCCGCCGCTGGCGATCACGGGGATGCCGACCTCGCGGCGCACGGCGGCGATGAGCTCGAGGTCGAAGCCGTCCTGGGTGCCGTCGGCATCCATCGCGTTGAGCAGGATCTCCCCGGCCCCCAGCTCGGCCGCGCGGGCCGCCCACGCGACCGCGTCGATGCCGGCGCTGGTGCGACCCCCGTGGGTGGTCACCTCGAAGCCCGAGTCGGTGCCGGGGGCCCGACGGGCGTCCACGCTCAGCACCAGCACCTGGCTGCCGAACCGGTCGGCCACCTCGGCGATCAGGTCGGGGCGGCGGATCGCCGCGGTGTTCATCGCCACCTTGTCGGCGCCCGCGCGCAGCAGGCGGTCGACGTCCTCGACGCTGCCGACTCCCCCGCCGACCGTGAGCGGGATGAAGACCTCCTCCGCGCAGCGCGAGACGACCTCCATGGTCGTGGCGCGACCCTGGTGGGAGGCCGAGATGTCGAGAAAGGTCAGCTCGTCGGCGCCCTCGGCGTCGTAGGTGCGGGCGAGCTCGACCGGGTCGCCGGCGTCGCGCAGCTCGGTGAAGTTGATGCCCTTGACCACCCGGCCGCCGTCGACGTCCAGGCACGGGATGACGCGTACGGCGAGGGTCACGGCCGGCCCTTTGCCAGCGCGAGGGCGTCCTCGAGCGTGAAGCGGCCCTCGTAGAGCGCCGTGCCCGCGATCGCGCCCTCGACCCCGTCCGGGACCAGGCCCATCAGGGCCTCGATGTCGGCCAGCGTGGTGACGCCGCCGGACGCCACGACCGGGCGGTCGGTCGCCGCGCACACGTCGCGCAGCAGGTCGAGGTTGGGGCCCTGGAGCATGCCGTCCTTGTTGACGTCGGTGACGACGTAGCGGGCGCAGCCCTCGGAGTCGAGGCGGGCGAGCACGTCGTAGAGGTCGCCGCCCTCCCTCGTCCAGCCGCGGGCGGCCAGGGTGCGGCCTCTGACGTCGAGGCCGACCGCGACCCGGTCGCCGTGCTCGGCGATGGCCCGGGCACACCACTCGGGCTGCTCCAGCGCGGCGGTGCCGATGTTGACGCGACGACAGCCCGTGGCCATGGCGGCCGCGAGCGACTCGTCGTCGCGGATGCCGCCGCTCATCTCGACCTGGATGTCCAGTGCACCGACGATCCGGGCCTGGAGCTCCCGGTTGTGGCCGTGGCCGAAGGCGGCGTCGAGGTCGACGAGGTGGATCCACTCGGCGCCGGCCTCCTGCCAGCGCAGGGCCGCCTCGATCGGGTCGCCGAAGCGCTTCTCCGAGCCGTCCACGCCCTGCACGAGCTGGACGGCCTGGCCGCCCTTGATGTCGACGGCGGGCAGGAGCTCGAGGTGGGAGGACATGGGTCCGATCCTAGGAGGGTGCCGCCCACGACCTCAGCACGGTGTCCACGCCGTCCAGGATCCGCGACCAGGTCCGGTCGGGAGGAGGTGCGCTGTGGTCGAAGCCGCCGCCCAGCTCGAGGGTGGTGAAGCCGTGCACGACGCTGCCGATCAGGCGCACGGCGTGCGTCTCGTCGACCCCGGTCAGGCCGTAGCCGCGCAGGATCGCCCGGGTGAGGTCGGCGTGCCGGCCGCCGGGCCCCGCCGCAGCGGCCTCCGGCGAGAGCCGGACCTGCATCGCGGCGTACCGGCCCGGGTGCTCGCGGGCGAAGTCCCGGTAGCACCCCGCGAAGGCGACCAGCGCGTCCTTGCCCGACCGTCCGGCGAGCGCCTCGGACGCGAGGTCGGCGAGCTCGTCGAGCGCGAGCAGGGCGATCCGGGTCCGCAGGTCGTCGGCCCCGCCGACGTGGGAGTACAGGCTCGCCGCGCGGACGCCGAGGCGCCGGGCCAGCGCCGAGGGCGTCACCTCGTCGAAGCCCACCTCGTCGGCCAGGTCCGCCCCGGCTCGCACCACGACCTGCGGCGAGAGTCCTGCGCGCGCCATCCTGCCTCCTTTAGTCTTTTGCCTAATATGTGTAGGTAGTCTAGCGTCGTCCTCGTGAAACCGTTGACCGAGACCGAGATCCGCGCGTCCTTCGTGAACTGCTCGAAGGGAGAGGCCAAGCGCCTCCACGTCCCGCAGGACCTCGCCACCCAGCCGTGGGAGGACCTGGACTACCTCGGCTGGACCGACCCGCGCTCGCCGTCGCGCCGCTACCTCGTCGCCGACGTCGACGGGGCGACGTACGGTCTGGTGCTCCGCATCAACGAGGCCGGCGTCGGCGCCGCGCGGCGGGCCATGTGCTCGCTGTGCATCACCGTGCAGTCGGGCGGCGTCTCGCTGATGGTGGCCCCCCGCGCCGGGAAGTCGGGGCAACAGGGGAACTCGGTCGGGACCTACATCTGCTCCGACCTGAGCTGCTCGCACTACGTGCGCGGCAAGCGACAGACCGGCACCCCGGGCATGCACGAGACGCTCACCGTGGAGCAGCGGGTCGAGCGCCTGGTCGACAACCTCCAGTCGTTCGTGCGCAGGGTCCGCTCCTGAGGGTCCCGGCCCGGGTCGGGTGCGTACCCCCGCCGGGGAGCGTCCGCGGGGTCAGCCGGCCTGCCAGGTCGGCGCGACCTCGCGCCGGTAGCGGCGCCCGAACACCGTCGTGACCACGGCGATCACCGGACCGGGGATGTGCGCACGGAGCGCGGCCCGCTCCCGCTCGTCGGCACCGTCCTGCATCCAGACGAGGGCATCGGCGGCGTCGCTGATCCGCGCGGGGCGCATCCCCTTGGCCGCGGCCTTCCACTCGGGATCGTCCTCGTAGGCCTCGATGAGCGGCTCGACGTCCTCCTCCTCGTGGGCAAGGTGGGCATCGACCACGGTGCGGGTGCGCGCCACCTCGTCGGCCGCGCCCGCAGCGCGGACGGTAGTGGGATCGGCGACGACAGCGTCGATGGCCGAGGTCGCCCGCACCAGCGCCAGCTTCATCGCCCCGTGCTCGCCCTCCATCGCCGCCATCAGAGCGGGGTCCACGCCCCGGGACAGCAGGAAGGGCCACGCCAGGGCGTCCTCCGCCTCGTGGTGGTGGGTCAGCTCCTTGACGAGGTGCTGCCACGCGCGCTGCACCTGCCGGGCCCGGACCCGGTCCCCCTCCGGCAGCGCCCGGAGCGCCTGCTCGGTCCGGGACACGTCGCGTCGTACGGCGGCGTGGATGATCTTGTTCATGCTCATCGTGGCCATGCCACGGACGCTAGACCGGGACCCACGGCCCGCGCGACCCGCATTTCGGGCAACCTTCAGAGCGTGCGGACCCAGTTGCGCAGCAGCGCTGCGCCGGCGTCGCCGGACTTCTCGGGGTGGAACTGGGTGGCCCACAGCGGGCCGTTCTCCACCGCGGAGACGAAGCGGTCGCCGCCGTGCGTGGTCCAGGTGACGAGGGGCGCGCGGGTGCGGTCGTTGGTGACCAGCTCCCACCGGCGGGCGGCGTAGGAGTGCACGAAGTAGAACCGCTCCCCCTCGACGCCGGCGAAGAGCTCAGAGCCCTCGGGTGCCTCGACGGTGTTCCAGCCCATGTGCGGCACGACGGGTGCCTGGAGCCGCTCGACCGTGCCGGGCCACTCGTCGCAGCCCTCGGTCTCCACGCCGTGCTCGACGCCACGGGCGAAGAGCACCTGCATGCCGACGCAGATGCCGAGCACAGGGCGGCCACCGGCCAGGCGGCGCCCGATGATCCGCTCGCCCTTGATGGCGCGCAGGCCGGCCATGCACGCGGCGTACGCCCCGACGCCGGGGACGATGAGCCCGTCGGCCTCCAGCGCGGTGGTGAAGTCGCTGGTCAACGTCACCTCGGCGCCGGTCCACTCGGCGGCGCGCACGACCGAGCGCAGGTTGCCCGAGCCGTAGTCGAGGACCACGACCTGCTGGGGGGCGGGGCTCAAGAGGCGTCTCCCAGCGTGCCCTTGGTCGACGGCACGCCGGTCTCGCGCGGGTCGAGGGCGATCGCGTCGCGGAAGGCCCGGGCGAACGCCTTGAACTGCGCCTCCACGAGGTGGTGCGGGTCCCGGCCGGAGAGCACCCGCACGTGCAGCGCGAGGTGGGCGTGGAAGGCGATCGTCTCGAAGACGTGCCGGGTCAGCGAGCCCTGGTAGGCGGCGCCGTTGACGTCGTTGCCGCCGATGGCGACGTAGACCTGGCCCTCGGGCTCGCCGGTGTGCACGCAGTACGGGCGACCGGACACGTCGACGACCGCCTGCGCCAGCGCCTCGTCGAGGGGCACGGTGGCGTCGCCGAAGCGGCGGATGCCGCGCTTGTCGCCGAGCGCCTCGCGCAGCGCCTGGCCGAGGACGATCGCGGTGTCCTCGACGGTGTGGTGGGCGTCGATGTGGGTGTCGCCGTTGGAGTGCACGGTGAGGTCCACCAGCGAGTGGCGGGCGAAGGCGGTGAGCATGTGGTCGTAGAAGCCGACGTTGGTGCTGATGTCGGCGCGGCCGGAGCCGTCGAGGTCGACCTCGACGGAGACCTGGGACTCCGAGGTGGTCCGCTCGATCTTGGCGGTGCGGTTCATCGGTGGTCCTCCATGACCTGGATCAGTGACTGCTTGAATGCGTCCATCTCGGCGGCGGTCCCGATCGAGACCCGCAGCCAGCCGGCGGGCCCCGTCTCGCGGATCAGCACGCCCCGCTCGACCAGCGCCTGCCAGACGGCATGGCGGTCCTCGAAGGTGCCGAACAGCGCGAAGTTGGCGTCGCTGTCGGCCACGGCGAGGCCACGCCCGCGCAGCCAGTCGACCGTCGCGTCCCGCTCCACGCGGAGCTCGTCCACCCTGCCCAGCAGCTCGGGCGCGTGCCGCAGCGCGGCCAGCGCCGTCGCCTGGGTCACCGCGGAGAGGTGGTAGGGCAGACGCACGACGCGGATCGCGTCGCAGATCTCGGGCGCCGCGGCGAGGTAGCCCACCCGGGCCCCGGCCAGGGCGAACGCCTTGCTCATGGTGCGGGTGACGACGAGGTTGCGGTGGGTGTCCAGCAGCTCGAGCGCGCTGGGCACGCCGGCGCGGCGGAACTCGCCGTACGCCTCGTCCACGACGACGAGGCCGTTGCGTCCGTCACCGGCAGCCGCCTCGCACAGCATCGAGACCGCCTCGGGCGGCAGCGCCGTGCCGGTCGGGTTGTTGGGCGAGGGCAGCAGCACGACGCTGGGGCGCCTCTCCTCGATCAGCGCACGGGCGGCCCCGAGGTCGAGGGAGAAGTCCTCCTCGCGCCGCCCGGCCACCCACTCGGTGACGGTGTCGCGGGCGTACTCGGGGTACATCGAGTACGTCGGCGCGAAGCTGAGCGCCGTCCGCCCCGGACCACCGAAGGCCTGGAGCAGCTGGAGCATGACCTCGTTGGAGCCGTTGGCCGCCCACACCTGCTCGGCGGTGATGCCGTGGCCGCCGGAGGTGTTCAGGTACGCCGCCAGCGCCTCGCGCAGCTCGGTGAACTCGCGGTCGGGATAGCGGTTGAGGGTCGTCGCCGCCCGTCCCACGGACGCCGCGATGTCGGCCGCCGCCTCCGGCGACGGGCCGTAGGGGTTCTCGTTGACGTTCAGCTGGACCGGTACGTCGAGCTGGGGTGCGCCGTACGGCTCGATCCCGTGCAGCTCCTCCCGCAGGGGCAGCCACGACCGCTCCTGCGCAGGGCCCGCCCTCACTGCTCGAACCGCACGGAGACGGCGGCGCCGTGACCCGGCAGGTCCTCGGCGTCGGCCAGCGCCACGACGTGGCCGGCCACCTCGGCCAGCGCCTCGCGCGAGTAGTCGATGACGTGCATCGACTTGGTGAAGGCGCGCACGCTGAGGCCGCTGGAGTGGCACGCGCAGCCGGCGGTCGGCAGCACGTGGTTGGACCCGGCGCAGTAGTCGCCCAGCGAGACCGGGGCCCAGGGACCGACGAAGACGGCACCGGCGTTGGTGATGCGAGCGGCGTACGCCGCGGAGTCGCGGGTCTGGATCTCGAGGTGCTCCGCGGCGTAGGCGTTGACCACGTCGAGGCCCTGCTCCATGTCGTGGACCATGACGATCGCGGACTGGGGACCGGCGAGGGCCTGCTGGATCCGGCCGGTGTGGCGGGTGGCGAAGACCTGCTTCTCCAGCTCGGCGACGACGTCGTCGGCCAGCGTCTCGGAGTCGGTCACCAGCACGGACGCGGCCAGCGGGTCGTGCTCGGCCTGGCTGATGAGGTCGGAGGCGACGTACGCCGCGTCGGCCGAGTCGTCGGCCAGGATCGCGATCTCGGTCGGTCCCGCCTCGGAGTCGATGGCCACGCTGCCGCTGACCAGCCGCTTGGCGGCCACGACGTAGATCGAGCCCGGTCCGGTGATCAGGTTGACCGGGCGGCACGGCCCGGCGCCGTACGCGAACATGCCGATGGCCTGGGCCCCGCCGACGGAGTAGACCTCGTCGACGCCGAGCAGCTCGCACGCGGCCATGATGGTGGGCTCGGGCAGGCCGCCGGTGTTCTTCTGCGGCGGGCTGCTGAGCGCGATGCTGCGCACGCCCGCGACCTGGGCCGGGACGACGTTCATCACCACGCTGCTCACCAGCGGGGCGAGTCCCCCGGGCACGTAGAGGCCCACCCGGTCGATGGGCACCTTGCGGTGGGTGACGGTGGCACCGTCGCCGAGGCTGCTCACGACGTCGTGCTCGAGCTCGGCCTCGCAGGTGGCGCGCAGGCGACGGATCGACTCCTCGAGCGCCTGCCGGATCGTCGGGTCGAGCTCCTCGAGGGCGCGGGTCATCGCCTCACGGGGCACCGCGATGTCCTCGATCTCGATCCGGTCGAACTCGGCGGAGAACTCCCGGATCGCCTCGACGCCGCGGGCCTTGACCGCGTGCAGCACCGGGGCCACCAGATGCGTCGCCGCCTCCACGTCGAACTCCGCGCGCGGCACGGCGGCGCGGTAGTCGACCAAGGCACGGTCTGCTCCCCTGAGGTCGATGCGACGGATCATGGCCCCAAGTCTAGGGACCGGGCCACGCGCCGACCGAACCCGCACGGTGCCCGGACAGCGCTAGGGTCGGTGCGTGAGCACTCCCCTGGCGATGTTCCCCCTCAGCACGGTGGTGTTCCCGGGCGTCTCGCTGCCCCTCCACGTCTTCGAGGACCGCTACCGCGCGCTGGTCCAGCACCTGCTGCGCATCGACGACCCCGCCGAGCGCGTCTTCGGCACGGTCGCGGTCCGGGAGGGCTACGAGGTGGGAGACCACGGCTCGCAGTCGTTGTACCGGGTGGGGGTCCGGCTCCAGCTGACCGACGTCGAGGCCAACGACGACGGGACCTACGAGATCGAGGCGGTCGCGCGCGAGCGCATCGTGCTCCAGGGCCTCGACGCGTCCGGCGAGTTCGCCGTCGGTGACGTCGCCGAGCACCCGGACGCCGAGGGACCGGTCCCCGACGAGGTGCTGGGCCGGGCACGGGCGACGTTCACGGCGTACCGCGCGGCCGTCAGCGAGCTGCAGGGCACCACGTTCTCGGGCTCCCTCCCCCGTGACCCCGGCTACCTGTCGTGGACGCTGGCCGCCCTCGCGCCGCTGCCGATGGCCGAACGGCAGTCGCTGCTGGAGGCCGACTCGCCGCGGGAGCGGCTGGAGCTGGTGACCTCGCTGCTGCGCGAGGAGCTGCGTGCCATCAACGTCATCCCGTCGCTGCCGGCCACCGAGGTGGCCCGCACGGCGTGGTCCCCCAACTAGGGGCTCCGGCAGGATGGCCAGGAAGAGGGCCGGTGGCGGTACGCCGGCCACCGTCGCGCTGGCCGCGGCGGGCATCGACGTCACCCTGCACGCCTACGAGCACGACCCCCGCGCCGCGTCGTTCGGGCTGGAGGCCGCCGAGGCGCTCGGCGTCGAGCCCGCCCGGGTGTTCAAGACGCTGATGGCCTCGCTCGACCCTTCGACAGGCTCAGGACGGCGCGGCGCCCTGGTCGTCGGCATCGTGCCGGTGGAGCGCCAGCTCGACCTCAAGGCGCTCGCCCGGGCGCTGGGAGGCAGCAAGGCGGTGATGGCCGAGGTCGCCGCCGCCGAGCGGGCGACGGGGTACGTCGCCGGCGGCATCTCACCGGTCGGGCAGAAGCGGGCCCATCCCACGGTCCTCGACGAGTCGGCCACCGCCTGGCCGACGATCTTCGTCTCCGGCGGCCGGCGGGGGCTCGACCTGGAGCTGTCACCGGCCGACCTGGTCGCGATCACCTCGGCGACCACGGCCCCGATCGGCCGGTGAACCTCGATCGGTGGTGACGCTCAGTCGGTCGTGAGCCTGACGACCGAGTGGGAGACGCCGTCCTCGATCCAGCCGGTGACGCCGAAGGCGGAGAGCGGCTCGATGTTCTCGGCGATCTCCGGGTCCTCCTCGCCGGCCAGGCGGGCCAGCCAGTTGTCGTCGGCGTCGAAGTCGACGAACAACAGGGCCGAGGCCTCGTCGGCGTCCGCGACGACCTCGTCGAAGGCCTCCGACTCGTCCAGCGAACCGCCCTCGACGAGGCTGGACCGGTAGTCGGCGTTGGGGCTGATCGTCACCCGGTCGCCGTCGACCTCGGTCTCCAGCATGTCGGCGTCGGGACCCATCTGGGCCTTCACCTTGTCGAGCGCGGCCAGGATGGCGTCGGGGTCGCCCTGGATGGTCACGCCGACCGGGAGCTCGCCCGGCCCGCCGTTGAAGAACGCCTCGAGGTCGAAGCCGGAGCCCATGGAGACGGCGACGCCGTCACCCGCCAGGGCCTCGGCGTCCGCCGGCAGGTCGAGCCCGGACGCCTGCGACATCTCCGACATCATCTCCTCGGAGGTCATGTCGCTGCCGCCCAGCGTGGCAACGTTGTCGACCATCTGCGTGAACCAGCCGTCGGAGAACCCGACGCCGAAGGCGGCCACCGTGTCGTCGGGGAGACCGGCCACGAGGTCGGAGGCGCTCTGGTCGAGACCGGACAGCGCCATCATCGACTGGCCGGGGTCGCCGGCCGTCTCGACCTCGAGGGCTCCGTCGTCGAAGCGGACGGTGACCGCGGCACCCTGGAAGTCGGCGAGCGACTGCTCCATCTCGGGCGTGAGCGGGTCCTGTCCCTCGCCGCCCATGCCGTCCATGCCGCCCATCGAGCCGAGCGAGTCGCCGTAGAGGCCCATCATGTCGGCCATGTACTGCCCGGCGGCCGGTGCGACGTACAGGCTCACGATGCCGGGGTCGCCCGCCTCCTCGGTCCAGCGCTGGAAGTCGGCGTCGTCGGCGAGGTTGTCCTCGCCGGCGTCGGCGGCCACCTGGTCGGCGATCTCCACCGACTCGCCGATCACGGCCCAGTCGCCCTCGACGGCCCAGCCACCGGTCGCCGCGTCAACCGCGTCGCTGCCGCAGCTCTCCTGCAGGGTGGCGAGGCCGTCCTCGGCCTCGCCGGCGTCGGTGACCTGGACGACCAGGACCGGCGAGGGGCTCTCGGCGCCGGTGTCGACGGCGGCGACCGCGGCCCGGTCCCCGAGCCACGGCTTGACGTCGGCGGCGTAGTCGAGGCCCTCGCACTCGCCGGAGTCGGTCAGCTCGGTGAAGAGCCGCTCGCGCAGGTCGTCGTCGGTGTCGAGGTCGACGTTGTCGGCGAACGCGGGGAACTTGCGCAGCGTGCGGATGGCCTCGATCTTCTGCCCACCGCTGGGGTCGAGGTCCACGCTGACGTAGCCGATGGTGCCGGCCGGAAGGGCCTCGGCCGGCTGGAAGCCGGTGCTCAGGAAGCTCGACGCGGCCCAGGCCGCACCGCCACCCACCGCCAGGACGCCGAGCAGGCCGCCGAGGACGATAAGGCGCTTGCGGTGGTCGGCGCCGTGTGCCGACGACCCGGCGACGGGGCTGCCCGACGAGGACTCGAGGTACTCGGGACCCGAGGGGCCCTGCGGTGTGGTGGACGACATGTGGAACCCCCGTGGTGCGACGTGATGACGACGCGCAGCCTACCCAGCAGGACCGGGATCAACCCCACGGACGCGACGACCGCGTGTGGTGAACCAGACCAGCACGAGACCCAGCGTGCTTCCCAGCGGAAAGGCGACGAACGCGCTCGACGTGAGGGAGTACGACGCGCCGTCCGGGTCGTCGGTGGCTACCCGCAGGTCGCTGGGCAGCCGCTCGAGGTCGTCCTTCGCCGCGGCCAGCGGCCGCGGGTCGGGCGGGCCGAGCGTGTGGCCGACGGTGAACATCAGCCACCCGGCGAGCACCGAGCCCACCAGGACGGCCGCGAGGGTCGTCAGCTCGCCGGACACCAGCACCCACCCGAGGACGAGGGCGGTGATCAGCCCGGCGGCGAGGGCGACCACGACGTACCAGCCGGTGCCGGAGAAGGCGTAGTCGGGACCGGCGGGCTCGAAGAGCCACTCACCGCGGTAGACGATGCCCAGCGGCGGGGTCCACAGCCACTCCCACACCACCCCGGCGATCGCTCCCACCACCGCGAACGTGCCCAGCACGACCGCGACCCGGACCGCGACGGCGCGCAGCCCGTCGCTGGTCGTCCCGCCGTGCGTCAGCCGTCCATCCGTCATCCCGCCAGGTCCTTGCCCGCGAGGCACCCGGGACCCAGCAGCTGCTTGAGGTCGGCGAAGAGCGCCGGGCTCGGCGTCACCCGGTGGTGGTCGCCGACCTTGAGCACGATCGTCCGGTCGCGCATCCGCACGTGGAGGATCACCTCGGTGACGCCGGGGTGGGTGGCGAGGACGTCCTTGAGGCTGTCGACGGTGCCGGGGTTGACCCGGGTGTGCGGCAGGTTGACGGCCACCGGCCCGCTCGGGCCGTCGGAGATGTCGGGGACCGAGACCTCCTGGGCGCGCAGCTCGGGCTGGTCCTTGTCGCGGGAGAGCTGGCCCTTGACCCGGAGGATGGCGTCCTCCACGAGGTGGTTGGACGCCAGCTGGTAGGCGCTCGGGAACAGCAGCACCTCGATCGCGCCGTCGAGGTCCTCCAGGGTGATGGTCGCCCAGGCGTCGCCCTTCTTGGTGATCTTGCGCTGGACGCTGGTCACCAGCCCGCTGATCGTCAGGGTGCTGCCGTGGGCGCGCTCCTCGTCGAGCATGAGCTGGCCGATCGTGCAGTCGGTGCCGTTGGAGAGCACGTGCTCGAGCCCGAGGAGCGGGTGGTCGGAGACGTAGAGGCCGAGCATCTCGCGCTCGTGGCCCAGCAGCGTCATCTTGTCCCAGTCGTCGATGTCGGGGATCGGAATGCTGGTGCCGAACCCGCCGTCGGCCTCGTCGAGGCCGCCGAAGAGCGAGTCCTGGCCGATCGCCTCGTTCTTCTTGATGTCGATGTACTGGTCGACCGCCGTCTCGTGGATGGTCACCAGCGCCCGGCGCTTGTGCTTCATCTCGTCGAAGGCACCGGCCTTGATGAGCGACTCGACCACGCGCTTGTTGCACACGTGGGCAGGGACCTTCTCCATGAAGTCGTTGAAGTCGGCGTACCGGCCCTTCTCCTCGCGCCCGCTGACGATGCCGTCGACGACGTTGGCGCCGACGTTGCGGACGGCGGTGAGGCCGAAGCGGACGTCGTGACCGACCGGTGTGAAGTTGGCGTGCGACTCGTTGACGTCGGGCGGGAGCACCTGGATCTTCATCCGGCGGCACTCGTTGAGGTAGATGGCCGACTTGTCCTTGTCGTCCTTGGTGCTGGTCAGCAGGGCCGCCATGTACTCGGCCGGGTAGTTGGCCTTGAGGTAGGCGGTCCAGTAGGAGACCAGGCCGTAGGCGGCGGAGTGCGCCTTGTTGAAGGCATAGTCGGAGAACGGCAGCAGGATGTCCCACAGGGTCTGCACGGCCTTCATCGAGTAGCCGCGCTCGACCATGCCGCCGGAGAAGATCTCGAACTGCTTGTCGAGCTCCTCCTTCTTCTTCTTGCCCATCGCGCGGCGCAGCAGGTCGGCCTGTCCGAGCGTGTAGCCGGCGAGCTTCTGCGCGATCGCCATGACCTGCTCCTGGTAGACGATCAGGCCGTAGGTCTCGCCCAGGATCTCCTCCAGCGCCTCGGCGAGCTCCGGGTGGATCGCCTCCACGGGCTCGCGCCCGGTCTTGCGTCGGGCGTACTTGTTGTGGGAGTCGGCACCCATCGGGCCGGGGCGGTAGAGCGCGCCCACGGCCGAGATGTCCTCGAACTTGTCGGGCCGCATCGAGCGCAGCAGGGCCCGCATGGGGCCGCCGTCGAGCTGGAAGACGCCGAGGGTGTCGCCGCGCTGGAGCAGGTTGTACGTCGCGGGGTCGTCGAGGGTGAGGTCCTCCAGGACGACCGTCTCGTCCCTGTTGACCTTGATGTTCTTGACCGCGTCGTCGAGGACCGTGAGGTTGCGCAGCCCCAGGAAGTCCATCTTGATGAGGCCGAGGGCCTCGCAGGTCGGGTAGTCGAGCTGGGTGATCATGGCGCCGTCGGCGGGCCGCTTGAGCAGCGGGATGACGTCGATGAGCGGCTCGCTGGACATGATCACGCCGGCCGCGTGCACGCCCCACTGGCGCTTGAGGCCCTCGATGCCGATGGCGGTGTCGACGACGCGCTTGACGTCGTTGTCGTTCTCGTAGAGGCCGCGGAACTCGCCGCCCTCGCCGTAGCGCTTGTGGTTGGCGTCGAAGATGTCCTTGAGAGGGACGTCCTTGCCCATCACCGCGGCCGGCATCGCCTTGGTGATGCGATCACCCATGGCGAACGGGTAGCCGAGGATGCGGCTGGAGTCCTTGACGGCCTGCTTGGCCTTGATGGTGCCGTAGGTGACGATGTAGGAGACCCGGTCGTCGCCGTACTTGTCGGTGACGTAGCGGATGACCTCGCCGCGCCGGCGCTCGTCGAAGTCGATGTCGAAGTCGGGCATCGAGACGCGGTCGGGGTTGAGGAAGCGCTCGAAGATCAGGCCGTGCTCGAGCGGGTCGAGGTCGGTGATCCGCATCGCGTAGGCCACCATCGAGCCCGCACCGGAGCCGCGGCCGGGACCGACGCGGATGCCGTTGTCCTTGGCCCAGTTGATGAAGTCGGCGACGACGAGGAAGTAGCCCGGGAAGCCCATCTGGGTGATGACGCCGAGCTCGAACTCGGCCTGCTTGCGGACGTTGTCCGGGACGCCGCCCGGGTAGCGGACCGCGAGGCCGCGCTCGACCTCCTTGACCAGCCAGGAGTCCTCGTTCTCACCGGGCGGGCAGGGGAAGCGCGGCATGTAGGTGCCGTTGCCCTCGGTGAACTTGACGTCGCAGCGCTCGGCGATCCACAGCGTGTTGTCGCAGGCCTCACGCAGGTCGTACTTGTCGACCCACAGGGAGCGCATCTCGGCGGGCGACTTGATGTAGTAGCCGTCACCGGAGAAGGCGAAGCGCTGGCCCGGACCGTCGCCGGCCGGGATGTCCATCGTGGAGCCGGAGTTGATGCAGAGCAGGTGCTCCTGGCTCTTGGCGTCGTGCTGGTGGACGTAGTGCGAGTCGTTGGTGGCCAGCAGCGGGATCCGCAGGTCCTTGGCGAGGCGCAGCAGGCCGTCGCGCACGCGGCGCTCGATGTCGAGCCCGTGGTCCATGAGCTCGAGGAAGTAGTTGTCGCGGCCCAGGATCTCCTGGTAGTCCGCGGCCGTCTGGCGGGCGGCGTCGTAGTTGTTGTGGCGCAGGTGGACCTGCACCTCGCCCGACGGGCAGCCGGTGGTGCCGATGATGCCGGCGCTGTGCTGCGAGAGCAGCTCGCGGTCGGCGCGGGGGTGCTGAAAGAAGCCGTCGCGCCACGCCCCGGTCGAGAGGCGGAACAGGTTGTGCATGCCCTCGGTCGACTCCGAGAGCAGCGTCATGTGGGTGTAGGCGCCGCGGCTGGAGACGTCGTCGGGGCCGCCCTTGTAGAAGTTGACGCGCTTGCGCTCGAAGCGGCTGATGTTGGGGGTGAAGTAGGCCTCCATGCCGATGATCGGCTTGACCCCGGCCGCGGTGGCCTTCTTGTAGAACTCGTAGGCGCCGAACACGTTGCCGTGGTCGGTCATCGCGATCGCCGGCATGCCCAGCTCGGCGGTGTGGTTGGCGAGGTCGCCGAGGCGCGCCGCGCCGTCGAGCATGGAGTACTCGGTGTGGACGTGCAGGTGCACGAAGTTGTCGTTGGAGCCGGCCGACATCGGGGTCTTCCACACCTTCTTCACGGGTCGCAGGAACGGTCGCGACTGACGGCCCAGCAGACCTCGCTGGAGGGACGCGGGATCATCGCGGAGGGGAAGAGCGATCAGCCTACGTCAGTGTGACAGGGGGTTCCGACATCGCTTCCGGCGTGCCGTCCCGGCCCCTCCTCAGCCGCCCGCGCCACCCGTCGTACGCCACTCCAGGGCGTGCCCGTGGCCGTGCGCGGCAGCGACCGGCACCCCGTCCAGGGCGAGCACGAACCGGCCCGGACCCACGGCGAAGTCCCCCGTCACCCGGGGCAGGACCCGGGGAGCCTCGTTGCTGACCCAGTGGCAGGCGCCGTCGGCGACCAGGCCGGTCATCACGTCGTGGAAGCGTTCGCGGTCGTCGTCCTCGAGGTAGGCGATGACCGCGCTGTGCAGCACCACGGGGGTGCCGTGGCGCCCGGCCTCGCGGAGGAGGTCGGGCAGCCGTTCGAGGAGGTCGCCGCGGACGACGTACGGCGGCTCCCGGCGGGCCACCGCCACGGCCTCGCGCAAGCGCTCGCGGCGCTCGTCCTGCTCGGGCCAGACGAGGTTCTCCAGCCACGACGTGGCGTCCTGGTCGGTGACGTCGAGCGGGTTGAGGTCGACGCCGCCTCGCCAGGCGACGTCCGGGTGCGTGGCTGGCACGGGGACCGGTCCGGTCGCCGTCGCGGTCAGCGTCGGTCCCCCGCTGCCGGTGAGGCGACCGGCACCGGGCCAGTCGTAGTCGTAGCGGTCCGGGAACAGGCACAGGCCGGCGCTGGCCCCCACCTCGACGAGCGCGAGCGGGCCGTCGAGGGTCCCGAGGACCGGGGTGAGGGCGGCGAGGCGGCCCACCTCGTTGGTCTGGGTGGCCCGGGCCCGGATCGTCGCCTTGACGGCCTCCTCGCGCTCCAGCAGGACGGCCCGGAACGCGGCGTACTTCCCCGGCGCCGGTGCGCCGTGCCAGCGGGCCGCCGCGAAGACGAGGTTGGGCTGCTGCTTGATGCGGGGCAGGTCGGCGAGCCAGGCGTGCACCTCCGGGTCGTCGGCGACGCCGAGCGCCCAGGCCACGAAGGTCGGGCTGTCGCCGCGCGCGTACGTCGCGAAGTCCCGGTAGCGGTCGGCGATCTCCCGCGCATCTGCATGGCCGTCACGCTAGCCGCCGCGGTCAGTGACCGAAGGCGGCCGGCCCCCGCCCGACGTTGCGCATCCGGATGGCGGAGAAGTCCCACCCGTCGGCCCGCACCGTGTCGAAGTGCCGTTCCAGGTCCGGGACGGCGCGGAGCTCGATCCCGTGCTGCTCGTGCAGCCCGCGGGTGTCCGCCACCCTCACGGGCGGACCCAGTGGGGTCACCGGGGTGGTGGCGACGAAGGCGTGCGGGCGATCCCCGAAGGGCTCGAAGTCGCGCGCTGCGAAACGGTAGGCGTGGAGCGGGACCTCGGCCATCGCCGGGAGCCACGCCTCCTCGACCGCGTGGACGCGCACGCCGTCCGGACCCCAGGCGCAGACCCGGGGGCACTGCCGGGGAAACCAGTAGCAGGGCGCGTTGAGGGCGTCGACGGCCCACACGTACGCCTCCGACTGTCGGGCGGTCGCGGCCACGTGCGGCACGAAGTCGGTGATCTCGGCGTCCTCGCTGAAGTGGAGGAGCTCCCCCGGTGCCGGCAGCATCGCCCGATCCTACGAAGCCGTCCGTACGACGGCGAGGCCGCTCGCGCCCATGCTCACCGGTCCCGCAGCAGCTCGTCCAGCAGCCGTCGCGCGACGTCGTACCCCTCGCGCCACTCCGAGGCCCGGGGCCCGGCCACGTTGAGGACGAGCGGCTCGGCCAGGGTCTCCAGCCAGGTCGCGACGTGCACCGCCGGTCCGGTCGTGACCAGGCAGGGCCGCCCGAGGCGGTCCGCCTCGTCCACCGTGAGCAGGGTGCCTCCGGCGACCAGCTCCGGCGGCGACACGACGAGGGTCGCGGTGCTGTCGCGGACGTTGAGGCGCGTCCGCTCGGCGGGGTCGGCGGACGGGGCCTCGCGCAGGTGTGGGTACGCCGCCAGCAGGCCTGGCGCCGTCGCCGAGTCCTCGGCCGCCCCACCCGCCGGGCACCAGCCGGAGTACAGCAGCCCGAGCCCAACGGCAACGTCGAGGGCGGCACGGTCCACCCCGGACTGGCCGCCGGAGACGATCGTGAGGCTGCTCGTCACGCTGCTTTTCCGATCTCCAGCTCACAGGTCACATAAGCGATCCTCGCGTGGTGCGAGGCCCGCGTCGAGCGACCCGACGGATCATGCCGACCTCCCCCCTTCCTGGCGCGTGGGACGTGCCGAGCGGGCACTTGTTGGCGCGTGGACGGTGCCGACCGGGCACTTTCTGGCGTGTAGGACATGCCGAGCGGGCACTTGTTGTCACCTGGATCGCGCCGAGCGGGCGCTTTCGTACGTCGGTACGTCGTCCAGCGCACGGCTCCCCGCTCTCGGGGTCGACAAGAACTGTTCGACGGTGGTGTCCACATGTCGGTCGAGGGGGCTGTTTCCGGGGTCTCGTTGTCGGTGGTCCCTGCTTGGCTTGAGCCATGACATCGACCGCCGCACCCGCGCTGCCGGAAACCCCGGCCGCGCTGCTGCGCGCGGTCAAGGAGTCGCGTGATCGGGCCGCGGCCGAGGACGTCGAGATGATGCGTCTCGGCATGCACTGGGCCGACCTGCACCTGGCGGACCCGGAGTTCGCGGAGGCCTGCTTCACCTCCCCGAAGACGTTCGCGGGTGAGGGGTCGCCGGCGATCGACGAGTTCTGCGTCCCGGAGTTCGCGACCATGCTCGGTCGCACCAACGACTCCGCGGGGCACAGGCGGGCCTGGTCGCGGGGTGGCGGGCACGACTCGTCGCCGACACGACCATCGACCTGACGCTTGAAGCGGCCGCGTACGTCGACGGGCAGGTGTTCTGGTGCGCCTCCCGGCTCACGCCCGCCCAGCTGGGTCGGGTGGTGGACGAGGCGAGGGTCCGGTTCATGCCTGACGCCGTCGAGGAGTCGCTGGAGAAGAGCGCGGACAAGCGGCACGTCACCTTCGACACCCAGCAGACGTCCTACGACGGCACCATGTCGTTGGAGGCCAGCCTGGAGATCCCCGACGCCCTCGCCCTCGCCGCGGCGGTGAAGTCAGGGGCGGAGCACCTCGCCCGTCTCGGGTCGACCGACACCGTCGACGGGCGCCGGGCCACCACACTCGGCGACCTGGCGCGTCACCAGCTCACCATCGGCTTCGACGACGACGGTGACGCAGTGGTCGAGGGACATCGGACCCCGCAGCCCGCTGCTCCCGTGACGCAGGTCGTGCTCCAGGTCGGGCGGATCGAGCAGGCCGGCCAGCGAGTGCTGTCGGTCGAGCAGATCCGCGCTTGGTGCGGACGCCCCGACGCCCAGGTCATCGTCAAGCCCGTCATCGACCTGCGCGAGCGCCTCGAGTGCAAGGGCTACCAGCCGACCGACAAGATCCGTGAGCACGTCATCGTCCGCGACGGGACCTGCGTGTTCCCGTGGTGCGGCCGCAACGCGAGGCACTGCGACCTCGACCACATCGTGGCCTACGACCACAAGCACCCCGACCAGGGCGGCTCGACGTCCACCGACAACCTCGCCGCCCTGTGCCGGCGACATCATCGGTTGAAGACCCACGGCCGGTGGCGCTACGAGATGACCGACCCCGGCGTGTTCACCTGGACCAGTCCCTTGGGATACACCTACCTCCGCGACCACACCGGCAGCCGCCCCCTCGGACGCGCCTGCCCCGAGCCCCACACTGTGCACCCGCCGGACTTCTGACCACCACGCCCCGCACCCCGCCACAGCAGCACCCGGCGGGGTAACCGGCGCGTCCGGACCGACCCACCGAAGCCCACCAGGCGTCGTGGACGTGCGTGTACGCCGCGGACCTTCTAGCCGCCGGCGGGCTCCCCCCACCACTGGATGCCCGCAGCGTCCGGCGTGAGGCGAGTGCGACCCAGCGGCTCCTCGAGCTCGACGCGCAGCATGGTGGCCATCTCGCGAGGCGAGCTCTCGTTGACCGCGAGGGCGTAGTACGGGTCCTCGGGAGCGAGGTCGACGTCCTGCTCGCTGACGTCTCGCCGCAACCCGATGACGCCGTCGTACAACGGGTGTCGGTAGACGACCTCGACGGTGTCGGCCCCGGTCGCGCGAGCCTCGAGGATCTCGACCTCGAGCTGCCGCCGCATCCCCCGGATGTCGGCGTCCAGCAGCGCGAGCACCTGACCGGCCCGGGTGGTCCGGTCCGTGGACGCTAGCGTTCCCTCGGGCAGGCCCCCGGCGTCGCCCGCCGAGCGAGGGGGCAACGGCGCAGGGCGGCGGATCGGCCGGACCTCGTCACGATCCACGGGCCGCACTCCTCCCGCCGTCGATCTCGGCCACGACGAGCCCGAGCGCCTCGTGCACGTCGAGTCCCCCGATGCCGATCGTCGTGACGTCCGGCCGGGCGGCGTAGGTCTCGCGCAACCGCTGCGCCCACCCCAGCACCACGGCGTCGCCACCGTCGCCGGCGATCACGCGGTTGCTCGCCGACGTCACTGGTCCTGACGTGTCCCGCTCACGCCAGCGAGCAGCCAGTGTCGGGTCGGGGAGGTCGAGGAGGAGCCCGGTGTACGCCGCCCCGGCCGCGGTGGCCGAGGCGACGAACCGCTCCAGCTCGACGGGGTCCGCGAGCAGCTGCGGCAGCACCACGGTGCGCCCCGCGTCGAGGTGCGCCGAGATCATCGCCAAGGCGAGGGGACGGACCACGCTGCCGGTCGCGACGAAGTCACCCTCCCAGCCCCCGACCAGGCTCCGCAGGAGGTCGATGTCGAGGTCGAGCCAGCCGGGCCGCGACGCGACCAGCGCGTGGGCCAGCGTGGACTTGCCGACCCCCGGCGCCCCGTTGAGGTGGACCAGCCGAGCTGTCACTGGCCGGAGCGGGCCGCGTCGAGCGACTCCGAGATGACCGCGTGCATGATCCGCGCGACCCGCGCCTCGCCCAGCTCGGGGGCGAGCTCGGCGACGCGGGCCACGATGTCGCGCTCCCGGGCGGCGTCGCGCTCCGGGTCGGCGACGGCGGACACCTCACGCTTGTGGTCCTGGACCACCCGTGTCAGCGCCACCCGGCGGGCCAGCGCGTCGCCGATCAGCAGGTCGACCTCGTCGATCATCGCGCGGTAGAACCCGAGCGGGTCCGAGCCGGGCCACACCATCCTCACGTCCGGCTCGCGCTCCTCGTTGGACGAGCCGTCGGTGCGCTCCAGCTCGACCAGGCCGTGGCGGGCGTAGAAGGCACGGGCCGGGACGTTGGCCTCGAAGACCCACAGGCCGAAGCCGTCGGGGCGCTGCGCCTTGGCGAGCTCGAGCAGCGCAGCCCCGACGCCGGAGCGCTGGGCGGCGGGATCGACGTACAGGGACTCCAGCCAGGTGCGGGTCAGGCCCGCGAAGCCGACGACCGTGCCGTCGGCCTCGGCCAGCCACACCTCGAGCGACGAGAGGTCCCACGACCCGACCCAGCGGCGGACGTCGTCGTCGGGGTGCACGCCGGGAGGCATGTGGGGCGCGGCGGCGCGGCGGGCCGCGAGGTGGAGCTCGGCGACGGCGGGCAGGTCGTCCGGCCCGGCCAGGCGGAGCGACACCTCAGTGGGCATCACGGATGACCTCGAGCGCGTGGGCCAGGTCGTCGGGGTAGCCGGACTCGTACTCGACGTACTCGCCCGTCTCGGGGTGCTCGAAGCCGAGCTTGACGGCGTGCAGCCACTGCCGCTCCAGCCCGACCCGCTTCGCGAGCGACGGGTCCGCGCCGTAGGTGAGGTCGCCGACGCAGGGATGCTTGAGGGCGGACATGTGGACCCGGATCTGGTGGGTGCGACCGGTCTCGAGGTGCACCTCGAGCAGCGAGGCGAAACGGTGCGCCTCCAGCGTCTCGTAGTGCGTCACCGACTGGCGACCGTCCGCCATCACCGCGAACTTGTAGTCGTGCTTGGGGTGACGACCGATCGGCGCGTCCACGGTGCCCTGCCACGGGTCCGGGTGCCCCTGCACGAGCGCGTGGTAGGTCTTGTCGACCGTGCGGTGGCGGAAGGCGTTCTTGAGCACCGAGTAGGCGTGCTCGGACTTGGTGATCACCATGACGCCGGAGGTGCCGACGTCGAGGCGCTGCACGATGCCCTGCCGCTCGCTGGCGCCGCTGGTGGAGATGCGGAAGCCCGCACCGGCGAGGTGCCCGACGACGGTCTGGCCCGACCACCCGGGCGAGGGGTGCACCGCGACACCGACCGGCTTGTCGATCACCACGATGGACTCGTCGTCGTGGATGATCTTGATCCCCTCGACGAGCTCGGGGACCACCTCGAGCGGGTCGGCCTCGGCCGGGATCGAGACCTCGAGCAGCGAGCCGGCGTGCAGCCGGTCGCTCTTGCCGACGTCGCCGCCGTCGACGCGCACGTGCCCGTCGGCGATCAGGTCGGCCGCGCGGGTCCGGGAGAAGCCGAACATCCGGGCCATCGCGGCGTCGACGCGCTCACCCGCGAGCCCCTCGGGCACGAGCACGGTGCGCTGGTCGACGTACGCGCTCACGACTCGTCCTTGCGGACGCGACCGCCCGCGAGCGTCACGCCCCGGAACGATTGGAGGATGATGACGCCGGCCGCGACGTTGATGCAGATGTCGGCGACGTTGAAGACCGGCCAGTTGGGCAGCATCAGGAAGTCGACCACGTGGCCGCGCATGACACCGGGATCGCGCACGATCCGGTCGGTCAGGTTGCCGGCCACACCGCCCAACAGCATCCCGAGGCCCACGGCCCACAACGGGCTGCCGAGCCGGCGGCTGAGCCACAGCACGACCAGCACGGCGACGAGGGCCAGGCAGCTGAAGACGATGGTGAACTCGGTGCCGGTGCTGAACGCGGCCCCCGGGTTGTGGGTGAGGTGAAGCACCAGCCAGTCACCGACGACGGAGATGTCGCCGTCGTCGAGGTTGGCCAGGGCCCACTGCTTGGTGCCCAGGTCCACGGCGTACGCCGCAGCGGCCACGAGGGCGAACAGCCCCCAGGTCCTGCGGGGTCGCGCGGTCGCTTCGTGGGTACCCGGGTCGCTGGAGCTCAGCGACGCTCCTCGCGCTGCTTGCATGTCATGCACAGTGTGGCACGCGGGAAAGCCATGAGACGCATCTTGCCGATCGGCTCCCCGCACGACTCGCAGATCCCGTAGCTGCCGTCGTGGATGCGGCCCAGGGCACGGTCGATCTGGGCCAGCATCTCGCGCTCGTTGTTGAGCACGGTCAGCTCGTGGTCGCGCTCGAAGCTCGTCGCGCCCATGTCGGCCTGGTCGTGGCCGGCACCGTCGCCGGCGTCACGCATGAGGCCTGCCAGCTCGTGCTCGGCCTCGTCGAGGACGTGGACCAGCTTGTCGCGCTGGGTGTTGAGGTCGGCGACGACCTCGTCGAGCTCCGCCTTGGTCCAGGAGCCCTCACCCTCCTTGACCACCAGGGAGGACATCGGAGCCTTCTTGGCGCTCACCTTGGTGTCGGTCTTCTTCACGGCGGCCTTCTTCGTCACGGTCTTCTTGCTGGCGGTCTTCTTGCTTGCGGACGTCGCGCTGGCGGTCTTCGCCGCCGGAGCCTTCTTCGCGGGCGCCTTCGTGGCCGGCGCCTTCGTGGCCGAGGCCTTGGTGGCCGGCGCCTTCTTGGCGGGAGCCTTCTTCGCGGGAGCCTTCTTCGCGGGCGCCGTGGCGGCCGGGGCCTTCGTCGCGGCGGGCGACTTCTTCGCGGGAGACTTCTTCGCGGGCGTCTTCTTCGCGGTGCTCTTCTTCGCGGAGGCCGGGGTGTCCGCGTCGGCGGCAGCGGTAGCGGAGCGGCGTCCGATCACCTTCTTGGCCGCGGCTGCAGCACTACCGGCGAGGGACTTGCGGGTGCTGGCCATCAGCGGGCCTCCTAGGGGCCGAGGTGTGGTGGTGTCTCCCACACAGTGGCAGGGAGGGTAGCCCCTGGCCGTGGACCCATCCAAGCGGCTCGCCCACAGGGGTGGAGAACGGCCGGCCCCACAGGGAACCGGCCGCTCTCGAGGTCGTACGACGGGCCGCGCGGCCCGGTGGGTCAGTTGTTCTCGTCCTCGCCCAGGATCGAGCGCAGGCGCTTCGGCGCCGGAGCACCGTCGGCCGGCATGTCGGCGATCGAGCTGGAGCCCTGCAGGGCCTCGAGCTGCTGGGTGAAGTAGCTCTTGAGGCGGGAGCGGTACTCGCGCTCGAACGAGCGGAGGGTCTCCACCTCGCTGCTGAGCTTGTCGCGCTCCTTCTCCAGGTCGCCGAACATCTGCTGGCGACGCTCGGCCGTCTCGGAGTCGAGCATCTGCGAGCGCTGACGGGCGTCGGCCTCGAGGCGGTCGGCCTTGGTCTTGGACTCGGCCTCGAGGCGCTCGGCCTTGGTGCGGGCGGCACCGACGATCTCGTCGGCCTCGTTCTTGGCCTCGTCGACGAGCTCGTCGGCGTTGCGCGTCGCGAGCTCGAGCAGTCGAGCGGCCGCGTTGGAGGCCTGCGGGACGGTCTCGACGCGGATGGTCTCGACACCCGCGGCCTGCGCGGGAGCGGCGGCGGGGGCCGCCACGGGGGCGGGGGCCGGGGTGGGGGTCGGCGCCGGGGCGGGCTTCTCCTCCACCTTGACCGGCTCGGGCTCGGGCTCGGGCGTGCGGGCCGGGGCCGGCGCACTGCCGCTCTGGGCCGCGGAGAGCTTCGACCGCAGGTCGTCGTTCTCCTTGGTGAGCCTGGCGAGCTCCGCCTCCACCTCGTCGAGGAACTGGTCGACCTCGCCCATGTCGTACCCCTCGCGGAGGCGCACGGGCGTAAAGCGCTTGTTGCTCACGTCCTCAGGCGTCAGCGGCATGACGTCACCCAAACTTTCACGTTGATGGCAAACCGGGCTGTTCCCGGACACACTAGCGCCACGGCGCGGCGCAGTGTCAGTGACCCATGGGGCTGCTGGGTCGGGTCACCCTCGCACGGATCCTAGGAGAAGACCGAACGGATCACGACGAGGAGGAGGTAGGCGCCGAGCATCACCAGCAGGAAGCTCAGGTCGAGCATCACCGAGCCCAGGCGCAGCGGAGGGATGACCTTCCGCAGCGCCTTGATGGGCGGGTCGGTGATCGTGTAGACGACCTCGAGCACGACCAGCAGGATGCCCGTCGGGGACCAGCGGCGTGCGAACACCTGGACCCAGTCCACGACGAAGCGGACCCACAGCAGGGCGATGAAGGCCCAGACGAGTCCGTAGAGGACCTCGCCGACGATATTCACGACTGACGCTCAGCTCTGGTTGAAGAAACCGTTCTCCGCGATCCGCTCCTTGTCCTCGGTGGAGACCGAGACGTTGGGCGGGGAGAGCAGGAAGACCTTGTTGGTCACGCGCTCGATGGTGCCACGCGTGGCAAAGATCAAGCCGGCGGCGAAGTCGACGAGGCGCTTGGCGTCGTTGTCGTCCATCTCGGAGAGGTTCATGATGACGGGCGTGCCGTCGCGGTAGTTCTCGCCGACGAGTCGCGCCTCGTTGTAGTTGCGCGGGTGCAGCGTGGTGATGCGGCTCAACTCGGCGACCACTCCAGGGGTGACCGAGGCCGGACGACGGCGCTCGGAGATGTCGGACACAGGGGCGGGACGGCGGTCCCGGGACTCGCGAGCGGGCTGCTCGGCGACCACGTCGTGCTTGGTGGTCTCGTCGTCGAACTCGTCGTACTGGCCGGTGTCCTCGAGCAGGCCGAGGTACTCGCCGATCTTGCGCATCGCGCCGCTCATGAGACAGATCCTTCGGTAGACCGGGCGCCCGGGTCCGGGCGCCACTTGACTGGTGTGGACATTACTGGACCGCGGGCCTCGGACCGAGGACCGCGGACCCGACACGCACGTGTGTCGCGCCGTGGGCGATCGCCTGCTCGAGGTCTCCGCTCATCCCGGCCGACAGGGTCGTCGCCCCGGGGTGGCTGGTGAGGAGGTCGGCGTGGATCGCGGCCAGGCGGGCGAAGGCGGCGTCGGGGTCCTGCCCGAGGGGCGCCACCGCCATCAGGCCGCGCAGGCGCAGGTGCTCGGTCGCCGCCACCGCGTCGGCGAGCTCGGCGAGGCCGGCCGGGTCCGCGCCGGCGCGGTGCCCGGAACCCGGCGGGTCCAGGCTCACCTGGAGCAGCACGTCGACGACGCGCTCCCCCGCCCCCCGCGCCAGCGGCGCGACCAGCTTGCGGCGGTCGACGGACTCGACGACGTCGGCGTACGCCGCGACAGCGGACGCCTTGTTGCTCTGCAGGGCCCCGATGAAGTGCCACCGAAGGCCGAGGTCGACGCACTCGGCGGCCTTCTCGGACGCCTCCTGGTGACGGTTCTCCCCCACGTCGGTGACCCCGAGGTCGGCGAGCACCCGGACGTCGGAGGCCGGGAAGAACTTGGTCACCACGACGAGCGACACCTCGTCCGGCCCGCGACCTGCGGCAGCGCACGCGTCCGCCATGCGACGGCGTACGACGGCGAGGCGGGCCGCGACGTCCTCGGCGCGGCTCACGAGAGCCACACCAGGCCGGCGAAGCGTCCCGCCGCGGCGCCGTCGCGGCGGTAGGAGTGCAGGCCGCGCTCCTCGAGCGTGCAGCCCGCGACGTCGACCACCTCGACGCCCTCCCGCTCCAGCTGCGCGCGCACGCCGGCGCCGATGTCGAGCGCGGGCGTCCCCCAGGACGTCTCGGCGTACGCCTCGGGCACGACCTCGCAGACCTCGGCCCGCATCTGCTCGGGCACCTCGTAGCAGGAGCCGCACACGTGCGGTCCCAGCCACGCGACGAGGTCCGTGGCCCCCTGGGCGCGCATCACCTCGACGGTGCGGGTGGCGATGTCGAGGACCATCCCCGGGCGGCCCGAGTGGACGGCGCCCACCACGCCGGCCTCGGCGTCGGCGAGCACGACCGGCACGCAGTCGGCGACCCGGACCATCAGCCCCAGGCCACGCGTCGTGGTGACCAGCGCGTCGCCGTCGGGCACCGCGCCGAGCGGCATCGGGGCGTCCACCACCAGCACCTCGTCGCCGTGCACCTGCGAGAGGCGGGCGAGCGGTACGCCGACGGTGTCCTCGACCCGCGCGAGCAGCTCGGGGAAGTCCTCCCGGAGCCCCTGGAGGTCGAGGGAGGAATCAGTGAAGGCGACGTCCACCCGGAGCCGGGAGACGTCGCCCTCACGGGAGTCGCGGAAAGCGAACACGTGCTACTTCAGGAAGTCCGGGACGTCGAGGTCGTCGTCGTCGAACTGCACGGGACGGCTCGGGCGGCTCGGCTCCTGGCGCGCGGGGGCCGACTGCTGGGACGGCTGCTGCGCGGGCGGCGCGGACTGCTGGGTCGGCTGGGCCGCGGGCCGGGAGGGCTCGAAGCTCGTCGGCGCCGGCGTCGCGGGCCGCTGGGAGGCGACCTGCTGGGCGGCGGCCCGGGTCTCGGCCTGGGTCTGCACCGGGGCCTGGGGTCGCAGCACGTTGCCCTCGGAGCGACGCTTCGGCATCCCGCCGTCGAACCCGGCGGCGATCACCGTCACCCGCACCTCGTCGCCGAGGGCGTCGTCGATGGTCGCACCGAAGATGATGTTGGCCTCGGCGTGCGCCGACTGCGACACCAGCGCCGCGGCCTCGTTGATCTCGAAGAGACCGAGGTCGGAGCCGCCGGCGATGGAGAGCAGCACGCCGTGCGCGCCCTCGATGCTCGCCTCGAGCAGCGGGGAGGAGACGGCCATCTCGGCTGCCTGGACCGCGCGGTCGTCGCCACGGGCCGAGCCGATGCCCATGAGGGCCGAGCCGGCGTTGGCCATGACGGACTTGACGTCGGCGAAGTCGAGGTTGATCAGGCCCGGGGTGGTGATCAGGTCGGTGATGCCCGAGACACCCTGGAGCAGCACCTGGTCGGCCTGCTTGAAGGCGTCGAGGATCGACACGTTGCGGTCGGTGATCGACAGCAGCCGGTCGTTGGGGATCACGATGAGGGTGTCGACCTCCTCGCGGAGCTGGCTGATGCCCTCCTCCGCGGAGTTGGCGCGACGACGGCCCTCGAAGGCGAAGGGGCGGGTGACCACACCGATGGTCAGGGCGCCCAGCGAGCGCGCGATGCGGGCCACGACGGGCGCGCCGCCCGTGCCGGTGCCGCC
Source organism: Nocardioides sp. Soil805 (assembly GCF_001429625.1). Lineage (GTDB taxonomy): Bacteria > Actinomycetota > Actinomycetes > Propionibacteriales > Nocardioidaceae > Nocardioides. Next base: position 334,665 of record NZ_LMSU01000001.1, read on the forward strand.
GCCCTCGCCGGCCGTCACGAACACCATGTCGGCGCCCTTGATGACCTCTTCGATGTCGTCGGCGTGGTCCTCGGCGGCCTTGGCGCCCACGTCGGGGTTGGCGCCGGCACCGAGGCCGCGGGTGAGCTCGCGACCGATGTCGAGCTTGACGTCGGCGTCACTCATCAGGAGGGCCTGGGCGTCGGTGTTGATCGCGATGAACTCGACACCCTTGAGGCCGACCTCGATCATCCGGTTGACGGCGTTGACGCCGCCTCCACCGATACCCACGACCTTGATGATCGCCAGGTAGTTCTGTGCTGCTGCCACGGCTGCAGGCCTCTCTCGGGTCTGGTCCGGCCGGGTGCCGGATCGAAGTCTGGGTTGTCGTGCTGCGTTGTCGTGCTGGGTTGTCGTGCTGGTCGACCGTGGTGCCCTCGGAAACCCGGAACTCTAACCGTGAACCTGAGGGTTATAGTTATGTCAACCTCGCGTTGCAGAAGACCATAGGCAGGGCGCAAGGACGGATGTCGCCGACACGCCCACGCCACTGCGAATTTCCGCGTCCCCGATCGAGTCGGGTCGTGGGCACCGCCTGGACGAGCCGGACCGGCCGGACGAGTCGGACCGAGCGGTCCGGGCGCGCCGGCCCGAAGGGCGAGGCGGGGCGGCCTCAGCTGGGCCGGGTGATCGGGCTCTCGGGGACGCTGACGTCGTACACCTGGGCGCGCTGCGCGGCCAGCAGCTGCGGCAGCACCCGTGCCTTGAGCTCGGACTGCTCCGCGCTCCCCCACAGCACCTGGCGCCCGTCGCGGAGCACCAGCGTGATCTGGTCGATCGTCTGGACCTCGACGTGGTCGACCCGCGCCGCGAGCTCCGCGGGGAGGACGGCGACGACACCCGCGGCCTCCGCGAGCGCGTCCGCGCCGGTGGACGTGGTGGGTCGCACCCGGGGCAGACCCTTGGGCGCGGTCCGGTAGTCGCGGAACACGACCCCGTCGGCGTCGAGCCCGCGCAGCTGGCCGCCGAGCTCGACGACCGCGACGGCGGTGCGTTCGGTGACGTCGATGGAGACCCCGTCGGGCCACGACCGCGTGACGTCGACGTCCGAGACCTCGGCCAGGGCCGCGACCCGGCGCGAGATCGCCTCGAGGTCGACGAGCGCGAGCTGCTCGCCCATCGGCACGTCGGCGACCGCGCGGATCCGGTCCGGTCCGAGCAGCCGGTTGCCCTCGACGTCCACCTTGGAGACGGACAGGACGGCGGAGAAGAAGACCAGCCAGATCGACGTGACCACCAGCGCGAGCACCACGAACGCGGCGACGAGGACCCGCCAGTGCATCCAGCGACGCGCCCGCTGCCGCCGGGCGAAGCGCTGCCGGTCGCGCTGCTCGCGGCGCTCCTCGTCGGTGGGCCGGGTGCTGGTCGCGCTAGCCATGGTCACGCCGCAGCAGGTCGAGGACCCGGGGCCCGAGCTCGGTGATGCTCCCGGCGCCGAGGGTCAGCACGAGGTCCCCGGGGCGGGCCCGGGCGGCCAGCGCCGCCGGCACGGCGTCGAAGTCGCGCTCGAACACGACGTGCTGGGCGTCGAGGGGCACGGCGTCGGCGACCAGCGCCCCGGTGACCGCCGGGTCGGCGTCCTCGCGGGCGAGGTAGACGTCGAGGACGACCACCTCGTCGGCCGCGCCGAGCGCGACCCCCATCTGGGTGCCGAAGATCCGGGTCCGGGAGACCAGGTGCGGCTGGAAGGCCACCACCAGCCGACCGTCACCGACCACGGCACGGGCGGCCTGGAGGTCCCCGGCGATCTCGACCGGGTGGTGGGCGTAGGAGTCGTAGACGCGTACGCCGGCCTCCTCGCCCTTCAGCTCCATCCGCCGACCGGTGCCGGTGAAGCCGGCCAGCCCGGAGAGCAGCCGGGGCGCGTCGTACCCCAGGCGCAGCCCGACGGCCAGCGCGGCCAGCGCGTCGAGCAGGTAGTGGCGACCGGGGATGGCCAGCACCAGGTCGCCGACGACGACGCCGTCGCGCAGCACGCGGCCGCGGGAGGTCGAGCCCTCGAAGGCCAGGTCGACGAGGCGCAGGTCGCACGTCTCCCCCTCGCCCACGGTGACGACCTCGAGGCCGTGCGAGCGGGCGTACGTCGCCAGGGCGGCGGCGCCGGGGTCGTCGCCGACCACGACGAGGAAGCCGTCGCGGTCGATGGTGTCGGCGAACTCCTCGAAGGCGGCGTGGTAGGCCTCCTCGGTGCCCCAGTTGTCGAGGTGGTCGGCCTCGACGTTGGTCACGATGGCGGCGTGGGGCCGGTAGACCAGGAAGGCGCCGTCGCTCTCGTCGGCCTCGGCCACGAAGAGGTCGTCGGTGCCGGCGTCGGCGTTGCGACCGGTCGCGGTGAGCACACCGCCCACGGCGTACGTCGGGTCGGCACCCGCCGCGACCAGCGCACTGGTGAGCAGGCCGGTGGTCGTGGTCTTGCCGTGCGTGCCCGCGACCGCCAGCACACGGTGGCCGGCCATCACGGCGGCAAGGCCGGCCGAGCGCGGGAGCACGCGCAGTCCCCGGCGGCGGGCCGCGAGCACCTCCGGGTTGTCCTCGCGGGCGGCGGTGGTGACCACCACCGTGTCGGCGTCCGCGAGGTGCTCGGCCGCGTAGCCGAGGTGGCAGGTGACGCCGACCTCGCGCAGCGCCGGCAGGAAGGGGGTGTCCTGGTCGTCGCTGCCGCTCACCGGCACGCCCTGCAGGGCCATGATCCGGGCGATCGCGGACAGGCCGGCTCCCCCGATCCCGGTGAAGTGGACCCTCCCCAGCGCCTGGGCCGGGAGCAGCACGTCGGGGACGGGCACCCTCATCGGGCGACCTCGAGGACGATGCGCGCCAGCGCCTCGTCGGCGTCGCGGGGCACGAGCGCGGCCGCCGCCGCACCCATGCGGGCGAGGCGGTCGGGATCACCCATCAGCGTCGGGATCGTGGCCCGGACCCACTCGGGGGTCAGCGCGTCGTTGCCGACCATCAGCGCTCCCCCGGCGTCCACGACGGTGCGGGCGTTGAGGGTCTGCTCGCCGTTGCCGATGGGCAGCGGGACGAAGACGGCCGGCAGGCCGACCGCGGCCGCCTCGGTGAGGCTGGACGCACCGGAGCGGCAGACCACCAGGTCGGCGGCGGCGTACGCGAGGTCCATGCGGTCGACGAAGTCGAGCACCTTGTAGGGGACGTCGGTGGGCACGGGGTCGGCCTCGCCCTTCGGTCCGACGACGTGCAGGACCTGCACCCCGGCGGCGGCGAGCGCCTCGGCGGCCGCGGAGACGGACTGGTTGATCTGGCGCGCGCCCTGGGAGCCGCCGGTGACCAGCAGCGTGGGCCGGTCGGCGTCGAGGCCGAAGAACCGTCGCGCCCCGTCCCGGGCAGCGGCCCGGTCGAGCGTGGAGATCATCCGGCGGATGGGGAGGCCGACGTACTCGGCCTTCGGCAGCGGCGTCCCGTTGAAGCTCACCGCGACGCGCTCGGCGAGCCGGGCCCCGAGCTTGTTGGCCAGGCCGGGCAGGGCGTTCTGCTCGTGCACGACCACCGGCACCCCACGCCGCCGCGCGGCGAGGTAGGCGGGCACCGAGACGTAGCCGCCGTAGCCGACCACCACGTCGGGCTGCACGGTGTCGAAGACCTCGAGCGTGCGGCGTACGGCGTCGCGCAGCCGCAGCGGCACCCGCAGGAGCTCTCCGGAGGGCTTGCGGGGCAGCGGCACCGGCGGCACCAGGTGCAGCGGGTAGCCCGCCCGCGGGACCACGGTGTTCTCCAGCCCGCGGGGGGTGCCGAGGCAGTGGACCTCGACGGTCGGGTCGAGCCGCCGCAGGGCGTCGGCGGTGGCGATCAGGGGCGAGGTGTGGCCGGCGGTGCCACCGCCGGCGAGGAGTACGCGCATCAGGACAAACCTATCGCCGGTGCCGGGTCAGCGCGCGGCCGGAGCCGACAGCCCCGCCGACCGGTTGCGACGGCGCGCGGCCAGGGCCGCGGCGGCCTCCGGCTCGCGCCGCGCGAAGCCCACGAGCAGGCCCAGGGCGACCAGCGACGGCAGCAGCGCCGACCCGCCGTACGACACCAGCGGGAGGGGGATGCCGATGACCGGCATGACGGCCAGGACCATGCCCACGTTGATGATCATCTGGCCGAGCAGCCACACCACGATGCCGAAGGACATGTAGCGCACGAACGGCTCGGCGGTGCGCGAGGCGATCCGGATCGCGGCGAAGGCGATCGTGAAGAACAGGCCGATGACGAGCAGGGTGCCGACCAGCCCGAGCTCCTCGCCGAGCACGGCGAAGATGAAGTCGTTGTGGGCCTCGGGCAGGCCGCCCCACTTCTGCGTGGAGGCGCCGATGCCCTGGCCGAACCACCCACCCGTGGAGAGCGCGTAGAGGCCGTGGGCGGGCTGCCAGCCCGTGTCGAGGTAGTCCTTGAACGGGTCGGAGAAGTTGGTGATCCGCTGGAGCCGCTCGGTGTCCATGGCGGCCAGGAAGATCACCGCGACCCCGATGATCGAGATGCTCAGCACGAAGAAGCGCGGCGGGGCACCCACCACCCAGAGCATCCCCAGCAGGATCGCGAAGAGCACCAGGGCGGTGCCGAGGTCGCGGCCCAGGATGACCAGCCCGGTGGCCATCAGCATGCCGGGCACGACCGGGATCATGATCTCGTGCACCCGGCCGAGCCGGCGCTCCTTGCGGGCGTAGATGTTGGCCGCCCACAGCACCAGGCCGAGCTTGGCGACCTCGGAGGGCTGGATGGCCAGCGGCCCGACGGCCAGCCAGTTCTGGTTGCCGTTGCGCTCGACGCCGAGGAAGGCGGTCAGCAGCAGCAGCGAGAGGGAGACGATGTACGCCGGCCACGCCATGCGGCGGATCCACCGCGGCGACATCCGCGACGCGATGAAGGCGCACGGCAGTCCCAGCAGCACCCACATCAGCTGGCGCTTGACGATCGCGTAGGAGTCGCCGGTGGTCTTGTAGGCGTCGACGCTGGACGAGCTCAGCACCATCATCAGGCCGATGGTGAGCAGGAGGGTGGAGGCGCCGAGCAGCAGGTAGTACGACGAGAGGGGGCGGTCGAGCGCGTCACGCAGGCTGCGGAAGCCACGCACGCCGGGCAGCGCGTGCGGGGCACGGAGGCGGGGCAGGCCGCGCGCGGAACCCCTCGGGGCCGCCTCGCCCGGGCTCGCCGCGGGCGCCGCGTCCGGGGACAGGGTGGTCATCGCGGCGGTCCCTCCCCCCGGCTCAGCTGCCGGGTCCCTCGATCCGGCGGTGGACCGCGGCGGCGAAGGCGTCACCACGGGCGCCGTAGTTGGCGAACATGTCCATGGAGGCACATCCCGGCGCCAGCAGCACGGTGTCGCCCTCGCGGGCGAGCCGGGCAGCCGCGTCGACGACGCGCTCCATCGGGTCCCCAGTCTCCCCGTCGCCGATCTCGATGACGGGAACATCGGGCGCGTGTCGCGAAAGGGCGTCGGCGACGACGTGCCGATCGGCGCCGAGGAGCACGACACCCCGGAGCCGGCCCCGGACGGCCTGCACGAGGTCGTCGAAGCGGGCCCCCTTGGCCAGCCCGCCGGCGATCCACACGACCGGGTCGTAGGCCTGGAGGGACGACTGGGCGGCGTGCGGGTTGGTGGCCTTGGAGTCGTCGATCCAGGTGACTCCCCCGTGCTCGGCGACGTGGGCGATGCGGTGCCCGTCGGGGCGGAAGGCCCGCAGCCCGTCGCGCACCGCCTCCTGCGAGACGCCGTGCGAGCGGGCCAGCGCGGCGGCCGCCAGGGCGTTGGCCACGAAGTGGGGTGCCGGGGACGCCAGGTCGCCGATGGTGCAGAGCTCGGCGGCACTCGTCGCGCGCTCCTCGATGAAGGCGCGGTCGGCGAGGATGTCCTCGACCACGCCCACCATGCCGACCGACGGCATCCCGAGGGTGAAGCCGACGGCCCGCGCCCCCTCGACCACGTCGGCCGCCGCGACCAGGCGCTCGGTCTCGGGATCCGCCACGTTGTAGACGCACGCGCGGCTGACCCGCTCGAAGACCCGGCCCTTGTCGGCGGCGTAGTCGCCCATGCCGCCGGGGTACCAGTCGAGGTGGTCGGGCGCCACGTTGAGCACGGCGGCGGCCTCCGCGGCCATCGAGTGCGTGTAGTGGAGCTGGAAGCTGGACAGCTCGACGGCGAGGACGTCGTACGGCTCGGGGTCCATGACCGCCTCGACGATCGGGCGCCCGACGTTGCCGACGCAGGCGCTGCGCAGGCCGGCGGCGCGCAGGATCGAGTCGAGCATCTGCACGGTGGTGGTCTTGCCGTTGGTGCCGGTCACCGCGAGCCAGGGCGTCGCGCGCCCGGCGTCGTCGGTGTCGCGCAGCCGCCAGGCGAGCTCGACCTCGCCCCACACGGGTACGCCGCGGGCGGCGGCCTGGGCGAGCAGCGGCGCGTCGGGGCGCCACCCGGGCGAGGTGACGAGCACGTCGACGTCGTCGGGCAGCGTCGCCGTGGCGCCGGGCTCGAGGCGGATGTGCCCGCCGAGGCTCTCGAGGAGCGTGGCCTTCTCGGCCTTCTCGTCGCTGGTGGCCTCGTCGAGGGCGGTCACGTCGGCGCCGAGGAAGAGCAGGTTGTCGGCGGCGGCGAAGCCTGAGACGCCGAAGCCGGCGACGACGGCGCGCACGCCGTCCCAGGAGTCGCGACGGCCGAGGCGGGCGGGGTCGGGGTGGTTCATCGGGGTCCCCGGGGCGTCGTGCGTCGGAGGAGCGCAGCGGAGGAGACGGAGGACGTCATGGGGTGCTTCATCCGATGCCCGCGACCCACTCGGCGTAGAAGACGCCGATCCCCGCCGCGACGCACAGCCCGGTGATGATCCAGAAGCGGATGACGATGGTGACCTGCTCCCACCCGAGCATCTCGAAGTGGTGGTGCAGGGGCGTCATCCGGAAGACGCGGTGGCCCGGCTGGACGCGGAAGACCGCGCGGAACGCCCCGCTGGCGCGGCTCACCTTGAACACGGACACCTGGATCATCACCGAGAGGGTGACGGCGACGAACAGCCCGCCGATGATGACGAGCAGGAGCTCGGTGCGGGTCATGATCGCGAAGCCGGCCATGGCGCCTCCCAGTGCGAGGGAGCCGGTGTCGCCCATGAAGATCTGGGCCGGGGAGGCGTTCCACCACAGGAAGCCGAAGCAGGCCCCCGTGATCGCCGCCGCCACCACCGCCAGGTCGAGCGGGTCGCGGACCTCGTAGCACTTGGGGCCGGCCTCGAGGGCGCAGGACTGCGAGTTCTGCCAGATGTTGACCAGCGTGTAGGCGGCGAAGACCAGGATGCTGCACCCGGTGGCCAGGCCGTCGAGGCCGTCGGTGAGGTTGACCGCGTTGCTGAAGCCGGTCACGAAGAACCAGATGAGGACGATGACCACGATGGTCGGCAGCGCGAACGCCTCGTAGTCGCGGATGAAGGAGATGTGGTCGGACGCGGGCGTGCGGCCCCGGTCGTCCTCCAACGCGGGCGAGAGCGCCAGGAAGCCGAACACCACCGCGATCACGGTCTGCCCGATCATCTTCGCGCGGCTGCGCAGGCCGAGGTTGCGCTGCCGGCTGATCTTGATGAAGTCGTCGAGGAACCCCACGGTGCCCAGTCCGACGAAGAGGAACAGCAGCAGCATCGCGGAGGCCGACGGCACCTGCAGCGTGATGAGCGCGGCGCCGAAGTAGCCGACCACCGTGGCCAGGATGATGACGATGCCGCCCATGGTGGGCGTCCCGCGCTTGGTGTGGTGGGTCGTGGGCCCGTCGTCGCGGATCTCCTGGCCGTAGCCGCGGCGCGCCAGCACCTTGATCGCGTAACGGGTGCCGATGAGCGAGATCAGCAGCGAGAGCCCGCCACCGAGCAGGATCGCTCTCATGCGTTGCTCCCTTCGGTGCCACCCGGGTCGGGGGCCAACAGTGCTTCGACGACGACTTCGAGGGCCGCCCCCCGCGACGCCTTCACCAGGACGACGTCGGCGGCCGAGACATTCTCCCGCAACCACTGCAGTGCCTCGTCACGCCCCGCCGTGATGATCGCCTCACCACCGAACCCGGCCGCCGTCCCGGCCGCGGCGGCTCCCACCGTCACCAGCACGTCGATGCCGACCGAGCGGGCGTAGGCGCCCACGCGGGCATGGGCCAGATCGGCGTCGGGGCCGAGCTCGAGCATCTCCCCCAGGACGGCGACGGTACGACGCCCGGACCGCTGGCCGATGACGTGCAAGGACTCCAGCGCGGCCTCCATCGACTCGGGGTTGGCGTTGTAGGCGTCGTTGACCACGACCACCCCGTCGGCGCGCTCGGTGACCTCCATCCGCCACCGGCTGGCCGACCGCGCGTCGGCCAGCGCGTCGGCGACCGTGTCGAGGTCGACCCCTGCGGCCAGCGCCATCGCGGCCGCGGCGGCGGCGTTGCGCCACTGGAAGGCGCCCACCTGGGCCAGGTGCACGGTCGCTCCGGACCCGCGGTGGGTGAGGTCGAAGGACTGGCGGCCGAGCTCGTCGCTGGTGATGTCGCTGACCGCGACGTCGGCCGGGGCGGGACCGAACGTGGAGACCCGGGCGACGGTGCGCTCGGCCATCGCCGCGACGAGCGCGTCCTCGGCGTTGAGCACGGCGGTGCCGTCGGCGGGCAGTGCCTCGACGATCTCGCCCTTGGCCTGCGCGATGGCCTCGCGGCTGCCGAACTCCCCGATGTGGGCCGTGCCGACGTTGAGGACGGCCGCGACCGAGGGCGGCGCGACGGTGCACAGGTAGCCGACGTGGCCGATCCCCCGGGCCCCCATCTCGACGACGAGGTAGCGGGTCTCCTCGGTGGCGCGGAGGACGGTGAGCGGGACGCCGATCTCGTTGTTGAAGTTGCCACGGGTCGCCACGGTGGGGCCGGCGGCCTCCAGCACGTGGGCGAGGTAGTCCTTGGTGCCGGTCTTGCCCTGGCTGCCGGTGAGGGCCAGCACGGTGGTGTCGGGGAGCCGGTCCACGACGTGGCGCGCCAGCACCCCGAGGGCGCGGACGACGTCGTCGACCACCACGGTCGGGACCTCGGTCGGCCGGCTGCCGAGGACCGCGGCCGCGCCCGCCTCGCGCGCCGTGGCGGCGTACGCGTGGCCGTCCACCCGCTCGCCCTCGATCGCGACGAAGAGGCCGCCGGGCTCGGGGGTGCGGGTGTCGATAAACGCGCCGCCGGTGACGGTGGCCTCGCCGTGGGCGACGCCGCCCACGACCTCGGCGATCTCGGCGAGGGTCATCTCGATCATCGGCGGGCCCGCCCGATCTCCTCGGCGGCGACCACGCGGTCGTCGAACGGATGGACCTCGCCGTGGACCTCCTGGCCCGTCTCGTGCCCCTTGCCGGCGATGAGCACGACGTCGCCGGGGCGCGCGCGGCGTACGACGTCGCGGATGGCGGCCCGCCGGTCGCCGATCTCGACCACCTCGGCGCGACCACCGGTGGTGCCCGCCACCACGGCGGCCCGGATCGCGGCCGGGTCCTCGGTGCGGGGGTTGTCGTCGGTGACCACGAGGACGTCGGCGAGGCGGGCGGCGATCTCGCCCATGATCGACCGCTTGCCCGGGTCCCGGTCCCCGCCGGCCCCGAGCACGACGACCAGCTGCCCGTCGGTCAGGGGGCGCAGGGTCGCCAGGACCGCCTCCACGGCGTCCGGCTTGTGCGCGTAGTCGACGACCACGGTGTAGTCCTGGCCGACGTCGACCCGCTCGAGGCGGCCCGGCACTCCCCCGCCCTCGGCGATGCCGCGCGCGACCCGGTGCGGGTCGAGGCCCGCCGTCGCCGCCGAGGCGATGGCCGCCAGCGCGTTGGAGACGTTGAAGGCGCCCGGCACCGGGACCCCGGCGTCGACCCGCAGGCCGTCGGGCCCCTCGACGGTGAACCGGGCGCCGTCCCCGGCCAGCTCGACGTCGACCGCGCGCCAGTCGGCGTCCCGGCCCTCGGTGGAGAAGGTCTGCATCGGGATCGTGGCCCGCTCGAGCAGCAGGCGGCCGTGCTCGTCGTCGACGTTGGTCAGGCCCCGGCGCGCGCGCTCGGGGGTGAACAGCGAGGCCTTGGCGGAGAAGTAGTCCTCGACGGTCGGGTGGAAGTCGAGGTGGTCGCGTCCGAGGTTGAGGAAGGTGGCGACGTCGAAGACCACGCCGTCGACCCGGCCCATCACCAGGGCGTGGCTGGAGACCTCCATGGCGCACGCGACGACCCCCTGCTCGCGCATCACCGCGAACAGCCCGTGCAGGTCGGGCGCCTCGGGGGTGGTGAGGGAGGTCTTCACGTCCACGCCCCGGATGCGGGTGCCGACGGTGCCGACGACCGACGCGGGTACGCCGGCCTGCTCGAGGCCAGCCTCCAGCAGCCGGGTGGTGGTGGTCTTGCCCTGGGTGCCGGTCACGCCGATCACGGTGAGGTCGGCGGCGGGATCGCCGTGGACGCGCGCCGCCAACCAACCGAGCACGGCACGCGGCCGCTCGACGACCAGCGCGGGGGTGCCGGCCGGGAGGCGGGACGCACCGTCCTCGTCGGTCAGCACGGCCACCGCTCCCGCGGCGAGGGCCCGGTCCGCGAACTCGGCGCCGTGCGCGCGCGAGCCCGGGAGGGCGGCGTACAGGTCGCCGGGGACCACGCGCTGGGTGCTCAGCGAGATGCCGGAGACCTCGACCGCGAGGTCGCCCTCACGGCGCACGTCGACGGGGTCGGGGGTCAGGGTGCCGAGCCAGTCGGCCAGGTCGGCCAGTCGCGTGACGACGGGCCGACGGGGCCGGGAGCCGATCTGGGGGTTGCCGATCACGGATGGAGACTAGTCTCGTCCGGTCACCACTCGACGGGCAGGCGCGAGGCCTTGCCGCCGGTCGGCGGGACCCCGTAGCGGCCCAGGGCGTAGCCGAGGATCCGGGCGAACGCGGGGCCGGCCACCGTCGCACCACCGCCGTCGATGCCCGGCGAGTGCACGGCCACGTAGACGGTGAAGCGGGGGTCGTCGGCCGGCGCGAAGCCGCCGAAGGACACGGTGGTGGAGCCGTCGTAGCAGCCGCACTCGTCGTCGACACGCTGCGCGGTGCCGGTCTTGCCGGCGGTGAGGTAGCCGGGCACCGCGGCCATCGGAGCGACACCGGCACCCTCGTGGGTGACGCGCTCCATCATCCGGGCGGTCTGGCGAGCGGCCCGCTCGCTCACCACGCGGGTCGCCTCGGCGTTGTCGGTGCCGACCGCGACGCCCTCGTCGGTGGTGGCGCTGCCCTGGATGAGGCTGGGGGCGATGCGGACGCCGCCGTTGGCGATCGTGTTGACGGCCGCGGCCATCTGGACGGCGTTGACCGACAGCGACTGGCCGAACGCCACGCGGTCCTTGGTCTGGGACGTCATCACGTCACCGTCGGTGAGGATGCCGGGCGACTCCCCGCGGACGCCGACGTCGGTGCGCTGGCCGAGGCCGAAGGCACGCAGGTACGTCGTGAGCTCCTGCGGCGTGAACGCGTCGGCGGCCAGGACGGTGCCGATGTTGGAGGACTTGGCCAGGATCCCGGTCATCGTGAGCCGGATGTTGCCGTGGTCGAACCAGTCGCCGATCGGGCGGTCCTGCCGGTTGAGCTGCGAGGGGATGCGGAACTTCTGGCGAGGCGTGACCTTGCCGGCGTCGATCAGGGAGGCGGCGGTGAGCACCTTCTCCACCGAACCGGGCTCGTAGGCGTCGCTGAGCGCCCGCGACCCGAGGTCCTCCTTGTCGGCCTCGAGGGGCTTGTTGGCGTCGAAGGTCGGCGCGTCGGCCAGGGCGAGGAGCTCGCCGGTGCGGGTGTCCATGACCAGGGCGACGCCGCTCTCGGCGCGGTACTTCTGCAGGGTCTGCGTCAGCACCCGCTGGGTGAACCACTGGAGGTCGAGGTCGATGGTGGTGCGCAGTGCCTCGCCGTTGCGGGCGGGGACGACGCTGTTCTCCCCCAGGGGCACGCGGTTGCCGCCGCCGATCGTGTAGCGGGCCGAGCCGTCCTTGCCGGACAGCTGCTCGTCGAAGGTGCGCTCGAAGCCGCCCAGCGGCTCGTCGGTGCCCATGAAGCCGAGGAGGTTGGCGGCCACGTCGTCGGCCGGGTAGTCACGGATGGGGTCGTCCTCGACGGCGACGCCGTTGTAGCCCGCCTCCTGGACCTGGGAGAGCACGTCGGTGGCCACCGTGCTGGGCACCCGCCGGGCGACGTACTCGAAGCGGCTTCCTTCGTCACGTCCACGCAGTGCGTTGAGGGTGCGGAAGTAGTCGATGTCCAGTCCCGTGGAGAGGATCTGGGCGATCGCCGGTGCGTCGTCGGCGGTCATGAGCGGGTCGGCGACGACCATCTTGCCCTGGATCGAGTCGGCCAGCGGGACCCCGTTGCGGTCGAGGATGTCGCCGCGCTCCGCGGGGAGGAGGACCGTCTGCACACCCTCCTTGGCGGCCATCGCGGCGTACGACTTGGGGTCGATGCCCTGCAGCTGCACCAACCGGGCGCCGAAGAAGCTCAGCACCATCGCGATCAGGATGAGCCCGACGCGCAGTCGCAGCTGGGGCGACCCGCGTCGTGCGGTGCGGTTGGCGGGCACTCCGACTCCGTCCTTCTGTGCTCTCTGGCTGTGTGTCTGGTGACTGGTGTGGCTGGTGGGACTGGTCCCATGTCTACCGGCAGGGACCGGGGTTGGCCGTCAGGCCGCGCCGTCAGCGACGGTTGCGGTTGCCCTTGCGGGCCGACGTCGTGCCGTCCACGGTCGCATCGGGCACGGGGACCTCGGTCGCCGGCACCTTCACGATCGTCGGGGCCGGGGCGAGGATCTGCGGCTTGACCGGCGCGGGCGGCGTGAGGTTGAGGCGGTCCTCGGGGGTCGCCGGCGTCTTCACGCCCTCGACGTCGCCGTCGAGGGTGAGGAAGGTCGGGGCGGCCGGCACGACCATGCCCATCTGCTGGGCCTGGGTGGCGACCCGCTGCGGGTTGCGGAGCTCGTCGAGCTCCATCTGCAGGGTCTGCTCGCGGGCGGCGAGGTTGGTGGCCTCGTCCTCCAGCGAGGTCGCCGCGAAGGACGCCTGCTGCATGGAGGTGTTGAACAGGAGCAGCCCGACGATGCCCCCGACCAGCACCAGGCTGACAAGGGTCACGAACGGGACCTTGGGTGCCCGGGTGCGGGCCCGCGGGACGACGGAGAGCCGGGCCCGCTCGACGGCCTCCTGGGCGATGCGTGGGACGCGGTGACGGATCTGGACGGCGGGGCTGCTCATCGGACGGCTCCTCGGTGGGGACCTCGTGGGGGAAGGACACGCTCGAGTGCGCGGAGGCGCACCGAGGCTGCTCGGGGGTTCTGCTCGATCTCCTGCTCGTCGGCCTGCTCCGCGCCCCGGGTGACGTTGCGGAAGGCCGGCTCGCTCCCCTCGGGGATGAAGGGCAGGTCGTCCGGCACGTCGAGGCGGGTGGCCGCGGTGAAGGCCCGCTTGACCAGCCGGTCCTCGAGCGAGTGGTAGGACTCGACGACCACCCGGCCGCCGACGTCGACGGCGTCGAGGGCCGCCGGGATCGCCCGGTGGAGGACGGCCAGCTCGTCGTTGACCTCCATGCGCAGGGCCTGGAAGGTCCGCTTGGCGGGGTGTCCCCCGGTACGCCGCGCCGGCGCCGGGATCTCGGCGTACAGCAGCTCGACCAGGCGGGCGCTGGTGGTGAACGGCTCGACCTCGCGCTCGCGGGCCACCGCGCGGGCGATCTTGCGGGCGAACTTCTCCTCGCCGTAGTCGCGGAGCACCCGGGTCAGCTCGGGGACGGAGTAGGTGTTGAGGACCTCGGCCGCGGTGGTGCCCGTGGTGTCGTCCATGCGCATGTCGAGGGGGGCGTCCTCGGCGTAGGCGAAGCCCCGCGCGCGCACGTCGAGCTGCATGGAGGAGACGCCGAGGTCGAACAGGACCGCACCCACCGACTCCAGGCCCTGGTCGGCGAGGACGTCGGCGATCTCGTCGTACACGGCGTGCACGGCGGTGAAGCGCTCGCCGAACGGTCGCAGCCGGTCGCCGGCGAGCGCCAGCGCGGCCGGGTCACGGTCGATGCCGATGACGCGGACGCCCTCGATCCGCTGGAGGACCGCCTCGCTGTGGCCGCCGAGGCCGAGGGTGCAGTCGACGAGGACGGCGCCCGGGCGCTCCAGCGCAGGCTGCAGGAGAGCGACGACCCGGTCGAGGAGCACCGGGGCGTGCTGGGGGGTCGTCACCGATCAGCCCTGACGGCCCAGGTGCGAGAGCAGGACCAGGCCGATGGCCAGTGCGGCCGACGTGGCCGCGGAGAACGCCATCAGGGTGACCGCGTCGCGCGCCTGGTCGCGTACGCGCGGCGGACCGCCGGCGACGGACTGCCCCCCGACGGGGCTCAGGCTGCTGGTGCTCATGGTCTCGACCCCACTGGTGCGTTGCTGGTGATGGCTGGTGCTGGCTGGGTGCTGCTGGTGTGCCGCCGATCCGGTGCCACCTCGCCAGGTCCCTGCCCGCTCCCTCGATGGGGAAGGCCGTCTGGTGCCGGGGAAGTGCCCCAGAAGGCGACGGGAGAGCGGGCACGAGACCTGGTGCTGTGGTGCCGGATCAGCTGTTGAGTTGGTGCTGCGGCGGTGCCGGGTGCTGCTGGTGCTGCTAGATACCGGGGAAGACCTCGTCGCTGAGCTCGGAGAACTTCTGCTCCTGCTCCTCCGAGTAGGTCGTCCAGGCGGTCGGGTCCCAGATCTCGATGCGGTTCATCGAGCCGATGACCACGACGTCCTTGGTGAGCGACGCGTACTCCCGCAGCGGCCCCGGGATGGAGATGCGGCCCTGCTTGTCCGGGACCTCCTGCGACGCCGCCGCGAACAACATGCGGACGTAGTCACGGGTGCCCTTGTTGGTGACCGGCGCCTCGCGGAGCCGGTCGGTCAGGGCGGAGAAGTCGTCCATCGACCAGACGGTCAGACAGCGCTCCTGCCCTCTGGTCACCACGAGTCCCTCCGTCAGCTGGTCCCTGAACTTCGCGGGGAGGAAGAGCCGGCCCTTCTCGTCGAGCTTCGGTGTGTAGGTGCCGAAGAACATCTGGCACCCACCTCTCCGTCCCTGTTCCCCACTTTCCACCACTCTACTCCACATCGCTCCACCGTCAACCATTCCACGCGTGTTTCCACGCCCGGATCGGCCGCTCCCCCACGACCGCGGGCCGGACCTGCCGTACGACGACCGGCCAGCGGCTCGGGCGGCGTACGACGGCGAAACCGCAGGTCAGGGCCCTGCCCGGGTGCTGTCGAGACGTCCGGGGGTGTCCGGGTGGAGCGCCGGTGGGGAGGAAAGGGGGGCGACCGGGGGGCGGTGGTGGGGGAAAGTGGGGCGGATCGTGGGGAACCGCGTCCGGCAGCGCGTCCTCCCCCGCGCTCCCCCAACCTGATGACTTCGCGTGGCGACCGCACCGGGCGACCGCCACGGAGAGCAGGCTGGGGAGCAGACTGGGGAGCAGGCTGCCGACCCAGGCAACGAATCGGTCGCAGTTCGTCCTCGCCCGTCCCTCTGACAGCGACGGCGCGGGTATGTTGCGCGCACGTCATACGGTGGGAGGGACGTGGGACCGGCGTCGTGCCGAATCCCTCCTCCGCCAAGGAATGGGGAACAGCACGTGAGTACGTCGATCCAGGGTGGGGCCGACCTCGACACGCTGGCGCGTGTGGTCGGCCGGGTCCGCGCCAACATCGAGCACGTCATCGAGGGGAAGCCCGACGTGGTCAACGCGGCGTTGGTCGTGCTGCTCGCGGAAGGTCACCTCCTCATCGAGGACGTCCCCGGCGTCGGCAAGACCCAGCTGGCGAAGGCGCTGGCCCGCAGCATCGACTCCAGCGTGCGGCGCATCCAGTTCACCCCGGACCTGCTGCCCTCGGACGTCACCGGCGTCTCGGTCTTCAACCAGGACACCCGCGAGTTCGAGTTCCGGCCCGGCGGGGTCTTCGCCAACATCGTGGTCGGCGACGAGATCAACCGCGCCTCCCCCAAGACGCAGTCCGCCCTCCTCGAGTGCATGGAGGAGCGCCAGGTCACCGTCGACAACACGACGTACCAGCTCGAGAAGCCGTTCATGGTCATCGCGACCCAGAACCCCATCGAGATGGAGGGCACCTACGCCCTGCCCGAGGCGCAGCGCGACCGCTTCATGGCCCGCGTCTCGGTCGGCTACCCCGTTGCGTCGGCCGAGCTGGCAATGCTCAGCTCGCACACCACCGCCAACCCGCTCGACGACCTCGAGGCGGTCACCGACGCCGGTGAGATCCGCAAGCTCACCGAGATCGTCGGGCAGGTGCACGTGGCCCCCGCCGTCCAGCGGTACGCCGTCGCGCTCGCCACCGCCACCCGGACCTCGACCGACCTGCACCTCGGGGCCTCACCCCGCGCGACCCTGCACCTGGTGCGGGCGGCCAAGGCCGCGGCCGCGATGCGGGGGCGCGACTACGTGCTGCCCGACGACCTCCACGGACTGGCGCAGCCGGTGCTGGCCCACCGCCTGCTGCCGAGCGTCGAGGCGGCGATGGGTGGTCGCTCGAGCACCCAGATCCTCGACGGGATCGTGGCCGGCGTCCCCGTCCCCGAGCCGGACCGTGCGTGAGGCCCTCGCCGGACTGACCGTCCGCGGACGGGCCTTCCTGGCTGCCGGCGTCACCACGATCGTCTGCTCGATCATCGTCGGCCACCCGGCGCTGGTGCGGGTCGGCGTGCTCGTCACCGCGCTGCCGCTGCTCACGGCGCTGTGGATCGGCCGCTCCCGCTACCGCCTCGCCCTGGTGCGCACCGTCTCGCCGCAGCTGGTCGCCGCCGGCCAGCCGTCGCGGATCCAGCTCACGCTGACCAACGAGGCGCGCACGCCCACCGGCGTGCTGCTGCTGGAGGACCACCTCCCCTACGTGCTGGGCCCGCGCCCGCGCTTCGTCCTCGAGGGCATCGGCCACGGCTGGCGCAGGCACGTCAGCTACACGGTGCGCTCCGACGTCCGCGGCCACTTCGACGTCGGCCCGATGACCGTCCGGGTCACCGACCCCTTCGGCCTCGTCGAGCTCGGCCGCGCCTTCCACACCACGGCCGGACTCACCGTCACCCCTCGCACCGTCCCGCTGCCGGGGATCATGCTCGGGGGCGCCTGGACCGGCTCCGGCGACAACCGGCCGCGCTCGTTCGCCACCGGGAGCGCGGAGGACGTCACCGTCCGGGAGTACCGCCGCGGCGACGACCTGCGCCGGGTGCACTGGCGCAGCTCGGCACGGGTCGGCGAGCTGATGGTGCGCCGCGAGGAGCAGCCGTGGCAGTCGCGGGCCACCGTCTTCCTGGACAACCGGCTCGTCTCCCACCGCGGACAGGGCGTCGCCTCCTCGCTGGAGGCCGCCGTCTCGACCGCCGCGTCGGTCGCCGTGCACCTCGCGCAGCGCGGGTACGCCGTGCGCCTCGTCACCGCCTCCGGTGAGGAGCCCGGCACCGCCTGGCACTCCCGCAGCGCGGCCGTCAACACCGCCCCGCTGCTGGAGGCCCTCGCCGTGGTGCAGATCGACCACTCCCCCCGCCTCGACACGAGCTGGCTGGCCGAGGCCGGCCAGGGCGGCCTGCTGGTCGCCGTCGTCGGCCAGGTGGGCGACGCGGACGCCCCGTTCCTCAAACGGCTCCAGCACCACGCGAGCACCACGGCCGCGATCGCCCTCGACGTCGACAAGTGGGCGCCCCACCTGCCCCCGTCGGCCACCGGCAGCACCGCCAACGCCCTGGCCGCCCACGGCTGGAGGGCCGTCACCCTCACCCCGCGCGACCGCCTCGAGGTGGTCTGGCAGGAGCTCGGGCGGCTCGGCAAGCGGGAGCGGGTGGGCGCATGAGCCACCGCACCCGGTTCGCCCCGGCGCTGACGCTGGCCGCCCTCGCGGCGGGCACGACGTGGCTCACCCTGCTGTCGTGGCGCATCCTCACCTCCGACGCCGCGTCGGTGACGATGCCGCTGCTGATGCTGGCCGTCGCCATCGCCGTCGGTGGCGCGACCGCCCGTTCGATGCGGGTCCCCGCCACCGCCATCGTGGCGGGGCAGGTCCTCCTCTCGGGCCTGTGGCTGCTCTTCGTCGTCACCGGGTCCGCGCTGCCGACGGGAGCCACCCTCGCCTCGTTCGGCGACGCGTTCTCGTCCGGCCTCGAGTCGGCGCGGCTCTACGAGGCGCCCGTGCCGCCCAACGTGCCGCCGGTCCACGCCCTGCTGCTCGTCGGTGGCACCCTGACGCTGCTCGCCACGGACTTCCTCGCCTGCACCGTGCGGCGGGTGCCGCTGGCCGGGCTCGTCCTGCTCACGGCGTACTCCGTGCCCGTCTCGGTGACCGGCGAGGGCACCTCGCTGTGGACCTTCGTGCTGGCCTCCGGGGGCTTCATGGCGATGCTGTTCATCGCGCACGAGGAGCAGGTGACCCGGTGGGGCCGCGAGGTCAACGAGGAGGACGCGGACCCGACCGGCTTCGGCGTGCGCACGGGCGCCGTGCGCGGCTCGGCGATCACGATCGGGGCCACGGCGACCGCGATGGCGATCGCACTGCCGGTGCTCATCCCGACGCTCGACGTCGCCCTCTTCGAGGGTGCCGGACCCGGCAAGCGCGAGATCGAGGTCGCCGACCCGATGGTGGACCTGCGCCGCGACCTGTCGCGCGGGCAGGACATCCCGTTGGTGTACGTCACCACGCCGGACGAGCGCCCGACCTACCTCCGGCTCTCGGTGCTCACCCGCTTCAACGGCGACACCTGGACGCCCGGCGACCGCGACATCCCCGAGACCCAGGTGGCGCTGGGGACGATGCCGCCCCTCGACGGGGTCGGCGTCTCGGTGCCGCGTCAGGAGTCGCCGTACCACGTGCGGATCACCTCGGACTTCGAGTCGACGTGGCTGCCGACCACCGCGCTCGTCAGCGACATCCGGGCGAGCGGCGACTGGCGCTACGACTCCTCGACGATGGACTTCATCAGCGCCGACGACGAGCTGACCACGGCCGGCAAGGCCTACGACTTCACCGGGGTCACCCTCGAGCTCGACGGCGCCGCCATGGACCGGGCCGTGTCCGGTGCGGCCGACGTGAGCTCGGCGTACCTCGAGGTCCCCAGCAGCGTGTCGAGCGATGTGCGCAGCCTCGCGGCGGCGGTCACGGGCGGCGCCGAGACCCGTTTCCGCAAGGCGCGGGCCCTGCAGCAGTGGTTCCGCGAGGACGGTGGCTTCCGGTACGACGACACCGCGATCGACGACGCCGACGCCGGTGACCTGGACTCGTTCCTCGACGAGTCCGGGCGGGTCGGCTACTGCGAGCAGTTCGCCGCCTCGATGGCGATCATGGCGCGCATCATCGGCATCCCGGCGCGGGTGGCGGTCGGCTTCCTCGAGCCCCGGTCGGCCGGTCCCAACACCTGGGAGTTCTCCTCCCACGACCTGCACGCGTGGCCCGAGCTCTACTTCCCCGGCTCGGGCTGGGTGCGCTTCGAGCCCACCCCGGGCCAGCGCGCCGACAACGTCCCGACGTACACCCGCGGCGAGCTGCCGACCATCGAGGAGCCGTCGGCCTCCCCCGGCGCCACGCGCTCGTCCGAGGCGCTGCCCGACCGTGGCGAGAGCCCGGCAGCGGACCCGGCCGCCACGGCCGACGACCAGGGCACCCAGGTGCCGTGGGCGACCATCGTGATCGCCCTCGCGGTGCTGCTCATCGCCGCCCTGGTCCTGCTCCTGCCCGGTGTGCTGCGCCGCCAACGCCGCGAGCGCCGCCTGGTCGCCGGCGTCGAGGAGGTGTGGGAGGAGCTGCGCGACCTCTGCGTCGACCTCGGTCACGGCTGGCCCGGAGGGCGCTCGCCCCGGGCGATCGGGGCGTGGCTCGGCGAGCGTCTCGGGGCTCCCGGTGAGGAGTCCGAGCGCTCGGACCGCCCGCGCCGGGGGCGCGAGCTGGCGCCGGAGGGGGCCGCGGCACTCGACCGGCTGGTCCTCGAGGTCGAGCAGAGCCGCTACGCACGGACACCGGCCCAGGGTGACTCCGCCGAGCGGGCGGCGGACTTCGCCCGTGTCGAGGAGGCCCTCGTCGCCGGCGTCTCGCCGCGGGTGGCACGGCGCGCCCGCCGCTGGCCGCGCTCCCTGCGGCCGACGCCGCACCGCCCGGCCACCGAGGTCGTCGTCCGGGCTCCCGAGGAGCAGCGGGAGCTCGTCGACCACGCGCAGTGACGGACGTCTGACGTCTCGTCAGGGGGCAGGGCGACGGTCACGGCGTCGTGGGACCTGGCTGCCGGGACCGACCGCATCCACGACGTTGCGCAGCGCCCCGTCCGGCGGGGTGCGGGACAGGGCGGGCGGAGCCGGGTGGGTCAGTAGGGACCGCTGTCGCGGCGCCGGCGCCACCGCTCGTCCATGCGCTCCATGAAGGAGCCGGAGGACTTGGTACGCCGGGTGCGGGAGAAGCGCGACGACTTGCCGGCCCGGCCACCGTCGACCACGCCGAAGCCGGTGTGGCGGGTGTCGCGGCGGTGCGGCGCGGAGGCGCCGGGATTGCGGAGCGCGGTCACCGCGACGGCCGCGGCGGCCAGCATCACGAGGAAGCCGGCGATGCCCAGGACCGTCTGGGTGAAGATGACACCGCAGGTGAGCAGGGCCATGCCGGCGACGAAGACGACGCCCGAGGCGATCGCGCGACGACGGGCGGCGCGTTGCATCGCCGTGCCGCGCAACGTGGACGCGAGCTTGGGGTCCTCCGCGACGAGCGCGCGCTCCATCTGCTCGAGCATCCGCAGCTCTTCCTCGGACAGCGGCATCACGACCTCCTCCACCAACACATCGACGTGCCAGCCGTGTGCACAAGTCTAGGCACGCGGTGGGCAACCGGGTAGGCGCCTGCCGAAATTGGGTCCTTTCGGATGCCGATCACATCAGGCTCGCCGGCCGGACGGCCGCCGCACCGAACCTCCGGGTGGCGCGGTCGACCGCCCGGTCGGCCTCCGCCCAGCCGTGCTCGGGCTCCCCCAGCACCAGCTGCCGGTGCACCTGGTCCCGCGGGACCAGGCCCTCGAGCCGCACCCCCACCAGCCGGAGACGGGCGCGCTGGAGGCCCAGGGCGTCGTACAGACGGGTGGCGGCGCGGTAGACCTCGACCGTGACGTCCGTGGCCTCGGGCAGGGTGCGCGAGCGGGTGATGGTGGTGAAGTCGGCGAACCTGACCTTGATCGACACCGTGCGGCCGGCGACCCCCGCCGTGCGCATCCGACCGGTCACCCGGTGGGACAGGCGCAGCAGCTCGCGGACGATCACCTCCCGGTCGTCGGTGTCGCGGGCGAAGGTCTCGTCGGCCCCCATCGAGCGGTCCGGCTCGAAGGGTCCCGAGCGCGGCGTGAGGGTCCGCCGGTCGGTGCCCCAGGCCAGGTCGTGCAGCTGGCTCCCGAGGTGTACGCCGACCGCGCGCTGCAGGGTGCGCAGCGGCACGTGGGCGACGTCCCCGACCGTGACCAGCCCGAGCCGGTGCAGCATCTCGCGGGTCTTCTCGCCCACCCCCCACAGCTCGCCCACGTCGAGCGGGTGCAGGAACGAGGTGACGCGCTCGGGAGGCACGACCACCACTCCGTCGGGCTTGGCCCGCCGGCTCGCCAGCTTGGCCACCGACACCGAGGCGGCCGCCCCCACCGAGCAGGTGATGCCCTGCTCGTCCTGGATGGTGGCGCGCAGCAGCCCGGCGATGTCACGTGGGGAGCCGAGGCGCCGGGTCGATCCGCGGACGTCGAGGAAGGCCTCGTCGAGCGAGACGACCTCCAGCAGCGGGGTGATCCTGCGGAAGTTCTCCATGACCGAGGACGACACCGCGGCGAAGGTCTCGAAGTCGGGGGCGATCACCACGGCGTGCGGGCACATCCGCCGGGCGCGGGTCATCGGCAGCGCCGAGCGGACGCCGTACTGGCGGGCGAGGTAGTTGGCCGAGAGCACCACACCGCGGCTGCCGCCGCCGACGACCACCGGGACGTCGGCCAGGTCGGGGCGGTCGCGGGTGGCCACCGACGCGTAGAACGCGTCCATGTCGACGTGCAGCAGCGGGGCGCGCCACGAGGGGTCGAGGTGGTCGTCCTCGACGGGCCGGGCCGTCACGGCGACCACCCGGGGTCGGGCGCCCGGGCGGGACCGCCCTCAGGCGCGGGCGACGACGTGCAGCTGGGTGGCGAGGGGGAAGTACTCGGGACGGGTCGCCACCGCCTGCTCGAGGGCCACCAGGGCCGCCGTGGCGCCCGGCTCGAGGTCCAGCAGCGAGCCGGGGACGAGGTCGGCGAAGACACGCACGGCCTGGACCGAGCTGGTCCCCAGGCCGGCGGCGGACAGCAGCGGCTCCAGCTCCTCGCGGGTGAAGCGATGCCCACCCCGGCCGGCGTGGCCGCTCGGCGTGCCCGCGTCGAGCAGGTCGCGGGCGGCCTGGAAGTGACCGGCCATCGCCCGTGCGACCACGGCCGCGTGGCGCTGGGCGACGAGCAGGCTGAGGTGCCCGCCGGGACGCAGCACCCCGGCGATGGCCGCCAGCGCGGCGGCGGGGTCGTCGACGACCTCGAGGACGCCGTGGCACAGGACCAGGTCGACGCTGCCGGCCTCCACGAGGCCCGGGAGGTCGCCGAGGTCGCCCTGCTGGCCGGTGACCCGGCCGGCGACGCCGCTCTCCCGGGCCCGGCGGTCGAGGGCGGCCAGGGCGTCGGGGCTGGGGTCGATGACCCGGACGTGGTGGCCGAGCTCGGCCAGCGGGACGGCGAACCCGCCTGTGCCGCCGCCGATGTCGACGATCCGCGCCTGCTGCTCGTGGAACGCACCCGGTGCGTCGAGCAGCTCGCGGACCGCCGTCCACACCACGCCGGTGCGGACGGACTGGCGGCGCTCGCTGGCTGACATGGGGGCAACCCTAGTGTGGCCGCCGGCCGGGCCGGCGGCACGTCCGGCGTCATCCCGGGCTCCCCGGACTCCGGTGCCACAGCGTGCGGGCGACGTCCCTCGTGTCGTCGCCGGCCGGCTTGATGTCGGCGTAGGGCGACAGCCGGAACCCGCTGGAGTGCACCAGCACCCGCCGGTGCGGGGGCTCGTCGGGGTCGGCCCGTCCGACCGGGACCCGGTCGATCTCGGCGCGCACCGCGGCCAGGGCGGCGTCGCGGCTGCGCTCGCGCTGCCACAACGCGTGCAGGTCGGGCAGGGCCCAGGCTCCGGTGGCGCGCAGGGAGACCCCGCGGCGGCCGGTGCGTCGCAGCTCGCCGCGCACCACCAGGAGCCACGAGTGGAAGACGGTGGCGGCGTACGGGCCCTGGGCGTCCTCGAAGAACGTGCAGTCGACCGGACCGGTCCCGTCGTCCAGGGTCAGGAAGACGACCCGCCGGCCGGACCGGATCGGTGGGGTCTGGGTGGCGACCTTGACCCCGGCGACCAGCAGCTCGGCCCGGCTGCGCCGACGCAGCAGGTCGCGGCTGCGCGTGGCCCCGAGGGCGTCGAGGAAGTCGGCGTAGGCGGCGACCGCGTGCTGGCTGACGTCGAGGCCCAGGATCTCCAGCTCGGCCCGCATCCGCTCGTCGGTGGTCATCTCGGGCAGGCCGGTGACCACCTCCCCCGCCCCGGGCTCGTCACCGAGCTGGAGGGTGAGCTGGACCGAGTCGGCCTCGCGGACCGGCCGGGCGGCCCGCGACTGGGCCGCGGCCCGGACGGCGGGGTCGGAGCTGGTGCGCCGGGCGGCGTCCTGCGCGGTCTCGTCGGGACGCACCAGCGCCGAGACACGGCGGGCCGCCAGGCCGCGGCCGCGGGAGGTGCGGTCGAGCATCCGGGAGTGCCGGTCGAGCTCGGCGACCTGGAGCAGCAGGTCGCGACGCGTCAGCCGTCCGCGGGGCCGGACCTCGTGGTCGCCGCCCGCGATGCGGTAGAGGTCGTCGAAGCCGCCGGCCAGCACGAGCCGCTCGAGGACCGGCCGGGACACCCGGGCCCGGGCGTGGAAGTCGCTGAGCGAGACGTAGGGGGTCGTGCAGCCCGGCCCGGTGCCGCCGCGGGCAGTGACGATGCGCGACACCTCGGCCTCGCTGATCCCCTTGAGCTCGGCCAGCGCGAGCCGGATGGCGTAGGTGTGGTCCTCGAGGCGCTCGACGACGTAGGAGGTCTCGGAGGCGTTGACGTCCAGCCCGAGCACCCCGACCCCGAACTGGCGGGCGTCCTGGAGGATCAGTCGCTTGGGGTACATCCCCGGGTCGTGGGTGAGCACCCCGGACAGGAAGTGCGCCGGCCAGTGCGCCTTGAGCCATGCCGACTGGTAGGTGGGCAGGGCGAACGCGGCCGCGTGGGCCTTGCAGAAGCCGAAGGACGCGAAGGCCGCGACGACCTCCCACATGCGGGTGACCAGGGGGAGGTCGTAGCCCCGGGCGAGTGCCCGCGGGAAGAACCACACCCGGGTCTCGGCCATCCCCTCGACGTCGCCGAGCGCGCGGCGCTTCTCGTCGGCCTCGGCGTAGGAGACCCCGGCGAACCGGGCGATGATCTCGATGACCTGCTCGTGGAAGACCACCACGCCCTGGGTCTGCTCCAGGATCGGGCGCAGGTCGTCGTGGAGGTAGTGGACGGTCCTCCAGCCCTGCTTGGCCTCGAGGTAGGGGGTGATCATGTCGCTCTTGACCGGTCCGGGACGGAAGAGCGAGATGTCGGTGATGATGTCGCCGAAGGACTCGATGCCCGACTTGCCCACCAGCTCGCGCTGGCCGGGCGACTCGATCTGGAAGACGCCGAGGGTGCGTGCCGAGCTGATCATCGTGTAGGTCACCTCGTCGTCGAAGGGCACCTGCACCTCGTCGTCGAGGTCGAGCTCGACCCCGTCGACGCGGGAGATCTCCGAGACCGCGTGCGCCATCGCCGACTGCATGCGGATGCCGAGCACGTCGAGCTTGAGCAGCCCCAGCGCCTCCACGTCGTCCTTGTCGAACTGGCTCATCGGGAACCCGGCGTACGACGCCTCCACGGGCGTTCGGGAGAGCAGGGTGTCGTCGGAGAGCAGCACCCCGCACGGGTGGACGGCGATGTGGCGGGGCAGGCCGTCGAGGCGCTCGACCAGCCGGAACATCAGGTCGAGGCGCTCGCTCGCCAGCCCGCTGGCCCGCAGCTCGGGGAGGTCGCGCAGGGCCTGGCGGGCGTCGCGCGCCCGGATGTGCGGGAACGCCTTGGCGATCGCGTCGACCTCGCCGGGAGGCATGCCCAGGGCCGCACCGACGTCGCGGACCGCGTGCCGCACGCGATAGGTGTCCATCATCGACACGCACACGCAGCGGTCCCCGCCGTAGCGGGCGAGGATCACCTCGTAGACCTCGAGGCGGCGGGCGGACTCCACGTCGATGTCGATGTCGGGCAGCGACGCGCGCAGCGGGGACAGGAAGCGCTCCATCAGCAGCCCGTGGCGGATCGGGTCCACCCCGGAGACGCCGAGGAGGTAGTTGACCAGGCTGCCGGCACCCGAGCCGCGCGCCGCGCGGCGTACGCCCATCTCGCCGATGAGGTCGGTGATGTCGGCGACGGTGAGGAAGTAGGAGGCGTAGCCCAGCCCGCGGATCAGCTCGAGCTCGTCGTCGAGGCGCTTCCAGATGCGCTGGCGGGGGGCCTGGCCGTAACGCCGGCCGATCCCGGCCTCGCAGCGCGCGCGCAGCACCGCGTGCGCCGACCGGCCCGACTCCCCCGTCCGGTCGAACTCGGGGAAGTGCACCTCGCCCAGCCCCAGGTCGCTGCGCGGGTCGAGGGCGCACCGGTCGGCCACGGCGCGGGTGCGGGCCAGCAGCCGCCGGGCCTCGGTGCCGCTGTCGTGGGCCAGCCCGGCCAGCCGGCACACCTCCTCGGCCACCTCGTGCATCTGCTTGCCGGACTTGAGGAAGCCCTCGGCGTTGGCCCGGTCGACGTGGCGCCGGTCCAGGGCCACCAGCCGGCGTGCCGCGTCGAGCACGTCGACGGTCGGGGCGTCGAGGCGGTCGGCGTAGCGCACCGCGTTGGACAGGACCGTGCCGAGCCCGGCCCGGTGGGCGATCCCGGCCATCCGGGCGGCGTGCGGCGAGGTGCCGGGACCCCAGCCACCGCCGCCACTGCCCCCGCCGGGGAGCCGGTGCGAGACCAGCTCGACGACGAGGTTGTCGCGGGGCACCACCTCGAGCCACGGCGCCAGCGCCGCCAGCCCGAGGTCGTCGCGGCGACGGGCCGCGGCGACCCCGAGCTCGGAGGTGGGGCCGAGGAGCACCATGACGTCGCCGGCGCCCAGGTGCGGGGCGATGAGGTCGAGGGTGGCCACCGGCCGGCCCCGCTCCCCGGCCAGGTGGGTCTCGGAGACCATCCGGCAGATCGCCGCCCAGCCGGCCTTGCCGCCGGCCAGGAACGTCACCCGCGGCAGGCCGCCGCGATGGACGGGCAGGTCGCGGTGGGCGCCGCCGCGCACCGGCGCGCGCTCCCGGGCCGTCGCGGGCGTGGGACGCCCGGGAGCCCCCGGGCGTCCCCCCGGACCCGCGAGGCCGCCGGGACCGACGGGGGCGACCGCCAGGTCGACCCCCAGGACCGGCCGGATCCCCGCTTGGCTGCAGGCCTGGGCGAACTTGACGGCGCCGTAGGTGCCGTCGCGGTCGGTGAGGGCGAGCGCGTCCATCTCGTGCTCCGCGGCGCGCTCCACGAGGACGTGCGGGTGCGAGGCGCCGTACTGCAGGGAGTAGCCGGACGCCACGTGGAGATGGACGAACGGGTCAGGCGACACCGCTCTCTCCGAAGCGGCCGTGGCCGGGCAGGCTGCTGGTCCGGGCCGGCGCGTGGGGCACGAGGCCCAGCGCCTGCTCGACCACGGCCAGGAAGCGGTCGGAGTCACGGACCAGGTCGTCCGCCTCGCGCTCGCTCACCGCCCGGGTCGAGCCGGCCTCGGCCGCGGCACGCTTGCTCGCGCCGGCGGCGAAGAACCGGGCCCACTCCTCCAGCTCGGGCGCCACCTCGGCCAGCAGGACCCACGCGTTCTTCTGGCGGCGGGCCCGGGGAGCCGGGTGGGCGCGAGCGGCCAGCAGCGCCGCGGCCGCGCGCAGGGCGGCCACGTGGGCGCAGGCGTAGCGGGTCGGGACGTCACGCGCCGAGATCGACTCCTGCAGGGACTCGGCCGCGCGGGCGAGGTAGGAGTGGGTGGTCGCGGGCAGCAGGTGCGGGTTGAGGGTCGGGGCCGTCGCTCGGGTCACCTCGTCCACCTCAGTCCGCACAGCCGACGAGCTGCCAGGTGCCGTCGGTCCAGGAGAAGGACAGGTCGAAGACGCCCGACCGCTCGGCGCCGGTCGCCCCGGAGCCCCGGCCGGCCTCCACCCGCCACAGCTCACGCTCGACGAGCAGGTCGTCGCCGGTCGTGGGCGGGGACGCGGTCAGGGTGGCGCCGGCGTCGTCGGAGCCGATCACGGCGCGGGCCCCGGAGGACTGCCACCACGGCGCCGTCTCCACCCAGTGCGCCAGCACCGCGCGGACCTTCCACAACCGACCGTGCCAGAGGAACTGGTCGGGCCCTTCGGTCTCTCCCCGTCGCACCTCGACGGGGTCGTCGTACAGCCTCATGCGTGCCTCCTGCCCACTCGTCGACCCCGCCACCGGCCTCGGTGGCGGTGGGGGTCGAGGTCACCGCCACCGAGGCCGCGTCCGAACAGGTGTTCGAACACGGCCAAAGGTACACGCCCCCACCGACAGCGGGTCAAGAGGCGAACGGCAGCAGGTGGAGAAACCTCAGTGGGCGCGCAGGTAGGCGCTGGTGTCCCTGCGCCAGAGGAAGAACACGAGGAGCACGTTGAGCACCATGGTCAGCACCGAGAGCGCGACGAACAGCGCCGGCAGGTGGTTGAGCAGGCCCAGCGCGGCCACGAGCACCCCGAAGACGGCCATCAGCGTCAGGACCAGCCGGGACCAGCCGTGCCCGTCCACCAGGAACGCCGCGAGCACCATCGCCAGCAGCAGGAAGACGACGAACCAGACCACGGCCAGCGGCACGAACTTGGGCACGATCGCGCTCTCGCGCAGCGCCTCCAGGCCGCCGGCGTTGAGGATCTCCTGGGCGGACGGGTTGCCCTTGGCCCACGAGAGGATCACCTCGTCGCGCTGCACCCACGTCATCAGCGCGGTGACCGCACTGGCGAGCACGATGGCGATGAGCACCTTCAGCGCGTGGTCGACGGACGCGGGCACCTGGCGACGCAACAAGGCTGTTCCCCTCAGGAGTCGAACGGTGGCTAGGCTCCCGGCATGGCGAGCGAGCATCCGTCGGTCATCAGTTTTCGAGACGAGCTGACCCGGCGCGGCGGCACCGGTGACGTGGTCATCCTGCCCGATGCGGTCCACACGGCCGCACTCGCCGCGGCGGCGCTGGACTGCGAGGTGGGCGCGATCGCCAACAGCCTGCTCTTCGACGCCGGCGGCGTGCCCGTGCTCCTCCTCACCTCGGGCGCCCACCGGGTCGACGTGGGCAAGGCAGCGGCCACGGTCGGCGTGCAGGAGCTCGCGCGGGCCACGCCGGACTTCGTGCGTCGGCACACCGGCCAGGTCATCGGCGGCGTCTCCCCCTTCGACCACCCGGCGCCCGTCGGCACCTGGATCGACACCGACCTGCGCGCGTACGACGTGGTGTGGGCCGCCGCGGGCCACCCCGCCGCCGTCTTCTCCACGACGTACGACGAGCTGGTCGCGATGACCGGTGCCACCGAGATCGCCGTCGCCTGATGGAGTCCCTCTCGCTGGCGTTCACCGGCGGCTGGGCGAGCGGCGTCAACGCCTACCTCGTCGTGCTGGTGCTGGGGATCGCCGACCGGGTCGGCGACGTCGCGGGCATCCCCGACGTGCTGGGACGCTGGGACGTCCTCGCGGCGGCCGGCTTCATGTTCGCCGTCGAGTTCGTCGCCGACAAGATCCCCTACCTCGACTCCACGTGGGACGCGATCTCGACCGCGATCCGGCCGACCGTGGGTGCGGTGATCGGCGTGCTCCTCGCGGGCGACGCGACGTCGCTCGACCAGGCCGTCCTCGGGGTCGTCGGCGGTGGCACCGCGTTGCTCTCGCACCTGGTCAAGGCCGGGGGCCGGCTGGCCATCAACTCCTCCCCCGAGCCGGTCACCAACGTCACCGCCAGTGTCACCGAGGACCTCACCGTGCTCGGCGTGGTGTGGCTGGCGCTCGAGCACCCTCAGCTGGCCGCGGCGGTCGCTGCGGTGCTCCTGGCCGTGGGCCTGATGATGCTGGTCGTCGTCGGCCGGTTCGTGCGCCGCGGCTGGCGACGGTGGAAGAAGCGCGAACCCGTCCCGACCTAGGCGGGCCGCCGGGCGTGCGTCGGGGTCTCGCCGCCTAGTCTGCTCGCCATGGCGCGCGTGGTGGTGGTGGTGGGTGGCGGGTTCGGCGGGCTCGCGTCGGCCGCCCGGCTGGCCAAGCTGGGCCACAAGGTGACCCTCGTCGAGCGGTCGCCGTCGCTCGGTGGCGCGCTGTCGAGCGTCTCGACCGACGAGGGCTTCGGGTGGGACGCCGGGCCGACCAGCACCCTGCTGCCCGCCGTGGTCCGCGACCTCTTCCGCAAGACCGGCCGGCCGCTGGAGCGTGAGCCCGGCGACGTCGACCTGGTGGCCCGCGACCTGGTCCGCGAGCACCGCTTCGAGGACGGGTCCGTCCTGCGCCTGCCGGGCGGCTCGCGCTCGGCCCAGCTGGCCGCGTTCGACGCACTGGGCCCGGGGCTGGGCGAGCAGTGGGTCGCGCACGTCGCGTCCTACTCCGACGCCTGGGACCTGCTGCGTCGCGACCACCTCGAGCGGCCGTGGGACGCGGCGCTGGCCCCGAAGGCGTTGACGGACCTGCTCACCGGCCGCGAGGTGCTGCACCGGCGGCTGCGCCGGACGTTCCGCGACGAGCGGCTGCGGCTCGTTGCCGGACACCCCTTCGTCGCCGACGGGCACGACCTGCGCAACGTCCCGGCGTGGCAGGGCGTCCTGGCGTACGTCGAGCAGCGGTTCGGCTCCTGGACGGTCCCGGGCGGCATGGCCCGGCTCGGCACGGTGCTGGCCGAACGGCTGGGCACGCGCGGAGTGACCGTGCTGACGGGCACGACCGCGCACGACCTCGTGGTGCGCGAGGGGCGCGTGGCCGCTGTCGCCACGTCCGCCGGCGAGCTCGACGCCGACGTCGTGGTCTGCGCCGTCGACCCCCGTCGCCTCCCGGCCCTGGCCCCCCACGTCGCGCGCACCATGCCCGCCATCCCGCCCGTGGTCTGCCACCTCGGGCTCTCGGACGCCGACGCCCTGCCGGACCTGCCGCACGAGGTGGTCCTGCACGGCGACCCGATGCTGGTGGTCCGCACCGGCGGGCGGGCGCCCGAGGGGGCGGCCGCCTGGACCGTGCACGGCCGCGGCCGGCTCGCCGAGGACCTCCTCCTGGCCTTGGCGCGGCACCGGCTCGACGTCCGCGACCGGGTCGTCGTACGGGTCGACCGGTCGCCGCGCGACCTCGTCGACGCCTGGGGCGGCTCGCCGCTCGGCGTGCTCTGGCAGGGACGGGCGACGGTCCGGGCGCGGCTCGGCCCGACGACGCCGGTGCCGGGGGTGTACGCCGCGGGGGCGCACGCGACGCCCGGGTCCGGGCTGCCGTTCGTCGGGCTCTCCGCGGCGCTGGTCGCGCAGGCCGTCGGCCCCGCCTGAGAGCGGGCGCCGAACCCCGGGGGGTGTGACTAGGCCAGCGCCCAGGTGACCGTCAGGGCGCCCTGCACCGCCGACTCCCCCGGCTCGAGGCGCGCGCCGAGCTGGGCACCGGCAACCACGGGACCGCCCGCGGAGGACATCCCCTCGGCGATGGCCACCACGTCCCCCAGCTCGGCACCGGCGAGGGCGGCCAGGTGCGCGGCATGGGCGCGGGCGTCGTCCCAGGCGGCCTCGGCGGCGGTGCTCCGGGCGTCGGAGGGGTCGCTCACGTCGAGGGAGACGCCGTCCACGACCAGGGCGTCACCGACGGCGTCGGCCAGCGCGGAGAGCAGGTCGCCCGCCTCGGCGACCGTCGGGCAGCGGACCGCGAGCGAGTGCCGGGCCTCGAAGCCGCCGGGGCGGCTCTCCTGGTCGTGCCACGGCCAGACGCTGAGACCGGTCGAGCCGGGCATCAGGCCACGCTCGCGTGCCACGTCGCCGATGCGCTCGGCCGACGCGGACACCCCGGACAACGCCTCGGCCACACCGGCCGCGCGGTGCACGGCGGAGACGCGGACCATGGCCGAGTCAGGGACGACGGTGGCGACTCCGTGACCGGTCACGGTGACGGTGCGGGGGGCGGTCATGGATGCACCGTAGCGACCGTGTCGAGGCCCGCCCGACTCAGACGGTGATCCGCAGCGCGGTGAAGATCTCGCGCGTCGCCTTGGAGCGGTTGAGCGTGTAGAAGTGCAGCCCCGGGGCCCCGGCGGCGAGCAGCGCCTCGCACAGCTCGGCGGCCATCGCGATGCCCTCGGCACGCAGCGCGGCCGGGTCCTGCTCGTGGGGCGCGAGGCGGCGGCGCACCGCCTCCGGCACGGGGTGCCCGGAGAGCTCGGCCATCCGCGAGACCTGGCGCAGGTTGAGGATCGGCATGATCCCCGGCAGCACCGGGATGTCCACCCCGACGGCGCTCGAGCGCTCGAGCAGGCCGGCGTAGTCGTCGGCCGAGAACACCATGTCGGTGATCGCGAACTCCGCACCCGCCTGCTGCTTGGCCAGCAGCACCCGGGCGTCGTGCTCGAGGGACTCGGCGGACGGGTGGCCCAGCGAGAACGCCGCGACGGCGACCGCGAAGTCCCCCCGCCGGCTGGCCAGCTCGACCAGGTCGCTGGCGTGGGCGAGCCCGCCCGCGGTGGGCACCCACTCGGCGCGCGGACCATCCTCCGGGTCGCCCCGCAGGGCGAGCACGGTGCCGACGCCGGCCGCCGCGTAGCTGTCGAGGATGCCCTCGAGCTCGTCGCGGGTGTGGCCGACGCAGGTGAGGTGGCCGACCGGCACGAGGGACGTCTCGCGGGCGATCCGCCCGGTGATCCGCACCGTGGTGTCGCGCGAGCTGCCGCCCGCGCCGTACGTCACGGAGACGAACGTCGGGTCGTAGGGCTCGAGCTCGGTGATCGCCCTCCAGAGCTGCTCCTCGCCCTCGGCGTCCTTGGGCGGGAAGAACTCGAAGGAGAAGGAGGGCTCGCCGCTCTCGAGGCGTGCGCGCATCCGGCCGCGTCCCTGGGTCATGGCGCCCAGCCTAGGTATCCGACGGGTGCCGGACCGCATGCGTCCACTGGTTAGGCTCCCCGGGTGACCAGCCCGGTGAGCACGTCGTGGGACCCCGCCGACTTCCGAGATCGCATCCAGGCGGTGCTCGACGCTTTCCTCGACGAGCAGGCCGCACTCCTCGCCCCGCTGGGCGACGACGCCTCCCGGCTGATGGCCGAGGCCCGCACGAGCGTCCGTGGCGGCAAGCGCTTCCGGGCCGCGTTCTGCTACTGGGGCTACCGCGCGATCCGGCCCGACGTCCCGGACGAGGACGCCCTGGCCCGCGCCTGCGCGGCCCTCGAGCTGCTGCACGCGAGCGCGCTGGTGCACGACGACTACATGGACGCCTCCGACACCCGCCGCGGCCGGCCCGCGACCCACCGCGCCTTCGAGGGCGAGCACCGCGGCGCCGGGTGGCGCGGACGTGCCGACCAGTACGGCGCCGCCGCGGCCATCCTCCTCGGCGACCTGCTGCTGGGCTGGTCCGAGGAGCTGCTGCGCCGCTGCGGCCTGCCGCTCGCGAGCGTCGTACCGGCCCTCGACGTCTTCGACCTGTGCCGGACCGAGGTGATCGCGGGGCAGTTCCTCGACGTGTCGGTCCAGGCGCGCGGGCACGCGGACGTCGACACCGCGATGACGGTGCTGCGCTACAAGTCCGCGAAGTACTCCATCGAGCGGCCCCTGCACGTCGGGGCCGCCCTGGCCGGGGCCACGCCGGCCCAGCTCGAGGACCTGAGCCGCTTCGGCCTGCCGCTCGGCGAGGCGTTCCAGCTGCGCGACGACCTGCTCGGCGTCTACGGCGACCCGGTGGCGACCGGCAAGCCGGCCGGCGACGACCTCGTGGAGGGCAAGCGCACGGTGCTCGTGGCCCTGGCCCTCGACAGCAGCGACCGCGACGGCGCCCGACGCCTCGACGCGTCCCTCGGCACCCGCCTCGACGAGGCCGCGGTGGCCGAGCTGCGCGACATCATCGACCGCTCCGGCGCGCACGCGCAGGTGGAGGAGGTCATCGGCGCGCTCGCGGAGCGGGCGGTCTCGGCCCTGGACACGCCCACCGTGGACGACGTCGCCCGCGGCGTGCTGCGCGAGCTGGCCGCCTCCGCCACCCAGCGCACCGTGTGACCGGGTAGGTCCCTGTCGACGACGCCAGTGACCGGATCCGGCGAGGAGCGTGCGCGCTGCCGAGAATTCGGTCGTGACTCGGCCGCTGCTCGTGTGAGGGTGCCGTCATGACGAACGACGAGGCACGGAGCAGGGCGGCAGAGGTGAACGAGCAGTTCCGGCCGATCGAGCTGACGGCCGAGACGGTCACTCGACCGGCCGGGCCGCACACCCAGACCGTGCACTCGTTCCTGCGGCATCTTCGCGAGAAGGACCTGGACTGCGTGCCCGAGCCGCTGTCGCTGGACGAGGAGACGGAGACGCTTCGCTTCATCGGTGGCGAAAGCGGCGGCGACGGTTGGAAGAACCAGCACGACGAGAAGGGGTTGCGGTCGGCAGCGCGCTTGCTGCGGCGCATCCACGACGCCTCTGCCGGCTGGGTCCCACCTGACGACGCGGTCTTCGCCGCCCCGGCGGCCGAAGGCGGCGGGGACGTCTTCGTCCATGGCGATCCGGGACCTTGGAACTTTGTCTGGCGGAACGGAGAGGCAGTCGCGCTCATCGACTGGGACTTCCTCCACCGCGCGCCACGGCTCGACGACGTGGTGTACGCCCTCCGGTGGTTCGCTCCCATGCGAGACGACGAATCGGCCCTTGAATGGCACCACTTCCCGCACGTCCCCGACCGCCGGGCGCGCATCGAGGCCTTCCTCGACGCGTATGGGATTCCGGCCGACTTCGACGTTGCCGACGCCGTCGTTCGACGCATCCACGCCACCATCGAGCACGTCCGCTTCCTCGCGGATCAGGGGCACGAACCGCAGAAGACCTGGGTCGCTGAGGGCAGCGTCGAGAGGGAAGAGCTGGCAGAGATCGCGTGGATCGAGGCGAACAGGTCCCGGTTCTCCGGCTGACGCCCTGCGTGCGCCGCCGAACGAAACCGCTGGCGATCGCCGCTGCGACCCGGCAACATGACGCGCGATGGCGACCTCGACGACGTACGACGACCTCCTGGCACGGGCCCGAGCGCTGGTCGCGTCCGCCGATCGCATCCCAGTGATCGGGATCAGCGGGCACGGGGGCTCCGGCAAGTCGACCCTGGCCGAGAGGCTCGGCGCCGACCTGGGCCTCGCTCCCGACCAGGTCGTCCCGACCGACTGCTTCTACGCCACGACGTGCGGCCCGCGCGCCGGTATGTGGGAGCAGCATGACTGGCGACTCATCGAGGAGCTGGTCGAGGCCGTACGCAGCGTCCCTGCGCCTGATCGGCTCCGCTTCGACTATCGCTGGTGGACGGGCCAGACCGGAGTCGAGGACCACGTGATGCCCCCGGTCCTCATCATCGAGGGCATCCGACTCATCCACGACCGCACGCACGGCTGGTTCGACCTGACCGTGTGGATCGACCTCGACCCGGACGTCGCCGGCGCCAGGGCGAAGGCGCGCAACCTGCTTCAGGGCGACGACCAGGCCGAGCTCGACCTCTGGGACACGAAATGGATCCCGGAAGGACATGCGTACGCGGCAGAGGTGGACCCGGCCCGGTCGGCCGATCTGGTGCTGTCCGCCACGTGACGTCGCAAGTGCTCCCGATGGTCGATCGCCACGGCACCGTCCGGTTCACCTCAGCGCCCGCGGTCGGGGAGCCAGCTCGCGCGGGTGCACTTGAGGGCACCGTCACACGGTGCGCACGGATCCGCCGAGATCCGGATGTTGGGCCAAGGCGTGTAGTCCTCGAACTCCCCGTACCCGAGACGGCCAAGTCGCTCGCCGGTCTCCGCCGATGTGTCGGACGTGACCTCCTGAACTCGTGCCGATAGCCACGCTCGGAGCGCCCGCCGTGGGGCCGCTCTTGTAGGCGTTGGCTGCTTTGAGGTCCCAGCGACGTCGAGGTCGGTTCCCAGCCGGGGCGCAGCACGTGCGCGGAGCAGATCTAGGTCCGCAGCGCCGCCCAGGTGTCGACGCTCGTCCACTCGCCCTTGAACCAGTCAGCGGCGATGTTGCGTCCTTCGTGTCGAAATCCAAGCCGCCGGAACAGCCGGGCGACTGGCTCGTTGCGCGCATCGGTGACAGCGAACACCCGATGGGCGCCCTGCGCGTCGAAGAGCCCGCCGATCACAGCACCCA
Source organism: Nocardioides sp. Soil805 (assembly GCF_001429625.1). Taxonomy (GTDB): domain Bacteria; phylum Actinomycetota; class Actinomycetes; order Propionibacteriales; family Nocardioidaceae; genus Nocardioides. Next base: position 370,159 of record NZ_LMSU01000001.1, read on the forward strand.
GCGCCTCGGTGGCGTACCCCGAGCCGTGGGAGGCTGGCGCGATCGTGACCCCGACCTCGTAGCTGTCGGGCTGCTCGGCGAGCGCGTGTACGGCGACGTCGCCGACCAGCGTGCCGTCGCGTCGAACGGCGATCTGCAGCCAACGCCCGGACTTGGACTCGATCGAGCTGGGCTGGGAGGCGATGAGGTTGTCCGCGTCTGCCTCGGAGAAGTCCGGGGTCCAGCTCTGCCAGCGTGCCACCTCCGGGATACGGCGATACGCAACAAAGGCGTCGCGGTCCGGGTGTGTGAGCGGTGCGAGCTCCAGTCGCTCGGTGCGGATGGGGAACGTCAGCACGATCGAACCCTGTCTGTCGTTGCGGCTTGTGGCCTGCGAAGGAGACGTGCGTCAGACCGCGCGGCCGACCCGGTGCGGCTAGCGAGGTTGGAGCCCATCAGCGGACGTGGCAAGCGGTGCCGAAGCGCGACCCCGACGAGACCGCCAACGGCAGGCGCCTCGGGCACCCGATGAGGTGGCGTAGTTCAACGCCGCCCCGGGGAGCGGACGTCCGGGCGTGGCAGGTGTATGCCGGCGGCGATCCTACGGCGGGCTGAACGATCGCCTGCTCCCATTCTGAGACCATCGCGCGAGACTAGACGCACAGCGGGCTGAGAGGCCACGCATTTGCTTCGCGGGAGCGCTCCTATCGACCACCTTGCGCCGCCGGTGGGCGACAGCGCGTACGTCAAGACCGAGGGCTACGGCGGACTCTCGATGCGCGTGCTCTTCGCACGGCGCTCCCCGGGCTCCTACGCGGCCCTACTGCGCGACGCCGGACCAGCCGTCGACGCAACCATCTCGCTCGGCCCCGGGCATCCCGCGTCGGGAGCCGTCTGGCTCGCGCACAAGCCGCACTGATCAAGCTGCTGAGTCGCCCGCGATGCGCGGACCTGGCGCGATGAGCGAGCCGATCTGCCGACGTGCGACTCGCCCGGCACGGTGATCGCGTCACTCACCCCGCAATGGGCGGTACACGCCCGGCGAGGCCGACCGGCCGCTCAGTCCAGGCTGGGCAGCCCGGCCACCTCGGGCCCCTCGCCGCGCAGCAGCACCGCGAAGGGCACCCCGCGGTCGGCGTGCACCCGCGACCCCAGGACGGTGAGCGCGATGCCGAAGGCCTTCTCGTCCCCGCGCGCCAGCGTCGCCCAGCCGTCCCACAGCAGCACCACTCCCTCGGCACCGGCGCCGATGTCGTGCAGGCAGTCGGCCAGGGCGTCGAAGTTCTGCCCGTACCAGTCGGGGAAGTCGAGGGACTCCCCCACCGCCGCCAGGAACTCGGCCTTGCCGTCCGCGACCCAGCCGTCGACGTGGGCGAGCGCCCAGCCGGCGTGCTCGACCGTGCGGCGTACGTCGTCGACGTCGAAGGCGCCGTGCCACAGGTAGGTGCCGGGGTCGACCCGGCCGGCCAGCAGGGCCGCGAGACCGCTCATCGCTCGATCCTCTCGAAGGACGCGTAGTGGTCCTCGGTCCAGTAGAGCTCGCCGTCGCGTCCGGCCACGATGCGCCGCGCGCCACGGTCGTCCGAGCCGGGGGTCGGCACGGTGTACTCGGTGTAGTAGCCCTCGGGGCGGTCCGGGAGGAGCTCCTCGCGGTTGCCGAAGGTGCCGCCGTCCTCGTCCTCGGGGAACGGCCCGCCGGCGTCGATCAGCGCGACGGTGTCGGTCGCCTCGGGCGGGAGGTCGGCCAGCCGCACCAGTGACAGCCCGCTCGAGGGGTCCGTCCCGGGCCGGGCCCCGTCGTCGGCTGAGGTGTCGCCGCTGCCCTGGGTCCACCACACCAGGGCGGCGAGGAGCACGGCGACCACCAGCGCGATCGTGCTCCGCTGCCCCGTGCGCATGATCCGCTCAGCCCGCCGGCGTCAGAAGCCGAGGACCTGGGCGCGGCGCTTGACCTCGGAGCCGCGGTTCTCGCGCAGCGCGTCGATCGGGCGACCAGGGAGGTCGTCGTCGGTGAAGATCCACGCGATGCACTCGCGGTCGTCGAAGTGGCGGTCGTGCAGCAGGGTCAGCAGCCCGGGCAGGCCCTTGACGACGAGGCCGTCCTGGATGAAGTCGGCGGGCACCTGGGGGCCGGCGCCCGGGCGGGGCACGGCCCCGGCCAGCTCGTGGTCGCGGATCATCGTGCGCACCTTGGCGGGGGTGACACCGAGGGCAGCGCCGGCCTGGTCCCAGCTCAGCCACTCGGGGACGAGGGCGTCCAGATCCGCCTCGGACAGGGGTACGTCGCTCATGGGACGCAGTTTTCCACGAGCGGGCCCACGCGGGGTGATCGAGGCCGTCCCCGACACGCCCGACCCGGTGTCGGCTGGTCTGGACCGGGTCGCGGTGCGTAACGTCGAGCGCTCGCCGCGATGCCTTCCCCTCGGTCTCCGACGAGACCGGGCGCCGCGGCGAGGACGAGGAGAACCGACGTGCGACGACCCCTGATCGCGGCCACGGCCGCCACGGCGGCCCTGATGCTCGCGCCGCTCGCGCCGGCCGCCGCGGACCACGAGCGACTCCCCCAGGGACGCCATCTCAAGACCTACACCGTCAAGGCCGGTGACACCGCCACCGGGCTCGCCGTCCGCTTCCACGCCTGGACCGCGGAGCTGATCTCCCACAACCACCTCGACTCCTCCGGCCGGCTGCGCGTCGGGCAGCGGATCGAGATCCCGGTCGTCACGAAGGCCCGGGACAAGGACAGGGGTCCGTCGAAGGGCAAGGGCGGCGGGGGCAAGGACAAGGGCAAGGGCGGCGGGGGCAAGGACAAGGGCAAGCCCCAGCACGGCGGGGGCACCGGCGGCGGTTCGGACGGCGGGTCCGCCGGCCACCCGTCGCGCGACCGGGTGCGCCGCACCATCACCCGGGCCGCCAACTACCGCGGCGTGGACCCGCAGCTCGCGCTGGCCGTCAGCTGGCAGGAGTCCGGGTGGCAGATGCACCGTGTCTCCAGCGCCGGCGCCGTCGGCGCCATGCAGGTCCTGCCCGACACCGGGCGCTGGATGGAGCAGTACGCCGGTCGCGACCTGCGGCTGCGGGTCCTCAAGGACAACGCCACCGCGGGGGTGCTGCTGCTGGGCGTGCTCGACGACCACACCCGCAACCGCCGCCACCAGGTCGGCGCCTACTACCAGGGGCTCGGTGCGCTCGAGGCCCACGGCCTCTACGGGGAGACCAAGGCGTACGTCGCCAACGTGCTCGCGATCAAGGAGCGCCTCGAGGCCGGCCGCCCGCCGGCCTGAGCGGCGTACCGACGGACGACGCGCCCCGGGCGATCAGCGACCCCGGGCGGGCCTGCGCCACGCCGGGGCGGGGCGCAGCGGCCGCGTCCGCGCGCCGGATTCGTACGATGGGGCCACCGGATCCTTCCCCGTCCGGCGATGGAGGTCGAGCTGTGGAGTCACGCGACGAGCCGACCGGGCCCGGTCGCGGCCCGGCGCGCGGTGCTGCCGACGCGCTGGTCGGTCGCCTCCTCGACCGCCGCTACCGCATCGGGGGACGCATCGCCCGCGGTGGCATGGCCAGCGTCTACGAGGCCACCGACATCCGGCTCGACCGGACCGTCGCGGTCAAGGTGATGCACCCCGGCCTCGGGGACGACGACGACTTCGCCCAGCGCTTCGTGCGCGAGGCCCGCGCCGCCGCGCGGCTCAACCACCCGCACGTGGTGGCGGTCTACGACCAGGGCGACGACGACGGCACGGTCTTCCTGGCCATGGAGTACGTGCCCGGGCACACGCTGCGCGACGTCATCCGCAAGGAGCCGCCGATGGCGCCGCTGCGGGCCCTCGCGCTCCTCGAGCCGGTCGTCTCGGCGCTGGCCGCCGCCCACCGCGCGGGCCTGATCCACCGCGACGTCAAGCCGGAGAACGTCCTCATCGCCGACGAGGCCCACGGCGGCGGCGTCAAGGTCGCCGACTTCGGGCTGGCCAAGGCCGTCAGCGCCGACACCCAGCACACCGCCACCGGCGGCGTCCTGATCGGGACGGTCTCCTACCTCGCCCCCGAGCTGGTGGTCGACGGCCGTGCCGACGCGCGCGCCGACGTCTACGCCGCCGGCGTCGTCCTCTACGAGCTGCTCACCGGCCGCAAGCCGCACGAGGGCGAGAGCCCGATCCAGGTCGCCTACCGCCACGTGCACGAGGACGTCCCTCCGCCGTCGACGGTCCAGCCGGGCCTCCCCGCGTACGTCGACGCGCTCGTCGCCCGGGCCACCTGCCGCGACCGCACCCAGCGACCCGCCGACGCGGGGGTGCTGCTGCACCAGATCCACCGGGTCACCCAGGCGTTGCGCGAGGGTGTCACCGACGACGCCGACCTGACCGCCGACCTGGCGCCCTCGGCGTACGTGGACGCCGGCAGCGACCAGCAGGACGAGGACACGACGCCGGAGCCCTTCGACCCGGTCGAGATGGCCAACCTGAGCGCCCGCCTGCAGCCGCCCCCCGGCGACCCGCGGGCCGAGATCGTCGGGGACAGCCACCACACGACCGCCTTCGACCGGACCGCCGTGGCCGCGGCGGCGGTGCCCGCCGCCGGCCCGACGTCCTCCCCCGCGGCACCTGCCCCGACCGCCCGCCGGCCGTCGCGGCAGCCCAGCGCCGCCGCGCCCGTGGTCACCACGGCCCGGTCGCGGTCGCTCAAGGGCCCGCTCGCGCTGGTTCTCGTCGTGCTGCTGGTCGCCGGCCTCGGCGGCGGTGCGTGGTGGTTCGGGTGGGAGCGCTACACCGTGACCCCGGGCGTGCTCGGGGTCGACGCAACCACCGCGACGGCCGAGCTCGCCAAGGCCGGGCTCGACGCCGAGGAGGGCGATCCCCGCTACTCCGAGACGGTGGCCGCCGGGCTGGTGCTGGGCACCGACCCGGATCCCGGCGACCGCGTCCTCGACGGCGGCACGGTCACCCTGGTCGTGTCCCTGGGCCCCGAGCGCTACGAGGTGCCGGCCCTGGCCGGCATGACGGAGGACCAGGCGCAGGACGCGCTCGAGCAGGGCAACCTGGCGTTCGGCGAGAGCACCGAGAAGTTCAGCGACACCGTGCCCGCGGGGCAGGTCCTGCGGACCAGCCCGCCCGCGGGCGAGGTCCTCAAGCCCGACGCACCCGTCGACCTGGTGCTCAGCAAGGGTCGCCGGCCCATCGACATCAAGGACTGGACCGGCAAGGACGCCGACCAGGCGACCGCGGCCCTGGAGAAGCGCAAGCTGGTGGTCGAGGTCACCGGCGAGGAGTACAGCGACACCGTCGACGAGGGCGACGTGATCTCGCAGGAGCCGACCGTCGGTCCGCTCTTCAAGGGCGACACCGTGCAGCTCGTGGTGTCCCGTGGCCCGGAGCTCGTCGAGGTGCCGAGGGTCGTCGCGAAGGGTGTCGACGCCGCCACCGAGGAGCTCGAGGCCCTCGGCTTCGTCGTGGAGGTCGAGAACAGCGACCAGTACATCGGGGTCGGCTTCGTCTTCAGCTCCGACCCGTCCGCCGGGACGATGGCGCCCAAGGGCTCCACGATCACGCTCTACCTGATCTGAGCCCCTAGCCTCTCCCCTGTGACACCCGAGCTCCGCAACCCGATCGGCACCCACGTCACGGTCGGCAAGGGGCTCGTCGCGGGAGCCCTCGCGCAGGTGGAGGCGGTGGGCCACGAGACGCTCCAGGTCTTCACCGGCAACCCGCGCGGCTGGGCCCACTCCCCGGGCAGGCCCGCGGAGGACGAGCGCTTCCGGGAGGAGTGCGCGCGGCGCGGGCTGCGCGCCTTCATCCACGCGCCGTACCTCGTCAACCTCGGCTCCCCGACCCCGCTCACCTGGGAGCGCTCGGTCGGCGTCGTGGCCCACACCCTGCGCCGTGCGGTCGAGATCGGTGCCGAGGGCGTCGTCGTCCACACAGGCTCGTACGTCGACTCGACCGGGTCGCGGGAGCAGTACGACGCCGCGATGCGCCGGGTCCGCGAGGGGCTGCTGCCGGTGCTGGACACGCTCGACCCGGATCACGCGCCGTGGCTGCTGCTCGAGCCCACCGCGGGCCAGGGGCGGTCGCTGTGCGCCGGGGTCGACGACCTCGAGCCCTACCTCGCCGCCCTCGACCTCCACCCGAGGGCGGGCATCTGCCTGGACACCTGTCACGTCTTCGCCGCCGGCGCGCCCCTCGACGAGCCCGGCGGGGCGACCGCGACGGTGGACCGGATCGTGGAGATCGGCGGGCCCGGCCGGCTACGGCTGATCCACGCCAACGACTCGATGGACGTGCGCGGCGCCTTCAAGGACCGGCACCAGCGCATCGGTGAGGGACACATCGGCACCGACGCGTTCCGCGAGCTGTTCGCGCACCCGGCGACCGAGGGCGTCCCGTTCATCCTGGAGACGCCGGGCTCGCGCGACGTGGGCAACCCGGACCTCGACGTGCTGCGGCGCCTGCGGGCGGAGGCGGCGGCGTGAGCGAGCGGCGTACCTCGATCCTCGCCGCGCTGGCCCTGCTGGCCATGACGGCCATGTGGGGATCCACGTTCATCCTGATCAAGGACCTGCTGGACCGGGTGCCGACCCTCGACTTCCTGGCGGTGCGGTTCGCGATCGCCAGCGTCGCGATGCTGCTCGTCGCGCCGCGGGCGATCGCCCGGCTGTCCCCGACGGTGCGCCGTCACGCGGTGGTGCTGGGCCTCGTGTACGGCGTCGCGCAGATCCTCCAGACCGGCGGGCTCGCGCACACCCCGGCCAGCGTCAGCGGCTTCATCACCGGGATGTACGTCGTGCTGACCCCGGTCCTGGCCGCGGCGATCCTGCGCACCCGGATCACGGCGATGACGTGGGCGGCCGTGGCCCTCGCGACCGCCGGGCTCGCCGTGCTGACGCTGAGCGGCCTCAGCCTGGGGTACGGCGAGGCGGTGACCCTGGTGTCGGCCGTCCTCTACGCGCTCCACATCGTCGGGCTGGGCGCCTGGTCGACCCCGCGGGACGCCGTCGGGATGTCGATCCTGCAGATCGTCGTCATCACCGTCGTGTGCTTCGTCGCCACCGTGCCCGACGGGATCGTGCTGCCCTCGACCGGTCGGGACTGGCTCTCGGTCGTCTACATGGCCCTCTTCGCCGGCGCCCTGGCGATGCTCGGCCAGACCTGGGCCCAGGCGCACCTGCCACCCACGCGCACCGCGATCATCATGAGCATGGAGCCGGTCTTCGCGGCGTCCTTCGCGGTCTGGCTGGGCGGGGAGGACGTCACCGCGCGACTCGTCGTCGGCGGGCTGATGGTGCTCACCGCGATGCTGGTGGTCGAGCTCGTGCCGCGGCGCAAGGTGGAGGCCGAGGTCTCGCACATCGCCGTGTGAGCGTCGCGATCGGCGGACGGGTCGCGGACGGCACCCTAGGCTGGGGTCATGAGCACCTGTGCACGGTGCGGCCATGAGCTCGGGGTGGGCCGCTTCTGCACCAACTGCGGGCACCCGATCGGCCAGCCCGTCCCCGAGTCCGAGGTGCTCCCCCGTCTCGACGAGGCAACGTCCGCGACGCCCGGACCGGCCCCGCGCCCGCTGCGACCGCCGTGGTTGCTGGCCGTCGTCGGCGCGGTCCTGGCCCTGTTGCTCCTCGTCGTTCTCGTCTCCTGCCTGGGGGGCGACGAGGACGCCGCGGAGCCCGCCGGCACCCCGGGCGGCCCGTCGACCGAGGGTCCCGAGACCGCCGGTGGGCAGCGCCGGCCGGTCGACGTCGCACCCCGCGCCCGCATCGAGGCCCCGGCGCCGGCGCCGGTCACGACCGACCTCGACGGCAGCACCGTGGGATTCGCTGCGGACCAGATGGTCGACGGCGTCCCCCAGACCTCGTGGCGCGTCAGCGGGGACGCCACCGGCAGCACCATCACCTTCACGTTGCGGCGGCCCACCACACTGACCTCCGTCGGGCTGGTCAACGGCTACGCCAAGACCGTGCCCGACGGGTCGTCCCTCGTCGACTGGTACCCGCTCAACCGGCGCATCACCCGCGTCCTGTGGGTCTTCGACGACGGCTCCACGGTGGGCCACGACCTCCGCGAGGTGCGCCGGCTCCAGCGGGTGCGGATCGACCCGGTCACGACCCGGACCGTGGAGCTCCGCATCGCCACCGTGACGCCGCCCGGAGCGGGGCCCCTGGGTCGCGACTACACCGCGATCAGCGAGGTCGTCCTCTCCGGCACGCCCGCCTGAGCAGCGCGACGGCCGGACCCCACCGGGGCCCGGCCGCGCGTCGTACGACCTGCGTCACTTCACCTCGGAGCGCATCACCAGGGCCAGGCCCACGGCGAGCGGCGCGACCAGCCAGACGACGCTGCTGGTGCCGAGCTGGGCCCAGTACTCGCCCGTCATGGTCCCGTCGTAGAGCCGGGAGCTGGCGTAGTTGAAGTCGACCCACGGCTGGAGGTCGGCGAACCACGACTGCGCACCGGCGAGCAGCATCAGCAGGCTCGGCAGCACGAGCGAGTAGACGAAGTAGGCAACGATGGCGGCCGCCGAGCTGCGCAGCAGCACGCCCAGCATGAAGCCGACGGTCATGCCCAGCACCTGGGCCAGCACGATGCCGGCGAACTCCGACACCGACACGTTCCACGTCGTGTCGACACCCGCGATGGCGGAGCCGACCACGTTGCCGAGCGCTCCGACGACGAGAGCGACGAACATCGACACCACGCCGACGAGGACGGCCGAGATCGCCTTGGCGGCGATCGTGCGGCCGCGGCGCGGGATCATCGTGTACGTCGTGAGGCCGGTGCGCTGGGTGTACTCACCGGTGACCGACAGGATCGCGATCATCGGCAAGATGATCGACATCGGGATCCCGATGGCACTGGCGAAGAGCTGGAAGTCGATGTCCGCGTCGGGCGCGAAGAGGATCGCCGCCCCGGTGGCGAGCACCGAGAGGATCGCGATGCTCATCAGCATCCAGAAGCCGGCGCGGGTGTCGAACATCTTGCGCAGCTCGACGCCGACGATCCGGCCCATGCCGATCGGTGGGACCGCCCTGCGCTCGCGCGGGGCAGCCGTGGTGGGGAGGGTCGTGGGCTGGACGGTCGTGGCGGTCATGCCGCTGCTCCTTCTCGCTGGGTGTCGGAGGTGAGCTCGAGGAACATGTCCTCCAGGCCGGCGCCGTCGCCGGACCTCAGCTCGGTGAGGGGGACGCCCGCGCCGAGGGCGACGCGACCGACCAGATCGGGGGTGGCGTCCGTGCGCAGTCCGCCGTCGACGGCGCTGCAGGAGACGCCCGCGGCGGCCAGGGCCTGCCCGAGCACCTCGGCGTCGGGGGTGCGGACCAGGGTGCCGGCCCCCGCGAGCAGCTCCGCCTTGGTGCCCTGCGCGACGATCCGGCCGTGGCCGATGACCACGATGTCGTCGGCGATCACCTCGATCTCGTGGAGGAGGTGGGAGGACAGCAGCACGGTGCCGCCCCGCTGCGCGAAGTCGCGCAGCAGGTCGCGCATCCAGCGGATGCCCGCCGGGTCGAGGCCGTTGGCCGGCTCGTCGAGGATCAGCACCCGGGGGTCGCCGATGAGGGCGGCGGCGATGCCGAGCCGCTGCCGCATGCCGAGGGAGTAGTTGCGGACCCGGCGGCCCGCCTCCAGCGGCGTGAGGCTGACCAGGTCGAGCATCTCGTCGACGCGCCCCTTCGGCAGCCCCATGGTGCGCTGCGCGATGGTCAGGATCTCGCGACCGGTGCGCCCGGCGTGCTGGGCCGAGGCATCGAGGAGGACCCCGACCTCGTGGCCGGGGTTGGTCAGGTCGACGAAGCGGACGCCGTCGATGAGGGCGGAGCCCGAGGTGGCCGGGGTGAGGCCGACCATGATCCGCATGGTGGTGGACTTGCCCGCGCCGTTGGGTCCGAGGAAGCCGGTGACCCGGCCGGGCCGGGCGGTGAAGGTGACGTCGTCGACGGCCGTGAAGCCGCCGCGCCGTCCTGAGCCTGTCGAAGGGTACGTCCGGGTGAGTGACTCGACTGTGATCATGGGCCCCACGCTCTCCCGGGCGGGCACCCGCGCACATCGGGGACAACGCTGGGAACGACCACGGCCGCACCCCGAGGTCGTCTCGGGGTCGCCCCCGAGGTGCTCCTCCTAGGCTGGTCCCGTGCCGCGCACCGTCATCACCTCCATCAGCGGCCCCGAGCAGCTCGCCGCGGCGGTCGAGGTGTGGGCCTCGGCCCGCGAGGCGGTCGGCGGCACGCCCACCGGCCAGCGTCGCGCGCGGGTGGAGGCGAAGGTCCGCGACAGCCCGGTCGCCCTGCTCGCGACGTACGGCGCCCGTCCGGCCGGCATGGTGGTCGCCGAGCCGTACGCCGAGGGCGGGGTCGAGGACCCCGCCTGCGGGCACGTGGCGATGGTCTTCGTCGATCCCCGCTACTGGGGCAGCGGCATCGGTGGCGCACTGGTCCGGGCGCTGCAGGCGACGCCGGAGGGCACGGCGTGGACGCGGCTCAGCGTGTGGACCCGCGCCACCAACCGCCGCGCACTGCGCCTCTACGGCTCGTGCGGCTTCGTGGACACCGGGGACCGGGCCAGCCTGCACGAGGGCGAGGAGATCATCCGCCTGGAGTGGCGGCGACCCGGCTGAGCACGGCAGCGGCGCGCCGGGCGTCGTCGGTGCTGACGTCGAGGTGCGTCACGAGGCGTACGGCGCGTGGTCCGACGGGCGCGACCCGCACGCCCTCCTCGGCGGCCCGTGCGACGAAGCGCGCCGCGTCGTCGCGCTCGACCACCACGATGTTGGTGTCCACCGTGGCGGGGTCGACGCCGCACGCCTCCGCGAGCAGCCGGGCGTGCGCGTGGTCGTCGGCCAACCGCTCGACGTGGTGGTCGAGGGCGTGCAGGCCGGCCGCCGCGAGGATGCCGACCTGGCGCATCCCGCCCCCGAGCCGCTTGCGCCACACCCGGGCCTCGGCGATCGCGTCGCGGCTGCCGATCATGAGCGAGCCCACCGGGGCGCCCAGTCCCTTGGACAGGCACACGGCCATCACGTCGGCCACCGCGCCGTACTCCACGAGCGGGGTGCCGGAGGCGACGTGCGCGTTCCAGATGCGGGCCCCGTCCATGTGGATCCGGGTGTCGACGCCGTCGGCCCAGGCGCGCAGCGCGCGCAGGTCCTCGACGGGCAGCACGGTCCCCCCGGCGAAGTTGTGCGTGCACTCCACCGACACGGCGGCGGTGGCGACGAAGAAGGGCCCCATGTCGGGGGCGTACAGCCGCTCGATCGCGGGCAGGTCGACCTGTCCGCGCGGGTCCGTCCAGGTGCGCATGGTCAGTCCGGTGATCGCCCCGTGCGCGCCCAGCTCGGCGCGGGCGATGTGGGCGCTGGACTCGCAGAGCACCTCCTGCCCGACCCCGACGATGCTGCGGACGGCCAGCACGTTGGCCAGCGACCCGGTCGGGGTGAAGAGCGCCGCCTCGTGGCCGAACATCGCGGCGACCCGGTCCTCCAGCGCGTTGACGGTCGGGTCCTCGGCGTAGACGTCGTCACCCACCTCCGCGGTCGCCATCGCGGCCCGCATGGACTCGGTCGGACGGGTCAGGGTGTCGGAGCGCAGGTCGATCACGCGCCCATCCCATCACGTGGCTCAGGGACAGACGTCGTACGTCGTCGGCGGGCCGTTGCTGGGGTGGGGCGTCACCGTCGTTGGGGTCGGCCGGGCGCACGTCGGCGTCTGCTCGTCGGTCGGGTCGGGCTCCCCCGGCTCCCGCTCCTCCTGCGGCTGGTCCAGCGGCGTCACGCGGGGCCGCGGGGGCTCGATCGTGCTCGTGGCCACGAGGTCGTACAGCTCCGGGATCGAGTAGCGCACCCATGCCGCGTCCTCCCCCCGGAGGTACACGCCGGCCTGCCCGATGGGGACGACCAGGACGGGCTCCCCGTCGGTCGGCAGCAGCGCGAGGTCGAACGCCGCGACGTGCGCCTCGTCGCCGCAGTCGTCGCCCACCTCCTCGACCAGGGCCTCCACCTGGTCCTGCGTCAGGTCGAGCTCGGGCTCCCAGTCGCGGCCGCCGTCGACGCTGTGCTCGACCGTGACACCGTCGTCGAGGATCCGCCAGCACATCTCCGGCTCGGTGGGGTCGCACTGCTGGAGCCCGCTCCGCTCCGCGGACGACAGCTGGACCTCGGGGCGCTCGATCGTCCGCGTCGCGTCGATCGTGTAGCTGATCGAGGAGTGCTCACCGATCGTCAGCCGCTGCTCGACCCGGCGAGGACGTCCCGGGAAGTCGCCCTCGACGCGGGACGCCGAGGTGAGGGCCATGCCCTCGGCGCAGCCGGTCGCAGCCGTGGCCAGCACCGCGACGGGCAGGACCGCCATCCCGGACCCGACCGCCACCACTCGACGCCACGGCAGCGCCGGCGACCGTCGTACCTGTCGGTCGACCCACCACGCGACTCCGAGCGCGGGCAGCGCCAGGAGGTCGGTCACGTCGGGTCGGATCAGGGTGGGCACGCCGCTCAGGCTCCAGGCCGCGCTGGTGGCGGCCGCGCCGGTGGCGGAGGTCTTCGCGACGACGAACCCGACCCCGGTCAGGATGGTCGCGGTCGGCGCCGGGTGGCGCAGGCCGAGCGCGGCGAGGAGCACCGCGAGGAGCAGCGGGGCCACGACCAGGCCCACCACGTCGCTCAGCTTGCCGGTCAGGATCCCGGGGTACGCCTGCTTCAGGACGTGGTCGTTGAGGACCAGCACGACGAGCGCGAGGACCGACGCGGGCGCGGCCAGGGCCCGGAGGGCGTGGGCCACCTCGGTCCCCCGTGCGCGCGCCATGGCGCCCAGTGTGGGTCAGTGTCGCGACCGCGGGGCGGGAACGCCGACATCCGCGTGGGTCAGGCCGTGCGCGCTCTGTGTCTCGACCCGCCGTCGCCCGTGCTCGCGAGCTCGCCCGAGCGGGCTGGCTCGACCCTCCTCGGTCGCGCCCGTCCTTCGTTCCTCAGGACGTGCGCGCTCGGAGCATCTCGGCGACGAGGAACGCGAGCTCGAGGGACTGCACCCGGTTGAGCCGCGGGTCGACGACCGACTCGTAGCGGTGCGCGAGGCCGTGCTCGTCGATCTCCTCGCCACCGCCGACGATCTCGGTGACGTCGTCGCCGGTCATCTCGACCATCATCCCGCCGGGCACGGTGCCGAGAGCACGGTGCACGTCGAAGAAGCCCTGGATCTCGTCCAGCACGTCGTCGAAGCGTCGCGTCTTGTAGCCGGTCGACGCCTCGAAGGTGTTGCCGTGCATCGGGTCGCTCACCCACGCCACCTGCACGCCCTCCGCGGTGACCTTCTCGACCAGCGGCGGGAGGCCGTCGCGGACCTTGCCCGCACCGAAGCGGGTGATGAAGGTGAGCCGGCCGGGCTCGTTGTCGGGGTTGAGCCGGGCCGCCAGCGCGAGCGCCTCGTCGGGGGTGGCCGTCGGGCCGAGCTTGACCCCGATGGGGTTGCGGATGTGGCGGAAGTACTCCACGTGGGCGCCGTCGATCTGGCGGGTGCGCTCCCCGATCCAGACCATGTGGCCCGAGACGTTGTAGGGCTGCTCGGTGCGCGAGTCGATGCGCGTCATCGCGTGCTCGTACTCCAGCAGCAGCGCCTCGTGGCTGGCGTGGAAGTCGACGCGGTGGAACTCGTCGGGGTCGGCGCCGATGGCCTTCATGAAGGTCAGCGCGCGCTCGATCTCGCCGGCCATCAGCTCGTAGCGCTGGGCGTAGGGCGACTCGCGGACGAAGTCGTTGTTCCAGGTGTGCACCTGGCGCAGGTCGGCGTAGCCGCCGGTCACGAAGGCGCGGACGAGGTTGAGGGTCGCCGCGGACGAGTTGTAGACGTCCACGAGGCGCTGGGGGTCCGGGATGCGCGACTCGGGGGTGAACTCGAAGCCGTTGACGGCGTCGCCGCGGTAGGCCGGCAGGGTGACCGGGCCGTCGGGGGTATCGCGGGTCTCGAGGTCGCTGGAGCGGGGCTTGGCGTACTGGCCGGCCATGCGGCCGAGCTTCACGACCGGCACCGACGCGGCGTACGTCAGCACGACGGCCATCTGCAGCAGCACCCGCAGCTTGTTGCGGACGTTGTCGGCGGTCACGCCGTCGAACGTCTCGGCACAGTCGCCGCCGGCGAGCAGGAACGCCTCGCCCCGGCTCACGGCCGCGATCTTGTCCTTGAGCTCGTCGCACTCGCCCGCGAAGACGAGCGGGGGCGCGGTGCGCAGCCGTGCCACGGCCTTGCCGACCGCCGCCTGGTCGGGGTACGTCGGCTGCTGGGCCGCGCCGAGGGCGTGCAGCTGGTCGAGGGTGGGGATGGTGCTCACCCCTCAAGGGTACGGCGGGTGGGCGCCGCGGCCCGACTCGTGACCGGTGGGCGGTCCCCCGGCCCGCCCGGCACGCTCAGCGAGCGTCATCCTCCATGCGCTCGATGTCGCGGAAGCCGGTCTTCTTGGCGCGGATGCCGCGGTTGGTCAGCCACGTGAGCGCCCACAGCACGATGCCGAGCAGCAGCAGGCCGCCCGCGATCTTGTACTGGATCATGTCCGCCTCGGTGCGCGCCCAGGGGCCGAGCAGGTAGGCGCAGCAGAGGGCGCCGACCACCGGCAGGAACGTCGGGGCACGGAACGCCTTCTCCGGTGTCGGGTCCCGGCGCAGCACGAGGCAGGCGATGTTGACGACCGTGAACACCGCCAGCAGCAGCGTGGCCGTGGTGCCCGACAGGGCACCGACCACCGAGTTGTCGGACATCAGGGTCACCACCGTGATGAGGCCCAGCGCCAGCAGCGTGGTGAAGAGGATCGCGGTCCACGGCGAGCGGCGTCCGGGCAGCACCTTGCCGAGGCTGCGCGGCAGCACGTCCTGCTGGGCCATGCCGTAGATGAGCCGGCTGGCCATCAGCATGTTGATCAGGGCGGTGTTGGCGACGGCGAAGACGGTGAGGAACGGGAAGAGCTTGTCGATCGGCAGGTCCGGCACCCCGATCTTGACCACGTCGAGCAGGATCCCGGCCTCGGCGTTGGTCGGCTCGGCGATCTGGCCCGCCGGGATGACGGCCACCACCGAGACGGCGACGAGCATGTAGATGACGACCGCGATGCCCAGCCCGGTGAGCATGGTGCGCGGGAAGATGCGCATCGGGTCCTGGGTCTCCTCGACCATGTTGACCGAGTCCTCGAAGCCGACCATGGAGAAGAACGCGATGGCGGTGGCGACGGTGACGGCCATGAACAGGCCCTTGTCATCGGGGTTCTCGAAGACCGTGATGCGTCCCAGGTCGGCGTCGCCCTTGCCGACGACGTAGAAGCCGATGGCGATGACGATGGCCAGTGCCGTCATCTCGACGATGGTGAGCAGCACGTTGAACTTCACGCTCTCGCCCACGCCGCGCAGGTTGATCGCGGCCAGCAGCACCATGAAGAGCATCGCGGTGATCAGCGTGGTGGTCGTCGACGGGCTGTCGTTGCCGAAGCCGATCAGCAGGTTGGCCGCCAGCAGGTTGGACGACGTCGACGCGCTGGTGATGCCCGAGCAGACCACCGTGAACGCCACCAGGAACGTGACGAAGTGGATGCCGAAGGCCTTGTGCGTGTAGAGCGCGGCACCGGCCGCCTGGGGGTACTTGGTGACCAGCTCGAGGTAGGAGAACGCCGTCACCGTGGCCACCGCGAAGGCGACCAGGAAGGGCAGCCAGGCGATGCCGCCGACCTGCCCGGCCAGCTTGCCGGTGACGGCGTACACGCCCGCCCCGAGGATGTCGCCGACGATGAACAGCAACAGCAGCTTGGGGCCCATCACCCGCTTGAGGTCGGGCTCCGGGCCGTTGACGTCGGGCTCGGCAGTGCGGCTGCTCATGGCCACTCCCCCTCGAGAGTCGTGATGAATTCCCTCACTCTGGACTCGCGAGGGGGTCAAGGCAAGCACCCCCGCTGACGCGGTCAGCCGAAGAAGACCTGCGCCTCGGCGTACTCCTGCTCGCTGACCAGCTTGAGCTCGCCGGTGCCCTCGATGAGCGGGAGTCGCTCGATCTTCGTCCCGCGCAGCGCCATCATCGTCCCGAAGTCCCCGTCGGCGACCGCGTCGATGGCGTTGAGCCCGAAGCGGGTGGCCAGCCAGCGGTCGAAGGCCGTGGGCGTGCCGCCGCGCTGGATGTGGCCCAGGACGACCGCGCGGGCCTCCTTGCCGGTGCGCTGCTCGATCTCGCCGGCGAGCCGGTCGCCGATGCCGCCCAGGCGGACGTGCCCGAAGGCGTCGAGCTCGCCGCTGACCAGCGTCATGTCGCCACCGTCGCGCGGCACGGCGCCCTCGGAGACCACGATGATCGGGGCGTACTTGCTCTCGAAGCGCGTCTCGACCCGGGCGCAGACGTCGTCGATGTCGAAGGGCTGCTCGGGGATGAGGACCATGCTCGCGCCGCCCGCGATCCCGGAGTGCAGCGCGATCCACCCGGCGTGACGACCCATCACCTCGACGACGAGGACGCGGTGGTGCGACTCCGCGGTGGTGTGCAGGCGGTCGATGGCCTCGGTGGCGATGTTGACCGCGGTGTCGAAGCCGAACGTGAAGTCGGTGCCCGACAGGTCGTTGTCGATCGTCTTGGGCACGCCCACGACGTCGACGCCGAGGTCGGCGAGCTTGGTCGCGACACCGAGGGTGTCCTCGCCGCCGATGGCCACGAGCGCGTCGACGCCGTCGCGCTCGAGGTTGGCCTTGATGCGCTCCACGCCCCCGTCCACCTTGAAGGGGTTGGTGCGGCTCGAGCCCAGGATCGTGCCGCCGCGCGGGAGGATGCCGCGGCACTGCTCGACGCCGAGCTCCATGGTGAGTCCCTCGAGGGGGCCCTTCCAGCCGTCGCGGTAGCCCACGAACTCGAAGCCGTGACCCTGCACGCCCTTGCGGACGACCGCCCGGATGACGGCGTTGAGGCCGGGGCAGTCCCCACCTCCGGTGAGCACTCCGACGCGCATGCTGATCTCCTCTGTGTTGGCTGGGTCGCCGACCGTGTTGGATCGATCAAAGACCTTGTGAGCGTAGTCACTCCTCACCTCCGCTGCCAACGGGTCCGTCCCGCCGCCCGGACGCCGCCCTGAACTTCCACTCACCTGAGCGGAAGAACACCCCGGCAGCCCGCCAGGACCCTGCACTTCCACGCACTCGCTCGGAAGTGCGGGCCGCACCCTCGCCGGTCCGGGTCAGTCCTCGGCCGGCGGCGCCACCATGGCGACGAGGTCGGCGACCGAGTCCACGACCTGGCTGGGGCGGTACGGGAACGTCTCGACCTGGTCGGGACGGGTCGAGCCGGTGGTGACCAGGATGGTGCGCAGCCCGGCCTCGAGGCCCGAGACGATGTCGGTGTCCATCCGGTCGCCCACCATCACGGTGGTCTCGGAGTGGGCGTCGATGCGGTTGAGCGCGTTGCGCATCATCAGCGGGTTGGGCTTGCCCACGTAGTACGGCGCCCGACCGGTCGCCGTGGTGATGAGCGCGGCCACCGAGCCGGTGGCCGGCAGGGTGCCCTGCTGGCTGGGACCGCTCACGTCGGGGTTGGTGGCGATGAAGCGGGCGCCGGCCTCGATGAGCCGGATCGCCCGGGTGATCGCCTCGAAGGAGTAGGTGCGCGTCTCCCCCAGCACCACGTAGTCGGGGTCGCGGTCGGTCATCACGTAGCCGATGTCGTGCATCGCGGTGGTCAGCCCCGCCTCCCCCACGACGTACGCCGTGCCCTCCGGCCGCTGGTCGGCGAGGAACTGGGCGGTGGCCAGCGCGGAGGTCCAGATCGCCGTCTCGGGGACGTCGATGCCGCTGCCGAGCAGCCGGGCTCGCAGGTCGCGCGGGGTGAAGATCGAGTTGTTGGTCAGCACCAGGAACCGGCGACCGGACGCCTTGAGCGCCTCGACGAAGTCGGCGGCGCCGGGGATGGCGTGCTCCTCGTGGACCAGCACGCCGTCCATGTCGGTCAACCACGTCTCGATGGGGCGGGACTCGAGCGGCACCTGGGTCGTCATGGCGCCATTGTGTCGCCTCCCGACCCCTCGGCCCACGCCACTAGGGTCGGGCCATGACGTTCTCCATCGTGGCCCGCTCCGACGACGGCGAGTCCTGGGGCGTGGCCGTCGCCTCCAAGTTCCTCGCGGTCGGGTCGGCCGTCCCCGCAGCCGTGGCGAAGGTGGGGGCCATCGCGACGCAGGCCGAGGCCAACGTGGCCTGGAAGTTCGTGGCGCTGGCGCACCTCGACGACGGCGCGACCGCCGAGGTGGCGCTGGCCCGGCTGGTCGAGGAGGACGACAAGCCCGAGCACCGCCAGGCCGGGATCGTCGACTCCGACGGCAACGCGGCGACGCACACCGGCGCGGAGTGCTACGACTGGGCGGGCGGCGTGACCGGGCCCGGCTACGCGATCCAGGGCAACATCCTCACCGGGCCCGAGGTCGTCCGGGCCATGGAGCTCTCCTGGCAGGGGTCGGCCGGCCGGCCGATCGAGCGGCGGTTGCTCGACGCGCTGCGCGCCGGCGACGAGGCCGGCGGCGACAGGCGGGGACGCCAGGCCGCGGCCCTCCTCGTCGTCCGCGAGGACGCGGGGTACGGCGCGGGCGACGACGTCGCCGTCGACCTGCGGGTCGACGACCACCCGGCGCCGGTCGGCGAGCTCGCCCGGCTGCTCGACCTCAACGACCTCTACCTCACCGCCTCGACCGAGGACGAGAAGGTCGCGATCACCCCCGAGCTCGACGACGAGATCGCCGGGCTCGTGCAGGCGCAGGGCCACCCGGACCTGCGCTCGTGGGTCGGCAGCGAGAACTACGAGATGCGCGTCGACGACGGCGGCACCTGGATCGACCGCCGCGTGCTGGCCATCCTGCGCGGCGACCCGCAGTGAGCCTCCTGGCGATCCACGCCGCCACGACGGAGGTCACCGCCGTCGTGGTCGACCCCCGGGGCCGGATCGTCAGCACCGCCGGCCACGAGCTGGTCCGGCACGCCCCCCGTCCCGGGTGGGTCGAGCACGCTCCCGAGGACATCTGGCAGGCGACCCTCCGCGCGACCCGGGAGGTCCTCGCCTCCACCGACGCCACCGACGTGACGGCCCTCGGCGTCACCAACCAGCGCGGGACCGTGGTGCTGTGGGACCGCGAGACCCTCGGGTCCCCGCGACCCGCGATCGGGTCGCAGGACCGGCGTACGACCGAGATCGTCGCGCGGATGCGGGCCGAGGGAGTCCAGGAGCGCGTCGCCGGACTGCGCCTCGGCCCGTCCTTCGCCAGCACGCTGACGTGGCTGGCCGAGCACGAGCCCCACACCTGGGCGCTGGTGGAGTCCGGCCGGTACGCCGTCGGCACCCTCGACTCCTACCTCGTCGCCCGGATGACCCGGGGCACCTGGCACGCGAGCGACGTGTCCAACGCGAGCAGCACCGGCCTCCTCGACCTGCGCACCGGCGGCTGGTCGGACGAGCTGTGCGGGGTGTTCGGCGTCCCCCGCGACGCCCTGCCCGACCTCGTCCCCTCCTGGGGCGAGGTCGCCGCGTCCGAGCCGCGGGTCTTCCTCGGTCTCGAGCTGCCGATCGCGGGCGTCGCCGGGGACCGGTCGGCCGCGCTCGTCGCCCGGGGGTGCCTCGAGCCCGGGGACGCCCTGTGCGCCCTCGGCCCCGACCCGTCGATCCTCCTCAGCACGGGCCCCGTCCTCGAGCAGCCGGTAGCCGGGCTGCTCCCGACCGTCGCGTGGCGCTCGCCGGTCGGCGAGCCGACCTACGCCCTCGAGGGCCCGCTCGGTGGGCGGGACGTGCTGGAGGCGGTGCCCTCGGTGCGGCGCCTGCGCGTCGACGGCGCGGGGGCCGGCGACGACGTGGCGTGCCAGGCCATGGCCGACCGGACGGGACTGCCGGTCGAGCGAGGGCAGGCCGGCGGGACGCCCGCACTCGGCGTCGCGCTGCTCGCCGGGCTCGGCGACGGGGTGTGGGACTCCCTCGACGGCGTGCGCGACGTGTGGGCGCTGGACCGCCGCTTCGAGCCGGTCAGCGGCTGAGCTTCTCCAGCGCGGCCTCGGCGGCGGCCACGGCCCGCTCCGCCTCGCGCAGGGTGTCGTCGGCCTCCGAGCGCACGTCCTCGGCGTCGGCCAGCTCGTCGTCGTTCTCCTCCTGGGCGGATTCAAGCTCGGAGACCTTGCGCCGCAGCTCGTCGAGCTCCGCCTGGAGCTGGAGGGACCGGGCCTGCAGCTCCTCGACGTCCTGCGCCGCCGCGGCCGCCGCCTCACGCGCCTCGGCCTGCTCGGAGGTCGCGGCCTCCAGCCGCTCCTCGGCGGCCCGGACCGCCTTGGCGTCCGCCTCCGGGTCGGGTACGACGTGCAGCTCGGGACGTCCGACCGGCTCCGGCTCGCGCGCCGTGGCGGTGAAGCCCAGCGCCTCCGGGACGGCCAGCGCGGGCGCCACGTCGACCTCGCCGACGCCGGTGGCCACCAGCGCCGCGACCAGCATCCCGCTGCGGACCGCCTGCGCCGCTCCCTCGTCGACCATGGCGGCCGTCAGCGTCGCCTCGACCTGGTCCGCCACCGCCGGGGTCACCTTGACGCCCTCCTCCCGGGCCAGCCCGCGCGCCTGCGTGGTGACGGCCGCCGTCAGCTGCCGGCGTTGTCGGGTCAGGGCGCGCAGCTCCTCCCCGTCGAGGTTGGCCTGGGCCTCGCGCAGCGCCGTACCGACCTGGAGGACCTGGTCGACCTGCCCGGCGTCGCGGCGTACGAGCAGGTTGACGACCCACGCCGCGAGCGACGGCTTGCGCAGCGACCTGATCCGGGCGGCCAGCTCCTTGTCGGCCTTGTGCTCCTTGACCAGCGCGTCCCGCGCCGGGGTGAACTCCCCGAGCGGGAGCGTGTAGAGCCCGTCGGCGAGCTCGAGGAGCGGGTCGGTCACGCCGTCGATCCTAGGAGCGCGTACTCGAGCTCGGTGGGGTGCGGCACCCACGGGCACTCCTGCTCCACCCCCGTCGGCCCCCAGCCGAGGCGCTCGTAGAGACGCCGGGCCCGGTGGTTGTCGTCCAGCACCCAGAGCCGTCGCGCACCGTGCGCCACCGCGCGGGCGACGCCGGCGCGGCCCAGCCCGGTCCCCCAGGCGTCCGGGTGCACGGCGAGGTGGCGCAGCGACCCGTCGTCGTACGCCGCGAGCGCGAGCAGCCCGGCCTCCCCGTCGACCACCTCGACCACCACCCCGGGGTCGTCGAGCACCAGGGCCCAGCGCGCGAGCACCGCGTCGTCGGGGAACGGGAAGCGGTCGGCCGGGAAGACGTGCGCGAGCCCGACCAGGTTGGCCGCCCGCTCGAGGTCGCGCAGCCCGGGCGCGTCGCCGGGGCCGGCCGTGCGCCAGCCGCTCGCGGCCGTCACGGGCGTCCCGCCGCGGTCCAGGCCGCGTGGCTCGCGCGCGTCCGGTCCCACAGGCCGGTGAGGTCCTCGTGGGCGCCGACCGGCAGCAGGAGGCGCCCGACCAGGGCGTCGCGCCACTCGTCGTACGACGTCAGCTCGGTCTCGACGCGGCCGGTGGCGGTCTGCTCGGTGAGCAGGCACCCGCGGAGTGTGAGGGTGGCCCCGCCGTCACGTCGCTGGACGACGAGCTTGGTGAGGAACGGCGAGTCCGGTCCGGCACTCAGCCGCTGGTGCGCCGCGGCGACGGCCGCGGGGTCGCTCGGGCGCTCGGTGACGACGACGCCGGTGAACGCGCCGGACGGGTCGTGGTCGAAGGTCCACGCCGCCGGTCCCGTGGGACGACCGGCGGCCTGGGCGCCGTACCCGGCCCCGATCGTGTAGCGGAAACCGTCGAGGTGGTGCTCGCCCCGCACCAGGGGCAGCGGCTCGGCGAAGCCGTCGCCGAGACCGGCGTCGACCCACCAGTGCCCGCCGGGGTTGTCCTCGTCGGGCAGGCCGCTGACGACGAGGACGAGGTGGTTGAGGGCGGCGTCGAGGCGCTGCTCGGGGCGGGTCCACACGTGGCCGTGCCGGCGGCTCACCCGGTAGCCCAGGTCGACGAGCAGGGCCTCCAGCGCGGTGTTGTGCTGGAAGCAGTAGCCGAGCCGGCCCCCGCCGCCGGCCCGCTCGACGCAGGCGTCGACGTCCGCCGGATCGGGGCGGCCCAGCATGATGGAGAGGTTGTCGTAGGGGATCCGCTCGACGTGGGCCCGGTGGAGCGCGCGCAACGCCTCGAGCGTCGGCGCCGGTCGCGTGGTGATGCCCAGGCGCGCGAGGTAGGCGTCACTCATCGTCGTCGAGGCCGTGCTCGATCGCCCAGCGGGTGAGCTGGACACGGTTGTTCATCTGGAGCTTGCGCAGGGTGTTCTGCACGTGGTTCTGCACGGTGCGGTGCGAGATGACGAGGCGCTCGGCGATCTGCTTGTAGGACAGGCCCTTGGCGACCATCTTGAGGATCTCGGTCTCCCTCTCCGTCAGCTCGTCGCGCGGGTCGTCGGTCGGGCCCTCCGCCATCCGGCGGAACTCGCCGAGCACCAGCCCGGCGAGGCCGGGGGTGAAGACCGTGTCGCCGGCGGCTACGCGGCGTACGGCGTCGAGCAGCTCCTCGCGCGAGGCGCTCTTGACGAGGTAGCCGGTGGCACCCGCCTTGACCGCCTCGAGCACGTCGGACTGCTCGCCGGACGCGGAGAGGATGAGCACCCGCGCCGCCGGGTCGTGCCGGAGCACCTGGGCGGTGACCTCGACCCCGTTCGGTCCGGGGATCTGCAGGTCGAGCACCACGACGTCCGGGCGGGCGGCGGGGAAGCGCGCCAGCGCCTGGTGCCCGTCGGCCGCCACGGCCACCACCTCGAACCCGGCCGCCGCGAGGTCACGCTCGACCGCGTCGCGCCACATCGGGTGGTCGTCGACGACCATCACCCTCGTCGTCCCACTCGTCGTCCCACTGGTCGTCCCGCTGGTCATGACCGCGAACCTACACACGCCGGTCGGGCGTCCACACCACGGTGACTGGCCGATCGGCGTTCCAGACGTCGTACGCCGCCTGGGTCTGGCCACGCTCGGGATCCCGTCCCGCGCGACGGCAAGGTGGCGGCACATTGCAGGGATGACCGCCCCGTCCGGAGCATGTGCCGCCACTCTGGACGACCACCCAGCGATCTGCCGCCACCCTGGGTTCAGACCACGCCCGCCCCCGCGGTCGGCCGGCCCTGTCGTACGCCGCCAGCTGAGGCCGCGCCAACCGGAGCCGCGACCGCTCCAGTGGCGCTCGCTCAGCGGCGGATTACCCCATCGTGGGGTTGTCCGGCCCACGCCGCCGGTGGTGTGGTGAAGGCCGGGGCTCGGGACGCGGGCCGTCATCTGCCGGGGGATGTTCGGATGAGGCGTGCACTGTCGTTGGCCCTGGCCGCGTCGTCGGCCCTGCTGCTGCTCCTGATCGGCGTCGGCCCGCCGGGCCAGGCCAGTGGCCCCTCGGCGCACGCCGGCCAGTCGGGCAAGGCCACCCCGGCGCACCTCACCGTCGTGCAGGCCGTGCCGGGAGCCACGGTGGACGTCTCCGTCGACGGCCGCTCGGTGGCGCGGGGCGCCGTGGTCGGTGACCTGCTGGGGCCCTTCGACCTCGCACCGGGCAGCCACGAGGTGACCTTCACCGGCGACGGCATGGAGGTGGCCTCGAGCCTGGACGTCACCGCCGGCGACAGCACCGACGTCGTGCTGCACCTGCCGGCGGAGGTCGGCGGCGACCCCGTCGTCCACTCCTACGCCGCCCCGACCGGCGAGATCGGCCCCGGCAAGGCCCGCGTCGTGCTCGCGCACACCGCGACGGTCGCCCCGGCCGACGTGGAGGTCAACGGCGAGACCGTCTTCACCAACATCGCCAACGGCGAGTACGCCGAGGCCGAGGTCCCGGCGGGCACCCACGAGGTCGCGCTGCTGCCGACCGGAGGCACCGGCAAGCCGATCCTCGGACCGCTGCAGGTGCCCCTCGACGCGCGCACCCTGTCGATGATCTACGCCTACGGCAACCCGCGCGACGGCTCGATGAACGTCATCGCGCACACCTCGACGCTAGCCGCCGACGGCGCCGTGCGCCCGACCACCATCGACACCGGCTCGGCGGGCCTTGCCGGCGACCTCGCGGTCACGGCCTTCCACCCGGGCAGATGAACGTGTCCGGGGGCCGCGCCGCGGCCGTCCCGGTGCTCGTGCTGCTCGCCCTGGCCGGCTGCACCCCCGGCCCCGGCCAGGGGCAGGAGGCGCGGGAGCCGGCCGCGGCAGCGTCCGCGTCGCCGGCCCCCGCGTCGGGGTCCACCGCATCCGCGTCCACCGTGCCGGTGACGCCCGCGCAGCGGGCGACCTCCGCGGTCCGGCCCCAGCGGCCGGTGGCCGTCCGGCTGCCCAGCGGCGTCGTCGTACCCGTCCGGTCCGCGTCGACCACGCGCAGCGGCCTGCTGGGCGTGCCGGGAGACATCTCGGTGGCGGGATGGTGGGACGGCGGTGCCCGGCTGGGCGACCCCTTCGGCTCCACGCTGGTGGCCGCCCACGTCGACTCGCGCACGCAGGGCCTCGGACCGTTCGCCGAGCTGCTCACCCTGGCCGGCGGCGAGCGCGTCCGCCTGGACTCGGACGGGCTGACGCAGACGTTCGAGGTGCGCTCGCTGCGCCTGGTCCCGCAGGGGCCGCTCACCCGTCGTACAGGTCTCTTCGCGCCCAGCGGGCCGCGGCGGCTCACGATGGTCACCTGCGCGCCGCCGTACGTCCGCAGTCGCGGCGGCTACCAGCGGCTGGCGGTGGTCACGGCCGTGCCGGTGTCCGCCGCCACCCGGGGCGCGGGCAGATGAGCGACGTCGACGGCCTCGGAACCCCGCGCGTCCTCCTCGTGGGCGCCGTGTTCCTCGGCCTGCTGGTCACCACGCTCGTCATGCTCGCGGTCCGCCTGACCTCCGGCGACACCCCGGCCCTCACCCTCAGCAGCAAGGCCGCCCGGGCAGCCACGCCCCCGCGACCACTCTCCCCCGACGAGACCTACGTCCGCACCGAGGTGCTCCCGTCCGGCGACCTCGAGGTCACCCAGTGGATCCAGAGCAGCGTGCTGCTGTTCACCGTCCAGCTCACCGTGCCGTCCGCGACCGGCACCGGCACCGTCGGCGTCGAGGACGTGCACGTGACGGTGGACGGAGAGGAGACGACGACCCCTCCCCTCGTCGACGGGCCGAGTCGCACCTACACGTTCCTCGGGACCCGCTCGGTCCAGGTCCGCTACCGCTTGACCGGCGCGGTCGAGACCAGCACGTCGGCACCCGGCCGGGGCCTGGTGCGCGTCTCGTCGCTGGACGTCACCTACGAGCCCCCATCGGCGCGCGTCACCCGCTCGGTCCTCGCCGCCGAGGTGCTGTCCCTGGCCTGCTCGCCACCGGTGCCGGGGGCCGCGTCCACACCGTGCGGGACCCAGGACGACGCGACGGCGTGGACCGTCGACCTCACCGGCGAGCGGGCCGACGACCTGGTGCTCGCCCAGGTGACGTTGGAGTGATCGCTCAGTCCTCGGCGGCCGGGCGGACATAGCGTCCTCGCCGGTGGACCAGGGGCTCCTCGTCGGCGCCGATGACGACCTCGTCGAGCGTGCACACCACCTCCAGCGACCAGCCGAGGAGCCGTACGTCGGTCACGGTGCAGGCTGCCCACGTGGACGCGTCGACCAGCCGCGGCCCCGCCGGGGTCTGCTCCCACGTGGCGGCCGCGAAGGTCCCGCCGGGCGCCGGCATCAGGCCGGCGAACTGCTCGGCGAGGTCGCGGTGCTGCCACTCCAGCAGGTGCACGACGACCCTGTCCCCCACCTCGAGGGACTCCCCAAGGTCCGAGTCGGGGTCGACCAGCCCCACGACGAGGGGTGGCTCCCCGCCGACGACGAGCATGGACGAGACGGTGAGCCCGCAACGCGTCCGGCCGGAACCGGTGGTCCACAGGCCGACCCGGGCCGAGAGCCGGCCCCGCAGCCGGCGCGCGGCGTCGCGGGAGCCCTCGGGGTCGGCGAACGGGTGGTCGGAGTGGATGGTCACGAGGTCGCCTCCAGCGGCACGGTCAGCTCCCACTCGGTCCCCCACGACCCGGTGTCCAGCCGCGCCGTGCCGCCGAGGTCGGCGATGCGGCCGCGGATGGACTGGCCCACGCCGAGGCGCCCGGACGCGGCCGCGGTCTCGAGCCGGCCGGCGGGGATGCCCGGACCGTCGTCGCGGACCGAGACGACCACCTCGCCGGGGACGGCGTCGAGCAGCACCCAGGCGGGGGCGCCGTCGCCGACGTGGACGCGGACGTTGTCCAGGCAGGCCGACACGGCCGCCACCACCTCGTGCCCGACGTGGGCCGGGACCGGCACCGGGGTCCCCGGGGTGGCGACGTCGACGCGGCCGGCGTGCGCGGTGGCCAGTCGCTCCAGCGCGCCCGCCAGGTCGACGGTGGAGCCCGGAGCCGTCACCGTGTCCTGCTGCCGGATCAGCGACCGCAGGCTGCGCTCCTGCTCGCCCGCGAGGCGGCCGAGCTCGGTGAGGTCGCCCCCGGCCTCGCCGGCGCGTCGCTGCACGAGCGAGAGCACCTGGAGCACGCCGTCGTGGACCGCGCGGGCCAGTCGCGTGCGCTCCTCGGCCGCCGCCGCGGCCCGCTGGGCGGCGTCACGCTCCACGGCCATCTGCTGGAGCGAGGCGCACATGTAGCCCACGATCGGACCGCCGATCATGAGCAGGAAGACGTTGCCGTAGTTGCCCTGGTCGAGCGGCTGGTCCACCGAGACCCGGATGGCGATGTCAGCCGCGGAGAGGAGCACCGCGGCGGCGAGACCGCCCTTCCAGTGCCAGTGCACGGCCCACGCGAGCAGCGCGCCGATCACCCAGAAGCCGGGGATGGTGGCGTTGAAGTCCGGCCCCTTCGCCAGCGGGGTCAGCGCCACCGCCCCCACGGCCACGGCCAGGTCGACGGCCAGGAGCAGCGGCGTACGACGTCGTGCCTCGGCGTAGCCCCACAGGGCGACACCGGTCCACGCGACGGCCACGACGACCACAGCGGCGCCGAGGGCCGGGTGGTCGAAGTTGTCGCGCCGCCACAGGTTGAGCGCGACCATGTTGATGCTCACCACGACGCGGACGAGCGCGAGCGCGCGGTGGAGCCGGTCCTCGACCGCGACCGCGGCCCGCTCGTCGACGCCCGGAGCGGTGCCGGTCAGGACGCCTGCTTCTCGGGCGCCTGGTCCTTGGCGGCCTGGTCCTTGGCGGCCTGGTCCTTGGCGGCCTGGTCCTTGGCGGCCTGGTCCTTGGCGGCCTGGTCCTTGGCGGCCTGGTCCTTGGCCTGCTCCTTGGAGAGCTCCTTGGCCTTGCTGGCGTACATGTCGACGTACTCCTGCTGGGAGAGCCGCATGATCTCGTACATGATCTCGTCGGTGATCGAGCGCAGGATGTAGCGGTCGTTCTCCAGGCCCTCGTAGCGCGAGAAGTCGAGCGGCGGCCCGAAGCGCACCACCGGGCGGGTCCACGAGCCGAAGATCTTGCCGGTCGGCGCCACCACGTCGGTGCCGACGACGGCGCACGGGACGACCGGGGCGCCGGTCTCGAGCGCGAGCCGGGCCACGCCGGTCTTGCCGCGGTAGAGCTTGCCGTCGTGGGAGCGGGTGCCCTCGGGGTAGATGCCGAAGAGGCCGCCCGCCTCGAGGATCTTCTTCGCGGACTTCATCGCGCCCTCGGCAGCGTTGGCGCCGGAGCGGTCGATGGGCACCTGGCCGGCCCCGGAGAAGAACTTCTTCTGGAACCAGCCCTTGATGCCGGGGGTGGTGAAGTACTCCGCCTTGGCGACGAAGGTGACGCGCCGGCTCAGCGTCAGCGGCATGAACAGCCAGTCGGCGTACGAGAGGTGGTTGCTCGCCAGGATGGCGGCCCCCTCCTCGGGGACGTTGGCGACGCCGTACGCCTTGGGGCGGAAGACCACGCGGAGGATCGGCCCGAGCGCGACCGACTTGAGGAACCAATACAGCACGGGGTGAGCCTAGCCCCGAAAGCGCCTCCTCGGGGGCCCGTACGTGGTGCACACTTCCCCCGTGAGGAATCCCCTGAAGCGCGGCGGCGCGGCCGCCCCCGTCGAGCCCGTCGACCCCGAGGTCACCCGCCCCTTCTCGGCGCCCGCGCGCCCCGAGCTGACCGGCGGTCGTCGCGTCGGCGTGCTGCTCCAGCACGGGTTCACCGGCTCGCCGTACTCGATGAAGCCGTGGGGGTCCGCCCTCGCCGAGAGGGGGTACGCCGTGGAGGTGCCGCTGCTGCCCGGGCACGGCACGTCGTGGCAGGACTGCAACACGGTCGGGTGGCAGGACTGGTACGACGCGGTGTCGCGGACGTTCGCCAGGCTCCGCGCCGAGAACGACGCGGTCGTCGTGGGCGGTCTGTCGATGGGTGGCTCGCTCGTGCTGCGACTGGCCGCCGACCACCCCGACGAGGTGGCCGGCGTGGTGCTGGTCAACCCGGCCGTCAACACCACCCGCCTCGATGTCAAGGCGCTGCCCGTCCTCAAGCGGGTCGTGGCGTCGATGCCGGGCATCGCCAACGACATCAAGAAGCCGGGCGTCGAGGAGCTGGGCTACACGCGCACCCCGCTGCGGGCCGCGGACTCGATGATGCGTGAGGGCTGGAAGCCGCTGCGCTCGGACCTGGCCCGGGTCACCGCCCCGGTGCTGCTCTTCAAGTCGACGGTCGACCACGTCGTCGACCCGTCGTCGCTGGACATCATCCGCAGCAACGTCTCCTCGCGGGACTTCACCGAGCGGATGCTGACCGAGAGCTACCACGTCGCGACCCTGGACAACGACGCGGAGACGATCTTCGCCGAGTCCGCCGACTTCGTGGCCAGGGTGAGCGCCGGCTGACGAGGTCACCTTCGTCGACCCGCTCGCCACGACCGGGAGCGGGCTACGGTGTGTGCGTGAGCGGACGGGGCGACGACGAGCGGCGGACGCGCGAGGACGCGGCCTGGCGCGAGATCGTCGACAACTACGGCGAGCGTCCCGAGGTGGACGACGCCCCCGCACCCGAGCCGCGGGTCGTCGCGCCGGAGCCCGAGCCTGATCCCGAGCCGGTGGCCGAGGTGGCGGTCGTGCGTCCCGCCGCCGAGGAGCGCTACGTCCCACCCCCGCCCCCTCCGATCCCCCGCCCGGCGCCCCCGCGGGCCATCGCCTGGGCCGGGCTCTTCGGGGTCCCGGTGATCCTGCTCGTGTGCCTCATGGCGACCCTCGACCTGCCGACGCTCATCGACTACCTGCTGCTCGGGTGGTTCGTCGGCGGCTTCGTCTACCTCGTCGCGACGATGTCGCGCGAGCCGCGCGAGCCCTGGGACGACGGCTCCCGCATCTGACCGGACCCGCGGGCGCTATCGTCGGCCGCGTGAGTGTGAGCGAGAACGTCGAAGTCACCGGCCACCTGATGGACAGCGGCATCCTGTCGCGCGTCCTCGACGACATCCGCCAGTACGGCGGCGACTGGGTCATCAAGGACATCGACCTGGGGCACGAGCAGACCGACACCAGCCACGCCACGATCACCGTCACGGCCGACGACGACGAGGCGCTCCAGCGGCTGCTCATGCGGCTGCAGACCCATGCCGTCAACCAGACGGACCCCGGCGAGGCGAGCACCGCCGAGGCCGACATGGACGGCGTCTTCCCCGACGGCTTCTACTCCACGACGAACCTGCCCACGCGGGTGCGCCTCGAGGGCCGCTGGTACGACGTCGAGAACCCCGAGATGGACTGCGGCCTCGTCGTGGAGGGCGAGCGCATCCACACCCTCCCGATGTCCGACGTGAAGGTCGGCATGCAGGTCGTCACCGGCGCCTCCGGCATCCGGGTCACCGCTCCCGTGGTGGACAAGGCGAGCGACGCGTTCGGCTTCATGGAGTCCGACGTGTCCTCGGAGAAGCCGCAGGCCGTGCTGGTGCGCCAGGTCGCCGACGGCATGCGCGAGGCCAAGGCCGAGGGCAAGAAGGTGCTGTGGGTCGGGGGCCCCGGCGTCGTGCACACTGGTGCCGCCCCCGCGATGGTGGCGATGGTCGACGCGGGCTTCGTGGACGTGCTCTTCGCCGGCAACGCGCTGGCCACCCACGACATCGAGTCCTCGCTGTACGGCACCAGCCTCGGCGTCGACCTGGCCAAGGGCCAGGGGGTCGAGCACGGGCACGAGCACCACATCCGGGCGCTCAACACGATCCGGAAGGCCGGGTCCATCAAGGCGGCCGTCGACTCCGGCGTGCTGACCGGCGGGATCATGCACGCGATGGTGAAGCACGACAAGAAGTTCGTCCTCGTCGGCTCGGTCCGCGACGACGGCCCCCTGCCCGACGTCCACACCGACGTCATCGTCGGTCAGCGCGCGATGCGCGCCGAGCTCGAGGACGTCGGCTTCTGCCTGATGGTGGCGACCATGCTGCACTCGGTGGCGACCGGCAACATCCTGCCCGCGTCGATCCCGCTGGTGTGCGTGGACATCAACCCGGCGACGGTGACCAAGCTCGCCGACCGCGGGTCGAGCCACGCCAAGGGCATCGTCACCGACGTCGGCCTCTTCCTCGAGCAGCTGGCGGGCGAGCTGGTCCCGGACTACCGCCGCGCCTGAGCCTGGCGGCGGGCCAGCTCGGCGGCCCCCACCAGGCCGGCCTCGGGGCCCAGCTGCGCCGCGACCAGTGGCGGGACCGTGCGGTGCGCCGCGCCCACCAGCGAGCGCACCAGCGCGGTGCGGGCCGGCTCGAGCAGCCGGTCCCCCGCGGCCGAGACGCCACCGCCGATGACGACCACCTCGGGGTCGAACGCCGCGACGAGGTTGGCGACGCCGACACCGAGCCAGTCCCCGACGCTGGCGAAGGCCTGGCGGGCCACCAGGTCGCCGTCCTCGGCGGCCGCGGTGACCATCGGACCGGTCACCAGCTCGGGATTGCCACCGGTCGCCTCCTCCAGCACGCTCGGCTGCTCCCCCATCCTGGCGCGGGCGAAGCGGACCAGCGCGTTGCCGGAGGAGTACTGCTCCCAGCAGCCCCGCCCGCCGCACTCGCACGCCTGGCCGCCCGGGACGACCTGCATGTGGCCGAACTCGCCCGCCATGCCGTTGGCGCCGCGCACCAGGTGGTCGTCGATGATGATGCCGCCGCCGATGCCTGTCCCCAGGGTGACGACGATGGCCGACCGCGCACCCCGCGCCGCGCCGTACGTCCACTCCGCGACGGCGGCGCCGTTGGCGTCGTTGTCCAGGGTGACCGGAACGCCCCAGCGGTCCGCCAGCCTGTCCCGCACCGCGTCGCCCTGCCACGGGAGGTGCGGGGCGAACATGACGCGACCACCCGACGCGTCGACGAACCCGGCGGCGGCCACGCCCACGCCCGCGATCGGCGAGCCGCCGGCCACCTCGAGCACGGCCTGCACGAGGGCGTCCTCGACCCGCACCGTGTCGACCCGGCGACCGGGAGTGGCCCGGCGTGCCGTGCGGACGACGCGTCCGTGCTCGTCGACCACCCCGGCGAGCACCTTGGTGCCCCCGACGTCGACGCCGATCCAGACCCGTTCCATCGCGGTTGTCACGGCCCCGATCCTGTCGCATGCGGCGATGTCCAGACCGCCGGGACCGCGGGCATGGCCCGAAGTGACTACTGCGGGTGGTCACCCGGGTCATTTCGGGTCGCATGCCTGCCGGGTGCGCCCGGCGCTCCCTACTCTCGATCTGATATCCGCCGGACATGGTGATCGAGGGGTCGGAATGCGCACAGTGCTCTCACGTCGGAGACGTGGTGAACGCGGGGCCGCGGCGCTCGAGTTCGCGCTGGTCGTGATCCCGCTCCTGATGATCCTCGGCGGCATCGTCAACTTCGGGATGGCGTTCTCGCAGAAGCTCGCCCTCGACAACGCCGTGCGCCAGGCGGCGCGAGCCGCCGTGGTCGACACGGGAACCACTCCGACGACCGAGGCCACGTCGTCCTTCAACGACTCTGCGATCGCGCGACAGGGCGAGGTCGTGTCCATCTCGTTCTCGGGCCGCAACACCTGCGAGGGCAGCGCCTTCGGCGACCGGATCACGGTCGTCGGCACCTTCAAGTCCAAGTTCATCTTCCCGTGGATGCTGCCGGGAGTCCCGAGGACGATGACGTGGACCAGCCGGGGGGAGTTCCAGTGCGAGTACTCATGAGGCGCCGCCCCAGGGACGAGCAGGGCGCGACCCTGGTGCTCGTCGCGCTGCTGGCGACCATCCTGCTCGTGCTGTCCGGGTTCACGATCGACCTGGGACAGGCCTACATGAGCAAGCGCAACCTGCAGAAGGCGGCGGACGCCGGCGCCCTCGCCGCGGCGCAGGTGCTGACGCAGTACCCGGGCACCTGCAACAACGTGATCTCCAACTCCGCCGCGATCACCCGGGCCCACGCCGCCGCGGACGAGTACCGCCGGCTCAACCGCGAGACCTACCTGCCCGCGTCCGCGGAGACGGAGTTCAGGGTCCGCTGCGACCCGGCGCTGAGGGTGCTCGTCGTCGAGTACGGCGTCGAGGGCACCACCTCGTCCTCCTTCGGCCCGCTCGCCGGCAGCGGGAACACGATCCGGACCGATCGTCGGGCCGAGGCCACCGTCGACGTGGCACCCATCGCCACCCAGAACGTGCGCCCGCTGGCGCTGTGCTCGGCCGCCCTGGCGCCGCCGTACGTCGACCAGACCGGCGACTTCATCAGGATCTTCTACCCCGAGAACGGCACCCGGTCCCCCGCCCAGTGCCCGAAGCCCAGGAGTGCCGGCAACTGGTGGACCCTCGACTGCCCGGAGGAGCGCGGCGGCGCCACCACCGTGCTCGAGACGCAGATCAAGAACGGGTGCAGTGAGCCCGTCTCCGTGATCCCGGGACAGGCGGACGCCTCCACCCCGGGCACCCTCACCGTGGTGCTCGAGGACGCGTGCCCCTCGGCCCCCGTCGGGTCCGAGACGTGCATGAGCGGTGACCCCGGCAGCCTCGACTCCGGCCACATCGCCGAGTCGTGGAAGTACCTCGTCGACAACTCGACCGAGAGCATCTTCCCGGTCTTCTGCGTGTCACCGCAGTGCTCCGACGACACCTCCAGCGGCACCGGCACCAACACCGTCTTTCCGGTCTACAAGCTGGTCTCCGCCGTCGTCTGCGGCTACCACTTCAGCGACCGGGAGAAGTACCACCGCACGACCGGGGCGTGTGCGGGCAACCCGTACCTCGCGGCCGCGGACCCCGACGGGAGCAACGCCAACAACTACCTCGTCATCAAGCTGACGCAGGCGCGGACGAGCGGGTCCAACAGCGAGTCCGAGTGTGCGCTGGGTGCCGGTTGCGACGGCGGCCTGCGGCGCAGCCGACTGACCAGCTGAGGCAGCTCCGCCACCGTCAGCGTCGGGCCAGGTCGGCCGCACCGATGAGCCCGGCCTTGTTGCCGAGCTCGGCCAGCACGACCTCCGCCACCGGCCGGTGCCCCCGGCCGGTGAGCTGACGGCGGAAGGCCGTCCGGATCGGCTCGACGAGCAGGTCGCCGGCCTCGCTGACCCCGCCGCCGATCGCGACCATGGCCGGGTCCAGCACGGCGGCGAGGGAGGCGATGCCCTCCCCCAGCCAGGTGCCGAGGTCGGCGAGCTGGTCGATCGCGAACGGGTCGCCGTCCTGCGCGGCCGCAGTGATCATCGGACCGTCGATGGCCGCCGGGTCGCCCCCGGCACGATCGATCAGTCCGCGAGCGAGCAACGACGGCCCCTGGGCCGCCTCCCGCGTCGCGCGGACGAGCGCCGTGCCCGAGCCGTAGGACTCCAGGCAGCCACGGTTGCCGCAGCCGCACATGACGCCGCCCGGGACGACGCGCATGTGGCCGATCTCCGCGGCGACCCCGAAGGCACCGCGGTGCAGGTGGCCGTCCAGGACGATCCCACCGCCGACGCCGGTGCCGACCGTCACGAGCAGGAAGTCGTCGACGTGCCGGCCCGCCCCGAACGCGAACTCGCCCCACGCCGCCGCGTTGGCGTCGTTCTCGACGACGACCGGGAGGTCCACGTGCTGCTCGAGCTCGGCCTTGAGGTCGATGTCGCGCCACGCCAGGTTGGGGGCGAAGTAGACGCGCGAGCGGGTGTTGTCGACGTAGCCCGCCGCGCCGACCCCGACACAGGTGACGTCGTGGCGCGAGCTGAGCTCGGTGACCAGGCCGGCGATGGCGCGCTCGATGGCCTCGACGTCCTCCGCGGGGGACTCCACCTTGAGCTCCTCCAGGATGCGGCCGTCACCGTCCACGACACCGCCGGCGATCTTGGTGCCGCCGACGTCGATGCCGCAGGCCAGTCCGTTGCTGCTCACGAGTCCTCCTCGGGCCAGTCCTCGTCGAGGACGATCTTCTGCACAGGGTCGGTACGACGCCCGCTGCTGCGCCGCGGGTGGGCGTCCGGCTCGGCGTCCGGACCGCTCCCGGGGTCGGGGGCGACCGTCGCGAGCACGCCGGCCGCGGCCTGCACCAGCGAGGAGGCTGCCACGGCCAGGTGCGCCTTCACCTCGGGGCTCAGCTGACGGACCGCGTGCACGGTCCGGCAGATCGGGCACACGGTGCACTCGGGGGCCCCGGTGTCGAGGTGCTCGCCGACCTGGTGGGCCGCGCCGGCGACCTGGTCCACCAGGTGGTCGGCGAGGCCGCTGGTCCCGTGGGCGGCATCGGCGCCGTGCTCGCGGGCCCAGCCGGACAGGGCGCCGAGCAGCTTGGCCGTCTCCTCGGCAAGGCTGCCGACCTCGGGGTCCGGAGCGCCGTCGTCACCGTGTGGGCGTGTCACGCGGTCTCCTCCTCGAACCTCACCTGCAGCACCCCGTCCTGCACGCGGGCTGCGGCGACCCGATGGCGGGCCAGCCCCGGCGGGAGGGTCAGGAGGCGACGATACGACCCCACCGTCACCACCAGCTCGTCGCCGTGGCGCGCGAGGTCGACGTCGTCCAGCGACGCGTGCGGCAGGCTCAGCCCGAGCACCGGCCCGGCGGCCGTCCGACTCACCGTGAACGGGCCACGGCCGGCGGGTACGGCGAGCGGGTCGGACCCGTCGTACACCTCGTCGGCGAGCTCCCGCAGGGCGTCGACGCCCATCGGCTCTCCCGCCCGGTAGAGGGAGCGCCACAGCGGCACTCCGGCGAACGACTCCCTCACCTCGGCCAGCACCGACCGCTGCGCGCGGACCCATCCCGCCCGCCACTCGTCGGCCTCGGCGTCCGGGAAGATGCGGTTGACCACCACTCCGTCGACGCGGTAGCCGAAGAGCGACAGCATCGTGAGCGACCTCCGGGCCTCGGCCAGCACGACGGACTCCGGGGTCAGCACCACCCGGACGCTGGACTCCGGACCGGTGAGCAGTGCGTGGACCTCGTCGAGCTCGTCGTGGAGGCGCTGGAGCGCGTCGAAGACGGTGTCCGTGGGCATCGGGACCCCCGCGGCCCGGCTCAGGACCGGACGCAGCGCCTTGACGATGCGTCGCTCCACGGGGAAGACGCGCTCCATGTACCACCCGAGCGCCTCCGGGAGCGCGAGCAGCCGCAGCGTCTCGGCGGTCGGTGCGCAGTCGACGACGATGACGTCCCACTCCCCCGACAGCGCGTGCACCCGCAGCTCCAGCAGGGCGAGGACCTCCTCGGCGCCGGGGAGGACGGCGAGCTCCTCGGCAGCGACCCGGTCCACGCCCGCGACGTCGAGCACGCTCAGGAGGTAGCCCTGGATCTCCGCCCAGGACTGCTCGAAGCGCAGCTGGGCGTCGACCTGCTGCACGTGCAGGCCGGGCGCCACCCGGGTGGGCTCGGCACCGACCTCGACGCCGAAGGCGTCGGCCAGCGAGTGCGCGGCGTCCGTGGACAGCACGAGCGTGCGCAGGCCGCGAGCGGCGGCGAGGGCCGCCGTGCCCGCCGCGACGGTCGACTTGCCGACGCCGCCCTTGCCGGTGAAGAGGAGGATGCGCACCGTGGGAGATCGAGGCCGTGGAGGACGAGGTCGGGGCGCGCTCAGTGCGTCTCGACGCGCTTCTTCAGCCCCTTGAGGGCGGTGTCGATGAGGATCTTCTCGCCCTTGCGCTTGAGCATGCCGATGAGCGGGATGGACACGTCCAGGGCGAGTCGGTAGGTCACCTCGGTCGCCCCGTTGCCCAGGTCGCGCAGCTCGTAGGCACCGTCGAGCGCCTTGAGCATCTTGCCCTCGACGAGGGTCCAGGTGACCTCGCGGTCGCCGTCCCAGTCGTAGGCGAGGGTGTACTCGTCCTTGATGGGCGAGACGTCGAGCTCGAAGTAGACCTGCTCGGCCCGGTCACCGCCGAGCGCGTCGGGCTCCACCACGCGCGCCGTCTTCACGCCCTTGGCCCAGGAGGGATAGGACTCGAAGTCCGCGATCACCGCCATGACCTGCGCCGGGGGTGCATCGATGACGATCGACGAAGTGGTCTGCTCGGCCATGTGCGCAACCTACCGGACGCCGGAGTGCCCAGAAACGCCTCCGACGCTCCGCTCGCGCCACTACCGTTCCTCGCGAGCCACCCCGCCACGAGGAGACCGACCATGGACCACGCCCCGGCGCCCCAGGACACCCGGCGCATCGACGTGGGACGGGTCGTCGCCGTGACGCTGTTCACGTTGCTGCTGACCCTCAACGTC
The DNA here is from genome assembly GCF_001429625.1 of Nocardioides sp. Soil805. Taxonomy (GTDB): domain Bacteria; phylum Actinomycetota; class Actinomycetes; order Propionibacteriales; family Nocardioidaceae; genus Nocardioides. The sequence continues at coordinate 406,731 of NZ_LMSU01000001.1, forward strand.
CTGCGCCTCACGAGCGGGGAGCCGTTCGGCCACGCGTTCATGATGGTCAACACCGGACTCGCCCTGGTCTTCTACCTCCTGCTCATCGCGGCCTACCTCCGGCGGGCGCCCAGCTCCCGGACCGACATGCGCTGGAGCTCCTGGCTGGTGGCGCTCCTGGGCACGTGCGCCCCGTTCGCGATCCCGCTGGTCTCCCAGGGCCCCCGCGAGGGAGGTCCCCTCGCCCTGGTGGCTGCCGTGGTGCTCGGCCTGGGTCTCGTGGCCATGCTCTGGGCGCTCGGCTCGCTCGGCACCAACATCAGCGTCGTCCCGCAGGCACGCAAGGTCGTCAGCCACGGTCCCTACGCACGCGTCCGTCACCCGCTCTACGCCGCCGAGCTCGTCAACGTGCTGGGCCTGTGCCTGGCCGCGACCGGTCCAGGACCCTGGGTCGTCATGGTGGCGCTCGTCACCTTCCAGGTCGTGCGCGCGCGGCGGGAGGAGGAGCTGCTGTCGCGCGAGCTGCCCGGGTACGCCGACTACAAGAGCCGCACCCCTATGCTCGTCCCGGCACTCGGCCGCAGCTAGGAGGTTCCCCGTGCGTGAGTTCTCCACGCCCCTGACCATCGAGATCCCCGCGACGGGCAACCTCACCGACGACGTCGTCACCAACGCCCGGCAGGCTCCCGACGCCGTGGTCTTCAGCCGCAAGGTCGACGGCGCGTGGAGCGACGTCACCGCTGCACAGTTCCTCGCCGAGGTGAGCGCCGTCGCCAAGGGGCTGATGGCTTCCGGGATCGAGCCGGGCGACCGCGTGGCCCTGATCTCCAAGACACGGTACGAGTGGACGCTGCTCGACTACGCGATCTGGTTCGCCGGGGCCGCCACCGTCCCCGTCTACGAGACCTCCTCCGCGGAGCAGGTCGCCTGGATCCTCACCGACTCGGGCGCCAAGGCGGTCGTCGCGGAGGGCAAGGAGCACCTGGCCCGCGTCAACGAGGCGCGCCAGGCGGGGGCCGGCACCGACCTCAACCACGTCTGGTCCATCGACGACAACGCCGTCGACGTGCTGGGCCGACTGGGCCAGGACATCTCCGACGAGGCCCTGGAGGAGCGTCGTACGTCCGTGACGCCCCTCGACCTCGCGACGCTGATCTACACCAGCGGGACCACCGGCCGCCCCAAGGGCTGCATGCTCACGCACGGCAACTTCATGTTCGAGCTGGGGGTGGCGACCGACGAGCTGCACCACCTCTTCGACACCGACGGCGCCTCGACGCTGCTGTTCCTCCCGCTGGCGCACGTGTTCGCCCGGATCATCCAGGTCGGCGCGATCAAGAAGCGGGTCCGGGTCGGCCACAGCGCCGACATCAAGAACCTCCTGGGAGACCTCGAGGTCTTCCAGCCCACCTTCATCCTGGCCGTGCCGCGGGTGTTCGAGAAGGTCTTCAACAGCGCCTCGCAGCGCGCCACGGCCGACGGCCGCGGCAAGATCTTCGACCGCGCCGCCGAGACCGCCATCACCTGGTCGAGGGCGCAGGACGGTGGCCGGGTGCCCCTGCGCGTCCGGGCCCAGCACGCGCTGTTCGACCGGCTGGTCTACGGCAAGCTGCGCACCGCCCTCGGCGGCAGCTGCCAGTACGCCGTGTCGGGCGGCGCGCCGCTCGGCGACCGGCTCGGTCACTTCTACCGCGGCATCGGCGTGACCGTCCTCGAGGGCTACGGCCTCACCGAGACGACGGCCGCCCTCACGGTGAACCTTCCCGAGGCGCAGAAGATCGGGACCGTCGGGCGCCCCATCCCGGGCACGTCCGTGCGCGTCGCCGACGACGGCGAGCTGCTGTTCCGGGGAGGACAGGTCTTCGCCGGCTACTGGCGCAACGAGGACGCCACCCACGAGGCGCTGACCCGCGACGGCTGGTTCCACACCGGCGACGTCGGCGAGGTCGACGACGAGGGCTTCGTCCGCATCACCGGGCGCAAGAAGGAGATCCTGGTGACCGCCGGCGGCAAGAACGTCGCTCCCGCGGTCCTGGAGGACCGGTTGCGCGCGCACGCCCTGATCGACCAGTGCATGGTCGTCGGGGACGGCCAGCCCTTCATCGCCGCGCTCGTCACCATCGACCGGGAGTCCTTCCCGGCATGGGCCGAGGCCCACGGCAGGTCCGGGGCCCTCGAGGACCTCCTGGACGACCCCGAGCTCCACGCAGCCGTCGAGGCGGCCGTCGAGGACGCCAACAAGGCGGTGTCGAAGGCCGAGGCGATCCGCAAGTTCACCATCCTCCGCGAGGAGTGGACCGAGGAGGGCGGCCACCTCACGCCGAGCCTCAAGCTCAAGCGCAACGTGGTCATGCGCGAGTTCCGCGAAGACGTCGAGGCCCTCTACCTCAGCTGAGCCGGTTTCCGGGCGCTCCCACGCGCCGATCGCACGGAATCCCTCGTCCGGGCTACGCGACCACCAGGTCGACTAGTCACATCGGGTGGTGTCCGGGCCACCTCTGGGCTGTTTGTCCGGTTTAGCCCACGCGCCGGTCCCGGCCTGCCTAGATTCGCGCATCGGGAAGGGATCTGGGACCTCTCCCACAGGGCACCACACCTGAGCATCCCCAGAACCCCCGGTCACTGCTCTGCGAAGGATCGCCTCATGGCCCGTCGTCCAGTCCTCCTCATCGTCGCCGTCCTGATCGCGCTGGTCGGGACATCGCTCATCGTCCTGTACGTCCAAGGCATCGACTCCCGCGCGACCGCGGGCCAGGAGCTCGTCGAGGTCCTGACCGCGACCGACACCATCGATCCGGGCGAAGAGGTCTCCGTCGCGCAGGAGGCCGGCAAGTTCGAGAAGACCGAGGTCCGCCGCGAGGACCTGGTCGAGGGTGCGCTCACCTCGACCAGCTCGATCGCCGACCTGGTCGCCATCAACACGATCTATCCGGGCGAGCAGGTCCTGGCCAAGAAGTTCGGCAACCTCGGTGCCGCCGAGAACCTGATCATCCCGGACGACAAGATGGCCGTGTCGGTGGAGCTCACCGACTTCGAGCGCGTCGCCGGCTTCGTCAACCCCGGTGCCGAGGTCGCGGTGTTCGCCACCGCCCTCTCGCCGGTCCGGCTCACCCCGGACGGCAAGGAGGTCAAGCTCGGGAGCGTCACCCGGATCGTCCTGCCCCGGTCGCCGGTCATCGGTGTCGGCACCACCAGCGTCACCTCCCGGACGACCAAGACCGAGGAGGGCGAGGAGACCGCGCAGGTCGCCCAGACGATCCTCACCCTGGCGGTGACCCAGGAGGAGGCCGAGAAGCTCATCCAGGCTGACCGCGGCGCCGACCTGACGTTCGCGCTCCTCACCGGTGACACCAAGACCGAGGACGGCCCCGGTGCCACGCCGGGCGACATCTTCCCCGAGACCTTCCGGAACCTGCCGTGACCACCATCCTCGAGCCCGACGTGGCGCAGCTCGGCATCATGAACGCGATGCTGCACGGCTCCACGGCCACGACGAGCATGGCCGAGCTCAAGGGGCACCTCGACGACAGCCCGCACGAGTTCGCCGTCGTCCTCGGCCCCTCGGTCCCCATCCACGAGGCCACGGAGTTCGCCCAGCACGCCCGCATCAACCGTCCCGACCTGGGGGTGATCCTGCTCCGTCACGGAGTGGACAGCGACACCCTCTCGGTCGCCCTGCGCAGCGGCATGCGTGAGGTCGTCGAGGCCCGCGACCTTGCCGGTCTCACTACGGCCGTCCACCGGGCGCGCAGCGTGGCCAAGGAGATCTCGCAGGCCCTGGAGGAGGACGCCAGGGCTGCCGCCGAGGCCGCGATCGCCGAGGCCGCGGCCGCCCGGGCCGCCGCCCAGGCCGCCGCGGACGCACCGCAGGCGCAGGTGATCACCGTCTTCTCCACCAAGGGAGGCGTGGGCAAGAGCCTGGTCGCCACCAACCTGGGCGTCGCGCTCAGCGATGCCGGCCAGCGCGTCTGCCTGGTGGACCTCGACGTCAACAGTGGCGACGTCGCGATCATGCTGCAGCTCACGCCCACCCGGACCATCAACGACCTCGTCGCCTTCAACGGCCAGATCGACCCGGACTCCCTGTCCACGATCCTCACCACCGCGTCCGACCGTCTCTCCCTGATGGCGGCCCCGGTCCGCCTCGACTCCCCCGACCACGCCGCCGCGACGGACGTCGGGCTCATGATCGAGACCCTCAAGGGGATGTTCGACTTCATCGTCGTGGACACCTCCGGCGTCTTCGACGACCACGCGCTGACCGCCCTGGACCGGACCGACACGATCGTCCTGGTCGGCACCCTCGACATCCCGGCGCTCAAGGCCCTCAAGCTGGCGACCGGCACGCTCGACCTGCTGAACTTCGGTCGCGACAGCTGGAAGTTCGTCCTCAACCGGGCCGACGGCAAGGTCGGCCTGACCGTCGCCGAGTTCGAGTCCACCCTGGGGCTGAAGGCCGACGCCACCCTGGTGTCCAGCCGTGAGGTCCTGGCCGCGGTCAACCGTGGTGAGGCCCTCGTCAAGGCCTACCCGAGCCACGCGAACAGCAAGGCCATCGTCGAGTTCGCCAGGACGTTCACCCGCTCCGACGCCGTGTCGGGCAAGAAGGGCGCCCGTCGTCGATTGAGGAAGGCATGACATGAGTCTCACGGACAGGCTGGCGGCCGCACAGCGATCGCGCTCGCAGCACTCCACGACCGACGCCCCCACCGCGACGCCCGGCGCACCCGTGGCGTCGGAACCGAAGCAGGCTGCCGGCGCTCCCGCCCCGGCGGGCGGGTCCCTCGCCGCCCGCACCTCGGCCGAGGTCGGCAAGCGCACAGCGGGACGGGACCCCTTCGGGGACGTCAAGCGGATCGTGCACGCCCGGCTCGTGGAGACGCTGGGCCCCAAGCTGTACGACGCGCACATGACGCAGTCCGAGCTCGAGCAGCAGGTGCACTTCGCGCTCCAGACGGCGCTGGCCGAGACCGACCAGCCGATGTCCAGCGCCGACCGCGCGCGCGTCTCGCAGGAGATCGCCGACGACATCCTGGGCTACGGCCCGCTCGAGCCCCTCCTGCGCGACCCGGACCTCTCCGAGGTCATGGTCAACGCCTTCGACAGCATCTACATCGAGCGCAGCGGCAAGCTGGTCAAGACCGACGCGGCCTTCAACGACGAGGCCCACCTGCGCCGCACGATCGACAAGATCGTCAGCAAGATCGGCCGTCGCGTCGACGAGACCAGCCCGATGTGCGACGCGCGTCTCCCCGACGGCAGCCGCGTCAACGCGATCATCCCGCCGCTGGCCCTCGACGGCTCCAAGCTCACCATCCGCAAGTTCTCCGAGGACCCCTACACGGTCGAGGACCTCATCAACTTCGGGTCCCTCACCCGTCCCTCGGCCAACCTGCTCGAGGGCTGCGTCAAGGGCCGCCTCAACATCCTGGTCTCCGGCGGCACCGGCGCCGGCAAGACGACCACCCTCAACGTCCTGTCGTCGTTCATCCCCGCGGACGAGCGGATCGTCACGATCGAGGACGCCGCCGAGCTCCGGCTGCACCAGGACCACGTGCTGCGACTCGAGTCCCGCCCCGCCAACATCGAGGGCAAGGGCGCCGTCACCATCCGCGACCTCGTCAAGAACTCGCTGCGCATGCGGCCCGACCGGGTGGTCGTCGGTGAGATCCGTGACGCTGCGGCGCTCGACATGCTCCAGGCCATGAACACCGGTCACGACGGCTCGATCTCGACCCTGCACGCCAACACGCCGCGCGACGCCCTCGCCCGGCTCGAGACCATGGTCCTCATGGCGGGCATGGACCTCCCGGTGCGCGCCATCCGCGAGCAGGTCGCCAGCGCCGTGGACCTCATCATCCAGCAGACGCGCCTCAAGGACGGCACCCGCCGCATCACCGCCATCACCGAGATCGTGGGGATGGAGGGCGACATCATCACCACCCAGGACGTCTTCCTCTTCGACTACGCCGCAGGCGTCGACGAGAACGGCAAGTTCAAGGGTGGCCTCAAGTCGATGGGCCTGCGTCCCCGCTTCCTCGAGCGGCTCACCGACCACGGTGTCCACGTCGACCCGTCCGTCTTCGCCACCGGGGGCGGGCTGTGACGACGCGGTCGCTGCGGGTGCGCCGCCTCGCCGCCCCGCTGGTCGCCGTCGCTCTCGGCACGCTTCTGTACGCCGCGCCGGCGCACGCCGAGGACGAGATCACCATCGACCACGTCGAGGCCGCCGACGGCACCGTCTCCATGGTGCTGTCGGTCGACGGTGTCCCCAGCGGCACCGTGGACCCCTCGAGCGTCGTGGTCGAGGTGGACGGTCGCGAGGTCACGTCGCAGGCGAAGACCGTCGCCGCCGGTGACATCTCGCGGTCCACCGTCCTGGTGCTCGACGCCAGCAACAGCATGGCCCAGGCGGGCAAGTTCGACGCCGCCACCGCGGCCGTCGGCGCCTACCTCGGCGCCGCTCCCGAGGACGTGAAGATCGGGCTCGTCACCTTCGCGGGCGACGTCGTCGACACCATCGACCCGACCACCGACCACTCCTCCGTGGCCGACGCCCTCGACGCCGTGTCCCTGACCCGGGGCACCAGCGTGTACGACGCCATCCGCGAGGGCGTCGCGCTCGTCGGCGACGACGGCTCGCGCTCCCTCCTGGTCCTCTCGGACGGTGCCGACACCGGCAGCGACGCGACCCTGGACGTCGCGATCAACGACGCCCGCGAGGCCGGCGTCGTCGTCGACGTGGTGTCCATCGGGACCGCCGCGAAGGCCGAGGCCCTGTCGGCGCTGGCCGACGACACCGGCGGCGCGGTCATCCCCGCGGACCCGGCCGCCCTCGACGCGGTCTTCACCGCCCAGGCGGATGCCCTCGCGGAGCAGATGCTGCTGACGTTCGACTCCCCCGCCGACATCACCGGCGAGGCCACGATCACCGTCAGCGCCGACGCCGACGGCTCGACGTACGTCGACTCGGCCTTCGTGACCCTCGCGGACACCGGGTTCTCGGTCCCCGAGGTCGTCGAGCCGGGCAAGGCACTCGTCAGCCGACCGGTGATGCTGGCCGGCGCCGTCGCACTGTTCCTCGGCATGCTCGTCCTGCTGGTCATCGTCCTCACGCCGGGCCGGTCCCACGCCGAGCGTCGGCTCGACGCGTACTTCGAGGGCGCCGAGGACGGCGCTCGACCGGGACGGCGTCGCGCCTCGGGCAACAGCCCCACCGACCTCAGGGAGTCGGCGGTGGCGATGACCTCCAAGGTCGTCAACGCCGACCTCGAGACCCGGATCTCCCAGCGCCTGGCGGGCGCCGGGTCCGCGCTCACCGCGTCGGAGTGGGTGCTGCTGCACGCAGGACTGGTGGTCGCTGGTGCGGCCGTGGGGTTCATCATGGGAGGCCCCCCGATGACCGTGCTCGGCCTGGTCCTGGGTCTCGTGCTCCCGTGGGTCTACCTCAAGTGGCGGCACCGCCGCCGTCTCAGCCGCTTCAACGGCCAGCTCGCGCAGACGCTCGGGTTGATGGCCGGAGGCCTCCAGGCCGGGCTGTCGCTGCCCCAGGCGGTCGACAGCGTGGTCAGGGAGGGTCACGAGCCGATGGCCGGCGAGCTGCGGCGGGCCCTGGTGGAGCAGCGGCTCGGCATCGACATCTCCGACGCGCTCGAGGGGGTCGGCCACCGCATGGACAGCGAGGACTTCGGCTGGGTCGTGATGGCCATCCGGATCCAGCGCGAGGTCGGAGGCAACCTGGCCGAGATCCTGCACACCGTGGCGGACACCCTGCGCGAACGGGAGTACCTGCGTCGTCAGGTGAAGGCACTCAGCGCCGAGGGCCGGCTCTCCGGCTACATCCTGACGGGCCTGCCACCCCTGATCGGCCTGTACATGTACTTTGCCAACCGTGCCTACCTGGAAGTGCTCTACACGACCACCGTGGGGATGATCCTCCTCGCCGTGGCCTTCGTCTTCCTGAGCGTCGGCGCGTTCGCCATGTCACGTCTAGCGAAGGTCGAGGTCTGAGCATGTCGAGCACCATGATCCTGCTCCTCGGCGCGGGCCTCGTCTTCCTCGCCCTGACGCTCTCGTTGGCGACCATCGGGGTCGTGACGAGCGAGCGCCGGGGGGTGGCCCGTTCCGTCGCCGCCATCCAGGCCCTCGACTCGGCGCCCGACGTCCTCACGGCCGAGCTGAACAGGCCCTTCGCCGAGCGGGTCCTCGGTCCCCTGGGCGACCGGCTCGTCAAGACCGGCGTCCGGCTCGTCCGGGCCGACACCGCCACGAAGCTCCAGCACCGGCTGGACATCGCCGGCAATCCCCCGGCCTGGGACGTCGACCGCATCATCGGCCTCAAGGTGCTGGGGCTCGGAGTCTTCACCGTCCTCGGCTTCCTCTACATCTCGGGCACCGACTGGCCGTTCTACCGCGTCATCCTGGGCACCGTGGGCGCGGGTGCCTTCGGCTACGTCCTGCCGAACATCCTGCTGTTCAACGCGGGCCAGAAGCGCGAGACCCTGATGCGCAACTCCCTGCCGGACGCCATCGACCTGCTCACCGTGTCCGTCGAGGCGGGCCTGGGCTTCGACGCCGCCGTGGCCCGGGTGGCCCGCAACACGACCGGTCCGCTGTCGCAGGAGTTCGCCCGGCTGCTCCAGGAGATGCAGATCGGCGTGGGCCGGACCCAGGCCATGAGGGCCATGGCCGAGCGGTCCTCGCTGGCCGACCTGAAGTCCTTCTGCCTCGCGATGGTGCAGGCCGACAGCCTGGGCATCCCGATCGGCCGCGTGCTGCGCATCCAGAGCCAGGAGATGCGCACCAAGCGCCGGCAGCGCGCGGAGGAGAAGGCCCAGCAGGTGCCGGTGCGGATCATGATCCCGCTGGTGCTCTTCATCCTGCCGTGCCTCTTCATCGTGATCCTCGGCCCGGCCGGTATCCAGATCGCCGACACCTTCGCCAACCTGTGACGATGAGGGCTCGGGCGCTCCAGCAGCCGCACGAGTACGTCGCGTCCCCCTCCCTCGGGCCCTGGAGGGTCACGACGGCGGCGCGCGCCTTCGCGCTGGCCCTGATCGTGGGCACCCTGCTGGGCGAGGAGTCGGCGACCGAGGGCGCCCCGCTCCTCGTCGCCCTGGTGGTGATCGGTGCCGTCTCGTCGGCCCTGGAGTGGAACGCTCCTGCCCACAGCCGTCCCTGGATCCCGATCGGCGAGGCGTTCCTGGTCGCCGTCCTCCTGGCCAGCGCCCCGCTCCAGCCCAGCCTGCTGGTCTACCTCGCCGTCCCCCCGATCGTGGCGGGCGTGCGGCACGGCTGGGTCACCACGGTCAACGCCGGGTTCGTCTCCGGGGTCACGACGCTCGCCACCCTCGCGCTGGTGGCCGACACCGGAGTCGTCCCCGACCGGGTGGCCGAGTCGGCACCGTGGGTCGTGGTGGGCATGGGCGTCGGTCTGCTGGCGAGCTGGCAGTCCCGGTCGATGCGCGACGTCGAGGCGCGCCAGGCGCCGTACGCCGCCGCCAACCAGCTCCTGTCCCAGCTGCACAACCTCGCGAGCCGCGGCAGCGTCGGCCTGGACAGCGTGCAGCTGGCCGCCGAGATGGAGTCGACCCTGCGGGCCGAGACAGGTGCGAGCCGGTCCGCCGTCTTCATCCACGGGCATCGCTCCGACCCGGACCTCCTGTCGTCGTACGGCGCGGAGGTCCTCGCTCCTCCCAGCGAGTCCACGGCGTCCGACCCGATGGTGGAGACCGTGTGGCTGCACGGCGGCGGGCAGCGCCTCGGCTCGGTCGTCCTGGCCCGCGATGCCGCGTGGACCGACGACCTGAGGGCTCGCGCTCGCACGGTCGCCGACGAGTTCGTGCTGCGCCTCGACACCGCGGTGCTCTTCGACGACGTCCGCCTCATGGCCACCGCCGAGGAGCGCAACCGCATCGCCCGCGAGATGCATGACGGAGTGGCGCAGGAGATCGTCGCCCTCGGCTACATCGTGGACGAGATCGAGTCGGTCTCCGACCAGCCCGAGACCCAGCAGCTGGCCGCCTCGCTCCGCGAGGAGATCACCCGGGTGGTGACCGAGCTGCGCTTCTCGATCTTCGACCTCCGCCACCAGATCGCCGACCACCGCCTCTCCGGTGCGCTGGCGGAGTACGTCCGCGAGGTCAGCCACGGCAGCGACCTGCGCGTCCACCTCGTGCTGGACGAGTCCGGTCCGGCCCTGCCGTCCCGGACCGAGCTGGAGCTCCTGCGGATCGCCCAGGAGGCCATCGGCAACGTACGTCGGCACGCGCACGCCACCAACCTGTGGGTCACCCTCGTCTCGGACGGCTCCTGCGTGCGGCTCTCGATCGAGGACGACGGGGTCGGCAACGCGCTGCCCAAGGAACGTCACTGGGGCCTGCAGACCATGGAGGAACGCGCCGCGACCATCGGCGCCGAGCTCAGCATCTCCGCGCGGCCCGACGGCGGCACCGCCGTCGACCTCCGGACACGTCACCACGCCCCATCAGAAGGGAACCGCTCCCATGAGCACCACAGTCCTGCTCGTCGATGACCACGAGCTGATCCGGCAGGGCCTGGCGCGCGCCTTCGAGCGCGACCAGGACATGACCGTGATCGGCCAGGCGGGCAACGTCGCCCAGGCGCGGGCGGCCTACGCGGAGCTCTCGCCGGACGTCGTCGTGACCGACCTCCAGCTGCCGGACGGCCACGGCCTCGACGTCGTCCGGTCGGTGCGTGAGGTCAGTGACGCCACCGGGGTGGTCGTGCTCACCATGCACGCCGGCGACGACCAGATCTTCGCCGCCATGGAGGCGGGCGCGTCGGGCTTCGTCGGCAAGGACAGCCGGGCGGCCGAGGTCATCAGCGCCGCCAAGCACGCCGCCGTGGCACCCCGCACCTTCCTGTGCTCCGGGCTCAGCGCCGCCATGGTGCGTCGCGCCACGACACCTGCGACGCCGCGACTGTCGGGCCGCGAGGAGGAGGTGCTGGCCCTGCTGGCCGATGGTCTCGGGACCGGCGAGATCGCGGGTCGCCTGTACCTCAGCGAGTCCACGGCCAAGACGCACATCACGCACATCTACCAGAAGCTGGGCGCCGCCAACCGGGCGCAGGCCTTGGTGACGGCCATGCGGATGGGACTGCTCGACCACCTCTCGCCGCAGCGTTTCTGAGGCCCGTTCCCCCGCTCTCGAGGCGCCCGTCCCCTGCTTGTGGGGCGGGCGCCTCTACCACGTCGGGGGTCCCGTCGTGCGGGTTCGCACAGAGCCCTCCCACAGGGCCATCCGGTGGGTCCCGAGGGGGGTGTGGCGCTAGTCAGATGGGACTAGCCACTCACGGCCGATCACCTGATCCGCCACTGCGGCGGAACGACGAAGATTCTTCATGACGGGTCCACATGGGGCTCGGAACCGGACTCATCCAGACGAACCAGGGGATACATCATGCTCGAGAAGTTCATCACCCTCATGCTCATCGGTCGCGACGAGGAGAAGGGCGCTACCGCCGTCGAGTACGGCCTGATGGTCGCGCTCATCGCGGTCGCCATCATCGGTACCGTCCAGGCGCTGGGCGGCGGCCTCAACACCCTCTTCGGCACGGTCACCTCCAGCCTCTGAGCTGACGCGCCTCAAGGCCGGCGCCGCGGATTCGCGGCGCCGGCCTTTGCCTTTCCTCCCACCACACGACCAGGAGATCGCCATGGCACCACATGATGTCGAGGACGGAGCGACGTCCGTCGAGTACGCGCTCATGTGCACGATGATCGCCGTCGTCATCTCGGGCAGCGTGGCCGTGTTCGGCACCCAGATCGCGGCACTCTTCGCCCCGGTCCTGTCCTCGCTGTAGCACGGGCTCCGCCCGGTGTCGTGCCGCAGCCACGTCAGCGTCGCGCCACCGCCACCCTCTCCAGCACCGTCGGATGACTCCCCCACCACCACTGTGACCACGCCGGTGGGATGGGATCCGCGATCGACCGCAGCGCCAGCGTGCGCTGCACCTCGACGAACGCGTCCGGGGCGCGCGTCGCGACCAGCGCGTCGACGTCGGCCCGGGCCTCGATCTGACGGCTGACACCGGCCTGCACGGGGCTCACCAGCACCGTCCCCACGGCCAGCGCCGCCAGCACGAACGGCACGACCGCCGCCTCCGAGGCCCGCGCTCCCCCACGGTTGAGCCGGGACCCGACCAGCAGGCCCAGCACACCCACGCCGGCCGCGGCGCCGAGCGCGCCGAGCGCCGTACCGACGACCACGTCGTCGTGGCGCGCGTGCGCCAGCTCGTGCGCAACGACGACCAGCGTCTGGTCCTGGGGAAGGGACGCGACGAGCGTGTCGTAGACGACCACCCGCCGTGTGCCGCCGAAGCCCGACACGTAGGCGTTGAGGGACGTCGTACGCCGCGAGGCGTCGGCGACGAGCACCTCCTCGACCGGGACGCCCTCGGCGTCCGCGAGCCGCAGGATCTCGGTGCGCAGCTCCCCGTCGGGCAACGGCTCGAAGTGGTTGAAGACCGGCTCGACCACCAGCGGGTAGGCGAAGGACCCCAGCACCACGAGGGCAGCCATCGCGAGCCCGGCGGCGACGGTCCAGGCGCGTCGCCAGCGCCGGGCGACGGCGAGCAGCGCCAGCACGCCGATCGAGGTCCCGACGGCGCCCACCAGCTCGCTGCGCACGACGTCGGCCGTGAACCCCACCGCGCTCTGCGTGGTGAGGCCGTAGTCGAGCCGGTGGCGGTAGCCGGCGACGGAGAACGGCAGCGTCGCGAGCCGGCCGAGGAGTCCCAGGAGCACCACCGCGAGCACGGCCTGCACCCACCAGGGTCCGGGCAGCCGGTCGACCAGCCGGCGCCCCCAGCGGCTGAAGCCCAGCGCGCAGGCCACCGCGAGCGACACCGCGAGGGCGCTCCAGCCCCAGACGCGGCTCCAGCGCGCATAGGTCTCGGCACGGGCCAGCTGCGCGTCGGTGAACAGGCTGCGCGCCTCGACGGGGGGTGGGGAGCCGCCCGGCACGGGGTGCCACGGCAGCACGAGGACGGCCAGTGCCGCGAAGGCGAGACCGGCGGCCAGCGCGACGACCACCGCCGTACGTCGCTCGCCCCAGCCGCTCACGACGCCAACGATGCCAGCCGGTCCCTCCAGGCCTGGACGAGAGTCTCGCTGGTGGTGCCGTGCCGGCGCAGGGCCGCCTGCAGGGACACGCCTCCCGAGACGCGTCGGTAGACGTCCAGCAGCGCCGGCTCCCCCAGCTCGTCGGCCAGGGTGTCGCAGGCCAGCCAGGCCAGCTCGTAGGCGGCCTCGAGGTCCGTGGCCCGGGTGTCCAGCTCCGCCGGCCCCGGCAGGCTGCGGGGCAGACCGTCCCGCCGCACCAGGTCGATGGCCCGGCCGGCGGTGGTCGTGAGCGGCAGCGGCACGTCGCGCAGCGCGACGTAGTCGGCGAACCCCTCCAGCAGCCACAGGTCCACGGCACTGGTCGCCGCGTCGGTCGCCACGTGGGTGATCTCGTGGCTCATCACCACCTGGGCCCCGGCACCACGCAGACCGCGGGTGACGTCCGGGTTCACGAAGACGTGGACCGGTGCGTCCGGGCTGCCCGACCCGTCGACGGTCGTCGTGACCGCGGCGATGCCGGCATAGGTGCCGTCCGCCGCGTCGAGGGTGGCATCGAGGGCCGCCGCCGACGCCGGCACCTCGACGACGACCGACGGCCGCCAGTCCCGCAGGACGTGGCGGACGACCTCCGTGCCACGACCGACCCGTCGGGCGTACGACGCGGCCTCGCGTGCGGCGCCCGGCCGGCCCGCCGAGACCAGCACCAGCGCGTCGTCGGTACGGCGCACCTCGAGGGGCCCCTGAAGCCACAACGGCTCGATGCCGTCGCCGGCACCGCCGAACCGGCGGATCCTTACCTCGTCGCCGTCCGTCGCGAACGTCACCACGACCTCCGCGTCGGCGGGCTCGCGGTCGAAGCCCTCGAAGGCCCACGAGAGCGCGACCTGGGCGGTCCAGGAGCCGTCGTCGGCGACCGGGCCCGTCTCGTCGACGTAGCGCGCCGAGAAGTCGTTGACCCGGAGGTCCTCGGCGTTGTCGGCCACCGCGCCCAGCAGCGCCTCGGCCTCGCTGTCGCCGGACGGGGCCAGGTCACGTGCGGCGTCGGGGTCGTGCGACTCGACGGCCTCCTCGAGCAGGTGGAGGGTGGCCGACGCGGCGCCGGGACGGGGCCCGCCCGAGGCGGGCGCGTCCGGGGTGACCCGCCGGGTGTCCCCACCCGAGCCCGCGACCAGTGCGACGACGACCAGCAGGCCGGCGGACAACGAAAGACCGGCCACCCACCATCGTGGGCGACCGGTCCTCGGGGTCGTGCGATCAGCCAGGGCGGACCGCGCCGACGTACGGCATCGAGTAGAGGCCGGCGACCTGGACGCCGGTGCTCGGGTTGGCGGCGTGCACGATCATGCCGTTGCCGATGTACATGCCGACGTGGCTGATCGGGCTGTAGTAGAAGACGAGGTCCCCCGGCTGCAGGGCGCTGGCCGCGATGTGCGGGCCGGAGCCGTACTGCGCGCTCGAGGAGTGCGGGAGCCCGACGCCGGCGGCGCCCCAGGCCCGCATGGTGAGGCCCGAGCAGTCGAAGGCGCTGTCGCCGGTGGCGCCGTAGACGTAGGCGTCGCCGACCTGGGCCATGGCGTAGCTGACGGCGGCCGCAGCCCGGCCCGACGCGGGCACGGAGGCCGGCATCCGGCTCGTGGAGGTCGAGCGGGAGGTGCTCGTGAGGCGCTCGCGCTCCTCGGCCTCGAGGTCGGCCAGGAGGTCCTTGGCCTCGTCGAGCTTGGACTCGACGGCCGCCTTCTCCTTGCCGAGCTGCTCGGTCGTCGCGGCGATCTCCGCGGTGCGGTCGGCGGTGGCCTCCTCGCGCAGCGAGAGGGCCTCGACCTCGGTGGAGTAGTCGGCGAAGAGGGTGTCCTGGAGCTGGGTGTACGACGACATGGTCGACAGCTGGCCGAGGAAGGCGGCGGGGTCGTCGGAGACGACGACCTGGCCGACGGTGGAGATGCTCTCGCCCTCGTACTGGCGGCGGACCGAGTCGGTCACCTGTGCGCGGACTGCCTCGAGCCGGGCGTCCTGACGGCGCTCGTCGGCGCGGAGGGAGCCGAGCTCGTCGCGCAGGTCGGCGAGGTCCAGCTTGGCGTCGTTGTAGCGCTCCTGCGCCTGCTCGGCCTCGTGGTAGAGCCGGTCGACACGCTGCTCGACGTCGCTGATGTCCGGCTCGGCCTGGGCGGGCGAGGCAGGGACGAATCCGATGGCGGCGATCGCCGTGATTCCCAGCAGGGCGCTGCCGAGTCGCTTCCGGTCGTGTGTCACGAGCGGGCGTTCTCCCTCATTGTCGTCACGTCTACCGGGTGAGCTGACGGGTTCGGGCAACGACATGCCCTACGTCCCCTCCGCAGCGGTGGCTGCTCTCGAGGACGATTCACCCCAGGTGGGACGTGGTTCCCCGGCTCCTGGCACCCCCGGCTCGCGCCGGTGGCGTGTGGATTAGACGCGGTCTGCGCATGGACCCGTATGGCCCATTGCCACGCACACCAGCCGACACTGTAGACCGGCCGGGGACCGTCCACCAATCTTTGGTCCACAGTCTCAAACGTGTTCTGCGCGTGAGGTGGATCACACCGCTCAGGCGGACTCGACCACCGGCCCCGCGACGGGCTCGACCAGCCGCAGGGGCGGGACCAGCCCGCCCTGGGCCAGCACGGCGAGGGCCTCGCGCTCGTCGTCGTCGAGGGTGAGCTCGGGGGGTGGTCCGAGGAGCACGGTCACCACGCAGTCGTGGCAGGCCAGCGCGCGGACCACACAGGTGTCACAGTCGATGCGTGTCGTCATGCGGCGCACGCTGACAGGCGCCACCGACAACGGGGTCGCCGCCGTGTCGGAGGGCGTGTCGGAGGGCGTGTCGCGCGGTGCGTCGCACGGTGCACAGCACCCCGTGCCGAGGGTCGCCCTCAGCGCTGCTCGTGCGGGTCGGCCCCGGCCTCGTTGCGGGCCACCAGCTCGATCGCGTCGTCACGTCCGCACCAGCGGCAGGACACCGCCTCCACGCTCTCCTCGCGCACGGTCTCCTCCTCGACGACGTGGTCGCCGGCGAGGTCGAAGTGCCAGAACTCCGTCGTACGACGGGTGCGGGTGACGTCGAAGCGCGTGAGGTTGCCGCAACCTCCGCAGCGCCAGCGGTGCGTCGCGTCGGGGATCTGTGCGGGCACGGTGCCTCCAGGGGGCAGACAGGGTCAGGCAGGGACGGACGTGGGTCGGACCGACCGGAGCAGCCTAGTGACCGACGCGCGGGGCGCGTCCTCCCGTCCGTTGTCGGTGCCGCGATCTAGCGTCGCGACCATGAGCAGTGCCGCCCCCACCACCTCCCGCTGGGAGGCCCAACGCAGCTTCGACGAGCTGGGCCGGCCGCTGCGCGACGTCACGTTCTGCGTCGTCGACCTCGAGACCACCGGCGGCTCCGCGGCGGGCGGCTCGATGATCACCGAGATCGGCGCCGTCAAGGTGCGCGCCGGCGAGGTGCTGGGCGAGTTCCAGACCCTGGTCAACCCGCGCTCGGAGATCCCGCCGTTCATCGCCGTGCTCACCGGCATCACCAACGCGATGGTGAGCGACGCACCGCCCATCGAGTCGGCGCTGCCCGCCTTCCTCGAGTTCGCGGCCGGCTGCGTGCTGGTCGCGCACAACGCACCGTTCGACGTCGGCTTCCTCAAGCACTTCGCCGCCGAGCAGGCGCACCCCTGGCCGAGGTTCGAGGTCCTCGACACGGCCAAGCTCGCCCGTCGGGTCGTCACCCGTGACGACGCGCCCAACTGCAAGCTCAGCTCGCTGGCCCAGCTCTTCAACGCCACGACCACGCCCAACCACCGGGCCCTGTCCGACGCACGCGCCACCGTCGACGTGCTGCACGGGCTGATGGAGCGGCTCGGAGGCCAGGGCGTGCACACCCTCGAGGAGCTCGCCACCTTCTCGTCGCGGGTCTCGCAGGCCCAGCGCCGCAAGCGCCACCTCGCCGAGGGCCTCCCCCACCTGCCCGGCGTCTACCTGTTCCGCGACGAGCGGTTGCGCGTGCTCTACGTCGGCACCTCGAAGGACCTGCGCAGCCGGGTGCGCTCCTACTTCACGGCCTCCGAGAGCCGGACCAGGATGGGCGAGATGGTCGGGCTGGCCGAGTCGGTCGACGCGATCCCCTGCGCCACCCCGCTCGAGGCGGAGGTGCGCGAGCTGCGGCTCATCGCCGAGCACAAGCCGAAGTACAACCGCCGCTCGCGCTTCCCGGAGAAGGTGCACTTCGTCAAGCTCACCCGGGAGGCCTGGCCCCGCCTGTCGCTCGTGCGGCGCGTGCTCGACGACGACGCCGACTACCTCGGGCCCTTCTCGTCGAAGAAGACGGCGGAGAAGTGCCTGGCAGCACTGCACGACACCTTCCCGGTCCGTCAGTGCTCCGACAAGCTCGCCCGGCAGCCCTCCCGGTCGGCGTGCGTCCTGGCGGAGATGGGCCGGTGCCTGTCGCCGTGCGACGGCAGCGTCGACACCGCGACGTACGCCGCCGTGGTCCGGCAGCTGCGCGACACGCTCCTGCACCGACCCGACGAGGTCGTCGACGCGATCAACCGGCGGATGGCGTCCCTGGCGGCGCTCGAGCGCTTCGAGGAGGCGGGTGTGCACCGCGACCGGTTGGCCACGTTCGTGCGGGCGGCCGCGCGCACCCAGCGGCTGTCCGCCCTCACCCGCTGCCCCGAGGTCGTCGCCGCCAGGCGCGAGGACGACGGCCGCTGGAGCGTCCACGTCGTCCGCCACGGCCGGCTGGCCGCGGCGGGGGTGATCCCGCCCGGGACCGACGCCCACACCTACGTCCGTCAGCTGCGGGCGAGCGCCGAGAGCGTCCGCACGGCGCCGGGACCGGTCCCGGCCGCCACCGCCGAGGAGACCGAGAAGGTCCTGCGCTGGCTCGAGTCCCCCGGCATCCGGCTGGTCGACGTCGACGGCGAGTGGATCTGCCCCGTCGCCGGTGCCACGCGCCACCTGCCGCTCTACGACGCGGTCAACCAGTCACGGCTCTCGCTGGTGCCGTTCGACGAGCACCGTCTCCCGGCCACGGTGCACCGCCCCGTGCGGTGACGCGTCAGTCCAGGCCGAGGGAGAAGGCCGACTCCAGGTCGACCTGGGAGAAGGTCTGGAACGCGATGTGGGTCTCGGTGCCGGTGACCCCGTCGACCTTGTTGAGCGAGTCGGCGACCACGGCCGCGATGTCCTCGTGCCTGCTCACGCGCACGAGGGCGATCAGGTCGATCTGGCCGGTCACGGAGTAGACCTCGCTGACGCCGTCCAGGGCGGCGATCGCCTCGCCGACCTCCGGGATGCGCGCGACGTCGGCCTTCACGAAGACGATGGCGGTGATCATGTGCCCACCGTAGCGCCGATGGGCGCCCGACCCGATCGGTCACACCTGACTAGTCATTTCGGGTCACGCGGCGCCATTCGCCTCCGCAAACGCGCAGCCGCTCCTAGCGTGACCCGGGTCTGCGCCGTAGGCCGTACGAGGGGAATCACGGGATGTCACGCACCACTGCCGCACGTCGGGCCACTGCCCGCGCATCTGCCCTGATGGTCCTGGCCGCGGCAGCGGTCCTGGCCGTGCCGAGCGGCTCCTACGCCGTGGCGCCCGGGGCCCCCTCGGGGCTCAACGTCGCGCAGCCGCTGCCGTCGACGACGAAGTTCAACTGGAACCGGTCCGCCGGCGCGGACAAGTACGAGATCCAGGTGGACGACGACCCCGGCTTCGGCACGCCCGAGGTCAGCGCCGCCACGGTCAACTCCGTCTACGTGCCCGAGGTGGCCCTCAAGCTCGCGACCAACTACTGGCGCGTGCGAGCGGTCCAGGGCACCGACCGGTCGGACTGGGCGACCGGACTCCCGTTCGACCCGCCGCAGGTGGGCGTCCCCGTCCCGTCCAGCCCCGTCGACGGCGCCCACCTCCAGCAGCCGGACAACGCCCCGCTGCTCTCCTGGACGGCGTCCCCGGGGGCCAAGTCCTACACCGTGCAGGTGGCGAGCGACAGCGACTTCGTGGGCGCCACGGAGTTCACCACCGAGACCACCTCGCTCGTGGTCACCAGGCCTCTCGGGCTCGGGGACTGGTTCTGGCGCGTCATCGCGTCCAAGGGACCCGGCATCGTGTCGCAGCCCAGCACCACCTCGACCTTCTGGATCGACCCGCTGGCGACGCCGGTGATCACCGGCCCGCTGGGCCCGCAGGCCAACGTGTCCCCCGACGTCATCGACGTCGTGCTCGACTGGAACCCCGTCGCCGGCGCGATCGGCTACGAGCTCCAGGTGTCCACCAACAGCGACTTCACGGCCGGCTCGGTGCTCGAGGACCGGACCGGAGCGAGCAACCGCGTCCTGGGCACCCGGTTCTCACCGGCCATCACCTACGACAACAACGGCTACTACTGGCGGGTGCGCGCCGTCGACACCGCCGGCAACTCCTCGCAGTGGGCCCGCTCCAGCGTGGACTTCAACCGGCACTACGACATCTCGCCCGACCTGGTGTTCCCGGCCAACGGCGCCACCACGGTGCCGGACCCGCTCTACTTCCAGTGGGACGCGGTCACCAACGCCTCCGAGTACGAGATCTGGGTGGGCACGGACGCCGAGTTCTCCCCCAACACCTACAACTCCTGCCGGGTGGCCGCCACCACGTACACCCCGGGGATCTTCGCCATCAACGACACCGACCTGATCAACGTCCTCCCCAACCGCATCAACGAGGACTGCGACCCCGAGCCGGGCAAGGTGAACTACTGGCGCGTGCGCCCGCTGGACCGGCCGTACGTCAAGCCCGGCGGCGGCGACCTGCCCGGCGTCCAGGGCCTGTGGTCCCCGACGTGGAGCTTCACCTACACCGGCCTGGCGATGACCAACCTCCTGCCGGTCAACGGTGCGACCGTCGCGGTGCCGACCCTCAGCTGGGACTCCGCGCCGGGGGCCCTGACCTACAAGGTCACCATCACCAACGGCCTCGGCCAGGTCGTCGACTCCGAGACGACGTACGCCACGTCGTACACGCCCAAGGGCCAGACCCGGCTCCCGGCGGCCAACAACCCCTACACCTGGTCGGTGTACGCCGTCACGGGCGAGGGCACCACGTCCCTCGCCCCCCAGCGCAGGTTCAACGTGGCGGCGTCGATCCCGGCGACCGGAGCGGCACCGCTGACGCCCCTGGGCCCCTCACCCGCCACCCAGTTCAACGGCCCCCCGTCGCTGTCGTGGGAGCACGAGCCGACCGCGGCCTACTACCGGGTGCACGCCCTCAAGCCCGGCACCAACATCCTGGTGACGTCCGGGCTCTTCGAGAAGCCGGTGGCCTTCCCGGCGATGACCGACATCTCGAGCGAGCTCAAGCGCGCCGGGACCTACACCTGGTGGGTCACCGCGCACTCCTCCACCGGCGCGCAGATCGGCGGCGCCGGTCCCACCAGCACCTTCCAGATCCGCGCCATCGCACCGGCCACCGGCCACAAGGTCGCCCTGGGCGGGCGGGCGCTCGACGCCAACAACCCCGGCCAGACCCCCTGCACCCCCACCACCGGGGTGTGCACCGTCCCGGCGACGCCGGTGCTCCGCTGGTCCCGCGAGCCGGGCACGGCCTTCTACATGGTCTACGTGTCCGAGGACCCGAGCTTCTCCAACCTGCTCGAGCCGACCACGGCCCTCCCGGCGACCACCAACACGATCTACATGCCGGCCCTGGACAACCGGGACTGGACCTACGCCGACAACCAGACCGAGCGGCCCTACTACTGGTTCGTGCGCCCGTGCCGGGCGGTCGGCCAGTGCGGCGCCAGCCCGGTCGGTGTGTCTGGCTCCGCGCAGCACACGTTCTTCAAGAAGTCCCCGCCCGTGTCGGGACTGCGGAGCAGCCTCACCCAGAAGACCGAGGCCACCTTCACGTGGGACAACTACTGGCACGACCCCGCGTCCACCGCCACCACCGACACCTGGGCGCAGACCGGTGAGTCCCTGCCCCAGTCGGCCATGAAGTACCGCATCGAGGTGGCGACCGACTCCTCCTTCTCCCCCTCGACGGTCATCGACTCTGCCGAGGTGGACCAGGCGACCTTCACCAGCACCGCGAAGATCTACGCCAACCGCACCTACTGGTGGCGGGTGCAGGCCATCGACTCCGACGGCAACGGCCTGACGTGGTCGACGAGCGAGGCCACCTTCGTCCGGGAGACCCCTCCGGTGACCCTCCTCGCCCCGGTCAACAGCGTCGCCGCCGCGGGCACCACCGCGTTCCGCTGGCAGGCCCAGCCGTACGCCAAGGGCTACGACGTCGAGGTCTACAAGAACGACGACCTGACCTACTCCGCGGCCAACAAGGTCGCGAGCGGCACCGGCCTGCTGACCACGGCCTACACGTGGAACAAGGCCCTGGCGCCCAGCGCGTCGGCGTACCGCTGGCGCGTGCGTCGCGTGGACGCGTCCGGCAACCCCGGGGACTGGTCGGCCGGCGGCCGCTTCTTCGTCACCGCGGGCACGCCCACCATCACCGCCCCGGGCACCGGTGCGATCCAGCCGCCCGACGGGCCGGTCCTGGAGTGGGACCCCATCCCCACCGCCGCGCTCTACACGGTCACCGTCACCCCGGTCTCCGGCGGCTCGACGGTGGTCGCCAACACGGTCTCCACCGCCTGGGCGGCGACGAGCCGCTTCACCAGCGGCGACTACCGGTGGACCCTGGCCGCGAAGGACGCCAGCGGCAACGTCCTGGGCACGGCCTCGTCGGTCTTCACCGTCAACGCCGTCCTGGTCGCCGACGCCAAGCCGGCGATCCTCGCTCCCGGGGGGACCGGTGTGGGCAGCACCCTCACGGTGCAGGCGCCCACCTGGGCGGGCGGGCACACCGACGTCACGGTCACCTACCAGTGGCTGCGCGACGGACAGCCGATCTACGGCGCCGCGCCCAGCAGCGGGACGGGCACCAGCTACGTCGTCCAGGCCCTCGACTACGGCAAGACCATCACGGTCAAGGCCACCGGGACCAAGCCCAACTACGCCAGCGGCACGTCGGTCAGCGACGGCCTGGTGGTCAGCGCGGGCGGCGCCCTGGTGTCCACCACGCTCCCCGTGATCTCGGGCTCCCCCGTGGTCGGGAGCACGCTCCAGGTCTCCCCCGGCACCTGGTCGCCGACGCAGCTCTCGCTGACGTACCAGTGGCTGCGCAACGGGGCACTCATCCCGTCCGCCACCCGCTCGTCGTACCGCCTCGTGCCGGAGGACGCGGGCACCTCGATCGCCGTCGTCGTGCTGGCCGCCCGCACCGGGTACTCCGACGGCGGTGCCACCGCCGTGGCGGTCAGCGTCCCGAAGATGGCGTCGAAGACCACCGCGACGCTGTCCAAGACCCGGGTCCCGGTCGGCAAGCGGGTCAAGATCGGCATCACGGTCGCGGTCGCGGGCGTCGCCGGCCCGACGGGGGCCATCAAGGTCTTCGACGGCGCCAAGAAGCTCAAGACCCTGACCCTGGTCAGCACCCGGGACGGCAAGATCGGGTGGAAGCTGCCCAAGCTCAAGAAGGGCAAGCACAAGATCAAGGCCGTCTACATCGGCAACGGCTCGACGGCGGGCTCCAAGTCCAAGATCACCAAGCTGTACGTCGTGCGCTGACGCGCTGAATCACCGGACACCCGCGGGGGCCAGTAACCTCCGCGGGTGACCTGGCTCGAAGACCACTGGCTCGACATCCTCGGCTGGGGCGGCAGCGCCCTCCTGGTGTACTCGCTGCTCCAGACGAGGGTGCTGCGCTTCCGGGTGCTCAACCTCGCCGCGTGCGTCATCCTGGTCGCCTTCAACGCCTTCGTGGGCGTCTGGCCGATGGTCGGCATGAACGCCGTCCTGTGCGCCATCAACATCTGGTTCATCGTGCAGCTGCTGCGTGATCGCCACGACGCCGAGGCCTTCGAGGTGCTCGAGGTCCGGGGCGACGACGAGTACCTCCGGCACGTGCTGCGCGTGCACGGCTCGGACATCCTGCGCTTCAACCCCGACTTCGTGCACGACCCGTCCGCGGAGGGGCAGGACGCGTTCCTGGTCCAGCGCGGCGACGAGACGGTCGGGGTGGTGCTGCTGCGGGCCGAGGGCGACACCGCCCACGTGCTGCTCGACTACGTCACCCCCCGCTACCGCGACTTCTCCCCCGGCGAGTTCGTCTGGCGCCGCAGCGGCATGCTCGTCGACCACGGCTACCGGCGCGTGGTCACCTCACCCTCGATGGTCGGCCCGTACTACGACCGGCTCGGCTTCCAGCGCGACGGCGCCGCGTGGGTCCTCGCGCTCTGAGGCGGTCGGTGTGACGCGCGTCGAGGTTTGACGTTCAACGACCTCGGGTAGGCGGTCAGGACGCCAACCCGAAGGAGTGCTCATGTTCCCCGTCGCCTGGCTCAACGACAACCGCATCATCGGCGCGATGTTCGCCGTCCTGATCGTCGTCAACGCCTACGCGATCGCCTACGGCTTCTACGCCTAGGACGTCAGCGCGAGGACGTCTCGACCCACCGGTCCAGGGCCGCCTGCGCGTCGCCGGCGTCGATCGCCGCGGCGGCCCGCTCGATGCCCGTCGCCAGGGCGTCCTCGACCGGCTCCCCCGGTGCGTCGTACACCGCCAGGGCGGCTCCCGCGTTGAGGACGACGGCGTCCCGCACCGGGCCACGGTCGCCCGCCAGCACGCGGCGTACGACCTCGGCGTTGTGCGCGGCGTCGCCTCCTCGCAGGTCGTGGGTGGTCGCCAGCGCCAGCCCGTACGTCGCGGGGTCGACCGTGCGGGTCGACACCGCGCCGTCGCGCACCGCCCACAGGGTCGAGGTCGTCGTGGTGGTGAGCTCGTCGAGCCCGTCGTCCCCCCGGAAGACCCAGGCGTCGATGCCGCGCCCGGCGAGCACGCCCGCCATCACCGGAGCCATCCGCGGGTCGGCGCACCCGATCGCCTGGGCCTGGGGCCGCGCCGGGTTGGTGAGCGGTCCCAGGACGTTGAAGGTGGTCGCGATCCCGAGCTCGCGACGCGGCACGGCGGCGTACCGCATCGCCGGGTGGAAGGCCGCCGAGAACAGGAACGTGATCCCGGCCTCGCCCGCGATCTCGGCGACGCGGGCCACCGGGAGGTCGAGCCGGATGCCCAGGGCCTCGAGCACGTCGGCCGAGCCGGACTTCGAGGACGCCGAGCGGTTGCCGTGCTTGACGACGGTCGCCCCGGCCCCGGCCGCGACGATGGCGGCCATCGTCGAGATGTTGACCGACATCGACCGGTCTCCCCCGGTGCCGACGATGTCGAGCAGCCGCCCGGGCACGGAGATCGGGTTGGCCGCGGCCAGCATCGCGTCGGCGATCCCGGACAGCTCGTCGACCGTCTCGCCCTTGGCACGCAGGGCCACCACGAAGCCGGCGACCTGGACGGGCGTCGCCTCGCCGGCGAAGACCTGGTCCATCGCCCAGCGCGCCTGCTCGCCCGTCAGGTCCGTGCCGGCCACGAGCGTGGTGAGGACGTCGGGCCAGGTGGGGACGGGAGTCGAGCCGGAGGACATGGCCACCATGATGGTGGGGTCAGGACGTGGCGGGCACGCGGGGGCGCAGCAGTGAGACGACCGCCTCCGCGAGCTGCACCGGGTCGATCGGGTGGGGCACGGCCGCCTCGGCCCGGGACCACGTGGCCAGCCACGCGTCCTGCGGGCGGCCGGTCAGCACCACCACGGGCGGGCACTGGAAGATCTCGTCCTTGAGCTGCTTGGCGATCCCCATGCCGCCGGCGGGCACGGCCTCGCCGTCGAGGATCGCCAGGGCGATGCCGCCGGCGTCCATGTTCTGCAGGACGACGGGCAGGGTGGCCACCTCGACGTACTCCAGCTCGGGCAGGTCGGGGTGGGGGCGGCGCCCCAGCGCGAGGATGACCTGCTGCCGGGTGTCGATGTCGTCGCTGTAGACGAGCACCTTGAGCGGCTTGCGGTCGGACGTGGTCTGGCTCACGTGCCGGATGCTACCCGTGCGGCTCGGGCGACGCGGCGCTGCGGGCCGCGCGCGCCTCGATCAGGTCGAGGCGCCGGTCCTCACGGGCGGCCTCCTTGTGCGAGGAGCGCACCCACTGCACGAACAGCACCGCGAAGAAGACGAGGCCGATCAGGTCGCCGGAAGCCCAGAGGATCCCGCCGGCGACGTGCTGGTCGTCCAGCGCGGGCGGGAGCCACGCCCCCATCGGCCCCTCGCGCAGCGCGAGGTAGTGCGACTCCCCGATGAGGGTCGTCTGCCCCATGATCGTGACGCCGAGGAAGGCGTGGAACGGCAGGGTCATCACCGTGAGCAGCACGCGGAACGGGTAGCCCACCCGGCCCGGCAACGGGTCGATGCCCATGAGGGGCCAGAAGAAGAGCGCACCCACCGTGACGAGGTGGACGTGCATCATCTCGTGGACGAACGGCGACGCGAGCGACGCGTCGTACCAGGACGTGTAGTAGAGCGCCCACGGCGCGGTGATGTAGAGCAGGAAGGTCAGCGGCGGGAACGACAGCACGCGGGCCACGCGGGAGTGGAGCACGACGAGCAGCCAGCGCCGCGGCGCGGCGGGCAGGGTCCGCAGGGCCAGCGTGACGGGAGCCCCCAGCGCGAGGGACAGCGGCACCACCATGGACAGGACCATGTGCTGCACCATGTGCACGCTCAGCAGCGTGGTGTCGTAGCGCGCCAGGCCGGACGCGGTGGCGAAGACGAACGAGCCCATCCCGAGCCCGACGAAGGACAGCGTGCGACCGATCGGCCAGCGGTCGCCGCGCCGCGTCAGCACCACGACCCCGACCAGGTAGACGCCCGCCACCCAGACGGCCAGGACGAAGGGCACCGGGTCGATCCCCCAGTCGGTGAAGACCCGGCTGACGGCGAATCTCGGCAGGACCGGGTCGGTCGTCCAGGCGGTGGTCATCACGATGTGAACTTTATGACGCCGATAGTGAGGGGGTCGGGGTGCCCTCCGGGGCGGCTACCGACATAATGGCGTCGTGGCGACAGCAACAGCGATTCCGGCATCCCGACTGCACGGGCACCACGACCGACCGAGCATGGTCAGCGTGGGCACGATCATCTGGCTCTCCAGCGAGCTGATGTTCTTCGCGGCCCTCTTCGCGGCGTACTTCACGATCCGCGCCGTCAGCCCCGAGCTGTGGGCGCAGGAGACCGGCCTGCTAAACGTCCCGTTCGCCACGGCCAACACCGCGATCCTGGTGCTCTCCTCGCTCACCTGCCAGCTGGGCGTCTTCGCCGCCGAGCGCGGCCAGGTCGGCCGCTCCGGCTCGGTCTTCAAGGTCAGCGGCTGGGGCCTGCGCGAGTGGTTCATCCTGACCTACGTCATGGGCGCGGTCTTCATCGGCGGCCAGGCGCTGGAGTACGCCGAGCTGGTGCACGAGGGCGTGACGATCCCGTCCTCGGCGTACGGCACGATGTTCTACCTCACCACCGGCTTCCACGGCATCCACGTCACGGGTGGCCTCATCGCGTTCCTCCTCGTGCTCGGCCGCACCTACATCGCGCGCCGCTTCACCCACGAGCAGGCGGTGAGCGCCATCGTCGTGTCCTACTACTGGCACTTCGTCGATGTCGTGTGGGTCGGGCTGTTCGCCACGATCTACCTCATCAAGTAAGCCCCCCGACCCGGACAGCTAGGACTCACTGTGCGCTTGTTGAACCGCTCCGCAGGTCGGATCTCCCGGCACCGTCGCGGCCCCCTTGCAGGACTCGTCGTGCTGCTGCTCGGCCTGCTCATGACCGGTGGCCTCTACACCGCGTTCTCGCCGGCCCAGGCCGACTCCACCAGCGACGAGGAGCTCGTCGCCCAGGGCCGCGAGCTCTTCCTGGTGGGCTGCTCGTTCTGCCACGGCCAGAACGGTGAGGGCATCTCCACCGCCCGCGAGGGCAAGCAGATCGGCCCCTCGCTCGTCGGCGTCGGCGCGGCCGCCGTCGACTTCCAGGTGGGCACCGGCCGGATGCCGCTGGCCAACCCGGGCCAGCAGGCCCCGCGCAAGAAGCCGGTCTACAGCGAGGAGGAGACCGCCGCTCTCGCCGCGTACGTCGCCTCGCTGGCCCCCGGCCCGGCGATCCCGAGCTCGGAGGACTACTCCATCGACGGGCTCTCCGAGCAGGAGCGCGAGGAGGCCATCACCCGCGGTGGCCAGATCTTCCTGACCAACTGCACCGCCTGCCACAACTTCAACGGCGCCGGTGGCGCCATGCCGCGGGGCGGTTACGCGCCGACCCTGCACGGCGTGGAGCCCCGCTACATCTACGAGGCCCTGCTCACCGGTCCGCAGTCGATGCCGACCTTCAGCAACGGCAACCTCTCCCCCGACGAGAAGCGCGACGTCATTGCCTACCTCGGTAGTCTCGAGGAGACCCCCGAGTACGGCGGGTTCGGCCTCGGCGGGCTGGGCCCGGTCTCCGAGGGACTGTTCGCCTGGATCGCCGGCATCGGCGGGCTGGTCGGCTTCTGCGTCTGGATCGCCGCCCACAGCACCCGCAGCTCGAAGACCAAGGAAGGGGCCAAGGCATGACCGACTCGCACGACAACACTCCGGCAGTGCCGGAGGAGCCGATCGCCAACCCCGGCCTCCCCGCCCACGAGTGGCGTCCCACCGACGTCGACGAGCGCGCCGAGAAGCGCGCCGAGCGACAGATCGCCGGGATGTTCGCGCTGTCCATGGTGTGCGCGTTCCTCTTCGTCGTCGCCTACTTCACGCTCGAGATCGGTGACAACTTCGACACCTTCCTCGGGCTCGGTGCCTCCACGGTCGCCCTCGGCCTCGCGCTGGGCGGCGCCCTGCTGTTCATCGGCATCGGCATCATCCAGTGGGCGCGCAAGCTCATGGGCGACCACGAGATCTCCGAGCTGCGCCACCCGGCCGCCTCCTCCGAGGACGACCGCGCGGCCACGCTCGAGGCGCTCGCCCTCGGCGGCGAGGAGTCCGGCATCGGGCGTCGTCCGCTGGTGCGCAACACACTCCTCGGCGCCGTCGGCCTCCTGGGCCTGCCGGCAGTCGTGCTGCTGCGCGACCTGGGTCCCGCCCCGGAGGACAAGCTGGCCAGCACCATCTGGACCAAGGGCATGCGTGTCGTGCGCGACGTCGTCGGCACCCCGATCAAGGCCTCCGAGCTCGAGATCGGCGACCTGGTCAACGCCGCGCCCGAGGCGCTGTTCCCCACCGAGGAGAACGGCTACCCCGAGATCGAGGGGGTCGAGCTCCAGGTCCAGAAGGCCAAGGGCGCGATCATCGTCGTCAAGATGGAGCCCGGCGACATCGTCCCCGCCAAGGGACGGGAGAACTGGACCGTCAACGGCATCATCTGCTACTCCAAGATCTGCACCCATGTCGGGTGCCCGATCTCGCTGTACGAGCGGACCACGCACCACGTGCTCTGCCCGTGCCACCAGTCCACGTTCGACCTCGCCGACGCGGCGAAGGTCATCTTCGGACCCGCTCACCGACCCCTCCCCCAGCTGCCCCTGGCAGTCGACGAGGAGGGCTACCTCATCGCACAGAGCGACTTCACTGAGCCCGTCGGGGCCAGCTACTGGGAGCGTGAGAAGGAATGAGTCTCGACACGAGCAAGGTCGCCAGCAGCAACGGCTCGAGCGCGGCCACCCCGTCCAAGCCGTCGAAGATCGGCGGCGTGGCCACGTGGGCCGACGACCGCCTCGGTCTCGCCGGTGCCATGCGCAAGAACCTCCGCAAGGTCTTCCCGGACCACTGGTCCTTCATGCTGGGCGAGATCGCCCTGTGGAGCTTCGTGGTCCTGCTGCTCTCGGGTGTCTTCCTGACGCTGTGGTTCAACCCCAGCATGGGCGAGGTCCACTACGAGGGCTCCTACGACCAGCTCCGTGGCATCGAGATGTCGGAGGCCATGGCCTCCACGCTCAACATCTCCTTCGACGTGCGTGGCGGCCTGCTGATGCGCCAGATGCACCACTGGGCCGCGATGCTCTTCGTCGCCTCGATGATGGTGCACCTGCTCCGCGTCGCCTTCACGGGTGCCTTCCGCAAGCCGCGCGAGCTCAACTGGGTCATCGGCTGCCTGCTGCTGCTCCTCGGCACCCTCGAGGGCTTCACCGGCTACTCGCTGCCCGACGACCTGCTCTCGGGCACCGGCGTCCGGGCCGCGGACGGCTTCCTCAAGGCCACGCCCGTCCTGGGCAGCTGGATGTCGTTCCTGCTGTTCGGCGGCGAGTTCCCGGGTGACTCGATCATCCCGCGGCTCTACATCATCCACGTGCTGCTCATCCCCGGCCTGCTGCTGGGCCTGATCGCCGCGCACATGCTGCTGCTCGTCTACCACAAGCACACGCAGTGGCCCGGCCCCGGCCGCACCGAGCAGAACGTCGTCGGCTTCCCGATGCTGCCCGTGTACGCCGCGAAGGCCGGCGGCTTCTTCTTCATCGTCTTCGGCGTCACCGCCCTCATGGGTGGTCTGCTGTCGATCAACCCGGTGTGGAAGTTCGGCCCCTACGACCCGACCAAGGTCACGGCCGGTTCGCAGCCCGACTGGTACATGGGCTGGCCCGACGGCCTGCTGCGCATCATGCCCGGCTGGGAGTCGGTGATCTTCGGCTACACGATCTCGTGGAACGTCATGATCCCGATCCTCATCGTGCCGCCGCTGATGCTGGTCATCTTGATGCTGCTGCCCTTCATCGAGGCGTGGATCACCGGGGACAAGCGCGAGCACCACCTGCTCCAGCGCCCGCGCAACGCCCCCACCCGCACCGCGGTGATGGTGTCCCTGATGACCTTCTACGGTCTCGCCTGGGCCGCGGGCGGCAACGACCTGATCGCCATCAAGTTCGACCTGAGCATCAACCAGATCACCTACTTCATGCGGGTGATGATCTTCCTCGGGCCGGCGATCGCGTTCTTCGTCACCCGCCGCTGGTGCATCTCGCTGCAGCGTCACGACAACGAGAAGCTGCTGCACGGCTACGAGACCGGCATCATCATGCGGTCCCCCGACGGCGGCTACTCCGAGCGCCACCTGCCGATCAGCGAGACGGCGGCGTACACCCTCACGGCGCGTGACCGCGACGAGATCTACACGGTCGAGGGCGACACCGACGCCAACGGCGTCACGGCTCCCGGCTCCCGGGTCCAGGCGCTGCGGGCCAAGCTGTCGGAGAAGATGTACGGCTACAACGTGCAGAAGCCGACCGCGGCCGAGATCGAGGAGGCGCACCACCACGCGGCCCACGAGCACGAGCTCGAGGCCGGCCTCGACCACCCGGCCGACGGTCACCAGTTCGACGGGCACAGCGACCACACGGTCGAGGAAGCCCCGCTGCGCAGCGGTCACTGACCCTTAGCGGACAGCACAGCAGCGTCGTGCGTGCCCCGGACCCGACTGGGTCCGGGGCACGTCGCGTCTCCGGGCAGGCTGACGAGTCGTCGTCGGACCCCCGTCCAGCACGGCGCTCCCCCGGGCCGCTGCTCGTCGCCGCGGCGTCGGCGGTGCTCTCCCTGCTCCTGCTGGGTGTCGCGCTGCGGCTGGGATGGCTGGGCGCGGACGTGGGCCGGGGAGCCGAGTTCTGCGAGGCCCCGCACCCGGGCGCGCTCCGGCAGCCCGCCAACACGCAGAGCAACCTCGGGTTCGTGCTGGCCGGCCTGGCCGTCGGCTGGTACGCCGGGCGCCCCCGCGGCCGCCTGGCGCGGCGTGGTCTCGCCACGACGTACGCCGTCGTGGTGGTCCTGCTCGGTCCCGGCAGCATGGCCATGCACGCGACCCGGAGCGAGCTGGGCGGTCGCCTCGACCAGCTCTCGATGTACCTCGTGGCGGGCTTCGCCGTGGCGTACGCCGGCATCCGCGCCACCGGACGGGGCGTCGTCACCCTCGTGGTCCTGCTGGGGGCCCTGGTGGCCCTCTGCGACACGATCGGGCGGGCCGGGTCGCTCCCGGTCGTCAACAACGCCGGCAACGCCGCGTTCGGCGTCCTGCTGGTCGTGGCCGTGGCCGTCGAGGCCCGCCTGCGGGGCAGCGCCGGCCGTCCGGGCGACCTCGTCTGGATCGGCGGCGCCCTCGGCGCCATGGTCGTCGCGCTGGTGACGTGGACCCTGTCGCGCACCGGTGCGCCGCTGTGCGACCCCGACGCGTGGGTCCAGGGCCACGCGGTGTGGCACCTGCTCACCGCGGTCTCGGCGTACTGCCTCTACCGCTACTGGGCCTCGGCGCAGGAGCCGGCCGAGCGGGCCCTTCCTGACACCTGAGCCGGTCGAGCGGGCACTTCTCGACACCTGAGCCGGCCGAGCGGGCACTTCCCGACACCTGAGGCGGGTCGAGCGGGCACTTCCCGACACCTGAGCCGACCGAGCGGGCACTTCCCGACACCTGAGCCGGCCGAGCGGGCACTTCCAGGCACGTGAATCGGTCGAGCAGCCACTTCCCGACACCTGAGGCGGGTCGAGCGGGCACTTCCCGACACCTGAGCCGACCGAGCGGGCACTTCCGTGCACGTGAGCCCGTCGAGCGGGCACTTCCAGGCACGTGAGCCCGTCGAGCGGCCACATCCGTGCACGTGAGCCCGTCGCGAGCGGTCATCAAGTGCCCGGTCGGCGGTGGTGAGAGGTCAGGAAGTGCCCGGTCGACGGTCGTGAGCGGTCAGGAAGTGCCCGGTCGGCGGTCGTGAGCGGTCAGGAAGTGCCCGGTCAGGACAGGGCGGAGCCGGCCTTGTAGTCGGCGTAGGAGGCGTTCCAGTCGCCGTAGCCGTTGGTGAGGGTCATCCCCCGGTCGGTGCCGGTGTACTCCACGACGTCGCCGCGCCGCGTCATCGCGTAGAGCCAGGCGGCGTCGCTGGTGGACATGCCGGTGCAGCCGTGCGAGACGTTGGCGCTGCCCTGAGAGCCCACCGACCACGGGGCGGCGTGGATGAACTCACCGGAGTAGGTGACCCGCATGGCCCACTGGACGTCGTCGATGTCGTAGGCCTCCGGGTCGTCGCGGTTGATGCCGACGGTCTCGGAGTTCATCCGCTTCTCGTCGAACTTCTCGATGATGACCTTGGTGCCCGAGCGGGTGGTGAAGCCCGGCTTGCCGGTCGTGATCGGGAGGGTGCGCAGGAGCGCGCCGTTGGAGAAGACCTGCATCTGGTGGGTCTGCGCGTTGACCTTGTAGACGTGGGCGTCGCCGACCTGGAAGTCCACGGTGCGGCTCTCCTGGCCGTAGACGCCGTTGCCGGCGGGGACCGAGTTGACGTCGATGTCGACCGAGACGTCCGTGCCGGCCTGCCAGTAGGTGCGCGGCCGGTAGTGCACCTCGTTGTCGCTGATCCAGTGCCAGGTGCCCGGCTGCGCCGGCGTGCTGGTGACGGTCATGTGCTTCTCGAAGCTCGCCTTGTCCGTCACCGGGACGTCGAAGGTGACGACGACGGGCATCCCGACGCCCACGGTCTCGCCGGCGAGCGGGGCGACCGAGGGGTAGGTCTGCTCGTCGAGGGTGAGGTCCTGGGTGTGGAACCGCACGGGACGCGTCACGGCCTGGCCGTCGGTGCGCTCGGCGGTGCTGCGGGCCACGTAGTCGGTGCCGGGCTCCAAGCGGCCCGTCGAGCGCCAGGTGCCGTCGCGCAGGGTGCCGTCGACGCGGGTGCCGTCGGCGGCGGCGACCCTCACCTCGGTGAGCTCGCCACCCTCGGCGCTCAGCTCGACCGGCTCTCCGATGGGTACGGCGCGCGCGTTGCGCACCCCCAGTGCGAAGCGCACCGGGTCCGGCTTGTCCACGGCCTCGCTGGCGCCGCCGTCACCCGGTGCGGCGTCCGGCTCCTGGCCGGAGCCCGCGTCGCAGGCCGCCAGCGAGGTGCAGAGCAGCACGCCGGCCAGCGTCGCACCGAGACGACGTACCG
Source organism: Nocardioides sp. Soil805 (assembly GCF_001429625.1). Taxonomy (GTDB): domain Bacteria; phylum Actinomycetota; class Actinomycetes; order Propionibacteriales; family Nocardioidaceae; genus Nocardioides. The sequence goes on from NZ_LMSU01000001.1 coordinate 439,646, forward strand.
AGGACGTGGTGGGTCGGAGCAGAGAGTGCATGCGTGGACGATCCCCCATGAGTGACGCGGTGCCAGGTCACTGCAAGGGTAACCGCGACCCCGAAGGGCACAGAATCAACGCACCACCGACACGCTCAGTGCGCGTGCTCTCCGCGGTAGTACTCGAAGATGAAGCCGCAGAGGGCGATCATGCCGATCGCGCCACCGATGATGAACAGCCACCACGCGCCCATCGCCACGGCGAAGACGCACACGCCGAGCGTCGCGGCGCACCACAGCGGCCACCACGAGTAGGGCGGGAAGAAGCCCAGCTCGCCCGCGCCGTCGGCGATCTCGCCGTCCTTGCGGTCCTCGGGGCGGGGGTCCATCTTCGACGCGTGGAACCCCAGGTAGAGCGAGATCATCAGCGTCAGCAGCGTGGTCATCGTCAGCGCGGACGTGCCCGTCCAGTCGCCGGCGAGCAGCCAGTAGGCCGGCGTCACCAGCACCAGGAAGATGGTGGTGATGATGAAGATCCAGGACTCGGCCTTCACCGGGCGTCTCCTTCGGTCGTGTCGTCGTCGCTGACGCGCTCGCGCAGCATCTCCTCGCGACCGTGCACCTCGGGTGCGTCGGCCGGTCCCCCGTTGCGCTCGGCGTCGTTCTCGGCGAGCTCCAGCATCGCGATCTCCGGGTGGTGGAGGTCGAAGGCCGGCGACTCCGAGCGGATCCGCGGGAGGGTGTGGAAGTTGTGACGCGGGGGCGGGCTGCTGGTCGCCCACTCGAGCGAGCGGCCCCAGCCCCACGGGTCGTCGACGCCGACCATCGGGGACTTCGCCGACACGTAGACGTTGTAGAGGAACGGCAACGTCGAGGCGCCGAGCAGGAACGCACCGATGGTGGAGACCTGGTTGAGCGTGGTGAAGCCGTCCTCGGGCAGGTAGTCGGCGTAGCGACGGGGCATGCCCTCGACGCCGAGCCAGTGCTGGACGAGGAAGGTCGTGTGGAAGCCGACGAACAGCAGCCAGAAGTGGAGCTTGCCGAGGCGCTCGTCGAGCATCCGGCCGGTCATCTTGGGCCACCAGAAGTAGAAGCCCGCGAACATCGCGAACACCACGGTGCCGAAGACGACGTAGTGGAAGTGCGCGACCACGAAGTAGGAGTCCGACACGTGGAAGTCGAGCGGCGGGCTGGCCAGGATGACACCGGTGAGGCCACCGAAGAGGAAGGTCGTGAGGAAGCCGATCGACCACAGCATCGGGGTGTCGAAGGACAGGGATCCCCCCCACATTGTCCCGATCCAGTTGAAGAACTTCACGCCGGTGGGCACCGCGATCAGGAACGTCATGCCGGAGAAGAACGGCAGGTCCACAGCGCCCGTGACGAACATGTGGTGCGCCCAGACCGCGACCGAGAGGATCGCGATGCCGAGCGTGGCGCCGACGAGGCCGACGTACCCGAACAGGGGCTTGCGGCTGAAGACCGGCAGGATCTCCGACACGATGCCGAAGAACGGCAGCGCGATGATGTAGACCTCCGGGTGCCCGAAGAACCAGAACAGGTGCTGCCACAGGATCGGGCCGCCGTGGGACGGGTCGAAGACGTGCGCCCCGAGAAGTCGGTCGGCCTCGAGGGACAGCAGCGCGCCGGCGAGGATCGGGAACGCGATCAGCACGAGCAGCGAGGTGATGAGGGCGTTCCAGACGAAGATCGGCATCCGGAACATCGTCATGCCGGGAGCGCGCATGCAGATGATCGTGGTGATGAAGTTGACCGCACCGAGGATGGTGCCGAGGCCGGCCATCCACAGACCCATGATCCACAGGTCACCGCCCACGCCCGGCGAGCGGACGCCGTCGGACAGCGGGGTGTAGGCGAACCAGCCGAAGCTCGCAGCGCCGGAGGGGGTCAGGAAGCCCGAGGCGGCGATGAGCCCGCCGAACAGGAACAGCCAGTAGCTGAACATGTTGAGCCGCGGGAACGCCACGTCGGGGGCGCCGATCTGCAGCGGCATGATGACGTTGGCGAAGCCGAAGAACAGCGGCGTCGCGAACAGCAGCAGCATGATCGTGCCGTGCATGGTGAAGAGCTGGTTGTAGAGCTCGTCGTTGACGACCTGCTGGCCCGGGAACGCGAGCTCGGAGCGGATCAGCATGGCCATCAGGCCGCCGACCATGAACCAGGCGAACGACGTGATCAGGTACATCTTGCCGATCAGCTTGTGATCGGTCGTGGTCATGATCCGGACCAGCTGCTGGCCCAGGGTCTTGCTCGGGGCCGGGGTGGTGGCGGTGCCGGGGGTCGCGGTGGCGGTCACTCCTGGCTCCCTTCCTGGTCGTCGTCCTCGCCGAGACCGGCCTGCGTGGTCGCGTCGGCCCCACCGAGGAGGGGCTCGTCGGCGACGAAGCCCTGGTCGGCGAGGTCAGCGAGGTAGGTGTCGTAGTCAGCCTGGCTGACCACACGGACGTTGAAGAGCATCCGCGAGTGGTAGGTGCCGCAGAGCTCGTAGCACTTGCCGCGGTACTCGCCGATGACCGTGGGGGTGGCCTGGAACTTGTTGACCCGGCCCGGGATGACGTCCATCTTCATGAGGAACGACGGCACGCCGAAGTCGTGGATGACGTCCGGGGACTGCAGGTTGAACTGCACGGTCTGGTCGACCGGCAGGACCAGCGTCGGGATCTGCGTGGCGGTGCCGGAGGTGTACGGCGTCGTACCGCCCTCGCCCTGCTCGGTGTAGTTGAACGTCCACGACCACTGCTGGCCCACGACGTCCACGGTCACGTCGGGCTGCGGGTCGAGCTCGACGAGGTCGTCCTGCACCTTGACGGTCCAGTAGAAGAAGACGATCACCATCATGATGGGGGCGATCGTGTAGAAGATCTCGAGGGGCAGGTTGTAGCGCGTCTGCACCGGGATCTCGTCGTCGCTGCGCCGGCGGAAGCGGATCACGACCCAGGCGATGAGGCCCCAGACGATGATGCCCGTCGCCATGGCGGCGACCCACGCCCACTTCCACAGGTCGAACGTCGCCGGACCCTGCTCGGTGATCGGCTCCGGCATCGCCAGACGCGCGATCTGGTCACTGTCGGCGGCATCGCACGCGCTCAGGAACAACAGCACGGCGGCCAGCGCCACACCAGTCGCGACCCGACGTACGGGCACGGCTGCACGCTTGGGGAGTTGCAGACCCACGAACGAGCCTCTCTTTCGGTCAGTCTCGACGGGAGGAACACTATCGCCAATATGGGTGGTGGCGAGGGGCGGGTGGGGTGTCGCGGCGCACACGAGCCGGCAGCGGCCCGGCCCGCCGCCCATGGTCTAGGTTCGACGAGTGAGCAATGCGTCCGGCGCCGGTCCCGCGGACGTCGGGGGCGGGCGCCCGGTCGACCTGGACGCCGCCTCCTCGACACCGCTCCACCCGGCCGCCCGCGAGGTGCTCGTCGCCGCGCTCGAGCGGGGGTACGCCGACCCCCGCCGGCTGCACCGGCACGCGCGCGACGCCCGCCTCCTGCTCGACAACGCGCGCGAGGCGACGGCCGACGCCCTGGGCGTCCGCCCCGACGAGGTGAGCTTCACCAGCAGCGGCACCGACGCCGTGCACCGGGGGCTGCTCGGCCTCGTGCGCGGCTCCCGGCGCGGTGACGTCGTCGTCCACCCCGCGGTCGAGCACTCGGCGGTCCTGCACGCGGTCCGGTGGGGCGCGCGGGGTGTCCCGGTCGGCTGCGACGAGACCGGCCGCGTGCACCTCGGCGACCTCGCGCGGGAGGCGACCGCCCCCGAGGTGGGGGTCGTGGCGGTGCAGACCGCCAACCACGAGGTCGGCACGCTCCAGGGCGTGGGCGCCCTCGAGCTGCCCGACGACGTCCCGCTCTTCACCGACGCCTGCGCCTCGATGGGACGGCTCCCCCTGCCCGACGGGTGGGCGGCGGCCGCCGGCTCGGCGCACAAGTGGGGCGGGCCCGCCGGCGTCGGCGTGCTCCTGGTCCGCAAGGGCGCCCGCTGGCGCAACCCCTTCCCCGGCGACGACCGCGTCGACGAGCGCTCCTCGGGCTTCGAGAACGTCCCGGCCGCCCTGGCCGCGGCGGCCGCCCTCCAGGCGGTGGTGGCCGAGCGTGACGAGGTCAACGCCAGCCACCACCGGCTCATCGACGTCGTACGCCGCCGGGTCGCGGCCGAGGTCCCCGACGTGCAGGTCGTGGGCGACCCCGATGCGCGACTCCCCCACCTGGTAACCTTCTCCTGCCTGTACGTCGACGGCGAGGCGCTGGTCCTCGAGCTCGACCGCCGCGGCTTCGGCATCGCCAGCGGCTCGGCCTGCACGTCGTCCACCCTGGCGCCGAGCCACGTGCTGGAGGCCATGGGCGTGCTGACCCACGGCAACGTCCGGCTCTCGCTGCAGCGCGACGCCACCCGCGCCCAGGTGGACGCCTTCTGCGACGTCCTGCCGGAGGTCGTCCGCGAGATCCGCGCGCGGGTGGGCCTGTGACCGCGCCGGACCTCGAGCTCGACTGCCGCGACCTGCGCTGCCCGATGCCGGTGATCGAGCTGGCCCGCCACCTCGGCGACGTCGAGCCGGGGCGGGTGGTCGCCGTCGTGGCCTACGACCCCGCCGCGCGCGTCGACGTGCCGGCGTGGTGCCGGATGCGCGGGCAGGAGTACGTCGGCGAGGACCTGGCCGACGACGGGGCGCCGCGCTACCTGGTCAGGCGCAGCGCCTGACGGGTCTCGGCACGCGGGTCGCGCCTTCGTCCCTCAGGCGCGCCGCTCGCTCGACCACCATCGACGAGTCCGCTGGCGCGTCCTCGTCAGGGGTGCAGGGTGCGCAGGTGCGGCTCGACCTCGGCGACAGCGGACGCGCCGTACGCCGCCTCGAGACGTCGCAGGAAGGCCGCGCGCGAGAGCGTGTACTCCTGGGTGCCGACCTGCTCGACGACGTAGACGGCCAGCAGGCAGCCGAGCTGGGCGGCGCGCTCGAGGTCGAGTCCCCAGCCCAGGGCGGCGAGGAAGCCGGCCCGGAAGGCGTCGCCGACGCCGGTGGGCTCGACCTTGCGGATCTCGGGCACCGCCGGGACGGTCACCGACTCCTCGCCCTTGCGGTCGATGCGCACGCCCTCGGCACCCAGCGTCACGACCCACGTGCCGACGCGCTCGAGGACCTCCTCGGCCGACCAGCCGGTCTTCTGGACGATGAGGCTGGCCTCGTACTCGTTGGAGAAGAGGATCTCGGCGCCGTCGATGAGCGGCCGGATGAGGTCCCCGTCGCCGAAGGCGAGCTGCTGGGACGGGTCGGCGACGAAGGGGTAGCCGCGCTGGCGGCACTCGTCGGTGTGGCGCAGCATGCCCTGCGGGTCGTCGGGGCCGATGAGGACGTAGTCGGGGGCGCCGACCCGGTCGACGATCGGCTTCAGCTCGATCTCGCGTGCCTCGCTCATCGCGCCGGCGTAGAACGAGGCGATCTGCGCGTGCGCGGAGTCGGTGGTGCAGACGAACCGGGCGGTGTGGCGCGTCTGCGACGTGTGGACCGCGGTGCAGTCGACGTTGTGGCGCTCGAGCCAGGAGCGGTACTCAGCGAAGTCCTCGCCGACGGCCCCCACCAGCACCGGGCGCAGGCCCAGGTTGCCGAGGCCGAAGGAGATGTTGGCGGCGCACCCGCCGCGGCGCACCTCGAGCTCCTCGACCAGGAAGGACACCGAGAGCTTGTCGAGCTGGTCGACGACCAGGCTGTCGGAGAACCTGCCCGGGAAGGACATCAGATGGTCGGTCGCGATGGATCCGGCAATCAGCAGAGGCACGCGCGAACACTACCCCTGAGTACTGCTGGGGATACCTCACGGTAGCCACTAGCGTCGGCGCCATGACCCCTCCCGACGGCGCCGCCCGCCTCACCCACGCCCCGCTCGCGAGCACCAGCGAGATGGCCGACGACTGCCGCGCGACGACCCGCAACCTGCGCCTCGAGCGCGCGGCGCGCGCCGCCGTCTCCGCGGCCCCGAGCCTGCGCTACGAGGACTACCCGCGCGAGGTCGCCAAGCGCGACATCCGGGTCAGCGAGGCGGCCGCGCGGCTGGCCGAGGCGCTCTACGGCAAGTAGCCCCGCGCACGCATCCACGACGAAGGGCCCCCGCCGATGGCGGGGGCCCTTCGCGTGGTTCAGGTGGTTCTTCGTCTCACCGGGTTTCGACACGCTCCGTCGCGACTTCGTTCCTCAGTCGCGGTCGCTGCTCAACCACCATCGATCGAGTCCGCTGGCGCGGCCTCGATCAGTGGAACGAGTCGCCGCAGGCGCAGGAGCCGGTGGCGTTGGGGTTGTCGATCGTGAACCCCTGCTTCTCGATGCTGTCCACGAAGTCGATCATCGCGCCGTTGAGGTAGGGGACGCTCATCCGGTCCACGACCACGGTCACGCCGTCGAAGTCGGTGGTCACGTCGCCGTCGAGGGTGCGCTCGTCGAAGAAGAGCTGGTAGCGCAGGCCCGAGCAGCCGCCGGGCTGGACGGAGATGCGCAGGGCGAGGTCCTCGCGGCCCTCCTGCTCGAGGAGGCTCTTGACCTTCGAGGCGGCGACGTCGCTCAGGTTGATCTGGTCGGTGCGGCGGTCAGTGGCGGTCTCGACCTGCTCGGTCATGCGGTGCTCCTCAGAAGTCGAATGGTGCTCGTTACCTCACCAATGGTCGCACACCCCCGGATATTCCCTCGTTGCCCGGCTGCCACCGCTCAGGCGCCCGGCAGCACCACCACGAACACGGTCCACCCCGCCTCGACCTCCAGAGCGGCGGTGCCGCCGTGCCGCTCCGCCACGGACCGCACGAGCGCGAGGCCGAGGCCGGTGCTGGGCACCTCGCGGGACCGGGCCCCGTCCCCACGGAAGAAGCGGTCGAAGACCCGGTCGCGCTGATCGGCGGGCACTCCCGGCCCGTCGTCGGCCACCGTGAGCCGTACGGTGCCGCCGTCGGTGTCCAGCGTCACGGTGACGCGCGTGGCGGCGTACCGGTCGGCATTGGCCAGCAGGTTGCGCACGAGCCGTCCGAGGTCGCCCGGCGAACCGGCCACCGGGGCCGCGCTGACCCCCGAGGTGTCGATGTCGACCCGGCCGCTGGCGCGGAGGCGACGCACCTCCTCGAGGACGACGTCGTCGAGGTCCACCAGCCGGTGGCGCGCGGGACCGTCGTCCTGCCGGGCCAGGAAGAGCAGGTCGCGCACCAGCTGCTCCATCCGCGTCCCGTCCGCGAGGAGCGCGCGGGCCGTGCGTGGCCAGTCGGTGGTCCCGGGGCGTGCCAGGGCGACCTCGAGCGAGGTGCGATACGCCGCCAACGGGCTCTGCAGCTCGTGGGCGGCGTCGGCCACGAACGCCCGCTGGCGACGGTGCGCCTCCTCCACCGGCCGCAGCACGCGGCCGATGAGCATCCACAACAGCGCGGTGGCGGCCACGAGCACCAGCGGTAGCCCCAGGGCCAGCGACGCGAGGAGGCTCATCACCGCCTCGCCGGTCGCCTCCGTGCTGTGGCCGACGTACACGACGGCCCCACCACCGGGGGCACGTGCCCTGACGGCCCAGACGCGGAAGTCCTCGGTCTCGTCGTCGTCGCGGACGTCCTGGAGGTCGTACTGCTCGGCATCGTCACCGTCGGGGACGCGGTCGGTGATCGGGCCCGAGTCGCCCAGGTTCGCCGACGCGGCCAGCACCCGGCCGTCGGCGGCCACCACCTGGGCCACCGAGTCGTCACCCACCTCGGTGACCACCCGGGTGAGCGTGCCCGCCTCGACGGCGGCGGCCACGTCGAGGGCCCGGGTGCGGGAGAGGTCGTCGGCGGCGGCGTGGACCGAGTGCCGGAAGACCAGCACGATCAGCACCGAGGCCAGCACGAGGATCGTCGCCAGCACCACGGCGGAGAGCGCCGTCAGGCGCCTCCGCGTCTGCTCGGTGTCCCGCTCAGCCGCCATGGGCGTCGAGCCGGTAGCCGGCCAGGCGCACGGTCTGCAACGCGGCCCGGTCGAACGGGATGTCGATCCGTTGGCGCAGCTGGCGCACGTAGACCTCCACGATGTTGGGGTCACCCTCGAAGGCGAAGTCCCAGACGTGCTCGAGGATCTCGGCCTTGGGAAGCACCTCTCCCGGTCGGCGCATGAAGAGCTCGAGCAGGGAGAACTGCCGCGGCGTGAGCGGCACCTCGGTGGCGCCCCGCCACACCTGGTGGGCCGCCGGGTCGAGGCGCAGGTCCCCCACGACCAGCTCGGCGGGGCGCGCCACGCCGCCGCGACGCAGGAGGGCCCGCAGGCGCGCCACGAGGACCGGGTACGAGAAGGGCTTGCCCAGGAAGTCGTCGGCTCCCCCGTCGAGGGCTCGCGCCTCGTCCTCGGGGGCGTCCTTGGCCGTGAGCATCAGGATCGGGGTCCAGTTGCCCGCCTCGCGGAGGACGGCGCACAGCTCCAGCCCGCCCAGGCCCGGGAGCATCACGTCCAGGACCAGGGCGTCGTACGGGTTCTCGCCGGCGAGCCATCGGCCGTCCTCGCCCGTCAGGGCCACGTCCACGGCGAACCCCTCGCCCTCGAGACCCCGCTTGAGCGCGCGCGCGACCCGCTTGTCGTCCTCCACCACCAGGATGCGCACGAGGACACCGTGGCACGTCGCGGCTGAATGCGCGCTGAAGGCCGGCCGAGCGTTCCTTCAGCGTGGATTCAGGCGCCGGAGCGCATGATGGGCACGTTCCCCACCCGTTCCACTGCAGGAGGCACCCCATGGACCGCACCAAGCTCGCCCTGACCGGGGCCGCGGCTGCCGCGCTCGTCCTCGGCGGCGGCGGTGTCGCCATCGCCGGTGGCGGCGACGACGACGCGTCGGACACCGCCATCGAGGGGCCCGCGCTGCAGCAGGCCGAGGACGCCGCGCTGGCCGAGACCGGCGGAGGGAAGGTGACCGCGACCGAGGAGGGCGACGAGGAGAGCTACTACGAGGTGGAGGTCACCCTGGACGACGGGACGCAGGTGGACGTCCAGCTCGACGAGGACTTCGCCGTCGTGGGCACCGAGTCCGAGCGCGGCGACGACGAGTCCGGCGCCGACGACTGAGTCGCTGCGCCCTACCGCGACCAGGTGCGCGCGACCCGCTCGGCGAGGTCGCTGAGAGCACCGGACGGGTCGCCGAACGCGCGCTCCTCCCCCACCAGGTCGACGAGCGAGTACGCCGACTCGATGCCCAGCGCGCGCATCTCGCGTGAGCCCACGAGCACCTGCCCGGCCAGGGCCACGCACGGCCGCAGGGCCTCCGCGGCGATCTCCGCGACGCCGTACGGGACCTTGCCGGAGCGGCTGGAGAAGTCGAAGGCCCCCTCGCCGGTGATGACCAGGTCGGCCTGCCGGGCGCGGGCGGCGAGGCCGACGTGCTCGGCGACCAGGGCGATGCCGGGCTCGCGGCGCGCGCCGAGGACCAGCAGCGCGTAGCCGATGCCGCCGGCGGCGCCGGCGCCCTTCTCGAGCGAGGTACGACGATCGGTGGCGATCGCGAACGCCTCCAGCCACCCGTCGATCTCGGCGACCTGCTCCTCGGCGATGCCCTTCTGCGGCCCGAAGGACTTGGTCGTGCCGAAGAGCCCCGTGAGCGGGTTGTCGACGTCCGTGGCGGCGACCAGGGTGATCCCGGCGAGCCGCTCACGCGCCGGGCCGAGGTCGACGGTGGTGACGGTGTCCAGGGCGATCGCCCCGCTGTCGAGGATGCCGTCGGAGACGGCGCCGAGCGCGGCGAGGACGCCGGCGCCCCCGTCGTTGGTCCCCGAGCCGCCGAGGCCGACGACCACCGTCGAGGCCCCGCTCTCGACCGCGGCGATCACCAGCTCGCCCACACCGTTGCTGCTGGCGAACTCCACGCCCCCGTCGATGAGGTGCAGGCCGACGGCCTGCGCGCTCTCGACGTAGGCGACGTCGTCCACGAAGAGCACGGTGGCCGGGACCCGCTCGCCGTGCGGCGCCTCGACCGTCACCGCGAGCAGCTCGCCGCCGAGAGCGGCGTGCAGGACGTCCACGAACCCGGGTCCCCCGTCGGCCATCGGGGCCAGGTCCAGCACGTCGTCGGGCGCGTGCCGGGCCCACCCGGTGGCGATGGCCTCGGCGGCCTCGACCGCGGTGAGGGTGCCGGAGAACTTGTCCGGCGCGATCAGGACGCGCATGGCGTCATCCTGTCGCACGCCCGGGCGGGCAGGACCCCGGGACTACCCCAGGTCCACGATCGCGGCCACCGGTCCGCCACCGTCGGGACCCTGGTGCGCGGCGGACACGGAGACGAACACGGCCGGGTCGCCGGTGACCGCCGCCGCCACGCCCCCCACGGCCGCCTTGATCTGCCGGTGCCAGTGGACGTCGGAGTCGTCGAGCATGGCGTTGCGCCGCCCGCGGACCTGCCCGTCGTGGGAGACCTCGCACTTGAGGAAGACGTTGACGAGGCGGCCCTCGAGGTCGGTGGGGTGCGGACGCTCGGGCAGCTCGAGGCCGGCCGACCGGATCGCGTCCCAGATGCCGTCCGCGTCGAGGGCGTCCTTCATCACCGAGTGGCCCACGCGGTAGCGCCCGCCGACGCCGGTGGCGTTGCCGACGACGACGACCTGGGCCACGTCGAGCTCGACCCCCGAGGAGCACGACGCCACCGCCGAGAAGAGGGACCGGTCGTGCATGACGTCCTCGTCGGCCGGCATCTCGATCTCGCCGAGCGCGACCGCGATGCCCAGCGCCGTGCAGCCGTTGGAGAGGTCCATCGACTCGTGGGTGTGCTCGGTCCACACCGTCTTGCCGCGCGACGTGGCGTCGCGGATGGTGTGCACGGTCAGCAGCGGCGTCTTGGTCTGGACGTAGTGCACGTCAGCGACGTCGGTGATGCCTGCCTTCCCCATCGCGACCCGGACCGCGTCGGCCACCTTCGTGACCATCGCGACCCGGCCGATGTCCTCGGGCAGCAGCACCTCGCTCATCGCGAAGCCGACGGTCAGCCGGGACTCCTCGGTGGGCTCGGCGTCGGTGGTGGCGAAGATCGTGGCGTGCGGGCTGATCACCCCGTCGGTCCCGCCGGACCACACGATCGGCACCTGGGCGACCTGCTCGGCGGGGGCACCCTTGGCGACCAGCACCTCGCGGAAGGCACGGTCGGAGATGATCCGCGTGTAGTCGTTGACCCCGCCGTTGCCCTCGGTCTTGCCGATGATGGCGATGACGCGGTCGGCCGCCATCACGCCGTCGTCGATGAGCTTCGCGAGCTCGCTGGCGTCGGCGACGGAGTGGATCGGGACCTTGCGGACTTCGATGGCACTGGGCATGGGTGTTCCTCTCGGTGGGTGCGTCTAGCTCGGTACGACGACGGTGCCGGCGCTGCCGGTCGGGGATCCCGTCACCGCCTCGACGATGTTGTCCAGGCTGGTGATCACGGCACGGGCCCCGCCGTCCTCGACGAAGCGGCAGACGGCGTCGACCTTGGGTCCCATCGACCCGCTGGCGAAGTGACCCTCCCGGGCCAGCGCGCGCATCTCGGCGACGGTGACGCGGCCGACGGGGGTCGCCTCGGGCGTGCCGAAGTGCAGCACGGCCCGGGGCACGTCGGTGGCGATGACGAGCACGTCGACGGCGATCGACCGGGCCAGCAGGGCGGCGCCGAGGTCCTTGTCGATGACGGCCTCGACGCCGGCCAGCACGCCGTCGTCCCGGCGTACGACGGGGATGCCGCCACCGCCGTTGGCGATCACCACGAAGCCTGCCTCCACGAGGGCGTGCACGGCCGGGGCGTCGATCACCTCGAGGGGCTCGGGCGAGGCCACGACGCGACGCCAGCCCTTCTCGCCGCGGTCCTCCCAGGTCTCGCCGTGCTCGACGAGGTGGCGGGCCTCCTCGGCCGGGAGGTAGCGCCCGATCGGCTTGGTGGGGGTGGTGAAGCCGGCGTCGTCGGCGTCCACGAGGGTGCGGGTGACCACGGCGGCACTGCGCCGGTCCACGCCGCGGCGGGCCAGCGACGCGTCGAGCGCGTCCATGAGCACGAAGCCGAGCGTCGCCTGCGTCTGCGCTCCGCACCAGTCCAGCGGCACGGGCGGCACGACGGCCGCGGCGAGCTCGTTCTTGACCAGCAGGTTGCCCACCTGCGGGCCGTTGCCGTGGGTCACCACGACGTCGACCCCGGCGGCGACCAGGTCGGCCACGGACTCCATCGCGGTCCGGGCCGCGGCGATCTGGTCCTCAGGCCTGGCCCGGCCGTCGGCGGTCATGGCATTGCCGCCCAGCGCCACCAGGGTCCTCATCGCGCCGCCTCGGTGCAGTGACGGCGGGGCACGGCGGACGCGGTCGTCGTCGTCACAGGTGGTCCACCTCCGCGGAGGAGGCGCCGCCGGAGAGCCGTGCGTAGCCCGGGCCGCGGTCGAAGAACGGGTCGTCGTCGGTCCGGGCGGCCCGCGACGCCCGCTCGACGCGTGTCGCCTCCGCGTCGAAGGACACCGAGTCGTCGTCGAGGGACCCGGTCAGCACCACGCCGTAGTCGGCCAGCGCGGCCTCGGGCGACACCTTGCACCACACCACGTCGCGGACCACCAGGGCCGGGTCGCGCACCAGCGGGTCGCCCCAGCCGCCACCACCCGTCGTACGGATCCGGATGACCTCGCCGGCGCGCACCGGCTCGTCGTCGGCCAGGGCGTCGACCTCACGTTCGTGCGGGCCACCCGGGTCGATGGTGACCGAGAACGGCTGGCCGGCCCTGCCTCCCCGCACGCCCCAGCACGCCAGGATCGAGCGGTCGGCGATCGACATGAAATGAGCGTCCTTGAGCATCCGGATGTGCTTCTCGTAGCCGAGGCCGCCGCGGTGCTCCCCCGCTCCCCCGGAGTCGACGGCCAGCCCGAGCGACTCGACGAGGAACGGGAAGCGCGACTCGGTGAACTCGCTGGGCAGGTTGCGGGAGTCGGGCACCACGTGGATGGTGTCCTCGCCGTCGGCGTAGTAGCGGCCGCCGGAGCCACCGCCGAGCACCTCGCGCATGAGGTAGGGCCGGCCGTCGCGGTCCTCGCCGTACACACCGGTGTAGCGGATGGTCTCCTGGTCGGCCGGCATCCTGCCGTCCACCGCCTTGGCGACGACGCCGGCGAGCACGCCGAGGAGCCGGAGGATGACGAAGGTGCGGGCGTTGGTCGGTGCCGGGAACACGGGCGTCAGCAGCGTGCCCGGCTCGGGGAAGCGCATCTCGATGAGCGGCACGACCCCCTCGTTGACGTCCAGCTCGGCCATCCGCTCGGGCGACTCGGCCAGGTTGCGCAGGATCGGCGCCAGCCACTTCTTGAGGAAGACGCCGTCGCTGTAGTCGCCACAGTGGTTGATCGGCCCCCGGGCCTGCGGACCGGTGCCGTCGAAGTCGAGGACCAGCCGCTCGCCGTCCGGGTCGTCGGCCGTCGTCCGGGTCAGGGTGATCCTCTGGGTGTGCAGCTGCGGCTCGTCGACGCCGTCGTGCTCGGCGTAGTCCTCCCAGGTCCACGTCCCGACGGGCACCTGGCTGAGGATCTCGCGACGGTACGTCGTGGTGGTGCGGTCGAGGATCGCGTCGAAGCACGACTCGACCACCTCGACGCCGTACCGCTCGAACAGCTCGCCGAGCCGGCGGGCACCCATCAGGCAGGCCGAGCACTCGGCGTCGAGGTCGGCGGCCAGCGACTCGGGCATCCGGGAGTTGCGGGTCATGATCGCCAGCGCCGCCCGGTTGGGCACTCCCGCGTCCCACAACCGGATGGGCGGCACCATCAGCCCCTCCTCGAACACACTGGTGGCGTGGCTGGGCATCGAGCCCGGCACGGCGCCGCCGATGTCGTCGTGGTGGCCGAAGGCCTGGACGAAGGCGACGACCCTGCCCTCGGCGAGGACCGGCACCGTGACGCAGAGGTCGGGCAGGTGGCCGATGCCACCCTCGGAGCGGTAGACGTCGTTGTGGAAGAACACGTCCCCCTCACGCATCTCCTCGATCGGGAAGTCGCGGGCGACCGGGTGCACGAGCGCGGAGTAGGACCGACCGGTGAGCTTGCGCAGCAGCCGGTCGTGGATGCCGGCGCGGAAGTCGTGCGCGTCGCGGATCATCGGGCTGCGGCTGGTGCGCCCGATGGCCGTCTCGACCTCCATCTCCACGCTGGCCAACGAGCCCTGGACGATCTCGACCAGCACCGGGTCGGCGCTCGCCCCGGCGTCGTCGGTGAGCATCCCGTAGGGGAAACGGGTGGGTGCCCTGCGGCTCATGCGTCGACCTCCCGCGTGACGATGATGTTGAGGAAGTCGTCGATGCGGGCGACGAACCCCGGGTGGACGGGCACCGTCGAGCCGAACTCCTCGATGATCACCGGTCCGGCGACGGTGTGCCCCGGTGGCAGGTCGGGGCGCCACAGCACCGGGGTGTCGGCGTACCCGTCCCCGGCCTCGAAGCACACCGGCCTCGACCCGGTGCGACCGACCGGGGACCCGCGGTCGGACGCGACGTCCGCCCTGCGGATCTCGGGCCGCGTGATCGGCCCGATCCCGGAGACCCGCAGGTTGACCCACTCGACCTGCTGGGAGTCGTCGCCGGAGAAGTCGTAGCCGTAGAGGGCCCGGTGCTCCGCGTGGAAGCGCCGGGCGACCTCGTCGACCGTGTCTGCGTCGAGGGGGCCGTCGGGCACCCCGACGCGCACCTCGAACGCCTGCCCGAAGTAGCGGACGTCCGCCGTGCGCACGAACCGGTGCACCTCGCGGGCGAAGCCCTCCTTGTCCAGCGCCGCCCGCGCCTGGGTCGTCAGGGCGTCGTACGCCGACCGGACGGTCGCGACGTCGAGCGCCCGGTGGAGGGTCACGTGGGTCTGCACGTAGTCGTTCTTGACGTCGACCGTCAGCAGCCCGAACGCCGAGACGTTGCCGGGGTCGGGCGGCACGAGCACCGTGGGGATGCCGAGGATGTCCATGAGGCGGCACAGCAGGAGCGACCCGGAGCCGCCGAACGTGGTGAGGGTGAAGTCGCGGACGTCGAGCCCCCGCTTGACGGTGACCTGGCGCAGCGCGTTGGCCTGGTTCCAGGCGGAGATCTCGAGCACCCCGTCGGCACACGCCTCCGGCGACGTGCCGAGCCGGGTGGCGAGGGCCTCGATGCCGCCCCGGGCCGCCTCGACGTCGAGCGGGATCTCTCCGCCCAGCAGGTGGGGCGGGATGCGGCCGAGGACCACGTGCGCGTCCGTGACGGTGACCTCGCTGCCGCCCTGGGCGTAGCAGATCGGACCCGGGTCCGCCCCGGCCGACTGCGGGCCCACCTTGAGGGTGCCCTCGGGCGAGAGCCGGGCGACGGAGCCGCCCCCCGCGCCGACGGTGACGACGTCGATCATCGGGATCTTGGAGGGGAAGGCACCGACCGAGCCCTCGGTGGTGAGCGTGGGCTCCCCGTCGATGACGACCGAGACGTCGGTCGAGGTGCCGCCGCCGTCGCTGGTCAGCACCCGGTCGAAGCCGGCCACCCGCGCGATCAGTGCGGCGCCGAGCGCTCCGGCGGCGGGGCCGGACAGGACGGTGGTGATCGGCTGGTTGACGACCTCGTCGGCGGAGAGCACGCCGCCGTTGGACTTCATGACGTAGAACGGCACCTTCCGGCCGCCGTACTGCTCGAGGCGCCGGCTGATGCTGGTGACGTACCGGCTCAGCCGGGGCTTCACGGCGGCGTCGACGAGGGTCGTCATCGCGCGCTCGTACTCGCGGTACTCGCGCAGCACCTCGCTGGACAGCGACACGACCGCGTCGGGGTGCTCCTCGCGCAGGATCGCGCGCATCCGCTCCTCGTGGTCGGGGTTGGCGTAGGAGTGCAGGAAGCAGACGCCCAGGGTGTCGATGCCGCGGGCCCGGAACCAGCGGGCCACCTCGCGCGCGCCGGCCTCGTCGAAGGGCCGCACCTCGGCTCCCGTGAAGTCGAGGCGACCGCCCACTCCCTTGACCAGGTCGCGCGGCACGATGCGCGGGGGCTTGACCCAGAAGTAGGAGTTGCCGTAGCCGTCGGGCACCGACTGGCGCGCGATCTCGAGCATCGCGTCGTAGCCCTGCGTGGTGATGTAGCCCAGCGCCTCGACCTTTCCCTCGAGCAGCTGGTTCGTCGCCACCGTGGTGCCGTGGCTCACCGCCGTGACCGCGTCGCCGCTCCCACGGGGCAGCTCGAGCAGGTCGAGGACCTTCTCGATGCCCGCCATGAACCCGTCCGCCGGGTTGCCGGGCGTCGACGGGGTCTTGGTCGTCACCATCTCCCCGGTGTCCTCGTCGAGGGCCACCACGTCGGTGAAGGTGCCGCCGGTGTCGATGCCGATCCGGATGCGCCGGGGTGCTGGGGGCATGCGGACATTCAAACGATCCGGGTGCCGCCCGGCGAGGTCACATGTTGCCGACGGATCGGCGACCTGCTGTCACTTCCTGCCAGCGGCTCGTCACGGTGACCCGGACCGGACGGCTCCAGCGGGTCGGGTCAGGCGGGCACGATGTTCTGGTTGTGGCGGAAGAGGTTGCCCGGGTCGTAGGTGCGCTTGACCTGGGCGAGCCGGTCGTAGTTGCCGCGGTAGTTGTCGCGGATCCGCGACTGGTCGTCCTCGGCCATGAAGTTGATGTAGCCCCCCTCCTGCGAGTGCGGGGCCGTCGCCTCGTAGTAGTTGCGGACCCACGCGGTGTTGGCCTCGTCGTCGGCCGCGTCCGGCCACATCCCGGCGATGACGGTCGCGAAGTTGGCGTCGCGGTAGGCGAAGGCGGTCGACTCCGGCGCCACCCGGTGGCAGGCGCCGTTGATCGGGTAGATGTGCATGGTCGTGGTCAGCTCCGGCACCTGGGACCCGTGCTCCACGTGCGCGGCGATCGCGTCGTCGGTCAGCTCCTGGACGAAGTTGGCCTTCCAGTAGTGGCGCAGCCCGGACGGGTACAGCGCGTCGAAGGCGCTGTTGAGCGCCGGGTAGGGCATCGGCCCGACGTGCTCGGCCACGACCGGTGCCAGGTCGTGGAAGGGCTGGAGGATCCGCTCCCCCTGGTCGAGGTCGCCGGCCCAGCACGCGACCATGAGGGCGAGCCGGTCGCCGTGCCGGTCCTCGGGGATGAACGGCAGGGGCGGAGCCACCTGGAAGGCCGGGAAGCCGCCGAACTCCTCCGGGGCGTCGGCGATGAACTCGCGGTAGAGGCGCAGGAGGTCGCCGGCCCTGTCGAGCTCGAAGAACATCGGCCCGCCGTAGACGTCCTTGACCGGGCTCAGCCGGAACTCGAACGACGTCACCACCCCGAAGTTGCCGCCGCCGCCGCGGATCGCCCAGAAGAGGTCGGCGTCGTCCTTCTCGCTCGCCACGTGGAAGGTGCCGTCCCCGGCGACCACGTCGGCGGACAGCAGGTTGTCCAGGGCCAGGCCCAGCCCGCGGGCGAGGTAGCCGATGCCGCCGCCGAGCGTCAGCCCGCCCACCCCGGTCGTCGAGATGATGCCGCCCGTCGTCGCGAGCCCGAACGGGTACGTCGCCGCGTTCAGGTCGCCCCACGTCGCACCCCCGGACACCCGTGCCGTGTGCGTGAGCGGATCGACGCGGACCTCCCGCATCGAGGAGAGGTCGACCACGACCCCGTCGTCGTTGGTGCCGTACCCCGGGACGCTGTGGCCGCCACCGCGGATCGCGACGGTCATGGCGTTGTCCCCGGCGAACCGGACGGCCGACATCACGTCCCCGGCGTTGGCCGGCCGCACGATCACGGCGGGACGCTTGTCGATCATGCCGTTGCGGACCAGACGGGCCTCGTCGTACGCCTCGTCGTCCGGGGTGATCACGGTTCCTCTGACGTCCTCGCGCAAGGACGCGAGCGCTGCACTCTCCATCGTGGGCCTCCTCGCAGGCAACAGGTGCCACGCAGAGGCAACAGGGGCGTCGGAGGGCGTCACGAGGCGCACGGGGCGCGACAGGATGATGCAGTCGAAACTAGCCCTCGCCCCCTCACCGGCACCATCCTCCCGATGGGCCACTCCGGGCTGGTTCAGACCACCGGGCCGGCCGCCTCGTAGGCGGCCGCGATCTCCAGCAGACGACGGTCGGCCCCGTGCGGGGCCACCACCTGGATCCCGACCGGCAGCCCCTCGGGGGTGCGACCGGCCGGCAGGGAGATGGCGGGGCACCCGGTCACGCTGATGAAGTACGCCGACCGCATCCAGTCCAGGTAGGTCCCCATGGGCTGGCCGTTGATGTCGGAGGGGAACTCCTGGTCCGACGGGAACGGCGGCACCTGCGACACCGGCAGGACCAGCACGTCGTGCTCGGTGAAGAAGAGGCGCATGGTCTCGGCGAGGGCGGTGCGCTGCGTGTAGGCGCGGGCGACGTCGGCGCCGGACAGGTGCTCGCCCAAGCGGATGTTGTCCGCGAGGGACTGCTTGAAGGCGCCCGGGTGCGCGGCGAGCAGCGGTCCGAGCCGGGCCTGGAAGTGCCAGGCGCGCAGCGTGCGGAAGGTGTCGTCGGCCAGGCCCAGGTCCGGGTGTGCCGCCGACACCTCGGCCCCTGCGCGGGCGAAGGTCCGGCCGGCCTCCTCCACCACGGCGGCGACGCGGTGGTCGACCTCGAAGGCTCCGCCCAGGTCGACGCTCAGGGCCACCCGGAGCCCTCGCAGGTGGCCTGCCACCGGTGGGGCGAAGGCTGCCCCGGGGTCGCCGAGCGCGAGCGGCGCGCGCGGGTCGGGTCCGGCGAGCACGGACAACAGGAGGGCGAGGTCGCCGACGTCGCGAGCCATCGGCCCGGCGACCGAGGTCGACTCCCACTGGTTGTAGAGCGGCCACTCCGGCACCCGGCCGAGCGAGGGACGCATCCCCACCACGCCGCAGAACGACGCGGGGTTGCGCAGCGAGCCGCCCATGTCGGACCCCTCGGCGAGCGGCACCATGCCCGACGCGAGGGCACAGGCGGCTCCCCCGCTGGAGCCGCCGGCCGAGAAGCGGGGGTCGACCGGGTTGAGCGTCGTGCCGAAGACGCGGTTGAAGGTGTGCGAGCCGGCTGCGAACTCCGGCACGTTGGTCCGCCCGATCGTCACCACGCCCGCGCGGCGGACCCGCTCGACCACGAGCTCGTCCTCCTCGGGCACGTGGTCGGCGAAGATCGGCGAGCCGTACGTCGTGCGCCAGCCGGCGACCGCGTGCGTGTCCTTGAAGGCGAACGGGAGCCCGTGCAGCACGCCCACGTCGGCCCCCGAGGCGAGCGCCTCGTCGGCCCGGGCGGCCCCGGCCCGGGCCCGTTCCTCGTCGAGGGAGACGATGGCGTTGAGCTCGGGGTTGCGCTCGGCGATGCGGGCCAGGTGCAGGTCGAGGAGCTCGCGCGCCGAGATCTCGCGGTCGGCGACCGCGGCCGCCATCGTGCGCGCCGTCGAGTCGACCGTGAGGTCGCTCATCGGCGGCGGGCGGCGACCGCGCCGGCGAGGACACCGGCGAGGACGAGGCCGGCTCCCACGGCGACCCCCCTGAGGAAGTCGGCCTGCGGCGACGCGGGTGGGGCCGGGGCGGTGAAGACCTGTCCCGGGGCGGTCCCGGCCCGGACCGGGAGGCCGACGGGGGCCACCTGCGGGGCGGCGGCGGGGGCGGCCCCGGTGAGCACGGCGTCGACACCTGCGAAGAACTCGGCCGCCATCCGGCGCGACACCGAGGCGAGCATCCGCTGTCCCACTCCCCCGACCATGCCGCCCACGACGGCGTCGGCGTCGTACGTCACACGGGTCGTGCCGTCGCCCGCATCGGCGAACGACACGGCGACGTCGGCTCCGATGGTGCCCGAGGCGCCCGCGCCCTGGAGGTCCATCCGCAGGGACCGGTGCTCCTGCAGGTCGTGGAGGCGGCAGGTGCCGGCGTAGGTGCCCTGGATGGCGGCGACGCCCGCCGTGACGGTCATGTCGTAGCCGTGCTCGCCGGTGGCCTCGAGCCGGGAGCAGCCGGGGATGGCCACCACCAGCACGGCAGGGTCCAGCAGGGCGTCCCAGACCCGCTCGACGGGCGCGTGCAGGACGTTCTCGCCCGACATCTTCATGGGGTCTCCTTCGACTGGCGCAGCGCGTGGAGCTCGGACGGGGAGATGGGCATCGCGGTGATCACGAGGCCCTCGGCGTCCTCGATGGCGGCCGCGATCGCCGCGGAGACGGGGATGACACCCGCCTCGCCGGCCCCCTTGATGCCGAGGCGGTTGAGCGGCGACGGCGTCTCGAGGTGGTCGATCTCGATCGTGTCGGGCACCTCGGTGACGTAGGGCATCAGGAAGTCCATGAACGAGGCGTTGAGCAGCTGACCGGAGTCGTCGTAGGCCATCCGCTCGTAGAGCGCACCGCCGACGCCCTGGGCGACACCGCCGTGGATCTGTCCCTCGACGATCATCGGGTTGATGATCCGGCCGCAGTCGTGGACCACGGCGTAGCGCACGATCCTGATCTCCGCGGTGTCGGGATCGGTCTCGACGATCACCGCGTGCATGCCGGAGGCGAAGGTCGCCCGCTGCGGTGAGTAGAAGTCGCGGGCCTCCAGGCCGGGCTCGTCGTCCTCCGCGACCGGCGGCCGGCCCGGGTCGCCGACCGCGAACTGCGTGGCCGCCTTGGACGCCTCGTCGAACGCGTAGCGCAGCGGGTTGGACAGCACCGCCACCGTGCCCAGCGCGAGGGCCGCGTCCGTGCCGCGCACCTGCACGAGGCCGTCGACGATCTCGAGGTCGGCGACGTCCGCCTCGAGCGCCTCCGCCGCGATGCGCAACGCCTTCTCCCTGACCGCCCGGGCGGCGAGCTGGACGGCCGACCCGCTCATCACCGCGGCCCGCGACGCGAAGGTGCCCACGGCGTACGGCATCTTGCGGGTGTCGCCGGACACGACCTCGACGTCCTCGAGCGGGACGCCGAGCTCGTCGGCGACGATCTGGGCGAAGACGGTGGCGTGGCCCTGGCCCTGGGTGGTGAGGCCGATGGCGACCTTGACCTTGCCGGACGTCTCGACGTGGACGTGGGCGCCCTCGTAGGGACCCACCCCGGTGCCCTCGACGTAGCAGGCGAGGCCGATGCCGATCCGGCGTCCCTCGGCGGCCGCCTGCGCCTTGAGCGCCGGGAAGTCGTCCCAGCCGATCAGCGCCTTGAGCTTGTCGAGCGAGGCCGGGTAGTCGCCCGAGTCGTACTCGAGCTCGCGGCCGTCCTGGAAGACCAGGCCGTGGTCGTAGGGGAACTCGTCGGGCTGGATGAAGTTGGTGGCGCGCACGGCCGCCCGGTCGAGACCGAGCTCGGCCGCGATCGCGTCGATCGTCCGCTCCATGACGAAGCAGCCCTGGGGCCGGCCGGCGCCGCGGTAGGGGGTGACCATCACGGTGTTGGTGAACAGCGACTCGAAGCGCACCCGGTAGGCGCCCGGCTTGTAGGGGCCGAGCAGCTGGGTCGCGGTGATGATGGGCACGATCAGCCCGTACGGCGTGTAGGCGCCGTGGTCGTGCCAGAACGTCACGTCGAGGCCCAGCACCCGACCGTCGTCGTCGAAGCCGACCTCGACGTGGTGCACCTGCCCGCGCTCGTGGGCCGACGAGATGAAGTGCTCGCGGCGGTCCTCGGTGAACTTCACCGGCCGGCCCAGTGCCCGCGCCGCCATCGGGACGAGCAGCTCCTCGGGCCACGGGTGGTTGATCTTGACGCCGAACCCGCCGCCCACGTCGGGGGTGATCACGTCGACCTGCGCCAGGTCGAGACCCAGGCGGGCGGCCACGCAGCCCCGGACCCCCGTGGAGGTCTGGGTCGAGGTCCACACCGTCAGCCGGCTGGTGTCGGGGTCCCAGCGGGAGACGACGCCCCGGCCCTCCATCGGCTGGCAGGAGCTGCGCTCGATGGTGAGGTCGAGGGAGAGGGTGTGCGGAGCGGCCGCGATCGCCGCGGGGGCGTCGCCGTTGTGCTGCTCCATCCGGGCGCCGACGTTGCCGGGCACGTCGTCGTGCACGAGGTGCGTCGCGGCACGGGCGGCCTCGATGCCGACCACCGGGGGCAGGAGCTCGTAGCCGACCCGGATGCGGTCGACGGCGTCCTCGGCGACGTAGCGGTCCTCGGCGACCACGAAGGCGATCGCCTCGCCGACGTGGTTGACCTCGTCCCGGGCGAGCGCGAACTGGGTGCGGCCGTGGGTGAGGGCGGGGTGCGGGATGAGCAGCGGCAGGGGGTCGGCCATCACGCCGTCGAGGTCGTCGTAGGTCCAGACGGCGTGCACCCCGTCGAGGTCGAGGACCTCCGAGACGTCGATGTCGAGGATCCGGGCGTGGGCGTGCGGCGACCGGAGGACCGCGGCGTGCAGGGTGCCCGGCCCGACGAGCACGTCGTCGACGTAGCGGCCGCGGCCGCGGAGGAAGCGCTGGTCCTCGACCCGCGGGACCCGCTGGCCGAAGAGCCTGGTGGTCATGGGCGGCCGTCCCGGAGCTCGGCGGCGCGCAGGACCGCGGCGACGATGTTCTGGTAGCCGGTGCAGCGGCACAGGTTGCCGGCGATCATCTCCTGGGCCTCCTCACGGGTCGGGTCGGGGTTGTCGCGCAGGCCGGCGGTGATCGTGGTCAGGAAGCCCGGCGTGCAGAACCCGCACTGGAGGCCGTGGCAGTCGCTGAAGGCCTGCTGGACCGGGCTCAGCGAGTCGTCGGCCCCGGCCAGGCCCTCCACGGTGGTGATCTCCACGTCCTCGGAGGCGACCGCGAGCATGAGGCAGGACCTCGCGGGCGACCCGTCGACGAGCACCGTGCAGGCCCCGCAGACGCCGTGCTCGCAGCCCACGTGGGTGCCGGTGAGGCCGCAGTCGTGCCGCAGCGCGTCGGAGAGGAGCCGGCGGGGCTCGACGGAGATCGTGTGCGGGGCGCCGTTGACGCGCAGGGTGATGTCGTGGCGCACGGCTGCTGGTCGACCGGTCATCGGGTCAGGCTCCTGGAGGCTGCGTCGTCGAGGGCGGCACCCACGACCCGGCGGGTCAGCACCCGGACGAGGTGGGCCCGGTAGTCGGCGGTGGCGTGGACGTCGGCCGTGGGCTCGAGGGAGGCGAGCGCCGCGTCGCCCGGGTCGGCCCCGCGGGCGACGGCGTCGGTGAGGTCGACGACGACCGGGGTGTCGCTGATCGACACGAATCCTGCCCGCACGTCCACGACCTGCTCGCCCTCACGGCGTACGACGACCGCGACGCCGGCCATGGCGTAGTCGCCGTGGCGACGCGCGATCTCCTCGAACGCGACGCCCCCGCCGCTCGGCAGCGCCGGGAAGAACGCCGACGTGGCGACCTCGTCGTGGTGCAGCGAGGTCTCGAGCGGCCCGACGAAGAGGTCGGCGGCACCGATCGTGCGGCGGCCGGCGGGCCCCTCGACGTCGACCGAGCCGCCCAGGAGCCGCAGCACCACCGGCATCTCGGCCGCCGGGTCGGCGTGCACGACGGAGCCGACGGTGGTCCCGCGGTTGCGGATCGTCGGGTGCGCGACGTGCCCCAGCGCCAGGCGCAGGAGGGGCTGGCAGGCGGCCGCGTCGTCGTCGGCGAGGACCCGGGCGTGGCGCGCGAGCGCACCGACCCGCACGCCGTCGGCGTCCACCCGGACCGCGTCCAGGCCGGGGATGCCGCCGAGGTCGACGAGGGCGGACGGCGTCGCGAGCCGCATCGACAGCAGCGGGACCAGCGACTGCCCGCCGGCGAGCACCTTCGCGTCCGGGTCGGCCGCGAGGAGACGCACGGCCTCGGCGACCGTCCCGGGTCGGTGGTACGCGAAGGGAGCCGGCTTCACGGGTGACTACTCCTGGTGGGAGACGGCCCGGTCGACGTGCCCGGTCTCGTCGCCGGAGCGCGCGCTGACCATGTGGTAGAAGACGATGACCAGGATCGTGCCGAGCGCGATGCCCCCGAGCTCGAAGTCGTCGGTGACCTGGAGGGTGACGTTGCCGATGCCGGCGATGAGTCCGGCCGCGAGGCCGACCAGGTTGCGCGGCGCGCCGAAGTCGACGCGGTTCTCCACCCAGATCTTGGCACCGACGAGGCCGATCATCCCGTAGAGCACGACGGTGATCCCGCCCAGCACGCCACCCGGGGTCGCGTTGACGACGGCCCCGAACTTGGGGCAGAGGCCGAGCAGGATGGCGACCGCCGCGGCGACGTAGTAGGCGGCGGTCGAGTAGACCCGGGTGGCGCCCATGACGCCGATGTTCTCGGCGTACGTCGTGGTGGGCGAGCCACCGAAGGCGCTGGCCAGGGCGGTGGCGAGGCCGTCGGCGCCGATCGCCCGCCCCATGTAGGGGTCGAGGTCCTCGCCGGTCATCTGGGCGACCGCCTTGACGTGGCCGGTGTTCTCCGCGACCAGCGCGATGACACCCGGCAGGACGAGCAGCACGAAGGTCAGCGAGAAGCTCGGCGCGTGCACGACGGACACCCCGTCGGCCAGGGTCCCGCTGGGCAGGCCGATCCAGTTCGCGGCCTCCACCCCGGCCCACGAGATCCGGTCGTGCTCGGTGGCCTCGGTGGCACCCCCGAGGACGGACGTGATCGGGCCCAGGACCGCGTCGGCGAGGAACGAGAGCAGGTAGCCGAAGATCAGCGTCAGGAAGACCGCGATGCGCGACCAGAAGCCGGGCAGCATCACCGCCGCGAACACCATGAAGGCTGCGGTGAGCAGGGCGATCCACTGGTCCTGCGGCCAGTAGATGCCGGCCACCACGGGGGCGAGGTTGAAGCCGATCAGCATGACCACGGCCCCGGTCACCGCGGGAGGCAGGATGCGGTGGATCCACCGGGCCCCGGCGACGTGGACCAGCAGTCCGACCAGGGCGAGCACGAGGCCGCCGACCAGGATGGCGCCGGTGACGTCGCTGGAGTCGCCGCCCTGGCCGCGGATCGCCGCGACGCTGGCCACGAACGAGGCACTGGTGCCGAGGTAGCTGGGGACCTTGTTGCTGCAGATCAGCAGGAACATGATCGTGCAGATGCCCGAGAACATGATGGCGAGGTTGGGGTCGAGCCCCATGACCAGCGGGAAGACGAAGGTCGCCCCGAACATGGCCACGACGTGCTGGGCGCCGAGCCCGACCGTCTTGCCCCACGGCAGTCTCTGGTGCGGTGCGACGGCGACTCCCGGCGCCGGGTCCACCACGTCCCACTTGAACATCGACATCTGGGTCCCTCCCTGGCACGTGTCCTGCGGCCCGCGACGACCACGCCGTGTGGCTCCACAAGGTAGTGGCGCCCATCAGACACCCTCACGGGCGAGAAGTGCCGAAGGAACGCCGTCCGGGGTGGCAGACGTTGGTGCCGCGTCAGGGAACGAGGTCGAGGACGCGGAGGGCGAGAGCCGCGTCGAGGCGCAGGTGCGGGTCGCTCGAGAGCGGCCCGAGGAGTCGCTCCAGCTTGCCGACGCGGTAGCGCATGGTGTTGTAGTGGAAGAACTGGAGCCGGGCGGCCTCGGCCACGTTGAAGTTGGTGTCGAGCAGGACCTGCAGCGTCTCGCGCAGGTCGGCGGCCTCCGTCGTCGTGCCCACCAGCGGGCCGAGCACGTCGCTCGCGAACGCCTGCAGCTCGGCCGGGTCCGGCACCAGGGCGATGAGGCGGTGCACACCGAGCTCGTCGAAGTACGTCGTGGAGCCCGGGCCGCGGAGGCGACGGCCGATCTCGACGGACCGCCGAGCCTGGGCGTAGGCGCGCGGCAGGTCGGCCCGTGAGGTCGACTCCCGGCTGACACCGACGGTGAACGAGCGCCGGCCGCCGCCCTTGTCGCCGGTCACGGCGTCGACCACGCGGCGTACGACGTGGTGGCCCCGCGGATCTGCGTCGTCCACCGACAGCAGGCACACCACCTCGGAGGAGAAGTCGGCGAGGGGGCTGGCCGCCGCGACCTCGCGGACCACCTGGCGCCACGCCCGGGCGAAGCGCTCCTGCCACTGCCGGTGCTGCTGGTTGGAGACCGGGCCCTCGTCGGCCGCGGCGGGGTCGATCTCGGCGCAGACCACGACCGCGGGACGGGTGAGGTCCCAGTCGAACGCCTCGAGGTGCTCCTCGACGTACGCCTCGGGCCCCGGCCGCCCGAGGAGCAGGTCGCGCAGGAAGTCGGCCTGGTACTTGTTCTCGACCCCGGTGACCGCGTGCTCGCGCGTGATCAGCAGGGCCGCGATCGCCGCGGCGAGCTCGAGGTCGGCGCTCTCGCCGTCGGTGAACGGCGCCGAGGTCCGGCAGGCCACCAGCCGGGCCAGGTCCGCGCCCTCCGCGACGATCCGCACGACGCGCACCTCCCCCGCACCCAGCGGCGCCGGGGTGGAGGTCGCGCGCTCCACGCGGAAGCGGCCGCTGGGGTCCGTCCAGTCGCCGGCCGCCAGGGCCGCCTCGACGGGCTCGGGCACGGCGCCGTCCCGGACCCGTCCGTCGGTGGAGGTGACGAGCACCCCGGCGTCGAGCACCCGGCCGACCTCGGTGGCCACGCGGCCCGGGTCGCCGCCGTCGACCACGAGGCGGGTGAGCGCGTCGTTCAGCGCGGAGGCGGGTCCCGGCCCGTCAGCGACTATCAAGACTTGCACCTCGTCGTGGGGATCGTTGGCAACACCTCACATCGGCAAACCGTAGTGTCCCCACCTAGCGTGGGCCAGCATGACGGCCGAACTCCCCGTGAGCGCCTCGGCGCGGCTCCGGGACCTCGTCGCCGGGCTCCCCGACTCGACCGTGACCGTGCTGCACCGCGGGGCCCACGCGATCTACCTCGACGTGGAGGGCATCGGCTGCGTCGGCGTCCTCGGCGCGCGCGCCACCGCCGTCCCGAACGGGCTGCGGCTGGCCGCGCCCACGGTGGCGCGCCTGCGGGGCGACGGCGCGGTCGTCCGCGACGGGGTGCTGAGGGTCGACGGGACGGCCCTGCCCGTACGCCGCGCGGTGGACGTCGCGGTGCCCCGGCTCACCGACGCGGGCCGCGCCGCCCCGGTCACGCCGGTGCTGGTGACCGAGCTGGCGGTCACCCCCCAGCAGCCCGAGCGGCTCGTCGGGCGTGGGAGCGGCCTCACCCCCCTCGGCGACGACGTGGTCTGCGGGTGGGTGGCGATGCACCGCGCCGCCGGCCTCCACACCCCCGACCACGACGCACGGGTCCGGGACCTGCTGCCCCGCACCACACGGCTCTCGGCGGCGCTGCTGGAGTGCGCCCTCAGGGGCGAGGTGCTGCCGCAGTTCGCGGCGTACGTCGCCGCCCTCGGCACCCCCGCCGAGGGTGCCGCGACCACCGCTCTCACCGCGGTGGGGCACACCTCGGGCCTCGGCCTGCTGGCCGGCGCCGTCGCCGCGCGCCGGCACCTCCTCGACACCGACGGGTACGCCGCATGAGCCGCCATCACGTCGAGGTGCGCCGGGGCGCCTACGCCGACTCGGTGGCGCTGCTCCAGCTGAGCCGCACCGTCCAGGACATCCCCGGCGTCGAGACCGCCCAGGTGGCCATGGCGACCCCGCTGAACCTCGAGGTGCTCGCCCAGATGGGCTTCGCCGTCCCGTCCGGTGTCACGGCCCAGGAGATGGTGGTCGCGCTGCGGCTCGCGGACGACACCGCCGACGCGGCGATCGCCGACGCCGAGGAGGCCATCACCACGGCCCTCACCAGCCGCACCCCCTCGACGGCCGAGGACGTCGCGTCGCACCGCACGACCGCGACCGCCCTGCGCGGCACGACCGACGGCGTGGTGCTCGTCTCCGTCCCGGGTGCCAGCGCGCTCGTGGAGGCGATGGACGCCGTCGACGCCGGGCGCGACGTCATGGTCTTCAGCGACAACGTGCCCGTGGCCCACGAGGTCGCGCTCAAGCGGGCCGCCGCCGAGCGCGACGTGCTCGTGATGGGACCCGACTGCGGGACCGCGATCGTCGGGGGACTCGGCCTCGGCTTCGCCAACGCGACGACCCCCGGCCCGGTCGGCATCGTCGCCGCCTCCGGGACGGGCTGCCAGCAGCTGCTCTGCCTGCTCGACCATGCCGGCGTCGGGGTCACCCACGCCCTGGGCGTCGGTGGTCGCGACCTGACGGCAGCAGTGGGCGGGATCTCGACCCGGACCGCCCTGGCCCGGCTCGACGCCGACGACTCCGTCGAGCTCATCGTGCTGGTGTCCAAGCCGCCCGCCGCCGACGTCGCCGCCGACATCGAGGCGTACGCCGCCGGGCTCGCCACCCCGGTCGAGCTCGCCTTCCTGGGTCCCGGGCGCCCCGACCTGACGGCCGCGGCCGAGGCGGTGCTGCGCCGGCTGGGCACCGCCGTCCCGACGTGGCCGGCCCACCTCCCCGCCGCCCCACGGCCGTCCGGGGGCGGTCACCTCCGCGGGCTGTTCGTCGGCGGCACCCTGTGCCACGAGGCGATGCTCGTCGCCACGGCCGGGCTCGGGCCGATCCGCAGCAACATCCCGCTCTCCCCCGGGCTCACGCTCGGCCCCGACCTCACCGCCGACGCCCCCACGATGGTCGACTACGGCGACGACGCCCTCACGGCCGGACGGCCGCACCCGATGATCGACCCGACGTTGCGCCTCGAGCACCTCGCCCGGGCCGCGGCCGACGCGTCGACCGGCGTGCTGCTCCTCGACGTGGTCCTCGGACACGGGGCCGAGCCCGACCCGGCGGTCCTCCTCGCCCCGGCGCTGGCGGCGATCACCCAGCCGGTCGTCGTCGCGGTCGTCGGCACGGCCCACGACCCGCAGGACCTCGACCGCCAGGTCCGGGCCCTGGTCGGGGCCGGCGCCGAGGTGCACCTGTCCAACGCGGCCGCCACCCGAAGAGCGGTCGCCCTGACCCTCGGGGAGTCCGCATGACCGCCGCCCCCACCCACGTCGTCGCCGCGGGCGCCGGGATGCTGGCCGACGCCGTGGAGGCCCAGGCCGTGCCGGTCACCCGCATCGACTGGCGCCCCCCGATGGCAGGCACCGAGGACGACCTGGCCACCGTCGCCGCCGACCCCCGCCGCCGGGCGGCCAACGAGCGCGCGCTGGCGGCCGTGCTCGGTGTCTCGGCCACCCTGGTCGACGTCGCACCCGCCTCCGAGGTGCTGGGCCTGGAGCGCGGGCAGTTCCTGCACGCCGGGCCACCCGTCGAGTGGGCCCGCGCGGCCGGCCCGCTCCGGGGGGCGCTGATGGGCGGGGCGGCGTTCGAGGGACTGGTCACCGAACCGGAGGACGCCGTCGCCCTCTTCGAGGACGGGGGCTCGGTGAGCCTCGAGCCCTGCCACCACCGCTCCACCGTCGGGCCGATGGCCGGCGTGGTCACCCCGTCGATGTGGATGTTCGTGCTCGAGGACCCGGCCACCGGCCGGCGGACCCACTGCTCGCTCAACGAGGGTCTCGGCAAGGTGCTGCGGTACGGCGCCTACGGGCCGGACGTGCTCGAGCGGCTGCGCTGGATGTCCGCGGTGCTCGGCCCGCTGCTGCGCACCGCGGTGCGCGCCAGCGAGCCCGTCGACGTGACCGGCATCCTGACCCAGATGCTCCAGATGGGCGACGAGGCCCACAACCGCAACCGCGCCGGCACCCTGATGCTGCTGCGCGACCTCGCTCCGGCGATGGCGGCCAGCGGCGCCGACACCGACGACATCGCCGCGTCGTTGCGCTTCATCGGCGCCAACGACCACTTCTTCCTCAACCTCGGCATGCCGGCGTGCAAGCTCGCGCTCGACGCGGCCCGCGACATCGAGGGCTCGACCATGGTCGTGGCGATGGCCCGCAACGGCACCGACTTCGGCATCCAGGTCTCCGGCACCGGCGACGAGTGGTTCACCGGCCCGGCGCAGGTCGCCGAGGGACTCTTCCTCGGCGACTACGGCCCCGACGACGCCAACCCCGACATCGGCGACTCGGCCATCACCGAGACGGCCGGCATCGGCGGCTTCGCGATGGCGACGGCACCGGCGATCGTGCGGCTCGTCGGCGGCACGGTGCCCGACGCCCTCGCGACCACGCGCCGGATGCACGAGATCACCCTGGGCGCGAACCCGCGCTGGTCCGTGCCGATCCTCGACTTCCAGGGCACCCCCAGCGGCATCGACGTCACCCGCGTCTGCCGCACCGGCATCCTCCCGCAGATCAACACCGGGATGGCCGGCAGGCGGGCCGGCGTCGGCCAGGTGGGAGCCGGCCTCGTCACGCCGCCTGCCGAGATCTTCCCCGCCGCCCTGGCCGGCCTCGCGGCGCGCGTGCCGCGATGACCCGGGCGGTCACCACATCCAGGGCGTGAGGGTGTGCAGCGCCGACAACAGGCGCTCCTGCACAGCCTTGGCGTGCGTCAGGCTAAGGGCCTGGCCCTCGCCACCTGGGCGGGTCCCGGTCAGGGTCGCCCCCAGGACGACCCGCAGTGTGCGCGAGGCGTTCTGGACCCACGCCGCAGGCGGCCCGGACGGACGTGAGGTCCAGCTGTCCTCGACCGGTTGGACCCAGGCGACGGACTCCTCGCTCGTGAGCTCGGGCCGGGTCAGGGTCAGCGCGATCGCGTGGCCGAGGCGTTCGTCCTCGTTGTGGCGCCACACGGCGTCGGACGGCGCGACGAGCCGGCGGCCGGCGAGCTCCAGCATCGAGGCGGGCGCGACCTCCGGGTGGAGCCCGAGGGCGCCGAGCAGGTCGGCACCGTGGGCCACCGCGTGCAGCCAGCCGAGGTCGGGTTCATGGCCACGCAGGTCCGTCTCCGTCGCGTACCACCGGGAGAAGGGCGGCACCCACGCCGGGTCGAAGGTCCCGAAGGACACCAGCACGTCCAGGACCAGGGGCGCGAAGGTGCGCACCCACACGTCGTCGGCCGACATCCGCGCAGCCATCTCGTCGCCGAGCCAGCGGCACAGGTCCCGCGGCAGCACGCCCTTGCTGACCCACGTGGCCACGACCGAGTAGGCGATGTCGTCCCGCTGGACGGGGTCGGGCGAGGCGAGCATGTCGCACAGCTCCTCGAGCATGCCCCGCAGGTCGCCACCGTGCGGGACCTCACAGCCCGTCTCCACCACCACATGCCAGTCCGTCACGCCACAGCCTCTCCAGTCAGGCGGACCGGTGCCCGCGCGGCGACAGCGTGCCGGACCGGGGCCCGGGGCGCGAGGCAATATCCGGCAGTGCCGTGCCGCCCGCGTGCCGCGCGGGCCCGCACCCGGGTCCGGGAGAGGATGGACGCATGCCTCTCGACCCGATCGTCTGCGAGACCGTCGTCCCGGTGACCCCGACCCAGGCGTTCGTGGGCTTCACCGCCCAGATGGGCGAGTGGTGGGACCCCATGCTCAGCCCGGACCCCGCGACGTACTCGAGCATCGAGATCGACCCGCAGGGCGACGTCGCGACCGTGCACGAGGGTGGCGAGCGCTACGTGTGGGGCCGCGTGACGACGTGGGAGCCGTTGGGGCACTACGGCCAGGAGTTCTGGCTCGGGCACGAGCAGGCGCAACCCACCCAGCTCGACGTGACCTTCACCGACGCGGGTCCCGGCACGACGGTGCGCCTCGAGCACGGCGGCTGGGCCGACGGGTCCGAGGAGGTCCGGGCGAGGTACACGCACTGGGACGCCATGCTCGCCCGCTTCGCCGCCCACGTGTCGTGACCGGCGGGCTCGTCGTCCGTCCGGCCCGGGAGTCGGACCTGTCCGCCATGGCCGCACTGACCGGGCTCGCCTACACCGAGGTCGACCGGCGCACCTTCCAGCGCGACTGGGCCGACCCCCGGCCACGCTCGCCCGAGCGCGACGCCGCCTGGGTGCGGCGCAGCGCGCACACCCTGTCCACGGACCCGGACGGCTGCTGGGTGGCCGAGCTCGACGGCGTCGTCGTGGGGTGCGTCCTGTCGCGGATCCGCGAGCTGATGTGGATCCTGTCGTCCTTCGCGGTCGCGCCGGAGGTGCAGGGCCGAGGCGTCGGGACCCAGCTGCTCGCGGCCGCCCTGTCCTACGGGCGCGGGTGCCTGCGCGGGATGTTCTCGGCGAGCGCCGACCCGGCCGCCGTACGCCGCTACCGGCTGGCCGGCTTCGCGCTGCACCCGCAGATGTTCGCCACCGGCACCGTCGACCGCGACGCGCTGCCCCTGGTCGAACGGGTCCGCGAGGGCAGCGCCGGCGACACCGACCTGATGAACTCGGTCGACCGGCAGACGCGGGGAGCCGCGCACCTGTCGGACCACGAGGCGCTGCTGGCGCAGTTCCGGCTGCTCGTGTCCGAGACGTCGTCGAGCCAGGGCTACGCGTACGTCGACGACAACGGCTCGCCCGTCCTGGTGGCGGCGACCACGCGGCGTACCGCCTCGGACCTGGTGTGGGAGGCGTTCGCGTCCTCGGCCCCCGGCTCCACGGTCTCGCTGCGCCACATCACCGCCGCCAACCAGTGGGCGATCGACGTCGGGCTCGCGGCCCGGCTCTCGGTGCACACCAGCGGGTACCTGTGCCTGCGCGGGATGAAGCCGCCGGCGCCGTACGTGCACCACGGGTCCATGCTGTGACGCACGCGTCCTAGCGGGTGTCGGTGCCCGGCTCCAGACGGGCGCCCGGGGCGATCTCCCCGCCGACCCGGCAGTCGCGACCGGCCAGCACCAGGTCCTCGCCACGGGCCAGCCGGGCCGACGGGACGGCGCCCACCCGGGCGTCCGCCAGCACCTCGCAGCGCTCGTCGAGGACCGCCGTCTGGACCTCTGCGCCCGCCCGGACCACGCAGTCCTCCATGAGGACGCTGTCGCGCACCAGGGCGCCCTTCTCCACGACCACGCCGGGGCCGAGCACGCTGCCGACCACCTCGCCGGACACGTCGCAGCCCGGGGAGAGCAGCGAGTCGGAGACCACTCCGCTCGCCCGGACCCGGGCCGCGGGACGGTCCGGCCAGTGCGAGATCACCGGCATGGTGTCGTGGTCGAAGACGTCGACCCGTCCGGCGAGCAGGTCGCGGTGGGACTGGAGGTAGAGGCCGGGCTGGCCGACGTCGCGCCAGTAGCCGGTCATGGGCACGGCCACGGCCCGACCGCTCTCGACGAGCCGCGGCAGGACGTGCTCGCCGAAGTCGCCGAGGCCGCTGTCGTCGCCCTCCTGGTCGCCGGAGAGCTCGGCCCGCAGCTCGCGCAGGGTGCTGAGCAGGACCGCGGTGTCGTAGACGAACACCTCGGTGGCGATGGTCCCCGACGACGGGCTCGACGGCTTGTGCTCGATGCCGGTGATGGTGCCGTCGGCCCGCGCCAGCACGACGACGTTGTCGGAGGCGTCCTTCTTGGTCACCTCCGTGGTGAGCACCGTGGCCACCCGCCCGGCGGCGATGTGGTCGTCGATGACCGGGCCGAGGTCCATGTTGAAGACGTGGTCGGCGCTGCAGACGACCAGCGTGGAGGCCCCGAAGGCCTCCAGGTCGGCGGACATCCGCAGCAGCAGGTCCCCGTTGCCGTGCGCGAAGCCGCTCTCGGTGGCCGGCCCCGTGCCGGTCTGCGGGACGATGCGACGAAAGCCGCCGCGGTTGCGGTCCAGGCTCCACGGGCGACCGCCGGACAGGTACTCGTCGATGGAGGTCACCTGGTACTCGAGCGACACCCACACGTCGACCAGGTCGGCGTGGACCAGGGCCGACAGGGCGAAGTCGACGAGCCGGTGGACGCCGCCGTACGGCAGCGCGGGCTTGGCACGCTCGCGGGTGAGCACGTCCATCCGCCCGCCCTGCCCGCCCGCCTGCACCAGGGCCAGGACCTCGCCTCGTCGCGCCATCGTGATCTCCTCGTGCCGTGGTCCGCCGGCGGTCGTCGCCGGTGTGGTGTGCACACCCTCGCACGCGGGCCGGGACGTCGGTGCGGGCCACCTAGGATGGAGCCATGAGCCTCGTCGACCTCCCGCTCCTCCCCCTCGGCAAGGGCCGCGACCTCGACGCCGAGCGCGGCGTGGAGTGCCCTGGCGACCTGCCGGCCGCGTCCGACCCCGACCTGGTCGCGCGGGCCCGCGCCGCCAAGGCCGCGCTGGGCGAGCGGGTGTTCGTGCTGGGTCACCACTACCAGCGCGACGAGGTCATCGAGTTCGCCGACGTCACCGGCGACTCCTTCAAGCTGGCCCGCGACGCTGCCGGCCGGCCGGACGCCGAGTTCATCGTCTTCTGCGGCGTGCACTTCATGGCCGAGTCCGCCGACATCCTGACCTCCCCGCAGCAGAAGGTCGTGCTGCCGGACCTGGCGGCGGGCTGCTCGATGGCCGACATGGCCCGGCTGGCGCAGGTCGAGGACGCCTGGGACGCGATGGCCGACGCCGGCATCCAGGACAGCGTCGTACCCGTCACCTACATGAACTCCAGCGCCGACATCAAGGCCTTCTGCGGCCGCAACGGCGGTGTGGTCTGCACGTCGTCCAACGCCGACGTCGCCCTGGAGTGGGCGCTCGCCCAGAAGGCCCACCTGGACGACGGAGCCAAGATCCTCTTCCTCCCCGACCAGCACCTCGGCCGCAACACCGCCGTCCTGCAGATGGGGATGTCCCTCGACGACTGCGTCGTGTGGGACCCCCTGCAGCCCGGCGGCGGGCTCAGCGCGGAGGAGCTGCGCGACGCCCGGATGATCCTGTGGAAGGGCCACTGCTCGGTGCACGGGCGCTTCAGCGAGGACGTGGTCGACGAGCTGCGGGTCCAGCACCCCGGCATCAACATCCTGGTCCACCCGGAGTGCAGGCACGAGGTGGTCCTCAAGGCCGACCTGGTGGGCTCGACCGAGTTCATCATCAAGACCATCGAGGCGGCCGAGCCGGGGACCACCTGGGCCATCGGTACCGAGCTCAACCTGGTCAAGCGGCTGGCCGACGCCCACCCGGACAAGACGATCGTCTTCCTCGACCGCAACGTCTGCTACTGCTCGACGATGAACCGCATCGACCTGCCGCACCTCGTGTGGGCTATGGAGTCGCTGGTGGCCGGGCAGGTCGTCAACCAGATCACCGTCGACCCCGACACCGAGCGCGACGCCCTCGTCGCGCTGCAGCGGATGCTGGACCTGCCGGGCAAGTCGCACCGCGACTAGAAGGGCGCAGCGCACCGCGACCCAGCGGCGCTCAGTCCTCGAGCGGCCAGTCGGCGGCGCGCCCGGGCAGGGTGTCGAGCGCCTCGCTGAGCCGCTCGGCGCTGCGCAGGGCCCGGCTGATGAGGTCGGACACGTCGTCGCCACCGTCGGCGATCTCCTCCTGCGCCAGCTCGAGCGCGAGGGTCACCGCCGCCACCGGGTTCTGGAGGTCGTGGCGGGCCTTCCGGGAGAAGGCGACCAGGTCTTCGCGGGAGGTCACAGTCCGGGAGCATCCCACAGCGCGAGCCAGCGCTGCATGTCCCGCTCCATGGGGAGCTCGGCCGCGAGCTGGTCGCGTACGGCGATCTCGGTGAGGTTGTCTCGCTGGTGCGGGCCGGTCGGGGCGAAGGCGTAGAAGGTGCCCTGCTTGTAGAGGTAGACCAGCCCGAAGCGGCGCTCGTGCCCGGAGAAGCCCACCATCGAGCACAGCAGCCCGCCGGCGAAGCCCTGCTCCTCCAGGAGCGTGTTGACCGCGTGCAGGTCGGTGCACAGGCCGGCCATGTCGGACGGGTCCCCCTGCACGACCAGCCAGGTGAAGCCGAACTCGTCACGGGTGACGGCGACGTCGGGCGTGTCGGGGTCGTCGTCGATGAGCCGGGTGATCTCGTCCTGGGTCCGGTCGAACGCGGCTCCCCCGGCCGAGCGGTAGCAGACCGACCCGACGCCGGTGGGCGTGAAGCCGGCGGCCGTCTCCAGCGTGATGGCGGCGCTGGGGACGAGGAAGAGGGCGTCGAGGTCGTTGGCTGCCTGTCGTCGGCGGCCGGTGACGGCGTCCAGCCAGCGCATCAGGCGGTGGGCCGGCCGAGCTCGGCCTGGATGCGGGCGAGCTGCTCAAGGCGCTGCTCGAGGGAGGGGTGGGTGGCGGTGAGCGTCCTGAGGCTGACCCCGCGCACGGCCGGGACGATGAAGAGCGAGTTGACCGCGCTCGCGGAGCGCAGGTCCTTCTGCGGGATGGCATCGGCGCCGCCCGCGATCTTGGTGAGCGCCGAGGCGAGGGCCTGCGGCTTCATCGTGAGGTAGGCGCCCGAGCGGTCGGCGCACAGCTCGCGGTAGCGCGACAGGAGCCGCAGCAGCATGAAGCTGACGGCGTACACGACCAGGCTGATCGCCAGCGCGATGAGCACGGCGGGGGCGCCGCCGTTGTTGCTCCGCCGCCCCAGGGCCCCGAACTGCGCACCGCGGGTCAGCATCCCGGCGGCGATGCCGGCCGAGGAGGCGACGGTCATGACCAGCACGTCGCGGTGCGCGACGTGGCTGAGCTCGTGGGCGAGCACCGCCTCGAGCTCCTCGGCGTCGAGGGTGTGGAGGATCCCGGTGGTGACGCACACGACCGCCCGGTCCGGAGACCGTCCCGTGGCGAAGGCGTTGGGCAGCGCTGTGTCGGCGATGCCGACCCGCGGCTTGGGCATGTCGGCCAGCGCGCAGAGCCGGTCGATCATGCCGTGCAGCTCGGGCGCCTCCTCCGGGGTGACCTCGCGGGCGCGCATCGCCCGCATCGCGACCTTGTCGGAGGACCACCACTGGTAGAACGCGACGCCCAGTCCAGCGATACCGATGAAGAGCCAGAAGTCCGCGAAGAGGTACATCATCGCGACGACGAGCGCGACGAACAGCGCGCCCAGCAGGAACATCACCAGCGTCATGCGGGCGGTGAGGCCGGAGTCCTTGATGAAGCGGTTGGTGGCCATGGGGTGTGGTCGAGGTCCCGTCAGCCGGGGATGAGGCCGTCGTCGGCGAGGAGCTCGCGCACCTCGTCGATGGAGGCGTCACCGGGCGGCAGGATCAGGTCGGACTCGTCGAGGGAGTCGTCGGGGTGGTGGGTGCCGTGGTCGCGCACCCCGGAGAGCAGGGCCTCCAGGGCCCCGCGGAACTCCGGCTCGTCGCCGGCCTCGACAGCCGTCTCGACCGCACGGTCGAGCTCGTTGAGGGCCGCCACCGAGTCGTCGGGGACGTCGTACTGGCCCTCGCCGAGGATGCGGACGATCACGACTGGCCGCCGTCGTTGACGGGGCGCTGCGCGGGCTGCTCGACCGGGGACGCCTCGAGGATGTCGTTGTCGTCGCCGGCCTCGATCGCCTGCGGCTGCGAGGCGCCCTTGAGGCGGGCGAGCTCGGCCTCGACGTCGGACTGGCTGCTCATGGCCTCGAGCTCGCGGGCGATGTCGTCGCCGGAGTTGGTCGCGGTGGCGTCGTCGAGCGCGCCGGAGGCGATCAGCTCGTCGATGGCCCCGGCCCGGGCCTGCATCTGGGCGGTCTTGTCCTCGGCCCGCTGGATGGCCATGCCCACGTCGCCCATCTCCTCGCCGATGCCGGAGACGGCCTCGCCGATGCGGGTCTGGGCCTCGGCGGCGGTGTAGTTGGCCTTGATCGTCTCCTTGCGGGTGCGGAAGGCCTCGACCTTGGCCTGGAGCCGCTGCTGGGCGAGGACGAGCTTCTGCTCCTCCCCCTGCAGGTTGGCGTGCTGGGCCTGGAGGTCGATGATCTGGTTGGTCAGGCCGGACTTGCGGGTCAGCGCCTCCCGGGCGAGGTCCTCGCGGCCGGCGCCGATGGCCTTCTCGGCCTGGCCCTGGAGCTTGGCGGACTGCTGCTCGAGCTGGTTGATCTGCAGCTCCACGCGCTTGCGGCTGGTGGCGACGTCGGCCACGCCGCGGCGTACCTTGCTCAGGAGCTCGAGCTGGCGCTGGTAGCTGTAGTCCAGCGTCTGGCGCGGGTCCTCAGCCTTGTCGAGCGCCTGGTTGGCCTTGGACTTGAAGATCAGGCTGATCCGCTTCATGAGGCTCATGGGGGTGCGGCCCCTCTCGTGTGTTGTTCACCCTCGTGTATGTGCTCCTCACCCTAGGACCAAACCCAAGGCGCAGGTAGGTCGGGCGGACGCCGGTAGGCTTGTGCCTGCCAGCACACTCACGCCAAAGGGTCCCCGTTGTTCCGTCGCAGCAAGTCCGAGACCACCTCCCCCGTCGAGACCGACGCCACCGACACCAAGGTGGGCGGCAAGGGTCGGCCCACGCCGTCGCGCAAGGAGGCCGAGGCAGCGGCCAAGGCCCGCGCGAAGACCCCCCGCACCCGCAAGGAGCAGCTCGCCGCCCAGCGTGCCGCCCGCGGCGAGTCGAGCTCGAAGGTGCGCCAGGCCATGAAGACCGGCGACGAGCGCTACCTGCCGGCGCGCGACAAGGGGCCGGTACGCCGGTTCATCCGCGACTTCGTCGACGCCCGCTTCTCGTTCATCGAGCTGATGGTGCCGCTGCTGATCGTGACGATGGTCCTGGGCTACTCCGGCAACGCCTACCTGGCCAACGTCGGCAACACGATCCTGCTCGGCACGCTGCTGCTCGTGCTCGTCGACCTGCTGACGCTGCGCTTCCGGCTGCGCCGCGAGCTGACCCGCCGCTTCCCGGACGAGCCGCTCAAGGGCACGACCTACTACGCCGTCATGCGGGCACTGCAGATGAAGTTCATGCGGCTGCCCAAGGCGCAGGTCAAGATCGGCCAGAAGCTCCCCGAGCACTACCGCTGATCCAGCGGACAGGAGCTGTCCGCCTGGCGCGGGAGGGTGGGCGCATGACCACCGACCCCCTCCTGTTCGTCTCCGGCGCGGGACTGCCCGCCTCCATCTGGGACGAGGTCCGCTCGCACCTCGACACCGAGTCGCGCGTCGTTCCGTCACCGGGCCGGGCAGGGACCCTCGAGTCCTACACTCGCTCCGCCCTCGCCACGGCCGAGGGCTGGCCGCGGTTCCACCTCGTCGCGCACTCCCTGGGCGGCGCCGTGGCCGCCGCCGTCGTCGCCGCCGATCCCGCCCGCGTGTCGCGCGTGACCGCGGTCGCCGCCGTCGTCCCGGCCGCCGGCTCGTCCTTCACCGGGGCGCTGCCACTTCCCGGCCGCCTCGTCATGGGCGCGATGGTGCGGGTGCTGGGCACGCGCCCGCCCGACTCGGTGCTGCGGGGCATGTGCGGCGGGCTCTCCGACGAGCACACGACGCTGGTCGTCGAGGGCTTCGCGCCGGAGGGCCGCCGCGTCTACCTCGACCGCACTCCCCCGCGCACCTGGCCGCAGGCGTCGTACGTCGTCACGACCGGCGACGACCAGTTCCCGACCGCTCAGCAGGAGCGGTACGCCGCCGAGCTCGGGGCCACGACCGTTCGCGTCGCCACAGGACACCTGCCGATGCTCGAACGCCCGGCCGCGCTGGCGGCGCTGCTCGCTCAGGCGTCGTAGTCGACGACCAGCCGCGGGCTGGTGGGGTGCGACTGGCACGTGAGCACGTAGCCGCGCTCGACCTCCTCGGGCTCCAGGGCGTAGTTGACGTCCATCGCCACGGTGCCCTCGACGACGCGCGCCCGGCAGGTGCCGCAGACCCCGCCCTTGCAGGCGAACGGCACGTCGGAGCGCACCGCCTGCGCGGCCTCGAGGACCGACGGGCCGTCGGGGCGCAGCGCGAAGTCGGAGGCGCGGCCGTCGAGGCGGACCGTCACGGCGGCGGTGCCGTCGGCGGTCTCGGCCAGCTCGACGACCGGGGCCCGCTCGACCGGCTCGGCATGGAACAGCTCGGTGTGGATCGCCGAGCGCGCGACGCCGGACGCAGCCAGCACCTCGCCGAGCTCGGTGACCATCTGCTGGGGGCCGCACAGGAACCACGCGTCCACGTCGTCGCGCGGCACCAGGGCGTCGAGGATGCGGGTGAGCCGCTCGCCGTCGAGCCGTCCCGACAGCAGGTCGACCTCGGTCGCCTCCCGCGAGAGCACGTGCAGGAGCTGGAGCCGCGGTCCGTACACGTCCTTGAGGCCGGCGACCTCGTCGAGGAACATCACCGACCGGTGGGTGCGGTTGGCGTAGACCAGGGTCACGAAAGAGCCCGGCTCGCCCTCGAGCAGGGCGGACACGATGGACAGCACCGGGGTGATCCCGGAGCCGGCGGCCACGGCGACGTACGTCTTCTCGGCGGTGGGGTCCGGGACGTGGGTGAAGCGCCCCGCCGGGGTCATCACGTCGAGCTCGTCGCCGGGGGCGAGCGTCGCCACGACGGCGTCGCTGAACGCGCCGCCGGGCAGCTTCTTCACGCCGATCCGGAGCACGCCGGCGCTGGGCGGCACGCAGATGGAGTAGCTGCGACGCTCGCCGTCGTCCCCCCGGATCGTCAGGTGCTGACCGGGGGTGAAGGCGTAGGCCTCGCGCAGGTCGTCGGGCACGTCGAAGGAGATCGCGACGGCGTCGTCGGTGAGCGGGTCGACGCACGCGACCCGCAGGGAGTGGAAGTCCATCAGAGGGCCTTGAAGTGGTCGAAGGGCTCCCGGCACGCACGGCACACCCACAGCGACTTGCAGGCGGTGGAGCCGAAGCGGCTGGACTCGCGGGTGTCGGGCGACCCGCACTGCGGGCAGCGGACCGACAGGGTCAGGCCGACCGGGGCGCTGCGGCGCTCGGCCTCGGTCGGGGGCGGCGCGACGCCGTACTCCTCGAGCCGTGCGCGGCCCTGCGGGGTGATCTGGTCGGTCGACCACGCCGGCGAGAGCACGAACTCGACCGTGACGTGGAGGTAGCCCTCCTCGCTGAGCCGGTCGATGAGGTCGGTGCGGATCGTCTCCATGGCCGGGCAGCCGGAGTACGTCGGGGTGACCTGGACGTGCACCCGTCCCTGGTCGTCCTCGGTGACGTCGCGCAGGATGCCGAGGTCCTCGATGGTGACCACCGGGAGCTCGGGGTCGAGGACGCGCGCGGCGACCTGCCAGGCGCGGGTCTCGCGGCCGGTGCCGACGTCGGGCAGCCGGGTCACCACGTCGCTCCCGGGTGGGAGCGGGTCAGGTGCTGCATCTCGGCCAGCATCCGCCCGAGGTGCTCGGTGTGCAGGCCGGCGCGGCCTCCCGGCACGCGGGCCGGGACGTCGGGCACCTCCAGCGTCGCGGACCGTACGACGTCGCCCAGGCGCCGCAGCACCGGCTCGCGCAGGCTCGAGGGAGCCACGGCCACGCCGTCGGTCACCAGGGCGGGATCGAGGTGGGACTCGTCGAAGAGCTCCTCGATCCAGGGCCACTCGGCGTCGAGCGCCGCCTGCATGCGGGCGTGGGACTCGGGGGTCCCGTCACCGAGGCGCAGCACCCACCGGGTGGCGTGGTCGTGGTGGTAGGCCACCTCCTTGGCGGCCTTGGCGGCGACGGCGGCCAGCACGGGGTCGGTGCTGCGCTGCAGGGCGGCGTACAGCTCGGACTGCCAGGTGGACAGGACGAGCAGGCGGGCCATCGCGACGCCGAAGTCCTCCTGCGGCCGCTCGACGAGCTTGACGTTGCGGAAGTCGCGCTCGTCGCGCCAGTAGGCCAGGTCGTCCTCGCCACGGCCCTGGCCCTCGAGCGCACCCGCGTGCGACAGCAGGGCGCGCGCCTGGCCGAGGAGGTCGAGGCCGATGTTGGCCAGCGCGAGGTCCTCCTCGAGCTGCGGGGCGCGGCTGATCCACCACCCCATCCGCTGCGCGGAGACGAGGGCGTCGTCGGCGAGGCCGAGGACGTGGTCGACGTGGTTGTCGGGAGTCCTCTGACCGGGGTCCCCGCGGCGCTCTTCGGTGGAGGAGCGAAGCGGGGGAGGCGAAGAAGGGCGTGGGGTGGTCACAGGTGCTCGACCCCCTCCGGCACGTCGTAGAAGGTCGGGTGGCGGTAGATCTTGTCCGCGGCCGGGTCGAAGAACGCGTCGCGCTCCTCGGGGCTGGAGGCCGTGATCGCGGTCGCCGGGACGACCCAGAGGGACACCCCCTCCTGGCGGCGGGTGTAGACGTCGCGGGCGTTGCGCAGCGCCATCTCGGCGTCCGGGGCGTGCAACGACCCCACGTGGACGTGGTTGAGGCCGCGGCGCGAGCGCACGAAGACCTCCCACAGCGGCTCCCGGGTCCTCATGCCACGTGCTCCTGCTCCTGCGTGCGCTTGGCGGCGTAGGCCTCGGCGGCCTCGCGCACCCACGCGCCGTCCTCGTGGGCGCGGACCCGGTGGGCCATCCGCTCGGCGTTGCACGGGCCGTTGCCCTTGATCACCTCGAAGAGCTCGGTGAAGTCGATCCGACCGTGGTCGTAGTGCCCGCGCTCGTCGTTCCAGCGCAGCTCCGGGTCGGGCAGGGTCAGCCCGAGCGCCTCGGCCTGCGGGACCGTCATGTCGATGAAGCGCTGGCGCAGCTCGTCGTTGGAGAACCGCTTGATCCCCCAGGCCATCGACTGGGCGGTGTGCCCCGCCGAGGCGTCGGGTCCGGTGTCCGTCGGGCCGAACATCATCAGGCTGGGCCACCAGTAGCGGTCGACCGCGTCCTGCGCCATGGCGCGCTGGGCCGGCGTGCCGTGGGAGAGCGTGTGCAGGATCTCGAAGCCCTGGCGCTGGTGGAAGGACTCCTCCTTGCAGACCCGCACCATCGCCCGCGCGTAGGGACCGAACGAGCAGCGGCACAGCGGCACCTGGTTGACGATCGCGGCACCGTCGACCAGCCAGCCGATCGCGCCCATGTCGGCCCAGGTGAGCGTCGGGTAGTTGAAGATGGAGGAGTACTTCTGCCGGCCGTCGTGGAGCTGGTCGAGCAGGTCGGCGCGGTCCACGCCGAGCGTCTCCGCGGCGGCGTACAGGTAGAGGCCGTGACC
Organism: Nocardioides sp. Soil805; assembly: GCF_001429625.1. Lineage (GTDB taxonomy): Bacteria > Actinomycetota > Actinomycetes > Propionibacteriales > Nocardioidaceae > Nocardioides. The sequence goes on from NZ_LMSU01000001.1 coordinate 482,196, forward strand.
GGCCTCGTCCTGGACCTTCGCCATCAGGATCCCCTTGCGGCGCAGGCTGGGGGCGCGGGAGATCCAGTTGCCCTCGGGCTGCATGCCGATGATCTCGGAGTGCGCGTGCTGGGCGATCTGGCGCACGAGCGTGCGCCGGTAGGCCTCGGGCATCTCGTCGCGGGGCTCGATGCGCCCCTCCTCGGCGAGCACCGCCAGGAAGGAGGCCGGCTCGTCGGGGCCGGGGCCTGCGTCGGTGGCGGGCCGGGGGCCGTCGGGGGCGCTGAAGTCGTTGCCGTACACGACTCCGAATCTAGCACCTCTGTGACAGATTGCCGCCGTTGCGACCTGACTTCGTAATACGGCGGCGTAGTCCCTGACGATCGGGCCCTCCGGAGGCCGCCACGGGGGTCCGATCGTCACGGACTACCGTTCGAGGGGTGAGCCACTCCCCCTCAGCCGACGTCTCCGTCCGGATCGCCTGGGCCGACGATGCCGACGCCGTCGCGGCCGTGCAGGTGCGCGCCTGGCGGCAGATGTACGCCGATCTGGTCCCCGCCGAGGCGCTGCCCACCGACGCCGCCGACCTCGTCCCCGCGTGGCGGCAGGCGCTCGCCCGGCCCGCGGACGCCCGGCACCGTGTCCTCGTGGCGCTCGAGCGCAACCGCGTGGTCGGCTTCGCCCTCACCGGCCCGGCCGACGACCCGGACTGCGACCCGGTCGCCGACGGCACGCTGGCCGAGATGACCGTCGATCCCGCCGAGCGCGGCAAGGGCCACGGCTCGCGGTTGCTGCAGGCGGGCGTGGACACCCTGGTCGCCGACCGCTTCACCCGTGCGGTCACGTGGCTGCTGGCCACTGACGACGACCAGCGCCGGTTCCTGACCGAGGCGGGTTGGGCGGCCGACGGGGCGCACCGCGAGCTCGACCTCGACGGGTCGGGCGAGACCACCGTCAAGCAGGTCCGCCTGCACACCGCCATCGGGTGACCCACCCCTCGGGGTGGCTTGTTTTCCCGCGGTCGCGGAGCATCATGGAGGCCCGGCCCGTGTCGGCCCGGTGATCTCGTGGGGGTGCACCTTGTTCGGTCCGTTGCCCGTGCTGCACAGGCTCGCCATCGTCGTCGGTGCCCTCGCGGTGTGGATCGGCCTGGGGCTCTGGTCCGGCCTGATGCCAGACGTCCCGATGTCGGTGGGTCCGGGGCTGCTGATCGGCACCGTGGCGGGCGTCGTGACGGCCTGGGTCCTGCTCCACGACTTCCACGGCTCGACGCCGGCGGCGACGCAGCGCAGGCGTCGCCAGGCTCGCTGACCCGCCTCCCTACGCTGGCGGCATGTCCCCGCCCGCCCGCGCGCGCCCGCTCCCGCGCCAGGAGCGACGCACGATCGTCGGCGAGAGCCTGGCCGTCGGCGTCGCGACCGGCGCGTACGGCATCAGCTTCGGCGCGGTGGGCGTCGCCGCCGGGCTGAGCGTCCTGCAGACCTGCGCCCTGTCCCTGCTCGTCTTCACCGGGGCGTCGCAGTTCGCCCTCGTGGGCGTGGTGGCCGCGGGCGGCGTTCCGCTCAGCGGTGCCATGACCGCGGTGCTGCTCGGCACCCGCAACACCCTCTACGGCCTGCGGATGGCCCCGCTCCTGGCCTTCCGCGGCTGGCGGCGGGTGGCCGCGGCGCACGTCCTGCTCGACGAGTCCACCGCGATGGCCATCAACCGCGGGAGCACCGCGGCCGCCCGACTGGGCTTCCTCACGACCGGGGTGGCCGTCTTCGTCCTGTGGAACGTCGCCACGCTGGGCGGCGCCCTCGTCGGTACGACGCTCGGGGACCCCCGCGCCTTCGGCCTCGACGCCGCCGTGGGAGCGGCCTTCCTGGCGCTGCTCTGGCCGCGTCTCTCCGACCGGCGCCACCGCCTCGTCGCCGTGGTCGCGGCCGGCGTGGCGCTCGGCCTCGTCCCGCTCACGGCCGCGGGCGTCCCGGTGCTGGCGGCCGGCGGCGTGGCTCTGCTGGCCGGGGCCCTGGACCGGACGGGAGCGCCCGACTGATGTGGATCGCGATCGTCGTGGCGGCGGCCGGCTGCTACGCGCTCAAGCTCGCCGGCCTCTCGCTGCCCCAGCGGGTGCTGGCCCACCCGGTCGTCGAACGCGTGGCCGACCTCGTCCCCGTGGCCCTGCTGGCGGCCCTCGTCGCCGTCCAGGTGTGGTCACAGGGGTCGTCGCTGACGGTGGACGCCCGTACGGCCGGGCTCGGGTTCGCCGTCGTCGCACTGCTGCTGCGCGCGCCGTTCCTCGTCGTGGTGGTCGGGGCAGCGGCCACCGCCGCCCTGCTGCGCCTGGCCGTCTGAGGGGTCCCGCCGGCCGGACCGCCCGGTCCGGACAGGAACGACCGCTCAGCCGATGGCCGCGGCCAGGTCCTCCGCGGCCGACCGCAGGACCGGCACCGCCTCCGCCAGCAGGTCGTCGGTCATGCGCGGTGCGGGCCCGGAGATCGAGATCCCCATCCGCGAGGCACTGCCGGGCAGACGCACGGCGACGCAGCGCACGCCCACCTCCTGCTCGCCCTCGTCGAGCGCGTAGCCGCGCGCGCGGACCTCGTCGAGCTGCGCCAGGAAGACCTCGACGTCGGTGATCGTGCTCGCGGTGTGCCGCGGGAGCCCGGTGCGCGCGAGCAGCGCCCTGACGTCGGCCTCGGAGGACGCCGACAGGACCGCCTTGCCGACCGCCGTGCAGTGCGGGTGCACGCGTCGTCCGACCTCGGTGAACATCCGCATCGCGTGCCTGCCGGGCGCCTGGGCGACGTAGGCGACCCGGTCGCCGTCCAGCATCGCCAGGTTGGCGGTCTCCCCGAGCGCGTCCACCACGCCGCCCAGCACCCGCTCCGTCCCGGCCCCCACCATCGATCCCGCGGACGCACCGAGCGGGACCAGCCGGAACCCGAGGGTGTACCGGCGATCGGGCGCCTGGCGCATGTAGCCACGGTCGACCAGGGTGCGCAGCAGGCGGTGGGCCGTCGGCAGCGGGATCTCGGCGAGCGCGGCGATCTCCCCGATCGCGAGGGTGCCGCCCCGGCCGGCCACGACCTCGAGCAGGTCCAGCGCGCGATGCACCGACTGGACCCCGCCAGGGGTGTGCCCGGACGCGTCCGACGGTGGTGCCATGGAGCCCTCCTCGCGCCGTGATGATGGCGTCGCTCGGGCGGCGTGACCCTTGACACAGGAGGCGACTACTCCATAGTTTCCATTATTGACCACCAATGTTTCCACAATGCGGAAATCCGGGCAAGGGTTGTCGATCTCGGGTTTCCCACCAAGGGAGTGGCATGACCGACCGCGTTCAGACCGGGGGCCTCAGCGTCGCCGCCAGCCTCCACCGCTTCGTCGAGGAGGAGGCGCTCCCGGGATCGGGGCTCGACCCGCAGACCTTCTGGGACGGCGCCGCTGCGATCGTGAGCGACCTCGCGCCGCGCAACCGCGAGCTCCTCGCGCGCCGCGACGAGCTCCAGTCGCGCATCGACGACTGGCACCGGACCCACCCGGGCACGCCGGACGCCGCCGCCTACACGGACTTCCTCCGCGAGATCGGCTACCTGCTCGACGAGCCGGACGACGTGGCCGTCACCACCGCCGGCGTCGACGACGAGATCGCGTCCATCGCCGGGCCGCAGCTGGTGGTCCCGCTGCTCAACGCGCGGTTCGCCACCAACGCCGTCAACGCGCGCTGGGGATCGCTGTACGACGCGCTCTACGGCACCGACGTCATCCCCACCGACGGGGACCTGGCCCCCGGGGAGGGGTACAACAAGGCGCGCGGCGACGAGGTCATCGCCCGCGGCCGGGCCTTCCTCGACGAGCACTTCCCGCTCGCCGCGGGCTCGCACGCCGACGCCGCGTCGTACGCCGTGGACGACGAGGGACTGGCCGTGACGGTCAAGGACGACGTCGTCCGGCTGGCCGATCCCGCCCAGCTCGTCGGCTTCCGGGGTGACGCGGGCTCGCCAAAGGCCGTGCTGCTGGTGCACCACCACCTGCACGTCGAGATCCAGGTCGACCCCGACGACGCGATCGGCTCGACCGACGCAGCGGGGGTCAAGGACCTGCTGCTGGAGTCGGCCGTGTCCACGATCATGGACCTCGAGGACTCGGTCGCGGCCGTCGACGCCGAGGACAAGGTGCTGGGCTACCGCAACTGGCTGCGCCTCAACGAGGGCACCCTCGCCGAGGAGGTCACCAAGGGCGGCAAGACCTTCACCCGGTCGATGAACCCCGACCGCACCTACGCCACGACCTCCGGCACCGACGTCACGCTGCGCGGGCGCTCGCTGCTCTTCATCCGCCAGGTCGGGCACCTGATGACCACCGACGCCGTGCTGGACCGCGACGGCAACGAGGTGCCCGAGGGCATCCTTGACGCCGTCATGACCGCGCTCGGCAGCCTGCGGGACCTGCGCGGGCAGTCACAGCTGGCCAACTCGCGCACCGGCTCGATGTACGTCGTCAAGCCGAAGATGCACGGCCCCGAGGAGGTGGCCTTCGCCGTCGAGCTGTTCGGCCGCGTCGAGGAGCTCCTGGGCCTCCCCCGCCTGACCATCAAGGTGGGGATCATGGACGAGGAGCGGCGTACGACGCTCAACCTCAAGGCCTGCATCGCCGAGGCCCGCGAGCGGGTCGCCTTCATCAACACCGGCTTCCTCGACCGCACCGGCGACGAGATCCACACCTCGATGCTGGCCGGTCCGGTCGTGCGCAAGAACGACATGAAGTCCGAGACCTGGATCGGGGCCTACGAGGACCTCAACGTCGACATCGGGCTCGAGTGCGGCCTGCTCGGTCGCGCCCAGATCGGCAAGGGCATGTGGGCGGCCCCCGACAGCCTCGCCGCCATGTACGACGCCAAGGTCGGGCACCCGCGGGCCGGCGCGAGCTGTGCCTGGGTGCCCTCCCCCACCGCCGCCACCGTGCACGCACTGCACTACCACCAGGTCGACGTGCACGCGCGCCAGGAGGAGCTGCGTGCGGGCGGACGCCGCCGGGACCGCGCCGAGCTGCTGCAGGTGCCGCTCGGCGACCCCGCCTCGTGGTCCGCGGAGGAGCGCCAGGCCGAGATCGACAACAACCTCCAGAGCCTCCTGGGCTACGTCGTGCGGTGGGTCGACGCCGGCGTCGGCTGCTCCAAGGTCCCCGACATCACCGGGGAGGCGCTGATGGAGGACCGGGCCACGTGCCGCATCTCCGCGCAGCACGTCGCCAACTGGCTCCACCACGGCGTCGTGACCCGCGAGCAGGTCGACGAGACGCTGCGCCGGATGGCCGCCGTCGTCGACGAGCAGAACGCCGGCGACGCGTCGTACGAACCGATGTCCCCCGACTTCGACGGCGACGCGTTCGCCGCCGCGAAGGCCCTGGTCCTCGAGGGCCTGGAGCAACCCAGCGGCTACACCGAGCCGATCCTGCACCGCCGCCGAGCCCAGCGGAAGACCGCCGAGAGGACCCCGTCGTGACCAGCCTCGACCTGGAGACCGCCCGCACCATCATCGCCGGGGCCCGGGCGCACGCCAGCTCGGCCGGCTTCAAGCCGCTCACGGTGGTCGTCCTCGACGCCGGTGGCCACGTGGTCGCCGCCGAGCGGGAGGACGGCTCGTCGATGAAGCGGTTCGAGATCGCCTTCGGCAAGGCGTACGGCGCCCTGTCGCTGGGCATGGGCTCGCGCTCGATCATGGGCCGTGCCGAGCAGCAGGCCTACTTCGTCGCCGCGGTCACCTCGGCCGTCGGCGGGACCCTCGTGCCCGTGCCCGGCGGGGTGCTCGTCCGCGACGCGGGCGGCGACCTGCTCGGTGCGGTGGGCGTCACCGGCGACACCTCCGACAACGACGAGGCGGCCGCGGTGGCCGGCATCACCGGCGCCGGCCTGACGCCGCAGGTCGACTGAGTCGTGGCGGACCCGGGTGGCACCCCAGCCACGGACAGCCCCGCGCGCATCGCGGCGGTCGCCGACGTCGCTCGTCGGCTGCTGCCCGGCGACGCCGTCATCACCGACCGCACCCGGCTGCGGACCTACGAGTGCGACGGGCTGGCGCACTACCGCGTCACGCCCGCGCTCGTCGTGATCCCGCAGGACGCCGCCCAGCTGGCGGGCCTGGTGCGGGCGTGCGCCGAGCAGCGCGTCCCGTTCGTGGCGCGCGGCTCCGGCACCGGGCTCTCCGGCGGGGCGCTGCCCCATGCCGAGGGGGTGCTGATCGTGACCTCGCAGATGCGGGCGATCCGCGACGTACGCCGCGAGGACCAGCGCGCGGTCGTCGAGCCGGGCGTGATCAACCTCGACGTCACCAGGGCGGCGACCCCCCTCGGGTACTACTACGCGCCCGACCCGTCGAGCCAGCAGATCTGCTCGATCGGCGGCAACGTCGCGGAGAACTCCGGCGGCGCCCACTGCCTCAAGTACGGCTTCACGACCAACCACGTCCTGGGCGCCGACTTCGTGACCCCGGACGGCGACACCGTGGCCCTCGGCGGGGCAGCACCGGACTCCCCCGGCTACGACCTGCTCGGTGCCGTCGTCGGCTCCGAGGGCACCCTGGGCATCGTCACCTCCACCACCGTGCGGCTGGTGCGGCTGCCCGAGGAGGTGCGCACGATCCTGGTCGGCTTCGGCTCGACCGACCAGGCCGGAGCGGCCACCTCCGCGATCATCGCCGCGGGCATCGTGCCCGCCGCGATCGAGATGATGGACGCCCTGGCCATCGAGGCGGCCGAGGCGGCCGTCCACTGCAACTACCCCGACGGCGCGGGCGCCGTCCTCGTGATCGAGCTCGACGGTGCGGCCGTCGAGGTCGAACAGGAGTACGCCGAGGTCCGGCGGCTGTGCGACGACCACGGCGCCTTCGAGCAGCGCCTGGCCACGGACCCCGCCGAGCGCGCGCTCATCTGGAAGGGCCGCAAGTCCGCCTTCGCCGCGGTCGGCCGGATCAGCCCGGACTACATCGTGCAGGACGGCGTCATCCCGCGCACCGCCCTCCCCGAGGTGCTGACGGCGATCGCCGAGCTGTCCGGGTCCTCGGGCGTGCGGGTCGCCAACGTCTTCCACGCCGGCGACGGCAACCTGCACCCCCTCGTGCTCTTCGACGACGAGGTCGAGGGTGCCGGCGAGGCGGCCGAGCGGGTCAGCGGCGCGATCCTCGACCTGTGCATCGAGCACGGTGGGTCCATCACCGGCGAGCACGGAGTCGGCATGGACAAGTCGAAGTACATGCCCCGCATGTACACCGACGAGGACCTCGACACGATGCAGCTCGTCCGCTGCGCCTTCGACCCCCAGAACATCTCCAACCCCGGCAAGGTGTTCCCCACCCCCCGGCTCTGCGGGGAGGTGCCCGGACGACACAAGGGCGCGCACCCCCTGCAGGACGCCGGGCTCGCGGAGGTCTTCTGATGGCGACCGACACGCTCGCCGCCGCGGCGCGTGAGGCGATCGCCTCCGCCTGCGCCCGGGTCGAGGACCCGCAGGAGACCGACGCCGTCGACGGTGTGCCCCCGGGCCTCGTCGCCCGGCCTTCCGACACCGAACAGGTGGCCGAGGTGATGCGGGCCTGCGCGGCCCACGGCCTGACGGTCGTGCCCCGCGGTCGCGGCACCAAGCTCTCGTGGGGCACCGCCCCCACCAGCGCCGACGTGCTGCTGGACCTCTCGGCGCTCGACCGGGTGCTCGACCACGCCGCGGGCGACCTCATCGTCGCGACCGAGGCGGGCGCCCTGCTCGCCGACGTGCAGCGGACGGTCGCCGAGGGCGGTCAGCGCCTGGCGCTCGACGAGACCGTCCCCGGATCCACCGTCGGCGGAGTGCTCGGCGCCAACACCAGCGGTCCGCGCCGGACGGCCACCGGCACGGCTCGCGACCTGCTCATCGGCATCACGATGGTGCGCGCCGACGGGGTCGTGGCCAAGGCCGGCGGTCGGGTGGTCAAGAACGTCGCCGGCTACGACCTCGGCAAGCTGATGATCGGCTCGGGCGGCACCCTCGCGGTCGTCACCGACGCCACCTTCCGGCTGCACCCGCTCCCCGCGGCCCACCGCTGGGTGGTCGCACCCGTCGGGACGCCCGCGCGGGCCCTCGAGGTCGCGCAGTCGGTCGTGCACTCGCAGCTCGTCCCGGCCGCGATCGAGGTCGACTGGACCGGCGGGGCCGGCTCGCTCAGCGTGCTGGTGGAGGGCCGCGCCGACAGCGTGGCGGCCCGCGCCGAGGTCGTGCGCGGCCTCCTCGGCCCGGACGCCACCGAGTCGGACAGCGAGCCCGCCGGCGGGGCGACGTACCCGTGGGACGTGTCGGCCACCGGCGACGACCGCAGCACCGCCCTCAAGCTCACCTGCGTGCTCTCCGGGGTCGGCGACGTCCTCGCCGCGGCCGACGCGACAGGTGCCGTCGTGCGCGGCTCGGCCGGGTCCGGGGTCCTGTACGCCGCCCTCCCGCCCGGCACGCCGCTCGACGACGTGCGGACGGCGCTCGACCGGCTGCGGCGGGCCTGCACCGGGCACGGCGGCACGGCCGTCGTGGTCGACGCGCCCGCCGCGGTGAAGGCGGCCGTCGACGTGTGGGGCCCCATCCCCGCGCTGGACCTGATGCGCCGCGTCAAGGACCAGTTCGACCCTGACCACCGGCTCTCGCCGGGACGCTTCGTGGGAGGCATCTGATGAGCACGACCGAGCACGACACCGACGGCACGCTGGGCGAGATGGGCGGCGTCGTGGATCCGGTCGACCTCGGCATGCCCGCCCCCGGCGGCGCCTTCGACGACCACAACCCGCCCGACGCCGCCCTCATCGGCGACTGCGTGCACTGCGGGTTCTGCCTGCCGACCTGTCCGACGTACGTCCTGTGGGGCGAGGAGATGGACTCCCCCCGCGGTCGCATCTACCTGATGAAGGAGGGCCTCGAGGGCGAGCCGATGACCGACTCGATGGTGGGGCACTTCGACGCCTGCCTGGGCTGCATGGCCTGCGTGACCGCCTGCCCGTCCGGGGTCCAGTACGACACCCTGATCGAGCAGACCCGGGCCCAGGTGGAGCGCCACCACGACCGCGCCCCGCAGGACAAGGCGCTGCGCGGCCTCATCTTCGCGCTCTTCCCGCACCCGCAGCGGCTCCGGCTGCTCCGGGGTCCCCTGCGCGCCCTCCAGGCCACCGGCCTCGACCGGGCCCTGCGTCGTACCGGGCTGCTCGACCGGCTCTCGCCCCACCTCGCGGCCATGGAGAGCCTCGCCCCCCGCCTCGGCCGGCCCGAGCCGCTGCCGGAGCACATCGCGGCGACCGGCACCCGACGGATGACGGTCGGGCTGCTCACCGGCTGCGTGCAGGGCGCGTTCTTCCCCGGCGTCAACTCCGCCACCGCACGCGTGCTGCGCGCGGAGGGCTGCGACGTCGTCGTCCCGCGGTCCCAGGGCTGCTGCGGCGCCCTGTCGGTGCACAACGGCCGGGAGAAGGAGGCGCAGGACTACGCCCGCGCCCTCGTCGACGCCTTCGAGTCCAGCGGCGTCGAGCGCATCGTCGTCAACGCCGCCGGGTGCGGGTCCTCGATGAAGGAGTACGCCGCGCTGCTGGCCGACGACCCGGCGTACGCCGCCCGCGCGCAGGGGTTCGCCGACAAGGTCCGCGACGTCTCCGAGATCCTCGACGAGCTCGGCCCGGTCGCGCCGCGCCATCCGCTCGAGATGACCGTCGCCTACCACGACGCCTGCCACCTCGCGCACGCCCAGGGCGTCCGCGCCGAGCCCCGTCGCCTCCTCGAGGCGATCCCGGGCCTGGAGCTGCGGGAGATCCCGGAGGGTGACCTGTGCTGCGGGTCGGCCGGGATCTACAACATCACCAACCCCGAGCCGGCACGCGAGCTCGGCGACCGCAAGGCCCGCAACATCGTCGCCACCGGCGCCCAGGTGCTGGTCACCGCCAACCCCGGCTGCCTGATGCAGGTGACGTCGGCGATCGAGCGCTCCGGTCACCCGATGGGCATGGCCCACACCATCGAGGTGCTCGACGCCTCCATCCGGGGGGCTCCAGCGACGACGTTCACGCCCGCCTGACCCCCATCCCCACCACCCCTCGGGAGACCCCGTGTTCCAACAGAACCTCTCACCGGTCGGCGACTCGCTGGCCCTGTCCGCCCTCTGCGCGACCATTCCCCTGCTGACCCTCTTCGTGCTCCTCGGCGGCCTGCGCCTCAAGGCCTGGGTCGCGGGCCTGATCTCGCTGGGGGTGTCCCTCCTCGTCGCGGTCGTGCTCTTCGGCATGCCCGTCGGCCAGGCGCTCCTCGCGGGCACCGAGGGCGCAGCCTTCGGCTTCTTCCCGATCCTGTGGATCGTCATCAACGCGATCTGGGTCTACAACCTCACGGTCGCGTCCGGGCACTTCGACGTGCTGCGACGCTCGTTCGAGAGGGTGAGCCCGGACCAGCGGATCCAGGCGATGATCATCGCCTTCTGCTTCGGCGCCCTGCTGGAGGCACTGGCCGGCTTCGGCACGCCGGTGGCCATCACCGTCGTGATGCTCATGGCTCTCGGGTTCCGCCCGATCAAGGCCGCGGCGGTCGCCCTGATCGCCAACACCGCGCCCGTCGCCTTCGGCGCCCTGGCCACCCCCATCGTCACCCTCGCCGCCGTCTCCTCCGGCGCCAGCGACGACCCGCGGCTGAACGTCGAGACCCTCGGCGCGATGGTCGGGCGCCAGACCCCGATCCTGGCCGTCATCGTGCCGCTGGTCCTGGTCTTCGTCGTCGACGGCCGACGCGGCGTCCGCCAGACGTGGCTGCCCGCGCTGGTCTGTGGTGCGGCCTTCGGGCTCGCTCAGTTCGTGGCCGCCAACTACATCTCCGTGCCGCTGGCCGACATCGTCGCCAGCCTCGTCGCGGCCGCCGCCGTCGTGCTGCTGCTGCGGGTGTGGACGCCCTCCGAGGTGCTCACCGCCGACCGGGCCGTGGCCGAGGAGGAGGAGCTGGAGAGCGCCGGGACGGCCGCCTCCGGGCGTCGCCAGCCGCACGGCGTGTCCACCTCCGTGACCTCGTCGACGGGTCGCGCTGCGACCTCCGGCTCCGGGTCGGGATCCGGCTCCGGGTCGGGAGACGCCCCGGTGCACGACTCGGGTGCCGAGGTCGCCAAGGCCTACGCGCCGTACGGCGTCATCATCGTGATCTTCTCGATCGTCAACATCCCGGCGGTCAAGGAGTTCCTGGCCCAGGAGCCGTTCACGTTCGCCTTCGCGTGGCCCGGCCTCGAGGTCCTCAACACCGCGGGTGAGCCCGTCTCCACGACGACGTACGCCTTCAACTGGCTCCCCGCCGCCGGCACGCTGATGATCCTCGCGGGCCTCATCACCATGCTGATCCTCAAGGTGAGCCCGGGCCAGGCCCTGCGCACCTACGGCCGCACCTACGTCGAGCTCAAGTCGGCGATCATCACCGTCATGGCGGTGCTGGCCCTGGCCTACGTGATGAACCTGTCCGGCCAGACCGCGGCCCTCGGCGCGTGGCTCGCCGGCACCGGTGCGGCGTTCGCGCTGCTGTCCCCGATCCTGGGATGGCTCGGCGTGGCCGTCACCGGCTCGGACACCTCCGCCAACGCCCTGTTCGGTGCGCTGCAGGTGCAGACCGCGGCCCAGGCGGGCCTCGACCCGGTGCTGATGGCTGCGGCCAACACCTCGGGCGGCGTGCTCGGCAAGATGGTCAGCCCGCAGAACCTCGCCATCGCTGCCGCCGCGGTCGGGATGGCCGGCCGGGAGGGTGACATCTTCCGCAAGGTCATCGGCTGGAGCCTCGGTCTGCTGGTGCTGATGTGCATCCTGGTCGGCCTGCAGTCGACGGCCGTGCTCAGCTGGATGGTCCCCTGACCTGACCGACCCGCACGACGAAGGGCCTGCACCCGGTGGGGTGCAGGCCCTTCGGCGTGGCGCAGGGGTCAGGCGACGGAGACCGCGCTCCAGGCCGCCGCGACCGCGGACTGCTGGGCGCTGCCGGCGCCGTACAGGTCACGCGCGGCGTTGAGGGTGGCCGTGCGGGCGCCGGAGTAGGTCGTGCCGGAGGTCATGTAGACCGTCAGCGCCCGGAACCAGATCCTGGCCGCCGCGTCCCGGCCGATGCCGGTCAGAGTGGCCCCGTTGCAGGCGGTCGAGGTGTGCGCCACCCCTCCGAAGGTCTTCGTGCCGGTGCCCTCGGAGAGCAGGTAGAAGAAGTGGTTGCCCACACCCGAGGAGTAGTGCACGTCGAGGTTCTTGGTACCGGTCGTCCAGCAGTTCTGGGAGCTGCCGTCCGACGAGGGGTTGTCCATGCGGCGGAAGCCGCGGTGGTTCTTGAGGTCGAACTCCTCACCGATCAGGTAGTCGCCCGGGTCGTTCGCGTTGGCGGCGTAGAACTCCACCATCGTCCCGTAGATGTCCGAGGTCGACTCGTTGAGCCCACCCGACTCCCCCGAGTAGGTCAGCCCGGCCGTGTTCTCGGTGACGCCGTGGGTCATCTCGTGGCCCGCGACGTCGAGGGAGGTGAGCGGGCCGTAGCCGACGCCGTCCCCGTCGCCGTACGTCATCTTGGTGCCGTCCCAGAACGCGTTGACGTAGTTCTGGCCGTAGTGGACGCGGTTGTAGGAGCCGGTGCCGTTGCCGAAGATGCCGTTGCGACCGTGGACGAGCTTGAAGTAGTCCCAGGTCATGTTGGTGCCGTACTGCGCGTCCACGGCCGCCGACTCGCGGCTGCTGGTCGTGCCGTTGCCGAAGGACGTGTCGGGCGAGCTGAACGTCGTCCCGGTCTTGCAGCCCGACCCGAAGAGCTGGCACAGCATCGAGTCGGTGCCGTTGGCCAGGTCGGTGGTGTAGGTGCCGCCGCGGGTCGCGTCCTTGAGGAGGTACGCCGAGCCGGACTGGGTGAGCTGGAGCGGCACCGTGCCGGAGTAGAGCGACTGGCCGGAGCCGTCGGTCGTCTGGATGCCCTGCTCGGTGCGGATGACCGAGCCGGTGCGGGCGTCGACGTACGTCGCGAGGCGACTGGGTGTCCCGTCGGCCTGGACGCCACCGGTGAGGACCTCCCACGCGAGCCGCGGGGTGGCGCCGGTCGCGTCGACGACCAGCTCGGCGCCCTCGACCTCCTGGTCGCCGGTGATCGCGGCCGTGGAGTTGCGGGCCACCACGGCGGACCCGGCCGCGGCCTTGCCGATCCCGGGTCGCGTCGAGAGCCGCAGCGGTGCACCGAGGGTCTGGCTCACGCCCTCCCACGAGCCGTCCGCGGCCTGGTGCACGACGAGGTCGCCACCCACCACGCGCAGGCCGTCGAGCGTCCGGTCGAGGCGCACGTGGGTGCTGCCGTCGTCGTCGACGTGCACGGACGAGGCCGCGAACTCCTGGCCTGCGGCGGCCCGCGCCGCGGAGGCGTGCTGGCCGAGTCCCTGCAGCGCGGCCGCGACCGGGGAGCCCGGGGTGGCGGCTGGGGTGGCGGCCGGGGTGGCGGCCGGGTCGGCGGCCTGGGCCGAGGGCGACAGCACGGCCGGCAGGGCCGCGGCGCCGAGCGCCAGGGCAGCGAGGCTGGTCATCGTGATCTTCACGTGGGGTCCTTCCCGAGGGGTGACGAATCCCGAGAAGTCTCGGCCGGACTCCCCCCGCCGGGAAGCGCGGACGTGGGTCAGGTCTGTGCATCGCACAAACTCGCAGGACTCACCCCAGGTCGAGCAGGTGTTCCAGTCCCACGGTGAGCCCGGGACGCTCGCCGATGCCCCGCAGGCCGGTCAGCACCCCGGGGGTGAAGGACGAGCGGTGCAGCGAGTCGTGGCGGATGGTGAGGGTCTCCCCCACGCCGCCGAGGACGACCTCCTGGTGGGCGACCAGCCCCCGGACCCGCAGGCTGTGCACGCGTACGCCGTCGACGTCCGCGCCCCGGGCGCCGTCGAGGCCGGTCGAGGTCGCGTCGGGCATCGGTGCGCTCCCGGCGTCGCGGCGCGCGGCCGCGATGAGCTCCGCCGTACGCCGCGCGGTGCCGGACGGCGCGTCGGCCTTGTCGGGGTGGTGCAGCTCGACGACCTCGACCGAGTCGAAGAAGGACGCGGCCTGCGCGGCGAAGCGCATCATCAGGATCGCCCCGACGGAGAAGTTGGGAGCGATCAGCACGCCGGAACGCGGCTCGTCCCCGAGCCACCCCCGCAGCTGGTCGAGGCGCTCCTCGTCGAAGCCGGTGGTGCCCACCACGGCATCGATCCCGTGCTCGATGCAGAACCGCAGGTTGTCCATCACCACGTCGGGATGGGTGAAGTCCACGACCGCCTGCACCCCGGCCTCGACCAGCGCAGCGGTGTCGTCGCCCGCGTCCACCGCGGCCGCCAGCTCCATGTCGGCGGCCCCCTCGACCGCCGCGCACACCTCCGCGCCGACCTTGCCACGCGCGCCCAGGACACCGACCAACAGCTGCTCGTTCACGGGACCAACCTAGCGTCGAAGCGCGTCCGGTGAGTGGCGGTGGCTGACTCGTGAACCCGCTAGTGGCAGGCTGTCACCCATGCCGTTGCAGACGATCCCGCCCCGCATCCGTTGGGCAGTCGAGCTGATGGACGTCCAACCCCACGACCAGGTCCTGGAGATCGGGTGCGGCCCAGGTGCCGGGGCCGAGCTGATCGTCAGCAAGCTCGAGTCGGGCAAGCTCTTCGCCATCGACCGCTCCGAGTCCGGAGTCGACCGCACCAAGCGCCGCAACCAGAAGGCCGTCGATGCCGGCCGCCTGGTGGTGCGCCAGATCGACCTGGCCACCCTCCGGGTCCCGGTCAAGCGGCTCACCAAGGTCTTCGCGTTCAACGTCAACCTGTTCTGGGTGCGCAACTGCGACGACGAGGTGGCCCTGCTGCACGAGCGCGTCGTACCCGGCGGGGCGGTCTACCTCTTCTACGAGGCCAACCGCTCCGAGCTGGTCCCCAACATCGTGAAGAAGACCTCCGACGCGCTCGCCCGTGCCGGGTTCCGGGTCTCGGTCGTCGAGCAGAAGGCGCCCGCCGTCATCGGGATCATCGGCCGGCGCTGAGTCGCCTGCTCTCCGGGCTCCGGGCTCGGCGGTGTGTCGGCGGCACGCCGGCGCGAGTGGGGCGGCGCGGCGGGGCCCGGTTCGCCGCGGCGATACTGGCGGCGTACGACGGTCCTGGCCCGCTCTCCCGTGCAACTGGCGGCGTACGACGGCCTCATCGCCCTCTTCGACGTCGTCTCCCGCCAGTGACCGACGTGGTCCCGACCCTCCGTAGGAAGGCCTCCCGTCCAGACGGGGTGTAGAGCGACTCGCGCAGCATCGCGAGCCACGGCCGGATGCGACGCGGATCGTGCTCCCGACCCAGAGCCACGTCCACGTCGCGCAGTACGCCGATCGGCCGCTGGACCACGTCGGAGGCGGTGTACCCGCGGCGGACCCGACCCAGGGTGCTGAGTCGCCGCTCACGCCTGAGGTCGTCCCGGTGCTGGTTGGGCTCCCGGTGATGACCCCCGTCGAACTCGTGGACGGAGGTGGTGCCGACCAGGTGGAGGTCCACCCGTGCAACGAGCACTCCGTCGGCATCCCGGACCTCGCGTTGCGGTACGACATCGGCACCCACGGCGACATGCAGCAGTCGCAGGAGCGTCTCCCACGAGGACTCTGACCGGCCATCCACCCGGACCAGTGCAGCCAGGAGCGCAGAGCGTCCGCGGCGTCTGGGCCTGCAGACGTCACGGAGCTCCTCGACGGTGACATCGCGGACCTGGAGGGCGTTGTCCACCAGGACCACGAGGTCCAGCGGTGACAGCCATCGCGCACACGCCAGCAGCGTCTCGGCTGCCGTGGCGCACCTGAGTCCCGCGACTGTCTCGTGCTCGATCGGGTCCGGATGACGGCTGGTGCGGATCCCGTCGCGGATCGGCCGCGGGTCGTCCAGCTGCATCGCGACGAAGACGGGGGTCGCCGCAGGGAGCGGAGGCAGCTCCCAGCCACGGATCCGTGCGGCCGTCAGTGCCGTGAAGCATCCGTGTCCGGTGAGGAGCAGCTGCCAGCCCCGCAGGTCGGCCAACCACTCCTCGCGCTGCCCTGCTCCGTCGAGTCGGCGTCGGTGGATGCCGTGCGTGACGGACCGGTAGGCGGCGCTGCGCGGTCGACCTCTGACCGCGAGAGCCGTCGGATCGACGAGGTCATCCGCGCCCGAGATCGGGGTCGGGGTCGGGTGGGAGTCCGCCATGGACCGAGAGTCCAGCCGCCGGCGTCATCAGCACCACCGCGGACTCGCCTGCTGTGGACACAGCCGTCCTGCCAGTTGCCTGTGGACGCTCCCTGACCCGCACGGCGTGCGGGAGGGCTCGCTGTAACTGGCGGGACACGACCGCCCGAACCCCGAGAACCCCGTCGTACGCCGCCACTTTGACCGGCTCCCCCGCCGCAGCCCCCCGCAACTGGCGGGAGACGACAGCTCACAGCCCGCCCCACCCGTCGTACGCCGCCAGTTGCGCGAGCGGCGGCGTGACCCCCGTCGTACGCCGCCAGTTGCGCGGGCAACCGCGAGAACCCCGTCGGACGCCGCCAGTTCCCGGGCGAGGGAGCGGCGCCGAGCGTCAGCGCGGGCCGACGACCGCGAGGACCTCGGGCTGGGAGAAGAGCGCGGCGACGTCGCGGACCTCGTCGAGGGTCACGGCGTCGATGCGGGCGATCACCTGGTCGATGGAGAGCAGCTCGTCACGCATGAGCTCCACCTTGCCGATCCGCGACATCCGCGAGCCTGAGTCCTCGAGCCCGAGCACGAGGCCGCCGCGGAGCTGGCCCTTGCCGCGCTCGAGCTCCTCGGCGGTGATGCCGTCGGCGGCCACCTTCGCGAGCTCGGCGCGGACGGTGGCGAGCACGTCGTCGACCTTGCCGGGCAGGCAGCCGACCGAGACGCCGACGAGCCCGGCGTCGGCGTGGTGGCTGGCGAACGAGTAGACCGAGTAGGCCAGCCCGCGGTGCTCGCGGACCTCCTGGAAGAGCCGCGACGACGTACCGCCACCGAGGGCGGTGTTGAGGACCCCGAGGGCGTAGCGGCGATCGTCGGTGCGGGTGATGCCTTGGGCACCGAGCACGATGTTGACCTGCTCGAAGGGTCGCGTCGTGCGGGCCTCGCCGGAGGTGACCGCGCGGGCCTTGTCGGTGATGCGGGCCGCGGCCGGCTCGCCCTCGCCCTCGAGGAAGCCCTGCCGGGCGAAGGCCGCGCGCACCTGGCGTACGACGGTCGCGTGGTCGACGCTGCCGGCCGCCGCGATCACCATGGTCCCGGGGCGGTAGTGCCGGCGGTAGAAGCGGTGGATCTGGTCACGGCTCATCGCGGTGATGGAGTCGTGGGTGCCGGCGATCGGACGGCCCAGCGGGGTGTCGCCCCACGCCTGGCGGGCGAAGAGGTTGTGCACCACGTCGTCCGGGTCGTCGTCGTGCATGGCGATCTCGTCGAGGATCACGTCCCGCTCGGCCTCGACGTCGGCAGGGGTGATGAGGGAGTTGGTCACCATGTCGCCGAGCACGTCGATGGCCATCGGCAGGTCGTCGTCGAGGACCCGCGCGTGGAAGCAGGTGTACTCCTTGGCGGTGAAGGCGTTGAACTCCCCGCCGACCGCGTCGAGGGCCACCGAGATGTCGAGGGCGCTGCGCTCGCGGGTGCCCTTGAAGAGCAGGTGCTCGAGGAAGTGCGAGCAGCCGTGCAGGGCCGGGGTCTCGTCACGCGAGCCCACGCCGACCCACACGCCGATGCTGGCCGAGCGGGCGCCGGCCATCTGCTCGGTGACGATGCGCAGGCCGCTGGGCAGCACGGTACGACGCACGCGCGAGGTCACCTGGCCGTCCGCGTCCTTGACCGTCTGGAGGGTGCGGGTGGTGCCGGAGTTCTGCACGGGGGATGCCTTTCGCAGGAGAAATGCCACGACCGGCCGGCAGGTGGCTGCCGGCCGGTCGCGGATGGAGCTCAGGTCACTCGGAGTCGGTGGCCTCGTCGCCGTCGACGGCCGACGCGGAGGACTCCTCCACCACGGGCACGAGCGAGAGCTTGCCGCGGTCGTCGATCTCGCCGATCTCGACCTGGACCTTCTGGCCCACGGACAGGACGTCCTCGACGGCCTCGACCCGCTTGCCGCCGGCGAGGGCGCGCAGCTTGCTGATGTGCAGCAGGCCGTCCTTGCCGGGCATCAGCGAGACGAACGCACCGAAGTTGGTCGTCTTGACGACCGTGCCGAGGTAGCGCTCGCCGACCTCGGGCATCGTCGGGTTGGCGATCGCGTTGACGGCGTCCTTCGCGGCCTGGGCGGCCTCGCCGTTGGTCGCACCGATGTAGACCGTGCCGTCGTCCTCGATCGACAGGGTCGCGCCCGTGTCGTCCTGGATCTGGTTGATGATCTTGCCCTTCGGGCCGATGACCTCGCCGATCTTGTCGACGGGCACCTTGATCGTGATGATCCGCGGGGCGTGGACCGACATCTCCTCGGGGGCGTCGATGGCCTCGGCCATGACGTCGAGGATGGCCAGACGGGCGTCGCGGGCCTGGGTCAGCGCCGCAGCGAGGACCTCGGCCGGAATGCCGTCGAGCTTGGTGTCGAGCTGGAGGGCCGTGACGAACTCACGCGTGCCGGCGACCTTGAAGTCCATGTCGCCGAAGGCGTCCTCGGCACCGAGGATGTCGGTCAGCGCGACGTACTGCGTCTCGCCGTCGACCTCGCCGGAGATGAGGCCCATCGCGATGCCCGCGACGGAGGCCTTGAGCGGCACACCGGCCTGGAGCAGCGCCAGGGTCGACGCGCAGACCGAGCCCATCGAGGTCGAGCCGTTGGAGCCCATGGCCTCGGAGAGCTGGCGGATGGCGTACGGGAACTCCTCGCGGCTCGGGAGCACCGGCAGGAGCGCGCGGCGCGCCAGGGCGCCGTGGCCGACCTCGCGACGCTTGGGCGAGCCCACGCGACCGGTCTCGCCGGTGGAGAACGGCGGGAAGACGTACTTGTGCATGTAGCGGCGGTGCTTCTCCGGGGACAGCGTGTCGAGCTGCTGCTCCAGCTTGAGCATGTTGAGGGTGGTGACGCCCAGGATCTGGGTCTCGCCACGCTCGAAGAGCGCCGAGCCGTGGACGCGCGGGATCACGCCGACCTCGGCGTGCAGCGGACGGATGTCGGCGAGGCCGCGGCCGTCGATGCGCACCTTGTCGCGCAGCACGCGCTCGCGCACGAGCGACTTGTTGAGCGAGCGGAACGCCGCGCCGATCTCCTTCTCGCGGCCCTCGAACTGGCCCGCGAGCTTCTCGAGCAGCGACGCCTTGATCTCGTCGACCTTGGTCTCGCGCTCCTGCTTGTCGCCGATGGTCATCGCGGCGGCCGTGTCGGCCTTGGCGGCGGACTCGACGGCGGCGTACACGTCGTCCTCGTAGTCGAGGAAGACCGGGAAGTCCTGGACCGGCTTGGCGGCGTCGCGCGCCAGCTCGGCCTGCGCCTCCACGAGCTGCTTGATGAAGGGCTTCGCGGCGTCGAGGCCACCGGCCACGACCTCCTCGGTGGGCGCCTGGGCGCCACCCTGCACGAGCGCGATGGTCTCCTCGGTGGCCTCGGCCTCGACCATCATGATGGCGACGTCACCGGTGTCGGTGACGCGACCGGCGACGACCATGTCGAAGACGGCGTCCTCGAGCTGCGAGTGCGTCGGGAAGGCGACCCACTGGCCCTCGATGAGCGCCACGCGGACGCCACCGACGGGGCCGGAGAACGGCAGGCCGGAGAGCTGGGTCGAGAGCGACGCGGCGTTGATGGCCAGCACGTCGTACGGCATGTTCGGGTCGAGCGCCATGACGGTGATGACGACCTGGACCTCGTTGCGCAGGCCCTTCTTGAAGGTCGGGCGCAGCGGGCGGTCGATGAGGCGGCAGGTGAGGATCGCGTCCTCGCCCGGGCGACCCTCGGACCGGAAGAAGGAGCCGGGGATCTGGCCCACGGCGTACATCCGCTCCTCGACGTCGATCGTCAGGGGGAAGAAGTCGAAGTGGTCCTTCGGGGTCTTGCCGGCGGTGGTCGCCGAGAGCAGCATCGTCTCGTCGTCCAGGTAGGCGGTGACGGAGCCGGCCGCCTGGCGGGCGAGCAGGCCGGTCTCGAACTTGACGGTGCGCTGTCCGAACTTGCCGTTGTCCAGCACGGTCTCGACAGCAGAAATGATGGGTCCCTCGTTCAAAGGGGTTCCCTTTCTCTTCGCGGAGCTAGCCGCGGAACGCCCGAACAGCTCGACGTTCGAGCATGTTGCCGGTCTTCGATCGAGGCCCACGGGTCGCGCTGTGCGCAACGATCCGGAGGCCACTACCGAGGACCGAGCCGACGTTCCGGGCCACTCCTGGTGGTGTGAATGTGCAGTTGTGCGTGAGGTGTGCCCGAGCTGGGCACCGTGGCCCGCGGAGGGCCGGGGTCGAGCCTAACGGAACGGCCCGCAAACCAGCAGGAGCGGCTCCCCGTGACGGGGAACCGCTCCAGGCGTGGTCAGCGACGCAGGCCGAGGCGCTCGACGATCGAGCGGTAGCGCGCGATGTCGGTCTTCTGCAGGTAGTTCAGCAGGCGACGGCGCTGGCCCACGAGCAGCAGCAGACCACGACGGCTGTGGTGGTCGTGCTTGTGCTGCTTGAGGTGCTCGGTGAGGTGGCTGATGCGGTGGCTCAGGAGAGCGACCTGCACCTCGGGCGAACCGGTGTCGCCCTCGGCCGTGGCGTACTCGGCGATGATCTTCTTCTTGGTCTCCGCGTCGGTTCCGATCGACATGGGGGCTCCTTCTCGGCTCGTTGCGCGGCGCGCCGGGGCCTGTTCACCCGGGCACTGTGGATCCGCGGCCGTTGCACGGCAGTCCGAGAACTTATCAGCGCAGGGAGCAAGGCCCCAAAACTGCGCGACCCACGACGGCCGGCGGCGAGTAGGGTCCCGGCCATGGCCCGAAGGGAGAACGCGTGCAGCGACACGTCGAGCGAGTGACCACGAGGCTGCGCCCGGTCCGCCGGGTCGAGCAGGAGCGGGACCGGGCCCGCTCGAGGCTCGCCGCCACCCGGGAGCGGCTCACCAGGGTGCGCGCGCGGCTCGATCGCACCCGTACGCGCCTGGAGGCCGAGCGCGCGGCAGGGCGCGAGGCCCGGGCCGACGCCGACGACCTGCGCGACGAGCTGCACGCGACGTACGCCCGGCTGGCCGAGGTCGACGACGACCTGCACGAGACCCGCGCCGCGCTCGACCACTACATGGCGCTGGACACCGAGCACGAGGCCCGGGTGGCGGGCGGCATGGCCGCGCTGTTCGACTATCCCTACCACCCTCAGCCGCGCACCTTCGGCCGTCCGGGGCGGACGTTCTTCGAGGACCTCGTGGGCGCCCGGGACGAGGAGTACGCCGAGCTGCTGGGGCGGATCTCCGGTCACCTGGCCCCGCTCGCGGCGGTCCCCGAGGCCGAGACGGACCCGCTGCTGCCCTTCTGGTCCAACCCGTGGCTGCCCCCGCTGGACGGCATCACCCTCTACGGCCTCATCGCCGAGCACCGCCCGTCGGTCTACATGGAGGTCGGCTCGGGCTTCTCCACCAAGTTCGCCCGGCTCGCCGTCCGCGACCACGGGCTCGACACCCGGATCATCTCCATCGACCCCCAGCCGCGCGCGGAGGTCGACGTGCTCTGCGACGAGGTGATCCGCACGCCCTACGAGCAGGTGGACCCCGGGGTCCTCGACCGGCTGGGCAGCGGCGACATGCTCTTCGTCGACAACAGCCACCGCAGCTTCACCAGCTCGGACGTGACGGTGTTCTTCACCGAGTCCCTGCCCTACCTGGCCTCCGGCGTCCTCTACGGCCTGCACGACATCTTCCTGCCCGACGACTACCCCGAGGCCTGGAACGACCGCTTCTACGCCGAGCAGTACCTGCTCATGAGCTACCTGCTCGGCGGGGCCGCCGGCGACCGCATCGAGCTCCCGGTGCACCACGTCGCGACCACCCCCTCGCTGTCGGCGACGCTGGCCGCGGACTGGCCGGCCCCCTCCGTCGACCCGACCACCCTCGTGGGCGGCGGCTTCTGGATGCGGCGGGCCTGACCCGGGCACGGCGAAGGCCCCTCCCCCGACGGCGGGGAAGGGGCCTTCGGCACCCGGGGTCAGACGGCCGGCGGGGCCGGCGGGTCCGTCTCGGTACGACGCTCGGTGGTCGCGGAGCGACCCTCGTGGTCGGTGGTGGTGGCGACCGTCGTGGCACGACGGCGCGTGTTGGTCTGGATGGCGGTGATCGCGATGACGAGGATGCCGGCCAGGCAGAGGATGTAGCCGACCATCGTGAGGTCGACCGCGCTGATCATGTCCTGCACGGCGAAGGCCAGGATGAGGCCGAGCGCCAGCAGGAAGACGCCGAGTCCGTAACCCATGGTGTTGTCTCCCGGTGGTGTGTGGAGTGGTGGGGGGGATTGAGTGCTCGTGGAACCTAACGGCACTCGGCCGACATCGTGACGCGCCACGCGCTCCCCCGCCCGTCGACCTCACCCGCAGGGGTCCCCTACCGGCGGGGCCGGGCGCTCGCACCTCCGGTCACGCGACGCCCGCCGGAGGACTCCTCGACCACCAGCGGGTGCGTCACCTCCGGGACCTCGGCCCGCTCGGGGGTCGGGAACGCCGGCGGGCGCGCCGAGTCGTAGGCGTCCGGGACCACCCGGTCGTCGCCCCCCTGGCGCCGCTCGGCCTGCGGGAAGACGTTCCACCGGGCCACGTCGCCCAGCTGCCACGGGTAGGCGCCGGTGCCGTACCTGTCGGGACAGCGCACGTCCAGGGGCCTGCCCCGGCGGTCGAAGAGCTGGACGCCGGTCAGCGGCCGGCCGTCGGCGTCGTACGGCTGGATGTTGCAGACCTGCTCGCCGTCGAGCGTCACGCCCCGCTGCTGGAGGCTGGGCGCGAGGTCGTCGAAGTACTGCGCCTGGGCGGTGTACTCCACGTTCTGCACGGTGTTCGGCAGCACCGCCAGCGCGAAGAGGTTGAGGGCCAGCAGCACCACCCGCGCCAGGGTCGACCTCGTGCCGGGCCACAGGCGGCCCCGACCGATCTGCACGCTGAGGAGCGCGGCGACCACGAGCACCGCCGCCCCCGCGCCGGCGGACGGGGTCGGGAGGTACGGCACATCCTGCTGCCGCGGAACCCAGACGTGGACGCTCACCAGCATCACCGCCAGCCAGGCCCGGAAGACCCACCACGCCGGACGGGCGGCGCGCAGCAGGCCGCCCGCGTCGCCCGGGAGCCCGTCCAGCAGCCGCGACCAGCGGGTCGCCGCGGCGTCGAGGAGCGCCCCCGGCGACGCCCCCGCCCAGGAGGGTGCCCGCCCGGGCGACCGCGGCGGCAGGCCGGCAGCGGCCCTCAGCTCGGCGGCGTAGGCGGCCGGGTCCCCCAGCACGCCTGTCCCCTCCTCCGCGACCCGTTCGGCGACGTCGGCCTCGAGTCCGCCGAGGAGCTCCTCGCGCTCGTCGTCATCGAGGTCCGCGAAGTGGTCGCGCACGTCGAGCACGAACTGCTCGACATCGGGTCGGACGAGCGGTGCGGTGTTCATCGGGCCCCCTGGAGCAGGTTGGTGACGGTCGTGGAGAAGTGCGCCCAGTCGTCGCGCTGGGTCTTGAGCTGGTCACGACCGGCGGGCGTGATCCCGTAGTACTTGCGGTGCGGGCCGCTCTCGGAGGGCACGACGTACGACGTCAGAGCCCCCGCGGCGTACAACCGGCGCAGCGTGCCGTAGACGGAGGCGTCGCCCACGTCGTCGAGGCCGCCGGCGCGCAGGCGCCGTACGACGTCGTAGCCGTAGCCGTCCTCGTCGTCGACCACCGCGAGCACGGCCAGGTCGAGCACCCCCTTGAGGAGCTGTGTGCTGTCCATGCGGTGCAGACTAGTGCGGATTGCGCACTACCGCAGCAAGCGTCGTTCCGGCGGCGTGTCGTCGTGCAAGGATCCGCAGGTGCCTTCCGCCACGAATTCCCCTGCGTCGCACGGCCCCGTCACGAGGCTCGGCGTCTGCAACCTGTGCGAGGCCATCTGCGGCCTCCAGATCACCCTCGAGGCCGGTGCCGTCACCGGGGTCCGCGGCAACCCCGACGACCCGCTCTCGCGCGGCCACATCTGCCCCAAGGGGGTGGCGATCGGTGACGTGCACGCCGACCCGGACCGGCTGCGTCGTCCCGTACGCCGCGACCGCGCCACCGGCGAGTGGACGGAGATCGGCTGGGACGAGGCGTTCGACCTCGTGGCCGACGGGCTGGCGGGGACGATCAACGCGCACGGCCGGGACGCCGTGGGGATCTACCTCGGCAACCCCAACGTCCACAGCCTGGGCTCGATGACCCACGGGACCGCACTGGTCAAGGCGCTGCGCAGCCGCAACACCTACAGCGCCACCTCGGTGGACCAGCTCCCCCACCAGCTGCTCGCGCAGCTGATGTTCGGCCACCAGCTGTTGCTGCCCGTCCCCGACATCGACCGCACCGACTACTTCCTGGTCGTGGGCGCCAACCCGATGGCCTCCAACGGCTCGCTGATGACCGCCCCCGACTTCCCCCAGCGCGCCCGCGAGCTCAAGCGCCGCGGCGGACACCTGGTGGTGCTCGACCCGCGGCGCACCGAGACCGCGAGGATCGCGACCGAGCACCACTTCGTGCGCCCCGGCAGCGACGCGTGGGTGCTGCTCGCCATGCTCCACGTGCTCTTCGACGACGGGCTCGCCGCGGCACCCGAGCACGCCGACGGGCTCGCGGCGGTCGAGAGGGCGGTCGCGGACTTCACCCCCGAGCACGCCATGGCGATGAGCGGCGTGCCGGCCGACGACATCCGGCGCATCGCCCGCGAGCTCGGCGCAGCCGAGAGCGCCGTCGCCTACGGACGGGTCGGCGTCTCCACGCACGAGTTCGGCTCCGTGTGCCAGTGGGCGGTCAACCTGCTCAACATCCTCACCGGCAACCTCGACCGCGAGGGCGGGGCCATGTTCACCAGCCCGGCCATCGACGTCGTCGGCCGCGGGATCATCGGTCGGGGCCACCACGGGGCCTGGAGCTCCCGGGTGCGCGGCCTGCCCGAGACGGCGGGCGAGCTGCCGGTGTCGGCGCTGCGCGAGGAGATCGAGACGCCGGGCGAGGGCCAGGTCAGGTCGATGCTGACGCTCTCGGGCAACCCGGTGCTCTCCACCCCGGACGGGGCGCGCCTCGACGAGGCCCTGGCCGGGCTCGACTTCATGGCCTCGGTCGACATCTACCTCAACGAGACCACCCGGCATGCCGACGTCATCCTGCCGCCCACCACCGCCCTGGAGCGGGACCACTACGACCTGGTCTTCCAGGCGCTGGCGGTGCGCAACACCGCCCGCTTCACCCCGGCGGTGCTGCCCGCCGGCCCCGGCACCCGCCACGACTGGCAGATCTACCGCGCCCTCGCGCTGCGCACCGTCGCCCGCCTCGAGCGCAGGCCCACTCGCCGCAAGCGGCTCGCCCTCCGGGCCCGGATGAGCACCAGCCCGACGCGGCTGGTGCAGCTGCTGCTGCTCTCGGGTCGCACGGGCGTCACCCTGCGCCGGCTCCGGGCCCGGCCCGCCGGGATCGACCTCGGTCCACTACGGGCCGGCCTGCTGCCCGAGCGGCTCCAGACCCGCGACCGGCGCATCGACCTCGCCCCGTCGCTCGTCCTCGACGACCTGGCCCGGCTCGCCGCCGTGCCCGCTCCGGCCGAGGGCGAGCTGCTGCTCATCGGCCGGCGGCACCAGAAGGACTGCAACGCCTGGCTGCACAACGTCGAGCGCCTCACCCGCGGCAAGGCACGCCACCAGCTCCTCATGCACCCGGACGACCTGGCCGCCCGCTCGCTCGCGGACGGCACCGTGGTCCGGGTGAGCTCGCGGGTCGGGAGCGTCGAGGTCGAGGTCGCGGCCACCGAGGACATCATGCGCGGGGTGGTCAGCCTCCCCCACGGCTACGGCCACGCGCGCAACCCCGGGATGCGGCGGGCCAGCGAGGTGCCCGGCGTCTCCATCAACGACCTGACCGACCCCGAGCGCCTCGACGTGTCCGGCAACGCCGCGCTGAGCGGCGTACCCGTGACCGTGTCGGCGCCCGACTGACCCGGGCCGCGGACGCGGCAGGACGCCCGGCCGACCTGTCTCCAGGCCGACCGGGCGTCCCCAGGGGGCCGCTGGTCAGACGCGCACGCCCTCCAGGATCTCGCGCACCTCGTCCGCCGAGCCCGCCGAGCGGAGCCGCTCGACCTGGGCCTGGTCGGTGAAGACGCCCGCGATCTTCTGCAGCAGGGCCAGGTGGTCGTCGCCGGCGCCGGCGATGCCGATCACGAACTCGACCGGCTTGCCGTTCCAGTCGACGCCGTCGGCGTAGCGGACGAACGAGATCGCCGTCCGGTTGATCGCCGACTTGGCCTCGTTGGTGCCGTGCGGGATGGCCAGCCCGTTGCCCATGTGGGTCGAGACCGACGCCTCCCGCTCGTGCATCGCGTCGACGTACGACGCCTCGACGGCGCCGCTCGCGACGAGCAGCCGGCCCGCCTCGGTGATCGCGTCGTCACGCGAGGTCGCCGTGCCCCGCAGCACGATCGCGTCGTCGTCCAGCACGCTGCTGGCGGTGTCCGCGACCGGGTCCGCGACCGCCGCCCCTCCCGGCGCGTTGGTCCGGTCGATCAGCTCCACGATCTCGTCGTAGCGCGGCGACGCCATGAAGTTGTCCACGGAGACATGCATGGCCGAGGGCGTGCGCTGCTTCGCGCGGTCGGTGAGGTCCTGGTGGCTCACCACGAGGTCGTAGCTGTCGTCGAGGTTGGAGATCGCCTTGTTGACCACCGTCACGTCGCCGTGGCCCGCAGCCTGGATCTTCTTGCGCAGCACCGACGCCCCCATCGCGGAGGAGCCCATGCCGGCGTCGCAGGCGAAGACGATGCTGTGCACCTGCTGGCCCGCAGCGGGAGCGGTGCCGGCCAGGGCGCCGGCCACCGACGACTTCTTGCCCTTGTTGGCCTCCATCTGGGCCGTCGCCGCCGCGAGGTCGCCCTCGTCCTCGGACTTGTCGAGCTTGAGCAGGAAGGCCGCGACCGCGAAGCTCACCCCGGCCGAGCCGAGCACCGCGAGCGTCACCCCGACGTAGGACCCGGACGCGGTCTGTGCGTAGACCGCGAAGATCGAGCCGGGTGCGGCCGGGGCACGCAGGCCCACGTCGAAGGCGACGTTGATGGCCACACCGGTCATGCCACCCAGGACGGTGGCCAGGATCAGCTTGGGCTTCATCAGGACGTACGGGAAGTAGATCTCGTGGATGCCGCCGAAGAACTGGATGATGGCCGCACCGGGAGCGGTCGCCTTGGCCACGCCCTTGCCGAAGACCGAGATCGCGAGGAGCAGGCCGAGACCCGGTCCGGGGTTGGCCTCGAGCAGGAAGAGCACCGACTTGCCGGTCTCCGCCGCCTCGGTGAGGCCGAGTGGCGTGAGGACGCCGTGGTTGATGGCGTTGTTGAGGAAGAACACCTTGGCGGGCTCGATGACCACGGAGGTGAGCGGCAACAGGTTGTTGTTGACCAGGGTCTCGACGCCGTTGCCCAGGACGTCCATGATCTTGTTGACGATCGGGGCGACGACCCAGAAGCCGGTCAGGGCCATCGCGAAGGCCACGATGCCGGCCGAGAACATGTTGACCAGCATCTCGAAGCCGGCCTTCACCTTGCCCTCCCACAGCGCGTCGAGCTTCTTCATCACCCAGGCCGCGAGCGGGCCCATGATCATCGCGCCGATGAACATGTGCACCTGGCCGAGCTCGGCGAAGTCCTCCGCGGCCTTGCCCGCGGCGAGCCAGTCGGCCAGCGCGTCGGCGTTGAAGTCGGCGATCAGCTGGTCGGAGCCCGCGATCGCCCCCATCACCGCGAAGGCGCCGACGACGGCCCCGCGGTCGCCGTACACCATCCGGCCGCCGGTGGCGGCGATCAGGATCGGGAGCAGGTAGTGGATCGTCGGGCCCACCATGGTCGCCATCTCCGCGTTGGGCAGCCACCCGACGTCGATGAACAGCGCCGTGAGGAGTCCCCAGGCGATCAGGGCGGGGATGTTGGGCATGATCATGTTGGACAGGAACGTCCCGAACTTCTGCACGTGGACGCGCGCGCCGCCGCGCGGTTCCGTCTGTGTGGACATGTATTCCTCCGGAAGGAGACGAGTGCCGAGCCCTGGGTGACCCGGGTCACAGTCAGGTCCCCCAGTAAACCCCCAAATGGGCACGTTGCCAAGCATTCGGGCGAAAGTGGGGGCAAAACAATGTGGCTTTAGCCCCGTTATGCCCGCTACGGTGGTGAGCACGCACCGACCGAGCGCCAACTCACCCGTGGAGGAAGACCGACCATGAAGGCACTGCGTTTCTACGCCCCCGAGGACATCCGGCTCGAGGACGTGCCCGAGCCCGAGTGCGGGCCCGACGAGGTGAAGATCAAGGTCAAGAACTGCTCGACCTGCGGCACCGACGTCAAGATCAAGAAGAACGGCCACGTCAACATCACCGGCACCACCACCATGGGCCACGAGGTGGCCGGCGAGGTCGTGGAGGTCGGTGCCGACGCGCTCGGCGGCTTCTCCGTCGGTGACCGCGTGCAGTGCATCGCCGCCGTGCCGTGCGGAGAGTGCCACGAGTGCCGCAAGGGCTGGATGGAGGTCTGCCAGAACCAGACGTCCGTCGGCTACCAGTACGACGGCGGGTTCGCGGAGTACATGATCGTCCCGGCCCAGGTCCTCAAGGTCGACGGCCTCAACCGCATCCCCGACAACGTGGGCTACGACGAGGCGTCGGCCGCCGAGCCGTTCGCCTGCGCCATCAACGCCCAGGAGCAGCTCGGCATCGAGGAGGGCGACTTCACCGTCGTCTTCGGCGCCGGTCCGATCGGCTGCATGCACATCCGCATCGCCCGCGGCGTGCACAAGGTCGGCACGGTCGTGCTCGTCGACGTCAACGCCGAGCGGCTGCAGATGTCGGCGGACGCCGTCCAGCCCGACCACGTCATCGACGCCTCGCAGGTCGACGTGGTCGCCAAGGTCATGGAGCTCACCGACGGTCGCGGCGCCGACGTGATCATCACGGCGACCCCGGCCAACATCACCCAGGAGCAGGCCATCGCCATGGCCGCCCGCCAGGGCCGGATCTCCTTCTTCGGCGGCCTGCCCAAGACCGACCCGACGATCACCTGCGACTCCAACGTGGTGCACTACCGCCAGCTGCACATCCACGGCGCCAACGGCTCCTCCCCCGACCACAACAAGCGGGCGCTGGAGTACATCTCGACCGGCCAGGTGCCGGTCAAGGACCTCATCACCCGGCACATCCCCCTCGACGACGTGATGTCCGCATTCGACATCGTCGCCCAGGGCGAGGCCATCAAGGTCACGGTCGAGCCGTAGCAGCGAGGAACGAGCTGCTACGGCTGTCGACCGGGAGGTTGAGGAGGGTCGGCTCGCACGCCGCGCCAGCGGCGGACGAGCGACCCGTCTCGAAACCCACGACCGTCGAGCAGTAGCCCCAGAACGACACAGCAGCACGCACGAACCCGGCCGGTGCCGCACCGGCCGGGTTCGTCGCGTCAGGAGAGTGGCGGGGCGCCGGCCCCGACGTCAGTGCAGCAGCGCTCGTACGGCGTCGCGCCCGGCCATCGGGTCGCTCGCGCCCAGGGCGGCCTCGGCGGCGGCCTCGCAGGTGTCCATCGAGACCCGGGACAGCTGGGCCCCCACCGGGCGCACGGCCCGCGCGGCCATCGACAACGAGGTCACGCCCATGCCGACGAGCGCGCACGCCAGCAGCGGGTCGGCGGCCGCCTCCCCGCACACCCCGACGGACTTGCCGGCCTGCTTGCCCGCCTCGGCGGTGATCGCGATCAGCTGCAGCACCGCCGGCTGCCACGGATCCGTGAGGTGGGCCAGGTCGGTGGCCATCCGGTCGGCGGCCATGGCGTACTGGGTGAGGTCGTTGGTGCCGATCGAGAGGAAGTCGACGACCTCGAGCATCCGGTGGGCCAGCAGGGCGGCGCTGGGGATCTCGACCATGATGCCGGGCTTGAGCCCGCGGGCGCGGACCTTCTCGGCGAAGTCAGCGGCCTCGGCCACGGTGGCGACCATCGGCGCCATCACCCAGGTCTCGGTGCCGGTGCGCTCGGCGGCGATCCGGATGCCGTCGAGCTGGCGGTCCATCAGCCCGGGGTTGCCGAACGACAGCCGCAGGCCTCGCACTCCGAGCGCGGGGTTCTCCTCGCCGGGCAGCGTGGCGAAGGCGATCGGCTTGTCGGAGCCGGCGTCGAGGGTGCGGATGACCACGTGCTGGCCCTCGCCGAAGGCACCGAGCACCGAGGCGTAGATGTCCGCCTGCTCCTCGGCCGACGGCTCGTCGGTGGCGTTGAGGAAGCACAGCTCGGTACGGAAGAGACCGACGCCCTGGACCGGCTCGGCGCTGGCCTGGACGGCGCTGGGCCCGTCGGCGACGTTGGCGAGCAGCTTGACCGGGATCCCGTCGGACGTCGAGGCGGGGCCCGACCACCGGGCCAGCTCCTCGCGGGCGGCCCGACTGGCCTCGACGCGTCGCTGCGCCTCGGCGGGGTCGCCCCCGACCTCGACCTCGCCGGACTCGCCGTCGACGACGAGGAAGGTGCCGCGCCCGACGTCGGTGATGCCGGCCGTCCCCACCACGCACGGGATGCCGAGCTGGCGGGCGATGATCGCCGTGTGGCTGGTGGCGCCGCCGCGCTCGGTCACCAGCGCGGTGATCAGCGCCGGGTCCAGGCCGGAGGTGTCGCTCGGGGCCAGGTCCTCCGCGATGAGCACCGACGGCTCCGCGGGCGTGGGCACGCCGGGCTCGGGCTCGCCGACGAGGTGCGCGACCACGCGCCGCTCGATGTCCTCGAGGTCGGTGACCCGCTCGGCCATCAAGCCGCCCATGTTGGTGAAGATGGTGACGAACTGCTCGACCGCCCCGTCCACGGCCGTCACCAGTCCCTGGCCCGCGGCCACGTTCTTGGACACCGCACCCCGCAGCCCCTTGTCCCGGGCGAGGCCGGCGCTCGCCGTCAGCACCTCGGCGGCCGGGCCGGTGGCCTGGTCCGCCTTGCGCGCGAAGCCGTCGGCGACGGCAGCGACCGCGTCGTCGTACGCCGCCATCGCGGCGTCCGCGTCGGCGAAGTCCCCGTCCCCGAAGCGGGCGATGGCGTCGGGCGAGACCTCCCCGCGCACGAGCAGGGCAGGTCCGGCGGCGACTCCCGGGACGACGGGGGTCCCGCGGAGCACGGAGTGAGCAGGTGTGGTCATGGACACACCGTAGTTCAGGCGGTGCTTGACAATCAACAGATACGGGGATAAAACAACACAGACACAGATTGGTGCCGACGGCCCCGTCCCCGGGGATCTCCGGCGGCCTCTCCGCACCCGCGACGGAAGGAGCACGGTGTACGCCGAGGAACGCCAGCAGGCCATGGCCCAGGCCATCACCCGCCAGGGCCGCGTCTCCGTCGCCGACCTCGCCGAGGAGTTCTCGGTGACCACCGAGACCGTGCGCCGCGACCTGTCGGCCCTCGAGCGGATCGGCTTGATCCGGCGCGTCCACGGGGGCGCCGTCCCGTCGAGCTCGCTGGCCGTCATCGAGTCGGGCCTCAGCGAGAGGGACCTGGCCAACACGACCGCCAAGGACCTCATCGCCGCCGCCGCCGTCGCGCTGCTGCCGCCGCCGGGGTCCATCGTCATCATCGACGCCGGCTCCACCACCGCCCGGCTGGCCACGCTCCTCCCCCGCGACCACCGGCTCACCGTCGTCACCCACGCCGTGCCGGTCGCCGCGCGGCTCGCCGGGCTCCCCCAGATCGACCTCTACCTGCTGCCCGGCCGGGTGCGGCCCACGACCCAGGCCGCCGTCGGCTCCGACACCGTCGCCGCGCTCGCCGACCTGCGGGCGGACGTCTCGTTCGTGGCGACCAACGGCTTCAGCCCCCGCCACGGGCTGACCACCCCCGATCGTGAGGAAGCGGCCACCAAGCGCGCCATCGTGGCCGCGGGGAGGCGTACCGTCGTCCTCGCCGACTCCACCAAGATCGGCGTCGAGTCCTCCATGCGGTTCGCCACCGTGGACGACGTCGACGTCCTGGTCACCGACTCAGCCATCAAGCCCGACGACCAGTCCGATCTCGACGCAGCCGGCGTGGAAGTGGTGATCGCATGATCCTGACCCTGACCCCCAACCCCAGCATCGACCGGACCGTCTCCCTGGCCGGCGAGCTGGTGCGCGGGGCCGTGCAGCGCGTCGACTCGGTGACCTCCCAGGGCGGGGGCAAGGGCGTCAACATCTCGCGCGCCTCGGTCAGCGCCGGGCACCCGACGATGGCGGTGCTCCCGGCCGCCAAGGACGACCCGTTCGTCATCGAGCTGCTGGCCGCCGGCATCGACTGCCGCCCGGTCCGCCCGGCCGGTGACGTCCGCGTCAACATCACCATCACCGAGCCCGACGGCACCACCACCAAGCTCAACTCGCCCGGCGCCACGGTCGAGCAGGTCCACCTCGACGCCATGTCCGACGCGCTCCTGGCCCGCGCCGGCAGCGCGGACTGGGCCGTGCTGGCCGGTTCGCTCCCGCCGGGAGCGCCCGCGGAGTTCTATGCCGACGTCGTACGCCGCCTGCGCGGCACCGTCGCCAAGGTCGCCGTGGACACGAGCGAGGCCCCGCTGCGCGCGCTCGTGGAGGCGCTGCCCGGGGCGGCACCGCACCTGATGAAGCCCAACGGCGAGGAGCTCGCGTCGTTCACGGGCGGCGACGCCGACGTGCTCGAGGCCGACCCCCACAAGGCCGCTGCCGCCGCGCGGACCCTGGTCGACCGGGGCGTGGAGGCCGTGCTCGCCACCCTCGGCGGCAACGGCGCCGTGCTCGTCACCGCCGAGGGCGCCTGGCACGCCACACCCCCGCCGACCACCGTCGTGAGCACGGTGGGAGCAGGCGACTCCAGCCTGTTCGGCTACGTCCTGGGCGACATCCGGGGGCTCACGCCGCCCCAGCGCCTGGCCCTCGCCGTGGCCTACGGCAGCGCCGCCGCTGCCCTGCCCGGCACCACGATCCCCGAGCCGTCGCACCTCCGCCCCGAGCTCGTCACCGTCACCGCCTTGGGAGGCACCGCATGACCGATCTGATCACCAGGGAACTGGTGCGCCTCGACACGACGTGGGGCGACGACAAGCTGGACGTGATCCGGGGACTGGCCGCCGTCGTGGGCGACGCCGGCCGGGCCGCGGACACCGACCAGCTCGTCGCCGACGCCTTCGCCCGTGAGGAGACCTCCTCGACCGGCCTGCCGGGCGGCATCGCCATCCCCCACTGCCGCACCACCGGCGTGGACGAGCCGACGCTGGCCTTCGCCCGGCTCAGCCCGGGCGTCGACTTCGGCGCCAAGGACGGCCCGGCCGACCTGGCCTTCCTCATCGCCGCCCCGGCCGGCGGGGACGCCACCCACCTCCAGCTGCTCACCAAGCTCGCCCGCTCGCTCGTCAAGCCGGCCTTCACCAACGCCCTGCGCGACGCCGAGGACGCCGACGAGGTCGTGAGGCTCATCAACGAGGCGCTCGGCGTCTCCGAGCCGGCCGCCACGAAGGCGGGCGCACCCGCGTCGGGCACCCCCGACGGCACGCCCCCCGGCGTACCGGCCGGCGGCACGGCTGCCCCGGCAGGCGCCGCAGCGGCCTCCGGCACCACGGCCACGGCCACCGCCCCGGCCACCGCGGCAACCACGTCCCTGGTCGCGGTCACCGCGTGCCCCACCGGGATCGCGCACACCTACATGGCCGCCGAGGCCCTCGAGGCCGCGGCCGCGCGGGCCGGGGTCGCCATCGCGGTCGAGACCCAGGGCTCGGCCGGCAGCACGCCCTTGGCGCACGAGACCATCTCCCAGGCGGGCGCGGTGATCTTCGCCGTCGACGTGGGCGTGCGCGACCGCAGCCGGTTCGCCGGCAAGCCGATGGTCAGCTCCAGTGTGAAGCGACCGATCGACGACGCCGACGCGATGATCGCCGAGGCGCTGCGCTACGCGGCCGATCCCGCGAGCGCCCCACGGGTCGAGGGCGAGGCCTCTGCGGGAGGTACCGACCACGGCGCTGGGGAGTCGTGGGGTGGCCGCGTCCGGCGGGTGCTGATGACCGGCGTCTCGTACATGATCCCGTTCGTCGCCGCCGGCGGTCTGTTGATCGCGCTGAGCTTCCTGCTGGGCGGATACGAGATCGTCGGCCCCTACGGCGACATCGCCGTCAACAACGGCATCTTCAACCTGCCCGACCCCGAGGCGCTCGGTCTCGACCACGCCCTGTTCAACTCAGGACTGATGGCGTACCTCGGGGCGCTCTTCTTCATCATCGGCAAGACCGCCTTCGCGCTGTTCCTCCCGGCCCTGGCGGGCTACATCGCCTACGCGATCGCCGACCGCCCCGGCATCGCGCCTGGCTTCGTCCTGGGCGGGCTGTCCGCCAACCTCTTCAACGTGCAGACCTCCGACGGTGTCGCCTACCCGGCCACCGGGTTCATCGGGGCGATGATCGGCGGCGTCCTGGCGGGCATCGCCGCGCACTGGATCGCGAGCTGGAAGGTGCCGACCTGGGCCCGCGGGCTGATGCCGGTCCTGGTCATCCCGCTGCTCGCGTCGGTGCTGGCCGGTCTGGCGATGCTGATCGTGCTCGGCAGGCCGATCTCCTGGCTCATGGACCAGCTGACCGAGGGGCTCAACTCGATGTCGGGTGGCAGCGCGATCCTCCTCGGGATCATCCTGGGTCTGATGATGGCCTTCGACATGGGTGGCCCGCTCAACAAGGTCGCCTACACCTTCGCCGCCGTCGGGGTCGGCGGCGCAGCACTGGCCAACGACGCCCCCGAGCTCCAGATCATGGCCGCTGTCATGCTCGCCGGCATGGTGCCGCCGATCGCCCTGGCGCTGGCCACCGTCGTTCGCCCCGGCCTGTTCAACGCCGCCGAGCGGGAGAACGGCAAGGCCGGCTGGCTGCTGGGCCTGTCGTTCATCACCGAGGGGGCCATCCCGTTCGCCGCAGCCGATCCGCTGCGTGTGATCCCCGGGATCATGCTGGGCAGCGCCGTGACAGGCGGGTTGTCGATGGCGATGGAGGTCAGCGTGCGGGCGCCGCACGGAGGGATCTTCGTGCTCTTCGCCGTCGAGAACGTCCTCGGCTACCTCATCGCCCTCGCGGCCGGCGTCGCCGTCGGAGCTGCCGCCGTCGTCGTCCTGAAGTCCATCGGCCCGTCCGACGCCGACGTCACCACCGTCTGACCCTGTTCGACCCACCCCACGAAGGAGCACCCATGCCCAGCAAGTCCGTCGTCGTCGGCTCGGCCGTCGGCCTGCACGCCCGTCCCGCCGCGATCATCGCCGAGGCCGCTGAGGGCCTCGGCGCCGCGGTGACCATCAATGGCGTCGACGCCAGCTCGTCGTTGATGATCATGACCCTCGGGGCCGGCAACGGCGACACCGTCGAGGTGGAGAGCGACGACCAGTCGGCGCTCGACGCGATCGCCGCCCTCGTCGAGCAGGACCTCGACGCCTGAGCGCCCTCGCATGACCCGCACGACGGGCCGGTGTCCCTCCGGGGCGCCGGCCCGTCGTCGTACGACGGGTGGCCGGCTGGCGCCTCGTGGCTAGGGAGCGTCCTGGGTGCGGCGCTCGCGCAGCGCGAGGTAGACCGCGCGCACACCCACGGCACGCTCCAGGTGCACCATCACCGCGCTGAAGAACTGGCCGCGGTAGGTCTCGTCGGTGATCGCGGAGACGGTGAAGTAGAGCCCGGAGAAGGACGCCAGGAACAGCGACACCTTCACCAGCTCGGCCGAGACGTTGGTCAGGAACGCCAGGTGCGAGGTGCCCTCACCCGTCCACAGCTGCTGCACGTCCTCGTTGACGATGAGCGACCCGAAGACCAGCAGGAAACCGAACACCGCCGCCACGAGCACGACCACCTGGACGGCCTGGATCACCAGCAGCACCACGATGAGGTTCCACCGCTCGTAGCCGGTGACCTCGGCGTGCCGCGCCGGGTCGGCCGACGGGTCCTCGACCATCTCCCGGCACGCGCCCTCCAGCGGCGTGCCGCGGCAGGCGCGCAGCAGGAAGGCGTCGTCGACGGCGTCGTCGGCCTGGTCGACCTCCTCCGGCAGCCGCACCAGCAGGAAGACGGTGCCCAGCCCGAGGAGCAGCAGGGCGGTGAGCCACAGCGTGCCGAAGCCGAGGTGGGAGGTCATCTGCCAGGCCTCGGCGTTGATGAACAGGAACGCGATGAAGACCAGCAGCAGCGGCAGGGCGCGAGAGGCGGTGGAGACCACCGACCCCAGGCTCGACAGCGTGCGCTTGAGGGCCCAGCCCACGATGGGTCGGGCTCGCAGGGCGGTGAGGGCGTAGCCGACCGCCCCGACGCCCGCCACGGTCAGCAGCACCGCGGGCGCCGCCGCCACCTGGCTCGACAGCCAGCCGAGCAGCCCGGCCAGGACCGCGGCGACGACGGCCACCACGGCCAGCGCGGGCAGCACCCGGCGCCGGGTCAGCGCCTCGCGGGCGGCGGCGCGCTCGGCGGGGACGAAGTAGGACAGCCCGTGCTCGAGGAACCACGCCTCGGTCGCCGCCAGCGGGTCCCCGGGACGCTGGCGGGACGTCACGATCGCTGCTCCAGCACGGTCCGGGCGCGGCGTACGTCGTCGTGCATCGTCTCGACCAGCGCCTCGACGCCCTCGAACTTCACCATCCCCCGCAGCCGCTCGACGAACTCGACCTCCACCTCCACGCCGTACAGCTCGAGGTCGTCGCGGTCCAGGACGTAGGACTCCACGCGGCGCTCGCGCTCGCCGTCGAAGGTCGGGTTGGTGCCGACGCTGATCGCGGCCGGGAAGCGCTCGCCGGTGTCGCGGCGGGTCAGCCAGCCGGCGTACACACCGTCGGCGGGTGCGGCCCCGTCGACCGGCGTGGGGACGTTGGCGGTCGGGTAGCCGAGCTCGCGGCCGCGCTGGTCGCCCTTCACGACGACGCCGCGCACCGTGAACGAGCGGCCCAGCGCCTCGGCCGCACCGGCGACGTCGCCGGTGGCGAGGCACTGGCGGATGTACGTCGAGCTCCAGACCTGGGGGCCACCGTCGAGCGCGATGCCCTCGACGTCGAAGTCGCGCGTCGCGCCGGCCTCGCGCAGCAGCGCCACGTCCCCGGCGGCCCGGTGGCCGAAGCGGAAGTTGGCCCCCACGACGACGGCGCGAGCGTGCAGGGTGCCGACGAGCACCCGGTCGATGAACTCCTCCGGGCTCCAGCCCGCGATCTCCCGGTCGAACGGGACCACCAGCACGGCGTCGACGCCGGTCTCCTCGACGAGCCGCCCGCGCGTCTCGATCGAGGTGAGGATCGGCGGCGCGTGCTCGGGACGCAGGACCGCCATGGGGTGCGGGTCGAAGGTCACCACGACGACGGTGTCGACACCGAGGTCGCCGGCCGTGGCGCGCGCCTGGGCCAGCACGTGCCGGTGCCCGAGGTGCACGCCGTCGAAGTTGCCGATCGTGACGACCGTGCGGCCGAGGTCGGCCGGCACGTCGTCGAAGGAACGCCAGATCTGCACGGGCCGAAGCCTACCGACGGGGCTCACCCGACGAAGACGGCCACCGGGCGCGCTCCCGCGCCGCTCGGCTCGTAGAGGGCCAGGAAGGTGCCGTCGGGCGCGAAGAGCGCGTGCTCCCCCGCGCCGGGCAGGGCCAGGTCGAGCCGCCGGCCGACGCGCACGTGGGCGGCGGCCTCCTCGTCGAGGTCGACCGACGGGAACGTCGCTCGCGCAGCCTCCGCGACCGGGAGCACCGACGGGTCGTCGGCCAGGTCCTCCAGGCTGCGGGCGACCGAGAGGTCGAAGGGACCGACGGCCGTGCGCCGCAGCGCGACGAGGTGCCCGCCGACGCCGAGCGCCGCGCCGAGGTCGCGGGCGATGGCCCGGATGTAGGTGCCGCTGGAGCAGCGCACCGACACGTCGACGTCGGGGCCGCGCACCGCGGTGACGTCGAGCTCGTGGATCGTCACACGGCGGGCGGGCAGGTCGACGTCCTCCCCGTCACGCACGCGCTGGTAGGCGCGCTTGCCGTCCACCTTGATCGCGGAGACAGCGGTGGGCTTCTGGTCGATCTCACCGGCGAACGCGGTCAGCGCGTCGCGCACCTGCTCCTCGGTGAGGTGCCCGGTCGGGGCGGTCGACACGACCTCGCCCTCGGCGTCGTCGGTGGTCGTCGACGCCCCGAGGCGGATGGTCGCGTCGTACCGCTTCTCGGTCAGCATCAGGTGACCGAGCAGCCGGGTCGCCCGGTTGACTCCGAGCACGAGCACGCCGGTGGCCATCGGGTCCAGCGTGCCGGCGTGCCCGACCTTGCGGGTCCCGAGGGCACGCCGGACCCGGGCGACGACGTCGTGCGACGTCATGCCGCCGGGCTTGTCGACGACGACCAGCCCGTCGGCGACGGGCGCGGTCACTCGTCCGGTCACTTGTCCTGAGGAGCCGACGGAGGAGGCGTCTCGAAGGGCTCGTCCTCGAGCTCGTCGTCGTCCCAGACGTCGTCGGCGTCGGCGTCGGCGTCATCGCCCTCGCGGGGCTTCTTGTAGGGGTCCTCCTCGCCGGCGTACGCCGTGCCGCGGCGGGCCGCGACCTCCTCGTCGAGGGCCTTGGCCCGGGCGAGCACCTCGTCGAGGGCGCGCGCGCTCTCCGGCAGCGCGTCGGGGATGAAGGTCAGCGTCGGCACGATGCGCATGCCGAGCTGCTTGGCGACCTCGGAGCGGATGACGCCCTTGGCCGACTCCAGCGCGGCGGCGGTGCTCTCGCGCTCCTCGTCGGCGCCCAGGACGGTGTAGAAGATCGACGCCTGCTGGCTGTCACCGGTGACGCGGACGTCGGTGATGGTGACGAAGCCCAGGCGCGGGTCCTTGATCCGGCGCTCGAGCATCTCGGCGACGATGACCTGGATGCGGTCGGCGATCTTGCGGACGCGGGGGTTGCTCATGGTTCCACTCTCTCAAACGCGACCGGGCACTTCCGGTGCGCCCGCGGAGACCGACCGGGCACGTCCGTCCTCGTAGGAGGACGGACGTGCCCGGTCACTGCCCCGGAGCGCTACGAAAGTGCCCGGTCACTCGGTTGGTCAGCTGCGCGCGATCTCGCGCATCTCGAAGGACTCGACGATGTCGCCGATCTTGATGTCCTGGAAGTTGCGCAGCACCAGACCACACTCGAAGCCCTCGCGGACCTCGGAGGCGTCGTCCTTCTCGCGGCGCAGCGAGGACAGGTCGAGGTTGTCGGCCACCACGGCGCCGTCGCGCAGGACGCGCACCTTGGCGTTGCGGCGGATGAGACCGTCGATGACCATGCAGCCCGCGATGTTGCCGGCCTTGGACGAGCGGAAGATCTCGCGGATCTCCGCCTGACCGAGGGTCGACTCCTCGTAGACGGGCTTGAGCATGCCCTTGAGCGCTGCCTCGATCTCCTCGATCGCCTGGTAGATGACCGAGTAGTAGCGGATCTCGACACCCTCCTTGTCGGCCATCTGGCTCGCCTTGCCCTGGGGCCGGACGTTGAAGCCGATGATGATCGCGTCGGAGGCCGCGGCCAGGTCGACGTTGGTCTCGGTGATCGCACCGACACCGCGGTCGATGACGCGCAGCGACACCTCGTCGCCCACGTCGATCTTGGACAGCGCGTCCTCGAGCGCCTCGACCGAGCCGGACACGTCGCCCTTGAGGATGAGGTTGAGCTCCTGGCTCTCGCCCTTCTCCATGGAGGCCATGAAGTCCTCGAGGCTGCGACGCACGCGACGCTTGGCCTGCATGGCCGCCCGCTCGCGCGCCTCGCGCTTCTCGGCGATCTGGCGGGCCATGCGGTCGTCCTCGACCACGATGAAGTTCTGGCCCGCACCCGGGACGGCGCTGAGTCCGAGCACCATCGCGGGACGCGACGGGTCGGCCTCGGTGATCTCGTTGCCGTGCTCGTCGAGCATGGCGCGGACACGACCGTGGGCCGGACCGGCCACGATCGAGTCGCCGACGCGGAGGGTTCCGCGCTGGACGAGCACCGTGGCGACCGGGCCGCGACCGCGGTCGAGGTGCGCCTCGACCACGAGGCCCTGCGCGTCCTGGTCGGGGTTGGCCCGCAGGTCGAGCGAGGCGTCCGCGGTGAGGACCACGGCCTCGAGCAGCTTGTCGAGGTTGAGCCCGGCCTTGGCCGAGACGTCGACGAACATCGCGTCGCCGCCGTACTCCTCGGGGATGAGGCCGTACTCGGTCAGCTGTCCGCGGACCTTGGTCGGGTCCGAGTCGGGCTTGTCGATCTTGTTGACCGCGACCACGACCGGTACGCCGGCGGCCTTGGCGTGGTTGAGCGCCTCCACCGTCTGCGGCATGACGCCGTCGTCGGCCGCGACCACGAGGATCGCGATGTCGGTCGCCTGGGCACCACGAGCACGCATGGCGGTGAACGCCTCGTGGCCCGGGGTGTCGATGAGGGTGATGCGACGGTCGTTGCCGTCGACCTCGGTGTGGACCTGGTAGGCACCGATGTGCTGGGTGATGCCACCGGCCTCCTTGTCCACGACGTTGGCGTCGCGCAGGGCGTCGAGCAGCTTGGTCTTTCCGTGGTCGACGTGACCCATGACGGTCACGACCGGCGGACGGACGACCAGGTCGGCCTCCTCGCCCTCGTCGGCACCGAACTCGAGGTCGAACGTCTCGAGCAGCTCGCGGTCCTCGTCCTCCGGGGACACGATCTGGACGACGTAGTTGAGCTCCTCGCCGAGCAGCTCGAACGTCTCGTCACCGACCGACTGGGTCGAGGTCACCATCTCGCCGAGCGAGAAGAGCATCTGCACGAGGGCAGCGGCATCGACGTTGATCCGCTCGGCGAAGTCGGTCAGGGACGCGCCACGCGGCAGGCGGACGGTCTCGCCGTTGCCCTTGCGGACGCGGACGCCGCCCAGCGTCGGGGCGTCCATGGCCTCGAACTCCTGGCGACGGGCGCGCTTGCTCTTGCGTCCTCGGCGCGACGGGCCGCCGGGACGACCGAAGGCGCCCTGGGTCTGGCCGCGCTGGCCGGGACGGCCACCGCCGGGACGACCGCCGCCGCTGGGGCCGAAGCCGCCGGGAGCGCCACCGGGGCGACCCGGAGCACCGGCACCGGCACCGGCACGACCGGGGGCACCGCCGCGACCGGGAGCACCCGGACGACCGGGGGCGCCACCACGACCCTGACCGGGACCACCGGGGCCGGGACGACCGCCGGGGCCCGAGCCGAAGGCGGCCGGGGACTTGGGCATCATCGCCGGGTTGGGGCGAGGCATGCCCGGACGACCCGGGGCGCCACCCTCGCGTGCCGCCGCGGGACGCGGGGGACGCTGCGGGTCCCCGGGGGCCGCGTCGCCACCGGGGGCGGGCGCCGGACGGCGACCCATGCCCTGGCTGGACGCGAACGGGTTGTTGCCCGGGCGCGGGGCGCCGGGACGTGCCGAGGGCCGCGGAGCCGGCGTGGCCGGCTTGGGCGATGCCGGCGCGGAAGCCGCCGCGGCCGGAGCCTCGGGAGCGGCCGGAGCCTCAGGGGCGGCCGGAGCCTCGGGGGCAGCCGGGGCCTCGGCGGCGGGCGCCTCGGGCTCGGCTGCGGGCGCCGGCTTGGGGCCGGGCTTGGGGCCCGGTCGGGGACCGGGGGTCGACGACGACGCGGCGGCGGCGGGCGCCTCGGCAGGGGCCGCGGTCGCGGCAGCCGCGGCCGGAGCCTCGGCAGCCTTCTCGGCCGGGGCCTGCGCGGCCGGCTTGGCCTCGGGCTCGGCCGCCGGGGCCGATGCCGCAGCGGACTTCAGCTGCTCGCCGTACTGCTTCTTGAACCGCATCTCGACGGGGGGCTCGACGGTCGACGATGCCGACTTGACGAACTCACCCATCTCCTTGAGCTTCTCGAGAACGAACTTGCTCTCGACGCCGAACTCCTTGGCGAGTTCGTGGACTCGGGTCTTGGCCACAATTCTCCTTCTGGCCCGAGACCCGTCGTCGCAGGAGTGCGGCGGGGTGGTTCGGACCGTTAGCGGGTGTGCAAACTCATCGGGAAGTACTCATCGAGTGCTCATGAGCTGCTGCTCCAGTCTCTGATCGGTACTGATCTGGTCGGTGCTGCTTCGGGTCTTGGTACTGGTGGTGCTCAGTGCTGTGCTGCCTGCTGTGCTGCGAGGTGGTCCGCCACGGGCGTGCTGGTGAGTCCCTCCCTGGCCCTGAGGGCCCGGGAGAACGCCCGCCGGCGCACCGCGAGGTCGTAGCACCGGGTCGTGGGGTGCAGGTGCGCCCCCCGGCCCGGAGCCGTGCCGCGTGGATCGGGGCAGGCGGCCGGGTGACCACTCGCGTCCGAGCCGATGACGACACGCAACAACTCGCTCCTGGTGGCCCGCGCCCGACAACCGATGCACGTGCGGATGGGCACACGCGGGTCGTCGGTCATGGTCACCGACGGAAACTCTATCGCCTGCGCGGCTGAATCCCGAATGGCCCCGCCCGATGCCCCACCCCTCCGGGCCCGGACCCGAGGTCGTGGGCGGTCCCGGTGCTCGGAGCACTGCAACCGCCCACGCTCCGGGTGGCCCGACGATCAGGCCTCGGGCTTGGGCGCCTCGTCCGAGCGGATGTCGATGCGCCACCCCGTGAGGCGCGCGGCGAGGCGGGCGTTCTGGCCCTCCTTGCCGATGGCCAGCGACAGCTGGTAATCGGGGACGACCACGCGGCACGAGCGGGTCGTCGCGTCGACGATCTCCACCGAGCTGACCCGCGCCGGCGACAGCGCCTCGGCGACGAACTCGGCCGGGTCGGCCGACCAGTCGACGATGTCGACCTTCTCCCCGTGCAGCTCGGCGGTCACGTTGCGGGCCCGCTGGCCCATCGGACCGATGCAGGCGCCCTTCGCGTTGACGCCGGGGACGGTGGAGTGCACGGCGATCTTGGTGCGGTGGCCGGCCTCGCGGGCGATGGCCGCGATCTCGACGGTGCCGTCGGCGATCTCCGGCACCTCGAGCGCGAAGAGCTTCTTGACCAGGTTGGGGTGGCTGCGCGACAGGGTGATCTGCGGCCCGCGCATCCCCTTGCGCACCGACACCACGAGGGTCTTGATGCGCTCGCCGTGCTTGTACTCCTCCCCCGGCACCCGCTCGCCCACGGGCAGGAGTGCCTCGAGCTTGCCGAGGTCGACCATGACGTCGTCGGGGTTGCGGCCCTGCTGGATGATCCCGGAGATGATGTCGCCCTCCTTGCCGGAGAACTCCCCGAAGCGGATGTCGTCCTCGGCGTCGCGCAGCCGCTGGAGCATGATCTGCTTCGCGGTCGTGGCGGCGATCCGGCCGAACCCGGCGGGGGTGTCGTCGTACTCCTCGGAGGCGTTGCCCTCCTCGTCGACCTCGCGGACGAGCACGCTGACGTGGCCGTTCTTGCGGTCGAGCTCCACCCGCGCGGTCGCCTGCGCGCCGGGGGTCTTGTGGTACGCCGTGAGCAGGGCCTGCTCGATCGCCTCGACGAGCACGTCGAAGGAGATCTCCTTCTCGCGTTCCAGCATCCTCAGGATGC
Source organism: Nocardioides sp. Soil805 (assembly GCF_001429625.1). Taxonomy (GTDB): domain Bacteria; phylum Actinomycetota; class Actinomycetes; order Propionibacteriales; family Nocardioidaceae; genus Nocardioides. The sequence goes on from NZ_LMSU01000001.1 coordinate 525,776, forward strand.
TCAGGTCGATGTCCATCAGGCGTCCTCGCTCTTGTCGCTCTTGTCGGTCTTGCGGTTGAACTCGATCTGCACGTGGGCCTTGGCCACCTCGGCGTACGACAGGACCCGGGGGCTGCCGTCGACGTCGAGGGTGACCGAGGTCTCGTCGCTCGTGGTGATGCGGCCGGTCACCGGCTCCCCGTCGACGGGGGTCACCTTGACCAGGCGGTCGGCGTTGCGGCGCCAGTGGCGCGGCAGCGTCAGCGGTCGGTCGACGCCGCGCGAGGTCACCTCGAGCGTGTAGGGCATCTCCCCCATCACGTCGGAGGCGTCGAGCACCTCGGAGACCGCACGCGTCGCGTCGGCGACGTCGTCGAGCGTCACCCCGCCGTCCTTGTCCACGGCCACGCGCAGCACACGCCGCTTGCCCGCCGGCGTGACCTCCACCGCCTCGACGTCGAGGCCCTGCTCGGAGAGGGGTCCGACGAGTGCCTCCTCGATCCGGTCCCGGGTGGCGTCCTGCCTGGCGCTGCTCACGAGTGTGCGACCTCCTTGTGCTGTTGTCCTTCGAGGAGCCACGATAGCCGCTGTCCGCGCCCGGTCCACCGGCGGCGGATAGGGTTCCGGGCGTGTCACAGCGCGCCCGCCCCGTCTCCCGCCGTACGGCGGTGGGCCTGGGCCTCACCGGGACCCTCGCGGCCTCGGGCCTCCTCGCCGGGTGCACCCTCGACCCACCCTCCGCCGAGCCGGCGGCCGGTGCGCCCGAGGACCCGGAGCCGGACGCCGACGTCCTGCTGCTGGGCACCGTCCTGGCCGCGCTCGACGACACCGTGGCGCTCGTCACGGCGACGCTGGCCCGGCACCCGCGGCTCGCGGGAGACCTCCAGCCCCTCGTGGACGTCCACGCGGCCCACCGTGCGGTGCTCGACGAGGCCGCGGACGTGGAGCAGGACACCACCGACGTGCCCACGGTGCCCGGTCGGCAGGAGCTGGCCCTGGACCGCGTACGCCGCGCCGAGACGCGCCTGGCCGGCGCCCTGCGCGCGGCCACCGGCACGGCCCAGAGCGGCGACTTCGCCCGCGCGCTGGCCAGCATGGCCGCCTCGGTCACCCAGCACCTGAGCGTCCTCGACAGCCGGCGGGCGGCCGCGTGAGCACCCTCGAGGCGCTCCAGGCCACCCTGTCGGCCGAGCACGCCGCCCTGCACCTCTACGGCCTCTACGGGGGCCGGACGTCCCAGACGGCGGATCCGTCGCTGTTCGCCACCCTGCAGGACGGCTACCGCGCCCACCGGGCCCGCCGCGACCAGCTGCGCCTGGCCGTCGCGGACCTGGGCGCGGACCCGGTCGCGGCCGGAGCGGCGTACGACGAGCCGGAGGGCCTGCGGAGCGCCCGGAGCGTCTCCCGTGCCGCGCTGCTCACCGAGCAGGCCTGCGCCGAGACGTACGCCGCGCTGGTGGCGGAGTCCGCCGGTCCGCGCCGCCGGTGGGCCGCGACCGCCCTCACCGAGTCGGCACTCCTGCAGCTGCGCCTGGGGGGCCGCCCCGCGGCGTTCCCCGGGGCACCCGAGCTGGGCTGAGGGACCGGGCCACCCGGCGGCGGGCCCCGAAATGCAGGAAGTCCGCGCCCTCACCGAGTGGGGAAGTCCCGAGATCTCCCCCAGCCGGTGAGGACGCGGACCAAGGGGTTGGTCAGCATCACCCGTGTGGCACGCCCTGTGGGGAGGCGGCCACATGCAGAACTATGCAGCACGGAAGTGCCCGCGCCCACCTCCGTGCGGTTGCATCTTTCTGCGCTGCGTAAACCTGCAAAAGTGGGTGGGCTCAGCCCAGGCCGCGCACGGCGTCGGGCACCTGGGCGAGCGAGTGCACGACGGCGTCCGGCTCGCCCTCGGTGTGGCCGACCTGGTCGGCCGGGATCGTGCTGAGGGGGACGTGGATCGCGTGCAGCCCCGCCTGCCGGGCGCCCCAGATGTCGTCGTACAACCGGTCGCCGACGTAGACGCAGGCGGCCGGGTCGGTGACGCCCACGGCGTCCATCGCGGCACCGAAGGCCCGGGCGGACGGCTTGGTCCACGGGACCTCGCTCGTGTAGACGTCGCCGTCGATCAGGTCGTAGACCCCGTCGCGCTCGAAGAAGCCGACGTGCCACTCGCGCGGCCAGATGGTGTTGGACAGCACGCCGACCCGCAGGCCCATGGACCGCAGCTCCTCGAGCATCGGGCGGCACTCCGGGTCGGTCGCGGTGTGCGGCTCCCAGAAGTCGTAGTAGGCGCGCAGCAGCGCGGGGTCGTGGTCGAGGCCGGCCTCGGCGAAGAGGTCGGCGATCGTGGCGCTCTGCTGGTGGTCGCGACTCCTCCCCCAGACCACGTCGCCGGCCCGGTGCAGCCGGGAGGTGATCTCGGCGGGCGAGTGGTGCTCGGCGTTGACCACCGCCTGGGCCAGCGCCAGGGACTCGGCGTGGAAGTCCACGTCGTGCCACCGGGTCAGGGTGCCGCCCCAGTCGAAGATGACCGCCTGCACGTCGCCCACGGCGTGCGTCAGCCCCGGACGAGGGCGACGACGTCGGCAGCCGCGTCGGCCACCGGCACGTCGCGCCGCTCGTCGCTGGCCCGGTCGCGCACCTCGACCACGCCGTCGGCCAGCCCGCGGCCGACCGTGACGATGGTGGGCACCCCGATGAGCTCGGCGTCCTTGAACTTCACGCCCGGGCTCACCTTGCCGGTGCGGTCGTCGTAGAGCACGTCGACGCCCTGCGCCGACAGCGCGGCGGCGAGCTCCTCGGCGGCCACGAAGATCGCGGGGTCCTTGCCCGCGGCCACGACGTGGACGTCGGCGGGCGCGACGTCACGCGGCCAGCACAGGCCGCTGTCGTCGAGGGTGCCCTCGGCGATCGCGGCGACGGCCCGCGAGGGACCGATGCCGTAGGACCCCATCGTGACGGTGACGAGCTTGCCGTTCTCGTCGAGGACCTTCAGGTCGAGTGCCTCGGCGTACTTGCGGCCGAGCTGGAAGATGTGGCCCATCTCGACACCGCGTGCGGACTCGAGGGTGCCCTCGGCGCAGTTCGGGCAGGCGTCACCGTCGCGCACGTCCGCGGCCTCGATGGTGCCGTCGGGGGTGAAGTCGCGACCGGCCACCAGGTCGAGCACGTGGGAGCCGGGGACGTTGGCGCCAGTGACCCACCGAGTGCCCTCGACGACGCGCGGGTCGACGAGGTAGCGGATGCCGGACTTCGACTCCTCGCCGAGGACCTCCGGACCGATGTAGCCCTTGACGAGCGCGGGGTGCTTCGCGAGCTCCGCCTCGTCCATGGCCTCGACCTCGATGGGCTCGAGCTGGCCCTCGAGGCGCTTCTGGTCGACCTCGCGGTCGCCGGGCAGGCCGATGGCGAGCGGCTCGCGGGTGCCGTCGGGGTGCTTCAGCACGACGAGCACGTTCTTGAGGGTGTCGCCGGCCGCCCAGGGACGGTCGGCACGGGCGTGCTCGGCGTTGAGGTGGTCGACGAGCGTGTCGATCGTGGGCGTGTCCGGGGTCTGCTCCGCGTGGGCGGCGGGAGCGTCGTCGTACGCGACGGGAGCCGGGGGGCGGACCGCGACGGCCTCCACGTTGGCGGCGTAGTCGCAGTGCGTGCAGCGGACGTAGGTGTCCTCGCCGACGGCGGCCTTGGCGAGGAACTCCTCGCTGGCCGAGCCGCCCATCGCGCCCGAGGTCGCCTTGACGATGACGTACTCGAAGCCGAGCCGGTCGAAGATCCGGACGTAGGCCTCGCGGTGCTTCTGGTACGACGCCTCGAGGCCGGCGTCGTCGACGTCGAAGGAGTAGGAGTCCTTCATGACGAACTCGCGACCACGCAGGAGCCCGGCGCGAGGACGCGCCTCGTCGCGGTACTTGTTCTGGATCTGGTAGATCGACAGCGGCAGGTCCTTGTAGGAGCTGTAGAGGTCCTTGACCACGAGGGTGAACATCTCCTCGTGGGTGGGGCCGAGCAGGTAGTCGCCGCCCTTGCGGTCCTTGAGCCGGAAGATGTTGTCGCCGTACTCGGTCCAGCGCCCGCTCGCCTCGTAGGGCTCCCTGGGCAGCAGCGCGGGGAAGAGGAGCTCCTGGGCGCCGATCGCGTCCATCTCCTCGCGGATGATGTTCTCGATCTTGCGCAGCACCCGCAGCCCGAGCGGCAGCCAGGTGTAGAGACCGGGCGCGTTGCGACGGATGTAGCCCGCCCGCACCAGCAGCCGGTGGCTCGGGACCTCCGCGTCGTTGGGGTCGTCTCGGAGGGTGCGGACGAACAGGCTCGACATGCGGAGGATCATGGGGCGAAGGCTACTGGCGCCCCTCGCGGCACCGCGACCCAGATTGGTGCAACCCGGTGCCGGGTCCGTGCGTCTCCCTGACGAGGGACCGATCGTGCCCCGCCGCACCACGCGCCCCAGACATGCTCCAGCCACGCACGGGAGAGACACCATGACGCTCCGCCTCCGGACCATCAGGACCGCCGTCGCCATCGGTACGGCGGGGGCACTGCTGGCCGCCGCGCCCGCCGGTGCCGCCGTCCCCACGACCGACCTGGACCCCGCGGACCTGTCCCGCGGCCCCGACATCGCGATCCCCCACCTCGACGGCACGACCTTCGTCGACGGCGACCGCAGGGTCGCGATCGACGCCGAGCGGGTCACCCTGCTCGGCCGGTCGGGTCGCGCGTTCATCCTCGGCACGTCCGGCGAGGACGGCCTCGGTCCACACCGTGTGGTGCGGCTGCGGCCCGACGACAGCGTCACGCCGCTGCTGAAGGCCAGCCCGTGGAGCATCACCGTCTCCGAGGACGGGCGGAGGCTGGTGCGGCTGCGCAACGGCAACCGGCGCAGCTCCCCGGTGAGCGTGCACTCGGCCCGCAGCGGCCGCCTCGTGGCGAAGCGCGGCTTCCCCGACTACCCGAACATCCTGGGCATGGACGGCCGGCGGGTGCTGATGAGCACGTGGGAGCGCGGCACGTTCTGGTGGGACCTCCGCACCGGTCGCACCCCGCTGGTGACCACGCGCGTCGGCGGGGTCGCGGACGTCGGGCACGACCTGCTGTCGACGTACACCGCCGACCCCTACCTCGACGGCTGCACGGTGCTGAGCCGCCTCTCCCGGCCCGGGCGCACGCTCTGGACGTCGTGCCACGAGCGCGTGGAGAGCGTCAACCCCGACGGCACCGGCATCGCGACGGTCCACATCCTCAGCGACGGGGTCGGGCCGGGACGCGTCAGCGTGCGCACCGTGCGCGGGACGCTGCTGGCGCGGTACGACGCCGGGCAGTGGTTCGGCGCGATCGGCTGGGAGGACGCCGACACCGTGCTGCTCGACACCAACGGCACCCAGTACGCGACGGTGCGCTGCCGGCTCACGGAGTGCGAGAACGCGACCGACCCCGAGCCCGCCCTCGAGCTGCGCCCGGTCGGCTGAGACGCCGGGTGCGGGCCGCGCTCAGCCGCGAGCGGCCCGCAGCGCCGTACGGATCATCGGGAGCTGGAGCGGCAGCCGGGCGAAGGCCGCGGCCTTGAGCCCGGTCCGCCGGCTGTCCCGGACGTCGGCGGCCATCTTGACGTTGGCCGGGTAGACGGCGAGGAGCAGCGCCGCGCTGGCCCAGCCCGAGGCCCGCCGGGTGCGAGGGTGCAGCAGCCCACCGGCGCAGAGGATCTCGGCCACCCCGCTCGCCCAGATGACCTGGCGTGGGGCCGGCACGGCCGACGGCATGATCGGCTCGTAGACCTCCGGCTTGAGCAGGTGCAGGGCCCCGGAGATCGCGAAGATGCCCGACAGGGCCCGGACGTCGCGCGTGAGCGGTGAGGGGGTCATGACCGCGACCCTAGGGGGCCCTCAGAACATCAGCGTCGAGAACCGGGCCGACTCGGTGAAGCCGACCCGCGCGTAGGCCGCCCGCGCCGGGGAGTTCCACTCGTTGACGTAGAGCGAGACCGTCGGCGCGACGCGTCGACGGACCAGCTCGACCACGGCGGCCATGCCGCTGACCGACAGGCCACGGCCGCGGTGGTCCGGGTGCACGTAGACGCCCTGGACCTGCGCGGCGTACGGCGTGGCGCACGCGACCTCGGCCTTGAAGACCACGCGGCCGTGCTCGTCGAACCGTGCGAAGGACCAGCCACGGGAGATCAGCTGCTGGACGCGGGCGCGGTAGTAGTCCTTGCCGCCCCCCGACTCCGGGGAGACGCCCACCTCCTCGGTGTACATCGCCACGCACGCGGGGTAGAGCGCCGGGAGGTCGTCGCGCGTGGTGAGCCGCACGAGCGGGTCCGGACGCACGGCGGGGTCGGTGTCGATCTGCAGGTGGGGCTGGCGCCAGCGTGCCTCGCGTGGCGGGCCCCAGCGGTCGCCGACGACGTCCCAGAAGGCCGCGACCGGCTCGTGCGGGCCCACGATCGTCGCGGTCGAGCGGACGCGGGACAGCGCCCGGTCGGCGAAGGCGGCCATGTCGTCGGCCGTGCACCCGACCGGCACGAGGTTGGCGCCCATGTGGCACCCGGCCACCAGGGTCGACCCGCGGAAGCGTCCCCAGACCTCCCCACCGAGCCAGCGCGGCTCCAGGTTGGTCACCCGCGCGCGGTAGTCGGCGAAGACGTTGACCACCGGGTCGCGGCCGGCCAGCGCGAGAAACTGGTCGCGGTCGTCGGGGCCGAGCAGGCGCACCTGCGCGCTCTCGGTCCGCTTGTCCGTCTCCTGCTCGGTGACCACGGCCGCGAGCCTGCCACAGATCGACCACCCCCGCAGACGTGCTCGCTAGGGTGCTCGCGTGACCGCCTCCGCCAGTGCCTCACCGGAGGGGCCGCTCGCGGGGTATCGCGCCCTCGTCGACGGGCTCGGCGGCCCGACCGGCGTCGACGAGTGGTACGACGGGTCGGTCCTTCGTCCAGGGCAGGACGTGGTGGCCTCGGCCGTGGCGTCGATGGGACTGACGGGACTGCTGGAGGCACGCGCGGAGTCGCGCCGCCTCGTCGAGGACGACGGCATCCGCTACGGCGGGCTGGGCGACGCGGCCGACCGGGGCCGCAGCTGGGTCATCGACCCGCTGCCGGTGGTCATCGGCAGCGAGGAGTGGGCCGCGCTCGAGCAGGGCCTGCACCAGCGCGCCGAGCTCCTCCAGCTCGTGCTGGACGACCTGTACGGCGAGCGCCGACTGCTGCGCGACCGCATCGTCCCGGCGGCAGTGGTGCTGGGCCACCCCGACTTCGTCCGCAGCGTCGACCGGGTCCCCGGCCAGCGACTCGTCGTGGGCGCCACCGACCTCGCCCGCGGCGCCGACGGACGCTGGACGGTGATGGCCGACAAGACCGCCGCGCCCTCCGGTGCCGGCTACGCGATGGCCAACCGCCGTGTCACGAGCCGGGTGCTCGCCGACGTGCACCGCGACGCCTCGCTGGCCCGGCTCCGCGGCTGGTTCCACACGATGGCGGCCGCGCTGGGCAGTGCCGCCCCGGTCGACGTCGACCTGCCCCGCGTGGTGCTCCTCTCCCCCGGCTCGGGCTCGGAGACGGCGTACGACCAGGGTTTCCTGGCCACCCTGCTCGGCTTCCCCCTCGTCGAGGCCGACGACCTGAGCGTCCGCGACGGCCGGCTGTGGATCCGCAGCACCGCCCGTCGCGAGGAGGTCGACGTGGTGCTGCGCCGCGTCGACGCCGACTACTGCGACCCCCTCGAGCTGCGGCCCGACTCCCAGCTCGGCATCGCCGGGCTGGTCGAGGCCACGCGGCGCGGCGCCGTCCGGCTCGCCAACCCGCTGGGCGCCGGGGTGCTCGAGAACGCCGGCCTGGTGGCGTTCCTGCCCGAGGTCGCCCACCGGCTCCTCGGCGAGGACCTGCTGCTGCCCTCGGCCGCCACGTGGTGGTGCGGCGACTCCGCGGCCCGCTCACACGTCCTGGCCAACGTCGAGCGCCTCGTGGTCAAGCCCGTGGCACGGGGACCGGTGCTCTCGGCACGCTTCGGCTGGGAGCTCGACGCGGCCGGACGCGACGACCTGCGCCGCGAGGTCGAGGCCCGCCCCTGGGCGTGGGTCGGCCAGGAGCCCGTGCCGATGTCCACCGCACCGGTCGTGACACCGGCCGGCCTGGCTCCCGGGCGGCTCGTGCTGCGCACCTTCGGCGTCACCGACACCGAGCGGCACCACGTCATGCCGGGCGGCCTCGCCCGGGTCAACACCGACGCCTCCTCGTCGCTGGTCTCCAGCATGAGCGGGGCACTGGCCAAGGACGTCTGGGTGCTCTCCGACGACGCCGCCGTCGTCGGCGGCTGGAGCCGTGCCACCCCGGAGGCCCAGCCCACCCAGGTCCGCCTCCAGCGCCGGGTGGCGGTCGCCCCTCGCGTCGCCGACAACCTCTACTGGGTGGGCCGGTACGCCGAGCGGGCCGAGGGCACCGCGCGCCTCCTGCGGGTCGCCGACGACCTCGCCGAGGACCACGCCCAGCGACCCGGCACCCCCGGCGCCACCACCATGGAGGTGATGGTGCAGGCCGCGGCCGCGCTCACGGGCGTGGCGCCGGTCGCGGGCCAGGGGACGGTCGACCACCTGCGTGCCATGGTGGGCGACGCGGCCCGCACGGGCACCGTGGCCCACGCCTGCCACCGCCTGGTCCTGGCCGCCGAGAGCGTCCGCGACCAGCTCTCGCAGGACATCTGGCACGTCCTCAGCCGCCTCGACCGCACCCTGGAGCGGGCCCCGTCGCCGCGCGCGCAGCTGCGCCCGCAGCTCGACAACGTCCTGGAGTCGCTGCTCGCCGTCGCCGGGGTCGTCCACGAGAGCATGGTGCGCGACCAGACCTGGGGCTTCCTCGACGGCGGCATCCGCGTCGAGCGGGCGCAGCACACGCTGGCCCTGCTGCGGGCCACGCTGACCTCCGAGCGTCCGCCGGTCATCGACGGCCAGGTGACCGAGGCGGTGCTGGAAGCCAGCGAGAGCATCATCACCCACCGTCGGCGCACGACGTCCGGGGAGGGACCGGCATGGCCGCTGCACTCGGCGACGTCCCTGCTCCTGCTCGACCCCGGCAACCCCCGGTCGGTCGCCTTCCAGGTCACCCGGCTCGGCGAGGCCCTGGCCCTGGCCGGCGACCCGGTCCTCGTCGAGCGGTGCGAGGGCCTGGTGTCCCTGCTCGGCGCCCTCGACCTCGACGAGGTGTGCGCCGGCGACCGGGCCGGCCTCGCGGCCGCCCTCGACACGGTGGCCCGGACCCTGCGGGAGCTGTCCGCGGAGCTGGGCACCCGCTACTTCGGTCGCAAGCCCCCGTCGCGGGTGCTGCTCGGCCAGTGGGGCGGTCGCGGATGAGCCGCCAGGGACCCGAGGACTTCACACCTCGCCGCTACGAGGTGCGGCACCGCACGACCTACACCTACGACGGCGCCGACGTGACGTCCTGCTACGAGCGCGGCTTCCTGGGTCCCCGACCGACGCCCACCCAGCGGGTGGTGAGCAACGACGTCCGGATCTCCCCGGAGCCCGACCTGGTCAGCGAGCACATCGACCACTTCGGCAACCGGTCCTCCTACGTCGAGGTCCGCACCCCGCACCGGGTGCTCGAGGTGACCAAGACCAGCGTGCTCGACGTCGACTGGCCGCAGGTCGACCTGGACGCCCTCGACGCGCGGACGGTCGGCGAGGCGGTCGCGGAGCTCGCCGAGGACGCGGACCCGGTCGAGCACGCGACGTACTCCCTGCCGTCACGCCTGGTGGCCGTGGACGACAGCGTCGCCGACTACGCCCGCAGCGTGCTCGACCCCGCCGCTCCCCTCGGGCAGGCGATCGTGGGGCTCACGCACACGATCTTCGAGGACTTCACCTACGCCTCGGGCGTCACCAACGTGCGCACGACCCTGCCCGAGCTGCTCGCCCTGCGGCAGGGGGTCTGTCAGGACTTCACGCACCTGGCCCTGGGCTGCCTGCGTGCGGTCGGGCTGCCGGCGCGCTACGTCAGCGGCTACCTCGAGACCGCTCCCCCGCCCGGGAAGGCGAAGCTCGAGGGCTCGGACGCCTCGCACGCCTGGGCGTCGGTGATGGTGCCGGGCGGCGGGTGGGTCGACCTGGACCCGACCAACGACCACCTCGCCGACTCGCGGTACGTCGTCACCGCCTGGGGTCGCGACTTCCGCGACGTCTCGCCCCTCAAGGGCGTGGTCTTCACCGAGTCGGGCGGCTCGTCCCTCGACGTCGCCGTCGACGTGACCCGGCTGCCGTCCACCGGCGACCTGACCTGACCCTCGTTCCGGGGTAGTCCCTGACGATCGGACCCCGGTTCGCGCGGTTCCGGGGTCCGTTCGTCACGGACTACCCCACTGCATCGACGTACGCCGCCCCGGGAGGTCGGCGCAGCGGGGTCAGCGCAGCCGGGTCAGCGCGCGCCCGTCGTCGGACGGCAGGGCGGGGTCGACGGTGGCGCTGACGCTCATCGGGCCCATCGTCGTACGGCCGGAGTTGACGGTCAGGAACGCCGTGTCGGCGGCGTCGCGGCCGGTGGCGATCCGCGCCAGCGACGGACGGGGCGCGAGGCCGGTGCCGTCGACGACGTACCACTCGCCGTCGATCGCGACCTCGGTGACCGCGTGGAAGTCCATCGGCACCAGGCCCGGCGCGTAGACGCTCACCAGGCGGGCGGGCACGCCCAGGGCGCGCAGGAAGGTGATGACGAGCTGGGAGGTGTCGCGACAGACGCCGCGGCGGCTCACGTAGGTCTCGAGCGCGCCGTCGACCGGGCCGCTGCTGCCCGGCGCGTAGGTGATGTGCGTGAGCGCCCAGGTCACGACCGCCTGCACCAGCTCCCGGCCGGCGAGGTCACCGAAGTGGGAGTGCGCGACGGGCGAGAGCCGGTCGGAGTCGCAGTAGCGGCTCGGCCGGGTGAAGACGATGGCCTCGAGGTCGGTGACCGGGCCGGTCGGCGGCGCCTGCGGGACCACGGCGTCGTACGCCATCCGCAGCGCTCCGACCGGGGCGGAGGGGACCCGGTGCAGCCGGGTGGTGCCGTCGAGGATCTCGGTCGTCGCGACGGGCTCGCCGTCGACGGTGACGGTGAGCGTCTCCTCGCTCGGCGCGAGCTCGCTGGAGACCGCGACGGAGAACACCAGGTCGGCCGGGGCCGTGACGGTCAGGTCGATCCGGCTGCGGACGGTGCGCTGCATCAGCTGATGCTGACGCTCGCCCCGGCGCCCTCCACGGGCTCCATGTCCTCGGCGAGCCGCAGGGCCTCCTCGATGAGGGTCTCCACGATCTGCGACTCCGGGACGGTCTTGATGACCTCGCCCTTGACGAAGATCTGGCCCTTGCCGTTGCCGGAGGCGACTCCGAGGTCGGCCTCGCGGGCCTCGCCCGGTCCGTTGACGACGCAGCCCATGACGGCGACGCGCAGCGGCACCTCCATGCCCTCGAGCCCGGCGGTGACCTCCTCGGCCAGCTTGTAGACATCGACCTGGGCCCGGCCGCAGCTCGGGCACGAGACGATCTCGAGCCGGCGCGGCTTGAGGTTGAGCGACTCCAGGATCTGGAGGCCGACCTTGACCTCCTCGACCGGCGGGGCGCTGAGCGAGACGCGGATGGTGTCGCCGATGCCCTGGCTGAGCAGGTGGCCGAACGCCACGCTGGACTTGATGGTGCCCTGGAAGGCCGGGCCCGCCTCGGTCACGCCGAGGTGCAGGGGCCAGTCGCCGGCCTCGGCGAGCAGCTCGTAGGCGCGCACCATGACGACCGGGTCGTTGTGCTTGACCGAGATCTTGAAGTCGTGGAAGTCGTGCTCCTCGAAGAGGCTGGCCTCCCAGACCGCGGACTCGACGAGCGCCTCGGGCGTCGCCTTGCCGTACTTGTCCATGATCCGCTTGTCGAGCGAACCGGCGTTGACGCCGATCCGGATCGAGGTGCCGCGGTCCTTGGCGGCCCGGGCGATCTCCTTGACCTGGTCGTCGAACTTGCGGATGTTGCCGGGGTTGACCCGGACGGCCGCGCAGCCGGCGTCGATGGCCGCGAAGACGTACTTGGGCTGGAAGTGGATGTCGGCGATGACCGGGATCTGCGAGTGCTGGGCGATCTCGGGCAGGGCGTCGGCGTCGTCCTGGCTGGGGCACGCCACCCGCACGATGTCGCAGCCGGTCGCGGTGAGCTCGGCGATCTGCTGGAGGGTGCTGTTGACGTCGGAGGTGAGCGTCGTGGTCATCGACTGCACCGAGATCGGGCTCTCGCTGCCGACGCCGACCGAGCCGACCTTGATCTGGCGGGTGGGACGTCGCGGGCTGAGGACCGGAGGGGGAAGCGCGGGCATGCCCAGCCCGATGGCGGAGCCGTTGGAGGTCATGGCGCCAGCGTACTGGGGGGAAGGTGCGGCTCAGGCGTCCAGGTGGAGGGGCACGACCAGGTCGCCCACGATGAGGACCATGCCCATGACGAGCATCGCCGCGCCGACGACGTACGCGATCGGAAGCAGCCGGGCGACGTCGACGTAGCCGGGATCGGGACGTCCGCGCAGCCGCGCGAAACGGCGCCGGGCGGCCTCCCACAGTGCGCCGGCGATGTGGCCGCCGTCGAGCGGGAGCAGCGGGATGAAGTTGAAGAGCCCGATGAACAGGTTGAAGCCGGCGACGAGCATGACCAGGGACACGACCTTGTCCTGCATCGCGAAGGTCGACTCGTCCGCGGACGCGACCTCGCCGGCGATGCGGCCGCCGCCGACAACGCTGACCGGACCGAGGGGGTCTCGCTCCTCGAGGCCCACGATGGCCCGGGCGACGCCCCACACCTTGACCGGCAGGTGGACGAGCGCCTGGACGGTGTCGACCGTCATGTGGCCCATCTGCTGGAGCGTGTAGACGGGCCCGCCGGTCTCGTAGACGGGCGTGGCGACCGGCATGACGCCGAGGAAGCCCACGGGCGTCAGGTCCTCGGGCGAGGCGGAGTCGAGCGGGCGGGGCTGGACCTGTGTGGTGGCCTCGAGCTCGACCCGCTCGCCGTCGCGCTCGACGACCATCGTCGCGGTGCCGTCACCGTTGTCGCGGATGGCCTGCTGGACCTGCTCCCAGTCGGTGACCGGGGTGCCGTTGAAGGACACGAAGCGGTCGCCCGGCTCGAGTCCCGCGGCCGCGGCGGGGCTGGGGTTGTCCCGCAGCTCCTCGGCGGTGCAGGCGCGACCGTCCTCGCTGGCGGGCACGATGCAGGGGATCACCTCGGCGACCACCGGCTCGACCTTCGCGTCGACGACCTGGCCGACCGTGGCGAAGACGCCCCAGAAGAGGAAGAAGGCGATCGCGATGTTGACCATCGGGCCGCCGGCCATGACGACGACCTTCTGCCACGAGCGGAACTTGTAGAACAGCCGGTCGGTGTCCTCGGGCTTGACGTGCTCCCACTCCGCCGCACGGGCGTCCGAGATCAGCTGGGTGAACATGCCGGTGTTGGACTGCCGGACGCGGGTCTCGCCGTGCTCGTCGACCACGGTCTCCTCGCCCTTGCCGGGCGGGAGCATGCCGACGATCTTGACGTAGCCGCCGAGCGGGATCGCCTTGACGCCGTACTCGGTCTCCCCGACCCGACGGCTGAAGACGGTGGGCCCGAAGCCCACGAACCACTGGGTGACCTTGCCGCCGAACTTCTTGGCGGGGATGAGGTGCCCGAACTCGTGCAGGCCGATCGACGCGAGGATCGCGAAGACGAAGATCAGCACGCCGAGCGTGTAGTAGAGCGCGGTCACGGTTCTCCGTCTGGGTCTGGGATGGTGCGGGCTGCCTCGTCGCGGGCCCAGGCGTCGGCCGCCAGGACGTCCTCGACCGTGAGGTGCTCCTTCGAGGGTACGTCGTGGTGGGCAAGGACGCGGGCAACCGTGTCGACGATGTCGGTGAAGGCGATCCGTCCGGCGTGGAAGGCCTCGACGCAGACCTCGTTGGCCGCGTTGTAGACCGCGGGCGCGGTGGAGCCCCGCTCCCCCGCCTCGCGAGCCAGCCGGACCGCCGGGAAGACGTCGTCGTCCAGCGGCTCGAAGCGCCAGTCGGCGGCCCTGGTCCAGTCGATGGGCGTCTCCGCGTCGGGGACGCGGTCGGGCCAGCCCATCCCCAGCGCGATCGGGACCAGCATGGTCGGCAGCCCGAGCTGGGCCACCACGGCGCCGTCCACGAACTCCACCATCGAGTGGATCAGCTGCTGCGGGTGCACCACCACGTCGATCCGCTCGAACGGCACGTCGAAGAGCAGGTGCGCCTCGATCACCTCCAGGCCCTTGTTGACCAGGGTCGCGGAGTTGGTGGTGATGACCTTGCCCATCGCGAAGTTCGGGTGGGCCAGCGCCTGCTCGGGGGTCACCTCGGCGAGCTGCTCGCGCGACCGGCCGCGGAACGGTCCGCCGCTGGCGGTCAGCACCAGGCGGCGTACCTCCTCGGCCGTGCCGGCCCGCAGGCTCTGGGCGATCGCGCTGTGCTCGGAGTCGACCGGCACGATCTGGCCGGGCCGGGCGCGGTCGCGCACCAGCGGACCGCCGATGATGAGCGACTCCTTGTTGGCCAGGGCCAGCGCGGTGCCGGCGTCGAGGGCGGCCAGCGTCGGGCGCAGGCCCACGGCGCCGGTGATGCCGTTGAGCACGACGTCGCACGGCATCGCGGCGGCCTCGGTCGAGGCCTGCTCCCCCAGCCCGGAGTACGCCGGTGCGAGCTCGGCGACCTGCTGCTCGAACAGGTCGGGGTGGGACCCGCCGGCCGTCAGGCCGACCACGCGGAAGCGGTCGGGGTGGGCCCGGACCAGGTCGATGGCCTGGGTGCCGATGGAGCCCGTGGACCCGAGGATGACGACGTCGCGACGCTTCACGCCGCCATCTTGGCAGGCAGGTCGGTCAGCCGGTCCGATCGGCCCGGTCGTCGTCCGCGGCGCCGCCGGAGTCGCTGGCGTCGCTGGCGTCGCTGGCGTCGCTGGCGTCGTACGACCAGAGGCGGAGCCCGCCCACCTCGAGGAGCCCGGCGCCCGGCGGCACCGGGAGGTCGCCGCCGCCGAGGGCGTCGAGGACCCGCAGCTCGCGGTCCCCCGCCCGGGCCAGGACCCCGTCGCCGGCGACGTCGGCGCAGCCGGCCGGGTCGGTGCGACCCGCACGCATCACCATCGCCCAGGACAGCTCGGTGCTGTCGTCGACGGTGACGACCGGGACGTCGCCCGTCTCGAGACCCGGGTCGGTGGCGGCGACCAGGACCGTCGCCCCGGACACGTGCGCGGCCAGGTCGTCGGTGTGCTCCACGACGGCTCCGAGCCGGGCGACGGCGAGCACGACCACGGTCCCCTCGAAGGCGGGCAGCGGACCCACGGCCACCACGTCACCCACGCCGGTCCCGAACGCGCGCAGCACCCCGGCGAGCGCGCCCACCTCGGTGAGCAGGCGGGCGTACGTCCACGACCGCGCGTCCAGGACGAGCGCGACGTCCTCGGCCCGGCCCCGGATCACGTGGCGGTCCAGCGCGTTGTAGCAGGCGTTGAGGGTGCCGTCGGCCGGTGAGTCGACGGGCTTGCGGAACCAGTCGATCGTGGTGCCGGTGCTCATGGGGGTGCTCACGCCAGCCCGTTGTCGGCCGTCCGCGCCGGCTTGGCCGGGGTGCGCAACCACGCGGTGAAGAACGACGTGAGGTCCTGCCCGCTGGTGGAGGCGGCGAGGGCCTCGAAGTCCTGCGTGGTGCCGTTGGCCCCGCCCCGCTGCTGGAGCCACGTGCGGATGACCGTCCAGAACGCGTCGTCGCCGATCCGCTGGCGCAGCGCCTGCAGCGTCATCGCGCCGCGCTCGTAGACGGCGTCGTCGAAGATCAGGTCCTTGCCGGGGTCGCCGATGGTGACCTCCCAGAACGGGTCCGAGGCGTCGCGGCCGTCGTAGGAGCCGCGCAGGATGTCGGCCGCGCTGCGGGCGCCCTTGCGCTCGGTCCAGCGCCACTCCATGAAGGTCGCCGCGCCCTCGTTGAGCCAGATGTCGCTCCAGCGCGCCACCGCGACGTCGTCACCGAACCACTGGTGGGCGAGCTCGTGGACGATGAGGCCCTCAGCGGGGCCGCCGAGCGTGGGGTAGGTCGGGCGGGTCTGGTTCTCCAGGGCGAAGCCGACCGGCAGTCCGGTGCTGAGCCCGCCGGTCACCTCGAACGGATAGGGCCCGAGGTCCTGGGCGAGCCCGTGCACGACCGAGGCGCTGGTGCGCAGGGCTCGCAGCGAGCCGGCCCGCTGGCGGTCGTCCTGGAGGCGCGAGACCGCGTTGACCCAGGGGATGCCGTGCGTGGTGCCGCGCTCGACCTCGAAGTCGCCGGCCGCGAAGAACGCCAGGTAGGTGGCCATCTGGTCCTCGGCACGCCAGCGCCACGTGACCGTCCGCTCGGTCTTCTTCCTGCTGACCAGGGTGCCGTTGCCGATGACCTCGCGACCGCGCTCGACCGTGGTCGAGACGTCGAAGGTCGCCTTGTCGCTCGGGTGGTCGTTGCCCGGGAACCACCACGGCGCCATGTGCGGCTGGTTCATGGCCACGACCTCGCGGTCGTTGGCCAGCCAGTTGCGCTCCCCGGCGTACTTCTTCCCGTCCGGGTTGCCGGCGTAGGACACCACGACCCGGTGGGTCGAGCCCGCGACCAGCGGGGCGTCGGGGGTGATCCGGAGCTCGTGCTTGTCGGGTCGCGCGTGCTCGGCGCGCGCGCCGTCGACGGTCACCTTGGTCGTCGGCAGCAGGAAGTCGAGGTGGAAGCTGCTGAGGTCGCTGGTCGCGGTCAGCTCCAGGACGGTGCGCCCCTCGAGCCGCTGGGTGGCCAGGTCGTAGCGGTTCCGGATGCGGTACGACGCCACGTCGATGCCGCCGTTGCCGTCCAGCGGCCAGTAGGCGTCGCCGATGCCGCTGCTGCCGACCGCGGCGGACTCCTCGCCGGAGGCGGTGGCCTGGGTGAGCAGGACGGGAGCGACCACGACGGTGGCGAGCAGGGCAGCCGTCGTACGTCGGAGGGTGTGGGTCACCCGTGCAAGGTACCGCTCCGCCGACGAAAACCGGTTGCGTCCGGGGACGGCATCCGCCACGGTTGCGGACGAGGCGCCGCGTCCGGCGCTGACCGCTGCACCACCGTTCGAGAGGAGCCGTGACATGACGACGACTGTCCCCGGCCTGTCCCCAGACCGACTTCCTCACGCACGGAGCACCGATGACACCCGAATTTCCCGAGGGGTTCCTCGCCCCTAGCACCACAGCTCTACCCATCGAAGGCAGGCTCGCCGACGTCGACGAGCAGTTCGTCTTCGACTACGCCGGCTACGCCGACGACCTCCCTCCCGGCCAGCGCTGGTCGCCGTGGGACGACCTCGAGGCCCTGATGAAGGGTCCCGAGCCGCGCCCCGACTGGGTGGTCACCTCCAGCGGTGCGATCGACACCGACCTGGGCATCCTCAAGACCGGCAAGGAGGCCGACGTCTTCCTCGTCGAGCGCGCCGACCCGCACCGGCCCGAGGACGGGGTGGTGATGGCGGCCAAGCGCTACCGCGACACCGACCACCGCACCTTCCACCGCGCCGCGGCCTACACCGAGGGCCGCTCGATGAAGCGGTCCCGCGACAACCGCGCGCTCAAGCGCAAGTCGACGTGGGGGCGGATCGTGGCCGCCGGCGAGTGGGCCACCTCGGAGTGGGGTGCGCTGCGCCGCCTCTGGGAGCTCGGCGTGCCGGTCCCCTACCCGGTGCAGATCGACGAGACCGAGATCATGATGGAGTGGATCACCCACGTCGTCGACGGCGAGGTCCAGACGGCCCCGCGTCTCGCCCAGGTGCGACCCGGGCGGGACCTGCTCGAGTCGTACTTCGAGCAGCTGCGCGACGCGCTGGCCACGATGGCGCAGGCGGGGATCGTGCACGGCGACCTCTCGCCGTACAACACGCTGGCCGCGGGTGAGCGCCTCGTCGTCATCGACCTGCCGCAGATCGTCGACCTGGTGGGCAACCCCCGGGGCATGGACTTCCTGCTCCGCGACTGCACCAACATGTGCCAGTGGTTCCGGGCGCGCGGGCTCGAGGTCGACGAGCAGGAGCTCTTCGGGGACCTCATGGCCCACGCGTTCTGACGGGTCGTCTCCCGGGGCCGGTCCGCCTGCTGGTTGGCTGGCCCCGTGAGGCGCACCCACGGACGCATCGTCGACATCACCACCCTGGCCGACCTGGACGCCCGGCTGGGGCGTGGGGCGCGGTCCCTGGAGGGCTGGCGGGTCGTCGGCGTGGACCTCACCGGGCGCGGCAGCGCGCTGCTCTCGCGCTCGGTGGCGTCGGCGCTGTTCCTCGGCTGCACCTTCGCCGACGGGGACGAGGAGGAGGTACGCCGTCGCGGCGCGGTCGTGCTCCCCGACCTGGCCGCCAGTCCCGTCGACACCTACCGCACGACGCTCTACGCACCCCGCGACCTGTACGACGCCCCGGACTACCGCTCCTCGCTCGACGCCCGGGCCTACGCCTGGTCCCAGCGTCGTACCGACCGGGGCGCCCCCTCCCAGGAGGAGGCGCTCGCCCGCGCCCTGCACGACCACTCCATCGACCAGGCGCTCGCCGCCTGGGTCGACGGCCGGCGGGTCCTCGGGGTGATGGGCGGGCACGCCCTCGAGCGCGGCTCGGCCGGGTACGCCGACGCCGCCCGGCTCGGCCACGCCGTGGGCTCGGCGGTCACGGTGGCGACCGGCGGTGGCCCCGGCGCCATGGAGGCAGCCAACCTCGGGGCCCTGCTCTCCGCCTCGGGCCCCGCTGCCCTGGACCACGCGCTGGAGGTGCTGTCCGCGGTGCCGTCCTTCACCCCGGACGTCGGGGCCTGGGCGCGGGCGGCCTTCAGCGTGGTCGACCGGGTGGGCGAACCGGTCGAGTCGCTCGGCATCCCGACGTGGCACTACGGCCACGAGCCGCCGAACCCGTTCGCCACCGCGATCGCCAAGTACTTCCGCAACGCCACCCGGGAGGCGGTGCTGCTCGAGGTGTGCACCGCGGGGATCGTGTTCCTGCCAGGCGCCGGCGGCACCGTGCAGGAGGTCTTCCAGGACGCCTGCGAGAACTACTACGCCGACGAGTCCTCGATCGCCCCGATGGTGCTCGTCGGGCGCGCGCACTGGACCGAGGCGGTGCCGGCCTGGCCGCTGCTGCGGGCCCTGTCACGAGGACGTGCCATGGAGAAGCACGTGCACCTCGTGGACACGGTCCCCGAGGCCGCCGAGCTCGTCACGTCGTACACCTGACCCCCTCGCCCGCTCGCCCGGGCGCGCCCGCTCGTCGGTCGGCGCTCGGCGCGCTCAGGCCTCGGCGGCGAGCTGACCGCAGGCGCCGTCGATCTCGCGGCCCCGCGTGTCGCGGACGGTCGTCGGGATCCCCTTGGCCTCGAGGCGACGGACGAACTCGCGCTCGTCCTTGGGGTCGCTGGCCGTCCACTTCGAGCCCGGCGTCGGGTTGAGCGGGATCAGGTTGACGTGCACCCAGCCCCAGTCGCCGTACGAGTTGAGGACGTCGCCCAGCAGGTCGGCGCGCCCGGCCTGGTCGTTGATGCCGCGCATCATGGCGTACTCGATGGAGACGCGACGCTTGGTGACGCGGGCGTAGTTCCAGGCCGCCTCGACGGTCTCGGCCACCGAGAAGCGGGTGTTGATCGGCACCAGCTCGTTGCGCAGCTCGTCGTCGGGCGCGTGCAGGCTCAGCGCGAGGGTGACCGGGATGCCCTCCTCGGTCAACTGGTTGATCCGCGGCACCAGGCCGACCGTCGAGACCGTGATCCCGCGCGCGCTCATGCCGAGACCGGCGGGCGAGGGGTCGGTGAGGCGGCGTACGGCGCCGATGACCGCCTTGTAGTTGGCCAGCGGCTCGCCCATCCCCATGAAGACGACGTTGGAGACGCGACCGGGACCGCCGGGTACCTCGCCGCGGGCCATCGACCGGGCACCGGCCACGACCTGCTCGACGATCTCGGCGGTGGACATGTTGCGCTGGAGACCGCCCTGGCCGGTGGCGCAGAACGGGCAGGCCATGCCGCAGCCGGCCTGGGAGGAGACGCAGACCGTCGCGCGGTCGGGGTAGCGCATCAGCACCGACTCGACGAGCGCGCCGTCGAAGAGCCTCCACAGCGTCTTGCGCGTGGTCCCCTTGTCGGCCTCCTGCGTTCGCAGCGGCGTCATCAGGTCGGGCAGCAGCGCGGCCACCAGCTCGTCGCGCTGGGTGGCGGGCAGGTCGGTCATCTCGGCGGGGTCGTCGACGAGGCGGCCGAAGTAGTGCGTGGAGAGCTGCTTGGCCCGGAAGCCGGGCAGGCCCATCTCGGTGAGCAGGTCCTTGCGGCCCGCCTCGTCGAGGTCGGCGAGGTGGCGCGGCGGCTTCTTGCGACCCCGCGGCTCGTTGAAGACGAGCGGGAGGGTCTTGACGGGTTCGGTCTCGGGAGCAGACATCAGGACCCCAGTCTCCCACCCGCGGGGCGGCCCCGGCCAATGCGCGACCGCCCCGGCGGCATCACGTGAGCGGCACCACGTCGGCGGCGCCGAGCCGGGCGGCGTCGGCGGTCTCGTCGTCGGGCATCTGCTGGCTCTCCCGCTCCGCGGCCACCCGGGCCCGGTAGTGCTCGACCTCGATCGCGACCTGCTCCTCGCTCCAGCCGAGCACCGGCGCGACCAGCCGCGCCGCCTCCTCGGCGGTCCCCAGGCCGCGGTCGAAGGTCTCGATCGAGATGCGGGTACGCCGCGTCAGCACGTCGTCGAGGTGCCGGGCGCCCTCGTGGCTGGCGGCGTAGACGACCTCGACGCGCAGGTAGTCGTCGGCGCCGGTCAGCGGCTCCCCCAGCGACGGGTCCTCCGCGACCAGGGCGAGCAGCTCGTGGA
Organism: Nocardioides sp. Soil805; assembly: GCF_001429625.1. Taxonomy (GTDB): domain Bacteria; phylum Actinomycetota; class Actinomycetes; order Propionibacteriales; family Nocardioidaceae; genus Nocardioides. The sequence continues at coordinate 546,583 of NZ_LMSU01000001.1, forward strand.
TCAAGGTGCCGTAGCGCTGCAGCAGGTGCTCGATCCACACGTCGTGCAGGCCCGTGTCGGTGGCCAGGCGGTGCCGAGCGTTCCACAGCGCGTGGTAGCCGTCCGCACCCAGCAGCGGCACCTTCTCGGTGATCGAGGCCGGGATCCGGCGGTCCAGGTCCTCGAGCCCGTCGACCGCCTCGTCGACCACGTCCTTGGCCATCACCCGGTAGGTCGTGTACTTGCCTCCGGCGACGACGACGAGCCCGGGGGCGGGGTGCCCCACGGCGTGCTCGCGGGACAGCTTGGAGGTGGCGTCCGACTCGCCCTCCAGGAGGGGGCGCAGGCCGGCGTACACGCCCTCGACGTCGTCGCGGGTCAGCGGCTGCTCGAGCACCTCGTTGACGTGGTCGAGCAGGTAGTCGATGTCGGCCTCGCTGGCCGCCGGGTGCGCCTTGTCGAGCTCCCAGTCGGTGTCGGTGGTGCCGATGATCCAGTGCCGGCCCCATGGGATGACGAAGAGCACCGACTTCTCGGTGCGCAGGATCAGCCCGACCTCCGAGCGGATCCGGTCCTTGGGCACCACGAGGTGGACGCCCTTGCTGGCCCGCACCTTGAAGACACCGCGCTGACCACCCAGCGACTGCGTCTCGTCGGTCCACACCCCGGTGGCGTTGATGACCTGGCGCGCGCGCACCGTGATGCTGTCGCCGGTCTCGAGGTCGCGGACCACGGCGCCGGTTACCCGCTCCCCCTCACGGGTCAGCTCCACGACGCGTGCCCGGGAAGCCACGTGCGCGCCGTACGCCGCCGCCGTGCGGGCCAGGAACATGGTGTGCCGGGCGTCGTCGACCTGCGCGTCGTAGTAGTGCAGGGCGCCCACCAGCGCGTCCTTGCGCAGCGAGGGCACCAGCCGCCGGGCGCCCCGCCGGGTCAGGTGCTTGTGCAGCGGCACCCCCGCACGCCCCGACACCCGCGCCATCGCGTCGTACAGCGCGACCCCGGAACCGGCGTAGAGCCGCTCCCACCCGCGGTGGCGCAGCGGGTAGAGGAACGGCACCGGGCGCACGAGGTGTGGCGCCAGCTCCTGGATGAGCAGGCCCCGCTCCTTGAGCGCCTCGGCCACCAGCGCGAAGTCGAGCATCTCCAGGTAGCGCAGGCCGCCGTGGATGAGCTTGCTCGACCTGCTCGAGGTGCCGGACGCGAAGTCGCGGGCCTCGACCAGACCCACCCGCAGGCCCCGGGTGGCGGCGTCCAGCGCCGCACCGCCGCCCACCACACCCCCGCCGATCACCAGGACGTCGAGCTCCTCGGTGGCCATAGCGCGCAGCGACGCCTCACGGGACTCAGGGGACAACGGGACGGCGCGCATGGCGGTGCCTTTCTCGGGGGGTGCGGGGGGCTGCGGGGGGTCTGGACGATCAGGCGGTACGTCGGAGGGAGCGGTGGCCCGCCTCAGTCGACGTCCACCCAGTCCAACGTCCTGGTGACGGCTTTCTTCCACTGTGCATGACCGGTGGAGCGCTGCTCCTCGTCCCACTGCGGCGACCAGCGCTTGCCCTCGTTCCAGTTCTTGCGCAGCTCGTCGGTGTTCTGCCAGAAGCCGACGGCGAGGCCGGCGGCGTACGCAGCACCGAGGCAGGTGGTCTCGGCAAGCACCGGGCGACTGACCTCGACGCCGAGGACGTCGGCCTGGATCTGCATGCACAGCTCGTTGGCGGTCACGCCGCCGTCGACCTTGAGCACCTCGAGCTTGACGCCGGAGTCCTGCTCCATCGCGTCGGCGACGTCGCGGCTCTGGTAGCAGATCGCCTCCAGGGTCGCGCGCGCCAGGTGGGCGTTGGTGTTGTAGCGCGACAGGCCCACGATCGCGCCGCGGGCGTCGGAGCGCCAGTACGGAGCGAACAGCCCGGAGAAGGCGGGCACGAAGTACACCCCGCCGTTGTCCTCCACCTGCCGGGCGAGCGACTCGCTCTGCGAGGCGCCGGAGATGATCCCGAGCTGGTCGCGCAGCCACTGCACCGCGGAGCCGGTGACGGCGATGGAGCCCTCCAGCGCGTAGACAGGTGCGTCGTCGCCGAAGCGGTAGCAGACCGTCGTCAGCAGTCCGTTCTTGGAGCGCACCAGCTCGGTGCCGGTGTTGAGCAGCATGAAGTTGCCGGTGCCGTAGGTGTTCTTGGCCTCGCCGGGCTCGAAGCAGACCTGGCCGACGGTGGCGGCCTGCTGGTCGCCGAGGATGCCGGTCAGCGGCACCTCGCCGCGGAAGGGCCCGTCGGCGCGGGTCTTGCCGTAGCCCTCCGGGCAGCTGGAGGACTTGATCTCCGGGAGCATCGCCCGCGGGATGTCGAAGAGGGCGATCAGCTCGTCGTCCCACTCGCAGGTCTCGAGGTCCATCAGCATCGTGCGGCTGGCGTTGGTGACGTCGGTGACGTGGACGCCGCCGTCGACGCCGCCGGTGAGGTTCCAGATCAACCAGGAGTCGGTCGTGCCGAAGATGACGTCGCCCTGCTCGGCGGCCTCGCGCGCCCCGTCGACGTTCTCGAGGATCCACTGGATCTTGCCGCCCGAGAAGTAGGTGGCCGGCGGGAGTCCGGCACGCTCGCGGATGAGGTCGCCGTGGCCGTCGCGCTCGAGCTTGGACGCGATGCGGTCGGTGCGGGTGTCCTGCCACACGATCGCGTTGTAGACCGGGCGGCCGGTCGTCCGGTTCCACACGACGGTGGTCTCGCGCTGGTTGGTGATGCCGACGGCGGCGAGGTCGTCGTGGCTGAGCCCGGCCTTGCGCAGCGCGGTCTGGATCACCGAGCTGGTGCGCTCCCAGATCTCGACGGGGTCGTGCTCCACCCAGCCGGCCTGGGGCATGACCTGCTCGTGCTCGAGCTGGTGGCGGGCGACCTCCTCACCGGCGTGATCGAAGATCATGAAGCGGGTGCTGGTGGTGCCCTGGTCGACGGCTCCGACGTACTCGGCCATGGTGTGCTCCTTCGTGCGGTGGTTGGGCGCTGCTGCGGATGATCGGTGGGCTGGTCCCGGGTGGGCTCAGCGCTGGGTGGTCGGCTCCGTGACGGGCTCGCTGACGACGACGTCCTCCTCCTCGGTGGGCGTGAGGTGCATCCCGATGAGGACCTTGAAGAGGGCACCGCCCACGAGGCCGCCGATGATCGGCGCGACGATGGGGAGCCAGAAGTAGAGGTCGCCGTTCTGGTCGCGCATCGCACCGCCGTACCCGGTGATCAGGGAGGCGAGGCGCGGGCCGAAGTCACGGGCCGGGTTGATCGCGTAGCCGGCGTTGGCGCCCCACGCCATGCCGATCGCGACGACGAGGAGACCGACGACCACGGGGCCGAGGTTGGCCATGGGCGGATTGTTCCACGCGGAGGTCAGGGCGAAGATGACGAAGACGAGGATCGCCGTGCCGACGACCTGGTCGAGGAACGCCGTGGGGATGCTGACGTCGGCCGCCCCGTTGCCCGGGAGGGTCGAGAAGATGCCCTGGGTGGCGATGGTGTGGTCGGGGTCGATGGCGCCGATGAGGTCGGCGTAGGACGCCCGGACGATGAGGGCGGCCACGAAGGCGCCCGCGGTCTGGGCCAGGACGTACGGCGCCACCTTGCGCCACTCGAACTCGGTGAACGCCGCGAGCGCGATGCTGACGGCGGGGTTGAGGTGGGCCCCCGAGAGGCGGGCCGCGACGTAGACGCCGAGCGTCACGCCCAGGCCCCAGGCCCAGGCGATCGAGTCGTGGTCCCCGAGGCTTCCGTCCTCGCTGGTGACGACCTGGGCTACGACGCCCACGCCGAACAGGATCAAGATCATGGTGCCCGCGAACTCGGCGCACATCTCGCCGGCGAGCTGCTTCCCCTTGCTGGTCATGCGACTGCTCCTTCGTGGTGGGCTGGCGCTTGTGGCGCCCGTCACACGGTGCCGTCGCGAGCCCCGGAACGCCACGTCACCCGTTCGACCATCTCGAACGATGGCGCGACGATGTCGAACGCTGCGCCCATGGCGCGAGGCGGGCGCAGCACCTACGGTCAGCGGGTGCCCGGAACCATCCAGTCCATCGAGCGCGCCGCCGCCGTCCTGCACCTGCTGGGCGCCGTGCCCGACCCGGTGCCGCTCGGGGAGCTGGCACGGATGCTGGACCTCCCCAAGACCACCGCCCACGGCATCGTCCGCACGCTGTGCGACGTGGGCTTCGTGGACCAGGACCCCGACACCGGTCGCTACTCCCTCGGGTCGGGCCTGGCCACCCTGGGCCAGCACGTCGACCCGCACCTGATCCGCTCGCGCGCCACCAACTGGGCCGACGGGCTCGCCGCGCGCACCGGTCTGGAGGTGCAGCTCGCCGTCCTGCGGGGGCCCTCGGTCGAGCTCATCGCACACGTCTTCCGTCCCGACGGCTCACCCCAGCGGCTGCGGGTCGGAGAGCTCCAGCCCGCGCACGCCACGGCACTGGGGCACGTGCTGCTCGCCTGGTCGCCGGTCGCCACCCGGCTGCACGACCTGGTGCTGACGTCGTACGCCCCGGGGACGCCCACCACCGCCACGACCCTGGCCCGGGCGCTCCAGCGGGCACGGCGCCAGGGCTGGGCCAGCCTGGACGCCGGCGTGCTGCCGGGCACGGCCGCGCTGGCCGCGCCGATCTGCCACCGCGTCGGGGTCGGCGTCGGGGCGATGGCGGTCGTCGGGCCCCGCGACCAGGTGCTGCAGGCGTCCGGCGAGCCGCACGAGGGACTCGCCGAACAGGTCGTCGCCGCCGCCCAGGCCACGGCCAGCACCCTTCAGGACCGCCTGTGAAGGGCCGCTACGTGGCGGCGATCGACCAGGGCACGACGTCGACGCGCTGCCTCGTCTTCGACCACGCGGGCCGCATGGTGTCGGTGGCCCAGCACGAGCACTCCCAGCTCTTCCCGGAGCCCGGGTGGGCCGAGCACGACGCCACGGAGATCTGGGCCAACACCCTGCGGGTGCTGCCCGAGGCCCTGGCGGTCGCGGGGCTGGACGTGTCCGACATCGCCGGCGTGGGCATCGCCAACCAGCGCGAGACCACCGTCGTGTGGGACCGGGCCACCGGTCGCCCCGTCGCCCCGGCCATCACCTGGCAGGACACCCGCTCCCGCGAGATCGTCGCCCAGCTGGACGACGGGCCGCACGCCAGCCTCTTCGAGGAGGTGTGCGGCATCGCCCCGGCCGGGTACTTCGCGGCCCCGCGGCTGCGGTGGCTGCTCGACCACGTGCCGGGGCTGCAGCGCCGCGCCCGCACCGGCGAGCTCGCCTTCGGGACCATGGAGACGTGGCTGATCTGGAACCTGACCGGCGGTCCGGACGGCGGCGTCCACGTCACCGACGCCACGAACGCCAGCCGCACGATGCTGATGGACATCCGCAGCCTGTCCTGGGATCAGCGGCTGCTCGACCTGCTCGACATCCCGTCCGAGCTGTTGCCGGAGATCCGGCCCAACGTGGAGGTCTACGGCACCTGCGCGGTGGGCCTGCCGGGCGTGCCGATCGGCGGCGCCTTCGGCGACCAGCAGGCCGCCCTGTTCGGCCAGACCTGCTTCTCCGCCGGCGAGGCGAAGTGCACCTACGGCACCGGCGCCTTCCTGCTCATGAACACCGGCGAGTCCCTGACGCCCTCCTCGCGCGGGCTCCTGTCCACCGTCGCCTACTCGCTGCCGGGAGCGGCGCCCCAGTACGCCGCCGAGGGCTCCATCGCGGTGGCCGGCGCCCTGGTCCAGTGGTTCCGCGACGCGCTCGAGATGATCAGCTCGGCCCCGGAGATCGAGACGCTCGCCCGGCGCGTCGAGGACAACGGCGGGTGCTACATCGTCCCGGCCTTCGCCGGGCTCTTCACCCCGCACTGGCAGCCCGACGCCCGTGGCGTGATGGTCGGGCTGACGTCGTACGTCACCCGGGCGCACCTCGCACGAGCCGTGCTCGAGGCCACCGCGTGGCAGAGCTGCGAGGTCGTGGAGGCGATGAACGCCGACACCGGGACGGCGCTGACCACCGTGCGCGTCGACGGCGGGATGACGTCCAACCACCTGCTGATGCAGATGGTCGCCGACGTGCTGGCGGTCCCGGTGGAGCGTCCGCTGGTGTCGGAGTCGGTGTCGCTGGGAGCCGCGTACGCCGCCGGGCTGGCCGTCGGCTACTGGCCGGACCTGGAGGGCCTGCGCGCCAACTGGCGGCGTGCCGCGGTGTGGGAGCCGGGGATGAGCGACGCGACGCGCCGACGCGGTCGCGCGGAGTGGGCCAGGGCCGTGGAGAGCACCCTGCGCTGGGCCGAGCAGCCCTGACGCGGGCCGTGCGTCAGGTCACGTCGTACTGGACCATGAACCACAGCACCAGCGACGTCACGCCGAGCACGACCAGCGCCGTCACGACCATCCCGATCACCATGTAGATCGCGAAGCGGCGCGTCTTGCGCTTGACGAGCAGCACGACCGGCAGCACGAGGGCGACCAGGACGAGGGGGAACAGGTCGCGGGCGCGCTCGTCGGAGAACGTCAGGCGCAGCGCGCCGGCGAAGGCGCCCGGCAGGGCGGTGACGAACAGCATGCCGGCGAAGAAGCCGGTGATCCCCGCGAAGGTCGGGTGGCTGCGGTGCCACCACCCGCGGTCGTCGGCCGGCTCGACCAGGGGTTGCGTCTCGGTCGTCTCCGGGGTGCTCATGCGCTCATCGTAGGACGGCGGGGACCTCGATCAGGTCGGGCATGCCGAGGGACGCCCACCTCGTGAGGTCGGGGTCACGGCCGGTCAGCTCGGCCACGAGCAGGGTCCACGCGGTGCCGTGCCCGACGAGCACCACGTCGGTGGCTGCCCCGGTCGTCCCCGGCGGGTCGACGTGCACGTCGAGGATCCGGCGTACGGCGGGCAGCAGCCGCTCCCGGCACGCGTCCAGTGGCTCCCAGCCCGGGGCCGCGGGCGTCGACGGGTCGGCGAAGGCGGCCCGGACGCGCTCGGGGAAGTCGTCGAGCCACCCCGCGGCCCGCTCGTGCTCGCGCAGCTCCTCGACGATCCCGACGTCCCCGTCGGTGAGCAGCTGGGCGGTCTGCTGCGCCTTCGGCTCGGGTGAGCAGAACCACGCGGCCCGCGCCGGGAGCCGCCCCGACTCGCGCAGCGCCCACACGGCGTCGAAGCCGGCGGGGTCGAGGTCCCACTCGCTGGCCGGACGGGCCGGGTCCGCGAGCGAGAGGCCGTGGCGGACGAGGAAGAGGGTCACAGGAACTCCCGGGCGCCGCGCAGTCGGGTCCGGAGCACCTCGGCGGCCAGCGAGGAGTCCAGTCGTACGTCGATCGGTCCCGGCACGCCCGTCGCCGCACGGCTGCCGCCCCGCAGCGCCTGCACGTCCAGGCCGTCGCGGCGCGCGATGAGCCGTCCGAGCTCGAGCCGGCTCGTCGCGTCGGCGCCGGCGACGTGGAGGACACCGGCGACGTCGTGGGCCGCGAGCTCGACCAGCGCTGCGGCCAGGTCGCCGACGTGGACCGGACAGCGCATCTCGTCCTCGAAGAGCGCCCCCTCTTCTCCCCCGGCCAGCCGGTGCACCAGCCCCTCGTGCTTCGAGCGGCCGTCGCCCAGGACGAGCGAGGTGCGGGCCACCACCGCGTCAGGGCACACCGCGAGCACGGTGGTCTCGGCGGCGGCCTTGGCGGCGCCGTAGGCCGTGATCGGGTCGGGCGGCGCGGACTCGGCGTACACGCCGTCCGCACCGGAGAAGACGGCATCGCTGGAGACCAGCACCATCCGGGCGCCCTGCCGTGCCGCGGCGACGGCGAGGTGGGCGCTGCCGGTGGCGGTGACGTGCCAGTCGGCCTGGACGTAGGCGGTGTGGACGACCGCGTCCGGACGGACCCGGGCGACCAGGGCGTCGACGGCGGCGGCGTCGCGGACGTCGGCGTCCGCCGTGCCCACCGGTACGACGTCGTGCCCGGCCGCCCGGGCCGCGTCGACCACGTGCCCGCCCAGGTAGCCGTGGCGGCCACCCGTCACCATCAGGCGCACGTCAACGGCCCCTCAGAAGACGAGGTAGTGCAGCAGCAGCCAGATCGGCGCGACCGTGGCCAGCAGGGAGTCGAGCCGGTCCATCAGGCCGCCGTGGCCGGGGATGACGTGGCTCATGTCCTTGATGCCGAGGTCGCGCTTGATCACCGACTCGCACAGGTCCCCCAGCGTCGCCATCACCGCAGCGATCAGGCCCAGCGCGACGCCGACCCACCAGTCGCCGTCGAGGAGGTAGACGACCAGCGCCGCCCCTGCGGCGATGCAGAAGACCAGCGAGCCGACGAACCCCTCCCACGACTTCTTGGGCGAGATGACCGGCGCCATCGGGTGCCGGCCGAAGAGCACGCCGGCGATGTAGCCGCCGATGTCGGAGGCGATGGTGACCAGGATGAAGGTGACGATCCCCTTGACGCCCTCGTCGAAGCGAGCGAAGCCGGTGGACCCGCCCTCGGCGAGCAGCAGGGCGACGAAGGACCCCAGGAACGGCACGTAGACCAGCGTGAAGACGGCGGCGGTGGCGTTCTTGACGTAGCCGTCGATGCCGCGCTGGAGCAGCCACAACATGATCACCAGCGCCGTGACCGCCGTGGCGGTCACCAGCGCGGGCGCGCCCCAGAAGTAGGCGACGACGACCATGACCACGCCGCCCACCATGAGCGGCTGCTCGGGCAGGTCGATGTCCTTGGCGCGCATCCCCTTGCGCAGCTCCCACACGGCGACCACGACGGCGGCCGCCACGATCGCCATGAAGGCGGTCTTCCAGACCGCGAGCGAGACGGCGATGGCCACCAGCAGCACCACGGCGGAGCCGATCGCGGCCGGCAGGTTGCGACCGGCGCGGCCGTGGTCCTTGGGGGGTGGTGCGGTGGAGGGGGGCATGGTCGGGGACGCCATCAGACCTCGAGCAGCTCGGCTTCCTTGTTCTTGAGCATCTCGTCGATCGCGTCGGTGTGCTTCTTGGTGGTCACGTCGAGCTTCTTCTCGCCGCCGGTGACGTCGTCCTTGCCGACCTCGCCGTCCTTCTCGAGCTTCTCCATGCCCTGCTTGGCCGTGCGGCGCAGGTTGCGGACCGCGACGCGGCCGTCCTCGGCCTTGGCGCGCGCGAGCTTGATGTACTCCTTGCGGCGCTCCTCGGTCAGCTCGGGGAAGCCGCAGCGCAGAACCTTGCCGTCGTTGGCGGGGTTGACGCCGAGGTCGGAGTCACGGATCGCCCGCTCGATGTTGCCCATCGCGCCGATGTCGTAGGGCGAGATCAGGATGGTGCGCGCGTCCTGGGAGGTGAACGACGCGAGCTGCTGGATCGGCGTCGGCGTGCCGTAGTAGTCCACGACGATCTTGTTGAACATGTTGGGGTGGGCGCGGCCGGCACGGATCGCGGCGAACTCCTCGCGGGTCGCCTCGACCGACTTGCCCATCTTCTGGTCGGCCTCGTTGAGGACGTCGTTGATCACGTGCTGGCTCCTGCCGTCGGTGTGACTGATGTTCTGGTGCTGGTCCGGAGGGGTGGCGCGGGTCAGGCCCCGCTGCTCACCACGGTGCCGATCTTCTCACCCCGCACGATCCTCAGGATCGCACCCTCGTCCTCCGCGCCGAAGACGACGAGGGGCATGTCGTTCTCCATGCACAGCGCGAACGCCGTGGCGTCGGCGATCCGGAGGCCCTGGCGCAGGGCGTCGGAGAAGGTGAGGGTGTCGTAGCGGGTCGCCGTCGGGTCCTTCTTGGGGTCGGCGGAGTAGACGCCGTCGACGCCCTGCTTGGCCATCAGGACGACGTCGCAGTGGGTCTCCAGGGCGCGCTGCGCGGCGACCGTGTCGGTGGAGAAGAACGGCATGCCGGCACCGGCGCCGAAGATCACGACGCGTCCCTTCTCCATGTGCCGGATGGCCCGGCGCGGGATGTAGGGCTCGGCGACCTGGCCCATCTGGATGGCGGTCTGCACGCGGGTCTCGACCCCACCCTTCTCCAGGAAGTCCTGGAGGGCCAGGCAGTTCATCACCGTGCCGAGCATGCCCATGTAGTCGGCCCGGGAGCGGTCCATGCCGCGCTGCTGCATCTCCGCGCCCCGGAAGAAGTTGCCGCCGCCCACGACGATGCTGACCTCGACGCCCTCCCGGACGACGGCGGTCACCTCCCGCGCGATCTTCTGCACGACGTCGAGGTCGACCCCGACCGCACCACCGCCGAACACCTCTCCCGAGAGCTTGATGAGGACGCGGTTGTAGGCGGTCACGGGTGTTCCCTTCGACGACGGGCAGGTCGGGGCAAACCTACCGGTGGGTCACCCCTCCCGGCGAACGCGGACGCCCGTCCGCGCCCATGGGGGTGGGTACGACGACGGGGCCGGCACGACTCTCGTCGTACCGGCCCCGTCGGGGTGCCCCGACCGTGGTCGGAGCGGGTGGCGTGTCAGCCGATCAGGCGCCGACCTCGAAGCGCGCGAAGCGCTTCACGGTGGTGCCGGCCTCGTCGAGGACGGCCTTGACCGACTTCTTGTTCTCGGTCACCGACGGCTGGTCGAGGAGGGCGACCTCCTTGTAGAAGCCGTTGAGGCGACCCTCGGTGATCTTGGCGATGGCGGCCTCGGGCTTGCCCTCCTCGCGGGAGGTGGCCTCGGCGATCTCGCGCTCCTTGGCGACGACGTCCGCGGGGACCTCGTCACGGGAGAGGTACGTCGGGCGCATCGCGGCGATCTGCTTGGCGGCACCGTCGGCGCCGGCCTCGTTGCCGTCGAACTCCACCAGCACGCCGATGGCGGGCGGCAGGTCGGCGGAACGCTTGTGCATGTAGGCCACGGTCTCGCCGTCGAAGAACACGACGCGACCGAGCTCGATCTTCTCGCCGATCGTCATGGCCAGGTTGTCGACGACCTCGCCGACGGTCTTGTCACCGAGCGAGACGGCCTTGAGGGCCTCCGCGTCGCCGGCCTTGGCCTCGGCGGCCGCGTCGGCGATCTGCTGGGCGGTCGAGACGAACTCGTCGCCCTTGGCCACGAAGTCGGTCTCGCACTTGAGCTCGACCAGCGCGCCGCCGGAGCGGGCGACCAGACCGGCCGAGGCCTCGCGCTCGGCACCCCGCTCGGCCATCTTCTTGCCGAGCTTGATGCGGATGAGCTCGGCGGCCTTGTCGAAGTCGCCGTCGGCCTCGGTGAGGGCCTTCTTGCAGTCCATCATGCCGGCGCCGGTGAGCTCGCGGAGCTTCTTGACGTCAGCGGCGGAGATGTTCGCCATGTTCCTTCTTCCTCGAAGTCGAGAGGTGGGTGGTGAGCCGGGAGGAGGTCAGTCCTTGTTCTCGGCGTTGACGAAGCCCGCGGCCTCGGCGGCCTCGGCGGTGCGGAACCACACGTCGGCGTTGGTGCGGTCGAACCAGGGGCTGGTGGACGCGTGGAACTTCTTGGAGTTCTCGTTGCCCTTGATCTCGAAGCCCTCGGGGGCCGAGCCGTCCTCGAGCGCGGCGGCGGAGTCGGCGCCGTACGGGGCGTCGGCCTTGTCGTCGGCCTTCTCGTCGACCTTGTCCTCGGTCTTGGCGTCAACCTTCTCGTCGGTCTTGGCCTCGGTCTTGGCCTCAGCCTTGTCCTCGGTCTTGTCCTCGGTCTTGGCCTCGGTCTTGGCCTCGGCGGCGGCGGGGGCCTCGGACGCGGCACCGGTGGCCTCGGCGGCCGGGGTGTCGTCGGTCTTGGCGTCGCCACCGGTCGCCTCGACGGCGGCCTTCTCGGCGTCACCGGCGAGGAGCTCGCGCTCCCACTCGGCCAGCGGCTCGGCGTCGGTCGACGCGGCGGCACCGGTCTTGGCGCCCGAGCGGGACATGAGGCCCTCGGCGACGGCGTCGGCGACCACGCGGGTCAGCAGGCCCACGGCGCGGATGGCGTCGTCGTTGCCCGGGATCGGGAAGTCGACGAGGTCGGGGTCGCAGTTGGAGTCGAGGATGCCGATGATCGGGATGCGCAGCTTGCGGGCCTCCTCGACGGCGAGGTGCTCCTTGTTGGTGTCGACGATCCACACGGCGGAGGGGACCTTGGTCATCTCGCGGATGCCGCCCAGGGTCTTCTCGAGCTTGGTGTGCTCCCGCTTCATCTGCAGGAGCTCCTTCTTCGTGCGACCCGAGCCGGCGACGGTGTCGAAGTCGACGTCGTCGAGCTCCTTGAGGCGGTTGATCCGCTGGTGCACGGTCTGGAAGTTGGTGAGCATGCCGCCGAGCCAGCGCTGGTTGACGTAGGGCATCCCGACGCGCGTCGCCTGCTCGGCGATGGCCTCCTGGGCCTGCTTCTTGGTGCCGACGAACATCACGACACCGCCCTTGGCGACGGTCTCCTTGACGAAGGCGTAGGACCGGTCGATGTAGGCCAGCGACTGCTGCAGGTCGATGATGTAGATGCCGTTGCGCTCGGTCATGATGAAGCGCTTCATCTTGGGGTTCCAGCGACGGGTCTGGTGACCGAAGTGGACGCCGCTCTCGAGCAGCTGGCGCATGGTGACGACTGCCATGGTGTTCTCCTGTGTGATGGAGGCGCTCGCGTTGTGCCCGGCCTTCTGGCAGGCCGAGCCGGGAGCGGATCTCCGGTTGGTTTCAGTTGCTGCAACCGACGGGTGTCGGTTGCCCTGACGCTCGCGCGCGATCCGATCCGCGGTGGTGCTGCGGAACCGAGGATTCGCGCCCACGGGTGGCCGGCCTCCACGGAGAGAGCCCGTCGCGGTCTGCGAGCGTGCGAAGTCGGCCCGGGTGCATCTGGTGGTGACGGGCCGCTCTGCGAATCGTAGGCCACGTCCCGGGCGGCGGGCCAATCGAGGTGGCGCCGGTCCCCGCACCGTCCACAGGGGCGGTCGGCAGGTCGCTCCTCCACAGTACGACGCAGGGTCGCCGCCGCCCCAGGCCCCGGACCGCACGCTGGCTCGATGACCGCGCCGAACCGTCACCCTCCCGCCCGCCGCCCGTGGTGGTGCCCGGCCCGTCCTGGGTGGTGGCGACCGGTGGCGTCCGCCGTCGCGACGGTCGTCCTGCTCGTGATCCCATCCCCCGCCCACGGCGACGAGCCCCTGCCTGTCGGCACCTGGCCGCTGGACCCGAGGCCCGAGGTGGTGGCGACGTTCGACCCGCCCGAGGACCCGTGGGGCGCCGGGCACCGGGGCGTCGACCTCGCCGGGAGGATCGGGCAGCCGGTGCGCGCGGCCCTGCCGGGCACGGTGGCCTTCGCGGGGAGGATCGCCGGCAGGCCGGTGGTGAGCGTCTCCCACGGTGACACGCGGACGACGTACGAACCGGTGGTCGCCTCGGTCGAGGTCGGCACGGCGGTGGCGGCCGGTGACGTCGTCGGCGTCCTGGAGCTGCCGGGCAGCCACTGCTTCCCGCGGGCCTGCCTGCACTGGGGGTGGCGGCGCGGGGAGACCTACCTCGACCCGCTCGACCTCGTCGGTGGGGGGCCGGTGCGGTTGCTGCCGCTGTGGCGTGACGCCCCGGTGGCGACCGGCGGCTGGCGGCCACCCGTGCACCCGTACGCCGCCTGGGCACCCTGGTCCACCACGCGACCGAGTCCCGTGGCACCGGCGCCGCTCCCGCTCCCCGTCCCTCCCCCGGGAGGACGGACCGCCGGCTACCTTCCGTGAGGCGGAGATCCCCGCCCGCGCTCCGCTAGGCGCGGGGGTGCGCCTGGCGGTACGCCGCACGGAGCCGGTCGGTGGTGACGTGCGTGTAGAGCTGGGTGGTGGCCAGGGAGGCGTGCCCGAGCAGCTCCTGGACCGAACGAAGGTCGGCGCCGCCCTCGAGCAGGTGCGTGGCGGCGGTGTGCCGCAGGCCGTGGGGGCCGATGTCGGGGGCGCCGGGCACGTCCGCGATGCGGCGGTGCACGAGGTCGCGGACCACCCGCTGGTCGATGCGCCGCCCCCGGGCACCGAGGAAGACGGCCGCGCCGGCACCCTCGGACCGCAGCGCCGGCCGGCCGAGCTCGAGCCAGAACTTCAGGGCTCGGGCGGCCGGCCGTCCGTAGGGGACCGAGCGCTCCTTGCGGCCCTTGCCGAAGACTCGCACCACCTGGCGGTCGTCGTCGAGGTCGTCGATGTCGAGGCCGACCAGCTCCCCCACGCGAATGCCGGTGGCGTAGAGCAGCTCCAGCATCGCGACGTCCCGCAGGCCGACGGGGCTGCCGTCGTCGGCGAGCACCGCCGCCGAGCGGATGAGGTCCGCCGCCTCGTCGGCGCGGAGCACCGGCGGCAGGGTCTTGTGCTGCTTGGGCGAGCCCAGCGAGGCACCCGCGTCGGTCGGGGCGCGTCCCGTGCGCTGGAGCCAGGCGGTGAAGACCCGGGCCGCGGTCGCCCGCCGGGCGAGGGTCGTCCGCGACTTGCCGAGGCTCTGCTGCTTGGCCAGCCACGAGCGCAGCGCCCGCAGGTCGAGGTCCGCGACGTCGTGGAAGCCGAGCCGGTGGGCGTGCTCGAGCAGCGAGGAGACGTCACCGAGGTAGGCACGGACCGTGTGCGCGGACAGGTCGCGCTCGGAGACGAGGTGGCGCTCGTAGTCGCCCAGGAGTCGCACGAACGCCTCCGGGAGCCCCTCGGGCTCGGCGACGTCGGCCTGCTCACTCACCCACCGATCGTAGGTCCGGGACCGGGTCCTGCCCGTGAGGCTCGTCGCGCGCCAGCCGCCAGCCGCTTTCCGTGCGGCGCACCCAGCCGGAAGACGCGAGCCGCTCCAGCGCACCCTGCACGTGCTGCAGGGCCACGCCGGCGGCGACCGCGATGCTGTCGGCACCGGCCGGGCGGCCCACCGGGACCGCGTCCAGCACCCGCCGGTCGCGCACGTCGAGCCGGTCCCGCGGCCTGGTGGGAGCGCGGCGTACGTCGACGAGGTGCTCCCCCGCTGCCCCCACCAGCTCGAGGACGTCGGCGCCGTCGGTGACGAGGTGCATCGCACCCTTGCGCACCTGCTCGTGCACCCCTTGGGACGTCACGCTGGTGACCGGGCCCGGCACCCCCATCACGACGCGGTTGAGGAGCACGGCCCAGCGCGATGAGCTGAGCGCCCCGCTGCGCAGGGCGGCCTCCACCACGACGGTGCCTGTCGACAGGGCGGCGATGAGCCGGTTGCGACCGAGGAAGCGCGACCTCAGTGGGGCGCTCCCGGGCGGGACCTCCGAGACGACCAGGCCGGTCGCGCCGATGTGGTCGAGGAGGGCACGGTGGGCCGTGGGGTAGGCGCGCTCGGGACCGCAGGCCAGCACCGCCACCGTGGTGCCCCCGGCCGCGAGCGCCCCGCGGTGGGCCGCCTGGTCGATGCCGGCGGCCGCCCCCGAGATCACCACCATCCCCGCCCGGGCGACGGAGGCGGAGAGATCGGCGGCGACACGCTCGCCGTAGGTCGTCGCGGATCGCGAGCCGACGACGGCGACCATCGGTGCGAGCGCGTCGAGCCGGCGCGGACCACGGAGCCAGAGCCCGACGGGCAGACCACCCAACCCGGACTGGTGGGCCTCGGGCCGCGCGAGGTCGTCCAGCGTCGCCGGCCACTCGGCGTCCCCCGGGGCGACGAACCGGACACCGAGGCGCTCGGCCCGCTCCAGCTCCAGCACGGGGTCGACGGACCCGAGCCGCTGCGCGAGATCACGCTGGGCGTCGTCCAGGGCGTGCTGGGCGAGCAGCCCGTCGAGGACGGCCGCGGGACCGAGGTCGCGCACCAGGCCGCACAGCCGCGGGTCCCCCGGCTCCCCGATCCGGCTCAGCACCACGCGGGCCAGCCGGTCCGGCAGGGTGCTCATCCGGCCTGCCTGATGTCGTCGGCGGACAGCGGCGCCGCGGTGCGCAGGTCGAGGGCCAGCCGCGCCTCCCCGACGCCGGGACGCTCGACGCCGCGCAGGTCGGCGACCGTCCACGCGAGCCGTTGGACGCGCGTGACCCCGCGTCGGGTCAGCGAGCCGACCCGTAGGCGGTCGTCGAGCAGGCGCTGTCCGGACAGCTCGAGCGGCCACTCGCGCGCCAGCACGGGCCCGGGCACCGCGCCGTTGAGCTGCCACGAGCGCCCGTCGTAGCGCCTGGCCTGGGCGGTCCGCGCGCGTTCGACCCGGGCGCGCACCGTGGCGGAGTCCACCCGGGGGGCGAACGCGTCGTGGCCCGCGTCGGCGCTCACCGGCTCCACGTCGCGCCAGATGTCGATGCGGTCCACGATCGGGCCCACGAGCTTGCGTCGGTAGGCGTTGCGCGCCGGCTCGAGGCAGGTGCAGGCGGTGTCGACCGAGCCGCTGTAGTTGCCGCACGGGCACGGATTGGCGGCCAGCACCACCATCGAGCGGGCGGGGAAGGTCGCCGTCGCGTCACCCCGGGCGAGGGTGATCTCACCGCTCTCGAGGGGCTGGCGCAACGCGTCGATCACGTCGGCCCGGAAGAGTGGGAACTCGTCGAGGAAGAGCACGCCGTGGTGGGCACGGCTGATGCCGCCCGGGCGGACCCGGCCGGTGCCACCGCCGACGACGCTGGCCTTGCTGGCGTCGTGGTGCGGAGCGAAGTAGGGCGGGCGGTGCACCAGGCCGTCGCCGTCGCGGAGCAGCCCCGCCAGGGAGTGCAGCGCGGTCACCTCCAGGGCCTGGTCGGTGGTGAGGTCGGGCAGGATCGTGGGCAGCCGCTCGGCGAGGCTGGTCTTGCCGGCCCCGCGGGGGCCGTTGAGCATCAGGTGGTGCCCGCCCGCGGCCGCCACCTCGAGCGCGTACTTGGCGTCCTCCATCCCGTCGAGGTCGTCGAGGTCGAGCAGCTCCGCCGCCCCGCGACCGGCCGGCAGCAGCGAGGTGCGCACCGGCGGGGCCACGGGCGCCGCGTCGGGCACCTCCTCCCCGCGGAGCTCGGCCACGACCTGGGCCAGCGAGCGCATCCCGAAGACCTCCATGCCCGGGACCATGGCCGCCTCCCTCGCCTGGGACTCGGGCACGAACACCCGGCGGATGCCCCGGGCGGACGCCGCGATGACCATGGGCAGCACCCCGGCCACCGGGCGCAGGCTCCCCGACAGCGACAGCTCGCCGATGAAGACCGTGCCGAGCAGGGCCGACGCCGGGACCGCGTCGCACGCCGCCCGCACCCCCACCGCGATGGCGAGGTCGAAGTGGGTGCCGCTCTTGGGCAGGTCGGCGGGGGCCAGCAGGATCGTGACCCGGAAGGTCGCCGGCCAGGTGTCCTTCGGACCCTGCGCGGAGTTGTTGATGGCCATCCGCACGCGGTCACGGGCCTCGTGCAGCGAGGCGTCCGGCCGGCCCACCACGAAGGTGCCCACCGTGCCCTGGGAGACGGCGACCTGGACGTCGATGAGGTGCCCCTCCGCGCCCACGAGCGCGATCGAGCAGGCGGTCGCGACGTGCATCACGTGAGCCCCCGGACGTGGTCGATCTCGACCGCGCCGCGGCGTGGGGACAGGACGCACACCATGTCGAGGCGGACGTCGAGGGGGCGCACGTGGTGCGCCTGCAGCCACCGTGCGGCCAGGGAGCGCATGCGAGCCACCTTGCGTGGCGTCACCGCCTCGTGCGGCGTGCCGAAGGCCGTCGAGGTGCGCGTCTTGACCTCGCACACCACGAGGGTCGACCCGTCCCGCAGCACCAGGTCGATCTCGCCGATGTCGCAGCGCCAGTTGCGGTCGAGCACGGTCAGGCCCTGCCGGGACAGGTGCTGGGCGGCGAGCTCCTCGCCGTACGCGCCGAGGCGCTGCCTGCTGGTCTGCCGCGCGCCGGGCGCGGGCGTGGGTCGTGGGGCTGTGGTCATGGCGGCCTCCTTCGTGGAGACCAGCACAGCGGAGCGCGCGGACACCCGGCGGCGGAGCCGCCGCCCCTGTGGAGAGGGGCGACCCGGCCGCAGGCTGGGGACGGCAGACGGCTCGCGACGAACCGGTTCTGGCGACCCAGGGGCCGAGCCGGGCGCTCAGCCCTTGGGCGGGTCGATCTCCTGGGGAGCGAGCTCCTCGACGTTGACGTCCTTGAACGTCAGCACCTTGACGTTCTTAGCGAACCGGGCCGGCCGGTACATGTCCCACACCCAGGCGTCGGCCATCGAGACCTCGAAGAACACGTCGCCGTTCTCGGTGCGGGCCTTCACGTCGACCTGGTTGCAGAGGTAGAAGCGGCGGTCGGTCTCCACGACGTACTTGAAGATCGAGACGACGTCGCGGTACTCCCGGTAGAGGGTGAGCTCCATCTCGGTCTCGTACTTCTCGAGGTCCTCCGCGCTCATGCGTCCTCCTCCGTCTCTGCTCCGGTCCCGGCGTCCAGGTCGACCCTAGTGCCCGGCTCCACGGCGGGCTCCAGCCCCGCCGCGCGGCGCACGTTGACGAACCGCATGCGGTGCACCGGCGAGGGTCCGTGCTCGGTCAGGGCGGCGGTGTGGACGTCGGTGATGTAGCCCTTGTGGGTCTTGAAGTCGTACGCCGGGTGCTCGGCGTCCATCGCGACCATGAGGCGGTCCCGGGTCACCTTGGCCAGCACCGAGGCGGCCGCGATGCAGGCCGCGACCCGGTCGCCCTTCCAGACCGCCAGGCCGGGCACCTCGAGGCCGTCGACCGGGAAGCCGTCGGTGAGCACGTAGGAGGGGCGGGTCTCCAGGAGGGCGACCGCGCGCCGCAGTGCCTCGACGTTGGCGACGTGCATCCCGAGCCGGTCGCACTCCTCGTTGTCGATGACCACCACGGACCAGGCGACGGCCCGGCGCACGACCTGGGCGTACACCCGCTCGCGGGCGGCCTCGGTCAGCAGCTTGGAGTCGGCCAACCCCGGCACGATGCCCGCCCTGCCGGCCGGGAGGATGCAGGCGCCGGCCACCAGCGGTCCGGCGCAGGCGCCGCGCCCGGCCTCGTCGACCCCGGCGATGGGGTCGATGCCGGCGCGGCGCAGGGCGCGCTCGTAGCCGTAGAGCCCGGCGTCACGGCGTACGGCGGGCCCGCTGGGCAGGTGCGGCACGGCGTCCACGGTGCTGTCCGTCCAGGCGCTCACTGCGCGTCGGGCACGTCCTCGAACGTGTCCGGGCGGGTGACCCACTCGAAGCGGTCGCGCGGCCAGAGCAGCACGAAGACCTTGCCGACGACCAGGTCGACGGGGACGAACTCGGGTCCGGGGACGCAGTCGGTCTCCTTCTCCACGTTGCACATCCGCATGCTGGAGTCGGCCGAGTGGGCGCGGTTGTCGCCCATCACGAAGACGTGACCCTCGGGGACGGGCTCGGAGGTCCAGTCCTTCGAGCACTGGTTGACCATCGGTCCCGCGCACTCCACGGACTTGTCCTGCTGGACGTAGCCGGACTCGTCGAGGGGATGCCCGTTGACCATCAGGCGGCCCTGGGCGTCGCAGCAGCTGATCACGTCGCCCGCGACGCCGATCACCCGCTTCACCAGGTGCCCGCCGGTGGGGTAGAGCCCGATCTTGGCCATCACCTTCGGGACGGCGCCCGTCGGCCCCGCGGCCTCGGAGGGCGGCAGCCAGCCGCCCGGGTCCTTGAACACGACCACGTCGCCGCGCTGGGGGGTCCCGCCGCCCCAGTAGGAGACCTTCTGCACGAGGATCCGGTCGTTGCGGACCAGACCGGGCTCCATCGACTCCGAGGGGATGTAGAACGCCTGGAGGAAGAGCGCCTTGATGACGATCGCAAGCACCAGCGCGACGCCGAGGAGCAGGATCGTCTCCTGCCACAACGGGAGCTGGCGGCGGCCCTTGCGGCCCGTCCCGGCCTGCGACGAGCCCTGGACGGACGACGACCGCGGCTCCTCCTCGCCCATGTCGGTCGGGGTGGAGCCGCGGTCGGGTGAAGTCACTCGCAGAGACTAACCAGAGGTTGGCTGATCTCCTGCGTCCGCACTGCGGAGCGGAGCACTCAGCTCTCGCGGCGCTCCTTGATCTTCGCCTTCTTGCCGCGCAGGTTGCGCAGGTAGTAGAGCTTGGCGCGACGCACGTCACCGCGGGTGACGACCTCGATGGTCTCGAAGATCGGGGAGTGCAGGGGGAAGGTGCGCTCGACGCCGACACCGAACGAGATCTTGCGGACGGTGAACGTGCGACCGACGCCCGAGCCGTGGACGCGGATGACGACGCCCTGGAAGATCTGGACGCGCGAGCGGCTGCCCTCGACGACCTTCACGTGGACCTTGATGGTGTCGCCGGCGCGGAAGTCGGGGACGTCGCTGCGCAGCGTGTCGCTGACGAGCTCATTGAGAACGTTGGTCATGCTTGCTCCTCACGAGTGCCACAGGCCAACCGCGGAATCGGATGGTTGATCGGATGGTCGCGCCGTGCTGGCCGGCGGCGTCGCGCACCCCCTGTGGCAGGTGTTCGTCGCGGATCCCCCGGGTGCGTGCGTCGGGGCGATCGTTTGGCCGGCGAGACCAAGGGACGAGTTTGCCAGAGGATCGAGCCGTCCGGGAAATCGGGTCGACTACGGGCGACGCTTGGTCAGGACCACCGCACCGGGCGGCGCCTCAAGGTCCGGGCGCAGGCGGTAGCCGGCCTTCTTGTACATCCGCAGGTTGGCCGTGCTGCGGGCACCGGTGAAGAGGAGGTACGTCGTCGCCTCCGGGGGCGCCGCCGCCTCGGCGTGCTCCAGCAGGAGCCGGCCCAGCCCCTGGCCCTGGAGGTCCGGCGCGACCATGAGCCGGCCGATGTCCCAGCCGCCACGGCTGGTCAGCCGGGCCCGGACGGAGCCGACCAGCCGGCCGGCGCGGCGTACGACCCAGGTCCGGTGCTCCGCGAGACCGGCCACCACGTCGTCCAGCGACTCGGTGAGGGCCGGTATCACGACTCCCGGGTTGGCCTCGAGCTCCTGGAGCCAGCAGGCGCGCTGCAGGGTGTAGAGCTCCCCCGCGTCGGCGACCGTGGCCGCCGAGACCTCCTCGGCCCCCGGCACGGACGACGGCGCCACCAGGTCGGGTCGGCGCTCGGCGGTGCGGCGTACGGCCTGCTCGCGACGCCACGCCGCGATCCGGCCGTGGTCCCCGGACAGCAGCACCTCGGGGACCTCGCGGCCGCGCCAGGCGGCCGGCTTGGTGTAGACGGGGTACTCCAGCAGGCCGTCCTCGTGCGACTCCTCCACGAGCGACTCGGCGTTGCCCATGAACCCCGGGACGAGCCGCACGACGGCCTCGGTGATCGCGAGCGCCGCGACCTCTCCCCCGTTGAGCACGTAGTCGCCCAGGGATATCTCGCGGACCTCGCCGAGGGTGGCGGCGTGCTCGATCACGCGCTGGTCGATGCCCTCGTAGCGACCGCACGCGAAGACCAGGTGCTCGCGGGTCGACAGCTCGCGCGCCAGCGCCTGGGTGAAGGGCTGGCCGCTGGGCGTGGTGAAGACGATGGTGGGCCGGTCGGTGGCGACCTCGTCGAGGGCCTCCCCCCACGGTCCGGGCTTCATCACCATCCCGGCGCCGCCGCCGTACGGCGTGTCGTCGACGGTGTGGTGCCGGTCGGTGGTCCATGACCGCAGGTCGTGGACGTGGAGGTCGAGCAGGCCCTTGTCGCGCGCCTTGCCGGGCAGGCTCAGCGACAGCGGCGCGAGGTAGTCGGGGAAGATGGTGAGGACGTCGATCCTCACTGCGCCGCCTCGTCCTCGCCGGCCCCGCCCTCGCCGGTGCCGTCCTCGTCCGGGTACGGCGCGACCAGGCCGGGGCGGTCGGCGATCACGACCCGCCCGCCGGGCACGTCCACCTCGGGGACCAGCGCGGCCACGAAGGGCACCAGCGTGTCGCGGCCGTCGGGGGTGCGGATCGTCAGCAGGTCCTGCGCCGACCCGTGCTGGACGGCGGTCAGCTCACCGAGGTGCGTCCCGTCGAGGTCGTAGGCCGCGAGGCCGACCAGCTGGTGGTCGTAGTACTCGTCGGGGTCCTCCGGCACCTCGTCGGCGGAGATCCTGGTGTGCAGCACGATGCCGCGAGCGGCCTCGGCGGCGTTGCGATCGCCGATCTCCTCGAAGGTCGCCAGCAGGACGTTCTGGTGCCACTTGGCGCGCACCACGGTCAACGCTCGCAGCGGGCTGTGCGACCCCTGCGGCGGCTGGGCGCGCAGCGTCGTACCGGGGGCGAAGCGTCGCTGGGGCTCGTCGGTGCGTACGTCGATCGTGACGTCGCCGCGGATGCCGTGCGGCTTGCCGATGCGACCCACGACGAGCTCGATGTCTTCCACGGCGTCAGGGTATCGGGGGCTGCAGGAAACACTCGGAGCACCCTGAGAAGGCCCAGGAAATGCAGGAGGCGCCCCTCCCCGAGGGGAGGAGCGCCTGCCAGTGCGTTGCCAGTGCGTTGCTCAGCGTCGGCGGTCGACGTCCACGAAGTCGATCCGCGCGCCGTCGCGACCCGCGAGGGCCGAGACCACGGTGCGGAACGCCGTGGCGGTGCGGCCGTTGCGGCCGATCACCTTGCCGAGGTCGTCGGGGTGCACCCGGACCTCGAGGATCGACCCGCGACGCAGCTGCTTGTCGCGCACCGAGACGTCGTCGGGGTTGTCGACGACACCACGGACCAGGTGCTCGAGCGCCTCGGCGAGCATGGCGCTCAGGCCTCGCTCTTGCCGGCGTCCTCGGCCGTGACGGTCTCGGCCGCCTCAGCCTGCTCCGCGGCACCCTCGGGGGTCTCGGAGGCGGGGACCTCGGCGGGAGCGGCGGCCTCGGCCTTGGGCTCCTCGACCTTGTCGGCCTTGTCGGCCTTCTTCTTGGAGGTCGTCGCGGCGCCCTTGGGCTCCTTGGCGGCCTCCTTGAGGGCCTCGTTGAAGATCTCGAGCTTGTCGCGCTTGGGCTCCTTGACCTTCAAGGTGCCCTCGGCGCCCGGCTCGCCCTTGAACTTCTGCATGTCGCCGGTGACCTTCAGGATCGCGGCCACGGCGTCGCTGGGCTGCGCGCCCACACCGAGCCAGTACTGCGCCCGCTCGGAGACGACCTCGATGTACGAGGGGTCCTCCTTGGGGTGGTACTTGCCGATCTCCTCGATCACTCGACCGTCGCGCTTCTTGCGCGAGTCGACGACGACGATGCGGTACTGCGGCACCCGGATCTTGCCCAGGCGCTTCAAACGGATCTTGACGGCCACGTCTGTGGTGTCTCCTTGCGAGTGGAAGGTGGTGAGGAGCCCGCAGACCAGGTGGGGACCGGGTCGGACTTCCTCGGGGGGCGCACCGACGACCGGGATAGAGGGTCCGTCCGCTGGCGCGACTCAGCGAGACATTGTGCCAGAGCAGGGGTACGTCGCCCAATCCGGCTGCGGAGGGCCCGCACTCACCCCTCGGTGTCGAGCCCGATGGAGCGGCGGAACGCCTCCACCCCCTCCACCTGCAGGGTGTGCGGGCCCCGCCGGAAGGCCTCCGGCGTCAGCAGCAGCTGGGTCATGTCCGCCCGCTCGCCGCGCCGGCTGTAGCGGACCGTGCCGTTGGCGACGTACCCGACCTTGGCGCTGACCGTGAGCGACGCCGGGTTGTCGGTGAAGGCCCCCGAGGTGATCTCGGTGAACCCGACGTGGTCGAAGAGGAACGCGCACATCACCTGGCGCATCGCGGTGCCGAGCCCGCGCCCCTGGTGCTGGCGACCGAGCCACGACCCGGTCTCCCCCGTCCGCGTCGCCAGGAAGTCCTTGGTGCCGACACCCTGCACGCCGACCACCTCGCCCCGGTGCAGCACCGCCAGGTTGAGGTCCCACCCGGCCGGCGAGAAGTCGGCACGGCAGCGCCAGTGGTACTGCGCGAAGCTGCGCTGGAAGTCCTCGGGCGCCGTGTCGGTCCAGGGGAAGGAGAACGGCATCCGTGCCGGGTCGTGGACCCCGCGGGCGGCCAGGGCGCCCAGCTCCGCGACAAGGTCGTCGGTGACGCCGCGCAGCTCGACGTCGCCGGCCACCACGCGGAGGCCGAGGGCGGGCAGGGCGTCGGCGACGGTGCTCATGGCGTCATCCCACACGCCACACGGGCACCACGGCAAATGCCTTTCAGGCTGCGCGTCCGGCCACGACGCGGCCGCGCAGCACGACGTACGACGGCTCGTGCAGCACCGTGAGGTCGTCCAGCGGGTCGCGCGGGTAGACCACGAAGTCCGCCGGCGCGCCCTCGGCGAGCGTCGGGTTCCACCCGAGCCACTCGCGGGCGCGCCACGAGGCGGCGCCCAGCGCGTAGTCGGCCGGCAGGCCCAGCCCGGCCATCGCGACCACCTCGCCGGCGATGTTGCCGTGCCGGCTCACTCCCCCGCCGTCGGAGCCGGCGTAGAGCGCCACGCCGAGCTCGTACGCCGCCATGATCGTGGCGCGCTGGCGGGCGTGCAGGTCGGTCATGTGGTCGGCGTAGCGCGGGAACTTGTCGCGCCCGGCGTCGGCGTACTGCGGGAACTTGTCGATCTGCATGACGGTCGGCACCAGGGCGATCCCCCGCTCGGCCATCGTCTGCGCCAGCTCCGTGGACAGGCCGGTGCCGTGCTCGATGCAGTCGATGCCCGCCTCGACCAGCCCGGGCAGCACCTGCTCGCCGAAGCAGTGCGCGGTGACCTTGGCGCCGTGCTCGTGGGCGGTGGCGATGGCGGCGGCGAAGTCGTCGGCGGCGAAGCTGGGGGCCAGGTCGCCCGCGTCGCGCGAGATCCAGTCGCCCACCAGCTTGACCCAGCCGTCCCCGGCGCGCGCCTCGCGGGCGACGGTCTCGACCAGGGACTCCGGCTCCACCTCGTGGGCGTAGTTGCGGATGTAGCGGCGGGTGCGCGCGATGTGGCGCCCGGCCCGGATCAGCCGCGGCAAGTCCTCGCGGTCATGGACCCAGGACGTGTCGGCCGCCGAGCCGCAGTCGCGGATGAGCAGGGCCCCGGCGTCGCGGTCCTCGACGGCCTGGGCCTCCGCCTCGGGCCGCCCCACGGCGCCGTGGTCGTCGAGGCCGATGTGGCAGTGCGCGTCGACCAGCCCCGGCACGATCCAGCCCCGGGCCTCGGTGGTCGCACCGGGCTGCGGCTCGTAGGTGATCGTGTCGCCGACGACGTAGAGGTCGCGCGCCTCCCCGTCGGGCAGGACCGGTCCCGTGAAGCGCAGCGCAGTCATGGCCCAGACCGTAGCGGCCCGCCGCTGGGTCCGCTCAGCCGATCTGGTCGAGCAACCAGGACGGGCTCATCGCCCGGGCACCCAGGCCCTCGCAGCGCCCCCGCAGCACGTGGTCGGCGCTGATGAGGACCACCGTGTCGCCCTTGTCCCGGCAGCGGGCCACCTCGGCGATGATCGTGGAGTCGCCGTCCCTGGGCGCGTGCACGGTGAGGACGTGCTGGTCCCGTCCGGGGCGCACACCGGCCTTGGCGCCACCCTCCAGCACCAGCACGATGTCGTCGTACGACGTGTCCCCCACCAGCAGCCGCTCGTGCAGCCGCCGGGCGGCGCCGGCGCGGTCCTTCCACCAGCCGTCGGGCACGGAGCCGACGACGTTGGCGGCGTCGACGACCAGGACCGACCGGGGAGACCGGGGTCGGCTCACTTCAGGAACTTGGAGAAGTCCTGGGGCAGGTCGAGCGCGGCAGCGGCCTTCTCGTAGTCGACGTCCTCGCCGCTGCCGAACGGGTTGGCCGGGCGCTCGGAGGCCGCGGCCTTCTGCGCCGCCGCCTGCTGGGCGGCCTTGGCGGGGTTGCCCGAGGTGCGCTTGCCCTTGGCCTTCTTGGGCTGCGGCTTGGTCTTGCCGCGCTTGCCGGCACCGGGCAGCCCCGGCATCCCGGGCATGCCCGGCATCCCCGGCATCCCCGGCATCCCTCCGCCGCGAGCCATCTGCTCCATCATCTTGCGCGCCTCGAAGAAGCGGTCGACGAGCTGGTTGACGTCGGAGACCTGGCGTCCGGAGCCGCGGGCGATGCGGGCCCGACGGGAGCCGTCGATGATCTTGGGGTTGTCGCGCTCGGCGGGCGTCATCGACTGGATGATCGCCTGGATGCGGTCGATCTCGCGCTCGTCGAAGTTCTCGAGCTGGTCGCGGAACTGCCCCATCCCGGGCAGCATCCCCATGATCTTCGACATCGAGCCGAGCTTGCGGATCTGCTGCATCTGCTGGAGGAAGTCCTCCAGCGTGAAGCCTCCCTTGGTGCCGAGCTTCTCGGCGGCCTTGAGCGCCTCCTCCTGGTCGAAGGCCTTCTCGGCCTGCTCGATCAGGGTGAGCATGTCGCCCATGTCGAGGATGCGCGAGGCCATCCGGTCGGGGTGGAAGAGGTCGAAGTCGGTCATCTTCTCGCCGGCGGAGGCGAACATGACCGGCTTGCCGGTGATCGAGGCGATGGAGAGCGCGGCACCACCGCGGGCGTCGCCGTCGAGCTTGGTCAGGACCACGCCGTCGTACCCGACGCCGTCGAGGAACATCTGCGCGGTGGTCACCGCGTCCTGGCCGATCATGGCGTCCACGACGAAGAGCACCTCGTCGGGCTGGACGGCGTCGCGGATGTCGGCGGCCTGGCGCATCAGCTCGGCGTCGACGCCGAGGCGACCGGCCGTGTCGATGATGACGACGTCGTGGACCTTGCGCTTCGCCT
Organism: Nocardioides sp. Soil805; assembly: GCF_001429625.1. Classification (GTDB taxonomy): domain Bacteria; phylum Actinomycetota; class Actinomycetes; order Propionibacteriales; family Nocardioidaceae; genus Nocardioides. The sequence goes on from NZ_LMSU01000001.1 coordinate 573,012, forward strand.
CCTCGACCGACGCGCGGGCGACGGCGACCGGGTCGCCGACGCCGTTGCCGGCCTCGGGGGCGAAGACGGGTACGCCGACCCGCTCGCCGTTGACCTGGAGCTGCTGGACGGCGTTGGGGCGCTGGAGGTCGGCGGCGACGAGGATCGGGGTCTTGCCCTGCTCCTTGAGCCACAGCGCGAGCTTGGCGGCCAGCGTCGTCTTGCCGGCCCCCTGGAGGCCGGCGAGCATGATCACCGTCGGGCCGGTCTTGGCGTAGCGCAGCCGGCGGGTCTCGCCACCGAGGATCGAGACGAGCTCGTCGTTGACGATCTTGACGACCTGCTGGGCCGGGTTGAGGGCCCCGCTGACCTCCTCGCCGCGGGCGCGGTCCTTGACCGCGGCCACGAACTCCTTCACCACCGGCAGGGCGACGTCGGCCTCGAGCAGCGCGATGCGGATCTCGCGCGCGGTGGCGTCGATGTCGGCCTCGGACAGCTTGCCCTTGCCGCGGAGGTTCTTGAAGGTGTCGGCGAGCCGGTCGGAGAGAGTGGCGAACACGGTGGGAGATCCCCTGAGATCGGAGGCGGAATCGGTGGGTGTCGAACGAGGGCCCAGCCTAACGGTCGCCCCCCGCGCCCGGGTCGTCGGCGACGTCGCCCCCGCGCGGCTGGGCCATGATGTGCGCGTGTCCCGCTCCTTCCTCGACCTGCTGTACGACGAGGCGGCCCGCTCGCACTTCGACGAGCTGCTCGCCTCGGCCACCGCGGGCGCTGCCGGCGACGAGGAGCGGGAGCGGCTGCGGAGCGACTACGACGTGGCCCTGCGGCTGCGCGACCTCATCTCGCGCCAGCGCTCCCGCGAGGCGGAGCTCTCCGCGCTCTACGAGACCGCGAGCGACCTGACGGCCATCCGCGACGTCGACGCCATCCTGGCCGCCATCGTGCGCCGCGCACGTCAGCTCCTCAACGCCGACATGACCTACCTGTCGCTCAACGACGAGCTCGACGGGGCGTCGTACATGAAGGTGACCGACGGAGCGCTGACCCCGGAGTTCCGACGGCTGCGGCTCCCCCTGGGCACCGGGCTGCTCGGGCTGGTCGCCCAGACCGGGGCGCCGTACTTCACCGAGGACTACCAGGCGGACGAGCGCTTCGTGCACCGCACCTACATCGACGAGGCCGTCGACGGCGAGCGGATCCGCGCGATCCTGGGCGTGCCGCTGGTGCTCGACGGGCGGGTGATCGGCGCGCTGCTGGCCGTGCACCGGACGGTGCGCAAGTTCCCGGCGTCGGAGGTCTCCTTGCTGACGTCCTTCGCGGCCCACGCGTCGGTGGCCCTGGAGAACGCCCGGCTCTTCGCCGAGCTGGACGCCGCCAACCGCAACCTCACCGAGCACACCCGGGCGGTGGAGGCCGCCGCGACCGCGCACGACCGACTGACCGACCTGCTGCTGCACGGCGGCGGCACCGCCGAGATCGCCCTGGTCCTCGGCGACCTGCTGGACGGGCGCGTCGCCGTGCTCGACCCGTCGGGCGAACGGGTGGCCGGCGACCCCGACCTGGCCACCTGGCCCGACGCGATCGCCGAGTCGGTGGCCTCCGGCCACTGCGTGCCCACGCCGCAGGGCTACGTCGCGGCGGCCCTGGCCGGGAGCGAGCACGTCTCGACCGTGGTGCTCGAGGGACCGCCCCTGCGCAGCGCCGAGCAGCGCACCCTCGAGCGCGGCGCCCTCGTCACCGCGCTGGTGGTGCTGCTGGCGCGCAGCGTGGCCGAGGCCGAGGAGCGCATCGGCGGCGAGCTGCTGCGCGACCTGCTCTCCCCCACGCCGTACGACGCGGCGCTGGTGCGCGAGCGCGCGCGCCGGCACGGCGCCCAGCTCGACGCGCCGCTGGTCGTGGCGGTCGCCGGCCCCGCCGACGGCGCCCGCCAGGCCACCGCCCGGGCGGCGTCACGGCTGGCCGAGGGGCTGCACGGCGTGGCCGGCGAGCACGACGGCGCCGTGGTGCTCGTGGTTCCACACACCGACGCCCGGCACGTGGGCCACCAGCTCGCCGCGGCCGTCGAGCGAGCCGGCGCGTCCGCCACGGTCGGGGTGGCCGGACCGGCTCCGACGCCCCAGGTGTCGGCGACCTACGCCGAGGCGCTCGGCTGCCTCGAGACCCTGCTGACCCTCGGCCGGGTCGGCGAGGTCACCGACCCCGCCGGGCTCGGCGTGGCCCGGCTGCTGCTCGGCGGCAACGGACCCGCGCAGCTGGCCGAGTTCGTGGAGCGGGAGCTGGGTCCGGTGTCGGCCTACGACGAGCAGCGGGGCACCAGCCTGGTGGACACCCTCGATGCCTGGTTCGCGAGCGGGGGCAGCCTCAAGGACACCGCCGCGACCCTGCACGTGCACCCCAACACGGTCACCCAGCGGCTGGACCGGGTGACCGGCCTGCTGGGCGAGGCCTGGCGCGCGCCGGAGCGTGCGCTGGACCTCCAGCTCGCGCTCCGGGTGGCTCGCCTGCAGGCGTGAAGTAGCCCCCGAACACACTCACCGGACCGAGTTGTGTCGCCGCCAGACATGTGCCGGCCGTCACACGGCGCCCTAGCCTCGGGGCCATGTCCACGACCACCCCTGTGCTCTCCCCCGGGCCGACGCCGCTCGAGGGCCGCCGCGCGCTGGTCACCGGAGGCGCCAGCGGCATCGGTGCCGCCGTCGCCGGCCACCTCGCCGGCCTCGGTGCCCACGTCACCGTCCTCGACCGGGACGAGACCGCCGCCAAGGAGGTCGCCTCGGCCCTCGGCGGCGACGCCCTCGGTCTCGACCTCACCAACTCCGACGCCATCGACGCTGCCGCCCTCGACGCCGACATCCTCGTCAACAACGCCGGCGTCCAGCACGTCGCGCCGATCGAGGAGTTCGACCCCGAGCAGTTCCGGCTCATCCAGCGGCTCATGCTCGAGGCCCCGTTCCTGCTCGCCCGCCGGCTGCTGCCGGGCATGTACGAGCGCGGGTGGGGCCGGATCGTCCACGTCTCGAGCGTCCACGGCCATCGCGCCTCGCCGTACAAGGCGGCCTACGTCAGCGCCAAGCACGGCCTCGAGGGGCTGTCCAAGGTGATCGCGCTCGAGGCCGCCGGCAAGGGCGTCACGAGCAACACGGTGTGCCCGGGCTACGTCCGCACACCCCTGGTGGAGGGCCAGGTCGCCGACCAGGCCAAGGCCCACGGCATCGACGAGTCGGAGGTCCTCGACACCGTCCTGCTCGCCCGCACGCCGGTACGCCGCCTCGTCGAGCCCGACGAGGTCGCGCGCGCCGTCGCCGGCTTCTGCCTCCCCGGGAGCGACTCCATGACCGGGTCCTCCCTCCTCATCGACGGCGGCTGGACCGCCGCCTGAGCACGCCCCCCGCGTATCGCCCCGAGTGATCGCCCGTGAAAGGAACACCAGCACATGACATCCCCCGTCACCCACCCCACCGAAGCGGAGCAGGGACCCGGCGACACCAACATCGTCAAGGTCGTCTTCGCGTCCCTGATCGGCACGGCCGTCGAGTGGTACGACTTCTTCCTCTACGGATCGGCCGCGGCGCTCGTCTTCGGCACCCTGTTCTTCCCCGACAGCGAGCCGGCCATGGCCACGCTGCTGGCGTTCGGCACCTACGCGCTGGGCTTCGTGGCCCGTCCGCTCGGCGGGATCGTCTTCGGCCACTTCGGTGACCGGGTCGGCCGCAAGAAGATGCTCGTCACCTCCCTGCTCCTCATGGGCCTGGCGACCTTCGCGATCGGCCTGCTCCCGACGTACGCCAGCATCGGGATCGGCGCCCCGATCCTGCTCCTGGTGTGCCGCCTGGTCCAGGGCTTCGCGGTCGGCGGCGAGTGGGGCGGCGCGGTGCTGATGGCCGCCGAGCACGGCGAGGACTCGCGACGCGGGTTCTGGTCGTCGTGGCCGCAGGCCGGCGTGGCGCTGGGCAACCTGTTCGCCACCGGCGTGCTGTGGATCCTCGCGGCCGTCCAGTCCGACGACGCGTTCAACGCGTGGGGCTGGCGCATCCCGTTCCTCCTCAGCGCGGTCCTCGTGATCATCGGCCTGTGGGTGCGCCTCTCCATCGAGGAGTCGCCGGTCTTCAAGGAGAACCAGACCGAGCTCTCCACCTCCGAGAAGCAGCACGTCCCGCTCTTCGAGGTCATCAAGAAGTACCCCCGCGAGGTCCTCGTCGCCATGGGCATGCGGATGGCGGAGAACATCTCCTACTACCTGTTCACGGTCATCTCGATCACCTTCCTGACGACGTACGTCGGCACCACCGGCGACAAGGGCATCATCCTCAAGGCGCTGCTCATCGGTGCCGTCGTGCACTTCGTGACCATCCCGCTCATCGGGGCGCTCAGCGACAAGGTCGGACGACGTCCGCTCTACATCGCCGGTGCCATCGGCGTCGCGGCCTGGTCGTGGATCTTCTTCGACCTGATCGCCAGCAAGTCCGAGTCCAAGATCCTGCTCGCCGTGGTCGTCGGCCTGGTCCTGCACGCGCTGATGTACTCCCCGCAGGCGGCGTTCTTCTCCGAGCTCTTCGGCACCTCGGTGCGCTACACCGGCGCCTCGGTGGGCTACCAGCTGGCCTCGATCTTCGCCGGCGCGCTGGCCCCGATCATCGCCATCGAGCTGCTCGGCCCGGCCACCAACGGGGCGGCGAACGTCGACAGCGTCGCGATCTACATGACGATCGCCTCGGTGATCACGCTGGTCGCGGTGTTCTTCGCCAAGGAGACGGCCCGCACGTCCCTGCGTCACGACCGGGTGCTCGACGAGGCCCGGAAGTGACCTCCGCGCAGCGGTAGCACTCCCCACGGACGCCCTGCTCGGCCACGCGCCGAGCAGGGCGTCCGTGGCGTCTCACCGTGCCGGCTCGGCCACGGTTCCGAGGAGCGCGCCGCGGACGGCGTGGGCGGCCTCGGCGGCCCGCTCGTCCGAGAGCCGGCCGGCCCCCTGCTCCTGCAGGTAGAACACGTCGACGGCCTGCGGTCCCACCGTGGACACGTGCGCGGAGCGCACCGAGATGTCGCGGGCGGCCAGGGCCGCGCACACGAGGTGCACCACCCCTGGGCGGTCGTCCATCCGCACCTCGAGCACGGTGGCGCGCCGCGACTCGCCGTACCGCACCACGACGACCGGCTCGAGCCGGCTGGGTGCCGGCCGGGACAGCCGCGCCGAGGCGTCGAGGCGTCCCTCGCCGATCGCGACCAGGCGCTCGCGCAGCACGGCCGGGTCCAGGTCGGGGTCGGCGACCTCCCACACCGAGACGCCCACCGGCCCGGCGCCGGCGTCGCCGGTGGGGTCGGGGTCCTGGGCCCAGGCCCGCGCGGAGCGCACGGACACCCGCTGCAGCGCCAGCACCGCGGCCGCGTCGGCGAGCAGGCCGATCCGGTCCGGGGCCAGGACCGTCACCCGGGCGCCCCCCTCGTCGGGCTCGACGCCCACCCAGGCCCCGCCGCGGCGTACGACGTCGGGCACGGCCACGGGCTGCTCGACCTCGGGAAGGGTGTCCCCACCGGCGGCCCGGGCCAGCGCGTGGGTGGCCAGCCGGGTGACGAGCCCGGCCCGCCACGTCGACCACGCCTTCGCCGACGCGGCGCGCCCGTCGGCCTCGGTCAGGGCCAGCAGCAGCGTCAGCGCCTCCGACGACGGGACCTTGTCGAGCAGCGCGTCGACGGTGGCGGGGTCGTCGGGGTCGCGCGAGGTGGCGGTCTCGGACAGCAGCAGGTGCCAGCGCACGAGCAGGGCGACGAGGTCCACGGCCTCGACGTCGAAGCCCATCCGCCGGGCGACCTCGCGGGCGATCGGCTCCCCGGCCACCGAGTGCTCGGTGAGGCCGCCCTTGCCGATGTCGTGCAGCAGCGCGGCGACCAGCAGGACGTCGGGGCGCGCGACGCTGCGGATGAGCCGGGAGGCCTCCACGCAGGTCTCCACCACGTGCCGGTCGACGGTGAAGCGGTGGATCGCCGAGGCGTGCGGCAGCAGCCGGATCCGCTCCCACTCCGGCAGGAAGCCGGCGAGCGCGCCGGTCTCCTCGAGGGTCTCCCAGACCCCGAGCAGGCCCTCGCCCGACGCGAGCAGGCTCACGAGCGCGTCGCGGGCCTCGGCGGGCCACGGGACCGGGAGCGGTGCGCACTCGCGCACCAGCCGCGCGGCGGTCGCCGGGGCCAGCACGACGTCGCGCTCGGCCGCCTCCGCCGCCGCCCGCAGCAGCAGGACCGGGTCGCGGTCGGGACGGGCGCGGGCGTCGAGCACCACCTCGCCGCGGGAGAGCGCGACGCCGGGCGCGATCGGCTCCAGGGCGGGACGACGGGCCTGGCGCACCGACGTGGGCCTGGCCAGCACCGAGTCCACGCGGCGCCAGGTGAGGCGCGACAGGTGGGTGACCCGTCGACCGATCTCGCGCACGTGGCGCTGGGCCGCGGCCGCGTCCTCCAGCTCCATGCTGGTGGCGAGCACGTCCCACAGCTCGGGGGCCACCCGGTCGGTGGGACGCCGCGTCTCGGCGTGCAGCAGGTCGCGGAAGTCGAGCAGCGCCTGCCGGGACCGCTCGAGCTCCGGGCCGGACACGTCCACGAGCCAGGTGGTCTCGAGGGCCTTGAGGACGGTGGCGTCCCGCAGCCCGCCCTCGGCCTCCTTGACGTCGGGCACCGAGACGTGGGCGAGCTCGCCGACGACCTGGTGGCGCTTGTCGACCAGTGCGCGCAGCTCGGGGAGCCGGTCGCGTGCCTCGCGCCGCCACGCGGCCAGCATCGTCGTCCGCAACCGCAGCGTGAGGTTGGGGTCGCCGGCCAGGTGGCGTACGTCGAGCAGCCCCAGCGCCACCTTGAGGTCCTCCTCGGCCGCCGCCACCATCTGCGGCAGCGAGCGCACCGAGTGGTCGAGGCGGGAGCCGGAGTCCCACAGCGGGTACCAGACCTGCTCGGCCACGCTGCCGGCGTCGACGTCCGCGTCGTGCACGAGCACCACGTCCAGGTCGGAGTGGGGGGCGAGCTCGCCGCGGCCGTAGCCGCCGACCGCGACGAGGGCGACGCCGACGTCCGGGCCGTCGCACGCGTCGTACGCCGCGCGGCACAGCTGGTCGGCGGCCTCGGTCCGGGCGGCTCTCTCAGGGGCAGTCATCGTGGCTCCGATCCTCCCCGGGGGTCGCCCGGGTACGCCACTGGCCCGCCGGGACGAGTCCCGACGGGCCAGTGAGGGGTCCGCTCAGAGGGCAGCTTCGTCGGTGTCCCCGGTGCGGACCCGCACGACGGTCTCGACCGGGCTGACCCAGACCTTCCCGTCGCCGATCCGGCCGGTCTGCGCCGTCTTGACGACGATGCCGACCACGTCCTCGGCGTCCGCGTCGTCGACGACGATCTCGATCCGGATCTTGGGGACGAGCGCGATGTCGTACTCGGCCCCGCGGTATACCTCGGTGTGGCCCTTCTGGCGGCCGTAGCCGCTGACCTCCGAGACGGTCATGCCGGTGACCCCGAAGGTCTCCAGCGCCTCGCGGACGTCCTCCCACTTGTGGGGCTTGATGACTGCGGTCACGAGCTTCATGCGTTGGCTCCTTCGGTGCGCGAGGTGCTGGCAGTGGCAGTGCTCCCGGCCAGGATGCCGGTGCCACCGCCGCTGCTGCCGCTGTGCAGGTCGTAGGCGGACTCGCCGTGGGCGGCGAGGTCGATGCCGTTGACCTCGTCCTCCTCGTCGAGGCGCAGCCCGATCGTGTACTTGATGGCCAGGCCGATGACCGCGGTCAGCACGCCCGAGAACACGACGGCCACCAGGACTCCGAGGGTCTGGTCGCCCAGCGAGCCCCAGCCGCCACCGTAGAGCAGGCCGTCGATGCCGCCGGCCCCTGCCGAGGTGGAGAACACGCCGATCAGCACGGTGCCGATGACGCCGCCGACCAGGTGGACACCCACGACGTCGAGCGAGTCGTCGTACCCGAGCTTGTACTTCAGGCCGACCGCCCACGAGCACACGCCGCCGGCGATGACGCCGATGGCGACGGCGCCGCTGAGGTTGACCGCGCCCGCCGCCGGGGTGATGGCGACCAGGCCCGCCACGATGCCGGAGGCGGCACCGAGCGAGGTGGCCTTGCCGTGCAGCAGCCGCTCGACGAGCAGCCAGCCGAGGATCGCGGCGAGCGTGGCCAGGGTGGTGTTGGCGAAGGTGCGGCCGGTCTCGGAGTAGAACTGCGCGAGGAAGGCGTCGGGGTCCTCGTCGAAGGTGGTGCCGAAGACGATGGAGCCGACGTTGAAGCCGTACCAGCCCAGCCACAGCATGCCCGCGCCGAGCATGGTGAGGGTCAGGTTGTGCGGGCGCATCTGGTCCTTGGGCCAGCCGATGCGCTTGCCGAGCAGCAGGACCAGCACCAGGGCGGCGACACCGGCGTTGATGTGGACCGCGGTACCGCCGGCGTAGTCCTGGGCGCCGATGCGCCCGCAGATGAGCGAGTCGGGGGTGCAGCTGAAGACCATGTGGGCCATCGGGAAGTAGACGATGACCGCCCAGAGGGGGACGAACACCAGCCACGCCGAGAACTTGAGCCGGTCCGCGACGGCGCCGCTGATCAGCGCGACGGTGATAATCGCGAAGGTCATCTGGAACATCACGTAGATGTAGTTGTCGGTGGTGACACCGTCGAGCCAGAGCAGCTCGAACGGGTTGGCGAAGAACGTGCCGTCCCCGCCGAAGCCCATCGACCAGCCGATCGCGACGTACAGGATGCCGACGATGGCCGCCGCGATGAACGACATCATCATCATGTTGAGCACGGACTTGGATCGCGACATGCCGCCGTAGAACAGGGCCAGCGCGGGCACCGTCATCATCAGGACGAAGGCAGTCGCCACCAGCATGAAGGCGTAGTAGCCGTCCACAGAACCTCCAGGGAACGTTCGAGGGGGTGGCCCGCGTCGGCATGACGACGGTGTCACGCAGCGGTCCAACCTGTTGGCCTGAACCCTGCTCGGGCGAGGTTTCCTCGCCCGCCGCCTCGTGTTGCGGGCACGCAACGGATGTGCCCGTTGTGTTACGTCGGTGTGAACGAGCCGGGCGGGCGCGGGCGACCCGGGCGAGGGCGGGCACGGGGCGTGGTGCCGTCTACACTCCGGCTCATGACCGGGAGCCCACGGGACGCGTCGTCCGCGCCCGAGCGCCAGCCCGGTCGCACCGGCGTCGTGCTCGTCAACCACGACAGCGCGGACGACACCGTCGCCTGCGTCGCCTCGCTGGAGACCTCCCGCGACCTCGACCTGGACATCGTGGTCGTGGACAACGCCGACTCCCCCGCCTCGGCCGAGGAGCTGCGCACCCTGCTGGGGCACCGGGCCGAGGTGATCAGCAGCGGCGGCAACCTCGGGTACGCCGGCGGCAGCAACATCGGGATCGCGCGGTGCCTGGAGCGCGGCAACGAGTACGTGTGGCTGCTCAACCCCGACACCCGGGTCGAGCCCGAGACCCTCCCCCGCCTGCTGCAGGTCTTCGAGGACGTCCCCGACTGCGGTGTGGTCGGCCCGCGGATCGTCCACCCCGGCGAGCCGGCCACGATCTGGTTCGACGGCGGCTTCGTGGACGAGACCAAGCACGGCGAGACGCGGCACCTCCACCAGGGCCGGCCGCTCGACGACACCGAGCCGCCGAGCCGGATCGAGGTCGACTACGTGACCGGGGCGTCGCTGCTGGCCCGACGCGCCACCCTCGAGACCGTGGGACCGCTGCCCGAGGAGTACTTCCTCTACTTCGAGGAGACCGACTGGTGCAGGCGGGCCCACCGGGCCGGCTGGCGGGTCATCGTCGACCAGCGCGCCCGCATGGTGCACCACAAGCGGTCGAGCGGGGCGCTCCCGTCGCCCTACCATCTCTACTACATGACCCGGAACCGCTACCTCTTCGTCGAGCGCTCCCTCGGTGGCGACCCCGAGGCGGCACTGACCCACCTGCGCGGCAAGTGGGTGCGCACCTGGCGACGTACCGTGCGCCGCGCCGCGCCGGAGTGGCTCGACGAGTTCGACGCCCTCGTCGAGCGGGCCGCCACCGACGCCAGGGCGGGGCGCGACGGACGCAACGACGAGGTCTCGCACGTGCCGTGGCCCGAGGACAGGTCACGCGAGCACGCGGTGACGGCCGGCGCGAACGGCCCGTCCACGGGCGGCGACGCCGGGACCGACGATCAGGGGGACGCTCGATGAGGGCCAAGGACGACACCACCGCGGTCATCGACAGCACGCTGGCCGGCGGTCCGCGGGTGCTGCACATCGGCGTGCAGCCCTCGACCGTGCCGCGTCGCCTCGCCCAGGAGCACGACCGCGAGGTCGAGTGCCTGCGCTGGCCGCTCGACCAGGGCGCCGCCGAGCAGTGGGGACCCGAGGTGGACCTCGCCCGCCGCGCCGACGCGTGGGTGCAGCCCTTCCTGATGGCCCCGGTGGACGTCGTGGTGGTGGAGGACGTGCTGGACGACGGTCCGGCTCCGGACGACTTCCTGCGCACCCTGGGCTCCGGGGCGCTGGTGCCCGGTGGCCTCGTCGTCGTGTCGGGCGCCCGAGACCTCGCGCACCCCCTGCAGTCCGCGGGATTCACGCTCGAGAGCGAGTCCGCGACCGAGGACGGCCGTCACGTCACGGTGGCACGCTTCCCCTCCTTCACCACCGCGCGCCCCCGGTCGCCGGAGGCCGACGGGGCGAGCGCCGCCGAGAACCGGCGCCTGGCGCACGAGCTGGAGCGCACCCGCGAGCTGCTGGGGCGCGAGCGCGCCACCATCGCCCGCGAGATGCAGCTGGGCAAGGACGAGCTGCTGGCCATGGACCGCCAGGTCGCCGAGCTCCAGGACCGGCTCCAGCGGCTGCGGCACAAGAACGTCCTGCTCCGCGCCCGCGTCGCGCAGGTGGCCCGCGAGCGCGACCTCGCCGAGGCCCGCGCCGCCGAGCTCGCCGACGAGCTCTTCCTCACCCACGACTCCCGCGCCGTCCGGGCCGTGGCCTCCCTGGTGGAGCGTGCCCGCCGCAGGCGGTCCTCGTGACGGCCGGCGAGGGCGAGGAGCAGAGCGCCCTGGACCGGCGCCGGGCCGGCTACCGCCAGCTCGTCGACGGCGAGCTGGCGTCGGGCGACGGGGACCGCTACACGTTCCTGGTGCGCTCGGTCGACCTGCGCAACCCCGGCCCCGACCTGGTCGCCGCTGCCGGCATCGGCCTGGCCCTCGTCGAGCGCGGCCACGGCGTACGCCTCGTGCCCCAGCACCGCTGGCACCTCGGCGGCTCGACCGACGTGTGGGTCGCCGCGACCCCCGAGGTCGACCCGTCGCTGGCCCCCGCCGACGCGTGGAAGGTGGCCTGGGCCCACTCCGGCATCGACGAGTGGGCGGTCCTGGACCACCTCGTCGCCTTCGACCGGGTGCTGGCGGGCTCCGAGATCGGCCGGGTCACGCTGCGGCGGCGCACCCCGCGCGCCGACGTCGTCCTGCGCACCGGCGTCGACGCCGAGCTCTTCGTCCCCGCGGGTGCGGAGCGTGACGAGGTCGCCAGCCTCGGCGTGCACGTGGACCGGGGCCGTCCCGTCCAGCCGCTGCTGACCGACCTGCCCCTCGAGGCGCCGCTCACCGTGTACGCCGAGCCGGTGCGCACCATGCGCAGCGGCCTGCTGGGCCGGCTCGAGGCCCCGGTGGCGTGGCTGCGGTCTCCCGACGTGCTCGGCCGCGCGCTGCTCAGCGTGATCGAGATGCCGGTCTCGGCGGTCAGCAACGGCACCGTGCCGGCCCTCGTGTTCGAGAGCCTGGCCTCCGGCGCCCTGCCGGTCCTCAACTCGCGCCTCGGTGCGGTCGAGGTCGGCCTGGACCTCCCGACGTACACCACCCCCGAGGAGCTCGGCGAGGTGATCGACGCGCACCTCGCCGATCCCGACGCGACCGCCGCCCGCGCCGCGGCGCTGCGCGAGCTGGTGCTGGACGGGCACACGTGGGGTCACCGGGCGGCCGAGCTGGACCACCTCGTCCGGACCCGCCCGCGCATCGAGGTGGCTGCCCCGCCCACCAAGGCGCTGCACTACTTCCCCGACTACAACCGGGCCAACCCCTACCAGGGCATGCTGTTCGCCGGCCTCGACGCCGTCGACGCCTATCCCGTGGCGGTGGCCGACGTCATCAGCCACCTGGAGAACCACGCCGTCTCGGCCGTCCCGGGCACCCTCAACATCCACTGGACCACCCCGATCCTCCAGTACGCCGAGGGCCCCTACCGCGCGGCGATCGAGCTCGACCGCTTCAGCGCGGCCCTGCACAAGTTTCGTGCCGCGGGTGGACGACTGGTGTGGACGTTGCACAACGTGCTGCCGCACGAGGCCAAGCACGTGTGGGCCGAGACGCAGCTGGCCCAGCTGCTGGCCGACCGTGCCGACACGATCCACGCCCTCGCCGAGATCACCGCGCGGCAGGCGTCCGAGGTGCTGCGCCTCGACCCGCGCAAGGTGGTCGTGATCGAGCACTCGAGCTACCTGGGCCGCTACCCGCAGTGGATCAGCCGTGAGGCCGCGCGCGCCCAGCTCGGCTTCGGCCCCGACGACAAGGTGCTCGTGGCGCTCGGCGGCATCCGGCCCTACAAGGGGCTGGGACGGCTGCTCGACGTGTTCCACGAGCTGGCCGACGACGACCTCTCGCTCTCGCTGCTGGTGGCGGGCAAGCCGGCGCAGACGCAGGAGACCGCCGGCCTCGAGCGCCGGTGCGAGCAGTCGCCGCGCGTCATCTCGGAGTTCTCCCACGTCCCCGACGACCAGCTCCAGGTCTGGTTCGGGGCCGCCGACCTGGCCGTGCTGCCGTACTCGCGCATCCTCAACTCGGGTGTCTTCTGGCTCGCGCAGACGTTCGGGCTGCCCATCGTGGGCCCGCGCACGGGGGCCCTGCTCGACCTCGCCGACGAGCCCCACGTGCGCCTGTTCAACCCGCGCGACGACCGCTCCCTCAAGGAGACCCTGCGCGCCGCGGTGCGCGAGCTCGTCGACGACCCGGAGCGCGCCGCCGCCGCGCGCGCCTCCTCGCTCGCGACCGCCCACGCCCGCCCGCCGCAGCAGATGGCCGCGGACTTCGCGACCTTCATCGAGCCCCTGCTCGGCAGCGAGCGACCCGCCCGTCGGGCGACGGGGTGAGCGCGCCGTGATCGAACCCCCCATGAGCTCGGCGGCCCGGCACTCGGCCCGCGACCTGGTGGCCTCGGGGCTGCTGGACCTCGACTGGATCGCCGCCCAGCTCGGCACCGAGCCCGGTACCCCCGAGGACGCCGCCCGCGCGGTCATCAACACCCCGGACATCTCTCCGCACCCGCTCTTCGAGGCCACCTGGCTCCCCGGCAAGGGCGTGTGGCAGGCCGGCGACCTCCCGCCGTCGCTCTGGTACGTCACCGAGGGACCCCGCCGCAACCGGCTGGCGCCGCACCCCCTCATCAACACCGAGCGCATCCACGAGGAGAACTCCGCCGCCCGGGACCACGAGTTCGGCCCGCTGGCCTGGTGGGCGGCCCACGCCACCCGCGACACCCCGCTGCCGGTGCGCCGGGGCTACCCGCACATCTCGTGGGGCGAGTTCCGCGACAACGCGCTGCGCGCCGCGCGCGAGTGGCAGGTGCTGTCCTACCTGGACGCCAACCCCGGCGCCCACCAGCACTCACCCGAGACGCCCGGACCGGTCGTCAGCGTGCTGATGAGCGCCCAGGACGTCGGGCCGCTGCTCGGCCCCACCGTGGCCGCGCTCCAGGCGCAGACCCTCGACCAGTGGGAGCTGCTGGTCCTCGACCGGGGCTCGATCGACGCCACCGGATCCATCGCCTCCGACGTCGCCGCGGGCGACGCCCGCGTACGCGTGATCATGGGCTCGCGGACCCAGCTGGGCCGCACGTTCAACCGCGGCCTGCAGCGCGCCCGCGGCGAGTTCGTCGCCTTCCTCGAGCCGGGCCACCTGTGGCACCCCGAGTTCCTCGCCCGTGCGGTCGGGGTGCTGCGCGCCGGCGACCGCTCGGCCGTGCACGCCTTCCCGGGCCGCGAGACGCGGCTGTCCGGCGAGCTGGTCACCGCCTCCCAGTTCGACCTCGGCACCACGCTGCTGCGTCGCTCGGTGCTGACCGCCCTCGACGGCTTCGACGAGGGCGACTCGGAGGAGACGGTCGCCGACCTCGTACGCCGCCTGCGCGCCGGCGACCTCGACTGGGCCAACCCCCTCGTCCTGCTGCGCGGCGTCACCGAGGACACCCCGCAGACGGTCAACTGGGAGGCCGCCCAGGCCACGGCACGCGTCGTCGGGCAGACGAGCGTCGTGCTCCCCATGGGGGCGGGCAGCCGCGGGACGATCGACTGGCTGCTCGCGGGCGGGCCGGACGTCGACATCGTCGTCGTGACCGCGCGCGACCGTCGCGGACCCCACCTGCTCACCTCGGCCCTCGCCGCGCTCCTGCCCGGCGTCACCGCCGTCTCGGTCCCCGCCGGCACGTCGATCACCTCGGCCATGGACATCGGGATCGCCCACAGCACCGGTGACGCGGTCGTGCTGGTGCGTCCCGAGGCGCAGCCGGCGCCCGGCATCGTCCGCGCCCTGGCCGATGCGGTCCACGACGACGGGGTGGCCCTCGTCCAGCCGCTGGTCCTCGACCGGCGCGGGCTGGTCCTGTCGGCCGGTGCCACCTTCCCGCGCGGCGACGAACGGCTCGGGCTGCTGCTCACCGGCTATCCCGCCTCGGACGCGCGCCGGCTCGGGCGTACCGAGATCCCGGCCCCGGCCTCCCCCGTCGTCGCGCTGCAGGCCGACCGGCTCACCGCCCTGCGAGGGCTCGACCCGCTCTTCGAGGACGTCCTCGCCGAGACCGACCTGGGGCTGCGCGCCCTCGCGTCGGGCGCCGGCGCGAGCGTGCTCGTGCCGGACGTCACGGTCACCTCGCGGACGGCGTACGCCGACCCGGCCGACCTCAAGGTCGCCCTCTCCGCCCTGCGCTCGCGACGCCACCAGGTGCCCGAGGACCACACCCCCGAGCTGTGGCGTGCCGTCGGCTTCGACGTGACCGGCGTCCGCACCCGGCGGGTGGCTGCCGACCCGGACGACCCCGAGTCCGACTCGGTCCTGCTGCAGGAGCAGGTGGTGCGCGCGGTGCGCGGGATCGACGAGAGCCCGCCCCGGCTGCGCTGGACCATCGACACCGCGGCGCCCGCCGGTCCCCGGGGCGAGCGGTGGGGCGACACCCACTTCGCCCGCTCGCTCGCCGCCGCGCTCGAGCGGTGCGGCCAGGACGTGTCCGTCGACTCCCGCGACGCGCGGGACCGCGCGACCCGCGACCACGACGACGTCGTCCTGGTGCTGCGCGGGCTCGACCTCGTCCCGCCGCACCCCCACGCCCTCAACATGGAGTGGATCATCAGCCACCCCGACCTGGTGACGGCCGCGGAGGTCAAGGGCTTCGACCTCGTGTACGCCGCCAGCGTGAGCTGGCCCGCGCAGGTGCGCCGCGACTGGGGGCTGCACGTGGCGCCGCTGCTCCAGTGCACCGACCCCCGCTACTTCCACCCCGACCGCGGGGTGCCCGACACCGGGCCGGCGGTGCTGTTCGTCGGCAACTCCCGTGGTGTCTTCCGGCACGCGGTGCGGACCGCGCTGGCCGCCGAGACCGACCTCACCGTCCACGGCGCCGACTGGGACGAGTACCTCGACCCCCAGATGGTCGCCTCCAGCGGGGTGCCCAACGACGAGGTCGGAGTCCTCTACGCCACGGCGGGCGTGGTGCTCAACGACCACCACGTCGACATGCGGCGGGACTCGTTCCTGTCCAACCGGCTCTTCGACGCGGCCGCCTGTGGCGCCCGGATCGCCACCGACGAGGTGTCGGGGCTGGACGAGACGTTCGGCGCCCTCGTGCAGCCGTTCGCCGACGAGCACGACCTCGCCCGCCTCGTGCGACCGCCGTACGCCGCCTTCCCGGACCACGAGACCCGGCGCGAGCTGGCCCGGCGGGTCATCGCCGAGCACACCTTCGACCAGCGCGCCGCGACGCTGGTCGAGGACGCGGTCAGGGCCCTGCGGGCCCGCGAGCGCTGAGGTCGGACGCCGCCCGACACGTGTAACGCTCCGTCACACACGCTCCACCCCCCGTCGATGGGGTGTGGAGCTCTCGTAACGGAGCGTTACATGCGGGGGCGGTGGTGTCAGCCGAGGAGTGCGTCGACGAAGGCCCCGGAGTCGAAGGGCGCCAGGTCGTCGGCGCCCTCGCCGAGCCCGACGAGCTTGACCGGCACGCCCAGCTCACGCTGGACGGCGACCACGATGCCGCCCTTGGCCGAGCCGTCCAGCTTGGTCAGCACGATGCCGGTCACGTCCACGATCTCGGAGAAGACGCGGGCCTGGATCATTCCGTTCTGACCCGTCGTCGCGTCCAGGACGAGCAGCACCTCGGTGACGGGGGCCTGCTTCTCGATGACGCGCTTGACCTTGCCGAGCTCGTCCATGAGGCCGGCCTTGTTCTGGAGGCGTCCGGCGGTGTCGACGATCACGGTGTCGACGCCCTGCTCGACGCCCTGCTTGACGGCCTCGAAGGCGACGCTCGCGGGGTCGGAGCCCTCCGGGCCGCGCACCACCTCGACGCCGACGCGCTCACCCCACGTGGCGAGCTGGTCGACGGCGGCTGCGCGGAACGTGTCGGCCGCACCGAGCGTGACGGTGCGGTCCTCGGCGACCAGGATCCGGGCGATCTTGCCGACGGTGGTGGTCTTGCCGGCGCCGTTGACGCCGACCACGAGCACCACGCCGGGCCGGCCGTCGGTGCCGCTCACCTGCAGGCGGCGGTCCATGTCGGGGTCGACGAGCGCGATGAGCTCCTCACGGAGCACCTCGCGGGCGTCGCTGGCGGTGTTGCCCTCGACCCGCAGCCGGGTGCGGAGGCGGTCCACCAGCTGCTGGGTGGGGGCGACGCCGATGTCGGCGGTGAGGAGGGTGTCCTCGATCGACTCCCACGTGTCCTCGTCGAGCCGGTCACGGCTCAGCAGGGCGAGCAGTCCGCGACCCAGGGTGCCCTGCGACCGCGAGAGCCGCTGACGCAGCCGCACCAGGCGGCTGGCGGTGCTCTCGGGCCGTTCGAGGGTGGGGGCCTCGGGCGCGGCCTCGACCGGCGGTGCGGTCTCCACGCCCGCCTCGGCCGGCGGTGCCTCGGTCGGTGGCGCCTCGGTCGGCGCCTCCGGGCGCGTGATGACGTCGGTGCCACCGCCCGGGGGCACGCCCCTGCGGCGGCGACCCGCCGACGTGACGAGCCCGACGAGCGTGAGTACGCCGACGACGGCGATGCCGATGATCAGATACAGCCAGTCACCCATGGGGCAATCCAACCAGACGGTGCGGATGCGCTCAGGCGCGGATGTCCTCGTACTCGCCGATCGTCGGCAGGGCGTCGACGCCCTTGCGCATGGCGCTGCCGACCTGGGGCACGACCGGCAGCTCCTCGCCGCGGTGCGGGTAGGCGACGTACGCGACGACGGCGACGGCCGCGACGAGCACGAACAGCATCACCAAGGTGATCACGAGCATGTATTCATCTCCCGAGTACGGCGGACCTGGCCTCCAGCGTGGCACAGCGGCGCACCGATCCCCATTTGCGGCGGGTCCTCCACGTGTCGCACTGGGTCAGGCACGCAGCAGCGGCTCGACGGCGGCGCGGATCACGTCGGGCATCGGTACGACGGGGCGCTGGCCGGCGCCGTGCTCGTTGTCGACGTACACGTGCACGAAGCGCCCCTCGGCCGCGGCCTCCTCGGAGTCGCCCTGGAAGAGGCCGATCCGGTAGACGATCGAGGACGTGCCGACCTTGTCGACGACCAGGCCCATCTCGATCGGGTCGGGGAAGCCGATCTCGCGGAAGTAGCGGCACGACGTCTCGGCCACGACGCCGATCTGCGGCAGGTGCCGCACGTTGGTGCCGGTGGCCTCGAAGAGGTGCGCGTTCACCGCGGTGTCGAAGAGCTCGTAGTACGTCGCGTTGTTGAGGTGGCCGTAGGCGTCGTCGTCGCGCCAGCGGGTGGTCACGGTGCGCCACGCGACGTAGTCGGCACGGGTCGGCAGGGGGGCTCGCTCGCTCACGGCGGCCACCCTAGGTGCTCGGACCGTCCGGGCCATGGGGTGGTCCGCGCTGCCCGTACGGGGTCGCTGGCTCGCACTCCCCCGAAGTCGCGGTCCGAGCTGCACGAAACCGCCCGCTCGGCACGTCCTACGCGCCACGAAGTGCCCGCTCGGCACGTCCTACGCGCCAGGAAGCGCCCGGTCGGCGGCCGGTCAGGCGGTCGCGGACCTCTCGAGCCGCTGCGAGATCACGGCGGAGACCCCGTCGCCGCGCATGGTGACGCCGTAGAGCGCGTCGCCGACCTCCATGGTGCGCTTCTGGTGGGTGATGACCAGGAGCTGGGAGTTCTCGCGCAGCTCCTCGTAGATCTGCAGCAGCCGGCCCAGGTTGGTGTCGTCGAGGGCCGCCTCGACCTCGTCGAGGATGTAGAAGGGCGACGGCCGGGCCTTGAACAGGGCCACCAGGAAGGCCACCGCCACCAGCGAGCGCTCGCCGCCCGAGAGCAGCGAGAGGCGCTTGACCTTCTTGCCGGGGGGGCGGGCCTCGACCTCGACCCCGGTCGAGAGCATGTCGGACGGGTCGGTGAGCACGAGGCGCCCCTCGCCGCCGGGGAAGAGTCGCGCGAAGGTCGCGTCGAACGCCTTGGACACGTCGGCGTACGCCTCGGTGAAGACCTGCTCGACCCGCTGGTCGACCTCGCGGACGATGTCGAGGAGGTCCTTGCGGGTGCGCCGCAGGTCCTCGAGCTGCTCGGTGAGGAACTTGTGCCGCTCCTCCATCGCGTTGAACTCCTCCAGCGCGAGGGGGTTGACCCGGCCCAGCATGGCGAGCTGGCGCTCGGCCGCCTTGAGCCGCTTCTGCTGCTCCTCGCGGACGAACGGGACCGGCTCGGGCGCCTCCTCCCCCTCGGCCACCTCGCCGCTGAAGGGCACGAGGGTCTGCGGACCGTAGTCGGCGACGAGGCCGTCGACGTCCATGCCGAGCTCCTCGAGCGCCCGCTCCTCGAGCTGCTCGATGCGCATCCGCTGCTGGGCGCGCGCCATCTCGTCGCGGTGCACCGAGTTGACCAGCTCGTCGTGCTCCCGGCCGAGGTCGCGCAGGGTCGTGCGTACGGCGAGCAGCTGCTGCTCGCGCTCCTGCCGGGACTGCTCGACCTCCGCGCGCCGGTCCGCGGCCAGCATCACCGAGCGCTCGAGGGAGTGGAGCACCACGCCGACCGCGGCCACGACCGCCTCGGCGGCCCGGCCCTCGCGGAGCAGCCGTTCGCGCCGCTCGGCGGCCTTGGCCCGGGACTCGCGCTCCGCGCGAGCGGCCCGGGTCAGGGAGTCGGCGCGCCCGTGCAGCGCCCGGGCCCGCTCCTCGGCGGTGCGCAGGGCGAGGCGGGCGTCCATCTCCCCCTGGCGCGCGGCCCGGGCGGCCTCGACGAGGCGCTCGCGCTCGGTCGCGTCCGGCTCCTCGCCCGTCCTGAGCCCCGTCGAAGGGTCGGGGGCGTCCTCGGCGGTGGCGAGCCGGGTCTCGAGCTCGCTGAGGCCCGCCAGGTCCTTGTCGCGGGCCTCCCGGGCCGTGACGATGGCACGTTCGAGGCGCTCGGCCTCGCCGCGGGCGGACCGGGCGAGCGAGCCGTACTGTCCCAGCTCCTCGGCGACCGCAGCGAGGGTGGCGTCCGACTCGTGCAGCTTGGCCAGCGCCACGTCGGCCCGCTTGAGGGCGTCGTGACGCTCGGCCTCCAGCCCGGAGATCACGAAGCCGAGCCGCTCGGTGCGCGCCGTGGCCTCGCCCAGGGCCAGGGTCGCCTCGTCCACGGCCGCCTGGACCTCGAGCAGGCTGGGCTGCGCGGAGGACCCGCCTGCGGCGTAGTGCGCGCCCATGAGGTCGCCGTCGAGGGTGACGGCGGTGAGGTCGGGCAGGTCGGCGACGAGGGCGCGGGCGGCGTCGAGGTCGGCGACCACGACGACCTGGTGCAGCAGACGGGTCAGCGCCCCGGCGAGGTCGTCGGGGGCCTCCACCACGTCGACGGCGTACGTCGCCCCGCCCGGCAGGGCGGGCCAGTCGCGGGCCTGTGCGGGGGCACCCCCGAGCAGCAGCCCGGCGCGCCCGAGGTCGTCGTCCTTGAGGTGGGTGATGGCGTCGACGGCGGCGTCCGGGCCGGTCACGACGACGGCGTCGGCGACCGAGCCGAGCGCCGCGGCCACGGCGGCCTCGTGGCCGGCCTTCACCGACAGCACGGCGGCGACCGACCCGAGCAGCCCGGAGACCCGGTCGGTGGCGGCGAGCAGGGCGCCGGCGCCGTCCTTGCGGTTGAGACCGATCTCGAGGGCGTCCCGGCGGGCGACGAGCCCGGCCCTGTCCCGGTCGGCCTGCTGGGCCTCCTCGCGGGCCTGGGCCAGCCGCTCGTCGATGTCGTCGAGCGCGGCGACCGCGTCCTCGTGCTCGGCGTCGAGCCCCTCCTCGCCGGCGTCGAGGCCCGCGACCTTGGTCTCGAGGGCGGTGAAGTCGCGTTGGGCGCGATCGGCCCGGGCGACGGCCTCCTCGCGGGCCTGCTCGAGGCGACCGATCTCCTCGTCCGCCGCGGCGGAGCGGGACTTCAGCGCGTTGACCTGGCCGTGCAGGCGGGCCAGTCCCTCGCGGCGGTCGGCGGCGGCGCGCTGGAGCCCCGCGATCCGCCGGTCCTCCTCGGCGGCCGCGTCCTCCGCCGTACGCCGTGCGGCGACCGCGGCCTCGAGGGCCGCACGCGACTGCTCGACCTCCGCGCCGATCTCGGCCTCCTGCCGCCGGACCTTCTCGGCCTCGGCCTCGAGGCGGTCCGGGTCGCGCC
Source organism: Nocardioides sp. Soil805 (assembly GCF_001429625.1). GTDB lineage: Bacteria > Actinomycetota > Actinomycetes > Propionibacteriales > Nocardioidaceae > Nocardioides. The sequence continues at coordinate 593,878 of NZ_LMSU01000001.1, forward strand.
CGGAGTCGACGGTGTCGTCGGCCGCACCGGCCGCGTTGCGCATCCGCTCGCCGGCCAGCGACTGGGTGCCGCGCAGCCGCTCCTTGAGCCCGGAGAGCGCGAACCACGTCTCCTGGGCGGCGGACAGCGCGGGCAGGTCCTCCCGCAGGGCGGCCTCCAGCGCCGCCTCGCGCTCGCGGCCGCGGGCCAGCTCGGCCTCGACGTGCTCGCGGCGCTCCACCAGCACGCTCTCGTCGGCCATCTCCTGCTCGAGCGCGGTCCGGGCGGTGACGAGGTCGTCGGCGATGAGCCGCGCGCGGGCGTCGCGGACGTCGGCCTGCACGGTGGCGGCCTTGCGGGCGACCTCGGCCTGGCGTCCCAACGGCTTGAGCTGGCGGCGGATCTCGGTGAGGAGGTCGTTGAGCCGGGTGAGGTTGCCGTCGGTCGAGTCGAGCTTGCGGAGCGCCTTCTCCTTGCGCTTGCGGTGCTTGAGGACGCCCGCGGCCTCCTCGATGAAGCCGCGCCGGTCCTCCGGCGTCGCGTGCAGGATCGTGTCGAGCTGGCCCTGCCCGACGATGACGTGCATCTCGCGGCCGATCCCGGAGTCGCTGAGCAGGTCCTGCACGTCCAGGAGGCGGCACGAGCTGCCGTTGATGGCGTACTCCGACCCGCCGTTGCGGAACATCGTGCGGCTGATCGTCACCTCGGAGTAGTCGATCGGCAGCGCCCCGTCGGAGTTGTCGATCGTCAGCTGCACCTCGGCGCGGCCCAGCGGCGGACGACCGGACGTGCCGGCGAAGATGACGTCCTCCATCTTGCCGCCGCGCAGGGACTTGGCACCCTGCTCACCCATCACCCACGCGAGCGCGTCCACGACGTTGGACTTCCCGGAGCCGTTGGGTCCCACGATGCACGTGATGCCGGGCTCGAGCTGCAGCGTCGTGGAGGACGCGAAGGACTTGAAGCCCTTGAGCGTCAGGCTCTTGAGGTACAACGTGCTCCCCTGGCTCTCGGCGTCGGCGCGTGGTCGGGTGGTACGGCGATCGCGGCATCCTCTCAGACACCGGGGGAAGCGACGGCCACCTCAGACTATGTGGCGACGGACGTCCTTCCGGGGACCTCGACCGCCACCGTCCGCACCTGTCACAGTGATCCGGTGAGCGAGCCCACCGCCGGGGATCCTCCGACCGGCATGATCGGAGTGTTCGACCGTGCCGCCGAGACGTACGACCAGGTCGGCGTGACGTTCTTCGGGACGGTCGCCCGCTCCCTCGTCGACCGGACCGCGCCCCGGCACGGCGAACGCGTCCTCGACCTCGGCTGCGGCCGGGGAGCGAGCGCGCTCCTCGCAGCCCGCGCCGTGGGCCCGAGCGGGTGCGTGCATGCCACCGACCTGGCCCCGCGGATGGTGGCGGGACTCCACAGCCGGTCCGGCGACCTCCCGTGGCTGAGCGCCGAGGTCGGCGACGCCGAGCACCCCCCGGTCGGGCCGTGGGACGTCATCCAGGCCAGCCTCGTCCTCTTCTTCCTGCCCGACCTCGCGTCCGCCGTCGACCGCTACCGCGTCGCGCTCGCACCCCGCGGACGGCTCGGACTGACGTGGTTCGGTGCCGCCGACGAGTCGTGGGCCCCCGTGTACGCCGCCCTCGTCGGCGGGTTGCCCGAGGAGGACCGGCCCCCGCGCAACGTCACGACGTCGGGCCCCTTCGAGTCGCCTGCCTCGCTCGAGAGGCTCCTCGGCGCGCACGGGTACGGCGACGTCGTCACCACCGAGGTCCGGGTCGAGGTCGTCTTCGAGGACGTCGAGCAGTGGTGGGCCTGGACGTGGTCGCAGGGCCAGCGGGTGCTGCTCGAGGCGCACGAGCGCCACGGCACCCTCCACACCCTGCGTGAGTCCGTCGATCCGCTCCTCGAGGAGCGGTCCGAGCGGGACCAGCTGCGCTGGTGGACCGACGTGCGCTGCACGATCGCCCGTCCCTGACGGACCGGGAGCTAGAGGATCGCGCCGGGGTTGAGGATCCCGCTCGGGTCCAGCGCGTCCTTCACCCGACGGGTCAGCGCCATCACGTCGTCGCCCAGCTGGGCGGGGAGCGCCTGCTTCTTGGTGCGCCCGACGCCGTGCTCGCCCGTGATCGTCCCGCCGAGGGCGATGGCGGCGTCCATGATCTCGTCGAACGCCGCGAGAGCCCGCAGCCGGGCGTCGTCGTCGCCGCGCGGGACGATGATGAGCGGGTGGGTGTTGCCGTCCCCGGCGTGCGCGACCACCGGGATCAGCAGGTCGTGACGGGCGGCGATCCCGGCCACCGCGTCGACCAGCTCGGGCAGCCGCGGCACGGGCACCCCGACGTCCTCCAGCATCAGCTCGCCCAGCGGCTCGACCGCCGGGACCACCGTCCGCCGGGCCCGGACGAAGAGCTCGCCCTCCTCCGCGTCGTCGGTGACGAAGACGTCGGAGGCCCCTGCTGCCTCGCAGGCGACCCGCATCGCGTCCACCTCGGCGGCGCACGCCGTACCCGGCGCGTCGCTCTGGGCGACGAGGAGCGCACCCGCGTCGGTGTCCAGCCCCATCGGTCGGAAGGACTCGACGGCCCGGATCGACGGCTGGTCCATCAGCTCGAGCATGGAGGGCCGCAGCCGGCCGCGGATCGCGACGACGGCCTGTGCCGCGGAGGTCATCGTGGGGAAAGCGGCGACCATCGTGGCGCCGACGACCTGGGCGGGCTCCAGCCGCAGGATCGCCCGGGTGACGATGCCGAGGGTCCCCTCGCTGCCGACGAACAGCTTGAGGAGCGGCAGCCCGGCCACGTCCTTGATCCGTGGTCCGCCGAGGGTGACGAGCGTGCCGTCGGCCAGGACCACGTCGAGCCCGAGCACGTAGTCGGTGGTGACGCCGTACTTGACGCAGCAGAGCCCACCGGCGTTGGTGGCGATGTTGCCGCCGATCGAGCAGATCTCGTACGACGCCGGGTCCGGCGGGTACCAGAGCCCCTCCGCGGCGGCGGCCGCCTTGACCGCCTGGTTGAGCGCGCCCGGCTCGACGACCGCGACCTGGCAGTCGGTGTCCACCTCGACCGCGGTCATCCGCTCGAGGCTGAGCACGATGCCGCCGTCGAGGGCGCTGGCCCCGCCCGACAGCCCGGTGCCCGCCCCGCGCGGCACGACCGGGACCCGGTGCTCGGCCGCCCACCGCACCGCGGTCTGCACCTGGCCCGCGTCCTCGGCCCGGACCACGGCCAGCGGGGTGCCGGCGTCCGGGTCCTGCGACCGGTCCCGGCGGTACTTCTCGGTGCGCGCGGGATCGGTCACCACGACCGCGTCGGGCAGCGCGGCGACCAGCGCTGCGAGTGCCTCGGACAGGACTTCGGGGGGTGCGACGGCCATGGCGCCATGCAACCACGACCGGCAACCACCCTGCGGGTGACCGCGCGACGAGGCTCAGGCCACCGCCCGCACCGTCTCCTCGTCTGCGTGCGCGATGTGCCCGAGCTGCCGCCAGACCAGCGCCAGCGTCAGCCCGGAGCCCACGAACGCGAACCACCAGGGAGCGGTGACCCCCCACCGGTGGGCGATCAGGCCGCCGAGCAGCGAGCCGCCGAGCATGCCGCCCATCACGCACAGCATGTAGACCGAGCCGACCCGGCCCTGGAACTCCCGGGGCACCGCCCGCTGCCTGACGGCCTGCGACAGCGTGCCCCAGATGAAGGCGTAGGCCCCGAAGAAGAACATCAGCGGGTACGCCGCCCACGGCGAGGTCGTCAGCGCCATCGCGAGGTGGAAGACCACCTCGCACGCCAGCACCGTGCGCATCAGGGTGGCCAGCGGCACCCGCCGCTCCACGCGCCCGTACAGCGCCGTCCCCAGCAGTCCGCCCAGTGCCGACGCCGTGGTGAGCAGGCCGAAGCCGGCCTCGTCCATGCCGACCCGCTCCAGGGACCAGAGCACCAGGACAGACCACGGGGCCGCCCAGGTGATGTTGAAGGCCACGATGACCAGGGCCAGGGTGCGCACCGGCTTGTTGCCGGCCAGCCAGCGCACCCCCTCGGCGATGTCCTGGCGGACGTGGGTCTCGACGTGCTCGCGCACCGCGCCACGCGTCGTACCGATGCGGGAGACCAGCACGACGCCCAGCGCGACGCACACGGTCTGGATCATGAAGGGCAGCGCCATCCCGGCCGCGAAGATCACCGCGCCCAGCGCCGGACCGGCGAGCTGGTTGGCGGTGAGGAAGCCGACCTGGATGCGCGCGTTGGCGATGCCGAGGTCGGGCTTGTCGACCAGCATCGGCAGCAGGGTGCCGGTCGCGGAGTCCGCGAACACCTCGGCCAACCCGACGAGGAACATCGCGCCCATGACCAGCCAGATGTTGACCTCGCCGGTCAGGATCACGGCGCAGAGCCCCGCGAGCACGATCGCGCGCGCTGCGTCCATGGCCATCACCAGCACCCGCCGGTCGAGGCGATCGGCCATCGCCCCGGCCACGAGCCCGAAGACGAGCCACGGCAGCTGGAACGACATCGCGGCGGCCGCCACCAGCACCGGGTTGCGCGTCTGGGAGGCCACGAGCAACGGCCCGGCGGCCATCATCAGCCCGTCGCCGAGGTTGGTGGTCCACGACGAGGCGACCAGCCAGCGGAACGACGTGCCGAGGCGCTGCGGGAAGACCGTCTCGACGACGCGGCTGGCGGGGCTCACAAGAGCAGGAGCCTAGTCGGGACGCGCCCTCACCCCCACGGATATTCCGCCCTTCCCGAGGTCGACGTCCGCGGTGATACTGAGCCGGGCCGGACAGGCCGGCCGACATCAGTCAAGGGGGACTCGATGATCCGCACCACAGGGGTGGTCGCCACGACCGCCATCGCCCTGCTCGTTCCCGTCGGCGCGGCCGACGCGACGTTGCCCGGGACCGCCGAGCGCGGCACGTCCATCGCCGGCACCTGGAAGGGCTCGGTGTACGGCGACAACGGCGCCGCCGCCGGGTACGCCGCCAAGGTGACGCTGAGGAAGAACGACCGCGGCCGCTGGGTCGGCCGCGTCACCTACCCGGGCACCTGCTCGGGACGGTGGACCTTCAAGGGCCGCTCGGGCGGCGCGTACCGGTTCCGCGAGCGGATCACCCGCGACCCCGCCGGCGGCGAGACCTGCGTGTCGCCGGTCAACGTCAAGGCCCGCCGCGACGGGGCGCGGCTGAAGGTCACCTGGACGGAGCCGCGCAGCGGCGACAGCGCCACGATGCGCGCCAAGCGGGTCTGAGGGCCGGGGGTCGCCCTCAGGCCGGGAGCATCTCCGGGTCGAGGGCGGCCGCCGTCCGCGCGCCCTGGAGGCGTGCTTCGAGCTGGTCGTTCTCGGCCTGCAGCCGGAGGACCAGGGTCTCCAGCTCGGTGACGCGTGCGCGCAGCCGACGGTTGTCGGACGCGAGGCGGGCGGTCGTGCGCGGGTCGCCGGCCAGGTGGCCGATCAACGCCTTGGCCATGGATCAGCCCTTTCGGTGGGGACGCCCGGAACCGGGCCATCTACAAGAGTCCCACCGAGGTGGCGGGGGGTCAACGGGCGTCGGCGCGTCGCGGCGGACGACCCGAGGCCCGATCCGAGGCCCGACTCGAGGCACGCCGCGGGGGGCGCTGGCAGGTCGGGCAGGAGTACGACGAGCGGTTCATGAAGGCGGATCGGCGGATCGGGGTGCCACAGCGCTCGCAGGGCTCCCCCTCGCGCCCGTAGGCGTGCAGCGAGCGGTCGAAGTAGCCGGACTCGCCGTTGACGTTGACGTAGAGCGCGTCGAACGACGTACCGCCCTGCGCGAGGGCGTCGGTCATCACCTCGCGCGCGTGGCCGACGAGCTCGCGCACCTGGGCGGCGGTGAGCCTGTCGCCGGGCCGCTCACCGTGGATGCGGGCGCGCCACAGCGCCTCGTCGGCGTAGATGTTGCCGACCCCGGAGACCAGGGACTGGTCGAGCAGCTGGCGCTTGATCGCACTGGCGCGTCGACGCACGCGGCGTACGAAGTCGGCCTCGTCGAACTCCGGGTCGAGCGGGTCGCGGCCGATGTGGGCGATCTCGGTGGGCAGCTCGGCGCCCCCGTCGGAGACCAGCAGGCCGCCGAACATCCGCTGGTCCACGAAGCGCATCTCGAGCGGGCCGTCGTCGGTGCCCAGTGTGAAGCGCACCCGCAGGTGCCGCTCGTCGGGTGCGCCCGGGTGGTGCAGCAGCATCTGGCCGCTCATCCCCAGGTGCGCGAGCAGCGCGTCGCCGGGGGCCGCGCCGTCGGTGGCCGCGCCGTCGGCGCGGGCGTCGCCGTCGGCGTCGAGGGCGAGCCAGAAGTACTTGCCCCGGCGGCGGACGGCCTCGATCCGGTGGCCCACCAGGGCGGCGACGAACCCGTCGCTCCCCCGGGGATCGCGGCGCAGCGGGCGCGGGTGCAAGACCTCGACGCCGTCGATGCGCGCGCCGGTGACGTGGCGCTGGAGGCCGGCGCGGACGACCTCGACCTCGGGCAGCTCAGGCACGGGCGGGCGTCAGGGCTGCGCGACGAGCTCGGGGTGGGCGTCGGTCAGCTCGCCGTACGCCGTCTTGGCCGCACCCTGCTCGGCCTCCTTCTTGGAGCGCCCGGTGCCGTGGCCGTAGTGCTCCTCACCGACCCGGACCCGGGCGACGAAGGTCTTCATGTGATCGGGGCCGTCGTCCTCGATGACGTACTCCGGCACTCCGAGGCCCAAGGTGGCCGACAGCTCCTGGAGGGAGGTCTTCCAGTCGAGCCCGGCGCCCATCGAGGCGGCCTCCTCCATGAGCGGGTCGAACAGGCGGTGCACCACCTCGGCGGAGGCCTCGATGCCCCCGGAGAGGTGGATGGCCCCGATGACCGCCTCGACGGTGTCGGACAGGATCGAGGCCTTGTCACGACCGCCGGTTGTCTCCTCGCCGCGGCCCAGCTTGATGTGCCGGCCGAGGTCGAGGTCGCGGGCCACGCCCGCGAGGGCGCGCGCGTTGACGACCGCGGCGCGCAGCTTGGCCAGCCGGCCCTCGGAGAGGTCCGGGTGCGTGGTGTAGAGCGTCTCGGTCACGACGACCCCCAGCACCGAGTCGCCCAGGAACTCCAGGCGCTCGTTGGTGGGGATGCCGCCGTTCTCGTAGGCGAAGGACCGGTGCGTCAGGGCGCGGTCGAGCAGCCCGGGATCCAGGATCGGATCACCGAGCGCTCGGCGCAGGTCCTCGGTGGTCAGTGAACCGTCAGTTCTCTGATGAGAGGTGGTCTCAGAGGACCTGGCGACGGTCGGCGCGCGCGCCGTACTGACCGCAGGTGCCGCACGCGCGGTGCGGGAGGTGCTTGGCACCGCAGGCGGGGTTGGCGCAGGTCACCAGGGTGGGGGCCACGGCCTTCCACTGCGACCGGCGGTGGCGCGTGTTGCTGCGCGACATCTTCCGCTTCGGGACAGCCACTGTTATCTCCTGTTTGCTTCGAGCCGGACGGACGTCCGGTTGGTCAGTCTGTGGTGGTGCTCTGGTCCTGCGTCAGGGCGGTGAGCCCGGCCCAGCGCGGGTCGATCGGTTCCTCGTGCGAGTGGTCGGGGTCGTCCGCCAGCCGCGCCCCACACTCGGCGCACAGTCCGGGGCAGTCGTCCTCGCACAACGGGGTGAACGGTAGTGCGAGCACCACCGCGTCCCGCAGCAGGGGCTCGAGGTCGAGCAGGTCGTCCTCGAGCCTGCTGGTCTCGTCGTCGAGGTCGTGGTCGTCGTGCTCCACGGCCTTGTCGTGCTGGTCGGCGTACACGAACAGCTCCTGCAGCGTCACGTCGACCTCGTCGTCGATCGGCTCCAGGCACCGTGCGCACTCACCCTCGAGCGCGGCGGTTGCCGTGCCCGTGACCAGCACTCCCTCCATGACCGCCTCGAGGCGCAGGTCCAACTGGACCGGCGACCCCTCGGGGACACGCAGGACTTCGATACCGAGCTCTGCCGGCGCCGGCACCGTGATGACGACGTCCCGCTGGGACCCCGGGCGGCGGCCGAGCTCGCGAGTATCGAGCACGAGCGGCGCTCTCGGGTCCAGGCTGGTCATGAAGTCACTTCCGGTGTCCGGACACAAACAGAACCTCGGAATCGTAGCCGCCGCGTGTCTGGTCGGGCAAAACGGCCGGTCACGGAGCCGAGTCAGCCCTGCTCGCGCTCGGCCAGTCTGGCGGTCAGCCGTTCCAGCACGAAGTCGGGGACCAGCCCGGACACGTCGCCGCCGAAGGTCGCGACCTCCTTGACCAGCGAGGACGCGAGGAAGGACCACTCCGGGCTGGTGGGCACGAAGACCGTCTCGATCGGGGCCAGGGACGAGTTCATCTGGGCCATCTGGAGCTCGTAGTCGAAGTCGCTGACCGCGCGCAGCCCCTTGACGATCGCGTGGACGTCGTGGGCCAGGCAGAAGTCGGTGAGCAGGCCGGTGAAGCCGTCGACGCGGACGTTGTCCCACCCGGCGCACGCCTCGGTGAGCATGGCGATGCGTTCGTCGGCGGAGAAGAGGCGGTTCTTGGAGGCGTTGACCCCCACGGCGACGACCACCTCGTCGAAGAGGCCGGCGGCTCGCTCCACGATGTCGAGGTGGCCGTTGGTGACCGGGTCGAACGACCCGGGGCACACGGCTCGGTGCAGGGGCACGATCAGCCTTCCGTCGGCGCTGGTGTCGCCTCCGGACCGGGGTCCCTCGAGGCGCGGTGACCGTACCAAAGCATCGTCTCGCCGTACTTCTTCGACCGCTCCCCCACCAGCCCCTCGGGCCAGGCGAGCGCCGGACCGCGCGAGGCGCGCTCCACGACCACCAGGGCGCCCGGCACCAGCCACCGGCCCTCGACCAGCGCGGTGAGCACCGCGACCACCTCGTCGTCGTGCAGCGGGTAGGGAGGGTCCATGAAGACCACGTCGTAGGGCGCGGTCGGCTGCTTGCGCAGCACCGCCGCGACCGTCTGGCTGAGCACGTCGGCGCGGGTGAAGCCCAGGGTCGCGGCGTTGCGGGAGATCAGGGCGGCGGTACGACGGTCCTGCTCGACGAGCGTGACCACCCCGGCCCCTCGCGACCAGGCCTCGAGCCCCACCGCGCCCGAGCCGGCGTACAGGTCGAGGAAGCGCAGGCCGTCGAGGGAGCCGCACCACGCCTCCACCGCCGAGAAGAGCGCCTCGCGCACCCGGTCGCTGGTCGGACGCGTCTGCGACCCGCGCGGTGTCGCCAGCCGGCGTCCCCCGGCACTGCCCCCGATGATCCGCGTCACGACTTCTCCAGGAACCCTGACGCGCTCGAGAGCTCGATCGCCTGCACCGCGGCGGCGAGGTCGGGGGTGGCGGCGAGGTCGGGATCGGCGGCCAGGAGGGACTCCGCCGCGTCCCGGGCCCGGTCGATCGTGGCGGCGTCGCGCAGCACGCGCAGGCTGACGAGGCTGGAGCGGAAGCCGGACTGGTTGGCGCCGAGCACGTCGCCCTCGCGGCGTTGCTCGAGGTCGATGCGGCTGAGCTCGAAGCCGTCGGTGGTCCCCGCGACCGCGTCCAGGCGGTCGCGGGCCGGTGAGCCCGCCTCCGCGCGCGAGACCAGCAGGCACAGTCCGGGCAGGCCGCCTCGCCCGACGCGACCGCGCAGCTGGTGGAGCTGGGACACGCCGAAGCGGTCGGCGTCGAGGAGCACCATCGTGGTGGCGTTGTGGACGTCGACACCCACCTCGATGACGGTCGTGGAGACCAGCACGTCGATGTCACCGGCGGCGAAGGCGCGCATGGTGCGGTCCTTGTCGTCGGCGCCCAGCCGACCGTGGAGCACGGCGACCCGGAGCCCGGCGAGCGGACCCGCGGTGAGCTCGGCGTGCACGTCCTCGACCGCGGCGAGCGCGCGGCGCGTGGTGACGACCTCGCCGTCCTCGTCGACGTCGACCTGGTCGCGCTCGCCCTCCTCCGAGGTGTCGCCGCTGATGCGGGGGCACACGACGTACACCTGATGGCCGGCGGCGACCTCCTCGCGGACCCGCTCCCAGACCCGCGAGATCCAGGTCGGCTGCTCGGCGAGCGGGACGACGTTGGTCTGGATGGGGGCCCGGCCGGCGGGCAGCTCGGACAGCACGGACGTCTCGAGGTCGCCGAAGACGGTCATCGCGACGGTGCGCGGGATCGGCGTGGCGGTCATGACCAGGACGTGCGGCGGGGTGCCGGCCTTGTCGGTGAGGGCTGCGCGCTGCTCGACGCCGAAGCGGTGCTGCTCGTCGACGACCACGAGGCCCAGGTCGGCGAGGTCCACGGACTGCTCGAGCAAGGCATGGGTGCCGATCACGATCCCCGCCTCCCCCGATGACATCTGCTGCAGTGCCCTGTCTCGCGCAGTCTTACCCATCGAGCCCGTGAGCAACACCACTGACGTGCCGTCGGCGGCCCCGCCGAGCATGCCGCCCTGGGCGAGGTCGCCCAGCATCGCGCTGATCGAGCGGTGGTGCTGCTGGGCCAGCACCTCGGTGGGCGCCAGCAGCACGGCCTGACCGCCGGAGTCGACCACCCGCAGCATCGCGCGCAGCGCGACCAGGGTCTTGCCGGAGCCCACCTCGCCCTGGAGGAGGCGGTTCATCGGGTGGTCGCGGCCCAGCTCCTCCTCGACGAGGTCGCCGATCTCGCGCTGGCCCGCGGTCAGCTCGAAGGGCAGGCGTGCGTCGAAGCGCTCCAGCAGGCTCCCCCCGCCCGTGCGGGCACGGGCCCCCAGCGCGCGCTGCGCCGCCCGGCGACGGGCGAGCACCAGCTGGAGGACCAGCGCCTCCTCGAAGCGGAACCGCTTCTGGGCGGCGCCGACCTGCGCGTAGTCGTCGGGGCGGTGCGCCAGGCGCAGGGCGGTCATGATGTCGAGCACGTCGTGCTCGCGACGCAGCTCGGGGGTCAGCACGTCGGTCACCCCGGTGACCAGGTCGAGGGCGATGGCCATGACGCGGATGAGGTCCCAGACGTAGAGCCGGTGCGTCAGCGGGTAGACCGGCAGCAGCCTCGGCAGCGAGGCGGCCTCCCCGTCCTCGCCGAACATCAGCTGGTGCGGCTGCTCGAGCTGCCAGGTGTGGTGGAAGAGCTTGGCCTTGCCGGTGAAGAGCCCCCGGCTGCCCGGGCGCATCTCGGCGGCGTACTTCTCGGCCTGCGCGGCGTACGGGCTGAAGAAGGACAGCGTGAAGTCCAGCCCGTTGGTGCGGATGCGGACCTCGGTGCGGAACTGCTTCTTCTTGTGGGCCCAGAACTCGGTGACCCGGGACGACGCCACCTCGCCGACGACCGACATCATCTGGCCCACGACCGGCTCGGCGACCTCGGACAGCTCGGTGGACGCGACGTAGCGCCGGGGCAGGTGGTGCAGCAGCTCGCCGATCGTGCGGATGCCGAGACCCTCCTCGACGAGCTTGCGCTTGGCGTGGCTGCGCCCGAAGACCGCCGCGACGGGCGAGTCCGGGGTGATCGCGACCATGGGGCTACTCCACGCTGACCAGGAGCGGGTAACGCTCCTGGCCCCCGTCGTAGACCGTGACGTCGACGTGCGGGTGGGCCTTCTCGACGTACGCCGCGGCGCGGGCCGCGACGTCGGCCCCGCCCTCGCCGGCCACCAGCGTCACGAGCTCGCCGCCGCCGCCGAGCAGCCGCTCCACGACGTCGGCCGCCACCGCGTCGAGGTCGGTGCCCACCACGGCGAAGTCGCCGGCGATCACGCCGAGCACGTCGCCGGGCTCGCAGGGTCCGGCCATGGTCATCGCCTGCCGGGCGGCCACGGTCACCGCCCCGTGCCGCGCGTGGCGGGCGGTGGCGGTCATCTCGCGGACGTCCTGGTCGAAGGTGCGGCCGGGCTCGTGGACGGCCAGCGCGGCCAGCCCCTGCACCTGGGCGAGACTGGGGATCACCTCGACGCGGACCTCGCCCTCCTGCTCGGCGGTGCGAGCCGCGATCTCGGCCACCCGCACCGAGTCGGCGTCGTTGGGCAGCAGCACGACCTCGCCGGCACCGCAGGAGTGGATCGCCTCGAGGAGCTGACCGGTCGAGGGGCGGCGACCGGGGCCGCCGTGCACGACGACCGCCCCGGCTCCCTCGAAGAGCGCGGCCAGGCCGGGACCGGCGGCCACCGCTACCACCGCCCGCTGCCGGGTGGCCGGCACCCGGCGCGCGTCGGCGACCTGCTCGGCGAAGTGGGTGACGCGGACGCGGTGCGGGCGGCCGGCCTCGATGCCGGCCTCGATGGCCGCACCCACGTCGTCCACGTGGACGTGGACGTTCCACAGGCCTCCCCCGCCGACCACGACGAGGCTGTCGCCGAGGCCGTCGAGGGCGGCACGCAGCGGCCCGATCGCGTCGTCCTGGGCGTCGAGGAGGTACATCACCTCGTATGCCGGGCCGTCCTCGGTGAGGTGGTCGCCGGGGATGGGATGCGGGACCGGGATGCGGTGGCCGGTAAGGGTGACGGGCTCGGGCCGACGGCCGGTCGAGACGGTCTCCGCGGCGTCGAGCACCACGCACAGGCCGCGCCCCCCGGCATCGACGACGCCGGCGTCCGCCAGCTGCTGGAGCTGCTCGGGGGTGTGGAGCAGCGCCTCCCGCGCCGCGGCCGCGGCGGCGACGAACACGTCGCGAGCCCGGGCTCCGTCGTCGCCGGCACGCCCCATCGCGGCGTCCGAGGCGGCCCGGGCCACGGTGAGGATGGTGCCCTCCACCGGACGGCCGACCGCGGCGTAGCTCGCGTCCGTCGCCTGCTGCATGGCCTCCGCGACGATGCGGGCGTTGCGCTCGCCGGCGGACGCCTGCCGCAACCGGGCGGCGTACGCACCGAGCATCTGGCTCAGGATGACGCCGGAGTTGCCGCGCGCGCCCAGCAGGGCTCCCCGGGACAGCACGGCCAGCGCGTCACCGAGGGGGAGGTCGGGCTGCCTCCCGACCGCCTCGCGCAGGGCGTCGCGGGCCGCGGAGACGGTGAGGAACATGTTGGTGCCGGTGTCGCCGTCGGGCACGGGGTAGACGTTGAGGGCGTCGATCTCCTCACGTGCCCCTCCGAGCGCGTCCGAGGCGATGTCGACGAAACGCAGGATCGAGGAGGTCGAGATGCCGTGGGGTACGGTCTCCATCCCTGCGTGCCTCCCCTGTGCTGGCCCTGTGCCGATCGGTGCGAGTGCCACAGGGTAGTGCCAGTCACCGACAGCTTCGATTTCATGCCATCCGTGGTCGTCGGATAGTCTGGCGAGGTTGCCCGCTGACATCTCCGCGGGCCCCATCTGGAGAATCCTCGAACTGATCGGAGTGCACGGTGGCTGCCGTCTGCGACATCTGCGCCAAGAAGCCGGGCTTCGGCAACAACCGTCCCTGGTCGCGCAAGATCACCAAGCGTCGTTTCAACCCCAACATCCAGCGCGTCCGGGCGACCGTCAACGGCACGCCCAAGCGGATGAACGTCTGCACCGGCTGCCTCAAGGCCGGCAAGGTCTCGCGCTGACCTGCTGACAATCGTCGTCGAAGGCCCCGTCCCTGCTGGGACGGGGCCTTCGTCGTCCGTGCGGGCGACGCCCGCCGTCAGAAGTGGGTCCAGCCGGTGGGGCCGTCGTACGCCGCCCCGTCGACCGTCACGCCCTCGCCGTCGCTGACCTCGCCCACGACGAGCCAGCCGTCGGGCACGGACGCACGGTCGGAGAAGGTCGCCAGCAGGGCGTGGTCGTCCCCGCCGCCGAGGATGAAGCCGAGCGGGTCCGCGCCGAGCGCCGCGCCGACGGCGGTCAGCGGCTCGGCGATCTCGAAGGCGTCGCTGCGCACGTCGATCGCGACACCGCTCTCGTGGGCCAGGTGCCCGGCCTCGGCCAGCAGGCCGTCGGAGATGTCGATCATGGCCGTCGCGCCGGCCTCGGCGGCGATGCGTCCAGCGTCGTACGGCGGCTCGGGACGGCGGTAGGCCTCGACCAGCACCCGCGGGGAGCGGAACCCGCGGCCGAGCACGGCCAGTCCCCCGGCGGCCCAGCCCTGGCGGCCGTGCAGCGCGAGCACGTCGCCGGGCTCGGCGCCGCTGCGGACCACGGGCGCCTGCGTGCAGGCCCCGATCACGGTGACGGCGATGACGACCTCGTCGGCCCGCGTGACGTCCCCCCCGACGACGCTCGCACCGACCAGGGCGGCCTCGTCGGCGAAGCCGCGGGCGAAGTCGAGCGCCCACTGGACCGGGAGGTCGGCCGGCATGGCCATCCCGATGGTCAGCGAGTGCGCCCGCCCACCCATCGCGTTGACGTCGGAGAGGTTCTGCGCGGCCGCGCGGTGGCCCACGTCCTCCGCGCTGGCCCAGTCGCGGCGGAAGTGCCGTCCCTCGACCATCAGGTCCGTCGAGACGACGACGTGGCCGTTGCGGATGCGCAGCACCGCGGCGTCGTCCCCGGGTCCGATCAGCACGTGCTCGCCCTGCGCGAAGATGCCCGAGAGCTGCTCGATCAGGCCGAACTCACCGGCATCGGCGATGGTCGTGTCGGGCGGGTTCGAGGCGGGGGATGACATGCCTCCCATCACATCAGACGACGCGGTAGGTTGGCCGACGACACATCCGAGCAGCAAGGAGTCCAGATGGTCGTCCAGGCCTACATCCTCATCCAGACCGACGTCGGCAAGGCCGCGGAGGTCGCCGCGGCGATCGCCCAGGTCAAGGGCGTCACCCTTGCCGAGGACGTCACCGGCCCCTACGACGTCATCGTCCGCGCCGAGGCGCGCAACGTCGACGAGCTCGGCAAGCTGGTCGTCTCCAAGGTGCAGAGCCTCGACGGCATCACGCGCACGCTCACGTGCCCCGTCGTCCACATCTGACACCGCAGACCGTGCGCCCCGCGTCCCTCCGGACGCGGGGCGCAGCTGCGTTCGCGATGGCCTGCGTCCTGGTGGCATCCGCAGCCGGCTGCTCCGACCAGCCCGACCTGCGCGACCTCAGCGGAGGCGAGGCATCCGCCTGTGCCGACCTCGTCGACGCCCTGCCCGACACGCTGGCCGGCGTGGCGATGACCGACAGTGACGAGCGCACCGCCGCGTGGGGCGAGATCGAGCTGACCTGCGGGGTGGACCGGCCCGAGGAGTACGACGAGTACGCGCCGTGCCTCGAGATCCGCAACGTCGGGTGGTTCGTCCCCGACGCCGAGCTCGAGGACCTCGGCGGCGACGCCACCGCGACGGCGCTGACGCACACGCCGTACGTCGCGCTGCACGTGCCCGCGGCCGAGCGTGACGCGGGGGTCGACCAGATGCTCACCGAGCTCGCGCAGCCGGTGCGTTCCGAGCTGGAGCCGACCGAGCCCTGCAAGTGAGCCCTGTCGACGCTCAGCGCAGGCCGGTGTCGCGCTCCAGCGCCAGGGTGATCAGCCGGTCCACCAGGGCCGCGTAGTCCACGCCCGACTCGGCCCACATCTGCGGGAACATCGAGGTCGGGGTGAAGCCGGGCATGGTGTTGAGCTCGTTGATGACCAGCGAGTGGTCGGGCATCACGAAGAAGTCGACGCGCGCCAGACCCTCGCACGACAGGGCGTCGAAGGCGCGGACGGCGAGGCGTCGCAGCTCCTGCTCGACCTCGGGGGGCAGGTCGGCGGGCAGGTCGATCTCGGTCTGCTGGTCGGCGAGGTACTTGGCCTCGAAGTCGTAGAACTCGTGGTCGCCGCCGGTGCGGACCTCGGCGGGACGACTCGTCTCGGGCGCGCCGTCGCGCGTGCCCAGCACCCCGCACTCGACCTCGCGGGCCTCGACCATCGCCTGCTCGACGAGGACCTTGGGGTCGTGCTCGAAGGCCAGCTCGAGGCTCTCGCCCACCTCGGAGGCGTCGTGGATCTTGCTGATCCCGATGCTGGAGCCGCCACGGGCCGGCTTGGCGAACGCCGGGAAGCCCAGCGCCTCGACCCGGGCCAGCACGCCGGCCGGGTCGGTCTCCCACTCGCTGCGGGTGACGGTGGTGCCGGGGGTGACGGGCAGCCCCGCAGAGGCCAGGACGACCTTCATGAAGGCCTTGTCCATGCCGACGGCGGAGGCGAGCACGCCGGAGCCGACGTAGCGCACGCCGGCCATCTCCAGCATCCCTTGGAGGGTGCCGTCCTCGCCCCACGGACCGTGAAGGAGCGGGAAGACGACGTCGACCTCGCCGACGACCTCGGGGACCTGGGCGGCCCGGGTGATCACCAGGTCGGTCTCGCCCTCGGCGCCCAGCATCGCGACCATGGCCCGGCTGCCGTCGACCTCGGGCAGGTCCTTGCCGTCGATGGCGAGGCGGGCCGGGTCGTCGGCCTCGAGCACCCAGCGACCGTCCGTGGCGATGCCGACCGGCACCACGTCGTACCGCTCCCGGTCGATGGCCGCCAGGACGCTGCCGGCCGTGACGCAGGAGATGCCGTGCTCACTGGACCGACCGCCGAAGACGACGGCGACGCGGGGCTTGCGGGGCTCGTTCATTGTGCTGACCCTATCGGCCTACGCTGGCCCGCATGGCACTCGACCCGCCCACCCCGACCAGCCCCGAGCCCATCCTCAGTCCCGCCACGATCGCCGTGACGGCCGGGCGTCCGGCGCACGTCCCGGACGCTCCGCTCAACACGCCGATCACGATGGCGAGCACGTACGTCGCGGGCGGCGACCTCGAGTACGGCCGCTACGGCAACCCCACGTGGACCGCGCTCGAGGAGGCGATCGGAGCCCTCGAGGGCGGGCGTTGCCTCACCTTCTCCTCCGGCCTCGCGGCCGTCTCGACGGTGCTCGACCTGGTCGGCAACGGCGCCAAGGTCGTCGCCCCGCGGGGCGCCTACAACGGCACGATCATGCAGCTCGCCGACCTCGAGTCCCGCGGTCGCATCCGCGCCGAGCTGGTCGACATCACCGACACCGAGGCCGTCGTCGCGGCCTGCGACGACGCGGCCCTGGTGTGGCTGGAGTCCCCCACCAACCCGGGCCTCGAGCTCGCCGACATCCCGACCATCCGGGCCGCCGCGCACGAGGCGGGGGCGTACGTCGTCGTCGACAACACCTTCGCCACTCCCCTGCTGCAGACCCCGCTGGCCGACGACGTCGACCTGGTCGTCCACTCGGCCACCAAGTTCCTCGCCGGGCACAGCGACGTGCTGCTCGGAGCCATCTGCACCCGCGACGACGAGCTCTTCGCCGTCCTCAAGGGCCGCCGCGACCTGCTCGGCGCCGTACCCGGCACCCTGGAGGCCTGGCTGGTGCTGCGCGGCCTGCGCACCCTGCACCTGCGCGTCGAGCGCGCGCAGGCCAACGCCCAGGAGCTGGTCCGCCGCCTCGGCGAGCACCCTGCCGTCGGTGAGGTCCGCTACCCCGGCTTCGGGGCGATCGTCTCGATCGTGCTCGCCCAGGGTGCGATGGCCGCCGACCTGCTCACCCACAAGACGAAGCTCTGGGTGCACGCCACCTCGCTCGGCGGGGTGGAGTCCACCTTCGAGCGCAGACGCCGCTGGAAGACCGAGTCGGCCACCGTGCCCGAGGGGCTGGTCCGGCTTTCTGTCGGCGTCGAGGACGTCGAGGACCTCTGGAACGACCTGCGGGTCGCGCTGGACGGCTGCGTCGGCTGACCGACCGGGCACTTCCTGGCACCTGCACACCGCCCACCGGGCACTTCGTGACACCTGCACACCGCCCACCGGGCACTTCCTGACCGCAGGCCTGAGGGCAAAGCGCACCGACGTGCCCGGTCGGCGTACCTCAGGTGCACGGAAGTGCCCGCTCGGTACATCCCAGCTCAAGGAAGTGCCCGGTCGGCGTACGCCACGTGCATGAAGGTGCCCGCTCGGCACTTCCTACCTGCACTGAAGTGCCCGCTCGGCGCATCCCAGCCGCACGTAAGTGCCCGGTCGGCGTACGCCACGTGCAAGAAAGTGCCCGCTCGGTACATCCCAGCTGTAAGGAAGTGCCCGCTCGGTCAGTCCGTCTCGGCCTTGGTGTCGCGGGCGATGAAGGCGTTCATCATCTCCAGCGCCGTGATCCGACCGTCGATGACCGCGTCGACGTGCTCGGCGATCGGCGCGTCGATGCCGCTCTCGCGGGCCAGGGCGAGCAACGACTTGCAGGACTTGGCGCCCTCGGCCACCTGGCTCGTGGAGGCGTAGATCTCCTCGGCGGTCATGCCCTTGCCGAGGTTCTCGCCGAACGTGCGGTTGCGCGAGAGCGGCGACGAGCAGGTGGCCACGAGGTCACCGAGCCCGGCGAGGCCCATCAGGGTCAGCGGGTTGGCGCCCTGGGCCATCGCGAGCCGGGCCGTCTCAGCCAGGCCGCGGGTGATGACGGACGCGGTGGTGTTGTCGCCGAAGCCCAGCCCGACAGCCATGCCGACCGCGAGGCCGACGACGTTCTTGTAGGCACCGCCGATCTCGCAGCCCAGCACGTCGGTGGAGGTGTAGGGCCGGAACGCCGCGGTGTGGAACAGCCCCTGGAGCCGTCGGGCGACGTCCTCGTCGGCGCACGCGACCACCGAGGCGGCGGGCTCGCGACGAGCGATCTCCTTGGCCAGGTTGGGGCCGCTGACGACCGCGATGCGCTCCGGACCGGCGCCGGTGACCTCGGCGATGACCTCGCTCATCCGGTCCAGCGTGCCGAGCTCCACCCCCTTCATCAACGAGACGAGCACGGCCTTCTCGGGGATGAGCGGTGCCCACTCGGTGAGGTTGGCGCGCAGGGTCTGCGACGGGACCGTGAGCACGACGACGTCCGCGTCGGCCGCCGCGTCGGCCGCGTCGGTCGTGGCGCGCACGCTGGCCGGGAGCTCGATGCCGGGCAGGTAGCCGGTGTTCTCGCGCTTGGTGTTGATCGCCTCCGCGACCTCGTCCCGGCGTGCCCACAGCACCACCTCGTTGCCCGCGTCGCCGAGCACGACCGAGAAGGCGGTCCCCCACGAGCCGGCACTGAAGACTGCGACCTTGGTCATCCACGATCCTTCTTGTTGGGGTCGCCGATCGGGCGGACGCCCTTGGCACGGGGGTCGAACCGCTCGGCCGGCGGCTGCTCGCCGCGCAGCTCGGCGACGATGTCGGTGATGGCGGTCATGATGCGCTCGGTCGTCTCGGTGACGACCTCGGCGGTCTGGGGGCGGGCTCGCAGGTCGTCGATCTGGACGGGGCCCCCGGCCTTCATCACCACGTGCCTGCGCGGCACGAGGTGCGGATGCTTGGAGTACGGCGCCAGCACGTCCTGCGCACCCCAGTGCCCGATCGGGATCACCGGCGCCCCTGTGGCCAGCGCGATGCGGGCGGCCCCGGACTTGCCCTTCATCGGCCACAGGTCGGGGTCGCGCGTCAGCGTCCCCTCCGGGTAGACGACGACGCACTCGCCGTCGTGGACGGCGCGCACCGCGGCGTCGTACGCACCGATGGCGTTGCGGGTCAGGCGCTCCACCGGGATCTGCTGCGCGGACGTCAGCACGGTGCCGACAAAGCGGGTGCGGAACAGGCTCGACTTGGCGAGGTAGCGCGGGATGCGTCCGTGGTCGTAGACGAAGTGCGCCGTGAGCAGCGGGTCGAGGTGGGAAAGGTGGTTGGCGACGACGATGCACCCGCCCTCGGCCGGGATCCGGGTGCCGTCGATCCACGTCCGGGACGTCGCGCCCAGCAGTGTCGGCTTGATCACGGAGGCCGCGAACGCGACCGCCCAACCACGCCGCGACTGCAGCTTCCTGACCGACACCCTCGTCCACCTCTCTGATCGTCGACCCGCAGGCTACTCGCCCCGTGACAGGATCACGGCGATGTCTGCCGCCTCCTTCGTCGTCATCCTCCCGGTCAAGCCGCCGGCCCTGGGGAAGTCCCGCCTGCGCGGCCTCCCCGACGCCCAGCGCCGCGACCTCGCGGCCGCCTTCGCACGCGACACGGCGGCCGCCGCGCGTCGTACGCCGGGCGTCGTCGCCGTCCTCGCCGTCACCGACGACTTCCGCTTCGCCCGGGAGCTGGCGCAGGACGGGTGCGAGGTGATCCCCGACGGGGCGGGCGAGGACCTCAACGCCACCCTGCGCCAGGCCGCTGCCGAGGCCGACCGGCGCTGGCCCGGCGCCACGCCGGTGGCCCTGTGCGCCGACCTCCCTGCGCTGGTGCCGGACGAGCTGGCCTCGGCGCTGCAGGAGGTCTCCGGACCGACCTTCGTCCGCGACGCCGCCGGCACGGGCACCACGACGTACGCCGCTCCCCCCGACCGCTTCGAGCCGCACTTCGGGCCCGACTCGGCCGCGCGGCACCTCCGGGCCGGTGCCCGCGAGGTGGTGGCACCCGTGCGGACGCTGCGACTGGACGTCGACGACCTCGGCGACCTCGGGGGCGCGCTGGTGCTGGGCGTCGGCGCCCACACCGAGGACGCGATGTCGACGCAGCCACAGCCCGGGGACGCCGACGGCGGGCCACCCTTGGGGTGACCCGCCGCCGCACGAGGAGGAGCGGCTAGGACTTCTTGGCCGCCGTCTTCTTCGCGGTGGACTTCGACGCGGTCGACTTCGAAGCGGTGGACTTCGACGCGGCCGACTTGGACGCCGTCGACTTCGACGCGGCCGACTTGGACGCCGTCGACTTCGAGGCCGTCGACTTCGCGGGCGTGCTCTTCTTGGCCGCTGTCGCCTTGGTGGTGCTCTTCTTCGTGGCGGCCTTCTTGGCGGGCGCCTTGGTGGCCGTCGACGACGTGGACCTCGTCGAGGACTTCTTGGCCGGGGCCTTGGTGGCGGTCGACCTCGTGGCTGGAGCCTTCTTGGCAGTGGTCTTGGCAGCGGTCTTGGACGCAGCCGACTTCGAGGACGTCGACCTCGAGCCGGGCGTCGCGCGCTTGGCAGCGGCCGCGGCCGTGCCGGTCGCGACCGCGGCGACCGTGCGCACCGACGGCGGCTTGGGCATGGTGGCCGCCGTCAGCTTGGGGAGCTTCTTGGCGCCCGAGACGATGTTCTTGAGGTCCTGACCCGGCGAGAACTTCGGCACGGCCTTCTTCTTGGACTTCATCCGCTCACCGGTCTGCGGGTTGCGGACCCAGCGCGCGTTGCGCACGGCCTTCTCGAAGGAGCCGAAGCCGGTGATGGCGACCTTCTCCCCCTTGGCGACCTCGCGCGTGATCGTGTCGAGCACGGAGTCGAGCGCGTGCGCCGCCTGCTTGCGGTTCCCCTCGTAACGCGCGGCCAGCGCGTCGATGAGCTGAGTCTTGTTCACTGTCTTCCCTTCCAATGAACTCCAGCGCCGAGCCCGTGCCCGACCCATTGCTTGGCACGCTAGGCACACGTGGCGTGCGTCACAATCACCACGGGCCGGTTTTCCCCTTGTTTTTTGGGGGATTCCGGCCCGTGGCGTGCAGGAAGCAGTGTCGATCAGGCGTGCTGCGTCGCCGGCTTCCAGCTCGGCCGCGTCGCTTCGTACGCCGCGATGTCGGCGTCGTGCCCGAGCGTGATGCCGATGTCGTCGAGGCCCTCGAGCAGCCGCCACCGCGTGTAGTCGTCGATGTCGAAGGAGTCCTCGATCGCCTCCGGACCCTCACCGGCACGCACGGTGCGCGACTCCAGGTCCACCGTGACCGTGGCTCCCGGGTGCTGCTCGAGGTGGTCCCACAGCCGCTGCACGACCTTCTCGTCCACCTGCGCGGCGAGCAGGCCGGACTTGCCGGAGTTGCCGCGGAAGATGTCGGCGAAGCGGGCCGAGATGACCGCCTTGAAGCCGTAGTTCTGCAGGGCCCACACGGCGTGCTCGCGTGACGACCCGGTGCCGAAGTCAGGGCCGGCGACGAGCACGGTGCCCGCGGCGTACTCCGGCTGGTTGAGGACGAACGACTCGTCGCCGCGCCAGGCCGCGAACAGGCCGTCCTCGAAGCCGGTGCGCGTGACCCGCTTGAGGTAGACGGCCGGGATGATCTGGTCGGTGTCCACGTTGCTGCGTCGCAGCGGCACGCCGACGCCGGTGTGGGTGGTGAAGGGCTCCATGTGATCTGACTCCTGGATATGAGGATTTCGACACGCGGGTGACGGCTTCGCGGGCTCAGCCGTCCCGCTGCTCAATCTCCCGCCTTCCGATCGGGTTCGTCCCTCACCCGATCGGCGTGAGATCGGCGGGGGACGACAGGGTCCCGCGGATCGCGGTGGCCGCGGCGACGGGGACCGAGACGAGGTGGGTGCGTCCCCCCTTGCCCTGACGGCCCTCGAAGTTGCGGTTGGACGTGGACGCGCTGCGCTCCTGCGGGGCGAGCTGGTCGGGGTTCATGCCCAGGCACATCGAGCAGCCCGCACCGCGCCACTCCGCGCCGGCGTCGAGGAAGACCCGGTCGAGTCCCTCCTCCTGCGCCTGGAGCCGCACCCGCACCGAGCCGGGTACGACGAGCAGGCGGGTGCCGTCGGCGACGGTGTGGCCCTGGAGGATCTCGGCGGCCAGCCGGAGGTCCTCGATGCGCCCGTTGGTGCAGGAGCCGACGAAGACGGTGTCGACCTTGATGTCGCGCATGGGGGTGCCGGCCTCGAGGCCCATGTACTCCAGGGCCTTCTCGGTGGCGACCTTGTCGTTGGGCTCGTCGAAGTCGTCGGGGCTGGGGACGCTCGCGCCGAGCGGCACGCCCTGGCCGGGGTTGGTGCCCCACGTGACGAACGGGGTCATCTCGCTCGCGTCGAGCACGATCTCCTTGTCGAACTCGGCGTCGTCGTCGGTGCGCAGGCTGCGCCAGTGCTCGAGCGCCGCGTCCCAGTCCGCGCCCGTCGGGGCCTCGGGCTTGCCCTCGATGTAGTCGAAGGTCGTCTGGTCGGGCGCGATCATGCCGGCCTTGGCGCCCCACTCGATGGACATGTTGCACACGGTCATCCGGCCCTCCATGGAGAGCTCCTCGATGGCCGGTCCGCGGTACTCCACGATGTAGCCCTGTCCCCCGCCCGTGCCGGTGTGGGCGATGAGGGTCAGCACGAGGTCCTTGGCGGTCACGCCCTCGGGCAGCGAGCCGTTGACGGTGACGGCCATCGTCTTCGGCTTCGCCTGCATCAGCGTCTGGGTGGCGAGCACGTGCTCGACCTCGGAGGTGCCGATGCCGAACGCGATCGCGCCGAAGGCGCCGTGGGTCGAGGTGTGCGAGTCGCCGCACACGATCGTCATGCCGGGCTGGGTCAGGCCGAGCTGGGGGCCGACGACGTGCACGATGCCCTGCTCCACGTCACCGAGCGGGTGCAGGCGCACGCCGAACTCGGCGGCGTTCCTGCGCAGCGTGTCGACCTGGGTCTTGCTCACCGGGTCGGCGATCGGCTTGTCCCAGTCGAGGGTGGGGACGTTGTGGTCCTCGGTGGCCAGCGTGAGGTCCGGGCGACGCACCTGCCTCCCGGCGAGACGCAACCCGTCGAAGGCCTGCGGCGAGGTCACCTCGTGGATGAGGTGCAGGTCGATGAAGAGGAGATCAGGCTCTCCCTCGGCACTGCGGACGACGTGCTCGTCCCACACCTTCTCGGCCAAGGTCTTGCCCATGACGTGCTCTCCTTCGTGGTGATCGCGTACGGCGGTGGGTGCTCGCGACACGTGGGGTGGTCCGGGGTCCTGGGTGGGGCTCCCGGTGGTGGTCTCCGACACTACCGCTTGCGTCCCATGATCTGAGACGGCAGTATTGCCATATGGACAACTCTAGCGGAGTCGGCGTGCTCGACAAGGCGGCCCTCGTGCTCTCGGCCCTCGAGTCGGGGCCGGCCACCCTCGCCGGCCTGGTCGCCGGCACCGGTCTCGCCCGCCCCACGGCCCACCGCCTCGCGGTGGCCCTCGAGCACCACCGACTGGTGGCCCGCGACATGCAGGGCCGCTTCGTGCTCGGACCGCGGCTGGCCGAGCTGTCGGCCGCCGCGGGCGAGGACCGCCTGCTCGCCTCCGCCGGTCCCGTGCTCGCACGACTGCGCGACATCACCGGCGAGTCCGCCCAGCTCTGGCGCCGCCAGGGCGAGCACCGCGTGTGCGTCGCCGCGGCCGAACGTCCCTCCGGGCTGCGCGACACCATCCCGGTCGGCTCCCAGCTGACCATGCGCGCGGGCTCGGCCGCCCAGGTGCTGCTCGCGTGGGAGGACCCCGAGCGCATGCACCGCGGCCTGCAGAACGCCGCCTTCTCCGCCACCGCCCTGTCCGGCATCCGGCGCCGGGGCTGGGCCCAGTCGATCGGCGAGCGCGAGCAGGGCGTCGCGTCGGTGTCCGCCCCGGTCCGCTCCCCCGGCGGCAAGATCATCGCCGCGGTCTCCGTCTCCGGTCCGCTCGAGCGGCTCTCCCGGCAGCCCGGTCGCATGCACGCGCCCGCGGTGCTCGCCGCGGCCGAGCGCCTCTCGGAGTCCCTGCGGCGAGCCGCCGCGGAGTGAGGTCCGTCCGCGTCAGAAGAGCGCGGCCTGCTCGAGGCTGAGCAGGGTCTGCTTGCGCTCCAGCCCCCCGGCGTAGCCGGTGAGGGTGCCGTTGGCCCCGATCACGCGGTGGCACGGGATGACGATCGGGATCGGGTTGCGCCCGTTGGCCAGCCCGACGGCGCGCGACGCGGCGTTGGTCATCCCCAGCCGGCCGGCGACCTCGCCGTACGATGCGGTGTCGCCGTAGCCGATGGTGCGCAGCTGGTCCCAGACCCGTCGCTGGAAGTCGCTGCCCTGCGGGTCGAGCGGCAGGTCGAACTCGGTGAGGTCGCGCTCGAAGTACGCCGTGAGCTGGCGCACCGCCTCGGCCAGCAACGGCTGGTCGTCACCGCGCGCGCCGAGGGGACGCCCGTCCGCGGGTGGGCGGAACGGTGTGAACTCGATGGCGCTGATCGCACCGTCGCGCTCGATGATGCGCAGGTCGCCGATGGGCGAGGACATCACGGTCCACATGTCAGGTCTCCTCCGGAGCGGGGGTGTCGGGCATCAGGGTGTTCCACAGGTGCATGAGGGCGTAGGAGCGCCACGGCCGCCACTGCCCGACGTCGGCAGTGCCACCGAGGTCGCGCAGGACGTTGCGCACCGCAAGGTCGGTGGGCAGGAAGACGTCGGGATGTCCCAGCGCCCGCATGGCCACGTAGTCCGCGGTCCAGGGGCCGATGCCGGGCAGCTCGAGGAGGGCACGGCGCACGTCGTCGCGATCGGGTCCGCGGTCGAGGGCCACGTGTCCGGAGGCGAGCGCGGCGGCCAGGCCGACCAGGGCCCGACCCCGCGCGCGCGGCATCGGCAGGACCTCCGGGTCGACCTGCGCCAGCGTGACCGCGTCCGGGAACAGGTGCGTCAGCCCGGGGACGTCGGTCTCGATGCGACGGCCGTGCTCGGCCACGATGCGACCGGTGACGGTGCGGGCGCCGGTCACGCTGACCTGCTGCCCGATCACGGTGCGCACGGCGGTCTCGTCCCCGTCGACCTGTCCCGGCACCCGCAGGCCCGGGGTGGCTCGCACGAGGCGACCGATGACCGGGTCGTCGGCGAGGTGGTCGTCGACGGCCACCGGGTCGCAGTCGGCGTCGAGCAGGCGGCGTACGCGCTCCACGGCTGCCGTGGTGTCGCGCAGGTCGTGCAGCGAGAACAGGGCGGTGACGAAGGCCGTCTGCCCGGCGACCGTGGCGTCGGCGAGCTGGAGGCGCACGGTCCCCGGACCGTGCGGGAGGTCGAGGGTGCGGGCGTACCACCCGGGTCCGGCCACCTCCACGCCCGGCACGAGGTGGTAGGCGAGGAAGTCCAGGAGGCGGCGTCCGGCGAAGGGGGTGCGGACGGCCAGGCGCATCGTCACGGCACCGCGGGTGGTGGAGCGGGTACGCCGCCCCCGCAGCTCGCTGGGGCTCTGGGCGTAGACCTCGCGCACCGTCTCGTTGAACTGGCGGACGCTGGAGAACCCGGCCGCGAAGGCCACGTCGGTCAGCGACATCTCGCTCGTCTCGATCAGGACCCGGGCGGTCTGGGCCCGCCGCGCCCGGGCCAGGGCGAGGGGCGGGGCGCCGAGCTCCCGGGTCAGCAGGCGACCGAGGTGGCGGGAGGTGTAGCCGATGCGCCGGGCGAGGCCCTCCACGCCCTCGCGGTCGACGACCCCGTCGCTGATGAGCCGCATCGCCCGTCCGGCGACGTCGGCGGCGACGTCCCAGTCCGGGCTCCCGGGGGTGGCGTCGGGCAGGCAGCGCTTGCACGCCCGGTGGCCGGCCGACTGCGCCGCCGCGGCGGTCGGGTGGAAGGTGACGTTGGCCAGCGCCGGGGTCCGGGCCGGGCAGCTGGGCCGGCAGTAGATGCCCGTCGTACGCACCGCGGTGTAGAACACCCCGTCGAAGCGACGGTCCCGGCTCTTGACCGCGCGGTAGCAGGACTCCGGGTCGAGGAGGGCCAGGCGGGTCGCGGTGTTCACAGGGTCGAGTCTGGCCGAGACGGCGTCCGCGATCCAGCGGGAATCGGACACCGCTGCGGCATGGCACCCATCCCCGGCAGCTCACCCGTGACGGGTGATGCACCGCCGCAGCCCCGCGTGGACCCTCGGGACATGATCCGTCGCCGCCGCTCCCGCCACCCTGCCCACCAGCTGGCCGTCGCCTCCGCGGTGCTGGCGACCCTGCTCGTGGGTGCCTGCGGCGACGACGGCGACGAGGGCGGCGGGGACGGGAGCAACAACAACGCCCAGGTCTGCTCGGACGTCGACGCCCTGCGCACGTCGGTCGCCGGCATCACCGAGGTGACTGTCGACGCCGACGTGCTCACCTCGCTGCAGGACCAGGTCGACCAGGTCCGCACGGACGTGAGCACGCTCATCGACGACGCGCAGGACGCGTACGGCCCGGAGGTCTCGGATGTCGACCAGGCGGTGTCGGGGCTCACGAAGAGCCTCGAGGCCGCGGCGGAGGACCCGTCGGCCGCGACGCTGTCCGACGTACGCACGGCCCGGCAGGCGCTGACCTCGGCCGTCACGGCACTCACCGGAGCGGTGACGGACTGCTGAGCGACGGCATCCGCTGACGCGCACCCGCACATGCAGAAGGGCCCTCCCCGCATCTCTGCGGGAAGGGCCCTTCGGTGTTGTACCCCCGACCGGATTCGAACCGGCGCTAACGCCGTGAGAGGGCGCCGTGCTAGGCCGCTACACAACGGGGGCAAACGCACGCTTCTTGCGAAGCGATCGGAACTCTATCCACACTTGCGGATCGGTTCCAAATCCCTGCCTGACGGCCGGAATCCGCTGGGATACTAGGACTCGAACCTAGAATAACTGGACCAGAACCAGTCGTGTTGCCAATTACACCATATCCCACTGACTTACTACTTCTGGGCCCTTCCGACGAGTCATCCGGACCGAGAAGAGACCTTACACGGATCGGCGCGGCCCCTCCAAAACGCCCCTCGACACCGTGCTCGACAGCCCCATCCGGCGGGCCGTCCAGGTCGCCAGGACGAGGTAGACGAGCGACTGGGTGAGGGTCCCGGGCAGGCTCCACCAGGTGCCGCCGGTGGGGTTGAGGGTGCTGGCCATGTCGGTGAAGGCCAGGGCGAGGCCGAAGGCCAGCCAGTTGTTGAGCACGTGCATGGCGATGCCGGCCTCGAGGCCCCCGGTGAGGATGACCAGCGCGCCGGCGACCAGGCCGAACGCCAGCCGGTCCACGAAGACCGGCCAGCTCTGGCCGAGGCCGTGGGCCAGCGCGAAGAGCAGGGAGGACAGTCCGACGGCGAACACGCGGGAGCCGAACAGCCCGCCGAACGCCTGCTGGAGGTAACCGCGGAAGGCGTACTCCTCCCCCGCTGCCTGCAGGGGCGTGAGCAGCAGGATCACGAGCAGGAAGTCGCGGGTGGTGCTGGTGAACGGGTTGGGCTCGGCGCCGATCTCGGCGCCGGCCGGTTGCGGCACGAAGGCGCTCACCACGACGGTGGCGACGAGCGCCACCACCGAGATGCCGACGCAGGCCAGCAGGAAGCGCCAGCGGATCCGCCCCGCCACGGATGCCAGCCAGCCCGGCCGCAGCCCGTGCAGCCACCGGGTCAGCAGCCAGGTGATCGGGATGGCGGAGGCCAGCACGACGTTGACGTAGGCCAGTCCCGCCGGGGTCGGGTTCTCGAGGTCGAGGAGGCGGTCCATGCCCTCCCCCACGGACCGTCCCGTGGCGAGCATCCACGCGACGTACGGCAGCTGCCACAGCAGCGGGGAGAGCACGAAGAGCCCCACGACGAGCAGCACGACGCCGAGGATGGGGCGCCACGCGCCGCGGCGGCCGAGCCGGTGGACCAGGTGGTAGCCCAGCTCGTCCGGGCGCTCCTCGGGCACGGCTGTGTCCGTCAGGCGGGCAGCGCGTCGCGCAGCCGGGCCAGCGCACGCTCGCGGCCCAGCAGCTCCAGGGACTCGAACAGCGGCGGGCTGACCTTGCGGCCGGTCGCGGCGATCCGGACCGGGCCGAACGCGACCCGCGGCTTGAGTCCCCGGTCCTCGACCAGGGCCTTGCGCAGCGCCTCGTCGATCTCGGCGGTGCTCCAGGACTCGATGGCCGACAGGGCGTCGTACGCCGCCTGCACGACGTCGCGGCCTGCGTCGTCGAGGTCGTCGGTGCGGGTGAAGTCCGCGTCGTCGACGAACAGGAAGCCGAGCATGTCGACGACCTCGGTGAGCTTGTTGATGCGCTCCCCCACCAGCGGCATGGCCTGGTCGAGCAGCTGCCGGTCAGGCAGGTTCGCGGGGTCGAGGACGCCGGCCCTCTCGAGGAAGGGCAGGCAGCGCTCGGTGATCTCGTCGAGCGGCAGCAGCCGCAGCTGCGAGGTGTTGATGGCCTCGGCCTTCTTGAGGTCGAAGCGCGCCGGGTTGGGGTTGACGTCCTTGATGTCGAACGCGTCCACCATCTCGTCGAGGGTGAAGACGTCGCGGTCGGGCGCGATCGACCAGCCGAGCAGGGCGAGGTAGTTGAGCAGTCCCTCGGGCAGGAAGCCCTGCTCCCGGTAGAGCTCCATGTGCGCCTCGGGGTCGCGCTTGGAGAGCTTCTTGTTGCCCTGCCCCATGACGTAGGGCAGGTGACCGTACTGCGGGGTCTCCTCGGCGAGCCCGATCGCCTTGAACGCCGCGAACAGCGCCACCTGGCGCGGCGTGCTGGACAGCAGGTCCTCGCCGCGCAGGACGTGGGTGATGCGCATCGTCGCGTCGTCGACCGGCGCGGTCAGGGTGTAGAGCGGGTCGCCGTTGGCGCGGGCCAGGGCGTAGTCGGGCACGAACTCGGTCTGGAAGGTGATGTCACCGCGGACCAGGTCGGTGAAGGTGATCTCGCCGTCGGGCATCCGGAAGCGGACGACCGGCTCGCGGCCCTCGCTGCGGAAGGCGTCGACCTGCTCGTCGGTCAGCTCGCGGCAGAAGCCGTCGTACCCCATGACCTTGGAGCCGGAGGCCTTGCGGCGTGCGGTGACCTCGTCGGTCGTGCAGAAGCAGTCGTAGGTGTACGACGACGCCCGCAGCCGGGCGAGCACGTCGGCGTAGATGTCGCCGCGCTCGGACTGGCGGTAGGGGCCGAGGTCGCCGCCCTTGAGCGGGCCCTCGTCCCAGTCGAGGCCGAGCCACTGCATGAGGTCGAGCAGCGAGTCGTAGGACTCGGCGGTGTTGCGCTCCTTGTCGGTGTCCTCGATGCGGAACACGAACGTGCCGCCGGCACCGTGGCGCTGGTGGTGACGCGCGAACGCCCAGTTGTAGAGCGCGGTGCGGGCCAGGCCGACGTGCGGGCTGCCGGTCGGGGACGGCGCCATGCGGACGCGGACGGGGGTCTGGTTGCTCATCGCTGTGCCACCTTGTTGACGAGGGTGCCGATGCCGGCGATCGAGACCTCGACCTCGTCGCCGACCTCCATGGGACCGACACCCTCCGGGGTGCCGGTGAGAATGACGTCGCCGGGCAGCAACGTCATGACGCTGGACACGTGCGCGATCAGCGTCGGGATGTCGAAGATCAGGTCGGCCGTGGTGCCGTCCTGGCGCACGTCGCCGTTGACGTGGGTCTGGATCCGGACGCCGTCGACGAAGGCCTGCGGGTCCAGGTCGGTCTCGATCCACGGGCCGAGCGGGCAGAAGGAGTCGAAGCCCTTGGCACGGGTGAACTGCACGTCGCTCTTCTGCAGGTCACGGGCGGTGACGTCGTTGGCGATCGTGTAGCCGTGGATGACGTCGGTGGCCTGCTCCGGCGGGACGTCGCGGCAGATGCGCCCGATGACCACCGCGAGCTCGCCCTCGTAGTGCAGGTCCTGCGTCTGGCGCGGGTAGAAGATCGGGTCACCCGGGCCCACCACGCTGGTGTTGGGCTTCAGGAACATCAGGGGCTCGGCGGGCAGGTCGTTGCCCATCTCGGCGGCGTGGGCCGCGTAGTTGCGACCGATGCCGACGACCTTGCTGCGCGGCAGCACGGGCGCGAGGAGGCGGACGTCCTCGAGCCGGTACTGCTGGTCCAGCAGCTTGACGCCGACGTACAGAGGGTCCCCGGCGAGGGCCACGACGACGGTGTCGTCGGCCGGCTGGCCGTACTCGTCGACCTCCCCCGTGACGACGCCGTACATGGGCTCTTCTCCGGTGGTGAATCTGGCGATGCGCACGCGGCGAGCCTAACGGCCGGCCGCCTCCCGCAACGCAGCGAGGCTGCGCTCCACGTCGTCCTCGCTCGTGGACCAGTTGCTGACCGACACCCGGAGCACGGCCCGGTCGTGCCAGCGCGAGCCGGTCATCCAGGCGGTGCCGTCGTCCAGCATCGCCTGCACCACGGCCTGCGTGTGGTCGTCGTCGCCGAAGGCGGCGCACACCTGGGTGAAGACCACGTCGTTGAGGACCTCGGCACCCTCGATGTCGCCGATGCCCTTGGCCAGCGCGGTCGCGTGGGTGCAGAGCCGGTCGACCAGGTCGGCGACGCCGTCGCGGCCCAGCGCACGCAGCACCGCCCACACCGGGAACGCCCGGCCCCGGCGGCTGATCTCGGGCACCTTGTCGAACGGCTCCCCCGCCTCGTCGTGGATGAGGT
This sequence comes from Nocardioides sp. Soil805, assembly GCF_001429625.1. Lineage (GTDB taxonomy): Bacteria > Actinomycetota > Actinomycetes > Propionibacteriales > Nocardioidaceae > Nocardioides. The sequence goes on from NZ_LMSU01000001.1 coordinate 624,729, forward strand.
AGTCGCCGTGCATGCCCATGGAGGCGCGCAGCGCGGCGCGGTCCCGCACGATCGCGAGCCCGCAGTCGTAGGGGACGTTGAGGGTCTTGTGGGCGTCGGTGGCCCACGAGTCGGCGGCCTCGAAGCCCGCCACGAGGTGGCGGTGGGTGCCCGAGGCGGCCGCGAAGAGGCCGAAGGCGCCGTCGACGTGCACCCACGCGCCGTGCTCGTGGGCGAGCGGGACCGCCTCGGCGAAGGGGTCGAACGCACCCGAGTGGACGTTGCCCGCCTGGAGCACGACCATCGTGGGCCGCTCGTCCCCGTCCTCGAGGGCACTCGCGAGGGCGGTCGGGTCGATGCGCCCCTCGCCGTCGACCGCCACCGGCTCCGGCGCGCCGAGCCCGAGGTAGCGCAGGGCGAGGTCGACCGTGTCGTGCCGCTCGGCACCGACCAGCACCCGCACGCCCGGACCCCCGACCAGGCCGCGCTCGGCCACGTCCCACCCCGCTTCACGCAGGACGGCGTCCCGGCCGGCGGCGAGGCAGGTGAAGTTGGCCATCGTCCCGCCCGTGACGAAGCCGACCGCGCTGCCCTCCGGCAGCCCCAGCAGGTCGACCAGCCACCGCTCGGCGACGTCCTCGACCGCACTGTGCGCGGGCGTGATCCGCCGCAGGCCCGAGTTCTGGTCCCAGGCGCTGGTCAACCAGTCCGCCGCCAGGGCCGCCGGGTGGGTGCCGCCGATGACGAACCCGAAGAACCGTCCCGACGGCATCGCCGTGAGCCCCGGCTCGCAGGCGACCGCGAGCAGGTCGACGACCTCCGCGGGATCGCTGGGGCCGTCCGGGAGGTCCGGGCCGAGCCGAGCCACCACGTCCTCGATCGAGGCGCTCGCCGGCACCGGACGCGTGCCGAGGGAGACTAGCCAGGCCAGGGCGTGCGTGTGGGCGCGCTCCAGCGCGACCCCGTGGTCCTCCATCGCCCCAGTCTCCTCGCGGCGGCGCCTCCCGGTAAGGCCCGGACGGGCCAGTCCTCCCGGGGCACGCCGCTCGGCGCGCGGTGTCAGGTGCGCGGCGTCAGGTGCGCGGGCGGAAGCCGGAGCAGAGGACCCGCAGATGACTGATCCGACCAGCGGTCGTGCGGAAGTAGGCCTGCTGCTCGGCGACCTGCTCGCCGTCGTCGTTGACGAGGTCGAGACGGTACGAGACGTGCTGGGTGTCGGCGACGTCGTCCCCGGTCGTGACCTCGACGAGTGCCTGGATGGTGTCGCTCGGCTCGAACCAGTGGTCGAAGTACACCGCGGCCACGGCCGCCGGTCCGGTCGCCTCCCACGCCCGGCGCGGGGTCAGGCCCAGGAAGTCCACGTCGTCGGCGAGGATGCGGGCGAAGGCGGCGCGGTCCTTCGCCGCGACCGCGCGGGCGAGCTGTTCGCCCACGGATGTCGAGCCCGTCATGGCGCCTCCCGTGATGGCCTGCCGTCGGTTCTCGAGTGTGCCACCGAGCGACCTACCCTGTCCTGCGTGCAGGTCGTGGATCAGGAGCAGGTGCTGGAGCGGGGAACGTGGCTCCCGCGCGTGGACGCCCATGCCGCTCGCGTCGACGCCCACCTGAGGCCGCACCTGTCCCGCCGGGCCGGCGGCGTGAAGCACCCGGTCCACGACTTCCTCTTCACCTACTACTCCCAGCGCCCCGCCCAGCTGCGGCGCTGGCACCCCGGGTACGGCGTGCGGCTGGCCGACGCGCCGGAGTACGACGGGCTGCGCGGCTACGAGGCGGGCGCCGTGACCGGTGCGTACGTCGCCTCGCAGGCGCCGCTGCTGCGCGGGCTGGCCAACCTCCTGCGGGCCACCGAGTCGAGGCCGGCGCACACCGGCTGCTTCGGCCTCCACGAGTGGGCCATGGTCTACCGGCAGTCGCCCGACGAGGTGCGCCACAACGACTGGCCCCTGCGGCTCGGGTCGACGGGCACCGACACCGTGGTCGAGTCGCACAAGGTCCAGTGCTCCCACTTCGACGCATTCCGCTTCTTCACGGACGCGGCACGACCGCTCAACGCGCTCCAGCCCGGGCGCGACGACCGTGCGTCGTACGAGCAGCCGGGGTGCCTGCACGCGGGGATGGACCTCTACAAGCACGCCTTCCGGCTCACGCCGATGATCAGCTCGGACCTGGTCGCCGACTGCTTCGAGCTCGCCCGCGACATCCGCGAGCTCGACATGCGGGCCGCGCCGTACGACCTCGCGGACCTCGGCTTCGAGCCGGTGCGCATCGAGACCCCGGAGGGCAAGGCGGCCTACGTGCGGGAGCAGCGCTCGTTCGCCGAGCGGGGCGCTCCCCTGCGGCGCGCACTCGTCGAGGAGTGCGAGCGGCTGCTCGCCGTCGTCGAGGGTGAGGCCCGGGCTCAGAACTCGTAGCCGAAGGCCTCGATCGCGTCGGCGAAGACGAGCCCGACGCGCTCGCGGGAGGTGTCGGAGTAGAGCTCGCGGTAGTGCCCGGCCGGACGTGCGTGGCCCTTCGCGCGTGGGAGGTCGGGCTCGCCGGGGAGGCCGAGGTGGTCCCAGACCTCGGCGAGCTCGGTGGCGAGGTGCTCGTAGCGCAGCACCCGGTCGACGGCGAGGCGCCCGCGGATGCGGTACATGCGGCGGTTGTTGGCCAGCTGCTCGATCCACTCCTCCGAGACGTAGGTGTCGAAGTCCGGCAGCTCGTCGCGGTCCTTGTACTTCCAGTAGTAGAGCGAGACGACCGCGTCCCACGGGTTCCGCTCGATCGCGAACGTGTAGTAGTCGCGCCACGCGTCGAGGCCGACGACGTCACGGGCCAGGCGGGCACTCATGTGGTTGAAGGCCTTGCGCGGCAGCGGTGGGGACTGGAAGTTCTGCGGGCCCCGGCCCCCGGCGGCCGCACGCAGCTGCTCGTCCTCGGGGCTGATCAGGGTGATCACGTCGTCCGGGCCGCAGACCTTCGACAACGCGATCTCGACGCTCGTGCCCGCCGTCTTGCGAGTCTTGAGGAAGATGAAGCGGTGGGCATGGGACGCGATCACGCCCCGACCCTACCGGCGCCGCCCGTGCCGGCAGCGGGCTAGCGTGGCGCGGGTGACGAGTCCCACTGCCGCCGCGGTCCACGATGCCTGAGCCGATGCAGGCCAGTGGCCGCGACTTCCGCGACGACGACTGGTACGGCGACGAGCTGGGCGCCGCGCGCTTCACCGAGTGCACGTTCACCGGCGTCGACCTCAGCGAGGCCACGACCTCCGGGGCCGTCTTCGACCGGTGCACCTTCCACCAGTGCCTCTTCAGCTCGTCCACCCACACGTCCACGGCGTTCGTGGCGTGCGACGTGCGCCGCTCGAAGTTCTTCGACGTCACGTTCGACGGGTGCAAGCTGGTCGGCACCGTGTTCTCCGAGTGCGTCATGCGACCGATGACGGTGCGGGGCGGTCAGTGGCAGGGCGTCACGATCCGGGGCACCAACCTCGCCCGCCTCGACCTCGCGGGCGTCGACCTGCGCGAGGCCGACCTGTCGCTGAGCGACCTCACCGGCACCTCGCTGAGGAACGCCCGGCTCGATCGGGCGACGCTGCGGGAGGCGAACCTGGCGAAGGCGGACCTGCGCGGCGCGTCGCTGGACGGCGTCGACCTGGCCTCCGCCCGGCTGCAGCGGACCCGGCTCGACCTCGCCGGCGCGGTGCTGCTCGCGGAGCTGCACGGCGCCGAGGTGGACCTCAGCCCCTGACGCGCCGGCTCGCCGGCGCGTGCACGCCGAGACCGTCGAGCACGAGACCGAGACCGAGGTCGAAGTCGCCCGTGCGGTCAGCGCTCCGGTCGTCGGCCGCCGCCCCGGCGACGGCGCCGGCGCTCTCGGCCTGCAACGCCGTCTGCTCCTCGAAGGTGTGGCCGAAGACGAAGTGCAGCAGCGTGCGCGCGCCCACCCCCACCAGCGACTCGTCGAAGCCGGCCGTCTCCAGGATGTCCTCGAGCTCGTCGGCCGGCCCCTGCGCACCGAGGCCGAAGGCGTAGACCGTCGCCACCAGGTCGGCGCCGTCGCGGTAGGCCAGCATCGCGTCCCGCAGCTCGTAGCAGGCCTCGACGAGGAGGTCGTCCCACGCGCCGCCCGCGCGGGGACGGCGGCCACGGGCGAGGATCTCGTCGGCCACGGCGGCCAGCAGAGCCTGCTTGCTCGGGAAGTGGTGGTAGATCGCGCTCGCCTGCAGGCCGAGCTCCGAGCCGAGCCGGCGCATCGTGAGGGAGGCGAGTCCGTAGTCGTCGAGCACCCGGACGGCCCGCTCGACGATGTCGTCCCGATGGTGGCGCAAGGACGCTCCCCCTCCTCGCCTGGTCGGACGGACCCGTCGCGGGACCGCGTTGACGTCGTACACGTGTCACCCTAACCTGAACACCGTTCAACTGACCACCGTTCAGGTACGCCGAAGGAACCCCCATGCAGACTCGCCGCGCCGGCACCGACATCGCCCTGATCGCGGCCTTCGCCGCCCTCATCGCCGTCTGCGCCCTCCTCCCCGCCCTCTCGGTCGGCACCCCGGTGCCGATCACCCTCCAGACCTTCGCCGTGCTCCTCTCGGGAGCCGTGCTCGGCATGCGACGCGGTTTCCTGGCCGTCCTGCTGTACGTCGTCGCGGGTGCGGCCGGACTGCCGGTCTTCTCCGGCGGCGCGGCCGGCCTCGCGGTGCTGACCGGCCCGTCCGCCGGCTACCTGGTCGGCTTCCCGTTGGCCGCGGCGCTCTGCGGCTTCATCGTCGAGCGGCTCCCCCGGCGCTCGCTGGTCAGCGTGCCGGCGATCTTCGCGGCGGGGCTCTTCAGCTCCGCGGTCTGCATCCACACGCTCGGCATGGCCGGTCTCGTGCTGCGGGCCGACCTGACGTGGGCGCAGGCCTTCGACGTCGACAAGATCTTCTGGATCGGCGACATCATCAAGAACGTCGCCATGGCCCTGGTCGCCACCGCCGTCCACCGCGCCTTCCCCGACCTCCTCGGCCGCCCGACGCGCGCGGACTCGACGCAGGAGCAGCCGGAGGGCACGCTCGCCACGTGAGTGCGATCTCCCTGGAGCAGGTCACCGTCCGGTTCCCCACGCACGACGGCGACGTCCCGGTCCTCCACGAGACGTCGCTGTCGCTCACCGAGCAGCGGATCGCGCTCGTCGGGCCCAACGGCTCCGGCAAGTCGACCCTGGCGCGGCTGCTCAACGGCCTGGTGACGCCGACCACCGGCCGCGTTCTCGTCGACGGCCTCGACGTCGCCCGGTCCGGTCGCGAGGTGCGCCGCCGCGTCGGCTTCGTCTTCACCGATCCCGCCGCGCAGCTGGTGATGCCGACCGCGCGCGAGGACGTGGCGCTGTCGCTGCGGCGTACCCATCGCGACAAGGTCGACCGGCTGGCCGCGGCCGACGCGGTGCTGGCCGACTTCGGGCTCGCGGGCTTCGGGGACCGCAGCGTGCACGGCCTGTCCGGCGGCGAGCGCCAGCTGCTGGCGCTGGCCGGGGTGCTCGCCACCGCCCCGAGCGTGCTGGTCGCCGACGAGCCGACGACCCTGCTCGACCTGGGCAACAGCCGCCGCATCGGCGACCTGCTGCTCGCCCTCCCCCAGCAGCTCGTACTGGTCACCCACGACCTCGAGCTGGCGGCGCGTTGCGACCGTGCGCTGCTGGTGCGGAACGGGCGGATCGAGCACGACGGCGCCGCCGAGGACGTCGTCTCCAGCTACCGGGCGACCGCATGAACGCCGACCTGCTCGGGATCCACCGGCCCGGGGACACCTTCCTCCACCGACAGCGGGCCGGGACCAAGCTGCTGGCGCTGATGCTGGCCAGCGTCGTCGTGGTCGTCGCCAGCGGACCGATGTCCGCCGTGGTGTTCGTGATCGCGGCGGCCGCGCTGCTGGTGTGGTCCGGCGCCCGGCTGGGCGTGACGCTGCGGGCGATGCGCGGCCTGCTGGTCATGGCCGCCGTGCTGGGTGCCTGGACGGCCTGGCAGAGCGGGTGGCCGCGCTCGGTGGAGGTGGTGGGTGACCTGGTCGCCCTGGTCCTCCTCGCCACCACGCTCACGGTGACGACCCCCGTCGACGAGGTGATGGACGCCGTGGTCCACGGGCTGCGTCCCTTCCGACGGCTCGGCGTCGACCCGGAGTCGGTCGGGCTCGCGTTCTCCCTGATGCTGCGAGCGATCCCCTCGACCCTCAGCCTCGCCGCCGAGGCCCGCGACGCCGCGGTGGCCCGGGGCCTGGAGCGGTCACCGCGTGCGCGGCTCACCCCGCTCGTGATCCGCGTGGTGGCCCGGGCCCGCGAGACCGGTGACGCGCTGCACGCGCGCGGGGTCGGCGACTGACGCCGGCGGCACGCGGCACGCGGCACGCGGCACGCGGCACGCGGGAGCGGAGCCGGCGAGCGACGTCGAGTGTGCGTGGATGCACCGGAACGGTCGACGGACCGGTGCATCCACGCACACTCGTCAGCCGAGCGGCTGGTCGAGGAACCAGCGGTGGCCGAAGGGGTCGCGGAAGACCGCCACCCTGCCGGCCGGCGGTGAGTCCTCGGGGCCCCGGTCCAGCGGCGTACCGGCAGCGCGCACCCGCTCGCAGACCGCGTCCACGTCGCCGACGGTCAGGTGCAAGGAGACGGCGGCTCCCCGCGAGGGGTCGGGGGCGGCCACCCCGGCGGTCTCGAACTCCTCCGACATCATCCAGCCGGCCCCGTCCACGGCCAGCTCGACGTGCCCGACGCGCCCGTCGTCCATGACGATCGGCTCGTAGGTCACCTCGGCGCCCAGCACGTCGACGTACCAGTCGATGGCCGCGCGGGCGTCGGACACGCAGAGGTACGGCGTCAGCTCGCTCATGGGACCACCGGACCACGCGGGACGCCGGTTGTCCACGGGTCACTCACCAGCCCGGTGGCCGCCGGTCCGCCCACGGCCGTACCGCCTCCAGCTGGGCCGAGGCGGCCAGCAGCACGTGCTCCTCGGCGGGCCGGGCGGCCAGCATGACTCCCACGGGCAGGCCCTCCGCGGTCTGGTGCAGGGGCAGCGAGACGGCGGGCATGCCGGTGACGTTCCAGGCACTGGTCCACGGCGTGAACCGCTTCTGGGCCTCGAAGTCCGCCGCCGGGTCGGCGTCGTCGCGCAGCGCACCCACGAGGGGCGGCGGGGTCGCCAGCGTCGGGGTGAGGACCAGGTCGTACGGCGCGAGGGCGACGAGGGCGTCCGCGGCGTACTGGCGCATCCGGGCGATGGCCGAGCCGAACTCGGGTCCGCTGACCGCGCGGCCCCGGTCGGCCAGCCACCGGGTGAGCGGCCGGAGCAGGTGCTCGGTCCCGGGCGGGGCCGGCGACATCGCGGTCAGCACCGCCCAGCAGGTCTCGAAGGTCGCGACCGCCTCGCGGGGCAGCGGGACGGCGACGTCGTCGACCTCGTGGCCGAGGTCGGCGAGCAGGGCCGAGGTGGCCTCCCAGGCGTCGCGGCTGCTGGCGTCGACGTCGCTGTCGGTGATGACGGGGGCGATGAAGCGCGCGACCCGGAGACGCCCGGGGTCGCGGTCGCAGGCGCCGAGGAAGGGCATCGGAGGAGGTGGCGCCCAGGAGTGGTCGCCGGGGCGTCGGCCGGCCAGCACGTCGAGCAGGGCGGCGGCGTCGCGCACGGTCCGGGCGAGCGGACCGGCCGTCGCCAGGCCGGTCGGGTCGCCGTACATCGGGGCGGCGCTGATCCGCCCGCGCGTGGGCTTGAGGCCGACGAGGCCGCAGCACGAGGCCGGGATGCGGATCGAGCCGCCGCCGTCCGAGCCCGGGGCGAGGGGCACCAGGCCGGCCGCGACCGCCGCGGCCGCACCACCGCTCGACCCACCGGCGGTCCGCGTCGGGTCCCACGGCGTCACGGCCGGCGGCGCGACGTCCGGCTCGGTGTAGCAGGGCGATCCGAACTCCGGGGTGTTGGTCTTGCCCAGGCTCGGCATGCCCGCGCCCTCGACGGTGAGCACGACATTGTCGGAGAAGTCCGGGACGTGGTCGGCGTAGGCCGCCGACCCGAACGTCGTGCGGACCCCCGCCGTCGGGTGCAGGTCCTTGATGGCGGTCGGCACGCCCCAGAGCGGTCCGGCGTCCCCGGGGCGGGCCCCGAGGCGCCGCGCGTGCTCGCGCGCCCGCTCGGGGGTGGACGTGACGAACGCGCCGACGGTGTCGGCGCGTGCGAGGTAGTGCTCGACCAGCTCGAGGGGGGTGACCTCGCCGCGGCGGACGAGGTCACCCTGCTCGAGGGCGGTCAGGTCGTGGAGTGCGGCCACGCAGGCGACCGTACCCCGACCGGGTCAGGCAGCGGCGTCGTCGCTCCAGGCGGCGAGGTCGGCGACGGCGGCGCGGAACTTGGCCAGCACCTCGTCGTCGTTGAGCACGTCGACCTCGACGCCCGGCTGGGAGAGCACCACGGTGTCGATGACCTTCGCGCCGGCGATGGTCGCGGAGTGACGGGCGTGCTCGTGCGACCACTTGCCGCCGTACGGCGTGGGGGTGGTACCGACCGCGGCGAACGGCTTGCCCACGATGGCGCCGGCGCCGTAGGGACGCGAGAGCCAGTCGATGGCGTTGTTGAGCACGGCAGGCATGGTGCCGTTGTACTCGGGAGTGATCACGAGCACGCGGTCGGCGGCGGCGACCTGCTCGCGCAGGGCGACGGCGGCGGCGGGCGGGGTGTCGCCGTCGATCTCCTCGTTGTAGAACGGGATCGCGCCGAGGCCCTCGGCGATCTGCAGCGAGACGCCCTCGGGCGCGGAGGCCTGCAGCGTCTCGGCGAGACGGCGGTTGACGGAGTCGGCGCGCAGGCTGCCGACGAGGACGAGAACACGGGTGTCAGTCATGCAGGATCAAACGGACCGTGGTCCGGTTGTATTCCCGTGGGTGTCGCACATTTCCGGGTGATCGCGTGTGGCCTCCCCACTAGCCTTGACCCCGTGCCGATCAGCCTCCCGATGGCGGACTCCCCGCCTCCCGAGCGGGCCGACGCCGCGCGCAACCGCGAGATCATCCTCGCCGCTGCGCTGCGCCTGGTGGAGACCCGGGGGGTCGACTGCGTGACCATGGACACGGTCGCCTCCGAGGCCGGCGTCGGCAAGGGCACGCTGTTCCGGCGCTTCGAGAGTCGTGAAGGGCTCATGGCCGCGGTCCTCAACACCTCGGAGACCCAGTGGCAGGCCTCGGTGATCGGTGGCCCGCCTCCCCTCGGGCCGGGGGCGCCACCGATGGAGCGGCTGCTGGCCTTCGGGCACTCACGGCTGCGCGCCAACCTGGTGTCCGCCTCGCTCATCGAGGCGGCCGGGCGGGCGGGCCAGCGGTCGGTCGCGGCGATGTCGTTCGCCAACATGCACGTGCGCTACCTCCTCCGGGAGCTCGGCGTCGAAGGCGACCTGCCCCTGCTCGCCACCGCGATCCTCGCTCCCCTCGAGCTGGTCGTGCTGGAGCAGCAGGTCGAGCGGGAGCGGATCCCCGTCGAGCGCCTGGAGGCGGCCTGGGACGACCTGGTCCGCCGGGTCGTCGGGCACTGAGAGGGCCCCGGGCTCAGCCCACGGCGGAGGCGGCGATCACGGCGCCGAGGCCCCACAGCGCGGCACCCGCCACGAGGGCCACCAGCGGCACCCACCAGGCGGGCAGCCGTCGCACGATGCGGACGATCACGACCACCAGGGCGACCACGAACACCACCACCGGCGATCCGGCGGCCACCAGGACCCCCAGCCCGATCTGGCCCCCGTTGCACTCCGTGTCGCCCGTGCACCCGTCCGAGACCATCGCGAAGAACAGCCCGAGGAACGACGCGACCGGCACGAGCACGGCCAGCCCGACCATGAGCAGCGCGGTCACGCCGCGCTCGACGGTCGAGGTCTGGCGCGGGAGGTCGTCGTACGTCACGGGCTCGGTCACGGCACGAACCTAGGGCACGCCCTACCGGTGGTGGCGCCGCAGACCGAAGGTGAGCCCGTCGACCAGGGCGCCCCACGACGCCTCGATGACGTTGTGGCCGACTCCCACGGTGACCCACGAGGACTCCCCGTCGGTGGTCTCGATGAGCACCCGGGTGATCGCGTCGGTGCCGTGCCCCTGGTCGAGGATCCGCACCTTGTAGTCGATGAGCTCGAACTTGGCGACCTCGGGGAACGCCTGCCCGATCGCGCTGCGGAGTGCGGCGTCGAGCGCGTTGACCGGCCCGTTGCCCTCCCCCGTCACGACGTACCGCACGCCCTCGGCCCGGAGCTTGACCGTCGCCTCCGAGACCGCCTCGGCCGCAGGGGAGGTCTCGGTGATCACCCGCCACGACTCGATGTCGAAGTACGACGGACGCACGCCCTCGACCTCCTCGACGAGCAGCAGCTCGAAGGAGGCGTCCGCGGCCTCGAAGGTGTAGCCGCCCTGCTCGAGCCGCTTGACCCGGTCGGTGACCCGGGTGACGAGCTCGCGGTCGCCGGAGAGGTCGAAGCCCAGCTCGCGGCCCTTGAGCTCGATCGAGGCCCGGCCCGCCATGTCGGAGACCAGCAGTCGCATGTCGTTGCCGACGCCCGTGGGGTCCATGTGCTGGTAGAGGTCGGGGTCGACCTTGATGGCCGAGGCGTGCAGGCCGGCCTTGTGCGCGAAGGCGGACGTGCCGACGTACGGCTGCCGCGACGCCGGCGGGACGTTCGTGACCTCGGCGACGGCGTGCGCGATCCGGGTCGCCTCGCCGAGCAGCCCGGGCGGCAGGACCGTGCGGTCCAGCTTGAGCTCGAGGTTGGCGACCACCGAGACGAGGTCGGCGTTGCCGGTGCGCTCGCCGTACCCGTTGATGGTGCCCTGCACGTGGGTGGCGCCGGCGTCGACGGCGGCCAGGGTGTTGGCCACCGCGCAGCCGGTGTCGTTGTGGCAGTGGATGCCCACCCGTGCGCCGGTGGTCTCGATCACGTCGTGCACGACGTCGCCCACCCAGTCCGGCAGCATGCCGCCGTTGGTGTCGCACAACGCGACCACCTCGGCACCCGCCTCGGCCGCGGTGCGCAGCACCTCGAGGGCGTAGTCGCGGTTGGACCGGTAGCCGTCGAAGAAGTGCTCGGCGTCGAGGAAGACCGTCTGGCCGGACTCGCGCAGGTGGGTGATCGTGTCGCGGACCATCGCGAGGTTCTCCTCGAGCGTGGTGCGCAGGGCGAGCTCGACGTGGCGCTCGTGCGACTTGGCGACCAGCGTGACCACCGAGGCGCCGCTGTCGCGCAGGGCCGCGACGAGCGGGTCGTCGGCCGCCGCGACGCCGGCGCGCCGGGTCGCCCCGAACGCCGCGAGCCGGGCGTGCCGCAGGTCGAGCTCCTGGGAGGCGCGGCGGAAGAACTCGGTGTCCTTGGGGTTGGCCCCGGGCCAGCCGCCCTCGATGTAGCCGACGCCCAGCCCGTCGAGCTGGCGCGCGATGGTCAGCTTGTCGGCCACGGAGAGGTTGAGCCCCTCCTGCTGCGCGCCGTCGCGCAGCGTCGTGTCGTAGACGTGGAAGGAGCCCTGCAGGTCCATCGATCTCTTCTCTCGGGCGGGAGCAGCTGTGTCGGGGTACAAAAAAACCTCCCGGGGTGCAGGAGGTCGGCGCGGCGGGGGTCCCGTCGCGCTAGGAAATGATGATCGTGCTCGTCGTCACGCCTCCACTGTGCCACGGCGCCGGGCGGGGAGGTCGTGTGTCTCGCGATCCGGCCGCGGCCGGTGGGTGGGCGAGGATGGACCGGTGAGACGCCCCTCGATCGCATCCGGGCTCGCTGCGGAGCTGGTCCGGGTCAACCCCGCCGCCGGAGCGCACCGGGTGGCTGTCCGGGCCGCGGTGTCGGTCGCGGTTCCCCTGCTGCTGCTGTGGTCCGTGGACCGGGTCGAGTGGTCCATCTATGCCGCCTTCGGCGCGTTCACCGCGTTGTACGGGCGCACCCACGTGCACCTGTCCCGCCTGCAGATGCAGGCTGCCGCCGGCGCGCTGCTCGTCTCGGTCACCGTCCTCGGCGTCGTCGTCGGCACGTCCTCGCACCGGGCCTGGCTGGCCGTGCCGGTCGCCGGGGTGGTCGCCGCGATCGGCTCGCTGTTCTCCGACGCCATGGACTGGCACCCGCCCGGCCCGCTGTTCCTCGTCTTCGCCTTCGCCGCCTGCGCGTCCATCCCCAGCCATCCCGTCGACGTGGCGGTCGCGGCGGGCGTCGCGCTCGCAAGTGCGGCGTTCGCCGCGCTGATCGGGTACGCCGGGTCGGCCTGGCGCTCGATCCGCGTGCCGGGCGCGCCGCGGACGACGTGGCGGCGTACGGCGTTCAGGGACGTCGCGCGCCGGCACCTGGCCCGCAACGTGGGCGGAGTCGTGCTCGCCGGGTCGATCTCGACCGCGGCCGGGATCGGGCACCCCTACTGGGCGATGGTCTCTGCCGTGGTGCCACTGGCGGCCACCCGTCCCTCGGCGCAGGTGGTGCGCGGCGTGCACCGGGTCATCGGCACCTTCGTCGGGCTGGCGGCGGCCGCGGTGCTCCTCGCCCTCGACCCGGGCGGCCTCGTCCTGATCCTGGTGGTGGTGGCGCTGCAGTGCGCCGCCGAGCTGCTGGTGGGGCGCAACTACGCCCTGGCCCTGGTCGCCATCACGCCCCTGGCCCTGCTGATGGTGCACCTCGCGGCGCCGACCCCGGCCCGCGTGCTGCTGGAGGACCGCGGCGTCGAGACCGTGATCGGCGTGGCCGTCGGTCTCGCGATCGGCTACCTCACCCGGGACCGCTCCGGACCGGCGCTCAGAGCCAGCTCGGCAGGCTGACGTCCGCGAAGGGCCGGTCCGCGGCGGGCGCCCAGGACGTGCCGTCGCTGGTGACGATCGCGGCGAGACCGGTGGCCCCGGCCAGCAGCACCACGGTGGTGAGCAGCCACGGGACGCCCCGGGCCGCGACGGGGTGGCTCAGCCGTTGCAGCGGGCCGCGCAGCCGTGAGCTCCCCGGCCCCCACCACATCGCGAGGGCGAGCACGACCCCGATGGCGGCCAGGCTCGGCGTCATCGCGACCCCGGCGGCGAAGCACAGCAGCGCCGCGGCCAGCGCGAGGCCGAGGCTCCACGTCACCAGCAGGAGCGTGCCCGGGACCGCGGCCAGCACGTGCCAGGGGGTGGCGAGCAGCAGCTGGGGCGCGTCGTACCACTTGACGCCGCGCACCCGGCGACGGGCACCGGCCGCGCTGGCGGCCAGCGAGCCACTGCGCAGCAGAAAGGCGACGACGGCGAGCAGGAGGGTGGTGAGGTACGGCGCGACGGCGACGCCCGCGCCGACGACGCCGGCGCCGGCGAGGACCAGGACGGCGCGCCGGAACCGCTCGAGCCCGCCGACCCGTGGCGGTGGCGCCCAGGGCGGCGCACCGGCTCCCGGCTCACGGAGCGCCTCGGTGTCGCCGTCCTCGGGCAGGACACGGGTGGGCCGGGGCGCCGGATCGAACCCGCCCTGCGGGCGCGGGTCGAACCCGCCTCCCGGGCCGGGGCCCGGACCGGCGTCGCGGGCGACCACCTCGGTGGTGTCGTACGCCGGGGCGAGCGAGGCGACGGCCATCGGCACGGTGAAGGGGTCGGGCTCGCGCTCGACCGCGGAGGGCAGCAGCCGGTCGAGCCACTCCCGCAGCTCCGGCAGGGACGGACGGCGGGCGGGGTCGGGGTCCAGGGCCTCCTCGATCGCGGGCCCCAGCACGGGGTCGAGACCGGAGAGGTCGTGCTCGCCGCGGCGCACCCGGTCCATCACCGCGACCGACGGGCCCCGGCCGAAGGGCGCGCGGCCGAGGCCGGCGAAGGCCACCGTCGCGGCCCACGAGTGGACGTCGGAGGCCGCCGTGGCGTCGTCGCCGTGCAGGATCTCGGGCGCAAGGTAGCCCGGCGTGCCCAGCAGCCACCCGGTGTGGGTGAGCTTGGGGTCGTCGGCGACGCGGGCGAGGCCGAAGTCGATGAGGATCGGGGTGCGGCCCTCCATCAGCACGTTGGAGGGCTTGATGTCGCGGTGCAGCACCCCGACGGCGTGCACCGCGGCCAGCGCCTCGGCCAGGCAGCTCGCGGCCCACACGAGGTCGGCGCCGGTCAGCGGGCCCTCCTCGTGGACGTGGTCGTGCAGCGAGAGGCCCGGCACGTAGCGGGTGGCCACGAACGGGATGTCGCCCCACGGGTCGGCGTCCACGATCTCCGCGACCCGCCGGTTGGTGATCCGGCTGAGGCTGTTGACCTCCCTCGCCAGCCGCTGGCGGGCCTCGTCGTCGCCGACGATGTGGGGGCGCAGGACCTTGAGGGCCACCCGCTCCCCTCCCGGACGCCTGGCCAGGTGGACCACCCCCATGCCGCCCTCACCGAGGCGGGTCAGCAGCTCGTAGCCGCCCACCCGGAGACCGGGAGGCGCCTGCTCGGGGCGGGACGTGGTCACGCACGGAGATTACCCGGACCCACCCCTGCCCGCGTCGAGGACGACGCCGAAACCCCTGGCCAGCTGGGCGGCGAGCAGCCCGTGCGCGGCCGGCAGGCTGAGGGACGCGTCGAGGGTCCGCACGGCGTCGCCGCCCCCCGGCTCGGCGGCCGCCCCCTCGACGACCCAGTCGCCGTGCGTGCCGGGGATGCCGCCCGCGGGCGACCCGGGCGGGTGCAGCACGGTGGCGAGCGTGTCGGGGCGCACGGCGGCCACGCGCCGTACGACGGTCGCGGCGTCGCGGGCGAGCACGTCCTCGCCGTGGGCCAGCAGCGCCTCGAGCGTCATCACCCGACGGTCGGGGTAGTCCCCGTCGAGCTGCACGACCTTGCGGACGCCGCGGATGTCACCGCGGACCACCCGCAGCTTGTCCACCTGCTCGACGTCCTCGGCCAGGACGACCACGGACCCCGACCCGTGGACGAGCCGCGCGACGTCGGCGGGCGCGCTCGCGGGATCGAGGACGGTCGTCGCCGCGCCCGCGCACAGGACGGCGAGGTGGCCCAGCACCGCGTCGGCGCGGGTCGAGGACAGGATCGCGACCCGGTCACCCGGCTCGACCCCGAGCCCGACGAGCCCCGCGGCGAGCGGCTCGACCAGCGCCCGGGTCTCGGCCCAGGTCACCTGCTCGGTGGCCTCCCGCGCACGGGTGCGGACGAGGTGGTGGTAGGCCACGGCGTCCGGCGCCGCGTGCGCGCGCGCCCACAGCAGGCTCGCGAGCGTCGTCGCCTCGGTGGTCCCCTGCGCCACCTCGTCCACGGTCGAGTCCCCCTCGTGCCCCCGGCACGTCACCTGGCCCGGGTCCGGGCCGGGTCGTCAGCAGACCTGGTGCATCCACCCGAAGGCATCGTCCGCCCGGCCGAGCTGGATGTCGACCAGCTCCTTGCGGATCCGCATCGTCAGCTCGGTGGACGCCGGAGCCGCCACCTCGCCGCCGTCCCACTTCAGCGAGCCCACCGGCGTCACGACCGCAGCCGTGCCGCAGGCGAAGATCTCGACGATGTCGCCGCTGGAGACGCCGTCGCGCCACTCGTCGATGGAGAACCTGCGCTCCTCGACCTGGTGTCCGAGCTTGCCCGCGAGCTCGATGATGGACGCCCGCGTGATGCCCTCGAGGATCGTGCCGGTCGCGGGGGTCACGATGCGGCCGTCGGCGTGCACGAAGTAGAGGTTCATGCCGCCGAGCTCCTCGACGTACCTGCCCTCCTGGGCGTCGAGGAACACGACCTGGTCGCAGCCCTGGGCCGTCGCCTGCTGCTGGGCGACCAGCGAGCTGGCGTAGTTGCCACCGGTCTTGGCCGCGCCCATGCCGCCGCGGCCGGCGCGGGTGTAGTCCTCGGTCAGCCACAGCGTGACCGGCTTGACGCCACCCTTGAAGTACGCGCCGGCCGGCGAGGCGATGACCATGAAGGTCACGTGCTGGGCGGGCCGGACCCCGAGGAAGACCTCGGAGGCGAACATGAACGGTCGCAGGTAGAGGCTCTTCTCCCCGCCGTCGGGGTTGTCGGGCACCCACCGCTGGTCGACGGTGACGAGCGCGTCGACGGCGGCCACGAAGTCGTCGGGGTCGAGCACCGGGAAGGCCAGCCGGTCGCTGGAGCGCGCCATCCGCTTGGCGTTCTCCTCGGGGCGGAAGGTCCAGATCGTCCCGTCGGGGTGGCGGTAGGCCTTCATCCCCTCGAACGTCTCCTGCGCGTAGTGCAGGACGGCGGTGGCCGGGTCGAGGCTCAGGGGGCCGTACGGCGTCACCCGGGCGGCGTGCCAGCCCTCCCCCGGCGTCCACTCGACCGTGAACATGTGGTCGGTGAAGTGCGTGCCGAAGCCCGGGTTGGCGAGGATCTCGGCCAGTCGCGCGTCGTCGACGGGCCGGTCGGTGGCGGTGGTGCTGATGTCCATGGCGTCAGGCTAGCCGCAGCGATCAGAGCCGCGCGGCGATGGCGTCGCCGACCTCGCTGGTACGCCGCGTGGTGCCGGGCGTGCGCTCGGCCAGGTCGGCGAGCACGGCCGCCTCGACGGCCGCTGCGGCCCCGGGGTGGCCGAGGTGGTCCAGCAGCAGCGACGTCGAGAGGATGGCGGCGGTGGGGTCGGCCTTCTGCTGGCCCGCGATGTCAGGCGCGGAGCCGTGCACGGGCTCGAACATCGACGGTGCCGTGCGGTCGGGGTTGACGTTGCCGGAGGCGGCCAGGCCGATGCCACCGGTGATGGCAGCGGCCAGGTCGGTGATGATGTCGCCGAAGAGGTTGTCGGTGACGATCACGTCGAAGCGGCTCGGGTCGACCGTCAGGTGGATCATCGCGGCGTCGACGTGCATGTAGTCGGTCGTCACGTCGGGGAACTCGGCGGCCACGGCCTCGAAGACCCGCCACCACACCGATCCGGCGTGGACGAGCACGTTGGTCTTGTGGACCAGGGTGAGGTGCTGGCGTGGGCGGCGCCGGGCGCGTGCGAACGCGTCGCGCACGACCCGCTCCACGCCGTACGCCGTGTTGACGCTGACCTCGGTGGCGACCTCGGCCGGGGTGCCGACCCGCAGGGCGCCGCCGTTGCCCGTGTAGGGGCCCTCGGTGCCCTCGCGCACCACGACGAAGTCGATCTCGCCGCCGTCCTCGGACCGGTAGCGGGCGAGCGGGCTGGGTGTGCCCGGGAAGAGCCGCGACGGACGCAGGTTGACGTAGTGGTCGAGCTCGAAGCGGAGCTTGAGCAGCAGGCCGCGCTCGAGGATGCCGGGCGGCAGGTTCGGGTCGTTGGGCCTGCCGCCGACGGCACCCAGCAGGATCGCGTCGTGCTGGCGGATCTCCGCCAGCACGGTGTCCGGGAGCACCTCGCCGGTCGCGAGGTAGTTCTCCGCGCCCAGGGAGTAGTGGGTCTGCTCGAACTTCACCGGCACGTCGACCGCCTCGAGGACCTTGAGGGCCTCGGGGGTCACCTCCTGGCCGATGCCGTCGCCGGGGATGACGGCGAGGGCGACGGTGCCGGACCCGGCGACGGAGTCGGACGGCGTGCTGCTGGTGTCGGTGCTCATGGCGCGAATCTAGTTGTCCTCGGGCCGCTGCCCGCCGTTGTCTCGCAGGTCAAGCGAGGCCTGGACGGCCGCCGCGGTGGCCTCGAGGCTGCGCGGGTTGTCGGGGTGGTGGCTGGCAGGTCCCCAGTCGGGGTACATGTCGTACATGGCTGTCTCCGTGGTCGTGTGAGAGTCGTCAGGGTCGGGTGGTGCGGCCCGACGCCCCGGGACGGGGCGGCGACGACTCGTGGATCACACGAAGCGGGGAACCAGCGGACTGCGGATCGCGCGAGATGGAGCTGGGAGCGGGACCGCCGCGGGGCGTCTGGGCCTGGAACTTCTGCTCCGAGGCCACTGCAACGCCGAACACCGCGGCGAGGTGGCCTCGGTCAGGCCTCGCCGCGGCAGTCGATGAGTACGAGCTGGCTCCGCATGGTGAGACCGACGGTACGCCGCGTCCCGCGGCGGCGCACCGGGTCACCGGAAATCGCTCACGATGCGAGACGAGCGGTTCGCCATGGAAGACTCGGCGACCTCATGAGTGCCCCACCCGAGCTGCCCGAGATCGTGTCCCGCGCCTTCGACGTGTCCCGCAAGGCGGGCTACGTCTCCTTCTGCCGCAACGAGACCGGTCGCCTGCTGGCGACCCTGGCCGCGACCCGGGGCGGCACGATGGCCGAGTTCGGGACGGGCTGCGGCGTCGGCACCGCCTGGCTGCGCAGCGGCGTGCGCAACGGCGCGCACATCCTCACCGCCGAGCGCGACGCCCGCCTGGCCACCGCGGCCGCCGAGATCTTCCGCGACGACGACCACGTCGAGGTGCTCGAGGCGGACTGGTCGCTCCTGCACGAGCGAGGCCCCTACTCGCTCGTCTTCCTCGACAGCGGCGAGCCGGAGGCGGTCCGCGTGGACGCGGTCGTCGACCTCCTGGAGCCGGGCGGGATCGTCGTCCTCGACGACTTCACCCCCTGCGAGATGTGGCCGCCGATCACCTACGGCCGCGTCGACACCCTGCGTGAGGAGTGGCTCACCGACGAGCGGTTCACCGCCGTCGAGGTGATGATCGCGCCGGACGCGTCAGCGTTGATCGCCACGCGCCGCTGACACCTCGACCGTGCACCAGGGCAGCATGTGCTGGGCCAGCGGCCCGATGGCGAGCGCGTAGAGCACCGTCCCGACGCCGAGCGCTCCCCCGAGCATCAGGCCGATCACCACGACAGTGACCTCCAGCCCGGTGCGGACGAGGCGCAGCGAGAGGCCGGTACGGCGCGCGAGGCCGGTCATCAGCCCGTCGCGCGGTCCGCGGCCGAACTGCGAGCCGATGTAGAGCGCGGTGGCCAGGCCGTTGAGGACGAGGCCGCCGAGCATCAGGGCGAGCCGCAGCGCCAGCGAGTCGGGCTCGGCGAGGACCGTCAGCGTCGCGTCGGCGGCCACCCCGACCAGCAGGGCGTTGGCCACCGTGCCGATGCCCGGCTTCTCCCGCAGCGGGATCCACAGCAGCAGCACGAGGAAGCTGAAGAGCACGACGGCCTGACCGATCGTCATGGGCACGTGGCGGATGAAGCCGGAGTGCAGGACGTCCCACGGGGCCAGCCCTAGCGCGCCACGGACCATCATCGCCAGCGACGCGCCGTACAGCGCGAGACCCACCAGGAGCTGCGTCAGCCGCCGGCCGAGCCGTCCGGCACGGAGCTGGGCGAGGGGGCCGAGGTCGAGGAGGGCGGGACGGGGACGGGGCGTGGTGGTGCTGCTCATGGTTCCAGTCTGCCCAGAATTGGCCTTCTCCTCGATAGCCAATCGTGGGACAGTGGCCTGCATGAGCCGCACCGTCACCGCCGCCCGTGTGGCCACGCTCGTCGGCGACCTCCGCGCGGACGGCCGCCCGCTGTACCGCGAGCTCGCCGAGCAGCTGCGCCTGCTCATCGGCGAGGGACGGATCCCCGCGGCGACCCGCCTGCCCAGCGAGCGGGACCTGACCACCGCGCTGGGGGTCAGCCGCACCACCGTCACCCGGGCCTACGCCGAGCTGCGCGAGCGCGAGTACGCCGAGTCGCGGCGCGGCTCCGGGACGATCACCCGGCTCCCGCTGCGGGCCGAGTCGGTCACCGACCGCGCCTTCGCCCCGTGGTCGCAGGACCCCGACGTCATCGACCTCAACTGCGCCGCGCCGAGCGCCCCGGCCGGAGTCGCGGCGGCGTACGACGCGGCGGTGGGCGAGCTGCCGGCGTACCTCTCCAGCCACGGCTACTACCCCGCCGGGCTCCCGCGCCTCCAGGCCGCCGTCGCGGCGACGTACGAGGAGCGAGGACTGCCCACCTCCCCGGGCCAGGTCATCATCACCGCGGGCGCGCTCGGTGCCGCAGCGATCGTGGCGCAGGCGCTCACCGCCCCGGGCGACCGCGTCGTCGTCGAGGACCCGGTCTACCCCAACGCCACCCAGGCGCTGAGCCACCGCAGTGCCCGGCTCGTGCCGGCGCCGGTCGACCCCGACGGGTGGGACATCGCCGCGACCGCGGCGATCATCCGGCAGGCCGCCCCCCGGCTGGCCTACCTGGTCCCGGACTTCCAGAACCCCACGGGCAACCTGATGTCCGACGCCCAGCGCGAGGAGTACGCCGCCGCGCTGCGCCGCGCCCGGGTCGTCCCGGTCGTCGACGAGGCGCACCAGGCCCTGGCCCTCGACGGCCAGGAGATGCCGGCGCCGTTCGCGGCGCACCTGCCGGGAACGGTGACGATCGGCAGCGCGAGCAAGCAGTTCTGGGGCGGCCTGCGGCTCGGCTGGCTGCGGGTGCCGGAGACCATGGTGCCGCAGCTGCTGCACGCCCGGATGAGCCTCGACCTCGGGGCGCCCCTGGTCGAGCAGCTGGCCCTGCTGCACCTGCTCGAGCACCGGCACACGGTGTGGGCGACCAACCGGGCGCGGCTGAGGACCCAGCGCGAGGCGCTGCTCGACGGGCTCACCGCCCGCCTGCCGACGTGGGACTTCGTGCGACCCGGCGGCGGGCTGGCGGTCTGGTGCCGCCTCCCCCAGCCCCGGGCCTCGGCGCTGGTGGCGGAGGCGGAGCGCCGGGGCGTGGTCGTGGCCGCGGGTCGCGTCTTCGCTGTCGCGGGCGGCCTCGAGCACCACGTGCGGATCCCCTGGACCCGTTCCCCCGACGAGCTGGGGACCGCCGTGGACCGGCTCCGTGACGCCTGGGACGCGGTGGCCCGCGGTCGTGGGGGGGACGGCGGGGCCGCCGACCGCCTCACGGTCGCCTGACCCGCCCGGCGATCCGGCGGGCCGGTGACCGGCCGAGCCGGCGGAGGACCCGGCCGCGGACTGGCGTAGTCCGTGACGAAGGGACCCCGGAACGGCTGTCCGAGGGGTCCGATCGTCACGGACTACACCGGGTGCGGGCTCAGTCCAGGTCGACGGCGCGGACCGAGACCGCGTCGATCGCGGAGCCGATCTCGGTCAGCGTCTCGGCGGGGATCGCGGTGTCGACCGACAGCGCGACCAGGGCCTCGCCGCCCTTGTCGGTGCGCGAGACCTGCATGCCGGCGATGTTGACCGAGGCGTCGCCGAGGATGCGGCCGACGGTGCCGATCATCCCGGGGCGGTCGGCGTAGGTGAAGAACGCCAGGTGGTCCGTCGGCTCGATGTCGATGTCGAAGCCGTTGACCTCGACGATCCGCTCCTTCTGGTTGATCCCGACGAGCGTGCCGCTCGCGGAGACCTGCGACCCGTCGGCCAGGGTGCCGCGGATGGTGATGAGGTTGCGGTGGTCGGGGCTCTCGGCCTCGGTCACGAGGCGTACGGCGGTGCCGCGCTCGGCCGCCAGCAGCGGCGCGTTCACGTAGGAGACCTGGTCCTCGACGATGTCGGAGAAGACGCCCTTGAGGGCGGCCAGCTCGAGCACCTTGACGTCGTACTCGGTGATCTCGCCGCGGACCTCGACGTCGATCTGCTGGGCGACCTCGCCGGCGAGCGCGGTGAACACGCGGCCGAGCTTCTCGGTGAGGGGGATGCCGGGACGCACGTCCTCGGCGATCACGCCGCCCTGGACGTTGACCGCGTCGGGGACGAGCTCGCCGGAGAGCGCGAGGCGCACCGACCGGGCCACGGCGATGCCGGCCTTCTCCTGGGCCTCGTCGGTCGAGGCGCCGAGGTGCGGGGTGGCCACGACGTTCTCGAGCTCGAAGAGCGGGCTGTCGGTGCACGGCTCCTGGGCGAACACGTCGAGCCCGGCGGCCGCGATCTGCCCGGTCTTGAGGGCGTCGTA
This sequence comes from Nocardioides sp. Soil805, assembly GCF_001429625.1. Lineage (GTDB taxonomy): Bacteria > Actinomycetota > Actinomycetes > Propionibacteriales > Nocardioidaceae > Nocardioides. The sequence goes on from NZ_LMSU01000001.1 coordinate 646,412, forward strand.
CAGCGCCGCCTCGTCGACGATCCCGCCGCGGGCGGCGTTGACGAGCACGAGCGAGCCCTTGGCCTTGGCGAGCTGCTCGGCGCCGATGAGGCCCACCGTCTCGGGGGTCTTGGGGAGGTGGACGCTCATGAAGTCGGCCTCGGCGAGCAGGGTGTCGAGGTCGACGAGGCGGACCCCCATCTGCGCGGCGCGACCGGCCTGGACGTAGGGGTCGTAGGCGATGACCTTCATGCCGAAGGCCGAGAGCCGCTGGGCCACGAGGACGCCGATGCGGCCGAGGCCGACGATGCCGACGGTCTTCTCGTAGAGCTCGATGCCGGTGTACTTCGAGCGCTTCCACTCGCCGTTCTTCAGCGCCGCGTGCGCGGGGCTCACGTGGCGGGCGGCGGCGAGCATCAGCGCGACGGCGAGCTCGGCGGCCGAGACGATGTTGGAGGTCGGCGCGTTGACCACCATGACGCCGGCCTGGGTGGAGGCCTTGACGTCGACGTTGTCGAGGCCCACCCCGGCGCGGGCGACGACCTTGAGGTTGCGCGCGGCGGCGAGCGCCTCGGCGTCGACCTTGGTCGCGGAGCGCACCAGGATCGCGTCGACGTCGGCGATGGCGGGGATGAGCTCGGCGCGGTCGGCGCCGTTGCAGTGGCGGATCTCGAAGTCCGGGCCGAGCGCCTCGACGGTGGCGGGGCTCAGCTCTTCGGCGATGAGTACGACGGGTCGTGAAGTCACAGCTGTGTTCCTCGTGGATCGGGTGCGGTGAGGGCCTGCACGACGCTGTGCGCCCCCGACCCTAGCCCACCTCCGGTGAGCCCCGGACATCGTCTCGGAGCCGGTCGGGACGACCCGCCGGGCTCATCGCTCGCGGTGGCGGTGAGCGGCGGCCTTGACGCGGTTCTGGCACCGCGTGGAGCAGAATCGGCGCCCTCCGTTGCGGGAGGTGTCGACGAAGACCCGGTCGCACGGATCGGCCGCACACACGCCCAGCCGTCCTCCCCGGTCACTGCCCAGCGCGAGGGCGAGGCCCGCGGCGAGGCCGGCGGCCCAACCGCGGGCGACGGTCTGGTCGGGACCGTGGAAGTGCAGGTCCCACCCGGTCTCGGTGTGGGTGAGCCGCGGGCGGGCCCCGGTGCGCTCGAGCAGCTCGTTGACCAGCCCGGCTGCCCGGTCGAGGTCGCCCGCGTCGGTGGCGGCGTACACCGCGCGGACGTCGGTCCCGACCTGGGCCAGGGCGCGGGCGGTCGCCGGGGAGACGGTGGCCTCGTAGTCGTCGCGGGAGATCGCCTCGCGGACCGCGTCCTGGAGGGCTCGCCCGGTCGGCGCACCGACCGGCTCGGTGCCGTCGTGGCCGGGCGTGGTCGCGTTGACCAGGGCCGCGCCGGTGTCCAGCAAGATCGAGACATGACTGTCGAACAACATTTGACCAGTCACTCCTGTCGTCGTACGGTCGTCCGGTGATCACTGACGATAGCGCAGACACCAGTCACGCAACACGACTGACGCCCCCACTCCCCCGTGCGGTCCGAGCCCTGGTGGCCGCACGGGCCGTCAACCGGCTCGGCGCCTTCGCCCTGCCCTTCACCGCCGCCATCCTCGTGGAGGACTTCGGCACGTCGGTGACGACGGCGGGGCTCGTCGTGGCCTCCTTCGGCGTGGCCTCCATCCCCTCCCGCCTGGCCGGCGGAGCACTCGCCGACCGCTGGGGCCGGCGGCCGACGATGCTGCTGGGGCTCGTCGGGTGCGCGGTCGCCCTGCTGGCGTTCGCCGCCTCGCCCACGCTGCTCGTGGCCGCGGTGTCGGTGACGCTGCTGGGCCTGGCCTTCGAGCTGTACGAGCCACCCAGCCAGGCCATCGTCGCCGACCTGTGCCCGCCCGACCAGCGCCCCAGCGCCTACTCGCTGCTGGGGACGGCGCTGGCGGTGGCCGGTGTCGTGGCCGGCCTCCTCGCGGCGGTGCTGGCGACCCTCGACCTGCGCTGGCTGCTCGTGGCCGATGCGGCGTCCTGCCTCGCCGCCGCCGTCGTCGTGGCCCTGGTGGTGCCCGCGGACCGACCCGCCCCGGTCGACGAGAGGCACACCGGGAGCCCGTGGCGGGACAGGCGGCTGCTGCTCATGTGGGTGGCCGGGACGGCCTTCGCAAGCCTCTACCTGCAGGCGATGGTCGGCCTCCCGCTGACGCTGCTCGAGCGGGGCCTGCCGGCGAGCCGGATGGGCTGGCTGCTCGCGGTCTCCGCCCTGGTCATGGTCCTCGTCCAGCGCCTCACCCGGGACTGGTCACCGAGCCCGTTCCGGGCGATGGCGATCGGCTACGTCCTGCTGGCCGTCGGGATGGGGATCGCCGGGGCGGCCGGCAGCACCGGCGGCTTCGTCCTCGCCGTGGCCGTGTGGAGCGTCGGCGACCTGCTCCTGCTCGGGCACCCGTTCGCGGTGGTCGCGGGGCTGGCGCCCCCGGGCGGGAGCGCGCGCTACCTCGCGGCGTACGGCACGTGCTGGGGTGTCGCGGCGGTGCTGGCGCCCGTGGTGGGGACGCGGCTGCTGGCGGTGGACCCGGCGTGGTTGTGGGGGTGCTCCGCCGGCCTGGCCCTCGTGCTGGCCGCGGTCCAGCCGCTGCTGGCGGACGCCATGGGCCAGGAGACGCAGGGATCGACCCGGGCATGACGCCCCGCGGTGTCAGGCGCCGAGGCGGGCGACCTCGTCGGCGACCGGGGTGTCGCCGGAGACGAGGTCCCACTGGGCACCGATCCCGGCGCCCGAGTCGATGACCTCGGCGAGCACGGCGGCGACGTCGGCGCGGGGCACCTCGCTGCGGGCGACGTCCTCCCCCAGCTCGACGCGGCCGGTGGGCTCGTCGTCGGTGAGGCGGCCGGGACGGATGATCGTCCAGTCGAGCCCGCTGTCGCGCAGCGCGGCGTCGGCGTCGCGCTTGGCCTCGACGTACGCCGCCCAGACGGGCGCGGTGTCGTCGGGGAGCGGCTCGTCGACGTTGATCGCCGACACCTGGACGAAGCGCGTGATGCCGGCCACCTTCGCCCCCGCGATGGACTTGAGCGAGCCCTCGAGGTCGACGGTGCGCTTGCGCTCGATGTTGCCGTCCGCACCGCCGCCGGCGGCGAAGACCACCGCGTGGGCACCCTCGAACGCGGCCGCGAAGGTCGCCTCGTCACTCTGCTCGATGTCCAGCAGGCGCACCTCGGCGCCGGCCTCCTCGAGGTCGGCGCGGTAGGACTCCGAGCGCACCAGGGCGATGGGCGTGTGGCCCCGCTCCACGAGCAGGGGGTGCAGCAACCGGGCGATCTGCCCGTTGCCTCCGACGACGGCGATGCGACTCATGCGTCCACCGTGCCAGAGGGGTCAAGGGCACCGGCCGGCTGGGCCTCCTGGCGCGCGACGGTCCCCCGGCGCGCGACGTACGTCACGGCGAAGCCGAGGACCAGGGCGAGCAGGACGCCGAGGTTGGCGTAGGGCCAGTTGCCCTCCCAGTAGCCGTCGGCCTCCATCCAGGTGCCGAGGCCGAGGGGCTCGAGCAGGTAGCCCTGCCAGTTGTTCCACGAGGCGGAGGTGGCGAAGTTGTTGACGACCAGCCCCCAGCCGAGCACCGACGCCACGACCATGGTGCCGAGGGAGACCCAGTCGACGGAGCCGTAGCGGCCCGAGGCGTCGAAGAGGGACTCGTCGTCGTAGTCGCGCTTGCGCAGCGCGATGTCGGCGATCATGACCCCCGCCCACGCGGCCAGCGGCACGCCCAGCGTGATCAGGAAGCTCTGGAACGGCTCGATGAAGCTGGTCGCGACGAAGACGACGTAGATCGTGCCCAGGGTCAGGATGATGCCGTCGACCCCGGCGGCGGCGGGGCGCGGGATCCTGACCCCCAGGCTGAGCAGGGTGAGACCGCTGGAGTAGATGCCCAGCACCGCGCCGCTGACCAGGGCGAGGATCGCGGCGAGCAGGAACGGCACGAGGAACCACGTCGGCAGCAGCGTGCCGAGGGTGCCGATCGGGTCGGAGACGATGCCCGCGGAGAGCTCCTCCGACGAGCCGGCGAGCAGCAGCCCGAAGACGACGAGGAGCACGGGGGCGATCGCGCCACCGAAGGTGTTCCACGCGACGATGGCCGAGCCCTTGGCGTCACGGCGCTGGTAGCGCGACCAGTCGGCGGCGATGTTGATCCAGCCGAGGCCGAAGCCGGTCATCACCATGACCAGGGCGCCCACCATCTGCTGGGTGCTGCCGCTGGGCAGGTCGCTCACGGCCGCCCAGTCGATCTCGTCGAGCGTGAGGGCGACGTAGACGATCGTCGCGATGCCGGTGATCCACGTCAGCCACGACTGCATCCGCATGATGACGTGGTAGCCCGCCACGCTGGCGGAGACGATCAGCAGGGCCACGACGAGGGTGGCCACCACCTTGGTGAGGGTGCCTCCCGACCAGCCGAGCTGGTCGAAGATCGTGGCCGTGGCGAGCACGGCGAGGATGGCGAGGAACGTCTCCCAGCCGATCGAGACCAGCCACGAGACGACGCCGGGCACCTTCTGCCCGTTGACCCCGAACGCCGCCCGGCTCAGGACCATGGTCGGCGCCGAGCCGCGCTTGCCGGCGATCGCGATGACGCCGCAGAGCGCGAACGAGACCACGATGCCGACGACCGTGACGACCGCCGCCTGCCAGAAGGAGATGCCGAAGCCCAGCACGAACGAGCCGTAGCTGATGCCGAAGACGCTGACGTTGGCCGCGAACCACGGCCAGAAGAGGTCGGCCGGACGCGCCGTGCGGTCCGCCTCGTCGATGATCTCGATGCCCGTCGTCTCGACTCCGAGGGCGCGGGTCTGCTGCAGCGTGCGGTCGCTCATGTGCTCATCGTGCCGTACGCCGCGGCGTCGGGCCTCGACGCCGACCCACGGCCGATGCGAGGCTGCCCGGATGGGCGTGCAGGACGAGGCGGAGGACGTCGAGCCGCAGACCGTCGAGGAGTGGTCGGCGTGGCTCGACGAGCACCACGACCGTGGCGCCGGCGTGTGGCTGGTCTCCCGCCGGCGGGCCGCCGACCGGGCCTTCTCCTACGAGGACAGCGTCATCGAGGCGCTGCGGTGGGGATGGGTCGACTCGACCCAGAGGCCGGTCGACGACGAGCACTCACGGATGTGGTTCGCACCCCGGCGGCCGGGGAGCATCTGGACCCGCCCCAACAAGGCGCGGATCGCCCGCCTGGAGGCCGAGGGACGTCTCGAGGCACCGGGCCGGGCGGCCGTGGAGGCGGCCCGGGCGAACGGCAACTGGACCCTCATGGACGCCGTCGACGACCGGATCGTGCCCGACGACCTGGCAGCGGCCCTCGCCGCCCACCCGGGGTCGCGCGAGCACTGGGACGGCTTCTCGCCCTCGGCACAGAAGCAGATGCTGGCCTGGGTCGTCATGGCCAAGCGTCCGGCGACGCGCGCCCAGCGCATCGCCGCGATCGCCGAGGCCGCCGCCCTCGGGGAGAAGGCCCTCGGCTGATCCGGCAGAGCCGGACCTACGGCTGGGGCACGGCGCAGCCGTCGGGCCCGCACGCGTCGCCCGACTCCCCGGCGCCGGCCACCATCTGCACAGCCGGCGTCCGCTCCGACCAGGCCCGCTCCAGCACCTGGGTGAAGGTGTCGGCCGGCTGGGCACCGCTGACGCCGTACTTCTCGTCGATGACGAAGAACGGGACGCCGGTGGCGCCGAAGCGCTGCGCCTGCTCGATGTCGGCCCAGACCTCGTCGGCGAGCTCGTCGCTGCCGAGCACCCGCTCGACCGCGGTCGCGTCCAGGCCGGCGCCCACGGCGACCTCGCGGAGCACGGTGTGGTCGGCGACGTTGCGCGCCTCGACGAAGTACGCCGTCAGCAACGCCTCCTTGAGCACGCCCTGGAGGGCGGAGCCGCCCTCGTGGTGGGCCAGGTGCAGCAGCCGGTGGGCGTCCATCGTGCCGACCCGCAACGAGTCGTGGTGGCGCCAGACCATGCCCTCCTCGGCGGCGACGGCCTCCACCCGGTCGATCATGTCGTTGCCGGCGGCGGCCCCGCCGCCGTACTTGCGGCCGAGCGCCTCGGCGACCGTCTCGACGGGTACGTCGGGTGCGCCCGGGTCGAGCTGGAAGGAGTGCCAGACGACCTCGACGTCGTCGGCGTGCTCGAAGCCGGCCAGGGCCGTCTCGAGTCGGCGCTTGCCGATGAAGCACCAGGGGCAGACCACGTCGGACCAGATGTCGATGCGCACGGGCGTGGGGGCGGGGGATGTCATGGTGGCCCGAACGCGCGACGGACCCCCGGATGTTCCCGGGGGTCCGTCACGTCACATCGTCCGTCAGCGGGTCGCGGTGCCCTCGACGTAGTCGGAGTCGTGCGACTTCACCCAGGCCATGAGCTTGCGCAGCTCGCGACCGGTCGACTCGATGGGGTGCTGCTCGCCCTTGGCGCGCAGCTCCTTGAACTCCGGGGCGCCGGCGTCCTGGTCGTCGATGAAGCGCTTGGCGAAGGCGCCGTTCTTGATGTCCTCGAGGACGGCCTGCATGTTCTCCTTGACCTGCGGGGTGATGACCCGCGGCCCGGAGACGTAGTCGCCGTACTCCGCCGTGTCGGAGACCGACCAGCGCTGCTTGGCGATGCCGCCCTCGTACATGAGGTCGACGATGAGCTTGAGCTCGTGCAGGCACTCGAAGTAGGCGACCTCGGGCTGGTAGCCGGCCTCGATGAGGGTCTCGAAGCCGTACATCACCAGCTGGGAGGCGCCGCCGCACAGCACGGCCTGCTCACCGAAGAGGTCGGTCTCGGTCTCCTCGGCGAAGGTCGTCCGGATGCCGCCGGCGCGCAGGCCGCCGATGCCCTTGGCGTAGGAGAGGGCGAGGTCCCAGGCGGTGCCGGACGCGTCCTCCTCCACGGCGACGAGGACGGGGACGCCGCGGCCGTCGACGTACTCACGACGCACGAGGTGGCCGGGGCCCTTGGGGGCGACCATGAAGACGTCGACGCCCTCGGGCGGGGTGATGTAGCCGAAACGGATGTTGAAGCCGTGGCCGAAGACGAGGGTGTCGCCCGGGGTCAGGTGCGGCTCGATCGACTCGGCGTAGACGTGGCGCTGCACCTGGTCGGGGGTGAGGATGACGATGACGTCGGCCTCCTCCACCGCCTCGGCGACGTCGAGGACGCGCAGGCCCTCGGCCTCGGCCTTGGCGCGGCTCTTCGAGTCGGGCGCGAGGCCGATGCGGACGTCGACGCCCGAGTCGCGCAGGCTCAGCGCGTGCGCGTGGCCCTGGCTGCCGTAACCGATGACGGCGACGTTCTTGCCCTGGATCAGGGACAGGTCGGCGTCGTCGTCGTAGAACATCTCAGCCACTGGTGGCTCTCCTTCATGGGTTGGGTGGTGCGCAGGTCGTGTCTGGTGGATCAGGGTGCCGCGACGGGCGCCGGGACCGGCACCGGGCGGAGGCTGCGCTCGCTGATCGAGCGGGAGCCGCGGCCGATGGCGACCATGCCCGACTGGACGAGCTCGCGGATGCCGAAGGGCTCCAGCACCCGCAGGAAGTCGCCGAGCTTGTCGGAGTTGCCGGTGACCTGGATGGTGATGGCGTCCGGGGCCACGTCGACGACCTTGGCCCGGAACAGCTGGACGGCGTCGAGGACGGCGCCGCGGGTGGCCGCGTCGGCGCGGACCTTGACCAGCATCAGCTCCCGGTCGATCGAGCCGGCCTGGTCGAGCTCGACGATCTTGATGACCTCCACGAGCTTGTTGAGCTGCTTGGTCACCTGCTCGAGCGGGGACTCGTCGACGTTGACCACGATGGTCATCCGGGAGACCTCGGGGTGCTCGGTGGGGCCGACCGCGAGGCTGTCGATGTTGAAGCCGCGGCGGCTGAAGAGCCCGGCGATGCGGGCCAGGACGCCCGGCTTGTTCTCCACCAGGACCGAGAGGGTGTGCGTGCTGGTCACAGGTCGTCCTCGTCGAACTCGGGCGCGAGGTCGCGCGCGTACTTGATCTCGTCGTTGCTGGTCCCGGCGGCGACCATCGGCCACACCATGGCGTCGCGGTGGACGCGGAAGTCCACGACCACGGGCTGGTCGTCGATGGCCATGGCCTTCTCGATGGTGGCGTCGACCTGCTCGGGCGACTCGCACGACAGGCCCACGCAGCCGTAGGCGTCGGCGAGCTTGACGAAGTCGGGGATGCGTCGGTCGGGTCCGGTGTGCAGGTCGGTGTTGGAGTAGCGCTCGTTGTAGAAGAGCGTCTGCCACTGCCGGACCATGCCGAGGGACTCGTTGTTGATGATGGCGACCTTGATCGGGATGTCGTTGATCGCGCAGGTGGCCAGCTCCTGGTTGGTCATCTGGAAGCAGCCGTCGCCGTCGACCGCCCACACCACGCTGTCGGGCATGCCGACCTTGGCGCCCATCGCGGCCGGGACGGCGTACCCCATCGTCCCGAGGCCGCCGGAGTTGAGCCAGGTGTTGGGCTTCTCGTAGCCGATGAACTGCGCCGCCCACATCTGGTGCTGGCCCACGCCCGAGGTGAAGATCGTGTCGGACCCGGAGATGGCGCCGAGCCGCTCGATGACGTACTGCGGGGCGAGGCCGGTGGCCGGGGTGTCGTAGCCGAGCGGGTAGCGCTTCTTGACCCCCGCCAGGAACTCCACCCACGCCTCGTAGTCGCCCGTGTGCCCCGCGTCGGCCTCGGTGGCCAGCAGCGCGACGAGATCGGCGATCACCTCGTGGCAGTCCCCCACGATCGGCACGTCGGCGTGCCGGTTCTTGCCGATCTCTGCGGGGTCGATGTCGGCGTGGATGACCTTGGCGCCCGGCGCGAAGGAGTCGAGGTTGCCGGTCACCCGGTCGTCGAAACGGGCCCCGAGGCTGATGATGAGGTCGCTCTTCTGCAGGCCCGCGACGGCGGCCACGGTGCCGTGCATGCCCGGCATGCCGAGGTGCTGGGGGTGGCTGTCGGGGAAGGCGCCGCGGGCCATCAGGGTGGTCACCACCGGCATCCCGGTGGCCTCGGCCAGCGTGCGCAGCGCCTGCGAGGCGCGGGCCCGGATCACGCCGCCGCCGACGTACAGGACCGGGCGGCGCGCCTCGAGGATCAGCCGCGCGGCCTCGCGGATCTGCTTGCTGTGCGGGCGGGTGACGGGCCGGTAGCCGGGCAGCTGCAGCTCGGTGGGCCACGTGAAGCTGGTCTGCGCCTGCAGCGCCGACTTGGCGACGTCGACCAGCACCGGGCCGGGGCGGCCCGTCGAGGCGATGTGGAAGGCCTCGGCGATCGTGCGCGGGATGTCGCGCGGGTCGGTGACCAGGAAGTTGTGCTTCGTGATGGGCATCGTGATGCCCCGGATGTCGGCCTCCTGGAAGGCGTCGGTACCGATCATGCTGGCCCCGACCTGTCCGGTGACCGCCACCAGCGGCACGGAGTCCATGTGCGCGTCGGCGAGGGGGGTCACTAGGTTGGTCGCGCCCGGACCCGAGGTGGCCATGCAGACGCCGACCCGGCCGGTCGCCGCGGCGTAGCCCTGGGCGGCGTGCCCCGCGCCCTGCTCGTGGCGGACCAGGATGTGGCGGATGCGGGTGGAGTCCATGAGCGGGTCGTACGCCGGGAGGATGGCGCCGCCCGGGATGCCGAAGATGTCGGTGGCACCCGCGCTCTCGAGGGACCGCACGAGGCTCTGCGCGCCCGTCATGCCCTCGCCCGACGTGGGCTTCCCCGTGGTGGGGACTCCCGTGATGCCCGTCTCGCTCATGGTGCTTCCTTCGTCGTGATGATCCTGGCCAACAACTGTGTCCTGCCAACAAAAAACCCCTCGGCCCGGTGGGCAACGAGGGGTGACGCGTGGAGCTCTCAGCCTGGGGCTGTCAGCTCACGCGTCGCGTGCGTACAAGAATCCGTGCGGATGTCTGGGAGCGCATGCGCCTACCGTCGCCGTCGAGTCGATCCGACGTCAACCGAGTCTGCCACCTGTCCCACTATCTGGTACGCCCGTCTCGGGATGTGACCCGTTGACGCAGGTTCCGCGGTCAGCGTCCCTGCGCGGTGCAGACGCACGAGCGGTTGCCCTGTGCGTCCTCCAGCACCCAGAAGGAGTGCTCGGGATACTCCGCGACCAGCCGGCCCCCGCCCGCGACGACCGCGTCGATGCGGGCCTGCACCTGGTCGCCGGGCACCCAGACGTCGAGGTGCCAGCGCTGTCGCGGCTCGTCGCTGCCCGACTCCTGGAACCACACCGCGGGAAGCCGTCCGTGGGGGTCGGTGATGTCGTCGTCGCCGGCGCGGAAGGCCAGGAGCTCGCGCCAGAAGGGCAGCACCGCCGACTGGTCCGGGGAGTCGAGCCCCAGCTCGAGCTGCTGCAGCCCGGAGGGGTCGGCCGTGAGGCCCTGCTCGGCGGCGATCTCGCTGATCCTGCGGGCGAGTGCGAGGTCGCGGTCCGTCACGCGGCCGACGTCGTGGCTGACGAGGGCCACGTCGACGCGCGGGTAGGTCAGGGTGACGTCAGGGTGGTGGTCGGCCTCGTCGGCCGCCGCACCGATGGCGTCGACCAGGCGCACCCCGGCCGCGAAGCTGCCGGTGCGGAACCGAGCGTGGATCCCGGTCACCAGCATCCGCCAGTCGTCGAGGCCGGCCGCGGCCACGTCGTCGTACGTCACTCGATCGCTCGTGCTGTCGCTCACGGGAGCACCTCCTGGCCGATGGGTCCTGGGTTGAAGCAGATCTCCCAGCGGAAGCCGTCTGGGTCGGCGAAGTAGCCGGAGTAGCCACCCCACTCGCGCTCGACCGCGTCGCTGACGTGCTGGGCGCCGGCCACGCGGGCCTGCTCCAGCACCCGGTCGACGCCGTCGGTGGTGGCGAGGTTGTGGGAGAGCGTCAGCGGGGCGAGCCCTCCCCCGGGCGCCTGCCCCACCTCTGCGGTGAAGGCGTCGACGTCCCACAGCGACAGCACCAGCCTGTCGCCGGCCTTGAACATCAGCACCTCCCCCGGCACGTCGACCGCCGGCTCCCAGCCGAGCCCGTCCACGTAGAACGTGCGGGAGGCGCCGAGGTCGCGCACGGCGAGGGTCACGAAGGAGATCCTCTGGTCCATGCGCCCCACCCTGCCAGCGCGCACCGACACTGGCTACCGCCGACCGAAGACCTGCGCGGCGTACCAGGTGCCGGACCCGCCGCGCCGGGCGGCGACCGCGACCAGTCGGTACCGGGGCTCGAGGATGTTGGCCCGGTGCCCCTCCGAGCCCATCCAGCCGGTGACCACGGCGCGACCGCTCGGGTAGCCGGCGGCGACGTTCTCCCCGACCGAGCCGAGGCCGCAGGTGCTCATCACAGCACCGATGTCCTGGTGCCAGATCGACTCACGGCGCGCCATCGCGCGCGCCTGGCGGGTGGCCGCGCGGCGCAGGCAGCGGGTGCTGCGGAGTGCCCGGAGGTCGTGACGCGCGCGGGCGGCGTTGGTGGCGCGCACCGCGTCGGCGGCGTACGACGTCGCACCGTCGGCGCGGGCGGCGGCCGGGGCGGTCGCGGCGGTCGCGGGGACGGCCAGGACGAGGGCGAGCAGGGCGGTGCCGAGGAGCGGGGGGATCCGGGACATCGGGCCATCGTAGGAGCGGCGAGCGGCCACGTCTGGCACGGTGGTCCGATGACCTCGCCCCTCGACCGGCTCAAGAAGGCGGCCCAGGCCGTCGCCGGCGCCCCGCACGTCTTCAACGCCGCCCGGGCGGCCGGCGCGAGCAGCTCGGCCGCCGCCGACGTGATGGCCGCCTCCGCCGCGGCCGTCCAGGTGGCGGCGTCGCACACCGACGGGACGCCGGGGATGCAGAACGCGATCCGGCACTTCGTGTGGCAGGCCTACATCGCCGGGCGCCACGGGGCAGCCGTGGCCGAGGCGGTCGCGGCCGCCCACGAGGAGGGTCGCGACACCCCGCACGACACCCGGGTCGACCTGCACAACAACGCTGTCGGGCGGGCCTGGGGCGTCGCCCACAGCGCCGAGATCGGCCAGGGCTCGATGCCCGACGCCCTCGGACGGCTGGCCGTCGTCGCGACGCAGAAGTGGGCCGCCGACGAGCTGATCTGGGTCAGGTCCCACTGAGCAGGTCGCGGATCGCCGACATGCCGGCGTGCACCTCGGCGTACGACGTCGACAGCGGCGACAGCCCGATCCGCAGGCCCCCGGGGTCGCGGTAGTCCGGGATCACGTCCCGCTCCCACAGCGCCGCGGTGACCTCGCGCATCCGCTCGTGGTGCAACGTGACGTGCCCGCCGCGCAGCGCGGGGTCGCGGGGAGAGGCCAGGGTCACGCCGTGCTCGACGAGCCAGACGTCGGCGAGGTCGACGGCGTACGACGTGAGCGCCTGCGACTTGGCACGCACGGCGTCGATACCGGTGCGTTCGAGCAGGGCGAGCATGTCCTGCATGGCGAGCATGCCGACCACGGCGGGGGTGCCGGAGATGAAGCGACGGACGCCGCCCGACGGCTGGTAGCCGGGACCCATGAGGAACGGGTCGGCGTGGCCCATCCAGCCCTGGATCGGCTGCTGGAGGGCCGGCCCACCCGCCGAGCCGTCGAGGTGGCGCTGCGCCACGTAGGCGAAGGCCGGCGACCCGGGTCCGCCGTTGAGGTACTTGTAGGTGCAGCCGACCGCGAGGTCGACACCCCAGCGGTCCAGCTCGACCGGGACGGAGCCGGCGGAGTGGCACAGGTCCCAGACCATGAGCGCGCCGGCGTCCTGGACGACGGGGGTGATCGTCTCGACGTCGGCCAGGTGACTCGACCGGTAGGCGACCTGGCTCAGCACCACGACGGCGGTCCGCTCCCCCACGGCCCCCCGGACCTGCTCGAGGGTCACGCCCGCGGCGCGGTCCACCTCGATCCACCGCACGGTCAGGCCGCGCTCGGCGGCGATGCCCTCGACGATGTAGCGGTCGGTGGGGAAGTTGTCGGAGTCGATGACGATCTCGCTGCGGCCCGGGCGCGCGTCGACCGCCGCGCGGATGAGCTTGTAGAGCAGCACCGTGGTCGAGTCCCCGACGGTCGTCTGGCCCGGCGCGGCGCCCAGGCTGACGCGGGCGATCTCGTCGCCGAGGGTGAGCGGGAGGTCGTACCAGCGCTCGTCCCAGCCACGGATGAGGCGCCCGCCCCACTCCTCCTCGACGAAGGCGCGCAGGCGTTCGCCGGTGACGGCCAGCGGACGGCCGAGCGAGTTGCCGTCGAAGTAGACGAGGGAGGTGTCGGCGCCGACGAACTCCGACCGGTGGGCGGCCAGCGGATCTGCTGCGTCGAGCGCTGCGGCGTACGCCGCGGTGGTGTCGGTGGCGAGGTCGCTCATGCGGACACCTTCTCAGAACGTGCCCGACCGGACGTGCTCCGCGCCGCGGCATCCCGGCGGTGACTCCACCCGCAGGGAGGGGAACCACTGTCCCTCCTCACAAATAGGTACGTAAGTTCGGTCGGAGGCTCCGCTGTCAGCGTGGCCGAATCTTGGGAGGGATTCAATGATCACCAGCATTCGCACCGTGACCGTCACGTTCGTCGCGGCCATCGCCATGGCCGTCGGTCTCAGCACCGTCGGCATCGCCCCCGCCACCGCCGCACCCGGCGACTGGACGACCGTCGCCAAGACGGCCGAGGGCAAGATGAAGAGCAAGCTCGTCGGTGAGACGTCCACGGGACGCAAGGTCACCGGGTCGTTCACGCCGAAGCGCTTCGTCGAGAAGGACGGCAAGGTCTTCGCCAAGGGCGTCATCCGCGGAGCGTTCGAGACCAAGTCGGGCGCCACCAAGACGTTCAAGGTCAAGCGCCTCGTCCCGGTGAAGAAGGCCAACGGCACCCTGCTCAACGCCCGCGCCGCCAACCGCGCCGACTGCGACGTCCTCAACCTCGTGCTGGGCCCGCTGGACCTCAACGTGCTCGGCCTCACGGTCAGCCTGAACCGCGTGCTGCTCGACATCGTCGCCGTCTCCGGCGCCGGCAACCTGCTGGGCAACCTGCTCTGCGCGGTGGCCGGCCTGCTCGACGGCGGTGGCCTGCTGAGCAACCTGCTGGGTCAGATCACCGACCTGCTCAACCAGATCCTCGGGCGTCTGGCTCTGCCTGCCTGAGCCGACCCGCACCTCGGGGCAGTGCGGGACCTTTGCACAGGTCCCGCACTGCCCTACAGTTGGAGGCGAGGCGCCACGCGCCTTGGACCACAGCCCCGATCAACCCCCCGGCGATCTGGGGCTGTGTCCTATTTACGGCCCGTGCGACTTCACGGCCCTGCGACTTCACCGCCTTGCGGCTTCACCGCCTTGCGCTCGTGGCCGGCCGTGCCGGAGCGGTCAGCTGGTGACGGCCCCGTGAGCGGCGGACTGGACCACCTTGGCGTACTTGCCGAGGACACCGCGCGTGTACTTCGGCGGGAGCGGCTCCCAGCCGACCTTGCGGTCCTCCCAGGACTCGCTCCCCTCGGCAGGCTCGACGTCCAGGGTCTGGTGGGCCACGTCGAGGGTGATCTGGTCGCCGTCGCGGATGAACGCGATCGGACCGGCGTCGACGGCCTCGGGGGCGATGTGGCCGACGCAGAGCCCGGTGGTGCCACCGGAGAAGCGCCCGTCGGTGATGAGCAGGACGTCCTTGCCGAGTCCGGCGCCCTTGATGGCGCCGGTGATGGCCAGCATCTCGCGCATCCCGGGGCCGCCCTTCGGTCCCTCGTAGCGGATCACGACGACGTCGCGGGGCTTGATCTCCCCGGCGGTCAGGGCGTCGAGGGCCTTGCGCTCGCCGTCGAAGACACGCGCCGTGCCGGTGAAGGTCGAGTCGTCGAAGCCGGCGCTCTTGACGACCGCGCCCTCGGGGGCCAGCGAGCCCTTCAGGATGGTGAGGCCACCGGTGGCGTGGATCGGGCGGTCCAGGTGGCGCAACACCTCGCCGTCGACGTGCTGGGGGGCGAGGGCCTCGAGGTTCTCGGCCATCGTGCGGCCGGTCACGGTGAGGGTGTCGCCGTGCATCAGGCCGGCGTCGAGCAGCGCCTTCATCACGACCGGGATGCCGCCGATCTTGTCGACGTCGTTCATCACGAAGCGCCCGAACGGCTTCAGGTCACCGATGTGCGGCACCTTGGCGCCGATCCGGTTGAAGTCGTCGAGGGTCAGGTCGACCTCGGCCTCGCGGGCGATCGCGAGGAGGTGGAGCACGGCGTTGGTCGATCCGCCGAGGGCCATCACGATGGCGATCGCGTTCTCGAAGGCGGGCCTGGTCATGATCTGCCGGGCGGTGATGCCCTGGCGGAGCATCTCCACCACGGCCTCGCCCGAGCGGTGGGCGAAGCCGTCGCGGCGCCGATCGACGGCCGGCGGGGCGGCGCTGCCGGGCAGGCTCATGCCGAGGGCCTCGGCGACGCTGGCCATGGTGTTGGCGGTGTACATCCCGCCGCAGGCCCCCTCGCCGGGGCAGATGGCCTTCTCGACGCGGGTGACCTCCTCCTCGGTGATCTTGCCGGCCAGGCAGGCTCCGACGGCCTCGAAGGCGTCGATGATGGTCACGTCGTTGCCGTCGACCTGGCCCGGCATGGTCGAGCCGGCGTACAGGAAGACGCTGGCCAGGTCGAGCCGCGCGGCGGCCATGAGCATGCCGGGGAGCGACTTGTCACAGCCGGCCAGGAGCACCGAGCCGTCGAGGCGCTCGGCCATCATCACGGTCTCGACGGAGTCGGCGATGACCTCGCGGCTCACCAGGCTGAAGTGCATCCCCTCGTGACCCATGGAGATGCCGTCGGAGACCGAGATGGTGCCGAACTCCAGCGGGTAGCCGCCGCCGGCGTGCACGCCGTTCTTCACGGCCTTGGCGAGCCGGTCGAGGCTCAGGTTGCACGGGGTGATCTCGTTCCAGCTCGACGCGACGCCGATCTGGGGCTTGACCCAGTCGTCGTCGCCCATGCCCACGGCGCGGAGCATCCCGCGGGCCGCGGCCTTCTCGAGGCCGTCGGTGACGTCGCGGGATCGGGGCTTGATGTCGGGCTGCTGTCCCGTCGTCTGGCTGGTCGGCTGGGTCATGGCGTCAGGCTAGTCCGGCGGCGTCACCGACCCCGCCCCCGTCTCAGCAGGCACGAGGGTGCTCCGCGTCCTGGACCCTCAGGATGGCGACCACGTCGGCGAGCGTCGGATGGTCGTACGGCACTCCGTAGAAGTGACGCTCGAGGTCCCGCAGCCACCCCAGGCCGTAGAAGATCCGCGGATCTCCCAACGCGGCCGACCGGCGCTCCTCGTCGAGCTCGCGCGCGGTGAGCCAGCTGTCGCGCGGGGTCCACCATCCCCCGGGCCTCGGGTCCGCGTGGGCCGGGTACCGCCGACCCGCCCGGTCGCGGACGGCGTCCTCACGCATGGTCCCGACGACCGCACCCTCACTGTCGACCACCACGAGCCTGAACCCCGCCAGGGCGAGCACCGACTCCAGGTCGGCGACACCCATGGCGAGGGCACCGGTCTCCCACCGCGCCACCTTGGACCTGTCGACGCCCAGCCGACCGGCCAGCCCGCGTTGCGAGCAGTCGAGCACCCGCCGCACCCGCCGGACCAGGCCGCCGACCTGCTCGTGGTCGACCCCGGCGTCGTGCGACGTCGCGATCGGCTCCTCCATGCTCCTGCTCTCCCCCATCTCGCCACTCCTGTCAGGTCCCGTGCCCGGTCGACCACGTCGCTCGGCCGAGGTCCTGGACGAAAGCACGTGCCACCGACACAGCGTTCCGTGTGCCACCGATACCGGCCCGTGACGTCGGCGCCTCCGCGTGGTGCGAGCTGCTGCTCAGGGCGCAGCAGGTGCCAGCGCGCCGACAGGCCCACCGCGTGGTGCGAGCTGCTGCGCTGGGCGCAGCAGGTGCCAGCACGGAGCCGGCAGTCGTGCGGGGCGACCGGCGTGACGCCGAGCGTTCCCGGCGCGGACAGGTCAAGATGGGTACGTGACCCGGGTCAGCGAGGCGATCGACGAGCTCGCCGCCCGTCTCGTGGAGCTCGGCTGGGTGACCGACGTGTGGGTCGGGGGGTCCGTTTCCACCGGTGACCACCGCATCGGTGTGAGCGACGTCGACCTCGTCGCCCTGGTCGACGGGCCCATGGGCGCCGGCCGCGTCGCCGCCGTGCGCTCGCTGCACGTCGCCCTGGACGCGGGTGTGGCACGCGGGCTGCAGCTCGGGTGCGTGTACGTCGACGCGGGGGTGCTGCCGGTCGTCGGTGAGCGCCACCCGACATGGACCCACGGCCGGATGGTCGAGCGCGCCCTGTCGCCCCTTGCGCGCGCGGAGCTGGCTCAGCACGGGTGGGCCCTGACCGGCCGCGGACTGCGGGAGAGATCACCCGCCGACGTGTTGCCCCCGGCGGACGCGGCAGCCGTGCGCAGTGCCGTGCGGTCCGAGCTGGCCGGCTACTGGACCTGGGCGGTGCGTCGTCCCTGGCTGTGGCTCGATCGGGACCTCCAGGAGCTCGCCATCGTCACGATGGCCCGTGCCCGCCGCGCGCTGGCCGACGGGGAGCTCGTGTCCAAGACCGCCGTCCTCGACGACCTGGCGGCACCCCCCTGGCTCGGGCGTGCGATCCGCGCCCACCGCACCGGCGAGGGCGGCCGCTCCCCCGTGGTGCTCGCACCGGTCAGCGGCGTCATCGCACTGGGGGACACCGTGCGCACGATCCGCAGCGCCAGAGCGACCCGCAGCGCCAGAGCGACCTGAGGACGGTCGGGAGCAGAGGTCGGGAGCGGGGCCGGCCCACAACCCGAGGCGGCCGCGTCGACCGCCTCGTCAGCGGGCCTCGGCCGCGGCCTTGAGCGAGGCGAGTCCCCGGTCGAAGTCCTTGCCGATGGCCCGGTCGAAGAACAGCCGCCCCGCGATCGCCATGACCGGGTTGCGGCGGCCCGACATCGTCCAGACGACGCGCGTGTGGCCGCCCCCGACCTGCTCGAGCTCGAACGTCGTGAGGTTGCGCGCCTTGAAGGGCTTGAGGAACTCCAGGTCGACTGCCACCCGCGCCGGGGTGGACTCGACGATCTCCATCGCGCCCTCTCCGGCCTTCCTGTTGCCCGACCAGCGGTAGATCGAGCCGACCCCGGACGGGGGTCCTGCGTACGTGCGCTGCATGGCCGGGTCGAGTCCCTCCCAGGGGGACCACTGCGGCCAGTGGTGGAAGTCGTCGACGAGCCGGTGGACCCGGTCGGCGGGCGCGTCGACCGTCGTCGAGCGCGACATCGAGAAGTCGGTCATCGAAGCCCTCGGGGCTCAGTCGAGCGCGGCGGCGCGCACGAACATGACGTCGGGCAGGTCCTTGTGGATCTCCTGCCACGTCTCGCCCGTGTCCGGCGAGCACCAGACCCCGCCGTTGCGGCCGCCGAAGTAGAGGCCCGGCACGGCGTGGTCGTCGGTGCACATCGCGTCGCGCATCACCGCCGCGTAGTAGCCGTCGGGGAGCGAGCCCTCGCCCAGAGCCTCCCAGGTCGCGCCGCCGTCCGTCGTACGGCAGACGCGGGCCTTGCCGTCGACCGGCCACCGGGCGCCGGCGTCCGCGATCGGGAAGGTGTACGCCGTGTTGGCGCGGTGCGGGTGGGTCACCATCGCGAAGCCGAACTCCGAGGGCAGCCCGGGGGCGATGTCCTGCCACGAGGCCCCGCCGTCGTCGGAGCGGTAGACGCCGCCGTGGTTCTGCAGGAACAGCCGGTCCGGCTCGGTGGCGTCACGGGCGACCTTGTGCACGCACTGGCCGAACTCGGGGTAGTTGCGCTCCCCCGGGTAGAACTCCGCCTTGACGCCGGTGTTGGACGCGGTCCAGGACGTGCCCCCGTCGGAGGTGCGGTAGACGCCGCCGGTGGAGATGGCGGCGAGGACCGAGTCGCCGTCGGTGGGGTGCGGCAGGATCGTGTGGAACGCCTGCCCACCGAAGCCCTCGTTCCACTCCTGGCGGTGCGGGTGGTCCCAGAGCCCACGGACCAGCTCGAAGGTCTCCCCCCGGTCGGTGGAGCGGAAGATCGCCCCCGGCTCGGTGCCGGCCCACACGACGCCGTCCTCGACTCCCGGCGCGAGCTGCCACACGCGGGCCAACGTGGCCGGGCTGCCGTCGGGCAGCGTCGCGTCCTCGGGGAAGCGGATGGCGCCGTTGGGCGTCTCCTGCCACGAGGCGCCGAGGTCGTCGGAGCGCCAGACCTGCGGCCCGAGCCAGCTCGACGAGGCACCCGCGAGCAGCCTCGGCGTGCCTCCGCGGCCGTCGATGAGCACGGAGTAGACCTCCTCCATCGCGAAGTGCGGCCCCGACCAGTCCCAGGCCGTCCGGGCCTCGTCGGAGGTGCCGATCCACAGGCCCTTGCGGGTCCCGACCATCACCAGCGTGCGTGCCATGTCCACGACTCCCGTCCCCGTATTCCTAATAGGAACAGACAGTAGTCTCTTCCCACCATGGGTCAAGACCTTCCTGTCACGTCGTACGCCCTGCTCGGCCTCCTGACCTTCGGGGACGAGCTGACCGGCTACGAGCTCAAGCAGCGCGCCGACGCGACCCTGCGGTTCTACTGGGTGTCCCCCGCGATGAGCCAGGTCTACAGCGAGCTGGCCCGGCTCACCGAGCGCGGCCTGGTGCTCACCCGGGGTGGGGGCGAGCGCAGCACCACCTACCGCCTCAGCGCCAAGGGCCGACGCGCGCTCGAGTCCTGGATGCGGGGCACCGACCCGGGCTTCTCCGTGCTGAAGCACCCAGTCGCCCTGCGCCTGCTGCTCGGGCACGTCGTGGACACGCCGACGACCATCGCGATGCTCGAGGCCCACGTCGCCGCCCTCGACGCGGAGCGGGAGGCGCTGGTGCAGGTGCGCGAGGGACTGCGCGGCGCCGACGCCCCGGGCCAGAGGTTCCGCCACCCCGGCCTGGTGGCGGACTGGGGGCTCGACTACTTCGACAACGAGCGCCGTATCGTCACCAGCCTCATCGAGCGCTTGCACGAGGAGGAGCTGCAGGAGGAGGGGGACGCGTGAGGCGAGCCGTCTGGCTGGTGCTCGTCGGCATCGTCTCGGTCCAGGTCGGAGCGGCCTTCGCCAAGGACCTCTTCGACACCATCTCCCCCACCGCGATCGTCTGGCTGCGGCTGGCCACCAGCGCGCTCGTCCTGGCCGCGCTGGCCCGTCCGCGCCTGCGGGGCCGGACCCGGTCCGACTGGGCGGTCGT
The DNA here is from genome assembly GCF_001429625.1 of Nocardioides sp. Soil805. Lineage (GTDB taxonomy): Bacteria > Actinomycetota > Actinomycetes > Propionibacteriales > Nocardioidaceae > Nocardioides. The sequence continues at coordinate 666,560 of NZ_LMSU01000001.1, forward strand.
CGTCGGCTTCGGCCTCAGCCTCGGGCTGATGAACTGGGCCATCTACCAGTCCTTCGCCCGCATCCCGCTGGGCATCGCGGTGACCATCGAGTTCATCGGGCCGCTCACCCTGGCCGTCCTGGGCTCGCGACGCGCCCGCGACCTCGTCTGGGTCGGCCTCGCGGCCCTCGGCGTGCTGCTGCTGGGCTTCGAGCCCGCGGACCTGACGGTGGCGGGTATGGCCTTCGCCCTGCTCGCCGGGGCGGCGTGGGCGGCGTACATCCTCCTCAGTGCCCGCACCGGCGCCCGGTGGCCGGGCCTCGACGGGCTGGCGGTCGCCAGCCTGCTGGCCACCGCACTGCTGACCGTCCCCGCGATCGTGACCGGCGGCGAGACCCTGCTGGACGGGCACGTGCTGCTCGTCGGCGCGATGATCGGGCTGCTGTCCTCGGTGATCCCCTACAGCTGCGAGATGGTGGCCCTGCGGACGCTGCCGCCCTCGGTCTTCTCCATCCTGATGAGCCTCGAGCCCGCCGCGGCCGCGCTGGCCGCGATCGTCGTGCTCGACGAGCTGCTCACCCCGCTGCAGGGGGTCGCGATCGCCTGCGTGATCGCCGCCAGCGTGGGCGCCACCCGGAGCCGGCCCGTGCACACCGAGCCGGCCCCGGACTGAGGCTCACCGCGAGCGTCGGGTCAGTGCCCCGTCTCCGCCTCGATCGTGTCGGCGATGATCGCGGCGTCGCTGCGAGGCGCGCGCAACGACCGGTCGAGGCGTGCGGTGGGCAGCGGGTTGTCGGCCACCTGGCGCATCCCGCGCACCCCGTCGTCGACCACGAACGTCGCGCGGGTGAACGCCTGCTCGCCCGGCACCGACACGCGCGGCACGCACCGGTAGTCGGCGGTGAACGAGGTGGGGGTGATGGTCGTGCTGACGTAGCCGCGCAGGTTGGTCCAGAACCTCAGGTTGGGGTTCTGGGCGGCCCACGGGTGGGTGCCGTCGGCCTTGTCGTAGCCGTCGCCGCCGCTGGTGATCGAGGAGCAGACGAACTCCGATCCCAGCACCGGTGACGAGCCGTCGGTCCAGTCCCCCAGGACGTCGGAGGCCCAGTGCGCGTGCACGTCCCCGGTGAGCACGATCGGGTTGCGCACCCCGGCGTCGACCCACGACCGGACCACGCGGTCCCGCGAGGCCGGGTAGCCGTCCCAGGCGTCCATCGACACCGTGTCGTCCGGGGTCGCGGTGCTGTCGCGCCGCCCGAAGAACACCTGCTGGCCCAGCACGTCCCACGTCTGGGTGGACGCGGCGAACCGCTCCGCCAGCCACGCCTCCTGGGTGCTGCCGGGCAGCGACCGCTCCGGCGCCGCGGCGGGCGGGCAGTCGTCGTACCCGTCGCCGCAGGCCTGGTCGTCGCGGTACTGGCGGGTGTCGAGCATGTGGAAGCTCGCCAGCCGGCCCCACTGGACCGAGCGGTAGAGCTGGAGGTCCGGTCCGGCGGGGATCGAGGTACGCCGCAGCGGCATGTTCTCGTAGTAGGCACGGAAGGCGGCGGCGCGGCGGTCCAGGAAGCCGAGCTGCGAAGCGGCGTTCTCGGCGATCTCGTCAGCCCAGTTGTTGTCGACCTCGTGGTCGTCGAAGACCACCAGCCACGGGGCGGCAGCGTGCGCGGCCTGCAGGTCGGGGTCGGTCTTGTACTGCGCCAGGCGCTGTCGGTAGCCCGCCAGGTCGACCGTCTCGGGGCCCTGGTGGTCCCGGATGTTGCCGCCGGGGATCGTGTAGCTGTCCGCCTTGTACTCGTACTGGTAGTCGCCGAGGTGCAGGACCAGGTCGGGCCGCTCCTCGGCGAGCCGGCCGTAGGCGGTGAACCAGCCGTGCTCGAACTGCGAGCAGGAGGCGAACGCCATCGACAGCGAGGCGGGCATCGAGAGGGGGTCGGGCGCGGTCACCGAGCGTCCGGCCGGGGAGAGGTGCGAGCCGGCGCGGAAGCGGTAGTGGTACTCGCGACCGGGCAGCAGGCCACCGACCTCGACGTGCACCGCGTGCCCGAGCTCGGGGCCGGTGCGGACCGAGCCGGCCCGGACGACGTCGGTGAAGCGCTCGTCGGTCGCGACCTGCCAGGCGACCTGCTGGTGCCGCGACGGCATGCCGCCGGCGCCGTCGTCGGCCAGCGGTTCGGGCGCCAGCCTCGTCCAGATCACGAAGCCGTCGGGCAGCGGGTCGCCGCTCGCGACGCCGAGGGTGAAGGGGTCGGTGCGGGTCGGGGGCGCAGCGGCGGTGGGCCGCTGGTCGAGGAGGACGGGCGTGGCGGCCAGCGCCGCACCGCCCGTCACGAGGCCGGTCTTGAGCAGGATTCGCCGAGAGGTCTCCATGCCCCGAAGGGTGCGCAGGCTCCGTCGACGGGCCGGCGACGCGGGCATGAAGGCGGGATGACCGGCCCGGGGCCCTTCGGTCCCGCGTCATCACCCGGAAGGCACAATCGGGACCATGTCCCCCACCCTGACGCCGGGCTCGACCCCCGGCGCGACCGACGTCACCACCCCGCCGCGGATCGGCTACGTCGACGTGCTGTCCGACGACGGCACCCGGATCCGGGCCTGGACCAACGACCCCGACGGCACCATCGAGGGACCGACCGTGGTGCTGTGCAACGGCCTGGGCACGGCGCCCTGGGTTTGGCCCGCGTTCTTCGAGCCGGGGTGCGGGGTGCGGGTCGTGTCGTGGAACCACCGCGGCGTCGGCGGCTCCGCCCGACCCGACGATCCCGACCGGGTGGGCATCGACGAGTTCGTCGAGGACGGCCTGTCGGTGATGGACCACTTCGGCATCGAGCGCGCCGTCCTGGTCGGCTGGTCGATGGGGGTCAACACGGCCTTCGAGCTCGCGGTCTCCCACCCCGAGCGGGTGAGCGGGATCCTGGCGGTCGCCGGCGTTCCGGGCGACACGTTCGCCACCATGCTCGCTCCGCTGCACCTGCCCCGGTGGGCCGCCCGCGGCGCCGCCGTGGGTCTCTCGCACGTCCTCAAGCGCACCGGGCGCCTGCTCTCCCCGGTGGTCGCCCGGGTGCCCGTGACACCGCTGACCATCGGTGCGCTCTCCCACTCAGGCTTCATGCGGCCGGTCCGCCACCCCGTGCTGGCTGCCCGGGCGGTGGAGGAGTTCCTGGCCACCCCGGTCGAGTGGTACTTCCACCTGGCACTGCGCACCAGCGAGCACGCCCGCGTCTCCCTGAGCGGCGTGCACGTCCCCACCACCTTCGTGGCCGCGTCGTACGACGTCCTGGCCGGCGCCCGCGACATGCGCCGGGCCGCGGCCCGGATGGCCTCCGCGACCTACGTCGAGCTGCGGGCGAGCCACTTCGTCCCCATGGAGCACCCGGAGACGGTCCACGGGCTGCTCCTCGAGCTGCTGGCCCGGGCCTCCTGATGCGGGCCCGGCTGGCCGCGGCGTCCGCGCTGCTCGGCGTCTCCGTCCTGTCGGGCTGTGCCGACGACGGCGCCGAGCCGCGGATCCCCAGCGTCACCCAGCCCACGGACGCCACACCCGACGGACCGGCCAGCACGCCGTCCGGGTCCGGGTCGGGGTCCGCGCGGGGCGAGGCACCGCGCGTCACCGGGACGGTGGCGTCCGGGCTGGAGGTGCCGTGGGGCATCGAGGTCTTCGACGACGGGACCGCGCTGGTGACCGAGCGGGACAGCCGGCGGGTGCTCTCGGTCGACGACTCGGGCGAGGTCAGCCAGGTGGGCGAGGTGAGCGAGGCCGAGCCCGAGGGTGAGGGTGGCCTGCTCGGGATCGCGGTCGACCCGGCCAGCGACGGCCGCGACGTCTACCTGTACGCCACTACCGCCGACGACAACCGGGTGCTGCGCGCCGAGCTCGACGAGGGGCGGCTCGGGCCCGCGGAGGTGGTCCTCGACGGCATCCCGAAGGGCTTCATCCACGACGGGGGCCGTCTCGTCTTCGGTCCCGACGGCTTCCTCTACGTCTCCACCGGCGAGACCGGCGACCGCGACCTCGCCCAGGACCCGGACTCGCTGGCCGGCAAGATCCTGCGCATCACCACCGACGGGGAGCCGGCGCCCGGCAACCCCGACCCCGGCTCCCCCGTCTGGTCGCTGGGCCACCGCAACGTGCAGGGCCTCGCGTTCGACGACGAGGGCCGGTTGTGGGCCTCGGAGTTCGGCGAGTCGACGTACGACGAGATCAACCTCATCGAGCCGGGCGCCAACTACGGCTGGCCGCTGGTCGAGGGGCCCGGGGGCGGGGACGACTTCGTCGACCCACTGGTCACGTGGCCGACCTCTGCGGCGTCCCCGTCGGGGATGGCCTACGCCGACGGGCAGCTGTGGGTCGGTGCCCTCCGGGGCGAGCGGCTGTGGCGGGTGCCCGTGCTCGGGAACCGCCTCGGCGAGCCCGTGCCCTACCTCGAGGGCGAGTACGGCCGGCTCCGCACGGTCGTCGCCACGCCCGGGGGCGACCTGTGGGTGACGACGTCCAACCGGGACGGGCGCGGCACGCCGGCCGACGAGGACGACCGGATCCTGCGGGTCACGCCGTCCGGGTGACCACCGAGCGCCGCGACGCGCGGCGCAGCGTGGTGAGGATCGCCGGCCCGAGCACCACCAGCGCGATCGAGGTCGTGATCGCCCGGCCGGTGTCCCAGCTGCCGGTCGAGGTCAGCAGCGTGTAGACGCCGAAGCGGTGCAGGTTCTCCACCAGCGGCGCGCCGGCGACGTACGACAGCGACCCCTCGTGGCCCGGCACCGCGATGCCGAGGGTGAAGGGCCAGCTGGAGAGGTTCATCAAGATGCCGAAGGCGTACGACGCGACGACGCCGTAGGCGACCAGCACGGCGATCTCCGCGCGACCGCTCAGCCGCCGCGGCAGCAGCCCGGCGCCCATCCCGATCCACGCCGAGAGCAGCATCTGGAACGGCAGCCAGGGCCCCACGCCGGCGGTCATCAGCGCGCTGGCGAACAGCGACGTGCAGCCGAGCACGAAGCCGAAGCCGGGGCCGAATACCCGCCCGGCCAGGATCAGCAGGAAGAAGACCAGCTCGATGCCGGCCGTGCCCGCACCGAGCCCCCGTAGCACCGCGTTGACGGCGCTGAGGACCCCGAGGATCGCCAGCACCCGCGCGTCCATCCCGCCCTCCCCGAACTCGGCCAGGACGACCACGATCACCAGCGGCAGCAGGACCAGGAAGAGGAACGGCGGGTCCACGCGGGCGCTCTCCGGCACGCGCAGCAGCAGCGGCCAGCAGAGCATCATCATCCCGGCCACCGAGGCGGCGGTCAGCACCAGCGCCGACCGCAACCGGATCGGGACCGCGGCGGAGCGTGACGGGTCCGGCGACGGCCGCTCGGCGGTGCGGGTCGGACGGGACGCGTCGATGCTCATCGGGCCGCCTCCATCGCTGCCACGACCTCGTCGACGCGCAGCCACGGGGCGCCGAGGATCTTGGTGACCTGGGGGGCGTACGACGGCGACGCGGCCACGACCTCCCGGGTGCGGCCGGCGGAGACCACCTCGCCCTCGGCGAGCACGACGACGTCGTCGGCGACCGAGGCGACGAACTCCACGTCGTGGGTGGCGACGAGGACAGCGTGCCCGTCGTCGGCCAGGTCGCGGACGATCGCGGCGAGCTGGCGCTTGGCGGCGTAGTCGAGCCCGCGGGTCGGCTCGTCGAGGAGCAGCACGCGTGGGCTGGTGGACAGCACGATGGCGAGCACCAGGGCCAGGCGCTGCCCCTCCGAGAGGTCGCGGGGGTGGTGCCGGGGGTCGATGCCCGGCGCGAGCCGGTCGAGCAGGGCGCGGCAGGTGCCGGGTCCCGCGTCGCTGCCCCGGTCGGCGGCCGCGCACTCCTCGCCCACGGTCTCGAGGTAGAGCAGGTCCGCCGCGGTCTGCGGCACGAGCCCCACGTGGGCACGCCGCCGGTCGGCGGCCAGCCGGGCCGGGTCCGCGCCGTCGACCGCGACGGAGCCCGAGCGGCGCTCGTGGGCCCCCTGGAGCGTCCAGATCAGCGTCGACTTGCCGGAGCCGTTGCGCCCCATCAGTGCGGTGACATGACCGGCCCGCAGCTCCACGTCGACGTCGCGGACGGCCACGTGCCGGCCGTGGGTGACGACGAGGCCCTGGGCGGTCAGCAGGATCTCGCCGCCCGTGGCCGGGTGCTCCTCCGGTGCCGGCAGCACGCGCAGGTGGCGCGCGTGGCGTCGGGCCTCGCGGACGCTGAGCGGCAGCGGCGACCAGCCGGCCGCCCGGCCCAGCTCGACGATGGGCGGCACGACCGGGGAGGTGGCCAGGACGGTCGCGGGCTCGTCCACCACGAGTCCGCCGTCCCCGGTGAGCAGGGCGATCCGGTCGGCGAAGGGCACGACGCGTTCGAGACGGTGCTCGGCCAGCACGACGGTGAGCCCGAGGTCGTGCACCAGCCGGGTCAGGGTGGCGAGCACGTCCTCGGCCGCAGTCGGGTCGAGCGCCGAGGTGGGCTCGTCGAGCACGAGCAGGCGCGGGTGGGTGGTGAGGACGGCGCCGATGGCGACCCGCTGCTGCTCGCCGCCGGACAGCGTGCGCAGGTCACGGGCCCGGAGGTCGGCGATGCCGAGCAGGTCCAGGGTCTCCTCGACGCGACGTCGCATGGTGTCCGGGGCGACCCCGAGCTGCTCCATGCCGTAGGCGAGCTCCTCCTCGACGGTGTCGGTGACGAACCCGGCTGCCGGGTCCTGGCCGACGTAGCCGATGACGTGGGCGCGCTCGCGGGGCGGGGTGTCGATGATGCTCGTGCCGTCGAGCAGCACGTCGCCGGTGAGGGTGCCCCCGCTGAAGCGGGGCACGAGCCCGGTGAGCACGCCGAGCAGGGTCGACTTGCCGACCCCGGTGCGGCCGGAGACGAGCACCAGCTCGCCCTCGTCGAGGGTCAGGTCGATGCCGTCGAGGACGGGCGCGGCCGCGTCGTCGTACGTGACGTGGATGTTGCGCAGCTCGATCACGCACCCACCGCCAGGGCCGGGGCGACGGCGAGGCGCGGCGGGGGTGCCGCGACGGCCGGCACGAGTCCGACCAGGACTGCGCCCAGCGCGGCCACGTCGAGGTAGGGCACCGACTCGACGCCGGGGTGGGCCACCGCGAGGTCGTGGCCCGCGATCCACCAGACGATGACCCCGACCGCGGTGCCGGAGAGCGCGACGAGCGACTCCTCGATCCGCCAGGGGTCGGGTCGGTAGCGGGAGCGCCGGACCCGCCGCCCCGAGCTGACCAGGCCCACGGCCGCCACCGCGACGCCGGCGAGCAGCATCGGCGTGGCCAGCCAGCGGGGGGCGGTGGTGTCGAGCACGGCGTAGGTCCCCACACCGATGCCGCACAGGGCACCGAGCAGGAGCGCACCGTTGAGGCGGCGCTCGGCACGGGTCGCGTCGCCGGCGCGACCGTAGCCGCGGGTGTCCATGCCGGCGGCCAGGGCCAGGGACCGTTCGAGGGCGTCCTCCAGCACGGGGACGAGGAAGCGCCGCAGCCGACCGACCCGGCCGTCCACTCCCCCGCGCAGCGCCTGCGCCGCCCGGACCCGGCGGGCGCTGTCGGCCAGCTGGGGGAACACCGTGACGGCCACGACCAGCGCCGTGCCGACCTCGTAGAGCGCGGGCGGCACGGACTTGAGCAGCCGCTTGGGGTTGGCCAGCGAGTTGGCCGCGCCGATGCAGATGACGATGGTGGCCAGCCGCATGCCGTCGTACAGGCCGGCGAGCAGGCCCTCGAGGGTGAGCGGACCGAGGAGTCGGACGCCGGCGACCCAGTCGGGCAGCGGCACGCTCGGGAGGTCGAGCAGGACGTGCCCGCCGTCCACGCCGCCGAAGAGGATCCGGAAGACCACCCGGATGAGGACGATGGCCAGGCCGAGCCACAGGTAGAGCCGGAAGGACCGCGCCCACGGCTGGTCGGAGCGCCGGGCCTGCACGACCACGGCGGCCACGGCGACGAGCAGCAGGAGCAGGAGCGGGTTGGTGGTGAGGGTCGCCGCCGCGGCGAGGCCGATCGCCCACACCCACCAGGCGACGGGGTGGAGGTCGCGGGCCAGCCGCGCGCTCACGGCCGGTCGCCGCGGCGGCGTCGGGCGGCGAGCGTCATCACGGCGAGCGCCGCCACGAGCGCCACCAGCACGAGCAGCGTCACCCAGGTCGGGACGCGGGCGGCGTCCTGCGCCGGCTCCGCGGTGGTTTCCGACGAGGTGCTGTCGTCGGGAGCAGTCTCGGGGTTCGCGGTGCCGGACGGGGCGCTGCCGGGGCGCTCGGACGGCGAGGAGCTCGGCTTCCCGGTGCCCGGGCCGCGACGCGGGGACCGCGACGGCGAGGCACTCGGCGAGCCGCCGGACGAAGCGCTGGGCGAGGCACTCGGCGCGGCGCTCGGCGTGGCCGACGAGGACGGGGCGGCGGGCGACGACGGTGTCTTGGAGGGCGTGGGCGTGGCGGTCGGCGCCGGGGTGGGCGCCGGCTTCGGCGAGGTCGTCGGCGACGTGGTGGGAGTCTTGGTGGGGGTCTTCGTCGGGCTCGGGGAGGGCTCGGGCGCCGCGTTGACGGGGGCGGCGACACCGGGCGTACGACGCGTGCTGCCCTGCTGCCAGGCCAGGGCGACCGCTCCGCCCTCGGGCACCTGGAGGCCGGTGACACCGAGGGAGGAGTAGGTCCAGGTGCCGCTCTCCCCGTCGGTCCACCACAGGCCCCAGTAGGCGTCGGCCGGCGGCGTGTTGACGCACGGGTCGCTGGCCGGGACGCCGTCGACCCGGCACACGAAGCCGGGCTGGCGCTGCACGTAGGTGATCGTGACTCCGGAGTCGGCGTACCGAGCCGATGCCGCCTGCCCGGAGCCGCTGTCGCACACCGCGGTGAGGGCACCCCCGAGCGCACCGGGGTCGACGACCACGGTGACGCCGGAGCCCGACGTGCAGGGCGCGGCCGAGGCCGGCGCCGCCGGGGCGAGCACGCCCGCCGCCGCGGCCACCAGGGTGGCCGCGGCGACGAGGCGTGCGAGAGGTGCTCTCGTCACGGGAGGGACCTTCAGTTGCGGACCGAGATGCGGGTCTTGGCGGACTCGTCGGCCGTCTTGACCTTCACGGTGCGCGTCTTGTTGCCGGTCGGCATCGTGAGCTTGCGGGTGACCGGCCGGGTGGAGGCCTTGCCGACGATCCGCTTGGTGTCGCCCTTGATGGAGACGCAGGCACGCTCGCCGGGGGCCAGGCCCACGACCTTCACGCGGACCTTGTCGCCGGACTCGGCGGAGGAGCGGGTCAGGGTCACGCCGAGGTCGGCGGTCGCCGCCGGCGCCCACTGCAGCACGGCCATCGCCTGAGCGGTGGCGCGACGCCACTGGCCACGCACGTCGCCGTCGGTGAGGCCGCTGTTGCGGGCCGCCTTGACGGCCTTGGCCTCGTACGCGATCGCCCCAGTGTCCTTGGTCAGCGCACTGCGGCAGCGGAACTTGTCGACCGGCTGCTGGCTGCGGACCCAGGTGGCGGCCTTGCCGGCGGCGGAGCGGGCCTTGACGAGGCCGAGGGCCCAGCCGGCGAGCCCGGTGCTGTTGGTGTTGCCGGCGAACGAGCCGTTCTTCTTCTGCTGGCTCACCAGCCAGTCGGTGGCGTTGTCGACGGCCTCGTTGACCCCTGGGCCCTTGGCGCCCCCCTGGACGAGGTTGACGACGGCGAGCGCAGTGGCGTCGACGCTGGGCTCGGAGCCGGCCTGGCCCTCCGTGCAGCCCTGGGCGGCGGCGGCCTTGTCCTTGGTGAAGTCCTGGCGGAAGAAGCCGGACGTGCACTGCTGGGCGAGCAGGAAGGCGACCGCGTCGGCGGCGCGCTGCGACTTGGCCTCGGTGAGGGCCCGGGCGGCGTACGACTGGCCCAGGGTGTTGGCGTAGTCGCCGTAGGTCGAGGTGTCCTCGAGGCGGCCCACGATCGGGGCGGTCGCGCTCACGCGCTGCTCGAGGCGGGTGACGAGGTTGACCCCGCCGTACGACGTCGGGTTGGCGCCGGCGACCCGGGCGAAGGTCGCGGCCTTGGCGACCGCGCCGGCGTAGGTGCTGCCCGCGTCGCCGAAGGCGTCGCCGGAGATGTAGTCGCCGATGACCGGCTGGAAGGCCCGGTTGATCGTCGCCACGCCCGCCTTGTCGCCGGCCTGGTCGAGGGCGAAGCCGGTGTCGAGCGTGAGGCCGTAGTCGGTGAAGCCGCCGGCGTCGACGAGCCCGTCGGTGAGCTCGCCCTTGAGCCAGGTGCCGGCGAGGGTGATGGCCCCGTCGTCGGTCCTGCCGCTCGTGGCGGGCGGCGCGGCCGTGGCCGAGGGGGCGACGACGCTGAGCGCCAGGGTGGAGGCGGCCACCAGCCCGGCGGCGCGACGCCAGGTGTGGGAGCCTCGGGTGTGGAGGCGCAGTGCGTGAGACATGCTGTCCTTCCCGCTGTTGAAGCGGGAGGCGCCCTCGGGGGACGACACCCGCTGTTTCCTCGCAGCGTGGTTGTCAGGTATGCCCGCGACGGGCGGTCCGGCTCGCGCCACGGCCCTGGGGCCGGGACGCCTACGGTTGCGGGTCAGCGCCGGAGTTGGACCGGCTTCCCCGTCGCAGACGGATGATGGTTTCCTCGGCGCACCCTACAGCCACGGCGCCCCCGCGGGATCCCTCAGGTGAGCTTCTCCAGGATGAGCTCGCGCACACGCCCGGCGTCGGCCTGCCCGCGCATCTCCTTCATCACCGAGCCGATGAGCGCACCGGCGGCCGCGACCTTGCCGTCGCGGATCTTGTCGGCGACGTCCGGGTTGTCCGCGATCGCCTTGTCGACCGCCGCGCCGAGCGCACCGTCGTCGGAGACGATGGCCAGCCCACGCGCCTCGACGATCTGCTCGGGCGTGCCCTCGCCGGCGTACAGGCCCTCGAACACCTGGCGGGCCAGCTTGTCGTTGATGCTCCCCGCGTCGATGAGCCGCTGGACGGCGACGACGTCGGCCGGGGTGACGCCGAGCGAGGCGATGTCGGTGCCGGTGTCGTTGGCGCGACGGGCCAGCTCGGAGAGCCACCACTTGCGCGCGACCTGCGGGGCGGCACCGGCGGCGATGGTCTCCTCGACCAGGCCGAACGCCCCCGCGCCGACGGTGTCGCGCATCTCCAGGTCCGAGAAGCCCCACTCGCCCTGCAGCCGGGCCCGCTTCTGCGTCGGGTTCTCCGGCAGCGTGCCGCGCAGCTCCTCGACCCACTCCCGGCTCGGCGCCACCGGCACCAGGTCGGGCTCGGGGAAGTAGCGGTAGTCGTCGGCGTCGGACTTCACGCGGCCGCTGGTGGTCACGCCGGTGTCCTCGTGCCAGTGGCGCGTCTCCTGCAGGATCGAGCCGCCGCCGGAGAGGATCGCGGCGTGCCGCTGCATCTCGTAGCGCACGGCCCGCTCGACCGAGCGGAACGAGTTGACGTTCTTGGTCTCCGTGCGGGTCCCGAGGGTGCCGGTGCCCTTCGGCGCCAGGGACAGGTTGACGTCGGCGCGCAGGTTGCCCTGGTCCATCCGCGCCTCGGAGACGCCGAGGGCGACGATCAGCTCGCGGAGCTGCGCGACGTACGCCCGCGCCACGTCCGGGGCCCGCTCCCCCGCGCCCATGATCGGGCGGGTGACGATCTCGATGAGCGGGATGCCGGCACGGTTGTAGTCGACCAGCGAGTAGTCGGCACCGTGGATGCGGCCGGTGCTGCCGCCCACGTGCAGCGACTTGCCGGTGTCCTCCTCCATGTGCGCGCGCTCGATCTCCACGCGGAAGGTCTCACCGTCCACCTCGACGTCCATCCAGCCGTCGAAGGCGATGGGCTCGTCGTACTGCGAGGTCTGGAAGTTCTTCGGCATGTCCGGGTAGAAGTAGTTCTTCCGGGCGAAGCGGCACCACTCGGCGATGTCGCAGTTGAGCGCGAGCCCGATCCGGATCGCCGACTCCACGGCCTTGCCGTTGACGACCGGCATCGCGCCGGGCAGGCCCAGGCAGGTCGGGCAGGTGCCCGAGTTGGGCTCGCCGCCGAAGACGGCCGGGCAGCCGCAGAACATCTTGGACGCGGTGTTGAGCTCGACGTGGACCTCGAGGCCCAGCGCGGGGTCGAAGGCGGCCAGCACGTCGTCGTACGGCATCAGCGTGTCGGTCATGCGTTCGATCCTTCGGTGACGGTGGAGGCGCCGGGCAGGGCCGGGGCGCGGTCCAGCAGGCTGCCGCCCCACTGCGCGGCAAGGAGGGCCTCGAGCGCGGCGCCGACGCGGTAGACCCGGTCGTCGGCCAGCGCGGGCGCCAGGACCTGGAAGCCGGTGGGCAGCCCGTCCTCCTCGGCGAGGCCGCTGGGCACCGAGATGCCCGGCACGCCGGAGAGGTTGGCCGGGATGGTCGCGAGGTCGTTGAGGTACATCGCGATCGGGTCGTCGAGCTTTTCGCCCAGCTTGAACGCCGTCGTCGGCGCGGTCGGCGACACCAGGACGTCGACCTTCTCGAAGGCAGCCTCGAAGTCGCGGCTGATGAGCGTGCGGACCTTCTGGGCCTGGCCGTAGTAGGCGTCGTAGTAGCCGCTGGACAGGGCGTAGGTGCCCAGGATGATGCGGCGCTTGACCTCGTCGCCGAAGCCGGCGTCGCGCGAGGCCCGCATGACCTCCTCGGCGCTCGGGTTGTCGATCCCCTCGGGCAGCACCCGCAGGCCGTAGCGCATCGCGTCGAACTTGGCGAGGTTGCTGGACGCCTCGGCCGGCAGGATGAGGTAGTAGGCGGCCATCGCGTGCACGAAGGACGGGCAGGACACCTCGACGACCTCGGCACCCGCCTGCACCAGCAGGTCGGCCGACTCCTGGAACCGGGTCATCACGCCCGGCTGCCAGCCGTCACCGGCCAGCTCGCTGATCACGCCGACCTTGACGCCGCTCATGTCGCCGGACGCGCCCTGGCGGGCCGCCTCGGTGAACGAGGGCCACGCGTGGTCGATGGAGGTCGAGTCACGCGGGTCGTGGCCACCGATGACGTCGTGCAGCATCGCCGCGTCCAGCACGGTGCGGGTGACCGGACCGGCCTGGTCGAGGCTGTTGGCCAGCGCCACCAGGCCGTAGCGGGACACGCCGCCGTAGGTCGGCTTGACGCCGACGGTGCCGGTGACGGCGCCGGGCTGGCGGATGGAGCCGCCGGTGTCGGTGCCGATGGCCAGGGGGGCCTCGAAGGCCGCGACCGCGGCCGCCGAGCCACCGCCGGAGCCGCCGGGGATCCGGTCGAGGTCCCACGGGTTGCGGGTCGGGCCGTAGGCCGAGTGCTCGGTGGAGGAGCCCATGGCGAACTCGTCCATGTTGGTCTTGCCCAGGATCGGCAGGCCGGCGGCCTTGAGCCGCGCGACGACGGTGGCGTCGTACGGCGGGACCCAGCCCTCGAGGATCTTCGAGCCGCAGGTGGTGGGCAGGCCGGTGGTGGTGAGCACGTCCTTGACGGCGATGGGTACGCCGTCGAGCGGGCTCAGCAGCGCGCCGCGCGCGCGGCGCGCGTCGGACTCGGCGGCCTGGGCGAGCGCGCCCTCCGCGTCGACGTGGAGGAACGCGTGCACGTCGGTGTCGACGGCGGCGATGCGGTCGAGGTGGAGCTGGGTGAGCTCGACGCTGGTGGTCTCGCCCGCGGTGAGGGCCTCGGCCATCGCGGCGGCGGTCTGCTGGATGTCGATGCTCACTGCTCGTCCCCCAGGATCCTCGGCACGCTGAAGCGCTGCTGCTCGCTGGCGGGGGCGCCCGACAGCGCCTGCTCGGCCGTCAGGCCAGGCACCACCACGTCCTCGCGGAAGACGTTGGTCAGCGGCAGGGCGTGCGACGTCGGGGGGACGTCGTCGCCGGCCACGCCGTTGATGGACGCGACGGACTCGAGGATCACGCTCAGCTGGGGGGCGAGGTGGTCGAGCTCGGCGTCGTCGAGGTCGATGCGGGCGAGGGTGGCCAGGTGGGCCACCTCCTCGCGGGAAATCTCGGGCATGGGCAGAATCCTAGGTCCGCCCAACCCGCGCGGCGCACGCGGCGTCTCTTGGGGTGACAACCCATCCCAGGAGGACCGATGGCTCGATCACCATCTGGCAGGACGCACGACGGGGACTTCACCGAGTTCGTGCAGGCCAGCTGGCCGGGGCTCTACCGCACCGCGTTCCTGCTCGTCGGCGACCGCCAGCTGGCCGAGGACCTCGCGCAGACCGCACTGGCCAAGACGTACGCCGCGTGGTCGCGCATCGAGGACCGGGCGGCGGCGCCCGCCTACGCGAGGCGCACCCTGGTCAACACGGCCTCGTCCTGGTTCCGCACGAAGGGCTGGCGCAACGAGCTGCCGACCGACGACCTGCCGGACGCGTCGTACACGAGGGACCCCAGCACCCGGCCGGCGGTCGTCGACGCGCTGGGCCAGCTGCCGCCCCGTCAGCGCGCGGTCGTCGTCCTGCGCTACTACGAGGACCTCTCGGTCGCCGAGACCGCCGACGCGCTCGGCTGCTCGACCGGGACGGTCAAGAGCCAGACCTTCGAGGCCTTCGCCAAGCTGCGCGTGCTGCTGGGCGACGCCGTGATCCCCGCGACCCTGGGAGCCCACCGTGACTGAACGACTTGCCGACCTGATGCGCGCCGAGGCCGACCTCCTCGACGTCCCCCCACCGCCCCTGGAGGAGATCCTCGGCGCCGGCCGGGCCCAGCGTCGCCGCCGACGTGTCCTCCCGGTCCTCGGCACGGCCGCCGCCGCGCTCCTCGTGGGCGCCCTGGTGGTGGTGCCCGGGCTGCGGTCCGGGTCGTCGCCCGACGACGGGTCCGTGCCCGACGACGCCGCCGTCGCCGTCCACGAGCGGTCCGGCGCGAGCTTCACGAGCGCGCAGGCCGCGGCGGCCGCGCTCGCCTACTCCCGGGGCGGCGCCTTCGCGGTCGGCTCCACCGTCTACCTCGGAGACACCGACCACCGGGTGGAGATCGGCGATCCCGCCGTACGGGGCCTCTACTACACCTCGGCCGGCGTGCTGGTCCGGCACGGCAAGGACTACGCCATGGACGGCTCGAGCCGCGACGGCTACTCCCTGGTCGGCACCGACGGCAGCGTGACCGGGCTCGACCTGCACATGGGTGACGTCTCGCCGTCCACGGACCCGGGCCAGCCCTACCTCGCCTACGCCCGTCCCGCGTCCGGCGACTGGGAGGTGGTGGTGCTCGACCTGCGCTCCGGCGAGCCCGCCGCCACGGTCCCGGTCGGCGGGGCGTTCACGTGGGGCGGCTGGGACGCCCCGCCCGTGGCGCTGGTCGGCGACCACGTGTACGTCGGGCTCGACGACGCGACGGTGCGGGTGGACTGGCGCTCCGGCGAGGCGACGACCACGCCCCTGCCCTCGTCCACCTATCCGGCGATCGAGGCCGACCGCTACCTCCAGATCGACTACCACTCCTCGGCGGACGGCTCGCGGATGCAGTCGAGCGTGCAGGTGCGCGACGCCCTGTCCGGGGAGACCCTGCTGGACCTGCCCGACGTGGGTGACCGGTGGGCGTCGCTGTCGCCCGACGGCGAGCACGTGCTCGTCCTGCCCTTCATGCCGGTCGACGGCGAGGGCCAGATCGGCCGGTTGGGCGGCGCCGTGCTCCACTCCGTCGACACCGGCGAGGAGATGCCCCTGCCCCCCTCGCCGGTGGGCGGCTACGGCTGGACGCCCGACGGCCTGGTCTTCAGCGTGGCCGGCGACTCGGTGACCCTCTGCGACCCGGAGCGGAGCAGCTGCTCCACGACCCCGCTGCCGTCCGGTCCGAGCACCGAGGACGGCACCCTGCGGCTGGGCGGCATGGTCAACGAGTCCTGACACGATCGGGCCGGCGGCGGCGACTCAGCAGGAGCCGCGGCGCTCGATCAGCAGGCACGTGTCGTTGCCGCCCTTGGCGAAGGCGATGTCGAAGCCCTTGCCGCCGACGAGCAGGTCGGCACGGTTGGAGCCGGTGATGACATCGGCGCCGCCACGGCCCTTGATGACCGCACGGTGCTCGGGGTTGGCGTCGATGATCTCGCCCTTGTCGAGCCCCTTGTAGAACGACTTGGTGTTGCCGGGCAGCACCACCTCGGTGAAGCTCTGGAACTTGCCCGTGAGCGCGACCGGCGCCAGCTTGGTGATCTTGGTGACGCCCTTGCGCTGGTCCATCCGCATGGTGGGCTCGGCCGCGGGGTTGGGGTAGGCCTGCATCCGCAGCTTGTCCTGGCCCGGGCCGCCGAGCACCTTGAAGCCCGTCTCCCCCGGCACCTGGACGGTGACGGTGTCGCCGCCACTGCCGCCGTTGACCGAGAGCCGGTTGACCGAGGTGGAGCTGATGGCGTCGGCGTCGATGCCGCCGACCAGCGTGTCGTAGCCGGCCACGCTCTCGATGGTGTCCCGACCGCCGCCACCGTCCACGATGTCGGAGCCGGCGCTGTCGGCTCCGTCGGGCAGGAGGCGGTCGTCGCCGTCCTGGCCGTAGATCTGGTCGTCGCCGGCCAGCCCCACGATCACGTCGTCCTGGTAGGTCCCGCGGATCACGTCGTTGAAGGCCGTGCCGACGAAGCGCAGCGCCGACCCGGCGGCGACCACGATGGTGTCGGCGCCGTGCGCCCCGACCGTCGCGGGGCTGGTGCGCAGGTCGACGACCGCGGCCGCCGGGGCGTCGGCGTACGTCACCGTGTCCGGGACGAAGTCGACGCCGGGTGAGGTGCGCCGGGCGTCGTAGCCCGGGTCGACGGAGTCGTTGCCGGCACCCGGATCGATGACGTCACCCTCCTTGTGCAGCAGCCCGAACGCGTCGGTGTAGTAGCGGTCGGTGCCGCCGTCGATCGCGTCGTCGTCGGCGCCCCCGGAGATGCGGTCGGCGCCGTCCCCGCCGCAGATGACGTCGTTGCCGCCGAGGCCGCGGATCGTGTCGTTGCCGTCGCCGGCGGCGATCACGTCCCGTCGCTCGGTGCCGTTGATGGTGTTGGCCTTGGCGTTGCCGACGATCGTCGCCTTCAGCCCGCCGCAGGATGCGGCGGCGGCATCGGCGGCCGTCGTGGTGACGACGAGGCCCGGGACCAGCAGGCCGAGCGTGAGTGCGGCAGTCGGGACGAGACGCATGTGGGACCCCCAGAGAAAGTGGTGTACCCCTGCTTACTACCGCCCGGTCACGGTCGTAAACGTCTGCTGCTCACCCGGTCGGGCCGCCGGCCTCCCCGTCCACCGTGTCCTCGCCGGCCGTCTCGTCATCGCCGGTGCGCTCGGGACCGTGGACGAGCAGGTGCTCGAAGCCCGCCTCGTCGAGGATCGGGACGCCGAGCTGCTCGGCCTTGTCGGCCTTGGAGCCGGCGTTGTCGCCGACCACCACGTAGTCGGTCTTCTTCGACACCGAGCCCGACGCCTTGCCGCCGCGGACGATGATCGCCTCCTTGACCGAGTCGCGCGTGTAGGCCTCCAGCGAGCCGGTCACCACGATCGTGAGCCCCTCGAGGGTCCGTCCCACCGACTCGTCGCGCTCGTCGGCCATCCTCACGCCGGCCGCGGCCCACGCGTCGACGATGGCCCGGTGCCAGCCGGCGTTGTCGCCGATCTCGTCGGTCTCGGCGTCACCGGCGCTGGTCCCGTGGAACCACTCACGCACGGAGGCCGCGATCGTCGGCCCGACCCCGTCGGTGTTGGCAAGCGTCTCCTCGTCGGCGTCCCGGACCGCGTCCATGGAGCCGAAGCGGGTGGCCAGTGCCCGCGCGGCCGTCGGTCCGACGTGTCGGATCGACAGGGCGACCAGCACCCGCCAGAGCGGCACCCGCTGCTTGCGCTCGTGCAGGTTGGCCAGCAGGCGGGCACCGTTGGCGCTGAGCTGGGGCCCGTCCTCGCCCTTCTTGGGCGCGCGGGTGAACAGGGGGGCGGTCAGCAGCGCGGCCTCGTCGAGGCCGAAGAGGTCGCCCTCGTTGCTGATCGCGCCGGCGTCGAGCAGCGCGGCCGCCGCCTCGTAGCCGAGGCCCTCGATGTCGAAGGCACCGCGCCCGGCGACGTGGAACACGCGCTCGCGCACCTGCGCGGGGCACTTCTCGTGGTTGGGGCAGCGCAGGTCCTTGTCGCCCTCCTTCTGCTGGGCGAGGGGGGTGCGGCAGGCCGGGCACCGGGTCGGCATCCGCCAGGGGCGCAGGCCCTTCGGGCGCAGGGCGAGCACCGGGCCGACGATCTCCGGGATCACGTCGCCGGCCTTGCGCAGGATGACGGTGTCCCCCGGACGGACGTCCTTGCGCTTGACCTCGTGGGCGTTGTGCAGGGTCGCGTTCTCCACCGTCGAACCGGCCACCCGGGTGGGCTCCATGACGCCGTACGGCGTGACGCGGCCGGTGCGGCCGACGTTGACCTCGATGGAGAGCAGCCTGGCGTTGACCTCCTCCGGCGGGTACTTGAAGGCGATGGCCCAGCGCGGGGCCCGGCTCGTCGAGCCCAGGCGGCGCTGGAGCTGGACGTCGTCGACCTTGACCACGACGCCGTCGATCTCGTAGCCCACGATGGTGTGCCGGTGCTCCCCCACGTGGTCGATGTAGGCGCGCACGTCGTCGATGGTCGGCACCACGCGGACCTGGTCGGAGGTCGGCAGGCCCCAGGACCGCATGGCGGCGTACGACGCCGACTGCGCGACGGGCTCGAAGCCCTCCCGGGCACCGAGGCCGTGGCAGACCATGCCCAGTGACCGGGTCGCGGTGACGCGCGGGTCCTTCTGACGCAGCGAGCCGGCGGCGGCGTTGCGCGGGTTGGCGAACAACGGCTTGCCGGCGTCGGCCATCGAGGCGTTGAGGCGCTCGAAGGCCTCGGCGGGCAGGAACACCTCGCCGCGGACCTCCAGCAGCGCCGGGACCGGCAGCTCGTCGGTCCCGGTGAGGCGGTGCGGGACGGAGTCGATGGTCTTGACGTTGGGGGTCACGTCCTCGCCCGTGCGACCGTCGCCGCGGGTGAGGGCCCGCACCAGGCGGCCCTGCTCGTAGAGCAGGTTGATCGCCAACCCGTCGACCTTGAGCTCGCACAGCAGGTCGGGAGCCTCCAGCCCGTCGCGGCGCAGCCGGGAGTACCACGCGTCGAGCTCCTCGAAGGAGAACGCGTTGTCGAGGCTCTCCATGCGCTGGAGGTGGTCGACGGCGGTGAACTCGGTCGACACCGCCCCGCCGACCGTCTGGGTGGGCGAGTCCGGCGTGCGCAGCTCGGGATGGGCCTCCTCGAGGGCCTCGAGCTCGCGCATCCGGGCGTCGAAGTCGGCGTCGGAGAGGGTCGGGTCGTCCAGGACGTAGTAGCGCCAGCGGGCGTCCTCGAGCTGCTCGCGCAGCTCCTGGTGACGCTCCCGGGCATCGGTGGGGGCGGGCTCCACGGTCATGGGGCACAGTCTGCACTCCTCCACCGACACGGCCACGGGACCGGGTCCGCAGGACGGCGTACGACGACTGGTCCAGACCGGTGGGAACGGACCGGGAATGGACGATGAAACGAACGTGTTCCATCCCCCATGACCCCAGCCGACACCACCACCCGCCCCCGGGTGGAGGGCGACCGCGAGCAGCAGATCCTCGACGCCGCCCTCGCGGTGCTCGGCGAGGTCGGCTACGACCGCCTCACCATGGACGCCGTGGCGTCGCGTGCCAGGGCCTCCAAGGCGACCCTCTACCGCCGGTGGACCAACAAGCTCACCCTGGTCATCGACGCCCTCGTCGCCCAGAAGGCCACGCCCGAGCCCGCGGACACCGGCTCCCTGCGGGGTGACCTCGAGGCGGCGTACTGCGGCTTCGGCGGGCTCACCGACGTCGAGACCGTCACCCGCTTCACCAGCGTCCTGACCGCCATCGGGCGGGACCCGGAGTTCGCCCACGCCTACCGCACCCAGGTGCTCGGCCCCAAGATCGACCAGACGCTCCGCATCTTCGAGCGGGCCCGCGCCCGTGGCGAGCTGCGCGACGACATCGACATCACCCTGATCGGCCCGGCGCTGCCGGGCATCGTGCTCCACCGCTTCTTCATGCTCGGTGAGGCTCCGACCCCGGAGCTCATCGATCGCGTCCTCGACCAGATCATCCTGCCCGCCGCGACCACCTCAGCCTCCGTCGCGGGCTGACCCGCAGACTCGACCCAGAAGGAACACCATGTCCGACAAGACCCAGGCCCCGGAGGCCGTCGAGGTCACCCCGCAGGAGCACAAGCGGCTCCGGTGGGCACTGATCCTCATCTCCCTGGCCCAGCTGATGGTGGTGCTCGACTCCACCATCGCCAACATCGCCCTGCCCTTCATCGGTGCCGACCTGGACATCGACCAGGCCAACCTGCAGTGGATCGTGACCGGCTACGCGCTCACCTTCGGCGGCTTCCTGCTGCTCGGTGGACGACTCGCCGACCTCTACGGCCGCCGCCGGATCTTCATGATCGGCGTGCTCGTCTTCGCGCTCGCCTCGCTCCTCGGCGGCATCGCCCAGAACGAGGCCATGCTGCTCTCGGCCCGTGCCTTCCAGGGCACCGGTGCCGCGATGGCCTCCCCCGCCGCCCTGGCGCTCATCACCACGACCTTCCCCGCCGGCAAGGAGCGCAACCGCGCCTTCGCCGTGTACGCCGCGATGGCCGGCGTCGGTGCGGCCGTCGGCCTCATCCTCGGCGGCTGGCTCACCGGCCTCGACAGCCCGCTGGGCATCGCCGGCTGGCGCTACACCTTCCTGATCGTCGTGCCGATCGGCGTGTTCGCCGCGGTGCTCGCCCCCCGCTACTTCGACGAGTCCGAGCGCCACAGCGGTTGGCTCGACGTGCCGGGCGCCATCACCGGCACTGGCGGACTGCTCGCCATCGTCTACGGCCTCTCGCTGGCCGGCCAGGAGGCGCACGGCTTCGGCGACTCCACCACGATCACCAGCCTGGCGATCGGCGTCGTGCTGCTCGGCGTCTTCCTGCTGGTCGAGTCGCGCGTGGAGCACCCGCTCATGCCGTTCCGGATCTTCAAGAGCAAGAACCGGGCCACCGCGTTCGCCGTCATGATGATCGTCCCGGCCGCGATGTTCGCGATGTTCTTCTTCCTGTCGCTGTTCATCCAGCAGGTCGTGGGCTACTCCCCGCTGCACACCGGCGTGGCGTTCCTGCCGTTCTCGATCGCGATGATCATCTCGGCCACCGCGGCCTCCAAGCTCATCAGTCACGTCGACCCGCGCTTCCTGTCGGGCATCGGCACGCTGCTCTCGGCCGCGGCGCTCTACGGCTTCAGCCGGATCACGGTGCCCGAGGACCCGGCCTCCATCCTGGGCTCGCTGCCCGCCGCGATGGGCGGTCAGGGCGTCCCGATCGGCGACGGGGTCAACTACTGGACGCAGATCCTGCCGTTCATCGTGCTGATGGCCTTCGGCATGGGGCTCAACTTCGTGCCGCTCACCCTGGTCGCCGTGCACCACCTGCGGGCCCAGGACACCGGCATCGGCTCCGGCGTGCTCAACACGATGCAGCAGGTCGGCGGCGCGCTCGGCCTCGCCACCCTCAGCACCGTGTCGCTGCACTTCGCCCAGTCCCGCGCCGACGAGATCGCACCGTCGATCGCGGCGGCGGCACCCGGCATGGACCAGGCCGCGCTGTCCCAGCTGGCCAGCCTCGGGGCGTTCACCGAGGGCGCGACCATGGCCTTCTTCACCGGCGCGATCATGATGCTGGCGGCCTCGGCGATCGTGTGGATCTTCCTCGACGTCAAGCACGAGGAGCTCGCCACCGAGAACGCCCCCGAGGGCGTCCACGTCGGCTGATCGTCGTACCAGCCCCGACCCGTCCGCGCGCCGCGGGCGGGTCGGTGCCGTTCCACCCCCATCCGTCCCCGCCGTCGCACCGAAGGAGTCCCGTGAGCGAGCAGCTGCTGACGAGGTACGACGCCCCCGGGCGTCCCGACGCCCTGGTCCTGATGCTGCACGGCGGCAAGCCGCGCTCGCGGCAGCCGGTCGACGGCCGCAGCGCCTCGTGGCGCCGGTCGCTGTGGATGCAGCGCACGATCGCGATGCGGGCCCACCGCGCGGGCACCGGGATCTGGCTGCTGCGCTACCGCGAGCGCGGCTGGAACGGCGGCGCCGACCGGGTCGACGACGCCCGCTGGGCCCTGGACCGCGTGCGCCGCGCGCACGGCGACGTGCCGGTCGTGCTGCTGGGCCACTCGATGGGGGCCCGGGTCGCCGTCCACGTGGCCGACGACCCGTCGGTCGTCGGGGTGGTCGGGCTGGCCCCCTGGTGGTCGGCCGAGGACCCCGTCCACGCGCTGGCCGGTCGCTCCCTGGTGGCGGCGCACGGTCGCCGCGACCGGATCACGTCGTACGCCGAGACGGCCCGGTTCGTCGAGCGCGCCCGGGAGGTCGCCTCCGGCGTGGCCCTGCACGACATGGGCGCGCTGGGGCACTACATGCTGACCGGCGTGGAGCGCTGGAACGACGAGGCCATCGACTCCTCGCTGGGCCTGCTCGCGCCCGCCTAGGTCACCCGGCCGCCCCGCCCCCGGGTAGTTGAGGACGATCTCGTCGGGGATCCCACCGATCCGCCCACCCAGATCGTCCCCCACTACCGCCAGCGGGTCACAGGTGGCCGGCGACGGTGCCGGAGAGGCGCAGCGCCTGACGCGCCCAGTCGTACGACGCCCCGGCCAGGCCGCAGGACGGCGTCACGACCAGCCGTCCCGACGCCTCCTCGTGGTCGAGGCCCAGCATGTCCAGCCAGCGCAGCACGCGCTCGGTGAGCGCCGTGTCGCCCGGGAGGGTGCCGGGGTCGGTCGAGGGGACGATGCCCAGCGCGACGGTCTCCCCCGCCTCGATGGCCTCCGCGAGGTGGTCGAGGTCATGGGGCCGCAGCACGTCGAGGTCGACGGACAGGCCGCGCGTCCCGGCACCGCGGACCAGCGACCAGGGCACGTCGGGCGCGCACGAGTGCACCCACGGCTCGGCACCGGACTCGGTGATCGCGGTCAGCACCCACTCCAGGGCGGCGGAGGCCTCGGGCAGGTCGACGCGGCGGTGTCGGCCGAAGCCGGACGCCGTCGGCACCGCTCCCGCGAGGACCGCGGGCAGCGCCGGCTCGTCCACCTGCACGACCAGCCGCTCCGTGCCCGGCAGGCGCCGCCGCAGGTCAGCGACGTGGTCGCGGACGCCCTCGGCGAGCGCCTGCGCGAGGTCGCGGCGGGCGCCGTGGTCGGACAGGATCTTGTCGCCCCGGGGCTTCTCGACCGTTGCGGCCAGCGTCCACGGTCCGCAGACCTGGGCCTTGAACGGTCCGGCGTGCCCCTGGGCCTGCTCCTCGACCTGGTCGAGGTCCTGGGCCAGGAGGGAGCGGGCCCGGCGGTGGTCGATGCCGGGGGCGTCGGTCAGCCGCCAGCCGGCCGGCTGCAGGTCCGCCCCGAGACCCGCCACGACGGCCAGCCCGCGCCCGGTCATGGTCGCCAGCGCACCCCGCCCGGGCAGCTCCGGCACGTGCGGCAGGGACAGCTCGCCGAGGACGACGCGCACCGCCTCGGCGTACTCCCGATCGTCGGTGCCGGGCATCGACCCGACCCCGGTGGCGAGCGCGCTCACGCGAGGGCCTGCGAGCGGGCGGTGGCGCTGATCGTCGCCGAGCCGACGACGCGGCTGCCGTCGTAGACCACGACGGCCTGACCTGGGGCGATGCCCTCCGCGGGCTCGAGCAGCTCGACGTCGACCCCGCTCCCGTCGGCGTGGACGGTGACGACCGCGCGGTGCTCGGCCCCGTGCGCGCGCAGCTGCACGCTCACGTCCGGGCCGTCGAGCACGGTCGGGACGGTGCCGCACCAGCGCGGCCGGATCCCGCTGATCCGGTCGATCCGCAGCCCCTCGCGCGGGCCGACGGTGACGGTGCCCGAGACCGGCTCGATGTCGAGGACGAAGCGGGGCTTCCCGTCCGCCGCCGGCCGCCCGAGCCGCAGCCCGCGGCGCTGCCCGATCGTGTAGGCGACGGTGCCCTCGTGCCGGCCCAGGACCTCACCGGAGCCGGCGTCGACGATGTCGCCGCCGGTGTTGGGGTTGCGGTCCCCGAGCTTGTCACGCAGCCAGCCGGCGTTGTCGCCGTCGGCGACGAAGCAGATGTCGTGCGAGTCCGGCTTGTCGGCCACGAGCAGCCCGCGCCGGGCCGCCTCCTCGCGCACCTGCGGCTTGCTGGTGTCGCCCAGCGGGAAGAACGAGTGGGCGAGCTGCTGCTGGTCAAGGACGCCGAGCACGTAGGACTGGTCCTTGCCGTGGTCGACGGCCCGGTGCATCTCGATGAGCCCGTCGGCACCGGTCCGCAGCTGGGCGTAGTGCCCGGTCGCGACCGCGTCGAAGCCCAGGGCCAGCGCGCGGTCGAGCACCGCGGCGAACTTGATCTTCTCGTTGCAGCGCAGGCACGGGTTGGGCGTGCGGCCGGCGGCGTACTCGTCCATGAAGTCCTCGACCACGTCCTCGTGGAAGCGGTCGGACAGGTCCCACACGTAGAAGGGGATGCCGATCACGTCGGCGGCGCGGCGGGCGTCGTTGCTGTCCTCGATGGTGCAGCAGCCGCGGGCGCCCGTGCGGTACGACGCGGGGTTGCGCGAGAGGGCGAGGTGGATGCCGGTGACGTCGTGGCCGGCCTCGACGGCGCGCGCGGCGGCGACGGCCGAGTCGACCCCGCCCGACATGGCGGCGATGATCCTCATCGCGGCCTCATCGGGGCTTGGCCGCGCGGGCGCGCTCCACGACCGGTCCGATGGCCTCGACGAGGGCGTCGACGTCGGCGGCGGTCGAGGTGTGGCCGAGCGAGAAGCGCAGCGAGTGACGGGCCTGGTCGGCGTCGCAGCCCATGGCCAGCAGCACGTGGGAGGGCTGCGGCACGCCGGCGCTGCAGGCCGAGCCGGTGGAGCACTCGATGCCGCGGGCGTCGAGGAGCATGAGCAGGGAGTCACCCTCGCACCCGGGGAAGCCGAGGTGCGCGTTGCCGGGGAGCCGACCGCCGTCGTCGCCGTCGAGCGCGGCGCCGTGCAGGTGCGCGTCGGGCACCACCTCGACCACCCGGCGTACGAGGTCGTCGCGCAGCGCGGCGACCCGCTCGGCGTGCTCGGGCTGGGCCTTGACGGAGGCCTCGATCGCAGCGGCGAGCCCGGCGATGGCCGGCGGGTCGAGGGTGCCGCTGCGGATGTCGCGCTCCTGCCCGCCGCCGTGGACGAGGGCGGAGACCCGGAGGTCGCGGCGTACGACGAGGGCGCCGACGCCGTAGGGACCGCCGACCTTGTGCCCGGTGAAGCTCAGCGCGTCGACGCCGGAGGCCTCGAAGTCGACCGGGACGGCGCCGACGGCCTGCACCGCGTCGGTGTGCACCGGGATGCCGTGCTCGTGGGCCAGCGCCACCACCTCGTCGACCGGCTGGAGGGTGCCGACCTCGTTGTTGGCCCACATCACCGAGACGAGGGCCACCGAGCCCGGGTCGCGCTCGATCGAGCGGCGCAGCGCGTCGACGTCGAGACGACCGCGCTGGTCGACGGGCAGCAGCTCGACGTCGGCGCCGTCGTCGGTGGCCAGCCAGTGCAGCGGGTCGAGGACGGCGTGGTGCTCGATCGCCGTCGACAGGATCCGGACCCGGCGCGGGTCCTCCCCCCGGCGCGCCCAGAAGATGCCCTTGAGGGCCAGGTTGTCGGCCTCCGTGCCGCCCGAGGTGAAGACCACGTCCCCGGGCCGGCAGCCCAGCGAGCGGGCGATGGTCTCGCGCGCCTCCTCGACGACCCGGCGGGCCGAGCGTCCCGAGGCGTGCAGCGAGTTGGCGTTGCCCACCGAGGCCAGCTGTGCGGTCATCGCGTCCAGCGCGACGGGCAGCATCGGCGTCGTCGCGGCGTGGTCGAGGTAGACGGGGGGTCCGGGGGTGGTCATGACCTGCCAAGCCTACGCGCGGTGTGCACGAGGTCCATCTCGGCATTCACGCCCCGGCCGCCCGGACGCCGCCTAGGCTCCCGCGCATGAGGCTGGTGCCCCGGGTCGTCGTCCTCTGCCTGCTGCTCGGCGGCGCCGGAGCCTGCACCGCGGACGCGCGCCCCAGCCGCCCTGAGGCGGTCGACCCGCTCGGTGCGGACGAGGTGCGCTCGGAGGCGGTCCGGCTCGTCGCCGAGCGGGAGGCCGCGCTCGTGGCCGGGGACCGGGACACCTTCCTGGCCACCGTCGACGACGACGCGCTGCAGTTCGTGGCCACCCAGGCGCGCTGGTTCGACAACCTGGCGGCGATGCCGGTCGGCGACCTGCGCCTCGAGCTCGCGGGCGAGGGGTCCGCAGGGGACGAGGACGTGGAGGACGACGATGACGAGGAGGGCGAGCTCCACCTGCCGGTCGACTTCACCATGCGGCTCGACGGCTTCGAGCAGCGCAGCGTCACGCAGCGGCTGCTCTACACCTTCCGCCAGGTGGACGGCGAGGTCGTGCTCGTCGACGACCGCGACGCCGAGGGCGATCGCCGTGCGGGCTGGCTCCCGGACCCGTGGGACGTCGCCCACGTGGTGGTCCGCGAGAGCGGGCCGATCCTCGGCCTCTTCGACGAGGAGACCGAGCCCTACGCCACCGCCGTGATGAGCGACCTCCGGGCCTCGCGGAGGACGGTCCTGGCGGCCCTCCCGGACTGGTCCGGGAAGGTCGTGGCCTACGACATCTCCGACCTCACCGCCCTCGAGGAGCGCACCCCGATGGACGTCCGGGAGACGGGCGGCGTGGCCTATCCGGTCCCGGTCCGCCCGGGCTCCCGCACGGTCGCTGCCCATCGCTTCGTCGTCAACCCCGCCGTGGCCCACGACGGCCTGCAGCGCGAGTTCCTGCTCCGCCACGAGCTGACCCACGTGGCCCTGGCCAGCAGGGACGACAGCAGCCCGCGCTGGCTGACGGAGGGTGCCGCGGAGTACGTGTCCCGGAGCCACCTCCCCGCCGAGCAGCAGCGGCTCATGGCTGCGTACGTCCTGGCGTACCTCGGCGACCCCGCACCCGTCCTCACCGACGGCCTGGGCTTCTACGCCGACGCCGACGCCAGCTACGCGCTGGCCGCCGTCATGTGCACCTACCTCGTCGCGACGCGTGGGACGCAGGTCCTGTGGGACCTGATGGACGCCTTCACCGCGGCGCGGCTCCGAGCCGGGCAGGCCGGACCGCTCACGGCGCCCCAGGTGGACGCGGTGCTCCTCCGGCAGGTCGGCCTCGACCAGCGGGGGTTGGCCCTGGCCGCCGTGGCGTGGGCGGCCGCAGGCGGCTGAGGGGCGCTCAGCCCGCCATCGTCGTCGACAGCCACGGGTGGTCGGCCCGCTCGCGGCGTACGGCGTCGCGCAGCCACTCGCGCGCCCCCGGGTCCAGGAGCGGCCAGGTGGTCTCGAGGTCGACGGTGTCCTTGGGGCGGTTCAGTCGCGCCTTGTGGTGGAGCACGACCTCGGGGCGCATGTAGCGGATGCCGTCGTCGGCCACCCAGGTGACGTCGGCGAGGGGCACGACGTGCGCGTCGTCGCGCCGGCTCACCCACAGCCCGTCGCGGTCCTCGGAGAGGATGCAGTCGAGGAACCACGGGGCCGTCGCGTGGTCGCGCAGCCACACCTGGCCGGCCTGCGGATGGGGCTCGGGCCAGTCGTCGTCGACCGGGCGGATCGCGCCGCCGCCGGCGCTCCAGATGTGGTGGCGGTCTCCGACGTGCTCGCGCAGCAGGGGCAGGTCGCGCCGCCAGATGACCAGGTCGATGTCCTCGTGCCGCCGGGCGACGCCGGTGAAGGCCTCGATCGCCCAGCCGCCCACCACCCACCACTCCCCCGGGTAGCCGGCCATGAAGGCCGCCGTGCCGGCCGGGTCGAGGGCGTCCCACTCGCCGTACAGGCGCCGGAAAGCCTCCTCCTCGGCGACCTCCTCGGGGGTCGGGTCCCAGGTCATCCGCACACCCTTCAGAGCAGGACGAGGTCGTCGCGGTGCACGACCTCGCGCTCGTACGCCGAGCCCAGCGAGGCCTTGAGGTCGTGGCTGGAGCGTCCCAGCAGCTCGGGGAGCTCGTCGGCGTCGTAGTTGACGAGCCCGCGGGCCACCGCGACGCCCGCGGGATCGACCAGGTCGACCGGGTCGCCGGCCACGAACGCCCCCTCGACCGCGACCACGCCCGCCGCGAGCAGGGAGGCGCCGCGCTCGGTGACCGCGCGGACCGCGCCGGCGTCGAGGGTGACCGACCCCTTCGGGTCGGTGGCGTGGGCGAGCCAGAGCATCCGGGTCGGGCGGCGGCCCCCGGTGGCGTGGAAGAGGGTGCCGACCGCGGCACCACCGAGGGCGGCGGAGGCGTGGTCGGCGGAGGTGAGCACGACCGGGATCCCGGCGCCGGTGGCGATCCGGGCGGCCTCCACCTTGGTGACCATGCCGCCGGTGCCGACCCCGGCCGAGCCCGTGCTGCCGATGGTGACCGCGTCCAGGTCGGCTGCGGAGCGTACGTCGGCCAGCAGGCGGGCGCCCGGGCGGCTCGGCGGGCCGTCGTACAGGCCGTCGACGTCTGAGAGGAGCACCAGCAGGTCCGCGTGCACCAGGTGGGCGACCAGGGCGGCGAGCCGGTCGTTGTCACCGAAGCGGATCTCGGAGGTGGCGACCGTGTCGTTCTCGTTGACGATCGGCAGCACGCCGAGCTCGAGGAGCTTGGCGAAGGTCTGGTAGGCGTTGCGGTAGTGCGCACGCCGGGTGACGTCCTCGGCGGTGAGGAGCACCTGCCCGGTGACCAGGCCGTGCCGGGCGAACTCCTCCTGGTAGCGGTGGGCCAGCAGCCCCTGCCCCACGCTGGCGGCCGCCTGCTGGGCCGCGAGCGCCTTGGGCCGCCGGGCGAGCCCGAGCGGGGCCAGGCCCGCCGCGATCGCGCCGGAGGAGACGAGGACCACCTCGGCGCCCCGGTCGCGGGCGGCGGCCAGGACGTCGACGAGCCGGCGGACCCGGTCGGGGTCGATGCCGCCGGCGGCGGTGGTCAGCGACGACGAGCCGACCTTGACCACGACCCGGCGCGCCCCGGCGACCAGGGCGGCCCGGTCGCCGGCCACGCGGCCGGGCCCGTCAGCAGCCCCGTCAGTCCTGCTCACTGCCGTCCCAGTCGGGGTCGTCCGACGTGCCGATCTCGTAGGACATCGGGCCGATCCCGGAGCTGGTGACCGTCTTCGGGGCGGTCTTGCTCCGGTCGATGCGGCGGGCCACGTCGGCACGGGTCTCGGTCTCGGAGCGCTCGGGCATCTGCTCCTGGATGTCGCGACGGCGGGTGGCCGAGGGCCGCTCCTCGCGCAGCCGCTCGTCCTCGCCACGACGACCCAGCATCTCGGCGCCGGCCTCGACGCTGGGCTTGAAGTCGAAGACCACGGCGTTGTTCTCGGGGCCGATGATGACGGCGTCGCCCTCCTGGGCACCCATCTTGACGAGCCGGTCCTCGATGCCGATCCGGTTGAGGCGATCGGCGAGGAAGCCGACGGCCTCCTCGTTGCTGAAGTCGGTCTGGCGCACCCAGCGCTCGGGCTTCTCGCCGCGCACGCGCCAGCCCTCGGGCGACTCGGTGATGTCGAAGTCGCCGCCGCCGTCGACCGACGGGGGCCGGATCACGATGCGCGTCGCCTCGACCACGGGCTTGTCGGTGCGCGAGCGCTGGACGAGGTCGGCCATGGCGTAGGTGAGGGCCTGCATGCCCGCACCGGAGGCGGCGCTGACCGGGAAGACCCTCAGGCCACGCTCGGCGAGGTCGTCGAGGACCATGTCGGCGATCTCGTGGCCGTCGGGGACGTCGACCTTGTTGAGGGCGACCAGGCGCGGGCGGTCCTCGAGCCCGCCGTAGCGGGCCAGCTCGTTCTCGATGACGTCGAGGTCGTCGAGGGGGTTGCGCCCGGGCTCGATGGTGGCGGTGTCGATGACGTGCACCAGGGCCGCGCAGCGCTCGATGTGGCGCAGGAAGTCGTGGCCCAGGCCGCGACCGTCGGCCGCGCCCTCGATGAGGCCGGGCACGTCGGCGACGGTGAAGGTGACCTCGCCCGCGCGGACGACGCCCAGGTTGGGCACCAGGGTCGTGAACGGGTAGTCGGCGATCTTGGGCCGCGCCCGCGACATCGCGGCGATGAGGCTGGACTTGCCCGCGCTCGGGAAGCCGACCAGGCCGATGTCGGCGACGACCTTGAGCTCGAGGCGGACCTCGATCTCGTCGCCGGGCTCGCCGAGGAGCGCGAAGCCGGGAGCCTTGCGCTTGCTGCTCGCCAGCGCCGCGTTGCCGAGACCGCCCCGGCCGCCCTGGGCGATGACCATCTCGGTGCCGGCGCCGACCATGTCGCCCAGCACGGTGCCGTCGAGGCGCTTGACCAGCGTGCCGTCGGGCACCGGCAGCACCAGGTCGCCGCCGTGCGAGCCGTTGCGGTGCCCACCGGCACCGTGGCCGCCGTGGTCGGCGCGACGCTTGTTGCTGTGGTGGTAGTCGATGAGCGTCGTGACGTCGGGGTCGACCCGGAGGATCACCGATCCGCCGGGACCACCGTTGCCGCCGTCGGGGCCGCCGAGCGGCTTGAACTTCTCGCGGTGGACCGAGGCGACGCCGTTGCCACCCCGACCCGCACTGATGTGCAACGTGACCTGGTCGATGAAGGTCGGGACAGCCATGGTTTCGCTCTCAGTCGTGAAGCTCGGTGGAGAAATGCGCGAAGGGCGTCCCCAGTCCAGGAACGCCCTCCGCGGTGGAAATTCAGTGTCGCCGCAGCGTCACTCGCCGGGGACGATGTTGACGACCTTGCGGCCGCGCTTGGTGCCGAACTCGACGGCACCCGCCTGCAGGGCGAAGAGCGTGTCGTCGCCGCCACGGCCCACACCCGAGCCCGGGTGGAAGTGGGTGCCACGCTGGCGCACGATGATCTCGCCGGCGTTGACCGTCTGGCCGCCGAAGCGCTTCACACCGAGGCGCTGGCTGTTGGAGTCGCGGCCGTTCTTGGTGGACGCGGCGCCCTTCTTGTGTGCCATTTCAGTAATCCTTCGTGGAGGTGTGGATCGAGCAGCGCTGTCGGGCGGCCGCGCGGCGGCGAAGCCGACACGCTCGCCCCGACGTCACAGGGAGATGTCGGTGACCTTGACCTGGGTGTACTTCTGGCGGTGACCCTGGCGCTTCTTGTAGCCGGTCTTGTTCTTGTACTTCTGGATGACGATCTTCGGGCCCTTGGTCGCGCCCAGGATCTCGACCGTGACGGCGGCCTTGTCGAGGCCGGTCGCGGTGACCTTCTCACCGTCGACCACCATCACGACGGGGAGAGTCAGGGTGCTGCCGACCGTGTTGGCCTTCAGGTCCATCTTGTCGATCTCGATGACGTCGCCAACAGCAACCTTCTGCTGCTTGCTGCCACTGCGCACAACTGCGTACACGGCGGGCTCACTCTCCTCGGGTCTTCATGGATGCCGGGGCGGAACCGCCGCGGGCAAAGTCAGGTGGCACGCCGAAGCGCACAAGGTGCAACATTACGGGCCGGACGGCGGCAGGGTCAAAACGAGGCCCCGCCGCCACCCGTCCCGGGTGGATCAGCGCTTGCGGGCGCCCTTCTTCTTGATCGGGACGTGCTCGACGTGCGGCTCCGCGCTCCCGTCGTGCGCCGCCGGGTCCGGTACGGCGAGCGGCTCGCCGCCGAACTCGACGTCGGAGGTGCCGGGCTCGACCCGTCCCGACTCGGGCAGGGTGCCCGCCACTCCGGACGGCGGTCCGGCGGGACGGCTGGCGGAGCGGCGCCGGGTGCGCGTGACGACCCGGGGCCTCTCCGGCTCGGGAGCGGGCTCGGCGGCGGGCTCAGCCGCCGACTCGTCGGCCGGCGGCACGGTCTCCTCGACCGTCTCCGCGACCTTGTCCTCGACCTGGTCCTCGACGCCCGGCTCGGCGGGCGCGTCCACCACGTCGGCCACCCCCGGCTCGGGGGACGCCGCCGTGGGGGCGGTGTCGACGGCGGGCACCGTCTCGGAGGCGCTGTCCTGGGCCGCGTTGTCGTCGACCGGCGCGGCGTCCAGGGTCGTGCTTTCCGGGGTGGCCTCGCTGCCCTCGCCGGACGGAGCACCACCGCGCGAGCGGCCTCCGGACCGACCGCCACGGCGGGAGCCTCGACGGCCGCCGCCCTCGGCGGGCGCGGCCTGCGAGTCCTCGGACGGGGTGCTCTCGGGCTGCGTGCTCTCGGACTGCGCGTCCTCGGTGCGGGCGTCCTCGGTGCGGGCGTCCTCGGTGCGGGCGTCCTCGGTGCGGGCGTCCTCGTCGGCCTTCTCGGCGCGGGCCATCGCGGCCACGTCCTTGGGCGAGGGAGCCGCCGACTGCTGGGCGCCTCCCGACTGACCGGCCGACTGACTCGAGCCGCCGTCGCGTCCGCGACCCCGGCCACGGGAGCGACCGGTGCGCTGCGGCTCGTCGTCGGCGTTGCGGCCCGGCTCGACGGGCTCGCTCTGGACCACGACACCTCGCCCGTGGCAGTGCTCGCAGTCGTGGCTGAAGGACTCCAGCAGGCCGGTGCCGATCCGCTTGCGGGTCATCTGCACCAGGCCGAGCGAGGTGACCTCGGCGACCTGGTGGCGGGTGCGGTCACGGCCCAGGCACTCGACGAGGCGGCGTACGACCAGGTCGCGGTTGGACTCCAGGACCATGTCGATGAAGTCGACGACGATGATGCCGCCGATGTCGCGCAGCCGGAGCTGGCGCACGATCTCCTCCGCGGCCTCGAGGTTGTTCTTGGTCACCGTCTCCTCGAGGTTGCCCCCGGAGCCGGTGAACTTGCCGGTGTTGACGTCGACGACGGTCATCGCCTCGGTGCGGTCGATGACGAGCGAGCCACCGGAGGGCAGCCAGACCTTGCGGTCCAGGCCCTTGGCGATCTGCTCGTCGATGCGGTGCACGGCGAAGATGTCGGACTTCTTGGCCGAGGCGCCCTCGGGGGCCTCGAACTTCTCGACCCGGTCGACGAGGTCCGGGGCGACGTGCTCGACGTACCCGGAGACCGTCTCCCACGCGTCGTCGCCCTGGATGAGGAGCTTGTTGAAGTCCTCGGTGAACAGGTCGCGCACGACCTTGAGGGTCAGGTCGGGCTCGCCGTACAGCAGCGCCGGGGCGTTGCCGCGGGCCTTGCCCTCGATGTCCTCCCAGCGGGCCTTGAGACGCTCCACGTCGCGCGTCAGCTCCTCCTCGCTGGCCCCCTCGGCCGCGGTGCGCACGATGACGCCGGCGGAGTCGGGGACGATCTCCTTGAGGAGGGTCTTGAGCCGGTTGCGCTCGGTGTCGGGCAGCTTGCGCGAGATGCCGCTCGTGGTGCCGTCGGGCACGTAGACGAGGAACCGGCCGGCCAGGCTGACCTGGCTGGTGAGGCGGGCACCCTTGTGACCGATCGGGTCCTTGGTGACCTGCACCAGGATCGGCTGGCCGCTGGAGAGCACCGCCTCGATCTTGCGCGGCTGGCCCTCCTTGTGGCCGAGCGCGGCCCAGTTGACCTCACCGGCGTAGAGCACGGCGTTGCGGCCCTTGCCGATGTCGATGAAGGCGGCCTCCATGGAGGGCAGCACGTTCTGGACGCGGCCGAGGTAGACGTTGCCGATCAACGAGGTCTGCGACTCGCGGGCGACGTAGTGCTCCACGAGCACCTTGTCCTCGAGGACGGCGATCTGGGTGAGGTCCTCGCGCTGGCGCACGACCATGACGCGGTCCACGGCCTCGCGGCGGGCCAGGAACTCGGCCTCGCTCACGATGGGGGCGCGACGGCGACCGGCCTCGCGGCCCTCGCGGCGGCGCTGCTTCTTGGCCTCGAGACGGGTCGAGCCGGCCAGCGACGTGATCTGGTCCTCGGCGGCGCGGCGGCTGCGCACCTTGGTGACGGTGTTGGGCTCGTCGTCGTCGGATCCGCCCTCCTCGCCGGCGCGGCGACGGCGGCGACGGCGGCGCGAGCTGCCCTCGCCCTGCTCGCCGGAGTCCTCGGAGGACTCGTCGGCCGGGCCGGAGGAGCCGGACGAGTCGTCGGCGGACTCGTCGCCGTCCGTGCCGTCGCCCTCGGCGTCCGAGCCGGAGCCGTCGCTGCCCTTGCGCCGTCGGCGCCGCCGCGGCGGCGCCGACGGCGGGCCGGACCGTTGCCGCCCTCGCCCGACTCGTCGCCCTGCTCGTCGTCGCCCTGCTCGTCGGCCTGGTCCTCGTCGGGAGTCTCGGCCGTGTCGGCGGCGGTGTCGAGCTGCGTGTCGGCGGCCCGGGTCTCGGCGGTCTCGTCCTCGTCGACCTCCGCGTCCGGGTCGAGGGTGGCCTCGGGCTCCTCGACGGGCGCAGCGACCTTCTTCGCCGGGGCCTTGCGGGTCCGACGCGTCACCGTGGGCGTGACCTCGGGGGCCTGGAAGAGCGGGACCACTCCCCCGGCCGTGGTGCCGTCGGTGCCGTCGGTGCCGTCGGTGACCTCACCTGCGGGTGCGTCGGTGGCCTTCTTGGCGCCCGAGCGCGACCCAGACTTCTTGGCGGCCTTCTTGGCCGGCCGCTGGGCCGCGGCAGGCGCGGCTGCGTCGCTGTCGGCACCGTCGCCGGCGGTCGTGTCCTCGGCCGGGGCGGCCGCTGCCTTCTTGGCCGTGCTCTTGCGGGCCGACGACTTGCGGGCCGCGGTCTTCTTGGCCGGGGCGGGCGCGTCGGCCACGGCGTCGGGCTCGACCTCCGGGGTCGTCCCGACAGCGGCATCGACGTCGGCCGGAGCGGCCGTGGCGGCCGTGGCGGCCGTGGTGGTCTTGCGGGTGCGCGTCGTCTTGCGGACCGCGGCCTTCTTGGCCGGCGCGGCCTCGGCAGCCTCCTGGGTCGCAGCCGCAGGCGCGTCGACGGGGGTGGCCGCGGGCGTGTCCGACGCTGCCGGGACGGCCTTGCGCGGCGTACGGGTGCGGGTCGTCTTCTTCACGACCGGCGCGGCACTCGCCGCGGCCGCGTCCGGCACCTCGGCGGTGGCCTCGCCGGCGCCGGCGGCCTCGGCCGGCGCAGCGGCGGCCTTGCGGGTGCGCGGCGTGGTGGTCTTGCGCGCGGTGGTCTTGCGCGTGGTGCGGGTGACCGTCGGCGGAGCGGTGGTCCCACCCGTGTCGCCCGAACCCGGGCTCTCGCCGTTCGTCTCGCCGGTGGTGCTGGTGTCGTTGTCGTCGAGCATGTCGCTCTCCTCGCCGGCACCGGACTCTCGGTCCGGAGCCGTGTCGGCGCCGCGAGGCCGCAGGGGGCGTCCGGGGCGCAAAGCCTTCGTGTGGCGGCGACACCCTCCGCGTGTGCGTCACCGGGTGCGTGCCGTCACCTGCCGCGGTCGCCGGGCCCCCGGCGGGACTGGTGGTCCCTACCGACGTGGGTCGCTGTCACCGACCCACAGGCCGCGTCGCGGTCTGGTGACGACCTTCATCCGATGTGCCGACCTTCGTCGGTACGGCGAGAACGTCGTCGGCCCGTCTTCGCGGTGGCGGACCACCTCGGGACGGACGTGGCGAGTATCGCACACGGCGCTGCGATCGCGGTCACCGTGAACGGCGTGGGAGACCGGGCCTCACGCGACGAACGGGTCGCCGATCGTGCCGTCGGCGACCAGCGGGCCCTGCGCGAGACGCGTCATGAGCGGCGCCGGGCCCGGCTCGACGTCCGAGACCGCCACCAGCGCGGTCAGCACGTCGTCGGGGCGGACGGCGGGGACGCCGTGCCGCAGGACGACGTCGAGGGCCGAGCGGTCGTCGTACCCCGAGGAGGTGACCGTGAGGCTCACGACGGCGCCGCGCGCGTCGAACTCGCGCAGCCCCTTCTTGGTCATCCGCTCGACGAGGACCTCGTCGGCGGCCAGGAAGGAGGCGACCGCGGCCTCGACGACCTCACGCGTGCCGTCGAGGTCAATGCGCCAGCGGCTCGCCTCGAGCCGGTCGGCCAGCGAGCCGCCGGGCGACTCGACCACCTCGATCACGTCGAGGCCGTCGGGCAGCGACGCGTCCAGCTGGGCGTGCACCTCCGCCGGGACCAGCACCTGGGCGAGCGCGATCTCGAGGTACTCCGCCTCGCTCGCCGAGCCGGTCGGAGCGGCACCGGCGTAGGAGATCCGGGGGTGCGGGTTGAAGCCCGAGGAGTAGGCCATCGGGATGCGCGCGCGGAAGACGGCGCGCTCGAAGGCGCGGCTGAAGTCGCGGTGGCTGGTGAAGCGCAGGCGACCGCGCTTGGCGTAGCGCACCCGGAGGCGCTGGACGGGGGGCGGCTGCTGCGGGGGATCCTGGCGTGGCATGGCGGGCACAGGCTATCCGCGGGGGGCCTGGGTCGGGAAAGCGCGCGGCCCACCCCGGCACGACCTGCCGTCAGGGCAGGCGCGCCTCGCGCATCTGGCGCGAGGCGTACACGCTGTTGACCGACTCCCCGGCCAGCCAGGCGGTCAGCCGCTCCGCCTCCACGTCGAGCGCGGCCCTCGCGTCGGCCCCCGGGTCCTCGCGCAGCACGACGTGGACCGTCCCGGCGCCGTCCTGGACGTAGCAGCCGACCACGCGACCGTCCCACCAGGCGGTGGTGCCCCCGTTGCCGTTGGTGTCGAAGAGGTACGGCACGTGTGCGGGGTCGAGGTACCAGTCGCGCTGCTTCCAGCCCATCAGCGTCGCGTCGAGCACCGGCAGCAGCGCCGCCCACGGCTCGACGGGAGGCTCGGGCTCCAGGTCGTCGGGCAGCAGCCAGCCGGTGTCGCCGGACTCCAGCGCCACCGGGAGGGCCCCCAGGTCGGCGAGGGCACGCCGTACGGCGCCCTTGGTCGCGCCCAGCCACCACACGACGTCGGTCTCGGTGCCGGGCCCGAAGGTGCGCAGCCACCGGGCGACCAGGGCGGCGTACCCCTCCTCGGGCGCCAGCGGCACCGGCTCCTCCCCCAGCCACCCCGCCATCGGGACCCACACCGGCCGCGAGATCCGCCAGTGCCCGCCGTTGCGACCGCGCACCAGGTGCGCGGTGAGGCCGAGGTGGGTCAGCAGGCGCGTGTGGTTCCACAGGGAGCCGGCCGAGACATCGACGGGCGTGGCGAGCTCGGGGAACAGTCGGCCCACCTCACGGGCCGGAAGGCCCTCCGGGTGCTCGTCGAGGTGGGCGAGCACGCGGGCCCGGGCCGCGTCGAGCCAGGCGTCGCCGTCGGCGGCGATGCCCGCCTTCTCCACGTCCTTGGCGATCCGGCGCCGCTCGATGAGCGCGACGCGCGCCGACGCGCTCCCCCACGCCGCGGGCAGGAGGTCGCGCGGGAAGACGAAGAGCGTGCGGCGCATGGCCAGCTGCTTGACCAGCGAACGGTCGTCGTACAGCGCCCGGTCGAGGTCGGCGCGGGTCATCCCGTCGACGCGGGCGTGCACCGAGAGGTACGGCGTGGGCGGCTCGGTGGAGTGCAGCACCGTCATCGCCCGGGTGGCCGCGACCGGGTCGGCCAGCCGGTGCCGCGGCGCGATGCCGTGCCGGCGCGCCATCCGGGCGCGGCGCTCCGCGTCGGGGACCAGCCGGACCGGCTCGCTCACAGGGCCTCCCAGGGCGGATCGCGTGATGTGGACGCAGCCTAGTGACGCCGCCCCCGGCGAGGCCGCCTCCGGGCCCGGTCGTCGCCGGCGCCCCGCCTATAGTGAGCGGCCGTCCTGAAGGAGGCCGTCCATTGAGCTCCCACTCCGGCCCGCGGTCCGCGCCCGGGCTCCGACCGCTGCTCGGCTGGTCGGTCGCCCTGGTGGCCGGTGGCGTGGCCTACGTCGCCGCCGACACGGCCTCGCCGCTCGCGCTGGTCGTGCTGGCGGTCGCCACCCGCGTGCACGCGCACCGGCTGGGCTGGCGCCTGGGCCTCGGGGTGGTCACGCTGGGGGCCCTGGTCGCCCAGGTGCTGCTGGCGTGGGCGGCGCCGCACGTGGGCGGCAGCTTCA
This sequence comes from Nocardioides sp. Soil805, assembly GCF_001429625.1. Classification (GTDB taxonomy): domain Bacteria; phylum Actinomycetota; class Actinomycetes; order Propionibacteriales; family Nocardioidaceae; genus Nocardioides. Next base: position 704,381 of record NZ_LMSU01000001.1, read on the forward strand.
GCACCGACATGCTCGTGTGCTGGCTGCTCGCCGGGGCGGGGTACGCCGCGGTGGCGAGCGTGCTCCCACCGGCCCGGCTGGGGGCACCGCGCTGGTGGGACCTGGCGGCCTGCCTGGTGACGCCCGCGCTGGTGGCGGCGTACATCGGCTGGACCGTCGCGGTGAAGCCGCGACCGTGGCTCGCCTGGGCGATGGGTGGCGACGCCGCCAACAACATGATCCTCAACCGGGAGTTCCTGCTCCAGGGTGGTCTGCTGCGCAGCCAGGGCAACGGCGCGCCGCTCGCCACCGTCATCCACGGCTCGTGGGCCGCGCCGGCCGTGCTCGGGCACGACAACGCCGACCAGGTGCGGTCGCTGGTCCTGCTGGGCGGCCAGCTCGGCCTGCTGACCTGCGCGGCACTGGGGGTGGTGGGCAGCCTGCTCGCCCTGCGCAACGCGCGTCCCGCCCGCGGGCACCGGATCCTGGTCGGCGCCGCTGCGGGCCTCGTGCCCTGGCTGTGGTGCGTGGCCGGCTTCGTCTTCCTCTACGGCTACCAGAACGCCGCACCGGCGATGCTGGTGCTGCTCCTGGGATGGCTGTGCTGGCTGGCGCAGCGCGACCACCCGGTCGGGGCGGTGACCGGACTGGTCCTCGCGACCTGGGCGTCCGCGATCGTCTGGGGCCCGGTCACCGTGGTCCCGGCCGGCTGGCTGGTCGTGGCCGTGCTCCGGCAGCGGAGGGCCCTGCGCGGCGCCGGCCGCCTCCTGCTGGTGCCCGCCACCGCCCTGGCGGGGGCGATCGCCTACGCCCTGCTCGTCACCCTGCCCGACCTGCGCGCCCAGGGCGGCCTGCCCGCCTTCGACGGCGCCCACCCCAACTTCGACCAGCACTGGTCGCTGCGGCTGCTGGTGACGCTGGCCGTCGTCGTGGCCCTGCTCCACCGCCGGCTCCCGAGCGAGGTCCGCTGGGGCTTCTGGGCAGCCGTCCCCGGCATCGCCCTGGGGGTCCTCCAGCTCATCCGCGCCCGGGACGGCCTGCCGGAGGCGTGGGGCTACTACCCGATCAAGTTCGCGTGGATCGTCTCGATCGTCCTGGCCCTGGTCCTCTTCGCCGAGCTGGTCGGGCCCCTGCAGCGCCTCGCCGGTCGCGCCTGGGGCGGCGCGGGCGTGCTGACGGCGATCGCGGTGCCGGTGGTTGCCCTGTTCCTCGTGACGCCGCCGGTGCGGCCGGTGACCGCGCACTCCTTCCTGGCCCCCGTGCAGATGCACGACGACACCTCCACGGACATCGCCCTGGACCGGATGTTCACGCTGATGGAGGAGCACCCCCGGACGATCCTCTCGTCGTACTGGAACTCGCCGAGCCGGGTGGGCTTCGACAGCCTCAGCAACTTCTGGTTGCTGCAGTCGGGAGCCACCGGCATCAGCGACCCCATCCGCTTCCCCGCCTACAGCCTCGACTCGACCGACCCCGCCGCCCTGTGCGAGGCCGTGCGGACCTGGGGCGAGGACGTCCGCGTGGTGACCCGCTCCCCCAAGCTCACCCGGTCCCTCGAGTCGTGCGACGCGCCGGGCTTCGAGGTCGAGGTGGTGCGCGAGTGAGGGCCGTCGCCACGATCGGGTCGTCACCGAAGGCCGCTGTTAGCATTCCGGCCATGCGTGGGGACGGATCAGATCTGCGCGTGCTGATCATCGTGCCCGCCTGGAACGAGCAGGACTCCATCGCGGCCACCGTCACCGAGATCCGCACGTGCCTGCCGACAGCGGACCTCCTCGTCGTCGACGACGGCTCGACCGACCGGACCTACGAGCGGGCCACCGGAGCGGGCGCGATCGTGTGCTCCCTGCCCTACAACCTGGGCGTGGGCGGCGCGATGCGGACCGGCTACCGCCACGCGCTGCGCGAGGGGTACGACGTCGCGGTCCAGATCGACGCCGACGGCCAGCACGACCCGCGCTTCCTGCCCCGCCTGCTCGAGCGGCTCGACGCCGCCGACGTGGTCATCGGCGCGCGCTTCGCGGACAAGGACGACCCCTACAAGGTCCGGGGTCCGCGCCGCTGGGCGATGGTGATGCTCGCCGCCGTCCTCTCGCGCGTCGCCAAGGCCCGCCTCACCGACGTGACGTCCGGCTTCCGCGTGTCCAACCGCCGCGCCATCTCGGTGTTCGCGGCCCACTACCCCGCGGAGTACCTCGGCGACACGGTCGAGTCCCTCGTCATCGCCAGCCGTGCGGGCTGCACGGTGACGCAGGTGCCGGTGACGATGCGTGCCCGCGCCGCCGGGACGGCGTCCCAGTCGCCGTACAAGGCGACCCTCTACCTCTTCCGGGCCGTGGTGGCCCTGCTGCTGGCCCTCGTCCGGGACTGGCCCGCCCAGTTCGACGACGGGGTCACCAAGGCGGACACCCAGGTGCGGCCTGACGCCGCCGGGGGACCGGACGCAGCGCACCCGGACGCACCCGGGACCGACCCGACGGAGGTGCGGCGATGAACGCCAGCGCCGTCCTCGGGATCGTCGGCTCCGCGACCATCCTGCTGGCCCTCTTCGAGATGATGCGGCGACACCGGCTGCGCGAGAAGTACGCCCTGATCTGGGCGGTGGTGGCCGTGTTCGTGCTGCTCGTCGCGGCCTTCCCCCTGCTGCTGCAGTCGGTGGCCCACGCGCTCGGGATCCAGGTGCCGGCCAACCTCCTCTTCTTCGCCGCCTCCATCCTCATCATGGTCCTGACGCTGCAGCACAGCTCGGAGCTGGGCAGGCTCGAGGAGCGCACGCGCACCCTCGCCGAGGAGATCGCCCTGCTGCGCCTGCGCATCGAGCAGCCGCAGGGCCTGGCCCCCTCGTCCAGCACGACCCAGCAGCCGGACGACGAGCACCAGGACGGGGACGGATGAGCGGCGCGCCCGTGCTCGAGATCTTCGTGCCGTTCTGGGGCGACCCGGCCCTGCTCCGCGCCTGCATCGACAGCGTCAAGGCCCAGGACGACCCCGCGTGGGTCCTCACCGTGGTCGACGACTGCTACCCCGACGAGTCGGTGGCCGCACACTTCGCCGCCGAGACCGACCCGCGGATCACCTACCTGCGCAACGAGCGCAACCTCGGGATCACGGGCAACTACGAGCGGTGCCGGGAGCTCGCCACCGGTGACCTGATGATGTTCCTGGGGTGCGACGACCTGCTGCGCCCCGGCTTCGTCGCCCAGGTCAAGGACCTGCATCGCGAGTTCCCACGCGCCGCGACGCTGCAGGTGGGCGTCGACGTCATCGACGAGCACGGAGCGCCGATCGACCCGCTCACCGACAAGGTCAAGCGAGCGATCATGCCGCGCGTCGGGTCGCGCGCGGAGCTCGGGGGCGAGCAGCTGGCCCAGAGCCTGCTGCGGGGCGACTGGCTCTACTGGCCCTCGCTGGTCTTCCGGACCGAGGCGCTGCGCGCCTACCGCTTCCGCGAGGGACTGCCGATCATCCAGGACCTCGCGCTGGTGATCGACATGACCGCGGCGGGCGAGACGCTGGCGCTCGACCGGGCGGTGGGCTTCGCCTACCGCCGGCACACCGCCAGCGCGTCGTCGTCCAGCCTGCTGCACGGCTCGCGATTCGCCGACGAGCGGCGCTACTACCGCGACGCCGCCGACCAGATGTCCGCGCTGGGCTGGCGAAGGGCCGCACGGACGGCGAGGCTGCGGTGGACCTCGCGCCTCCACGCGGTCACCCTGGTCCCGTCCGCGCTGCGCTCACGCGACCGCGCGGGGCTGCGCACCCTGTGGGCGCACGCCGCCGAGCGCTAGCGTCCCAGGGCCAGGTCGAAGACCCCCAGGGTCTCCTCGGCCACGCGCTCCCACGAGAACTGCGCCGCTTGCTCGAGGCCGGCCGACGCCATCGCCGGCAGCACCTCGGGCCGGGTGGCGACGGTACGGATCGCGCCCGCGATCGACTCCAGGTCCAGGGGGTCGAACCACAGTGCGGCGTCGCCGCCGACCTCACGCAGCACCGGCAGGTCGGAGGCGAGCACGGGGAGGCCCTCGGCCATCGCCTCGAGCACCGGCAGCCCGAAGCCTTCGGCGAGGGTCGGGAACACCATCGCCCGGGCCCGCGAGCGCAGCCCGCGCAGCTCGTCGTCCTCCACCCAGCCGCGCAGCTCGACCCACTCACCCATCCCGGTCTCGGCGACGACCGCGGTCAGCGGGTCCTCGCCCCGGCCGCCGGTGATGACCAGGTGCGGACGGACCTCCTCCTCGACCAGGGCCATGCTGCGCACCAGGCGCTCCCAGTTCTTGTGGGGCCGTCGCTGCCCGCTGGCGAGGAGGAGGTTCTCCGCACCGCGGTCCACGACCGGGACCTGGTCGGGGCGCTCGGCCGCGAGCAGGACGACGTGCAGGCGCTCGCGCGGGTAGTCGAGGTACTTGACGATCTCGTCCGCCGAGACCTGGCTGTCGGTGATCACGCGGGTCGCGTTGGCCGCACCGCGGCGCTCCATCCACATCACCGGACGCGTGTACATCGGCGTGGTCATCAACTCGGGGTGGCTCCAGTAGAGCATGTCGTGCAGCGTGATCACGGTGGGCATCGACGTCCACATCGGGCCCAGGGTCGCCGGGCAGTGGACCAGGTCAGCGCCCCGGCGCCGGGCGTGCCAGCTGGAGCCGATGAGCTCACCGAAGGCCCACACGAAGCGGTTCTCACCGCTGATCCGGGACCGGATCACCTCCCCCGGGAACCAGGACAGGTCCATCCGGGCGCCCTCCTTGCTGGCCAGGGCGACGAAGTCGAGACCGGTGTCCATCCGGCCGAGCTGGCGGTAGAGCTCGCGGGTGTAGGTCTCCATCCCGCCCTTGGTGCCGGTGTAGGAGAGCAGGTCGACCAGCACGAGTGGGCGCGGCACGAGGAACCTTCCGTCAGGGGTGGGCGAGTGCGGACTCTAACCGATCACGCCGGGCGCCGAAGAGCATGTGGACGGCGATGCCGACCACCGGGCCGAGCACCAGCGCGACCACCACGCGCACCTCCAGTCCGCCCTGCAGGACGAGCAGCAGCACGGTCGTGGCACCGGTGGCCGCGAGCCATCCGACGAGGTAGGCGCCGTGGTGGTCGAGGGCCAGCGCGGCGGCGCCGGTGAGGGTGAGCAGGCACACGAGGCCGGCGGCCACCATCAGCGCGGCGAACGTCCAGGCGGGGACGTCGTACGACGGGTTGACGACGTGCAGCGCCGTCGGTCCGAGGAGGTAGGCGAGCACCGCGCCGACGGCCGTGGCCGCGAGGACCAGCTCGGTGGCTCCCTTGAGGGCCCCCACCCCGTGCTCGACGACCTTGGTGACCACGACGTTCTGGTAGGCGCCGAGCGGGACGAGCAGGGGCGCGCGCGACAGCGACACCGCCAGGATGAGGGGCGCGGCACCGGCGAAGACGTCGTCGGGCGTGGTGACGCGCAGCAGGACGGGGAACCCCACCAGCAGCACCGCCGAGGCCCCCGACGCCGTGCAGGCGGTCACCATCCTCGCCAGCAGGCCGGCGCGGTCGACGTCGGCACGCACGCCCCACGCCCGCCGGTAACGCGCCGAGGCGAGCGAGAGCACGATCCAGGCCCCGCAGGCGGCGGCGACGGCCCACGACAACCCGACGACCCTCGCCCCGGCGACGACGGCCACCGCGCAGAGCAGGAGCCGGCTCGTCGACTCCACGCCGACCAGGGTGGCGTACGCCGTCCACTCCCCCGACCCGGCGGTGGCGCCGCCCAGGGCGGAGTGCACGGTGAACAGGGCCACCCCCACCAGGAGCGCGGGCAGCAGCGCGAGCCACCGGTCCCCGAACAGGTGCGGCGCCCACAGCGGGCCGCTGAGCCCGAGCACGGCGACGACGGCACCGCCGAGCAGCAGCGCGGTCGGGACCACGCGCGCCCCGGGGCCGGTGGAGGCCCCCACCCCCGCCGCGAAGACCGAGCGCGTCCCCTCGGACGTCAGGCCGACCAGCACCCCGAAGACACCGAAGAGGGCGCCCCAGAAGACCAGGAAGTCCGCGTTGTCCGACGCGCTGAGGTCACGGGCGGCCAGCACCAGGACGGCGTACCCGACGACACCGCTGACGACGGCGGCCACCACGACCGGGAGTCCCGGGGATCCCCGGCGCACGGGGGTCTCGTCGGCAGCCACGAGGCACGATCCTAGGGCCCTGCCGAAACGGCTCCCGAGCGGCTCCGTTGTTACCCTGAGCCCGTGACCGCACCTCCGCACGCCGACCGCTCCACGGCCGGCTCGGGGATCCTCCGCGGCGTGCGGCTGGGCGACCGGCTGGGCAGCCGCGACAACAACTTCGACCTGCTGCGTCTCTTCGCCGCCTGGGCCGTGCTGGTGTCGCACTCCTACTCCCTCGTCGGGCGCGACCAGCCGCTGCACCAGCTCGGCACCAGCCTGGGCAACCTCGGCGTCCTCGTCTTCTTCGCGGTCAGCGGCCTGCTGATCCGCCGCAGCTGGGAGTACGACCCGTCCCCGCGCGACTTCTGGATCAAGCGGGCGCTGCGCCTCATGCCGGCGCTGGCCCTCACCGCGGTGCTCACCGCGTTCGTGCTGGGTCCCCTAGTGAGCTCGCGCTCGCCGGCCAGCTACTTCACGTCCTGGGAGACGTGGCTCTACCCCTTCAAGCTGGTCCTGATGGTGCCGTTCGGCGCCCAGCTGCCGGGGGTCTTCGACGACACCGTGTACGCCGGCGCCGTCAACGGCTCGCTGTGGAGCCTGCCGGTCGAGGTGTTCGCCTACCTGATGGTCTTCGTGCTGGGCCTCGCCGGCCTGCTCGCCCGTCGCTGGGTGGTCGTGGCCGTCGCGGTCGCGAGCCTGGTGTGGGCAGCCTGGTGGGCGTCGACGATGTCGGAGGCCGTCGGGTCGGCCTACGTCCTGTCGGCCTTCGCGGTCGGCGCGGCGGCGTACACCTATCGCGACAGGGTCGTGCTGAGCACGCCGGTCGCGCTGGCCCTGGTGCTGCTGTGCACGGCCACCGGGTTCGGGCCGACCCCGGTGCGGATCGTCACGTGGACGGTGTCCGCGGTCTACCTCTCCTACTGGTTCGCCTACGCGGTGCCTCCGTTCGGACGCGCGATGACGCGCTTCGGGGACGCGTCGTACGGCGTCTACATCTGGGCGTTCCCGATCCAGCAGACGGTCGTCCACCTGGTCGGCACCGACACCCGTCCGTGGGTGGTGACGGGCATCGCGACGCCCGTCGTGTGGCTGCTGGCCATCGCCTCGTGGCGCTTCGTGGAGCGACCCGCCCTGCGGCACAAGCCGAGGCCCCGCACCCCCGCAGCCACGCCCGCTGCCGTCGACCCGCCGACGGAGCTCGTGGACCGCCCCTCCTCAGGACGCGGTCGGGTCCCCGGCGAGTCGTGACCGTACGGCGTCGTGGTCGCTCAGCAGCATCGAGTGGCGACGGTCTGCCAGGGACGCGAGGTGGCCCAGCCCGTAGCTCACGGCCGGGCGCTGCACGAGCGCCCGGGTGAGGGGGGAGAGTCGGCCCCGGTAGAAGAGGTGGACCAGGGAGCTGGTGACCACGCCGTCGAAGCCGAGGCGCTTGGCCAGCCGCTCGAGGGACCTCGGCGTGTAGAAGGTGATGTGCTGGCCGGACTCGAGGGCGTAGTAGTCCCAGTCCGTCGGCGCGGGTGCCGGGTCGGGCAGGACCTGGGTCGTGGTGAGCAGCCGGTCGGTGCTGGCGGCGAGTGGCGCGAGGGCGCCCACCGGGTCGGTGAGGTGCTCGAGCACCTCGAAGGCCGTGACCAGGTCGTAGCGCTCGGTGCCCGGGTCCGCGACGTCGTGGCCCTCGGCGAAGAGGTTGACGGCCATCGGGTCGTTGTGGACGAAGTCGTAGCCGCGGTCCCGCATGAGGCGGGTCAGGGTGCCGTACCCGCCGGCCCAGTCGAGGAACCGACCGCTCCGCAGGCGCTCGGACCGCAGCACGCTGGCGGTGACGCTGGCCAGGATCTGGCACCTGTCCAGCAGGCCCACGTCGAGCGTGGCGATCGCGTCGCCGTAGGCCTCCTCCAGCCAGGTCGGGTCCCACGCCATGACCAGGCCGCAGGCCGGGCAGCTCCCGTAGTCCACCTCGACGTGGCCCAGGACCCGGCCCCGGGCGAAGCGTTCGGTGGGCGTCTCGCAGGCCCGGCAGGGTGCGGTCAAGAGCTCTTCCTCCTTGGACGGGTCGTCATGACAGCCACGGCAGAGCCGGGCTCGCCTCGGTGACGGGCGCGACCTCGCTCAGCCGCGTCGTACCTTGGCGAGCAGCGCGCGGGCGCGCGTCCGCGGGCGCAGGCGCCGGCGCAGCGGCACCCGCTCGGGCCCTTGCTGCGGTGCGGCCGAGCGGGCCGCCCGTCGCTGGAGCTGGCCGATGCGCTTGGCCTGGGCGGCCTTGCGGTTCTCCAGCCGCTCGATGCGAGCGGCCTGGAGCTCGACGCGCTTGCGCAGCGTCCGCAGCTCGGAGAGCTCGCGGCGCAGCGTGCGCGTCTCCCCGGCCGGGAGCAGGAACGGGCGGGCGTCGATGCGCCGCTCTATCTCCCGCTGGTTCTGCGCCCACTCGCCGGGCGGGTGCGCCGTGCGCGACGACTCCCGCTTGTCCCACCAGCGGTAGATGGCGGTCCCCCGGTCGATGTCGGTCACCCCGGCGAGCTCGGCCGCCTGCAGCAGGAACTCCCAGTCCTCGGTCGTGGTCATCGAGTCGTCGTAGCGCAGTCCGAAGTCGGTGCACAGCGAGCGCGGGAAGACCCAGCCGATCGGCGGGGACTGGTTGGTGACCAGGTGCTCTGTGATCGAGAAGGTCGCGTTGTAGAGCGCCTTCGGCGCGGAGGTGGAGCGGATGCCGGGATGTCCGAGCACGGTGTCCACGGCGGCGTCCTGGCGCAGGGCGACGCACCGCAGGAGACGTCCGCCGTGCTCGCGCTCGGCGTCGGCGAACTCCTTCACCCAGTCGCCCATGACCAGGTCGTCGTCGTCGAAGATGGCCACGTAGCGACCGCGGGCGAGCTCGATGCCCCGGTTGATCGGGGCGGAGCGCTGGCCGCGGTCGAGGCGCTCGAAGCGGATCCGCTCGCGCAGCGACGGGGGCTGCTCGGCGATGATCTGCTCGACCGACTTCTGCTCCGCGACCTCCGTGCGGTGGCCCACGATGAGGACCTCGAAGTCCTGCACCGACTGCGCGGCCAGGCACAGCAGCGCCTCGCGCAGCTCCTGGGGGCGGCGCCCCTGGGTGCGCATGATGACGCTGAGGAAGACGTCCCCGGACTGCTCGCTCGGCTCGACGTACGCCGGGCCGGGCACGGGCGGTGCGGCGTTGAGGGCCCACACGAACTGGTTGGTGTAGCCGTGCGGCTCCGCCTTGGACCGGACCGCGCGCAGGTAGCCGGAGAAGGCCGTCACCTCGGACAGCGCGACGTGGTCGGTCGGGAAGTGCTGGTCGCTGCGGACGGTCACCACGTCGTGGGTGTCCAGCACGTTGAGCCCGGCCCGGCGCAGGGCGCGGCGCAGCGAGTCGTGGCTGTAGAGCTGGTGGTGGGTGATGTCGAGCAGCCCGGCCTCGGTGTAGTCCCACCGGCCCAGGAGCGCGGTGAGGCCCACGTCGAGGTGCGTGACGTTGGGGACGCTGGTGATCGCGACGGCCCGGTGCTCGGCCAGCAGGTCACCCAGCGCGGCCAGCACGTGGGACCCGTCGCCGAGGTGCTCGAGACCGTCCAGGAACGTCACCGACGCGAGCCGGCGCCCGTCGAGGACCTTGCGGAGGTGGTCACCGACCTCGGGGTCGGTGAGGTCGAGGACGTGCGCCTCGTGCCCGCGCGCGCGGACCGCGTCCAGCTCGGTCTCGGCGACGTCGACCCCCACGTAGTGCAGGCCGAACCGGTCGATGATCTGCTCGGCGACGTGGCCGAAGCCGCACGCGAGGTCCAGGTGCACCCCCTCCTGCCCCGGGGGCAGGTGTCGCTGCAGGAGGTCGAGGGTGTGCCCGTACTTGTTGTCGGGCTGGACCTCGTTGTCGTACTTGCGGAAGTCGTCGCTCACAGTGCGTACCTGTGCTTCGCGTAGCCGTACTTGACGAACGTCCCGATCTCGCGGTCGGGGTCCCTGGGCTCGACGAGGAGTCCCTTGCTCTGGCGGCGGCGGAACTCGGCGGCAGCCGCGCGCTGCGCAGGGACGTCGGAGGCGTCGTACATCTTGAGGATCCGCTTGAGCAGCCGCGGCCGGGACCACTTGTGCGCCATGAGCAGCGACGCCTCGGCGCTGTAGCGCACCTCGGCGTTGGTGGGCTGCCAGCGGGCGTCGGTGGTGAGGTACTTGTCGTGGAAGACCACGGCGGCGGGCTGGTAGACGACCGTGCGGTCGGCCTCGCGCACCCGCCACGAGTAGTCGACGTCGTCGCAGTACATGAAGAAGGTCTGGGCGTCGAAGCCCTCGAGCCGGGTGAACAGCTCGCTCGGCGTCATCGCGAAGGCCGTGGTGGCCCAGGACGTGAGTCCGGTGCCCGACGAGAAGTCCTTGGGGTGCTCGATCGGCAGCTGCTTGGCCTCGACGAAACCGACGGCCGGGTCGTCGAAGACGTCCAGCATCCGCCAGATGGCGCGCGGCTCCACCACCACGTCGGGGTTGGAGAAGATGAGGTAGTCCGCGTCGTCGCGCAGGGCGGCCATCTCGTTGTGGCCGCGGGCGGTCCCGACGTTCTCTGCGAACCAGTGGTAGCGGATCTCGTGCACGTGCGGGCACCGGGCCCGCAGCGCCTCGACGTCCTCGTCGCTGAGCACCCGCGTCGACGACCCGTCGCCCAGCGTCACGACGAAGCCGCGGCACGCGCCCTCCTCGAGACCGATGCGCGAGGAGTTGTCCAGTGCGTCCAGCATCCGCTCGATCGACTCGATCGGCGTGTGGAAGAGCAGGGTCTGGACGCTGATCACGACGGGTCGGCTCGGCCGCTGATCGTCCGGCACGTGTACCTCCTGGTCGGTGGACTGACCCGGCAACGGCGCACACACGACACGACCCCCTGCCAGCCGCGCCACACTATAACGGGGTGGGTCCGGGTCCCGAGGGAGCCCGGCGGGCCCGCGGGGGCGGTGTCCGGTTCACCCTCCCCCGTACCGTGGAGGGCCCGCCACGAGGAGTCCGGACATGACACTCCCGGTCGTACGCCGCCCCGTCCCGCTCGCGGCCGGGCTCGCCGTCTGGCTCGCGTCCGCGCTCCTGCTCGCCGGGTGCTCGAACGGCTCGCAGGCTCCCACCGGTGCGGGCGGGCCGGACACCGCGGAGTCCTCGGAGTCCTCGGCGACGTCGCCGGCTCCGTCCGGGCCGACCTCGGAGCCGACCGCGGGCTCCCCCTCGGACGACGCCGGCACGACGTCGACGCAGGATCCGACGCAGGAGCCCGCCAGGCCGCCCGACCCGGTGTCGGTGGCCGCGCTGTCCGCCGCCGAGCACACCGGTGACCGGCTCCGGCTGGGAGCCGTGCGCGAGCGGACGTCGGCCTACACGTCGTACGACGTGACCTATCGCGCGACGACCACCGACGACCGCGGCACCAGGCGCTTCACCATCAGCGGCGTGCTCAACGTGCCCACCGGCCGGGGCCCCTTCCCTGCGGTCGTGCTCGCCCACGGCTACATCGACCCGGCCTACTACGTGCGCGGCCAGGGCATGACCCGCGAGCGCGGGGTGCTGGCGAGCCGGGGCTACGTCGCGCTGCACGTCGACTACCGGGGGCACGCGGAGTCGACCGACGACCCGCGCTCGGACCGCGACCTGCGGCTGGGCTACTCCGCGGACGTGCTGGCGGCGGTCACGGCCCTGCGCGCGGCGCGGGGCGTGCCGGTCGACGACGACCGGGTGGCGCTCATGGGCCGCTCGATGGGCGGCGGGGTGGTGATGAAGGCGCTGGTGGCCGAGCCGGGGCTGGTGCAGGCGGCGGCGCTGTGGGCCTCGGTCTCCTCGCTCGAGGGCGAGAACTTCGACCAGTTCATCCGCCCCGACGGAGACGCCCGCCGTGACGCGATCGTGCGGGCCCACGGCCTGCCCGAGCGGCGCCCGGCCTTCTGGCGCGCCGTTTCCGCGCGCCCGTACCTCGACGAGGTCACCGAGCCGGTGCTCCTCGTCCACGGCAGGTACGACGACACCTGTCCCCCACGATGGGCGAGCGCCACGCAGCGTGCCATGCAGCGCGCGGGCGTCGACAGCACGCTCGCGTGGTACGACGACGGGCACGCCTTCGGCCCCGCGTTCACCGCCGCCATGGACCGCACGATCCGCTACCTCGACCAGGAGCTGGACGTCCGCCGCGGCTGACGCTCCGGACCTGACGCCCCCACGCCCGCCGGCCCCGCCGCTGGTTGAGCAGCGACGAGCGCAGCGAGGAGCGTGTCGAAACCAAGGCTCTCACCCGCGCCCGCCGGTCCCGCCGCTGGTTGAGCAGCGACGAGCGCAGCGAGGAGCGTGTCGAAACCGAGGCTCTCCACAGCGGCTGCCTGCCCTCTGGCGGCCGCAGGAGCACGACTCCACGATGGGGCGACGGCCTGGACCTACATCCTCGAGTGCTCCGACGGCTCGTTCTACGTCGGCAGCACTGTCGACCTGGAGCGGCGGGTCTCGCAGCACGACCTCGGCGAGGGGGCGGCGTACACCAGACGTCGACGCCCGGTCAGACTCGTCTGGGCGGCCCAGTTCGCCCGGATCGACGACGCCTACGCGTTCGAGAAGCAGGTGCAGGGCTGGCGCCGCGACAAGCGGATCGCGCTCATCGAGGGACGGTACGTCGACCTCCCCGTTCTGGCCCGTGGCTACTGGCGGAGACCACACAGCGCGGGCGAACGAGCTGATGCGGCAGGGTCCTTGGTTTCGACACGGCGCTGGCGCGCCTGCTCAACCAGCGGTCGCCAGTCCGCTCCGGCGCGGCTGCGGCAGGGGCCTTGGTTTCGACACGGCGCTGGAGCGCCTGCTCCACCAGCGGTCGCCAGTCCGCTCCGGCGCAGCTGAGGCAGGGTCCTTGGTTTCGACACGGCGCTGGCGCGCCTGCTCAACCAGCGGGCGTCAGACCACGCTGAGCGGCAGCAGCGTCTGGCCCGTGGGGCCGATCTGGATCTCGGTGCCCATCTCCGGGCACACGCCACAGTCGTAGCAGGGGGTCCAGCGGCAGTCCTCGACCTCGATGTCGGCGCCGTCGGCCGCGGCGAGCGCGTCCTCCCAGTCGGCCCACAGCCAGTCCTTGTCGAGGCCCGAGTCGAGGTGGTCCCAGGGCAGGACCTCGTCGTAGGTGCGCTCGCGGACGGTGTACCAGTCGATGTCGATCCCGGTGCCGGCGAGGCCGCGCTCGGTGGCCGCCATCCAGCGGTCGTAGGAGAAGTGCTCGCTCCAGCCGTCGAAGCGGCCGCCGTCGCGCCACACCTCCTCGATGATCCGACCCACCCGGCGGTCGCCGCGCGACAGCAGTCCCTCGACGATGCCGGGCTTGCCGTCGTGGTAGCGGAAGCCGATCGCGCGGCCGTAGCGCTTGTCCTCGCGCACGGTGTCGCGCAGCTTCTTGAGGCGGCTGTCGGTGGTCTCGTGGTCGAGCTGGGCCGCCCACTGGAACGGCGTGTGCGGCTTGGGCACGAACCCGCCGATCGACACCGTGCAGCGGATGTCGTTGTGGCCGGCGACCTCGCGGCCCTTGGCGATGACCCGCTTGGCGAGGTCGGCGACCTGGAGCACGTCCTCGTCGGTCTCGGTCGGCAGGCCGACCATGAAGTAGAGCTTCACCTGGCGCCAGCCGTGGGAGTACGCCGCGGCGACGGTGTTGATGAGGTCCTCCTCGGTGACCATCTTGTTGATCACCTTGCGCATCCGCTCGCTGCCGCCCTCGGGCGCGAACGTGAGGCCCGAGCGCCGGCCGTTGCGGGAGAACTCGTTGGCCAGCGAGATGTTGAAGGCGTCGACGCGGGTCGAGGGCAGCGACAGCGAGACGTTGGAGCCCTCGTAGCGGTCGGCCAGGCCCTTGGCGACCTCGCCGATCTCGGTGTGGTCGGCACTGGAGAGCGACAGCAGGCCGACCTCCTCGAAGCCGGACATGCGGATGCCGTTCTCGACCATGTCGCCGATCGTCTCGATCGAGCGCTCGCGCACCGGGCGGGTGATCATGCCGGCCTGGCAGAAGCGGCAGCCGCGGGTGCAGCCGCGGAAGATCTCGACGCTGAAGCGCTCGTGGACCGTCTCGGCGAGCGGGACCAGCGGCTTGGCGGGGTAGGGCCACGCATCGAGGTCCATCAGCGTGTGCTTGCGGACCCGGAACGGGATGCCCGGCTTGTTGGGCACGACGGCCTCGATGGTGCCGTCGGCGGCGTACACGACGTCGTAGAACTTCGGGACGTAGACGCCGCCGCTGACCGCGAGGCGCCGCAGCAGCTCGTCACGGCCGCCGGGACGTCCCTCGGTCTTCCACTCGCGCACGACCTCGGAGATCGCGAGCACGACCTCCTCGCCGTCGCCGAGCACGGCCGCGTCGATGAAGTCGGCGATCGGCTCGGGGTTGAAGGCCGCGTGGCCGCCGGCGAGCACGATCGGCTCGTCGTCGCCGCGGTCGACCGCGTGCAGGGCGATGCCGGCGAGGTCGAGGGCGTTGAGCATGTTGGTGTAGCCGAGCTCGGTGGAGAAGGAGAGGCCGAGCACGTCGAAGGCCCGCACCGGGCGGTGGCTGTCGACGGTGAACTGCGGGATGCCGTCCTCGCGCATGACGGCCTCCATGTCGGGCCACACGGCGTAGGTGCGCTCGGCCACGATCCAGTCGCGCTCGTTGAGCACCTCGTAGAGGATCTGGACGCCCTGGTTGGGCAGGCCGACCTCGTAGGCGTCGGGGTACATCAGGGCCCAGCGGACCGTCTCGCCCCCGGCCTCGGACTCGGCCGCGCAGTCCCAGGACTTCACGGTGGAGTTGAGCTCGCCGCCGACGTACTGGATCGGCTTCTGGACCGACGGGAGGCGGGACTCCAGCAGCGGGAAGACCGACGCCGGGGTGGACGCGGAGGTGGAGACGGACACGGGGAGACACCTCGGTGAGTCGGGGGACGGACCAGCCCTCAAGGGTACGCCGCACGGGCCGGTGTCGGAAAAGTGAGGAGCGGGCGTGCACACTTCTCACGTGACGAGACGGGAGCAGCTGGTGCGTGCCGCGCTGCTGCTGCTCGTGCTGGGGGTGGTCGTGGCCCTCGTCGTCGTCGACCGCCGTAGGGGTGACGACCTGCCCGAGGGTGTCGACCCCGCGGCACCGACACCGCGCCCGACCTTCACCGTCGACACCCGAGAGCCCTCCGCCGGCGCCACCACCGACGCGGGGGGCCGCACGCCCGGCAGGGGCGGGACCCGGAAGCCGGGCAGGACACCCCGCACCGAGGCGCCCGAGGAGGTCCCGACGCCTCCGCCGGACATCGAGGCGATCGCCTGCCGCAAGCTCCAGGAGTCGGTCGACGTCCGGGTCGTGTCGTTCAACACCCACCGGTCCTTCGGCGGCATCGCCACCGTCGCGCAGGAGATCCGCTCCCTGGAGCCCGACGTCGTGCTGCTCCAGGAGGTCGACCGCTTCCACGGCCGCACCGGCGGGATCGACCAGGTCGCCTACTTCGCCGACGCGCTGGGCATGCAGGGCACCTTCAGCCCCAACGTCGTGCAGGGCAGCGGCCAGTACGGCACCGCGATCCTCTCCCGCTTCGACATCCTCGACTCCGGGCGCTTCCCGCTGCCGAACGCGGCCGGTGGCGAGCCCCGCGGGCTGCAGTGGGCCGGCCTGGAGATCGGCGGCCAGGAGGTGCGGGTCTACAACACCCACCTGCAGAACAAGCTGGTCGGCCTGCGCGAGTCCCAGGGACGCTACGTCGCCGGGATCCTGGCCGGGGAGGAGGCGCCGACGATCCTCGGCGGCGACATGAACGCCACGGCCAACACCCCGACCGTGGGACCGCTGCTCGCCCACCTGGTCGACGCCTGGCCCCTGGCGGGCTCCGGCCCGGAGGGCACCGGCCCCAACGGCTCACGCATCGACTTCGTCATGGCCAGCCCCACCCTGACGCCCCAGCGCGCGCAGGTGCTGCGCTCGAGCGTCTCGGACCACGCGCGGGTCTTCGTCGACTACGTCGTGCCGGCCTCGACCGACTGCCCGACGCGCACGCGCAAGGGCTGAGCACGCGGCTCAGCGGCCGGCCAGCACCCGCGGGCTCGCGAGGAACCGGGTCGGCAGCGGCGCGGAGGCCCGCAGGTGGATGTTCTGCAGCAGCCCGAGCGCGAGCATGCCCGCGAACATCGACGACCCGCCGTACGACACGAAGGGCAGGGGCACGCCGGTGACCGGCATGATCCCCAGGCACATGCCGACGTTCTGGAAGGCCTGGAAGCCGAACCAGCAGGCGATGCCGGCCGCGGCGACCCGGCCGAAGACGTCGTCGGTGTCCGCCGCGATGGCCAGCGCGCGCCAGATGACGATGCCCAGCAGGGCGATGACCAGCCCGGCCCCGACGAGCCCGAGCTCCTCGCCGGCGACGGTGAAGATGAAGTCGGTGTGCTGCTCGGGCACGAACCCCGAGCGGGTCTGCGACCCCTCGAAGAGGCCCTGGCCGAAGAGCCCGCCGTTGCCGACGGCGATCCGGGCCTGCTCGGTGTTGTAGCCGGCCCCACGCGGGTCGAGCCCGGGGTTGGTGAAGGCCATGAAGCGGTCGACCTGGTAGTCCTTGAGGACCCCGGCCGCCACCCCGACCGCCGCGCCGCCGACGCCGACGAGGGTGAGCCCGACCAGCCAGCGCCGGGCCGCGCCGGCCACGGCCAGCACGCCGAAGACGGTCGCGGAGAGCACCAGCATGGTGCCGAGGTCGGGCTGGAGCAGGATCAACGCGGCCGGGACGCCGGCGATGAGCAGCATCCCCACCACCTCGGGGGTCTTGACGCCGCGGCGCCAGCGGCCCTCGCTGCGCTCGGCGACGAGCAGCGCCATGCCGATCACCACGGCCAGCTTGGCGAACTCCGACGGCTGGATGGACATGCCGCCCACCTGCAGCCACGAGCGCGAGCCGTTGATGGTGCTGCCCGCGACGAGCACGCCGAGGAGGCCGATGATCGAGCCGAGGTAGACGAGCGGCGCCAGGATCCGCACCCAGCGGTGGTCGGTGGCCATCACCATCACCATCAGCACCAGGCCGATGGCGACGTTGACCAGCTGCTTGCGCAGGTACGCCGTGGCGTCGCCGCCGGTCAGGTCCGCACGCGTCGAGGTGGCCGACCACACCAGCAGGGTGCCGATGGCGACCAGGCCCAGGGCCGCGCCCATCAGCAGCCAGTCGAGGCCGGGGGCGCGCAGGGCGGGCCGGCCGGCGGCCGCGGTGCCGGTCCTCACGAGAGACCTCCCGTCCCGGCCACGGCGGGCGGCAGGATGGAGCCGTCGTCGAGGAAGTTCGGCAGCTTCGTCGGGGACACGACTCCGGGGATGGCGGCGGTGCGGGGCTTCACGGTCTCGCCGTCCACGCCGTACAGCGCCTCCCAGATCTTGCGGACGCCCTCACCGACAGAGCCGGAGCCCGTCCCCGCCTGGCTCATCATCATCACCACGACGTAGTCGTCGGTGTAGGACGCGACCCAGCCGGTCGACTGCTTGCCGTAGACCTCCGCCGACCCCGTCTTGGAGCGCACGACGACGTCGTCGAGGGGGAAGCCGCCCATCTTCCAGGCCATCGTGCCGACCCGGGTGACGCCCTTGAGCGCCTCGTCGATGTAGTCGAGGTCCTTCTTCGGCACGTGCACCGAGCCGGTACGCCGCGGCCTGAAGCGCTGCAGCACCTCGCCGTCCGGGCTCACCAGCGCCTTGGCCACGGTCGGCGCGTAGAGCGTGCCGCCGTTGGCGAGGGCGCCGTACGCGCGGGCCAGCTGGAGGGGCGTGACGATCGTGTCGCCCTGGCCGATCGCGAAGTTGGCCGCGTCACCGGCCCGGTAGGCGAACCCGTCGATGCAGAACTCGCGGGAGAACTGGTAGACGAAGTCGCTGGTCTTGGCGTCCTGCGGCTTGTCCGCGATCCCGCAGTAGTAGTCCTTCATGGACTCGTAGTAGTCGCGCTTCCAGTGCCGGTCGGCGATGCGGCCCGGCGCCTCGCCGGGGATGTCGATGCCGGTGCGGGTGCCGAAGCCGAAGGTCTGGGCCTCCTCGACGAGCGGGTCGCGGGCGTCCACGTCGGCCTCGTCGCTGCCGAACTTCTGCCAGTAGCGGTAGCCGATCTGGTAGAAGAACGTGTTGCAGGAGACCTCGAGCGCCTTGGCGAAGCCCACCGCCCCGCCGACCGCGTCGGACTCGTGGTTGTGGAAGACCCGGTTGCCGATCTGGACGCCCGAGGGGCAGGTGAGGGTGCTGTCGGTGCGGTAGCCGTTGGTGAGGGCGCCGGCGGTCATGATCGGCTTCCACGTCGAGCCGGGGGCGAACTGGCCCTGGGTGGCGCGGGAGAGCAGCGGCGTGCCGGCCTGCTCGGAGTAGAGCCGCTCGAGCTCGCCGTTGCTGATCCCGCCGACCCACACGCCCGGGTCGTACGTCGGCTGGCTGGCCATCGCGACGACCCGCCCGGTCTTGGCCTCGAGCACGACCGCGGCGCCGGAGTCGGCCTCGTAGTTGCGGCCCGTCACCGGGTCGAAGGTGGCGCGCTGGATCTTGATCCGCTCGGCCAGCGCCTTCTCCACCACGCTCTGCACCTTGGCGTCGATCGAGGTGACGAGGGTGTCGCCGGGGGTGCTCTCCACCGTCGAGTCGTCGCCGAGGACGCGGCCCATCGAGTCGACCGCGACGCGGCGGTAGCCGGGCAGGCCGCGCAACCACTCGTCGTACTGCTTCTCGACGCCGGCGCGACCCACCGACGAGCCGCCGTTGAGGGACTGGTCGTCGGCGTCCTGCGCGGCGTCGTACTCGTCCTCGGTGATCGGGCTGAGGTAGCCGAGCACGTGGGCGAGGTTGATGCCGTAGGGCTTCGGGTAGGCGCGCACGCTCTGCTGCTCAGCGACCACGCCCGGGTAGTCCTCGGGCTGCTCGAGCACGCGCAGCGCGACGTCCTTGGAGACGTCGGTGGCCACCGGGACCGGCTGGTACGGCGAGCCGTTCCAGCAGGTGCCCCGGATGCTGCCGTCGTGGCCGCAGGTCACCAGGCGCTGCTCGATGGCCTCGGAGGTCTCCCCCACCACCACCGACACGCGACGCACCAGCTCGGTGCGCTGCCGGTCGGTCATCTTGTCCATCAGGTTGCGGTCCATGGAGATGACCCACGACGTGCGGTTGGCGACCAGGGGGCGGCCCTGGTCGTCGACGATCAGGCCGCGCTGGGGCTGCACCACGATGTCGCGCACCGACTGGTCGGCGGCCATCGCCTGGTAGTCGTCGCCGCCGACGACCTGGAGGTAGTAGAGGCGCACGAAGAGCGTGGCGAAGAGCGAGAAGACCAGGGCCTGCACGACCACCAGGCGCAGCCGGCTGCGCTGCGATCCGTTCGACGTCCCCATCAGGCCGACGCCCACCGCGGGTCGAGCCGGCCGAAGAGCTTCATCAGCGGGGGCAGCACGAACGGGGTCAGCAGCACGTCCCACACGACGGCGACCACGATGACCCGCAGCAGCTCGGCGACCGACCAGGCGTCGCCCAGCAGCAGCCCGGTGAGCGCGAAGATCGAGGTCCCGATGAAGGACGCCGCCGCGACCGTGCCGACGACCGCCACGGCCGTGGGCCGCACGTCCTGCCGCACCCGGGCCGCCAGGAAGGCGACCACGGTCAGCGCCAGCGCCCAGCGCCCGGCCACGTGGTCGGCCGGCGGGGCGAGGTCGAGCGCGACGCCGGCCGCGAAGCCCAGCAGCAGCGCCGAGGGCGCGTCGATGGTCAGCGCGGCCGCGACCACGACGAGCAGGCACAGGTTGGGCACGATCCCCTGCCACGCCAGGTGCGGGAAGAGCGAGACCTGGAGCACGAGCGCGACGACGACCGCCGCGAGGGCGACGAGGGCACGGAGGCGGTTCATCGCTGCACCTCCTTCATCGCAGGGCCCCGTCGGCCTCGACCACGGCGCGGTCGCTGGTGGTGCCGGTGGGCACCATCACGCCCACGACGTCGAGGGCGGAGAAGTTGACGAAGGGCTTGATGACCGCGCGCTGGGAGGTCTCGAGCAGGCTGCTGTAGACCTCGGTGACCTCACCGATCGGTACGCCGCGCTCGTACGGGCCGCTCGTGCTGCCCCAGGTCACGACGGTGTCGTGCTCGGCGGGGACGACCGCGTCGTCGACCAGGCGCAGGTCTAGCCCCCCGTCGTCGGCCAGCGAGCCACGGCCGTGGACGAAGCCGATCTCCATGCTCGAGCCGACCCGGCCACCGACGATGGACTCGGTGTCGGTGACGAGCAGGACGGTGGCGGTCGAGCGGGTCACGCGCAGCACCCGGCCCACCAGGCCGTCGTTGTTGACCACCGTCATGTCCGGGCCGATCCCGGCCTGCGAGCCGGCGTCGATGGTCACGGTGTTGCTGAAGGACTGCGAGGGACCCACCGCGACCACCCGGGCCGGGACCAGCGCCTGGCCAAGGTCCTGGGCGGCCTGGGTCAGCCCGTCGTACGACTCGAGGCGGTTGCGGTCGAAACCGGCGGTCGCGACCTCGTTGCGCAGGGCGGAGTTCTCGGCCTGGAGGTCACGGATCTCGTCGCTCAGCGCACCCTGGCTGCGCAGCCAGGAGGGCACGGAGGTGAAGGGGCGCACGACCGTGGCGGTGACCGACTCCACGGGACCGAAGGCCTCGCCGACCGCGCGCCGGGCCGGCTCCATGGCCGAGTCCGGGCCGCCGTGGTAGTCGAGGGTGATCAACGTGACGCTGGCCAGCAGCAGCGCGACGAACAGCGAGCGCGGCGGCCGGTTGCGGGCGTCGAGGCGGTCCAGGCCGCGCCAGCGCCGCTCACGGGTGTCGGCCATCAGTAGCGCCTCGGGTCGGAGACGAGCACCTGCTGGAGGGCCTCGAACTCCTCGACGCACTTGCCGGCGCCGTAGGCGACCGACGACAGCGGGTCCTCGGCGACGTGGACCGGCATCCCGGTCTCGTGGCGCAGCCGCTCGTCGAGGCCGCGGAGCAGGGCGCCGCCACCGGTCAGCACGATGCCGCGGTCCATGATGTCGCCGGCCAGCTCGGGCGGCGTCTGGTCGAGGGTGCCGCGGACGGCGTCGATGATGTTGTGCAGCGGCTCCTCGAGGGCCTGGCGGACCTCGGCGCTGGAGACCACGACGGTGCGGGGCAGGCCCGAGACCATGTCGCGGCCGCGGATCTCGGCCTCCGGCTCGGTGGGGAGCGGGAAGGCCGACCCGAGGGTCATCTTCATCTCCTCGGCGGTGCGCTCCCCCAGCATCAGGGAGTACTCCTTCTTCATCCACGCGATGATCGCCTGGTCGAGGTCGTCGCCGGCGGTGCGGACGCTCATGCTGGTGACGATGCCGCCGAGGCTGATGACCGCGACCTCGGTGGTGCCGCCGCCGACGTCGACGACCATGTTGCCGGTCGCCTCGTGCACGGGCAGCCCGGCGCCGATCGCGGCGGCCATCGGCTCCTCGACGATGTAGACCTTGCGGGCGCCGGCCTGGTAGCCGGCCTCCTTGACGGCGCGCTGCTCCACCGCGGTGATGCCGCTGGGCACGCAGATGACCATCCGCGGCTTGGCGAAGTAGCGGCGCCGGTGCACCTGCTGGATGAAGTAGCGCAACATCTGCTCGGTCGCCTCGAAGTCGGCGATGACGCCGTCCTTGAGCGGGCGGATGGCGGTGATGTTGTCGGGGGTGCGCCCGATCATCCGCTTGGCCTCGTGACCGACCGCGAGCACCTCGCCGGTGCTGGCGTTCATGGCCACGACCGACGGCTCGTCGAGCACGACGCCCTTGCCGCGGACGTACACCAGCGTGTTGGCGGTGCCGAGGTCCACGGCCATGTCGCGGCCGATGAGACTGTGTGCCATTGCGCTGCCTCTTGTGCTCGCGTGTCGAAACACTGCGGGTCGGGGAAGGAGCCGACACCCGGGTCGCCGGCCCACGCTCAGGGTAGGTAGCGCGACGCCCCCTTCCCGGGAGGACACGCGCGGCGTGTGGGACCGGTCCGGCTCAGAGGTCGCAGGTCGCCGGTCCGCCGTCCTCGACGGCCTCCCGGTCGAGGCGCAGCAGCCGCGGCACGAGGGCCCCCTCGGGGTCGCGGTACGGCGGGGCGCTGGCCTCACTGACGGCCCAGATGCTCCGGCGATCGACCACGAGGTCCTCCGCGCCGGGCACGAAGTCGCGGGGCGGGCCACCGGGGCGCACGACCCCGCAGGCGATCCCCGACGACACCGCCCACGAGATCCCGGCCCGGGTGAACGCCAGCCCCTGGAGCCTCGCCGGCACGCGCGTGGAGCGGCGCATGGCGACCTGACCGGCGCCGGCGCCGTCCTCCACCAGGGTGGTGACGCCGGGCCGCAGCAGCGCCGACTCGTCGTACCAGCGGGCCCGGCCGGGGCCGTCGGGCCGGTAGCCGGCGATCACCAGGCGCCCGCGGGTCGCCGCCGTCGTCGAGCCGCGGACGCCCTCACCGAGCTGCCACACGCGCAGGACCGGGGCGCCGTCGAGGCGCTCGGGGTCGAGGAGCCACAGCCGCGAGGTCTCGACCACCCACAACCCGGCCCCGGTGAGCGCCGCACCCCCACCGTGGCGGCAGTACGCCGTGCGGCCCGGGCTGCCGGGCGGGTCGAGGCGGGCGGCGAAGGCGCGGGTCTCCCCCGACGGCAGCGCTACGGCCGCCACCTGGCAGGGCTTGCTGCCGACCTCGCCCGACCGGTGGCCCACGACGTACGCCGTCGAGGCGGCGACCTCGAGGCCCTGCGGGACGAAGTCGTCGGGGAGGTCGAGCCACCACGCGTCGCAGACCGCGTCGTCGGCGCGGTACTCGCGCAGGCTGCCGTGCGGCTCGCCCGGCTCCGGACCGCGGACCTCGTCGTGGGCGACGCCGTCGCAGCCGTCGAGGCGGGCGACCCGGGTGGTGCCCGGCTCGGGGCCGGACGGGGAGGACGTACAGGCGCCGAGGCCCAGCACCGATCCGGCGAGCAGCCCGACGACCAGTGAGCGCCTCACGCGATCAGAGTCCCGGGAACCAGATGCCGATCTCGCGGGCGGCGGACTCGGGCGAGTCGGAGCCGTGGACGAGGTTCTGCTGGACCTTCTCGCCCCAGTCGCGACCCAGGTCGCCCCGGATGGTGCCGGGGGCGGCGGTCGTCGGGTCGGTCGTGCCGGCCAGCGCGCGGAAGCCCTCGATGCAGCGCTCGCCCTCGAGCACCATGGCGGCGACGGGGCCGGAGAGCATGAACTCCACCAGCGGCTCGTAGAAGGGCTTGCCCTCGTGCTCGGCGTAGTGCTCGGCGAGCAGCTCGCGGGAGGCCGGCCGGAGCTCGAGCGCGACGAGGCGGTAGCCCTTCGCCTCGATGCGACGGATCACCTCACCGGTGAGGCCTCGGCGGACACCGTCCGGCTTGACGAGGACGAGAGAACGCTCAGTCATGGCCCGGAGCCTATCCGGCACCGAGGGCCACCGCGCGTGCGGTCACGTCGGACGGCACCTGCCCTCGCGCGTCGGCGTCCGGGACCGGCGCCCCGGCCACCCGGCGGATCGGCACGTGCCCGCCCCAGGTGCCGGTCGCGACGTCCTCGGGCTCGTCCCCCGGACCACCGGCGCGCTCCTTCATCGACGCCTCGTGCAGCGGTACGGCGAGCACGGCGGTCGCCGCGAGCTCCTTGCGGGTGCTGGCCCGCAGGGTGGCCGAGCGGCCCGGGACCATGTGGTCGACGATCAGGTCGAGCGCGTGCTGGCGCTCGTCGAGGTCGTCCACGAGACGGGCCGTGCCGATGACCACCGCGGACCGGTAGTTCATGGAGTGGTGGAAGGCCGAGCGTCCCGCCACCAGCCCGTCCAGCTCGGTCGCCGTCACGCACACCGGGGCGCCGGGTGCGGCCCGCAACCAGCCGGCGGCGACGGACCCGTGGAGGTAGAGCGTGCCGTCCTCGTCGGGCCCGTCGGCGTCCACGCCGAAGGCCGACGGCAGGACGAGCGGGTGGTCGCCGACCCGGAGCCCCACGTGCACCACGAGGGCGTCCTCGAGCAGCGCCATCAGCCGCTCACGCTCGGCGACCGCTCGGTTGCGTCCCCGGTTCGTGCGGGTGCGGTCGGTGGGCTCCAGCGGCGTGCTCATGTGACCATGGTGGGCGACGGGTGGCCTGCGCGCACGGGCCACTTCTGCCCCTCTTCGACAGGCCACTGCCATGCTGCCCCTCTCCCTCGACCGGTCCGACCCGCGGCCCCTCGGCCTCCAGCTGGCCGACCAGGTACGCCGCCTGGTGCTGGCCGGCACCCTGTCGCCCGGTGACCGCCTGCCCAGCACCCGTCGGCTGGCCGCGGACCTCGGGGTCGCCCGCTCCGTGGCGGAGCAGGGGTGGGACCAGCTGCGCGCCGAGGGGTGGATCGAGGGCCGGCAGGGCTCAGGCACGTGGGTGGCGGGTGGCGCCGGCCCCGTAGCGGCGACGCCGTCCCGACGCCCGCCCACGGAGACCGGCGCCCCGCTCGTCCACCTCGACGCCGGGACGCCGTGGATCGACCCGCGGCACGCCGCGGCCTGGCGACGGGCGTGGCGCGAGGTCTCGGCCGCCACCCCGCCCCGCGGGTACGACGACCCCCGCGGCCTCCCCGTCCTGCGCGAGCTCCTCGCCGAGCGACTGGGCCGCACCCGGGGACTGGCGATCGACCCCGACGACGTGGTGCTCACCGCGGGCACCACCGCCGGGCTGCGGCACGTGCTGGCGGTGCTGCCCCGCGAGCCCGTCGCGGTCGAGGACCCGGGCTACCGGGCCGCCGTCCTGACCGTCGAGGAGTCGGGCCGCGCGGTCGTGGACCTGCCGGCACTGGAGCCGGTGACCGACCTCGCCACCGCCTGCGCGGCGTACGTCACCCCCGCCCACCAGCACCCGCTGGGCCGGGTGATGCCGGCCGAGGACCGCCTCACGCTGCTGGCCACCGCGCGACGCGACGGCGCCGTCGTGCTGGAGGACGACTACGACTCGGAGTTCCGCTACGACGTGGCGCCGGTGCCGGCCCTGGCGTCCCTCGAGCCCGACCTGGTGGCCTACCTGGGGACCGCCTCCAAGTCGGTGGCCCCGTCCCTGCGCCTGGGCTGGCTGGTCGCGCCCCGCGGGCTGCGCGACGACCTCGACCGGCACCGCCGGATCACCCACGACGCCCCGGCCTGGCCGGTGCAGCGGGCCTACTGGGCGCTGCTCCGCGACGGGTACGTCGACGCGGTCGTGCGCTCCGCGCGCCGGACGTACGCCGAGCGGGCACCGCGCGTCGCCGCCGCCCTCGCGCCGTACGCCGAGCTCGCCGGCCCGGTCGCCGGCATGTACTCCACGTGGCTGCTCCCCCACGACCGCGCGCTGCGGGCCCGCCGGGCGGCGCAGGACGCCGGCTTCCGGGTCAACCTGCTCGCCGACTACACGCGGTCGTCCGACCTCACCGGCCTGGTGGTCGGCTTCGGCGGCCCCACGGACACCCAGCTCGACGCCGCCCTCGCCGTGCTGGCGCGCTCGCTCTCGGAGTGACGCGGCGGACGGCTCCGGTCAGTCCGGGTCCTCGGCGCGGTACGCCGCCCAGGCTGCGGCCCGCTCGCGCTCGATCTTGCGGCCCAGGAAGTCCGCCATGCCCCACAGCAGCGCGAAGATCCCGCCCAGGACGAACATCAGGGGGACCAGGAAGCCGATGGCGACGGCGGCCACCTGGAGCACCCACCCCACGGTGTAGGCCCAGGGCGCGCGGAGCATCCCGGCGAGCAGCAGGCAGGCGACGGCCAGGCCGACGCCGATCAGGACGGCAGGGCCCACCGACACGTCGGCGATGGTGATGAGCACGGGGGTGGTGAGGCCGACGGTGATCGCCTCGAGGCACAGGACGGCCGCGCACATCCCGCGCCGCGGCGAGCGCTCGGTGTTCTGCGGCGCCTGCCCCTGCGGTGCGGACACGTCGCTCACGACTGCCCGCGACGCAGCAGCATCGTGCGCGCCTCGCCGACGGTGACGACCGAGCCGGTGACGAGCACGGCCCCCGACCCCAGCGGGTCGCCGAAGGCCTCGCCGGCCTCGGCCAGCGTCGCCGCCCGCTCGATGGCGTCGGCCAGGTCGCGGACCACGGTGACGCGGTCCTCGCCGTAGATCTCGATGGCGGCGGCCGCGAGCGCGTCCGCGCTCATCGAGCGCGAGGTGGAGTTCTGGGTGCAGATGAGGTGCTCGAGGTGCGGCTCGAAGGCCTCCAGCACGCCCGTGGCGTCCTTGTCGCCCATCACGCCCATCACGCCGATGAGCGGGGAGAACGTGAACGAGTCCTCGATCGCGGCGGCCGAGGCCGCGGCCCCGTGCGGGTTGTGGGCGGCGTCGAGCACGATGGTCGGGCTGCGCCGGATGATCTCCAGGCGACCCGGCGAGGTCACCTCGGCGAAGGCTGCCCGCACCAGGTCCTCGTCGAGCGGCTCCTCGCCGGCGAAGGCCTCGACGGCCGCCAGGGCCACGGCCGCGTTCTGCGCCTGGTGGGCGCCGTACAACGGCAGGAAGACGTCGTCGTAGCGGGCCCGGATGCCCTGGAGCGCGACCATCTGGCCACCGACGGCGGGCACCCGGGACACGACGCCGAACTCCATGCCCTCGCGGGCCACCGTCGCGCCGACCTCGGTCGCCCGCTCGATCAGCAGCGCGGCCACCTCGGGCTGCTGCTGGGCCAGGACGGCGATCGAGCCGGCCTTGATGATGCCGGCCTTCTCGTGGGCGATGGCGGTCACGGAGTCGCCGAGGTACTTCGCGTGGTCGACCGCGATCGGCAGCACGACGGCGACGTCGGCGTCGACGACGTTGGTGGCGTCCCACGCCCCGCCCATGCCGACCTCGACGATCGCGACGTCGACCGGGGCGTCGGCGAACGCGGCGTACGCCATGCCCACCATCGTCTCGAAGAAGCTCAGCGGGTGCGGCTGGTCGGCGTCGACGAGATGGGTGTACGGCGCGACGTCGTTGAAGGCGCGCACGAACTCCTCGTCGGTCAGCGCCTCCCCGTCGATGCTGATCCGCTCGCTCATCTTCTCCAGGTGGGGGCTGGTGAAGCGGCCGGTGCGCAGGTCGAGCGCGCGCACCAGGGTCTCGATCATCCGGCTGGTGGACGTCTTGCCGTTGGTGCCGGTCAGGTGGATGGTCCGGAAGGAGCGCTGCGGCTCGCCGAGGAGCTCGGTGAACGCCTCGATCCGGTCCAGGCTCGGTTCGAGCCGGGTCTCGGGCCAGCGGGACAGCAGGGCGTCCTCGACCTCCGCGAAGGTCTCGGCCGGTCGGGCTTCAGGCCAGTGCTCAGAATTCTCGTGATCACTCATCTCGCCCCGAGTCTAGGGGTGGGCCCGGCGGCGTCGTCAGCGCAGGACGAGGTTGGCCATGTCCACCACCGGCCGGTAGCCCAGCGCCGAGTAGATCTTGTTGGACGTGGGGTTGGCCTGGTCGGTGAAGAGGCAGGCCCGCGCGCCCTGCGCGAGGACGATCCGCGTCACCTCGGCGACCGCCGCGCTGGCGTAGCCCCGGCCCCGTCGCTCGCGCGGGGTGTAGACCGGCCCGACGCGGGCGACCCCGAAGGCCGGGGCGTTGGCGCCGGTGAGGTGCACGACCTCTCCCCCGTCCTCCCACAGCCAGATCCGTCCGGTGTCGATGCGCCGCAGCAGGTCCTCGTCGGTGAAGACCTCGATGGCTTCCCGGCCGGGTGCGCGCCCGGCCTGCTCGTCGGCGTCGACGTGGAACGCGGTGAACCAGTCGCGGCAGCGGTCCAGGTCGTCGCGGACGGCGGGTCGCAGCGAGCCGGGCACCGGCGCCGGCTCGACCAGCTCCTCCAGTTCGTGCAGCCGCGTGTGGGCCTCGACGTGAGCGGTGCGACCCGTGAGCCGGCCGAGCTCGTCGGCGAAGACGCGCACGGCGGGCAGCGCGCCGTTGACGGCCGCCAGGTCCTCGCCCCGCTCGTGGACGGTCCGGGCGAGCAGCCGGGCCGCTTCGTCGGGCATCGGCAGCAGGTACGCCGGACGGTCACCGTGGGGCGCGGTCCGCATGCCGACGCCGACCACGGCGCCGCCGTCGCGGGCCACGGCGTACCAGTGGCGCGGGTCCTGGGCGATCCCGTCCGCCCTCCCGTCCGTCATCTCGGCCGCGTTCCGCGACGCCACGGTGGCGACGACGGTGGCCAGGACGGGCGCGGCGGCCAGGTGGTCGCCGGCGGCCTCGAGGAAGGCCGCGGGGTCGGTGAGGAGCTCCAGTTCCATGCGGGGACGCTAGCCACCCGGGGTCCGTCCCGGAACTGGTTTTCGCAGGCCGTGCGCGCTTCCGTAGCATGCGCACATGACTGAGAACCCCGAGAACCAGGCCCCGGAACCGACGAGCGCCGAGCGGCGTGCCGTCGTCGTACCGGACAGGGCCGTCCTCGAGGGCCTCGAGTCGAAGTGGGCCGAGCGGTGGAAGGCCGAGGAGACCTACCGCTTCGACCGCACCCGCAGCCGCGAGGACGTCTTCTCCATCGACACCCCGCCGCCGACGGTCAGCGGCAGCCTGCACGTGGGACACGTCTTCTCCTACACCCACACCGACCTCGTCGCGCGCTACCAGCGCATGCAGGGCAAGAGCGTCTTCTACCCGATGGGCTGGGACGACAACGGCCTGCCCACCGAGCGCCGGGTGCAGAACTACTACGGCGTGCGCTGCGACCCGTCGCTGCCCTACGACGCCGACTTCACTCCCCCGGAGAAGCCGGACCCCAAGAAGCAGGTCCCGATCAGCCGCCCCAACTTCGTCGAGCTGTGCGAGCGGCTCGTCGAGGAGGACGAGAAGGTCTTCGAGTCGCTGTGGCGCACGCTGGGCCTCTCGGTCGACTGGTCGGAGAACTACACGACCATCGGCCCCAAGTCCCAGGCCGTGAGCCAGACCGCCTTCCTGCGCAACTTCGCCCGCGGCGAGGCCTACCTCCAGGAGGCGCCGACCCTGTGGGACGTCACCTTCCAGACCGCGGTGGCCCAGGCCGAGCTCGAGGCGCGCGACTACCCGGGCGCCTACCACCGGGTGGCCTTCCACCGCCCCGGCGGCGAGCCCGTCCACATCGAGACCACCCGCCCCGAGCTCATCCCGAGCGTCGTGGCCCTGATCGCGCACCCCGACGACGAGCGGTACGCCGACCTCTTCGGCACCACGGTGACCTCGCCGGTGTTCGGCGTCGAGGTCCCGGTGCTGGCCCACCCCGCGGCCGAGCCCGACAAGGGCGCCGGCATCGCCATGTGCTGCACCTTCGGCGACCTCACCGACGTCATGTGGTGGCGCGAGCTGAACCTCCCGGTCCGCACCGTGATCGGTCGCGACGGACGGCTGCTGCGCGAGACCCCCGAGTGGCTGTCCGGCGACGCGGCCGCGGCGGCGTACGAGGACCTCAAGGGCAAGACCACCTTCAGCGCCCGCGAGCAGGTGGTGGCCCAGCTGCGCGAGAGCGGTGACCTCGACGGCGAGCCCACGCCCACCCAGCGGATGGCGAACTTCTACGAGAAGGGCGACAAGCCGCTCGAGATCGTGGCCACCCGCCAGTGGTACATCCGCAACGGCGGCCGTGACGCCGGGACCCGCGCGGAGATGCTGGCCCGGGCCGACGAGATCCAGTGGATCCCCGCGCACATGAAGCACCGCTACGACAACTGGGTCGGCGGCCTCAACGGCGACTGGCTCATCAGCCGCCAGCGGTTCTTCGGCATCCCGTTCCCCGTCTGGTACCCGCTCGACGACGCCGGCGACCCCGACTACGACCACCCGCTGATGCCCTCCGAGGCCGAGCTGCCGGTCGACCCGTCGACGCAGGCCCCGCGCGGGTACGACGAGGCCCAGCGCGGCAAGCCGGGCGGCTTCGTCGGTGACCCGGACGTCATGGACACCTGGGCGACGTCCTCGCTGACCCCGCAGATCGCGGGCGGCTGGACCACCGACGAGGACCTCTTCGAGCGGGTCTACCCCTACGACCTGTGCACGCACGCCCACGACATCATCCGCACCTGGCTCTTCAGCCGGGTGGTGCGCGGCCACTTCGAGCAGGGCTCGGCGCCGTGGCACACCGCGATGATCTCCGGCTTCATCGTCGACCCCGACCGCAAGAAGATGTCGAAGTCCAAGGGCAACGTGGTTGTCCCGACCGAGATCCTCGACAAGTACGGCGCCGACGCCGTCCGCTGGCGCGCCGCCCTGGGCCGCCCCGGGCTGGACTCGCCGTTCGACGAGTCCCAGATGAAGGTCGGGCGACGCCTGGCGATGAAGGTGCTCAACGCCTCCAAGTTCGTCCTCGGCAACGTCGGCGCCACCTCGCTCGACCACTTCGCGGTCAGCGAGCCGATCGACTGCGCGCTACTGGGTCGCCTCGAGGTCGTGGTCCGCAGGGCCACCGAGGCCTTCGACGCCTACGACTACACGACCGCGCTCGAGGTCACCGAGAAGTTCTTCTGGGAGTTCTGCGACGACTACCTCGAGCTGGTCAAGGAGCGGGCGTACGACGAGGACGGCGGCGCCGCCACGGCCTCGGCCAAGGCGACGCTCGCGATCGCCCTGCACGTGCAGCTGCGGCTGCTCGCGCCGTTCCTGCCCTACGCGACCGAGGAGGTCTGGTCGTGGTGGCAGGACGGCTCGATCCACCTCACGTCGTGGCCCGTGGGCACCGACCTCGGCGCCGCTGCCGCCGCCGACCCGACGATGGTCGACGCCGTCGCGGCGGCCCTGATCGGCATCCGCGGCGCCAAGTCGCAGGCCAAGGTCTCGATGAAGGCCGAGCTCTCCCGGGTCGAGATCAGTGGTCCGCCGTCGCTGGTGGCCGCCGCGGAGGCGGCGCAGGCCGACCTGCGGCGCGCGGGCAAGATCACCGGCGAGCTGGTCTTCACCCCCGACGAGTCGGCGCAGCAGGTCTCGGTGGTCGCCGAGGTGGCCGCCCCGACCGAGTAGCAGGGGCGCGGGCGGCCCGGTCCTACTTGTCCTTCTTGCCCTTCGGGGACGAGGCCGGGTCGGTCGCGACCGGCGCCTCGGGGGTCGTGGTCGCGGGGACGGACGTGGGGACCGGGAGCTGGTCGCCCACTCCCTTGCCGTGGCCGGCGGCCTTGGCGGCCTTCTCGGCCGCCCGCTCCGCCTCCCGGATGGCCTTCTCCGTCGCCTTGGTGGCCTGACGGGCCTCGAGCACGGCGTCCTGGGCGGCCTTGTCGGCCGCCTTCTGCGCGTCCCGGGCGGCCTTGTCGGCCGCCTTCTCCGCGTCCCGGGCGGCCTTGTCGGCCGCCTTCTCCGCGTCCCGGGCAGCCTTCTCGGCCGCCTTCTCCGCGTCCCGGGCAGCCTTCTCGGCAGCCTTCTCCGCGTCCCGGGCCGCCTTCTCAGCGGCGTCCTGGGACTGGTCGTCGGTAGCGTCCCCGCCGTCTGCGGTGGACCCGACCGGGTCGGGAACGACCGTGGTGCCGCTCGTCGGCGCCCCGGAGGTGACGACCGTCGCGGTGCCGGTGGTGGCCACCGGCTGGGAGGCCTGGCCGCGGACGGCGGCGGTGGGCCGCGAGGACGGCGTCGCCGGCGCCGTGGCGAGCGCGGCGTCGGGCGTCGAGGTCAGCGGGGCCGGGGCATGACGGGTCGTGGGACCGACGGCGGACGGGGCGCTCGGGCGCTCGTGGACGGCACGCTCGGGTGCCGCGGCGATCTCGCGGTGGACGAGCGGCCCCAGCAACCCGCCGAGCGCGTCCGTGCGGATCGCGTGACCCAGCATGACGGCGCACAGGATCGTCACCATGACGAACGCGTACAACGGACGCTTGTGCTCAGCACTCACTCGTGGGACCCCCTTGGCACCTCGGATCCCATTCTGTCCCGGCTTCAGACCGGTTCAGACCAGTCAGACCCCAAATGGCCCGAAGTGACTACTCGGGCATCACCCGAAGGGATGATCGGGCAGCGGCCCGCTCCCCCACCGATCCGTCAGGCGGACTTCTTCTTCTTCGCCTCGGGCTCGCGCGGGACCAGCTCGGGCGCGACGTCGTCCTCGACCACCTCGCGGTTGACGATGACCCGGGCCACGTCGACGCGCGACGGCACGTCGTACATCACGTGGAGGAGGACCTCCTCGATGATGGCGCGCAGTCCCCGGGCACCGGTGCCGCGCTCCAGCGCCTTGTCGGCGATGGAGGCGATGGCGTCCTCGGTGAACTCGAGCTCGACGCCGTCGAGCTCGAAGAGCTTCTGGTACTGCTTGACGAGCGCGTTGCGGGGCTCGGTGAGGATCTGGACGAGGGCCTCGTTGTCGAGCTTGCTGACGCTCGCGATCAGCGGCAGGCGGCCGATGAACTCGGGGATCAGCCCGAACTTGGTGAGGTCCTCGGGGCGCACGAGCGCCATCAGGTCCTGGGCGTCGCGCTCGGCCTGGCCGCGCACCTCGGCGGTGAAGCCGAGCGACTTCTTGCCGACCCGCTGCTCCACGATCTGCTCGAGTCCGGCGAAGGCACCACCGACGATGAACAGGATGTTGGTGGTGTCGATCTGGATGAACTCCTGGTGGGGGTGCTTGCGTCCCCCCTGCGGCGGCACCGAGGCGGTGGTGCCCTCGAGCATCTTCAGCAGTGCCTGCTGGACGCCCTCACCGGACACGTCGCGGGTGATCGAGGGGTTCTCCGACTTGCGGGCCACCTTGTCGATCTCGTCGATGTAGATGATCCCGGTCTCGGCCTTCTTGACGTCGTAGTCGGCGGCCTGGATGAGCTTGAGGAGGATGTTCTCGACGTCCTCGCCGACGTAGCCGGCCTCGGTCAACGCGGTCGCGTCGGCGATCGCGAAGGGGACGTTGAGCATCCGGGCCAGCGTCTGCGCCAGGTAGGTCTTGCCGCAGCCCGTGGGCCCGATGACCAGGATGTTGGACTTGGAGACCTCGACGGCCTCGTCCTTGGTGTGCTTGCCGCCGATGGGCTGCAGGCCGGCCTGCACCCGCTTGTAGTGGTTGTAGACCGCCACGGCCAGCGACTTCTTGGCGTGCTCCTGGCCGATCACGTAGGAGTTGAGGAACTCGAAGATCTCGCGAGGCTTGGGCAGCTCGTCGAGGCTGACCTCGCTGCCCTCGGCGAGCTCCTCCTCGATGATCTCGTTGCAGAGCTCGATGCACTCGTCGCAGATGTAGACATTGGGTCCTGCGATGAGCTTCTTGACCTGCTTCTGGCTCTTGCCGCAGAAGTTGCACTTCAACAGGTCGCCACCGTCACCGATACGAGCCACGGGTTGTGTCCTCCGGTCCTGCCGGGTCGTCCCCGGCTCTTTCAAACTCTTCGACGGTACCCCGTGCCGGCCCCGCTCGGGGGCCGGACACGAGGCCTCGTCTCGACTGCTGTGGTCAGGCGGTGAGCGCGGGAGTGCCCTTGCGGGACTCGATCACCTGGTCGATGAGGCCGTACTCGACGGCCCCCTCGGCGGTGAGGATCTTGTCACGCTCGATGTCGGAGCTCACCTGCTCGAGGCTCTTGCCGGTGTGCTCGGAGATCATCTTCTCCAGCAGCTCGCGCATCCGCAGGATCTCGTTGGCCTGGATCTCGATGTCGGAGGTCTGGCCGAACGTGCCCTCGGTGTAGGGCTGGTGGATCAGGATGCGGCTGTTGGGCAGCGCGAGACGCTTGCCCTTGGTGCCGGCCGCCAGCAGGATCGCGGCCGCCGAGGCAGCCTGCCCCAGGCACACGGTCTGGACGTCGGGCTTGATGAACTTCATCGTGTCGTAGATCGCGGTGAGCGCGGTGAACGAGCCGCCGGGGCTGTTGATGTAGATGCTGATGTCCTGGTCGGGGTTCATCGTCTCCAGGCACATCAGCTGGGCGATGACCGCGTTGGCCACGTCGTCGCTGATCGGCGTGCCGAGGTAGATGATGCGCTCCTCGAAGAGCTTGGCGTAGGGGTCGATGCGCCGGAACCCGTAGGACGTGCGCTCTTCCCACTGCGGGATGTAGTAGTTCATGGGGTCAGTCCTTCTGCCGCGCGGGGCGGCCCTCGTCTGCAGCCTCGCGGGCGTTGGTCACGACCTTGTCGACGAGGCCGTACTCGACGGCCTGGTCGGCGGTGAACCAGCGGTCGCGGTCGGCGTCGGCGATGACCTGCTCGACCGGCTGGCCGGTGTGCTCGGAGATGAGGTCGAGCAGCACCTTCTTGATGTGCAGGGACTGCTGGGCCTGGATCTTGATGTCCGAGGCCGAGCCACCCATGCCGGAGGACGGCTGGTGCATCATGATGCGCGCGTGGGGCAGGGCGTAGCGCTTGCCCTTGGTGCCGGCGCACAGCAGGAACTGGCCCATCGAGGCGGCCAGGCCCATGCCGACCGTGGCCACGTCGTTGGGGATGTAGTTCATCGTGTCGTAGATCGCCATGCCGGCGTCCACGGAGCCACCGGGGCTGTTGATGTGCAGGAAGATGTCGGCGTCGGGGTCCTCGGCCGAGAGCAGCAGCAGCTGGGCGCAGATCGCGTTCGCGTTCTGGTCGCGCACCTCGGAGCCGAGGAAGACGATCCGCTCGCGGAGCAGCCGCTGGTAGATGTGGTCGTCGAGTCCGTACATCGACCCGGCGCCGTTCATCTCGGGCGAGAGAGCTGGGCTGGAGTTCTGGTTCACGCCAGCGACACTAGCCCGAAGCAGGGACACTTCCACACGATGACCGCCCCTGTTCGCCCACAGCGGATTCGACCGCACCCGGCGCCCGGTCCCCCGCCCTCGCCGAGTTGGTGCGCCGGCGGTCCTCAGCGGAGCCAGTCGAGCAGGGCCTCGTGCACGCGCGGGTGGTTGAGCAGGTCCAGGTGCCCGGCCCCGCCGACGTGCAGCACGTCCGCGTCCGGGAAGAGCTCGCCCGAGCGCCCGCGCCCGTACGCCGACGGCAGCCGCACCAGCGTGTCGCCCAGCACGGCCCCGACCGGGTGGCGTGGCGAGCGGGTCAGCGTGGCGGCCACCAGCCGGTAGCGCGCGTGCGGGAGCGGGGGCACGTCGTGGGCCAGGCCGTGCACGAGGTCGTGCACGCCGACCGAGCGCCAGTCCAGGATCCGGCCGAGGGCCGCAGCCTCGGGCAGCCGGGCCAGGGCGCGGCTGCCCGCACCGACCCCGCCCGCCACCGGCGAGCCGAGGTGGGGCGTGCCGAGGGTGACGACGTCGGTGACCCGGTCGACCCAGCGGTCGTCGGAGTCGTCCACGACGTCGGCGGCCGCACGCACGACCAGGCCGCCCATCGAGTGGCCGACCAGGGCGATGCGCTCGACGGGGACCGGCCACGCCTGCGTCAGCCGCTGGAGCACGGCGGTCAGGGCGGCGCCGTTGGCCCGCAGCGTGAGCCCGGTGTTGGCGCGCAGCATGACCGGCGTCCACCCGCGGTCGGCGAGGCCCTCGGCGTACGTCGTCCCCCGCACGTCGCGACGCCGCCGCCAGCTCGACTCGTCCTCGCAGAGGCCGTGGAGGAAGACCACGATGCGACCTGTCGCCGTCGGGTACGCCGCGCGCACCGCCTCCGACGTCAGGTCGACGTCGCGACCGTCCACGCGCACCGCCATCGGGATCGCCCACCGCGGCCGCTCGTCGGCGAGCCGGTCCCCGATGAGGCCGTTGACCGCGGCCCGGAGGAGACGACCGCGGGGGTGGTCGTCGAGCCTGCGTCCGACGCGCGCGTCGAGCCGCGAGGCGGCCGCGGTGTCGAGGCCCCGGCCCGCGGCACGCAGGCCCGCACCCAGCCCGGCGTACACGCCGGACGCGACCGCCCGGTGCGCGCGACCGGGCAGGGACGACGCACGGCCGAGCGGGCGGTCGACCACCCCGTGGACGCGGTCCACGAGGGCCAGGTGGGTGTCGCGGACCGTACTCACGCCCAGGCCGTCGGCGACCTCGACCGCCAGCGACAGGGCGTCGAGCACGCCGGGTCCGGCGGCGGCCTTGCTGGAGGGCATGGCCCGAGGGTAACGCTGGGTGGACACGTGTGCACCCACGCCGCTCCGGACGCACCCGGCCAGCACGACGCGGGCAGCTCGCAGGCCTCGCGCCCGCACCAGCGGCGTACGCCCCGACCTGCCCGACGCCCCTCGACCTGCTGCCCGACGACGGGCCTAGCGCACGGCGGGGCGCCCGGATCACTCCGGACGCCCCGCCGTGGCAGTGCTGGGTGGTGCGCGCCGATCAGGCCTGGGCGGTGTCCTCGTCCGACTCGTCCGACTCGTCCGACTCCGGGGCCTCGGTGGTCTCGGAGACGGGCTCGCCGATGGTGCCGTCCGGCTGCAGGTTCTTGAGCTCGACCACGTTGCCCGAGGCGTCCTTCACGGTCGCCGACTCGACGATCGTGGCCAGCGCCTTGCCGCGCAGGATCTCCTGCACGAGCTCGGGGATGTGGTTGTGCTCGAACATGTGGTTGGCGAACTCCTGCGGGTCCTGGCCGGACTGCTGGGCGCGCCGCACGAGGTGCGAGGAGAGGTCCTGCTGGTCGACGCCGAGCTCTTCCTTCTTCGCGACCGCGTCGAGGATGAACTGGGCGGCGATGGCGTCACGCACGCGGCGCTCGAGGTCGGCCTCGAACTCCTCCGTGGTCTGGCCCTCGTCCTCGAGGTACTTCTCCATCGTCAGGCCGGCGTAGACGAGCTGCTGCTCGACGTTCTCGCGGCGCGCGTTGAGCTCGTCGGTGACCATGGTCTCCGGGAGCGGGATGGTGACCTTCTCGAGCAGGGCCTCGAGGACGGCGTCCCGGGCGGCCGCGGCCTGCTCGAGGCGCTTGCCGCGACCGAGGCGCTCGCGCACGTCGGCGGTGAGCTCCTCGGCGGTGTCGAACTCGGAGGCCATCTGGGCGAACTCGTCGTCGACCTCGGGCAGCTGCTGCTCCTGCACGCCGGTGACCGTGACCGTGACGTCGACGTCCTCGCCGACCAGGTCGCCACCGACGAGCTGGGAGGAGAAGGTCTTCTCGTCGCCGGCCTTCATGCCGACCAGGGCCTCGTCGAGCCCGTCGAGCATGCCGCCGCGACCGACCTTGTAGGACATCCCGGAGACCTCGCCGCCCTCGACGGCCTCGCCCTCCTTGGCGGCGGTCAGGTCGATGGTGACGAAGTCGCCGTCGGCGGCCTCGCGCTCGACCTCGGTGAGGGTGCCGAAGCGCTCACGCAGCGCCTGGACCTGCTCCTCGACGTCGGCGTCGCTGACCTCGACGTCCTCGACCTCGGCCTCGAGGCCCTCGTAGCCGGGCAGCTCGAACTGCGGCTTGACGTCCACCTCGGCGGTGAACTCGAGCCCGTCGTTGTCCTCGAACTTGGTGACCTCGATCTCGGGCTGCGCCAGCGGCTCCAGCTCGTTCTCCTGCAGGGCCTCCATGTACTTGGCCGGGACGACCTCGTTGATCGCCTCGTCGAGGACCGCGCCGCGACCGACCTGGCGGTCGATGACGGCCGGGGGCACCTTGCCGCGGCGGAAGCCGGGGACGTTGATCTGCTGGGCGATCTTCTTGTACGCCGCGTCGAGGCTCGGCTTGAGCTCCTCGAAGGGCACCTCGACAGTCAGCTTGGCCCGGGTCGGGGTCAAGTTCTCGACGGCGCTCTTCACAGGTTGTCTCCTCAATGTCTTGGTTGTCCCGCGCGGTACGCGCGAACCGGTGTCGTCGTCGGGGCGACGGGCTCTGTGCGCCTGTCGGTCTCCCGGCCTCCGGGAAGCCTACTGGCCACGCGACACGCCCAGGAAATCCCCCGGACGCGCCGGATCACGGAGGTGACGCGGGCGATGTCACGGACGTGACACGAGGGACTGATGGGCTGGTGGACCGTCGGGGCGACAGGACTCGAACCTGCGGTCTCCTGCTCCCAAAGCAGGCGCGCTAGCCACTACGCTACGCCCCGCCAAGTGGGCCTCCCCGGGTGGAGACGGCCTGCTTGGAGCGGATGACGGGAATCGAACCCGCGTGATCAGTTTGGAAGACTGAGGCTCTACCATTGAGCTACATCCGCGTGCCACCGACGGGGCCGCGAGGCGCCCGTTCTGGCGGTGTCATCGTGCCACACGGGCTCACACCAGCCACAACCGAGCCGCTCCCCCGCGGCCGGGGCGGACCTCAGCGCCGGTGCACCAGCAGCAGCGCCCGGTCGTCCTTGCGCGAGCCGATCGCCTCGATCAGGCGCGCCGCGCCGCCCTCGAAGTCACCGCGGAGCAGGCGTTCGGCCTGGCCCAGCATCCGGTCCACGCCGAGCATGATGTCGCGGTCGGACGTCTCGACCATCCCGTCGGTGTAGAGCAGCAGCGCGTCGCCGTGCTTCATGACGCCCTCCACGCTGTCGTACGTCGTCCCCTCGATCAGACCGAGCACCGGCCCCTCGGCCTCCACGACCGACCACCGGCCCGAGCCGGCGGCCCGCCACGCGGCCGGCGGGTGACCGGCGGAGCGGATCTCGAAGCGACCCGAGACCAGGTCGAGGGAGAGGTGCACGGCCGTGGCGAAGCCCTCGTCCCAGTCCTGGTCGAGGAGGAAGTCGTTGGCGGCCACGAGGAACTCCTCCGGCGGCAGCGCCCGCAGCAGGCCACCCAGCGCACCCGAGAGCAGCAGCGCCCGCGTGCCGGCGCCCTCGCCCTTGCCGGAGACGTCGACCACGGCGACGTCCAGGCGGTCGTCGTGCCGCGCCGCGACCACGAAGTCCCCGGCGAACGCCGTGCCCCCGGCCGAGCGCAGCTCGCTGCCCACGTGCCAGGTGTCGGGCAGCGCGGGGATGCGGCCCTGCTTGAGGATCCGGTCGCGCAGGTCGACGAGCATCGACTCCCCGCGCAGCCCGGCCACGCCGAGCCGCGAGCGCCGGAAGCTCGAGAGCAGGATGATGAAGCCGACGGCGAAGACCACCACCACGGTCATCGCGATTCGGTAGGTGATGTCCGGCTGCTGGGGCACCAGGACCGCCAGCAGGAGCAGCACGAACACCACGAACCACGGCAGCTGCCGCGGACCGAGCACGAGGCTGCCGACCACCATCGGGATGATCAGCGCGGAGACCGGAGACCAGTCGGGAACGGTCCAGATCCCGACGCCCATCACCACCGTGACGACCACGAGCACGAGCAGCGTGCGCGTGTCGGGCGGGAGCAGGCGCCGCATCCGCGCCGAGAGACGTTGGCCGGCGCTCGGCGTACCGGATCGGGTTGTGCTCATGTCCTCGGTCCTCGCGCGGGCTGTTGCGACGACTGTACGGCGCGGGACCGGAACCGGGGCTGACATCGCGGACACCAGAAGACATTGCGTCCGGCGAGCACCTCGGTGCGCACCGTGGACCCGCACACCAGGCACGGCTGGCCGGTGCGACGGTAGACGTAGACCTCCCCGCCGTGGTCGTCGACGCGTGCCGGTCGTCCCATCGCCTCCGGGGTGTGCTCGGGGCGCACGGTGTCGATCCGGTTGTCGACGACCCCTTGGGCCATGAGCGCGACCAGGTCGTCCCAGACCGCGCGCCACCGACCCACCCGGAGGCTGGCGCCCGGGCGCTGCGGGTGGATCCCGTGCCGGAAGAGCACCTCGGCGCGGTAGACGTTGCCGACCCCGGCCAGCACGGCCTGGTCCATCAGCAGGTCGCCGATCGGACGCTGGCTGGCCCGGATGCGGCGCCACGCACGATCGGGGTCGGCGTCCGGTCGCAGCGGGTCGGGGCCGAGGCGCGCGATGATCTCGTCGCGCTGGGCGGGGCCGACCAGCTCGCACTGCGTGGCGCCGCGCAGGTCGGCGTACGAGGTCGTCCCCTCCCCCGCGGTGACGATCCGCAGTCGCACCTGCCCCACCGGGGCCGGCACCTCGTCCACCCCGGCGTGCACGTCGAAGGTGCCGATGAGCCCGAGGTGGACGTGCACGACGTGGTCGTGCTCGAGCTCCACGAACAGGTGCTTGCCCGCGGCGTCGGCACCCAGCAGGAGGCTCCCGTCGAGGACCGCCGCGTCGGCCGCGAACCGACCCTGCGGGCTGCCGACGTGGACGCGGCGGCCCGCGAAGGCGGTCTCGAGATCAGTGGCGAGCCGGCGGAGGGTGTGGCCCTCAGGCACCCGCGAAGCCCTCGAGGGCCGAGGCGGGCAGGGGCGGCAGCTCGCCGCTGGCGTCGTACGTCGAGAGCTGGCCGATGCGGCGCACGTGCCGCTCGTCCTCGCTGAAGGGCGTCGTGAGGAAGACCTCCACGAAGCGCACCATGTCCTCGACGGGGTGCATCCGGCCGCCGACGGAGACCATGGAGGCGTCGTTGTGCTCGCGGGCCAGGACCGCGGTCTCCTCGGACCACACCAGGGCGCAGCGGATGCCCTCCACCTTGTTGGCGGCCATCTGCTCGCCGTTGCCGGAGCCGCCGATGACGACGCCCAGGCTGTCGAGGCCCTCGGCCCGGTCTGCGGCGACACCCTCGGCCGCCCGCAGGCAGAAGCAGGGGTAGTCGTCGAGGGCGTCGTAGACGAAGGGGCCGTGGTCCACGGCCTCGTAGCCGTGGTCGACGAGCCAGGTCATCAGGTGGTCCTTGAGCTCGAGGCCGGCGTGGTCGGAACCGAGGTGTACGCGCATGGCACCAGTCTCTCAGCCCCGACGCGCCGTCAGGCCAGGTGCTGGTCCACGAAGGCTGAGACCTGCCTCACCAACGGCTCCGATGCCGTGAACTGCGCGTGCCGGTAGAAGCCGTGGGTCTGGCCGAGGCACCGGATCCCGACGGTCTCGACACCCTCCTCCGCGAGCCGGCGGGCGAGCACCTCCCCCTCGTCGCGCAGCGGGTCGTGCTCGGCGGTCGCCACCAGCGTGGGCGGGAGGCTCGCCAGCCGGTCCGAGCGGAGCGGCGCGACGTCGGGATGTTCCCAGGCCGACTCGTCGGCGTACTGCTCCCAGTACCAGCGCGCCTCGGCGGGGTCGAAGCCGCTCGCCGCGCCCTCGTCGTACGACGGGTGGCCGGCGCGCGGCTCGAGGAACGGGTAGACCAGGGCGACCGCGGCGAACAGGCCCGGGTGCCGCAGCGCCGCGACGAGGGCCAGGTTGGCGCCCGCGGAGTCGCCGTGCACGGCGACCCCGCCGGGCAGGCCCTGACGGCCCAGCCAGCCGAGCGCGGTGTCGACGTCGTCGGGTGCCGCGGGGAACCGGTCCTCGGGCGGGCGGCGGTAGTCGACGCTCAGCACCCGCCGACCGCTCCGGTTGGCCAGCCGACGGCTGAAGCCGTCGTGGACGTCGACGTCGTTGAAGACGAAGCCGCCGCCGTGCAGGTGCACCACGACGCCGTCGCGGGCGCCGGCCGGGACGTAGACCCGGCACGGCACGCCGTCCGCGTCCACGTCCTCGACCTCGGCCACCGGCTCGCGCGGCTCCTCCAGGCTGGCGCGCCGCACGGCCTCGCGGTGCGCGGCCAGGTCGAAGCCCGGCGCTCGGAAGTCGGGACCGGCGTCGGCCTGCACGGCCGCCCTCACCTCGGGGTACATGCCCCGCAGTCTGCCGGGCTCAGCGCACGATCTTGAAGTTGAACGTCGCCGTGCCCAGCGAGCCCATGAGTCGCAACCAGACCGGCAGCAGCATCTCGGTGCCACGGGCGGTGGAGATGTCGCCGAGGTCGATCACGTCCGAGTGGCCGAACTCGGTCAGCATCGCGGTGGCGATCGCCTTGGCCTCGGCGTCGTCGCCCGAGACGAACACGGTGCTGGCCTCGGGCAGCGCGCCGGGGTGCACCATGAGGTCGGCGGTGAGGGTGTTGAGCGTCTTGACGACCCTCGCCTGCGGGAACGCACGCTGGATCTGCTCCCCGAGCGAGTCCGTGTCCTTGACGAAGAGGGTGGGCGGGAAGCCGGCCGAGAAGTCGAGCGGGTTGCTGATGTCGACGAGCACCTTGCCGGCGAGGTTGTCGGCGCCGGCCGCGCCGAGCAGGTCGAGCGCCGCGAGACCGCTGCCGGCATGGACGACGACGTCCGCACCGGCGGCCGCGTCGGCGAACGTGGCCAGCGACACGTCCGCGTGGTCGGCGGCCCAGGCGGCGTACGGCGCGTCACCGTCCGTGCGTGCCGAGGTGGCCTCGGGGTCGCGGGTGCCGACGGTGACGTCGTGGCCGAGCTCGGCGAGCCGGGCGGCGACGGCCCGACCGACCATGCCGGTGCCGAGGACTGCGTACTTCATGGTTCCTCCAGGGGACGAGCGTGGGTAGACAGGTCTGTCTACGTGTCGAGACGCTAGCAGACAGATCTGTCTGCCCACAAGCTAGGATGGGCACATGGCGCCCTCGACCCCCGCTCCGTCGGCCCGCGACCGGATCCTCGCGACCGCGTTCGCGCTCTTCTACGCGCACGGCATCCGCGGGGTCGGCGTCGACCGGATCATCGCGGAGTCGGGCGTGGCCAAGGCGACGTTCTACAAGCACTTCCCCGCCAAGGACGACCTCGTGCTGGCCTACCTCGACCGGGTCGACGAGGCCTGGACCGGACAGCTGCACGCCGCGGCCGCCGCGGCCGGCCCCGACCCCGCCGCCCAGCTCGTGGGCGCGTTCGACGCCCTCGGCAACGCCTGCCGCCGGGACGGCTATCGCGGCTGCGCCTTCATCAACGCCGCCGCGGAGAACCCCGCCGGCAGCCGGATCCACGACCGGACGCTGGCCCACAAGGACGCGGTGCGCAGCTGGCTGACCGGGCTCGCCGACGAAGCCCGGGCCCCGGATCCCGCCGGCCTGGCGCGCACCCTCACCCTGCTGCTCGACGGCGGACTGGCCAGCGGCGCCCTCGACGCGCAGCCGGACGCCCCCGTCGCGGCCCGCGCCGCCGCCCAGGCGCTGGTGACGACCATGACAACCTCAGCCGCTCACTGACTGACAGATTTTGATTTCTGTCAGTCGTCAGTCATGCTGGGTCCATGACCGCTCCCGCATCCCTTCCCACTCGTCGTCTCGGTGCCACCGGACCCTCCGTCTCCCCGATCGGCCTGGGCCTGATGGGCATGTCCGACCTCTACGGCCCCACGGACGAGGCCGAGAGCATCGCGACCATCCGCGCCGCCCTCGACGCCGGCATCACCCTGCTCGACACCGGCGACTTCTACGGCATGGGTCACAACGAGCTGCTGCTCCGTGAGGCGCTGCGCGGCCGGGACAGGGCGGACGCCGTCATCAGCGTGAAGTTCGGGGTGCTCCGTGGACCCGACGGCAGCTGGAACGGCGTCGACACGCGCCCGGTCGCGATCAAGAACGCGCTGGCCTACTCGCTGCGACGCCTCGGCACCGACCACGTCGACGTCTACCGTCCCGCGCGCCTCGACCCCGCGGTGCCGATCGAGGAGACGGTGGGCGCGATCGCGGACCTCGTGACCGCCGGACACGTCCGCCACATCGGACTCTCCGAGGTGGGCGCCGACACCCTGCGCCGCGCCCACGCCGTGCACCCGATCAGCGACCTCCAGATCGAGTACTCCCTCGTCTCCCGCGGCATCGAGGACGAGATCCTGCCCGTGGCGCGCGAGCTCGGCATCGGCATCACCGCGTACGGCGTGCTCTCGCGTGGCCTCATCTCCGGTCATTGGAGCCCCGAGCGCAGCGCGACCGACTTCCGCGGCCACCTCCCCCGCTTCAACGGCGCCAACCTCGAGCGCAACCTCGCCCTGGTCGAGGCCCTGCGCGAGGTCGCCGCCGACAAGGGGGTCACCGTCGCCCAGGTCGCGATCGCCTGGGTGGCTGCCCAGGGCGACGACGTGGTGCCCCTCGTGGGCGCGCGACGACGGGACCGCCTGGACGAGGCCCTGGGCTCCCGTACGGTGGTGCTCGACGAGCGGGACCGCGCCGCCATCGAGGCCGCAGTACCGGCGGGCGCCGTCGCCGGTGAGCGCTACGACGCCGCGCAGATGGCGCACCTGGACAGCGAGAAGTGAGGAACGTGGCGTGGTCGGCACGACGGGTCCGCTGACGACCGAGACCATCCTCGACACCGCCGAGCAGG
This sequence comes from Nocardioides sp. Soil805, assembly GCF_001429625.1. Taxonomy (GTDB): domain Bacteria; phylum Actinomycetota; class Actinomycetes; order Propionibacteriales; family Nocardioidaceae; genus Nocardioides. Next base: position 748,362 of record NZ_LMSU01000001.1, read on the forward strand.
TGCTGCGGCGGCACGGCCCGGCGAAGGCGTCGGTCGTCGACGTCGCACGCGCACTCGACGTCAGCCACGGGACGGTGTACCGCCACTTCCCCAGCAAGGCCGCGCTGAGGGACGCCGTCACCGAACGCTGGCTGGAGCGGGTCTCGGCACCGCTCCGGGTGATCGTCGACGAGCCGGGACCGGCGGGACGCCGGTTGCACGACTGGCTGGTGGCCCTCTCGACCACCAAGCAGTCGATGGCCACCGACGACCCGGAGCTCTTCGCCACGTTCCACCAGCTGACGATCGCGTCGCGCGACGTCGTCGACACCCACGTCGCGCACCTGGCCGACCAGCTCAGCCAGATCGTCGCCTCCGGGATGGCCGGCGGGGAGTTCGCACCCGGCGACGCAGCGACGACCGGGCTGGCCGTCCTGCACGCGACGGCGCGGTTCCACCACCCGGCCTTCGCCGGGGAGTGGGGTCGTCCAGGACTCGACGCCGAGCTCGAGGCCGTCCACGACCTGCTCGTCGAGGGACTGCGACCGCGCTGACGGCAGGGCACCGCGCCGCTCAGCCCCGACGCAGGTCCTTCTCGAACCACCAGCCGGCGTCCGGGTTGCCGTTGTAGTCCTCGACCTCCCGGTATCCCGACGACCGGTAGAGCGTGACGGCCGGGGTCATGTCGCGACCGGTGTCGAGCCGGACCACCGCGGCCCCGAGGGCGGCCGCCTCGGACTCCAGTCGGGCGACGAGGCGCCGGGCCAGGCCGCCCCCGCGGGCAGACGGGTCGACGTACATCCGCTTGATCTCCGCCACGTCCGGCGACAGCAGGCGGACGCCACCGCACGCGACCGCTTCCTCGGCGCGCCAGCCCAGCAGCCAGGCGCCCAGGGGTGCGCGCAGCTGCTCGGGGGTGACCCCGCCGGACCAGCCGTGGTTGAGCGTCACTCCGAGCGAGACGAGCTCGGCCTCGTAGGCCACGAGCAGCCGCACCGACTCCGCCGAGTCGGCGGAGTCGGTGCGCAGCTCGACGTCAGCCGCCAAGGCGGGCGAGCTCCTCCTCGACCACGGACGGGTCCAGCTTGGTGAAGACCGGAGTGGGCTTGCCGACCGTCGCGCCCACCGTCACCGGCCGGGACTCCCAGCGCGGGGTCGAGGCGTAGTCGCCGGTGATCACGGGGTACGACGTGAGGCCCGCCCCGTTGTCGGGCTCGAGCTCGTCGACCTGCTCGATGCGGGGCATCGGCATGAACTCGCCCTCACCACCGAAGACGAGGTGCACCTTGTTGGCGGCGTGCGGCAGGAAGGGCGACAGCAGGGTGTTGCAGTCCGAGACGCACTGAGCGGCGACGTGCAGCACCGTCGCGAGGCGCTCGCGCTGCGACTCGTCCTTCATCTTGTAGGGCTCCGTGACGGTGAGGTACTTGTTGACCTCGCCGACCACCCGCATGGCCTCGGCGATACCGGCCCGCAGCCGATGGTGGCCCAGCAGCTCGCCGATGGTGTCGAAGCCGGTGCGCACGGCGGACAGGACCGCCTCGTCCACCGGCTCGAGGTCGCCGCGTGCGGGGATCTCGCCGAAGCTCTTGGCGATCATCGTGGCCGTGCGGTTGACCAGGTTGCCCCAGCCGGCGACCAGCTCGGAGTTGTTGCGGGTGACGAAGTCGGCCCACGTGAACGCCGCGTCCGAGGTCTCCGGGCCGGCCGCGCAGATGAAGTAGCGCAGCGGGTCGGGGCCGTAGCGGGCCAGGAAGTCGCCGACGTACAGCACGTGTCCGCGCGAGGTGGAGAACTGCTGGTCGCCCATCGTGAGGTACTCCGACGACACGACCTCGGTCGGCAGGTTGAGGACGCCGTACTCCCCCGGCTCCCCGCCGCGCGAGCCCTGGCCGTTGTAGGCGAGCAGCTCGGCGGGCCAGATCTGGGAGTGGAAGACGATGTTGTCCTTGCCCATGAAGTAGTAGGACAGGGCGTCGCCGTCGTTCCACCACTCGCGCCACTTGTCCGGCTCGCCGAGGCGGCGGGCCCACTCGATCGAGGCGGAGAGGTAGCCGATGACCGCGTCGAACCACACGTAGAGGCGCTTGGTGGGCTGGTCCTCCCAGCCCGGCACCGGGATGCCCCAGTCGATGTCGCGGGTCATCGCGCGGGGTCGGATCTCCTTGAGGATGTTCTGGGAGAACTTGATGACGTTGGGCCGCCACGTGCCGCTGGCCTCGCGCTCGTCGAGCCACTCCCCCAGCGCGTCGGCCAGCGCCGGCAGGTCGAGCAGGAAGTGCTGGGTGTCGACGAAGCTCGGCGTCTCGCCGTTGATCTTCGACCGCGGGTCGATCAGGTCGGTGGCGTCGAGCTGGTTGCCGCAGTTGTCGCACTGGTCGCCGCGCGCGTCGCCGTACCCGCAGATCGGGCAGGTGCCCTCGATGTAGCGGTCGGGCAGCGTGCGGCCGGTCGACGGGCTGATGGCGGCCTGGGTGGTCTGCTCGACCATGTAGCCGTTGGCCAGCACGGTGCGGAACATCTCCTGCACGACGCCGTAGTGGTTGCCGGTGGTGGTGCGGGTGAAGAGGTCGTACGACAGGCCGAGGTCGGCGAGGTCGTTGACGATGACCGCGTTGTTCTTGTCGGCGAGGTCCTTGGCGCTCACGCCCTCCTTGTCGGCGGTGACGAGGATCGGCGTGCCGTGCTCGTCGGTGCCGCTGACCATCAGGACCTCGTGGCCCGCCATCCGCATGTACCGGGAGAAGACGTCGGAGGGCACGCCGAAGCCGGCGACGTGGCCGATGTGGCGCGGGCCGTTGGCGTAGGGCCAGGCGACTGCGGAGAGGACGTGGGTCATGGTCGGAATCCTAGTGAGCCTGCGCCAGCGCGTTTCCCCCGGTCGCTAGCGTCGAGACCATGCGGACACTGATCGCGGAGGACCTGCTGCTGCTCCTGCTCGACGACGAGAAGGGGACGCTGTCCGCGTCCGACAAGATGCGCCCCCTGCTGGGCGGGGCGCTGCTGCTCGAGCTCGCCCTCGAGGGACGGGTGGAGGTGAGCGAGAGGACCAGCCGATGGAGCACGGCCAAGGTCGCCGCGGTCGGTACGCCGCTGGGCGAGCCGGTGCTCGACGAGGCGCTGACCCGGGTCGCGGAGAAGCCGCGCGCCGCGCAGGACCTCGTGACGCGACTGGGCAAGGGCACCCGGGAGCTCCTGCTCGACCGCCTGGCCGCCCGCGGCCTCGTGGAGCGGCGCGAGGGGCGGGTGCTCGGGCTCTTCCCGCACACCACGTGGCCCGCGCGCGACGCCCGTCACGAGGAGTCGGTGCGTGCGCTCCTCCAGGGCGCGCTGGTGCAGCGGCTCACCCCGGACGCCCGGACCTCCGCCCTCATCGCGCTGCTCTCGGCGATCGACCACGCGCACAAGGTCGTCGACCGTGGCGACGTCCCGGCCCGTGAGGTCAAGCGGCGGGCGAAGGAGATCTCCGAGGGCGCGTGGGCGGCCCAGGCCGTCAAGGACGCGGTGGCCGCGGCCCAGGCCGCGGTGACGGCGGCGGTCGTCGCCACCACCGTCACCGCGTCCGGCACCTGATCAGCTGAAGTCGAGCTCTCCGGTGCGGGTGCGCTTGAGCTCGTAGAAGTAGGGGAACCTCGCGACCGCGACCGCGCCGTCCCACAGGTCCAGGGCGTCCTGCCCGCGCGGGATCCGGCTCAGCACGGGGCCGAAGAACGCGGCCCCCTCGATGTGGATGGTCGGCGTGCCGACCTCGTCGCCGACGGCGTCCATGCCCTCGTGGTGCGAGCGGGCCACGGCCTCGTCGAGCGAGGTGTTGTCCATCGCGTCCACGAGGTCGGCGTCCATGCCGGCCTCGGCGAGCGCGGCCACCACCATCTCCCGGTCCAGGTCGGCCTTCTGCAGGTGGATCCGGTTGCCCATCGCGGTGTAGAGGTCGAGCAGGCGCTCGTTGCCGTGGCGCTCCTCGGCGGCGATGCAGACCCGCACGGGGCCCCAGGCCGGCTCGAGCATCCGGCGGTAGTCGTCGGGGATGTCCTTGTCCTTGTTGAGGTAGGCGAGAGACATCACGTGCCACGTGACGTCGATGTCGCGCTGCTGCTCCACCTCCAGGATCCACCTCGAGGTGATCCAGGCGAAGGGGCAGAGCGGGTCGAACCAGAAGTCAGCCTTGGTCATGTCGTCCATCAACCACACGACGGGTCGCGCGATTCCCGTTGACGGTGGGTGGTTGGATGACCGACATGCCTGGAACCAACCTCACCCGGGACGAGGCCGCCACCCGCGCCGCCCTCCTGGACGTCTCGTCGTACGCCGTGGACCTCGACCTCACGACGAGCGACTCGACCTTCGCCTCCACGACCACCCTCGAGTTCACGTGCCGCGAGCCCGGCAGCGCGACCTTCGCCGACCTCGTCGACGCCACCGTCCACGAGATCACCCTCAACGGTCGCTCCCTGGACCCCGCGACGGCGTACGCCGACAGCCGCATCGCCCTCGACGACCTGCAGGCCACCAACACGCTGGTCGTGCGGGCCGACTGCACCTACTCCAACACCGGCGAGGGACTGCACCGGTTCGTGGACCCCGCCGACGATCGCGTCTACCTCTACAGCCAGTTCGAGGTGCCGGACGCGCGTCGCGTGTTCACGACCTTCGAGCAGCCCGACCTCAAGTCCGTCTTCACCTTCACCGTCACCGCGCCCGAGTCGTGGAAGGTCGTCTCCAACGCCCCGACCCCCGAGCCGGTGGCGCAGGGCGACGGCAAGGCCGTGTGGAGCTTCCCCGCGACCGAGCGGATGTCGACGTACATCACCGCGATCGTCGCCGGCGAGTACCACGAGGTGCTCGACACCTACGAGGGCAAGTTCGGCACCATCCCGCTCGGCCACTACTGCCGCCAGTCGCTGGTGGAGTACCTGGACACCGACGTGCTCGTCGAGCTCACCAGGCAGAGCTTCGAGTTCTTCGAGGAGAAGTTCGACTTCCCCTACCCGTTCCACAAGTACGACCAGCTCTACGTGCCGGAGTACAACATGGGCGCGATGGAGAACGCCGGCTGCGTGACGCTGCGCGACGAGTACCTCCCCCGCTCGCGCCAGTCGCGCTCCTTCTTCGAGTTCCGCGCCTCGGTCATCACCCACGAGATGGCGCACATGTGGTTCGGCGACCTGGTCACCATGAAGTGGTGGGACGACCTGTGGCTCAACGAGTCGTTCGCCGAGTGGGCCTGCTACTGGTGCGAGGCCGAGGCCACGGAGTACACCGACGCGTGGACCGGTTTCGCCAACGCCCGCAAGCAGACCGGCTACCGCGCCGACCAGCTCCCCTCGACGCACCCGATCGCGGCCGACAACGTCGACCTGCACGCGGTCGAGGTCAACTTCGACATGATCACCTACGCCAAGGGCGCCTCGGTGCTCAAGCAGCTCGTCGCGTGGGTCGGCCTGGACGCCTTCGTCGCCGGCATCCGGCAGTACTTCAAGGACCACGCCTTCGGCAACACCGAGTTCTCCGACCTGCTCGCCGCGCTCGAGAAGTCCTCGGGCCGCGAGCTCACCTCGTGGGCCCAGGAGTGGCTGCAGACCGCGGGCGTCAACACCCTGGCCCCGGCCTTCGAGCTCGACGCCGACGGCCGCTACTCGTCGTTCTCCGTCACCCAGACCGCGCACCCCGACCAGCCGACGCTGCGTCGCCACCGCCTGGGCATCGGCCTGTACGACGACGTCGACGGTGCGCTCGTACGGCGTGAGTACCTCGAGGTCGACGTAGAGGGCGGGACCACCGACGTGCCTGCGCTGGTCGGCAAGGCCCAGCCCGCGCTGCTGCTGCTCAACGACGAGGACCACGCCTACGCCAAGATCCGTCTCGACGAGCGCTCCCTGGCCACCGTCATCGACGGGCTCTCCCGCGTCGAGGACTCCCTGGCCCGCGCGCTCGTGTGGGGTGCCGCCTGGGACATGACGCGCGACGCCGAGATGGCGACCACGGACTGGGTGCGCCTCGTCCTGGCCAACATCGGCTCCGAGACCGACGCCTGGGGCGTCACCAAGATCCCCTCGTCCACCGCCCTGGCGGTCAACCGCTACTCCGCCCCGGAGAACCGGGCCGGACTCCAGGCCGAGTGGGAGCAGGGCCTGCGCGGCCTGCTCCTCGACGCCGAGGCCGGCAGCGACCACCAGCTGACCTTCGCGCGGGCCTACGCGTCGGCCGCCCGCAGCGACGCGGCGTACGGCGACCTGCAGGGGCTGCTCGAAGGCTCCTTCACCGCGGAGGACCTCGCGATCGACCAGGACCTCCGCTGGGAGCTCATCACCGCGCTGGCCCGCGGCGGGCGCATCGGCGACGCCGAGATCGACGCCGAGCTGGGACGCGACAACACCATCTCCGGCAAGGAGAAGGCGGCCGCGGCGCGGGTCGCCCAGCCCACCGCCGAGGCCAAGGCCGCCGGCTGGTCGGCGATCCTGGACCCGGCCACCGCCAACGAGACCTCGCGGGAGATGGTCTTCTCCATCTTCCGCTCCGACCAGGACGAGGTCGTGGCGCCGTACGTCGAGGAGTTCCTCGACGCCGCCCCCACGGTCATCGACACGCTGGGCTTCCACAAGGCCTCGGTCGTGCTCGAGTACGGCTTCCCGCTGGCCGTCGGCTCGCCCTCGGTGGTCGCCCGCCTCGACGAGTGGCTCGCCGCGTCGCCCGACGCCCCCACGGGTGCGGTGCGCTACGTCGGTGAGGCGCGGGCCGACATCGCCCGCGCCCTGGCCGCCCAGGAGCGGGACGCCCGCTGACCTGCGGACGCACGACGGCCCCGCTCCCCCCTCGTGGGGGGCGGGGCCGTTCGCGTCGAGAGGGCACTTCCTGACACCTCCAGGCCGCCGAGAGGGCACTTCCTGACACCACCAGACCGCCGAGGTGGACGGAAGTGCCCGGTCGACCTGTCCGAGGTGCACGAAAGGGGGGAGGTCGCCCTGTCCGAGGTGCACGGAAGGGGGCCCGGTCGACCTGTCCGAGGTGCACGGAAGGGGGGAGGTCGCGCCGTCTGTGCGGCACGTAAGGGGGGAGGTCGGTCTAGCTGCCGGCGTGCAGCGTGTGCTGCGGGCGGGCGTGCTCGGCCAGCATGGCGATGCCTCGCGTGAGGCCCCCCACGAAGTCCCCCTCGGCGAAGGCCGACTCCAGCTGCAGGACGGCCAGCTCGACCTCGCGGTCGGTGAGGTGGCGGCGGACCTCCGTGCCCGTGACGACCTCGATGACGCGGGCGGTCGGGTCGACCAGCAGCAGGATGCTGCGGGCGGGCGCGACCAGGCTGGCGTGCAGGCGCTGGGCGTAGACGCGCGAGTCGCCCTCGACGGCGCCGACGAAGACCGAGAACTCGAAGCGGCACAGCGCCTCGGCGGCACGGATCGACCGGTCGATCTCGGCGCTCTCCCGCGAGCTCAGCTCGCGGGTGCGGGAGTCACCAGCGGCCACGGGCTCCTCCGGTCTCGTCGGAGGAGGTGCCGGGCTCGAGCTCCTTGGCCCCCTGGCGGGGACCACCGAACCACTGGTCCTCGGCCGCGCCGGGGGTGAGCTTCTCGCCGCGGACGATCGCCGGGAGGTAGGTCAGCACGGCGATGACCACGAAGAGGAGGAGCGGGACGCCGGCGAGGAGCAGCAGCGCGTGCAGCGTGTCGACGTCCTCGGGGTTGCTCCAGCCCTCAGGAACATCCGCGCTCGCCGGGGCGGCGAGAGCCACGAGGGCCAGGCCCGTGGAGACGGCCGCAGCGCGGGCCAGGCGACGCGGACGCCGACGGACGGAGGTGCGGGACGAGGACTCGGACGTGATCACGGGAGACACGATATCGGCTCCCGCTCCGGCGCTCGCCGCCGTCCTCCCGTCGGATCGGTCACACGCCGTCGCGGGGACTTGGGTTGACCGCTCAGATCGCCATACTGGCTCGATGCTCTCGCTCAACGGTCCCTGCCCCGACGACGCCTCCATCTGCAACTTCGTCTACTCCGAGACCGACAGCACGGTCGCCGCGAACATCGCCGACTGGGTGGTCGGCAAGCCCCTCGCCCTGCTCGGCCTCGCCCTGCTCGGCCTTTTCATCCGATGGGTCCTGCACCGGGTGATCGACCGGCTGGTCAAGAGCGCCGAGACCGGGATGCTCCCCAACCGCGTGAGCCGTGCGGTGACCGGCGGCAAGGTGGGCACCGCGCTCAACCTCCACGAGGCCGCCGGCGCCACGCGGCGCGTCCAACGGGCCCAGACGATGGGCACCCTGCTCAAGAGCATCGTCACCGGCATCGTCCTGGCGGTCGTCGTCACCATGATGCTCAGCGAGATCGGCGTCAACGTGGCGCCGATCATCGCCAGCGCGGGCATCGTCGGGCTCGCGCTCGGCTTCGGCGCCCAGAGCCTCGTCTCGGACTTCCTGTCCGGAATCTTCATGATCTTCGAGGACCAGTACGGCGTCGGCGACGTCGTCGACCTCGGCGAGGCCTCCGGCACCGTGGAGGCGGTGAGCCTGCGCGTCACGCGACTGCGCGACGTCAACGGCACCGTCTGGTACGTCCGCAACGGCGAGATCCTCCGGGTGGGCAACATGAGCCAGAACTGGGCGCGCACGGTGCTGGACGTGACCGTCGGGTACGCCGAGGACCTGGTGCAGGTGCGTCGTGTCCTGCAGGAGGTCGCGCACGACCTGTGGGACGACGAGGACTTCCGCGGGCTCGTCATCGAGGAGCCCGAGGTGTGGGGCGTGGAGTCGCTCGGCGTGGACGGGATCGTCGTCCGGGTGACCCTCAAGACGGCGCCGATGGAGCAGTGGGCCGTGGCGCGGGCGATGCGGGAGCGCATCAAGGCCCGCTTCGAGAACGAGGGGATCAACCTCGCGGTGGCGCAGCGGGTGATGTGGCAGGAGAGCGCCCCGTCCGCCGCCGCGCACGCGGGGAGCGACGCGGGTCCGGAACCCCGGGGCTAGGCGTACCCAGCCCGGACGGGTCCCGGACCCCGGTCGTCCGCGTCAGGCGAGAGCGGCGTCCAGCGTGATCGGGACCGCGGAGAGCGCCTGCGAGACCGGGCAGCCGGCCTTGGCCTCCTCGGCGAGGCGGACGAAGGTGTCGTTGTCGACGCCCTCGACCACGCCGCGCACCGTGATCTTGATGCCGGTGATGCCGGTGCCCGGGGTGAAGTCCACGGCCGCCTGGGTGTCCAGCGAGGTCGCGGGGGTGTCGTTCTTGGCCAGGCCGTTGGAGAAGGCCATCGAGAAGCACGACGAGTGGGCCGCGGCGATGAGCTCCTCGGGGCTGGTCTTGCCGTTCGCCTCCTCGGCGCGGGAGGGCCAGGACACGTCGTACGTGCCGATCCCGGAGGACTCGAGGGTGACCTTGCCGGCGCCCTCGAAGAGGGTGCCCTCCCAGTGAGTGGTCGCAGTGCGGGTCGTGGGCATGCTGAGCTCCTGTTGCGTCGGGGACACGGTTCGTCCGGAGTCTTCCACGCGGGACCACGTGTCCCGATGCGGCCGTCTCACCCGTCGCTCGGCACAATGGGCCGGTGAGCACCTTCTACGACGAGATCGGCGGCGAGGAGACGATCCGCCAGATCGTCCACACCTTCTACGAGGGAGTGGCCGAGGACGAGGTGCTGCGACCGCTCTACCCGGAGGAGGACCTCGGTCCGGCCGAGGATCGGTTCGCCATGTTCCTCGTGCAGTACTGGGGCGGGCCCACGACCTACTCCGAGACCCGAGGGCACCCGCGGCTGCGGATGCGGCACGCTCCCTTCGCGGTCACCCCGCACGCCGCGGAGCGGTGGCTGGTGCACTTCCGCGCCGGGCTCGACAAGGCGTCGCTGACCGCGGAGCAGGACGCCCGGTTCTGGGACTACGTCACCCACGCGGCGCAGTTCATGGTCAACACCCTGGAGTGAGACCCACCCCGGGGCCGTCGCCGTCGCGCCTCAGGCGTCGCGTGCCGCGACCATGGCGGCGCGGTGCTCGGGACCGGGATCGACCGAGCGTCCGGCGACCGGGTCGAAGCAGACCAGCACGACCCGCGCCCGCGAGAGCACCTGGTCGCCGTCGCGGATCTCCGACTCGATGGTGAAGGACCGCGTCCCGACGTGGGTGATGCGCGACCACACGTCGTACGGCTCGGGGCGGAAGAGGATCGGGACCTTGTAGTCGACGTCGGTCTGGGCGACCACGACCCGGGTGTCGCCGGCGCCGGGCAGGTGCTCGACGAGGTCGCGCATGAGCGGGATGCGCGACTCCTGGAGGTACTCGAAGTACTTCACGTTGTTGACGTGGCGGTAGACGTCGACGTCGGAGAAGCGCACGTGGAGCGGGAAGTGGCCCGGCTCCCAGGGCGCGACGGGCTCGATCCGAGGGCTCTTCGGCCCGCCCTCCTCGAGGAAGGGCGCCAGCACGTCCTTCTCCTCCGGGGTCAGGCGGCGCGGTCGCTCGGTGGCGAAGACGTACGGCGTGAGGACGGTGCTGGCGCGCACGTACGTCGTGCGCACGCCGTCGTCGTCCTCGTCGAAGATCTCGTAGGCCATGGTGAAGCTGGCGGCGCGGACCTCGGTGACCCAGCACTCGATGCTCACCGGGTGGAACCGGAAGGTCAGCGGCGCGAGGTAGCTGACCTCGTGGCGCACCACGACCACGCCCTCGGCGAGCTCGTCGGCCCGCTGGTCGGGGGCATGCGTGCGCAGCATGTCGACACGCGCCTCCTGGAGGTAGTCGACGTACACCACGTTGTTGACGTGGCCCAGGAGGTCGAGGTCGGCCCAGCGCAGGGGGCACTCGTAGCGATGTCGCACGACTCGATGGTCGCAGAGTCGCGCGCCGGGTGGCGCAGGGTGCCGCCCGCTGGATCAGCGGGGCCGTTCAGCAGAACCGATGAGCGGGGCCGATCAGTGCGCGAAGTGCAGCTGGCCGTAGTAGGTGCCGATCGACTCGGAGCGGGCGATGCGCTCGCGGTGGTTGACGACGAGGAAGTCGGTGGCGACGGCGACGGTGGCGACGAGGGCCACGGCGGCCACGACGAAGAACGCGGTGACGAACGGCGCGATGTCGGGGAGCAGCTGGAAGGTCATGGTAAGTCCTTTCTACATTTGTAGAATCTCTACGTTTGTAGAGGTTACGCCGAGCCTGCGGCCACCACAACTGCGGCGGTAGTGTCGTCGCTCACCCCAGGAGGACCCGTGCCCGCACCCCCGTCACCGCGTCGCCTCGAGATCCTCGACGCCGCCGTCGTCGTGCTGGCCGGGCACGGGCTCAAGGGACTGACCCACCGGGGCATCGATCGCGAGGCCGGGCTCCCCGAGGGCAGCTCGTCGGCCTACTTCCGCAGCCGGGCGGCGCTCCAGCAGGCCGTCGCCGAGCACGTCTCCGACCGGTTGGTGCAGGACGTGGCCGACCTGTCCGACACCCTGGCCGCCGGCGACCACAGCGTCGCGCGGGCGGTCCGCGAGACCGGGGCGCTCTTCCGCCGCTGGCTCTCGCACCCCGAGCTGGTGCTCGCCCGCCTCGAGCTCACCCTCGCCGCCACGCGCGACGAGGAGCTGGCGGTCGCCATGGCGTCGTGGCGCGCCCAGCTCGTCGAGGTCGTACGACGCACGCTCGAGGCGGGCGGCCACCCGGACGACGCCACCCGTGCCGCGACCGTCGTGGCCGCGCTCGACGGGGTGCTGCTCGCGGCCCTCCAGCGCCCGGCACGCCAACGTCCGGCGTTCCTCCGCTCGAGCCTCGAGCTGCTCCTCGGGTCCCTCGTGGACCCACCCCGGCCCGCATGACCCAGACCACACGAGAACGTGTTCCACCTCTGAGCGCGCCCGTCTAGGGTGAGCCACGCGACACCCCACCGTCCCCGACATCCGGAGTCCCCATGCCCGAGGCAGTGATCGTTTCCGCAGCGCGTTCCCCCATCGGCCGCGCCAACAAGGGGTCCTTGGTGGACTTCCGGCCCGACGACCTCAGCGCCCTGATCGTCAAGGCCGCGCTGGACAAGGTCCCGGGCCTGGACCCGAACACCGTAGACGACCTCTACCTCGGCTGCGGCCTGCCCGGCGGCGAGAGCGGCAACAACATGGGTCGGGTCGTCAACGTGCTCAACGGCATGGACGACGTCCCCGGTGCGACCATCACCCGCTACTGCGCCTCCTCCGTGCAGACCACCCGGATGGCCTTCCACGCCATCAAGGCCGGCGAGGGCGACATCTTCGTCTCCGCCGGCGTGGAGACCGTGTCCCGCTTCGCCAAGGGCACCTCCGACCACATCCCCCACACCGTCAACCCGCGCTTCGACGAGGCCCAGTCCCGCACGGCGAAGACCGCCGAGGGCGGTGTCGACTGGCACGACCCGCGCGAGGACGGCCTGCTCCCCGACGCCTACATCGCGATGGGCCAGACGGCCGAGAACGTCGCCCGCCTGCGCGGCCTGTCGCGCCAGGAGCTCGACGAGTTCGGCGTGCGCTCGCAGAACCTCGCCGAGAAGGCGATCAACGACGGCTTCTGGGCCCGCGAGATCACCCCCGTCACCACCCCCGACGGCACCGTCGTGTCCACCGACGACGGCCCGCGCGCCGGCGTCACCTACGACGCGATCAAGGACCTCAAGCCGGTCTTCCGCCCCGACGGCGTCGTGACCGCAGGCAACTGCTGCGCCCTCAACGACGGTGCCGCCGCGGTCGTCATCATGTCCGACACCAAGGCCGCCGAGCTCGGGCTGACCCCGCTCGCGCGGATCGTGTCGACCGGCGTCTCCGGCCTCTCCCCCGAGATCATGGGCCTCGGGCCGGTGGAGGCCACGAAGCGGGCGCTGGCCCACGCCAACATGAGCATCGGCGACATCGACCTCGTGGAGATCAACGAGGCCTTCGCGGCCCAGGTCGTCCCGTCGTACCAGGACCTCGGCATCGACATCGACCGGCTCAACGTCAACGGTGGCGCGATCGCGGTCGGCCACCCGTTCGGCATGACCGGCGCGCGCCTGCAGAACACCATGCTCAACTCGCTCGACTGGCACGACAAGACCACCGGCCTCATCACCATGTGCGTCGGCGGCGGCCAGGGCATGGCCCTCATCCTCGAGCGCCTCGGCTGAGCCCGGCGTGGGGCGGTTCGGCTGCAAGGCCGGACCGCCATGGTTAGGGTCGAGGCCCGACGGGCACGCTCCCGTCGCCTGACGCCGTGCCTCCGTACGAGAGAGAAGTCCGCATGCCCTCCGCAACGCCCGAGCCACAGTGGCTCGACGAGGACCAGCAGCGCTCCTGGCGCGCTCTCGTGGTCGGCTCGACCCTCCTCATGGACCGGCTCGACGACGACCTGCGGCGGGAGTTCAACATCTCGCTCACCGAGTACGAGATCCTCGTCCGGCTCTCCGAGCGTCCCGGGCGATCCCTGCGGATGGCCCAGCTGGCCGACGCGCTGGCCCACTCGCGCAGCCGGGTGACCCACACCGTCGACCGGATGGAGCGCGCCGGCTACGTCGTGCGCGGCACCACCCCCGAGGACGGCCGCGGCATCGTCGCGACGATGACCGACAAGGGCTACGCGCTGCTCGTCGAGGCTGCCCCGCGCCATGTCGAGGGCGTCCGCGCCTACCTCGTCGACCGGGTCGACGGCAGCGACTTCGCTGCGCTGGGCCGGGCGATGGACGCGGTGACCGACCAGCTCATCAGCGCGCACCCGGAGATGGACCTGCGCGACGGGGCCACCGGCTCCTGAGCGACGACGACGGCCCGGCACGCATCGCGCGTGCCGGGCCGTCGTACGTGGTCGTGCGGTGCGTCAGACGCGCGTCAGTCGCGCGTCAGGCGGCGGTGCGTCACGCGGTGCGGGCGGGCCGCCTCGACGCCGAGGCGCTCGATCTTGTTCTCCTCGTACGACGCGAAGTTGCCCTCGAACCAGAACCAGCGGGCCGGGTCCTCCTCGTCGCCCTCCCAGGCGAGGATGTGGGTCGCGACGCGGTCGAGGAACCACCGGTCGTGGGAGGTGACCACGGCGCAGCCGGGGAACTCCAGGAGCGCGTCCTCCAGCGAGGACAGGGTCTCGACGTCCAGGTCGTTGGTGGGCTCGTCGAGGAGCAGCATGTTGCCGCCCATCTTGAGCGTCAGCGCGAGGTTGAGGCGGTTGCGCTCACCACCGGACAGCACGCCGGCCTTCTTCTGCTGGTCGGGGCCCTTGAAGCCGAAGGAGGCGACGTAGGCCCGCGAGTTCATCTCGAAGTTGGCGACCTTGATGAAGTCGAGGCCGTCCGAGACGACCTCCCAGACGTTCTTGTTGGGGTCGATGCCGCCACGGCTCTGGTCGACGTAGGAGATCTTGACCGTCTGGCCGACCTTGAGCTCGCCGGAGTCGGGCTGCTCCTCGCCGGTGATCATCCGGAACAGGGTGGTCTTGCCGACGCCGTTGGGTCCGATCACGCCGACGATGCCGGCACGGGGCAGCGAGAACTCCAGGTCGTGCATGAGGGTGCGCCCCTCGAAGCCCTTGGCCAGGTCGTGGGCCTCGAGCACGACGTCGCCGAGGCGCGGACCGGCCGGGATGTTGATCTCGGAGGTGTCGATCTTGCGCATCCGGTCGGCCTCGGCCGCCATCTCCTCGTAGCGCGCCAGGCGAGACTTGCTCTTGGTCTGACGGGCCTTGGCGTTGGACCGGACCCACTCGAGCTCGCGCTCGAGGACCTTGGCCCGCTTGGCGTCCTTCTGGCCCTCGATCTTGAGGCGGCTCTTCTTGGTCTCGAGGTACGTCGTGTAGTTGCCCTCGTAGGGGTGCGCCTGGCCACGGTCGAGCTCCAGGATCCACGAGGCGACGTTGTCGAGGAAGTAGCGGTCGTGGGTCACGGCCAGGACGGCGCCCGGATAGGAGGCGAGGTGGCCCTCGAGCCACTGGACCGACTCGGCGTCGAGGTGGTTGGTGGGCTCGTCGAGGAGCAGCAGGCTGGGCTGCTGGAGCAGCAGCTTGCACAGCGCCACGCGGCGACGCTCACCACCGGACAGGTTGTCGACCAGCACGTCCGGCGGCGGGCAGCGCAGCGCGTCCATGGCCTGGTCGAGGCGGCTGTCGAGGTCCCACGCGCTCGCGTGGTCCAGGTCGGTCTGCAGGTCGCCCATCTCGGCGAGGAGGGTGTCGAAGTCGGCGTCCGGGTCGGCCATCAGCTCGGAGATCTCGTTGTAGCGGTCGAGCTTGCCCTTGATCTCGCCGACCGCCTCCTCGACGTTCTCCAGGACGGTCTTGCCCTCGGTGAGCGGCGGCTCCTGCTGGAGCATGCCGACCGTGGCCTCGGGGTCGAGGATCGCGTCGCCGTTGTTGGCGTGGTCGAGCCCCGCCATGATCTTGAGGAGGGAGGACTTGCCCGTGCCGTTGGGTCCGACGACGCCGATCTTGGCGCCGTGGAGGAAGGAGAGGGTGACGTTGTCGAGGACGACCTTGTCACCGTGGGCCTTGCGCACGTTGCGCAGTGTGAAGACGTACTCAGCCATGCGCCTGAGCCTACGGGTCGTGGCACCCCGCAGGACAACCGGCGGACGGCCGGGGTCGCCCCGGCGGGGGTCCGCGCCGCCCGGACGGGCCCCGGCCGCGGGTCAGGCGGCCTCCGCGGTCTCCTCGTCCGGGGCGACCTCGGCGCTCTCCCCCGCCGTCGGGGCCACGGCCGGGTCCCAGGGGTCGCTGCCCGACGGCTGGGACTCGCTGCGTCCCGGCTTGGTGTAGAGCGACGTGCCGCGGGCCAGGTCGTGGCCCGCCGAGGTCGCGGTGACCACGAGCTGGGTGCTCGAGGTGCCGTCCTCGCGGACCCAGACGTCGGCCTCGAGCCGGCCGGTGATGATCACCGGGTCACCGACGCGCAGCGACTCCTTGACGTGGCCGGCCAGTCGCCGCCACGCCTTGACCTTGAACCAGGTCGTCGTGCCGTCGACCCACTCGTCGCCCTTGCGGCGTCGCGACGTGCTGGCCACGCGGAAGGTGGCCAGCGCCTGCCCGCCCGCGTCGTGGACCTCCACCTCGCTGCCGACCCAGCCGTTCAGGGTCACGATCGTCTCGTTCATCTCATGCCTCCTCGGGTGGGGCGGCACGTCCGCCCTCGAGGCCCAAGGCTGCGCAGCAGCACCGACACCGCGTCGTACGACGCACGCACCCTGTGGAGGGGACGCGTCCCCGGTGGGCCTGTGGAGACCGCACGGCCCGTCGGTGCGCTACTTCAGGGCTGTCGCCAGGCCCTCGGAGGCGGCGGTGTAGGACGCGAGCTCGGCCCGGATGGGCTCCACCACGATCTCCTGCGAGACCCCGGAGATGGCGTCCCGCAGGCGCTTGTCGGCCGCGCGAGCGCGCCGCTTGGCGGTCAGGGAGACCAGCACCCGGCAGACGAGCGCGAGCAGCACCCCGACGGCGATCCCCCCGAGCAGCATGATCGTGGGGATCGGGATCCCCGCCCACTCGGGCGTGGACGCTCCGTCGAGCCCGAGGTAGGCGGCACCGAAGAGCGCGCCCAGCCACACGAAGCCGGCGACCGCGACCAGGATCAGCGCCCACTGCAGCACCCGGACCAGCCCGGCCCAGGCGGGGATCTTGTCCGCCCCGAGGTCGGTCGACGCGACGGCCCGGTCGAGCCGGTCGCCGAGGTCGGGCAGCCGGGACACCGACGCCTTGCGGATCGCGCTGCTCCACGCCGGGGCCATGCCCTCCGACACCTGGTCGGCGAGGGCGCGGACCTCGGTGTCGACGCGGGCCCGCTGCACCCCGGCGGCCTGCGGGACCGACGTCCGTGCCGAGCCGGTGAGCTCCTTGCCGGCCGAGCCGAGGTCGAGGTGGAGGCGCTTGAGCGGGTCCGGCTTGAGCTTGGAGAACCACGCGACGACCGGCCAGCCGGTGGCGCGGTTGGCCCGCATGCGGGTGGAGGTCTCCACGGCCCGCACGACGGTCGGCACCCCCGCGGCGTCGGCGAAGGCGTCGTCGAGGGCGGCCACTCGCTCGGTGGAGAGCGACCGGCTCCTCGCCGTGCCCGACGCCTCCTGCACGCGCTCGGCGGCGCTGCGCAGGTCGGCGGTGAGCCGGGCACGGGTGGCCTTCTTCTCGGCCACCTTCGCGGCGATGGCTGCCCGGAGGTCGGGGATCCCGATGCCGTGGCGGGCGCTCACGCCGACCACCGGGACGCCTGCGAGACCGTCGGCCTCGAGCAGGCGGCGTACGTCCGCGAGCATGCCCTCGCGGCGGTCCTCGGGGACGGTGTCGATGTGGTTGAGCACCACCATCATCACGTCGCGGTGCGCGTTGAGCGGGGCGAGGTAGCGGTCGTGGATGGCCGCGTCGGCGTACTTCTGGGGGTCCAGGACCCACACCAGCATGTCGGCCAGCTTGACCAGCCGGTCGACCTCGAGGTGGTGGGAGACCTCGGTGGAGTCGTGGTCGGGCAGGTCGAGCAGGACCACGCCCTGGAGCTCCGGGTCCTCGCGGCCGGCGGAGAGCATCGAGTCGCGCGTGACCTGGTGGCGGGCGGGGATGCCGAGCCACTCGAGCAGCTCCTCGGCTCCGTCGCGACCCCACACGCAGGCCGTGGCCCACGACGTGGTCGGTCGTCGCACGCCGACCGCGGAGAGCTCGAGCTCGGTCAACGCGTTGAACGTCGACGACTTGCCCGACCCGGTAGCCCCGGCCAGGGCGACCACGGTGTGCTCGGCGGACAGCTTCAGGCGGCTGCTGGCCCGGTCGACCACCGCCTGGGCGTCGTCGAGGATCGCGTCGTCGACGCGTCCACGCGCAGCCTGCACGGCCTGCTCGAGACCTTGCACGCGTGCACCGATGTCAGAACTCCGGGACACCAGCTTCTTGGCTCCCTCGAGCAAGGACGACATGTTCTCCCTCGTCGACTGCAGGTTGGATCGGGGTCCCACCCTAAGCGTCCGGGCCCGGCTCGGACGCTTCCGCACCCGTCGTGGGGGTACGGGCCGTCCCGGCCGTGCTGGCGGCGAAGCGCAGGTCGTCGACGCGACGTGCCGCGGTGCGCAGCTTCTCGGGGGTCTCCGGGGAGATCTCGAGGCCGTCGAGGAGCTCGAGGTAGCGGCGCCGCTCGGCGTCGAGCAGGTCGGTGACCTTGACCTCGAGGTCGCGTCGGGCACGCTCGGCGAGCGAGCGCACGGCCTGGTCGCCGAAGACCGCCTCGAGGAGCTTCTGCCCCAGCACCGCCGAGCCACCGGCGATGCCGGCCTCGGCTCCGGTGACCCCGGCGGTGTGCGCGAAGACCACGACCATCAGCGCGACCGAGAGCCCGTTGACCCCGAAGGCCAGGAAGCGGGCGGTGGACCGCTTGTCGGCCCCCTCGGTGCGCACCATCTCCAGCACGTCGGACTGCCAGTCGCGCACCGCCCGCTCCGCGCGGCGACGGAAGTCGCGTGACGCCCGCCCGAGGTCCTCACCACTGCCGCTCAGCAGCAGCTGCCCGGCCGCGGTCGACTGCCACGACGCCTCGGACCGCTCGGCGGCCGCCTCGGCGTGCTCGAGGATGAGCGTCTCGAGGCCGGACTCGACGGCCACGGTGACCCGCTCGGCCTGCTGGGGCTTGCCCTTGACGGCGTTGACGACGCGGTCGCGCAGCCACCCGACGCGGGTCTCGAGCGACTTGAGCAGCTCGCCCGTCCCGACGAACTCCTGCCAGCGGGCGAGCACCTCCCCGCGCAGCAGGGTGCCGTCGGCCGACGCCTCGGAGACGGCAGCCACGGCCTGGTCGTAGGACCGGTTGACGTCCTCGCGCAGGCGTCGTACGGCGTCGACCTGCTCGGTCGCGGCGTCGGCGACGGAGTGGGTACGCCGCGACAGCGTGCGGATCGCACCCTCCAGCGTCTGCCGCACCACTGCGGAGCGAGCGTCGGCGTCGGCGGCCAGCGACTCCAGCCAGGCCCGGATGTCGCCCACCGACTCACGCGGCAGCAGGCCGTCCTCGGTGACCCCGCCCTCGGTCACGGTGAACAGCGGCGAGTCCTTGAGGCCGCGCGAGGCGAGCATCCTGGCCAGGTGGGTCGACACGGTCTCCACCGCCTCGGGCGGGGTGCGGTCCAGCACGATCGCCACCGCGGCCGAGCGCTCAGCCGCCTTGCGCAGGAACTCCCACGGCACCTGGTCGGCGTAGCGCGCGGCGGACGTGACGAAGAGCCACAGGTCGGCGGCCGCGAGCAGCTGGGCGGCCAGGGTGCGGTTGCGCTCCTCCACCGAATCGATGTCGGGCGCGTCCAGGATGGCCAGTCCGACCGGCACCGTCTCGGAGGGCACCAGCTGGAGCGCCTCGGGGTCGTTGGTGCTGCGGGAGACCCGCTCGAGCTCCGGCAGCAACCGGTCCTGGCCGAACCACTGCGCGTCGGCCGGGTTGTGCACCAGGACCGGCGAACGGGTCGTCGGGCGCAGCACGCCGGGCTGGGTGACGCGGGTGCCGACGAGCGAGTTGACCAGCGTCGACTTGCCGGCGCCGGTCGAGCCGCCGACGACGGTGAGCAGCGGTGCGTCGATCGTCATCAGGCGGGGGATGACGTAGTCCTCCAGCTGGTCGACCATCTCCCCCTGCGCCTGGCGCTGGTCCGGGGCGCTGGGCAGCTCCAGTGGCAGCCGGACCTCCTGCAGCGCACCGCGCAGCCGCACGAGCGCGGTCAGCATCTTCGTGCTGTCCGCGCTCTCCTGGCGGGACTGGAGCTCGGTCATCTGGTGGGTACCACCTGTCCGGGGAAGGCAATGTAGGGGCGCACGGCGTTGAGCTGCTCGACGTGGTCGTGCCCGCGCTGGGCGAAGTCGCGCGGTGCCGTCCCGCGAAGATAGCGGTGATGGAGGTAGGCGAGCTCGATCGCGGCGGCCTGGTACTCCCGCATGGCGCGTTCAGCCTGCGCTCCCCCACCCCTGCGGGCGAACGCACGGGCGTGGCGACGGGCCCGGAGGTCGACCAGCCAGGGGATGTCGGTGGCGGGGATGAGCCCTCGGGCCGCGGCGTCCTCGAGGGCGGCGCGCATCATCCCGTGCTCGGAACGGCGCCGGTAGAGCGCGAAGGCGACGAAGCCGAGGAAGGCCGGCAGCATCAGGGTCCCGTAGACCACGAGGAAGTTGTCGGTGCCCGTCAGGGTGGCGGTGTTCCAGAGGCTGTGGGCGAGCACGGCCGCGACGTATCCGAGCAGCGGCAGCACCAGGCGCAGGGCTCCGCTGCGCGCGGCCACGGCCAGGCCGACGCTCACGCCGATGAAGGCGGTGAAGAACGGGTGCGCGAACGGGCTCACGATGCAGCGCAGGATGAAGGTGCCGGTCAGTGCCTCGGTGCCACCCGGTCCGAGGCCGTCCGTGCCGTCGTACGCCGCCGCCAGGTAGAGGATGTTCTCGGTGAAGGCGAAGCCGATGCCGACCATCCCGGCGTAGACGATGCCGTCCAGCACGCCGTCGAGCTCGTGGCGACGCCACCACAGGAGCAGCACCAGGAACGCTCCCTTGGTGAGCTCCTCGGTCACCGGGGCCAGGACCGAGAGGCTCTCGCCGTCGCTCGCGCCGCCCGCCATGCCGATGCCCTGGAAGACGAGCGCCGCGGCGGTCGCCACGAAGGCGCCCCACAGCAGGCCGGCGACCAGCAGGGACCGGGGCTCGGGCTCGTAGCGGTCGAGCCACATGAAGCACCCGACCAGCGGGCCCACCGGGAGGGCCGCCAGCAGGGCGGCCAGGGCCAGGGAGCCGGGGGCGCCGGAGAGGGCGACGACCAGGGCCATCACCAGGGCTCCCAGCAGCACCAACACCGTCACGACGACGGTGAAGGCAACGCTGTCGCGACGTCGTCTCGGCATGCGCGGAAGCCTAACGGAGCGCCCCCCTCGCCCCGGCGTACAGTGACCGCGTGAACGAGGAGCAGCCCACCGAGCCCGACGTCGCCACCTCCGAGACCGGCAGCCAGCTGGCCACCGAGTCGCACGACCCGGCCGTGCCCGCGGCGTACGCCGCCTTCATGCGCACCGGCTGGGGCGAGCGCGAGCTCGACGTTCCCCGGCACCCCATCACCGAGCACGCCGCGCGGCGTCGCGCTGCGCTGGCCGACGCCTTCCCCGGCGAGCGGCTGGTGCTGCCCGCAGGCACCTTCAAGGTGCGTGCCAACGACACCGACTACCGGTTCCGCCCGGACACCGCGCACACCTACTTCTCGGGCAACCAGACCTCCGACGCGGTGCTGGTCATCGACGACGGGGACGCGACGCTCTACGCCCGGCCGCGCTCCGAGCGCGACACCGACGAGTTCTTCCGCGACCGGCAGTACGGCGAGCTGTGGGCCGGTCGCCGGCCCTCGGCCCGCGAGATCTCCGACTCGCTCGGCATCGAGGTCCGCCACGTCGAGGACCTGCCCTCCTTCGACGACGACCGCAAGACCCGCGACATCACCACCGACGAGGACCTGGCCCGCGTGGCCGACGAGCTGCGCCTGGTCAAGGACGAGTGGGAGGTCGCCGAGCTCCAGGAGGCGTGCGACATCACCACCCTCGGCTTCGAGGACTCCGTGCGCGAGTGGGACCGCGTCCTCGAGCACGGCGAGCGCTGGATCGAGGGCACCTTCTTCCGCCGGGCCCGCACGATGGGCAACGACATCGGCTACGACTCGATCGTCGGTGGAGGCTCGCACGCCACGACGCTGCACTGGATCGACAACACCGGCCCGATCACGCCCGGTGAGCTGGTGCTGCTCGACATGGGCGTCGAGGGCCGCAACCTCTACACCGCCGACGTCACGCGCACCCTGCCGGTCGACGGCCGCTTCACGCCGGTGCAGCGCGACCTCTACGACCTCGTACACGCCGCCCAGCAGGCCGGCATCGACGCGGTCCGGCCGGGTGTGCCGTTCCTCGCCGCCCACAACGCCGCGATGGAGGTCCTCGCCCACGGTCTCGCCGACCTGGGCCTGCTGCCGGTGTCGGCGCAGGAGGCGCTGGACCCCGAGTCCAAGGTCTACGCCCGCTGGACGCTGCACGGCACCTCGCACATGCTCGGCATGGACGTGCACGACTGCGGCCGCTCGTCGGTGGACATCTACCCCAAGGGCGACCTCGCCGAGGGCATGGTCCTGACCGTCGAGCCGGGTCTGTACTTCCAGGAGGACGACCTGCTCGTCCCCGAGGAGCTGCGCGGCATCGGCATCCGCATCGAGGACGACATCCTCGTCACCGCAGACGGCTCGCAGAACCTCTCCGCCGCGCTCCCCCGCACCTCGGTGGAGGTCGAGGAGTGGATGGGCCGGCTGCGCGGCTGACGACCGGCATCCGCGTGGACTGCCACCACTACGACGCGTACCGCTGCCGCTCCTGCACGCTGCTGGAGGTGCCGCGCGCGCAGCAGCTCTCCGACAAGGAGACGCACGCGCGCTCGCTGGTGCCGTCGCCGAGCTGGCTGCCGACGGTGGCCGGGCCGGACGCGGGGTTCCGCAACAAGGCCAAGATGGCGGTCGGCGGAACCTCCGCCTCGCCCACGCTGGGGATCCTCGACCGCACCCGCACCGGCGTCGACCTGCGCGACTGCGCGCTGCACTCCCCGGGCCTGACGACCGCGCTGGAGGTGGTCGCCGCGTTCATCACGCGCGCCGGCCTCACGCCGTACGACGTGTCGACGCGTCGCGGGGAGCTCAAGCACGTGCTGCTCACCGAGTCGCCCGACGGCGAGCTCATGCTGCGGCTGGTCGTGCGCTCGACCGCCGACGAGGCCCGCATCCGCAAGCACCTGCCCTGGCTGCTGGACGCCCTCCCGTCCCTGCTGGTGGTGTCCCTCAACGTCCAGCCCGCGCACGCGGCGGTCCTGGAGGGTGAGCGCGAGATCGCGCTGACCCCGGAGTCGTCGCTGCCGATGCGACTGGAGGGCCTCGAGCTGGCGCTGCGCCCGCAGGGGTTCTTCCAGACCAACACCGTCGTCGCCGCCGCCCTCTACGCCCAGGCGCGCGAGTGGGTGGCGGGGCTGCCCGACGTGCGGACCGCGTGGGACCTGTACTGCGGTGTCGGCGGCTTCGCGCTCGCCGTCGCCGGTCCCGGCCGTGACGTCACCGGCGTGGAGGTGTCCGCGGAGGCAGTGGCCGCTGCGCAGGCGACCGCACCGGCGGGCGTGGGGTTCGTCGCGGGGGACGCGACCGCGTGGGCGCTCGCCCAGCCGGCCGCGCCCGACCTCGTGGTCGTCAACCCGCCCCGGCGCGGGATCGGCGGGGACCTCGCGCGCTGGCTGGAGGCGAGCAGCGCGTCGTACGTCGTCTACTCGTCGTGCCACGCGGAGTCACTGGCCCGCGACCTGGCGCTGATGCCGTCGCTGCGAGCGGTCGAGGCCCGGGTGCTCGACATGTTCCCGCAGACCACCCACTACGAGGTGATCGTGCTCCTGGCCCGGTGAGGAGTCAGCCGCGGCGGACCTTGGGTCCCTTGGTCAGGTTCTCGTCGCTGATCGTCCCGGCGCGGTGGGCGTCGTCGGCGAACACGACGACCTGCTCCGCCCCGTCGGCGGCGGTCACGGTCTCGAGGGACGCGACGCCGACGCCGACCTGGACCCAGCGAGGAGCCCCGAGGCAGGACGTCGGGATCGTGATCACCGCTCGGGCGGCGTCACGGTCGCCGACGGCTCGCAACCGCGGGCACTCGACGGCGCGATTCCGGTGCGTCATCTCGACCTCCGGCCGGCGGCCCAGGTCGTCCGTCTCCACCTCGAAGGTGCCCGCGGGGGTGCGTACCTGCAGGACCGCGAAGTAGTTCCTCGACCGGCCGAGCTCGCGGAGGTCGATGCGCACCCGGAGGCGCGGGTCCGCGTGGTCGACGACGGTACGGACGACGTCCGCGGTCAGGTTCTCGGGGGCGGGCACGAGGTTGTCCAGGTCTTCGTCGCCCTGCTCCGTCGGGCCGACGCTCACGACGTCCCCGGCGGGATCCGTCGTCTCGACCTTCTCCGCGTGCGCAACCGCCGGCGCGAGGAGGACGGCAGGGACGACGAGGGCGACCAGGAGGCCGAGACGGGAGGTCATGGCGCGCACCCTAGGCAGGCCTCGACCCCCCTGTGACGGGAACCACGGAATCCGCCCGGTGCCCCGCCGGTTGTGGCTGACGTGCGAGCCCCCACGACCTTCCCCGCCACGGTGGGTGACCTGCTGACGCAGCGTCGTGCCGTCGACCTCGTGCGCACCGGGAGCGCGCTCTGTCGCCCCTCCCGCGCCGTCGACTGACCGTCCTGCATCCCTCGGCACCCGCGATCGTCGCGTGCCGGACCGAAAGGTTATCTTTTCAGTATGAATACTCCAGTTACGGAGACGGGGCGTCCCTCGCGTCGCCTCCGCCTCCCCTCCTTCGGCGTCCAGGTCCTGATCGGACTCGCGCTCGGAGTCGTCCTCGGGCTCGTCGCCCGCGCCATGGGCCCCGACTCGGTGGACGCCGCCGGCGTCACCGACCCCAACTGGCTGACCGAGACCCTCACCACCGTGGGCGGCGTCTTCGTCACCCTGCTGCGCACGATCGTGCCGCCCCTGGTCTTCCTGGCGATCGTCGCCTCGATCGCCAACCTGCGCGACGTCACCGGTGCCGCCCGCCTGGCGTGGAAGACCCTCGCCTGGTTCGCCATCACCGCGCTGATCGCCGTGGGCATCGGCATGGTGCTGGGCCTGGTGCTGCAGCCCGGCGACCACGCCAGCGTCTCCGCGGACGCCGCGGCCGCGCCGTCCACCACGGGCTCCTGGCTGGACTTCCTCACCGGCCTGGTGCCGGCCAACGTCCTCGGCCTCGAGGGCAGCGCGGGTGACGACGGGTCGGTCGGCCTGTCCTTCAACGTGCTGCAGATCCTCGTCGTCGCCATCGCCGTGGGCATCGCGACCCTCAAGGTCGGCTCGGACGCCGACTCGTTCCTGGCCGTCGTGCGCTCGGCGCTGACCGTGGTCCAGAAGGTGCTGTGGTGGGTCATCCTGCTCGCCCCGATCGCCACCGTCGGCCTGCTCGGCAACGCCGTCGCGACCTACGGCTGGGATGCCCTCGGCTCGCTGGGCACCTTCACGGTCGCGATCTACGCCGGCCTGGTGCTGGTGCTGCTCGGCGTCTACCCCGTGCTGCTCCGCCTCAACGGCCTGTCGGCCAAGCAGTTCTTCTCCGGTGCCTGGCCGGCGATCTCGCTGGCCTTCGTGTCCCGATCGTCGGTGGGCACCATGCCGCTCACCCAGTCGGTCACCGAGCGCAACCTGGGCGTCCCGCGTGCCTACGCGTCCTTCGCCGTGCCGCTCGGCGCGACGACCAAGATGGACGGCTGCGCGTCGATCTACCCGGCCATCTCGGCGATCTTCGTGGCGCAGTTCTTCGGCCTGGACCTGTCGGTCACCGACTACGTCCTGATCGCGTTCGTGTCGGTCATCGGCTCGGCCGCCACCGCGGGCGTCACCGGCGCCACCGTGATGCTGACGCTGACCCTGTCGACCCTGGGCCTCCCGCTCGAGGGCGTGGGCCTGCTGCTGGCGATCGACCCGATCCTCGACATGGGCCGCACCGCCACCAACGTGGCAGGCCAGGCGCTCGTCCCGACGATCGTGGCCAAGCGCGAGGGCATCCTCGACCTCGACGCCTACAACGCGCGGCGTACCGGCCGGGCCTGGCGCGAGGACGCTCCCCAGGACGCGCTCGTCCCCGCCTGAGCGCACTCGCTCCACCACACGGCCCGTCCCGCCTCGCGCGGGGCGGGCCGTCGTGCGTCGTCCCTCGGATCAGGCCGTACGCCGGGTGGAGCGGACCGCCCACCACAGCGCCGGCGGGACCACGGAGGCGAGCAGCAACGACCACACCAGGCCGGGGCCGGCGAGCTCACCGGCCGTGGCCACCACCCGGGCCAGGGCGCCCCCGACGCCCTCGCCGCGGTCGAGGAGCCACTCGCTCGGGGCCAGCACGAGGGAGGCCATGACGAGCGAGGTGGAGACGGCGAGGGCAGCGGTGAGCCCGCGCCGGACCGCCACGGCGGTCGCGACCAGCAGGGCGAGCAGCCCGAGCCCGCCGACCACCGCTGCCGCGACCAACCCGTAGCGCTGCAGCTGCCCCATCCCGGAGACGAGCTCCAGGCTGTCTCCGCCACTCCCCTCGTCGGCCGACGCGACGTCGGGCAGCTCCCGGGCGAAGGTGGACAGCACCCGGCGGGCCTCGGCGTCGTCGGTGGCCTCGGCCTGGGCGCCGAGCTCCTGCGCGACGGCCGCGACGTACGCCGCGGGGTCGAGGCGACCGTCGACGACCGGCACGGAGGCGAGGGCGTCCAGCACGCGCTCGTCCCCCAGCGCCTCGTCGGCGGCCTCGACGAGCACGGTCCGGGTGGCCGGCGCAAAGTCACGGCCGCGGGACTCCTCCACGTCGGCGACCAGCGACTCGGCCGCGTCGCGGCGCAGGTCCGGCACCGACAGCAGCGCAGCGATGGAGCGTCCCGGCTGCTCGGGCGAGGTCACCACGAGGGCGAAGACCGTCAGCACGCCGGCCACCGCCAGCAACCCCGCTGCCACGATCCCGACCGCGGCGCCCAGCACCGTGCGGACCCAGAACCCGGCGCCGCGGCCCCGCGGCTCCCCCGGCGTCATCCCCACCGGCAGCGAGCCGGTCCCCCCGGCGTACGTCGTCACGGGCGTCATTGTGGCCCAGGCGCGAGCATCCCGCCGTCGACCCACATCTCGACCAGCACCCAGCCGGCGGTGTCGGGGGCCGCGACGGCGATGCGTCCGTTCCAGGCCCCGCCCACCCGACGCCACTCCAGCAGCAGGGCGGCCTGCCGGCCGTGGGGTCCGTCGTACCAGCAGTGGCGCGTCGGTGGCGGGCGGTCCTCCGCCGACACCGGGGACTGCCGGCGCTCCTGCGTGGCCGCCACGCGCGCCGCGAGCGACTCCCCGCGCCGGGTGCTCATGCCACCGGCCACCTCAGCCGGCCCCGCCTGTAGGGTCGACCGCGAAAGGGAGTAGTCCCCAACAGTCACGTCGACACACTGGCCCCCGGGCCCGGCGCGGCAGGCCACCTCGGTGGCGGACGAGACTTTCGACCAGTTGCTGACCCTTCATCGGACGGCCCTGGTCGAAGGGTCCTCCCAGACTGGGCAACATCCCTCCGGCCGCGGCCGGAGAGGACCTCTTCCGTGTATGCATTCCTGTTGAGCACCGCCGTCATCTTCGTCGCCGAGCTCGGTGACAAGAGCCAGCTGATGGCCATGACCTTCGCCGCCCGCTACCGGGTGCGTGACGTCCTGATCGGCATCACCGCGGCCACCGCCATCGTCCACCTGGCCTCGGTCGGGATCGGCTACTGGATCGGCGACGCCTTTGCCGACCAGCAGCACTGGATCTCGATCGTCGCGGGGGTGGCGTTCCTCGGCTTCGCCGCCTGGACGCTGCGCGGCGACGAGCTGACCGACGACGAGGCGGACAAGGCGCGCACCAGCCAGGGAGCCGCGATCCTCGCCGTGGGCGTCGCGTTCTTCCTCGCCGAGCTCGGCGACAAGACCATGCTGGCGACCATCACCCTGGCCACCCAGGAGGGCTGGTTCGGGACATGGGTCGGCAGCACCGTGGGCATGGTCGCGGCCGACGCGCTGGCCATCGTGGTCGGCGCCGTGCTGGGCAGGAAGCTGCCCGAGCACGTCATCAAGTACGGCGCAGCCGCGCTCTTCGCGCTCTTCGGCCTGATCCTGATCATCGACGGGGTGCGGATCGCCCTGTGAGCCACCGCCTCACTCCCGCTGGCGACACGGTCGGGCGGGAGTGACGTCGGTGGTGCCCACCCGGTCGCACAGGAACTGCTGTCCGTGCGGGTCCGACCAGAGCCACAGGCCGGTGTCGAGCACCGAGTAGCCCCACCCGGCGTGGGTCTTCAGCTGGTGGTGATGTCGGCACAGCGGCGCGATGTTGCAGTCGCACGACGGGCCGCCGCTCGCCGGGTCGTCGTGGTCGTAGGGCACGACGTGGTCGTGGTCGCCCGACGTCGCGGCCCGGGTGCAGTGCGGGAAGACGCACCGCTGGGCCACCAGGTCCGCGCGGCGGACGGTGGCGCCCTTGGGGCGGTAGGCGTCGGTCGCGTCGTGCCCGGCGAGGTCGAGCACGGGCAGCACCGTGAGGTGGGTGTCGGTGCGGCCGCACCACTCGCGGACGGCCTGCTCGATCACGGCGCGGCCGGTGGTCGCGTTGCGGGCGACGGGGTCGCCGGACAGGTTGCCGTCGGTGAGGGTGAGGACCAGCTCGGCCCGCTTGGACGGGCGCGGTGCGTGCTCACCGGACAGGAGCGCGAGGGCCGCCGCCGGGTCGGCCAGCACGCCGACCGCACGCGAGCGGCGTACGTCGAGGGAGTCGGGCACGAGGCCGTCCGCCTCGTCCTGCGCAGCGAGGGCGATCGCGACCGGGACAGCGCCCGGTCGAAGTCGTGGAGGTCCTTCCAGTCGCCCCGCACCGACATGTCGGCGATGCCGACGTGGTTGATCGAGTCGACGTGGAGGGTGACGAACCGACGGTCGAGGGCCTCGAGCTGGTCGGCCTCGCGCTGCTCCGGGTAGAGCCGCAGCATCGCCTCGTCGATCGCCCGCTCGAGCGCCACACGGCCGATCTTGTGGGCCACCGGGGCGAGCTGCTGGTCGACGTGCTGGGAGACGTCCCGCGGCCGGCCGATCACGGACTGGGCGAGCATGCGCGCCTTGTGCGGCTCCACCTCGCCCGCCTCGACCCGCCGCCACACCCGCGGGAGGCGGTGCCGGGCGAGCAGTGCGTCGCGGATCATCAGCGACCCCGCCTGGCTGGTGCGGCCGATCGCGGCGGCGAACGGTGCGGCGGCGTCCCAGCGCACGACCGGGATGAAGGGGTCGTGGAAGCCGTCCGGGTCCCCCACGCACCCCTCGGCACACCCACCGCCGAAGTCACCGACCTCGACGTCGTGCCGGTCGGCGGCGCGGCACCCGTGGAGGCACTCACCGCCCGGCGCGGGGGCATCGGGATCGAGATGGGCGTCGGCCCACTCGGCCGCGAGCAGGAACACCCGGACCTGCGCCGCCCGAGCCTCGGCGTCCGCCTCCCGGACTCGCGCGATCAGCGCTACGTCGGAGGCGGGGGCGGTGGGCATGTCCCATTCTCCATCGAACACCTGTTCGACGTCAAGGTTTGCCAGGGCTCTGTGGACAGCACAGTTGAACGACGACGAGGTGCCGTGGCCCGACGGCCACGACCCCTCGTCCTACACGCGCATCAGCTCACTTCTTCGGGATCCTGAACTTCTGGCCCGGGAAGATGAGGTTCGGGTCCTCGATGTTGTTGACCCTCGCGATCTCGCGCCAGTCCACTCCGTAGCGCTGACCGATCTCGGAGAGCGTGTCGCCCGACTTCACCGTGTAGACCTCCTCGGAGGCCGCCTCGTGACGAGCGTCCTGCCGCTCCTCACGGGCATCCTGACGGGCCTCCTGACGGGCCTCCTGGCGCTCCTCGCGAGCCTCCTCGCGCTGCTCCTGCCGCTTCTCACGCCGCGCGTTGGCCTTGTCGATGGCCTTCTGTGCCTTCTCCTCGGCCTTGCGGTCAGCCTCGGCCTGCGCCTCCTGGGCGGCCTTGGCCTCGGCCTCGGCCTGCTGACGGGCCTCGTCCGCCTGGGACTTCTCCTCCTCGGTCGCGGACGGCAGCCCTGCCTTCTCGGCCGCCTCGTCGGCCTTGCGGCGGGCCTCGTCAGCGCGCGCCTGGGCCTCGACCTTGGCCTTGTCGGCCTCCGCCTGGGCCTGCTCGGCCTCCCTGCGTGCCTCGTCTGCAGCCTCGGCGTCGTCGGTGGTGATGGCGTCCTTCAGCTTGTCCCACAAAGACATGCGGCTTCCTCTCGTTGGGGCCGGGCGGGAGGACCCGCCACACGGACCGTTCTCGAACCTAGGGCGCGCCCGATCGCCCGCGACAGTTCTCCCCACCCCCAGAGGGGGTCCCCAGGATGCTCCTCGACGGCAAGCCCCGACCCCAGTGCCGCGGCCGGCTGCGGCATACTGACCCCGGACCGGAGGGCCGGCAGGACCATGACCCGGGCGCCCGAGAGGGTCGTCCGACCGGAGCTCCCGTCCCGGCCCCCGTAGCTCAGCTGGATAGAGCAGCGGCCTTCTAATCCGCCGGTCGCAGGTTCGAATCCTGCCGGGGGCGCCACGAGGTCATCAGGCACCAGGTGGCACCTCCCGACCTGCAACCCGGGTCCTCGATCTCCGTCGGATCTCGGGCGTCACCGGGATACTGGGTCCGGCACAAGACGCATCGCACCACATCACACTTCTCGGGGACCCGACCTTGATCTCGCTCACCTACCTCAGCACCGCCACGACGCCGTTCAGCCCCGCCGACCTCCGCGAGCTGCTGCGAGCATCGCGCGAGCGAAACCACGCGAACGAGCTCACCGGCATGCTGCTCCATGCCGGCGGGCACTTCATCCAGACCCTGGAGGGAGCCGAGGACGTGGTGGACGCGACCTTCACCCGCATCGAGCGGGACCACCGGCACCGCAACGTGTACGTCGCCCTGCGCGACGACGTCGACACGCGCACCTTCCCCGAGTGGTCCATGGGCTTCGAGACCCTCGGCCCCGACGAGACCGCCCTCCTGCCGGGGTTCAACGACTACCTCAGGGGCAGGCCCATGTCCCCCGAGGACACCCAGGCGTTCGGCCGCCCCGGCATCTTCCACCGGTTGTTCAGGGACAAGATGCGCTGACCGGCGCTGGACCAGCCCCGGTCGGGCGCCACGATCGCGAGGTGCCGACACGCCGGAGCCGCCCGACGACAGGGTCGCCGAGCGGCTCGTACGCCGGTCAGTCGCTGAGGCGCTCGCCCGTCTCGGTGTCGAACACGTGGACACTGCGCGGGTCCGTGGTCACGTGGATCACGTCACCCTTCGACACCGAGTCCCGCTGCGTCACCCGCACGATCACCGCGCTCGGAGCTCCTTCGACGTCGCACGTGCCGTAGACGAACGCATCGGCGCCGAGCTCCTCCACCACGGTCACCTTGACCGGCAGGCCACCCTCCTCGGACGACACCTGCCGCCACGCCTCCGGACGCACCCCCACCGTGACCGCACCGGACATCCGCGACGCCGCCGCCGGGTCGACCGGCACCAGGTAGTTGCCGATCCGGGCCTGTCCCGACTCGTCGGCCCGCGCCTCGAGCAGGTTCATCTGCGGCGATCCAATGAAGCCGGCCACGAACAGGTTGACCGGCCGGTCGTAAAGGCCGAGCGGGGTGTCCACCTGCTGCAGGACCCCGAGGTTCATGACCGCCACCCGGTCGCCCATGGTCATCGCCTCGACCTGGTCGTGGGTGACGTAGACGGTGGTGACACCGAGGTCCGCCTGCAGCTTGGCGATGTCCGTGCGGGTCTGGACGCGCATCTTGGCGTCCAGGTTGGACAACGGCTCGTCCATGCAGAAGACCTGCGGGTTGCGCACGATCGCCCGGCCCATCGCGACGCGCTGGCGCTGACCGCCCGAGAGCGCCTTGGGCTTGCGGTCCAGGTACTCCCCGAGGCCGAGCATGCGGGCCGCCTCGGCGACCCGCTGGTCGCGCTCGGCCGACGGCATCTTGGCCATCTTGAGCGAGAAGGCCATGTTGTCGCGCACCGACATGTGGGGGTACAGCGCGTAGTTCTGGAACACCATCGCGATGTCGCGGTCCTTGGGGGCCGCGTTGGTCACGTCCCGGTCGCCGATCCTGATGCTCCCGCGGTTGCACTCCTCGAGGCCGGCGAGCATCCGCAGGGTCGTGGACTTGCCACACCCGGACGGCCCGACGAGCACCATGAACTCGCCGTCCGCGATCTCGAGGTCCAGGCCGGGTACGGCGGGCACGTCGGCCCCGGGGTACCACCGCTGTGCCTTCTCGAAGGTCACTGTTGCCATGTGCAGTCCTTTCGCATCTGGACGCTCAACCCTTGGTCGAGCCGAGTGTCAGGCCCGAGACGAACTGCTTCTGCAGCGCGAAGAACACCACCAGGACCGGCAGTGCCACGATCACGGATCCCGCCGCCACCAGGTTGGTGTCGGTGAAGAACTGGCCGCGCAGGTTGTTGAGCGCGGAGGTGATCGGGAGCTTGTCGCCCTGCTGGATGAGCACGGTCGCCCAGAAGAACTCGTTGTAGATCCAGGTGAACTGCAAGGTCGCCAGGGCCGCCAGGGCGGGCCGCACGAGCGGCATGGTCAGCTGCCAGTACTGCCGCCACACCCCCGCCCCGTCCAGCTCGGCCGACTCGTAGATCTCGTGCGGCAGCGTCTTCATGTAGTTGCTCAGCACGAACGTGCAGAAGCCGAGCTGGAAGGCGGTGTTGACCAGGATCAGCGCCCAGAAGCTGTTGAGCATCGAGCCGTTCTCGCTCATGAACGTCGGCAGCGGAATCTCGCGGAACATCCGGAACACCGGGATCAGCAGCGCCTGCGGAGGCAGCAGGTTGGCGGCCAGGAAGACGCCGAGCATCGTCAGGTTGAAGCGGAAGCTGAACCTCGCCAGCACGAAGGCGACCATCGAGGACAGCCACAGCGTGAGCAGCACTGCCGGGATGGTGACGAGCATTGAGTTGCGCATGTGTAGGCCGAAGTTCCCCTGCGACCAGGCCTGCCGGTAGTTGTCGGTGGTCCAGCCGCCGAAGGACAGGTAGCCGTTGGCCTGGGTGTACTCGTACACGCGGAACGAGTTGAGGACCGCCCAGAACAGCGGGAAGAGCCACAGCAGGGCGAGGACCGCGGTGATCACGGTGGCGATCACCCCGCGATTGCGGCTCATCACCCCGCCCTCCTGGCGGGGCGGTGCTGTCGTCGCCGCAGCGGCGACCGGTGTCTCGGTGCTCATCCCTGACGCTCCTCACGGAAGACGTTCCGCAGGTAGATGGTGATGAAGACCGACGAGATCAGCATCATGATGACCGCGAGCGCCGACCCGAACCCGTAGCGGGTGGCCTCGCCGATGACGTTCTGGCCGACGAGGGCACCGATGAGCTCGAGCCCGTTGCGGCCCTTGTTGATGACCCACACGATGTCGAAGGCCCGCAGCGACTCGATGACGACGATGACAACCACGACCATGTTGATGGGACGCATCACCGGGAAGATCACGTGGAAGAAGGTGCGCACCTCGCTCGCCCCGTCGACCGCCGCGGCCTCGCGCAGGCTTGCGTCCACGCCCTTGAGCCCTGCCAGGTAGATCAGCATGATGTAGCCGGTGTGCCGCCAGGCGGTGGCCACCAGCACGGCCCACAGGTTGACGTCGGGATCGCCGTACCAGTCGACCTGGGTGTTGAAGACCTGGTTGATGAGGCCCTGGTCGCGGGAGTAGAAGAGCTGCCAGATGAAGCCGATCAGCGCCACGGAAAGGACGACCGGCATGTAGAACGCCGTCTGGTAGAAGCGACTGCCGCGCATCTCCCGGTCCAGGACGACGGCCAGCAGCATGCCCAGCACCGTCGGGAACATGAACAGGAACGCCAGCCAGATCAGGTTGTGCTGGATGGCCGGCCAGAACGGCGGGTAGATGGTCGCGATGTCCTCGTAGTTCTGCGTGCCGACCCACTCGATCGTGTCGAGGTCGCCGAAGCCGTTCCACTTGCCGAAGGACAGCACCACGGACCCGAGCGCCGGCAGCCACACCAACCACACGACCAGGACGATCGGCACCAGCAGCATCCCGGCCACGACCAGCCGGTCCCTCGGGGAGAGCTTCTTCTCCCGACGTTGGGGCGGCGGGCCGACGTCCTGCGCGGCCCGCCGCACCTCCTCGGTGGTCGTCATCGTCGTCGCCTCAGCCGAAGATCGAGGCGGCTTGTTCCTGAATGCTGGACGTGATGCCGTCGATGTCGTCGGGGTTCTTCAGGAAGTCCTGGATCGACGGGACCATCACCGTGTTGGCGAAGTCGGCGTTGGTGTCGCGGTCCATGAACTGCGCGATGTTGGCCGCCGCGCCGACCACCTCTGCCGACTTCTTCTGCAGGGCGCTGTAGCTGGAGGTGCTGGCGCCGGAGTTGGCGGCGATGAACGGCACGTCGGCGCCGCTGTTGGCGGCGTCGGCGGCCGCGGCACTGCCCAGCCACTTGGCCATCGCCTTGCCGGCCTCCTGGTTCTGGCCGCCGGCCGCCACGCAGAAGCCGTCGATCGGTGCGTCGAGGGCGTCGGCGCCGATGCTGGAGTCGAGCTCGGGGAAGGTGAAGAAGTCGAGGTCGTCGGCCACGTCGGCCACGGCGTCCGCGACGAACGTCCCGAGCAGGTACATCCCGCACTCACCGTTGCCCATCGAGGTCGCGGCCTCTTCCCAGTTGCGACCCAGCGGGTCCTCCTGGTGGTAGGGCAGCAGGGTCTTCCACGTCTCGAAGACCAGCTTGACCTCGTCGCCGTCCCACTGCTCGTCGCCGGCCATCAGGCTCATGTGGAAGTCGAAGCCGTTGAGGCGCATGTTGAGGATGTCGAACGTGCCCATCGCCGGCCACCCCTGCTTGTCGCCGAAGGCGAACGGCGTGATGCCCTTGCCCTGCATGTCGTCCATGAGCGACATGAGGTCGTCCTTGGTCTCCGGCGCCGTCCAGCCGTTCTTCTCGAAGATCGACTTCCGGTAGAAGACAGCCCACGGGTAGTAGTCCTTCGGCACGAAGTACTGCTTGCCGTCCGGCGCGGTGGACGCCTCCTTGAACGAGTCGTTCATCCCGTCGATGGGCCACACGTCGCTGAGGTCGGTGATGAGTCCCGCCTCGGCGAACTGCGCCATCCGGAAGCCGGCGAACCAGGTGAACACGTCGTCCGGAGTGCCCTGGAGGTAGGTGTTGACGCTCTCCTGGAACGTGTTGTGGTCCACCGCGTTGAGGTCGACCTTGGTGTCGGTCTCCTTCGTGTACGCCGCCGCCATCGCCGCCAGGCGGTCGTACGCGGGCCCCGAGCCCTTCGCTTCGTTGATGCCGAACTTCACCGTGGTGCCCGAGCCGCTCGACCCGCCGCCACCGTCGTCACCGCCGCAGGCGGCGAGCAGGCCGCCGCTGCCCAGCGCGAGCCCGCCGAGGGCCATGCCGCGGAGCACCGAGCGGCGGCTGGCTGCCATGGTCACGAGGGCGGAGCGGGGCACGGAGGTGCCTGCGGGAACACCGGTCGATCGGGGTCGGGACACAACAGCCTCCTGGGGGGAAATCAAACAGTGGGCGACAGCATGTGACCGTGGACACACCCTCGTCAAGCCTTTTGGGCGGACTCGAGCAGGAATTTCGACATTTTCAAACGCGAAAACGATCAGATGCGTTGACTTTGTGATGCGACGCTGGTCACAGTGAGCGCATGCCCACCCCGGTGCCCCCTCTCGCCCTCGGCGGCGACTACAACCCCGAGCAGTGGTCCTCCGACGTACATGCCGAGGACCGTGACCTCATGCGCGAGGCGGGTGTGGACCTGGTGACGCTCGGCGTCTTCTCGTGGGCCCACCTGCAGCCCGCGCTCGACCGCTGGGAGTTCGACTGGCTCGACCGGCAGATGGACGACCTGCAAGCGGCCGGCATCCGCGTGGACCTCGCCACCGCGACCGCCTCTCCCCCGCCCTGGCTCGCGCGCCGACACCCGGAGATGCTGCCGGTGACCCAGGACGGCCGCACCCTGTGGCCCGGAGGCCGCCAGGCGTTCTGCCCGAGCTCGCCGGTCTACCGCGAGCACGCGCTGGCCCTGTGCCGCGCCCTCGGTGAGCGGTACGCCGACCACCCGGCGCTCGCGCTGTGGCACGTGTCCAACGAGCTCGGCTGCCACAACGCGCGCTGCTACTGCGACGTGAGCGCCGCCGCCTTCCGTGAGTGGCTGCGCGCGCGCTACGGGGACGTCGACCGGCTCAACGACGCCTGGGGCACGGCCTTCTGGTCCCAGCGGTACGGCGACTTCGAGGAGGTCCTGCCCCCGCGCATCGCCCCGGCCTTCCCCAACCCCACCCAGCAGCTCGACTTCCTGCGCTTCTCCTCCGACCAGCTGCTCGACAACTTCGTCGTGGAGCGCGACGTGCTGCACGAGGTGTCGCCGGGCGTGCCGGTGACCACCAACTTCATGGTGATGCGCCAGACCTTCGAGATGGACTACCTCCGCTGGGGACGCGAGGTGGACGTCGTCTCCAACGACCACTACCTGATGGCCGACGACGCGCACGCCCACCGCGAGCTCGCCTTCAGTGCCGACCTCACCCGCGGCACCGCCGGCGGGGCGCCCTGGCTGCTGATGGAGCACTCCACCAGCGCGGTCAACTGGCAGCCGCGCAACCGGGCCAAGGCGCCGGGCGAGACGATCCGGTCCAGCCTGGCGCACGTGGCCCATGGCGCGGACGCGGTCCTGTTCTTCCAGTGGCGGGCCTCCCGGGCGGGCGCGGAGAAGTTCCACTCGGCGCTGCTGCCCCACGCCGGGACCGACTCGCGGCTGTGGCGCGAGGTGGTGCAGCTCTCGGAGGTCCTCGACTCCATCGAGGAGGTCAGCGGCAGCCGGGCCGACAACCGGGCGGCGATCCTCTACGACTACGAGGCCTGGTGGGGCTGCGAGCTCGACTCCCACCCCAGCATCGACGTCACCTACCGCGACCGTGCCGAGGACTTCCACCGCGCCCTGTCCGCCGCCGGGATCGGCGTCGACGTCGTGCACCCCGGCTCCGACCTCAGCCGCTACCGCCTCGTGGTGGTGCCGACTCTCTACCTCGTCACCGACGAGGACGCGGCGGCCGTGGCCGCGGCCGCGGAGGCCGGCGCGACCGTCGTGGTCACCTACTTCAGCGGGATCGTCGACGAGTCCGACCACATCCGCCTCGGCGGCTACCCCGGCGCCTTCCGTGACCTGCTCGGCGTACGCACGACCGAGTTCCTGCCCCTCGTGGAGGGTGAGTCCGTGACCGTCGAGGGTCTCGGCGACGCAGGCGTCTCCGCCGACGTCTGGGCCGAGGAGCTGGAGCTCGCCGGCGCGGAGGCCGTCGCGCACCACGCCGACGGCCCGGCGGGCGGGCGTCCCGCCGTCACCCGGCGCGAGGTCGGGACGGGGGCCGCGTGGTACGTCGCCACCCGGCTCGCCCCCGACGGGACCGACCACCTCGTCGAGCGCCTGGTGGCCGAGGCCGGGCTGGACCGCCTGCCGGGTGCCTCCGCCGACGTCGAGGTGACGCGACGGGTCGGGAACGACGCCTCGTGGTTGTTCGTCATCAACCACGGGTCCGAGGACGCGTCGGTCCCGGTCACCGGCACCGAGCTGGTCTCGGGCCGCTCCGTGTCCGACGACCTCGTCGTCCCCGCCGGGGGCGTCGCCGTCGTACGTGAGGAGCACTGATGCTCGCCGCCCAACGCCGCAGCCGCATCCTGGCCGAGCTCGACCGGGACGGCACCGTCCGGGTCACCGACCTCGTGGACCTGCTCGGCGTCTCGGACATGACGGTGCGCCGCGACCTCGTGGCGCTGCACCGCGACGGACTCCTGGAGAAGGTGCACGGAGGTGCCCTGGCCGTCGCCGAGCCGTCCTCCTCCGAGCCGGGCTTCGCCGCCAAGTCGGTCCAGCACCGGCTGGACAAGGAGGCCATCGCGGCCCGGGCGGCGCAGTACGTGCACGAGGGCATGGCCATCGCCGTCTCGGCGGGGACCACGACCCACGCGCTCACCGAGCACCTGGCGAAGATCCCCCACCTCACGGTCGTCACCAACTCTGTGTGGGTGGCCGACGTGCTGCACCGGGCCGGCGACAGCACCACGTCGGTCCTGCTGACCGGCGGACTGCGGACCCCCTCCGACGCGCTCGTCGGACCGGTGGCCGTGTCGTCGCTGCGCAGCCTTCACGTCGACGCGTTCTTCATGGGCGTCCACGGCATGGACCTCCGGGCGGGCTTCAGCACGCCCAACCTCCTCGAGTCCGAGACCAACCGCGCCATGATCGAGCGCTCCCGCCGGCTGATCGTGTGCGCCGACTCCAGCAAGTGGGGCGTCGTCGGCCTCAGCAGCATCGCCT
Source organism: Nocardioides sp. Soil805 (assembly GCF_001429625.1). Classification (GTDB taxonomy): domain Bacteria; phylum Actinomycetota; class Actinomycetes; order Propionibacteriales; family Nocardioidaceae; genus Nocardioides. The sequence continues at coordinate 786,241 of NZ_LMSU01000001.1, forward strand.
CCCTCTCCGACGCCTCCGTCCTGGTCACCGACACCGGGCTCTCCGCACAGGCCAGCGCCGTGCTGGCCGACCACGTCGGCGAGCTCGTCCTCGTCGACGTCCACGACGCCCACGAAACCAGCAAGGACGCCTGAGCCGTGCCGGACGACACCACCGTGGGCACCGTCCACCTCCGCCGCGCCGGCGTGAGCCTCCTCCTGGCGCCCGACGACGACGGCGTGCCGGTCGTCGTGCACTGGGGGGCCGATCTCGGCGACCTCGACGACCGGGCCCTCGCGGACCTGGTCGCCGCCCGTCGACCGGGCATCCCGCGCTCGGCCTTCGACACCGTCCGGCGTACCGGACTGGTGCCCGACCCCACCCGCGGCTTCTCCGGCTCCCCCGTGCTCGAGGGACACCGGGTCGGCGGCAGCGCCGCGGCGACGACACCGAGCCCGACGGGCTGGTCCGCGCGCGTGGAGGACCCCCCGGACGGCGATGCCTCCGTCCTGCTCACCGGGGCCGACGACGAGGCCGGATGGTCGGTCGACCTCGACGTGGAGCTGACCTCCGCCGGCCTGGTCCGGGTCCGCACCTCGGTGACCAACACCCTCGACGGCACCCTGCACCTCGCCTCCGCCCGCACCGCCCTGCCCGTCGGCGCCGGCGCGACGGAGCTGCTCGACCTGACCGGGCGCTGGTGCAAGGAGCGCGCGCCCCAGCGCCACCCGTGGGTCCAGGGCACCCACCGCCGCGACGGTCGGCACGGACGCACCGGCCACGACGCGACCCTGCTGATGGTCGCCGGCACCCCGGGCTTCGGCTTCTCGCACGGCGAGGTGTGGTCGGTGCACACCGCGTGGAGCGGCAACCACACGACGTACGCCGAACGCACCCCGGAGGGCGACTGCCTCCTCGGCGGCGGCGAGCTGCTGGCGCCCGGCGAGGTGACGCTCGGCCGCGGCGAAACCTACCGCGGTCCCTGGGTGCTGGGCTCGTGGTCCGGGGCCGGGCTCGACCCGATGAGCCACCGCCTCCACGCCCACCTGCGGTCCCTGGCGTCCGGTCCCCCGGGCGAGGCCCCCGTCGTGGCCAACACCTGGGAGGCCGTCTACTTCGACCACGCCCTGGACCGGGTGACGGCCCTGGCCGACGTGGCCGCGGCCGTCGGGGTCGACCGCTTCGTCCTCGACGACGGCTGGTTCCGTGGCCGCCGCAGCGACACCGCCGGGCTCGGCGACTGGTGGGTCGACGACGAGATCTGGCCGGACGGGCTGCACCCCCTCGTCGACCACGTGCGCGGGCTGGGCATGCAGTTCGGCCTGTGGGTGGAGCCGGAGATGATCAACGCCGACTCCGACACGGCCCGCGAGCACCCCGGGCGCATCCTGCGTGGGCGCCGGGAGCGGCCGCTGGAGTGGCGCACGCAGCAGGTGCTGGACCTGCAGGACGACGCGGCGTACGCCCAGGTGCGCGACAGCCTCCTGCACCTGGTCGAGGAGTACGCCGTCGACTACCTCAAGTGGGACCACAACCGCGACCTCACCGACGCCACCCACGACGGCGTCCCCGCCGTCCACGGACAGACGCGGGCCTTCTACCGCCTGCTGGACGAGGTGCGCGCCGCGCACCCCGGCCTGGAGATCGAGTCGTGCGCCTCCGGCGGCGGCCGCGTCGACGCGGAGGTCCTGGCCCGCACGGACCGGATCTGGCCGAGCGACACCATCGACCCCCTCGAGCGCCAGCACCTCCAGCGCTGGACCTCGCTCCTGGTGCCCCCCGAGCTGATGGGGTCCCACGTGGGCGGGCCGGTCGCGCACACCACCGGTCGCTCCCACCGGCTCGGCTACCGCGCCGCGACCGCGCTGCTCTACTCGTTCGGGATCGAGTGGGACCTCACTGCCCTCGACGACGCCACGCTCGCAGACCTGACCCGATGGGTCGCGCTGCACAAGCGGGTCCGTCCGCTCGTCGCCCGGGGCACGCTGGTCCACCCGGACCACCCGGACCCGGCCGTGGTGGTCACCGGCCTGGTGGCCGAGGATCGCTCCGAGGCGTGGTACGTCATCAGCACCGTCGCCGCCACCGCGACCCAGCACCCCGCGCCCCTGCGCCTCACCGGGCTCGACCCCGACCGGTCCTACCGGCTGAGCGACGAAACGGCCACCGCCGACCAGGACACCGCGGACCTGTCGACCTGGTGGGCGGCCGGGGACGGACAGGTCGTGGCCGGGCGCGCCCTGGCGGCCGCGGGCGTCACCCTGCCCGTGATGGCCCCGGAGACCGCGCTGGTGCTGCACGCCGTGGCCCAGTCCCCCGCCTGAGACCACACTGCGGCGCGCCTGCGTGGTCGGTCCCGTCCGAGCCACTAGAACAGTGCCCGGGCCCCGCCACGTATGAGGTAGCGGGGCCGCATCCTTTCCTCCGGCGCACGAGGCGCTCGAGACGGATGAAGGCCCACCACGTATGAGGTGGTGGGCCTTCACGTCATCCGGACCGGAGTCCTTCCGACACCTCAGTTCTACGCCCGGTGGGTGCCCGGCGCAAGGGACCTCCGTCCCCCGCGTCAGCCGGGGCGCTAGCGTCGGGCGGGTGATCAACGACCTCGTCCTCGGCACCATGTACCTCGGCACCCGCACCGACCGGGCCACCTCCTTCGCCCTCCTCGACCGCTTCGTCGAGGCAGGGGGCACCACCATCGACACCGCCAACTGCTACGCCTTCTGGGCCAGCGGGACAGGGCACGGCGGGCAGAGCGAGGAGCTCATCGGCGACTGGCTGCGCGCCAACCCGGGGTTGCGCGAGCGGCTCGTCCTCGCCACCAAGGTCGGCGTCGAGCCGCTCGACGGCGGTGGCGTCGAGGGCCTGGGCGCCGAGACGGTACGCCGGGAGGCCGAACGCAGCCGCGAGCGCCTCGGCGTCGATCGCATCGACCTCTACTGGGCGCACGGAGAGGACCGGGGCACCCCGATCGAGGAGACCACCGAGGCGCTGGGCGCCCTCGTCGCCGGCGGCACGGTCGGCCGGATCGGCATCTCCAACCACCCCACCTGGCTGGTCGAGCGCTCCCGCGCACACGCCCTCGCCCGGGGGCTGGAGCCCGCGAGCGCGCTCCAGCTCACGACGTCGTACGTCGCCCCGCGGCCCGGCGCGGCCGTCGAGGGCAAGGACCACCGCTTCGGCTGGGTGAGCGAGGAGACGATCGACTACCTCGAGCGCAACGAGGGCATCGAGCTGTGGGCCTACAGCCCGCTCGTCCAGGGCAGCTACGACCGCGACGACCGGCCGTTCCCGCAGGCCTACGACCACCCCGGGACGACTGCCCGCCTCGCGGCCCTCACCGACGTCGCGCGCGAGCTCGACGTCGCCCGCAGCCAGGTCGTGCTGGCGTGGCTGCTGCACCGCTCGCCGCAGGTCCGCCCCATCGTCGGGGTGAGCTCGCTGGACCAGCTCGAGCCGGCCCTCGCCGCCGCTGACCTCGCCCTCGACGCGGACACCATGGCCCGGCTGGATCAGCCGGCGTAGGCGTCGATCTCGCCGAGGATCCGCGTCCGGACGTCCTCGGGGGCGAACGACGCCCGCACCGCGGCCCGCGCGAGGTCGGCGACGCCGGACTCGTCGAGGTCCAGCAGGTCGGCCGCGACGGCGTACTCGCCGTTGAGGGTCGTGCCGAACATCGGCGGGTCGTCGGAGTTGATGGTGACCGTCACCCCGGCCTCGACGAACGTCCGCAGCGGGTGCTCGTCGAGGGTGGCGACCGCGCGGGTGGCGATGTTGGACGTCGGGCAGACCTCCAGCACGATGCCCGCCTCCGCGAGGTGCGCCAGCAGTGCCGGGTCGCTGGCCGACGAGGTGCCGTGGCCGATGCGTTCGGCGCCCAGCAGGCGCACGGCGTCCCACACGGTCTCGGGGCCGGTGGTCTCCCCCGCGTGCGGGACCGACTTGAGGCCGGCGGCCCGCGCGGCGTCGAAGTGCGGCTGGAACTGCGGTCGCGGCACCCCGACCTCGGGGCCGCCGAGGCCGAAGCCGACCAGCGCGTCCGGGCCGTGGTCGAGCGCGTACGACAGCGTCGCGTCGGCCGCCCGGGCGCCGCTCTCGCCGGGGATGTCGTAGATCCAGCGCAGCACCAGGCCGAAGTCGCGCTCCGCGGCGACCCTGGCGTCCTCGACGGCCTCGGTGTAGGCCTCGATCGGGATGCCCCGCACGACCGAGGTGTACGGCGTGCAGGTGAGCTCGGCGTACCGGAGCCGCTGCTCGAGGGCCATCTCGCGGGCCACCTCGTAGGTCAGCATCCGCACGTCCTCGGGGGTGCGGACCAGGTCCACGACCGCGAGGTAGACGTCGATGAAGTGCGCGAAGTCGCGGAACGCGAAGAAGTCGCGCAGCGCGTCGGGGTCGGCCGGGACCCCCGCGACCGGGTGGCGCTCGGCCAGCTCGGCGACGATCCGCGGCGACGCGGACCCGACGTGGTGGACGTGCAGCTCGGCCTTGGGCAGGCCGGCGATGAAGTCAGTCAGGCTCACCCGCGGGAGTCTCGCAGCGACCGGTCACCGGCGCCGAATCGGCCTCACTCGAGGCCCGCCTCCAGGTTGGCCGCGACCTCGTCGATGGTGGCGCCGGGCACCGGCTCGCCGTCGAGCAGCACGGTCGGGGTGCCGTTGACGCCCGCCTCGGAGGCGGCGCCGGTGGCGTTGTCGACCCAGCCCTCGAAGGCGCCCTCCTCGATCCCCGCGGTGACGGCCTCCTCGGAGGCACCCGCCTCCACGGCCTTGGCGACCAGCCAGGCGCTGCCGGGGAACTCGTCGGCGTCCTCGGCCGGCTGGTCGGCGTACACCGCGTCGTGGAACGCCTTGGCGACCTCGGGGCCCTCCGCGTCGAGGACGACGGCGTAGGCGTTGGCGGCGTCCATGGAGAAGTCGCCGTAGCGGCTCAGGAAGTTGACCGGGCGGTACTCGACGCGAGCCCGGCCCTCCTCGACCGCGGTGGTGAGCGCCTCGCCGACCTGGGCCTCCAGCACGCCGCAGACCGGGCACAGGAAGTCCTCGTAGATGACGACCTCGTGGTCCGCCCCGGCGTCGCCGGCCACCACGCCGTACTCGGCGGTGGCCCCGGCGGGCGCAGCGGCGTCGTTGCCGGTGGAGTCGCGCTGGCTCTGGATGAAGAAGCCGCCCGCGATGATGACGACGATCCCCAGCACCACCGCCCCGATGGTCAGGGTGCGGCGCAGCCGCTCCTCGCGCTCCTGCTGCGCCCTCAGGGCAGCGGCCCGGGCGGCGCGCTCAGCGGCCTTGTTGCGCTTCGACATCGAGTTCCCTCTCCAGATCGTGGTGCGACGTCCCCGACCGGGCCGGGGAGATGTAGGAGTCCAAGGACCACCGCGTGCGCGGTCGTACGACGAGCCACAGCGACGCCAGGAGAAGCCCGACGTCCCGGGCGATCTCGCCGGGGTACTTGTCCGAGGCGCCGGCGATCTCGCCGCCGCCGCCGAAGCAGCCGCACTCGATCTGCAGTCCCCGGGCCCACGCCGAGGCGATCCCGATGATGAAGGCGACGAACAGCAGGGCCGACACGACGGCCATGGTCCGGGTCAGCAGGCCGAGCACCAGGCACAGCCCCACGACGACCTCGATGATCGGCAGGGCGTGGCCCACGGTCGGCACGACCGACTCAGGCAGCAGGTCGTAGGCGCGGACGGCGCGCACGCTGCCGGCGGGGTCGGGCAGCTTGAGCAGGCCGGCAGCGATCCAGACGCCGCCCGTGACCAGCCGCGCGACGAGCCCGATCCAGTCCTTCACGCCCACGACCCTAGGCGGCGTGCCTGAACCGCGCCTGAGAGCGTGCGCCCGCGAGACGCGTGGGTAGTGTGACTGCCTGTGAACGAGCGACTGGTGTGGATCGACTGTGAGATGACCGGCCTCGACCTCGGGGCCGACGCCCTGATCGAGGTCGCGGCCCTGGTGACCGACTTCGACCTCAACGTGCTCGGGGAGGGCATCGACGTCATCATCAAGCCGCCGCCGGAGGCGCTGGAGCAGATGGTGGAGTTCGTCCGCACGATGCACGAGACCTCCGGGCTGATCAACGAGCTCGAGTCCGGGATGGCCATGGCCGAGGCCGAGGAGCAGGTGCTCGCCTACATCAAGGAGCACTGCCCCGACGGCAGCCGCCCCCCGCTGGGCGGCAACACGGTCGCCACCGACCGGTCCTTCCTGGCGCGGGACATGCCGACGCTCGAGGGCTTCCTCCACTACCGCAACGTCGACGTCTCCTCCATCAAGGAGCTCGCCCGCCGCTGGTACCCCCGCACGTACTTCGCGGCTCCCGCCAAGCGCGGCAACCACCGGGCCCTCGCCGACATCCAGGAGAGCATCGAGGAGCTGCGCTACTACCGGGAGGCGGTCTTCGTCCCGCAGCCCGGTCTCGACAGCAACGGGGCCCGCGAGATCGCGGCGCGTCACGCGGGCTCGATCACCGGACTCACGGGCGACTCCCCCGATTCCGGACCCGGCGCCTGATTGCCCTACACTTCTCATCGATCTCGCCGGTCACTCCGGCGGGGATCATGGTGGGTATAGCTCAGCTGGTAGAGCGCCGCCTTGTGGTGGCGGATGTCGCGGGTTCAAGTCCCGTTACTCACCCAGGAACCGAAGCCCCGGCGCACTGCGCCGGGGCTTCGTGCTTTCCGGGGGACGGACGCGGCAGCCGTCAGGCGGGCAGCCGGACGGTGAACTCCGTGCCGGCGCCGGGGTCGGACTCGACCGTGATGGTGCCGCCGTGCCGCTCCACGATCGCCTTGGCGATCGACAGGCCCAGCCCGCTGCCCTGGATGGCACGCCCGCGCGCGGAGGAGGAGCGGAAGAAGCGGGTGAAGAGCCGCGCCTGCTCCTCGGCCGGGATCCCCATGCCGGTGTCGCTGACCGTCAGGCGCACCTCGCGCTGGGCAGGGAGGAGGCGGGTGCGGACCTGCCCCCCGTCGGGGCTGAACTTCACAGCGTTGCCCATCAGGTTCACCAGCACGCGTTCGAGCTGGTCGACGTCGCCGATGTAGGGCACCTCGTGGTCCGGGACGTCGTAGGAGAACTCGACCCCCGCGCGCGCGGCGACGGGGGCGACGACCTCGTGCGCGGCCTCGACGACGGCCCGCAGGTCGAGCTCGACGTGGTGGTTCTCCAGGCCGCGGTCCTGCACGCGGGAGAGCACGAGCAGGTCGTCGATGAGCAGCAGCAGGCGGCGGCTGTTGGCGTCGATGCGTCCGAGGGCGGACCGCTGCTCCGCGGACAGCTCGCCGAAGCCACCGTCCTCCAGGATCTCGAGGTAGCCCATGATGCTGGTGATCGGCGTGCGCAGCTCGTGGCTGACGCTGGAGACGAAGGTGTCCTTGAGCTGGTCGACCTCGCGCAGCCGCTCCACCGACGCGCGCTCGCGGGCGAGCGCGATCTCGAGGGCGCGCTGGGTGGCCACGCGCTCGGAGATGTCCTCGGCCGTGGACACGAAGCCGGTGAGGCGTCCCTGCGCGTCGGTGACCCGGGAGAGGTTCATGAAGTGGATGCGGGTCTGGCCGTCCTTGCGGACGAACTCGACCTCGAGACCCCCGCACGCCGGGTCGGCGAGCGCGCGGACCACGCTGGGGTAGTCGTGATCCACCCCGAGCACCGAGGCGAGGCGCGCGATCTCCTCGGGGCGGTGGAAGACCGACGGCAGCAGGCCCCGCACCTCGTCGGCCGTGTAGCCGAGCAGGGTCTGGGCACCCGGGTTCCACAGGGTGATCCGGCCCCGGTCGTCCGTGCCCACGATCGCGACGCCGCTGGCGCTGTCCACCACGCGCCGTACGGTGTCGGCCTCGGTGGCGGCCCGCTGGGCGAGGTCGCGCTGGATGCCGACCGCCAGGGCGAACGGCAACGCACTGAGGACGCAGGTGCTGATGAACAGGTGGGTGACGGTCACCACCCACTCGGGCTGGTCGGCGCCGATCAGGGCGACCGCACCTCCCTCCCCCAGCACGGCGGCCAGGTCGGCGCACGCGGCGACGAAGAGCACGCCGACCATCACGTCGCGGAACGGCAGCCGCATGGCGGCCCACCCGAGGGCCGGGATGACGGCCATGGCGAACAGCCCCGCGATCTTGTCGTGGCTGGTGAACGCGATGGCCATGATCACCACCACCGCACTCCAGGTGAGGACGCGGCTCCGGCCGTCGACCACGCCGGGGTGCGGGGCCGTGACCATGAAGAACGGCAGGATCACGAGGTACGACGACACGTGCGCGAGGAAGGTGCCGGCGGCGATGAGCACCAGGTCGTGCTCCAGCATCACAGGACCCACCACGGACAGCACCGCGGTGGCCAGGCCGGCGCCCACGACCGCCGAGGCCAGGAACGCCCGGTAGTCGTCGATGTCACGCAGCTCGGGTCGCTGCCCTCGGGGCGACCGGCGGGTGAGCATCGCGGCGGCCGCGCTCGCCCCCGCGGTGAGCGCGGCCCCCCAGACGAGGGCGACGTCGAGCGAGGCGCCCGCCCAGGAGTACGCCGACACGGACGCGACGCCGATGAGCGGCACGGCGACCCACCATGCGCGCCGCGGCAGCAGGACCAGGGCCCCGGCCGCGAGACCCACCGGCACGCTCTCGCCGACGTGGGCGCCGGGCCACAGGGCGGCCACGGCGAGGTGGACCAGGACGGCGTACAGCAGCAGGCACGCGGCGCTGCGCCACCATCCAACCGAAGTCACCGGGCGAGGGTAACGGGCGGCGCTGCCGACCGCGGGGTCCCACCGGGTCTAGGTTTGGGCGCGTGACTCCTGCGAAGACCAGCTATGACGTCGTGATCGTCGGGGGCGGCCACAACGGGCTCGTGGCCGCCGCCTACCTCGGCCGGGCGGGGCTCTCGGTGCTGCTGCTCGAGCGGCTCGACCACACCGGCGGGGCGGCGGTCTCGGTGAGCCCCTTCGCCGGACAACCCGCGAGGCTCTCGCGCTACTCCTACCTCGTCAGCCTGATGCCCGAGTCGCTCATGGCCGACCTCGACCTCGACGTGTCCCTGGCGTCGCGGACCACCGCGTCGTACACGCCGTGGGTCCGCGACGGACGCCACGGCGGCCTGCTCGTCGAGCGGCCCGAGGGCGAGGCGACGCGTGCGTCGTTCGCGGAGCTCACCGGCAGCGACGCGGAGTACGACGCGTGGCGCGAGTTCTACGCCGACGTCACCGACCTGGCGCACGCCGTCGCGCCGACGCTGACCCGGCCGCTCCCCCACGAGCGGGACCTGCGCGACGCCGTCGACCCGGGCATCTGGCGCGACGTGGTGACCAACCCCCTCGGACAGGCCATCGAGGCCCGCTTCGCCGACGACACCGTGCGCGGAGTCGTCGGGACCGACGCCCTCATCGGGACCTTCGCGTCGCTGCACGACCCGTCCCTCGTCCAGAACCGCTGCTTCCTCTACCACCTGATCGGCAACGGCACCGGCGAGTGGCGGGTGCCGGTGGGCGGCATGGGCGCGGTCACCGACGCACTGGCCCGCAGCGCCACCGCGGCCGGCGCCGAGATCGTCACCGGTGCGGGGGTCAGCTCCATCCGCACCGACGGGGACGGCGCCGAGATCACCTGGCACGACGGGATGGGCACCCGCAGCGTCACCGGCCGTCGGGTGCTGTCCGGCGTGGCCCCCTGGGTGCTCAGGATCCTGCTCGGTGAGGATGAGGACCCGACCACCAAGCCGGCGGGCGCGCAGCTCAAGATCAACTTCCTCCTCGACCACCTCCCGCAGCTGCGGTCCGGCGCCGACCCGGCCGTCGCCTTCGCCGGCACCCTGCACCTGGGCGAGGACCACAGCCAGCTCGAGCGCGCGTACGCCGAGGCGGCGGCCGGCCGGGTGCCGACCACCATGCCGGGCGAGGTCTACTGCCACTCGCTCACCGATCCCTCGATCCTGGGCGACCTGGCGGGGACCGGCGCCCAGACACTCACCTACTTCGGCCTGCACACCCCGGCCGCGCTCTTCGAGGCCGATCCCGAGGGTGCCAAGCGACTCGCCGTCGAGCGGGCCATCGCCTCCCTCGACGAGCACCTGGTGGAGCCGATCGAGTCGTGCCTGATGCGCGACCGGGACGGCAACCCGTGCATCGAGGCCAAGATCCCGCAGGACGTCGAGCGCGACCTCGCCATGCCGGGCGGGCACATCTTCCACGGCGACCTCGACTGGCCGTGGGCGCCGAACCGCTCGCGCCTGGACACCCCCGCCCAGCAGTGGGGCGTCCAGACCGACGACGACGTGGTGATGCTGTGCGGCTCCGGAGCCCGTCGCGGCGGGGCCGTCTCGGGACTCGGTGGCCACAACGCCGCGCAGGCGGTGCTCGCCGACCTCGGGTGAGCATCTCGATTTCATCGCACGCGCGAGCGCGTGTAGTGTTTCTCCTCGTTGCACGACACGTCGCGCAGCACCGCAGGACAAGCGCCATTAGCTCAATTGGCAGAGCAGCTGACTCTTAATCAGCGGGTTCGGGGTTCGAGTCCCTGATGGCGTACAAGATCGAAGGCCAGGACATGTCAGATGTCCTGGCCTTCGTCGTTCTCCGCGGTCTTCTCACCAGCAGCGCCGCACCGATCGCGGCGCGCGCACGTCCGGGGGCGACGCTGGACCCAGTCTGCAGGTCGACGATCATGGATCCCATGGACGACCAGCAGGCGCCACAGCCGGCCGAGGGGAAGGTCATCACGCTCTGCGGCTCGACGAAGTTCGAGGCGGAGTTCGCGGAGGTCAACCAGCGGCTCACGATGGAGGGTTGCATCGTGATCAGCCTCGGGATGTTCCGGCTCCCCGACCTGCCGGACTACGACTGGGCCGCCGACAGCTCGGACCTGAAGGGGCGGCTCGGCGGCGTGCACCTCCAGAAGATCCGCATGGCTGACGAGGTGTACATCGTGGATCCGGGCGGCTACGTCGGCGAGTCGACCCGACGAGAGATCGCCTACGCGGAGTCGCTCGGCAAGCCGGTTCGCTACCTGAGTCGCGAGCGCGCGGCTCGAGCGGGAGACGTCCCCCGAGGGTGAGCCCGACCGGGCGGTCCGACGTCAGGACAACCGTGGGCCCGCGTGACCGGCTAGGCATCTCCAGGTCCTGCTCGAACGGACCCAGACCTGAGTCATCGGCATCCGGAAGGTCTCCGACGCACCTCCTGCCGTGTCCACGACGTCGTGCACCTCGGCGTACAGGACTGCCGTCTGGTCGACCACCACCACCCGGGGATCAACCAGGGTCTGCGATCGCCACACGGTGTGGCCTTCGGTGTTCCGGCGGATGTACTCCGAGCGGTCGTACGTGTCGCCCAGGTGCGTGGTCCACCTGAAGTCCTCGTGCAGGAGCTCGGTGAGTCCTTCGGAATCGCCGCCGGCGAGAGCCTCTGCTCTCGATCCCGCAGCCGCGATCACCTCGTGCGCAGCGTCCATGTCCTCCACCGTGCCAGATCACGAGTGGGCGGCACACGGGTCTGGCCTAGACGACGGCCGACACCCGCGCGTCGGCGACGACCCGCTCGAGCTCCTCTCGCAGGACCCGCCGCAAGGCATCGGCCATCTCCGGTCCGATGGAGCCCTTGGCGTCGAGGTACATCTCGATCCCGCGGTCGGTGACCGTCGGGGTCGACACGTAGTTCGGTGTGTACGCGCCGGCGAGGGCGGCCTGGTTCGCGTCCGCGTGCACATGACCCTCGTCGTCGATGGTCAGCATCCGATCGCCCGCCTTCTCGAGCGCCTCGATGACCCGCGCAGGCTCGGAGTGCCCGGTGACGACGATGATCTCGTTGGACCCCTCGTGCATCCCGTTGTCCCGGTAGACGTCCTCATCGATGACGATCACGTTGATTCCCCCGTTCCCGTTCGCTCCGGCGCGGCACCGGAGCAGCCTGACATCGCCATCATGCCCGGACCGGGGCGCGCGGATCGCGGTATGAGCGGATCACGCAAACGGCACGCCCAACGGTCGGAACAGCCCGGCTCGGACCCACTCCTGGACCCCTGCGTCGCTCGGGCTCGGACCATCAGCGCCAGACGCCGCGGCGGCCGGCACGAACGTCCGACGCGATGTCCTCGTGCTGCTGGTTCAGCAGGTGAGGGAGGCGCTCCAGGTCGTGGAACTGCAGTCCGACCGTCTCATCCCCGTCGATGGCCAGTGCGCCACCTTCGATGTGCGCTCGGAAGACCATGGCGATCGTCTGCGCCACATCCCCGTTGGGATACCGGTCCTCGTACCCGGTGTACACGCCCAGGAGGTCGGTGACCGCCACGTCGAGTCCCGTCTCCTCCCGCATCTCCCGCACCGCAGCCTGTTCGGCTGACTCGCCCAGCTCGATGGCGCCGCCCGGGAAGCCCCAGACACGTCGTTCCCGGTCACCCCGCAGCTGGAGCAGCACGCGTCCGCGCTCGTCGGAGACGACGCAGCAGGCGAAGTTCAGGAAGATCCGGTCATGGCCGACACGGTCGCGGATCCAGCGGATGTAGTCGGGCAACGCAGAACCCTTCGACTCAGGAGGCTGCATGGACGCTGGGCAGAGTGGGCTCGTCGGTCAATGGAACCCTAGAGGGCGCCCGGCGGCAGGTCCTATGCTGGCCCGCGGCAGGTGTGTCGGAGGACCGCCACGCCTCGGAGGAGGGCTGGACCCGTGGTGAACGACGAGGACGCCGGCGCGCACGACGTGACCACCGCCCGCCCGGGCGGCCGGGCCGATCCGCTGGGACTCATCAGCGGCGGCGAGGGCCTCCTCACCGGCACCGTGGTCTGCGCGGCCGCCATCGCGTACAGCGCCGGACACGTGTCGTCGACCGCGCGGCTGTGCATCGCCATCTTCGGCACCGTGCTCGTCTACTGGCTGGCCCACCTGCACGCGCGCACCCTCGCCTTCTCGGTGACGCACGGACACCATCCCCTGGTGTCCCTGCGCCTGGCCGTGCAGGAGACGTGGCTGCTCGCGGGCGCCTCGATCCTGCCGATCCTCATCCTGCTGGTCGCCGACGCCGCCGGGGCGACCCTGCGCACGGCGGCGTGGACGGCCCTGATCGCCACCATCGGCCTGCTCACCGCCTACAGCTACCTGGCGGGCGTACGCAGCGGTCTCGGCCCCTGGGGTCGGGTGGCGAGTGCCGCGGTCGGCGCGGGCCTCGGCGTCCTGGTCGCCCTGCTGAAGGTCGCCCTGCACTGAGGCACGCTCCTCATATTTGGGGATGATCTGCGCGGGCCCGGACGGGGCGGCCGCGCGCCGCCCTACCGTCGTGTCGCACCCGGGGGGCGTGGGTGCCCCTCACCCCACTGACCGAGGAGCGCACGATGGGTATCACCGTCCACCTGCCGAGCACCGACGCGACGACGCACCCCAGCATCACCCACGAGCGCGGCAAGTCCCTGTTCATCCGCGAGGGGTTCCTCTACGTCCAGGAGGACATGTACGCCGACGAGGCGGCCCACACCGTGGCGGCGTACGCCCCCGGCATGTGGGTGCGTGCCTGCCGCGACGAGACCTGAGGGTCGATCAGGCCGACGGGCCGGTGACCGAGGCGGCCGTCGAGCCGCCGAGCTCCATGGCCGGCAGGCCGAGCTTGCGGTGGTCCCAGGAGCGGGTCCGCTCGATGTCGAGGCGTACGACGACCCGGTTGTGCATCATCACGTCGAGGAACGGCCTCAGGTCCTCGGTGTAGGGCCCCTGGTAGCGCTCGAAGACCTCGAGGCACACCCGCTCGAGCAGCGCTGCGTCGTCGACCACCACGCCCTCGCCCTCGAGGGAGACGCCACGCAGCTGGTCGTAGGTGTGCCCGGCCTCGACGAGGAAGCTCATCCGCGGGTCGCGGCGCAGGTTGACGACCTTCTGCGACTTCGGCTTGGTCTCCAGCCAGACGTGGCCGTCGAACCACGCGTACCACATGCCGACCAGGTGGATCTGGCCCCGCGGTCCGAGGGTCCCGACGGTGGCGTTGCGCTGCTCCGCCAGGAAGTCGTCCACCTCCGCGTCGGACATCACGACGGTGCCGCGCTGGTTGGCACTCACAGGTAGAGGCCCGTCGAGCCGCCGTCGAGGCGCTCCGCTGCGACGGCGTGCACGTCGCGCTCGCGCATGACGACGTACACCTCGCCATGGACCTCGACCTCGGCCTTGTCCTCGGGGTCGAAGAGCACCCGGTCGCCGACCTCGACGGCCCGGGCGTGCGGGCCGGTGGCGATCACGCGCGACCAGGCCAGGCGCCGGGCTCCCATCGCCGCGGTCGCCGGGATGACGATGCCGCCCGACGAGCGGCGCTCCCCGGACTCGTGGTCGACCTCGACCATGATCCGGTCGTGGAGCATCTTGATCGGCGCGCGATCACTCATGGCGTGTCGGTCAGCGGACGATCTTGCGGATGACCGTGAGGAGCACGAGGGCGCCCACGACGCCGCCGGCGACCTTGAGGATGTTGTCGGTGCGCGGCTCGCCGGTCTCGAGATCGACGAAGTGGGCCTTGATCGAGGTCACCTCGCGCCCGACGATCGTCTTGGGGTTGGTGCGGTAGGCGAGCTGGTCGATCGTCTGAGCGAGACGCTGCCGCGTCTCCTCGATCTCCCGCTCGAGCGAGCTCAGTTCGTTGGTCACGCGGGAAGGTTACCAACCGCGCGCGGGTCGAAGCCCCACGGCAGCTCGAGGCGGTGGGACCGCATCAGCGCGTCGTCGGTGAGCACGTCGAGGGTGCGGCCGTCGGCCACCACGACACCATCGCTCAGCACCACCGAGCGGGGGCACAGCTCCAGGGCGTAGGGCAGGTCGTGGGTCACCATCAGCACGGTGACGTCGAGGCTCCGCAGGATGTCGGCGAGCTCACGGCGCGACGCGGGGTCGAGGTTGGACGACGGCTCGTCGAGCACGAGGATCTCGGGCTCCATGGCCAGGACGGTGGCCACCGCCACCCGGCGGCGCTGCCCGAAGGAGAGGTGGTGCGGCGGGCGGTCCACGAAGTCGGCCATCCCGACCCGGTCCAGGGCGTCCATCACCCGGGCGTCGAGGGCCGCACCCTTGACACCGAGGTTGGCGGGACCGAAGGCCACGTCCTGGCGCACCGAGCCGAGGAACAGCTGGTCGTCGGGGTCCTGGAACACGATGCCCACGCGGCGGCGGATCTCGCCCAGGTGCTGCTTGCCCACGGGCAGGCCGCTGACCGTGACGCTGCCGGCCCCGGCCGCCAGGATGCCGTTGAGGTGGAGGACCAGTGTGGTCTTGCCCGCGCCGTTGGGCCCGAGCAGGGCGACCCGCTCCCCCTCGTGCACGTGCAGGTCGACGCCGAAGAGGGCCTGGTGACCGTCGGGGTAGGCGTAGGCCAGCCCGCGGACGTCGAGCACCGGCGTGCTCATGCCGCGTCCTGGGCGGGCAGGCGACCGTCGTACCCCCGCGACAGCATCGCCAGGTGCACCCGCTCCCCGCGCTCGTAGGAGCGGATGAACAGCGCGCCCATGGCACGCGCCAGGGTCGGCCACTGCCGAGGCGAGCGGGGATCGCAGCCACGCGAGCGCATGGCCACCATCATCCGGCCGAGCTCGGCGGTGACGACGTCGAGATAACGGATCATGAAGCCCATGATCTGCACGATGAGGTCGGGCATCCGCAGCCGCTGGAGCCCTCGCAGCACCTCCTGCGGCTCGGTGGTCGAGGCCAGGGTCAGCGACGCCAGCACACCGATCGTGCCCTTGACCAGCAGGGCCAGGCCGGCGTGCAGGCCCGGCTCGGAGACGGTGAGGCCGAGGACCTCGGTGCGCGGGCCGTGGGCCAGGAAGGGCATCAGCAGCGCGAAGACCGCGAAGGGCACCTCGATGACCATGCGCGGCGCCAGGTAGGTCACCGGCACCCGCGACAGGGCGACGACCCCCAGGAGCAGGAGGGCTTCGACGGCGTACGCGGCGTACCAGTCGGACGGCGTCGCCACGACCACCAGCATGAAGCCGAGGAGCGCCACGAGCTTGAGGTGCGCCGGAGCCCGGTGGACCGGGCTGTGGCCGTGGAAGTGGAGACGGTGTCCGTGCCCGGCGCCCATCAGGACCGGCCGTCCGCGTGGTCCTCGGCGTCCGTGTGGTCCTCAGAGTCTGCGTGGTCCTCGGCGTCCTGCGGGTGGCCGCGGCGCCGCAGCGTCCAGAAGAGGCCGGTCGAGAGCAGCAGCATCACCACGACGCCGGCGGCGCCGGCGAGGCCGCCGCTGAGCCGGGCGTCGTCGACACCGTCCGTGGAGTAGCCGGCCAAGGGGCTGTCGGAGGCCGCGGAGTCCTCGGCGGAGTCGAGGAAGCCGGTCTGCTCGGCGACGTACTCGAGGCCGTCGGGGTGGGAGCTGGCGTAGTAGCTGGCGACGCCGGCGACCAGCAGGCAGACCAGCAGGCCCAGGGCGAGGAAGGTGCGCTGCTTCATCGGGCGGGACTCCTGATCTCGAGCTCGCGCTTCTCCAGCGCCGGCAACGCGCCCCGGACCAGGTCCGGGCGGGTGGCGACGACGCTGGCCACGACGAGCCCCGTCACGATCGCCTCGCCGATGCCGATGACCACGTGCCACGTGACCATCGCGGCCAGGACCTTGCCGGGGTCGACCGGGGCGATGCCCCCGACGGCGAAGAGGAGCGCGAACACGGTGGCGGCGGCGGGGACGCTCACCAGGGCCCCGATGGCGGCGGCCGGGACGACCATGCTGGTACGCCGCGGCAGCAGCCGGCGGGCCAGGACGAACACGCCCCACCCGACCCAGACGCCGACGAGGGCCATCAGGGTGACGTTGGTGCCCAGCGCGGTGATGCCACCGTCGGCCATCAGCAGGGCCTGGACCAGCAGCACCACACTGATGCAGAGCACGGCGGACCACGGTCCGACCAGGACCGCGGCCAGCGCCCCGCCGAGCAGGTGACCGCTGGTGCCGGCGCCCACGGGGAAGTTGATCATCTGGGCGGCGAAGACGAAGGTCGCCACGAGACCGGCCATCGGCGCGGTGCGGTCGTCGAGCTCGCGCCGAGCACCACGCAGGGCCAGGCCGACGCCGGCGACGGCCACGGCGCCCGTGGCGATCGACGTGGGCGCGTCGAGGAAACCGTCGGGGACGTGCACGGAGGCCTCCTCGGGCGGTGGGTAGATTGCGGGTGGGCGGGGCTCCCCCGAACGCCCGCCCACCTCGTCCACCACCTTATTGCATCTTGTTTGCAACAACCACCCGCCCCCAGCACAGGCCCGAGCGGCCACCCTCCAGGAGACCTCGATGACCGACCGCCTCGCTCCCGGCGACGTCGCCCCCGACTTCACCCTCACCTCCGACACCGGCGACGAGGTGCGGCTGGCGGACCTGCGCGGGCGCAAGGTGATCGTCTACTTCTACCCCGCCGCCATGACCCCCGGCTGCACGAAGCAGGCGTGCGACTTCACCGACTCGCTCGACTCGCTGCGGGGTGCGGGCTACGAGGTGCTCGGGATCTCCAAGGACAAGCCGGCCAAGCTCGCGAAGTTCCGCGAGCGCGACGCCCTCACCCTCACGCTGCTCTCCGACGAGGACCTGGCCGCCCACCGGGCCTACGGCGCGTTCGGGGAGAAGAAGCTCTACGGCAAGGTCGTCGAGGGTGTCATCCGCTCGACCTTCGTCATCGACGAGGAGGGCAAGGTCGAGCTCGCCCAGTACAACGTCAAGGCCACCGGGCACGTCGCCAAGCTGCGGCGGGACCTCG
The DNA here is from genome assembly GCF_001429625.1 of Nocardioides sp. Soil805. GTDB lineage: Bacteria > Actinomycetota > Actinomycetes > Propionibacteriales > Nocardioidaceae > Nocardioides. Next base: position 803,915 of record NZ_LMSU01000001.1, read on the forward strand.
GGCTGGACTGACGCACCGGCTGCACACTGCGCTCGTAGCCCAATCGGCAGAGGCACCAGGTTTAGGTCCTGGCCAGTGAGAGTTCGAGTCTCTCCGAGCGCACGACATCACCATCCGAACGACACGCAACTGGCGGCGTACGTCCGGGTCGATCGGCCCTGAGCCTGTCGCGCGCCGCCAGTTACTGAGCGGTCGGGCGCCCGGCGACCAGAGTGGCGGCAGACCGCACCTCCCCCACCCAGAGTGGCGGCGGACTGCACCTGCACGTCGCCCCTAGCCGCAATGTGCCGCCACTCTGGGACGCGCGGCAACGCCAAGTGGCGGCGTACGACGGGTCGAACCGCCCCGAGCCCGTCGCGCGCCGCCAGTTACTGAGCGGTCGGGCTCCCGGCCACCAGAGTGGCGGCAGACCGCACCTCCCCCACCCAGAGTGGCGGCGGATTGCAGCCGCACCTCGCCCCGAGCCGCAATGTGCCGCCACTCTGGGACACGCGGCAACCGAGCGACGACCCGGGAGACCGGCGGGGCGGCTCAGGCCAGGAGGCCCGCGACCTGGGGAGCCAGCTCGCGCAGGGCACGGCCCCGGTGGCTGATCCGGTCCTTCTCCGCGGGGTCCAGCTCGGCCGAGGTGAGCCCCTCGTCGGTGTGCTCGTCGGCGACGAACACCACGTCGTACCCGAAGCCGCCGTCGCCGCGCACCTCGCGGATGATGCGCCCGTCCATCCGTCCCTCGACGACGAGCTCGCGCCCGTCGGGGTGGACCAGGGCCACGGCGCACGCGAAGTGGGCGCCACGGCGCTCGTCGGGGACGTCGGAGAGCTGGGCCAGCAGCAGGGCGTTGTTGCGGACGTCGCTCTTCGGCGGTCCGGACCAGCGCGCCGACAGCACCCCGGGCATGCCGTTGAGCGCGTCGACGCACAGTCCGCTGTCGTCGGCGAGCGAGGGCAGCCCCGTCACCCGGGCGCCGGCGCGGGCCTTGAGCAGCGCGTTGCCGGCGAAGTCCGGCTCGTCCTCGACCGGCTCGTCGTACGCCGGGACGTCGTCGAGCCCGACCACCTCGACGCCCGGCACGTGCTCGGCGAGGATCCGCTGCATCTCGGCGAGCTTCTTGGCGTTGCGCGAGGCGAGGAAGACCCGGCTCATCGCGCCAGGGCTTCGTGCTGCAGACGGGTGAGGTCGGCGCAGCCCTTCTCGGCGAGGGCGAGCAGGGCGTCGAGCTCGGCGCGGTCGAAGGCAGCGCCCTCGGCCGTGCCCTGGATCTCGACGAACGTGCCCTCGCCGGTCATCACGACGTTCATGTCGGTCTCGGCGCGCACGTCCTCCTCGTAGGGCAGGTCGAGGCGCGGGACGCCGTCGATGATCCCGACGCTGACCGCTGCCACCGAGCCGGTCAGCGGCTCGCCGCTCAGCGCGCCCTGCGAGCGCAGGTGGGCCACGGCGTCGGCCAGGGCGACGTACGCCCCGGTGATGGCGGCGGTGCGGGTCCCGCCGTCGGCCTGCAGGACGTCGCAGTCCAGGACGATGGTGTTCTCGCCGAGCGCCTGGTAGTCGATGACGGCGCGCAGCGAGCGGCCGATCAGGCGGGAGATCTCGTGGGTGCGTCCGCCGATGCGGCCCTTGACGGACTCACGGTCCGAGCGGGTGTTGGTCGAGGCGGGGAGCATCGCGTACTCCGCGGTCACCCAGCCGAGGCCGGAGCCCTTGCGCCAGCGCGGCACGCCCTCGGAGGCGGACGCGGCGCACAGCACCTTGGTGCCGCCGAACTCCACGAGAACCGAGCCGGCCGCGTGGTCGAGCCAGTGGCGGGTGATGGTGATCGGGCGGAGCTGGTCGTCGGCGCGACCGTCGGCACGGGAGTCAGCAGGTGTCGTCATGGGGCCCGACCCTAGCCACGACGACCGACTGCGGCGGTGGCGGGCAGGGCCCTGCGGGCACGAGTGAGCCGGGTCCGGTCGTCCCCGTGCACGGCCGGACCCGGCTGGTGGCGACCCCCTCCCCCGAGGGGGGCCAGTCAGTGGGGCTACTTGAACTCGATGCGCATCAACCGCGCGATCCCGAGGGCGAGCGGGAGGACCAGCCAGATGAGGCCGGAAGTGGCGATCTGGGCCCACTCCTCGCCGGTGGGCGTGTAGTCGCCCATGAAGAGCGGCGTCTGCGCGGTGTTGAACTCGATCCACGGGGCCACGTCCGCGAAGCCGGAGCTCAGCGAGCCGAGGATCCCCACCGCGATCGGCAGGATGAGGCTGTAGACGAAGTAGCCCACGATGGCCGCCGGGGTGTTCATCAACAGGGTCGCGATGGCGAAGCCGATCAGCACGCCGATCACGTTGGCCAATACGAAGCCGTTGAAGAGCAGGTTGCCGTCGACCGACCACTGCGCCTCGGCGCCCGTCGCGATGCCGATCAGGGTGCCGACGACCGCGATCAGCGCCGCCAGGACCATCACGGCGATGGCGAGGGCGAAGCCCGCCAGGAACTTGGCCACCACGACCCGCGAGCGCCGCGGCTCCAGCGTGAAGGTCACCAGCCCGTTGCGCTGGCTGGCCTCGCTGGTCACCAGCATGATGATGAGGATCGGCATGAAGTAGCCGAGCACCCCGCCGGCGACGCCGAGGAAGTCGCCGTAGGCCAGCGCGTCCTCCGGCGCCGCGAAGGCGTAGATGACCTGGACGGCGAGGACGAGGACGAGGATCGCGATGGTGAACCATCGCCCGGCCCGGGTGTCGAGGGCCTTGCGCAGCTCGACCCGGGCGAGCCGGCTCATCGGCACGGCGTCGCTCGAGGAGAGGTCGATGGTGCCGAGGTCGGCGGTGCCGGCGTGCGGCGCCGCGGCGTGCGGGATGGCGCTCATGAGGCAGCCCCTTCGAGGACGTCGCGCTGGGTGTCGGAGGTGAGGGAGAGGAACAGGTCCTCGAGGCCGCCCTCGGCGGCGCGCAGGTCGGTGAGCACGATCGAGTGCTCGGCCGCCGCGCGGCCGATCTCGACCGGGGCCGCCTCGACCCGCAGTCCCTGCCCCGCTGCGACCACGGCGTGGCCGCGCTCCGTGAGCACCCGGGCGAGCTGCGCGTTGTCCAGGGAGGTGGCGTGGGTGGAGCGGTGGTCGGCGCCGGCCAGGAGCTCCTCCTTGGTGCCCTGAGCCACGATCCGCCCATGCCCGATCAGGACCATCTCGTCGGCGATGAGCTCGACCTCGTTGAGGAGGTGGCTCGAGAGCAGAACGGTGCCGCCGCGATCGGCGTACCCCTTGAGCAGGCCGCGCATCCACCGGATGCCGGCGGGGTCGAGGCCGTTGGCCGGCTCGTCGAGGATGAGCACGGACGGGTCCCCGAGCAGCGCGTGGGCGATGCCGAGGCGCTGCTTCATGCCGAGCGAGTAGTTGCGCAGGCGACGCTTGGACTCGCGGGCGTCGAGGGAGACCAGCTCGAGCATCTCGTCGACCCGGGAGGACGGCAGCCCCATGGTCTCGGCGCCGAGGCTGAGGATCTCGCGGCCGGTGCGCCCGGCGTGCTGGGCCGACGCGTCCAGCAGGACGCCCACGTGGCGGCCGGGGTTGGGGATGTCGCGGTAGTGGTGGCCGCCGATCGTCACCTCGCCGGACGTGGCGGTGGTGAGGCCCACCATCACGCGCATCGTGGTGGTCTTGCCCGCGCCGTTGGGGCCAAGGAAGCCGGTCACGCGGCCGGGGCGTGCCTCGAAAGAGACGTCGTCCACGGCCGTGAAGTGGCCGTACGACTTCGTGAGGGCTGTCACTCGGATCATGACCGACAGCCTGCCGCCATCCAGGCACCGGGACATCGGTCGCAGGGCTGGAGCGGGCCCCTACCAAAGTAGGGGCGCTCCCCCGACGTCCTAACCTGTGCGGCATGGACCACCCGAGCCCCCGGGAGATGCGGCCCCCGCTGACCTGGCGCAGCCACGCCTGGCGGCTCGCCGTCTGCGCCCTGATCTCGGCGGCGGTCTGGTCCCAGGCGATCGAGGGCGAGCTCGAGTCGCACCGGGTGCTCTTCTGGGTGGAGATCCTCTTCGGCCTCGCGTCGTACGTCCTGGTGGTGATGCGGCGGCGCGCACCGGTCACCATCGCGATGGTCATCGCACTGCTCAGCACCTTCTCCGGGATCGCCGCGGGCCCGGCGACCCTCGCCGCGGTGTCGGTGGCCACGCAGCGCGTCGCCTGGTCGGTGGCGCTGGTGGGCGTCACGAACTTCCTGGCGGCGACCGCCTACTCGTTCTACGCCCCCATCGAGCTGCAGGACCCGACGTGGCTCGTCGTCCTGGTCAACGCCGTCGTCAACACCGCGATGATGGGCTGGGGGCTCTACCTCGGCTCGCGGCGCGAGCTGGTGTGGACGCTGCGCCAGCGCGCCGTCCGGGCGGAGGCCGAGCAGGAGCTGCGGGTCTCCCAGGCCCGCGGCACCGAGCGCGAGCGCATCGCGCGCGAGATGCACGACGTGCTGGCGCACCGGATCACCCAGGTGTCCATGCACTCGGGCGCGCTGGCCTTCCGCGAGGACCTCGCCGCCGACGAGCTGCGGGCCGGCCTCGCCCAGATCCAGGGCAAGGCCAACGAGGCCCTCCACGAGCTGCGAGGCGTGCTCGGGGTCCTGCGCGACGGCAGCGGTGAGCCAGTCGACCCGCCGCAACCCCGCTTCTCCGACATCGAGGAGATGGTCGTCGAGGCACGCCGGAGCGGCATGAACGTGACGTACGACGACCGCGTCGACGTCACCGGCGAGCCGCTGCCGGACGGCGCCGGACGCACGCTCTACCGGATCGTGCAGGAGGGACTCACCAACGCCGGCAAGCACGCCCCCGGCGCCCACGTGAGCGTGGTGGTCGGCGGCGACCCCGACCGCGGCCTGGAGGTGGAGGTCCGCAACCCGCTCGGCTTCCACCCCGCCGGCGCCACGCCCGGTGCCGGCCTCGGCCTCATCGGCCTCGCCGAGCGCACCGAGCTGCGCGGCGGCCGGCTGGAGCACGGCCGCGAGGGGTCGGTGTTCGTGCTGCGGGCCTCGATACCGTGGACGTCATGACGGTCGCGGAGGACGGCCCCATCTCGGTGCTGATCGTCGACGACGACGCACTGGTCCGCTCGGCGCTCACCCTGATGCTCGGCGGGCAGAGCGACCTCCGGGTCGTCGGCGAGGCCGGGGACGGTGCCGAGGGCGTGCGGATGGCCGCCTCCCTGCGACCCGACGTGGTGCTGATGGACATCCGGATGCCGGTGATGAACGGCCTCGACGCCACTCGCGCCCTGCACCGGGGCACCCGGCCCCCCGCGGTGATCGTGCTGACCACGTTCGACGCCGACGACCACGTGGTGGGCGCCGTGGAGGCCGGCGCCGACGGGTTCCTGCTGAAGGACACCCCGCCCACCGAGATCGTCAACGCGATCCGGCTCGTCGCCGGTGGTGACGCGATGCTGTCCCCCTCGGCCACGCGGTCCCTGCTCCGGCAGGTGCGCTCCGGCGCGCCCGACGACCGCTCGACCGCGGCCGAGTCACGGATGTCCCGGCTCACCCTGCGGGAGCGCGAGGTCGCGGTCTGCGTGGGTCGCGGCCTCTCCAACGCCGAGATCGCCAGGGAGCTCTACCTCTCGGTGCCCACGGTCAAGGCGCACGTGTCCCGACTCTTCGAGAAGCTCGACGCGACCAACCGCGTGCAGATCGCCATGTGCGTGCACGACGCGGGACTGGTCTGACTCGGTGAGTCCCTGCCCGGATGAGCGACGCGGTCACCGTGCCGGCCATGCCGTACCCACGTGATCTGACCGACGAGCAGTGGGAGCTGCTGGAATCTGTGCTCAACGCGTTCGACGCGCCGTGGTCAGGCCCCTCAGGTCGCCCCACCCCGTGCGATCGGCGTAGGGGACCAGCACGAACGCAAGCACGACGAACGGGAGGGCCAGGTTCAGCTCGCTGACCGCAGACGCTTGCCACGTTGCTCCGTCCACCAGACCGCCCACCCTGGCCACGTCGTTCGAGAGTCCGTGCATGACGACGGCCAGCAGGGTGGCTTGTCCGGCTCGGGCCCAGAAGAACGTCATCACCACGGAGATGGCAACGATCTTGACGGTGAAGGCGCCGAGGTACGCGACGGCTCCCCAGAGTCCGTAGTCGAGGAAGGCGTCGAACTTCACCGGGAAGTGCCATGCCGCCCAGGCGAGACCGACGATGACGGAGGCGGCCAGCGGCCCTCGCGTCTGGAGCAGGACCGGGAGCGCGAACCCGCGCCACCCGTTCTCCTCCAGCAGCGCCCCGGCATCGAGGAACATCGCCACCGGGAGCAACGCGAGCATGCTCCAGGAGAAGTGCCAGACGAAGTCCTGCGGCACCAATTCCCGGTGCAGCAACCCGCTGACCAGGTTGCAGCCGGAGAACACGACGACAACGACGAGCCAGATCCCGAGTCCCTTGCGTGCACCGACCTCCGTCGACCACGGGCGGAACCGTCTGCCCACCGCACGCAGGAGCACGCGGCCGCCCCGGATGCGAGCGACGACGAGCACCGCAAGGTCCGGTGCTGCGACCTGGGCAAGCGCCAGCGCCACGCCCAGAAGCGCGGCGGGGTAGACGACGACGACCCGTCCGGCTGTGAGCAGGTCGGAGCCGAAGTCGAGTCCTGCCTTCGACAGCCCGTCGTCGATCGCAGACTCCGCACCGCTGACGAGGAAAGCCACCCCCAACGCGACTTCCAGCGCCACAGCGATGAGCCAGAAGGTGAGGACCGGGCGGCGCGGAAGGACGACCTCCTCGACGCCGGGCGTCTCGCTTGTCGAGTCCTCACCTCCCACAGAGCGAGGCTCTCAGCTCGACGAGCCCGCTCACATCCGGAAAGACCCTGACGCACCCCCGGACCATCGACCGCTCAACGGCATGAGCGCGCGCACTGGTCGCGGCGGATCCGGGCGTCCAGGGGCGGCACACCTCGCGCCTCGGCGACCCTACGATGCCCGATCCGGGAAATCGCCGTGGAAGGTGCGCCGTGACGTCTGTGCCGACTCGTTCGACGGGCGATCCGGACGTGCCCTCCATCCGTCGGCGACTGCCAGATTGCAGCAATGCTCCCCGCACGCCGCAAGCGCGCACCGCGGCGGATGGGTGCGGTGACGCGTGCCGACCTACTGCCCGACCCTGCCGTCGATGCACTCGCGCAGCAGGTCGGCGTGCCCGCAGTGCCGGGCGTACTCCTCGATCCGGTGGACCCACAGCTCACGCACCGCGACACCACGATCGCCGATCCGCTCAGCCAGATCCGGATGCTCAGCCAACGCTGCGTCAGTAGCGGCCTGCTCACGGGCAAGATCGCCGAGTGCGCCGTCGACCGTCGCCTGCTCGCCGACGGCTTGGTCGAAGTCGTCATCGCCCTCGCCGTACATCTTCGGCGCGGGCTCCCCCGGCGCGAACCAGTTGCGCCAGTCCCGTTCTGCCTCGGCCAGGTGACGCACGAGTCCGAGCAACGACATGGTCGACGGCGGCACCGAGCGGCGCGCCAGCTGCTCGGGGTCGAGCCCCTCGCACTTCATCAGCAGGGTCAACCGATAGTTGCTCAGGTAGTCCTGCAGCGTCGCCAGCTCGCCGTCCGGGCTGACTCCGTCGCTGTTGCGGGAATCAGCCGCCGGATCTGCCCACATGTCGGGGTAGACGCTCGCCTGACTCCAGCGTTCGGGCACGTCACTCATCCGGCCATGGTGTTGGCCAGGAGCGCGCGCCGCAAGCGATCCGACGTTCGGCTCATCGACAGATCAGGTGACTGGAGTCGCCACCCCGTGAGGTCCGGCCCGCCCTCAGAGCTCGTAGACGGCCCCGGCGACGGCGAGCTCCACGGGCCCGTCCCAGGTGGTGCGCGCCTCCGTGAGCGCGTCCTGGGGGTCGTGCCACGGCGGCACGTGGGTCAGGACCAGCCGCTCGACACCGGCACGGCGGGCCGCGGTGCCGCACTCCGACCCGGTCATGTGCAGGTCGGGCGGGTTGTCCTCGCCGTCACGGAACGACGCCTCGCACAGGAACAGGTCGGCTCCCGCAGCGATCCCCTCCAACGCCTCGCACGGGCCGGTGTCCCCGCTGTAGGCGACCGAGCGGCCGTCGGCGGTGACCCGCAGCGCGAAGGCGTCGACCGGGTGCACGACCGGGACCGACTCGACCCGGAACGGACCGATCTCCACGACGGGCCGGTGCGGGCGGAAGTCGAACTCCTCCCCCATCCCGGGGTCCAGCGGCAGGTCGTAGGCCCGCGCCATCCGCCCGGGGGTGTCCGGCGGCCCCCACACGGGGATGCGTGGCTGCGCGCCGGTCGGGTGGTACTTGCGCATCACGTAGTAGCCGCACAGGTCCAGGCAGTGGTCGGCGTGGAGGTGGCTGATGAGCACCGCGTCGACGGTGAGCGGGTCGACGTACCGGTGCAGCTGGCCGAGCGCGCCGTTGCCGAGGTCCACCAGGATCCGCCAGGTGCGGGTCCGCCCCGTGTCCCCGTCCGGGCCCTCGGCCTCGAAGAGGTAGCTGCTGGCGGCCGAGTCGGGCCCCGGGTAGGAGCCCGAGCAGCCGACGACGGTGAGCCTCACCTGAGGCCGCCGGCGAACTGGGAGGCCCCGAGCAGCTCGGCACCGAGGAAGCGGCGGCCGATCGTCTCGAACTCGTCGGGGCGCCCGGTGGTGGCGAAGGCGTACGTCGGCTCGCCGGACTCGCGCATCAGGTCCCCGCGGACCAGCATCTTGTAGACGTCCTTGGCCGACTCCTCGGCGGAGCTCACCAGGGTCACCCCGTCACCCATCACGAGGGAGATGATGCCGGTGAGCAGCGGGTAGTGGGTGCACCCGAGCACGAGGGTGTCGACGTCGGCCTCCACCAGCGGGTCGAGGTACTCGTGGGCGACGGCCGTGAGCTCGTCGCCACCGGTGGTGCCCTGCTCCACGAAGTCGACGAAGCGCGGGCACGCCCGGACGTGCAGGTCGACGTGCGGTGCCGCGGCGAACGCGTCCTCGTAGGCCATCGACTCGGCCGTCGCGCGGGTGCAGATGACCCCGATGCGCCCGGTGCGGGTGGCGGCGACCGCGCGGCGGGTCGCCGGCAGGATGACCTCGACGACCGGGACGTCGTACCGCTCGCGTGCGTCGCGCAGCATGGCCGCGCTGGCGGAGTTGCAGGCGATGACCAGCGCCTTGACTCCCTGCTCGTAGAGGTGGTCGAGGCACTCGAGCGCGTACTCGCGGACCTCTCCGATCGGCTTGGCGCCGTACGGCTGGCGGGCGGTGTCGCCGACGTAGAGGATCGACTCGTGCGGCAGCTGGTCGATGACCGACCGGGCGACGGTCAGGCCACCGAACCCGGAGTCGAAGATCCCGATCGGGTCCTCACGGTTGATGGTCGGCACAAGCAGCAAGGCTAGGGCGTGGGGGCCGGGGATGGCACGCGCCCGGCCGCGTCGGCCCCGTCACACCGGACGTCGGCCCCGTCACACCGCATCGGCCCTGTCACACCGCACGCCGGCCATCGGCGCCTAGGGTGGCGGGCATGCCTGCTCCCTCCCGTGTACGCCGCTCCCTCGTCCTGCTCGCCTCGGCGGCGCTCCTGAGCGTCGGCGCCGTCCCCGCCGCGACCAGCGCTCCCGCGGCTGAGTCACCGCGTCGCGTGGGAGTGGCCGACACGGTGGTGGCCATCTCGATCGACGCCCTCAACCCGCACGCGCTGCGCAGGCTGGGCCGCGCGAAGGCGCCGAACCTCCACCGGATGATCCGCCAGGGCGCGAGCACCCTCAACGCGCGCACGGAGCAGGAGCTCACGCTCACCCTGCCCAACCACACGGGCATGGTGACCGGGCGCAGGATCGAGGCCGCGACCGGCGGGCACGGCGTGACCTGGAACGACGACCGGCTCACCCCGCCCACCGTCCAGGCCGCCGCCGGCGGGCCCGTCGAGTCGGTCTTCACCGTCGTCGACGACGCCGGGCTCTCGGCCGGGTTCTTCGCCAGCAAGACCAAGTTCTCCCTGTGGGACCGCTCGTGGCCGATCGCCACCGACACCGAGACGATCATCGAGGACAACGCCGCGCTGGTGAAGGCGTTCCGCGCCGACCTCGTCTCCCAGCCGCGGGCGTTCCGCCTGCTGCACCTCTCCGAGCCCGACATCGTCGGTCACGCCCAGGGCTTCATGGGCGCCGCCTATCTCAAGGCCGTACGGCGCGCCGACCGCCGCGTGGGCACCGTGCTCAGGACGATCCGCCGCGACCCCGCGCTGGCCGGCCACACCACGGTCATCCTCACCGCCGACCACGGCGGCAAGGGGGCCAACCACACCGATCCCACCAAGGCCGTCGACTACCGCGTCCCCTTCCTGGTGTGGGGTGCGGGCACGGACCGGGGCAGCGACCTCTACGACCTCAACCCCGACTACGCCGACCCGGGCCGCGTCCGCTCGCCGTACTCCGGCACGCAGCCGGTCCGCAACGGCGACGTCGCCAACCTGGCCCTCGACCTCCTCGGGCTGCCGGCGGTGCCGGGCAGCGAGCACGACGTCGCGCAGGACCTCGACGTCAGCGCCGACTGACCCTCACCGCTCGCCGGGCAGGGGCCAGGGGTTGAAGCGACAGCCGTCGAGGCCCTTGGACTGCTGCATCATCACCGGGGCGAGGCTGCCCGGGCCCGGGCAGCCCACGTGGCCGCGGCCGAGCCAGTGCCCGGTCTCGTGGTTGACCACCATGTGGCGGTAGTCGCGCAGCGGCCGGCGGGCCGCGTTCCACGCGGGTGACGCGTGCTTCCAGCGCTCCTGGTTGATGACGACGTAGCGCCCGATCCGGCACGACCACGTCGTCGAGCAGGTGGAGGAGAAGCTCGGCATCGCCGAGGCGGCGGCCAGCACCAGGGTGAAGTCACCCCCGCGGGGCACGCGGCGGAACTCGATGCCACCGGCACGCCACCCCCGCGCGTCGTCGTACGTCTCCTGCGCCTGGCGGCGGAACACCGCGACGCTGGTGGTGAGCGCGCCGCGGGTCGTCACGCTGTAGGTGACCCGCCGGCGCACCGGGGCGGCGTAGGCCACCTCCCGCGTCGCGGCGGAGCTCGCCGCGGTCCACGCGTAGCCCTCGGCACGGACCCGGACCTCGACGCTGATGCGGGCGCCGACGTCGGGGGCACCGAGGCGGTAGCGGCGCTCGCGGGCGCCACGGATCCGCTCGCCGTCGCGCAGCCAGCGGTACGTCGTCTCGTCGCGCCGGGGCGTCCAGCGGCCGGGGTCGGCGCGCAGCTCCTCACCCTGACGGGCCCGGCCCTCGATCGAGGGGACCTCGACGGTGGCCAGCCCCGGCAGCGGGGAGGGTTCCCGAGCGGCCGCGAGCGGCGCGGTCGGCAGCAGGGTCAGGAAGAGGGCCGCGGCGACCAGCGAGGGTCGCAGGCGGCGAACTCGGGGGGCTCGGGACGGGGCTCGCGGGGGCACGCGAGCATCATGCCCACAGCTGCCCGTCGAGGCGATCCTCCGCGTCGTCGACGGTGCCCTCGTAGGCACCGGTCGAGAGGTACTTCCAGCCGCCGTCGCAGACGATGAAGGCGATGTCGGCGCGCTCGCCGGCCTTCACGGCCTTGGCGGCCTGACCGAGCGCGGCGTGCAGGATCGCGCCGGTGGAGATGCCGGCGAAGATGCCCTCGAGCTCGAGCAGCTCACGCACCCGGCGCACGGCGTCGCGGGGACCGACCGAGAAGCGGGAGTCGATGAGCGAGGCGTCGTACAGCTCGGGCACGAAGCCCTCGTCGAGGTTGCGCAGGCCGTAGACCAGCTCGCCGTAGCGCGGCTCCGCGGCGACGATGCGCACCTCCGGCCGGGTCTTGCGGAAGAACCGCGAGACGCCCATCAGGGTGCCGGTGGTGCCGAGGCCGGCCACGAAGTGCGTGATGTCCGGCAGGTCGGCGAGCAGCTCGGGACCGGTGCCCTGCTCGTGCGCGAGCGCGTTGGCGTCGTTGCCGTACTGGTAGAGCATCACCCAGTCGGGGTGCTCGCCGGCGATCTTCTTCGCGACCCGGACGGCCTCGTTGGAGCCGCCCGCGGCGGGCGAGGAGACGATCTCGGCGCCCCACATCCGCAGCAGCTGACGACGCTCCTCGGAGGTGTTCTCGGGCATGACGCAGACGATGCGGTAGCCCTTGAGCTTGGCCGCCATGGCCAGCGAGATGCCGGTGTTGCCCGACGTGGGCTCCAGGATCGTGCACCCGGGACGCAGGGTGCCGTCCTTCTCGGCCTGCTCGATCATCGCGAGGGCCGGACGGTCCTTGATCGAGCCTGTCGGGTTGCGGTCCTCGAGCTTGGCCCACAAGCGGACGTCGGGGCTCGGCGACAGCCGCGGCAGCCCGACCAGCGGGGTGCCGCCGACCGACTCCAGGAGGCTGTCGTAGCGGGTCACGCGCTCAGCGCGCTCCACCGGCGACGGCGGGCAGCACGACGACCTGGTCGCCGTCGGCGAGCTCTGCCTCGAGCCCGCCCATGAAGCGGACGTCCTCGTCGTTGATGTAGACGTTGACGAAGCGGCGCAGGTCGCCGGACTCGATGAGCCGGTCCTTGATCCCGGGGTGGTTGCCCTCGAGGTCGTCGATGAGTGCCTGCAGGTTGTCGCCGCTGCCGTCGACGGCCTTGGCGCCGTCGGTGTAGGTGCGGAGGATGGTGGGGATGCGGACCTCGATGGCCATCAGGGGGTGCTCTCTTCCGATTCTCGGGGCAACAGCTGGGCGACGACGGTGACGTCTTCCTCGGTCACCGCGCCGTCGATGATGCGATACGACCTGAACTCCACGGGGCCGTCGTTATTCCCGTGTGTGCGCGTGCTCACCAGGACGTAGTGGGCGTTCGGCTCCATGGCCAGCCCGATGTCGGTGCGGCTGGGGTAGGCCTCGGTGGCCGTGTGCGAGTGGTAGACGACCACCGGCTCCTCGTCCCGCGCGTCCATGTCCTTGTACAGCTGCAGGAGGTCGGTCGAGTCGAACTCGTAGAACGTCGGGCTGCCGGCGGCGTTGACCATCTCCACGAGCCGCTCGGGGCGGTCACTGCCCTCGGGGCCGGCGACGATGCCGCAGGCCTCGTCGGGGTGGTCGCGCTTGGCGTGGGCGACGATCGCGTCGTACGTCGCCTGGTCGATGGTCAGCACGGATCCACCCTAGGCAGTCGACCAACTTGACCCGGCCCCGTCTCACCACATATATCTTGACATCAAGATAGATCCGCTCGGGGGGACACGATGACGACCAGCACCATCCAGCCGCTGACCCGGCACGGCATCCCCCTCGAGCGCGACCTGCGGGTGCTCGCCATCGGCTCGTTCGCCAACCGGTTCGGTGCCGGCGCCGTGATGACGACCAGCGCGCTCTACTTCACCCGGCAGGTCGGGTTCTCCGCGGCGGAGGTCGCCTTCGCGCTCTCCGTGGCCGCTCTCGTCGGCATCGTGGTGCAGGTGCCGGCCGGCCACCTCGGCGACAGCCACGGGCCACGGCGGATGCTCACCTTCTTCATGGTCGGCGCCGCCCTGACCAGCGCGCTGCCCGTCCTCGCCCAGACCCCGTGGCAGCTGGCGCTGCTCCTCGGCCTCCTCGCGCTCTTCGAACGGTCCGCGGGCTCCGTCCAGCAGGGCGTCATCGCCCAGCTCGCGACGGGCGGACGCGGCGTGCTCTTCAAGGCCTACCTGCGCGCGGTGACCAACACCGCGATCGGGCTCGGGTCGGTCTTCGGCGGGGCCGCGCTCGTCGTCGACGAGTCGTGGGCCTACGTGTCGGTCTTCGTGCTGAACGCCGTCTTCACCGGCTTCGCGGCCTGGAACACCACCCGCCTCCCCGACCTCCCGGCGTACCGGCGTGCGGAGGGCGAGCCCCGGATGGCCGTGCTGCGGGACTGGCCCTACGCGGTCGTCGTGGCCATCACCGGGCTGTTCTCGCTGCACTTCTTCGTGATGGAGCTCGGCCTCGCCCTCTTCATCTCCGAGCGCACCGAGGCGCCGCCGGTGATGGTCGCCGTCCTGCTCATCCTCAACACGGCGTGCGTGGCGATCTTCCAGGTCCGGCTGTCACGCCGCGCCGACTCGGTCGAGGCCGGCGCCCGTGCGCTGGTGCGCGGGGCCGTGTGGATCGCGGCCGGCTTCGCCATCGTCTCCCTGGCCGACCGCGGCGACGTGACCTTCGCCGTGGTGGTGCTCGTCGCCGGCTCGCTGGTGCACGTGGTCGGCGAGATGATCGGCTCCGGCGGCCAGTGGGGCCTGCAGATGGGACTCGCACCGCACGAGCGGCAGGGGCAGTACCAGGGCTTCGCCGGCCTCGGGTTCAGCGTCATCGCCGTGGTGGGACCGCCGGTGGTGACCCTGCTGTGCGTCGAGATGGGCGAGGCCGGCTGGCTCATCCTGGCCGGCCTGATGCTGGTCATCGCCCTCGTGTCGGTGCCGGTCTCGCGGTGGGCACTTGCGTCGCGGGAGCGGTACGGCGTCACCACCCACTCGGGCTGACGGCCGCTGGGGTCGCGCTCAGACGCGGATCGCGGCGGGGATGCCGTCGCCGAAGACCTCGGGCTCGGCCGGGAAGGACTCGCCGGCCCCGCGGTCGTGGCGGGCGGCGCTCCACGCGGCCGCGCACGCGTCGAGGAGGTCGTCCTCGCCGAAGCCGGCGCCGCGGAACCACGCCGGCGCAGCCAGGCCGTGGGCGCGCAGCGCCTCGCGACGGGCAAGCACCCCCTCCGGGTCCTTCTTGCGTGCGATCACCGGCGAGCCGGCCATGCGGGCGAAGCTGAGCTCGGGATGCACCTCGATCACCTCGGTGCCCGGTCCCGAGCGGATCCAGGCGTCGACCTCGAGGACCTTCGCGCCCAGGGCGTAGGCCTGCGCGCTCGCGCTGCTCGCCCCGCCGGTGGCGGCCAGGTTGGCCGCCCGGGCCAGCTCGTAGGTGTCCGCCTCGTACGCCGCCCGCGTGAGCGTCGGGAACACCGACGAGCCCTTGCCGACGAGCTGGCGACGCGCCTCGCCGTCGGCCCGCCGGGGGCCGGAGTCCGGGAGGCCGATCGGGATGTCGATCGCCACGACGGCCGGCTCGGCGCGCTCCCGGACCAGGGCCACGAGGTCGGCGATGGAGCCGGCGACGTGCACGGTCGGCCGCCCGTCGGGGCCGAGGAGGACGCCCACCCAGCCTGCCGGGCAGGCGTCCACGCCGAGCACGGGACGGTCGGGGCGCAGCACGTCCGGGACGCCGTCGGTGGAGGGCAGCTCCTCCAGCACCTCCGTCAACGCCTCGCGGACCGGCTCGGCGCCGTACGCCTCACGACCGCGCGCCACCAGGGCGAGCAGCTGCCGCCGCCACTCGTCCGGGGTCGGGCCGGGACCGGAGGGTGCTCCCGTCACGGCTGCGGGCGACCGGGTGTGCGCAGATGCACCTGGTCGGGCGCCGCGGTGGTGCCGTCACGCACGGTCGGGTCCCAGTCGAGCGGCGCGGCATCCGGATCGGTGACGAACCGCGCCTCACGCTCGCCGGACAGCGCGGCAGCCACCCGCTGGGTCATCGACTCCGACATCGGGGGCAGCGCGTCCAGCGGCCACCACCGCACGTCGGTGGACTCGTCGTCGGCCACGTGGGCCTCGCCGCTGAGCCAGGTGCAGGCGAAGGTCAGGTCGAGGTACGACGCCCTGTCACCGTTGTCGTAGACGACCTCGGACATCACCGACGTCGAGGCCAGCCGGTCGACGCGGATGACCACGCCGGCCTCCTCGAGCGCCTCGCGCGCCGCCGCCACGGCGGGCTCCTCCCCCGGGTCGACGATGCCGGTGACCGGGGTCCAGGCGCCGTTGTCGGCCCGCTCCACCATGAGGAGCTCGTCGTCGCGCCGGATGACCGCGGTGACGCCGGGCAGCCAGAGCGGGTGACTGCCGATCATCTGGCGGATCTCGACGACGAACTCGGGGACCGGGCTCATGCCGTGAGTGCCTCGACGAGGGTCTCCTGGAGCCAGCCGATCCACTCGTAGATGTCGTGCGCCTGGGCGCGCGGGTCGTCGTCGGGCAGCGCGTGCCAGCGGTCCTCGTCGCCGTCCTCGACCCCGAGCCGGGTGGCCAGCGCGAGGCGGATGTCGGTGAAGGAGCGCATCCAGGTCTCGGCGGTCGGCTCGTCGAGCTCGACGTCGATCATCAGCCCGTCCTCGGTCAGCTCGGGCGGCAGCCCGGCCTCCTCGAGCCCGTCGATGATCGTGCAGGCCGCGGCCGCCTTGCCGTCGCGCAGGGTCCCCTCGGTGAAGCGCCGGAACTCGGCGGCGGCCTCCTCGTCGTCGGCGTACGCCGTGGGGAAGAGGCGGTGCAGCACCGGGTCCTCAGGAGCGGTCGTCGGCCCGGAGAAGTCCATCATCGCCTCGAACGGGTCGCGGGACTCGTCCGGGACGGCGGCCTCGTTGCGCAGCAGCTCGACGATCTGCGAGGCGAGCGAGCGCAGCAGGTCGGCCTCGAAGCCGGTGAAGGTCCCGATGACCAGACGACTGCGGCGGTGCCGGGCGAAGCCCGTCATGAGGCGCGCTCCATGGTCGCCCACAGGCCGTACTCGTGCATCGCCTGCACGTCGCGCTCCATCTCCTCGCGGGTGCCGGTGGAGACCACCGACTTGCCGTCGGTGTGGACCTCCATCATCAGCCGCTCGGCCTTGGCCTTGTCGTAGCCGAAGTACTTCTGGAACACGTAGGCGACGTAGGACATCAGGTTGACCGGGTCGTTCCAGACGATGGTCACCCACGGCTTGGCGAGGAACGTGATCTCGTCCGGCGAGAGCGTCGGATCGACCTCGACAGGGCTGGCAGCGGACACGGGACCATCGTGGCACAGGCCCGGAGCCCGGCTCCCCCGTGGGAGGCTGCCACGGTGACCCGATCGCCGGCCCTGCTGACCGACCACTACGAGCTCACCATGGTCCAGGCGGCCCTGCACGCCGGCACCGCCGAGCGGCACTCGGTCTTCGAGCTCTTCCCGCGGCGCCTCCCCGACGGGCGCCGCTACGGCGTGGTCGCCGGCGTCGGTCGGGCACTCGACGCCATCGAGTCCTTCCGGTTCACCGACGAGGACCTCGCGGTGCTCTGCGAGGTGCTCGACGAGACCACCTGCGAGTGGCTGGCGTCGTACCGCTTCTCCGGCGACGTCTGGGGGTACGCCGAGGGCGAGGCCTACTTCCCCTACTCGCCGCTGCTGGTGGTCGAGGGCGGCTTCGCCGAGGCCGTGGTCCTCGAGACGGTGCTGTTGTCGATCTACAACCACGACTCCGCGATCGCCTCCGCCGCGTCCCGGATGACCTGGGCGGCCGGGGACCGGCCGTGCATCGAGATGGGCTCGCGCCGCACCCACGAGGAGGCGGCCGTGGCGGCCGCGCGGGCGGCGTACGTCGCGGGCTTCGCCACCACCTCCAACCTCGCCGCCCGACAGCGGTACGGCGTGCCGAGCGCCGGCACCGCGGCCCACTCCTTCGTCCTGCTGCACGACACCGAGGCGGACGCGTTCCGCGCGCAGGTCGACGCGCTCGGCGTGGGGACGACCCTGCTGGTGGACACCTACGACGTCGCCGCCGCGGTGCGGACCGCGGTGGAGATCGCGGGTCCCGACCTGGGGGCGGTGCGCCTCGACTCGGGTGACCTGGGGGTGCTGGCGCACGAGGTGCGCGCCCAGCTGGACTCGCTCGGCGCGAACGGCACCCGGATCCTGGTGACCAGCGACCTCGACGAGCACGCGATCGCCTCCCTCGCCGCCGCGCCGGTCGACGGCTACGGCGTCGGCACCCAGCTGGTGACCGGGTCCGGACACCCGACCTGCGGCTTCGTCTACAAGCTCGTCTCCCGGGCCGGGGACGACGGCGAGATGGTGTCGGTGGCCAAGCGATCGAGCGACAAGATCTCGATCGGCGGACGCAAGTACGCCCTGCGGCGTCGCGACTCCTCGGGCGTGGCCCGCTCCGAGGTGGTGGGGATCGGCACGCCACCCGTCGACGACGGCGACGACCGGGACCTGCTCGTCCCGCTGGTCGCCGGCGGCGAGGTCGTGGGGCGCACGACCCTCGACGAGGCCCGCGCGCACCACCTGATGGCCCGCTCCGAGCTCCCCCGGGCGGCGGGCAAGCTCTCACGGGGCGAGGCGGTCATCGAGACGCTGCACGTCTGAGGCTCAGCCCCAGCGGGAGGCCAGCTCGCGGATGACCCGCACGTTGCGGCTGGTCGAGACGCCGAGGCGCTTCTCGACGAAGTCGTTGGACAACCGGGCCAGGTGGTAGCTGTCGCGCTGATCCAGCAGCAGGTGGGCGCCGCGCCCGCGTACGACGAGTCGCTCGCCCTCCACCTCGACGGCCTCGATGTCGCGCACCTGCGCCGCGGTCGGCGCCTGCTTGAGCAGCGAGACGTACTGCATGCCCAGCCGGTCGTGGCCGTCCGCCAGCTCCTCGGCGTCGGCCGCGATCGCGGCGAGCTCGGGGAGGGTGAGCACCACCGTCGGCACCTCGAAGCCGCGGTCCGCGGCGAACGCCTCCTCGAGGTCGGCGGCGACCTTGGCCGGCGACCGACGGCTCGAGCCCAGTCGCACGTTGCCGGTGTTGATGTAGGTCTCGACGTCACGGGCGCCCGTCGACTCGACGGCCGCCCGGATGGCGTCCTGGGGGAACTTCCGGGTGGCGCCCAGGTTGATCGCTCGCAGGAACGCGACGTACGTCGGCATGGGCGCCATTGTGGTCGATCTCTCGCGTCGATGTGACGCAAGAGACGTTCTGGGGTCGAGCAGGTCTAGGGTGACGGTCATGAACCTTCGAGCACTCGCCTCCGGAATCAGCGTCCTCGCCCTCGCCCTCGCGGCCGCGGGCTGCGCGAAGGACGACACCACCACGACCACCGAGTCAGGCATCTCCCTGGTCAAGGACGGCACCCTGACCATCTGCACGCACCTGCCCTACGAGCCCTTCGAGTTCACCGAGGGTGGCGAGGTCGTCGGCTTCGACCCCGACGTGCTGAAGATCGCCGCCGACAACGAGGGGCTCGAGACCGAGGTCCTCGACGTCGCGTGGGAGACCATCACGACCGGTGAGGCCCTCAACACCGGCCAGTGCGACGTGGGCGCCGGCGCGATGACGATCACCGACGAGCGTGAGGCCGTCATGGACTTCACCGACCCCTACTTCGAGGCCACCCAGGCCCTGATGACCAAGACCGGCTCGGGCATCGCCTCGCTCGAGGACCTCGCCGGCAAGACCGTCGCCGTCCAGGACGGGACGACCGGTGCCGACTACGTCCGCGAGAACGCCCCGGAGGACACCGAGATCATCTCGTTCGAGGACTCCTCGCTGATGCAGCAGGCGGTCAAGACCGGCAAGGCCGACGCCGGCGTCAACGACAACGGCCTGCTCAACTACTTCGTGAGCCAGAACCCCGACGTCGAGGTGACCACCGAGTTCAAGACCGGTGAGAGCTACGGCTTCTCGGTCAAGAAGGGCGGCAACGACGACCTGCTCGCCGCCATCAACGACGGCATCGCGAGCGCCGACTACGACAAGGTCTACGAGGAGTGGTTCGGCACCGCTCCCACCGAGTGACCCGCCCCCTCTGACCCCCGACGAAGGTGATGTGAGCCCATGGCGAGTCCCCGTCAGCGCGCTGCCCGGTGGCGCTACGTCCAGTACGCCGTGCTGGTGGCGGCCATCCTCGCCATCGCGTTCATCGCCGACTGGGGCCAGATCCAGCGCGCGTTCTGGAACTGGGACCTGGTCAAGGAGCAGTTCCCCGACGTCCTGACGATCGCGCTGAAGAACACGATCATCTACACCGCGTGCGGCTTCACGTTCGGCCTGGCGCTGGGGCTCGTGCTCGCCCTGATGCGCCTGTCGAGCGTGGGGCCCTACCGGTGGATCGCGACCGGGGTCATCGAGCTCTTCCGCGGGATCCCGGCCCTGGTCGTCTTCATCGCGCTCAGCGTGGGCTTCAGCCTGGCCTTCCCCGCCTACGAGATCCCGTTCGGCAACCTCGGCGTCGTCACCCTCGCCCTGGGACTGGTCGGCGGCGCCTACATGGCCGAGACGATCCGGGCCGGCATCCAGGCGGTGCCGAAGGGGCAGATGGAGGCGGCGCGGTCGCTGGGCATGTCCCACTCCCGGGCGATGCTGAGCGTCGTGGTCCCCCAGGCGTTCCGGATCATCCTGCCGCCGCTGACCAACGAGCTGATCCTGCTGACCAAGGACTCGTCGCTGGTCTACATCCTGGGCCTGTCGCTCTCGGGCTACGAGCTCACCAAGTTCGGCAGGGAGGGCATGAACTCCGCGTCCAACCTGACCCCGATCGTCGTCATCGCCCTGTGCTACCTGCTCATCACGGTGCCGTTGTCGATCGTCGTACGCCGCATGGAGAGCCGCGCCGAGAGGGCCCGCTGATGACCACCGAGAGCACGACACCCCGCACCCCCGACGCCAGCCGCGCCGAGGCAGCCATCGACGTGCAGGACCTGCACAAGTACTTCGGCGACAACGAGGTGCTCAAGGGCATCGACTTCCACGTCGCCAACGGTCAGGTCGTCTGCGTGATCGGCCCGTCCGGCTCGGGCAAGTCCACCCTGCTGCGTTGCGTCAACATGCTCGAGACCCCGACGAGCGGCCGGATCTTCGTCGAGGGCGAGGAGATCACCCACCCCGACGCCGACGTCGACAAGCTGCGCGCCCGCATCGGCATCGTGTTCCAGAGCTTCAACCTCTTCCCCCACATGAACGTGCTGCGCAACCTCACCATCGCGCAGGAGAAGGTCGCGGGCCGCAAGAAGGCCGAAGCCGTCGAGATCGCGCGCGCCAACCTCGACAAGGTCGGCCTCGCGGAGAAGGAGACGGCCTACCCCGCCCACCTCTCCGGCGGCCAGCAGCAGCGGGTGGCCATCGCCCGGGCGCTGTCGATGCAGCCCGACCTGATGCTCTTCGACGAGCCCACCTCGGCGCTCGACCCCGAGCTGGTGGGCGACGTGCTCGCCGTCATGAAGGACCTCGCGTCCGAGGGCATGACGATGATGGTCGTGACCCACGAGATGGGCTTCGCCCGCGAGGTCGGCGACAACCTGGTCTTCATGGACGGCGGCGTCATCGTCGAGGAGGGCGACCCCCGCACGGTGCTGGGCGACCCGCAGCACGAGCGCACCCAGGCCTTCCTCTCCAAGGTGCTCTGACCACCCGGTCACAGCGTCTCAGCTCAGCCAGCCACGCGCCGCGCCGGTGATGGCGCTCGTCAGGTCGGCCATCAACGGCGACTCGAGGCGCCAGTGCTGCCAGAAGAGCGGCACGTCGGTGTGCCGACCGGGCACGATCTCGACCAGCCGACCGGCGTCGAGGTCGGCCCGGACCTGGACCTCGGGGATCATCCCCCACCCCATCCCCCGGCGTACGGCGTTGTCGAACTCCCCCACCGACGGGATCCAGGTGACCGGCGGCGTGAGGTGGCGACGGGTCACCTTGCGCAGGAAGTCGTGCTGCTGGGTGTCGTTGCGGTCGAAGGCGATGAGCGGCACCCGCCCCAGCGCGGCCGCGGAGGCCCCGTCCGGGAGGTGCGCCGCGACCCAGGCCGGGGTGGCCACCGCGCGGTAGCGCATGGACCCCAGCCGTACGACGCGACAGCCGGGCACCGGACGCGGATCGGAGGTGACCGCGGCCATCACGTCCCCGCGACGCAGCCGCTCGGTGGTGCGGGACTGGTCCTCGCGGACGATCTCGAAGGTGACCCGGTGGGCGGACTGCACCTCGACGAGGGCGTCGACGAGCCAGGTGTAGAGCGCGTCGGCGTTGACCGCGATCGGCACCGCGGCGAAGGGATCGTCCTCCCCGGGGTCCTCGCCCTCGAGGAGCTCGGCCACCGCCTCGCGCTCCAGCAGCTCGGTCTGGGCGGCCAGCCGGACCAGCACGTGACCGGCCTCGGTGGCCTCCAGCGGCTTGACCCGGTGCACCAGCACCCGGCCCACGTGGGTCTCCAGTGCCTTGATCCGCTGGCTCACCGCGGAGGGGGTGACGTGCAGCTCCCGGGCCGTGGCCTCGAAGGTGCCGAGCCGGACGGCGGTCGCCAGCGTGCGCAGCGACACGGGGTCGATCTGAGTGACGTCTTTCATACTTAGAGAGTCTCATGATTCCTCAGAATACTTCGCTGGATTGAAGCCTGCTTCCGACCTAGCGTTCTACACATGTTGAGCATCTTCCTCACCGGTGTCCTGACCGGTCTCGCCCTGATCGTCGCCGTCGGCGCCCAGAACGCCTTCGTCCTGCGTCAGGGCATCCGTGGCGAGCACGTGCTGCCCGTGATCGCGGTGTGCATGCTCTCCGACATCGTGGCGATCACGGCCGGCGTCGCGGGCTTCGGCCTCGTCCTGGAGCGCTGGCCCGCCGTGCTGCCGGTCGCGCAGATCGGCGGCGGGCTCTACCTGCTGGCCTTCGGCGTGCAGTCGGCGATGCGCGCGTGGCGTCCCGTGGCGCTCGACGCCGAGGGCGGCACGACCATGTCCGTACGCCGCGCGATGCTGCTCACCCTCGCCCTGACGTGGCTCAACCCGCACTTCTACCTCGACGCGATCGTGATGCTCGGGACCGTGGCCAACAGCTTCGACGACCACCGCTGGTGGTTCTGCGCGGGCGCCGTCGTGTCCAGCCTGATCTGGTTCCCCACGCTCGGCTTCGGTGCGCGCGCCCTGCGTGGCGTCTTCGCCCGGCCGTCGGCCTGGCGGGTGCTCGACTCCGGCATCGCCGTGGTCATGGGTGCCCTGGGCGTGGGCCTACTGGTGCACTGAGCCGCCGCGGTCGTCGAGGTCGCCGCGCTCGCCGCGGCGACGTCACCCGGCGTGCACGACCTCGCCACCTGCCGGACAGCCGCGTGGGCTCGACTCGATCCATGACATCTCGGATCCTCAGCTCCCTGCTCGTCCCGGCCGTCCTGGCCGCCGGCCTCGCCCTCGTGGGTCCGACGGCGGCCACCGCCGCACCGGCGGACGACACGGGGACGACGCCCCTCGCGCAGGCGCACGCCCACAACGACTACGAGCACGAGCGTCCGCTGCTCGACGCCCTCGACCACGGGTTCACCTCGGTCGAGGCCGACGTCTGGCTCGTCGACGGCGAGCTGCTGGTGGCCCACGACCTTGCCGACGTCGACCCGGAACGCACGCTGGAGTCGCTCTACCTCGAGCCGCTGGCCAAGATCGCGGCCGACCACGGCGGCTCCGTCCACCCGGACTGGGACGGCACCTTCCAGCTCCTGATCGACGTCAAGAGCGCCGCCCGCCCGACGTACGACGCCGTCCACGCCGCGCTCGCCGCCCACGACGACACCATCACCCGCTACCAGCACGGGAAGGTCAAGCAGCGTGCCGTGGACGCCGTCATCAGCGGCAACCGCGACCTCGCGTTCATGCAGTCGCAGAAGAAGCGCTTCGCGGGGTACGACGGCCGGCTGGGCGACCTCGGGTCGGGGCTGGAGGCGACCCTCATGCCCCTGGTGAGCGACAACTGGACCAAGCACTTCACCTGGCAGGGCGTGGGCCCGATGCCGGCCGACGAGCGGGCGAAGCTCGACGACATCGTGGCCCGGGCGCACGCCGCGGGCCACCGGGTGCGCTTCTGGGCGACGCCCGACGCCGCGCTGCCGAACCGGGAGGCGGTCTGGCAGGTGCTCCGCGAGGCCGGCGTGGACCACGTCAACACCGACGACCTCGCGGGGCTTCAGGCGTTCCTGTCCTCCTGAGCGAAGGCGAGGCCGCGCTCGTCGAGCGCGTCGCGCAGCCGGCCGATCGCCAGCGGCCCGACCCCGTGGAGGGCGGCGAGCTCCGCCTCGGTCCGTCCGGCCACCTGCTCCAGCGTGGTGAGCCCCTCCGCCCGCAGGGCGCGGGTGGCGGGCGCACCGATCCTCGGCAGTGGGGTGCCGGTGGGCCGGGGCGCACGCTCGCGCGGCGTCGCCAGCCCGGCGTCGACGACCGCCTGGCCCCGTGGCGACAACAGGTAGCCGATGTCGAGGGACTCCGTCAGCCCCAGCTCCTTGAGCTTGCGGACGTCCTTCTTGAAGTCGGCCGTCTCTCGACCCACGCGGGCGGCGAGGTCGGGGGCCCGGACGGTCGGGTTGAGGTCGATGAGGTCCAGGGTCTCGCGGGTCCACACGCCGTACGACGACGCCTGGTCCAGGCGGTCGAGCCGGGCGTTGATCTCCTCGATCTCCCCGGCGTCCGGGACCGACTCCCGCAGCGCCTCACGCGGGTCCGGGCCGGCCCACACCAGGCCGATGCGCCAGGCCGGCTCGTCGGCCCGGGCGGCGAGCGCCCGGCGCAGCGCCGCCAAAGAGGGGGCTCCCGCGCGCCGAGCGTCCTCGGCGGTGATCCTGCCCGCCCGCTCGACCGACGTCACCTCCAGCACGCCGACCGCGGTGCGCATCCGGGTCCCGACCACGACGCGCGGCCGTGCCCACCGGCGGAACGCGAGGTCGACGGTGCCTGCCTTGATCGCCGCCAGCTCGGCGGGCCGGATCATCATGGTCAGAGCCTGTCAGTCGACGCGGAGGATGTCTCCCGGCTGGCACTCGAGGACTCGGCAGATTCGGGTCAGCGTGGAGAAGCGCACTGCCTTGGCGCGGCCGTTCTTGAGGACGCTGAGGTTGACCACGGTGACGCCGACCCGGTCGGCGAGCTCGGTCAGGGTCATCCCCCGGTCCGCGAGCACCTCGTCGAGGTGCACCGAGACGCCGTGCGGATCCTCGGGCTCGGGGGCCGCGTTCGCGCGTCGTGCCATCAGATCATGGCCTCGACATCGCGTCGCATGCCCGCGGCCTCGCCCATCACGCGTGCCAGCGCCAGCAGGGCGATGCCGACGAGGACGGGAAGCCACGGGACCGTCGCGGTGAGCACCAGCGCGCTGTCGGTCATCCGGTTGAGCAGCGCCGCATTGATCCACCCCGAGAGCACGAAGTCGAGCGCCGCCCAGGCGATCACGATCCTGCCCAGGGTCGTCAGCGCGCCGGGCACCTGGTCGGCGAAGACCCCGTCCCGACGGGCCCGACGCAGGAATCGCCAGAACATCGCGAAGAACAGAACAGGTCCGCCGACCCACACGACCAGCCCCGCGCCGGCGAGCGCCCGAGTCACGCCATCGGGGTCCGGGTCGCAGACCTGCACCTCCTCGACCCTCCATGCGACGCCGTCGCGGAGCCCGACGGGGCCGGTGGCACCGCCCTCGACCTGCCGGAAGGCGGGCTCGTCACCCGAGCCCGACGCGCACACCTCGGCATCGAGACCCGGGACCGAGCCGCTGCCGAACACCACTCCGACGACCACGGCGCAGGCCAGGACCGCCATCACGGCGACGATCAGCCCGACCAGGATCTCGAGCAAGCGGAGCGGATCTGTGCTGCGCTGGGTCCCGGTACCGGTCATGGAGTCCCCCATATCGATCTTCGATGTTATCGAGTGACGATATGCCATCGTTTCTCGATACGTCAACCTCTTCCCATCCGCGTAGCACGCCTTCGGGCCCCCTCGTAGGGTCGAGGACATGACTCCCCTGCGCGCGCGGCTGGGCCGCGAGATCTTCCGGCGCGTCGCCGGGCCGGACGGTCCCCGCGCCCGCGACCGCATCCACGGCACTCCTGGGCCGCGCTGGTTCGACGCCGACTCCGAGATCGTGCGGGTCCACGCGGACGCCTCGATGTTCATCGGCGGGATCCGCGCGATCCTCCTGCAGACCATGCACCCGGCCGCGATGCAGGCCGTGGCGGACCACTCGGGCTACCGCGGCGACATGTGGGGACGGCTGGCGCGCACCAGCCAGTTCCTGGCCGTCACCACCTTCGGCACGATCGACCACGCAGAGCAGGCGATCCGCGCGGTCCGCGCCATCCATGAGCGGGTGACGGGCACGATGCCGGACGGCACGCCGTACGCCGCGTCCGACCCGCACCTGCTGGCCTGGGTCCACGCCGCGGAGGTCGACAGCTTCCTGCTCGCCCACCAGGTGTACGGCGCGCGGCCGCTCGACGAGGCCGGGTGCGACGCCTACGTCGCCCAGGCCGCGCTGGTGGCCGGCAGGCTCGGCGTGATCGACCCGCCCACCACGGTGGCCGAGCTGCGGACGGTGCTCGAGGACTTCCGCCCGGAGCTGCGCGCCACCGACGAGGCCCGCGCCGCGGTGCGGTTCCTCGTCCTGCACCCGGACCTGCCGGTCGCCGCCCGCCCGGCGTATGCCGTGCTCATGGCCGCCGGCATCGCCCTGATGCCGCGCTGGACCCGCCGCCCGCTGCGCCTGCCCTGGCTGCCGGTCTCGGAGCGCACGGTCGTCAAGGCACTCGGTACCCTGGCCACCGGCACCATCCGCTGGGCGATGTCCTCGGGGGTCGACGAGGCACACGAGCTGCGCGCCTCCGCGGCGCCCGCGCCCGCCTGAGGGGCCGCCCGCCTCTCACCGGATGGCTGAGGCCCCGGAACCCGGTTGCCGACCAGTGGCAGACCTGTGACGCTCTGGGCCATGCAGAGGAGTCCTTGGCCGGTGCGGCTGGACGGCCTGGTGTTCCGCGAGGCCGTGGAGCCAGACGTCCCGGTGCTGCAGTCCTTCCGGAACGACCCCGGGGTGAACCACTTCATGGTGCGGACCCACGTCGACCCCGACGACCTCCGGCGTGAATGGCTCGCGGTGCCCCACAGCCCGACCGACTACTCGTGTGTGGTCGAACGCGACGGTCAGGTCGTGGCCATGGGGTTCCTCGACATCGTCGATGGATCCGGCCAACCGGGCCACCCGACCGGGACGGACGGTGTCATCGGCTACGTCGTCGACCCCCGGGCTGCGGGGCAGGGCATCGGGACCGCCACGGCCCGAGCCCTCGTGCGAGCGGCCTTCGACAGGCTCGGCCTGCGTCGGGTGACGGCCGCCGCGAACGCCGACAACGTCGCCTCCGTGCGCGTGCTCGAGCGCGCCGGCATGCGCCGGGAACGCCTCTCGCTCAAGGCGTTGTGGCACCAGGAGCTCGGGTGGTTGGACGAGGTGGAGTACGCGCTCCTCGACGAGGAGTGGGACGCGCGCGGTCCCGACACGTCGCGGGCGCCTGACGTCCGGACGCGCGCGACCTGAGTACTGCCTGCCTAGATCCGAGCCGGCGGAGCGGGGTGGCGGCGTCGTACCTGCGATCAGAGGTTGCCGCGGGCGTCCTGCTCGCGCTCGATGGCCTCGAAGAGCGCCTTGAAGTTGCCCTTGCCGAAGCCGAGCGACCCGTGCCGCTCGATCAGCTCGAAGAAGACGGTGGGGCGGTCACCGAGCGGCTTGGTGAAGATCTGCAGCAGGTAGCCGTCCTCGTCGCGGTCGACGAGGATCTTGCGCTTCTGCAGCTCCTCGATCGGCACCCGGACGTTGCCGATCCGCTCCCGCAGCTCGGGGTCCTCGTAGTAGGAGTCCGGGGTGTCGAGGAACTCCACGCCGTTGGCGCGCAGCGCGTCGACCGAGGCGAGGATGTCGTTGGTCGCCACCGCGAGGTGCTGGGCGCCGGCGCCGCGGTAGAACTCGAGGTACTCGTCGATCTGCGACTTCTTCTTCGCGATCGCCGGCTCGTTGAGGGGGAACTTCACGCGGTGGTTGCCGTTGGCCACGACCTTGGACATCAGCGCGGAGTAGTCCGTGGCGATGTCGTCGCCGATGAACTCGGCCATGTTCGTGAAGCCCATGACCTTGTTGTAGAACTCGACCCACTCGTCCATCTTGCCGAGCTCGACGTTGCCGACGATGTGGTCGAGGGCCTGGAAGAGCCGCTTGGGCTGGCCCTCCCTCTTCTCGAACGTGCTCGCCTTGGCGACGTACCCGGGCAGGTAGGGGCCGGAGTAGCGCGAGCGGTCGACCAGCGTGTGCCGGGTCTCGCCGTACGTCGCGATGGCCGCGATCCGCACGGTGCCGTGCTCGTCGGTGATCTCCTCGACCTCGCGCACGACGGTCGCGCCGGCCTTGCGGGCCTGGGCGATGCACTTGTCCACGTCGGGCACCTCGAGCGCGATGTCGACGACGCCGTCGCCGTGGCGGCGGTGGTGCTCGACCAGCGGGCTGTCGGGGTCGACGGCACCGTTGATGACGAAGCGGATCGAGCCGGAGCGCAGCACGAAGGACTTGTGGTCGCGGTTGCCGTTCTCCGGGCCGGAGTAGGCCTCGAGCTGCATGCCCCACGCGGACTGGTAGTAGTGCGCGGCCTGGGTCGCGTTGCCCACGACGAAGACGATCGAGTCCCACCCGGTGACCGGGAAGACGTCGCTGTCCTCGTCGTACTCCACGAGGCCCACGAGCTGCTTGAGCTGCTCGAGGGTGAGGTCGGCCTTGAGCTCGTCGGTGGTGAGCGCGGCGCCGGTGGAAGGCTGGTCGGTCGTCGAAGTCATGCACACAGCCTCCTCGATGATCGACAGAGTGTGCAACAGTACGTCGAAATGCTGGTCAACCTGCACAGGAGAGACGCACGCCGTGGACGACCTGGACCGCAGATTGATCGAGCTCTTCGCCGCCGAGCCCCGCATCGGCGTCCTGGAGGCGTCGCGCCGGCTCGGGGTCGCCCGCGGCACCGCCCAGGCCCGGCTCGACAAGCTCGCGGCCAGCGGTGTGGTGACGGGGTGGGGGCCGGACCTCTCGCCGGAGGCGCTGGGCTTCCCGGTCATGGCCTTCCTGACCCTGGAGATCCGCCAGGGGTCGGGCCACGACGCCGTGGCCACCCACCTCGCCGACATCGCCGAGGTGCTGGAGGCCTACACGATCACCGGGGCCGGGGACATGTGGGCGCGGGTGGTGGCCCGGTCCAACGCGGACCTCCAGCGGGTCATCGACCGGGTGCTCACCGAGCCCGGCATCGAGCGCTGCACCACCGTCATCGCCCTCGCGACCCAGATCCCCCACCGCGTGCTTCCTCTGGCCCGGTCCGCGGTGGGCTGATTTCGAGACGGGTCGCTCGCGCGCTGGCGCGCTCGAGCCGAGCCCTCCTCAATCTCCCGCCGCTCACCAGGGTTTCGCGAGCTCAGCCCTGGGTGGCGTGAAAGATCATGCAGCTGGAGATGGCGTGCGCGACCGCCTTGCCGGCCTCGTCGCGCAGCTCGGCCTGGGCCAGCGCCGTCCGCCGCCCGCGCTGCAGCACGGTGCCCTCGCAGGTCAGCAGGCCGGAGTCGGCGGTGACCGGGCGCAGGAACTTCACGGTCAGGTCGAGCGAGGTGTACATCTCCCCCACCGCCAGCGTGGAGTGGACCGCACATGCCGCGGCGGTGTCGAGGAGCGTCGAGATGACCCCGCCGTGGACCCCGCCGAGCGGGTTGTAGTGGAAGGTCTGCGCCGGCATCTCGACGACGACGCGCCCCTGCTCGGGACGGAACCCCGTCATCGCGAGCGTGTCCATGATCGGCGGCCGGGGCAGCTCGCCGGCGGCCATCATCTGCAGCTGCTCGAGGCCGGTCGCGGCCAGCAGCCGGTCGAGGTCGCCCTGGCCGGGGCGGGCCCACTCGACCACGCGGGAGTCGGTGGCGAAGTCGCCGTGGTCGGGGCGGCTCTGGGTCTGGGTCATGGATCCAGCCTGCACCCTCCTTGCTGAGTCTGTCAATCAGACCTAGGGTGGCGCCATGACGACGCCCCCGCCCGCGCTCGCCTGGTCCACCGACAACTGCACGGTCGGTCGTGCCATGGAGGTGCTCGGCGAGCGCTGGACCTTCGTGGTGCTGCGGGAGGTCTTCAACGGCGTACGCCGCTTCGAGGACATGCGCCGACACACCGGGATGCCCCGCCAGGTGCTGACGGACCGGCTGGCGCTGCTGGTCGACGCGGACATCCTCCGCCGGGTGCCCTACCGCGAGCCCGGCCAGCGCGAGCGCCACGAGTACCGCCCGACCGACAAGGGCTTCGACCTCTACCCCGTGCTCGTCGCGGTGCGCCACTGGGGCGATCGCTACCTCGCCGACCCGGAGGGGTCCCCGGTCGAGTTCGAGCACGTGGGCTGCGGCGCAGAGGTGGACGTCGTGCTGCGCTGCCGGGACGGCCACGAGGTCACCGGTCGGCGCGACGTGGCGACCCGACCGGGTCCCGGGATCGTTCCCTTCAGCGGCTGACGTCGCCGACCAGGGCCAGGCGCACCGACTCGGCGGCCGCCAGCACCCGGGGGGCCACGACCCCCTCGTCGATGCCGCCACCGAGGGTGACGACGCCGACCGACGCCTCCAGGCCGTCGACACCACGGACCGGGGCGGAGAGCCCCTGGGCGCCCGACTGGAGCTCGCCGGTCGTGACGACGTATGCCGTGCCGTTGTCGCGGCCCACCAGGATGGCCTTGCCGGCCGCCCCCTGGGTGAGCGCGTGCCGGGCGCCGACGCGGTAGGAGACGTGGAAGTCGGTCCACGACGGCTCGACGACAGCCAGCGCGAGCGCCTCGTCGCCGTCGGCGACCGTCAGGTGGGCGGTGCAGCCGATGGCGTCGGCCAGGCTGCGGAGCACGGGGACCGCCAGGTCACGCAGCAGCGGCTGCACGGCCGAGGCGATGTGCAGGACGCCGAGGCCCACGAAGAGCCGCCCGCGGCCGTCGCGGCGTACGAGACCGTGCTGCTCGAGCGTGCTGGTCAACCGGTAGACGACCGTCCGGTTGACCTCCAGCTCGGCGGCGAGCTCGGTGACGGTGAGGCCGTGGGGCGACTCGGCGAGCACCTCGAGCACCCGCAGCCCCCGGTCGAGTGTCTGCGAGGTTTCGGTGGCCATGTGGCCAATCTAGTGACAACCATCTAGCGGCGGCCGTCGTCACACCCCTGAGTGCTCTTCGCACCGCCCCGAGACGGGGTGTTCACACACCGAACGATCAGAGGGAGAACACATGCATCACCACGTACGCCGCACGGTCGCCGCCACGGGGACCACGGCTCTCGTCGCGGCAGCGCTGCTCATCGCGCCCGGCGCGCAGGCAGCCGCCGCCATCGCCTGCCAGGGCAAGGCCGTGACCATCGACGGCAGCGGCCAGGCCACCGTCACCGGCACTCCCGGTGACGACGTCATCGCTGCCACGGTCGGCTCGACCGTCACGGCGCTGGCCGGCAACGACACGATCTGCGTGCTGCCCGGCACCGCCACGACGCCGACGTCGGTCGACGCGGGTGAGGGCAACGACGCGGTGGACGCGTCCACCCTCCCCGAGGGCGTCACCGCGACGACCGCGCTGGGAGCAGGGGACGACACCTACACCGGTGGCGCCGCCTCCGACCAGGTGTCCACCGGGGCCGGCGCCGACACGGTCACCACGGGCGCAGGTGACGACGGGGTCGGCAGCGGCACTGCCGGCCAGCCCAACGCCGACAAGCTCGACCTCGGCGTCGGCGACGACGTGCTCGACTGGCACGGCACCCAGGCCCCGAGCGGCTCGGTCGACGTCGGCGACGGCGCCGACACCCTGGCCGACAGCGACGGCGGAGTGGTCGCGATCAACGCCACCACCGGCGCGGTCGACCGCGACGGCGCGACCGTCCTGAGGTGGAAGGGGTCGGTGACCGACTACGTCGTCGAGTCGACCGCCACCCGGGTCGGCTTCGACGGGACCGACGCGGCGGAGACCTTCACGCTGCGCGACCCCGCGACCGGCGCGACGCCGACCACGACCGACCTCGACATGGCCGGAGGGGACGACACGATGACCATCCGGTCCCACGTGCTCGACGGCTCCACCTGGGAGGGTGGCGACGGCACGGACCTGTTCCAGGTCGCCCACGACTACACGCAGATGTTGCTCGACCTGCGCAGCGGCCAGTTCGAGACCGGCTCCCCCGACGTCACGGTCGACCAGCGCGTGAGCGGGGTCGAGGACGTCGACGCGATCACTGCCAAGGTGACCGTCAAGGGCACGGGTGCCGCCGGCAACGTCATCAACCTGCAGGGCTGTGCCATGTGGGCGGTGGGACGGGGCGGTGAGGACACGATCGGCTACGGCGTCGACATCGCGGACGCACCCACGCTCACGTGCACCGGCACCGGCACCTCGATGGTGGCCCGTGGGGGCAAGGACGACGACCGGATCACCGGCAGCTCCGGCAACGACCGGCTCTTCGGCAACAAGGGCGAGGACCTGGTCACGGCGATGGGCGGTGACGACGTCATCTTCGGTGGCGACGACGACGACCGGATCAAGGGCAACGCCGGTGACGACAAGGTCCGCGGCGGCATGGGCAACGACGAGCTGGGCGGCAACGCCGGCAACGACCGCGTCCAGGGCGACAAGGGCAACGACCGACTGCTCGGCCACCTCGGCAACGACGTGTTGGTCGGTGGCCTCGGCTTCGACCGGGCCAACGGCGGCAAGGGCGTCGACCGGGCCTTCTCGGTCGAGCGGCGCTGGAACGTCGAGCGCTGAGCGACCCGGCTGAGCGATCGGCACCGGCCGTCGTCCGCACCCGCGGGCGGCGGCTGGTCCGCGTCCCGGGCGCGTCGAAGGGCGCCCAGGCTCAGGAGGACTTGCGGACCGCCCAGTCCCGAATCCGGTTGATCCGCTCGTGCAGCTGGTCGGCGCTGGCCACCGCGGCCGCCGGCCCCCCGCACTCCTTGCGCAGGGTCGCGTGGGTGATGCCGTGCGCCTGCCCGGTGCGGTGGTGCCAGGCGGCGACGAGACCGTTGAGCTCGCGACGCAGGATGGCCAGCTGCTCGTGGGTGGACACCTCCGCCACCGTGTCGGCCTCGGGCCGGGCGGCCTTCTGCTTGATGGCGCGCTCGGACTGGCGCGAGTGCAGGAGCTCGCGCACCTGGTCGGGTTCGAGGAGGCCGGGGATGCCGAGGAAGTCCATCTCCTCCTCCGAACCCACGTGCACCTCGCCGGAGTGGCCGAACTCGCCGCCGTCGTAGAGCACCCGGTCGAACGAGGCCGTCGAGCCGAGCGCCTCCCACGACATCTCCAGCTCGCCGGAGGCGGTCTCGCTGGCGTTGGCCGCCGCGAGCAGGTCGTTCTCGGCCGCGAAGATGTCGTCCTCGTCGGTGACCTTGCGGCCGAGCACGTGGTCGCGCTCGACCTCCAGCTCCGAGGCGTAGCCGAGCAGGTGCGGGACCGACGGGAGGAACACCGAGGCCGTCTCGCCCCGCGACCGGGCCCGCACGAAGCGTCCGACGGCCTGGGCGAAGAACAGCGGGGTCGAGGTCATCGTCGCCCACACGCCCACCGCCAGCCGGGGCACGTCGACGCCCTCGGACACCATCCGCACCGCGACCATCCAGCGCTTGTCGGAGTCGCTGAACTGGCTGATCTTCTTCGACGACGCCTTCTCGTCGGACAGCACCAGGGTCGGGGACTCGCCGGTGATCTTCTTGAGCAGCCCGGCGTAGGCACGCGCCTTCTCCTGGTCGGAGGCGATGACGAGCCCACCGGCGTCGGGGACGTGGCGGCGTACCTCCGCGAGGCGCTTGTCGGCCGCCTCGAGCACCGACGGGATCCACGAGCCCGCCGGGTCGAGCGCGGTGCGCAGTGCCTGCGCGTGCATGTCCTTGGTGAGCGGCTCGCCGAGACGGGCGGCGATCTCGTCACCGGCGCGGGTGCGCCAGGTCATCTCGCCGGAGTAGGCCATGAAGAGGACCGGACGCACGACGTGGTCGGCCAGCGCGTGCGCGTAGCCGTAGGTGAAGTCGGCCACCGAGCGCGGGATCCCGTCGTCGCCGGGGGCGTAGGTGACGAACGGGATCGGGTTGACGTCCGAGCGGAACGGGGTGCCGGTCAGCGCGAGGCGACGGGCGGCGGGCTCGAAGGCCTCGCGCACGCCCTCACCCCACGACAGCGCGTCGCCCGCGTGGTGGATCTCGTCGAGGATGACCAGCGTCTTGAAGCGCTCGGTGCGGATCCGCATGGCCAGCGGGTTGACCGAGACGCCGGCGTAGGTCACCGCGATGCCGACGTAGTCCTGCGACGTTCTGCCCTTGCCGGCGGCGTACGTCGGGTCGATGGGGATGCCTGCCTTGGCGGCGGCCTCCGCCCACTGGGTCTTGAGGTGCTCGGTGGGCGCGACGATGGTGATCCGGTCGACGACGCGCCGACCGAGCAGGTCGGCGGCGACCGTCAGGGCGAAGGTCGTCTTGCCGGCCCCGGGCGTGGCGACGGTGAGGAAGTCGCGCGGGTTGCTCGCGAGGTAGCGCTCCATCGCCGCCTGCTGCCAGGCCCGCAGCAGGGGGGCCGTGCCCCAGGCCGCGCGCTCCGGCCAGGCCGGAGCGAGGACCGGAGCGGGGGGTACGGCGTCGTGCCGCCCCGTCACGCGTCGGGGCCCTGATTGCCAGGACCGTTGCCTGAACCGCCGCCGGAACCGTCGCCCGAGCCGTCACCGCCGGGCTTGATCGACTCCCAGATCTCCTTGCACTCCGGGCACACCGGGTACTTCTCCGGCGCCCGCGAGGGCACCCACACCTTGCCGCAGAGGGCGATCACGGGGGTGCCCATCACCATGGCCTCGGTGAGCTTGTCCTTGGGGACGTAGTGGCTGAACCGCTCGTGGTCACCATCGTCGGTCGGCTGGGTGCGACGGTCCTCGATCGTCTCGGTGCCGGGCGAGAATCCGATGGTGCTCATGGGGGCCAGTCTAGGTCAGTCCGGGGTCAGTTGAGGTCGGGGTCGACCGGGCGTGTGGAGTGCCACGCCAGCTGGCCGGGCTGGCGGCGCATGACGTCGCGCCACAGCTCGGAGGGGTCGTCGCGGAAGAAGTCGCCGGTCTCGCCGGCGGCGACGTACCAGTCCCCGCGGGCGATCTCGCCCCGGAGCTGCTCGGCGTCCCAGCCGGCGTACCCGGCGAAGATGCGCATCCCGACCAGGCTGCCCTCGAAGAGCGCGACGGGCGTGTCGAGGTCCACGATGCCGAGCCGGCCCTGCACCGAGCGGAAGCCCACCGGCTGGTCGTCGACGTCGCGCAGCATCGCCACCGCGATGGCGCCCTCCACGCTGACCGGGCCGCCCTTGAACAGGACCTCCGGGGAGGTCAGCGTCGGGGTCCAGGCCCCGACCTCGTCGATCTCGGCGACCGGGACCTGCGAGGGCCGGTTGAGGACCACCCCGAGCACTCCCTCCTCGTCGGCGTTGAGGAGCAGCACCACCGTGTGCGCGAAGTTCGGGTCGGTGAGCCCGGGCGTCGCGAGCAGCAGCATCCCGGGCGCGACGTCGGTCATGGCCCCATCATGTCGGATCGCCGGCGCCGGATGCGTGCCTACACTGCCGGGATGTCCTCCCAGGCGGGCGACCCGACCGGGTCCCGCGGCCCCGACGTCGCGAGCCGGCGGCAGGAGTTCTCCGCCTCGACCAGGCGCGCCCTCGTCGACGTCGCGGAGGAGCTCTTCGCCGAACAGGGGTACGCCGCCACCTCGCTCGAGCAGGTCGTGTCCGGCGCCCGGGTCACCAAGGGCGCCCTGTACCACCACTTCTCGGGCAAGCAGGCGCTCTTCGACGCCGTCTTCGGGCGCGTCGAGGCCACCGCCGGACAGGCGATCCAGGCGGCGCTCGACCGCCAGAGCGACCCGTGGGAGAAGGCCGACGCCGGCGTACGGGCCTTCCTCGAGGTGGTCCAGCGCCCCGACTACCGGCGCGTGGTGGTCCAGGACGGCCCCTCGGTGCTGGGCTACGAGCGCTTCCGCGAGCAGGAGGAGCGCTCGACGTTCGCCACGGTCGTGGAGATCGTGCGGATGGTGCTGCCGACGCAGGCGTGGTAGCTCAACGAGGCGATGCTGCTGACCTTCGCCCGGATCTTCTTCGGCGCGCTGGCCTCGGCCGGCGCGTCCGTGGCGACCAGCGAGGACCCCGCGGCCGACGCGGCGCGCGTCGAGACCGCGATCGCCTACGTCCTCGCCGGCCTCAGGTCGGTCGTGGTGGCCGGCGTCGCGCTCCCCCGGCCGGGCCCTCCAGGCGACGAGGTCGCCGGCTGAGGGGTCCCGGCCGCGGGAGCCGCGACAGGGGTCACTTGCTCCAGGTGAGGTCGCCGCTGCTGGCGGGGACGAGCTCGACCCACGTGCGACCGGCCGGGACCGTCATCTCGCCGCCCTTCGGGCCGGTGAGCTCGATGGCGCCGGTGAGCCCGTCCTTGGTCCAGGTGCCACGCACGACCTTGCCGCCGTGGAACAGCACCGCCTGGCCCTTGCCCTCGAACTTGGTCTCCGGCACGGGGTAGCCGGCCGGGTCGCGGTAGCCCGCGTCACCGATCTGCACCCGCAGGGCCAGCACGCTGGTCGCCGGGAAGACGTCGCCCTGGGCGGCGTACGAGTTGGTGTTGACGTACTTCCCGCCCTGGAACTGCCAGGTCGTGGTGTGGTTGCCGAAGGCCGCCGACAGGCTCGAGGCCGGCTTGCCGCCGGAGAAGTCGCCCTCCTCGCCGAAGGCGAGGTAGGGCTCCGGGGCGTCGCCGCCCTTGATCCCGCCGGCGATGGTCTTGAGGTCGGCGAAGAGGTTGTACGGCGCGGAGCGGGCGTTGTCGCGGTAGACGCCCTTGGCGCCCTCGGTGACGAACGGGATCCCGGCCTTGTTGATCCGGCCCAGGGTCACCGCCGCGGCACCGCTCGTGACGACGTGCGCGCCGGTCGGGACGATGCCGATGTCGCTGGCCCGCATGGACCGGACGGGACCGACCACCTTGGGGAGCTGCGAGTAGTAGAACGCCGCGAGCCGGGTCACGCCGCCCTCGACGAGCTCCTCCACGACCATGTCGGCCTGGCCCAGGCCGACCTGCGGGGAGCTGGACGGGGTGTTGTCGACCTTGGTGACGATGACCGGGTTGGCGGGGGCCTCACCCTTCATCGGCAGCCCGGTCAGCGGCCACAGGGCCGGCTCCTCGGGCTCGGCGACCGTGGTCTCGCTCGTCTCGTCGGCCGGCGCCGGCGAGCTGGTGGGCTCCTCGTCGTCGCTGCCGCAGCCGGCGAGCAGGAGGGAGGCGACGGCCAGGGTCGCGACCGTGACGCGCAGGCGTCGGGGAAGTCGGGGAAGCACGGGGGAACTCCGATCGGGTGGTGGTGCGAGTCGAACGCCGTCAAGTGTGACGGGCGCGCCCTCCCCCAGGGGGAAGGCGCGCCCGTCACCGGGAGCTCGCGCGGTGTGACGTGCGGCGCTGGGTCAGCGCACGGTGCCGGCGAACCAGGCGTCGGTCCACGGGGCGGCGACGGTGACGCTGCGGCCGGAGCCCGGCGCGTGGACCATCAGGGCGTGGCCGTTGTCCCACCGCAGGAAGATCGCGGCGTGGTAGACGCCGCCCGAGCCGGTGAAGAACATCAGGTCGCCGGGCTGCATGTCGTCCTTGGCGATGCGACGCGTCGCGCCGGCCTGGGCGCTCGACGTGCGCGGCAGGTTGATGCCGGCCTGGCCGAAGCTGAACTGCACGAGGCCCGAGCAGTCGAAGGCGTTCGGGCCGGCGGCGCCGTAGACGTAGGCGTCGCCGCGCTGGGCGAGCGCGACCGACAGGGCGGTCTGGACGCGGCTGGTCTCGCGCTTCCGGGAGACCTCGAGGCGCTTGGCCTCCCGCTCGCGGAACTGCTTGTACTGCCCCTGGTCCATGACGACGGCGTCACGGTCGGAGGCCGCCTGGGCGGGGGCTGCGGCGAGCGAGACACCGAGGGAACCGGCGGCGACGACGCCGAGACTGATGATGCTGAGAGCGCAGGAACGCGCGGTGCGACGGATCGCGGGCATGGCAAAGTCCTTTCCCACGCCTGTGAGGTGAGCTGTCGGGTTGGAGCTGGAAAGTGCTCCGCCACTCGTGAGTGGCTTCACCCCAAGCCGTCCCGGGTCGTCCGGTCCGGCGGTGGAACCTGTGGGTCCCCCACTCCTGCCCAAGTTACGTTCTCGGGGGTCCGCCCCGGGCGGGCAGGACTCGGCGTTGCCCGGGGAGGGTTATCGGGTTGTGGTGCGCCGCGTCCTCACGGGAAAGGACACGGTGACAGTCCGCCACCGTAGGTTCACCTGCCGGACATGTCCAGAACGCGGCACGCCCCCGGCGGCGGGCCGGGGGCGTGTCAGGCGGGAGCAGCGCGAGGGAATGTGACGTTCGTCTCCCCCGCCACGCCGCGCGAGGTGCGGGATCAGCCGAGCTTGGCGCCGCCGTCGACGTACAGCGTCTGACCGGTGATGTACGACGCCTCGTCGCTGCACAGGAACGCCGCCGCGGCGGCGATGTCCTCGGGGAAGCCGACCCGCTTGACCGGGTTCGACTCGGCGGCTGCGGCACGGAAGTCCTCGACGCTCATCTTGACCCGCGCGGCCGTGGCGTCGGTCATCTCGGTGGCGATGAAGCCGGGTGCGATGGCGTTGGCGTTGATGCCGAACGGGCCGAGCTCGATGCCCAGGGTGCGGGTGAAGCCCTGCACGCCCATCTTGGCCGCGGAGTAGTTGGCCTGGCCGCGGTTGCCCAGCGCGGAGACGCTGGAGAGGTTGAGGATCTTGCCGTAGCGCTGCTCCACGAAGTGCTTCTGGGCGGCCTTGGTCATGTTGAAGGCGCCCTTGAGGTGGACGTTCATCACCAGGTCCCAGTCGTCCTCGGACATCTTGAAGAGCAGGTTGTCGCGGGTGATGCCGGCGTTGTTGACGAGCACGTGGATGCCACCGAGCTCGTCGACGACGCGCTGCACCGCGGCCTCGGCGGCGGCACCGTCCACGACGTCGCAGCCGATGCCGACGGCCTTCGCGCCCTCGACCAGCTCGAGGCGGCCGGCCGCCTCCTGGGCGCTGGCCTCGTCGAGGTCGAGGATGGCGACGCTGGCGCCCTCGGCGGCGAAGCGCTGCGCCGTACCGAACCCGATGCCGCGCGCGGCTCCGGTGATGACTGCGACCCGTCCGTCGTAGCGGCCCATGAGTGACTCCTTGTTCGTCCGGTGAGCTGGGTGGTGAGGCGGGTGCGCCCCGCACGTCGGGCCGACCCTAGTACCCGCGCCGGCCCCGGTCTCCCCGGCCCTAGAAGCCCCAGGGCCGACGCTCGTCCCAGGTCCGGACCTGCGACCAGGCCTGGCGCCGCCCGAGGGCGACCAGCACCTCCTCGTCCTTGGTCACCGGGTCGAAGAGGGCGAGCACCGAGCGCGGCTGGCCGGTGTCGCAGGTCGCGGTGTGGGCGACCCGCAGCCGCTCCCCGACCGCGTCCAGCAGGGAGACGCCACCGGTGCTGCCGGGGACGCGGACCATCTTCACCGAACCGTCGGCCCGCTCGGTGGTGATGAAGGAGCCGCCGCAGGGGCCGTTGCCCTCGTAGTAGGTACGCCCGCCCACGACCCGCACCTCGGTGTCGTCCCAGCTGGGGCCGCGGAAGCCGCGGCTGGTGGTCCGACGCAGGCCGGCGACCGGGGTCACGGTCCCGTCCATCCCGAGGGCCGTCAGCCGGGTGCCGCGCCGCGAGGAGCAGGACGCGAGCAGGGCGTCGGCGTCGTACCAGCGCAGTGGGCGGCAGTCGCCGGGGGCACCGACCGTGCTGCCCGCGGACCCGTCGAACGTGACCACCCGCAGCGCGTCACGGGTGCTGCCGACCAGCGCCGAGCCGTCGGCACTCGTGATGAGGCCGCCCTCGATGTCGCGGGCCAGGACCGTGCGCCCGCCCGTCCAGCCCATCGAGAGCACGTTGCCCTGCACGGTCTGGACGAGGACGCCGGTGCCGTCGGGTCGCATCCCGACGCCGCCGGCGTTGAACGGCAGCCGCAGCCTGCGGGTCGCGCCGGTGACGAGGTCGACCTCGGTGGCACCCTGCCGGCGGGCGCTGACGGTGGCGAGGAGCAGGGCCGTACGCCGCGCCGGGTCGACGTCGCTGAGGTAGAAGTCACCGGACTGCCAGCCCTTCGGCTGCAGCACGATGCGCGAGCGGTACAGCTCGTGACGGGTGCCCTCGGGCGAGATGAGCTCGAGGGTGCGCTGCCGGGCGTCGATGTAGCCGCCGCGGGTGCGCCGGCCGTGGGCGACGCTCGCCAGCGTCCAGCCGGCACCGACCTGGTCCCACGGCACGTCGGCGCGCGTGGCGATCGCGCGCCCGGCGCCCGGCGCGCCCGCCTCCGGCGCCGGCGTCGGCGCGGCCACCGCCGGGACGGCGTACAGGCTCAGGAGCAGGGCCAGGAACGGCCCGAGCAGCCTGGTGACGAGTGTGGTCATGTCTCCCCCTCGGTGTCGGGCCCGACGCGGCCCTCGCAGGACAGACGCGGACGCGCGCGAATAGGTTGCCTGCACCTCAGGCGTCGAGGACGGCGCGCAGCCGGGCGGCGTGGTCGGCGGCCTCGCCGTCGGCGTACTTGGTCCGCGGCCAGAAGAAGCCCCGCAGCCCGTCGCCCTTCGTGCGGGGCACGACGTGCATGTGCAGGTGCGGGACCGACTGGCTCACGGTGTTGTTCATGGCGACGAAGGACCCCTGCGCGCCGAGGGCCTCCTTGACCGCGACCGCGAGGTCCTGCGCGGCGGCGAGGAAGCCGTCGCGCAGCGCAGCGGGGAGGTCGGGCAGGGTCTCGACGTGCTCGCGGGGCACGAGCAGCACGTGGCCCTTGAAGACCGGCCGTGCGTCGAGGAAGCCCACGAAGTCCTCGCGGTCCAGCACCACCTCGGCGTGGACGTCGCCCGAGACGATCCCGCAGAACACGCAGTCGGCCATGCGGCGGACCCTAGCGCCCAGCCACCCGAGTCCGCCCGACTGCGTACGTGCGCCCGGGCGACTACGTTGGCCGGCATGAGCCCTCGCACCTCGACCCTCCAGGTCCCCACACGTGACGGCGGCGTGATCGAGGTGCTGACCGGGGGCGACCCCGACGGCTTCGGGCTGCTCTACCACGGGGGCTCGCCCTCGGCGGCCGCCGAGTACGCGCCCCTCGACCGCGTCGCTGCGGACCTCGGCCTGCGACTGGTCACCTACTCCCGCCCGGGGTACGGGTCCTCGACCCCGCGGTCGGCACCCGGACGGTACGTCGACGACGTGGAGGAGTCCCGGACCGTCCTCGACCACCTCGGGATCGACGGGTTCCTCACCCTCGGCTGGTCGGGCGGCGGTCCACGGGCGCTCGCCTGTGCGGCGCTGCTGCCGGACCGCTGCCGGGCGGCGGCGTCGCTGGCCGGTGTCGCGCCGTACGACGCTCCCGGGCTGGACTGGTTCGCCGGCATGGCGGAGGAGAACCACGCGGAGTACCACGCCGCCGAGGCCGGGCCGGAGGCGTACGAGGCGTTCCTCGACGAGAGCTTCACGCCCATCCTGGACGCGACGCCCGAGGAGCTGACCGAGGCGATGGGCGGGCTCGTCACCCCGGTCGACCGGGAGGCGCTCACCCCCGAGATGTCGGACTGGCTGGCCCGGACCTTCCGGCGGGCCGGCGCCCAGGGCACCCGCGGCGTGCGCGACGACGGCATCGCGGCCATCAGTGCCTGGGGCTTCGAGGTCGGCGACATCCGCGTGCCGGTCGCCGTGTGGCAGGGCCGGCAGGACGCCATGGTGCCGTTCGCCCACGGCGAGTGGCTCGCCGGCCACGTCCCCGGAGCGCAGGCCCACCTCCTCGACGACGAGGGCCACATCTCCCTCGTCCACCGCCTCGACGAGGTGCTCGCGGACCTCGAGCGGCTCGCCGGTCTCCGGGCCTAGCCCGCACACCGGCGGCCCACCGGACGGTGCGCGTGGTCCTAGAGTCGTCGCGTCCGACACGACGACCACGGGGGTCACGACATGACGACGAGCAACCGGGCGACGGGCGGGGCGGGCGCCGTCCTGGCGCTGGTGCTGGGAGGAACTCTGCTCGGGGTGCCCGCGGGTGCGGTGACCACGCCGGGGCCGGCGACGGGGGTGGCGGCGACCGCGGGCCCGGCCGGGGCGGGCCCGGTGAAGCGGGTGAGCGTGGCGTACGGCGACGGGCCGGTCAGCGTGGACCGGCGCGGCCAGCGGGTGCGGATCTCCTTCCGGGGGCGACGCGGCGACGTGGTGTCGCTCGACACCGGCGCCCGGGACGGACTGACCGGGTCGCGGACCCGGCTGCTGCGCGGGGACCGCTCGCTCGAGCCCACCTGGCCCTTCGTGTGGCGCCTGCGGGGCAACGGGGTCCACACCTTCTCGTTCCGTGCGGCACCCGGGGACAGCCCGGGCCGGCTGCTCCAGCTGGTGAAGGGCCGAGTGCACCGGCTCGAGGTCGACGGCTGGGCGTTCACCCCGACCGGGCAGCGCCCCGGGTTCGTCGACTACGCGCTCGTCCGGGTGCCTCGCGGGGACCGCGTCCTGCTGGCGAGCGGCGAGTACGGCCAGGACGTCCTGACGCCGGACGGTGGTCGTCACCGGATGTACGGCGGGTCGATGCTGCTCGAGCCGGGTCTCCCGGTCCGCACCACGGCCGGGGACACGACCATCTCCCCGCTGGCACCGGGGCGGGTGCTGGTCACCGTGAAGGAGCCGCGCCCGGTCCGCGCCCTCCGCAGCGTCGTCATCCCGGCCGACCTCGACGGACGGCCGGTGCGGATCGAGCCCGACGGGTCGGGGCGCGAGCAGGTGCTGGTCTTCGAGGCCAGCGGCGACCAGCTCGTGCACCCCCAGCTGTCCGGGGCGAGATCGAGGGGCCGACCGTCGCTGAGCGACCCGGCGAGCAACGACATCGCGTCGTTCGGGCACGGACGCACGGCCTACTTCCTCGATGACCCGGTGACGTACCGGCTCTCGTACTTCCCCACGTCCCGCACCCCGTTCACGGTGCAGCTGCAGACCGCACTGCGGGTCCCCGACCTGGTGCTCGACGCCCCGCCCGCGACGTTCACCGTGACCTCGCCGGGCCGGCTCGTGTGGGCCCACTCCTCGGCCGGGATCGCCCGGCTGACGGCGACGGACCTCGCGTTCACCAGCCTCTCGGGCCGTGCGGTGGCGTGGTCGGCCAGCACCAGCAACCCCCAGGCGGGCACCTGCCTGCCCGGTCCCGGCGAGCCGGTCGGGTGCGGCGAGCAGTCGACCATCACCGTCTCCCCCGAGCGCCTCAGCGCCACCAGCGACCTCGGCTACCCGCTGACCGAGCGG
Source organism: Nocardioides sp. Soil805 (assembly GCF_001429625.1). Taxonomy (GTDB): domain Bacteria; phylum Actinomycetota; class Actinomycetes; order Propionibacteriales; family Nocardioidaceae; genus Nocardioides. The sequence goes on from NZ_LMSU01000001.1 coordinate 846,821, forward strand.
AGCATCACCGTCCTGTCCGTGCCCGGGGGCGCCACGGGCTCCGTCACCCTGCAGCTGACCACGGACGACGGGTCCTGACCGGGTCCTCTCGAAGGACGGTCAGCGGGCGGGCGCTGGTCAGCCCCGGGGGGCCCACCCGGAGGACAGGACATCCTGCCCCCCATCCGGGCGCCGAGCTGGTCATCGCTCCCTGACCCCTCGGTGTGGGATCGGTGTCACCAGGTGGCACCGATCCCACACAGTCGAGGGGCAGCTGGATCGCGGGCGGCGACCTCAGTCGTCAGGACGTGAGCAGTCCGACGACCTTCTGCGCGGCCTCGGTGCTGGACGCCGGGTTCTGGCCGGTCACCAGCGTGTCGTCGACGACGACGAACGGCGCCCACGCTTCTCCCGAGGAGAAGGTCGCGCCGGCCTCGCGCAGACGGGACTCCAGCAGCCAGGGCGCCTTGTCGGCGAGCCCGGCCTGCTGCTCCTCGGCGTCGGTGAAGGCGGTCAGGTTGCGCCCGGCGAACAGCCAGGAGCCGTCGGCGCGCCTGGCCGGCAGGAGACCGGCCGGGCCGTGGCAGACCGAGGAGACGACCTTCCCGCCGTCGAGCATGGTCACGAGGATGCGGCCGAGGTCGTCGCTGACCGCGAGGTCCTCCATCGGGCCGTGGCCGCCGGGCACGAAGACGGCGTCGTAGGAGTCGAGGTCGACGTCGGCGAGCACCAGGGTCGACTCGAGCCGGCCGGCGAGGGCGTCGAGGGCCGCTCGCTGCTTCGCCGACTCCTCCTCGCCGATGGCGTCCGGGGCGAGGCTGCCCTCGTCCACCACCGGCGTCCTGCCCTCCGGGCTGGCGAGGTCGACGTCGATCCCGGCATCGGAGAACACCTGCAGCGGGGACAGCAGCTCCTCGGCCCAGAAGCCGGTCGGGTGCAAGGTCTCGTCGGTGAGGGTCCAGTGGTCGGAACCGGTCAGGACGATCAAGATCTTCGGCACGTCAGTACTCCTCGACTCGGGGGCGTGGGCGCCGTACGGCGCCCGCAACGACGCTACCCACGAGGTGGTCGGTCGATCGCCCACGCACATCAGCCGCTCCGACCGGAGTCGGAGCGGCTGATGTTCAAGAGGGCTGGATCTCGGCGGCTGGGCCACCGGGACCGGCGATGTGTGTGTGGGGTCTTCGTGAATTTGGAAGGGTGCAGGTCAGACGCGCCTTTCCGCGAAGGTGGCCGACCGCTTGCACCCGTGACCTGCCAAATCAGCACCCCACTAGGAGGAGCTGACAGAGGTCTCCGGCTCCGAGGTTCCGCGCTCGCCGACTCCGGACGGCTGGGCCGGATCCTCCGCACCGTCCTCAAGCCATTCGACTCGGTCAGGCCTCCGGCGTTTGACGCCTAGGAAGTCGGCGAACAAACGCGCCAACTCCGGTGCGGCAGACACGAAGAAGGTCAGGACTACGGAGTACAGCAACCACCCCAGGAACGTCACGACGAATGCGTGGGCGCGTAGCGACGCCACAGCAAGCGACATGCCCGCTACTGCTGAGGCAAGGAAGACCAGCCACAGGAGAGGCTCGCGGCGACGCACCGCCGACACACAAGCAAGAGCGGCAAGGGTTGACGCTGCCCCGAGTTCGTAATTGAAGAACGGAGCCCAACCCAATGGGGCGCGCATCGCGCGCTCCTCCCAGATTGGAAGGATCCAGGCAGCGCCAACAACAGCTCCAATCAGCAGAGACATCAACGCAAACTTTGTTTGCGTCAAGTCCGCCGCGTCCGCCGGAAGATGCACCGAACTCGAACGTTCCGCCGCCACGAGCAAGAGCAAGCCGACCAAGGCAACGATGAGCACCACAGGAGACGACACGGGAACTTCCTCTGACAGGAGGTTGATCGCGACTCCGCCTACAACTACAGCGCCAACCTTGATGGCCGTAACTCCCGTACCGTTCGTGCTCTGGCTGCTGCTCACCTGATACGGCCCCCCACTCATCGGTTGTCAGCGTCAACTGGAACTCTGTCCGCACGGATCCTATGTACTTCGATCGATGCCCGCGTTGTTGCTGCCTCAGGGAGCAGGCAGTCAACACACCGTGACCCACCCTCATCACGACCTCGCGGACCGCGATACCGGTCCGGCGAGAAAGGTTGAGGTTGCTCTTGTCCTTCAACTACCGACCGCCGATAGCCGGTAACCCGGCTTCCAGCGCGGCTCCGGGTCGGCGCTAGCGCTCTGTCTACGAATCCCGACCCGCAGACCTTCGTACTCGTCGCATGTCCGGGTCAATGACATTCTCTCTGCAGCGTCGAACTAGGTCCTGGAGGCTTACCAATGAACAGCCCGCGGCTCGAGATCACCGAAACTGAGAAGCCTCGACTCGTCGAGGCCATGCGAGACATCCAGGAGGGCGTAGCGGCGTACTACGCAGAGACGGCCCTACGCGGCGACCTAGGCGGACACGTCCGCACATGGCTCGGACGAGTGCAGACACTCAACGATCTACTCACGAACCAGCTTGCAGACAGAGCGTCATACACCGCGCTCTTCGACCCACCGAAGGCGCCGGGCGTCGACCTGATCAACGCGGCCAAGTACGCCCGCAACATTGACCAGCACGTAATGCACATCGTGGCCCCCAGCACGGACAGCCTAATCGGTGGTGGGACGTTCGGTTATCGGGTGTATGCCCAATGGGAGCCAGTGCCTCCCGCAGCACACGCCAGCTTGCGTCCTGGAACACAGGCGCTAGAACCCACCTACAGCGCCGAACTCCAAGGCCAGGAGGTCACGAGCACGATGCTGGGCGTCCTCCGGTTCTTCGCTGACATTGCGCCACAGATCGTGCATCGAGACCCCCGTGGCGAATGGACCGGCTTTCCGCTCATGAGCCAACCCGCCGTCGGTGCACCCCTTCACCCCGAAGAGCCCATCGGAGACATCCCGGCCGCGAACGCCTGGCTCAACAGCCGGCGCCCGAACGGCGATACGCGCGTGGTGTGCGGCCAACTCACCAAAGACGACACGGCGTACCTGTTCGGGTTCACCTTCATCGGCCAACTCTCGTTCGCACCATTTGTTGAAACGACCGACCAAGTAGACCGGGACATCGCCGCTGGCTTCCCTTACCTGCAGGGCCAACTCGAACGCAACGTCCAGAACGTCACCGAAAAGTTCCCTCAAGCACGACAAGGCGCCGTCCTGCACAGCCCCAACGACGTAACGACCTGGGCGACGCCGATCATCCGAACCAAGCAGGACGAAGACTGGCTCCCAGCCTTTGGCGTCGAACAGTGGAGCCGCATGGTGACTGCCGAGCACCCCGGCGTATTCCCAGACTTTGTTGCCTACTCCGAACGACGTGCGCGACGCCTCAACGCGCTTGTCCCACCACGCTGAGCGGCAACGACGAGAACCAATAGCCTCTTTCCGTTCCAACCGCGCCGATAGCTACAAGGCATGTCATTCCGGCTCGTTGGCTTCGGCGTGTCGGTACACGCAGGCCCGAAGCGACTGGCGACCCGCACCGCACCGTCACCCGTGATCCTCGTACGGAGTGACCACCCCGCCTCTCAGGTAGCGGTAGGCGTCCTCGAACGACTCCGGCTCGTGCTGCCAACCGGCGCCACAGGGGTCGTCGAGGTGGCGGATCTGGAGCGTCTCGTCCTCGGAGTAGACCCAGACCTCCCACCTGCGTGCATCCGGCGTCTGCACCCACACCGGAGCGGCGTAAAGCAGGTCCGAGTACAGCTCGTCGATGGCGTCGACGGAGTCGAGGACGGCCAGGATGTTGTCGTCGTAGTTGGTCATGGCCATCACCGTGCGCCGTTGCCATCGACGTGCAACCACCGCATGTTGATGCCGTCCAGGCGTAGCGATTGTGACCCCGCCGGGCGTCGCAAAGCGTGAGGTTCGTGTTCTCGCTTGTTGTCCAGACCTGCTCGGTAATGCTCGATACCTTGGCTGCCACCCGCACACCTCGCTCCGCGCGAGGGACGACACAATCCCAACCCGGACTCGAGGATCATGCAGACGGTCTACGCGACGCATCTCCCTTTACCTGATTCTGCGGGAACTGACGCACTGGATGCCGCTGCCTCGGTGATGGTCGCGTGGGTTGAGCAAAGGTTCGATGTCGAACTGGCTCCTCTTAGTGGAGGGGAAGCTCGAGCTAACGACGTCGACGTGCGTTGGGAGACGTTGCTTGGACAAGACCGCGGTCTCATCAGCCTGACCCTTGACCAACTCGACCAGTACGACGCCGCTTGGAGGTGGCGCACGTACGTGGACTTGGGAGTCGAGGAAGGCTGCACCTGGCTGCGTACGCGTGTCCAGCTCTACTCACCGATCGAAGGTCGGCTAACCAGTCCAAAGGTTCAAGCAGGCCGTCCCGGTATCGTGCGAGCCCTTGCCGACGCTTTGGACATTCGCATCGACAACTGGGGTCTTGGCGAGTGGCGCCCGGTGAGCCGCAGAAATGTGTCCGCGTACTTGGACTTCCTTCTGACCCCTGAGCGCCAACTACCCGTGGTCGCACTGTCTCTGGCCTCATCAGGCGAGCCGTTCCTCGACCCAGCGCACATTGCTGATCGCTTACTGGGGCTGGCACATGTGGTGGTAATCGACTCCGATGCGGCATTCGCGATCACGGATCGCATCGGCAAGACACTCAGTTGCTTCAACGGCGCGGTTCGCATCTACTGGCCCGGCTTCACGGTCGAAGATGATCCGTACTTTCATCGACTCTACGTCGGTGGATCACTCACGCACTACGGCCGAGACGGCTTGGCGACCGAGCTGTTCGGCACGTTGGGCCGTCTCGCTGGCCTGAGTCTCGATCAGCCGGCTTTGAGGCGCAGCCTCAAGATTGAGCGGCGCGCCCAACAACTGCGCGCTCACGAAGCGGAGCGAGCTCAGGTGAGTGCTCGGCTGAATGAGGCCGCCAGCAACGTTGACGGTGAGATCTTCGACCAGTTCGTCGAGGAGTACGAACAAGTCAGGACCCACGCTGACGAACTAGAGATGGCTGCGCTCGAGGCCGAGATTGAGATCGAGACGCTTCGTAAAGAGCGTGATGACGCCCGGAGACAGACCGTTGGAATCGCTCGCGCCATCAACGCGGAGGCCAAAGCGGCCGTCGTCGACGTGCCGGAAGAACCACCAGCCAGTGTCCTCGAGGCAGTGCGGCGAGCTGAGGCGCGCGCTAAGAACACCATCTACCTCTCGGAGGCCTTCGCTTCGGCCGAGGAGAGCCAGTACGAGGACCCAGAGCGCGTCGCCGACGACCTGCGCCTCATCGACGAGATCGCACAGGACTGGGCTGCCGGAGAGCTATCGGCTGGCCCTCACACAGCCTTCAAGCAGCGGTGCAGCGGCTATCGCGACGGCATCGGCCAGAAGGCCTCGACTCAGTACGCAGCCGACTACACGCGCACCCTGGACGGCGAGATCATCACGCTGGGACCCCACGTTCGCCGAGGGATCGGAGCCGTCGCTGCCATCATGCGCATCTACATGTACTTCGACACCACGAACACACGAGTCGTGATCGGCCACGTCGGTCGGAAGCTTCGCGACGACAGCAACCGCAACTGACTCGCAGCGGCTACAGCTCCTCCCGTTCGGCCACTTCCTGGATGAGAGGAAGAGGCCACTTCGCGTCCAAGAGCACGGGAAGTGGGCTTGGGCTCAGCATCTGGCTCCACCGCCGCCGCACGTCATCGTGATCCGATTGGGGCGCGAACACGAAGGGAACGGCTTCCGACTCGAAGCGCAGGTTGCCAAGCACCGGCCACTCACGCTCCCATTCCCACTTGAACTCACGGTCTCGGTACACGCCGGGATAGTCGATGAAGGGGGTGACCTGCCACAACGCGTCCTTCAGGTCTGGCTGGTTGCGGTAGGCCGCCTCACGGACCATCTCGAACAGGTGCTGCTGAACGGGATTCCCGCGCTCGAGATACCAGACCGGCGTTGCCCCGTGGTCACGGAGAGTCGTTTTCCGGAAAGCAACACCGTAACTTCCGTGCTTTTCGGCCAGGCGGCTCAAATGGTCCAACGGGATCTCACTCAGGCACACGACCCGCTGGCTCTCTCTGAGCGCTTCGTGCTTGCAGACTGCTCCGTAGGCCGTTCGCGCTTCGACTGTGCCACTGCGGAAGATTGAAGCGAGTGAGGCCAGACTGTCGGTGAGGTGGACAAGGTACTCGGACATGTCTCGCCACTCGTGGTGTCCCCCGTACCCCAACGCCATACAGACACCCCGCCTTCGCACAGAACCTCAGGCTTAACCTCGCTTACAGGTTCATCTTGGCGCCTTCCAGTCACGGCCGGAGCCCATTTGTCATCGATCACCTGCGTGCTGATCCCAAATGCCTCGACGCCACTGACGTCGGTGACGTACCTCGGCCGTCATCTTCGTTCAGACTGATGCGGAACGGTGCGACTCGACGTCGGGGGTCCCAGCTGCGCACTGCAGGGTCCCGCCAAGGGTGTGACCTCCCTCTCTATGCGGAGTGGAAGTAGTCCACCTCGATGTCGATGAGGTCGCTGTCGATCTCGACGGGCAGCGCCCAGTAGCCGACGAAACGGCCGAGCTCGTCCCCGGGGCGGAAGCTGGCCTCGAACACGTGCGAGGAGTCGACAGACAGGGCCGCGCGCTTGCAGCTGATGAAGCGGAGACCGTCGGGGGCGATGACCAGCCAGATACCCATGTCTCGCAGGGCCAGGAGGGTGGGGCGCGGGTCCCAGCAGGGAGGGGTGAAGATCTCGAGGTGGTCCATTGCTGTGGTCCTTTGTTCGGTCGGCGGGCGGGATGCCCGCCGTGGCGAGGCGTGACCGTCCGCCGGGCCCGAGGGCCGCGCAATCCCTGCACGGCCGCAGCAGGACCGCTCGCTGCTTCAGCGACAGGAAAGCGACGCAGGAACCGTCCCCGCGGGACTCGGTCGAGCTCAGCGAAGTCCCTACTTGGGGCGCGGCTTCACGCGCAGACGGTGCTTGTCGAGCGCTTCGGCGCTCCGTGCCACGGTCCGGCAAACGTGCCGGTCCGGGCACCAACGCCCCAGGAGGGCGGATGTCCACAAACAAGTTGAGCCGTGCGGGTCGACGCGTCACTGACCTCCCCGAGGTCAAGAGGCGCCGACGCCTGGAGAACCTGCTGTACACCCGCAAGCGGGTGGCACACCTCGTTGCCGAGTACCGGTCGCACGGACTCGACGAGCACATCGAGCTCTACCTCCTGCAGTTGGAGGTGGAGCAGGTCCTAGCCGACGAGTTCCCCAACGCGTACGAGGACCACGTCGGCGACTGGATCGACGAGGAGCTGGCGGCCGAACACCACCCGATGGTCACTGCTGCGACCTGCAGCCTGTGCCACGCCATCGCGCTGCACAACGGCGGAGACTCGGGCGCACCGCTCGCGGCCTGACGACCGGACGTCAAGCAGTGGGGCGGGCCGACTCGGCCCGCCCCACTGTTCTGCGGATCGCGCGGCCACTGCGCCGCGCGTGCCAAGGAACTAGTCGATTCAGTGCGCTATCCGCGTGTACACATCGCCAACGTGTACGGACGGATAGCCGCCTCGTGACCGTGAAGGGCGGTGGTTGCGGAGCAGCAGCGACGGCGGACGGTCGGCGCCATGACAGATCACGACGCCACCAACACCTCCGAGTCCATCGACGCGCCTGAGGCGCTGTGCAACTTCCTCACGGCCTACCGACCCACCGGCGTGAAAGAGGAAACCTGGGCCCTCATCGCCGACGACGCAGTGAAGCTGGTGCTCCGCGCCGGCGCTCTGACGCGGCTGCGCGTGGAGAAGGACATTCAGTTGCTCGGCGCGGTGGTCGCGCACCTGGTCGAGCGCGGACGACCCGTGACTCTGGACGAGGCGCTCAGCGACGCCACCCTGCTCTCGTTCGACACGTCCTTGCAGGTGGGCGAGAAGACGAAGGAGAACAAACGCGGCATCACCCGGCGCCTGCAGGCCGTCCACCGCGGCCTGCCCTGGCGCGCGGAGAAGCGGACACCCGAGGAGCGGACGGACAACTTGGTCGCGCACACCGAGGTCGACACCATGCACCGCATCCTCGGTCACGCGCACGCGATGGCTGACGACGCGGAGGGCGTCGCGTTCATCGCGGCCGTCTCCGCAGCCCGGGAGGCTCGGCGCGGTCAGGGTGCCGGGCCTGGCGCGAGCGCACACGACTGGGCTCCGGCTCGCCGGTTCGCGGACCGGCACGGGTGGAACATGACCCAGCGCCTGCTCAAGGCCTGCGTCACCCACGAGACCCTGAACACCGACCAGCCCCTCGCCATCGTCATCCGTAACAACGGGCTATCGCGCCGCGACCTCGACCTCGGACTCACCCGCGTACGCGACCTGCCCGACCTCCCTGCCCCGTCGCACCACGACCTCCTTCGCGGCACCGCCTGACGCTGCGGAGTCGCGCTGCCAGACCGATTTCGGTGCGCTGGCGTCAGCGATTGCACGCCAGCGGCCCGGCGGCACGGTGCACGTCCAGATCGCCCGCCAACGACGGGTGACTGGATGAGAGGAACGGCCTGATGGCCAAGGAGTCCAAGCGCAAGAAGCGCCCGAGCAAGGCCGCAGTCGGCCGGCTGCGGGAAGAGGTCGAGTCCCGGCCGAAGAAGGAGGAACTGCCCGCCGAGGTCGCCGCTGTCATCGAGGCCTACGTGCCGGCCCGTGTCAGCGACACCACGATGGAGAAGGTCCGCCCGTTCCTGGTTGACGCCATCACCGCGTCGAGCCTGCGCGGCAAGGAGAGCGTGCGCAAGCACTGCAACCACATCACTCAGCTGGCCTGCTTCGCCCTCAAGCGCGGGCTGCCGCTCGAAGTCACCGCGGTCCTCACCACCGCCTTCATCGACGAGTACATCCGCGTCGAGATGGCGGAGGACAGCGAGCACAACCGGGCCGAGCGCCGACGTCGGCTGCTGGCCTTGGCTCGGACCGCCAACCCCGGGCCGGGCGTCCCGCCGAAGCTCACCCCGATCGGGCACAGCTCGATCAAGCCCTGCTACTCCCCCGCCGAGCTCGCCGTCATCGCGCGGGCGGCGCGGGTCCAGCCCACCGTCGCCCGGCAGCGCGACCTGGCCATCGTCGTCGCACTCAGCGGCGGCGCGGGTCTCGACAGCGTCGACATGCGCGACCTGCTCGCCGACCACGTCGAGGACCTCGGCAAGGCGGGCATCCGCATCCACGTGCAGGGACCCCGGCCCCGCGTCGTGGTCCTGCGGCGCGCATTCGAGTCCCTGCTGCGCGACGCCATCGAGGGCATGCCGGCCGGTCAGCTTCTCATCGGGCGCAAGCAGGACCGCCGCAACACCGCCGCCCGGGCCACCGAGCGCGCAGCGCTGCACAACGTCCCCCACATCGAGCCCGCCCGCCTGCGCGCAACCTGGCTCGCGGACCTGATGACCGACTCCATCCCCCTCGCGGTCATCCTCCAGGCAGCCGGGCTGAAGTCCGCCCGGACCCTGGCCGAGCTGCAGCCCCACCTGGGGCCCTGGCTGGAGCACAAGGGCCTCACCGAGGCACCGAGCACCGGGCTGCGGGGAGAGCAGCGATGAGCGCGAAGCGCCTCACCCGCCAGATGGTCGAGCGCACCGTCTGGATCATCGACGAGAGCAACGTCATGGACGTTCTCGCCCCACCTGCGCCAGCGGGACAGCGCGGCCGCAAAGGCCGGATCCGCGAGAACACCCGGCTGTGGGTGATCGGCGTGATCCTGTGCACCCGGTTGGGCCACGAGACCACCGTGAAGGGTGTCTACGACGTGCTCACCCAGGCACTGCCCCGAGAGATGCAGTGGGAGCTCGGCGTCCTGCGCCCCCTCACCACCACCAAGGCGACTACGCGGCCCGTGCACGACCCCGAGGCGGCGCGGTTGACCCAGAACGGCAAGCCGCGCAAGGAGATCTGGACCGACGAGGGCTACGAGCGCCTGGGCTACGACGACCTCGTCAACGTCGTCAACAAGCTGCGCGACCGCCTCGACTACGGGCACGGGTCCGCACCGAACCTGACACCCGCGGAGCGGGTCCAGAGGCGCAGCCTGGTCGAGGACGCCGTGGACCGCCTCATCACCGTCTCCGTCATCGCCCGCCCGTGCAGCACCGTGGCCATCGACGGCACCGGCCAGTGGTCGTGGAACATCGGGCCCAAGAAGGAGCAGCGCAACGCCCAGAAGCGCCTCGCCAACGGCACCACGCACGCCGTAAGCGAGGACGTCGAGACCGCTCTGCAGGTCACCAGCATCGTCGCCGACGACGACACGGCACCGGCGCCCGAGGGCGCCACGACGACGCGGCTGCGCCACTGTCTGGACGCCGCATGGGGCTACAAGACCGGCAAGGGCGGACAGAAGGAGGTCGGATACGGCTTCCACCAGCACACCGTCGTGCGGACCGCTGACCCGAACTCCACCGGTCGGCCGGAGCCGCTGCTCGTCGAGGGCCTGGTCGTCGTGCCCGCCAACGAGGACGTCGTCGACGCCTCGCTGCGGCTGCTGGACCGCATCCAGCTCCGCTCCAAGATCACCCGGCTCGCCGGTGACCTGCTCTACACCAACCTCAAGGCGGACCGTTGGGCGGTGCCGTTGGCACAGCGGGGCATCGAGCAGATCCTCGCCATGCGCGAGGACGGCGACGGGTGCGTCGACATCAACGGCGCTCTCATGCAGTACGGCTGGATGCACTGCCCCGCCGCCCCCATGGATCAGCGGCCCCTCCCCGCGACGTTCGCCCGGGACGAGGACGAGGAGCACTACGACGCGGTCGAGGAGTTCAAGGCCAACTGGGCCTTCGACCGCAAGGAGTCCGGGCTCGGACGCAACCCTTCCTCGAAGTGGATCTGCCCCGCCATGGCCGGCCGGGGTGGCTGCTGGGCGCGCGGCACGGACAACGTCACCGTCGCCCGCGAGGCCGGGCTGCCGATCGTCACCCCGCCCGAGGACTGGCAGACGCGCCCCTGCTGCACCAACAAGACCATGGACTTCACCCCCGACCCGAAGAACCCGCACCACCAGCGCAAGCTCATGCAGCGCGAGTACGTCGGCACCCGCCGCTGGCGGCGCGCCTTCAACCTCCGCTCCAGCGTGGAGGGCGCGTTCGGGATCCTGAAGAACCCCAGCAGGCAGCGCATGCGCCGCGGCCAGAACCGGCTGCCCGGGCTCGCCATGGCCAACCTCATCAACGGCCTAAAGGCGTCCGTCTTCAACGAGGAGCAGCTGCGCAGCTGGCACGAGGACACCGGACTCGGCCCGGCCGAACACCCCCTCCTGCAACCCGACCCGCACGACTGGGGCTTCACCGACCTCACCAAGGAACAGGCCAAGGAGATCGACGCCCGCCACCTGCTGGCGGCACGGACGGACAGCAGCACGGTCAGCGACGAGGCCGCCTGACTCAAGGCCGCTTCCTCAGTGCACGGGCACTGAGCTTGATCTTTGACAACTCAACAGCTGAAGGGAATTCCCGGTCTTGGACTCATTCGTCGCCGCTCGACACGAGCTGCTGGGCAACGTGGCGGGCGAACGCGGGATCGGAGTGGATGCGTGCCACAACGTCGTCAGCGATCCGGTTCACGTCGATGGGTCCAGAGAGGTCAACCTGTGGATCCTGCGGGAACTGGACGTCGACTCGTCCGTCGTAGGCGCTTTCGCCGTTGTCGCCGTAGGCGCTAAGCACGTGGTCCATGACGAGCTGCACCTTCGACGTGAAGATGTCGAGGGTGTAGGGCGTCTCCGGCAACCCCTGGTCCAGGACCCGACGGATCGTGCTGTCGACGTCGCTCTTGATGTCGACCTTGCGGCGCCAGTCCTGGACGATCTTGTCGTGCAGGTGTTCGAGAAGCTTCTTGGCGCTGGTCTTCACGGTCTCGCGTTCGTCGTCGGTCAGCACCGGGTCGGGCTGGGTCAGCAGGTCGAAGATCGCGAGTTCTTCTTCCGTCAGACCTTCGCGCGCAGAGCGTTCCTCTTCCTGCGTCAAGGTCTGGGAGAGCTCGATGAGGCGTCGCAGGTACTCGTCGATGTTCACGCTGCCAGCGTTGTAGTCCTCGATGAGCTGCTCGATTCGCTCGACCAACTCGTAGCGGGTCGGGTTTCGGACGGCAGCGCTGATGGCCTGCTGGCGGAGCAGCTGCGCCAACCGGTCGGTCTCGGCTCGTTCGCGGCCGGCGAACCTAGCTGCTAGGCCGTCGAAGTTGATCTGGGACAGATCGATCAGGGGGTCCGGCTTGGTCCCCTCAGCGGCTGCCCGGATGACGTACTCCTCCGCGCCCACCGACCGGTCGAGCAAGGCGTCGACCGCGTCCGTGACGGCGTCGATGTCTGCCTCCGGCGGTCGAGTGACCTCCGCGATGCGTTCGGCGATCACTCGGATCGCGGCGACGTTGCGCTGCTGCGCGGCGGCTGTCGGATCAGGCAGGAGGGCCTTGAAGAGCTTGCGAACCTGGCGTGCCTTCTGCTGGAAGTCGGTGCGGGTCTCCTCGTCCACGAGCAGCGCCTCGACAGTCGCGTCACGCTTGGCGACATGGTCGAACCCTTCGGCGTCGCGCATGGCCGCCAGGTTTACCCCGACGCCGGAGCAGAAGTCGAACACCTCGGCCACGGCTGCGTCGAGCTCACCGGCGAGCGCGTCGATGATCTCGATGGGCGACTCGCCGGCCTCGGCCGCTCCGTAGATCGCGAGCGCCTTCTCAAGGTTTCGGAAGACGCCGACGTAGTCGACGATCAGCCCGTTGTCCTTCTCCGGGAAGACACGGTTAGCCCGGGCGATGGTCTGCATCAGCGTGTGGTTCCGCATCGGCCGGTCCAAGTAGACCGTGGAGACGCTAGGCGCGTCGAAGCCGGTCATCCACATCGCGCAGACGAACACCAACCGCAGCGGATCCTCGGCGTCCTTGAACTTCTCGGCGAGGTCCTCGCGGATCATCCGCTCGCGGTGAGGCCTGATGTCGAGTCCGAGGTCGTCGAGCATCTTGAGCTCGTTCTGACTCTGCGAGACGACAACCGCCATGTCGGTGGTTTCCATCAGTTCGATCCGCGAGGCCAACCAAGGACGCTCCAGCTCGGGCAGCGCGTCGTGCTCAGCCTTCAACTCGGTCAGGTGCTGGGCCCAGGCGTCCTGGACCAGGTTGTACATCCGCACCGCGGCAGCCTTGTCGAGGCCGACGAACATCGCCTTGCCGCTGAAGCCACGACCTACGAAGTGGGCGACGAGATCCTTGGCAATCCTCTTCAGACGCTTGGGTCGGGTCAGGAGCGTGTACTGCGTACCGAAGGTGCGTGCCAACTGGCCCTCGGCGTCCTCGTCGAGCTCGGCTTCCTCAAGGAGAGCGTTGAGGTCGTCGGAGAAGTTCTCGTTGTCCAGCTGGAGCTCGGGGATGCGGTTCTCGTAGTAGAGCGGGACAGTCGCGCCATCCTCGATCGCGTCGCGGAAGTTGTAGACGCTGACGTAGGTGCCGAACTGCTCGCGCGTCGCCTCTTCCTCGCCCTTGATCAACGGCGTGCCGGTGAAACCCATCATCGACGCGTTGGGAAGCGCGAGGCGCATGTTGAGGGCGAGGGTGTCGTACTGGCTGCGGTGCGCCTCGTCGGTGATGACGATGACATCGGAACGCTCTGAGAGCACCGGCATCTGGCGCTCCCCCAGCGCCTTGGAGGGCTGGAACTTGTGGATCAGGGTGAACACGTACCGGTGATCGGCAGTCAGCAGCTCGCGCAGGTGGGTCCCGGACTCCGCGTGCACCCGCGCCTCTGGCGAGATTGCTCCGGCGTCGGCGAACTCGCCGTGGAGCTGGGTGTCGAGCTCGCTGCGGTCGGTGACCATGACGAAAGTCCACTTGCCAGGCACCTGACGCAGCACCTTCTGGGTGAACCACAACATGGACAGCGATTTGCCCGAGCCCTGGGTGTGCCAGAAGACACCGAGACGCTTGTCCTGCTCCGCGCGGGCCCGATGGAGGTTCTCGATCGCTGCGTTGACGCCGAGGTACTGGTGCGAGCGCGCCAGGACCTTGATGAGGCCACCGGGGCGCTCCATGTAGGCGACGAAGTTCTCAAGCAGGTCCAGCAGCACGGCAGGGTCACAGGTGCCGCGCAGGGCCGTCTCCAACGCGACCGCTCCCCGGGTGCCGTGAGCGTCGATGACCAACCAGTCGTTGAAGAACTCCCACGGCGAGTACGTCGACCCGACCTTGGCGTGGCTGCCGTTGGACAGCAGCACGAAGCAGTTCGGGATGAACAGCTGCGGGATGGTGTCGCGGTAGTCGGTCAGGTTGTTGTCGTACGCGGACTTGACCGACTCGTTGGGCTCCTTGAACTCCATCAGCACCAAGGGGACGCCGTTGACAAACAGCGCAACATCAAGGCGTCTGCTGTGGAGGGTGCCCTTGACCCACAGTTGCTGCACGGCCAGCAAGTCGTTGCTCGTCGGGTTAGCCAAATCGAGAAACCGCAGGGTCTCGATCTGCTTCGCACCTTGGTCGTCGGTCCACTCGGCCAGGTAGCCGTCACGCAGCAGATCGTGGACCTCGCGATTGGCGCGGACCCGATCCATGGCCGAGCGGTCCTTGGTCAGCGCGTCAATGGCCTCGTTGATGGCGAGGTCTGGCACGCCCTCCGGACACAACTTGCGCATCGCGGAACGCAAACGATGAGTCAACACGACGTCGTGCTGCGAGTCACGACCGAGCGTTCCCTCCGACCCGAGGACCTCGTGGAACGCGTCGACCGGCGTCCAACCGAGGTGCTCCAGCAACTCCATGCTCGGCTTCTCCACGTAGAGATACTCCGCCCCCGCCGGCACCATCACGCCACCTCAGCTTCGATCAACGCGTTGAGGTCAAGCGTCGACACGTCAATCTGTCCCGTCACCAACCGTGGCAGCAGGAGGTCACGTAGGTTCCGGAGACTCTCGGTCTCGTCCAGCAGAACCGCGGCCTGGGACAGCAGCGGCTCCACCGTGGTCTCGAACTTGTCTCCGAGCCCCTCCGGCGGCACCGCAAGTAGATAGCTGTCGAAGCACTCGTTGCGCACCCGCTGTCGACCGCTGGCGCCACTCATGCTCGCGATGGCATGTCCCCTGAAGTCATCCTCTCGCGCCAAGCAGTACGTGAACGCCGGTCCGACGAGCCGCCCTCGCAGCACGATGAACTCGGTCGACCCGAGGCCGACTTCGCCGTCGGGTAGAGACTGCACAAGACCCGTCTTACCGTTCTGCAAGCAAGGCGTGATCCGAGCAAACAGAGTGTCGCCGCGCTCGAACTTGGCACCGGAACTTCCTGAACGAACCTGGCTCGGACGACACCCCATGCTTCGTTCATCGAGATCACCCATCGCAATGAAGGGGCGTTCGACCGACCTATCGAACTTGACGCGGGGGTTGATCGTCAGAGCGGTGGAGGCGGGGGCGATCTCCCACCCCGCGGGCGTCGCGCCGAGGGCCGAGTCGGCCATGGGAACGTCGCTATGGCCTGGGTAACGGAACTGCACGAACCACTCGCGGTAGATGGCCCGTGCCGTCTCTTCTAGCACCTCCACCCGACGCCGATCGTTCTCGATCAGGTCCTCGATGCAGTCGAGAATTTCCCCAACCGCCTGTTGGGCCGGCCGTGCAATGAGCGGTATCTCGAGAGCCCTGAGTTCGGGTTGCCGAATGCCGCTGACGGTAGTCCCGCTCGAGCGGCGTCCAAGGGCAGCCTGCGCTTGCGGCGATCGCAAGTAGTGAAACATGAAGCTCGGATCGACCTTTTCCGAGTCAGGGCGGAGAAGGATCACTCGCTGGGCCAATGCGATGCGAGCATCTACCCCTACGCGTGCGACCTCGCCGAGGGGCGCTTCCGTGGTGATGAGAATGTCACCGCTGGCTGGCAAACCTCGTCTCATCCACGCGTCGTAGTTGTCTTCTGCGATGTACTCGCGCGGCTCGGCCAGAATGATGCCGCCCTTGATCACCTTCGCCGTGATCAAGGGAACGCCTGAAGCTGTCTTGGGGGGTGTCTTTCCGCGGTAGTCGATCAGCGTCGTGATCAAGTCGCCGACTGTGCTTTCCCCCGTCATACGTTGAGAATCCCTTGAACAGCAGCCTCGACCTTCGAGCGCAGCACGTCGGCCTGATCGCCGAGCATGATGAACTCCTCGTACAGAGCCTCGAGGTCGCCAATGAAGTCAACGTCGCTCTCGTCGACCGCGGCGATGCCGGCATAGCGGCCCGGGTTGAGGCTCCAGCCCTGCTCCTTGATCTCCACCCTAGAGGCGACCTTGCAGAGGCCGCCGACGTCGACGTACTTTCCGTCGGGGAAGTACTCCTTGAGCAGGACCTCGCTTCCACTAGTCGTCTCGATGTCCTCGCCGCGGTAGAGCCGCACGATGTTGGCCAGGAACTCGATCTGCTCGGGCAGGAAGTCGCGGTGGGCGCGGTCGATCTGTCGGAAGATGTTGCGTGCGTCGAGGAACAGCACGGTGTCTTGGCGCGGTGTACCGACCTTCGCCTTGTCGAGGAACCAGAGCGTCACGGGCAGGGTGACGGTGTAGAAGAAGTTTGGGCCGATGGCGACCATTACATCGACGGTCCCGGACTCGATCAGCTCCTTGCGGATCTCCTTCTCCGAGTGACCTGCGTCGCCAGCGGAGTTCGCCATCACGAAGCCAGCACGACCCTTCGGCGAGAGCGCGGCGTAGAACTGCTGGATCCAGACGAAGTTGCCGTTGTCAGCCTTCGGCATGCCGAACGGGAACCGCTTGTCGCCAGCCAGTTGGTCCTTCTTGATCTTGCTGACGTTGAACGGCGGGTTCGCCATCACGTAGTCGAAGGCACCGACCGCACCGTGCGGGTCCTCGTAGTAGCTGTTCGCCTGGCGGATGTCGCCAGAGAGCCCGTGGAGCGCCAGGTTCATCTTCGCCAACGGCACGGTGTCCTCGGTCTTCTCCGCGCCGAAAACCGAGAGCTTGCGGCTGGCCGACTCGTTGTGCCGCTCGACGAACTTCGCGCACTGAACGAACATGCCACCCGACCCGCAGGCAGGATCGAAGACGCGGCCTTGGAAGGGTTCCAGGATCTCGACGATGAGACGAACGATCGAGTAGGGCGTGAAGTACTCACCGCCGCCCTTACCCTCCTGCGCGGCGAAGTTAGAGAGGAAGTCCTCGTAGATGAAGCCGAAGGCGTCGCCTTCGAGCCGGGTAGGCAGGGGTGCGAAGAGCCGCAGCAGCTCGGTCAGGGTCGAGCGGTCCAGCTTCTGGTATCCGCGCGGCAGGATGTCCTTGAGCTCGGGATTGGCTTCCTCGATGGCCTTGATGGCCTCGTCGGTGGCCTTGCCGATGTCCTCGCCCTCAGGCAACTCAACGAGGGTCGACAGCCGCGATTCGTCAGGGACATACAGAACGGACTTCGCCTTGTAGTCCCCGATCGTCGCCGGATTGCGGGCGCTCGACTTCGCTTCGACCTCGGCACGCACCGCCTCGAAGCGATTCTCGGCGTACGCGAGAAACACCAGCCCGAGGACGGGGTCCCGGTACTGGACCGGGGTGAGCTTGGAGTTGGCCCGAAGTTCGTCGGCCGCGGCCCACAGAGTCGCGCGCACCTTTGCCAAGTCAGTCGCTTTCACAGGTGGAGGCTATCCGCGGCCCACGAAGCCTCCCGCTGGAACCGCCGAAGTCCCGAGAGATCGAGCAGCTGGCGCAGCCCCCTGAGGCGCACGAAAGCCGCCCCGACAGGTGTCGGGGCGGCTCTCGATCAAGAGGGCTGGCTCCCGGTGGTGCGACCCACCGAGACCGGCAATTCTGCGAAGAGTCCTCGCTTATTCTGCGAAGACCCCTGTGTGGAGCTGGCGGGAATCGAACCCGCGTCCTCGAGCGTCGAACCAGGTCTTCTCCGGGTGCAGTCTGTGTTGTCGCTTTTCTCGGCCCCGGCGCTCGCACAGACACGTCGCCGACAGGCCCAGTCAGGATGAAGTCCCGGCCACCCCTCCTGACAGAGAGTGGCCAGCAAGTCCTCTAGATGAGGCCTGGGTCCGGGACGAGGACGGGTGCCCGGTCAGACCCTTCGATCACTGCTCAGGCAGCGAGAGCGAAGTCGTTGCGATTGGTGTTGGCAACTATGGTTTTGCAGCGATCGTTTACGAGATGACGCTGCCTTCTCGACCCGCTTCCCCTGGGACTAACGTCCCAAGTCGAAACCGATCAGCCCCTCTTGAGTTGTGTCGTGCGGTGGTGCGTGGTCAGTCTACGGGTCAACACCGACGGACACCGCATGCATTCCCTCAGGCGACGCCGAGGTCCAGCTCCGCGCCCTGGTCGACGACCTCCGGCGTGGTGGTCAGTCCCAGCCGTGGGTCGGTCGCCACGGCCGCCAGGTCCGCGAGGTCGATGCCGAGGTCGAGGTCGCGCGGGTCGCCGGTGATCGTGGGGCCGCCGAGGCCCACGACGACGTCCTCGCCGTCGCGCCGGTCGATGACGTAGACGACGCCGGGGTCCTCCTCCGGCTCCAGCTCCTGCCAGGCGAGCGTCACCTCGTGCCCGTCGTACTCCTGCTGCACGCACTCGTCGAAGAAGCTCGGGTCGGCACAGACCAGCGGGCTGTCGGTGGTCGGCGCGACGGCCACCTCGACCGACAGCCTCCCGAAGCGCATCGTGGCGCCCGGGGACTCCTGGCCGAGCTCGCGGGTGAAGACGTCCCACCGCGCCACGTCCCGGGCGGGCCGGCCCAGGACGTCCTGGGTGACCGCAGCGATGGCACCCGGCGTGATCGGCTCGTCGCCGGCGTCGCTTGCTCCGCCGCACCCGGCCAGCAGCACGCACGACAGCACGACGAGCGCTCTCCCCCGAGTCATCCCGGCAGCCTACGGGCGCCGGGCCGCGTCAGCCGAGCAGCGCGTGCCCGTTGTCCCAGCAGACCGCACGCAGCCAGTCGTCACCGAGGTCGAGCCGGCTGAGCGCCTCGAGCTGGTGGGCGTAGGGGTAGGGGATGTTCGGGAAGTCGGAGCCGAGCAGCACCTTGCCGGCCAGCCCCAGGTCGCGCAGCCGGGGCAGCAGCGCAGTCGGGTAGACCCCGCCCATCTCGGAGAAGAAGTCGGTGAAGGCCATCGTGGTGTCCAGCGCGACCCGCTCGTGGCGCTCCGCGAGCGCGAGGAACTCGGCGTACTCCGGCGCCCCGGCGTGCGCGATCACCAGCCGCAGCCGCGGGTGCCGCGCCAGCAGGGCAGCGACCGGGCCCGGCCCGGTGTGCTCGGTGGGGACCGGCCCGCTGCCGGCGTGCAGCACGACCGGCGTGCCCGCCTCGGCGACCAGGCCCCACGCCTCGTCCAGGAGCGGGTCGGCGACGTCGAAGCCGCCGACCTGCACGTGCACCTTGAAGACCTCGACGTCGGCGAGCCGGGCGGCGACGTACGACGCCGCGGACTCCTCGGGGAAGAACGTCGCGCAGACTGCGGCCTCGGGCACGCGGGCGGCGAAGCCGGCCGCCCAGTCGTTGAGCCAGTCGGCCATCCCGGGTCGG
This sequence comes from Nocardioides sp. Soil805, assembly GCF_001429625.1. Lineage (GTDB taxonomy): Bacteria > Actinomycetota > Actinomycetes > Propionibacteriales > Nocardioidaceae > Nocardioides. The sequence goes on from NZ_LMSU01000001.1 coordinate 866,316, forward strand.
TGGGCGTAGGGCAGCGCCGTGAAGCGGACGACCCCCAGCGATCGCAGCACCTCGACGAGGACCTCGTCGGTGTCGCGGTAGTGCAGCGGCCACGACCGGCCGATGAGCGGCCCGGCTGAGTCGAACTGGGCGCGGACCTTGTCCATCACCGAGGGTGGCAGGAAGTGCGTGTGGACGTCGACGAGGCCCGGCAGCCCGAGTGCCGCCGTCCACTCCCGCACCGTGGCGTCCCCGGCGGCGTCGGCGGTGGGGGCCATCAGTCGCGGTGGCCCTTGAGCCGACGCTGGACGGCCTGCTCCTTCTCCCGGTTGGCCTGGCGCTCGGCCAGGGAGTGCCGCTTGTCGTACTCCTTCTTGCCCTTGGCCAGCGCGATCTCGACCTTCGCGCGGCCGTCCTTGAAGTACAGCGAGAGCGGGACGATGGTGAAGCCCTTGTCCCCCACCTTGCGCTCGAGCTTGGTGATCTCGGCCCGGTTGAGGAGCAGCTTGCGCTTGCGGCGCGCGGCGTGGTTGGTCCAGGTGCCCTGGGCGTACTCCGGGATGTGGACGCCGTGCAGCCACACCTCGCCGTTGTCGAGGTCGACGAAGCCGTCGACCAGGCTGGCGCGCCCGGCCCGCAGCGACTTCACCTCGGTCCCCTGGAGCACCATGCCGGCCTCGAAGGTGTCCTCGATGAGGTAGTCGTGGCGCGCCTTCTTGTTCTGCGCGATCAACCGGTTGCGCTGGTCCTTCGCGGTCTCCTTGGCCATGGCGCCATTCTCTCAGTCGGTCGCAACCTGATTGCATCCCCGCCTCGCACTAGATCTCGAGACGACTCACGCACCCCTTCGCTGCGCTCAGGTGTACGTCGAGTCCCTCGATCTGATGCCCTCATCGGCCCCTCGCTGCGCTCGGGACCGGCGCATCAGAACCAGTTCTGGGGGTCCACGGCCCGGCCGTTGGCCATCACCGTGAAGTGCAGGTGGCAGGCGGTCGACCAGCCGGTGTCGCCGACGTACCCGATGACCTGGCCGCGCTGCACCTGCGCGCCGGGGCCGACGGTGTAGCTGCTGGCGTGGTTGTAGATGGTGGCGATGCCGACGCCGCGCAGCACTCCGTCGTCCACGATGAGCCGGTTGCCGTACACGTCGCTCCAGTATGACGACACGACGCGCCCCGACGCGGCCGCGTGGATGGGCTGTCCGCACCCACCGCCGAAGTCGGTGCCGTCGTGCAGGCCCCAGTAGCCGTAGATCGGGTGGGTGCGCCAGCCGAAGGGCGAGGTGACGCCGCCGGCCACCGGCATCATCAGGGTGCCGCCACCGCTGGGGGCGCTGCGCCCGTGGGCGGCCGCCGCCGCGGCCTTGGCGCGGGCCCGGCGCAGTGCCGCGGCCGCGCGCTTGCGCAGCATCTCCTCGATCCGGTTGGCCTCGCGCTCCAGCTTCTGGAGCTGGCGCAGGTCCGCGGCGCGGGCCTTGGTGGCCTCCGAGCGGGCCGAGGACCGCTCGCCCACGAGGGCGACGACCGAGGCCTTGGCGGTCTCGGCCTCGGACTCCAGCTGCTGCTTGACGACCAGGTTGTCGGCCGCCTCCTGGCGCTTCGCCGCGACCTCGTCGCGGGCGTCGGCGACCTGGCGCTCGTGCACCTCGAGCAGCACCTTGGCGGCGTGCAGGGCGTCGAAGGCGCGCGACTCGCGTCCCACGATGACGTCCCGCACCTCCTCGTGGCGGGTCAGGTCGTCGGTGGAGGCCGACTCGAGCATCGAGGAGAAGGCGAGCAGCTGCGGGTCGCCCTCCATGTAGATGTCCGAGACCGTGCTCGCGACCTCGTCGGCCTGCTCGTCCATGCTCTGGCGACCCGCGACGAGCTCGGCCTCGGCGGTGGCCAGGTCGGCCTCGGCCTGGGTCAGCGCGGCCTGCATCTCGGCATCACGCTCGGCGGCGACCGCCACCCGGCCACGGGCCGTGGCCAGCTGGTTGCGGGCGGTGGCCAGCTGCGACCGGGCCGCCTCGAGGCGCTCGGTCGCGGCACGCAGCCGCTTGCTGGAGTGGTCGAGGTCCTCGTGCGCATGGTCGATGCTCTTCTCGACCTTGTGCTTCTTGTCCTTGAGGTCGTCGCTGTGGAGGACGCCTGCATAGGCATAGGGGACGGACGCGGTGCCCACCACGAGGGCAGCAGCGGCGGACGCTGCGGCCATGCGGCGGCGGGCGGTACGGGGGAAGGATCGCACCGGAAGCCTTTGGTCGTTCGGGGAAGAGAACGGACCGAAGGTAACCCGCGCGGATCAGACTTTGAGGTATTTGCGCGTCAGCACGAGTGTCGGGAGCAGCGTGAGCAGCGGACCGAGGATCGCGACGGCGCCCAGCGCGACGACGTACTCCGGCATCCCGATCCACGGCATGAACTTCAGCTGGTCGTTGCCGCGCTGCTCGATGCCGAAGTACATGAAGGCCCCGAGCGCCCCGGCGGCCAGGGCCACGCCGATGAATGCGGTCACCAACGCCTCGAGGAGGAAGGGCAGCGCGATGTAGAGCGTGGAGGCGCCCACCAGCCGCATGATGCCGATCTCCTTGCGTCGGGCGAAGGCCGCCAGCCGGATCGTGTTGCCGACCAGCAGCAGGGCGGCGAAGACGAGGAACGCGGCCGTCCCGAGGGCCACCCACTGCAGCATGTTGATCGAGCCGATGATGGGGGCGATCACCTTGCGCATGTCACGCACCTGGGAGACGCCGTCGAGGCCCTGGACGGCACTGGTGATGCCCTCGTACTCCTCGGGGTCCTTGAGCTCGATCCACACCGACTCGGGCAGGTCCTCGGCCGTGGCCGCGGGGTTGGGGCCCTCGAAGCGCTCGGGGCCGAGCAGCTCCTTGACCTTGTCGAAGGCCTCTTCCTTGCTCTCGAAGTGGTAGTCCGCGACCTCGGGGTTGTCCTGGACGACCTGCTCGATCTCGTCGCGCTGGGCGTCGGTGACCTCACCTGCACAGGCCGGGTTGCCGTCGTCGGCACGGCACAGGAACACCGTGATCTGGAGCTGGCTGCCCCAGTGGTCGGCGGCCTTGGTGGCCTGCTGATTGAAGAGGACCCCGAGGCCCACCAGGGTCAGCGACACGAACAACGTCAGGACCACCGCGAGGTGCATCGAGAGGTTGCGGCGCAGGCCCTGGCCGAGCTCGGAGAAGACGTAGCGAAGCTGCATGAGTCTCTTTCGGTTGAGGCAGGGTCAGTTCTGGAAGCCGTAGACGCCCTGGGCCTGGTCGCGCACGACGCGACCGTCCTCGAGCTCGATGACCCGCTTGCGCATCTGGTCGACGATGCCGGCGTCGTGGGTGGCCATGACCACCGTGGTGCCGGTGCGGTTGATGCGGTCGAGGAGCTTCATGATGCCCACCGAGGTGGTGGGGTCCAGGTTGCCGGTCGGCTCGTCGGCGATGAGGATCATCGGCCGGTTGACGAAGGCGCGGGCGATCGCGACCCGCTGCTGCTCGCCACCGGACAGCTCGTCGGGCATCCGGTCGCCCTTGCCGTCGAGGCCGACCATCTCCAGGGTCTCGGGGACCAGGCTGGCGATGTCGCTGCGCGAGCGGCCGATCACCTGGAGCGCGAAGGCGACGTTCTCGCTGACCGTCTTGTTGGGCAGCAGCCGGAAGTCCTGGAAGACCGTGCCGATGTCACGGCGCAGCCGCGGCACCTTCCAGCTCGCCAGCCGGTTGATCTCCTTGCCGGCCACGTAGACGCGCCCCGAGGTGGGGCGGTACTCACGCAGCACCAGGCGCAGGAAGGTCGACTTGCCCGAGCCGGAGGAGCCCACGAGGAAGACGAACTCCCCCTTCTCCACGTCGACCGACACCTGGTCGAGCGCCGCGTGGGGGTGGCCGGGATAGGTCTTGGTGACCTGGTCGAAGCGAATCACGGATGCGAGGTTACGCGCCGCTGCCCAACCCCTCCGATTCGGCGCACCGCCGCCTGGCGGGGCCGACGGAGCTCGCATCTAGGGTGGCGGCGTGAGCAGCCGACGTCGTACGACGCCTCGTCCGGGCCGGGGTCGGGTCACGGTCGTGCTGCTCGCCGTCGTCGCCGTGGTGGTCACCGCCCTGGCCATCGTGCTGGGCCGGGCCGTGCTGGTCGACGCGCCCGCCGATCGGACCGGGCCCGCCGCGACGCCCGCACCGGGGGCGAGCGCCACGCCGCTGGCCGACTACGACCGCGAGGGCATGACGCTGGCGCGCGGGCCCTTCTGCGGCCGCATCTCGGCGGAGTCCGCCGCGCTCGCGCTCGGCGTGGACGCGGCCGAGGACCCGGTCGCCTGGCGTCCCGGGATGAAGGTCCCCGGCACCGAGTCGGTCGCCAACGAGTGGGGCTGCTCGATCACCGCCGGCGGCACCGAGCGCACCACCGCCTCCGCGTGGGTCTTCGGCACGCCGGTCGGCGAGCCGCTCGCCCGGTCCTGGGCCCGCGAGACCGGCCGCGGGGACTGCACGCGCAAGGACGTCCCGGAGATCGGCGCCCCCGGGGTCGTCGTCACCTGCCCGGACGGCCGGGACAAGCACACGACCTACCAGGGGCTCGTGGGCGACACCTGGCTGGCCTGCCGGGTGAGCGGCACCGGCGACGCCGAGCGGGTGGGCCGCTGGTGCGTCGTCGTGCTCGAGGCCCTGCGCGCCGACTGAGGCGCGCGTCTCACGATGCGCGCGTCGGCGTGCACTTCTCGATCCAATGTGTATTACTTCAGTTGACTTAGTCGCATTCACGAGGAGAAACCCAATGCACTCCCTCCCCCGTCCGAGGCGCTCGCGCCTCGCCCCCGGCCTCGTCCCCGTGGCGGGCCTCGTCCTGGCCCTGACCAGCCTCGTCGGCTGCGGAGCCGAGGCGCAGGGCCCCCGGCTCGAGCTGTCCGCCGCCGTGCCCGACGAGGTGCCGGACGGCACCGTGCTCCGCGTCGGCGACCCGGCCACCCAGGTCGCGCTCGAGGCCTCCGGACTCGACGAGGAGCTCGACGTCGACGTCGAGTGGGCCAACATCACCGGCGGCCCCAAGACCCTCGAGGCTTTCCGCGCGGACGCCATCGACGTCGGCTCGGTGGCCGACATCCCGCCGCTCTTCGCCCAGTGGACCGGGACCGACATCAAGATCATCGCCGCCCGCGAGACGGTCGACCCGCTGGAGCACCCGACGTACGAGCTCGGCGTCGCTCCGGGCGTCAAGGTCTCGAGCCTCGAGGACCTCGAGGGCAAGTCCATCGCCTACAGCCCCGGCCAGGCGCAGGGCGCCCTCGTGCTGCGCGTGCTCGCCAAGGCGGGACTGACCCAGGACGACGTCGAGCTCGTCGAGATGGCCAGCGTCGACGACGCCTACGTGCTGGCCCTGGGCAGCAAGCAGGTCGACGTCGCCCCGCTCGGCCAGTCGCTGGTCGGCAGCTACCTCGCCAAGTACGAGCAGGACGGCGGCAGCACCGTCAAGCCGGGGGTGCGCGACGACGCGTGGACTCTCTACACCCCGACCAGCGTGCTGCAGGACGCCGACAAGGCGGCGGCCCTCCAGGACTACGTCGAGGTCTGGGCCCAGGCCCAGCAGTGGATCTCCGAGCACCCCGACGAGTTCGCCCAGGCCTACTACGTCGACCACGAGGGCCTCTCGTCCGAGGACGCGACGCGCATCACCGAGGCGCTCGGCGAGTTCGAGGTGCCGACCAGCTGGGACGACGTCATCGCCCGGCACCAGGAGACGGCCGACCTGCTCGCCACGGAGCAGGACCACGAGGAGCTCGACGTCGCGGACCTCTACGACCGCCGCTACGAGACGGCCATCGCCGCCGCACTCGGGGGCGGGCAGTGACCGCGGTCGCCGAGCGCCCCGCAGTCGTCGCGGCGCACGACGAGCGGGTGCTGCGTCCCCGGCTGCGTCCGGGACGACGCATCCGCGGCGGGTTCTGGATCGGGCCCGTCGTCCTGCTGAGCGCCTGGTGCCTCGGCTCCGCGACGGGGCTGCTCGACGAGCGCACCCTCAGCGCCCCGTGGACCGTGCTGTCCACGGCGGCCGACCTCACCGAGTCGGGCCGGCTGCAGGAGAGCATCGCCGTCTCGGCAGTGAGGGCCTCGCTCGGCCTCGCCCTCGGAGTGGCCATCGGCACCGTGCTCGCGATCGCCGCGGGCCTGTCGCGGGTCGGTGAGTCGCTCATCGACGGTCCCGTCCAGGTCAAGCGCTCGATCCCGAGCCTGGCGCTCATCCCGCTGCTCATCCTCTGGCTGGGCATCGGCGAGCCGATGAAGGTCATCACCATCGCGCTCGGCGTCCTGGTCCCCGTCTACATCCACACCCACAACGGCCTGCGCGGCATCGACGAGCGGTACGGCGAGCTGGCCGAGACCGTGGGCATCTCGCGGTGGGAGTTCGTCCGCTCGGTCGTGCTACCCGGTGCCATGCCCGGCTTCCTCCTCGGGATGCGTTTCGCGGTCACCTCCGCGTTGCTCGCCCTCGTGGTCGTCGAGCAGATCAACACCACGAGCGGGATCGGTCACATGATCACGCTCGCCTCGAGCTACGGGCAGACCGACGTGATCGTCGTCGGCCTCGTGGTCTACGCGGTGCTCGGCCTGGTGGCCGACACCGTGGTCCGTCTCATCGAAAGGAAGGCGCTCACATGGCGACGCACGCTGGAAGGCTGAACGACCGCACCGGTCCCGACGCAGGCTCCCCCGCGGTCCGGGTCCGGGACCTGCACCGCAGCTTCAACGAGGCGGGCGGCGTGCTCAACGGGCTCGACCTGGACATCCCGGCCGGCGAGTTCGTGGCCCTGCTCGGCCGATCCGGCAGCGGCAAGTCGACGCTGCTGCGGGCGCTGGCCGGTCTCGACCGCGACGTCGCGGGCAGCGGGACCATCACCGTCCCGAGCGACGTGTCGGTGGTCTTCCAGGACTCGCGGCTGCTGCCGTGGCGGCGGGTCCTCGACAACGTGGTCCTCGGCCTGGGCCGCAAGGACGCCTCCGCCCGGGGGAAGCAGGCGCTCGCCGAGGTCGGCCTCGCCGGCCGCGAGCACGCGTGGCCGCACGAGCTGTCCGGGGGCGAGGCCCAGCGGGCCGCGCTGGCCCGGTCGCTGGTGCGCGAGCCCCAGCTGCTGCTCGCCGACGAGCCCTTCGGGGCGCTCGACGCGCTCACCCGGATCAAGATGCACGTCCTGCTCCGCAAGCTCTGCGCGGCCCACCGTCCCGCGGTGCTGCTGGTGACCCACGACGTCGACGAGGCGATCGTGCTCGCCGACCGGGTCATCGTGCTCGACGACGGCGTCGTGTCCTCGGACCTGCGCATCGAGCTGCCCGGGTCGCGCTCGCAGGCCGACCCGGCCTTCGCCGCCCTCCGCACCCGGCTGCTGTCCGAGCTCGGCGTCGAGGACGACCACCACCTCCGTGTCGAGGACACGCAGCGCCTGCGCGTCGAGGACGCCGTGAGGAGGGCCTCATGACCCGACAGCTGCGGCTCAACGCGTTCCTGATGAGCACCGGCCACCACGAGGCGTCGTGGCGGCTCCCCGAGAGCGACCCGCGCAGCAACACCGACGTGCAGCACTTCGTCGAGCTCGCCCGCACCGCCGAGCGGGGGTTGATGGACTCGGTGTTCTTCGCCGACTCCCCCGCCCTCTTCGGCGAGGTGGGGCGACGACCCGCGGGTGCCCTCGAGCCGACGGTGCTGCTGACGGCGATGGCGATGGCGACCACCCGCATCGGGCTCATCGCGACCGCGTCGACGTCGTACAACGACCCCTTCAACCTGGCTCGGCGCTTCGCGACCCTCGACCACGTCAGTGGCGGGCGCGCGGGCTGGAACATCGTGACCACCGCGACCCTCGACGCCGCCCGCAACTTCGGCCTCGACGAGCTGCCGGCGCACGCCGACCGCTACCGCCGGGCCGACGAGTTCGTCGACGTGGCGGTCAAGCTGTGGGACAGCTGGGAGGACGACGCCGTCGTGGCCGACAAGGAGTCGGGTGTGTGGGGTGACGCCGAGCTGGTCCACCCGATCCACCACACCGGCACCCACTTCCGCGTCGCCGGTCCGCTCAACCTGCCCCGCTCGCCCCAGGGCCGGCCGGTGCTCGTGCAGGCAGGGTCGTCGGAGGACGGGCGCGACTTCGCCGCGCGGCACGCCGAGGCGATCTTCACCGCACAGCAGACGCTGGCGGACGCCCAGCTGTTCTACGCCGACATCAAGGCCCGCGCCCGGGCCTTCGGGCGCGACGCCGACCAGCTGCTGGTGCTGCCGGGGATCGTGCCGGCCATCGGCTCGACCGAGGCCGAGGCGCGGGCGCTGGAGGAGGAGCTCGACCGCCTCATCCAGCCGGAGTACGCCCGCCGCCAGCTCGCCCGCACGCTGCGGGTGGCGCCGGAGCGGCTCGCCCTCGACGGGCAGCTGCCCGACGACCTCCCCGACGAGGACTCCATCGAGGGCGCCAAGTCGCGCTACACGCTCATCGTCACCCTGGCCCGGCGCGAGCGGCTCACCGTCCGCGAGCTCATCGGCCGCCTCGGCGGCGGCCGGGGCCACCGCACCTTCAGCGGCACCCCCGAGCAGGTGGCCGACGCCATCGAGGAGTGGTTCACCACCGGTGCCGCCGACGGCTTCAACGTGATGCCGCCCGCACTCCCGTCGGGGCTCGAGGCCTTCGTCGACCACGTCGTGCCGATCCTGCAGGCCCGCGGCCTGTTCCGGACGGCGTACGACGGCACGACGCTGCGCGAGCACTACGGCCTCGACCGCCCGACCAGCCAGTACTCCCTCACCACGACCCAGCAGGAGATCGCATGACCCACCGCACCCTCGGCCGCACCGGCGTCCGGGTCAGCCCCCTCACCCTCGGCGCGATGATGTTCGGCGCCTGGGGCAACCCCGACCACGACGAGTCGATCCGGATCATCCACCGGGCCCTCGACGCCGGCATCAACGTCATCGACACCGCCGACGTCTACGCCCGCGGGGAGTCCGAGGAGATCATCGGCAAGGCGCTCAAGGGCCGCCGCGACGAGGTCGTGCTGGCCACCAAGTTCCACGGCTCCATGTCGGACGAGGACCCCAACTCCTCGGGCAACTCGCGCCGCTGGATCGCCCGCGCCGTCGAGGACTCGCTGCGCCGGCTCCAGACCGACCACATCGACCTCTACCAGGTGCACCGGCCGCGTCCCGAGACCGACATCGACGACACCCTGGGCGCCCTGTCGGACCTGGTGCACGCCGGCAAGATCCGCTACATCGGTACGTCGACGTTCCTGCCGTCGCAGGTCGTCGAGGCGCAGTGGGTGGCGCGGGACCGGCACCGCGAGCGGCCGGTGACCGAGCAGCCGCCGTACAGCATCCTGGCCCGCGAGGTGGAGCGCGACCTGCTCCCCACCGCCGAGCGGCACGGGCTGGGGATCCTGCCCTGGTCGCCGCTGGCCGGAGGCTGGCTCTCGGGCCGCTACCGCCGGGGCGAGGACGCCTCGGTCGTCTCCTCGCGGGCCGCGCGGCAGCCGGCGCGCCACGACCCCACCTCCCCGGAGAACCGCGCCAAGCTGGAGGCCGTCCACGCCCTCCAGGACCTGGCCGACCAGGCCGGGGTGTCGCTGATCCACCTGGCGCTCGGCTTCGTGCTGAAGCACCCGGCCGTCTCGTCGGCCATCATCGGCCCGCGCACGCTCGAGCAGCTGGAGTCCCAGCTCGGCGCCGAGAAGATCGACCTGCCCGACGACGTGCTCGACCGCATCGACGAGATCGTGCCGCCCGGTACGACGATCAACGAGGCCGACCGGGGTTACGCACCTCCGGCGCTCAGCGACCCCGCCCTGCGGCGCCGTCGCTGAATCCCTCTGGGGACGTCAGGGGGCCGGTCGCGGGAAGGGCGGCCGGTCTCCTGGCGGGGATGGGTCCTCCGCATCTACCGGTCTCCGGCCGGGCTCGTCGTCCGGGCTGGTGGTCCGGAGGGGCTCGGCCCGGGACCACGTCAACTGGCGGCGTACGACACGGATCTCGCCGATCCACCCGTCGTACGCCGCCAGTTGCGCGCCCGGGAACGACCACCGGCCCCCAGGGTGGCGGCAGATCGACCGCCGGCCCCCAGGGTGGCGGCAGATCGCGTCAGGCGGGCGAGATTCCCGCAATGTGCCGCCACCCTGCGTCGGGGTGCTGCGTACACCGCCGGGCCACGCGCCAACTGGCGGTGTACGACACGGATCTCGCCGATCCACCCGTCGTACGCCGCCAGTTGCGCGCCCGGGAACGACCACCGGCCCGCAAGAGTGGCGGCAGATCGCGCGCCGGCCCCCAGAGTGGCGGCAGATCGCAGGGCCGGCCCCCAGGGTGGCGGCAGATCGCGTCAGGGCGGGCGAGATCCCCGCAATGTGCCGCCACCCTGCGTCGGGGTGCGGCGCACACCGCCGGGCCACGCGCCAACTGGCGGCATACGGCACGGATCTCGCCGATCCACCCGTCGGACGCCGCCAGTTGCGCCGGCGACGACCTGGTGTCAGGCGACAGAGGTCAGGCGTCGACCTTCTCCGCGCCGCGACGCCAGCGGATGCCGGCCTCGAGGAAGGCGTCGATGTCGCCGTCGAAGACCGCCTGCGGGTTGCCGGACTCGTAGGATGTCCGCAGGTCCTTGACGATCTGGTACGGGTTGAGCACGTAGTTGCGCATCTGGTCGCCCCACGACGCCTGGACGTCGCCGCGCAGCCCGTCGAGGTGCGCCTTCTCCTCGGCCTTCTTCAGCGCGAGGAGCTTGGCCTTGAGCACCACCATGGCCGAGGCCTTGTTCTGCAGCTGCGACTTCTCGTTCTGGCAGCTCACCACCGTGCCGGTCGGGATGTGGGTGAGGCGGACGGCGGAGTCGGTCGTGTTGACGGACTGGCCGCCGGGGCCGCCCGAGCGGTAGACGTCGACGCGGATCTCCTCGTCGGGGATCTCGATCTCGTCGGTCTGCTCGAGCACCGGCACGACCTCGACGGCCGCGAACGACGTCTGGCGGCGACCCTGGTTGTCGAAGGGGCTGATCCGCACGAGGCGGTGGGTGCCGGCCTCGACGGAGAGCGTGCCGTAGGCGTACGGCGCGTGGATGGCGAAGGTGGCGGACTTGAGGCCGGCCTCCTCGGCGTACGACGTCTCGTAGACCTCGACGGGGTACTTGTGCTGCTCGGCCCAGCGGATGTACATCCGCATCAGGGTCTCGGCGAAGTCGGCAGCGTCGACGCCACCGGCGCCCGACCGGATGCTGACCAGCGCCTCGCGGGCGTCGTACTCGCCGTTGAGCAGGGTGCGGATCTCGAGGGACTCGACGGACTTCTTGATGCGCTCGAGCTCGCGCTCGGAGTCCTCGAGGGAGGATGCGTCGCCCTCCTCCTGCGCCATCTCGACCATGAGGGCGAGGTCCTCGATGCGGGAGTCGAGGCCGGTGAACTTGTCGAGCTCGCCCTGGAGCGCGGAGAGGCGGCCGGTGATGCGGGTGGCGCTCTCCACGTCGTCCCAGAGGTCGGGGGCGGCGACCTGCTCGCCGAGGTCGGCGATCTCCCTGCGCATGCCGTCCAGGTCGAGGACCTGGCCGATGGTCTTCATGGTCGCCTGGAGCTGCTTGATCTCTGCTTCGAAGTCGGTGCTCGCCACAATTACCCACACTACGGCGCGGGTGTGAGGAGTGTCGAAAGACAGGCTCGCGTCACCTCGTGCAGAGGACCTCCGGAGCGACGACGACCGGGTAGCTGGCCGGCTCCGCGCTGGAGAACAGGTCGTAGCGCAGCGTGGCCGCGCCGGTGAGGTCCGCGGTGGACGCGACGACCTGGCCGGGGATGAGCACCTGGTCCACCGCCGTCACCCCGTCGACGGCCAGCGTGATCCGGGACGAGGAGCCGACGGCCGAGCTGTCGTGCATCGCGTAGGTCGCACGCAGGTCCGTGCAGAGGCCCCGCAGCGGGAACTCGACGTACGACGGCGCACCGCGGGTGAAGGGCTGGAAGGAGTAGGGGTAGGCCACGCCGCCGATCACGGCGGTGCTGGACACGGCGATGTTCTCGAAGACGCCCCGCGGTCGCTGGGCGAGCCTCTCCCATCCGTAGACCCGGACCTCGACCACCGGGCTCATCCCCTTCTGCACGCCCCCGGAACGACGCTTGACGACGCGGTACCGGTGCGTGCGCGCGACGGTGGGCTCGTCGGTGAACAGGTAGGTGCCGTCCGGCTTGATCTTCGTCCTCCCCGCGACGGACCAGGTGCTCGCGCCGGTCACCCGCCGCTCGAGGACGAGCTTCTTCCCGGCGGCGCGAGGCCTCACCTTGCCGCGCACCGTGACGACTCCCTCACCGAGGGTGACGTCCTGCGGACTGGCCTTCGCCGTGACGGAGTACGCCGCGGGCCTGCGCGCGCCGTCGGCGGCGGCGTCCGGCCCGGCGTGGGCGGCGGTGGACCCCAGGGCCACCGGGGCGGCGACGACGGCTGCGGTCGTGACAAGGGTGATGAGACGGTTCATGAGCTCTCCCCGGCTGTGGTGGCCCGGAGCGGGCCACCTTCGGATCCTAGGACGGTCGGACGCCCGCGGACATGACTACTTTGTGCACCGGATCTCGGGGGTCCCGACGGTCGGGTAGGCGGCCACCGGGAACCCGGGGGCCGCCAGGTCGTAGCGGAGCCGGAAGACGCCCTCCAGGCTCGTGGTCGACTCGACCACCTGACCGACCACCAGCGGCACGTGCACCGTCGGCACGTTGTCGAGCACGAGCGTGACGGAGCCGCTGGATCCCGAGAACGAGTAGTCACTGAGCGCGTACGTGGTGCGGAGGCTGGTGCACAGACGACCGAGCGTGTACTCGACGTACCCCGAGCCGCCCTTGGCGCTGGGCATCCCGATCGTGATCGAGTACGGGTACGAGCGCGCCCCGATGGCCACGTCGGTGTTGAGGCCGACGTTGTCGTACACGCCAGGAGTGCGTGCGGCCAGGCGCTCCCACGCGTAGACGGTGACCTCGAGCGTCTTGCTCATGCCCTTGCCGATCCCGTCGGCGGCGGGCTTGACCACGCGGTACTCACGCGTGCCGGACACGCTCGGCTTGTCCTGGAGCAGGTACTCGCCCGACTTCTTGATCTTCGCGGAGCCGCTGGGCCTCCACCGGCGCGCGCCGTCCAGCCGCTGCTGGAGCTCCACCTTCTGGCCGGCGGCGCGGGGCTTGACCTTGCCGCGCACCTTGACGACGTCCTCGCCCACGGTCACGACGCTCTTGTTGAGCCGAGCCGAGACCGTATAGTCCCGCGCCCGGTCGGCAGCGCCCGCCTCCGCGGCGTGGGCGGTGGCGACGAGAGGGACGGCCACGAGGGTCGCCGTCGTGGCGGCCAGCACGGTGACGCTGCGGACGGTGCGCTTCATGGCGGGCTCCCTCGGGGTGGTGTCCCACCAGCATCGGTCGGGGCGGCCCCGCCGTCACGGGTCACAAGACCTGTGCATGCCGGGACGATCGGCCGGTCCCGGCCGACCGCCCCGGCCGCGGATCACTTCGTGCAGCGGACCTCGGGGGTCCCGACGACCGGCCGGGAGACCGGCGAAGCGGCCGAGGTGAGCTCGTAGCGCAGCCGGAAGGCGCCCGTCAGGTCGGTCGTGGACTCGACGACCTGCCCGACGACGAGACCCTGGTCGACCTTGGTGGCCCCGTCCACGATCAGCTTGACGGCACCCGTGGCGCCGCTCTCCGACGCGTCGTCGAGGGCGTAGGTCGTGCGGAGGCCGGTGCACAGGCGACCGAGCGTGTACTCGACGTACGCCGGGGCGCCGGGCTGGAAGGGGACGATGCTGGGCGCGTAGGCCTTGGTGCCGATGCTCGCCGTGAAGTACGTCGTCACGTTGGCCGAGGCACCCGCGCTGCGTCGTGCGAGGTCCTCCCACCGGTAGACCTGCACCTCGAGGACCTTGCTGGTCCCCTTCCCGATGCCCTGGCCCGCGGGCTTCAGCACGCGGTACTCGCGCGTCCCGGCGACGCTGGGCTCGTCCTTGAGCAGGTAGGTGCCGTTGCGCTTGATCTTGCCCTTGCTGCTGACGGCCCACTTCTTCTTCCCCTCGAGCCGCTGCTGGAGGACGACCTTCGAGCCGGCCGCCCGCGGCGTGACCTTGCCGCGGACCTTGACGACGTCCTCACCGACGGTGACGACCTCCTTGTTGGCCTTGGCCTGGACCGTGTACGACGGCGCGCGGCGCTCGCCGGCGTCCGCGGCCTGTGCGGTGGTGGCGCCGAGGGCCAGCGGCCCAGCGACGACGGCTGCCGTGGCGGCCAGCGTGGTCAGGGTGGTGGTGATGCGGTGCATGAGGATCTCCCCGTGGTCTGTGGTGCCCGGTCGGGCGTTGGTTCGGGGAGGAGATGCCGGGTCTGCGAGAAAAGTTGCGGACACAGGCCCGTGGATGACCCGGGCGCCGCTGCGTCGTTGTCATGCTCGGTCCCGACCGGGTGGACCGGAGCTCCCGGCGTAGGAAGGCAGTCGTGTACCTGAGTGCAGTCATCGTCCCCCCGCTCGAGCAGCGGGAGGAGGTCGCGCGCCTGCTCGCCGACATCGGCGCCCGCATGGACGCCCCCGCCCCGGCGGCCAAGCGCCGGGCGTGGGGACGCTCGCGTCCCGCGGACGCGCCGGTCGCGAGCGCCGGCCTCACGCCGCTCCCGGTGGGGCGGATGACCCTGCAGGTGACGCGCTTCGGGTACGTCGAGCCGGAGGCTGCGGCCCGGCTGCGGGCCACCCTCGAGCACGACGCCCTCGGCTGGCACCCGCTCACCATCCACGTCACCGGCGAGGCTCAGATGGGCGGGCAGGACGAGCTGCTCCACCTGTCCCTCGGGGGCGACGTCGGCGGCCTGCGTGGTCTGTTCCGGGAGGTCACCGAGTCGGCGCGCAAGGCCGGCTTCATGCTGGACCGCCGCTCCTTCGCCCCGCAGGTGCCGGTGTCCACGCTGGACGAGGCGGTCAGCGACGAGGCCCTCGCCGTCCTGGTCGAGGGCCTGGAGGGCTTCAGCGGGGAGCCGTGGGAGGTCGGGGAGCTCACCTTGGCGCGGCTCGGGTTCGGCGCCGCCGACGCCGAGGTGCAGGTGGTCGCGAGCATCCCGATAGGGACGACCGGCACCTGATCGGCTCGCTCCGCCAGCGCGCTATCCGACGCACCTGCGCACGTTGGTCTCCGAGGTGTCGGCAGGACGGGTCGTGCCGCCGGCGCTCAGGAGGTTCACGCCACCGAGCAGGATGGATCCCGTCGCGGTGCCGTAGCGGTAGAAGCACGTGCTGCCGTCCTCGCGAGTGCGGAGGAGCTTGCCTGACGTGCTCCAGGACAGGTCGAGCGACACCGAGCCCGCGTTGTAGGGCTCCTGGTCGCAGGCGCCGGTCTCGTACGCGTAGCAGGTGACCGGAACCGTCGTGACCAGGTGTGCCATGAAGCTCGACGACGTCTGCAGCGTCCCACCCGTCGTCGAACCCTCGAGGCTGAGGACGGGCGACACCGAGTTCGGGTCGTCGCAGGTCTGCTCCTGGTCGAGGAAGAAGTACGTGGTGGGCGTGCCTCCACTGGTCCGGGACTGCAGGCTGATGAAGGTGTCGACGCAGCCGTCCGTGTACTGCCACACAGCGGAGACGCCGGACTGTCTCGTCGCGGCCGACGCCGGGGACGCCGACCCGGTGAGGAACACCGCACAACGCGACGGCGGCCGTCACCACGGTCCGGACAAGGCCGCGGTCCGTGGCGGGTGTGGGCAGATGGGTCTCCGAGACATGCCTCATGTCCACTCCTTCGTGACGACGTCCTGACACGCCCCTCGTCGCGCGACGAGGATCCGCTGCCGCCACGACCGTCCGCCTCTGCGCGAGGCATCGCGTGGAAATGCTTGCGATGTCGCCACGATTGGTGAGGCGCGACGGGGGGAGGACCCTCACCCGGCGGGCTCGATCGTCACCGCCGCGCGGCCGGTGGCCGAGACAGTGGGGCTGCTCGGGGTCCCCGGGACGGTGAGCGGGAGGTCCACCGGCGCGCTGAGGACCACGGTCACCGCGCGGGCGGCGGGATCGACACGGGCGACGACGGCGATGTCCCCGTAGGTGTCGTAGGCCCCGACCCGGCGCAGGTAGTCGTGGACCGCGACCCGCACGGCCCGCTCCTCCTGGAGGAGTCGCTCGGCGGGCAACCCCTCGGCGTACACCCCGGCGGAGCCGATGTCGGCGCCGTAGAGCGCGGCGCCGTCGGCGAGGGTGTCCAGCGACTGGCGCTGCATGAAGGCGGAAGAGGCGTTGACGACCACCGCGATGGCCAGGACCAGCACCCCGGCGAGGCCCACGATCAACGGGATCGCCGAGCCCTGCTCGTCGCGCCTCACGGCTCCTCCCCCGCCTCGACGTACTGGCCGATCGGCACCGTGTGCTGCGCCTCAAGGGCGAAGCTGCGGCGCTCGGGGGCCAGGACCTCGGGCAGCAGCGGCATCTCGACGCGCGAGCGGATCACCACCGTGATGACGGCGGTGCCGGTGTGGCAGCTGGGCAGCCCGCCGCAGGTGACGCTGACGTCGGCGACCATCCCCTCGCTGCCCTGGTCGTCGAGCGTCCGGGTCGCCACCGCCCGGGCGCGGGCCTCCCCCGTCGCGTCGTCGGGCGCCAGCGCGTAGGCGCGCGCTGCGGCGCGGGCGGCCCCGTTGACGGCGAAGGCACCGCGCTGCACCTCGAAGACCGAGAGGACGATCCAGGTGAGCGGGATGAAGAGCACCAGCCCCACCCAGCAGAACTCGACCAGGGCGCTGCCCCGCTCGTCCCGCGCGCGTCTCACGATGCCTCCTCGCGCACGGCGTTGCCGCTCACCGAGAACTCGATCGCGATCCCGCCGAGGCCCAGGGTGGGGACGCGTGCGTCGATCGTGAGCTCGTACGCCGGCGCCCCGCCGATGGCGACCGGCTCGACGCGGATCGCCTGCGCGTACTCCGGGGAGAGGGCGCCGACGATCTGCTCGCGGGCCGTGTCGACGCCGTCCTGCGGCGTGGCGCCGGCCACCGCAGCCGACCGGGCCCCCTCGGCAGCCGCCGAGGACAGGGTGTTGCGCACGTGCAGCACGAGGGCGAGCTGGAGCAGCCCGATGAACAGCGGCAGCAGCACCACGAGGAGCATGACGAAATCCACCACGGCCGAGCCGCGCTCCCCACGGTGCCGGACGGGACGCACGGGTCCTACTTGACCTGGCCGAACGCCGCGCTCAGCAGGTTCTTGAGCGGCTCCTCGGCGAAGGTGAAGATCGCGATGGCCAGGCCGATGGTCATCACGGTGACCATCACCCAGCCCGGCACGTCGCCGCGTTCGTCGCGCCGCGGGGCCGCGGCGAAGAGGTGCAGCCGGAGCAGCAGCTCGGTCAGTGGTGTGTGCATGAGTACCCCCGTGGGTGCATGGATGGATGGGTCGGTCGAGGCAGCGGTCAGGGCACGACGAGGCGCAGCCCGAGGGCGCCGGGGAAGAAGGCGAACAGGACGGTCACGGGCAGCACGAGGAAGACGACCGGCGCCATCATGAAGACCTCCTTGCGCGCCGCGGTCTCGATGAGCGCCCGCCGGCCTGCCTCGCGCACGTCGCCCGCCTGGGCGTGCAGCACGTCGGCCAGCGGGGTCCCCCGCTCGATGGACACCGCGATGCCGGTGGCGAAGCGGGCCACCATCGGCACGCCGGTGGAGGCCGCCAGCTGCTCGAAGGCGGTCCCGACGGGGGTCCCGGTGCGGATCCGGGCCAGGACCCGGCCGAGCTCGGCGGACAGCTCGCCGCCACTGCGGCGTACGACGCGGTCGAGCGCGGCCACCGGGCTCTCCCCCGCGGCGACGGCCAGGGCCAGCATCTCGGCGAGGGCGGGGAACTCCAGGACCATCCGCCGCTCCCGCTCGGTGGCCCGGGCCGAGAGCCGGTTGTCGCGCAGCAGCACCCCGGCGGCGAAGCCGAACAGGCACAGCCCGAGGGCGGCCACCGGGTTGACCCCGCCGGTGACGGACCGGAGCAGCTGCCAGGCGGCGCAGAGCGCGAAACCGCCGAGCCCCCACATGACCTGCTCGACGCGGAACTCGTGGACGGACTTGTCGAGGCCCGCCCGCACCAGGCGGCGGCGTACGGACGCCTCACCACCCAGCACCCGCTCGACGCCGTCGGCGGCCGAGCGCAGGAACGGCCCGAAGATCCCGGCGGCGGCCACCGTCGGTGACGAGGAGGCCACCTTGAGCGCCGGGGTGCGACCGACCTGCGGCAGGTCCCGGACGTACGGAGTGACGCGCAGCGCGAGCTGCGGGCGTCGGATGGCCAGGAGCCGGACGACCACCAGCAGCACCCCGCCGGCGGCCACCGCCCCGAGGACGGCTCCCCACATGGTCAGGGTCACGCCAGGATCCGCCTCTCGACGGGCAGCCGGCCGATGCGCACCATCACGCGGTAGGCCACCACGCACAGGGCGGCACCCACGGCGAGGACAAGCACCCCGGCCGGCGACGAGAACGCCTGGACCGAACCGGTCTGGAAGGACATCAGCAGCAGCACGACCCACGGCGCGGAGACGGCCAGACGGGCGCCGTTGACCGTCCAGGCCTGGCGCGACTCGAGCTCGGAGCGGGTGCGGGCCTCGTCGCGCAGGTAGCCCGACAGGTTGCGCAGCAGCCGGCCGAGCTCGCCACCGCCGACCTCGCGGGCGATGCGCAGGCCCTCGACGACCCGGTCGCCGACCGGGTCGGCCAGCCGTGCCTTGAGGAGGTCGAGCGAGTCGTGGAAGCGCCCCGTCACCTGGTAGTCGAGGGCGAATGCCTCGAAGGCGTCCCGCAGGGCCTCGGGGCCGTTGGTGCCCAGCGCGCCGAGGGCGTCGGGCAGCGACATCCCGGCGCGCACGGCGCTGGCGAGGTTGTCGACGGCGTCGGGCCACACCTCGGCGAACTCGCGCTGCCGTCGGGCGGCACGCTGGCGCAGCACCAGGACCGGCGCCCACCCCGCCATCAGGGCGAAGACCACCGCGACCGGGACGGTGCGCGAGACCGCCTGGATGACCACGAACGCGACGGTGGCCAGCACGACGCAGAGCAGCGCGAGGCTGGTGACCGACACGTCCCCCAGCCCGGCGCGGGCGAGCAGCTGCTCGGCCCGGGTGCCGCCCGGTCGCGGGGGCCGCGGTGTGCGGGGGAGGTAGAAGGCCGACCAGACGAGCAGCAGCCCGACCCCGACGCCGAGCCCGACGAGCGCGCCCATCAGCGGCCGCCCGCCAGGATCTGGTGCACGTCGATCCCGATGCGGTGGAACCGCTCGAGCCGGGTCGGGGTGCCGGCCGCCCGGCGCAGCTCCCCGTCGCTGCGCTCGAAGAGCGGCTCGGTCTCGATGATGTCGTTCTCCACCCGCCCGGGGACGGAGACGATCTCGTTGACGCGGCGTACGCCGTGCTCGTCGATGCCGAGGTGGACGACCAGGTCGACCGAGCTGGCCACGGTCGGGACCACGAATCGGCCCGAGATGTTCTCCCCGGCCAGCAGCGGCAGGGTGCACATCTTCACCAGGGCCTCGCGTGCGCTGTTGGCGTGCAGGGTGCACATCCCGGGCAGTCCGGCGTTGAGCGCGAGCAGCAGGTCGAGGCACTCCTCGGCGCGCACCTCACCCACGATCACCCGGCTCGGCCGCATCCGCAGCGCCTCCTTCACCAGGTCGCGCAGCGCGATCTCACCGGTGCCCTCCAGCCCGGCCTGACGGGTCTGCATCGGCACCCAGTCGGGATGGTTGAAGCGCAGCTCGAAGACCTCCTCGGCCGAGATCACCCGGTCGCCGCCGGGGATCGCAGCGGCCAGGCAGTTGAGGAAGGTCGTCTTGCCCGCCTGGGTGCCGCCGGCGACCAGGATGTTGAGCCCCGCGCGGATCGAGGCGTCGAGGAAGGCCGCCGCCTGCGCCGACAGGCTGCCGAGCTCCACGAGGTCGGACATCCGGCTCGCGCGCACCACAAACTTGCGGATGTTGACCGCCGAGAACCCGCGGCTGATGCCTTCGAGCACGACATGCAGGCGGTGGCCCTCGGGCAGCATGGCGTCCACGAACGGCTGGCTGAGGTCGATGCGCCGACCGCTGGACTTGAGCATCCGCTCGACCAGCTCGTGGACCTGGGCCGCGCTGAGCATCAGGTTGGTGAGCTCGTGGCGACCGCGCCGGGCGATGAAGACCCGGCTCGGGTCGTTGATCCAGATCTCCTCGACCTCGGGGTCGTCGAGGAACGGCTGCAGCGGCCCGAAGCCCGACACCCGGGCGATCAGCTCGCCCACGACCTTGTCGGGATCGGCGACCGGGACCACGGCTCCGGTGAGGCTGCGCTCGTCGTGGCGGCGTACGACGTCCTGCGCGATGCGGCGCACGAGCCCGGCGTCGCGCTGGGGGTCGACGCCGTCCGCACGCACCTGCTCGCGCACCTGCCCGTCGAGCAGCTCGACGAGCTCGCCGTGCGAGTCCTGCCGCGTCACAGTCATCCGAGTCCCCCGTCCCGAGTGGGTTTCTGCGCGCCAACCTACCCACGCGCGGAGGTCTCACACACCGGCGAAGGCAAAGCCTGTGGACAACCCACACCGAGCAGACGAGACCCGCCCGGGGCGGAGCACGACGAACGCGGCCGTCAGCGACGGCAGCGCGACGGTGGACCCGTCAGGGCAACGTCCGGCCGACCACGGTGGTGCGGGCCGCGCCGGGGTACGGCGGGGGCGCGTCGATGGTGATGCAGCCACCGGCACGGCCCTTGGTGGCCAGACCGGACAGGTCGCCGGCTCCCCAGTCGTCCCAGCCGAGCAGCGAGGGGTACATGACCTGGTCGGTGTCGGAGGAGTGGCCCAAGCCGACGGCGTGGCCGAGCTCGTGGCGGGTGACGTCGACGAGGGCCTCGTGGCTGGGGCTCCACTCGGTGTCGACGATGAGGATCCCGGAGGTCCCCTCGATGACCGGCCCGACGGCGTCGGAGCCGCGCTCGCCCTGGGAGAAGCCGCCGCGGCCGACGACCGCACCTGACAGGTCGGCGGTGGTCATGTGATCGGGGGCGAAGGCGATCGCCAGCTCGGCGTCGGCCTCGACGGCAGGCACGCCGGCCTCCGGCAGCGGGAAGCCGTCGGTGTCGCCCAGGTAGACGAAACGCAGGCCGGTGGCGAGGGCGATGTCGGCCAGCGCCTCGTCCACGGCCTCGCGTGCTCCGGCCGGCGCGAGGTCGAAATTGGTGCGGTAGGTGATCGTGTCGCACGGGTCCCAGCGCCACCGGCCGGTGCTCGAGATCTCCGTCCACGCCGCAGGGGGGCCGAGGGGGGTCCAGGCGGGGACGGACGAGGTTGCGACGACGCCGGAGGACGCGTTCGGGGCGGACGCCGTGGCCGGGGCGCGGACGCGGGCCGGCGCCTCGAAGATCCAGTCGCCCACGATGAGGGAGCTGAAGGTGCCCGTGGTGCTCGTGGTCGTGCGAGCGACCTCGTGCCAGCCGTCGGCGTAGAGCTGCTCGACGACCACGTCGCGTCCGGCGACGTCGGTGCCGGTGACCGTCCCGGTGATCTGCACGCTCTGGCCGGTGCCGGCGACGATCCGGGTGCCGGTCCAAGCGCTGTCCAGCCCGTCACCCGCCGAGGTCTCGGTCGGCGTCTCGGTCGGCGTCTGGGTAGGCGTGACGGTCGGCTCGCTGGTCGGCGTCGCGGTGGGAGTGACCGTGGGCTCGCCGGTCGGCGTGATCGTCGGCTCGCTGGTCGGCGTCCCGGTGGAAGTGACCGTGGGCTCGCCGGTCGGCGTGATCGTCGGCTCGCTGGTCGGCGTCCCGGTGGGAGTGACCGTGGGCGCCGTCGTAGGAGCCTCGGTCGGCACAGCGGTCGGCACCTCGGTGGGGGTGATGACGGTCGTGCTCGGCGCCGGCGGCGGCGGCGGCTGCTCGGGGAGCGGAGCCACGACGTCGACGCTGAAGGACTTCTTCACCGCCTTCAGCCGTCGGTACTTCGGCGCGACGACCGTGAACCTCTGGAGCTCGTCGACCGGTCCGGCGGTCGCGGTCAGCCTGAAGGCGCCCTTGTTGGAGGTGCGTGTGGACGCGACCTTGCGGGTGCGGCGGTCGATGAGCTTCACGGGCCGCCGGACGCCGGTACGGACCCGACCGGTGACCTTGAACCGGTCGCCGGGCTCGACCTTCCGCGGGGCGCTCACGCTCAGCTTCGCGGCGCGCACACTGACGGCCCGGGCGGTGATGCCGGTGTCGCCCGCATGGCTGGGGATCGCGGTCAGCGTCGCGGCGACGACCGCGGCGGCCACCAGCGCGAGCAGACGCCGGTGCCTCGTCGTGCTCGGTCCGCGACTCGTGCCGCGTCGACGTTCGGTCGTCAGCGCGACGGGGGCGAGCAGCTTCACTGAGCAGTCCTTGCGACGAGTGGTGGGCCGGGATCGGTCGGCGCCCCGCATCCTTTCCCGACCCGACGGACGCCGCAGGAGAACTCGGACATTCGACGCGCCGCGACGGGGTGCACGCGTTGCCCGCGCCCCCTCACGCCGGCGGCGTCACCCACTGGACGAGCTGCCAGACCAGGCCGTTGGGGTCGGCGAACTGGCAGTACCGCTCGCCCCACGGCTCGGTCTCGGGCGGCGTGACGACCCGGGCGCCGCTCGCGGCGATCCGCGCGAACTCGGCGTCGAGGTCGTCGACGACGAAGGCCAGCAGCGTCCCCTGGCCCGCGTTCCCGGCGATCTCGGCCGGCTTGAACGTCGACAGCCCCGTGCGCAGGAAGACCACGTTGACCCCGGCGCTCGGGTGCTCCAGCGAGACGAAGCCGTCGGCGGCCATCGCCTCGGTGAAGCCGAGCCACGCGGCGAAGGCGGCCGACGCCTCGACGTCGGCGACGTTGAGGGAGATGGCGGTGGAGGTGATGTGCATGGTGAACTCCTGTCGTTATCGAGTACGCCGTACAACGTACACTGTTATAGGTTTGTTCCCGACCATGGAGGCGACCATGCCGCTCCCCCTGATCGACCTCCTCTGGCGTGACCACCCGGACGCACCGACCGGTGGCCGACGCGGCCCCCGGGCCCGGGTCACGACCGGGTCGGTGCTGGACGCGGCCCTCCGCCTGGCCGACGCCGACGGGCTGGCCGGCGTCACCGTCCGGCACCTCGCCGCCGACCTCGGCGTCTCGACGATGTCGGTCTACACGCACGTCAACAGCCGCGACGACCTGCTGGTCCTCATGGTCGACGCGGCGCACCTGCGCATGGAGCGGATCCCCCACGGACGGGCCGGCTGGCGGTCCCGCGTACGCCGCGTGGCGGAGGCCAACCTCGCGCTGATCCAACAGCACCCGTGGCTGCTCGACGTCGTCGACGACCGCAGCGCCCTCGGTCCCGGCACCATCGCCAAGTACGACCACGAGCTGGAGGCGCTGGAGGCCCTCGGGCTCGAGGACACCGACCGCGACGCCGCCCTGACCTTCGTCCTGGACTTCGTGCGGGCGAGCGCCCGGGCGCTGCGACCCCAGCCGCGGGCGGGCGAGATGGCCGAGCACTGGCCCGAGTGGGGACCGCGGCTCGCCACCTACCTCGGCGACGACCACCCCCTGGCCCGGCGCGTGGGCGCCGCGGCCGGCGAGGCCCTGGGCGGCCCCGGCAGCCCGTCACACGCGTGGGACTTCGGCCTCACCCGCGTCCTGGACGGCCTGGACGCGCTGTCCTCCGGCGGGCGGCCGTAGGTCGGTCCCCGATCGGGACGTTCGGCACTGTGCCCTCCCCACCGCCGCTGCGAGGCTGGACGCGCGACGATGAGAGGTGGGTCGCGCGATGAGCGCACTGCTGATGACCGGGTTCCCCGGCTTCCTGGGCTCCGCCCTGCTGGGGCGGCTCCTGGCCCGACGCCCGGACGCGCACGCGGTCTGCCTCGTGCAGGCCCGCCACCTGCCGGCGGCCCGCCAGCGGCTGGCCGCGATCGAGGCCGCCGAGCCGCACGTAGTGGGCCGGGTCCGGCTGGTCGTCGGCGACATCACCGCCCCCGGGCTGGGTCTCACCGCTGCGGACACACGCCTGCTCGACGACATCACCGAGGTGTGGCACCTGGCGGCCGTCTACGACCTCGCGGTGGCCGAGGAGGTGGCGCGCCGGGTCAACGTCGGCGGCACCGAGCGGATGCTCGAGCTGTGCCGCGACCTCCCGGCGCTCGAGCGGCTCCACCACGTCAGCACCTGCTACGTCAGCGGGCGCTACGACGGCGAGTTCCGCGAGGACGACCTCGAGCTCGGCCAGGAGTTCCGCAACCACTACGAGGCCACCAAGCACGACGCCGAGCGGCTGGTGCGCGCCGCGATGGACGACGGCCTGCCCGCCACCGTCTACCGGCCCGGCATCGTGGTGGGCGACTCGCGCACCGGCGAGACCCAGAAGTACGACGGCCCCTACTTCCTGGCCACCTTCCTGCGCCGCCAGCTGCCGCTCGCCGTCGTACCGGCGGTGGGCGACCCGGACCGGGTGCGCTTCTGCCTGGCGCCCCGCGACTTCGTGGTCGACGCCATGGACCGGCTGTCGGTGCTCGACGCGTCGCTGGGCCGGACCTACGCGCTCACCGACCCGGACCCGCCGACCGTGCGCGAGCTCGTCGACGCGGTCGCCGGCCGTCTCGGCAGGCGGGTCGTCTGGGTGCCGCTGCCGCTGTCGCTGACCCGGGCGGCGGTCTCCCTGCCCCTGGTCGAGCGGCTGATGGGCCTGCCGGTCGAGGCGCTCGACTACTTCGCCTCCCCCACCACCTACGACACGACGTGGGCGACGACCGACCTCGCGGCCACCGGCGTGGCCTGCCCGCGCTTCGCGGACTACTCCGCCCGGCTCCTCGACTTCATGGTCGAGCACCCCGAGCTCGACTCCGCGGCGATGGCCTGATGCAGCGACGACGAGGGGACGCGACATGACAGCGAGCACGCCCGTGGTCGTCAACGTCAGCCTGATGGGCCCGGAGTGGGACCACGACACCGAGGTCACCTTCCTCGGGACGACGTTCCGCCTCGTACGCCGCGGCACCGGGGGCGACGTCGACCTCGCCTGCGACCTCGTCCGCGAGTGGGGACCCCGGGCCTCGGCCCTCGCCGTCACGGGCGTCCGCGAGGCGCACGCGGGCCAGCACGGCAGCGAGGTGCGGGCCCGCCGACGCATCATGGCGGAGGCGGGGACGACCCGGGCCACCGACGGGGCCGAGCTCCTCGGCGTCCTCCAGGAATGGGCGGTACGCCGCGTGCAGACCGAGATGCCGGGCTACTTCACCAACGCCCGGACCATCGTCCTCGGCGGACACCACCACGACCGCACGGCCCGCATCCTGCGCGAGCACACCGAGAACATCCAGTACGCCGACCTGCTGCCGCGACCGGAGCTGCCCGACGTCCTGCCCGACCCCCTGCACGTCACCCGGGCGCTGGGGCTCGCCGCCGACGCCGTCGCCGGCGCCACCAGCTGGTCCCTGCGGCTGGTCCCCGACGGGATGAGGTCGCAGCTCACCGCACCCGGCCACCGGGCCGCACGCGCGCTGGCGAGGCGGGCGGCGCGCGAGTGCGACGTCCTGGTCGCGACGTACGACGAGCTGACCGGCTTCGGGCTCGACGACCTCGCGGGCAAGACCGTGATCACCACCTCGATCTCCCCGGAGCGCCTGGCCGACCTCGGTGACCGCGGCGTCGACCTGGTCGTCGACGTGACCCCCCAGCCGTTCGACGGGCTGACGGTCAACGCGGCCACCCTGGAGGCGCTGATGACCGCCTCGGTGCACGAGGGCAGCACCCTCACCCACGACGACCTGCTGGACATGATCGTCGCCTCCGGCCTGGAGCCGCGGATGCTCCGGCCCAACGGGCCGAGGCGCCGCAGCCGCTTCGCGTTCGTCATCCACCCGCTGTCCCAGGAGTACCTGCGCCGCGTCGAGCCCCTGCGGACCGTCTCGCGGCTCGCTCCCCGGCCCGTCATGGACCTCGTCGAGAAGGCCGTGGCCTACAGCCCGCCCTTCACCTACAGCCACGTCACCGGCATTAGGTCACCCACCGGCGCGGAGGCCGAGGGCTGGCTCATCAGCGTCGGGGGCACCCCCCACGAGATGATGTCGCACAGCCCCGAGTTCACCTACCGACGACTCCTCGCGGCCGCCGAGACCGCTCGCAGGCTGGGGGCGCAGATCATCGGGCTGGGCGCCTTCACCAAGGTCGTGGGCGACGCCGGCGTGACCGTCGCGCGCCAGGCCCCGCTGCCGGTGACGACCGGCAACAGCTACAGCGCCTCGGGGGCGCTCTGGGCCGCCCACGACGCCCTGCGCCAGCTCGGCCTCGCCGAGGTCGACGCCGACGGCACCCTGCGCGGCAACGCGATGGTCGTGGGCGCCACCGGGGCCATCGGGTCCGTCTGCGCCCGGCTCCTCGCGGTCGCCGAGGCCCGGCTCTGGCTGGTGTCGCCGGAGTCCGCCAAGCTTCTGGCGCTCAAGGCCGTCCTCGAGGAGGAGCACCCGGGTGTCGAGGTGCACATCGCGGCCACGCCCGACGAGGCGCTGCCCCAGATGGACCTGATCGTCACCGCCACCTCGGGGGCCGGCAAGCGGGTCCTCGACATCATGGCCGTCAAGCCCGGCTGCGTGATCACCGACGTGGCCCGCCCGCTCGACCTCTCCGCCGAGGACGTCGCCAGGCGACCCGACGTGCTGGTGATCGAGTCCGGCGAGATCGAGCTGCCCGGCGACGTACAGATGCGCGACATCGGGCTGCCCAAGAACGTCGCGTACGCCTGCCTCGCCGAGACGGTGGTCCTGGCCCTCGAGGGGCGCTTCGAGAGCTTCACCGTCGGTCGCAACATCGAGTGGGAGAAGGTCAAGGAGATCTACCGCCTCGGGCTCAAGCACGGCATGAAGCTGGCCACCATCTCCGGCGTCAACGGTGTCCACACCCCCGAGGACGTCGCCCGCATCCGCGCGCTCGCCCTGGCCGCCCGTGACGAGGGAGCGGCGTCGTGACCACGGCGACCCGGCGGACCATGGGCGGCGCCGACGCCATGTGGCTGCACGCCGACCGGCCCAACCACCTGATGGTGATCGACGGGATCATGTGGACGACCCAGCCGCTCGACTGGGACCGGATGCGCGAGACGGTCCAGGAACGGCTGGTCGACCGCTACCCGGTCTTCCGCCAGCGCCCCGTCGAGGCGACCCGTCCGTGGGACCTCCCGGCGTGGGAGGACGACCCGGACTTCGACCTGTCCCGGCACCTGCACCACGCCCGGCTGCGCCGGCCCGGCGGTGAGCGCCAGCTGCGCGCCTTCCTCGAGAAGCGGGTCAGCCTGCCCTTCGACCGCAACCGGCCGCTGTGGGAGGCGTGGGTCATCGACGGGTACGGCGAGGGGTCGGTGCTGTTCTCGCGCCTGCACCACGCCATGGCCGACGGCATGGCCCTCGCCCAGGTGATGCTGTCACTGACCGATCCCGCACCGGAGACGCCCGACCCGCGCCCCTCGCCCGCCACCCGGCCCGAGAACCGGGGGCTCGTCACGACCGCCACCGGGCTGCTGCGCAGCAGCCTGAGCCTGACGACGGCGATCCCGGTGACGGCGTTCAAGTCGCTGGCGGTCACCCGCAAGCTGCTGCTCGACGTGCTGCCGGCCACCCTCCTCAGCCACGAGCCCGGCGTCGACAAGCTGCTGACCTGGTCGCGCCCGCAGCCGCTCGCCGACGTGAAGGCGATCGGCCGCGCCACGGGGACCACGGTCAACGACGTGCTCATCGCCGCGCTCTCGGGGGCGCTGGCACGCTACCTCGACACCTTCGACGAGTCGGTCGACCACCTGACGACGATGGTGCCGGTCAACGTCAGGCGCCCGGGCGAGCCGCTCCCGCGGCACCTGGGCAACAAGTTCGCGCTGGTCATGCTCCACCTGCCCACGGCCCCGATGTCGGTGCGCCAGCGGCTCGACGAGGTCCATGCCCGCATGGAGCACATCAAGAACTCGCCGGAGGTCTTCATCACCTCCGCCGTGGCCGAGGGCATCGGTCACCTGCACGCCATCGACAAGCCCCTGGTCGACTTCTTCGCCGGCAAGGCCATCGGCGTCACCACCAACGTCGCCGGTCCCCCGGAGCCGCGCTACCTCGCCGGCGTCGAGGTCGCCGGGATTCTGGGCTGGGTGCCGGGCTCGGGCGGTCAGACGCTCGGCGTGTGCATCCTCAGCTATGCGAACACGGTCCGCATCGGCTTCAAGGTCGACGCCGCCGCGGTGCCGTCCCCCGAACAGCTGGTGTCGTTCTTCGAGGCCGAGCTCGACGCCCTGCGCGAGGCCGCGGCGGTCGACTGAACGGGCCCCGGCGACCACGCCCCAGCGACGTAGTTTGGGACGAAGTCGTGGGCGGATCGGCATCCCGACCCGCCAGATCGTCCCCAACTACCCACGGGGCCGGGGCGGGGCGGGCTGCGCGATCAGCGGCGCGGGAGCAGGATCTCGAGCTGGTCGACCGTGGCGTCGCCGGTGTAGCGGCCACCGAGCACCTCGGTGATCGTGCGCGCCACGTCGGCGTTGGTCCGCGGCTCGGCAGCGAGGACGACGGCGCCGGACGACCCGGCGTACGCGTTGCTCGGGCCGGAGCTGACGGTGACCTTGACGTGCTCGTCCTGGCCGGCGAAACGGATCATCACCGGCCCGCTGCCCGACTCCCTCACGTCGCGCAGCACGCTGTCGAGCAGCTGCTCGACGGGACCGGGCGTCAGCAGCATGTCGGGTCCGCTGTCCACGAACGCCTTGACCTCGCGGGCCTCGGGCAGCAGCCCGCGCCAGCGCTGGGCGATGTGCGAGCCGAGGGCGAGCAGGCTGACCTCCGCCCCCTCGACCAGCGCGCGGCCGCGCGCGAACTCGAGGAGCTCGGCGATCGTGCAGTCGAGGCGCTCGACGTCGGTGACGCAGCGCGCGGTGGTACGCCGGACGTCCTCGTCGAGGTCCGGGCGCAGGCTCAGCTCCTCGAGCTCGAGCCGCATGCCGGTGAGCGGGGTGCGCAGCACGTGCGAGGCGTGGTGGAAGAAGTCCCGGTCCCGACGCAGCGACTTCTGCAGCCGCTCGGAGCTGGCGCGCAGCGACTCGGAGATCGAGACGACCTCGGGGATCCGCGAGCGCGGTGGCTCGATGTCGAAGCGGCCACGGCCCAGCGCGGCGGCGGACTCGGCGAGGTCCTTGAACGGTCGCGACAGCGCGGTGGCCAGGGCCAGGCCGATGATCCCGGCCAGCACGACCAGCCCCGCCATGAGCGCGAGCAGCGGACCGCGGGTGCGGCTCACGATCTCGTCGGCGACGGTGGCGTCCTGGACGAGGGTGACGGTGGTGTCGCCGACGGCGCTGGACGCGCGCACGTCCGCGGCGGCGTCGTCGTACCCGGCGCCGTCGACGACCAGCTCCGCGGCACCGGACCGCTCGACGAGCGCCCGGACGTGCGGGGACACCAGCCCCGCGAGCGCGGCCTCGTCGACCGGCTGGTCGGACTGCTCGAGCGTCTCGACGACCCGGCCGACCACGAGCGCCTGCTGGCGCAGGTCGTCGGTCTGCGTCGAGTGGACGACGTCTCCCAGGGTGATCGCACGCACCACCCCGAAGACGACGACGATCACCAGTGCGAGGCCCACGAAGGCGAGAGTGAGCCTCTCACGCATGGTCAGTCCCCGCCCTCGAGGCGGAAGCCCACGCCCCGGATGGCGATGACGCGGTCGGAGGAACCGGCCTCCTCGAGCTTGTTGCGCAGTCGGCCGATGGTGACGTCGAGCGTCTTGGTCGAGCCGAACCAGTTCTCGTCCCACACCTCGCTCATCAGCTGCTCGCGGGGCACGACCTTGTCGCGGTGCGCGGCGAGGAGGGCGAGGACGTCGAACTCCTTGGCGGTCAGCGCGACCTCGGCGTCGGCCAGCATCACGCGGCGCGCGTCGGTGTCGATACGCAGCGCCGACGGGTCGAGCGCCTTCTCCTCGGCCGGGGCGGCGTTGGCCTGGCTGCGGCGCAGCAGCGCGCGGACCCTGGCCTGGAGCTCGGCGAGGCCGAAGGGCTTGGACAGGTAGTCGTCGGCGCCGAAGTCGAGGCCGACCACGCGGTCGAGCTCGCCGGCCCGGGCGGTGACGATCATGATGCCGCCCTCGAAGCCGCCGTCGCGGGCCGCCCGGCACACGTCCAGGCCGTCCATGTCGGGCAGGCCGAGGTCGAGGATCATGATGTCGGCGGGGTGGTCGGCGAGGTGCGCGAGCGCCTCCCGGCCGCTGGGAACCCAGGTGACGCCGTATCCCTCACGCTCGAGCGTGCGGACGAGCGGGAACGCGATGTCTTCTTCGTCCTCGACGACGAGTACCTGTGCCATGTCCGCGAGCATAGTTGCGAAGGGCTTGTCGAGCTCGACACTCTGCATGGCTGCTGTCCTCGGCCCCGGAGGGGATGTCGTCGTGGGCAACCGCGGGCGGTGGATGCCCGACCGACGAAGGGGGTCCGTCGGCCGGGCGGTCCCAACCCACCACGGTTGTCTTGGTGTCGACCAGGTCGACGGGACCAACGTAGTTTCGGGGCCATCACGCCGCTCCCACCGCGGCCCCACGCCGCCGACACATCTGCTCCACCGTTCGGTAACAGCAGTCCCAGCCGCCCCAGGGGCGGGTCGGAGGCGCGGCTCAGGGGAGGAACAGGTCACCGTGGTCGCGGACCCGTTCCAGGACCTCCTCGAAGCGGAACTGGTCCAGTCCGACCGGGTCCTCGGCCCCCGCCTCCACCTCGTCCCAGGTGATTGGGGTGGCGACCGTCGGCAGCGCGCGGCCGCGCAGGGAGTACGGCGAGACCGTGGTCTTGGAGCCCGAGTTCTGCGACCAGTCGAGGAAGACCTTGCCCGGCCGCTTGGCCTTGGTCATCGCCGCGGTCACCAGTGCCGGGTGGGCGGCCTGGAGCTCCTCGGCCACCTCCTTGGCCAGGGCGGTGGTGCCGTCGCTGTCCGGGCCCCCGCGGCCCTGCGGCAGGGCGGCGTACAGGTGCAGGCCCTTGCTGCCGCTCGTGACCGGGCTGCACTCCAGGTCCCGCTCGGCGAGGGCCTCGCGCACCATCAGGGCCACCTGCGCGCACTCGTGCAGTCCCGCGGGCTCCCCCGGGTCGAGGTCGATGACGAGCCGGTCGGGCCTGCGCGGCCGGCCGGCCTTCGTGACCGTCCACTGGTGGACGTGCAGCTCGAGCGCGGCGAGGTTGGCCAGCCAGGTGAGGGTCGCCAGGTCGTCGCAGATCGGGAAGTCGAGGGTGTCGCGATCGGACTGCGCACGGCTGCCGGTCGTCGGCACGCTGGCCGTGCGCACCCACGACGGCGTGCCGGCGGGCTTGTTCTTCTCGAAGAAGCTGTTGCCGTCGACACCGTGCGGCCAGCGGATCCGGGTCACCGCCCGGTCGCGCAGGTGCGGGAGCAGCACCCCCGAGACCGTCGCGTAGTAGTTGAGGACCTCGCCCTTGGTGGTGCCGGTGCGCGGGTAGAGCACCTTGTCGAGGTTGCTGATCGTCAGGGTGCGGCCCTCGACGTCGACCTGGAGCTCGCCCATCAGCGCCCGCCCACAGGCGTCATCGGCGCCGTCACGCCGGGTCCTCGGGGATGAGGTCCTCGGGGGCGAGGTCGCTGCGGACCCCCCGGTACGACGGCTGGCGCAAGCGCCTGCCCGGCGTACGGCTGTGGGTGTCGACGTCGACCACGACGCGCGGCTCGACCCAGTGAGTGCCCGTCGCGTCGACCCGCGGCACCTCGTCGGCGAAGGCGCTGTCCTCGCGTCCGGCGTCGGCGAGCAGCCCGGTCAGCAGCCGGCTCGCGGCGCCGCCGATGCCGCTGCCCACGCGCCCGCGGTACATCAGCCCGTCCGGCGTCGGCTCCCCCACCAGCAGCGCGGCCAGCCGGTCGCTGGTGCCCTCCTGCGGCCGCCAGCCGGCCACGACGTAGGAGAACCGGTGCCGGTGCGCGAGCTTGACCCAGTGGGGGCTGCGCGCGCCGAACGTGTAGCGCGAGGACAGCCGCTTGCTCACCACGCCCTCGAGCCCCTGCTGGAGCGTGGCGTCGAAGAGCATCGCGCCGTCGTCGTACGACTCAGGCACCTGCCACGTCCCCGACAGCCCGAGGCCCTCGAGCAGCGCGCGGCGCTCGGACAGCGGCCGCTCGGTGAGGTCCTCGCCGTCGAGGCGCAGCAGGTCGAAGACCATGTACGTCGCGGGGATCCGCTCGGCGAGCTGGGCCGCGGTGGTCGCGGAGCGGACGTGCATGCGCTCCTGGATGACCGAGAAGTCGGGCAGCCCGTCGGCGTTGAGCCCGATGACCTCCCCGTCGACCAGCAGGTCCCGGTCGCCCAGCGGGCTGTCGTGGACGTCCGGCCACGCGATCGAGGCGTCGTTGCCGTTGCGGGTGAACAGCCGCGCCCGTCCGTCGGCGCCGGCGCGCACGTCGGAGAGGATCCGCACCCCGTCCCACTTGACCTCGTGCGACCAGCCCTCCCCGCTCGGCACGCGGTCCGCCTTGGTGGCGAGCATCGGGCGCGGCGCGGGAGCCATGGCGGCAGTGTGCCACCCGTCGGGGCGGTCCGGAGCGCCGCACAGGTGACGACGGGCACGTCACCCCTGATACTGGTGGGACTGCACGTCGACGAGAGGTGGTCCCATGCGCGCGATCTGGAAGGGCGCCGTGTCCTTCGGGCTGGTGAGCGTGCCGGTCAAGCTGTACGCCGCCACCGAGTCCCATGACGTGTCCTTCCGGCAGGTGCACGCCCAGGACGGCGGCCGCATCAAGTACCAGCGCGTGTGCTCGCTCGACGGCGAGGAGGTGCCCTACTCCGACATCGCCAAGGGCTACGAGACCGAGGACGGCGAGATGGTCATCCTCAGCGACGACGACATGGCCGAGCTGCCGGCGACGTCCTCGCGCGAGATCGCGGTCGAGAAGTTCGTGCCCAGCGACCAGATCGACCCGCTGCTCTTCGAGAAGTCCTACTACCTCGAGCCGGAGAAGTCCGGCGCCAAGCCCTACGCCCTGCTGCGCCAGGCACTCAAGGACGCCGACCGGATGGCCGTGGTCACCGTCGCGCTGCGCCAGCGGACGTCGGTCGCGGTGCTCCGCGTGCGACAGACCGAGCGCGGCGACGTCATAGTGCTCCAGACGATGATGTGGCCCGACGAGGTCCGGGTGCCCGACTTCGACGTGGAGGTCGGTGACGTCAAGGACACCGAGGTCAAGATGGCCCACATGCTCGTCGAGACCCTGGCCGGCGACTTCGACGCCTCCGAGTTCGAGGACGACTACGCCGGTGCCGTCGAGGCGCTGGTCAAGGCCAAGATCGAGGGCGGCGAGGTCAGGCGCACCGAGAAGTCCACCAAGACCTCCGGGGAGGTGGTCGACCTGCTCGCGGCCCTGCAGAAGTCGGTGGCCGCCGCCAAGACGGCCCGTGGCGAGGCGCCGGCCGACTCCGACACCGACTCAGAGTCCGAGTCCGAGGCCGAGGCCGATTCCGGGGACGAGAAGCCGGCCCGGAAGACGACCGCGAAGAAGTCCCCCGCGAAGAAGGCGCCGGCCAAGAAGGCGACAGCCAAGAAGACCGCGAAGAAGGCGCCTGCGAAGCGGGCCGCGGCCAAGAAGGCCAGCTGACGCTCGACGACTGTGCCCGGGTGTGCGCAGCGGCACCGTTGTCCCGGCCCGGGTGGTGCACCTGCGCACACTCAACGGGACAGGCCCACCCGCGCGCCCGGCGCACCGGGCCGGGTTCACGCCCTCAGGATGCGCTCCGCCGCGTCGCCTGTCGCGGGTTGTCCGGGGCCTCCCCCCGGGCCGCGGCCGAGTCGGGGATCCGCCGCGACACCTCGGCGGCGAGGTAGTCGGAGAGCCGGGGTGCCACCAGGTTGAGGACCTCGGCGACCGAGCCCACCAGGCCGTCGACCGTGACGGGCCGATCCTCCAGCGCGCGGACGAGCCGCTCGGCGCAGTGCTCGGGCGACTCGGCCCGGCGACCGGCGTACGCCTCGGTCGGGCCGATCATCGGTGTCGCGACCAGCGCGACCCGCATGGTGGTGCAGGTGACGTTGTCGAACCACGCCTCGCGGCCCATGATCCGGCCGAAGACGTCCAGCGCGCTCTTGGCGGCGATGTACGCCGCGAACTTCGGCGCCTTGACCTGGTTGCCCCAGGTGACGACGTTGAGCACGTGGCCGAACCGCTGCGCGCGCATGGCCGGCAGCAGCCCCATCGTCAGCCGGACCGGTCCGAAGTAGTTGACCGCCATCATCCGCTCGAAGTCGTGGAAACGGTCGTGCGACAGCTCCAGCGAGCGGCGGATCGAGCGTCCGGCGTTGTTGACGAGGTAGTCGACGGCGCTGTGGTTCTCCAGCACCTGCTCCACCAGCGCGTCGATCGCCTCGCCGTCGGTGAGGTCCACGGGGTACGTCGTGGCGCGGCCACCGTCGGCCACGATCGCCGCCCGCACCCGCTCCAGCTCGTCGGCGCGGCGCGCGACCAGCAGCACGTGCGCCCCACGTCGCGCCGCGACGTACGCCGTCGCCTCGCCGATGCCGGAGGACGCGCCCGTGACCATCACCGTCGCCCCGAAGAGCGGGCTCTCGGCACCCGTCAGGCGGCGGGTGATGCGGGAGATCCGGGCGCGCGGGGTCTGGAGGAGCAGGCTCACGGCGCCGACCCTATGCGCTGGGTCGTGTCCGTCGCCGCTGCTCGTCAGTCGAGCGGCGGGAGCTCCGGGAAGGTGGCGCGCACCAGGCGGTGGGCGCTGAGGCGTCGACCCTCGATCCGGATGTCGACGGCGAGACCGTCGCTGGTCATCGACGGCGACGATCCCGTCCAGTAGAGGTAGTCCTCGAACCCGCGGTGGATGACCTCCTGGTCCTGCCCGAACCGGGTGAACGTCCCCGTGATCTTCGGGTTGCGGCGAGCAAGCTCCCGGGCCGGGAGGAGGTCGACGCACCAGTACTCGCCCGTACCCTCCGCCCCACCCGAGCTGTTGGCGTAGTAGTGGCCGGCCACGACGCGCACGTCGGCCACCCGCTTCCCCGACGCGGTCCGGACGGGCTTGCGCTTGACCACGACCCGGTCGAAGCCGTCGCTGTCGTTCGAGAAGCACGGCCCCTGCGGGTCCCGCACCGCCGCCGCCTGTGCAACGTGCGTCGTCGTGAGCGCTGATGCGACCAGCACACCCGCCACGACCATCCCCCTGGTCATCATGGTGGGGAGCATAGACCTGAGGGCAGGGCCGGCGCGGACGATCGCGCCATCCCCGAACTCACATGTCGTTGCCGAGGAAACCCAGGTCGCCGCCCGTCACCTCGAGCACGTCGATGCGCTCGCACGCCCCGGTGACCGGGTCGCAGTCGCTGACGATCGTGGCGCTGCCGGCACGGGACGCCACCAGGATGGAGCCGTCGGTGTCGACGGTCCACTGCGACGCACTGTCGCGCTCGGTGACCGACAGCTGCAGCGGCTCGGCGGACCCCGCTCCGGTGGGCTCCAGGGTGCTCGACCACGCGAGCACGTGGGCCCCGTCGTGGGTGAGCTGAGAGTCGATCGCCCCGCGGACGAAGGTGTAGTCGCGCTGGCCGACGCCCGGCTCGGGCTCCGGCACGGCGCCGTCGTAGAGCACGACGCCGTTGCGCACGTCGGCGATCGACGTCCCCGGGCCGGCGAACGGGCGGGTGAAGTCGCCGTCGAGGTCCCACACCTTGGTGCCAGTGCCGTCGCGGAAGAACACGGCGCCGTCGTCGAAGGCATCGATGACGACGTCACAGCCCCCACAGACGACGTCGATCATGCCGATGACCTCCCGGGTCCCGGTGTCGAGGACGAGGATCCGAGGCTCGCCGTCGCTCAGGATGGCGACAGCGGCCTCCGACGAGGTGGAGTCGGCCTTGGCCGTCGGATGCCAGTCCCGGCGTGTGTCCCCCGCTCCCTCGATCGTCATGGTGTTCCCGTCGAGGTCCAGGAGCACCGGGCGACCTTCGTGGTAGTACACGACGCCCGCTGGAGTCGCGGCCGCATCGGTGTCGAGGCCCGCGAAGCGCGAGGACGGGACGGTCAGCCCGCCGTACCGGAGGTCGCCGCCGGGGTCGAAGTAGGCCCGCAGCCCGTCCGCCGCGCGCACGACGGGATCGGTGGCCACCTGGCCCTCGCCGGCCCGGGTGTCGGACGGACCCATGAGCTGCGTGACGGCCAGCCCGCCGACGGCGAGCGTGGCCGCGACAACGCCGGCGACCGCGGCCCGGCGACGGGTGCGGATGCGGCGCCCGTCGCGCATGACGCCCACCAGGTCCCCGGGCGGCGCGGTCACGGTGTCGAGGCGGTCGGCGAGGGCGTCTCGCAGGTCGGTGCTCATGCGAGCTCTCCTTCGTCGGATCCGTCGAGGGCGTCGAGGGCCGCGCCGGTGGTGCGGCGCAGGTTGCCGAGGGCGGCGGACGCCTGGGACTTCACGGTCCCGCGCGAGCACCCGAGCGCCGCGGCGATCTGCTCCTCGCTGAGGTCCTCGTAATAGCGCAGCACGATCACGGCCCGCTGCCGGGGCGGCAGGGACGCCACGGCGTCCCACAGGCTGCTCCGGTCGGCCACGCCGTCCTCGAAGGACGGCTGGGGCGGGGGCTCGCCGACGTCGGCGTGCGGGCGCTCGCGACGCCACCAGGCCGAGCGTCGGGTGCCGAGCACCTCGTTGACGACCATGCGCCGCACGTAGGCGTCCGGGTGCTCGGCGGCGCACACGCGCGACCACGCGGCGTACGCCTTGGCGAAGGCGGCCTGGCAGGCGTCCTCGGCCCCGCCCGGGTCGCCGGCGATCGCCAGGGCCGTGCGGTACATCCGCGGCCAGGTCGCGCTGAAGTACGCCGGGAAGTCCCGCTCGTGCGTCACCGCGACCCTCCCCCGGTCGATCGTCGTCGCCTCGGCCCCCGTGCTCTCCATGCCCCCTAGATGGCGACCGGGGGCCGCCCGGTTGCCCCGGGCCCGGAGATTCCTCGAGGAGGTGTCAGCGGGTCAGCAGCGAGCGCACCACCCGCAGGCCCACCGAGAGCCGCGCCAGGTCCGCCTCGTCGCGGCAGATCTGGTCCAGGGTGTGGGCCGCACGCCCGACCAGCTCGGCGTCGCCGTCCTCCCACTCGGCCACCCGGCCGACCGCAGAGTCGTCGGCGTCGGTGGTGGACAGGACGGCCGCGGTGAGCTGCTGGTGGACGGCGTACAGGTCGTCGCGCAGCGTCGCGCGCGCCATGGTCTGCCACTTGTCCTCGCGCGGCAGCGCGAAGATCCGGTCGACCAGCGCGGGCAGCCCGAGCCGCTCGCCCAGCGCGAAGTGCACCCGCGCCACCTGGGCCGGCTCGAGCGACTGCTCCTCGGCGGTCTCCACGATGCCGAGCAGCGCGTACGCCGGGGACAGCACCGCGACGCGCGTGGCCAGGTCCTCGGGGACGCCCTGGCTGGTGAGCCGGTCACGGCGGGCCCCGAAGCCGTCCGCCTCGCGCCCGCTCATGATGCCGGGCAGCTCGGCCATCACGGCCTGGACCCGCTCGCGGAAGAACTCGACGGTCCCCTCCGAGTCCAACGGGGGCCGGCGGTTGTTGACCAGCCAGCGCGACGCCCGCTCGACCAGGGTCCGCATCTCGATGCGCATCCGGGTCTGCCGCTCGGCGGGGACCACGTTGTCGTACGACGCGATCTCCTGCCGCAGGGGCAGCGAGCCGAAGATCTCGCGGGCCACGAAGTTGGCCCGGGTCAGGTCCGCCGGCGAGGCGCCGGTCTCCCCCGCCAGCCGCGGCCAGAAGGTCATGCCGGCGCCGTTGACGAGGTCGTTGACGACCTGGGTCACGATGATCTGGCGGCGCAGCGGGTGCTGCTCCATCGCGGCCACGTGGTCGGCGTGCATCCGCTGCGGGAAGTAGGCCAGCAGGTCGTCGCGCAGGTAGGGGTCGTCCGGCAGGTCGGAGGCCAGCAGCTCGTCGGCCAGCACGATCTTGGTCCAGGCCAGCAGCACCGAGAGCTCCGGCACCGACAGCGCCTGGCCCCGATCGAGGCGCCGGCGCACCTGCCGCGAGCTGGGCAGGCCCTCGAGGTCGCGGTTGAGGACCCCGCGCTGCTCGAGCTGCTTCATCCAGTCCTCGTGCACGTGCAGGAGCCCGGCCGAGTGGGCGCTGGCGTTGGCCAGCGCGAGGTTCTGCTCGTAGTTGTCGCGCAGCACCAGCTCGGCGACCTCGTCGGTCATCTCGGCCAGCAGCACGTTGCGCTGCTTCTCGGTCATGTCGCCGTCGGCGACCACCTTGTCGAGCAGCACCTTGATGTTGACCTCGTGGTCGGAGGTGTCCACGCCGGCGGAGTTGTCGATGAAGTCGGTGTTGATGCGGCCACCCTCGCGCTCGGCGCCGAGCCGGGCGTACTCGATGCGACCGAGCTGGGTCAGGCCGAGGTTGCCGCCCTCCCCCACGC
The DNA here is from genome assembly GCF_001429625.1 of Nocardioides sp. Soil805. Classification (GTDB taxonomy): domain Bacteria; phylum Actinomycetota; class Actinomycetes; order Propionibacteriales; family Nocardioidaceae; genus Nocardioides. Next base: position 904,719 of record NZ_LMSU01000001.1, read on the forward strand.
ACTTGGCGCGCAGGTCCTCGCCGTTGACCCGGATGGCGTCGTTGGCCTTGTCGCCCGCGTCGGCGTGGGTCTCCTCCGAGGACTTCACGTAGGTGCCGATGCCGCCGTTCCAGAGCAGGTCGACGGGCGCGAGCAGGATCGCGCGCATCAGCTCGGCCGGGGTCAGGGCGGTGACGTCGTCGGCGAGGCCGAGCGCGCGGCGTACGGCCTGGTGGACCGGGATCGACTTGAGCGAGCGCGACCACACGCCGCCGCCCTCGGAGACGAGGTCCTTGTCGTAGTCCTGCCAGCTGGAGCGCGGCAGCGCGAAGAGGCGCTGGCGCTCGGCGTACGACGCCGCGGCGTCGGGATCAGGGTCGAGGAAGATGTCGCGGTGGTCGAAGGCCGCCACGAGGCGGGTGTGCTCGGAGCAGAGCATGCCGTTGCCGAAGACGTCGCCGGACATGTCGCCGATGCCGACCGCGGTGAAGTCCTCCGCCTGGCAGTCGATGCCACGCTCGCGGAAGTGGCGCTGCACCGAGACCCAGGCGCCCCGGGCGGTGATGCCCATGGCCTTGTGGTCGTAGCCGACCGAGCCACCGGAGGCGAACGCGTCGCCCAGCCAGAAGCCGTAGTCCTTGGCCACGCCGTTGGCGATGTCGGAGAACGTCGCGGTCCCCTTGTCGGCGGCAACCACCAGGTAGGAGTCGTCGCCGTCGTGGCGCACCACGCCGGCGGGCGGCACCGTCTCCCCCTCGACGAGGTTGTCGGTGATGTCGAGGAGGCCGGAGATGAAGGTCGTGTAGCAGGCGACGCCCTCGGCGAGCCACGCGTCCCGGTTGGAGGAGTCGGGCAGCTGCTTGCAGAAGAACCCGCCCTTGGCTCCCACGGGAACGATCACGGTGTTCTTGACCATCTGCGCCTTGACCAGGCCGAGGACCTCCGTGCGGAAGTCGTCACGACGGTCGGACCAGCGCAGGCCGCCGCGGGCGACCGCACCGAAGCGCAGGTGCACGCCCTCCACGCGTGGGGAGTAGACGAAGATCTCGAACTTGGGCCGCGGCTCGGGCAGCTCGGGGATCGACGACGGCTCGAGCTTGAAGCTCATGTAGGGGTGCAGCTGGCCGTCGGGACCGGTCTGGAAGTAGTTGGTGCGCAGCGTCGCGCGGATGTGGGTCCGGTAGGAGCGCAGGATGCGGTCGTGGTCGAGGCTGACCACGTCGTCGAGGGCGCCGGCCAGCCGCTCCTCCACCTTCTCGACCCGCGCGGTGCGGGCCTCGTCGTCGGCGAGCGCTCCGTCCGCGGGCTCGAAGCGGGCCTCGAACAGCTGGACCAGCAGCCGGGTGATGTCCACGTTGTTGGCCAGCGCGCCCTCGATGTAGTCGAGGGCGAACGGGGTGTTGCCCTGGCGCATGTACTTCGCGTAGGCCCGCAGCACGGTGGCCTGCCGCCACGTGAGCCCGGCGCCCAGCACCAGCGCGTTGAAGCCGTCGGTCTCGTTGCGGCCCTCCCACACGGCGCGCAGCGCGTCCGAGAAGAGGTCCCGGGCGGTGGCGGGCAGCTGTCGCCCGTAGCGCAACCCGAACTCGTAGACGTAGGACTCACGACCGAGACCCTCGAGGGAGTAGGGGCGCTCGTCGACGACCTCGACGCCCATCGAGGACAGCATCGGCAGCACCCCGCTCAGCGACAGCGGGGCACCGACGCGGAAGACCTTGAGGCGGGCCTCGCCACGTCCGGCGTCGACCTGCTCGAAGAGCGCGAGGTCGATGCCCTCGGCGCCCTCGATGGACTCGATCCGGCCGAGGTCGGCGGCGGCCTGGCGGGGGTTGAAGTCCTCCTTGTAGGCCTCGGGGAAGGCACCCGCCCACCGGCGGGCCAGGCGCGAACCGCGTTCCTCGCCGTACTCGGTCACGACGGCGGCGACGAAGTCGTCACGCCACGAGCGGGAGGCCTCGATCATCCGGCGCTCGAGGTCGGCGACGTCGACGTCGGGCACGGTCTCGCCCTTGCGCGGGTGGACGACGAAGTGGACGCGGGCGCTGGTCGCCTCGTTGACCCGGGCGGTGAACTCGACGTTGTCGCCGCCGAGACGGTCCTTGAGGATGTGGCTGAACCGCTCGCGGACGGTGGTGTTGTAGCGGTCACGGGGCAGGTAGACGAGCACCGAGACGTAGCGGCCGTAGGTGTCGCGGCGCACGAAGAGCCGCAGCTGGCGGCGCTCCCGGGCGTACATGACCGACTGCGCGGTGGGCGCGAGCTCGTCGGCCGGGGTGTGGAACAGCTCGTCGCGGGGGTAGTTCTCGAGGGTGTCCATCAGCGCCTTGCCGGCGTGGCTGCGCGTGTCGAACCCGACCTGCTGCATCACCGTGCGCACCTTGTCGCGCAGCAGCGGGATCCGGCTGACCGACTCGGTGTACGCCGCGCTGGAGAAGAGTCCCAGGAAGCGCTGCTCGCCGACGACCTCGCCCTGTGCGTCGAACGTCTTGACGCCGACGTAGTCGAGGTAGACCGGCCGGTGCACGGTGGCCCGGGAGTTGGCCTTGGCCAGCACCAGCAGGGTCTTCTCGCGGGCCTTCTCGCGTACCAGGGCCGGCAGCTTGCCGAAGGAGTCGGACATGTCCTGGTCGGCGCGCAGGATGCCGAGGCCGGTGCCGGGCACCGCGCGCAGCGCCAGGTCCTCGCCCTCCGCCTCGAGGCGGTACTCGCGGTAGCCGAGGAACGTGAAGTGGTCGTCGGCCAGCCACCGGACGAACTCCGCGCCCTCGCTCACCTCGGCCGGGTCCAGGGGCGGCGGGTCGGCGACGAGCTCGTCGACCACCGCCAGCGCCCGGTCGCGCATCTTCTCCCAGTCCTCGACCGACTCGCGGACGTCGCGCAGCACGCGCTGCACACACTCCTCGATCTCGCGGACGTCGGCCTCGTCGACCACCCGGTCGATCTCCACGTGCATCCACGACTCGTCGAGGGCATCGGGCGCCGACTCCTCGACCACGCCCTCCTCGATGGCCCCCACCGTCTGCAGGACACCGGTGATGTCACGGGTGACCTCGAACTGCGGGTGGATGACCACGTGCACGTTGTGGCCCAGCCGGGCCAGCTCCATGGTCACCGAGTCCACGAGGAACGGCATGTCGTCGGTGACGACCTCGACGACCGAGTGCCCGTCCGCCGACCAGCCCGACTCGGCGAGGCCGGGCGTGACGACCCGGACGGCGGAGGTGCCCTGCGGCCGCGTCTGCGCGAGCCGGTGGTGCGACGCCAGAGCGCCGTACAGGTCCTCGGGGCTGCGTTCGACGAGGTCCTCGACGGCGACGTGCCGGTAGTAGGCGATCAGGAGGTCCTCGACCTGGTCGTGGTCGGGTCCTCCGGTGCCCTTCGAGTGACGCGCCGCGTCGGCGGCCCGGGTGAGCAGTTCGGCCTTGTCGTCCTCGAGCGTGGTGAGCACGATCCGACCCTAGGACCCGGCTGTGACAGGGACAACACGGGGTGGCACCTGCGTGTCTCGCCCGCCAGACATCCCCCGGTGACGCATCGGGGCGGGTCCGCCATGATGTGCGCATGTTGCTCTCTCACCTCGGAACCAACCGCTGATGGCCACGTCACTGCGCAAGGAGCTCGCGTACGACGCGACGCCGGACGCCGTCGCTGCCATGCTGGCCGATCCCGCGTTCCGCGAGGAGGTGCTCGAGCGCCAGCACGTCCTGCGTGGCTCCGCCTCCGTGGACGGCAGCACGGTCGTCGTCGAGCAGGTGCAGTCGGCCGCCGGCCTCCCGGGGTTCGCGCAGAAGTTCGTCGGCGACGAGATCGTCATCGTCCAGACCGAGCGCTGGGGCAGCGACACCGCGGCGGACCTGCACCTGGCGATCCCGGGCAAGCCCGGCGACATCACCGGCACCGTGCGGCTCACCCCCGCCGGCGCCGGCACGGTCGAGGTCGTCGACCTCTCCGTCAAGGTCTCCATCCCGCTCGTCGGCGGCAAGATCGAGAAGCTCGTCGCCGACATGATCGAGAAGGCGCTCGCCAAGGAGCACGAGGTCGGTCAGGAGTGGCTGGCCCGCTGAGCGGGCACTTCCTGACACCTCACACTCGCCGACCGGGCCCTTCCTGACACTTCACACCCGCCGACCGGGCGCTTCCTGACACCTCACACCCGCCGACCGGGCACTTTCTGACACCTCAGCGGTCAGGAAGCGCCCGGTCGACCGCGTCCAGCGGTCAGGAAGTGCCCGGTCGACCGTGTCCAGCGGTCAGGAAGTGCCCGGTCGACCGTGTCCAGCCGTCAGGAACTGCCCGGTCAGTCGTCCTCCTCACGGCGGCGCCACCAGACGACCACCGCGAGGAGCACGAACGGACCGAACGCGAGCAGCAGCGTGAGCGCCTGCTCGTAGGGGTGCAGCGACCCCATGTGGAGCGACGTCACGGGATGGAACGGGGTCACGGAGTGCTGGTCACTCCACGTCCATGTACGGGTACCGGTGGTCCTTCGGGGGCACGAAGGTCTCCTTGATGGACCGCGGCGACGTCCAGCGCAGCAGGTTGACCGCGGCGCCGGCCTTGTCGTTGGTGCCCGACGCGCGGCCACCGCCGAAGGGCTGCTGCCCCACGACCGCGCCGGTCGGCTTGTCGTTGATGTAGAAGTTGCCGGCCGCGAAGCGCAGCGCCTGGCGGGCCCACGCCACCGCGGAGCGGTCCTGGGCGATGATCGCCCCGGTCAGGGCGTACGGCGCGAACGACTCCATCTGGGCCACGACCTGCTCGAAGCGGTCGTCCTCGTACACGTGGACGGCCAGGATCGGGCCGAAGTACTCCTCGGAGAACATCTGGTCCGTCGGGTCGGTGGAGACCACGATCGTCGGGCGCACGAAGTACCCCACCGAGTCGTCGGTCTGGCCGCCGGCCAGCAGTGTGAGGTGCTTGTTGGCCCGCACCCGCGCGATCGCCTTCTTGTGCTTGGCGAAGGCGCGCTCGTCGATCACCGCGCCCATGAAGTGGCTGAAGTCGGTGACGTCGCCCATCGAGAGGCCCTCGGTGTCGGCGACCAGCTGGTCCTTGATCTTGTCCCACACGGACCGCGCGACGTACGCACGCGACGCCGCCGAGCACTTCTGGCCCTGGTACTCGAAGGCACCACGCAGCAGCGCCACGCGGGTGACGTCGGGGTCGGCGGACGGGTGCGCGACCACGAAGTCCTTGCCGCCGGTCTCGCCCACGATGCGCGGGTAGGCGCGGTAGCCGGAGATGTTGGTCCCCACCGTCTGCCACAGGTGCTGGAAGGTCGGCGTCGAGCCGGTGAAGTGGATGGCGGCCAGGTCCGGGTGGGTCAGCGCGACCTTCGAGACCTCGAGGCCGTCACCGGGGAGCATGTTGATGACGCCGGGCGGCATCCCGGCCTCCTCCAGGAGCTCCATGGTCAGCGACGCGGCCAGCTGCTGGGTCGGCGACGGCTTCCAGATCACCGTGTTGCCCATCAGGGCCGGCGCGGTCGGCAGGTTGCCCGCGATCGCGGTGAAGTTGAAGGGCGTGATCGCGTAGACGAAGCCCTCGAGCGGGCGGTGGTCGGTGCGGTTCCAGATGCCGGGGCTGTTGGCGATCGGCTGGTCGGTGAGGATCTCGCGGGCGTAGTGGACGTTGAAGCGCCAGAAGTCGATGAGCTCGCACGCCGCGTCGATCTCGGCCTGGAACGCGGTCTTGGACTGGCCCAGCATCGTCGCGGCGTTGAGGCGCTGGCGCCACGGGCCGGCGAGCAGGTCGGCCGCCTTGAGGATGATCGCGGCGCGGTCGTCGAACGACATCGCCTGCCACTCCGGGGCCGCGGCCGCCGCGGCCTTCACGGCCGCCTCGGCGTCCTTGGCCGTGGTGTTCTTGAAGGTGCCCAGCACGTGCTGGTGGTCGTGGGGCTGGACGACCTTGATCTCCGCGCCGCCGCCGTTGCGCCTGCGGCCGTTGATGTGGGCCCGCAGGGTGTGCTGCTTGCCCTCCAGCCGGGCCAGCTCCACCTTCAGCGCGGCGCGCTCGGGGCTGTGCGGGGCGTAGGTGAGGTTCGGCTCGTTGACCGGAGCCGGAGGAGAAGTGATCGCGTCCATGGGGCCGACCCTAGCGACCCGCGATCAGGTCCGGAATCTCCTGGGTGGCGTACCACGCGAGGTCGTCGTCGGGGTCGGCGTCGTCCGCGGTGTCGACGTGCACCGAGGCGACCAGCCGCACCGGCACCGACAGGGCGCCGTCCGGGACCTCGGCGACCAGGACGACCCGCCGCCCAGGACCGTCCAGCAGCGCGGCGGAGGCGTCCGCGGCGGTCATCAGCGCGGCGTACTCGGCCTCCTCGGACTCGTCCTCGGCCGTGATGGGGTCCGCGCCGACCGGCACGGTCCCCTCGGTGTGGAAGCGCGCCAGCTCGTCCAGCGTGGTGGGCAGGTAGGTGCGCACGCTCACGACCCCTCCCCCGTACGCCGTCCGCGCGGGGCCCGCTTGCGGGCGCCGCTGGCCGACTCGGCGAGCTCGTCGAGGGACTCCAGGAGGCACTGGCCCAGGGTGTCGACGTCCGGCACCGCGTCGCGGTCGGCGGTGATCCCGTAGAAGACGCCCCCGTTGTACGACGTGACGCCGACGGCCAGCGTGTGCTCGGGGAGCAGCGGCTGGACCGGGTACGTCTCGAGCATCTCCGCGCCGGCGGCGTACAGCGGGAACTGCGGGCCCGGGACGTTGGTGACCGACAGGTGGAAGCCCCGACGGGCCTCCTCGGCCGCGACCCGGGAGCCGAGGGCGTGGAACGTCGTCGGCGCGAAGCCCGCGATGCCCGCCAGGCGGCGGGCGGAGACGGCCCGGCCGGTCTCCTTGTGGGCCTGGAAGCTGTAGCTCACCTGGTGCAGGCGCACCACCGCCGAGGCCTCGCTGATCGGCAGGTTGACCAGGTGGCCGGCGACCTGGGTGCCCAGCGACGTGGCCTCGAGGTCGTCGTCGATCACCGACATCGGGACCATGGCCCGGATGGTGCGGACGCCGGCCATCGACTCGGTGCGGGTCATCAGCCACCCGCGCAGGGCGCCCGCGATGGTGGCCAGGACCACGTCGTTGATCGTGCCGCCGTGCACCGTGCGGATGCGCTTGTAGACCTCGAGCTCGGTGGGGATCGCGAGGTAGCGGCGCTGCTGCGACAGCGGACGGTTGATCGGGCTGCCGTGGACCGGGCTCCGGCCGGCGAGCGCGCCGGCGACGCCACCCACGCGGTGGGCGAGGGCGGTGACCCCGCGCGTGGCCGACTGGGCGTTGGCCCGCACCGTCTGGACGGCCGTCATGGGGTGCTCCACGCTGTCGCTGAGCGCGTCGAGAGCCAGGCCCAGCGCGGTGGGTCGACCCCGCGGACGCCACTCGTCGTGGCCGAGGTCCCGCGCCTCCGCGGAGGTGTCGAGCAGCACCTGGCCGATGTCCACGGTCTCGCGCCCGTCGACGAGGATCTGGTGACTCTTGGTCAGGACGGCGACCCGGCCGCCCTCGAGGCCCTCGACGAAGTAGATCTCCCACAGCGGTCGGGTGCGATCGAGCGGGCGCGAGGCGATCCTCGCCACCAGCTCGCGGAGCTGGCGGTGGTCACCGGGGCGCGGCAGGGCGGAGCGGCGTACGTGGTAGCCGATCTCGAAGTCGGGGTCGTCGACCCACACGGGGTTGGCGAGCCGGCCGGGGACGGTCTGCAGCCGCTGGCGGTAGCGGGGCACGAAGGCGATCCGGTCGGCGATGAGCTCGACCAGGCGGGCGTGGTCGAAGCCGGAGTCGCCGGGATCGAAGATCTCGACCGTGGCGTTGTGCATGGGTGTCGACGGGGACTCGGTGGCCAGCAAGGCCAGGTCCCGCGGCCGCAGCCGCTCGGTCATGTGCGCCCCTTCGTCGTGGTGTCGGACACTTCTGGAGGCCCGCGGGAAGGCCCCGACGCCGACGGTGTTGCTCCGCGTGGGATTCTGGCAGAGGCTCCCACCCCTGGCGGTGGGAGTCCAACGCAGGGACGGGGACGGACCCGTCAGACCCACTCGCTGGAGGAACACATGCGCGCGACGCGGCTCGCCCCGCTGGCCACGACCCTGCTGCTGGTGACGCTGGGCGTCACGGGGTGCAGCGACGACGACGCCACCGAGCCGGAGTCCGGCGCCAGCACCAGCTCGTCGACGCCCTCGGAGTCGACGAGCAGCGGCACGCCCAGCGACTCGGGCAGCCCGGAGGCGGACACCCCGAGCATCGAGATCACCTTCGAGGGCGACACCGTCACCCCCAACGGCGAGCGCGTCGCCGTACCGATGGGCCAGGAGATCGACCTTGTCGTCACCGCCGACCAGCCCGGCGAGATCCACGTGCACTCCACCCCGGAGCAGGAGCTCGCCTACGAGGCGGGCACCACCACCCTGCCCCTGACGATCGACCAACCCGGCGTCGTCGAGGTCGAGTCCCACGACCTCGAGCTCACGATCGTCCAGCTCGAAGTCCGCTGAGGTGGCGCTGCTGGAGCCCGGGACCGATCCCGGGGGCCGTGACCTGCTCGCCCACGGCATCGGCGGGGCCAAGGACCTGCCGATCCCCCTCGAGCTCGCGATCGCCGGCGCCGTCGCGGCGCTGGTGGTCTCCTTCACCGTGCTGGCCCTCGCCTGGCGCACCCCGCGGTACGACGACGCGGGCGCCAGCGGCCGTCCGGCTCCCGCCTGGCTCGACCGGCTGACCTCCTCCACCCCGTGGCGGGTCGGCCTGCGCGTCCTCGGCCTCGTCGCCTTCCTGTACGTCGCCGCCGCGGCCGTCTTCGGCCAGGACACGCTGGTGAACCCGTTCCTCGGGGTCTTCTACGTCCTGCTGTGGGTCGGCATCGTCCCGCTGTCGGTCCTCCTGGGACCGGTCTGGAAGGCGATCAGCCCCAGCCGCACGATCAACGCCGCGCTGGCCCGCATCTCGGGCAGCGACCCCGAGGAGGGGATGTACGCCTACCCCGCGCGCCTCGGCTACTGGCCGGCCGCCGTCGGCCTGTTCGCGTTCGTGTGGCTGGAGCTCGTCTACCCGCACTCCACCGAGATCGGTCCGGTCCGGCTCTGGTGCGCGGTCTACCTCGGCATCATGCTCATCGGCGGCGCGCTCTTCGGCAACCGCTTCTTCGAGCGCGCGGACCCCTTCGAGGTCTACTCCTCGCTGGTGGCCAGGCTGTCGGTCTGGGGCCACCGCGACGGGCGCCTGGTCCTGCGCAGCCCGCTGGCCAACCTCGCCACCGTCCCGGTCGCTCCCGGGCTCGTCGGCGTCGTGGCGGTGCTGTTCGGCAGCACGGCGTACGACTCCTTCAAGGAGGCCAGCCCGTGGGTCCGGTTCGTGCAGACGACGAGCATCCCCTCGGGGCTGATCGACAACCTGGCGCTGCTGGCCTTCTGCGTGGGCGTCGGCGTGATCTTCGCGGTCGGCTGCATGGCGACCGGGGTGGCGCCCGGCACGCGGCGCTCGACGCTGCCCGACCTCTTCGCGCACTCGATCGTGCCGATCATCGTGGGCTACATCATCGCCCACTACCTGACCTACCTCGTCGAGTACGGCCAGACGACCCTGGTGCAGCTGAGCGACCCGTTCAGCCGCGGTGACGACTACCTCGGCACCGCCGACCTCTCGGTGAACTACTGGCTCTCGTTCCACCCGGACTTCCTGGCCCGGCTCAAGGTCGGCGCGGTGGTGGCCGGCCACGTGCTCGGCGTCATCGCGGCGCACGACCGCGCCATCGCGCTGCTCCCGCGCCGGCACCAGCTCACGGGCCAGCTCCCGCTGCTCCTGGCGATGGTGTTCTTCACCGTGGGCGGGCTCTACCTGCTGTTCGCCGCCTGAGGAGTCCCGCCCCGGGGAACGAGACCGGCCGTCGGCACGGAGCCGACGCCGATCCCGTTCCCCACCCGGGACGTTTCTCGGTGCTCAGCCCAGCCAGGCCAGGCGCGCGTCGGCGTACGCCGCGCGCGTCGGGTCGGCGGACTGCGTGGTCGCGGCCTGGCGCGCACCCGCGCCGGCGACCGGCCCGTAGGGCCAGCCGGCGGGGAGGTAGTTGATCACGGTGATCGACTCGCAGGTCTCCCGGTCGGCGCGGATCTTGTCGAGCGGGTCGACGCGGCCCACGTAGATCACGCGGTCGCTCTTGCCCTCGCGCGGGGTGCCGATGTCGTCGTAGTCGTCGCAGTAGAACTCGTCCCACACACCGTCGTCGTACAGGTAGATGGTGTCGCTGCCCTGCTCGCTGAAGACCGAGTCCTGACCGGGACCGACGAAGATGGTGTCGTTGCCCTCGTCGCCCTTGATGTAGCGGTCGTTGCCGTCGCCGTCGATGAGCACGTCGTCGCCGGGGCCTCCCGTCAGGGAGTGGTCGTCACCGGGACCGCCGTCGACGACGTCGTTGTCGGGTCCGCCGATGAGCTTGTCGCGACCGTCGCCACCGCGGATCACGTCGTTGCCGGGGCCGCCGTTGATCTCCGGGGTCTTCCCGCCGGTGCTCTTGTTCTTCGACCGGTCGACGGCGATCCCGTCGTCGCCGAGGCCGCCGTCGAGGACGTCGTTGCCGGGTCCGCCGTTGATGTTCTCGGCGCCGTCCGAGCCGGAGATCACGTCGTCGCCCGAGGCGCCCGCGAGCTGGTCGTCGCCCGTGCCGCCGTCGATCGCGTCGTTGTCGCCGTTGCCGTCGATGCGGTCGTTGCCGTCACCGCCGAGGATCGTGTCGTTGCCGGTGCCGCCGTCGACGCGGTCGCCCTCGGTGCCGCCGTCGATGCTGTCGTTGCCCGCGGCGCCGACCAGCCAGTCGGCCCCGGAGAGGCCCTGCAGCGAGTCGTCGCCGCCCTGGCCCTGGAGCTTGTCGTCGCCGGCCTGGCCGACGAGAGCGTCGTTGCCGGGGCCGCCGACGACCATGTCGTCGCCGTCGCCGCCGTCGAGGGCGTCGTTGCCGGTGCCACCCATGAGCAGGTCGCGACCGCCGCCGCCGAGCACGGTGTCGTGGTCGTCCTGGCCCCACAACTTGTCGTTGCCGGAGCCGCCGTCGACCCAGTCGTCGTCGGGACCGGCGTAGACGGTGTCCTTGCCGCCCTTCGAGCTGACCCGGTCGTTGCCGGACAGGGCCTTGATCGTCTCGGGGCGGCCGGAGCCGTTGAGCTGGTCCGCTGCCCTCGAGGCCGTCATCTGGGCACCCATGGCGGGTCCCGCTGCGAGGCCGAGGCAAACGAGCAAACTGACGGACGCGCCGGAGCGCGCGAGGATACTCTGCATGGGAGTACTCCAAATGGGGGTTGATACGGGGGGGACGCCCAGTAAAACCCCTTGACGCGCTCTTGTCAGATCCTTGAGAAAGGATCACCCCTTCGGACTAGTCCCTCCGGCCCCTCGGGGCCCGCCGCCAACGCCCTCTCGACGCCCGTCGGCCGGCGCCCTGGACGGTCACCGAGGCGGGGAACGTGGCGTCCACCACTCCCGCGATCCCCCGCAGCAGGGCCGACTCCCCGACCTCGCCCAGCGCTCGGCCGGCCACGAGGGCACGGTCGACGGCCGCGCGGTCCTCCGGCAGGAAGTGCAGCCCCAGGACCCGGGTGAATCCCTCGACCATCCCGGCGATCTCCCGCTCCGACCAGCCGAGCGTCGGGCGCATGCGGTTGACCACGACCCGGACCGGCGCTCCCCCGGTGCGGTCGCGCAGCTCCACGAGACCCCGCGCCAGCCGCGACAGCCCCACGGGGTCGGCCGCGCCGACCACCACCACCTCGTCGGCGAGGTCGAGGGCGGCGAGCGTCATCGTGTTGCGCGACGGACGGGACCCGAAGTCCTGCCCGGGCTCGTCCTCGAGGCTGAAGCCCGTGTCGACGACGACGTCGCCGCGCTCCAGCGCACTCCCGAGGACCTGCTCCATCGCGGGGCCGCGCACCTCGATCCACCGGTCTGCCCGGGGCAGCCCGGTCACGACGCGCAGGTGGTCCCCGACGCCGCGGCACGTCGAGTCGAAGCGCTCGGCGAGGTGGGCCGAGCCCGCCAGCCGGGCGGCCGAGAGGATCCCGGAGACCTCGTCGAGGATGCCGAGCTGCTGGGCGACGCCCCCGCCGTACGGATCGCCGTCGACCAGGACGGTGTCGCGCCCGCGCCGGGCCAGCTCGGAGGCGACGGTGACCGCGGTGGTGGTGCGCCCGGGGGCGCCCCCCGGGCCCCACACGACGACGAGCCGGCGGTCCGCGCCGGCATCCGCGTCGGGTACGACGGGCGCACCGGGCCCGGCGTCGGGCTCGGCGCGGACCCGGGTGTCCTCCGCGTCCTCGATCGTGGTGACCGCCTCGACCAGGCCCTCGGGGTCGTCGAAGGCGACCAGCGCGCGGACGTCGACGCGCTGCGCGCGGGAGAGCACGTCGGGGTCGTCGGTGCGGGACACGACGGCGACCGGGCGGACGGCGTACCGGCGCAGGTGTGCGACGGCGGCGGGATCGAGTCCCGGTGACTCCAGGCCCACCACCGCGACGTCGGCCTGACCGCTGGTCGCCGTGGCGAGCAGGTCGTCGACGTCGACGCACCTCTTGAGCACGACCACCCCGCTCTGCCCGTCGAGGCGGGCGAGCGCCGCGGACTCCCACGCGGCCCCCGAGGCCATCATCAGCACGCAGATCACGGGTCAGCCCCGCCCGAGGACCCGCACGCGCTGCTCCTCGCTCGCCGCGAGGAGCTCGGCCAGGGCCTGCGACTCGTCCCGCGGGATCCCGAGCACCAGCTGGCGGCCGACGGCGACGGAGCCGAGGGCCTCGGCGGCACTCGGGGCGTCCATGACGACGACGTCGTCCAGCACGGGCCCGGCGAGCTCGGTGCGACGGGCGTCGTCACCGGGGACCACCCACAGCTCGACGACCGAACCGGTCTCGATCCCGCTCGGCACCAGCTCGGTGGGGAACGACAGCGACAGGCTCACGGTGTCGCTCTCCTCCGCCGAGCCCAGTGCCGCCGCCGGGACGAGCTCGCCGGCGCCGAGGCCGCGGACGAGCTGCAGGTCGTCGGGGAGGGGGCCGTCCGTGGCGAGGTAGCGGTCCAGGTCGGCCGGCTCCTCGAAGCGCACCGAGGTGGCGACGAGGTCGTCGGCGCCGAGCCGGTCCCCCGGAGCCAGGTCCGTGGCGGCCGACCAGACCGTCACCGAGTCGTCCGCGCCGCCGAGGAGGCGGGCACCCGCGACCACGGACACGGCGACGAGGGCGACGCCCACCCACAGCCGGGGATCGCGCCACCCGGGCGGCTTGGCGCGGGCGGCGGTGGGCACGTCGGGAGCAGCATGGGTCCGAGACACGGAACGCATCATGTCCACGCGGACGCGTCCGCACACCTGCTCATCCACAGGACGGTTCCGTGGGGCCGATGTCGTCCACAGGCACCGGGGCGTCGTGCTCCCCCGGTCGCGGAGTTTGGCACGATGGGCGCCATGCCCGACTCCCCCCGCTTCCTCACCCTGGCCGACGTGGCCGAGGTGCTCAACACCTCCAGCGCCCAGGTCTACGCGCTGGTGCGCCGGGGAGACCTGCCCGCCATCAAGATCGGCGGTCGCGGGCAGTGGCGTGTCGAGGGCGCCGAGCTGGAGAAGTTCATCGAGCGGATGTACGCCGAGACCAAGACGTTCGTCTCCGACCACCCGTTCGTGGAGAGCGACGCCGGCCGCAGCGAGGACTGATCAGCCGACCTCGCCGTCGAGAGTGACCTCGACGGTGCGCTCCTCACCGTCGCGCTGGACGGTGAACTCGATGGTCTCGCCGGGCTGGTGGGTGCGGATGGCCACGATCAGGGCGATCCCGTCGGTCACCGGCTCACCCTCGACGCGGGTGACCAGGTCGTCCTTGAGCAGCCCGGCGTCCTGGGCAGGGGTGCCCTCGTTGACCTCGGTGATGAGGGCTCCGTCCGAGTCGTTGCCACCGGTGCGCACCTGAGCCCCGATGACGGGGTAGCGAGCCTCGCCGGTGGCCAGGATCTGGTCGGCGGTCGTGCGCACCTGCTCGATCGGGATGGCGAAGCCGACGCCGATGTTGCCCGAGGTCTCCCCGGTGAGGCTGCCACCGGTGGTGGCGATGGCGGAGTTGACGCCCACGACCTCGCCGGCCAGGTTGACCAGCGGCCCGCCCGAGTTGCCCGGGTTGATCGCGGCGTCGGTCTGGACCGCGTTGATGTAGGACGACTCGTTGTCGGAGTCGCCGGTCGTCACCGGCCGGTTGAGCGCGCTGACGATGCCCGAGGTGACGGTCTGGCTCAGCCCCAGCGGCGAGCCGAACGCGACCACGGGGTCGCCCACGTGGAGCACGGTGGACGCGCCGAGCGCGGCCGGCTCGAGCGCCTCGACCGGGTCGATCTGGAGGATGGCGAGGTCGTAGACGGGGCTGCGGCCCACGACGGTGGCCTCGTGGCGGGTGCCCTCGGCGTCGACGACCAGGATCGCCCCGTCGTCCTGGGCGGCGGAGGCGACCACGTGGTTGTTGGTGACGATGTGGCCCTGGCGGTCGAGCACGAAGCCCGACCCGGTCGCGCCCCCGGCCTCACCGTCGAAGGCGGCGATGATCTGCACGGTGCTGGGCAGGAGGGCCTGGGCGACGGCCGGGACCGAGCCGTTGTCGGCCTCGAGCGGAGCCGCGTCCTGGGTCTCGACCGCGTCGAGTCCCCCGCCGTAGCGCCCGGTCTCGTCGCCGAGGCGGTCGTAGCCCAGGGCGCCGAGGAAGCCGCCGAGGAGTCCGACGACCAGCGCGAGCATCGCCACGACGGGCCACAGCCAGCGCGAGACCCGACGCGGCTCGTCACGGGGCGAGAGCGGCATGGGTGTCGTGGGGCCCTCGCCGGCGAAGAACCCGCCGAACGGGCGCTCGGGCGGGACGGAGGGGCCGCCGGGGCCCCAGGACTGCTGTGGGATCGGGGACAACGGCGGGCCCTGCTCCCCCGGCTGCTGCGCCCCGGGGTCGCCGGCGGCCGGCGGGCCGAAGGGCGCGGCCGATGGCTGCACAGGGGCCGGGGCGGGCGGCTGCGGCGTGGGCTCCGAGGGCGGGGTCCACCCCGGGATCGGCTGCGTCGGCTCCCCCACGTCCCCGTCGGCGTGCCCGGGCAGCGGGTCGTGCTGCGCGGGCCGCTCGGGGTGGTCGTGGTCGGGGTGCTCCTGGTCGCTCACGGAGCCATTGTCCCCCGGGCGGCCATCTCGTCGAGCAGGTGCCGCACCGTGAGGGTCTGGCCGGAGGTCTGCCCGGCACCGCTGCTGGTGGTCACGCCGGCGGACGGGGAGGCCGCGGCCCGGCTCGGGGCCGGGGTGCGTGTACGCCGTGCGGGGCGGCTCTGCGGGTCCACGTTGGACGAGGTGACGGGGCGGTTGAGGTCGCCGACGGGGGCCCGGCGCTCGACCTGGGGGGAGCCGGCCGCCCCGAGGGCGAGCAGTCCGACGACGGCGGCACCGGCAGCACCGCCGCCGATCATCGCCAGCCCGCGGTGCCGGGACCGTCCGGTGGGCAACGAGGTCGGGAACGTGCCGGCACGCAGCGCGGACGTCGGACACATCAGCGAGTCCTTGAGCCCGGCAGGGGCGGCCCCGGGGTCCAGGGACAGCCCGGCCAGCTGGGTCTTCACCCACCCCTCGCGCTCGACGAGGTCACGGCAGGGGTGGCAGGCGTGGACGTGCTCCCAGAGACGTTCCTCCTCCGCGGGCGGCAGGTGGCCGTCGAGCAGGGCACTCACCCGGGGTCCGAGGTGGCTCACCGGGCGACCCCCTCGTCGGCCAGGACCGGGCCGGCGTACCGCTGGCGCCCCTCGACCGGCGCGCGGTGCGCGAGCGCCCGACGCAGCATGGCGCGGCCGCGGTGGATGCGCGAGCGCACGGTGCCGAGCTTGGCGTCCATGATCTCCGCGATCTCCTCGTAGGTGAGGCCCTCGACGTCGCACAGCACGACCGCGGCACGGAAGTCGGGCGGCAGGGTCGCCAGGGCGCTCTCGATGTCGTCGTCGAACGTCTGGTCGGCGTACGCCGCGTCGGGTGCGGGCGAGGCGCTCTGCAGCCGGGCGGCACGCTCGTCGGAGAGGGCGTCGAAGCGGATCCGCTGCTTGCGGCGGGCTCCGTCGAGGAAGAGGTTGGTGGTGATGCGGTGCAGCCAGCCCTCGAAGGTGCCGGGCGTGTAGGAGTCCAGCGAGCGGAAGACCCGGACGAAGACCTCCTGCGTCAGGTCCTCGGCGTCGGGGCGGTTGCCGGTCAGTCGGTAGGCCAGGCGGAAGACGCGGTCGGAGTGCTGCTCGACGACCTCGTCCCAGGTGGGCACCATCAGGTCCCGCTCGTCGCTCTCGGTGCCGCTGGAGTGGTCCACGGCTGCCCCCTGCTGGGTCGTGTGGCGCTTGAACAAGTGCTCTGGCCTTCCTCAACCTAGGGAGCGGTCCTGAGAGGACCCTGTGAGCCGACCCCCGTGCTGCTGGGAATCGGACCGCTTTCCCCGACAACGTGGCAGCCGGGTCCGGTGTTCCCGCGCGATAGAGTCGCGCCACTCGATGCGCAGCAGCGACCCGGCTGCCGTGCGTGTCCGACCCAGGAGGCCACCATCACCACCCCGATCAAGCCCGCCAGCTGGACCTACTCCGAGGCGTTCGTCGCCGAGGACGAGGTGCTCGCCTCCGCCCGCTCGCGCGCCGAGGAGGTCGGGGTCTCCCCCGTCAGCCCGGGCGCGGGGGCCGCGCTGCGCTTCCTGGCCTCCGTCCTCGACGCGCGCGCGGTCGTGGAGATCGGCACGGGCACCGGCGTCTCGGGCCTCTGGCTGCTCCGCGGCATGCGCGCCGACGGCGTCCTGACCACCGTGGACATCGAGGCCGAGCACCAGCGGCTGGCCAAGGAGTCGTTCGGCGAGGCGGGCGTCCCGGCCAACCGGGCGCGCACCATCGCCGGCGCCGGGCTCGACGTGCTGCCCCGCCTCACCGACGGCCACTACGACCTGGTCTTCTGCGACGGGGACAAGCGCGAGTACGGCGAGTACCTCACCGAGGCGCTGCGACTGCTGCGTCCCGGCGGCGTGGTGGCCTTCGACAACGCCCTGTGGCACGACCGGGTGGCCGACCCCGCCCAGCGTGACGAGGAGACGGTCGCGATCCGCGACCTCGGCCGCACGGTCGCCGAGCACGCCTCCCTGGTCCCGGTGCTGCTGCCGGTCGGCGACGGGCTGCTCTGCGCCAAGAAGGTCTGGTCCCCGGAGGCCTGAGCCCTGCCCGGCGGCGGCGGCCGTCGGGACCCGGGCGTCTCAGGCGTGGGGCGTCGCGGTGAAGCCGTCCCAGCCCTCGGCGATCGCGACGACGTCGCACGCCTCGACGAGGACCGGCGGGCTGCCGATGATCCGTGATCCCGGGGCGTCGGCGGCCCCTTCCTCGAAGGTGCGCTGGAACTCCGCGCGTGCCTCGTCGGAGCCGAAGACGTACGAGCCCTCGAACCACTCTCCGCGGCGCATCCGCCAGGTCTTGAAGCCCAGTCCGGCCATGCCTGTGAAGCGGGCGTGCGAGGTCTCGGCGACGTACGACGCCAGCTGCTCCTCGACGCCCTCCGGGGCGTCGGCGAGCGACCACCGGACGGTGAGCCCCCTCATCGACCGATGCCCTCGAGCGGGGACTCCGACCCCAGCCAGGTGAGCAGCAGGCGCGGCCCGAAGCCGGTCGGGCCGGCGGTCCACTCGTAGCGCTCGGCCGGCGCCTCGGCGATCGACGCGAAGTCGATGTGCGCCCACGGCACGTCGCCGGTGAAGTGCTGGAGGTAGAGGGCGGCCGTGATGGCGCCGGCCCCTCCCGCGGCGTTGTCGCCGTCGGCGACCCGCGAGCTGACCTTCTCCTCGTAGTCGGCCACCAGGGGCATCCGCCACAGCAGCTCGCCGGACTCCTCGGCCGCTGCGGCGAGGGCGGTCGAGATGCCCTCGTCGTTGGCGAAGTAGCCGCCGGTCCCCTGTCCGAGCGCGACCTTCATCGCCCCGGTGAGGGTGGCGATGTCGACCAGGACGTCGGGGCGCACCTCGGCGACGGCGTAGGCCAGGGCATCGGCCATCACAAGCCGGCCCTCGGCGTCGGTGTTGTTGACCTCGCTGGTGCGACCGCCGTAGTGCGTGATCACGTCGCCGGGACGCATCGCGGACCCGCTGATGGCGTTCTCGGCGACCGGCACGAGGCCGACCACCCGCACAGGGCAGCCGACGTCGGCCAGTGCGGCCATGGTGGCGAGCACCGCTGCGCCGCCGGACATGTCGCGCTTCATCGAGAGCATGCTCTCGGCGGGCTTGATGTCGAGCCCACCGGAGTCGAAGGTGATGCCCTTGCCGACCAGCACCACCGTGGGGGTGCCCTTGCCGGCGCGGGGCGGGGTGTAGTCGAGGCGGATGAGTCGCGGCGGGGAGACCGAGCCGCCACCGACGGCGAGGATGCCGCCGAAGCCGTCGGCCGCCAGCGCGTGCTCGTCCCAGACGGTCACGTCGAGGCCGGCCTCGGCCGCGAACTCCTCCGCCTGCTCGGCCAGCCAGGCGGGGCTCTTGAGGTTGGCCGGCACGGTGGCCAGCATCCGCGAGCGCCAGCCGGCGCCGCCGAGCGCGATCGCGCGGGCCAGCTCGTCGTCGTACGCGCCGTCGTGGTCGTCGACCCCGGCAAGCACGATGCGTCGTACGGGCTGCTCGGACGGTCCGGACGAGCGCCAGTGGAAGGCGAAGGAACCGAGCGTCGCGCCGACCACGAAGGCCGCCAGCGCGCCCTCGGGAGCGATCGCGGTGATCGAGGTGACGACGCTGGCGCGGTCCTTGGCCGCCCGCGCGACCGTGGCACCGGCCCGGCGGAAGTCGGTGACGGCCTGGTCGCCGAGCCCCACGAGGAGGACGGTCGTGACCGCGTCGGAGACGACCGGGACGGTGGTCACCTCGCCGGTGCGCCCGGTGGCGCGGGCCGACGCGAGGAGCTCGAGCAGGTCGACCCCCAGCAGCTCGGACGCCTCGTCGGCGCCGGGACCGAGGACGACGTCGCCGTCCTCGCCCGGGAGGACCGGGAACGCCCAGACCTCACCGCCGCCGATCTGGTGCGGCAGGGCCGAGCTGAGGGCGAACTCCGGGGGTGAGACCTGGGAGGGGAGCTGGGGGGTCGCGGCCACGATCAGCCGACGACGTCCTTGAGGGCGTCCCCGAGGGCGCCGGCCTCGTCGGCGTTGAGCTCGACCACCAGGCGTCCACCGCCCTCGAGCGGGACGCGCATGACGATGCCGCGGCCTTCCTTGGTGACCTCGAGCGGTCCGTCCCCAGTCCTGGGCTTCATGGCGGCCATCGGCGCAACCCTCTTCCTGATTCAGCTCAGTGGGCCGCGTGGCTCCACATGCGAAATCGAGGCAGCTCGGCCACCCCGACGAAGTCGTACGGACTCCATTATCCCTCATGTCGTGGGTGATGGGCACCACAGGGGCTGGCAGACTCCCGAGCATGCACGCGCGGTCCGCCCTCTTCGACGTCTACGGCGACCACCTGCGCACGCGCGGGCACCGAGCCGCCGTGGCCGACCTGGTGCGTCTCCTCGACCCGATCGGCATCGCTGCGCCTGCGGTCCGCACCGCCATCTCGCGGATGGTGTCCCAGGGCTGGCTCGAGCCAGCCACGGTGGAGGGACACCGCGGGTACGCCGCCACCCCGCAGGCGATCCGTCGCCTGGAGGAGGCGGCCGACCGCATCTACCGGCGCCGCGACGACCACTGGGACGGGTGCTGGCAGCTGCTGCTCCTCGACCCCTTCCCCTCCCGCGCCGTCCGCGCGGCCGTGCTCCGCGACCTCCCCTACCTCGGCTACGCCGCCCTCGACGACCGGGTGTGGGTGAGCCCGTGGGTCCGCGCCGACCTCGTCGAGACGCTCGGGCGCGCCGGGGCCACCGCGACGACCGCCCGGGCCCTGGACTTCGACCCCTTCGACTCGCCCACGCGTGCCTGGGACCTCGACGCGATCGGGACGGAGTACGCCGCGTGGCTCGACGCCGCCTCCTCCTCCGTCGAGGCCCACCTCGACGCGCACCCCGACCCCGACGAGGCGGCCTTCGCGGCCCGCTTCCACCTGGTGCACGAGTGGCGCAAGTTCCTCTTCACCGATCCGGGTCTCCCGGACCAGCTGCTCCCCGACGACTGGGCCGGGCGTCGGGCCAGCGACTACTTCCGGCGGGAGGCCGACCGGCTGGCGACGGCCTCGGAGGCCTTCGTGGCCCGCACCCTCTCCCCCGCCTGATCGGGCAGACTGCGCCCATGACCTCGACCGATCCCGTGCTGCTCGACGTCGATGCCGGCGTCGCCACGATCACCCTCAACCGCCCCGACGCGATGAACGGCCTCGACGTGGCCACCAAGGACCTGCTCCTCGAGACCGTGCTGCGGGTCGCCGAGGACGCGGAGGTGCGCTGCGTCGTGCTCACCGGCAGCGGCCGGGCGTTCTGCGTGGGCCAGGACCTCAAGGAGCACCTCGCCGGCCTGCGCGGCGACGCCAGCGTGCCGCTGTCGGACACCGTCGAGCGCCACTACAACCCGACCGTGCTCGCCCTGGCCACGATGGCCAAGCCGGTCGTCGCCGCGGTCAACGGCGTGGCCGCCGGCGCCGGCGCCAGCCTTGCCTTCGCCGCCGACTTCCGGGTGCTGGCCGACTCGGCCGCCTTCAACACCTCCTTCGCCGGCGTGGCGCTGTCCTGCGACACCGGGGCGAGCTGGACCCTGCCGCGCCTGGTCGGGCGGGGCACGGCGATGGAGCTGCTCTACTTCCCGCGCACCCTGCCGGCCGCGGAGGCGCTGGAGCTCGGGCTGGCCACGCAGGTCGTGCCGGCCGCCGACCTCGCCTCGACCGTGCGCGACCTGGCGACGCGGCTGGCCGCGGGGCCGACCGTGGCGTACGGCTCCATCCGGCAGGCCGTCGAGCACTCCTCCTCGCACTCCTTCGCCGAGTCGTTGGCCTTCGAGGCCGACAAGATGGCCCTCACCGGCGGCACCGAGGACCACCTCGCCGCCGTCGACGCGTTCATGGCCAAGGAGAAGCCCACCTTCCACGGCCGCTGACGCCGACCGGGCGCTTCCTGTCACCTGGACCGCGCCGAGCGGGCGCTTCCTGTCACCACAGCCCTGCCGACCGGGCACTTCCTGGCCGCACCACACTGCCGACCGGGCACTTCCTGGCCGCACCACACTGCCGAGCGGGCACTTCCTGTCACCTAGACCGCGGCGAGCGGGCACTTCCGTGTCGCAGCCACCTGAGACGAATGGCCAGGACGTGCCCGGTCGGCGGTGCCCAGCTGTCAGGAAGTGCCCGGTCGGCCGTCCCCAGCGGTCAGGAAGCGCCCGCTCAGGAAGTGCCCGGTCGACGGTCCCCAGCGGTCAGGAAGTGCCCGGTCGGGTACGACGGGCGCCGAGGACGTCGAGCAGCTGCCGCGGCGCCTCGACGACCATGCGGTGCCGGGGCGGGCGGGCGGCGTACTCGATGGTGAGCGCGGCGCCGGCGAAGCGGGCGTTGTACCAGCTCGTCATGGTGCCGTGGCACAGCCCGCCGCAGTCCAGGGTGGTCGTCGGCAGCCGCAGCGCCCGGGCCAGTCGGCGGGCGAAGCGCGGGTCCTTGGTGTCGGTGTCGACGCCGTCGAGCGGCTGGTGGAAGCTCAGCACCCGCCGCGGGCGGACCTGGCGCAGGAACGCCATCACCGCGCGGGTCTCGGGCTCGCTGCCCGGACGCGGTCCTGACTCGTAGCTGCCGTCCAGGTCCACCCAGTCGTGGGGGAAGTTGCGGTTGAGGTCGACCCCGTGGGCGTTGCGCCGGCTGTGCCGGGCCAGGCCGTCGGGGTTGACGACCGGCACGACCCACAGGTCGATCCCGCGGATCGGCCTGCCGTCGCGCAGGCTGGTGAGGATCTGCCGCGTGTGCGGCTCGTTGCCGTGCATCGTGGAGAGCAGCACGACCCGGCGCTCGCCGGGCTCGCCGAGGCGCCAGGCGTGCAGGGGCCGGCCCTGCACCGAGCGGCCGATGACGCGGTGCTCGACCACGGCGGCCGGCCGGTCGACGGCTGAGGGGGCAGCGACGGCAGTCGCAGGGGCGGCGCCGGAGGTGGTCGTGGTCGCGGGAGCGCCGACGAGCACGCCGGCCAGGGCGAGCGCGAGCAGCCGCTTCACACTGCGGAGGTGAGGTAGGCGAACGTGAAGACGACGACCCCGACGAGCATCCCCACGTGGGCGAGGACCGAGAGCCCCGGCCCCTTGCTCCAGCTGTCCGTGGCCTTGTCCCCGGCGTGCTTGCCGCGGGTGGGCAGCCACCGCATCAGGATCAGCAGCCCGGCGATCGCGGTCACCCAGAAGAACCCGAGGGCGACGATCCCGATTACCGAGCCACCGAGGAACGAGTCCTCGGGGAACGCCAGGAAGACCACCCACAGCACCAGGGCGGCCGAGCCCGCGACGGTGTGCAGCAGCAGCAGGCGCGAGCTGATCTGGGAGTGCCCGGCGGTGGCGTCGCCCCGGGCCAGTCGCAGCCGGGTCAACACCACGACGACCGCGGCCAGCGGCGTCAGGACGTAGACGAGGATCTCGGTGGACATCCGCGCAGTGTGCCCTAGACGGGGTCGCCGTCGCCACGCGCGGTGGCCTGACCAGAGCTGTGGCCGGGACGCTCGTCGGGGCCCTGGTCGGGGTGCTCGCCGCGGCGCTCGTCCAGCTGCGCGGCGAGGCGCTCGAGCAGCGTGTCCACCTCCGACATCCGGTAGCCCCGCAGGCCCAGCGAGAAGCGCACGCCGCGGATGTCGTCACCGCTGAGGGGCCCGGTCGCCGGGACGCGGACGTCGGGACGGTCGTCGTACTCCTCGGGCAGTGATCCCCCGCGTCCGGACGCGACCACCGCCACTCCCCCCATGGCCAGCACGATGAGGATCGCGAAGAACCACGTCATCGCGTCACTCCGGTCGTTCGGCCGACGGCGTGGGCACGTCGTCGCCACGCGCCGCGACCATCATGGCGACGGCCTCCTCGACGTCGTCGGTGAGGGTGAGCATGTCGAGGTCCTCGGCGTTGATCTTGCCCTCGGCGAGCACGGTGTCGCGCAGCCAGGCGATCAGGCCGCTCCAGTACTCGACGCCCATCAGGACGATGGGGAACGAGGTGACCTTCTGGGTCTGGACGAGGGTGAGCGCCTCGAAGAGCTCGTCGAAGGTCCCCAGCCCGCCGGGCAGCACGACGAAGCCCTGGGCGTACTTGACGAACATCGTCTTGCGGGCGAAGAAGTAGCGGAAGTTGATGCCCTTGTCGACCCACTGGTTGAGGCCGGCCTCGAAGGGCAGCTCGATGCCGAGCCCCACGCTCGCTCCGCCTGCCTCGCTGGCGCCCTTGTTGGCGGCCTCCATCGCCCCCGGGCCCCCGCCCGTGATGACGGCGAAACCCTCCTGCGCCAGCCGGCGACCGACCTGCTCGGCGACGCCGTAGTCGTGCGCGTCGGGCTTGGTCCGCGCGGAGCCGAAGACCCCGATCGCCGGTCCGATCTCGGCCAGCGCTCCGAAGCCCTCGATGAACTCGGCCTGGATACGCATCACGCGCCAGGGGTCGGTGTGCACCCAGTCGCTGGGACCACGCGAGTCGAGCAGCCGCTGGTCGGTGGTGCCCGTCTCGACCTGCCCGCGCCGCTCCAGGACGGGGCCCTTCATCCGGTCCTTCACGACACGTCCCCCTGGTCCGAGCCGTCGGTGAGCCAGGCCCGCAGCACCCGCTCGCAGCGCTCGATGTGCTCGACGGGCACGTGCTCGTCCTGCTTGTGGGCGAACATCGGGTCGCCGGGTCCGAAGTTGACCGCCGGGATGCCGAGCTTGGTGAACTGGGCGACGTCGGTCCAGCCGAACTTGGGGGCGACGTCCCCGCCCACCACGTCGACGAAGGCCTTGGCCGCGGGCCGGTCCAGGCCCGGCATGGCGCCGGCCGCCATGTCGGTGACGGTGACCTCGAAGCCCTCGAAGAAGTCCCGGACGAAGGCCTCCGCGTCCTCCTCGCTCCGGTCGGGCGCGAAGCGGAAGTTGACCTCGACGACGCACTCGTCGGGGACCACGTTGCCGGCGACGCCGCCGCGGATGCCGGTGGCGTTGAGCCCCTCGTGATAGGTCAGGCCGTCGATCTCGGGCCGGCGGGCGACGTACTCGTTGAGCCGGGCCAGGATCGGCGCCGCCTTGTGGATGGCGTTGACGCCCTTCCAGCTGCGGGCGGAGTGTGCGCGCTCGCCCGTGGTGCGTACGTCGACCCGCAGCGTGCCCTGGCAGCCGGCCTCGACGGCCGCGTTGCTGGGCTCCATGAGGATCGCGAAGTCGGCCTCCAGCAGGTCGGGGTCGCTCTCGGTCAGCTTGCGCAGGCCGTTGTGGACCGAGTCGACCTCCTCGGCCTCGTAGAAGATGAAGGTGAGGTCGCGGTTGGGATCGGTGAGGTCTGCGGAGAGCTTGAGCATCACCGCGTCGCCGCCCTTCATGTCGCAGGTCCCCAGCCCGTGCAGGATGCCGTCCTCGAGCCGCGACGGCAGGTTGTCGTTGAGCGGCACGGTGTCGATGTGGCCCGCGACGACCACCCGCTCACCACGGCCCAGCTCGGTGCGCGCGACCAGGGTGTGGCCCCGGCGGGTGACGGTGAGGTGCGGGAGCGCGCGCAGCACCGCCTCGACGGCGTCGGCGATCTCCTGCTCGTGGTGGGAGACCGACTCGATGTCGACGAGCTGCTGGGTCAGGGTGACGACGTCGGCCGAGAGGTCAAGTGGCATGGGCCGATTCAACCAGCCGGTCGCCGAGGAGGTGCGGGAGCCACGTCCCCGGGGTCCGGGAACGTCGCTCTCGCACCGCTGCCTCCGACGTGTCAGGCGCGGGTGACCGAGACCGCGACCTCGGGCGCCTCGTCGTACGCCACGCTGGTGGCCAGCGTCTCCTCGACGAGCAGCGCCTCGTGGGTGCGGGCCGCGGCGACCACCTCGGCGGGGCCGGAGACCGACAGGGCGATCCGGTCGCTGACCTGGAGGCCCGCGTCCTTGCGGGCCTGCTGGACCGCTCGGACCAGGTCGCGAGCGGTGCCCTCGGCCTCGAGCTCTGGGGTCACCGCCGTGTCGAGGACGACGAAGCCGCCCCGCGGCAGCATGCCGACCGCGGTGGAGTCGTCCGCGGCGCCGGCGACGGTGTCCAGGGAGTACTCCCCCTCCACCAGCGCGAGCCCGCCGGCGACGACCGTGCCGTCCTCGGCGACCGACCAGTCGCCCGTCTTCGAGCCCTTGATGGCGTGCTGGACGTCCTTGCCGAGCCGCGGACCGGCGGCACGGGCGTTGACGGTCAGCTTCTGGGAGACGCCGTACGACGCCGCCTCGGGCGCGTCCGCGGCCAGCACGTCGACCGCCTTGAGGTTGAGCTCGTCGGCGACCAGCGACTCGAAGCCGGTCAGGTCGGCGTCGGCCACGACCGTCAGCCGCGACAGCGGGAGCCGGTTGCGCAGTCCTGCGGCCTTGCGCAGCGCGGAGCCGGCCGAGCAGACGTCACGCACGGCGTCCATGGAGACGACCAGGTCGTGGTCCGCCGGCAGGTCCTCCACCAGAGGCCAGTCGGTGAGGTGCACCGAGCGTCCACCGGTGAGGCCGCGCCAGATCTCCTCGGAGGTCAGCGGCATCAGCGGCGCGGTGACCCGGCAGACGGTCTCCAGCACGGTGTAGAGGGTGTCGAACGCGTCCGCGTCCTCGTCCCAGAAGCGCTCGCGCGAGCGCCGGATGTACCAGTTGGTGAGGACGTCGAGGAACGACCGGGTCGAGTCGCACGCGTTGGCGACCTCGTAGTCGTCGAGCTGGCGGGTCATCGCGGCGACGTACTCGCGCAGCTTGGCCAGGATGTAGCGGTCCATCGGGTCGGTGCTGTCGGTGCGGGGGCGGGCGTCGTGGCCCTGCCCGTCGCCGGCCGTGTTGGCGTACAGGCTGAAGAAGTACCAGCTGTTCCACAGCGGGATGAGCACCTGCCGCACCGAGTCGCGGATGCCCTGCTCGGTGACGACGAGGTTGCCGCCGCGCAGGATCGGGCTCGACATGAGGAACCAGCGCATCGCGTCGGCGCCGTCGCGGTCGAACACCTCGCGCACGTCGGGGTAGTTGCGCAGCGACTTGGACATCTTCTGCCCGTCGTTGCCGAGCACGATGCCGTGGCTGACGCACGTCTCGAACGCGGGGCGGTCGAAGATCGCGCCGGCGAGGACGTGCATCGTGTAGAACCAGCCGCGCGTCTGGCCGATGTACTCGACGATGAAGTCGCCCGGGAAGTGCCCGCCGCGGCGAACGCCGTCGGCATCTTCGGCGCCGACGAACCAGTCCTTGTTCTCGAACGGGTAGTGCACCTGCGCGAACGACATCGAGCCGGAGTCGAACCACACGTCGAGCACGTCGGTGACGCGGCGCATCGTCGAGCGTCCGGTCGGGTCGTCGGGGTTGGGCCGGGTCAGCTCGTCGACGAACGGGCGGTGCAGGTCGGGCTCGCCGTCGGCGTTGCGGGGCAGGGTGCCGAAGTCACGCTCGATCTCCTCGAAGCTGCCGTAGACGTCGAGGCGCGGGTACTCCTCGGAGTCGGACTTCCACACCGGCACCGGGCTGCCCCAGAAGCGGTTGCGGGTGATCGACCAGTCGCGGGCGTTCTCCAGCCACTTGCCGAAGGAGCCGTCCTTGATGTGCTCGGGCACCCAGCGGATCTGCTGGTTGAGCTCCATCAGGCGGTCCTTGACCGCGGTCACCTCGACGAACCACGACGAGACGCCCTTGTAGATCAGGGGCTCGCGGCAGCGCCAGCAGTGCGGGTAGGAGTGGTCGTAGGTCTCGCGGCGCAGCAGCACCGTGCCGGGCGTGACCGAGCCGGTCTCCCCTTCGCCCTTCGTCGCGGCCTTGAGGTGCTCGATCACGTGGAGGTTGGCGTCGAAGACGAGCATCCCCTCGTAGTCGGTGACCGGGAAGGTGAAGCGCCCGTCCTTGCCGACCGGCATGACCGCCTCGATGCCCTCGCGGTCGGTGACGACCTTGTCGTCCTCACCGAAGGCGCCGGCGGTGTGCACCAGCCCGGTGCCGTCGGTCGTGGTGACGAACTCGGCGGGCACGAGGCGGAAGGCGCGCTCGTGGCCGGCGTAGTAGCTGAATGGGGGGGCGTACTCCAGACCGACGAGGTCGGCGCCCTTGTGACGACCGATGATCGTGGGCTCGTCGGTGTCGGGGTAGAGCTCGCGCTTGTACGACGCCAGGCGCGCCTCGGCGATGAGGTAGCGCTCCGGACTGCCGGTGGGCGCAGCGGACTGCACGACGACGTAGTCGATGTCCTCGCCGACCATGACGGCGAGGTTGGACGGCAGGGTCCACGGGGTCGTCGTCCAGACGAGCACCTTGGTGCCGAACAGGTCGCCGTCGGTGACGATGTCGTACCCGACCGTGACGGCCGGGTCCTGCCGCATCTGGTAGACCTCGTCGTCCATGCGCAGCTCGTGGTTGGACAACGGGGTCTCGTCGTTCCAGCAGTAGGGCAGGACGCGGAAGCCCTCGTAGACCAGGCCCTTGTCGTGGAGCTGCTTGAAGGCCCACATGACCGACTCCATGAAGTCGGGGTTCATGGTCTTGTAGTCGTGGTCGAAGTCGACCCAGCGGGCCTGGCGGGTCACGTAGTCGCGCCACTCGCCGGTGTACTTCAGGACGGACTCGCGGCAGGCGGCGTTGAACTTCTCGA
Source organism: Nocardioides sp. Soil805 (assembly GCF_001429625.1). Lineage (GTDB taxonomy): Bacteria > Actinomycetota > Actinomycetes > Propionibacteriales > Nocardioidaceae > Nocardioides. The sequence goes on from NZ_LMSU01000001.1 coordinate 932,400, forward strand.
TGCCGAGCTCGTGGATCTCGTCGGTGGTCTTGAGGCCGAGCTGGCGCATCGCCTCGAGCTCGGCGGGCAGGCCGTGGGTGTCCCAGCCGAAGCGGCGCTCGACGCGACGTCCGCGCATCGTCTGGTAGCGCGGGATGAGGTCCTTGACGTAGCCGGTGAGCAGGTGGCCGTAGTGCGGCAGGCCGTTGGCGAAGGGCGGGCCGTCGTAGAAGACGAACTCGTTGTCGCCGTCGGTGCCGGCATCACGCTGCTCGACGCTCGCGGCGAAGGTGTCGTCGGCGTCCCAGTAGGCCAGCACGGCCTCCTCGATCGCCGGGAACGTCGGCGCGCTCGGGACGGTGGTGGAGGACGTGTGGGAGACCTTGGGGTAGGTCATCGGTGACTCCTGCGGTGGTCGTCGTACAGCTCGGGCTGATGCCACGAGGACGATCGACTGACCGCGGTACCACCTCGCTTGCGCCGCCTCCCGGCGGTGCCGCTCGTTGTCGGCTGTGACGGGCCACCCGTCCGGGTCTAGTGGGCTCGTCGCCGGTGCGCGACGGCCGTTCTTCCGGAGGCTCGCCGCTGATGACGGCTCAGACGCCTGTGCGGCGATCGTACGGCGCGGGGCGCGGGGCGCGCGAATCAGTTGCGGTCGGCGGCAGTCGCAGGCTCGCTCGACCGGAGCGCCAGCCACGCCAGGACGCGGCGAGCAGTCTCCTCGGGCACGAGGCCGGAGTTGTCGAGGCGCAGGTGCCGGTGTGCGGCATACACCGCGTCGGCGGCGCTCGGCCCGTCCGGGTCGGTGTTCATCCGGTGGCGCACATCGGCCTCCCGCACGTGCGCGTCGGACCAGGCGAGGTCGGCCTTGGACGGCTTGGCGGCGATGCGGTCCGACCCGGTGTTGCGGACCAGCCGCGTCTCCAGGTCGGCGTACAGCTCGACGAAGGAGACCGGCAGGCCGCGCTCGGCGTACGGCGCCAGCAGGGCCCGGACCGTGTCCGCGTCGGCCTCGACGTCGACCGGCCAGACGAAGGTGAAGACGAGGCGCAGGCCGGAGCGCGCTGCCTCCTCGATCACCCGCCGCCGGAACTCGTCCTTGAGCAGCTCGAAGGCGGGCGAGTCGAAGCCGAAGGTCTCGGCGAGCGGCTCGATGGTGTGGTGGTTGTGGAAGAGCCGGAAGTCGGAGGCGGCGCAGATCGCCCGGCCGACGGTCATCTTGCCGACCGCAGGGGGTCCGGTCACCACCACCAGCTCGCCGCTCGACATGTGGCGGGACGCTATGCGGTTGCCCCGGTCCCCGCCAAGCCGATTGGGTGGGGTCCATGACCGAGATCGGCTTCAACGGCATGTGGCTGCCCCAGGACCAGGACCCGCGGATGAACGAGACGCCCGCCCGCGGGGAGCGCGCCGTCCTCGTGGAGTACCTCGAGCACTACCGCGCGACACTGGAGCTGAAGTGCGAGGGGCTGACCCCCGAACAGCTGGGCACCCGGTCGGTCCCGCCGTCGCGGATGTCGCTGCTCGGCATGGTGCGGCACTTCGCCCGGGTCGAGCAGTCGTGGTTCCGCCGGATCCTGGAGGGACAGCACGACCTCGAGCGGCACTTCCAGGACGAGGACGGCGGCTTCGCGTTCGGCGAGCCGACGCAGGAGCTGGTGGACGCGTCCTTCGCGCTGCTGCGCGAGGAGGTCGCGCACGCCCGCGAGGTGCTGGAGCGCACCGACCTCGACGCCCTCGTCGACGTGCACGGCGACGAGATCGAGGTGCGCGACGTGGTGGTGCACATGATCGAGGAGTACGCCCGGCACTGCGGCCACGCGGACCTGCTCCGGGAGTGCCTGGACGGCAGGACCGGGCAGTAGAGGCGGCAGGACCGGGCAGTAGAGGCGGCAGAGCGGACCGTAGGGACGGCTGGACCGGACCGTAGGGACGGCAGGACCGGTCGGTGGCCCTTCGACGCACTCCGTAGTCTTGCCGCCGTGACTGACTCCGCTGCCCGCCCCGCCTGGGGCCACGGCCTGGTGACCCTCGACCCCGCCGACCACGTCCTCGACGTGTGGTTTCCCTCCCCCGCGCTGGGCGAGCGGGACGGCCAGGACGTCCCCGACGGCCTGGTGGCGCTCGCCGGACCCGACGAGGCCCGCGGCGTACGACGCGAGCTGCGGGTCGTCGAGATCGCCGACCTCGGCGCCGCTCCGGCGAGCACCGAGGACGTGTGGCTGCGCCTGCACCTGCTGTCGGCCCGGCTCGTCCGCCCCCACGAGATCTCCATGGACGGCGTCTTCGGCCTGCTCACCAACGTCGTGTGGACCAGCGCCGGGCCGTGCGCCGTCGAGGGCTTCGAGCTCACCCGCGCCCGACTCCAGCGCGAGGGCCACCACGTCACCGTGCACGGGGTGGACAAGTTCCCCCGGATGGTCGACTACGTGCTGCCCTCCGGGGTCCGGATCGCCGACGCCGACCGGGTCCGCCTCGGCGCCCACCTGGCCAGCGGCACCACCGTGATGCACGAGGGCTTCGTCAACTTCAACGCCGGCACCCTCGGCGCCTCGATGGTCGAGGGGCGCATCTCGGCCGGTGTCCTGGTCGGCGACGGCTCGGACGTCGGGGGCGGCTCCTCGATCATGGGCACGCTGTCGGGGGGCGGCAAGGAGGTCGTCTCCATCGGCGAGCGTTGCCTGCTGGGCGCCAACGCCGGCATCGGCATCTCCCTCGGCGACGACTGCGTCGTGGAGGCCGGCTGCTACGTCACCGCCGGCACCAAGGTGACGCTGCCCGCCGACGAGGGGAAGGTCGTCAAGGCCCTCGAGCTCTCCGGCGCCAGCAACGTGCTCTTCCGCCGCAACTCGGTCACCGGGGCCGTCGAGGCCGTGCCGTGGAAGCGCGTGGGCATCGCCCTCAACACCGCGCTCCACGCCAACGACTAGCGCATGACCCGGCTCGGCAGGGCCGTCGTCATCGGCCTGGCCGTGGTCCTCGTCGTCGTCGGGGTCGGCGTCCTGGTCGACCGTGACGGCGGCGGCTCGCTCTTCGACTCCCACGGATGCACGGCGGAGGTCGACGACCTCGTCGTCGACCTGTCGCTGGAGCAGGCGGAGAACGCCGCCCTCATCACGGCCGTCTCCGTGCAGCGGGGCCTCCCGGCGCGCGCCGCCAGCATCGCCCTCGCCACGGCGTACCAGGAGTCGGACCTGCTCAACATCGAGCACGGCGACCGCGACTCGGTGGGCCTGTTCCAGCAGCGTCCCTCGCAGGGCTGGGGCACGGTCGAGCAGATCCTCGACCCGATGCACTCGATCAACGCCTTCTACGACGCGCTGGTGAAGATCGACGGCTACGAGGCGATGGAGATCACCGTGGCCGCGCAGGCGGTGCAGCGCTCGGCCTTCCCGGACGCCTACGCCGACCACGAGGCCGACGGACGCGCGCTGGCCTCCGCCCTCACCGGCAACCACGAGGCGGCCTTCTGGTGCGACACCGCGGGCGACTCGGACGAGGACCCGGACCGGCTGGACGGGTCCGGCCTCGTACGCCGCGCGGCCACCGTGCGCGAGGACCTCGAGGCAGCGTTCGGACCGCTCTCCCTCGGCGGCTTCGCCCCGGAGGGCGTCTCGACGGGCCACATGGAGGGCTCCGCGCACTACGAGGGCCGGGCCGTCGACGTGTTCGTGCGCCCGATCAGCCCGGCCAACACCAAGCGGGGCTGGGCGCTCGCGCACTACCTCGTCGCGCAGGCCGACCGGCTGGACATCGAGACGGTCATCTTCGACGACCGCATCTGGAAGGCCGGCTCGCGCAGCGACGACGGCTGGCGTGACTACGACGTGCCGTCCTCCTCGCGGGGGGACCGGGCGATCCTCGAGCACCGCGACCACGTGCACGTCGACGTCGCGGACTGAGCCCGGACGACGCCGCGCCGGCCGCGGGGCGCCCCGGGCTGCCGGCGCCCGGTGCGGCCGCCCCGTCGCCCCCTTCACGGAACGACCACATCGGGCCCGCATCGGACCTACCATGGCGCAACCCGGTGCTCGGGCCGGCTACCCGAGGGACCTGACATGGCGAGCTTCACCTCGACGCTCTACACGATCGGCACGGCCCTGAGCCGCGCCCAGGACGCCGAGGTGGCCGTCGACCTGCTCGTCACGGGCCAGTGGATCCACGGGCACGTGAGCGCCCTCGACGGCCACGGCGTCGTGCTGCACGGTGACGGTGACGAGCTCGCCATCATCCGCATGCAGAGCATCGACGCGGTGCGGGTGCGCCAGGCCGCGGCCTTCGAGGGACGGCCGGAGGTGGAGGCGGGCAGGCACGACGAGGCCACCGAGCCGATGCCGAGCGGGCGGGCGCACCCCATGCCGGCTGCGCCGTCGGACCGGGCGGTCTGATCCACCCTCCCCAAATCGGGTACGTGGGTGCGGACCCGGATCGACGGGACCGATCGCGGACCTAGCGTCCGGGCATGCGGACATCGACCATCTACACCATCGGTACGGCGCTCACCCGGGCCCAGGGCTCGGACGTGACCGTGGACGTCCTCGTCACCGGACAGTGGCTGCACGGCCACGTCAGTGCGGTCGACGGCCACGGCCTGGTCCTGCACGGGGACGACGACGTGCTGTCGGTCCTGCGCATGGACAGCATCAGTGCGGTCCAGGTCAGGCAGGCCGCCGAGTTCGAGGCCCATGCCCAGGTCGAGGCGCCGAACGAGGCCACCGTGCACCCGATGCCGTCGTCCCCGAGCCGCCCGGACTGGGCGCACCCGGACGCCGCCCGGACCGCCCCGGCCGCCCCTCCGACCGTGGACCCGGCGCCGTGGGCTCCGTCGCACGCCACCCCCGTCGCCGGTCCGATCGTGATGGGTCCGGTCGCCGTACCGAGCCCGCGGAACCGCGATCGGGCACAGCGCCCCACGGTGGGACCGATCACCGCCCCGTCCGCGGTGCCCGACGCCGGCCTGCACACGATGCTGCGCCCGCGCCGGCAGAGCGCCGTGGCGGAGCAGGCGCCCGCCTCGTAGGACTCGGGCGAGGGGCTCAGCCGAGGCGGGCGACCGCCGCGTCGATGCGCTCGTCGGTGGCGGTGAAGGCCACCCGGACGTGCCGCCGCCCGGCCGGACCGTAGAACTCGCCGGGCGCGACCAGGATCCCCTGGTCGGCCAGCGCGGACACGGTCTCCCAGCAGCCCTCGTCGCGGGTGCTCCACAGGTAGAGCGACGCCTCCGAGTGGTCGATGCGGAAACCGGCGCGCTGCAGGGCCTCGCGGAGCTTGGCCCGCCTGGCGGCGTAGCGGGCGTGCTGCTCGACCACGTGGGCGTCGTCGTCGAGCGCGGCGATCATCGCCCGCTGCTGCGGGCCGGGCACCTGCAGCCCGAGGTTCTTGCGGACGGCCAGCAGCTCGCCGACCAGGGCCGGGTCGCCGGCGACGAACGCGCAGCGGTAGCCGGCCAGGTTGGAGCGCTTGGACAGCGAGTGGACGGCGAGGATCCCCTCGTGGCTGCCGCCGCAGACGTCGGGGTGCAGCACCGAGACCGGCCCAGCGTCGGGCGCGGCGTCCCACGCCATCTCGATGTAGCACTCGTCGGAGACCAGGATCGTGCCGCGCTCGCGGCACCACTCCACCACCTTGCGCAGGTGGGCGACGGGCAGCACCCGCCCGGTGGGGTTGGACGGGCTGTTGAGCCACAGCAGACGCGGCACCTCGGGACCGAGCGAGGTGAGCGAGTCGGTGGCGACGGCACGGGCGCCCGCCAGTGCCGCACCGACCTCGTACGTCGGGTAGGCCAGCTCCGGGTAGGCGATGAGGTCACCGGCACCGATGCCGAGGTGGACCGGCATCGAGCCGATCAGCTCCTTGGAGCCGATGACCGGCAGCACCGCGTCGAGGCCGAGGCCCGTGACGCCGAAGCGCCGCCCCAGCCAGTCGATCGCCGCCTGGCGGGTGGCCTCGAGCCCGATCGTCGTCGGGTAGCCCGGCGCGTCGGCCGCGTCGGCCAGCGCGCGCTGGACCACCGCGGGCGTCGGGTCGACCGGGGTGCCGACCGAGAGGTCGACGATGCCGTCAGGGTGCGACCGCGCGCGGGCGGCGTACGCCGTCAGCTTGTCCCACGGGAAGTCGGGGAGCCGCTCGGAGACCCGGGTTCCCGGGGACCGCCGGGCTCGTACCTCAGCCAAGGAACGAGGTCACTCGTCGTGCTCCTGGGGAGGCAGCGCGGCGACGAGCGGGTGGTCCTTGTCGATCTCGCCCATCTTGGCGGCGCCACCGGGCGAGCCGAGGTCGTCGAAGAACTGGACGTTGGCCTCGTAGTAGGCCTTCCACTCCTCGGGGGTGTCGTCCTCGTAGAAGATCGCCTCGACCGGGCAGACCGGCTCGCACGCACCGCAGTCGACGCACTCGTCGGGGTGGATGTAGAGCATGCGCTTGCCCTCGTAGATGCAGTCGACGGGGCACTCGTCGACGCACGCGCGGTCCTTGAGGTCGACGCACGGCTGGGCGATGACGTAGGTCACCGGGTCCTCCTGGAGGCAAGGGATGGAGCGAACGTGACCACTCTAATATCCCGACATGCCCTCGACGCCGGAACCCCACACCGTGGGCAGGCACCTGCTCGGACCCCACGTCGTCGGGCAGCGGGTCGTCGTCCGGCACGTCGTGCGCGGCGAGACGGGGCCCACGGGCGGGCCGGCCCTCAACGACGTCCTCGGGATCTGCCGGTCGTGGTCCACCGGACCCGACGGCATCGTCGTCATCGACGCGGACCTCGGTCCCGTGTCCGTGCCGGTGGCCGACATCGTCTCCGGCAAGCCGGTGCCGCCCCGCCCCTCGGTGCGCCACCGCGACTCCCCCCGCGAGGTCGAGCTGCACACCCACGTGCTGTGGCCCGACCTGGTCGCCGAGCCGCTGGGCGAGTGGGTCCTGCGCTGCGCCCCGGCGTACGACGGTCGGCTCCGGCGACGCGCCAACTCGGCGCTCGCGATGGGCGACCCCGGGCTGCCCCTGGCGGACGCCTCTGCCGCGGTGCAGGCCTGGCACCGCGAGCGGGACCGGGAGCCGATGGTGATGGCCGTCGCCGGGTCCGGGGAGGAGTCCGGGCTGCTGGACCTCGGCTGGCGCGACCTCGGCAGCGGGTCGGCGCACTGCCAGGTGGCGGGGGTCGCGAAGGCCCTGCGCGCCTGCAACGCGCCGTCACCCGAGCCCCGCACCCCACCGGTCGGGGGTGGAGCGGATGTGACAGCGCGTGACAGCGAGGAGGGCGGGCGGCTGGTGGTCGCGCTCGGGGACGGTACGGCGACCGGTCGCGCGACGCTGGACGGTGACTGGGTGGTGCTCGACGGCGTCGCCGTGGACGCCGACCACCGCCGGCAGGGGCTGGCCACGCGGGTCCTCGCGGAGCTCCTCGACTGGGCCGCCTCGCAGGGCGCGCGGACCGCGATGCTCCAGGTGGAGACGGACAACCCGGGCGCGGTGCGGCTCTACGAGGGCCTGGGCTTCGTCACCCACCACACCTACCGCTACCTGGTGACCGCTACCCCGTGACCGTCCGGTCGCCCCGCTCGCGCGAAACCGATGTGCGTCAGGAGCCCCGCCGGGCCTAGCATCCACCCCGACGGCCGCGGGACCTGACACCTCCCCTGCACACCCGCAGCGCAGCGACCGTCCGCGCGTCCGGCGTCACCGACGAGAGGCCGGGGCCGACCCGGCAAAGGTGTGGTGGCACCGCGACCTAGCCCCCGCCCACACCTCCAGGGCCCAGTCCACCTGGAGGTCGCCATGAGAACGCTCTGCACATCCCTGCCCACCCTCGCGCCCGGCTCGCCGGTGACGCTGGAGGGGTGGGTCCACCGTCGCCGCGAGCTGGCGAAGGTCACCTTCCTCGTCGTCCGCGACCGCAGCGGCCTGGCCCAGGTCGTGCTGCCGGCCGGGAGCGTCGTACCGCCCGAGGAGACGACGGTGCGGGTGACCGGCACGGCCACCGCCAACGCCCAGGCCCCCGGCGGCGTCGAGGTCACCGACGCGGTGGTCGAGTCGCTCACCGAGCCGGCCGAGACCCCGCCGGCCGAGCTGTGGCGCCCGCACCTCGACGTCCAGCTCCCGACGCTGCTCGACCACGCGCCCGTGCTGTGGCGCCACCCGGCCCAGCGGGCCCGCTGGGAGCTCGCGGCCGCGTCGCTGCGGGGGTTCCGCGCCAGCCTCGACGCGCACGGCTTCACCGAGGTCACCACTCCCAAGTTCGTGGAGTCGGCCACCGAGTCGGGGGCGAACGTCTTCGCGGTCGACTACTTCGGGCGCCCGGCGTACCTCGCCCAGAGCCCGCAGTTCTACAAGCAGCAGCTCGTCGGCGTCTTCGAGCGGGTCTACGAGGTCGGGCCGGTCTTCCGTGCCGAGCCCCACGACACGGTGCGCCACCTCGCGGAGTACCGCTCGCTCGACGTGGAGCTCGGCTTCATCCGCGACCACCGCGACGTGCTCGCGGTGCTGCGGGAGGTGCTCGCCGGGATGGTCGCCGGCATCGGCGAGCACGCCGCCGCCGCGGTCGAGCGCACGGGCGCGCGGGTGCCGGAGGTTCCGACGGAGATCCCGGTGATCCACTTCGCCGACGCGCTGGCGCTGGTGGGGGCACCCGCGGACGAGCCGGACCTGGCGCCCGAGCACGAGCGCGCGCTCGGGGCGTGGGCCCTGGAGGAGCACGGGTCGGACTTCCTGGCGGTCGAGGGCTACCCGATGGCCAAGCGGCCCTTCTACACCCACCCCCAGCCCGACGACCCCCGCTGGTCGAACAGCTTCGACCTGCTCTTCCGGGGCCTCGAGCTGGTCACCGGGGGTCAGCGGCTGCACCGGCCGGGCGACTACGACGCCGCGATCCGCGCGCGCGGCGAGGACCCGGCCGACTACGCGGCGTACCTCCAGGCCTTCCGGCACGGGATGCCGCCGCACGGCGGCTTCGCGATCGGGCTGGAGCGCTGGGTCGCCCGACTGGTGGAGGCGACGAACGTCCGCGAGGTCACGCTCTTCCCGCGCGACCTGCACCGGCTCACGCCCTGACGGCTGCGTGGCCGGCTCACCGCGAGGCGTGTTGGATGGCGCCATGAGCATCGCGGAGCGCACCACGTCAGCCACCCGCGCCGACCGGGCCCGCCAGGTCGTCGTCACGCTCGCCGAGGTCTTCTGCGTCGTGGGGACCCTGGTGGGCGTCGGCGTGATCGGCACCCGGGTCGAGGAGTCGTCGGGCGGGGCGCTGGCGGCCGACGCCACGTTGCTGGCGCCGCTGGGGCCGGCCTTCTCGATCTGGTCGGTCGTGTACGCCGGCCTCGCGGCGTACACGGTCTGGCAGTGGCTGCCGTCGGTCACCACCTCGCCGAGGGCGCGCGCCACCGGCTGGCTGGCAGCGGCCTCCATGGCGCTCAACGCCGCCTGGCTGCTGGTCACCCAGCAGGGCTGGCTGTGGACGAGCGTGGTCGTGATCCTCGCCCTGGTGCTGGTGCTCGGCCTGCTGGTGCAGCGCCTCGCCGACCTCGGCGCGCCGTCGGCGCTCGCCGAGCGAGTGGTCGTCGAGGGGACCTTCGGGCTCTACCTCGGCTGGGTCTGCGTGGCCGTGTGCGCCAACGTCACGGCCACCCTGGTGGCCGAGGGCGTCGACCCGTCGTCCCCACTGGCCGACCTGGTCGCCGTGGCCGTGCTGGTGGTCGTGGTCGGCGTGGTCGCCCTCGTGCTCACTCGCACCGGGCGGCGCTGGACCTTCGCCGCCGCGGCCGCGTGGGGCCTGGCCTGGATCGCCGTCGGCCGGCTCACCGACGCCCCGCACTCGGTGCTCGTGGGCAGCGCCGCGACCCTCGCGGGCGTGGCCGTGGTGGTGCTGGCCGCGCGCGCTCGCCCCGTCCCGGAGCAGGCACGGGCGCAGGTCAGCTGATGTTGTCCTCGGCGTCCGGGTTGGTGCAGATCACCGTGTCGCTGGGCGTGTAGGTCGTCGAGAAGACCTCGGGAGCGCGGGTCTCGGTGTTGGCCCCGACCGGCTCGAAGTAGCGCGTCACGTCGATGTCGAAGCCGCCGTAGCCCTCGTTGGCGTGGCACTGCACGGTGTCGACGCGGCGCACCTTCGCCTGGGTGACGTTGTGCCGCTCGCCGGTGGAGGTGGTGATGTCCCAGTACTTCGTGGAGTACATCGACACGGTCACCACCCCGCTGGTCGTGAGCGTGGCCGGGGTGACCTTGGCGCTGATGAGGACGCCGTACGGCGTGTCGTTGCGGAAGCGCAGGTCGACGGCACCCCACGCGACGGTGGCCTCGCGGCCGATCGGGTAGCGGTCGATGTAGAACGAGTGCGGCTTGTGCTCGACGTCCTCGAGGCCGGCGAAGAACATCGCGTTGAAGGTCGTGGTCGCCATCTGCGAGACGCCGCCGCCGAGGTCGCTGACCAGGATGCCGTCGGAGATGATGTAGCCCTCGGTGAAGCCGTTCTCGCGGGTCCGCTCGCCGACCGTGTCGTTGAGGCTGAAGGTCTCCCCCGGACGCAGCAGGGTGCCGTCGACGAGCTCCGCGGCCCGGCCGATGTTGACGTTGCGGTACTCGGCGTAGGGGTAGTAGGTCGTGAAGCTCGAGACCTGCTCCTTCACCTGGAGGGCTCGGGCCTCCTTGGTGGTGAAGTCCGGTCGGGCGACCTCGGCGTCGACGGCCAGGGTGCGCTGGTCGCCGGTGGCCGCCACGAGCCCGAGGAAGCCGTCGAGCACCTGCTGGCGGTCGTAGGTCACGCCGGGCTTCGCCGGGACGACCTGCGGCCGGCCGCCGACGAGGGCCACCGTCGCGTCCACCGGGGCGCCGTCGACGGCGACCTTGCCCTCGAGCATCGCGGTGAGGACGTCGCGGTCCAGGCGCGGCACGAGCTCGCCGTCGACCGGTTCCATGGTCAGCGCCGGCGTGTAGTCGGCGGGCTGGAGGCGGACGGTCGACTGCTCGAAGGTCAGCGCCACCGGACCGGACACGGCGGCGTTGGCGAAGGACTCCCTGGCCTCGGCGAGGTCCCCGGCATCGATCTCGGGCTGCTGCTCGACGAGCTCGAGCTCGGCGGTGCCGCCGTCGAGCCAGGCCCCGGCCAGCGCCTCGCCGGTGGCGGCCGCGTCAAGCGAACGACCGGTGCGCGGCGTCGTCTCGGTGAAGCGGGCGGCCTCGAAGGTGAGCGTGCCCTCACGCACGGGGCGGCCGTGCTCGGCGTCGAGGCGGGTGACCAGGGCGGCCAGCGCGGCCTCGTCGACGGTGACCTCGGCGTCGAGTTCGTCGCCGCCGGTGAAGTAGTTCCAGAGCCGGACCGGGTCCCAGCTCTCCTCGCCGCCGGCCTCGGCGACCGACGCCTCGTAGTCGACCGCCAGGCCGGCCTCGGTGGGCTCGATGCTGACCGGCGTGCCGTCGACGGTGGCCTCGACCGGGGCGCTCACCTGGTCGGCGAGGCCGGCCTGGAGGCGGTCGGCCGCCTCGGCCTGCGGGTGCCCGCCGATGCTGACGCCGCTCACGGTCGTGCCGCGCGGCACCTTGTCGGCGGCGGCGTAGTGCGCCGCGACGTACAACCCGCCGAAGACGACCAGCAGACCCAGCAGCAGCCAGAGCACGACCTTGCCGCCGGCCCTGTCCGGGGAGCCGGGAGCGGCCTCGACGTCGGAGGTGGAGAGGAACGACACGCACCGCATCCTAGGTCGGGTGCGGTGATTCCCCGGGATCCTCGCGCGCGCCCCGGGCCGGCCCGCTGGTGGCCAGCGCGACCAGCAGCACGAGGAACGAGCCACCCAGCAGCGCGTAGCCGGAGGCGTTGGCCGCGATCAGGTAGTCCCCCTCGGGGCGCGGCACGGTCGCGTAGGCCACGGCGCCCATCCAGCCGAGCATGAAGGCCAGGCGCGACCACCAGCCGCGCGGCAGGACGGCCGCGACGGCGACCGCGGCCGCCAGTCCCAGGGCCAGGCCCCAGCCGTGCTGGTGGAGCAGCACGGCGGCCAGGCCGCTCGCGGCCCCCACCACGAGCAGCCCCGCCGCGCACCCGCCCCTCAGGACGAGGGACACCGGCTCAGAGCCCGGCGAAGAGGTCGGCCTCGAAGCCGTCCTCGCCCACCGGGCCGCGGGCGCCCTTGGCCAGGACGTAGTACTCGTCGCCCCAGAACGCGTGGCCGGACTCGGCGCCGGCGAAGAACGGGCCGTCGGGGTCGACCTGCGTGCGGTGCAGCTTGAGGGCGTTCATCTTCTGCGCGGCGAAGGCCTGGCCGTCGACGCGCGCCGAGATGAGGTCGTCGGCGGTGACGAACGGGCCGAGGTCGCCGTCGGGGTCCATGCCCTCGAAGCTGGTGGTGTCGCCGGCCTCCCGCATCTGGCGCAGGCTCTCGCGCATCCGGTTCTCGCTCATCGCGCACCAGTAGACCTTGGCGACGTCGTGGGCCTCGCCGAGGTCGCGCTTGTAGGCCGGGACGGCCGCCAGCGCGGTGGCGTACGTCGCGACGCGGTGCGCCTGGATGTGGTCGGGGTGGCCGTAGCCGCCGAACTCGTCGTACGTCACCAGCACCTGCGGGCGGACGTCGCGGATGATCCGCACCAGCTCGTCGGCGGCCTCGCGCAGGTCGGCGTTCCAGAAGGCGTTGTCGGGCACGAACTCGCCGGCGACGGCGTGGCCGTCCTCGTGCCAGGCCATCCCGGAGTCGTGGAAGCGGCCGAAGCCGCCCAGCCAGCGGTGGTCGGTCACGCCGAGGGCGGCCATCGCGTCGGCGATCTCGCCCCTGCGGCGCTCGCCCAGCCCGCCGTCCTTCTCGAAGGCCAGGTGCTCGAGGTCGGGGACCAGCACCTCGCCCATCTCGCCGGCGGTGCAGGTCACGACGGTGACGCCGCGCCCCTCCTGGACGTACCTGGCCATGGTGGCGCCGTTGTTGATCGTCTCGTCGTCGGGGTGCGCGTGCACGAGGAGCAGGCGCTGGTCGAAGCCGCCGTCCTGAGGAGGCGCCCCGGCGCCGGCTCGTTGGGTCATGGCTCCACCCTAGGCGGGGCGCCTCGACGCCCCCACGAGATGCTGCCGGTGCCCAGCGCGACGCCGACCACGGCGACCACGAGGCCCACCAGCTCGAGCGCACCGAGGGTCTCGCCCAGGACCAGCCAAGCCAGCACCGCGGTGACCGGCGGGGACAGGAAGAAGAGCGAGGCCCCGGCGCCAGCTCCCCCGGCGCGCACCAGCTTGCCGAGCAGCAGCAGGCCGATGATCGAGTTGACCACGGCGAGGAACAGCACGGTGAGCCCACCGCGGACCGGGTCGTCGACCGCGTGGGTGCCCTCCAGCGCGAGCGCCAGCAGCGCCAGCGGCGGCACCGAGACCGTGAACTGGATGGCCGCCGACCACCACGGGTCGGGGGCGTGCCCGATCCAGCGCTGGCCCAGCGTGCCGAGGCTGAGGGTGATCGCACCGAAGACGCCGAGAGCCACGGCCACCGGGCCGCCCGCCTTGTCGATGTCGGGACCGAGGACCAGCACGACCCCGCCGACGCCGATGGCGAGGCCGACGACCTGCCGCAGCGAGAGCCGCTCCTTGAGCAGGACGGCGGCCAGGACGGCGGTGAGCACCGGCGTCAGGGCGTGCAGCAGCGACGCGAGGGTGGCGCCGAGGCCGGCGTCGAAGGCGAGGTACATCGCGCCGAACTGGACCGCGTTCATCGCCAGCCCGGTCAGCGCGATCCGGGCCAGGTCGGTCCGGTCGATGCGCAGCGGCCCGCGCAGCAGCCGCGCCACCACCAGCGCGATCGCGGCGGCGAGCGCGAAGCGCAGCGCGAGCAGCGTGAAGGGCGCGACGTGCTGCACGCCGTAGGGCCCCGAGATGTAGCCCGACGACCACACCAGCACGAAGGCGGCGGCGGGGACGAGCGGGAGTGACCCGACCGGCGGGCGGGGGGTGTCCGCCGCCGGGACACCCGCCGCGTCGGTCGCGGGACCGGTCGCGGGACCGGTCTCGGGGCCGGTCGCGGGACCCTTCGCCGGGTCAGTCACCGGTGGGTCGCTTGATCCGCCGGGGGGCGGCGGGCAGGTCCAGGGGCGGCAGCGGTGGCGCGTCGGCGACCGTGTCCTCGCGGTCGAGCCACCCGTCGTGCTCGTCGACGAGGAGCTCGACCAGGAAGTCCGGCGCGTCGGAGACCACCGCCCAGGGGTGCCCCTCGTCGTCGTCCTCGCCCGCCAGCCGCTCGCGGGTCACGTCCGCCTCGAAGCCGTCGGCGCCCAGGCGCGCCGCGACGGCGCGCGCGTCTTCCTCCTCGAAGAAGATGGCCCTCACGGCTGCCTCGTCCCCGTCCGCGTGCCCGTCATGCCGGCCATCGCGTCGGCCATCGCCTCGGCCAGGGGCGCCAGGAACGGCCGGTCCGGCTCCAGCCAGTCGACGTCGTCGAGGGCGCTCGCCGGCAGCCAGCGCACGCGGTCGTGCTCCGTGGGGACCGGCTCTCCTTCGACGAGCACGGCGACGGCGACTCGGAGCTCGTGGGTGTCGCCGATCGGCGCCGCGCCCGACAGCCAGGCGGTCACCTCGATCGTGCAGCCCAGCTCCTCGGCGACCTCGCGGACCAGCGCGGCGTCGGGAGCCTCGCCGGGCTCGACCTTGCCGCCGGGGAACTCCCAGCGGCCGGCGGCGGCCGCGGGCGTCGTACGACGTGCCGCCAGCACCCGGCCGTCGCGGACGACGGCGGCACCCACGACGAGGACGCGCGGCTGGTCGGTCACGACGCCGACCCTAGCCACCGCGCTCGGGGTGCGGCGCGGGCACGTCCCCCCACTGCCTGTCGCGGCGGCGCGATTACGGTGGGTCCCATGCGTGCAGCCGGCGAGCCCACTCCCCCGCCCGGGCCCGAGCCTGCCGGGGCCCAGGAGCCGCGCCCGTACGTCGAGGGCGTGCACCTGCAGAGGACCGACGAGAACGTCCGCGAGATCGAGGCGTTGGCCGCGGTGCTCGGCCAGCCGGCCGGCCTGGACGGGCTGCTGGGCGACCTGAAGTACCGCCTGCGCCGGGCGCGGGTGCTGCCGCGACTGCTCGGACGGGCCGTCCGGGAGGCCTGGGCGTGGGACGACTACGACGAGCGCGACGAGAACTGGTACCCGCAGGGCATCTCGACCAGCGCCGACGCCTCCGACACCGAGGTCATCGGTACCGACGGTCGGCGGGTCGTCGTCACCACGTGGTACTCCACCGCCAAGGACGGCATCAAGCGCGGGTCCCGGGTGACGTTCGTCGACCTCGACACCCTCGAGTACCGCCACGTGCTGCTGGTGGTCCCCGTCCTCGACGAGACCGGTGCCCTCCAGCTCCGCCCGATGAACATCCACGCCGGCGGCATCGTCTGGGCCGGTCCGTGGCTGCACATCGCGGCCACCAGCCGCGGCTTCGTGACCGCGCGGGTCGACGACATCATGCGGGTGCCCGGCGACGACGACCGGCCCGACGAGATCGGCATCGACGGCACGCGGGTGGCGTCGTTCGGCCACCGCTACGTGCTGCCCGTCCGCGCGACGTACCAGGCCTTCACCGACGAGGGCCACGACAAGCTGCGCTACTCCTTCCTGTCGCTGGACCGGCGCTCGGACCCGCCGGCGCTGGTGGCCGGCGAGTACGCCCACGACCCGGACGCGAGCACCCGGCTCGCGCGCTACCCGCTGGACGCCGCGACGTGGCAGCTCGAGACCGGCGAGGACGGCTTCTCGCGGCCGCTGGCCATCGACGAGGGCGGCGTGCGGCAGATGCAGGGCGCCGTGATCGCGGGCGGGCGCTACCACGTGAGCGTGTCGCACGGACCGTGGATGCCCGGGGCGGTGGCGGCCGGTCAGCCCGGCTCGATGCGGGTCCACCAGTGGGCGGTGCCGATGGGGCCCGAGGACCTGGCCTACTGGCCCTCCACCGACCGCATCTGGACGGTCACCGAGCACCCCCGGCGTCGCTGGATCGTCGCCATGGACCGCCGGTGGTTCGAGTGACGAGCCACGCCGCCGAGCCGGCGCGCAGCGTCCGGGACGCCATGGTGACGGTCCCGTGGACGCACGACGTCGGGCTCACCGTCGCCGGCGCGCACGAGGCCTTCACCGACTCGCACGTGCACATGCTGCTGCTGACCGACGGCGGACGGCTGCGCGGGACGCTGGTGCGCGCGGACCTGGGTGCGGCGACGGACCCGGCGCGACCCGCCCTGGAGCTGGCGACGCTCGCCGGGCGCACGGTCCACCCCGAGCACGGTCGCGACGACGTCCTCGCGCTCATGCGGCAGCGGGAGACCCGCCGGCTCGCGGTCGTCGACGACGACGGGATGCTGGTCGGCCTGCTGTGCCTCAAGCGCACCTTCGACGGGTTCTGCAGCGACGCCGACGTCCGGGCGCGCGCGCTCGACCACGGTGGGGTCCACCGGATCGGTCGCTGACGACCGCTCAGGCAGGGCGGGGCAGGCGCGCCAGCTGGCGGCTCTGGGCGACGAGCCGTCCGGCGGAGTCCCAGACCTCGCAGTCCTCCTCGAACATCCCGCCCGCGACGTTGCGCGTGCGGTGGGAGACCTTGAGCCAGCCGGGCGCGGGGACGGCGCGCACGTGGGCCGTGAGCTCGAGGGTGGGCGCCCAGCCCATCTGCCCGAGGTCGAAGCTCACCGGCGGCAGGGAATCGAGCACCATGAGGAGCTGGACCGGGTCGGGGTCGCGCCCGTCGGCCATCCGGAACCACGCCTGCAGGAGGCCGCGGCCGCTGGGCTGCCCGAGAGCCCAGCCGAGGCAGGACGGGTCGAGGCGCATGTCGAAGCGCTCCATCAGCGGCGGGGTGTCGGGCGCCGTGGACATCGCGAAGCACTCCTCGACCGGCGGCAGCTGCGGCTCGACCGCAGTGGTTCGCACGTCGTCGGGCAGCCGGGACAGGTCGCCGTACGTCGCGAGGGCGGTGATGCGCGTGTCCTCGCCCTGGGCGAGCTCGGCCGCGACGGTGGCGGTGCTGCCGCCGTCACGCACCACGCGGGTGCGGACGGTGGCGGGGCCGGGACGGGAGGCGGAGACGTAGAACGCGCTGACGGCCAGCGGGTCGGGCTTGGCCGGGACGGTCTCGCCGATCGCGCGGCCGATCACGCCCAGCAGGTAGCCGCCGTTGACTCCCCCGCCGACGACCCAGCCCGGGTCCAGCTCGGCGGAGAAGCCGTCGGGCGTGGCCTCGACGGCGGTGTGAACGTCCCACTCGTGTCCCATGGCGGGATTCTGTCAGGGGACGCAGCGTCCGAGGTCGGGGACTGCTCAGGCGGCGCGGAGGGCGCCGACGCGCTGGACCAGGCGGCGCAGCGGGGTGTCGCGCTGGACGGAGACGCGGCCACCGTCGGCGTCGAGGCCGAAGAGCGGCAGCAGGTCCGGGCGACCCTCGCGCTCGGCCATCAGCAGGATCGCGTCCCGGTCGTAGTCGGCGGCCAGGTCGGCAGCCGTGGTGACGTCGTCGTGGGCGACGGCGGCGTTGATGGCGTCGACGTACGACGCGTGCAGGGCGTTGAGCTCGTCGATCAGGCGGGTCATCTCATCCTCTTCCAGTGGTTGTCCTTCCAGTGTGGGCACCGGATTGGAACGATCCAAGTCCTGGGCCGTGTGACCTTGGACGCCTCCTGCGCCCGCGACGTGGACTCCGCGTCCGCCAGCGCGCAGACTCACCGGGTCATGCCCTCGCCCCTCGCCTCCCCGCCGGCCACCGTGATGCACGAGGGACACCTGCCGGGATCGTCCGGCTACCGCCGCGTCGTGGTCGCGCTCTTCGCCGCCGGGCTCGCGACCTTCGCGCTGCTCTACAGCACCCAGGCGATCCTGCCGGCGCTGGCCGCGAGGTTCGAGGTGTCGTCGACCGAGGCGACGCTCACGATGTCGCTCGCCACGGTGTCGCTGGGACTCGCCCTCCTGGTGGTGGGACCGCTGTCGGACGTGGTCGGCCGGACCCGGCTCATCCACCTCTCGATGCTCGCCTCGGTGCTGTGCGCCATCGGCTGCGCGCTGGCCCCGTCGTGGACGATGCTGCTGGTGATGCGCTGCCTCATGGGGGCGGCGCTCGCCGGCCTGCCGGCGGTCGCGACGGCGTACCTCCGCGAGGAGCTGCACGCCTCGACCCACGCCCGCGCCGCCGGGCTCTACGTCGGCGGCACGGCCCTGGGCGGGATGACCGGCCGGCTGCTGACGGGCTACACCGCCGAGCTGGCCGGGTGGCGCTGGTCGCTGGGCGCCGCCGCGCTGCTCGCGGCCGTGTGCGCCCTCGTCGTACGACGACTGCTGCCGCCGTCGCGGCGCTTCGTCGCGGCACCCACCGGCATCCGGGCGGCCGCCTCGATGGCCCGGCGCGCGGTCGGCGACCGGGCGCTGGTCGGGCTCTACGTCATCGGCGGCTGCTCGGCGGGGGCGATGATCGGGATGCTCAACGTCGTGGGCTTCCGCCTCGAGGGTCCCGGGTTCGGCCTCGGGCTCGGAGCCGCCAGCCTGGTGTTCCTGGTCTACCCGCTCGGCAGTGTCAGCGCCGCGTCGTTCGGCCGGCTGGCGGACCGCGTGGGGCGACGGGCCGTGCTGCCGATCGGCGCGGTCGTGGCCATCGGCGGGGTGCTGCTGACGCTGTCGTCGTCGCTCGTGGTGGTGGTCGCGGGGCTGGCCCTGCTCGTCGTCGGCTTCTTCGCCGTCCACGGCATCGCCAGCGGCTGGGTCCCGGCCCGGGCGCACGCGGGCGGCGTCAGCGCCGGGCAGGCCGCGTCGCTCTACACGGTGACCTACTACCTCGGGTCCTCGGTCTTCGGGAGCCTCAGCGCCCAGGCCTGGACCGACTTCGGCTGGCCCGGTGTGGTCGTCCTGACAGTGCTGCTGCTCGTGGTCACCGGCGCGCTCGCCCTGCGGCTGCGGGTCACCCGGTCGCTCCTGGCCTGATCGCGCGGCGGGAGCGGAGGCGTCGCCTCACCCGGAGCGAGTGAGCCCCCCGCCGGGAAGCGCGGGCGATACTCAGGCATGCTGGACGCGATCCGCGCGCGCGTGCTCCCCGAGGCCCAGCGGCGCACCCTGGACGAGCTCTCGGACGACCTGACCCTGGTCTCCGGGGACACCCGGTCCAAGCAGTCCGCGTTCTGGACGATGCTGGCACTGTCGGCCGTCATCGCCAGCGCCGGGGTCCTGTCCGACTCCACCGCCACGGTCATCGGCGCCATGATCATCGCCCCGCTCTCCACGCCGATCATGGGCATCGCCCTCGGCGTCGTCCTGCAGCGGCGCACCGGCTCCGTCCCGTTCGTCGTCGCCGGCGGCCTCCTCGTCGTGCTGGTGGGGGTGCTGTTCGCCCTGGTCACGCCCGCGGACACCGACCTGCTGTCCAACGGCCAGATCTCCGGGCGCACCTCACCGGGGCTGCTCGACCTCGTGGCTGCGATCGCCACCGGCTTTGCGGGCGCGGTGGCCCTCGCGCGCCGCGACGTGGGCGCCGTGCTGCCCGGCGTCGCCATCGCGATCTCCCTGGTGCCGCCCCTGGCCGTGGTCGGCGTCTGCCTGGGCCACTGGGACCTCGGGCTCGCCCTGGGCGCGTTCCTGCTGTTCGTCTCCAACCTGCTGTCCCTGGTGCTGGCGGGCGTCATCATGTTCGCCGTCCTCGGGTACGCCGAGGACCCGACCGCCGGGGCACCGTCGACGAGCCGACGCTCGCACATGGTCCTCGGCGGCCTCATCCTGCTGGTGACCGTGCCGCTCGCCGCCAACACGGCACTGTCCTTCCTGCTCACGACGTGGGCGGGGCGGATCGACGACGTGACCAGCCAGTGGGTCGAGGACTCCCCCGGCGCGGAGGTGACGGGGGTCGACTTCGTGTCCCTGACGGCCCACGTGAAGGTCCGCCACCACGACCCGCTCCCGTCGCTCGCCATGCTGCGGGCCGACCTCGACCGGGTGCTGCCGGAGGGGGTGAGCGTCGTGCTGGAGACGACGGTCGGGCGCGAGGTCGAGGTCGGGACCATGACCAGCGGGAGCGCCCCGGACCCGCGATGAACTTCCACGCACACGCGTGGAGGTGCGGGCGCCGTCCGGGGTGCCGGCCTGCACTTCCACGCAGGTGCGCGGAAGTGCAGTCCCGACGCCACGTCCGGCGACGACGAGAACGCCGTACGCTCGCACCGTGCCGTCCAGGACCCGAGCCGCGACCCATGCGCGACGCCGCAAGCGTCGGATGGCCCGGGTCGAGCACGACCTGACCGAACCGCAGTGGGCGGCGCTACGGGAGGAGTGGGGCGGCTGCGCCTACTGCGGCGCCGGCGACGCCATGTTGCAGAAGGACACGATGCTCCCGATCTCACGGGGCGGGCGCTACACCCTGGCCAACGTGGTCCCGGCCTGCGGCTCGTGCAACGCGAGCAAGTGCAACCTCGAGGTCACCACCTGGATGCGCCGCAAGAAGCTCGACGAGGGCCGCTTCCTCGTCCGACAGGTCGCGATCGCCCGCGCGGTCGCCGCCGGGGACGCCGCCCGCGTTAACTCGGCGGAGGACCGGAGCGACTGAGGTTCCGCTCAGGTGCGTGGACGTTCGGGACGCCCCACGCAGCCGGCGCGCCGTCAGCGACGCCCGGCCGCCTCGAGGCCCTCGCGGAGGTCGTCGATCTCCGCGTGGAACGCGTCGAGGATGTGCTCGGGGTCCGCGATCACCGCAGTGTCGGTCTTGAAGCCGACCCGCACCGTCCCGGCGTACGTGAAGATGCAGGTGCCGAGCGTCTGGTCACCCGATCCGGGCACCCAGCCCAGCAGGCTGGTGATCCGGGTCCCCGCGAGGTAGCGGGGCTCCCGCGGGCCGGGGACGTTGGTGGTGACACCGCTGGCCTTGCCCGCGAAGAAGGTCACCAGGGCGCGACTCAGGCGCCGGCCCAGCCGGCCGATCCCCTGGATCATCGCGAACGTGATCACCGGCTCCGGGGAGCGCTTGATCCGGTCCATCCGGCGCTTTGTCTCGGCGAGCCGCTCGGCGGCGGTGCTCAGCCCCGAGGGCAGCAGGAGGACTACCAGCGCGAAGCGGTTGCCGAGCTCGCGGGGCAGCGGCAGGTGCATCGGACGCAGGTTGACCGGGACCATCGTCGGGATGTCGACCGAGCGTCCCCCGTGCTCGAGCTGGTAGCGCTCGAGGGCACCGGCGAGCGCCGAGACGAGCACGTCGTTGACGGTCGCGTCGGAGCGCTTGGCGATGTCCTTGATCAGCTGCAGGTCGATCGGGGCGGACCACACCGCCCGCTTGTGCGACCCCGCCGCACCGGCGAGCGGCGACTCCGGGTTGCGGGTCAGCAGCAGCTTGGAGAGCACCCCGGCACCGCTGATCCCGGTCCGGACGGCCGCGACGACCCCGGCACGGACGCGAGCGGGCCGCAGCGCGTTGGTCACCTCGGGGGCGGCGCGCCGCGCCGCCTCGATGAGGTCGCCGACACCGTGGTGCCGCGCCCCTCCGCCGTCCTGGCCGTCGCCCGCCTCGGGGGTGGCGTCGGTCAGCGACAGCAGCACCTGGGTGAGCGCGATGCCGTCGGCCAGCGCGTGGTGCAGCCGGACGTAGATCGCCGACCCCTCGCTGAGACCCTCGACGAGGTGGATGTCCCACAGCGGGCGGTCCCGCGGCAGCGGCGTGGCGAGGAACCGACCGACGTACTCCTGCAGGGCGGCGTCGTCCCCCGGCGCCGGGAGCCGGACCTCGCGGACGTGCTTGGTGAGGTCGAAGTCGGGTACGTCGCGCCAGCGGGCCTTCGCCCAGCGGTGCCGCGGGACGGTGGGGCGCCGCGAGAAGACGGGGTAGGCGTCGATCAGCCGGTGCTGCAGCACCCGGTCGAGCCGGGTCCGGTCCACCGGTCCGTCGAGGAACATGACGCACTCGATGACCATCAGGTTCTGGACCCGGTCCATGCCCAGCCAGATGGCGTCGACGGGGTTGACGCGGTGCTCTCTCACCAGCCGAGCCTGTCACGAGGGACAAGGACGGGGGCAATCACGGTGCCTACAGTGATCCGTACGGATGGCCGTCCCGTCGATGCCCGTCGCGGAACATCGAGACGGACACCGGCGTTGCGCCCAGCATGACCACACTCGGAATCGTCGGAGCCGGACACATCGGCAGCACGGTCGCACGCCTCGCGGTCGACGCGGGCGTCGACGTCGTCCTGGCCAACAGCCGCGGGCCGGAGACGCTCGCCGACCTCGTCGCCGACCTCGGACCGCGCGCGCGGGCAGCCACGGCGGCCGAGGCAGCCCGAGACACCGACCTCGTCGTCCTCACGGTGCCGCTCAAGGCCCTCGCCGACCTGCCGGCGGAGGCGTTCGACGACAAGGTCGTGCTCGACACCGGCAACTACTACCCCCAGCGGGACGGGCAGATCGCTGAGCTCGACGACGGGTCGACGACCGCAAGCGAGCTCACCGCCCGCACACTGCCCGGCGCCCGCGTCGTGAAGGTCTTCAACAACATCTTCTTCCAGCACCTCGCCGCGCTGGCCCGGCCGCAGGCTGCCGTAGGCAGCGGCGAACGCACTGTGCTGCCCATCGCCGGTGACGACGGCGCCGCCAAGGAGGCGGCGACCGAGCTGCTCGACGCCATCGGCTACGACGTCGTCGACGCCGGTCCGCTCGCCGACGGGTGGCGCTTCCAGCCGGACACGCCGGCCTACGGCGTCCCGTACGACGGCAGCAGCGACGGCACCTGGAGCGGCGACACCGCCCGGCGCGCCTCCGCCGACGAGATGCGCACCGCACTGGAGGCCGCCGTCCGTCGCGGCGACCAGCGCTGAGGGGTGGCGCAGGTCAGACGTTGAAGCGGAACTCCACCACGTCGCCGTCGGCCATCACGTAGTCCTTGCCCTCCATACGCACCTTGCCGGCCTCCTTGGCCTTCTGCATGGTGCCGGCCTCCATGAGGTCGTCGAAGGAGACGATCTCGGCCTTGATGAAGCCCTTCTGGAAGTCGGTGTGGATGACCCCCGCGGCCTCGGGCGCGGTGGCGCCCTTCGTGATCGTCCAGGCCCGCGTCTCCTTGGGCCCGGCGGTCAGGTAGGTCTGCAGGCCGAGGGTGTCGAAGCCGACGCGGGCGAGCACGTCGAGGCCGGGCTCCTCGACGCCCATCTCGGCGAGCATCTCGCGGGCCTCCTCGTCGGAGCCGAGCTCGACGAGCTCGGACTCGAACTTGGCGTCGAGGAAGATCGCCTCGGCCGGGGCGACGATCTCCTGCATGCGGGCCTTGAGGTCGTCGTCGGCGAGCTCGTCGGCGTCGCAGTTGAACACGTAGATGAAGGGCTTGGCCGTCAGCAGCGAGAGCTCGCGGACCAGGTCGCGGTCGATCGTGGTGCTGATGACCGGCGTGCCGGACTCGAGCGCGGACAGCGCCTCGCGCGCGGCGTCGAGGACCGGGGCCTTGGACTTGTCGCCGCGGACCTCCTTCTCCAGCCGCGGGATCGCCTTCTCCACCGTCTGGACGTCGGCGAGGATCAGCTCGGTCTGGATGGTGCCGATGTCGGAGGCAGGGTTGACCTCGCCGTCGACGTGGGTGACGTCCTCGTCGCGGAAGACGCGGGTGACCTGGCAGATCGCGGCGGACTCGCGGATGTGGGAGAGGAACTTGTTGCCGAGCCCCTCGCCCTCCGAGGCGCCGCGCACGATGCCGGCGATGTCGACGAACTCGACCGTCGCGGGCAGGACCTTGGCCGAGCCGAAGACCTCCGCCAGCTTGGGCAGCCGGTCGTCGGGGACCCCCACGACACCGACGTTGGGCTCGATCGTGGCGAACGGGTAGTTCGCCGCCAGGACGTCGTTCTTGGTCAGTGCGTTGAAGAGCGTCGACTTGCCCGCGTTGGGGAGTCCGACGATACCGATGGTGAGAGCCACGGGCCGGGAGTCTACGGCCGGGCCGACCGAATCCCCTGATCCGGGCGATCGGTTTGGCCGGGCGACCACCGGCCCTGTTCAATCGATTCCACTCAATCGATCCCACTCAATCGAAGCGGTCGACCGACGCCGCCCCCTGCCCTCGAAGGACCCATGCCCTCCTGGCTCACCGAGCTCCTCGTCGCGCTGCAGTTCCTCAGCCCGGCGGTGCCTCCCGTGCCGGACCTCGTGGTGCCGGAGACGCCGCTCGTCGTGACGACGGCCGCGGCGGGCCCGGTGGAGGTCTACAACGACGGCTTCGACGCGCCGTACGCCGAGCGGTGGCGGCACATGTCCAGCTCCAGCACCGACCGGATCACCCAGACCACGTACGACGGTCGAACGGCGCTGAAGATGCGCCCCGAGGCCGACCTCGAGGCGCTGTGGACCGTCCCCTACGAGGTCGGCACGACGTACCGCGTCTCCGCGACGCTGAAGATGCCGAAGAAGACCGGGGTGCACCCGGCCTTCTGGCTGCGCACCGACGACCCGCAGCGCGTCGGGGAGATCGACGTCGTCGAGAGCTGGGGCGGCAAGCCGCGCTGCGAGCGGGTGCTGGCGGCGTACTACTGGCGCTACTCCCCTCCGGTCGGCGACCAGGCGTGCCTGGGCGACTCCTACCCGAAGGACATGACCGAGTGGCACGAGTACTCGGCCGAGTTCACCTACATGGGTCCGGGCCAGGACCCGGCGGCGGAGGCGCCGTTCCCGACGCGCTTCTTCGTCGACGGCGTCGAGACCTGGTCGACCGACCACGCGCCCGTGTCGCCGGAGAAGATCCGCCTCCAGGTCAAGCGCAACTGCCCCGACGAGGAGCAGCCGAGCTGCGGCCAGACGTCGACCTCGCCGTCGATGTACGTCGACCAGGTCCGCGTCGAGAAGGTCTCCCGGCAGTCCACGGCCCCGCCGGCCGACGTGGTCGCCGTCCAGGAGCCCGTCACGGGCGGAGTACAGGCGCACGTGCTCGACCCGGCGAGCAGCTACGCGAGCTTCTCCAACCAGACCGCCCTGCCCCTGACCGACCAGGGCTGGCGCTACGCCACCGGCGACTTCGACGGCGACCGCGTCACCGACGTGTACGCCGCCCTGCCGGAGGGCGGCGGCACGGCCCAGGTCAAGGTGCTCGACGGGTCGGGGTTCCTGCGGCTCTTCCTCACCCACGCCACGATCGTGCAGCGCGACACCCGGCTCGGGCGGGCGCAGTTCGCCGCCGGGGACTACGACGGCGACGGGCGCGACGACCTGTGGGTCGTCGACCTCGACCGGGACGGCCACCTCGGCGTGAGCGTGCTGGACGCCTCGACCGGCTTCCAGACCGAGCTGTCGGACGCCGCGACCGCCGCGCCCGCCCTCGACCCCGACCGGTGGCAGGTCACGACCGGCGACTACGACTTCGACGGACGCGACGACCTCTACCTCGTCGACCTCCAGTCGGACGGCCGCACCGCCGTGCACGTGCTCGACGCCGAGACCGGGTTCACCACCTTCCTCGCCCAGACCTACACGGCCGCGCTCGCCGTCGACCCGGCCACGTGGTCGGTGAGCACCGCCGACCACAACGGCGACGGCCGCGACGACCTGGTGATGGTCAACCGCGCGGGGGCGACCACCGAGGTGCACGCCCTGGACGCGGCGACCGGGTTCACGTCCTACCTCCTCCAGACGGGCACCGCCCTCGGGGCGACGACCGACCCGTCCTGGACGATCGCGGACTGAGTCGGCAGCGCCGCAGACCGGCGCGTGGAAAACTCGGGCCATGACCCAGGCGCCTGCCCCGGCCACCCCGCCCTCGCCCACGCCGGCCACGCTGCGCGAGCCCGCCCACCAGGTCTCGCCGCGCGCCGTCGGCTTCTGGCGCGTGGCCGCGCTCATCCCGTCGGTCGTCCTCGCCCTGCTGCTCGCGGCCGGGTACGTCGCGTGGTGGCTGTCGGCGGGCACCCCGCCCTGGTGGGCGACGGCGCTGGGCGTGCTCGGCCTCGTGGCGCTGGCGGCGTACCCGGTCGTGATGCCGCCGGTGCGTTACCGGGTGCACCGCTGGGAGGTCACCGACACGGCCGTCCACACCCGCTCGGGGTGGGTCACCATCAGCTCGCGGATCGCCCCGCTGAGCCGGGTGCAGACCGTCGACTCCCGCCAGGGGGCCCTGATGCGGATGTTCCGGCTCGCGTCGCTCACCGTCACCACGGCCTCCGCGGCCGGCCCCATCACCATCGACTGCCTCGACGCCGAGCAGGCGCGCGAGCTGGTCGCGACCCTGACCGCGATCACCGGCGCCAGCGAGGGCGACGCCACGTGAGTCCGGACGAGGGCCTGCCGCTCGACCCCGACGCCGGCGGGTGGCAGCGGCTCGACCCGCGCAACCTGCTGCTGGACCCCGTCAAGACGCTCGGCCAGTTCCTGGTGCCGGCGCTGATCGCCTTCGTGGGGCTCAGCAGCCGCCGCGACGACGGGATGCCGTCGTGGATGCTCCCGCTCCTCGTGCTGGGCGCGGTCGCCTTCGGGGTGCTGCCGTGGCTGACGACCTCCTGGCGGGTCACCGACACCCAGTTCCAGAAGCGCTCCGGCCTGCTCAGCAGGACGACCTCCACGGCGCCGCTGGACCGCGTCCGCAGCGTCGACCTGGAGTCGTCGCTCCTGCACCGCGTGCTCGGCCTGGCCAAGGTCCAGATCGGGACGGGCGTCGACGACGACCGGATCACCCTCGACGCGATCTCGCAGGAGCGGGCAGGCGAGCTCCGCGCCCTGCTGCTGGCCCGTCGACAGGGCGTCGCACCACTGCCGGAGGCCGTCGACGGGGAGTCCGTCGTCGCCGTGCCGCCCCCGGCGCCGGAGACGCCGCTGGCCGCCATCGACTGGTCGTGGCTGCGCTTCGCGCCCTTCAGCCTGGCCCGGCTGGTGCTGCTCGCCGGCTTCGTGGGCCTGCTCGCGCAGTTCGCGGACGACCTGCCGTTCCTCGACCAGGAGCACCTCAGCAGCGGCTGGCGCTGGGCGACGTCCTTCGCGATCTGGCTGGTCGTGCTGATCGTGCTCGTCGTGGGACTGCTGGGGTGGGTCGTGGTCGCGGTGACCGGCTACGTGGTGCAGTGGTGGGACATGCGGCTCACCCGCGGCCAGGGCTCCCTGCACCTGACGGCCGGGCTGTTCACCACGCGCTCGATCAGCGTCGAGGAGACGCGCGTGCGGGGTGTGGAGATGCGCGAGCCGCTGCTGCTGCGCGCTGTCGGGGGCGGCGAGCTGTCGACCCTCGCGACCGGCGTCGGCAGCGAGGGCGTCACCCGGATCCTGCCCCCGTGCCCCCGGGAGGTCTGCGTGTCGGTCGGTGACGAGGTGCTCGCCGAGCCCGGTCGCCTCACCGCCCCCCTGGCCCCCCACGGGCCCGCCGCCCGCCGCCGCAGCCACGTGCGTGAGGCTCGCGGCGCGCTCGTGCTGGCCGCTCTGGCCGTGCTCCCGGTCGTGCTGGCCGACGTCTCGTGGCTGGGCTGGTGGCTCCCGGCGCTCGTGCTCGTCGCGGGCCTGCCGGTGGGCGCCGCGATCGCCGAGGCGTCGTACCGGCACCTGGGGCACTCCCTCGTCGCCGACCCGGGCACTGCCTCCCACCTGGTGGTGGGCCACGCCGAGGCTGCGCGGGTGCGCACCGTCCTGGAGGCCGACGGGATCATCGGCTGGGTCGTCACCGAGACGTGGTTCCAGCGTCGGGTCGGGCTGGCCGACCTGGTGGCCACCACCGCCGCCGGCGCCGAGAAGGTCGTGGTGCGCGACGTGCCGCGGGACCGGGCGATCGGCCTGGCCGACGCCGCCACCCCGGGCGTCCTCAGCGCCTGGACCACCTGACGCGGCAGGGCTCCGGACGCACGAACGCCCCTCCTGCTCGGGACAGAAGGGGCGCTCGCGGATCGAGGAGGATCAGGCTCCGTAGAGCGCCACGATCCCCTGACGGTCGGTCGCCGTCATGCTCAGGTTGCTGCTCGTGCCGTTGCACTGCGGGTAGTGCATGATCGACGCCGAGTCGTACGGCGTCAGCGGGCGCCAGTTGTTGTCCTCGAAGCAGGTGCCGGCCTCGGGACGGGTGTGCTCGTGGCGGAAGCCGAGCGCGTGGCCGAGCTCGTGGGCCAGGATGTTGGACGGGGTCCACGAGCCCGAGTTCTGCAGCGAGGTGGCGTTGACCAGCACGTTGCGCGAGCGGTCGGCCGTGCTCGGGAAGAACGCCCGGGCGATGTACTGCGTGGTGCTGGTCGGCTCGACCGAGAAGAGCACGGCGTTGTTGCGGGTCGTGCAGTTGGCGTCGTTGGCCGACAGGTAGGTGAAGTTCACCTTGGAGGAGGCCGCCTCCCACTGGCCCGCACCGGCGGCCATCGCGTTGACGACGTTGGCGTACTGGCTGCCGAACTTGGTGCTCACGCAGTAGGTGAGGTTCATCGCCTGGGTGGCGCTCCACTTGTCGTCGCGCCCGCTGACCGTGTTGACCACGAGGCCGTTGTCCATGGTCTTCTTGGGGCTGCCGACCATCGACTCGTAGAAGGTCTTCAGGTCACTGGTCGTGGCGACCGGCTCGTCACCGTTGACGATGTACTGGTTGTCGACGTCCTTGAAGGTCTGGGAGTGGAACTCCGAGAACGTCGGGATCTCGCTGTCGGTCGCCGCGGTCGCCGGCGCGGCGACCGACGTGAGGGTGGCGGCCAGGACGGCGGCTGACGCGAGGGCGAGCTGCCCGAGACGGCTTCGCTGCATGGGGGGGAACTCCTCTGAGGGGATGGATGAAGGCACGCTCCCGCCCCGGGGTCCCAGCAGTGGCACCTGTCTCCCGAGAACAGTGCGTGCAAGGAACCTGCCCCACCAGGATCGCCCGTGTAAAGGGCTCGCGACGACAAATCTTCTGGCCGGCACGGGGAACCTGTCGGCCCCCTCCTAGGGTGTCGGGGTGCGCATCGCCACCTGGAACGTCAACTCCCTCCGCTCCCGCATCGACCGCGTCGAGGCCTTCCTGCAGCGCCACGAGGTCGACGTCCTGGCCCTCCAGGAGACCAAGGCGCGCGAGGACCAGCTGCCCCTCATGGGGCTCGAGGCGCTCGGGTACGACGTCGCCGTCGCCGGCACCAACCAGTGGAACGGCGTCGCGCTGATCTCGCGCGTCGGCCTCGACGACGTACGGGTCGGCTTCGACGCGATGCCCGGGTACGGCGATCCCGTCGCCGCCGAGTCGCGCGCGATCGGCGCCCGGTGCGGCGGTGTGGACGTCTGGTCGCTCTACGTCCCCAACGGCCGCAAGCCCGACGACCCGCACTACGTCTACAAGCTCGACTGGCTGGCCCGCCTGCGCGA
Organism: Nocardioides sp. Soil805; assembly: GCF_001429625.1. Lineage (GTDB taxonomy): Bacteria > Actinomycetota > Actinomycetes > Propionibacteriales > Nocardioidaceae > Nocardioides. The sequence goes on from NZ_LMSU01000001.1 coordinate 961,584, forward strand.
GGCCGCCGGGTCGTGGCTCGAGGGCGACACCGCCCTGGTCGGGGACTGGAACATCTGCCCCACCGACGACGACGTCTTCGACCCGGCGCAGTTCCAGAAGTCCACCCACGTCACTCCCCCGGAACGGGCCGCCTTCCAGGCGTTCCTCGACGACGGGTACGTCGAGGTGACCCGCGAGCACGCCCCGGGCTACACCTACTGGGACTACTACCGCCAGCGCTTCGAGCGCGACCGCGGGCTCAAGATCGACTTCGTGGTCGCCTCTCCGTCGCTCGCGGGCCGGGTGCGGGGCGCCTTCATCGACCGCGACGAGCGCGACCCCGCGCAGGGCACCGGGTCGCCCTCCGACCACGCCCCCGTCGTGGTCGACCTCGACTGAGGGCTTCGCCTCCGCCGCGATGTCGGTGGCCTGGTCCATGCTCGCCCCATGGACTTCCTGACCACCTCGGTGACGCTGCTCGTCGGTCTCGTGCTCGGCGGGCTCATCGGTCTGCTCTGGGCCCGGTCCCGGCCCCGGGACGCCGGCGTCGTGGCCGCGCTGGAGGCGCGCGAGCGGCGCGAGACGACCGACCAGGCGCTCGTGCGCGACGGGTTGATGCGGCTGCACGACCAGCTGCGCGACCTCGACCAGACCCGCGCCTCCTGGCAGGGACAGCTCAGCCAGCAGGTCACCGACATGCGGCTCACCGCCGAGTCGCTGCGACGCGAGACCGCCTCGCTGGCCACGGCCCTGCGCAAGCCCCAGGTGCGGGGCCAGTGGGGCGAGATGCACCTGCGGCGGGCCGTCGAGCTGGCCGGGCTGGTCGACCGCTGCGACTTCACCGAGCAGGTCCAGCTCGCCGACGGCGTGCTGCGCCCCGACCTCGTCGTGCACCTGGCCGGCGGCAAGTCGGTCGTCGTCGACGCCAAGGTGCCGCTCGACGCCTTCCTCGACGCGACCGGGGCCGAGGACGACGAGGAGCGCGACGCCCACCTGCGCCGCCACGTCGCCCAGCTGCGCCGACACGTCGACCTCCTCGGCGCCAAGGCCTACTGGCGATCCCTCGGGGAGACCCCGGAGTTCGTGGTGATGTTCGTGCCCGCCGAGGCCTTCCTGGCGGCCGCTCTGGAGACCCGGGGCGACCTCCTCGAGTACGCCGCGTCCCGCCAGGTCGTGCTCGCCACCCCGACCACGCTGATCGCCCTGCTCCGCACCGTCGCGCACGGCTGGTCCCACGAGACCTTGGCCAGTCAGGCGGCGGAGGTGCAGCGGCTCGGCCGCGAGCTGCACGAGCGCCTCGGCACCCTCGGCGGCCACCTCGACAAGGTCGGCCGGTCCCTCGGGGCCGCCGTCGCGTCCTACAACTCCGCCGTCGGCTCGCTGGAGGGCCGGGTGCTCGTCACCGCCCGGCGCTTCGGCGAGATGGGGGTGACCAGCGACGACCTGCCCTCACCGCGCCAGGTGGAGCAGGCGCCGCGGTCGCTGTCGGCCCCCGAGCTCGAGGCCCTCGGCGACGTGGCCCGTCCCGGGACCTCCGAGACGCTCTTCGACGGGACCTTCGGGCAACCCGACCCGCGTCCCGACGACCGCGAGGACCGGCTCCGCGGGGCGTAGCCGTGCTGCCCGGGCCGTGCTGCCCGGGCCGGGTCGGCCGGCGGGGTCAGCGCCAGCGGTGCCGGCTGCTCGGGGTCGGGTGGTCGTCCGGCACGTCGCCGACCTTGATCTCCGCGCCGTACCTCCACGGGTCGAGCAGCGGCAGGTAGCTTCCGCTCCAGAACGTGCCGGGGTCGAACCACTGGGCCTTGCGGTCGTCGGCGACGAGCCCCATCTCCTGCATCGTCAGGGCCACGACCTCGGCGCAGAAGGCCGCCTCCGGTCGCACCTGCCGGCCGCGCTTGCGCCGGGCGACGTACGCGTCCCGGCCCCGCAGCCAGCGGGCGGCGAGCCGGGTCGTGGTGGGGAACGAGACCCCGTCGAGGCGCGCGATCGCGCGCAGCAGCGCGTCCTCCTCGAGGCGACCCACGTCGGGGCTGACCTGCCGCATCCACGCCTGCTGGCCGTACTTCTCCTGCCACTGGCCGACGGCCGCCTGCAGGTCGTGGAGCTGCACGCCGCGGTGGTGGCCGCCCGACCAGACGTCGGGCAGCGACTTGCCGAGCTCGGCGTGCCACATCAGCGGCGGGAGGTCGTCGATGACCACGGCCATGCCGACGTGGTTGACCGGGGAGTTGGTGAGGGTCTGGATGGCCCGGTCGGCCGCCGTGCGTCCGCGGAAGAGCCACAGGTCCCCGGTCCGGGTCAGGTCGGCCGCCGCGTCCAGGGTGAGGTGCTCGGGCATGGCCGACAGTCTGGACCACGCAGGACGCGCCGCCGCAGCAACGACGCGCTGCCCGGCGCGCACTAGCCTTCGCTCCATGGCACACGCGTGGTGGAAGTGGCTGGGACTGGCCGGGGTCGTGGGCGTCGCCGCGACCGGTGCGGCGATGGCACGCCAGGAGCGGGTCCGTCGCGCCTACACCCCTGACGAGGTCCGCGACCGGCTGCACGCACGCCACGCGGCCGCCGAGGCCGCGGCATCCGGCGACGGCCCGCCCGCCTGAGCCCCGCGGGCACGCTCCGGCGCGGCTCCGCCGCGGGACTGCGCGCTCGGCCTACGGTGACCCCGTGAGCCAGACGAGGGCCCCGGGGGGCTCGTGGTGGACCGACGGCGTCGAGCCGGGCCGGCAGGCCGTGGCGCTCGGCGTGGCCGTCGCGCTCACCGTCGTGGTCGTCAACCTGCTGCTGGTCGGCGAGCTGAGCCTGTTCTTCGACCTGTGCTTCGTGGTGCTCTGCCTCGGGCTGGCCGTGGTCGTCACCCCGCACGACTTCTTCGCCGTCGGGGTGCTGCCGCCCCTCATCATGGTCGCGATCTTCGCCCTGCTCGGCTCGGTCGCGCCCGCCACCGTCGCCGACGCCGGCGACGGCGTCCCACAGGCGGTGCTCTCCGGGCTCGCCCACCACAGCACCGCCCTGGTCGCGGGCTACGTCCTGTGCCTCGGCACCCTGGCCCTGCGCCGGCGCACCCTCGCCCGCGACGCCCGGAACGAGGACTGACCGGCCGTTGCGCCCCACTGCTCCGACCCGCTCCGTGCCCGTGCGCCGACCCCTCGTGCCCCGCCCCCTCCTGCGCAGGCCTGCCCTCGCCGGCGTCCTGCTCCTGCTGCCGCTCGCGGCTTGCCAGGGTGGCGAGCCCCCGGACCCGGTCTTCGACGACCTCGCCTCGGGACTCGCCGGCCGCGACCTCGGCGGCGTACCCCTCGACGACCCCGCCGCGGACGACCAGCTGGCCGAGATCTGGGCGGCGGTCCCCGAGGACCAGCAGGTCACGGTGGAGGCGGGCGCGGTGACCACCGAGGACGACACCGCCTCCGCGACCCTCGACTGGACCTGGCAGCTCGACGGCACCGAGTGGAGCTACCAGACGCCGGTCGAGGCGACCCGCGTCGACGACGCCTGGCAGGTCAGCTGGAGCCCCGCCGTCGTCGCTCCCGACCTCGCGCCGGGCGAGAGCCTGGCCATCGGCACCCTGCCTGCCGAGCGCGGCCCGGTCCTCGGCGCCGGCGACAGCACGATCGTGGGCCCGCGCCCCGTGGTCCGCCTCGGGCTGGACAAGACCCAGGCCGAGCCCGGCGCGTGGACGAGCTCCGCGCGCGCCATCGCCCGGCAGCTCGACGTCGGCGTGGGCGACTACGTCGCACGGGTCGAGGCGGCCGGCGAGAAGGCCTTCGTCGAGGCACTGGTGCTGCGCGCCGACGACGCCGCCTCCACGCTCACCCCGGCGTACGCCGACATCCCCGGCGCGGCCCGCATCGAGGACGAGCTGCCACTGGCACTCACGCGCGAGTTCGCCGCTCCCCTCCTCGGGACGGTCGGCGACGCCACCGCGGAGGTCGTCGAGGAGTCGGACGGAGCGATCGCGGCCGGGGACGTGGTCGGCCTCTCCGGGCTCCAGGCACGGTACGACGAACAGCTGCGCGGCACGCCCGGCGTGCGGGTCAGCGCCACCGGCGGGGAGGCGGACCGCACCCTCTTCGAGCAGGCACCGGTCGCGGGTCAGCCCCTGCGCCTGTCCCTCGACCCAGCCCTGCAGCAGAAGGCCGAGCAGGCCCTCGCCGGCACCGGGCCCGTCAGCGCCCTGGTCGCGATCCGCCCCTCCACCGGCGACGTCCTCGCCGCCGCCAACGGACCCGGCAACGACGGGCTCAACGCCGCGACGTTCGGCCAGTACGCCCCCGGCTCCACCTTCAAGGTGGTGTCCTCGCTCGCCCTGTTGCGGGCCGGGCTCACCCCCGACACCCCGGTCGCGTGCGACGCGACCACCGTGGTCGACGGCAAGTCCTTCAAGAACTACGACGACTACCCTGCGTCCGGCGTCGGCCGGATCACGCTGCGCCAGGCCGTCGCCAACTCGTGCAACACCGCCTTCATCTCCCAGCGCGACCGGCTCGACGACACCGCGCTCACCGAGGCGGCCGGCTCACTCGGCCTGGGCATCGACCGCGACCTCGGCTTCCCGGCGTACTTCGGCCAGGTCCCGACCCCGCAGGGCGAGACCGAGAAGGCCGCGGACCTCATCGGCCAGGGCACCGTCCTGGCCTCCCCGATGGCGATGGCCGCGGTCGCCGCGTCGGTCAGCGCCGGGACCACGGTCACTCCCCGACTCGTGCTCGACCACGACGTCCCCCCGCCGGCCTCCGAACCGGCACCCCTGACGGCCCGGGAGGCGCAGCTGCTCCGGGGTCTCATGCGGGCCGTCGTCACCGAGGGCTCGGGCCGCTTCCTGGCCGGTCTGCCCGGGGAGGTCGGCGCCAAGACGGGGACGGCCGAGTACGGGACGCCCGACGCCTCCGGCTCGTTGCCGACGCACACCTGGATGATCGCCACGCAGGGCGACCTCGCGGTGGCGGTCTTCGTCGAGACCGGCGCGTCCGGGTCGCAGACGGCCGGTCCGCTGCTGGAGCAGTTCCTGCGCTGACACGGTCGTGCGCACGTGCGCACGAATGGGGCGAGGTCCTCAGCCGGGGTCGCGCACCCGCGCAACGACCGGCGGTGCTCCGGCCTCCATCACTGCGCACCTGCGCGACCGACGATCAAGGACCGCAGCCATCCCTGCGCACCCGCGCAACCAACGGGCCGGGACGACCCGCCCCCGCTGCGCACGTGCGCACGATGCCGGGCTCAGACCTCGAACCGCGAGGCGTCGCCCGCGCCGTACCGCACGACCTCGGGGGCGCCGCCCGACCAGTCGATGACCGTGGTGGGCTGCGCGGAGGTCTCCCCCGCCTCGATCACGATGTCGACGGCGTGGTCGAGGTCCTCCTTGATCTCCCAGCCCATCGTGCGGGCCTCCTCCTCGCCGGGCAGGATCAGCGTGCTGGTCAGGATCGGCTCGCCGAGCTCCTCGAGGATCGCGCAGACCAGCACGTGCTCGGGGATCCGCACCCCGACGGTGCGCTTCTTGGGGTGCATCAGCCGCTTCGGCACCTCCCCCGTGGCGGGCAGGATGAAGGTGTAGGGCCCCGGCGTGGCCGCCTTGATCGCCCGGAAGGCCGCGTTGTCGACGTGCACGAACTGCCCGAGCTGGGCGAAGTCCTTGCACATCAACGTGAAGTGGTGCCGCTCGTCGAGGTCGCGGATGCGCAGGATCCGGTCGCGACCCTCGCGGTTGCCGAGCCGGGCGCCGAGCGCGTAGCCCGAGTCGGTCGGGTAGGCGATCAGCTGGTCGTCCCGCAACGCCTCGACGACCTGCGTCACCAGCCGCGGCTGCGGGTTGTCGGGGTGGATGTCGAGGTAGCGGGCCATGTCCGCACCAGCCTCCCGGTCAGCCCCGGGCCTGGGCCGCGCGGATGTCACGCCGCAGCTCCGGCGGGAGGGCGAAGATGAGCGACTCCTCGGCCGTGTGGACGGCCCGGGCCTCCGGGTAGCCGCGCTCGGCGAGGTACGCCAGCACCCCGTCGACCAGCTCCTCCGGCACCGAGGCGCCGGAGGTCACCGACACGGTGCCGACTCCCTCGAGCCAGGCCTCGTCGATCTCGGAGGCGTCGTCGACGCGGTACGACGCCTTGGCGCCCGCCTCCAGGGCGACCTCCACCAGACGCACCGAGTTGGAGGAGTTGCCCGAGCCCACCACGATCACCAGGTCGGCGTCCTGGGCGATCTCCTTCACCGCCAGCTGCCGGTTCTGGGTGGCGTAGCAGATGTCGTCGCTCGGGGGGTCGAGCAGCAGCGGGAACTTCTCGCGGATCGCGGCCACCGTCTCGAGGGTCTCGTCGACCGACAGGGTGGTCTGGGAGAGCCACGCGACCCGGGACGGGTCCCGGACCTCGATGTGGGCGACGTCGGCGGGCGACTGCACGAGCTGGATGTGCTCGGGGGCCTCGCCGGCGGTGCCCTCGACCTCCTCGTGGCCCTCGTGGCCGATGAGCAGGATGTCGTAGTCGTCGCTCGCGAACCGCTTGGCCTCGTGGTGGACCTTGGTCACCAGCGGGCAGGTCGCGTCGATGGTCTTGAGACCCCGCTCCTGCGCCTCGGCGTGCACGGCCGGGGAGACGCCGTGGGCGGAGAACACCACGGTCTGTCCCTCCGGGACCTCGGTGAGCTCCTCGACGAAGATCGCTCCGCGGGACTCGAGGTCGGAGACCACGTGCTTGTTGTGCACGATCTGCTTGCGGACGTAGACCGGGGCGCCGTACAGGTCCAGCGCCTTCTCCACGGTGATCACCGCGCGGTCGACGCCGGCGCAGTAGCCACGGGGTGCGGCCAGCAGGACGTTCTTGGCGGCTTCGGGGTCGAGGACCGGGGGCAGGCCGAGGTCGGTGGCGCCGTCCTGAGCAGACGACGCGCCAGCGGCGCCGTGTCGAAGGGTCATGGGAGCGAGTCTAGAGCCGGGTGCGCGAACGGCACCGTCGGTGCCGTCGCCTAGGGTCCCTGCGTGGCCACCCTCCGCGACGCGACGCTCGAGTCACCGGCACCGGTGCGTGCCGTGGCCAACGCCGTCAGTCAGTGGGTCGACCGGCTCGGCGCCGTGTGGGTGGAGGGCCAGATCGCCCAGGTCAACCGACGCCCCGGCGTCGGCACCGTCTTCATGACGCTGCGCGACCCGATCGCCGACATCTCGGTGACCCTCACCTGCCAGCGCACGCTCTTCGACTCCCTCAACCCGCCGATCGTCGAGGGCGCCAGCGTGGTCGTCCACGCCCGACCGTCGTTCTACGCCAACCGCGGCAGCTTCTCCCTCTACGCGCGCGAGATCCGGATGGTCGGGCTCGGCGAGCTCCTCGCCCGCATCGAGCGCCGCCGCCAGCTGCTGGCCGCCGAGGGCCTCTTCGCCCCCGAGCTCAAGCGCGACCTGCCCTTCCTGCCCGGTCGGGTGGGCCTGGTGACCGCGCCCGGCAGCGCCGCCGAGCGCGACGTCGTCGACAACGCCCGCCGGCGGTGGGCGGCCGTGGACGTCGTCACGGCGTACGCCGCGATGCAGGGTCCGCGCTCGGCCACCGAGGTGATCGAGGCCCTCGAGCGCCTCGACGCCGACCCGAGCGTCGACGTGATCGTCATCGCGCGCGGCGGCGGCTCGGTCGAGGACCTGCTGCCGTTCTCCGACGAGGCCCTGCTCCGGGCGGTGCACCGGGCTCGCACCCCGGTCGTGTCGGCCATCGGCCACGAGCAGGACGCACCCCTGCTCGACCTCGCCGCCGACGTCCGCGCCTCCACCCCCACCGACGCCGCCAAGCTGGTCGTGCCCGACATGGCCGAGGAGCTCGCCGGGGTCACCTGGGCCCGCGACCGCGTCCGCTCCGTGATGGCCCGCATCGTCGAGCGCGAGCAGGAGCGCCTCGACCAGCTCCGCTCCCGGCCCGTGATGGCCGACCCCCGCACCCTGCTGGTCGCACGCGGCGACGAGCTCGACCAGCTGCTCGAGCGCGCCCGGCGCACCCTGGGCCACCGGCTCGACCGGGCAGCCGACGACATCGGCCACCAGCGCGCCCGGGCACGGGCGCTCTCCCCCCTGGCCACCCTCCAGCGCGGCTACGCGGTGCTCCAGGACGCCGACGGCCACGTCGTGACCTCCGTCGGAGCGGTCGCGGTCGGCACCGAGGTCACCGTCCGCGTGGCCGACGGCCGGGTGCTGGCCACCGCGACCGGCACCGAGGCCGACCCGACCGCCGCCGCCAGCACCCCGGACGACGACATCGATCCCCCCACCCGAGAGAAGAAGCGATGAGCGACTCCCCCGCCGAGCAGGACACCCCGACGTACGAGGCCGCCCGCGAGGAGCTGATCGAGGTGGTGCGCACCCTGGAGGCCGGCGGCACCACGCTCGAGGAGTCGCTCGCCCTGTGGGAGCGCGGCGAGCGCCTGGCGCAGGTCTGCCAGGAGTGGCTCGACGGCGCGCGCACCCGCCTCGACGCCGTCATCGACGGCACGCACGACACCCGGGCCGCCGACAGCTCCGAGCAGTAGCCGTCGAGCGCGCTCAGCGCTGCAGCAGCCCGACGAGCTCGGTGATGTCTGCGCGCGGGGCCGAGCCGTAGACCAGGACGGTCTGGTCGCCGAGCTCCGCGGAGTACCCCGTGTCCCCGCCCTCGTCGGTCCAGGCGGTCCACGTGTCGGCAACCTCGCTGTCGAGGCTCACCTGCTCACCCGCCACGGCGTCCTCGTCGATCGCCACCGCAGCCATGTCGTCGGCCGACTCCTCCTCCTGCCGGATCCCCACGAAGCGACCCTCGTCGGTGAGCATCCCCATGGCCCAGGCCGGCGACTCGTCGCGCGTGAGGTCCACGCTCGTGGCCTTCCAGCCGTCGGGCAGCTCGCGCGGGTGCACCAGCGCGAGGCCGGCATCGGCGGCCGCCGCCACGGCGTCCTGGTAGTCCACCGGCGCCACGTCGACCTCGGCCTGGTCCCGCGTCACCCCGCGCAGGGCGAGGAAGCCGCCGATGACCAGCAGGGTGATGATCATCGCGCCGACCATGCCGGCGGCCGAGCGCTGGTGGCGCGAGGGCTTGCCGGTGGGCTCGCTCACGGTGGGTGGGGTGACGCCGCTGTCGCTCACGGTGCCGATTGTCCCGTACCGCCCCAGCGCGTCGTACCCGCCCGTCGTGGTCGGCGGCAGCGGGCCGATGGGAGACAATCGCGCCATGACGACCTACCGCCTCTCCGAGGCCGCCGACGTGCTGGGCGTCAGCGACGACACCGTGCGGCGCTGGGTCGACGCCGGCCGGCTGCCGGCCGTGCCCGGGGACGGCCGCTCCCCCACGACGATCCGGGGCACCGACCTCGCCGCGCTCGCGGAGTCGCTGCTCGACGAGCCGGACCGTGAGCAGTCCCGCGCCAGCGCAGTCAGCGCCCGCAACCGGCTCGGCGGCATCGTGACCCGGGTCAAGAAGGACCACGTCATGGCCCAGGTGGAGATGGTGTGCGGCTCGCACCGGATGGTGTCGCTGATGAGCGCCGACGCCGCCGACGAGCTCGGGCTCGAGCCGGGCGTCCGCGCCGTGGCCTCGGTCAAGTCCACCCACGTCGTGGTCGAGGTCCCGTGAGGCGCCCGCCCCGCGCGGTCCTCGTCGGGGCCGCGGTGCTCCTCGTCCTGCTCCTCGTCGGCGTCGTCGCCCTCGTCGTGCGCTCGACCTCCGGGCCGGAGAAGACGATCGAGGTGTACGCCGACTCGTCGCTGCGCCACGCGTTGGCGGACCTCGCCACGGCGTTCGAGGAGGAGTCCGACGTCTCGGTCGACGTGACCTCCGGAGCCACCACCACCCTGACGACCCTCCTGGTCGAGGCGTCCACGCAGGAGGGCGCCGCCGGGCCGGACGTCTTCGTCGCGGCGGACCCCATCAGCCTCTACTCGGTCAACAGCCTCCTCACGGGTGAGCCGATGGTCCTCGCCGAGGACCACCTCGTCCTCGTCGTGCCGCGCGGCAACCCGGCCGGGATCGAGGGCCTCGCGGACCTGCGGCGTGCCGACCTGTCCGTGTGCGCCGCGGACGAGCCGTGCGGCCGCGCCGCCCAGCCCGTCCTCGCCGCCATCGACGTCGAGGCCGGGAGCCCGTCGGGCACCGACTCGGCGGCCGCCGTCCGACGGGTCGTGGACGGATCGGCGGACGCGGGCCTCGTCCTCGCCTCGGAGGCTGCGGCGGCGGGCGACGACGTGGAGGTGATGGAGCTGCCGTGGTCCGGCGACCGCGTCACCTTCCCCGCCCTCTCCCTCCTGGCGGGGGCGAGCGATCCCGACGAGGGCCAGGAGTTCATCGACTTCGCACTGGGCGAGGACGGGCAGGCCATCCTCGCCGAGCACGGCTTCGCCTCCGCTGAGAATCCGCACCTGCAGCCCGAAGAGTGACGTTCCAGCCGCAGGTGCGGCACACTCTGCGCATGACGAGTCTCCGAAGTGCGTCCCTGGGGGCGGTCGCTCTCGCCCTGGCCCTCGCCGGGTGCGGGGACGACGGGACGGGGAGCGCCGACGAGCAGCAGCTCACCGTCCTGGCCGCCGCCTCCCTCACCGACGTCTTCACCGAGCTGGGCACGGCGTTCGAGGCCGACGAGGGGGCGGACGTGCGCTTCAGCTTCGGCAGCAGCACCGACCTGGCCCAGCAGGCCGCGGACGGGGCCCCCGGGGACGTGCTCGCCACCGCCGACACGACCTCGATGGGGATCGCCGAGGACGCCGGGGTGACGGGTGGGGTCGACGCGTTCGCCACCAACGTGCTCGTCCTGGTCACCGCGCCGGGCAACCCGCTGGGCATCGAGTCGCTCGCCGACCTGGAGGGGACGAGCTGGGTGCGCTGCGCCGACGAGGCGCCGTGCGGCCGGGTCGCCCTCGAGGTGCTGGACGCCGCCGGGGTGACCGCCGAGCCCGCCAGCCTGGAGGACGACGTCCGCGCGACCCTCGACAAGGTCACCTCCGGCGAGGTCGACGCCGGGCTCGTCTACGCCACCGACGCGGTGGCCGCGGGCGACAGCGTGACGACCGTCGAGATCCCCGAGGCGGCCGACGTCGTGACGACGTACGACGTGACGACCCTCGAGCAGGCCGGCGACCCCGACCTGGCCCGGGCCTGGGTCGACCTGCTGCTCTCCGACGCCGGCCGGACGGCGCTGGAGGACGCCGGGTTCACCGTGCCCGACCCCGCGGCATGACCCACGACCCCCTCGGGCGTCCGCCCGCGGTCCTGATGGTGCCGGCCGTGCTCGCGGTGCTCGTGCTCGTCGTCCCGCTCGTCGCCCTGGTCGCGGCCACCGACTGGTCCCAGATGCCCGCCCAGCTCGCGTCCGAGCCCTTGCGCGAGGCCCTGCGCCTCAGCGTGGTCACCTCGACGGTCGCGATGCTGGTGTGCCTCGTCCTGGGCCTGCCGTTGGCGTGGCTGCTGGCCCGCGTCGACTTCCGGGGCCGCGGCCTGGTGCGCGCCCTGGTCACCGTCCCGCTGGTGCTGCCGCCGGTGGTGGCCGGCATCGCCCTGCGCGACGCCTTCGGCCGCACGGGCGTGATCGGCGAGCCGCTGCTGGAGCTGACCGGCTTCGCGTTCCCGTTCACCACGTGGGGCGTCGTGCTCGCCCACGTCTTCGTCTCCCTGCCCTTCGTGGTCATCGCCATCGAGGGGGCGCTCCGCTCCGCCGACCCGGTGTACGACGCCGCTGCCGCGACGCTGGGGGCCACCCGCTGGACGACCTTCCGACGGGTGACGGTCCCCCTGGCCGTGCCGGGCATCCTGGCCGGCATGGTGCTGGGCTGGGCCCGGTCGCTGGGCGAGTTCGGCGCCACGATCACCTTCAACGGCAACTACCCGGGCACCACCCAGACGATGCCGACGCTGATCTACGTGACCCGGCAGGCCGACCAGGGCGCCGCGCAGGCGCTCAGCCTGGTCATGCTGGCGCTCTCCCTGGCCGTGCTGCTCCTGCTGCGTGATCGGTGGCTGGGCGACCGGGGGCTGGGCGGCCGAGGGCTGGCGGCGGCGTGAGCCGGGACCGCACCGGGCTCGACGTCGACCTCGAGGTGCCCGGCCGCGTGCGGGCGGCCCTGGTCGGCCACCCCGGACAGGTCATCGCCCTCATCGGTCCGAACGGCGCCGGCAAGAGCAGCCTGGTGCACGCCCTGGCCGGCCTCGTGGTCGCCGAGGGACGGGCGCACCTCGACGGGGTCGACCTGCTGCCCCGGTCCGCGCGGGAGCGCGAGGTGGGCCTGGTCTTCCAGGACCGCGCCCTGTTCCCGCACCTGTCCGCCCGCGACAACGTCGCCTTCGGCCCCCGGTCCCGCGGCGTCGCGCGCCGCGAGGCCCGCCACCGCGCGGACGGGTGGCTGGAGCGGATGGGGCTCGGCGACCTCGCGGACCGTCGGCCCGGCCAGCTCTCCGGCGGCCAGGCACAGCGGGTGGCCATCGCCCGCGCCCTCGCCACCGAGCCCCGGCTGCTGCTCCTCGACGAGCCGATGGCCGGCCTCGACGTCACCGTGGCGATGGCGCTGCGGATCGAGCTGGCCCGGCACCTGCGCGACTACGACGGGGTGACGGTGCTGGTCACCCACGACGCGCTGGACGCGCTGGCGCTGGCCGACCGGGTGGTGGTGCTCGACGAGGGCCGGGTCGCCCAGCAGGGCACCCCGGAGGACGTGGCGGCCCACCCCCGCACCCCGCACGTGGCCCGCCTGGTCGGGCTCAACGTGCTGCGCGACGCCGACGGGTTCACCTCGTTCCGGCCGCGCGACGTCACCGTCAGCCTGCGACGGCCCGAGGGGTCGGCCCGACTCACGTGGTCGGGGCCCGTGTCGAGCGCCCAGCAGCACGGCGACGCCGTACGCCTGCTCGTCGGGACCGAGCCCGCACTGCTCGCGGACGTGACGCCCCAGGCGGCCAACGAGCTGGGCCTCGCACCGGGACGTGAGGTGTGGCTGTCCGTCAAGGCGACGGCCGTGAGCCGCTACGGCCACGACGAGGAGGGCGGCTAGCATGCGCCCATGACGCCGAGCGAGACCGTGCCGAAGCCCGACCGCAACCTCGCCCTGGAGCTGGTGCGGGTCACCGAGGCGGCCGCCATGGCGGCCGGGCGCTGGGTCGGGCGCGGCGACAAGAACGACGCCGACGGTGTGGCCGTCAACGCCATGCGGGTGATGATCTCGACCATCGGGATGCGCGGCACGGTGGTGATCGGCGAGGGCGAGAAGGACAACGCCCCGATGCTCTACAACGGCGAGCAGGTCGGCGACGGCACGGGCCCCGAGTGCGACGTCGCCGTCGACCCGATCGACGGCACCACGCTGACCGCCAAGGGCATGAACAACGCGATCGCGGTGCTCGCGGTCGCTCCCCGCGGCTCGATGTACGACCCCTCGGCCGTCTTCTACATGGAGAAGCTGGTCACCGGCCCCGAGGCCGCCGACGTGGTCGACATCCGCCTGCCGGTCGCGGAGAACATCCACCGGGTGGCCAAGGCCAAGGGCAGCTCGCCCCACGACGTGACCGTCGTGCTCCTCGACCGCCCGCGGCACGCGCAGCTCGTCGAGGACATCCGCCAGACGGGCGCCCGGATCAAGTTCATCGAGGACGGCGACGTGGCCGGCGCGATCATGGCGGCCCGCCCCGACACCGGTGTCGACCTGCTCCTCGGCATCGGCGGCACCCCGGAGGGGATCATCGCGGCCTGCGCGATGAAGAGCCTCGGCGGCGTCATCCAGGGCCGGCTGTGGCCCCAGGACGACGACGAGCGCCAGAAGGCCCTCGACGCCGGCCACGACCTCGACCCCGACTTCGTGCTCGACACCGACCAGCTCGTCACCGGCGACGACTGCTTCTTCGTCGCCACGGGCATCACCGACGGCGAGCTGATGCGCGGCGTGCGCTACCGCGCCGACGGGGCGACCACCGACTCGCTGGTGATGCGCTCGCGCAGCGGCACGATCCGCCGGATCAGCTCGGAGCACCAGCTCGCGAAGCTACGCGATTTCTCCGCGATCGACTTCGACAACTGACGCACCGGGGCGCAGGCCCCGCACGACCTCGGCGATGACCCGCGGGTCGACCGCCATGCCCACGTGCGAGGCCCGCACCTCCACCGGACGGGCCGCCGGATCGAGGCACGCGCGCCAGTCGACGATGCCGTCGCGCCGGCTGTAGATCGCCGTGAAGTCGACGTGCTCGGGCAGGGGCGCGCGACCGTCGTCGAAGCTCTGGCGCGCGCAGTCGCCGGCGACGCAGTCCTGCGACATCAGCCCCGGCACGCCGGCCCGGCTCAGCCGCACGAGCAGGGCGACGCTCGCCGCCAGGCTCACGTGGTGCGCGCCGGGGGCCAGCACCGGACTGCCGAGCGTCACCAGGCCGGACACCAGGTCCGGGCGGCGGGCGGCCACGCCGCGGGCCAGCATCCCGCCGAGGCTGTGCCCGACGACGCGCACCCGCGAGCCGCGCCGCTGCGCGATCCACTCCAGCCGCGCCTCGAGCAGCGCCGCGGCGTCCAGGGTGCACCCGACGTTGGCGTGGATCTGCGAGCGATAGGCCCGGAAGCCCTGCTGCACCAGCGCCCGCCGCATCAGGCCCAGGCTGCCGTCGCCGGCCATGAACCCCGGGACCAGCAGCACCGGGTCGTCGGTGCGCGGCAGCGTCCGGGAGGAGTACGGCGTGCCCCGCCGTCCGCGGTGGCCGACCGCCGCCAGCGCGTAGCGGCCCGCCTCGCCGACGACCCGGCCCTCGCCCAGCACCGCCCGGGCCAGGGGGCGGTCGAAGCCCTCCGGGCGCAGGAAGTCCGCGAGTGTGGTCGGCGTCACATCAACAAACGTAGCGCCATCAGGCCCCGGGGCCGGGGACCCGGCACCGGATTCGCCCACCTGGGGGTGGACCGGGGCCCGATCCTCCCGCCGCTGTTGTTGACTGGGGGCATGCCCAGCGCCGGCCCGCCCCGTCCCGACCAGCCCCGGGAGGAGGTGCGCGTGTCCGAGGAGCTCTTCGCCCCCGTCAGCCACGGCATCGAGCTGTGCTACCAGACCTTCGGGTCCCCCGACGACGACCCGCTGCTGCTCGTGATGGGTCTGGGCGGGCCGATGACGTGGTGGGACGCCGACTTCTGCGAGCGCCTGGCGCGCGCCGGCTTCTTCGTCATCCGCTACGACAACCGCGACACCGGCCGCTCGACGAAGGTGAAGGTCCGGGTCGGCCGCGCCCAGCTGGTCCGGGCGTTCTCCACCGGCCGGGCGCGGACGCCGTACACCCTCGACGACCTGGCCGCCGACGGACTGGCCCTGCTCGACCACCTCGGCATCGAGGCCGCGCACGTCGCCGGCGTCTCGATGGGCGGCATGATCGTCCAGACCATGGCCGTCGCCGCCCCCGCGCGGGTGCTGTCCATGTCCAGCATCATGTCGACGACCGGGCGGCGCACGGTCGGCTGGCAGAGCCCCCAGCTGCTGCCCATGCTCGTCGCTCCCCGCAAGCCCGGCCGCGAGGCCTACGTCCAGTCCAGCGCGGCCATGTGGAAGATGATCGGCTCCCCCGGCTTCCCCACCGACGCCGAGACCCGCCGGCATCGCGCCGAGGAGACCTTCGACCGCGGCTTCGACGCCAGCGGCGTGATGCGCCAGATGCTGGCCATCGTCACCCAGCCCAACCGCACCGTCGCCCTGCGCTCCCTCGGCATCCCCGCGCTCGTGGTCCACGGGCTGGCGGACAAGATGGTCCACGTCTCGGGCGGGCGCGCCACGGCCTCGGCGGTGCCGGGAACCGAGCTCCTCCTCATCGACGGGATGGGCCACGACATGCCGGAGCAGCTCTTCGACACCTTCGTCGAGGCGATCCGCCGCACCGCCGACCGCGCGAGCTGAATCCCCTACCACGTGGGGGATCCGCGTCTCGCGGCGGTCGCGGCGTCTTGCCAAACGCCTCCGCAGGGACTAGACGTGACCTACACCACAACAGGGGAGGAACGCATGCACCGTCCCTCACGGCGCCGTTCGAGGCGTCGGGCACCACGGCAGGCTGCGGCACTCGCCGCAGCCCTGGCCTGCACCGCATCACTCGCCGCCTGCTCGGGCGACGGCGGCGGCAAGCCCGAGCTGATCTGGTACATCAACCCGGACAGCGGCGGGCAGGCGGCCATCGCCGAGGCCTGCTCGACCGACGACTACACCATCTCCGTCCAGGTCCTGCCCCAGGACGCCGGCCAGCAGCGCATCCAGCTGGCCCGCCGTCTCGCGGCAGAGGACCCGGCCATCGACCTGATGAGCCTCGACCCGCCGTACACGGCCGAGTTCGCCAACGCCGGGTTCCTGGCCGAGATCCCCCAGGACATGCAGGACAAGCTCACCGAGCAGTCCTTCGACGGTGCCACGGCGGCAGCGACCTGGGAGGACCAGCTCGTGGTCTTCCCGTTCTGGTCCAACACGCAGGTGCTCTGGTACCGCAAGTCCTTCGTCGAGAAGGCCGGCATCGACATGAGCAAGCCCGTCACGTGGGACCAGATCATCGACGCCGCCAGCGAGAACGACGGCAAGATCGGGGTCCAGGCCAACAAGTACGAGGGCTACTCCGTGTGGATCAACGCCCTCATCTCGGGTGCCGGCGGCAACATCGTCGAGGACGCCGAGAAGGGCGCGGACGCCACCCTCGGCCTGGACAGCCAGGCCGGTGACGACGCCGCCAAGGTCATCGAGAAGCTCGCCTCCTCCGAGGCCGCTCCCTCCGACCTCTCGGTCTCCAACGAGGGCACGGCCGGTTCGACGTTCGGCTCCGACGAGGGCTCCTTCCTGGTCAACTGGACCTACATCTGGCACAACTACGACGAGAGCGCGCCCGACGTCGCCAAGGACATCGGCTACACGATGTACCCGGAGACCGTCGAGGGCGAGGAGTCGCGTCCGCCGTACGGCGGCATCGGCATCGGCGTCAGCGAGTACTCCTCCGAGAAGGAGAACGCCCTCGAGGCGGCGATGTGCCTGGTCGAGCCGGAGCAGCAGAGCACCAACGCGGAGATCACCGGCAACATGCCGGCGAGCCCCGCGGCGTACGACTCCGACAAGCTCAAGGAGCTCTACCCCGACGACCTGCGGCAGCTGTTCAAGGACAGCGTCGACGCGGCCGCGCCGCGCTCGGTGACGCCGTACTGGTCCGACATCTCCAGCTCGATCCAGAGCACCTGGCACCCGCCGGCGGGCGTCGACTCCGACACCCCGTCGCAGTCCAACTCGTTCGCCGAGGACATCCTGAAGGGAGGGTCGTTGCTGTGACCACCACCGTCGCACCCGACTCCCAGCGCGACACCAAGCGGTCGGGCAAGGCCGCTGCGAGCGACCGCACGGCCGCCGAGAACAGGCTCGGGCAGAAGCTCGTGGCACCCGCCGTCATCATGATGGTCCTCGTCACGGCCTACCCGATGCTCCAGGCGCTCTACCTCTCGCTGTTCCGCTACCGGCTGACGTCACCGGACGACCGCGAGTTCGTGGGGCTGGGCAACTACGGCACGATCCTCACCGACTCGCTGTTCTGGAAGGACACCTGGAACACCGTGCTGATCATGGTGGTCACCGTGGGGGTGGAGCTGGTCATCGGCTTCGGCTTCGCGATGGTGATGCACAAGATCATGGTCGCCCGCGGCCTCATGCGGACCTCGATCCTGATCCCCTACGGCATCATCACGGTGGTCTCGGCCTTCGCCTGGCAGTTCGCGTTCTCGCTCAACAACGGCTTCGTCAACGCGTGGCTGCCGTTCTTCGACGAGAACTTCAACTGGTTCGGCTCCCACTGGCCGGCCATGTTCGCGATCATGATCTCCGAGATCTGGAAGACCACGCCGTTCATGGCGCTCCTGCTCCTCGCCGGCCTCTCGCAGGTGTCGGAGGACATGCTGGAGGCGGCCCAGGTGGACGGCGCCACGTGGTGGCAACGGCTGTGGAAGGTGATCCTGCCGAACATGAAGGCGGCGATCATGGTCGCGGTGCTCTTCCGCGCCCTCGACGCCTACCGCATCTTCGACCAGATCTTCATCATGACCAAGGGAGCGCAGGACACCGAGTCGATCTCGTTCCTGACCTACCGCCAGGTGATCGAGCAGATGCAGCTCGGGATGGGCTCGGCCCTCTCGGTGCTGCTGTTCCTCTCGGTGCTCATCCTGGCATTCGGGATCGTCAAGCTGTTCCGGGTCGACCTGGCGCAGGCGAGGGGTGAGGGCTGATGAAGCAGAAGACCGGAATCGGCACCTGGATCGGCTTCGCGCTGATCATGATCTGGTGCCTGCTGCCCGTGGTGTGGATCATCTCGCTGTCCTTCAAGTCGCTCGCCGAGACGACGGCCGGCAGCCCGCAGTTCCTGCCCAAGGACCCCACGCTCGACAACTACTCGGCGATCCTCGACAACGGGGACTTCACCAGGGCCCTGATCAACAGCTTCGGCATCTCGCTCATCGCGACCCTGCTGTCGGTCATCTTCGCCACGCTGGCGGCGTACGCCATCGCGCGGCTGGAGTTCAAGGGCAAGCGCATCGTGCTCTCGATGGCCCTGGCCATCGCGATGTTCCCCGTCGTCTCGCTGGTGGGCCCGCTGTTCGACATGTGGCGGACACTGGGCCTGTTCAACACCTGGCCCGGCCTGATCATCCCCTACATGACCTTCACGCTGCCGCTGGCGATCTGGACCCTGTCGGCCTTCTTCCGCGAGATCCCGTGGGAGATGGAGCAGGCCGCCCAGGTCGACGGCGCCACGTCGTGGCAGGCCTTCCGCAAGGTGATCGTCCCGCTCGCGGCTCCCGGAGTCTTCACCGCCGCGATCCTGACGTTCTTCTTCGCCTGGAACGAGTTCGTGCTCGCCATCTCGCTGACGTCGACGACGAGGTCCCGCACGGTCCCGGCGCAGATGTCGTTCTTCGTGGGCCCGGACCCGTTCAACCCGCCGTACAGCCAGCTGGCCACGGCATCCGTCATCGTCACGATCCCCGTGATCATCATCGTCCTGCTGTTCCAGCGCAAGATCGTCGCCGGCCTCACCTCCGGCGCAGTGAAGGGTTGATCTCTCATGGCTGCCATTGACATGAAGAACATCGTCAAGAAGTACGGCGACGGCTTCCCCGCCGTCAACGACGTCAGCATCGACGTCGCCGATGGGGAGTTCATGATCCTCGTCGGCCCGTCGGGCTGCGGGAAGTCGACCCTCCTGCGGATGATCGTGGGCCTCGAGGACATCACCTCGGGCGACATGATCATCGGTGAGAAGAAGGTCAACGACCTCGCCCCGCGCGACCGCAACCTCGCGATGGTGTTCCAGAACTACGCGCTCTACCCCCACCTGACCGTCTACGAGAACATCGCGTTCCCGCTGCGGCTGGCCGGGGCGTCCGACGACGAGGTCGACAAGAAGGTCCGCAACGCGTCCAAGACGCTCGAGCTCGACGAGCACCTCGAGCGCAAGCCCGGCAACCTGTCGGGCGGTCAGCGCCAGCGGGTGGCGATGGGGCGCGCGATCGTGCGCGACGCGGACGCGTTCCTCTTCGACGAGCCGCTGTCCAACCTCGACGCCAAGCTCCGTGGCCAGATGCGCACGGAGATCTCGCGGCTGCAGAAGCGGCTGGGCATCACCACGGTCTACGTCACCCACGACCAGACCGAGGCGATGACCCTGGGTGACCGGGTGGCCGTGCTCAAGCGTGGTGTGCTCCAGCAGCTCGCCACGCCGCGCGAGCTCTACACCAACCCGGGCAACCTGTTCGTGGCCGGCTTCATCGGCTCCCCGCCGATGAACTTCCTGCCCGCGGAGGTCGACGGCACGTCGGTCAAGCTGCCCTTCGGCACCGTGCAGATCCCGCAGGAGCGGGCCGAGCGGGCCCAGGGCAAGGGGCTGCTCATCGCCGGCATCCGCCCCGAGCACTTCGAGGACGCCTCGGTGAAGGACGACACCTCCTCGGGCTCGACCTTCCGGGCCACCGTGGACGTCGTGGAGTGGCTCGGCAACGAGGCCTACGCCTACATCCCGTTCGAGGCGCCGCCGGAGGTCCAGAAGCAGCTCACGCAGCTCGAGCACGACCTCGACGGGGACCAGATGCGCACCCAGCTCGTCGTGTCGCTCGACGGCGCCAGCCGCATCGCGGAGGGTGACGAGGCCGAGATCTGGGTGGACTCCACCAAGATCCACCTCTTCGACCCGGCGACCGGCGAGAACCTCACCGTCGACGAGTCGCGCGCCGGCCGGATCCCGGAGCGCGAGGACCCGAAGGCCAAGGAGCAGGCCGAGAAGATGGCCGACCACGGCGAGGAGGTCCACTCCGCCGAGGAGGCCTGACCGCTCCGCCCGAGCACGACGAGGCCCGTCCCCGCATCCCGGGGGCGGGCCTCGCGGCGTGTCGGGCGCCTAGTAGTGGCCGAGCATCTTGCGCGGCGTGCCGGGCGGGGGCAGCCGGACGACCTGGACCGAGCCCATGAGCGCCAGGCCGCGGACCCGCACGGTCGGCGAGGCGGGGCCGAGGTCGGCGGCCACCTTGTCCTTGCCCTGGCCGTAGTCGCCCATGATCGGAGTGCCGTCGACGACGGCGTGCACGTGCGCCGGGATGAGGATCTTGACGTCGCCCATGATGGCGCTGGCGTTGATGGTGACCTCCGGTCCGGCCAGGAGCGCCTCGCGCAGGTCGAGGGTGATGCTGCCCATCAGGGCGAACGCCGCGTGGTTGACGGGGACCTGCCAGACACCACGCCGCTTGCAGTCGCCCATGATCGCGATCGACGACGCGTGCCCGACGGCAGGTACGCCGCCCGCGCGCGGCGCCGGCGACGCCGTCGGTGGGGCCGGCTGGACGACGTGGAGGTCGGCGGTGATCGGCACCAGGTCGGCGTACGTCTTGGCCTCGAAGGTCATCTCGAGGCGCTCGTCGAGCTCGTCGAGGTCGAGCCGCCCCTCCCCCGCCGCCTCCCGCAGCACCTCGGCCACCCGGTGCCTGTCGGCGTCCGAGATGCGCATCCGGCTCGGGTCCCCCGGGACGTTCGTCCCCTCCAGCTCGCCCATGGGCGGCAGCCTACCGAGAGCCAGGGACGGAGACGTGCTGGTGGATCGGCGGGGGCCGGGCCGGTCGTCGAGCCACGGAGGGGTGCTGCTGTGCGCGGTGGACAGCGGGAGGGGCCGGGGTGGAGTCTGGAGTGACGTTTCTCGGGTCCGCGGCGATCGGAGGGTCATGAGCGCGCTGCCCCGCCCCGACCTGCCGCCCGGCCCGCACCGCGACCTCGTCGCAGCCCTCCACGACCTCCACCACCGCGCCGGCTGGCCCTCGCTGCGCACCCTGGCCCGCGACGCGGGGGTCTCCCACACCACCGTCTCCAAGGCGTTCTCGACACCGACGATCCCCTCCTGGGGCACCCTCGAGCTCCTCGTCGAGGCCATGGACGGCGACACCGCCACCTTCCTCGACCTCTGGCTCGCCGCGACCTCACCACCCGACGCGACCACCCCCACCACCCCCCGCATCGCCGGACGCACCGACGAGCTCGCCGCCGTACGACGCCACCTCGAGACCGGCAGCGGGCTCCTCCTCGTCACGGGCGAGGCCGGGATCGGCAAGACGACACTCGTCACCACCGCCGCCCGGACCACCGACACCTTCGTCGCCACCGGCCGCTGCCTGCCCCTGTCGACCCAGGTCCCGCTGATGCCGGTCATCGACCTCCTGCGCCAGGTCCACGACACCGAGGACGGCCTCTGGTGGGACGAGGCCGCGGGGCGCTGTGCTTCGTACGTGACGAGCACGCTCGGACTCCTGCTCCCCGAGCTCGGCTCCACGGCGGCGCAGACGGGAGACTTCGCGCGGCAGCGACTGTTCGCGTCTCTCGCCTCCGTGGTCACCGCGCTGGCCGACGTCCGGCCTTTGGCGATCCTGGTCGAGGACCTGCACTGGGCGGACTCGAGCACCCTCGACGTGCTCGAGCACCTGCTGTCCCACGTCGCGGAGGCGAGGGTGCTGGCGACGTACCGGACCGCCGACCCCGATGTGCCGGGCCCAACCCTCGACCGGATCGCGCGGCTGCGCCTCGTTGCCGGGCCGCAGTCTGTCGGCCTCGAGCCGCTCGACCGCTCCGGGACGAGGGAGCAGCTGTCCCTGGCGCTGGGGCACGCGCCGGACCAGGCGCTGGTCGACGAGATCCACACCCGCACCCGCGGCCACCCGCTCTTCACCGCGCAGCTGGCCACCGCAGGCCCCGAGACGCTGGCGCTGGGGCTGGCGGGCATGTTCGACCACCGGCTCCGCGGGCTCGGCCCGGACGGCTGGGCCGTCGCCCGGGCCCTGGGGGTGGCCGATCGCGCCCTGCTGCCCGACGCGCTCGGCGAGGCGTCCGGACTCGCGCTCGACCGGGTGCTCACGGTCCTGCACCAGCTGTCCGACCAGTGGCTGCTCGCCCCGCCCGACGGTGCGCCGACCGTCAGCCTGCGGCACCCGTTGATCGCGGAGGCGATCCGCCGCCGACTCGCCCCGGGCGAGGCCGGCACGCTGCACCGCCGGGTCGCCGAGGTGCTCGCGACAGGCGCGGAGGCCGAGCCGGGCGAGATCGCGTTGCACTGGTGCGCCGCCGGTGATCGCCAGCACGAGGCCGTCTGGCGACGGGCGGCCGCCGAGCGGGCCGCGGCCCGCTACGCCGCGCGAGAGGCGCTCGACCACTGGTCGCGCCTGCTCGAGCTGTGGCCGGCCATCGACCCCGACGCCCTCGGGATGAGCTTCGCCCAGGCCCTGTGCCGCGCGATCGACGCCGCCAACAGCGAGGGCGACTTCGAGACCGAGCAACGGCTGGCGGCGCTGGCCGAGACAGTGGAGGGGACGCCCCTCGAGCGCGCGGTGCTCCTCGCCCGGGCCGGTGACACCCGGTACATGTCCGGGCACGAGGAGCGCGGGATGGCGCTGCTCGACCGCGCCCTGGCCCTGCACTCCGCGCTGCCACCGTCCCCCGAGCTCGTCGACTGCCTGTCCACGCACATCCTCTTCCTCAACCTCCAGGGCCGCTACGGGGAGTCCGACGCGGCCATCTGCCGTGCGCTGGAGGCGCTGGACGCCACCGGCGACGACCGGGGACGCCCCCAGATCCTCAGCTGGGCCGCAGGGCGCGCCATGTCCGAGGGGGACCACGAGCTGGCCCGGAGGTACGCGGACGAGGCCCGGGTCGTGTCTGCTGCCTCCGGCGATCCGTTCGCGCAGCTCGTCGCCACCGTCACGACGACAGCGATGATGCTCGACCTCGGCGCGCCGGTCGTCGAGGTCGACGCCGCTGCGGCGCCCGCGCTCGAGCTGGTGGCCCGGTGGCAGATCACGGAGTACACCTCCGCGCTCCTGCTCGCCAACGTCTGCGAGGCCCACCTGCGTGCGGGCGACGTGGACGGTGCGGCGACGGTGGTGGGCGTCGACCTTGTCGGGGAGCCGGACCCCACGTCGTACCCCTTGCACGTGCAGCGGGTGCTGGTGGCCGGCCTCCAGGGCCGGCTCGACGAGGCGCTCGTCCGCATCGACGAGCTGGACCGGGTCCGCCTCAACCGGGACGGCAACTGGCTCGAGGCCCAGTCCGCCCTGGCGCTGGTGGAGCTCTGGGCCGGGCTCCCGGCCCGGGCAGCGGCACGTCTGGACGAGACCCTGGCGATCGTCCTGCCCACCGACAACGCCGCGCTGGCGGCGATGGGTACGGCGTGGACGGCTCGTGCGCACGCGTCCCTCGCCTCCGGCAGGTCCCGGACACGGCGTCGCGAGGCCGCGAGTCGCCTGCGTGCCCGGCGTTCCGCCGCCCGGGTCGATCCCTTCGGGCCGCGCGCCGTGGACGTGGCCGCGCAGGCATGGGGCCTGGTGTGGCAGGCGGAGCTCGCGGTTCTCGAGGACAGGGAGACGGTCGACGGCTGGACCGGGGCAGCCGCGTGCTGGGACCGGCTGGCGCGCCCGCACGACGCGGCGTACTGCCGCTGGCGTGCCGCCCGGGTCGCGCTCCGCGACGGGCAGGGCACGGTGGCTGCTCGACTCCTCAGGCGCGCGGCGACCGACGCCGTGCAGCACGTCCCACTGTCCCGGGCGATCAGGGCCACCGCGGAGGGTGGCCGCTGACCGCCCGGACCAGGGGAACGACGCCCCGTCAGGACATGCGCTGCCACGACGGGGCGGGGCAGGTGGGCTGCGGGCCCTCTGCCGTGTTCCAGTGCCCCCGGACCATGAAGCACGGGCGGTCCTGGTGACCGGCACCGGCCGACGCTGAGGTCGCGGGGCTGAAGGTGACGGTCGTGATGATGGTGATGGCCGCGGCGCCGGCGATGGCGACGATGCGGCGGTACGGCGTGCTGTTCATGGCTCTGCTCCCCTGGATAGTTCCGCGGCGGGTGCCGGCGGCATGGATCCAGAGTTGGCCCGCCCGACCCCCGGTTGACGGGGGTTGACAGAAGATGACAGCTGCGCCGCGGATCAGGCGGTGAGGCCGTCGTCGGACGCGACCAGCTGACGCCGTACGGCGATCGCGGCGGCGCGTCCGGCCCGGTTGGCGCCGATCGTGCTCGCGGACGGGCCGTAGCCGACCAGCTGGACCCGCGGGTCCCGCACGGCCGTCACCGCGCTCTGCACGGCCCCGCCGACGTCGAGCTGGATGCCGCCCGCGGCCGTGCGCAGCCGGAGCGGGGCGAGGTGGCCGACGGCCGGGCGGAAGCCGGTGGCCCACACGATGACGTCGACGCGCTCGAACGCCGCGTGTCCTGAGCCCGTCGAAGGGTCGCCCCAGCGGACGCCGCCGGGCTCGATCCGGTCGAACATCGGGTGCCTGCGGTAGGCGCCGAGCCGCTCGGCCTCCCGTTCCTGCGGGCGCAGGGACAGCCCGGTGACGCCGACGACGCTCGCCGGCGGCAGCCCGCGTCGTACCCGGTCGGCGACCAGCGTGACGGCCGCGAGACCGGCCTCGGGGTCGAAGTCACCGGTGCGCCAGACCGGCTCGCGGCGGGTGACCCAGAGGGTGTCGGTGACCGGCGCGAGCTCGCCGAGGAGCTGCACCGCCGAGGCCCCGCCGCCGACCACGAGGACCCGCCTCCCGGCGAAGTGCTCCGGCCCCGGGTAGTCGGCCGTGTGCAGCTGCTCGCCGGCGAAGGTCTCGATGCCCGGGTAGTGCGGGACGAACGGCTGCGTCCAGGTGCCGGTCGCGTTGACGAGCGTGCGGGTGCGCCAGGACCGGCCGCCGGTGGTGTGCACGACGAGCAGGTCGTCCTCGCTGCTGACCGCGTCGACGACGTGGGGGCGCAGCACCGGCAGGTCGAAGCGCCGCTCGTAGTCGGCGAACCACGCCGGTACGACGACGTTGGCGGCGGCGTCCGAGCGGCCCGGCGCGGTGGCGTCCGGCAGGTCGGCCACGCCGTGCACGTCCTCCATGGTCAGGGAGTCCCACCGGTGCTGCCACGCGCCGCCCGGTCGCTCGTCGGCGTCGAGGACCACGTGGTCGACGCCGCGCAGCGCGAGGTGCCGTGACGCGGAGAGCCCGGCCTGGCCGGCGCCGATGACGAGGGAGTCGAGGACGTGGTCCTGGTCGCGGTCGTGGGCGGGCACACCCGTTCAACGTCCGGGCGGCGTCCGCTATGCCCGACCCCGCGGCGTACCCTGAGCGCTCGTGAGCGAAGCTGAGTTCCGCTATTCCGACCTCCTGCCGACCGGCGCCGACGAGACGCCGTACCGGTTGATCACCACCGAGGGCGTGTCCACCACCGAGGTCGACGGCCAGACCTTCCTGCGGGTGTCGCCGGAGGCGATCCAGCGGCTGACCGCCGAGGCGATGCACGACATCAGCCACTACCTGCGGCCCGCGCACCTCGCCCAGCTGCGCCGGATCATCGACGACCCCGAGGCCAGCGGCAACGACCGCTTCGTCGCGCTCGACCTGCTCAAGAACGTCAACATCTCCGCCGGCGGCGTGCTGCCGATGTGCCAGGACACCGGCACCGCGATCGTGATGGGCAAGAAGTCCGAGGGCGTCCTGACCGGCATCGACGACGGCGAGGCGATCAGCCGCGGCGTGTACGACGCGTACACGAAGCTCAACCTGCGCTACTCCCAGCTCGCGCCGCTGACGACGTTCGAGGAGAAGAACACCGGCACCAACCTGCCGGCGCAGATCGAGATCTACTCGACCCCGCAGACGTCGGGGAAGCCCGAGTACAAGTTCCTCTTCATGGCCAAGGGCGGCGGCTCGGCCAACAAGTCGTTCCTGTTCCAGGAGACCAAGGCGATCCTCAACCCCGACCGCCTGCTCACCTACCTCGACGAGAAGATCCGCTCGCTCGGCACGGCCGCCTGCCCGCCGTACCACCTCGCCGTCGTCATCGGCGGCACCTCCGCGGAGTTCGCGCTCAAGACCGCGAAGTACGCCTCCGCGCACTACCTCGACAACCTCCCGACGTCCGGCTCCATGTCGGCCCACGGCTTCCGCGACCTCGAGCTCGAGGAGGAGGTCTTCAAGCTCACGCAGTCCTTCGGGATCGGCGCGCAGTTCGGCGGGAAGTACTTCTGCCACGACGTCCGCGTCGTCCGGCTCCCCCGCCACGGCGCCTCATGCCCCGTCGCGATCGCGGTCTCGTGCTCGGCGGACCGCCAGGCGCTGGGCAAGATCACGCCCGAGGGGGTCTTCCTCGAGCAGCTCGAGACCGACCCCGCGCAGTACATGCCCTCGGCCGGCGTCTCCGAGGAGATCGCCGCCGGCGAGGTCGTCGAGATCGACCTCAACCAGCCCATGGACCAGATCCTCGCGGAGCTGTCGAAGCACCCGGTGAAGACCCGGCTCTCGCTCACCGGCCCGCTCGTGGTGGCCCGCGACATCGCGCACGCCAAGATCAAGGAGCGCCTCGACGCCGGCGAGGAGATGCCGTCGTACCTGCGCGACCACCCCGTCTACTACGCCGGGCCCGCCAAGACCCCCGAGGGGATGGCGTCGGGGTCGTTCGGGCCGACGACGGCCGGCCGCATGGACTCCTACGTCGAGCAGTTCCAGGCCGCGGGCGGGTCGAAGGTGATGCTCGCCAAGGGCAACCGCTCCAAGGTCGTCACCGAGGCCTGCGGGACCCACGGCGGCTTCTACCTCGGCTCGATCGGGGGCCCGGCCGCGCGGCTGGCCCAGGACTGCATCACCTCGGTGTCGGTGCTGGAGTACGAGGAGCTCGGCATGGAGGCGGTCTGGAAGATCGAGGTCGAGGACTTCCCGGCCTTCATCGTGGTCGACGACAAGGGCAACGACTTCTTCACCGACCCCTCCGGCGCCGTCACCGTGCCGCTCAGCTCGCTGTCGGCGGCGGGCATCCGGGTGCGCTCGCAGGAGAAGTGACCCGACTGGTCCGAATGGGCCATGACAGGGCTCCGGTGACCCCGCGATGCTGGAACCGGAAGGTTGCTCGGGCGACGCCGCAGGGCCGTCGGCGAGGAGTCGAGGGTGGGAGGACTGCCACGACCTGACATCCCGCCGGGACCGCAGCGGGACCTCGTCGATGCCCTGCACGACCTCCACCTCGCGGCAGGCTGGCCCAGCCTGCGGACCCTCGCGCGCTCGGCGGGGTGCAGCCACACCACCATCTCCCACGTCTTCTCCACCGCCCGCCTGCCCGCCTGGGGCGTCCTCGAGCTGGTCGTCGAGGCGCTGGGCGGCGACACGGCCAGGTTCCACGACCTGTGGCTCGCGGCCGGCCGGGGCGAGGCACCGGCCCCGGGAGGGCGACGGGCGATCGCGGGGCGTCGCGACGAGCTCCACGCCGTACGCCGGCACCTCGAGACCGGCACCGGCCTCATGCTGCTCGTCGGTGAGGCCGGCATCGGGAAGACCCGCCTCGCGACCGCCGCGGCCTCCGACGCGGTCGGCGTCACGGTGCTGACCGGGCACTGCCTGCGGCTGTCGGTCGACGTCCCGCTGCTACCGACCTCGGCGGTCCTCCGGTCCGCCCACGAGACGGGCGACGGCACCTGGCTCGTGGAGGCGCTCGCCCGGTCCCCGGGCTACGTGGAGGAGTCCCTCAAGCGTCTGCTGCCCGAGCTGGAGCACGGGGGGACCCCACCCGAGCCCGAGGACGGCTGGTCGCGCCAGCGGCTGATGTCGGCGATCCGCACGGTCCTCGCCGCGCTCCACGAGGTCCGGCCGGTGGCGGCGGTCTTCGAGGACCTGCACTGGGCGGACACCGCGACGCTGGCCATGCTGGAGCACCTCGTCAACGGCGGTTCCGGGCCGCCCCTGCTCGGCACCTTCCGGCTCGACGACGCGACCGCACGCACCGACGCGACCGAGTGGTTCGCCCGCATCCGACGCGTGCCCGGGGTGACCACCGTGGAGCTCGAGCCGTTGACCCTGTCCGAGACGACGCTCCAGGTGGAGCTGCTCGGCATCTCGTTGCCCCCCGACGAGGTGGGCCGGCTCCACGCCCGGAGCCGTGGCCAGCCCCTCTTCACCGAGCAGCTGCTGGCCGCCGACGAGACCGGGGAGGACCTACCGGCCCTGCTGCGCGACCTGCTGGACCGTCGTCTCGACGGGCTCCGACCGGGGTCCTGGCCGGTCGTGGTGGCGCTGGCCGTCGCCGGGCACCCGTTGCGCCTCGACCAGCTGGGCTCCGCGAGCGGGCTCGAGCCCGACGAGCTGCTCGAGTGCCTGCACGAGCTGCACGACCAGCACCTCCTGGGCGAGGCCCGGGACGATCGCGTCGAGCTGCAGCACCCACTGCTGGCCGAGGCCATCCAGCGACGGCTGGTCCCCGGGGAGGGTGGGCCCTTCCACCACCGACTCGCGGAGGCGTTCGAGAGCGCCGCCGCGCCGGCCCCGGCCGCGGACGTGGCCTCGCACTGGCAGGCGGCCGGGCGGCCCGACCGCGAGGTCGGTTGGCGGATCCGCGCCGCCCGCGAGGCAGAGCTCCGGTTCGCCGCTCCCCAGGCGGCCACGCACTGGCTCCGGGCGATCCGGATCTGGCCGGACGGGGCCGAGCGCATGGGCGATCCCCCGGTGGACCTCGTGGGGGCCTACTTCGCGGCGATGGACGCGTTCGAGGAGTCGTCCGAGCCCGAGCGCGCCTCCGCCCTCGCCCAGGAGGCCCTCGCGCTCACGAGCGGGATGGACGACGAACAGCTCGCCGGCCTCTACCGGCGAGCCGCCGACTACCTCGGCGAGGTCGACGAGGAGTCGGCCCTGGTCCTCATCAACAAGGCGACGACCTACCTGCGTCACGTCCCCACGTCGACGAGCCACCTCGACACGTTGCGCCTGCGAGCCGCGACCCTCAACGGGCTGGGCCGGCTGTCCGAGGGCCTGCGCGACGCCCGGCGGGTGGTCGAGATCAGCCGCGAGCTGGGCGACCCGGACGAGCTGCGCTCCTCGCTGATGCACGTCGCCTGGTACGAGGCGGCGACCGGCGACTCCGAGGACGCCGTCCAGCACGCCGCCGAGGCCGCGGCGCTCCCGACCCTGCGGGACGACCCCGTCCGCGAGGTCCAGCTGTGCATGCGCCACACCGACCTGCTCCTGATGGCGGGAGCCTCCGCCGAGGAGATCGAGAACGCCGGCGCGTCCGGCCTCGAGGCGGCCGACCGCTGGGGGATCGACACCTCCCCCTCGAGCGCCCTGCGCGCCAACGTCGCCGACGCGCTGCGCCGCTCCGGGCACACCGGTCGGGCGGCGGCCCTCATCGACCCGTTGACCGAGGGCGACCTCGACCACCACCGGTGGGCCCTCCACACCGAGCGGGCCACGCTCGACATGATGCGGGGACGCAGCGACGACGCCCTCCGGCGCTTCACCGCCCTGGACGCCGTCGAGCTGCCGTCGTTGTGGAACCGGGCCGACGTGACGCAGTACGCCGCCCACACCGAGCTCTGGCTCGGCCGCCCGCAAGCCGCCTGGGACCGGCTGGTCACCACGCTCGAGCTCGCGGCCCGTTTCGACGTGATCTCCTCGTTCGGCATGCTGCTGGCCCTCGCGGCCCGGGCGGCTGCGGACCTGGTCGAGGGCAGCCCGGCCGATGCGGTGGCCCGCCGTCGGTACGCCGAGCGGCTGCGCGCCATCCGGTCGACGCCGCACCGCGACCCGCTGGCCGAGCCCGCCCCCGCGGCGATCACCGTCTCGTGGACGGCCGAGATGGAGCGCCTCACCGGCGGTCACGACGTGCGTCCGTGGCTGGCCGCCGCGTCGGCGTGGGACGGCCTGGGGCGACCCCACTACGCGGCGTACGCCCGGTGGCGCGCGGCGCAGGCCAGCATCGCCGGTGGTCACGCCGGGCGAGCCCCGGCCCTGTTGCGCCGGGCGGCCCGGGATGCCCGGGAGCACGCCCCCCTGCTCGCCGCGATCATGGCGACCCAGCAGGAGGGCGTCGCGGACCCGTCCGCCTGAGTCCGCTCACACGCTCACACCGGGGCGACGACCAGCGACCC
This sequence comes from Nocardioides sp. Soil805, assembly GCF_001429625.1. Lineage (GTDB taxonomy): Bacteria > Actinomycetota > Actinomycetes > Propionibacteriales > Nocardioidaceae > Nocardioides. The sequence goes on from NZ_LMSU01000001.1 coordinate 991,933, forward strand.
GCGACGGCGGGCGTCGAGCGGCGAGGGCCGGCGCTCGAGGCGGGCGTCGAGGACCCTCAGCGCCGGCTCGGGCTGCCCCGAGCTCACCAGCGCGAAGAGCAGCGTCTCCTCGACCACCTCCCGCTGCGCGGCCGAGCCCCCGACGCGCACGAGGGTGGGCAGCAGGTCGGTGAGGACCTCCGCGGCGCGCGTCCAGTCCTGCTGCCCGGCGGCGAGCAGCGCCTCGCACAGCGCCGTGCCGGTCGCGCGGATCGCCGGGTCGGACGACGAGCGGCAGTGGTCGCGCAACCGCGCCAACCGCGCGAGGTCACCGGCGGCGGCGAGGGCCAGCGCCGAGTGCATCGCCACGAAGGGCGTCTCGGGGCGGTCGATGAGGTCGGCCCCGGCGGCCTCGAGCACGCACTCCACCGGCGGCGGGGCGGCCTCCGCCGGGAAGGCCTGCGAGCCGGCGGCCGCGTCCCAGTCGGCGGTGGTGATCCGCCAGCGCCACAGCAGCGACGCCGAGTCGATCAGCGACCGGACACCCGTCACCGCCGGCGGGGCGAGCTGGCTGTAGTAGCGCTGCCGGACCGCCTCGGTGTCCCCGAGCGCCAGGTCGTGCAGGGCGGCGTGCCAGGAGAAGTGCGCCCGGTGCGAGGCGGACCGGCCGCTCTCGGCCACCCAGTGGTCGAGCCAGACCCGGCCGCTCTCGTGCCGACCGGTCTCGTACATCACGTGCGTCTGCGCGTGCACCGCGTGTCCCGAGGACGGCTCGCAGAACAGCGCGCTCTCCGCGAGCAGGCCGGCCTCGTCGAAGCGCCCCTGGTCCTGGCGGGTGAAGGCGAGCAGCGAGATGTACCACCAGTGGTCCCCGTACGCCGGGGCGAGGCCGTCGACGAGGTCCCACGCCTCCTGCTGGATGTCGGTGACCCCGGAGAACGCGATCGTCGGCACCGCCGCCGAGACGGCCAGCACGTCGCGGGGGTGGCGGGCGATGTGGTTCATCAGCGCCGCCGCACCCTCGTGGCGGGTGTCGTCGACCCGGCGGCCGATGACGTCGACCAGGCTGCGCTCCCGCTCGTCGCCGCGCGCGAGCACGGCACGGCGGGCCGCCTGGAGGGACCCGGCCACGTCCGTGACCGCCCCGGCCTCGTGGCCGAGCATCGCCAGCGCGGCGTGGGCGAGCGCGAAGTCGGGGTCGAGCGCCGCGGCCTCGCGGAGCAGCTCCTCGCCACCGGACTGCAGGCGCATCACCCGCTCCAGGCCGGCGTTGTAGCGTGAGGCCGCCTCGGCGGTCGCGGACAGCGGCAGCCCCAGCGGGTCGCGGGGACGCGCGACGGGGTGGTGCCCGCTCACCAGCCGGCCGTCCTCGAGACGCCGCGGCATCGGGGAGACGGCGTCGAGGACGTCGACCGCGAGGCCGAGGGCCTGGCTGCGGATCTCCGGGACCGCCGTCGACTCCCACAGCTCGCCGCGGCGCAGCGCGCCCAGCGTCCACACCGGCGCGTCGGCGCGCCCGGTCGAGTCGAGCAGGCGTCCGTCGCGGGTGCGGAAGCCCATCCCGGCGGTCGCGGCCTGGGCGAGGGACACCCCGCCCCGCACGGCGAAGAGGTCGTCGAGCAGCGGGTTGCCGAGGCGGCGTACGTCGAGGGCGGGCCCCGTGCAGTTGACCACCCAGCCGACGTCGTGCGTCGAGCCGTCGGCGAGGGTGACCCGCAGGCCACCGCCCGTGAGCGGGACCGCGTCGGCGACCGTGCCGGTGAGGTGGCGCAGCCGGTCGGCAGCGGCCAGCTCGCGCAGCACCGCGGCCGAGCTGGGGGGCATGCGGTGGCGCACGCGGTTCCAGTCGCTCGCGTCGGAGGCCAGGAACTCCGTCCGGTCCTCCTCCGAGAGCCGCTGCCACAGCTCGCTGACCCGGAAGCGCAGCCCGTCGAGGGCCGGGCGCCAGTCGCCGCCGCTCGCCCGCACCCGCTCGACGTGCTCGGCGACGCTGGTGCGCAGCTCGGCCAGGGTGGAGCCCCAGTCGTCGACGTCGGGGATGGCGGCCAGCTGGAGCTCGTCGGCGTGCCGTGCCGGCAGCTCGCCGCTGCGCGAGACGGCGAGGACGCGCCGGTCCTCGCGCCCGCCGGGACGGGTGAGGGACAGCACCACGTCGACCATGGTGAGGCCGGCTCCTACGAGCAGGACGTCGCCGGCGCCGACCCGGTCGCGGCGTACGACGTCGAGGGCGCCGGGTGCCCAGGGGTCGGGGACGAAGAACGGGGAGCCGGTGAGCCCGTCCGGCGCCCAGGCGTGGCCCGCGGCCGGCAGGCCCGTGGCGACGACCACGGCGTCGGCCGCCAGGTCGTGCCCGTCGTCGAGGAGCACCGTCGCGCCGCCGGCCCGGCGCCGCAGGCCCACGGCCCCGGCCCGCACGTGGCGCAGGGAGGCGGTCGAGGAGGCCAGGTCGAAGGCGTCGGCCAGCGTCTCCTCGAGGTAGCGCGCGTACTGACGCCGGGGCGCGAAGGTGCCCGGCTCCGCGCCGGTGGCGTACTGCTGACGGGCCCGCCAGGCGACGAAGTGGCCGGGGTCCTGCGGCAGCGCGGTCATGCCTGCGGCCGGCACGTTGAGGAGGTGCTCGTCGTCGCTCGTGCCGAAGGCGGTCCCCCGCCCCGGACGATCCGCCGGGTCCACGACCACCACGTCCACACCGGTGCCCCGCTGGTGGGCGGTGCGGGCGAGGTGGAGCGCGACGAGCGTGCCCGCCGCTCCGCCGCCGATGATCACGACCTGGGGACGACCCGACCCCGTGGAACCCTGCGCCACGACATACCTCCTTAGACGATTGACTCACTCTACTTTCCATCCGACGAGATCGGTGAATGGACACGGCGCCGCCCGGGACCGATCCCGGGCGCCCGGACAGGCAGGATGGTGCGCATGCCAGACACCGAGGCCAGCTCCGCAGAGATCGCTCGCGCCACCTCGCCCCGCGGCGAGCTGGTGCTGCGGCGTCGCACCACCCCGGGCGCCCCCGACGTCGTCGAGCTCCGCGTCAACGGTGTCTTCGTGATGGACACCCTCGAGACGAGCACCGAGATCGAGATGGCCGGGGTCGCCCTCGACCTGGTGGACGACCCCCGCGACGTGGTGATCGGCGGGCTCGGGCTGGGCTTCACCCTCCAGCGCATCCTCGCCGACGTCCGCGTCGAGCGCGCCACGGTCGTGGAGATCGAGGAGTCACTCATCGGCTGGATGCGCGACGGCACCGTGCCGCACGGGCCCACGCTGCTGGCCGACCAGCGGGTGAGGATCGTCAACGCCGACATCCTGATGGCCATCGCCGAGGCCAGGGACACCCACGACCTGCTGCTGCTCGACGTCGACAACGGCCCGGGCTACCTCGTCCACGACGGCAACGCGGACGTCTACGGCCGCGACTTCCTCGCCCGCTGCCGCGAGATCCTCAACCACCGCGGGGCGCTCGTCGTCTGGTCGGCAGCACGCTCGCCCGAGCTGCTCACGGCGCTCGAGGACGTCTTCGGGGCCGCCGAGGAGCGGGCGTACGACGTCCTGCTCCAGGACCGCCCGGAGGAGTACTTCCTCTACGTCGCGCGGCGCTCCCCCGCCGACGACTGAACGCCGCCGACCCCACCACGGGGTCCCGACCGGGACGCCAGCTCGGCGGCGAGCGCAGAGGACCCGCCGCCGATCTCGTGGCCGAGCCGTCGCGCGGGTCCGCTCACGTCGTCCTGGTACCCACCGCCCAGGTGGACCGCCACGTCCGGCGCCGCCCGGACCAGCACGTCCACGCACTCGCGCACGGCCGGGACGTCCTCGATCGAGGGCACCCCGATGACGACGGCCCGAGCGCCACGCGCCCGCACGGTCTCGACCCACCCCTCGGGCGGGAGGTCTCCGCCGACGTAGACGACCTGGAGGCCGGCCCGTCGCAGCGCCACCGAGAACGCGAGCACCCCGAGCTCGTGGCGCGAGCCCCGAGCCAGCCCGACCACCACCACGGGCCCCTCGCCCTCGTGGGCGGCGGCGTCGAAGAGGGTGGCGAGGCGCCGCTGCACCCCGGCGCTCACGAAGTGCTCCCCGGCGACGGTGACCGAACCCTCGCGCCAGGCCCTTCCCAGCCGACCGAGCGCGGGAAGCAGCCACTCGTCCACGACCTGCTCGTAGCCGCCCAGCGCGAAACCCTCGTCGAGGACACCGTCCAGGGCGCGCGCGTCGAAGTCCCGCGCGACCGAGACCAGGGCCTCCACGTCACCGAAGGCGGCCTCGGGAGGGCGATCGGCGACCACGACCTCGTCGGGTGATCCGCTCAGCACGCGCGTCGCCGCGGCCCGGACCGACCACCCGGCGTCCACCAGGGACTTCATGGCGGCCAACCGGCGCAGGGCCGCGTCGTCGTACAAGCGGTAGCCGCCGGGCGACCGCTCGGGCTCGACCACCGCGTAGCGCCGCTCCCACATGCGCAGCGTGTCCGGGGAGAGCCCGGTCAGCTCGGCGGCGCGCTTCACGGTGTACACCGCCTCACCGTACCCAACCTTGGACAAAGGCGGGTCAGACTCTGGACGACACGCGTCGATGTGTGGTGCGATGGCCATCCAACCTTGGACAGACCTTCGACACAGGAGACCCAGATGCACACCACTCGTGCCCGTATCGCGTCCGCCACCGCCGCCGTCGCCCTGACCGCCACCGGCTCCGTGTTCGTCGCCGCTCCCGCGGAGGCCAAGGCGGACTCCTCCTGCCTGAAGGCCGGCATGGCGACACTGCGCGGCGCCGGACTCGTCTCGACGGTGGCCCGGGACGGACTCCCGATCGCCACGGCGGTGAGCCTCGGTGTCGCCCCGCGCGCCGGCACCGACCTCTCCGCCGTCCCGGACCCGCTGCCGCTGTCGGTGGTGCTGCGCGACCACCTCGCGGGAGACGCCAGCCTGTTCGTCTACCCCTGGTGCGACTGACCCGTGCGACTGACCCCGTGCGACTGACCCGCTGACCAGTCCCCCACGACGCACCCCGGGGTGAGACCGTCCCTCCCTCGTCCCGGGGTAGCGTCGCGGACATGAGTGAGACACGCACCGAGCACGACTCCATGGGCGAGGTCGAGGTCCCCGCCGACGCCCTGTGGCGCGCGCAGACCCAGCGCGCGATCGACAACTTCCCGATCAGCGGCACCACCCTCGAGCGCCGCCACGTGCAGGCGCTGGCCCTGGTCAAGGGGGCTGCCGCGCGGGTCAACGGCGACCTCGGCGTCATCACCGCCGAGCAGGCGGGCGCCATCGCCGACGCCGCCGCCGCGGTGGCCACCGGCGACCACGACGACCACTTCCCGATCGACGTGTTCCAGACCGGGTCGGGCACCAGCTCCAACATGAACACCAACGAGGTGCTCGCCTCGCTCGCGGCCCGCGCCGGCGTGGAGGTGCACCCCAACGACCACGTCAACGCCTCGCAGAGCAGCAACGACACCTTCCCCACCTCGATCCACGTCGCGGCGACGCTGGCCGTGGTGGAGGACCTGCTCCCGGCGCTCGACGTCCTGGCGACGTCGCTGGAGACGAAGGCGAGCGAGTTCGCCGGCGTCGTGAAGTCCGGCCGCACCCACCTGATGGACGCGACCCCGGTCATGCTCGGCCAGGAGATGGGCGGGTACGCCGCCACCGTCCGGTACGCCGCCGAACGCCTCGAGGCGGTCCTCCCCCGCGTCCGCGAGCTCCCCCTCGGCGGGACCGCCGTGGGCACCGGCATCAACACCCCGCCCGGCTTCGCCGCCGCCGTCATCGAGCGGCTCGCGACCGACACCGGCCAGGCCTTCACCGAGGCCCGCAACCACTTCGAGGCCCAGGGGACCCGCGACTCGCTGGTCGAGCTGAGCGGAGCCCTGCGGACCTACGCCGTCGGCCTCACCAAGATCTGCAACGACCTGCGCTGGATGTCGTCGGGCCCCACCACCGGGCTCGCCGAGATCCACCTGCCCGACCTCCAGCCGGGGTCGAGCATCATGCCCGGCAAGGTCAACCCGGTGCTCCCCGAGGCCACGCTCATGGTCTGCGCCCAGGTCGTCGGCAACGACGCGACGGTCGCCTGGGCCGGCGCCGCCGGCAGCTTCGAGCTCAACGTGATGATGCCGGTGATGGCCCGCAACCTGCTCGAGTCGATCCGCCTGCTCTCCACCTCCTCGACCGTGCTGGCGCAGCGCTGCGTCGACGGGATCACCGCCGACGTCGAGCGGATGCGCGCGTACGCCGAGTCCTCGCCGTCGGTCGTGACGCCGCTCAACAAGCACCTCGGCTACGAGGAGGCGGCGAAGATCGCCAAGCAGGCGATGAAGGACGGCACCACCATCCGCGAGACCGTGCTGGCCCTGGGGTACGTCGACCGCGGCGACCTCACCGAGCAGCAGCTGGACGACGCCCTCGACGTGGAACGGATGACCCACCCATGAGCAGCATGAGCGACCCGGACCACGTCCGCGAGCAGTACGGCACCGAGGACCGGTTGCAGACCCGCCGGTCCGTGTGGCGGCCCACCGTCGACGGCCTGGACCCCGAGACCGAGGCGCTGCGCGCCATCGACCGCGCCCTGGTCGGCGACGCCCACGTCCTGGAGGTGGGCTGCGGCACCGGCGTGATGGCCGAGCGCATCGCCGCCCTGCCCGGCGTGACGCTCGTGGCCACCGACTTCTCGCCCCGTTTCGTCGAGCTCACCGCGGCGCGCGGGGTCGACGCCCGGCAGGCCGACATCTGCTACCTGCCCTTCGACGACGCGTCCTTCGACGTCGTCTTCGCCGGGTGGATGCTCTACCACGTGCGCGACCTCGAGCGCGCCCTCAACGAGGTCCGCCGGGTGCTGCGCCCGGGCGGCACGTTCGTGGCGGTCACCAACGGCAACGACCACCTCGCCGACCTGCGCCGCGCGGCGGGCGGTCGGCCCGAGATCACCCAGTTCAGCAGCGAGACCGGCGAGTCCGTGCTGCGCCGCCGCTTCGCCGACGTACGACGCCACGACCTCGAGACGCGTGCCGTCTTCGGCGACCACGCGAGCGCGCAGGCCTACCTCGACTCGACCGGCGACGGGCTCGTGCTGCCCGAGTTCGAGGGCGAGCGCGAGTACGCCGGGGCGGTCACGGTCTTCGAGGCGCGCTGACGCCCGGTCGTGCACAGCGAAGGCAGTTCGGACCCAGGCGTCGCGGTCCACGCGGGGCCGAGCCCGCACCTGTCGCGAACTGCCCAGGTTGTGCCCCCCGCTCGAGCCGTCTGGCTCAGTACCAGCCGTTGCCGGCCTTGAAGGACCAGGCGCTGCACGGGGTGCCGTAGGTGTCCTGGATGTAGCCCAGGCCCCAGCGGATCTGCGTCTCGGCCGAGGTCATGTAGTCGGCCGGCAGGTCGTGCAGCTGGGTGAGCGCCTGCGGGATGCCGTACGCCGAGGAGCTGGGATTGTCGGCGTCGATGCGCCAGCCGGACTCGCTCATGTAGAGGGAGTCGAGGCAGGAGAACTGCGAGGCGTCGAAGCCGAACTGCGGCAGCAGCGCCTTGGCGATGTCGCGCGGGTCCGCGCTGGACAGGTCCTCGGTGCGGGTGACGGCGGGACCCTCGGCGACGGAGAGCGCGGCGCGCTTGGTCGCGTCGGTGGCGCCGCGGCGGTCCGAGCGGGACACGGGTACGACGGACTCGCGGCGCTCGAGCGCACTGTTGTCGGAGTCGGCGGAGGCGACGGCGACTCCACCCACGGCGGCCGAGGCGAGGTCACCCGCAGCAGTGCCGGTCGGCGTGCCCAGCATGCCGCCGGACACGCTCACGCCGGTCACCGCGGCGGCGACGCCGGTGAGGACCAGGGAGGTGCGCACCAGCCGGGCAGGGACGGAGGGACCCGCCTTGTGCTTGCCGGGGGCGCGGTGTCGGGGGACGTGCTTCTCGGGCTTCGACGCGGACTTCAGGGGCACAGGGGAGCTCACCGGGGGGGGGGTAGAGGGCAGGACGATGTCGCGGCCTGTCGAGAGTGGGGGGAGACAGGCGGACAGGGGGATCGAGATCACGAAACGATCACGGGCAACCATGCAGGAGCGCGGGAGACCATGCAAACCAAACGGCCGAACTCGTGCCGTTTTCCACGAGATCCGAGCCTCACGAGTCACCGAGGTCACACGAGTCACGCCAGCCCCACCACGGGCGCCCATCGTGACCGATCGCACGCCCCCAGCCGGCAGTGCCGGGGCCCGGGGAGCGGCACGACAGGACCCGGGACGCAGTCCGGCTCGCGCCCGGGACGTGGGCGCGAGCCGGACTCCGGTGGCGGTGCGTCAGAGCGTGACGTTCTCCAGCATCTCGGTGACGAGCGCGGCGATCGGCGAGCGCTCGGACCGGGTCAGGGTGACGTGGGCGAAGAGCGGGTGGCCCTTGAGCTTGTCGATGACCGCCACGATGCCGTCGTGGCGCCCCACCCGCAGGTTGTCGCGCTGGGCGACGTCATGGGTCAGCACCACCTTGGAGTTGGCACCGATCCGCGACAGCACCGTGAGCAGCACGTTGCGCTCCAGCGACTGGGCCTCGTCGACGATGACGAACGCGTCGTGCAGCGACCGCCCACGGATGTGGGTGAGCGGAAGCACCTCGAGCATGCCCCGGTCCATCACCTCGTCGATGACGTCGGGAGTGGTGAGGGCGCCGAGGGTGTCGAAGACCGCCTGGCCCCACGGCGACATCTTCTCCGACTCCGAGCCCGGCAGGTAGCCGAGCTCCTGTCCTCCGACGGCGAAGAGCGGGCGGAAGACGACGACCTTCTTGTGCAGGCCCCGCTCGAGGGTGGCCTCCAGGCCGGCACACAGGGCGAGCGCGGACTTGCCGGTGCCGGCCCGGCCGCCGAGCGAGACGATGCCGACCTCGGGGTCGAGGAGCATCTCCAGGGCGATCCGCTGCTCGGCGGAGCGACCGTGGATGCCGAACGCCTCGCGGTCCCCGCGCACCAGGTGCACCTGCTTGTCCGGACCCACCCGGCCCAGCGCCGTACCCCGGTCGGAGAGCAGGACGAGGCCGTTGTGGCAGGGCAGGTCACGCGCCTGGGCGAGGTCGACGACCCCGTCGTCGTACAGCTCGTCGAGCTCCCCGGAGGTCACCTCGAGCTCGGCCATGCCGGTGTAGCCGGTGTCGGAGTCGCTGATCGCCTCGGCGCGGTACTCCTCGGCGTCGAGACCGACGGCGGAGGCCTTGATGCGCAGCGGCAGGTCCTTGGAGACGAGCGTGACCAGGTGCCCCTCGTCGGCGAGGTTGCGCGCCACCGCGAGGATCCGGGTGTCGTTGTCGCCGAGGCGGAAGCCCGAGGGCAGCAGCGCCGGGTCGGTGTGGTTGAGCTCGACGCGCACGGTGCCGCCCTCGTCCCCGACCGGGACCGGCTCGTCGAGGCGCCCGTGCTCGATGCGCAGCTCGTCGAGGCTGCGCAGCGCGGTGCGCGCGAAGAACCCGAGCTCCGGGTGGTGGCGCTTGCCCTCGAGCTCGGTGATGACGACCACCGGGAGGACTACCTCGTGCTCCGCGAAGCGGCGCAGGGCGCCGGGATCGGCCAGCAGGACGCTGGTGTCGAGGACATACGTGCGGTTCTGGCTGACCTGCTTGTTCGAGCTCACGGAGTGCCTACCCCTATCGGACCGGCGCGACGCACCACACCCGGTCCTGTTCAACTCATGGACCGGACGGCTCCTCGAAGTGGTGCGTGACTCCCACAGCTGCCTCCCGATTCAGCGGGCTTCCCCACCCGCCGATGAGGCCGAAAGTACGCCCGGCCCGAAGCCGTTCGGCAGCGACACGCCAGAACGCGGGGTGAACGCTGTGTTACCGCACCCGGGGTGCCCGCGCCCGCCCTGTCGTCGGGAGTGACGTCAGGAGCCGAAGCGGCGCTCGCGCTCGGCGTACGCGCGGATGGCCCGGAGGAAGTCCACGCGCCGGAAGTCGGGCCACAGCGCCTCGCAGAAGTAGAACTCCGAGTGCGCGGACTGCCACAGCAGGAACCCGCCGAGCCGCTGCTCGCCCGACGTGCGGATGACGAGGTCCGGGTCGGGTTGGCCCTTGGTGTAGAGGTGGTCGGCGATGTGGTCCACGTCGATGACGTCGGCCAGCTCCTCCAGCGAGGTCCCGCGCGCGGCGTGCTCCTGGAGCAGCGACCGTACGGCGTCCGCGATCTCGCGGCGCCCGCCGTACCCGACGGCGATGTTGACCAGGATCCCGTCGACGTCGCGGGTCTGGTCGTCGGCGTCCTTGAGCTTCTGCGCGGTGCTGGCCGGGAGCAGGTCGAGGGCTCCGACGGGGTGGATGCGCCAGCGACCCGTGGCGGCCAGCGACTCGACCGCGCCCTCGATGATCTGCAGCAGTCCGGCCATCTGCTCCGGCGGGCGGTTCGTGAGGTTGTCGCTGGAGAGCAGCCACAGCGTCACGACCTTGACGCCGACCTCCTCGCACCAGCCGAGGAGCGGGAAGATGTTGTCGGCCCCGGCCTGGTAGCCGCCGGCCGTGTCGAGGCCCACCGCCTTGGCCCAGCGGCGGTTGCCGTCGAGCATGACGCCGATGTGCTCGGGGACACGATCGGCGGGGAGGAACTTCGCGACCCGGTGCTCGTAGGCCGGGTAGAGCACCCGACGCACCGCGTCCTTCCACTTCGCCACGTCGACGATCCTAACCGGGCCCTAGGGTGTCGCCGTGCCCGATCGATCCCTGCGTCCGCCGGCAGTCGAGGACCCCATGCCCGCGACGGACGACACCACCGCCGGACTGCGCGACACCCCACCTCGGCGGCGGGGCCGCTGGTTCCGCCGGGCGGGGGTCGGGCTGCTGGTGCTCGTCGTCGTGCTGTCCGCCTTCGACCTGCTCGGTCCGCGCCGTGGCGACGTCACCGCGCGGAGCGGCGGCTACACGCTCACGGTGGAGTACCCCCAGGTGACCCGGGCCGGCCAGCCCGCTCCCCTGCACGTCACGATCGACGCGACCGCCGGCTTCGGCGACACCGTGCAGGTCCGGTTCTGCGACGAGTTCTTCAACGACCTCGACTTCCAGAACTGGTACCCCAACCCTGCGGCCGAGACGACCGTCCCGCCGTGGATCATCTACGAGCTCGACCCGCCGCCGTCCGGGACGACGCTGGAGATGAGCCTGGACGCCCGCGTGTCGCCCGGACAGTTCGGCGAGACCGACGACTGCCAGGTCAGCGTCCTCGTCGAGGACGAGCCGGTCGTCTCGGCGTCCTTCACGAGCTGGAGGATGCCCTGATGGACATCCTCATCCGGTCGCTGGCGATCTTCTTGTTCCTGTGGCTCGTCGTCCGCGTCGGCGGCAAGCGCGAGGTCGCCCAGCTCTCCGCGTTCGACATGATCCTGCTGGTCACCGTCGGCGACCTGGTCAGCCAGGGGATCCTGCAGGAGGACTACTCGGTGACCGCCGCGGTGATCGCGGTGGCGACCTTCTCGGTCGCCGGTCTGGCGCTGAACTCCCTGGCCTTCCACCACCCCCGGTTCCGGCCGTGGCTGGCAGGTCGCGCCCGCATCGTCGTACGCGACGGGGAGCCGCTGCTCGACACCCTCGCCGGGGAGCGGATGACCATCCAGGACGTCCAGGAGGCGGCGCGTCAGCAGGGCATCCGCCGCCTGAGCGACATCGAGCTGTGCGTGCTCGAGACGGACGGCTCGTTCTCCTTCTTCACCCACGGCGACGAGGACGAGCGGGACGGCTCGCCGGACGACCACGAGATCGCCTGAGGGACGCGTCCGCGGGGCCGCCCGAGCCTCTCGACAGTGACGTCTGAGGTGCCTGCGGGTAGTTTCGGGGCATGAACGACGTCATCCGCCACCGACTCGACGGGCTCCACGAGCGCGTTGACGGCGCCACGGAGGCGATCCACGAGGCGATCGCCGACGTCAAGCCGCACCTGCGGGGCTGGCTGCACCTGGCCACCGCCCCCCTCACCCTCGCGGCGGGCATCGTCCTGATCGTGCTCTCCCCCGACGCCACCACCCGCGTCGGCTCGGCCGTCTTCGCGGCCTCGGCCCTGATCCTCTTCACGGTCTCCGCGGTCTACCACCGCGGCACCTGGTCACCGAGCACCCACTCGCGGCTCAAGCGCTTCGACCACTCCAACATCTTCGTGCTCATCGCGGGCTCCTGCACGCCGTTCGCCCTCCTGCTCCTCGAGGGCCGCGACCGGTGGACCATGCTGGCGATCTGCTGGGGCGGCGCGATCGCCGGCGTGCTGATGAAGGTCTTCTGGAAGGGCGCGCCGCGCTGGCTCTCCGCCCCGATCTACATCGCGCTCGGCTGGGCGCCGGTCTTCTTCTTCGGCGACTTCATCAGCGGCGCCATGGACCGGTACGGCGCCGGCACCGGCACCGCTGTGATGGCGCTGATCGCAGCAGGCGGGGCGCTCTACACGATCGGCGGCGTCGTCTACGGCACCCAGCGGCCCAACCCGTGGCCGCGCTGGTTCGGCTTCCACGAGGTGTTCCACACCTTCACGATCCTGGCCTTCGTGACGCACTACGTCGGCGTCTCGGTCGCGACGTACGCCCTGCGCTGACGACTCCGCCAACGGGCCGCGCCCGTGAGTCGGCTCACGTCGGGGAACACCCCGCGCTCCGGGAGCGTCGTACGACGGAACGCCCGTCCCCGACCCTGGTGCCCCTGAGATGACCGAACCCGGACCGCAGCCCTCCCTCGACCTGTCCCTGCCCCAGGTGGTGGGCGGCGCCGTGGCGGCCGCCGCCGCGACGGTGCTGAGCTCCCGCCTCGGGATCGTGGGGACCGTGCTCGGCGCGGTCTTCGCGAGCATCGTCTCCGCGGTCGTGACCGCGTCCGTCACGGGGTGGTGGCACCGCGCCCAGCAGGCGTCCCGCACGGCCCGGGACCGGGTGCCGCACCGGGTCCGTGGCGTGGTCGTCGGCGCGGGCGCGCTGGGCCTGCTGGTCGTCGCCTTCCACACCGGCGTCGACCTCGTCACCCAGGACCTGCCACGGGACACCTTCGCCGCCCGCTGGCTGGCGGAGGTGGGCCTCACCCAGCGGTGAGCCCTGCCCGCGCGGCAGCGTGGCGGCGTGGCCGACACGCTCGCGCCGTTCAACCCAGCGTGAACCACCCGAAGACCACCACCGCGCCGCCGGCGACGCCCACGGCGACCGCCCGGGCCACGCGGGGGGCGTGGGCGGCGAGGCGCTCCGAGAGCTGGTAGCCCAGCGAGATCGCGGCCAGCCCGACGGTGACGTGCAGCAGCACGGCGAGCATCACCCCCGCGATCGCCCCGGCCATCCGGAAGCGACCCCACAGCAGGCTCAGCACAAGCGGGACCACCACCGCCCCGGAGAGGCCGCCGAGCACCTCCTGCCACCATGGCCGCTCCCCCATCCACGGCACGGCCCACGCCAGCGGCCAGTCCCGGTCGAACAGGTCTCCGGTCGCGCAGTAGCCGAGGTAGACGATCACCGCGATCGACGCACCGGCGCCGACGCGTTGCGCCCACCGCCGCAGCGGCGACCACCCGGACGCCGCGGTGAGGCCGCCGCCCACGAAGATCGTCGCCGCGGTCACCGCCGACCAGACGATCCAGCGCCGGACGACCCCGGTGCCGGTGTCGGCCATCGCGTCGCGGAAGACCCGGTCGGCCTCCACCCGGTCGATCACGTGCCCCTCGGTCGAGTCGTACGACGGGTCGCCGCCGCCCGCGACCAGGGCGTCGTGGACCAGGGCGGCCGGCAGGTGGGCGCCGGTCTTGGGCACCAGCCAGGTGAAGAGGGCGGGCGTCGAGGTCAGGTCGGTGCGGAAGTCGGTCGTCGCCGGGACGAGGATCTCGCCGAGGTGGCGGTCGTCGTACGCGATCCGCCGCTCGAGGCTGAACACCTCCAGGCCTGCCTCGTCGTGGCGCTCGAGCACGATGCGCGGGTCGTGGGCGGGGTCCGGTGGCAGGCCCACCCGGTCCCCGACCGGCAGCACGCCGCCGTCGTAGAAGCGGCGGGGCTGGGCCCGCACCTGCTCGCGCGGGTCCTGCTGTCTCCGAGACATGTCCCCACTGTGGCACTCGCCACGGACACCTCAGGCCAGGGAGAGGAAGAGCTTCTCCATCTTCTTGACGTCCACGGAGTCGATGCCGTCGCCGGCGGTCAGGCACTGCTGCAGGCCGCTGGCGACGATGGCGAAGCCGGCCCGGTCGAGCGCCTTGGAGACCGCGGCGAGCTGGGTGACGACGTCCTCGCAGTCGCGGCCCTCCTCGAGCAGGCGCAGCACGCCCGCGAGCTGCCCCTGGGCGCGCTTGATGCGGTTGATGACGGGGGTCATCTCGGTGGGGTCGAGCTCCATCAGTCCTCCTGGGTGAGCGCGGCGAGGGCCGCGGAGATGCGTGCGCGGGCGTCGGTGGCCACGCTCGCGAGGGCGGCGTGGTCGGACATGCCCATCATGACCGCCGGGTCGAAGGCCTCCACGACCGTGGTGCCCTCGTCCACCGAGCGGACGACCACGTTGCAGGGCAGCACCGCCGCGATCGAGGGATCCACCTGGATCGCCTCGTAGGCCAGCGGCGGGCGGCACGCGCCCAGGATCACCTGGGGCGGCAGGTCGACGTCGAGCTTGGCCTTCATGGTGGCGGCCAGGTCGATCTCGGTGAGGATGCCGAAGCCCTGGTCGGCCAGCGCCTCCCGCGTCGCGGCGACCGCGTCGTCGTACGGCAGCGCGAGCGTCGTGCTGAGGGTGTAGTCCATGTCCCGAAGCATACCCCCGGGGGTGTTTTGGATATCGGACGGATACCCCCTAGGGTATTTCGCATGACCCCACGCACTCCCGAGATCTCGATCGAGGCGTACGCCGCCGAGCGCGACTCCGGCGTGACCGTCGACGTCCGCGAGCGGGCGGAGTACGCCCAGGCGCACGTGCCCGGCGCGATCCTCGTGCCCATGGGCCAGCTGGCCTCCCGGCTCGACGAGATCGACCGCACGGCCCGCGTCCACGTCATCTGCGCCTCGGGCAACCGCTCGAAGGCGATGACCGACCTCCTCGTCGCGTCCGGCTTCGACGCCGTGTCCGTGGCCGGCGGGACCCGGGGCTGGATCGAGTCGGGTCGCTCGGTGGGGGTGGGTCTGTGATGGCCGACCTCACCATCGTCCCGATCGAGACGCCCACGCTCGGCGACCGCAGCTACCTCGTGCACGACGGCGAGGTGGCGTTCGTGGTCGACCCGCAGCGCGACATCGACCGCGTCCTCGTCCTGCTCGACGAGCACGGCGTGCGCCTCACCCATGTCTTCGAGACCCACATCCACAACGACTACGTCACCGGAGGCTTCGCCCTCGCGCAGCGCACCGGTGCCCAGTACCTCGTCAACGGCGAGGACGACGTGTCCTTCATCCGCACCCCACTGGCGGACGGGCAGGTCGTCGAGGTGGGTGGACGTATGCGCGTCACCGCGCTGGCAACCCCCGGCCACACGTTCACCCACCTCTCCTACGCCCTGACGGACACCGGCGCGGGACTCGACCAGTCGGTCGGCGTCTTCTCCGGTGGCTCCCTGCTGTACGGCGCCACAGGTCGCCCGGACCTCCTCGGTCCCGAGCACACCCACGACCTGGTGCGCCACCAGCACGCGTCGGCGCACCGGCTGGCCGACCTGCTGCCCGACGACGCGGGGGTCTTCCCGACCCACGGCTTCGGCTCCTTCTGCTCGGCCACCCAGTCCGATGCGACGTCGTCGACCATCGGCCGGGAGAAGCAGGCCAACCCCGTCCTGACCCAGGACGAGCAGACCTACGTCGACGAGCTGCTGGCCGGCCTCGGCCCGTGGCCGGCCTACTACGCCCACATGGCCCCGGCCAACGCCGCCGGTCCGTCCGAGCCCGACCTGTCCCCGCCCGCCCTCGCCGACGCCGCCGAGCTGCGGCGGCGTATCGAGGCCGGCGAGTGGGTCGTGGACCTGCGCAGCCGTACGGCGTTCGCGGCCGGCCACGCGCCCGGCACCCTCAACTTCGGGCTCGACGGCGGCTTCGCGACGTACCTCGGCTGGCTGGTCGCCTGGGGCACTCCGATCACGCTCCTCGGCGAGACCGCCGAGGACGTCGCAGACGCCCAGCGCGAGCTGGTCCGGATCGGCATCGAGCGCCCCGCCGCCCACGCCACCGGCACGCCGGAGGACTGGAGCGAGGGCGAGCTGAGCTCGTTCGCCACGGCGACCTTCGCCGACCTGGCCCAGGTCCGTCACCACCGCGAGGTGGTCGTCCTGGACGTGCGTCGTGCCGACGAGCACGACGCCGCCCGCATCGACGGCGCGGTCAACATCCCGCTCCACGAGCTCTGGGACCGCCTCGCCGAGGTGCCCGCGGGCGAGGTGTGGGTGCACTGCGCCGGCGGCTACCGCGCCTCCGTGGCGGCCTCGATGCTCGACGCCGCCGGACGCTCGCTCGTCGCCATCGACGACTCGTTCGACAACGCCGAGCAGGTCGGACTCCACCTGGTGGGGCCCGAGGCGTGACGCTCCTCGGCACCGCTTCCGCCACGCTGGTCGTGGCCCTCGTCGCCGGCGCGCTCATCGGGCTCAGCCTGGGTGCGCTCGGCGGAGGTGGCTCGATCCTGGCGGTCCCGGTGCTGGTCTACGCCCTGGACCAGAGCCCGGCCCAGGCCACCACCGGATCGTTGGTGGTGGTCGGGGTGACCTCGCTCGTGGGCGCCGTCACCGCGCACCGCGCGGGCAACGTCCTGCTCGCCCGCGGCGTGGCCTTCGGGCTGGTCGCGACGGGCGGGGCGGTCATCGGGGCACGGGCGTCGGCCGCCGTCCCCGAGGCGGTGCTGCTGGGCGCGTTCGCGGTGCTCATGCTCGCCGTCGGCACCCTGCTGGCGGTGCGGCAGTGGCGCGGGCGCCGGGCCGACCCCGCCGAGCGGCCGGCCCGGCGCCCGGAGCTGGACGACCCGATCATCACCTTCAGCCCGACCTTCGCCTGCCAGTGCCCGCGGGCCCTCAAGGTCGTCGTCACCGCGACGGCGGTCGGGCTGCTCACCGGCTTCCTCGGGGTGGGCGGCGGCTTCCTGGTCGTGCCGGCCCTGCTGGTGGCGCTCAGCCTGCCGATGGAGTACGCCGCCGGCACCTCGCTCGTCGTCATCACCCTGACGAGCGGTGTGGCGCTGCTGGCCCGTGCCGGCAGCGGCGTCGCCCCCGACTGGTGGCCCGTCGTCGCGCTCACCGCGGCCGCCGCCGTGTCGGCCGTGGTCGGCGCCCGCGTCGCCGACCGGGTCGACACGCGTCGCCTCTCTGCCGCTTTCACCGGGCTCGTGCTCGCCGTCGCGGCGTACACCGCCGTCCAGGCCCTGCCCGCCCTCGTCTGACCCGCCTGACCCGCCTGACCTGACTTCCGCACACCCCCGACACACGCACACCCCCGACACAAGGAGCTCCTCCATGACGTCGACGGCATCCCGCCGCCACGCTGCCCGTCCGGACCCCGACGGCCTCGGCTACCAGCCCGGCCCGCTCGGCCGCCTCGGCGTGTGGGTCACCCACCACCGCCGGCTCACCGCGGTCGTGTGGCTGTTGCTGATCGTCGGCCTCGGTGCCTTCGCACCCAAGGTCGAGGCGAACCTCTCGGGTGCCGGCTGGCAGGCCGACGGCTCGGAGTCGGTCGCGGTGCGCGAGGTCGCGCAGGAGAGCTTCGGCGGCAACGCCAGCTCGGCCATCCAGGTCGTCGTGCACAGCACCGACGGCCCGGTGACCGAGGGCCGAGGGAAGGCCGTGCTCAGCGAGGCGACCGCCCTGCTCGAGGACGAGCCCCGCATCGCCGAGGTGATCGCCCCGCAGTCCGGGGCCACGCTGAGCCAGGACGGCGAGACGGCCGTGATCCTGGCCGGCGCCGGCGCCGACCCCAACGAGATGGTCCGGGTCGCCGACGACCTCAAGGGCGAGCTCGAGGCCCTCTCCGGTGACGGCGTGGAGGTCAACCCGACCGGCGCCTCGCTGCTCTGGTCGGACTTCAACGAGGCCAACCTCGACGCGATGCTGACGTCGGAGATGTTCTCCTGGCCCGTCACTCTCGCGATCCTCGTGCTCGCCTTCGGGGCCCTGGTCGCGGCCGGGCTCCCGCTGATCCTGACCCTGGCCGGCCTGGTCGCCTCGGCCGGCTCGCTGGTCCTGATCAACGAGCTCGTGCCGGTCTCCATCTGGGCGATGAACTTCGCGATGATGTTCGCCCTCGCGCTCGGCATCGACTACGCGCTCTTCCTGGTGGTGCGCTTCCGGGCCGCCCGCATGGGCCACCACGAGACGCCACGGCAGGCGATCGCCGAGACCATGGACACGGCCGGCAAGGCGGTGCTGCTGTCCGGGATCACCGTGCTCGTCTCGCTGAGCGCCGTCATGCTCGTGCCGTCGCCCTCCTTCCGCTCGATGGCGGGCGGGATCATGCTCGCGGTGACCTTCGTGCTCGCCGCCACCCTGACCCTGCTCCCCCTGGTGCTCTTCAAGCTCGACCACCGGATCAACAAGCTGGCCCTGAAGTGGGTGCACACCGGCGAGCACCGCTCGGCGAAGTTCGCGGCCTGGGGCGAGCGACTGTGGAAGCGCCCCATCGCCTTCGGCCTCGCCTCCCTCGTCGTGCTGCTCGCCCTGGCCGCACCCGTCCTCGGCCTGCGGACCGCGATGCCGTCCATCCAGGTGCTGCCCGAGGACGCGAGCGCACGCGTCGGCTACGACCAGGTCAAGGACGCCTTCGGTGACGGCGCCCCCGGCACCCTCCAGGTGATCGCGAAGACGTCCGACGCGAAGGCCACCACCGCAGCCCTCGCCGACGACGACGGCATCGCCGGCGCCATGCCCGCACAGCCTGCCGCCGACGGCAGCGACCTGGTGCTCATCCAGGCCGTCCCGACGGTCGACCCCTCCGACCCCGAGCTCGGCACGACGGTCGAACGGCTGCGCGCCGAGCTGCCGGAGTCGGCACAGGTCGGCGGTGCCGCGGTGGAGAACCTCGACCTCAAGGCCCAGCTCGACGAGTCGACCCCGCTGGTGATCGGTGTCGTGCTCGCGCTCGGCTTCCTGCTCCTCCTGGTCGCCCTCCAGGCCCCGCTCATCTCGCTGCTCGGCACCCTGGCCAGCCTGCTGTCGACCGGTGCCGCCTTCGGCGTCGCCCGCCTGGTCTTCCAGGAGGGGTACGGCGCCGGGTTCCTCGGGTTCGAGTCCCAGGGCTTCCTCGACGCCTGGGCACCGGTGTTCTTCTTCGCCATGATCTTCGCCATCGCGATGGACTACACGGTCTTCCTGCTGGCCTCGGCCAAGGAGCACTACGAGCGCTCCGGCGATCCCCGCGAGGCGATGGTCGGGTCGCTGGCCCACTCCGGCCGGGTGATCTTCGCCGCCGGCGCGGTCATGGTCGCAGTGTTCTTCACCTTCGCCCTGTCCGGTCCGCTGCCGCCCAAGGAGATGGGCATCGTGCTCGGCGTGGCGGTGCTGCTCGACGCGTTCCTCGTCCGCCTGGTGCTGCTGCCCGTCATGCTGCGCCTCACCGGCCGGGCCGCGTGGTGGAGCCCTCGCTGGCTGACGCGGGTGCTGCCGAAGATCACCTTCTCCCACGGCTGATCCTCCCTTCCAGAACACCCCACAACCCCTCACAGAACGGAGCACACCATGTGCCGAGCAGTCCGATGCAAGACCTGCAACAAGACCACGTGGGCCGGCTGCGGCCAGCACGTCAGCCAGGTCAAGGCGGGCGTCCCCGCGCAGGAGTGGTGCAACGGCCAGCACACTCCGGCTGAGAAGGCGGCCGCCGGCTCCGGCGGTGGCTTCCTCTCGAAGATCTTCGGCCGCTGACCCCCTGACCGGGTGGGGGGACGCCGTCCCCCGAGCGTTCCCCCACCCTCCGCCGATCGGAGACCCCCATGAACGTCGACCGCGCCGTCCTCTCCCTGGCCGGCACCGTCATCCTCGTGAGCGTGCTGCTCAGCGCGTTCGTCTCGACGTGGTGGCTGCTGCTCACCGCCTTCGTCGGCCTCAACCTCCTCCAGTCCGCCGTCACCGGGGTCTGCCCCGCCGCGATCGTCTTCCGCAGGCTGGGCCTGCAGTCCGGTTGCGCGTTCCGCTGATGGGCCCTGGGGCCCGGTTGTCCGTAGGGTCGACCGGATGAGCACGAAGTTGAGGCAGCGCGTCGACGAGCGCATCAGCGACCCGATCTGGTGGAACGACGTCCTGCAGCTGGCCAAGACGGTGCTCGCGGCCGTCACCGCCTGGGTCGTGGCGGCCAGCGTGCTGGACCTGCCGCAGCCCTTCCTGGCCCCGTGGTCCGCGCTGCTCGTCGTGCACGCGACCGTCTACCGCACGTTCTCCAAGGGCACCCAGCAGGTCGCGGCCACCGTGGTGGCGGTGATCCTGGCCACCATCGTCGGTGAGACCTTCGGGCTCACCACCGGCGCGATCACCCTGCTCCTCGTGGTGGCCCTCCTGCTCGGCGCCGTCCCGTGGCTCGGGGCCGAGGCCACGACCATCGCCACCACCGGGCTGGTGGTGCTCACCACCGGCTTCGAGAGCGACGTCATGCTCATCTCGCGGCTGCTCGACACCGCCATCGGTGTCGCGGTCGGGCTGCTGGTCAACGTGATCGTGTGGCCGCCGCTGCGCCGGCACACGGCCGCCAGGGCCCTGGACCGCATCGACGACGAGATCGGGGCCCTGCTGGTCGACATGGCGGGCGGCCTCGGCGACGGCTGCCAGGACGAGGACGTCGACGCCTGGATCGATCGCAGCCGGGACCTCGACGGCGAGGTGGACCAGGCGTGGGCGCTGGTGCGCCAGGCGCAGGAGAGCGCCCGGATGAACCCGCGCCGCTCGGCCCGCCCGATGAAGAATCCCGAGCAGTGGCACGGGTTGTTGCGACGCATGGAGCAGTCCGTCGCCGAGACCCGCAGCCTCGCCCGCACCCTCGGCGGCCAGTCGGCCCACAAGGAGACGTGGGGCGACGCCTTCGCCGTGCCGTGGATCGAGATGCTCGGCGACACGGGGCGGGCCGCCGCCGACGCCGACCCCGACGCCTTCCACGAGGTGCGCCGACGGCTGGAGGCGTTCACCGACGAGCTGCGTACGACGGAGCGCTCGGCCGAGTGGCCGATCTACGGTGCGCTCATCATCAACCTGCGCAACATCATCGATGCGATGGACGTCGTGGCCGAGGCGAACCCGATCGGGGGCAACCGGCTGCCGCTGCGGGTCCCGGGCGGGCCCGGTGCGGCCACGACGACCTGACCCTCATCGGACGAGGTCGGTGCCTCCGTCGGCCCAGACGACGAGCCCGCCGCGGTCAGGTCGGGTCCGCAGCCAGCTGAGAGCTCCGGGGCCGTGGGCGAAGGCGGCGGTGGCGTCGACGTCCGCGGCCACCAGGTCGGGGGCCACCACGGTCACGGAGGCGACGCCGGAGGGCGGTCGGCCGGTGCGCGCGTCCACGACGTGCTGGCCGCGGTGCGCCGTCCCGGACGTGGCGACGGCCCCGCGGCGGCACGGCACCTGCGCGACCAGGCGCGTGGGATCGTGCGGGTCCTCGATCCCGATCAGCCACGGCTCGCCCTCGGGGTCGGCGGTCCAGCACACGAGGTCGCCTCCTCCCCCGAGGCAGGCGTCGGTCCCCGGCAGGGCGGTCAGGTGACGCGCCGCCCGGTGCACCGCCCACCCCTTCACGACGCCGTCCGTGTCGAGCACGGTGCGACCGTCCGGACCCGGGCGTCGTACGTCGAACGCCCCGCCGGAGGCGGTGCGCGCCGCCTCCGCCAGCGCCAGGACCTCACGCACCTCCGGCGGTGCGTCCGCCGGGTCGGCCAGACCCGCGTTGTGCCGGCTCACCCACGAGTCGACGCGGTAGCGGCTGAACATCGCGTCGGCCGCACGGAGGTCGGCCTGTGCGCGTCGCCAGGCCGCCCGGGCGACCTCGTCGCCGGCGTGCCGGCCGCGCAGGGCCACGCTGACGGGCAGTCCCATCACCTGCACCACGTCGCGCCATGCCTGCGGCCGGGTGGGCGGCCGGGGCGTCGTACGCGCGGTGCTCACAGCCCTGCCCGGTCCAGCGCGCTCTGCAGCGACTGCTGGTAGCCGTTGCTGGTGTACGTCGCGCCGCTCACCATGTCGATGTCGGCACTCTGGGCACTCATGGTCTCGTCGACCAGGATCGGCAGGGCATAGCCGTTGATCTGGGCGTCCGTCCCGTTGCTGGCGGGGTACTGCAGCACCGAGACGCCGGTGATCTTCGAGCCCGCGACGTTGACCGCGACCTGCACCGGGCCCCACTGGGTCTGGACGGTGTCGCCGGTGACGGTCGTGCTGGTCGAGCCACTGCTGCTCGAGCCACTGCCCGTCGAGCCGCTGCCGGTCGAACCACTGCCGGTCGAACCACTGCTGGTCGAGCCGCTGCCGGTCGAACCGGATCCCGACCCTGCGGACCCCGACGCCGGGGACGGTGACGCCCCCGAGGTGGCGGGGTCGGCCAGTGTCCCGGCGCTGTAGGCCGAGATGGTGCTGTGCGTGGCCAGCGGTCCGGCGAAGGAGGTGTGGTAGCCGGCGAGCAGCATCAGCACGACGGCCGTGCTCGCGAACCACAGGACGATCCGTCTCATCTCGTCACCATCTCCATCTCGTCACCAGCCGAATGCTTCGACGTGGATGTGGGTCTCGGGGACGCCGGCCCGGCGCAGGTCGGCGACGACGAGGTCCGCCCACGGCTCGGGGCCGCAGACGTAGACGTCGCGGCGCGCGATGTCGGGGACCCAGTGCCGCAGGGCGGCCAGGTCGCTGTAGCGGCCGACGTGGGCGTCGCCCAGCCACGAGTCGGGGCCCCGGCGCCGACCGGGCAGGTGCATGACCCGCACGCCGCGGGCGGCGAGGCGACGCAGGTCGTCGGTGAACGCCCCCGGGCCGCTCGAGCGGTGCAGCACGACCACGTCGCCGGCGGGGGCCAGCTCCTCCGCCAGCGCGACGAGCGGGGCCGACCCGACGCCGGCGCCGATGAGGGCCACCTTGTCGCCGTGCCGGCTGCGGGGGCTCAGCCGGCCGTAGGGGCCCTCGACGAGCACCCGGCTGCCGCGCGTGAGGGTCGCGGTCGAGCCGCTGCCGTCGCCCACCGACTGCACGGTGATCCGCAGGCGGCGCCCGTCGGGGGCCGCGGACAGCGAGTAGGGGTTGGCGCGCGACCACCCGTCGCGACCCAGGAAGCGCCAGCTCAGCCACTGCCCGCCCTGGACCTTCAGCCGGTCGAGGCGGCGGCCGGTCACGACGACCGAGACCACGCCGGGCTCCTCCTCGACGACCTCCTCGACCCGCAGCTGGTGCCGCAGGTTGCGTGTCACGGGCAGCGCGACGCGCCACAGGAGCACGGAGGCCGTGGCGAGGCCCCACGCGGTCCACCAGAATACGGCGCGGCCGGTCGAGGAGACCAGCTCCTGCCCGGTCCACAGCTGGTGCGGCAGGGCCAGCCCGGCGCCGAGGTAGGCGTAGAGGTGGAGCAGGTGCCACGACTCGTAGCGCAGCTTCTTCCTCGCCGCGCGGACGCTGGTGACCACCACCAGCACCAGAGCCACGAAGCCGGCGTCGGCCAGCAGCATGGCCGGGTAGGAGCGGGTGAGGTCCCACAGCTCGGCCGGCCACCGCAGCAGCGACCCCGCGGCGTACCCCCAGGTGATGAGCACGACGTGCGCCAGCATCAGGTTGAACGACGTGAACCCGACCGTGCGGTGCACGTGGGTCAGGCGGTCCTGCCCGTACGCGCGCTCCAGCACCGGCACCCGGGCCATCAGCAGCACCTGGACGAGCAGGAGCACCGAGGCGACGAGGCCGGTCCAGCGGCCCAGGGAGGTGAGCCCGGAGGCCCAGCCGCCGAGGTCGCCGAGCCCGCCACCCTCGATCCACCAGTAGGTCACCAGGGCCAGCGAGGCGGCCAGCAGGGTGCTCGCCCCGCGGCGTACGGCCAGGTCGAGGGAGGCACGGCTCGGTGTCATGTCGCCAGACTCCGCCCGGTTGCTGGGAGCCCCGTGGGTCGGACCTGTGAGGTTGCTGTGGGTCTCGCGCGGCCCTGACGGTGCCGGGCGGCGTGGACGTCCATAGGGTGCGTCCATGACGACCGCCCGCACCGTCCCCGTCACCACCGAGATGGACGGTGACGAGCTCGACGCGATGGATGCCTGGCACCTCGCGCGCCAGCACGGGCTGAGGAAGATCGCGGTCGAGTCGTTCGTCCGCTTCCGGTACGGCGACGGGTTCACCAACTCGCGCGCGCTCGCGCTCCAGGCCTGCCTGGCCGTCGTCCCGTTCCTGCTCGCCCTGACCGGGCTCGCCGCCGACCTCGACGAGGAGCGGCCCGCCCAGGTCGTGGCCCACGTCGTCGACTCGCTCTCCCCCGGGGCGGGCGAGAGCGACGCGCTCACCACCGCGGTGGAGAAGTCCGACGAGTCGGAGGCGGCCGGCGAGGTCGCGCTGGTGTTCGGCCTCGGCTTCGCCCTGGTCTCCATGGCGACCGCGATGGCCCAGGTCGAGCGGGGCAGCAACCGCATCTACGGGATCCGGCGCGACCGCAATGCCCTGGCCAAGTACGGCCGGGCAGCGGTCCTCACGGCGGTGCTGGCCGGCCCCGTCGGCATCGGGTTCCTCATGATCGTCGGCGGCGGCGCCTTCGGCGAGGCGATGGCCGACAACTACGGGTGGTCGGAAGGGACCGTGCAGTGGTGGAACGTGCTGCGCTGGCCCGTCGGGCTCGGCCTGCTCGTGCTCACCATCGCGGTGCTCCTCGACCACGCCCCGCGGCGCCGGCAGCCGGCGCTGTCGTGGCTGGCGCTCGGCGCGGGCATCGCCGTGGTCATGAGCGCGGTGGCGACCGTCGGGCTCGCGCTCTACGTCTCGCTGAGCGGCTCGTTCGGCAGCGTCTACGGCCCGCTCGCCGGTGTCTTCGCGCTCCTGCTCTGGGCCCTGCTGTCCTCCATCGCCCTCTTCTACGGCACCGCCGTGTGCGCCCAGCTCGAGGCACTGCGCGCCGGCGAGGTCCACCCGGCCCTCGCGGACCCGGGGCGCCCGCACGCGCGGACCGTCGACGACGGACCCGGGGACGTCTGAGGCTCCGGTCGCTCAGTCGCCGGTGACGACCGGGCCGACGACGTCGGCGACGTCCTCGAAGCCGCCGGCGTTCTGGACGTCGGTGAAGCCCAGCTCGACCATCTTCTCGACCGCGATCCCGGCCCGGCGTCCCGTCTCGCAGTAGACGACGTAGACCTCGGTCGGGTCGAGGGCCGCGACTCCCGCCTCGAAGTCACCCGACTCGAGCGGGATCGACGTCGCTCCCTCGACGTGCCCGGCCGCGAACTCGTCGGGGTTGCGCACGTCGATCAGCATCGCGCCGTTCTGAACGAGGTCGGCGGCCTCCTCCGGCGCGACGACCCCGGCGTCGGCGTCCTCCGAGCGCTGGGAGGCCGACTCGGACGCACTCGCGGCCGGGGAGTCGGAGTCCGAGTCGGAGCCGCACCCCACCAGCGCGGCGAGCAGGGCCAGCACGGCCAGCAGGGAACGGGTCATCGCTCCACCATGACAGACATCCGACCTCGGTCACAGGGCTAGCGTGGCCCCCATGGATGCAGCCGACTGGGACGCGCGGTACGCCGACACCGAGCTGGTGTGGTCCCGGGGACCCAACGCGCTCGTCGAGGCCGAGTGCACCGACCTGTCCCCCGGTCGCGCGGTCGATCTGGCCTGCGGCGAGGGACGCAACGCGATCTGGCTGGCCTCCCGCGGCTGGGACGTGACGGCCGTCGACTTCTCGCAGGTCGCGCTGGACAAGGGGCGGCGGCTGGCCGGTGACCTGGCGGTCGACTGGGTCTGCGCCGACGCCACGCAGTGGCGGGGAGAGGCGTTCGACCTCGCCGTCGTCGCCTACTTCCAGGTGCCGGCCGACGCCCGTCGCGCGGCGGTGCGCCACCTCGTCGAGTCGCTGCGACCCGGCGGCACCCTGCTGTGGGTCGGCCACGACAGCACCAACCTCGCCGAGGGCACCGGCGGACCGCAGGACCCGCGCGTGCTGATGACCGCGGAGGACCTGCTCGAGGACCTGGCGGGGATCCCGGTGGCGGTCGAGCGCGCCGAGCGGGTCGCCCGGGTGGTCACCACGGAGGACGGCCACGGCGCCGAGGCCCGGCGGACGGCGTGGGACTGCGTCCTGCGGCTCCGCCGCACGTAGGCACCGCGGCTCCGCCGCACGTAGGCACCGCGGCTCCGCCGCACGTAGGCACCGCGGCTCCGCCGCACGTAGGCAGCACCGCGGCTCCGTCGTGCCTGATCGTCAGGCCGCGACCTGGGTGACCAGCACGTCCAGCGTCCTCGCGAGGGCGGGCGAGTCGTCGTCGCGGCGGGTCACCGCCAGCAGGTCCATCCGCGCCCTTCCGACGAGCGGCCGGTACGTCGCGCCGGCGACCCCGAGCTCGGCCACCGGCTCCGGGACGATCGCCACCCCCAGCCCGGCCGCCACGAAGGTCACCAGCGTCGAGGTCTCGGCCACCTCGTGGGTGATCGTCGGCTCGAAGCCGGCGCCGCGGCACAGCCCGGCCACGGCGTCGTACATCGCGGACCGGCCGCCGCCGGAGTGCACGACGAGGCCCTCACCCCACAGGTCGGCGACCCGCACCCGCCGGCGCTCGGCCAGCGGGTGGCCCTCCGGGAGGGCCACGACGTAGCGCTCCTGGCGCAGCACCCGCCACGTCAGGTCGGCGTACGCCTCGGGGTCGCCGAGCGGGCGCAGCAGCGCCAGGTCCACGGTCCCCTCCCGCAGGGCGGTGACCTGGTCGGGCGAGAGCATCTCGCCACGGAACGCGAAGTCGATCCCGGGCAGCTCCTCCCGCAGCGCCCGCGCCAGCGCCGGGAGCAGCGAGTACGTCGCGGAGCCGACGCAGCCGACCACCAACCGGCCCTCCAGCCCCGCGCCGATCCGCTGTGCCTCCTCCCCCGCGGCGTCGACCGCGGCGAGGACGGCCCGCACCCGGACGAGGTAGGCCTCGCCGGCCGGGGTCAGGTCGACGCGGCGGGTCGTCCGGCGCAGCAGCCGGACGCCGAGCTCGTCCTCGAGCTGGCGGATCTGCTGGGAGAGCGGCGGCTGGGCCATGTGCAGCCGGGTGGCGGCTCGGCCGAAGTGCCGCTCCTCGGCGACGGCCCGGAAGTAGCGCAGGTGGCGAAGCTCCATGGATCCAGACTCGCAGAGTCTGAGTCATCGCGAAATGGATACTTCCCGATACTGGTCACACCGCCTACCGTCGGGGCATGCCCGACATCGTGATCTGCGAGCCCGTCCGCACCCCCGTGGGGCGCTTCGGAGGCGCCTTCGCCTCCCTCAGCGCCGTCGACCTGGCGTCGACCACCTTCGCCGAGCTGGTGCGTCGTACCGGCCTGCAGGAGGGCGACGTAGACGACGTGGTCCTGGGCAACTGCTACCCCAGCGGGGAGAACCCGGCCATCGGCCGGATCGCCGCCCTCGACGCCGGGCTCGGCACCGGCGTCCCGGGCCTCCAGCTCGACCGCCGCTGCGGCTCCGGCCTGCAGGCCGTCCTGTACGCCGCGGGGCAGGTCGCGACCGGTGCCGCCACGGTCGTCGTGGCCGGCGGTGTCGAGTCGATGTCCACCGTCGAGCACTACGCCCTGGGCCTGCGCACGGGCGTCCGCAGCGGCGGCGTCGAGCTGATGGACCGGCTCGTGCGTGCCCGCGAGACCGCCGGAGGCAAGGACCACCCGGTCCCTGGGGGCATGCTCGAGACGGCGGAGAACCTGCGCCGCGAGTACGGCATCACCCGCGAGGAGCAGGACGAGCTCTCCGTGCGCTCCCAGCAGCGCGCCGGGGCCGCCCACGACGCGGGCCACTTCGCCGACGAGCTGGTGCCGGTCACCGTGCCGGGTCGCCGCGGCGCCCCCGACACCGTCGTCGACCGCGACGAGCACCCGCGGCCCGACACCACGCTCGAGCAGCTCGCGGCCCTGCGGCCGGTACGGATCGCGCTCGACGCGGAGTCGACCGTGACCGCCGGCAACGCCAGCGGGCAGAA
The DNA here is from genome assembly GCF_001429625.1 of Nocardioides sp. Soil805. Classification (GTDB taxonomy): domain Bacteria; phylum Actinomycetota; class Actinomycetes; order Propionibacteriales; family Nocardioidaceae; genus Nocardioides. Next base: position 1,019,937 of record NZ_LMSU01000001.1, read on the forward strand.
CGACGGCGCCGCCATGTGCGTCGTCACCACCCGCGAGGAGGCCGAGCGCCGTGGCCTGCGCCCCCTGCTCGCACTGAGGTCGTGGGCGGTGGCCGGGGTCGGTCCCGAGGTGATGGGCATCGGCCCGGTCCCCGCGACCGCGGCCGCCCTCGACCGGGCCGGCCTCACCCTGGACGAGATCGACGTCATCGAGCTCAACGAGGCCTTCGCCGCCCAGGTGCTGGCGGTCCTGCGCGAGTGGAAGGTCGACCCGACCGACGAGCGCCTCAACCCCCTCGGATCCGGCATCTCGCTCGGTCACCCCGTCGGCGCGACCGGCGCCCGCATCCTGGCCACGATGGCCCACGAGATGCAGCGCCGCGAGTCCCGCTACGGGCTGGAGACCATGTGCATCGGCGGCGGCCAGGGCCTCGCCGCGGTCTTCGAGCGGGTCGTCTGATGGCTCATCCCAGACCAATGCTGGCTTCGCTGCGCTTCGCCCGGGGCCTCCGATGAGTGCCGTCGCCGTCCACCACGTCGTCACGGGACCCGAGGACGCCCCGGTCGTCGTGCTCTCGAACTCGCTGGGCTCCACGATGTCCATGTGGGACGCCCAGGCCGACGATCTGGCCCGCCACTTCCGCGTCGTCCGCTACGACACCCGCGGCCACGGGGACTCCCCGGTGCCCCCGGGTCCGTACGACATCGACGACCTCGCCGACGACGTCGTCGGGCTGCTCGACACCCTCGGTGTGGAGCGGGCGCACGTGGTCGGTCTCTCGCTCGGCGGGATGACCGGCATGCGCCTGGCCGCTCGCAACCCCGAGCGGGTCGACCGGCTCGTCGTGCTGTGCACCGGCGCCCACCTGACCCCGTCGAGCGGCTGGCACGACCGCGCCGCCACAGTGCGCGAACAGGGAAGCGCGTCGGTCGCCGAGGCCGTCGTGGCCCGGTGGTTCACCGCGCCGTACCTCGAGGCCCACCCCGACGTCCGGGCCGCGAGCGAGGCCCTCGTCGCGGACACGCCCGCGGAGGGCTACGCGTCCTGCTGCGAGGTCATCGCCGCGATGGACCTGCGTGCCGACCTGGCAAAGATCACCGCCCCGACCCTGGCCATCGCTGGAGCCGACGACCCGGCCACCCCACCGCCGCACCTCGAGGCCATCGCCGAGGGCGTGCACGACGGACGACTGCTCGTCGTACCCGACTCGGCCCACCTGGCCAACGCCGAGCAGCCGGGGACGATCACCCCCGCGATCATCGAGCACCTCGCCCCGGGGACGGGGACGGGCACGGACACGGACACGGACAAGGAGCACGCACCATGAGCCTCGACAAGGTGGTCGCCAGCGCGGCCGACGCCGTCGTCGACATCCCGTCCGGTTCCAGCGTCGCAGTCGGCGGCTTCGGCCTGGCCGGCATCCCGACCTTCCTCATCGAGGCCCTCCTCGACCAGGGTGCCGACGACCTCACCGTGGTCTCCAACAACTGCGGCGTGGACGGTGCCGGCCTCGGCCTGCTGCTGGAGCAGCGACGGATCAGTCGCGTCATCGCGTCGTACGTCGGGGAGAACAAGGAATTCGGCCGCCAGTACCTTTCCGGCGAGCTGACCGTCGAGCTGACCCCGCAGGGCACGCTGGCCGAGCGGCTGCGGGCCGGGGGCTCCGGGATCGGCGCGTTCTTCACCCCGACCGGCGTCGGCACCCTCGTCGCCGAGGGTGGCCTGCCCTGGCGCTACGACACCGACGGCAAGGTCGTGCTCGAGTCGCCGCCCAAGGAGGTGCGCATCTTCCACGGCCGGGAGATGGTGCTCGAGGAGTCGATCGTCACTGACGTGGCCCTGGTGCGCGCCGCGGTCGTCGACCGCGCCGGCAACTGTGTCTTCCACGCCTCGACGCGCAACTTCAACCCCGCCGCCGCGATGTCCGGGAGGCTGACGATCGTCGAGGCCGAGCAGGTCGTCGAGATCGGCGAGATCGGGCCCGACGATGTCCATCTGCCCGGCGTCTTCGTGCAGCGGGTGGTCGCCCTGACCCCCGATCAAGCCGCGCGCAAGGACATCGAGAAGCGCACCACTCGAGAGAGGACGTCCCGGCCATGACTGAGCAGAGCGTCGACCAGCAGGTCGGCTGGACCCGCGACCAGATGGCGGCACGGGCCGCCCTCGAGCTGCATCCGGGCGAGTACGTCAACCTCGGCATCGGGCTGCCCACGCTGGTCCCCGGCCACCTGCCCGAGGGGTCGACGGTCACCCTGCACGCCGAGAACGGCATCCTCGGTGTCGGCCCGTTCCCCTACGACGAGGACGTCGACCCCGACCTCATCAATGCGGGCAAGCAGACGGTGACGGTGCTGCCCGGGGCGTCGTACTTCGACTCCTCCCTCAGCTTCGCCATGATCCGCGGCGGCCACGTCGACACCGCCGTCCTCGGCGGCATGCAGGTCGCGGCCAACGGCGACCTCGCCAACTGGATGGTGCCCGGCGCCATGGTGAAGGGCATGGGCGGCGCGATGGACCTCGTCAGCGGCGCCCGGCGCGTGATCGTGCTGATGGAGCACACCACCCGAGCCGGTGCGTCCAAGCTGGTCGCCTCCTGCGACCTCCCGCTCACCGGGCGCGGGGTCGTGTCGAGGGTCATCACCGACCTCGGCGTCCTCGACGTCACCGGCGAGGCCTTCACACTCGTGGAGCTCGCCCCCGGCATCACCGCCGAGCAGGTCGTCGAGCGCACTGGCGCACCGGTCCGGGTCCCGGCGTCGACGACCGGTTGAGGTCATCCGGCGAGGCATCCGGCCATCGCGACTGCCTCCTGGGTCGAGCGGGGGTGTCCCTCCGAGTGCTTGTGGAGGGACACCCCCGCTCGTGCGTCTTCCGGCCGTAGCCTCGGGCCGACCGCGGTGACCCGCGGTCGACCGAGGTCCGGATCAGGCGAGGACGGTGTCGTGCTCCGAGCCCGGCACCGGGTCCGTCGCCACGCTCGGGGTGGGCTCGTAGAGCGCCTCCTCGTTCTCGGGCGTGATGCCTCGGCGGCGCTGCCAGGCCGCGACGTAGGCGACGAGGAACGGTGCCGTGAAGGCCGTGGTGACCACCGCCGCAGCGACCTGGGCCGTAGCGATGGCCTGGACGCCCAACAGGCTGGGGTCGATGCTCGCGACGGCCACCGGGGTGGCGATGGCGTTGCCGGCCGTGCTGGCCTCGCTCACCCCGGCCACCAGGTTGCGAGTCGGGCGGGGGTGCCGACGAACGACGTGCCAGGCGTAGAGCGCGAGCACCGCAGCACCACCCGACAGCACGACCGTGGCGAGGCCGAGCAGGACGCCGACGAGGCCGGAGGTGGCGAGCACGGTGAAGTCGATGCCGGCACCCAGCGCGAAGGCGGCGAACGGGATGATCAGCTTCTCGCCCGGTGCGAGGAAGTCCCGCGCGATCGTGCTGGTGTTGCCGAGGACGAAGCCGAGGATCATGGGCAGAATCGCCGCGAGCAGCGCCATCATCGGGAAGTCGGCGAGGCCGGCGGCGCCCAGTGCCACCATCGTGAGAAACGGGCCGTCGTTGATGGACAGCATCGAGATGGCGCCCTTGTCGGTCTTGTTGCCGAACTGGCTGGTCAGCGCGACGTAGAGCGATCCGTTGGAGTTCGACATGGCGGCGATGACTGCCAGGGGCACCAGGCCCCAAAGGTTCCCGTCCGGGGTGAGGAAGGCGACGGCGAGTCCCGCAAGGACCGCGATGCCGTACTTGGCGATCAGCAGGACGAGGCCCTTCTCGACGGCCGGCAACGCTGCGCGCAACTGGATCTGGGCGCCGACGGAGAGGAAGAACAGGCCGATCAGCACCGGCGCTCCCTCCTTGAAGAGCGCCGTGGTGAAGCTGCCCACCATGAGCAGGTCCGGGGCGATCGTGTTGACCACGGCGCCGAGGAAGAGGGGAACGACCATCAGTGCGCCGGGGATGCGTCCGATGGCGCGCAGCAGTGTGTCCATGACATTTTCCTTCGGATGAGGGGACGCGCGACGTGCGCGGCCCGCGGGGGCGGTACGGGGAGTGGGAGGCCGGCGTTGCTCGGGCAGGCGACCGGGCAGTGATCAGCCCTGGTCGCCGCCGCCGACCGGGAGCACGGTGCCGGTGATGTAGGAAGCCTCGTCGGAGGCGAGGAAGAGGATCGGGGCCGCCTGCTCCTCCAACGTCCCGTAGCGACCGAGGTGGGTGCTGGCGACCGTCTGTGCGACGATCTCGTCGTACCAGCCATGGTCCCGGGGCCCGAGATCACCGGTGTTGCGCGGAACCTGACGCTGCGGCGCCTCGGTGCCGCCCGGCGCGGTGGCGACGACACGCACGCCCTTGGGCGCCGCCTCGAAGGCGAGCGAGGCAGTGAGCGCGTTGACGCCTCCCTTAGCGGCCGCGTAGGGCACGCGGTTGATGCTGCGCGTGGCGATCGAGGAGACGTTGACGATCGTGCCGCGACGGCGCTCGACCATGTGGGGCAGAACTGCGCGGCAGCACCACAGCGTGGGATACAGGGACCGTGAGATCTCCTGCTCGATGGCTGCCGCGTCGTAGTGCTCGAAGGGGCGGGTCCAGATCGTCCCGCCCACGTTGTTGATCCACACGTCGACCCGCCCGTACGCCGCGACCGCTGCACGGAGCAGGGACTGCGCTCCGTCGTAGGTCTCCAGGTCGCACTCGTGCGCCAGCGCCGTGCCTCCGCTCCCGACGATCCGCTCGGCGACGTCCTTCACGAGAGGCGACCGGTCGCCGAGCACCACTCGAGCGCCCTCAGCCGCAGCCCGTGCACCGACGGCGGCGCCGATGCCTTGCGCCGACCCGGTGACCACGACGACCTTGTCGTCGAACCTGCCCTGGAACATCTCCGAACCTCCTGGCCGTGCGAGGGGGGTGACGTCCGTCACCATCGAGACCGCAGGCTGACACGGCGCTTCATCACAAGGGAAAGACCAATTGCCGATGATTCAGCGGCTCGGACGTCTCAATCCGTCACCGCAGGCAGCCGACGCATTGATCGATTGCATTGATCAATGCGCGTCAGATCGGACCTTGTTCTCGATCAATAGCCCGGCTTACCGTGATGCGACCGAGCGTGACGCTCGCCACACGAGCTACAGGACAGGAGGGCGATGATGGAGCTGCGGCACCTTCGCTACTTCGCCGCCGTCGCCGAGACGCGCCACTTCGGTCGCGCGGCAGAGCAGCTGCACCTTGCCCAGCCGGCGCTCTCCCAGGCGATCCGCCAGATGGAGAAGGAGCTCGGGACGGCACTCTTCGTACGCACCACGCGCCACGTCAGCCTGACGCCGGCAGGCGAGTTCCTGCACGGCGAGGCCACCCGGGTGCTGGACGCGGTCGAGGACAGCGTGCGCGGCGTGCGCCGGATCGCGGAGGGCCAGCTCGGCCTGGTGCGCATCGGCTTCACCGGCACCGCGGCGTTCACACAGCTCCCCCGCATCGCCCGAGCCGTCAAGCGCGACCTTCCGGGCATCGCGCTGGAGATCCACGCCGACCTGCTGACCCCCACCCAGACGACCCGACTCCTCGACGGCAGCCTCGACATCGGGGTGCTGCGCCCGCCCACCTCGGACGGCGAGGACCTCACCCTGCGGACCATCGAGGTCGAGACGCTCATCCTCGCCGCACCTGCCGATCACGTGCTGGCGAGCCAGGAGGTCGTGTCGATGGCTGACCTCCGCCATGAGGACTTCATCCTCTTCTCCGACTCCCACTCTGCGGTCAACGACGCGGTGGTGCGCAGCTGCTCCGAGGCCGGATTCGCACCCCGCAAGGAGCACGGCGCTCCTGGCACGGCCGCGCTGCTGGCCCTGGTCGCGGCCGGCCTCGGGGTCGCGCTCGTGCCCTCGTCCGTGCGTGCGGCGCCCTTGGCAGGCGTCGCCTTCCGCGACGTCGTGGGCAGCGCCACCGTCGAGCTCGCCTGCGCCTGGCGCGCGGATGCCGACTCCGCCGTCATACGCGCAGTCCTCGGCTGCTTGGGATCAGCAGGCATCTTCGCCGACGCGTCCGCCACCGATCAGCCCGAAGAGGCCCACTGATGAAGATCACCCGCGTGGAGGCCATCCCCTTCGCCATCCCCTACGCCAAGCCACTCAAGTTCGCCAGCGGGGAGGTGCACGTCGCCGAGCACGTCCTGCTGCGCGTCACCACCAACGAGGGCGTCGTGGGGGTCGCGGAGGCGCCCCCGCGCCCCTTCACCTATGGCGAGACGCAGGCTGGCATCGTCGCCGTGGTCGACGGCATCTTCGCGCCCCAGGTCACCGGGCTCGACCTGATGGACCGCGAGCAGATCCATGCCCGTCTCTCCCGCACGATCGGCAACCCCACTGCCAAGTCGGCCCTGGACATGGCGATCTGGGACGCACTGGGCCAGTCGCTCGGCTACAGCGTCACCGACCTGCTCGGCGGCTACACCGACCGCATGCGGGTCAGCCACATGCTCGGCTTCGACGATCCGGCCGCCATGGTCGCCGAGGCGGAGCGGATGCGCGACACCTACGGCATCACCACCTTCAAGGTGAAGGTCGGCCGCCGACCGCACACCCTCGACACCGCCGTTGTTCGCGCCCTGCGCGAGGGCCTGGGCGACGGGGTCGAGCTGTACGTCGACGCCAACCGCGGCTGGTCGGCCTCCGAGTCCGCCCGGGCGATGCGGGAGATGGCCGACCTCGGACTCACCTTCGCCGAGGAGCTCTGCCCGGCCGACGACGTGGTCGGCCGACGCTGGCTCGTCCAGCAGCTCGACGTGCCCTTCATCGCCGACGAGTCGGTCGCCACTCCGGCCGAGGTGACCCGGGAGATCCTCGGCGGATCGGCGAACGCCGCCAGCATCAAGACCGCGCGCACCGGCTTCACGACGAGCCGGCGCGTGCACCACCTGGCCGAGGGCCTGGGCATCGAGGTCGTCATGGGCAACCAGATCGACGGGCAGCTCGGGTCGCTGTGCTCGCTCGCGTTCGGCGCTGCCTTCGAGCTGACCTCGCGTCGCGCCGGCGAGCTCTCCAACTTCCTCGACATGAGCGACGACCTGCTCGCCGAGCCCCTCGAGATCCACGGCGGCGAGCTCGTCGTCCGGCCCGGTCCCGGCCTCGGTGCCGTCCTCGACCCGGACAAGCTCGCGCACTACCGCCAGGACTGACCCACCAACCACCCGTGCAGCACCCGCACACCACCCCACCAAAGGAGCACCGCCATGAGCAGCACCACGCACGAGACCGACGCCGCCTCGGCAGCCGCATCCGGCGCCAGCGCCACCGAGCGCTTCCACGCCGACAAGTCTCCGTACGACGCTGTCAAGGACGTCCCGGCCGAGCGCGTCGACACGCTGGCCCGCGAGGTCCTCGACGCCGTCCACGCGACCGTTCGCAAGCACAAGGTGACCTACGACGAGTTCAATGCCCTCAAGGCGTGGATGATCGACGTGGGCCAGGACGGCGAGTGGCCGCTGTTCCTCGACGTGTGGCTCGAGCACGTCGTCGAGGAGGTCAACACCGAGCACCGCGAGGGCAACAAGGGCTCGATCGAGGGCCCCTACTACGTGCCGAACGCCCCCGAGCAGGGCGCCCGCGGCACCATCCCCATGCGCGAGGGCGAGGGAGGCACCCCGCTCACGTGGACCGGCCGGGTCACCTCCACCGACGGCTCGACCCTGGGCGGAGCCAGGGTCGAGCTGTGGCACGCCGACTCCGACGGCTTCTACTCCCAGTTCGCGCCCGGCATCCCGGAGTGGAACCTGCGCGGCACCTTCACCACCGCGCAGGACGGGTCCTTCGAGATCCACACGGTGCAGCCCGCGCCCTACCAGATCCCCACCGACGGCTCGTGCGGAAGGCTGATCGCCGCCGCCGGGTGGCACGCCTGGCGTCCCGCGCACCTGCACGTCAAGGTGTCCGCACCCGGCCACGAGCTGCTCACCGCACAGCTCTACTTCCCCGGCGACGAGCACAACGACGATGACATCGCCTCAGCGGTGAAGCCCGAGCTGGTCCTCGACCCGCAAGCGCAGCCCGACGGCTCCGCCATCGTGGAGTACGCCTTCGTGCTCGACCGCGCCAAGGCCTGAGCGGGCGTGCTCTACCACGTGCGGATGGACGTCCGGATCCCGCTCGACATGGACCCTGGGGTCAAGGCTGACCTCGTGGCCCGCGAGAAGGCCTACGCCCAGGACGTCCAGCACTCGGGGCGCTGGCCCCACCTGTGGCGGGTCGTGGGCGAGTACGCCAACGTGTCGATCTTCGACGTCGAGTCCAACGACGCCCTGCACGACCTGCTGACCGGGCTGCCGCTGTTCCCCTACATGGACATCGCGGTGACCCCGCTGGCCGCGCACCCGAGCGACATCAACGCCTGACTCGGCGACACCGGTCGACGCAGCGCCGCCGGCCGCGCCGGGTCAGCGCCTCAGGACCGGTGGTCGGCGCCGTCGTCGGGGCGCGGGGTGCGCTCGTCGCGCTCGGCGGCCGCCTCGGCCTCGGCACGCGCCCGGGCCTCCGCGGCCCGGTCGACCGGCTCGTCGCCGTACAGGCCGGCGTCCTTGGCAGCCTGGGCCTTGCGCAGCTGCTTGACCAGGCTGAAGCCGAGCACGGCGACCGCGACCGCCAGCAGCAGGAAGATGATCAGCGCCGTCCAGCCGGCCTTCACGTCCTCCGGCTCGGGGGTCTTGTCGGTCAGGGTGATCAGCAGCAGATCGAGCATGTCCCCAGTATCCGTCAGGTCCCTGACGGCAGTGTCATCAGGGCCGCGACGGCGGGGTCGTCAGGGGCGCACGTCCGGGGTGATCCCGGCGAACAGGTCGTCCTCCGGGGTCGCTGAGTCGACGTGGCTCACCACGAGCTCGTAGTCCTCGGTGGGCCACGTGTGCTGCTGGATCTCGCGCGGGATGGCGAACCAGAAGCCGTCCGGGTCGATCTGGGTGGCGTGCGCCAGCAGGGCCTGGTCGCGCACCCCGAAGTACTCCCCGCACGGCACGCGGGTCGTGATCCGGTTGTCCCAGTCGTGGTCGCGCTCCCAGGTGGCCAGGCGCTCGGTGTACGGCGACTCCAGGTCGTGGGCGAGCATCGCCTCGTGCAGGGCGTTGATCTTCGCCCAGCTCCAGCCGTGGTGGTAGTAGAGCTTGGAGGGCTGCCACGGCTCCCCCGCGTCGGGGTAGCGCTCGGGGTCGCCGGCCGCCTCGAAGGCCGCGACGCTCACCAGGTGGCACTGGATGTGGTCGGGGTGCGGGTAGCCGCCGTTCTCGTCGTACGTCGTGACGACGTGCGGGCGGAACGAGCGGATCAGGCGCACCAGCCGCTCGGCGGCCTCCTCGACGGGCACCAGCGCGAAGCAGCCCTCGGGCAGCGGCGGCTTGGGGTCGCCCTCGGGCCAGCCCGAGTCGACGAAGCCCAGCCAGTCCTGGCGGATCCCCAGGATGTCGCGGGCCCGCTCCATCTCCTGCCGACGCACCTCGGTGATGTTCTCCAGGATGTCGGGCCGCTCCATCTTGGGGTTGAGGATCGAGCCCCGCTCGCCCCCGGTGCAGGTCGCCACGTGGACGTCGACGCCCTCCGCGACGTACTTCGCCGTCGACGCGGCGCCCTTGCTCGACTCGTCGTCGGGGTGGGCGTGCACGTGCATGAGACGCAGCCCGGCGCGCGGGCCACGGCCGGCCGCGGGCGCGACCTCGGACCTGAGGTCGGGGGCCCCGTCGAAGGTGCTGCGGGCGGTGCTGGTGGAGGTCTCCTGCGACATGGTTGGAGCCTAGTTCCTAGGCTGGGGGCGTGAACGCACCACCGCCGACCACCGACCTCGCCGAACGGTACGGCGCGCCCGCGCCCTGGCGGCGTACCGCGCTGGTCACGGGGATCGCCGTGCTGGCCGTCGTGTTCGTCGGCTGGGTGGCCTGGGCGGCGTGGTCGCACGGCACCCCGACGGTCGAGTCCGAGCTCGCCGCCTACGACGTGACCGGCGAGCACGCGGCCACCGCCGTCGTCGAGGTGTCGGTGGACGACGACGCGGACGCCAGCTGCCGGGTGCGGGCACTCGCCGAGGACCACAGCATCGTCGGGGAGCTCGCGTTCACCCCCACCGACGGCCGCAACGACGTCGAGGTGCGCACCGAGCGACGGGCCACCAGCGTCGAGCTGATCGGCTGCACGACGCCCGACCAGCAGCGCCCCCGCTGACCCCTCACCTTCCCCCGGGGTGTGCGCTCGACCTGCACGGGCCCGCATCAGTTGCTACTGTGGTCTGACTGCTCTACCGGCAGCGCCGGCCCGTCGTCGGCCGCGAGCGCCCGGGACGACCGCAGACCATCACCACCGCCACCCACGTCGGGTGCGGATCGTCGCACCCACCACTGTTCTTCAGGCCGACACCGCAGAGATCGACACCGAAGGCAGATCGACACCGTAGGAGTACACCGACATGACCCAGGACGCCGGCACCATCTGGCTCACGCAGGACGCCTTCGACAAGCTCCAGGCCGAGCTCGAGGACCTCAAGGGTCCCCGCCGCCAGGAGATCATCGAGAAGATCTCGGCCGCTCGCGACGAGGGCGACCTCAAGGAGAACAGCGGCTACCACGCCGCCAAGGACGAGCAGGGCAAGCAGGAGGCCCGCATCCGCCAGCTCGAGGACATGCTGCGTCGCGCCGAGGTCGGCGAGACGCCGCCCAACGACGGCATCGTCGAGCCCGGCATGGTCGTCACCGTCCGCCTGACCGACTTCGACGAGGAGGAGAAGTTCCTCCTCGGCGCCCGCGAGAACCTCGCGGAGGGCGACAAGCTGGACGTCTACTCCCCGCAGTCCGCGATGGGTGCCGCGATCAACGGCAAGTCCAAGGGCGAGAGCGTCACCTACGAGGCCCCCAACGGCAAGGCCGTCACGGTCGAGATCCTCGACGCGGAGCCCTACCGCTCCTGACCGCCACGACGGGCCGCCCGCGCGCGCCCGTCGTACCCCCAGCAGTGACCAGCCACGAGGCCGGTCGGGCCCGGCCCGACCGGCCTCGTGCCGTCTCCGGCGGACGCGCTGCAGCGGGACGCCCGGGCAGGGCCGTCAGGCCTGCACGCGGTAGCCGTGCTCGCGCAGCCGCGCCATCACCAGGCCGGCGTGCTCGGCGCCGCGCGTCTCGAGCTGGATCCGCACCTCGACCTCGTTGAGCGTCAGCGACGGCGAGATGCGCTCGTGGGCGACCTCGAGCACGTTGGCACCGGCCTCGCCCACCTCGTGCAGCAGGCCGGCCAGCCCACCCGGCAGGTCCGGGATGTTGACGCGCAGGTAGAGGTAGCGACCGGCCGCGGCCAGGCCGTGGCGGATCACCTTGCTGAGCAGCAGCGGGTCGATGTTGCCGCCCGAGAGCACCGCCACCGCGGGGGTCTCGAAGGCCGTCGGGTCGTCGAGCAGCGCCGCCACGGCCGCGGCCCCGGCGGGCTCGACGACCATCTTGGCCCGCTCGACCAGGGCGAGCAGGGCGCGCGAGAGCGACTCCTCCGAGACGGTGACGATGTCGTCGCAGTGCTCCTGCACCGCGGCGAAGGTGATGTCCCCGGGCCGCCCGACGGCGATCCCGTCGGCCATCGTCGTCATCGAGGTGAGCGGCACCGGGCTGCCCGCGCGCAGCGAGCCCGGGAAGGCGGCCGCACCCTCGGCCTGGACCCCGACGACGCGTACGTCGGGGCGCGCGGCCTTGATGGCGATGGCCATGCCGGCGAGCAGTCCCCCGCCGCCCGTCGGCACCAGCACGGTGCGGACGTCGGGCTGCTGCTCGAGCACCTCCAAGCCGGTGGTCCCCTGCCCGGCCACGATGTCGCGGTGGTCGAAGGGGTGGATCAGCACCGCGCCGGTCTCCTCGGCGAAGCGACGCGCCTCGGCGAGCGCGTCCTCGAGGTAGCGGCCGTGGAAGCGCACGTCCGCGCCGTACCCCCGGGTCGCCTTCTCCTTGGGGATCGGCGCGCCCTCGGGCATGAACACGGTGGACGCGATCCCGAGCGTGGTCGCGGCCAGGGCGACGCCCTGCGCGTGGTTGCCGGCGCTGGCGGCCACCACCCCGTGCGCGCGCTCCTCCTCAGAGAGCCGGGAGATGCGCACGTAGGCGCCGCGGATCTTGAAGGAGCCGGTGCGCTGGAGGTTCTCGCACTTCAGGCTGACCGGGCCGCCCGCCAGGGCGGAGAGCCAGCGCGACTCCTCCATCGGCGTGCGCACGGCGATGTCCGCGAGCACCTCGCGGGCCTCCTCGATGTCGGCCAACGTCACGGGCCTCGTCTGCTGGTCGGTCACTGCTTCGCCTCACTCTCGTCCTGCTCGCGCTCGAGCCCCTCCTCGACCTCGTCCTCCTCGTCGTCGGTGGTCACCGGCGACTCGAAGTCCTCCCGTCCGGGAGCCCGGGCGAGGTGGTTGACGACGGCGTTGCCGGCGGCGGCGAGGGGTACGGCGACCAGCGCGCCCGCGATGCCCGCCACGAGCACGCCGCAGCCGATGGCCACGATGACCCCGAGCGGGTGCAGGGAGACGAAGCGGCCCATCAGGAAGGGCTGGAGGATGTGGCCCTCGATCTGCTGCACCAGGATCACCCCGCCCAGCATCAGCAGGGCGGTGATCGGGCCCTGGTCGACGAGGGCGACCAGGATGGCCACCAGTCCCGCGACGGTGGCGCCGACCATGGGGATGAACGCCCCGAGGAAGACCAGCACCCCGATGGCCAGCACGAACGGCACGCCCAGGACCGCGGCGACGACCATCACGCCGAACGCGTCGGCGAGCGCGACGAGCACGGTGGCCCGGACGAACTGGGTCAGCGAGATCCACGCGACGCGGCCCGAGCCGTCGACGTGCTCGCGGGCGGCGCGCGGCGCGAGGTGGACCAGCCAGGTCCAGATGCGGCTGCCGTCGGCGAGGAAGAAGTAGGTGGCGAACAGGATGATGAAGAAGCCCGCGACCACGTGTCCGACCACGGTGCCGACCTCGGTGACCCGGGTGACGGCGCCGCCCTCGCGGGACTGCTCGGTGATGGTGCGCTGCGTCGACTCGATCCACCCGTCGAGCTGGCTGTCGCTCAGGTTGAGCGGGCCCGTCAGCAGCCACTCGCGCACCTGGTCGAGCCCCTCGACCACCGAGTCGGCGAGGTCCTGGGCGCCCGAGGCGACCTGCTGGCCGACGTACGTCAGGAGCAGGCCGACCACGGCGATGCCGAGGATCATCACCACACCGGTCGCCAGCGGTCGCGGCAGGCCGATCGACTGGAGGCGGGAGACCACCGGCCCCACGAGGGCGGCGATGAGCAGCGCCACCGCCAGGGGCAGCGTGATCACGGCGAAGAAGGCCAGCACCCACGCGATGCCCAGCACCGCGGCCGCGATGATGACGAGCCGCCACGACCAGGCCGCGGCGAGGTCGAGGCCCCACGGCACCTGGGCGCGGCTGAAGTTGCTGCTGCCGGCCGTGATGGCGACCGGCTCGGGGCGACGCTCGGCCCGCAGCTGCGACCACTGCTGGACGAGCTGGGAGGTGAGCCGCTGCCGCGAGTCCTCCTCGCCGCCGTCCGGGGCGCCGTGGTCGGAGCCTCCCGTGTCGGTCCCGCTGCTGCCGCCGTGCCCGGCCCTGCCCACGTCCTCCGGGCTCACCGGATCGTCTCCCTCACGCAGGTGAGGCTACCCATCGGCTCCGGCCGCCAGACGCTGCACCAGCCGATGCGCCGCCACGGGGTGCCGGGCGACCAGCAGGCCGGCCGCCGCCAGCACGTAGTCGCGGTCCACCACGATCCGCGGCGCCCGCGGGAGCTGCCAGCCGCCCTCCACGTGCTCGCCCGTGCTGGGCGCGAGCACGCGGCGTACGACGCCGTCGGCGCCGTGCCGCAGCACGCCTCCCGAGCCGACCAGCAGGTCGACCTCGCGCAGGTCCTTGCCGGTCCGCTCGACCACCCGTCCCTCCGGGCTGACGACCACGCGGCTGCGCCCGGCGTGCCGCTTGAGGGCGAGGTCGACGGCGGCGCGGGCAATGGCCTCGTCGACCTCGCGCTCCTCGTCCTCGTGCTCGGGGTCGTCGGCGGGCAGGAAGCCGGGGTGGGTACGGCGTCGCGCGGCCGCGTCGGCGAGGTCGGCCAGGCCGGCCTCCTCGACGGTGCTCACCGCGGACCAGCGCATCCCGAGGTCGCCCTCGACCGTGCGGGTGACCGGGGTCAGCGCGACGACGTCGCGCGACAGGCCGGCGTCCTCCGGGTCGAGCTCGACGACGGTGTGCACGTCGGTGGTGGCGCCGCCGATGTCGACGACCACGACGTCCCCGGCCCCCGGGTCCTCCGGACCGAGCCCGCGGGCCAGCAGCTCGACGCCGGTGAGCACGACGTCGGGCGTGGCCCCGCGGACCATCGCGGTGAAGACGTGGCCGTCGGCGGAGGTGTGCGCACTGAGGTGCTTGCCGCCGATCACGTGCGACAGGAACATCTCGCGGATCGCGGCGCGGGCGCTGTCGGGGGCGAGGACGCCGATGCGCGGCACGACGTTGTCGGCGAGCACGACGGGCAGCCCGGCGAGGACCGCGGCCACCTCCGTCTGCGCATCGACGTTGCCGGCGACCACGACCGGACCCCGCCAGCCACCGTCCACGATCCCCCGGGCGGCGGCGAGCAGCGGCTCGGCGTTGCCGCCGTCGGTGCCACCGGTCAGCAGCACGACGTCGGGGTCGTCGAGGTCGGCGAGGTCGTCCTCGCGGCTGACGGCTCGCACGGCGACCACCTTGCCGCCGCTGGACAGCGCGACACGACGGCCCGCCTCCGCGGTGACGAGCTCCTCGTTGCCGACGACGGCGATGCGCAGCCCGCCGCCGGCGCTGGAGCAGGCCAGCACATCGGCATCGGCCGCGCGGGCGTCCTGGGCGACCAGCGTGGCCAGGCACGCGTCGTACCCGTCGAGGACGTCGCCGACGACCCGGCCGTCCGGGAGGGTGGCCGGCAGCGTCGTCGGGTGGCTCGCGGCCGCGACGATGGTGCCGCGCTCGAGGTCGACGAGCGCGGCCTTGGTGAACGTGGACCCGAAGTCGACGCAGACGACGGTGCTGGCTTCGACGGTGCTCGTGGCGGCGGTGCTCGTGGCGGCGGTGCTCATGTCGGCGGTGCTCACGAGACCAGCACGCTCACTGCGGCCGCCACGGCGGCGACGAGCACGGCCGCGGTCATCACCGTCACCGTGATCGTGCTGGTCGGCATGGTGTCACCGCGGCGGATCGCCCGGTCGGCCCCCCGGAAGTGCGCATAGCCGATGCACCCCGCCAGCGCGCCCGCCACGAGGAGCACCAGCGTCAGCACCGTGGTCGCCGCCGACTCCTCGAGCAGGCGGAAGACCGCCACCCCGGCCGCGACGAGCCCGATCGCGGTGCGCACCCAGGCCAGGAAGGTCCGCTCGTTGGCGAGCGTGAAACGGATGTCGGGGTCGGCCACGGGGTTCGTCCTTCAGCTCGTGCTGGTGCCGAGCGCGCGGTCGAGGTCGGCGAGCAGGTCGTCGGCGGTCTCGATCCCGACGCTGAGGCGGACGAGGTCGGCGGGGACCTCGAGGTCGGTGCCGGCGACGCTCGCGTGCGTCATCCGCCCCGGGTGCTCGATGAGCGACTCGACGCCGCCGAGCGACTCACCCAGGGTGAAGACCTCCGTGGACTCGCAGACGCGCAGCGCCTGGTCGATGCCGCCCTTTACCCGGAAGGACACCATCCCGCCGAAACGCTTCATCTGCTTTGCGGCGATTGTGTGGCCCGGGTGGGACTCGAGGCCGGGGTAGATGACCTCGCTGACCGCGGCGTGCGAGGTGAGGAAGTCGACGACCTTCTCGGCGTTGTCGCAGTGCCGGTCCATCCGCACGCCGAGGGTCTTGAGCCCGCGGTGGGTGAGGAAGCAGTCGAAGGGGCCGGCCACGGCGCCCATGGCGTTCTGGTGGAACGTGATGGCGTCGGCCAGCTCGTGGTCGCGCACGACCATCGCGCCGCCGACGACGTCGCTGTGCCCCCCGACGTACTTGGTCGTGGAGTGGACGACCACGTCGGCACCGAGCGTGAGCGGCTGCTGGAGGTACGGCGAGGCGAAGGTGTTGTCGACGACGAGCAGCGCCCCCGCGTCGTGGGCGACCGCGGCCAGGGCCTCGATGTCGCCGATGTTGAGCATCGGGTTGGTGGGGGTCTCCACCCACACCAGCCTGGTGCGACCGGGCTGGATCGCGGCGCGGACGGCGTCGACGTCGCTGACCGCCGCGGGGCTGTGGTCGAGGCCCCAGACCTTCTCGACCTTGTCGAAGAGCCGGAAGGTGCCGCCGTACGCGTCGTCGGGGATCACCGCGTGGTCGCCGGGGCGGGTGAGCGCCCGGACGAGGGTGTCCTCCGCGGCCAACCCGCTGGCGAAGGCGAAGCCCCGCTCGCCCATCTCCACGGCAGCCAGCGCACCCTCGAGCGCGGTGCGCGTGGGGTTGGCCGAGCGGCTGTACTCGTAGCCGCCGCGCAGCCCGCCGACGCCGTCCTGCTTGTAGGTGCTGGTGGCGTAGATGGGCGGGATCACCGCGCCGGTCATCTCGTCCGGCTCGTAGCCCGCGTGGATCGCCCGCGTCTCGAAGCCGGCCTTGCTCACGTGTTCGGAGGAAGTCACGGTTCGGAGCCTAGACCCGAGGCTCGGCGAGCCCGGAACTCGTCGCGCCGAGCCCTTTCCCCGAGCGCGGGACGGCGGGACCATCGAGGATGAGCACCTCCACCGACACCCCCGACGAAATCTCCACCGACGCCGCCGCGGAGCGGGTCTTCGGCGCCGTCCTCGGCGCCGTCGACCTGCTCTCGATCTACCTCGGTGACCGGCTCGGCTACTACCGCAGCCTGGCCGACGAGGGCCCCGCCACCGCCGTCGACCTCGCGGCGCGCACCGGCACGGATCCGCGCTACACCCGCGAGTGGCTGGAGCAGCAGGCCGTCACGTCGCTCCTCGCCGTCGACCAGGCCCCCGATCCCGTCTTCAGGTTGCCGGACGGGATGCGCGAGGTGCTCACCGATGCCTCGAGCCTCTCCTACCTCGCCCCGGTCGCGCGCCTGATGGGTGCCGTCGGCCCGGTGCTCCCGGACCTGCTGGACGCCTACCACCGCGGCAGCGGGGTGAGCTGGGACGACCTCGGCGACGACGCCCGGATGGGGCAGGCGGACGCCAACCGCCCCTGGTACGAGCGCCGCCTCGCCGAGGCGCTGGCGTCCGTCCCCGACCTCCACGACCGGCTCTCCGCCCCCGGCGCGCGGTTCCTCGACGTCGGGTGCGGGGCCGGGTGGTCGACGATCTCGCTCGCGCGTGCCTACCCCGGCGCCACGTTCACCGGCATCGACATCGACGCCCCGTCGGTGGCGATGGCGCAGGACAACGCGCGGGCCGCGGGCGTCGACGACCGCACCACGTTCACCCACGCGGACGCCGGCGCCCTGGAGGGCGACGGGTACGAGGCGGCCTTCGCGTTCGAGTGCGTCCACGACATGCCCCGTCCCGTCGAGGTGCTGTCCGCGGTCCACCGGGCGCTCGCGCCGGGCGCACCGCTGGTGGTGATGGACGAGGCGGTCGCGGACGCGTTCGCGCCCGACGGCGACGAGCTCGAGCGGATGATGTACGGCTTCAGCCTCTTCGTCTGCCTGCCCGACGGGCTCTCCTCGCCGCCGAGCGTCGGCACCGGGACCGTCATGCGACCCTCGACCCTGGCGCAGTACGGGCGCGACGCGGGCTTCTCCAGCTGCGAGACGCTGCCGATCGAGGACTTCGGGTTCTGGCGGTTCTACCTGCTGCAGTGACGCATGAGGCGTCCGTCCCCGGCGCCCTTGTCCGCCCGGGGAGAATGGGGCCATGTTCGGATTCGGCAAGCCCTCCACCCTCCCGTCCCCCGACGAGGCCCTCCCCGGCCGCGACTCCTCCCCCTGGACCCTCGGCGAGCACGTGGTCCTCAAGACGCCAGTGGTCACCGACGACGTCCCCGATGGCCACGAGGTCGCGATCTTCGGCCTCGGCTGCTTCTGGGGTGCCGAGGAGATCTACTGGCAGCTGCCGGGCGTCTGGTCGACGTCGGTCGGCTACGCGGGCGGCCACACCGCCCACCCGTCGTACGAGGAGGTCTGCTCGGGCCGCACCGGGCACACCGAGGCCGTGCGGATCGTCTTCGACCCGGCGGTCGTGTCCTACGCCGACCTGGTGAAGAAGTTCTTCGAGATCCACGACCCGACCCAGGGCATGCGCCAGGGCAACGACGTCGGCACGCAGTACCGCTCCGCGCTCTACGTCACCTCCCCCGAGCAGGAGGCCACCGCTCGCGAGCTCACGAAGGTGTACGGCGACGAGCTCGCCCGCCGCCGCCTCGGCTCGATCACCACGGAGATCAAGCCGGCGTCCGAGGCGGGGTGGTACTACGCGGAGGACCAGCACCAGCAGTACCTCGCGAAGAACCCGTTCGGCTACCGGTGCCACGCCAACACGGGAGTGCGCTTCCCCGAGACCGCCTGAGCACGCGTCGGCCCTGCCCGACGGTCAGCAGCGCGCGCTCGGCGCGTCGGAGCAACAGGTCTGCGTGACCGAGGGCAACGACCTCGCCGTACCGGATCTGGCCGACCTGGTCGGCCTCCTCGGGGCGCGCGAGGCGTACGTCGTCCAGCCTCGACCTCACTCCACGCAGAACTCATTGCCCTCGGGGTCGGCCATGACCACCAGGTCGCTGACCTCGCGGAGCACGGTGGCGCCGAGCTGCTCGAGGCGGCGTACCTCATCGGCGATCGACCCGACGGCGCGCAGGTCGAAGTGCTGGCGGTTCTTGGCGACCTTGCCCTCAGGCACCGCCTGGAACCACAGGCTGGGTCCGCCCCAGCCGGCGGGCTCGACCCAGGCCCTGGCCGGCGTGCTGTCCTCGTCGACGTTGGACCCGAGGGCACCGGCCCAGAACGCTGCGACCCGCAGCGGGTCAGCGCAGTCGAAGGTCACCGACTTGACGAAGGACACCATCCGGGGACCCTAGCCAGTCCCCCGGCGGTCGAGGCGGAGCCGGCCCTCCGTGGGGGCGGGACGGCGGCGGGGATGTCACGATCGGCCATGACCTCGAGCGGCTACTCCGGCGACGACTTCTACTGCGACGTCGCGTTGGCGGACATCTCGGCGCTCGACGTCGTCCACGACGGTGTTGGCGTGCTCGCCTACCACCACACGCGGCCGCACTGGCCGGTGCACATCGTCGTGGTGCCGAAGGTCCACGTGCCGTCGTTCACCGACCTGGCCGGCGCAGACGAGGAGCTCCTGCGGGAGCTGCTCGATGTCGTGCAGGCGGTGGCTCGGGACGTCGAACGACAGCACGGGGCGGCACGCGTCGTCACGAACCTGGGGTGCTACCAGGACTCGAAGCACCTGCACGTCCACGTCGCCAGTGGTGACGCCGGCTTGTACTGACTCCCGCCTCCAGCATGCTGGCCGGTGGTGATCCCTCTCCGACCCGTCCTATCTGCGGCGGTGGAACCTCAGGTCGCCGTTGGGGAGTCGGTCGAGGAGGTAGCGGTCATCATGCGCTCGATGGTGGTGGTGCGAGCAGAGCAGGAGCCCGTCGTCGAGGTCGGTCTTCCCACCCTTCGACCACGGGATCAGGTGGTGGGCTTCGCACCACGCGGCGGGGATGTCGCACCCTTCGGCGCGGCAGCCGCCGTCGCGGATGCCCATCGCCTTGCGTTGAGCGGTGTTGTAGAGCCGATAGGCGCGTCCGAGGTCGAGGACCTCGGACTTCCCGCCGAGCACGGCGGGGACGAGTCCCGCGTTGCAGGCCAACCGGCGGGCCTCCGAGGCGGTGATCCGGCCGCTGGTGCTGGTGGTCGCGACCCCGAGTCCGGTGATCAGTGCGTCGAGGTCCATCGTGACGACCACCGTGGTGGCGGTGCCGCCGTGGACCGGGAGCCTGGTCGGGTCGAGGTGCTCGAGGAGGTCGCAGAACGCGTGGCCGAGCCGGGTCGCGTAAGGCGCCTTGCTCCGGTTGTCCGTCCCGCCGGTGCTGCGGCCGCTCTGACCGTCGTCGCTCTTGCGGGGATTGGTCCACGCGTGCAGGTACGTCAGCAGCCGGCCTGCGGTCGCGTCGGGGACCCGGATCCGGATGCTGGTCGTGCCGTCCCCGTGGGAGCGCGTCGTGAGCGACGTCGTCCGGCGGGCGTGGCGTTCCTCGTCCTCGAGCTTCTTGCGTTCGTGCTCCTCGCCGACCTCGGGAGCGACGACGTCGAGGATCCGACTCCCGAGGACCCGCAGCTCCTGCGGGGCGAACGACGCCGCGTGCGCGACCAGCACCCGCTCCGCCTTCAACACGACGTCCGAGGGGGTGTCGTCGGGCAGCTGGTCCAACGCGTGGGCGATGACGTCGGCCTGCGCGGTCGACACCTCACCCGACGCGTGACCCTCCGCCACCAGAGTCCATCGGTGCTCGAGCGCCCGAGCCAGTCGCAGTTCCCGACGGGCCGGACCCCGGTCCACCCTCGCCGAGCGGACGAACCATGCCGCCACGTCCCGATCACCCGACTCCTCGGCCACGTCGTCGGCCACGGCCATCAACCGCAGCCGGGTCGACGCCACTCGGGACTCCAGTCGGGCCAGCTCGACCAGGGCCTGCGCCTTCTCGGCCGGGGACAGGTACAGGAGCTCGACCCGTTGCACCTTGTCCAGGGCGGCTGAGATCGCCTCGCCACACTCCTGGACCAGGTGTCCGGTCGTCATGTCAGCCCCCCGCTGATCACCCGCTGCGCGACCCCTCCGAGCGGGATCGACTGCGTGTCATCAGTCTAGTCGAACACATGTTCGGTCCACATACCCAGTTTCGGGTACATCTCGCGTCAGACAGCCCGGGCGAGAGAGGAGGGCTCACCTCAGCGGCCGGGAACACCCGGTCGGCCACCCGTGCGGTCAAGAAGTGCCCGGTCGGCGCACCGGTGAGGCCAGGAACTGCCCGATCGGCCCACCCGTGAGGCCAGGAACTGCCCGCTCGGCACCCCTGTGCTGTCAGGAAGTGCCCGCTCGGCACCCCTGTGCGGCCAGGAAGTGCCCGCTCGGCGCCTCCCACGCGCCAGGAAGTGCCCGCTCGGCCAGGAAGGGGGGCGAGGCCTAGAGCCCCAGGCTCCGAGCGACAGCACGCACGGTGTCCGCGGAGGCGATCAGCTGCTGCTCCTCCTCGCCGCTGAGCGGCGTCGCGAGCACGCTCTCGACGCCCGCCCGTCCCACGACCGACGGCATGGAGAGGCACACGTCCGACAGTCCGTGCACCCCGTCGAGCCGCGAGGTCACGGGCAGCACGCGGTGCTCGTCGTGGAGGACGGCCTCGAGGATCCGCGAGACCGCGAGCCCGACGGCGAGGCTGGTCGCACCCTTGCCCGCGATGATCTCGTAGGCCGCCGTCACCACCCGCTCGTGGATGCGCGCCCTCCCGTCGGCGTCGAGGCGCGAGCCGCCGGAGTCCCAGTCCTGGACCGGTACGCCGCCGATGGTCGCCGTGGACCACAGCGGCACCTCGGAGTCGCCGTGCTCGCCGGCGATGTAGGCGTGCACGTTCTGCACGGCCACGCCGGTGTGCTCGGCGATGAGGAACCGCAGCCGCGACGAGTCCAGGACCGTGCCGGAGCCGAAGACCCGGCTCGCCGGGAGGCCGGAGAACTGCAGCGCGGCGTAGGTCACCACGTCGACCGGGTTGGTCACCACCAGCAGCAGGGCGTCGGGCGCGAGCCCGACCAGCGCCGGCACCAGCTCGCGGCACATCGCGACGTTGGCGGCCGCGAGGTCGAGCCGCGTCTGCCCGGGCTTCTGCTTCGCGCCCGCCGTGAGGACCACGACGTCGGCGCCGGCGCACACCGCGAGGTCGTCGCTGCCGGTGATCCGGGCCATCGGCGTGAACTGCATGCCGTGGTTGAGGTCGAGCACCTCGGCCCGCACCTTGCCGGCGTTGAGGTCGAAGAGCGCCAGCTCCCGGCAGACCCCGCGTATCTGCGCGGCGTACGCGATCGCCGTACCCACGGCACCGGCACCCACGATCGCGACCTTCGACATGCTTCGCCACTCTGGCACGGGCGACCCGGCACGTCGACCACGACGGCGAGCGGAGTCAGCCGCCGCGCACCCCGTTGCTGCCCACGAAGGCGGCGACGGGAGGGATCACGGCAGCCACGGCCGACATCACGACCGCGAGCGGCACCGACCAGAGCCGCACCCACGTCCAGGCGAGCACCAGCAGCACGAGGCAGACGCCCATGAGGATGAAGTAGAGCCGCTGCCGGCGCCGGACCTGCTCACTGGTCGCCCACGGCACGTCCGTCACGGAGTCCACGTGCTCGTGGCGGTGCATGCCTCCACGGTAGTCCCGGACTGCCCCCAGCCGGAGCACTCTGTTGACCGGGGCGGTGTTGACTGGGGCGATGCCGACCCGACTCCTCATCATCGCGGACACGCACGTGCCGAAGCGGGCGCGCGACCTGCCGGCACACCTGTGGGACGAGGTCGACGCCGCGGACGTCGTGGTCCACGCCGGCGACTGGGTCGACGAGCGGCTCCTCGACGAGCTCGAGGCGCGGGCGCGCCGGCTCGTCGCGGTGTGGGGCAACAACGACCACGGCAGGTTCCGCGAGCGGCTCCCGGAGGTCGCTCGCGTGGAGATCGAGGGCGTCCGGTTCGCCGTGGTCCACGAGACCGGGCCGAGCAAGGGTCGCGAGGAGCGGTGCAGCGCGCTGTACGACGACGTCGACGTGCTCGTCTTCGGCCACAGCCACATCCCGTGGGACACGACCAGCGACACCGGGCTGCGGCTGCTCAACCCGGGCTCGCCGACGGACCGCCGGCGCCAGCCGCACTGCACCTACCTGACCGCCGTCGCCGACGCCGGCACCCTGCGGGACGTCACCCTGCACCGCCTCGACCGGGGCGCCGCCAGCGGGTAGCGGCCCCTACCTGCCGACCGAGAGCCGCACGTCCACCACGTCCCCGAGCCCGACCCCCTCGGCGCGTCGCACCGCGTCCTTGAGCGGCAGGAACCACGTCCCCTCCCGCGGGAACATCGCCGTCGTGAACGAGGTCTCCCCCAGCCGCGCGGTCACCGGGACCACGCCCCAGTAGGCCACCTCGGCCTTGACCTCGTCGACCATCTCCGCCTCCTCGGGCGGGAGCGGCACGAAGTGGTACGGCGCGGGGCCACGCCACTCGACGACCTCACCGGCGAACTCCAGCTCCATGCCTCGCACCCTAGGGCCGTCGCCGCGGCACGACGAGAGCCGCGCGAGTCACTGGACCCGCACGTCCTGGCGTGCCGACGACAGCAGCACGCACCCCGCCGCCACCAGCGCGACGAGTCCCATCACCGGCCACAGCAGCCCCGGCGCCGCGGCGTAGATCGCGGTCCCGATCGGGCCGGCGAGCATCATCCCGCTCGTCGACGCCCCGGAGTACAGGCCCTGGTACTGACCGACCAGGTGCTCGGGGGCCGCGTCGAGCACGTGGGCGGTGGCGGTCGTCTTGTAGAGGATCTCCCCCGCGGTGAGCACCACCATCGCGACCACGACGGCGAGCACGGTCACGGGGAGCGCGAAGAGGACGGTCCCCACGCCGACCAGCGCGTAGCCGACGGCGATGACCGGGTACGACGAGCGGCCGCGCAGGCGCTGGGTCACCGGGATCTCGAGGAGCAGGATCAGGCCGGAGCCCACGGCGATCACCACGGCGTACAACCCGACGGGGGCGCCGCAGTCTCGCAGGTGCAGCGGCAGCGTGGTGTAGAGCTGGCGGTAGACGACGTCGACGAGCACCACCCCGACCAGCAGCACGACCAGCGAGCGGTCGCCGCGGACCGCGCGCAGCATGCCCGGCCCCGGGGACGCCTCCGCGCGGGGCGGCTCCACGGGCAGCGCGCGGCTCAGCGCCAGCCGGATGAGGAGCACCGCCAGCCCGTCCAGCACGAACATCGCCTCGTAGCTCCACGTCACGACCAGTGCCCCCAGCAGCGGGCCGACCACGAAGCCGGCGTTGGACGCCGCGCGACCGAGCGCGACCGCCGTACGCCGGTCCCCCCGCGGCATCGCGAGGGCGGTGAGGGCACCGGTCGAGACCTGGCCCACGGCACTGAGGTAGGCCGCCACCGGCAGCGCGAGCACCATCAGCCACACGGGCAGCCACGGCACCGACATCAGCACCGCCGCCCCCACCGAGGACGCCGCGAGCAGCACTCGCCGGTGGCCCAGGCGATCACCCCACCGTCCGCCCGTGAGGTTGCCGACGAGCAGGGCGACCCCGACCACGCCGGCCACGAGACCGGCCCGCGGCGCGCTCAGGTCGCGCGGCCCGGTGAGGTAGAGGGTGAGGAAGAGGAAGACGAACGCCGTCGCGGACCCGACGAACCGGGACGCCGCCAGCACCCACACCACGCGCGGCAGGTCCCGGAGATCCACCGGCGCATCCCACCACATGCGACCTGCGTCACCACCGATCGGTGACACTGGGACCCATGACCGAGCTCCCACGCAAGGCCTTCTCCCGCAGCGCCCGTTTGGCGGCGCTGCCGCTGGGCTACGCAGGCCGTACGGCGGTGGGGTTCGGGCGGCGTTTGGGCGGGGCCCCGGCGGACGCCGTGCTCACCGAGGTGCAGCAGCGCACGGCCGAGCAGCTCTTCAAGACCCTGGGCGAGCTCAAGGGCGGCGCGATGAAGTTCGGCCAGGCGCTGAGCGTCTTCGAGGCGGCCCTGCCCGACGAGCTGGTGGCGCCCTACCGGGAGAACCTCACCCGCCTGCAGGACGACGCCCCGCCGATGCCGACCCAGACCGTGCGTGACCAGCTGACCACCCACCTGGGCCCGGACTGGTCCGAGGACCTGGTCTGGCTCGACGGCGGCCCGACCGCCGCCGCCAGCATCGGGCAGGTGCACAAGGGCCGGTGGCGCGACGGCCGCGACGTCGCCGTCAAGGTGCAGTACCCCGGCGCCGGCGAGGCGCTGATGGGCGACCTGCGCCAGATCGCCCGGGTGGCCCGCGGGGTCGCCCCCGTCTTCCCCGGCATCGACATCAAGCCGCTCGTCGCCGAGCTGCAGGCGCGCGCCGCTGAGGAGCTCGACTACACCCTCGAGGCGGACGCCCAGCGCGTGTTCGCCGACGCCTTCCGCGACGACCCCGACTTCGTCGTCCCCGACGTGGTCGCGGTGGGCGGCGAGGCGATCATCACCGAGTGGCTCGACGCGCCGTACTCGCTGGCCCACGTCATCCGGGAGGGCACCCAGGAGGAGCGCAACCACTACGGCGAGCTGCTCGCCCGCTTCATCTTCGTCGGCCCGGCGCGCACCGGCATGCTGCACGCCGACCCGCACCCGGGCAACTTCCGCCCCGTCCCGGGCCCCGACGGCGAGCCGGGCCGGCTCGGCATCCTCGACTTCGGCGCCGTCGCCCGACTGCCCCAGGGCCGGCTCCCCGAGGCGATGGGCCGGCTCATCCGGGTCGCCGCCGAGGCCGACCCCGAGTCGCTGGTGGCGGGTCTGCGCGAGGAGGGCTTCATCAAGGACAAGGTGCAGGTCGACCCGCAGCTGGTCCTCGACTACCTGGCCCCCTTCATCGAGCCGGCCCGGATGGAGACGTTCCGCTTCAGCCGCGAGTGGATGCGCGCCCAGTTCGAGCGGATCAACAACCCCCGCGACCCCGCCTTCACGCTGGCCACCAAGCTCAACCTGCCGACGTCGTACCTGCTCATCCACCGCACGTGGCTGGGCGGGCTCGGGCTGCTCAGCCAGCTGGAGGCCGAGGCGCCCTTCCGGCAGATCCTCATCGACCACCTGCCGGGCTTCGCCGACGACTGAGCCGACGGGTCGGCCGCTCCCGCCACGTCGGCAGGCCCGAGCGTCCGCCGCCACTCCGACCGGGCACCACCCGATCACGACTGCGCTGTGCTTGAATATGAGTATTCCACTCTACTTAATGCACGCGGAGGAACGATGAGCCTGCTCCAGACGAGCAGACGCAGCAGCGCGGGGTACGCCGACGTCCCGGCGGCCGCGCTCCCGCTCCACTTCCGTGGCGTGGGCCGGGCCTTCACCGACCGCGACCAGCAGCGCCAGGTGCTCCAGGACGTGGACCTCACCGTCGAGGCCGGCTCGGTCGTCGCGCTCCTCGGTCCCAGCGGCTGCGGCAAGTCGACGTTGCTGCGGGCCGCCGCCGGGCTCGACACCCCCACCAGCGGCACCGTGGTCATCGGGGACCGCCCCGTCCGCGGCATCGACGACCGGTGCGCCATCGCGTTCCAGGAGCCGCGCCTGCTGCCGTGGCGCACCGTGCGCGCCAACGTGGCCCTCGGACTGCCCGACGGCACCGCCCGCTCCGAGGGAGCGCGCCTCGTCGACGAGCTGCTCGGCCTGGTCGGCCTCGCGGAGCACGCGGACCACCGTCCGCGGGAGATCTCGGGCGGCATGGCCCAGCGGACCTCGCTGGCCCGCGCCCTGGCGCGCCGACCCGGGGTGCTCCTGCTCGACGAGCCCTTCGGCGCCCTGGACGCCCTGACCCGGATGAAGATGCAGGACCTGCTCCTCGCGGTCCACGAGGCCTCCCCCACCACCGTGCTGCTCGTGACCCATGACGTCGACGAGGCCCTCCAGCTCGCCGACCGCGTCGTCGTGCTGGGCCGCCCCGCGGGTGGGACCGCCGCCACCGTGTCGCACGTCGTCGACGTCCCCGGCGAGCGACCCCGCGACCGCGGCTCGGTCGACCTCGCCCGCCTGCGCGGAGAGCTCCTGGAGAGCCTCGGCGTCGACGCACACCGGCACTGAGCCCCGCTCCGGCGCCGAGCCCCTTGCTCCCCGCTGTTCCACCCATCCCGAGAGACCCGAAGGACACTCCCATGCCCCGTCATCCCCGCCTGCGCACCACGACCGCCCTGCTCGTGGCCGCCGGCACCCTGTTCACCGCGACCGCCTGCGCCGAGGGGGAGGCCGCGGAGACCGACGCCCGCGCGCTCAACCTCGACTACGCGACGTACAACCCGCTCAGCCTGGTCATCAAGGACCAGGGCTGGCTCGAGGACGAGCTCGCCGACCAGGACGTCGAGGTGAGCTGGGTCAAGTCCGACGGCTCCAACAAGGCCAACGAGAACCTGCGCGCCGAGGCCATCGACATCGGCTCCACCGCCGGCTCCGCCGCCCTGCTCGCCCGGGCCAACGGCTCCCCGATCAGGACCGTCGACATCTTCTCCCAGCCGGAGTGGGCCGCCATCGTCGTCCCCGAGGACTCCGACATCACCTCCGTCAAGGACCTCGCCGGCACCCAGGTCGCCGCCACCAAGGGCACCGACCCCTACTTCTTCCTGCTCCAGGCCCTCGACGCGGAGGGTGTGGACCCGAGCGAGGTCACCGTCGAGAACCTCCAGCACGCCGACGGCGCCACCGCGCTGAGCAACGGCGCCGTCGACGCCTGGGCCGGCCTCGACCCGATCATGGCCGGCGCCGAGCAGTCCGGGGCCAAGCTGATCTACCGCAACATCGACTTCAACACCTACGGCTTCCTCAACGCCAACGAGGACTTCATCGCCGACGAGCCGGAGCTGGTCCAGCTGGTCGTCGACGCCTACGACAAGGCCCGCCAGTGGGTGCAGGACAACCCCGACGAGGCCGTCGCCATCCTGGCCGAGGAGGCCGCCATCGACGAGGAGGTCGCCCGCACCGTCCTCACCGAGCGGACCAACTTCGACTTCGACCACGTCCCCGGTCAGGCGCAGCTCGACGTGCTGACGACCGTCGGACCCATCTTCGTGGAGTCCGGCGACGTGGAGGAGCAGTCGCAGATCGACGACGCCCTCGACACCCTGCTCGACGACGAGTTCGCCGGCCAGGCCGACGCGTCCGCGGTGGCAGGCTGATGTCCGACGCGGGCCTCGCCGTCGTCGGGCACGGTGCGAGCGACGGGACCGTCGCCGGAGGGCGCCCGGACCCCGCCGGGGGCCGACGCCGCACCGACCCGGCGAGGCCCGCGCACCCCGTGCTGCTCCTCCTCGCCCGGATCGTGCTGCCGGCCGCCCTGCTGCTGGCGTGGTACGCCGCCACGCGGGCCGGCGTGTTCAGCCCCGTGCAGCTGCCGTCCCCCGGCTCCGTGCTCGACGCCGGCCGGGGGCTCGTCGGCCGGGGCGAGCTGCTCACCCACGTGCACATCTCCACCCAGCGCGTGCTCGTCGGCTTCCTCGTCGGCAGCACGATCGGCGTCGCGCTGGGTGCCCTGGTCGGCCTCTCCCGGGTGGCCGACCTGGTCCTCGCCCCGACCATCGGCGCGCTCCGCGCCGTCCCGTCGCTGGCGTGGGTCCCGCTGCTCATCCTGTGGCTGAAGATCGGCGAGGACTCCAAGATCACCCTCATCGCGATCGGCGCGATGTTCCCCGTCTTCACCACCACCTACCTCGCGCTGCGCCACGTCGACGCCCAGCTCGTCGAGGCTGCCCGCGCGTTCGGGCTGCGCGGCGTACGCCTGCTCACCACCGTCCAGCTGCCGGCCGTCGTGCCGGCGGTGTTCTCGGGCCTGCGCCTCGCCCTGGCCCAGTCCTGGCTGTTCCTCGTGGCGGCCGAGCTGATCGCGTCCTCGCAGGGCCTCGGCTTCCTGCTCATCGACTCGCAGAACAACGGCCGCACGGACCGGCTGCTGCTCGCCATCGTGCTGCTCGCCGTGCTCGGCAAGCTCAGCGACGCCGCCCTCGGCGTGGTCGAGCGCTGGGCCGTCCGCCGCTGGGCCTGACGTGCCACGATGCGGTCATGGACCCCGCCACCGCCCTCGCCCGCTGGCACGCCGTCGCCGAGAGCCGTGACGCCGCGGGGCTCCCGGCTCTCGTGGCGCCGGACGCCGTCTTCCGCAGCCCGGCCGTCCACACGCCGCAGGAGGGTCGCGACGTCGTCGTCGCCTACCTCGCCGCCGCCTTCGCCGTCCTCGGCCCCGAGCTCGTCTACGACCGGGAGTGGCAGGGCGAGGACAGCGCGGTGCTGGAGTTCCGCACCGAGGTCGGCGGGCTGACCGTCCACGGCATCGACATGATCACCTGGGACGACGACGGGCTGATCACCGACTTCACCGTGATGGTCCGCCCCGCGAAGGGGCTCCAGGTCGTCGTCGAGCACATGGGCGCCGAGCTCGCGCGGATGCTCGAGGCCCCCGGCGGCTGTGAGCGTCCCCGAGGGCGGGGTCAGTCCTCCACCCAGAAGCCGCGACCGCCGTCCATCCAGTCCCCGAAGTGGTCGCGGTACGACGAGCGCGAGCCGAGGTAGGACCCCACGACGGCGGCGCCCAGGTCGTCGAGCTCGGGGCTGACCATCTGCCCGTCCACCCGCCTGGCCATGGACTCGATGAAGCGGGCCAGGCCCGGGTCCTCGCCGAGGCGGAAGAAGGTCGTCTGTGCCCCGAGGCGCTGCGAGTTGTCGAGCTCGCGCACGGCGTTGGCGATGGTGACCGGGTGCGGCGGGTAGTCGAAGAAGACCTCGCCGTCGGCCTCGAGGTGCGCGGTGGGCTCGCCGTCGGTCACGACGAGCAGCACCGGCTGGGCGTTGGGGTGCTTGCGGAAGTGCCGGTTGGCCAGCAGCAGCCCGTGGTGCAGGTTGGTGCCTTTCTCCCACTGCGCGTCCAGCGCGGTCAGCTGCTCGATCTCCATCACCTGCGCGTGCCGGCCGAAGGCGATCAGCTGGAGCGCGTCGCCCCGGAAGCGCGAGCTGACCAGCTGGTGCAGCGCCAGCGCGGTGCGCTTCATCGGCACCCAGCGTCCGTCCATGGCCATCGAGAACGACGTGTCCACCAGCAGCGCGACCGCGGCCTGGGTGCGGGCCTCGGTCTCCTGCACCTCGATGTCGTCGATGCGCAGCCGCACCGGGAGCGCCGGACCGCCCTCCCCCGCCGTGCGCACGATGGCGTTGGTGATCGACCGGGTCACGTCCCACGGCTCGGTGTCGCCGAACTCCCACGCCCGCGTCGCGCCCGACAGGTCCCCTGCGGCACCGGCGTGCCGGGTCTCGCGCTGGCCCTGCCGCCCGCTCATCCGGGTCGCGACGTCGCGCAGCAGCGCCCTGCCCAGCTGCCGCATCGCCTTGGGCGAGAGCCGCAGCTCGCCGTCCGAGCCACGCTGGAGGTAGCCCGAGTCGCGCAGCGCCCGCTCGAGCTCGGTCAGCGTGCGCGCGTCGACCGCCGCCTGGTCGCCGAGCTGGCGGGCCAGGGCGTCGAGGTCCACGTCGTCCATCCGCGCGCCCCCGTAGGACTGGGAGAGCTGGTCGGCGAGCCGGTCGAGGTCGGCGAGGTCCTGCAGCGCGCCGGTGCCGTCACCGAGCCCGAGCCCCTGGTCGCCCTGGAAGTCCTCGGAGCCGCCCCAGTCCTCTCCGGGCCGCAGGGACTGGAGGTTGGCGTCCATCCGGGCCAGCTGCTCCATCAGCTCGGGCGAGCCGAACGCCTGCTGCGAGAGCTCCATCAGCTCGGCCCGCTGCTCGGGCGTCATCGAGTTCATCATCCGCTGCGCCGCCGCGGCCCGCTGGGCCAGCGAGTCGAGCAGCTCGTCGATGTCCTGCGGGTCCTCGGGGAAGAAGTCGCCGTGCTTGTCCATGAAGTCACGGAAGTCCTGCTCGGTGTCGGCGCCCTGCGCGTGCTTCTCCAGCAGCTCGTTGAGGTCGCCGAGCATCTCGTTGACCGCGGCCCGGTCCTCGTCGGTGGCCCCCTCGAGCGCCTGCTTCATCCCGGCGAAGCGCTGGTCGAGCAGCTCGCGGCCGAGCAGGTCCTTGATCTCCTCGTAGGCCTCGCGCGCCTCGCTGCTCTGCCAGTCGTACGACGCCAGCTCGCTCACCGCGGCCGCCGTCGAGGAAGGCAGCTGGTCGAGCTGCATCTCGCGGAAGGTGCGGTCGTCGTCGTCCATCACGACGTCGCGGGCCAGCTGGCCGCGCTCGGCGAGCACGGCCTTGTCGAGCAGCTCGCGGACCTCCCGCATGGTGCCGTCGAGGTCGTGGCGGCGCAGGATGTCGCGGCGCCGCTCGGCGACCTGGCGGGCCAGGTCGTCGAGGCCGCGCTGGTCCTGCCCGCCGCGGCGCAGGAACTCGCGCATCGCGCGCTCGGGCGAGTAGCCGGCCATCACGTCCTGGCCGATGTGGTCGAGGGCCTCGGCGAGGTCGACCGGCGGCGCCAGCGGATCCCCGCCGTCGTAGCGGCGGTAGCGGCTCATCGCAGGGCCTTCCTCATCCACACGTCGTCGGGCCACGGGTCGCCGGCGACCCGCTCGACGACCTCGAAGCCGTGCGCCTCGTAGAAGCCGAACGCCTGTTCGTTGCCGTCGACGACCTCCAACCACAGCTCGTCGCCCTCGACGAGCGCCTCGACCTCGCCCAGCAGGCGGCGGCCGAGCCCGCGGCCCTGGTGGTCGGGGTGCACGTAGAGCTTCCACATCACCTCACGGTCGCCGGTGACGTGCGGGAAGTCGCGGTGCGAGCTCCGCAGCCGGCCCAGGTTGGCCATGGCGACGACCCGCCCGTCGAGCTCGGCGACGACGTGCGCGTTGCGCTCGAGCGAGGCGGCGAACCTGTCCGGGACCCACCACTCGTCGAGCATCCGCTGGGCGTACGCCGCGTCGATCGGGCCGTAGGTCGGCGGCACGACCGCCTCGCCGAGGGCGCGCAGGCCGGGGACGTCGGCGAGGGTCCCGGGACGGAGGGTGACCACCTCAGCCATAGACGGTCTCCCGGCCACCGGTCTCCTTGCCGACCTTGCGGGCGAGGTAGAGCCCCTCGAGCGCGAGCTCGATCGCCGAGGCGCGCTCGCCGTCGTCGGTGGCGCCGAGCCGGTCGGTGACCTGGTCGTAGAGGTCGGACTCGCCGAGCACGGGCAGCCCGGCCAGGAAGTCGCGGGCGCTGACCTGCTCGCCGGTGGTGACCATCGAGCCGGCCTCGATGGCGTCGACGAGCAGCGCCATGTCGATGCCGCGCAGGTGCTGGCGGACGGTCTCGGCCACGGCGGTGCGCAGCAGGTGGGTGAGGATCTCGGACTCGCGTCCCTCCTCGCCCGTCTCGAACTCCACCTTGCCGCCGAGCACGTCGACGGCCGTCTCGAGGTCGACGATCCTGGCCACCGGCCGGTCCTCGCCCTGCACGGTCGCCCGGTGCAGGGCGGCGGCGGCGATGGTCTCGGCGCCGGCGATGGCGAAGCGGGCGCTGACCCCCGAGCGCTGGTCGACGCTGCCGGACTCGCGCAGGTTGCGGGTGAAGCGGGCCAGGATCTCCACGATGTGGTCGGGCACGTGGGCCTGCAGGGTCGCCTCCTGCCGGATGACGGCCACCTCCGCCTCGAGCTCGGTCGGGTAGTGGGTGCGGATCTCGGCGCCGAAGCGGTCCTTGAGCGGGGTGATGATGCGCCCGCGGTTGGTGTAGTCCTCCGGGTTGGCGCTGGCCATGACGAGCACGTCGAGCGGCAGGCGCAGGACGTAGCCGCGGATCTGGATGTCGCGCTCCTCCATCACGTTGAGCATCGCCACCTGGATCCGCTCGGCGAGGTCGGGCAGCTCGTTGATCGCCACGATGCCGCGGTGGCTGCGCGGGATGAGGCCGAAGTGGATGGTCTCCGGGTCACCCAGCGAACGACCCTCGGCGACCTTCATCGGGTCGACGTCGCCGATGAGGTCGGCGACGGAGGTGTCCGGCGTCGCCAGCTTCTCGGCGTACCGCTCGTCGCGGTGGCGCCACGAGACGCGCAGGTCGTCGCCGTACGTCGCCGCGGCCTGTCGCGACTGCACGGTGATCGGCTCGTAGGGGTGCTCGCCGAGCTCGGAGCCGGAGATCACCGGCGACCACTCGTCGAGGAGGCCGACGAGCGTGCGCAGCAGGCGGGTCTTGCCCTGGCCACGCTCACCGAGCAGGACGATGTCGTGGCCCGCGATCAGGGCGCGCTCGACCTGGGGGATGACGGTGTCCTCGAAGCCGTGGAGGCCGGGCCAGGGATCGACGCCGTCACGCAGGCGCGCGAGCAGGTTGTCGCGCAGCTCGTGCCGGAGGGTCTTGAACTCGTGCCCGGAGGCGCGGAGCTCGCCGACGGTGCGGGGCAGTGCGGAGGAGGCAGTCTCGGTCACCTCGTCCACGCTAGTCCGGCGCACAAGGCACGCCCGGGCGCAAAGGTCGGCCTGCTCGGGACCAACGACCCTGCTCGCCTCGCCGGGACGCGACGACCATGGGAGCACGACGCGAGTGGAGAGAACGAGGTGTGCCGTGGCCGAGGTCCGGGAGCTGAGCCGCAGCGAGTGCGAGACCCTGCTGCGCCGGGGCGTGGTCGGCCGGGTCGCCGTCGCAGCACCGAGCGGGCCGCACATCGTCCCGATGAACTACTCCGTGATCGACGGGTCGGTCGTCGTCTGCACGACGCCCTACAGCCTGCTCGGCACCTACGGGCGCGACAGCCTGCTCGCGTTCGAGATCGACCACATCGAGCACGCCCGCCAACGCGGCTGGAGCGTGGTCGTGCGCGGCCGCGCCGAGCCGGTGGAGGACCCCGACGAGCTGAGCACGCTGGTCCGCATCCTCCCGAAGGCGTGGGCGGCGGGCCGCCGTTCGCTCTACCTGCGGATCCCGCTCTCGGAGGTGACCGGACGGCGCCTCGGTGAGGGCTGGGACCTCGAGGGGACGCTCCCGGTCCGTCGTGTCCTGTGATCTGCGTGACGTCGCGCCCGGCTCGCGTCACACTGTCCCCGTGACGACGTACGGGCCCTCGGGGCACCCGTCCCTGACCGGACCTGCCCAGGCCCTGCTCGATGCCGTGACCGCCATCGCCAGCGACCTCGACCTCAGCAGCGTGCTGACCCGCATCGTCACCGCGGCCACCGAGCTGACCGGGGCGCAGTACGGCGCGCTGGGCGTGCTCGGCTCCGACGGCCGGCTGGTGGAGTTCCTCACCACCGGGCTGGACGAGGAGACCAGGGCACTCATCGGCGACCTCCCCCAGGGCGACGGCATCCTCGGCGTGATCATCGAGGAACCGTCCGGGCTGCGGCTGGTGGACCTGTCGGCGCACCCGCGGTCGGTCGGCTTCCCGCCGAACCATCCGCCGATGACCACCTTCCTCGGGATGCCGGTGCGCATCCGGGGCACTGTCTTCGGCAACCTCTACCTGACCGAGAAGCGTGACGGCGAGCAGTTCAGCGAGGAGGACGAGCAGCTGGTCGAGGCCCTGGCCCGCACCGCCGGGCTCGTCATCGACAACGCGCGGACCTACGGCCTCAGCGAGCGGCGACGTCGCTGGCTGGAGGCGACCGCCGAGATCAGCGCGGAGCTCCAGCCCCCGGTGCACCAGGGCCGGGCGCTGCTGAGCATCGTGAACACGGCCCGTGCCGTGGCCGGCGCCCGGGCCACCGTGCTGCTCGCCCCCGACTCCACCGACGACGACACCGTGTCCGCCGACGTGCCGGACCACGCACTGGTCCGCGCGCTCTCCGACCGGGTCCGCAGCGGCCCTCCGCTCGACATCACCGCCCCACCTGTGCTGGTGCACCTCGACCACCTCGACGCCGTCGTCATCCCGGTCCAGGCCCACCTGGCCCCGGTGATCGCGCTGGCCGCGATCTTCGACCGCACCTCCCCCCTGCACGAGGCGAGCGAGCGGGAGATGCTCGCCACCTTCGCCGACCAGGTCGCGCTCGCCCTGGACCGCGGGCAGGCGGTCGCCGAGAGGGAGCAGCTGGCCCTCATCTCCGACCGCGAGCGCATCGCGCGGGACCTCCACGACGTGGTCATCCAGCGCCTCTTCGCCACCGGGCTGCAGCTCCAGGGCGTGTCGGCGATGACCGCCTCCCCCGAGGTCGCGCAGCGGCTGGACGAGACCGTCTCGGCCCTCGACGACACCATCAAGGCGATCCGCGGCACCATCTTCGAGCTGCAGGAGAGGCAGTCGCCCTCGCTGCGGAGCGAGGTGCGTCGTCTCGTGCGCGAGTACGTGCCGGTCCTCGGCTACCACCCCGTCGTGCGCACGACGGGCCCCGTCGACACCGCCGTCCCCGACGAGGTCGCCGCCCAGGTCCTGCCGGTGCTGCGGGAGGCCATCTCCAACGTCGCCCGGCACGCCGTCGCCGACCGTGCCGAGGTCGACGTGCAGGTCAGTGCCGACGAGCTGGTGCTGATCGTGGCCGACGACGGCACCGGCCTGCCCGAGGAGCTCGTCGAGAGCGGGCTGCGCAACGCGCGCCGACGGGCCGAGGACCTCGGCGGCACGCTGGAGCTCGTCCCGAGCTCCACGCGAGGCACGACGCTCGTGTGGCGCGTGCCGCTCGGCTGAGGCCGGCCCCGGACAGGACGAGACCCGCCCCGGGGCAGGGCGGGTCTCGTCGGTGTCGGTCGTCAGGTGTCAGGTGTCAGGTGTCAGGTGAGGATCGGGTACTTCTCGACCATCCGGGTCCCACGCCACCAGCGACCGAGGCCCCAGGTGACGCCCGCACCGGCGAAGAACAGGACCGCCATCGCGATGATGCCGATGAGGTGGTCGTCGACGAACGGGTTGTTCTCGAGCCGGAACGACGCGGCGTACATGAAGGTGTACATCAGGGCGCCGGCGGCGGTGCCGATGCGCATCCCGACCCCGAGGAGCAGGGTGACGCCGATGCCGAGGAGACCGATCATGAACAGCCAGTCGACCCAGGCGTGTCCGGCCATGTTGGTGAAGACGTCCTTGAACCAGTTGCCCTCGGGGACCCCGAAGGTGAGGAACCCCTCGGTCGGGCTGCCGCCGTTGATCCAGGCGGCGTCGCCGAAGCGGTCGAGGACCCCCTGGTCGTCGTATCCCGTGTGCCAGCCCAGGGCGAACGTCTTGTCGAGGAAGGCCCACAGGAACGTGAACCCGAACGCGAGGCGCAGGGCGGCGATGGACCGGTCCAGGCCGGTGCTCGTCTCCGTGCTCTCCGAGGTGGTGACGCCCTCAGCACTGATGTGGTGATGGCGATGGATGACGGCCATGACGAGTCCCTTCTGGGGTGAGTGAGTGGTGCTGTCCTGCACCACCCACTCTCGTCCTGCCAGGGATGCGCGGTCAGGGGACGAGGTCACCGCGACGGGGCCCGAAGGTCCCCAGCCCTCGGGACCCAGCCCTTGTGACCTAGCCCTCAGGACCCAGCAGCTTGGAGGCGAGCACGGCCGCCTGCGTGCGACGCTCGAGGCCGAGCTTGGCCAGGATGCTGGAGACGTAGTTCTTGACGGTCTTCTCGGCCAGGAACATCCGCTCGCCGATCTGGCGGTTGGTCAGCCCCTCCGCGATGAGGCCCAGGAGCTTGAGCTCCTGCTCGGTGAGCTCGGCCAGCTCCGGGGCCGTCGCCGGCCCGTGGCGCACCCGCTCCAGCACGCGGGCCGTGAGTGCCGGGTCGATGAGGGAGTTGCCGGCGGCCACCTGGCGCACCGCGGTGACCAGGTCGCTGCTGCGGATCTCCTTGAGGACGTAGCCCGAGGCGCCCGCCATGATCGCGGCGAAGAGCGCCTCGTCGTCGTCGTACGACGTCAGGATGAGCGCGCGGATCGTCGGGTCGACGGCTCGGACGGCGCGGCACACCTCGATCCCGGACCCGTCGGGCAGGCGTCCGTCGAGGACGGCCACGTCGGGCCGCAGCGCCGGGATGCGGGCGGTGGCCTCCACGGCGGACGCCGAGTCGCCGATGACCTCGATGTCCTCCTGGCGCTCGAGGAGGAACTTCAGGCCCTCGCGCACGACGTCGTGGTCGTCCAGGAGGTACACGCGGATCTTGTCGCTCATCAGGTCTTCTCCCTCGTCGGGGCCCATTCCAGCAGATCAGCGGCTCTCGCGTGCGCTGGTGAGGCGCGTCGTCGTGGTTGGTCCGCTCTCGCCATGGACGCACGGCGCGCCTCGGGCGCACGATGGGGGGACGAAGGAGGCGCAGCATGTCGCTCGCACACAGCGGGGTGGCGTTGATGCTCCCGGTCACCGACGTCGACCGCGCCACGCAGTTCTACCAGGAGTCCCTCGGACTCGAGCTCACCGGGACCAACGACGAGGGCAGCGCGATGTTCGCCGTGGGGAGCGACGCACAGCTCGTCCTCCTGCCCCGCCCCGACAGCCGTCCCTCGGAGAGCACCGCGATGAGCTTCGAGGTCGACGACGTCACCTCCGAGATCGGCACCCTCGAGGGTCGCGGCGTCGTGTTCGAGGACTACGACCTGCCGGACCTCAAGACCGTCGACCACGTCGCGGAGATGGGCACCGAACGAGCCGCGTGGTTCAAGGACCCCGACGGCAACGTCCTGTGCCTGCACCAGGAGGTCGGCTGACCCGCCTGCGACCACCGGCTCAGAGCTCGACCGCGCCGTCCACGGACTCGCGGATCAGGTCCGCGTGCCCGGCGTGGCGGGCGTACTCCTCGACCATGTGGAAAAGGATCCAGCGGAGCGTGGCGACCGAGCCGTCCCGGCGCGCGCGCAGAGCGGGCTGGTCGAGGCCGCCGGTGGCCAGCGCCTCGTCGAGGGCCGCGTCGGCGCGGGCGACCTCCGCGTCGTAGATCTCCCGCAGCTCCTGCGGTGAGTCGTGGCGCGCCGAGCTCCAGTCCCAGTCCTCGTCGGCGTCCCAGTCGACCTCGGCCCAGAACCCCACCGGCGGCCGGTCGTGGAGCGCGATCGTGAACCACCACTGCTCCACGAAGGCGAGGTGCTTGAGCATCCCGCCGAGGGTCATCACCGCCGGGTGCCCGGGGATGGTGGTGGCCAGCTGGGCGCCGTCGAGGCCGCCGGTCTGCGCGCGCAGCGTGTCGCGGTAGTAGTCGAGCCACCCCCGGAGCATGGTGGTCTCGTCGGCGGCGAAGGGCGGGTCCTGCGGGTAGCTCGACATGGCCCGCACGCTAGCGGGGCGCGGCGGTCCCGGCACCCGGGTTTCCGGCGCCGGCCGTAGGGTCTGGCGGGTGAGCCTCGTCCGTCCCTGCCCGTGCGGCTCCGGAGCGGCGTACGACGCGTGCTGCGGGCCGTTGCACCGGGGCACGGCCCTCGCGTCGAGTCCCGAGGAGCTGATGCGGTCCCGGTTCTCGGCGTACGCCCTCGGGGAGCTCGACCACGTGTTCCGCACCTGGCACCCCCGCACCCGCCCCGACGACCTCACGCCCGGTCCCGGGCTGACCTGGACCCGGCTGGAGGTGCTCGACGCCAGCGGTGACGAGGTGGAGTTCCGGGCGCACTACGAGACCCCGGCAGGTCCCGGCGTGCTGCACGAGCGCAGCACCTTCGAGCGTCGGGGCGGGCGCTGGGTCTACGTCGCGCCCGTGCCGTAGGGACGCCGGCCCCGGGCGGCGGGGCTCAGGTGGTGAGCAGCTGCTCGCGCTCGGCGCGGAGCCGGTGCAGGTCCTCCAGCGCCGCGTCCCGCCGGCGGACGAGCACCTCGAGGGTCTCGCCCACCCCGGCCGTGGCGGATCGCACCCGGTCCGACGCCTGCCGGATCCGGTCCCGGACCGCCCAGTCGCTGAAGATGTTGTCGAACCACACGTCGAAGAACTGGGTCATCTGGTCGACCTGGATCCCACCCACGGCGTGCAGCCCGACGTCGGCGAGCTCGGTGGCCAGGTGGCCGAGCGCGGAGTCGGCCTGCCGGATCACCTGACCCGCCTTGTCGAGCCGGTCGTACTTCACCATGTCGGTGACCATCCCGCCGCCGAAGAACGTGTCGTACGTCGACCAGGAGCCGGCGCTGCCGAGGTGCCGGTCCGCCTCCCGCAGGGCGCCGAGCGCGTGCTGGGCGGCGACCGCGGCCTCGTCGAGCTGGGCGAGCTCGGCCTCCCGCGTACCGACGGCCGTGGCCAGCTCGGTGACCCGGCCGGCCACCGTCGTGGTCGCGGGGTCGGCGGCCACCTCGGCCTCGCGGGCGCTGAGCAGCTCCTCGCGCCGGGCGTCGAGGTCGCCGAGGGCGTTGATGCGGGCCACGAGGTCGGTCACCTCCCGGTCGGCGGACTGCCGGCGCGCCTCGGCCTCCGCGGCGGCGTACTGGGCGGCCTGCGCCTCGGACCGCTCCCGGTCCAGGTCGGTGTCGCGGCTGCCCCGCAGCCCGGCGAGGATCCGGGTCATCGACATCGACTCCAGCCGGTCGACGTCGGCGAGCTCCCCCGCCAGCGTGTCGACGGCCGCGGCCGCGCGCTGCTGGGTGTCGGCCAGGCGCTGCCGGGCCACCGCGAGCTGTGCCTCGAGGCCCTGCCGGGTCGTGCGGTCGCGGGCGAGGTCGGCCAGGCCCCGGAGGGCGTCGGTGCTCATGCCGGCGAAACCTAGCGGACGTCCCGCTCCGCGAGCGCCTTCCAGGTGAGCAGCTGCTTGCGCATCATCACCAGGTCCCCCCACATCAGGGCGGCCGTCGCCACGCCCCGGGCGGCTCCCGGCACGAAGAGGTCGCACCGCAGCACCGTGCCGGCGCCGCCGCCGGAGCCGCCGTCGGCGTCCGGGGAGGTCACCGAGTAGGCCATCAGCACCGGACCGAACAGCCGCACCGCGCCGGCCCGGGTGATCTCGAGCTCCACGGAGCGTCCCGGATCCACCGCGCGGACGGTGAAGATGATGAAGCGGCCCCCGGGCTCGAACTCCCCCAGCCCGGGGGTCAGGCTGCGCGGGCTGCGGCGTCCGAGGTTGTCGACGAGGTCATAGCTGTACGGCGCCACCTGCAGCTGTCGTACCCATCGCCACACCACGTCGGGCGGTGCGGCGACCCGCACCCCGCGGGCGGCGTGCAGCCCGGGACCGCGCCCGCCGAAGTGGTCGGTCGTGCCGGAGAGGTCACCCCAGCTCCACGGCAGGCCGCCCTGCTGGCTCACCCCGGCGGCCGGTCGGTGAGGCAGTAGGCCAGGCCCGCCGGGTCGGCCATCACGGTCCAGCTCTCGCGGTCGTCGACGAGCCGGGCGCCGAGGGAGGCGTGCCGCACGACCTCGCGGTCCCGCGAGCTGCAGGCCAGGTCGAGGTGGGCGCGGGTCGGGCCCCCCTCGTCGTCGAGGCGCTGGAGCAGGAGGCGGAGCGCCTGGCCGTCGGGCCGGGCCAGCCGCTCGAACTCGCGGAAGGACGACCCCACCCGCTGCCAGCCGAGCAGCTCCTGCCAGAAGCCGGTCTCCGCGTCGTACGCCGCTGCGGGCACGTCGAGGCAGACCTGGTCGACCAGGCTGGTGGAGAGGTCGGGCCAGCGCGACGGCGGGGCCGGCCTCGACGAGGGGTGCGTGACGAGGCAGAAGGTCAGCCCGCCGGGCGACTCGAGGACGACGTACCCGTCGTCGGCCAGCTCGACCGCGCCCAGCCCGACCGCCCGGTCGGCGGCCGCCCGGGGATCGCGGACGTGGACGTCGAGGTGGATCCGGGCCTCTCCGGAGGCCAGGCGCTGCATCCGCAGGTGGTCGTCGGCATCGCCCGGCGCCAGGGTCAGGAACTCGTCGTGGACGCCGCGCCGGACGGAGGGCGCCCACCCCGTGACCGCCGCCCAGAAGGCGACCGTCTCCTCGAAGGACTCCTCGGGTGCGTCGATGAAGGCGCTCAACCAGAACACGTCCCGACCCTAGACACCCCGGCGACGCAGTGCGACCCGGGTCACTGTGACCCGGGTCGTGCTGCTCGCCGGCGGCGGTCAGTCGGTCACAGGGACGGGCCCTCGCCGCGCAGCTTGTCGACCTCGGACATCGCGTCGCGCAGCTGGCCCAGCCACTCGTCGGCGTGCTGACCGACGAGGCGGACCGACCAGGCGAGCGCGTCCGAGCGCGACCGGGCGACCCCGGCGTCCACGAGGGTGTCGAGCACCTGCCGCTCTGGCTGGCGCAGCCGGGTCATCACCGGTGCCGCGACGTGCGTGAAGAGCGCGGTGGTGCCACCGAGGCTCGCGCCCCACGACACCTTGCGCTGGTAGCGCGCCTCGGCCTCGAGGGCGATCTCGATGCGCTGCTCGCGGGTCTCGGAGCGGAAGCGACCGATCCGACCCTCGGCCTCGGCGCTCGAGACCTCCTCGGCATCGCCGGCCAGGGCGCCGATCACCACGATCTCCTCGCGGTCGACGCTCACCTCGACACCGTCGAACCAGCCGTCGGGCAGCCGCCCGGTGAACCAGTCCTGGGCGTCGCCGGCCTCGGGCAGGTCGGCGACCTGCCAGCCACCCCGGCGTCCACGACCCTCGCCGCGACGTCCGCGGCCTCGTCCTTCGTCATGCGTGTTCATCAGCTTCTCCTTGCAGTCATTACGTGATTACACAGTTACAACGTAGCAAGGCATGCAATATTCCCAGCGGATCCGCGGAGGGTCAGACCCAGCGCTCGCCGACGCGGTCGACGACGGACGCGCCGCCGGTGAGGGCCGCCACCTGGGCGGCCACCTCGGCGGGCTCGCTCGACCCGAGCAGCAACCGCACGGTGGCGGCGTACTCCACCTCCAGCACGCTGACCCCACGGGCCCGCAGCTCGCTCTCGATGCGCCCGGCGTCCGCGTGCCCCACCTCGAGGGCCAGCTCGGTCATCAGCACCCGGCGCCGGGTGCCCGCCTCGGGCAGCGCGGCCCGCACCGCGTCGCCGTACGCCCGGACCAGCCCGCCGGCGCCCAGAAGCGTGCCGCCGAACCAGCGCGTCACCACGGCGGCCACGTCCGAGACCCCGGCCCCACGCAGCACCTCGAGCATCGGTGCCCCCGCCGTGCCCGCCGGCTCGCCGTCGTCGCTGGAGCGCTGCAGCTGCGAGCCGGGACCCAGCACGAAGGCCGAGCAGTGGTGCCGCGCGTCCCAGTGCCGGGCGCGCTGCTCGGCGACGACCGCCCGGGCGGCCTCCTCGTCGCCCACCCGCCGCAGCGTGCACAGGAACCGGGAGCGCTTGACCTCGATCTCCGCCGTCGCGTCCCGCGCCAGGGTGAGGTACGACGTCACGGGGCGGGGTCGGTGAGGCGCTCCGGCTCGCCCTGGGCCCGCGTCGGCTCGACCTCGGGAGCCGGCTCGGGCTCGTCCCACGAGACCGACACCCGCTCGAAGCCCTTGTGGCGCTGCATCCGGGCGTACGACGCGTAGGCGCGACGATCTGCCTCCGTCAGCGACACGGCGTCGGTGAACGGGGTGAGCAGCGCGCGGGGGTAGAGCTGGCGAGCGATCACCACGTTGATCTCCATCGCCAGCACCGCCATCACCGCGCCGATGAACAAGAAGCCGACGAGCCCCAGCACGAGCCCGAACGTCTTGGTCATCGCGGTGGTGCCGACCAGGACCTTGGCGACGTACAGGGCACCACCGAGCTGGAGGAGCTGGAACATCACGGCGAGCGAGAAGCCGCCGGGGGCCGCCCGCCGGAAGCTGTGCTGCCCGGTCGCGGCGAAGCGGAACAGGACGGTCAGCCCGA
Organism: Nocardioides sp. Soil805; assembly: GCF_001429625.1. Taxonomy (GTDB): domain Bacteria; phylum Actinomycetota; class Actinomycetes; order Propionibacteriales; family Nocardioidaceae; genus Nocardioides. The sequence continues at coordinate 1,062,212 of NZ_LMSU01000001.1, forward strand.
CCCCCACCACCAGGACCGTCACCAGCTGGAGCAGCCAGCGCTCCCCCTGCTCGAAGAAGGTCGTGGTGGTGCTCGCCACCGTGGACAGGACGGTGACGCCCAGGAGCGCGGCGCCCGCGGTCGTCAGCAGGATGAGGCTCTTGAGCCGCGAGTAGAACGGGTTGGGTCGCGCGTTGCGGGGCACCGACCAGGCGACGTGCATGGCGTTCTGCAGCGACTGTGCGAGGCCGAGCGCGCCGTAGAGCGCGGCCAGGGTTCCGAAGGCGACGCCGGCCGCCGAGCCGCGCAGCCCCTCGGGCCGACCGAGCTGGTCGCCGATGATGGGGAACTGGGCGAGCGCGGAGTCGAGGATCTCCGCCTGCCACTCCGGCTTGGCGCCCAGCACGAAGCCGAGGATCGAGGTGCCGAGCAGCATCAGCGGGAAGATCGCCACGAACGCGTAGTAGGTCAGCATCGCCGCCAGGTAGTTGCCCTGGTCGTCGAAGAACTTGTAGACCACCGCCAGCGGGAACCCGATGACGGGATGCTTCCGCTGGAAGTGGTCGACCCTGTCCATCACGCTCACGGATGCACGCTACCGGGGCCGGTGTCGTGATCGGCTCACCAGACGCCGAGCAGGCCCCCGCCGATGCGGACGACGAAGCCCGAGACCACCGCGAGGAAGAACACCCGGACGAACCGCGCGCCCCGTGCGACCGCCACCCGCGCCCCGACGTAGCCGCCGACGATGTTGGCCAGGGCCATGAGCAGCCCGAGCTTCCACATCACCGCCCCCTGCGGGATGAAGACGACGAGCGCCGCGAGGTTGGTGGCCCAGTTGCCGAGCTTGGCCTTGGCCGAGGCCTCGAGGAAGTTGTAGCCGAGCACGCCGACGAGGGCGAAGACGAAGAACGACCCGGTGCCCGGGCCGATGGCCCCGTCGTAGAAGCCGATCGCCACCCCGGTCAGCGCCACCGCCCAGATGTGGGTGCCGCCGCTGTAGCGCAGCGCCGTGAGGGTCCCGACCGACGGCTTGAACCAGACGTAGGCACCGACCAGCACGAGGACCACCAGGATGATCGGGTCGAAGGCGCTGCGCGGCATCATCGAGGCGACGAACGCGCCGCCGAGCGAGCCGGTGAAGGCGGCCAGCATCAGGGGCAGGAAGGTCCGCGGGTCGGGCCGGACCCGCCGGAAGTACGTCGCCGCGCTGATCGAGGTCCCGCAGAACGACGCCAGCTTGTTGGTGGCCGCGATCTGCACCACCGAGGCACCCGGGAGGCCGAGCAGCAGGGCCGGGAGCTGGATCAGCCCGCCGCCGCCGACCACCGCGTCCACGAAGCCGGCCGACAGCGCCGCCAGCATGAGCAGGAGCACGGTCCCGGTCGTCAGCTCCACGCCATCACCCTAGGCTGGAGCGCGTGCGCATCGTCTCCCTGCTGCCCTCCACCACCGAGATCCTCTTCGCGATCGGGGCCGGCGACGACGTCGTCGGGGTGACCTTCGAGTGCGACCACCCCGCGGAGGCGCGCGGTCGCACGATCGTGTCGACCAGCGCCATGCCGGAGGGACTCGGCCCGCGCGAGATCGACGACTTCGTGGCCTCGGCGATGCAGCGCGGCGAGGACCTCTACCACCTCGACGAGGGGGCGCTGGCAGGCCTGGACGCCGAGCTGGTGGTCACCCAGGACCTGTGCGCGGTGTGCGCGGTCGACGTCGCGGTCGTGGACGACGCGCTGGCCCACCTCGGCTGCACCGCCGACGTGCTGACCATCGACCCCCACACGCTGGCCGAGGTGCTGGAGTCGTTCCGCGTCCTCGGCCGGGCCACCGGGCGTGAGGTCGAGGCCGACGCCCTCGTGCAGGACACGCACCGGCGCCTCGCGGACGTCGTACGACGCGTGGGCACCCGCCCGCGCCCGCGCGTGGTGCTGCTCGAGTGGACCGACCCGCCGTTCGCGCCCGGTCACTGGATCCCCGAGATGGTCGACCTCGCCGGTGGCGAGCCGGTGCTCGGCACGGCCGGCGAGAAGAGCGTGCGGGTCACGTGGGAGGACGTCCACGCCGCCCGGCCCGACGTCGTGGTGGTGGCACCCTGCGGCTACGACCGCGACGGCGCCCAGGCGCTGGCCGACGAGCTCGTCGCCTCGGGCGTGCTGCCCGCCGACGTCCCGGTGCACGCCGTCGACGCCAACGCGTCGTGGGCGCGCCCGGGCACCCGCCTCATCGACGGCATCGAGGAGCTCGCCGACGTGCTCTCGACGGTGCCGACGCGGTCGGGCGCGACCGGGGCTACGAGCGGGTGACCGGCTGGACGACGACGGTGTCGTAGCCCTCCGGCACCGGCTGGCCGAAGCCCGGGCAGAACAGGTCGCCCTCCTGGTCGGGCGCCAGCTCCTCGGTGGAGTTGCACTTGACCGTCGCCAGCGCGTCGCCGTCGGCCACGAAGACGAACTCGAACAGCGCCGAGCGCTTCTCGTCGCCGCCGTTGACGACCTTGGCGCGCACCAGCGGGTGCGTCTGGTCCTCGAGCGCGACCGTCTCGGTGATCGTGTCGTACTCCCAGCCGGCCGGCACGGTGAAGCCGTTCCAGGTGAACTCCTTGCCCACCTCGACGGTCAGCGGGGCCTCGGGGTCGGCCGGCTCGTCCTCGCCGCAGGCGCCGAGCGCCAGCACGGGGGCGAGCACGAGCAGGGCGGCGGCGCGCGCACGGGCGCCGTGGAAGCGGGTGGACCTCATCGCCCTCAGCCCTTCGCCAGGTAGGCCAGCAGGTCCTGCCGGGTGATGACCCCGACCGGCTTGCCGTCCTCGTGGACCAGTGCGGCGTCGGCCTTCTCCAGCATCGCGACGGCCTCGCGGGCCGGCGAGGTGGCGCCGATCGACGGCAGCGGGGCCGACATGTGGTCCTCGACCGGGTCGGTCAGCGTGGCCGTCCCGGCGAAGAGCGCGTCCAGGAGGGCGCGCTCGGAGACCGAGCCGGCCACCTCGGCGGCCACGATCGGCGGCTCGGCGCGCACGACGGGCATCTGCGAGACGCCGTACTCCTGGAGGATGTGGACCGCCTCGGCGATCGTCTCCGAGGGGTGCGTGTGCACCAGGTCGGGCAGCCGCCCGGACTTGCCGCGCAGCACCTCGCCCACGGTGCGCAGGTCGGAGTCCCCCTCGGTGGCGAAGCCGTACTGGCCCAGCCAGGCGTCGTTGAACACCTTGGTGAGGTAGCCGCGGCCCGAGTCGGGCAGCAGCACGACGATCACCGCGTCGTCGCGTCCCTGCTCCGCGAGCTCGTGGGCGAGCTGGCGTGCGGCGTACGCCGCCATCCCGGACGAGCCGCCCACCAGCATCGCCTCCTCGCGCGCGAGCCGGCGGGTGAAGGCGAAGGAGTCGGCGTCGGAGACCTCGATGATCCGGTCCGCGACCGTCCGGTCGTAGGTCTCGGGCCAGAAGTCCTCACCCACGCCCTCGACGAGGTAGGGGCGTCCGCTGCCCCCGGAGTAGACCGACCCGGCCGGGTCGGCGCCGATCACCTGGATGTCGGGGTTGCGCTCCTTGAGGTAGCGGCCGATGCCGCTGATGGTGCCGCCGGTCCCGACGCCCGCCACGAAGTGGGTGATCCGCCCCTCGGTCTGCTCCCAGATCTCCGGACCGGTGGTCTCGTAGTGCGAGCGCGGGTTGTGGGGGTTGGAGTACTGGTCGGGCTTCCACGCGCCGGGCTGGGAGGCGAGGCGGTCGGAGACGTTGTAGTAGGAGTCCGGGTGCTCGGGGGCCACCGCCGTCGGGCAGACGACCACCTCGGCGCCGTACGCCTTGAGCACGTTGCGCTTGTCCTCGCTGACCTTGTCCGGGCACACGAAGATGCAGTGGTAGCCCTTCTGCTGGGCCACCATCGCGAGGCCGACGCCGGTGTTGCCGGAGGTCGGCTCCACGATCGTGCCGCCGGGCTGCAGTGCGCCGGAGGCCTCCGCGGCCTCGATCATGCGCGTCGCGATGCGGTCCTTCACGGACCCGCCGGGGTTGAGGTACTCCACCTTCGCGAGCACCAGCGGCCCCGATCGGGAGCCGCCGCCTGCGGGGTCGGGGAGGTCGAGGGAACGGTCGAGGCGCACCAGCGGGGTGTTGCCGATGAGCTCGAGCAGGGAATTCGCGTACTTCACCCGGCCAATCTAGCCACCTACCGGCCCGTAACATGAAGTCGTGGGAACCGCAGCCGCCGCACGCAAGCTCGCCTCCGCCGCCGCCTTCGGTGGCGGAGGCCTCTCCGTGCTCGGCGCCGGGCTGTACGGCGTGCTGGTGGCCGAGGCCCGCCTCGCCCGCCGGACCATCGGCACCCTCACCGACGACCCGCCCCCGGACGCGACGGGCTGGTACGGCCGCGGCCGGCCGGGTCCGGCCGTCAGGATCGCCCTGCTGGGCGACTCCAGCGCGGCGGGCTACGGGGTCGAGCGGGTCGAGGACACCCCGGGCGCCCACCTCGCCAGCGGGGTCGCGGTGCAGGCCGACCGCCGGGTCCACCTGCGCGAGCTCGCGGTGGTCGGCGCGCAGTCCAGCGACCTCGGGAGCCAGGTCGACGCCGCGCTGGGGACCCGTCCCGACATCGCCGTGATCCTCATCGGCGCCAACGACGTCACGCACACGGTCACGCCGTCGCAGTCGGTGCGCCACCTGTCCGAGGCCGTACGCCGCCTGCGCCAGGCCGGGGTCGAGGTCCTGGTCGGCACGTGCCCGGACCTCGGCACGATCAAGCCGATCGCTCCCCCGCTCAAGCAGGTCGCCCGCTCGTGGTCGCGCCGGCTCGCGGCCGCCCAGACCATCGCCGTCGTCGAGGCCGGCGGGCGCACGGTGTCGCTGGCCTCCGTGCTCGGCCCCGAGTTCGCCGCCGCCCCCGCGCTGCTCTTCGGCCCCGACCAGTTCCACCCCAGCGCCAACGGCTACCGCCAGCTGGCGGCGGTCCTCATCCCGTCCGCGCTGGCCGCCCTGGGCCTGGGCCCCGACGACGAGGCGCTGCCCGAGCCCTTCCGCGGCGAGGGCGTCATGCCGGTCGCGACGGCGGCGGCCCAGGCCGTCAACACCCCCGGCACCGAGCTCGACGGCACCGAGGTGTCCGGCTCGCAGCGCGGGCTGCGCGGCCGCTGGGTCGAGCTGCGCCGGCGCCGTCGCCGGCCCGGTGGGGAGACCGAGACGCCGGAGACCAGCGAGGGCGAGGCCGCACACCGCGAGGCCCTGCAGCATGACGCCGGCCCCTCGTCCGAGGACGAGAGGCCGGCGGAGACGGTCTAGGCCCTCACGGGCCGGACGATCAGTCCTGCTGGAAGATCGCGAGGATCCGGAGCAGGTTGGTGTAGATCCACACGAGGCTGACGGTCAGCGCGAAGGCCGCACGCCAGGACTCGCGCTCGGGGAGGCCGGCGGCCACGCCCTTCTCGACGAAGTCGAAGTCGAGGATCAGCATGAACACGCCGAGCACCAGGCCGCCGACGGCGAACAGCAGGCCCATGGCGCCGAAGCCGAACAGGCCGATCTGGTTGCCGAAGAAGCCGAGCACCATCTCGAGCAGGCCGAGCGCCACCATGCCGAACATGGCCGCGACGACGAAGGTGCGGAACTTGTTGCCGACCTGGATGTCGAAGAACTTGTAGGCGGCCAGCGTGCCCGCGAAGGCGGCGAAGGTGCCGATGACGGCCTGCAGCACGATGTCGGTGTTGCCGACCTGCAGTCCGATGAACTTCGAGAAGGCACCCAGCGCCACGCCCTCGAGCGCCGCGAAGGCGATCACCAGGGCCGGGCTGATGGACCGCTTGAACGACAGGACCATCGAGAGGCCGAAGGCGCCGAACGAGCCCACCATCAGGGCGAGGTAGAGCTTGCCGATGGCGTCCTGGTTGACGGCGCCACCCTCGGTGATCGAGTCACCGGTCCAGAACCAGGTCATGGCGGCCGTCGCGATGACGACGAACAGAGTGACCGCGGTCTTCTGGACGACCGAGTCGATCGTCATCCGCCCGCCGTCGACCTCGGGGGTCGTCGGCGTGCCGGTGCCCCACTGGGACGGGTCGGTGGTGGCGTACGGGGACTGCTGCGTCTGTCCGTAGCCGGGGTAGGACTGGCCACCGCCGGCGTAGGTCTGGTTGCCGTAGGCGTTGGAGCCGGTGCCGTTGAACTCTTCGGACCGGGCAAAGATCGGGTTGTTGCTCTTCATGGTCTCTCCTTGGAGGCCTGTCTGGTTGCACCCACCTTACTCAGGTGCACATTCGTCCAAACGTGCGAGAACACGCTGGTGTTCCCGCTCGGTGACGGCCGTCCGCCTCACTCGCAGCCGTGGACGACCTCGCCGCGGCACCGGTCGGTCCCGCGGTGCCCGCGGACCCGGTCGCGGCCGGCCCCGCCGAGCAGCACGTCGTCGTCGTACGAGCCGTCGAGGCGGTCGTCTCCCCCGCGTCCCCGGGCCGTGTACGCCGCGCCGCCGCGCACCCGGTCGTCGCCCGGTGTCCCGAGGTAGGTCCAGCGTCCGGGCGAGACCGGCATCGTCACCCGCTCCAGCGAGTCGAGCGCCACGCGGAGGCGGCCACCGTCCGGCGTACCCGCCCGGAACACGCCGCGCCCGTGGTCGAAGACGCCCCACGCCGGCCTGCGGACGGCGCCGCTCCTCACCACGGAGACGGAGATCGCGTCTGTCCCGTCGCCGCCGGACGCCGTGTGGTGCCCGGGCGAGAGGTAGAGCTCGAGCACGTCGGCGTCCGGGCCGCCGTCCGCCGCGGTGGTGCCGCCCTCCTTGCGCAGGTGGTCGCGCCCCGGTCCCCCGAGCAGCACGTCGGCGCCGCCGGTCGAGTCGAGGGAGTCGTCGCCGGCGCCGCCGTCGAAGACGTCGTCGGCCGGCTCTCCCGGGGCGGGCGAGTACGCGTCCCAGGCGTTGAGGACCAGGTCGTCGCCGCCGCGGGCCTCGATCCGGTCGCCGCCGCCGTTGCCGACGAGCTGGTCGGCGGACTCGGTGCCGAGGAGGTGGTCGGAGTACGGCGAGCCCAGCAGCTCGACGACGTACCCGATCCTCGGCTGGGGCTGGGCGACGACGACGGTGTCGGTGCCCTCGCCGGTCGCGGTGCCGGCGACGAGGTCGACGGTGACGCCCGCGGCGGCCCGGCCGTAGTCGAGGGTGTCCGGCGGGTTCCAGCCGTCGGCCCGCAGCACGGTGTTGACGCCGAGGTCGACCAGGTCGTCGCCCGGACCCGGGACGACCACGTCGCCGGCGGGCTCCGGCTCGCTCTCGAACACGTTGAGGCGGCCGTTGGTGCCGCCGTACAGGCGGTCGTCGCCCTCGCCGCCGGAGATGTCGTCGGGCCCGGCGTTGCCGCAGACGACGTCGTCACCGGCGCCCCCGGAGATGACGTCGCGACCTCCGAGTCCGGCGATGACGTCGTCGCCGGACGTCCCGGTCAGCGTGTCGGCGCCCTCGGTCCCCACGATGGTGGGCGTCCGTCCGTCGCAGGTCGGCCCGGCCGCGGCGACCGGCTGCCCGACCGCGAGCACCCCACCGGCCAGGACGAGTGCCGCCAGCGCTGCTCGGTGTCCCATGGTTCCCCCTCCGTGTGTCGAACCCGTGCCCCGGCTGGGACTCGAACCCAGACTGCGCGGTTTTTAAGACCGCTTCCTCTGCCGATTGGGATACCGGGGCGGTGGAGCGCCGGGACGTCGTGCGGACGGAGCCCCCGGGTGGCCCCCACCGTATGACGTCAGCTCGTCACAGGTAGGTCTTGCGCGCGTAGATCGCGTGCGCCCCCGCCGCCCGGTCGAGGAAGAGCAGGCCGTCGCAGTGGTCGATCTCGTGCTGGAGGGCGCGCGCCTCGAAGGCGTTGGCCTCGAGGGTGACCTCCTCACCGGTGCCGGGGAGCTGGCCACGGACGACCACCCGGCTGGGTCGCTTCACGTCGCCGGTCAGGTCGGGCACGCTCATGCAGCCCTCGCGGGCCTTCTCGTTGCGGCTCGACTCGACCACCTCGGCGTTGCACAGCACGAAGGTCCCGTGGTGGTCGCGGGTCTTGGGGTGCTCGGAGACGTCGACGCAGAACACCTTGACGCCCTCCCCCACCTGCGGGGCGGCGAGCCCGACGCACCCGGGCGAGACCCGCATCGTCGCGACCAGGTCGGCGGCGAGCTGCACGGTCTCCGGGGCGGTGGGGTCGACCCGGTCGCCGTCGGTCGACAGCACCCGGGCAGGAGCGCGTACGACGTCGCGCACGCGCCCGACGACGTCGAGGTCGGCCTCGGTCCAGGCCGCCACGTGGGGATGGACGCTCACAGCTCGTCGGACTCCGCGGGCCGCAGGGTGACCCCGACGCCCAGCTGGTCGGCCACCGACCGCAGCGACCCCGCGAGGGAGTCGGCGTCCACCGAGGCCGGCAGGTCGAGCTCGGCGATGAGCAGGTAGAGGTCGCCGGCCAAGCGCGTGGTCAGGTCGGTGACGTTTCCGCCCACCTCCGCGATCTCGCCGATGACCGCGGACACGATGCCGGGCCGGTCGCCACCGTGGACGGTGAGCACCCACTGGCTGCCGACCGCGGCGTGCGGCTCCTCCTCGGGGACCTCGCGGACCGTCACCGTGAGGGTGCCGTCCGCGGCGAGCGGCGCGAGCGCCTCCTCGATGTCGGCCGCCCGCGCGTCACCGGCGCACACGAGCGTCATGGCGAAGTGGCCCCGCAGCAGCGTCATCGTCGAGTCCTCGAGGTTGAGGCCCAGCCCGGCGAGGCGGTCGGTCGTGCCGGCGATGATCCCCGGGCGGTCGTGGCCGAGGACGGTGATGGCGTGGAGGGTCACGGCGCCATTCTGTCAGGGTCCGGACCCGGGTCCGCCGCGAGCGTCCGTGCCCGCCGGAACACGTCGTCGAGCATGTCCGGCGTCAGCCGTCCGGTGAAGGTGTTGTGCTGCGAGGGGTGGTAGCAGCCGAGCCGGACGACGTCGCCGATGCGCACCTCGGCGGCGTGGCCGAACCGGGGCCGCGGCCGGGGCACCTCGAGCCCCAGGCCCGCCAGCCCGGTGAGGGCGCCCGCCCACCCGTAGGCCCCCAGCGCGACGACGACGCGGACGTGGGGCGCCAGCAGCCGCAGCTCGGTGTGCAGCCACGGGGCGCAGGTGTCGCGCTCCTGCGGCGTCGGCTTGTTGTCCGGCGGCGCGCAGCGCACGGTGGCCACCATCCGGGTGCCGACCAGCTGCTGCCCGTCGTCGGCGTGGGTGCTCGTCGGCAGCGTCGCGAGCCCGACCCGGTGCAGGCTGGCGAAGAGCCAGTCGCCGCTCGAGTCCCCGGTGAAGACGCGTCCGGTGCGGTTGCCGCCGTTGGCCGCCGGCGCCAGCCCCACGACGAGGATGCCGGCCTCCGGGTCGCCCCAGCCGGGGATGGGCCGTCCCCAGTAGGGCTGGTCGGCGAAGGAGGTCCGCTTGTCGCGCGCCACGTCCTCGCGCCACCGCACCAGCCGCGGGCAGGCCGAGCAGACGCTGACCCGGGCGTCCAGCAGGTCGAGGTCGTCGGTCGACGCGAGGCGTCGTACGCCGTTCGCGGACCGCGCCACCCGGGTGTCGGGAGCGGCCGGGTCACCCGGCCAGCCGGTGCCCGGCGGGACCGGGGAGGGGAAGGGCCGGCCGGTCGACGGGTGCGGCAGGTCGACGGGCACGGCGCCGCCTCAGGACCCGGTCGAGGTACCGATGGAGGCCGCGATGCCGTGCAGGATGTCGGCCTCGGAGACGCGGTAGGTCGGCCCCAGGGCCCGGGCCAGGATGCGTGTCCAGATGAGGGCCCCCGCGCCGACCACGTCGGCGCGACCAGGGTGCATGTAGGGCAGCGCGCGGCGCTGCTCGACCCGCATCGCGACCAGCCGGTCGCAGAAGTCCAACGTGTCCGCGACGGACAGCTCGGCGCCGTCGAAGGCGTCCCGGTCGTACACCGCCAGGCCCAGCACCCCGCACGCGATGGTCTTGATCGTCCCCGAGGTGCCGATGACCGTGCGGGCGCTCGCGACGTCCACGCCCGAGTCGTCGAGGTGCCGCTCGACGTCGGCGACGCACGCGGCGACCTGCGCGCCCGTCGGCGGGTCGGAGTGCAGGTGCCGCTCGTGCAGGCGCACCGACCCGATGTCCATCGAGGTCGACTCCCGCGGCCCGTCCTCGCCCAGGACCAGCTCGGTGGAGCCGCCGCCGATGTCGACGACCAGCACCGGCTCCGGGGGCATCGGGGTCAGCGGGCCGACGGCGCCGGCGTAGACCAGGGCCGCCTCCTCGGCGCCGGACAGCACCTGCGGGGTCACGCCGAGACGGGCGCGCACGCCCTCGACGAAGACGGCGGCGTTGCGGGCGTCGCGGGTGGCCGAGGTGGCGCAGAACCGGGTCCGCTCGGGTGGGACGCCGAGGTCGCGGAGCATCCCGCCGAGCTCGTCGATCGCCGCGAACGTCCGGGCCAGCGCCTCCTGCGACAGCTCCCCGGTGGTGTCGACCCCCTGCCCGAGGCGCACCACGCGCGACTCGCGCAGGACGACCGCGGGCGGCGTACCGATGAGGAGCTTGATCGAGTTGGTGCCGCAGTCGATCGCCCCGACCAGCTCACCCATCGGCGCGAGCGCGCTCGACGCACGGGCCGGTGGCCCACCACTCCCCGAGCAGGTCGAGGACCTCGTCGCCCAGCGGGTTGACGCCGCGGCCCTGCGCCAGCGACTGCCCGGCGAGGACGTGCAGGCACTTGACCCGGTCGGGCATCCCGCCCGCCGTGATGCCGGCGATCTCGGGGACGTCCTGGTCGGCCCCGGCCGCGAGCGCGTCGCGCGCGGCCACGTAGGCCTCGTGGGCGGCGCGGTAGGCCGCCGCGAGCTCAGGGTCCTCGCCGAGCCGGTCCTGCATCTCCTTCATCAGGCCGGAGCCCTCGAGGGTGCCGATGCGGGAGGCCGCGCGCGGGCAGGTGAGGTAGTACGTGGTGGGGAACGGCGTGCCGTTCGGCAGCCGAGGCAGGGTCGTCACCACGTCGGGGTTGCCGCAGGGGCAGCGGTGCCCGATCTCGTGGATGGCGCGCGGCTCGCGGCCGAGCTGGGCCGCGACCGCGGCGACGTCGGCGGGGTCGACGGGTTCTGCTACTGAGGTCACTGCTGTCCGGACTTGTCGAGCTTGACGCCGTCGATGACCGACGGGGTCTCGGGCTGGGGCGGGGGCGGGTTGCCGGCGAGCTCCACGGAGTCCCAGGCCGGCGACCACCACGGGGTCGGCTCGATCTTGAGCACGTCGTCGGGGTCGTTGAGGGTGGCCTGCTGCTCCAGCGGCCGGCCGTTCTCGTCGAGCACCTGGAACCCGGTCTCCCCCGGCATGAGGTAGCCGAAGCGGGCCCGGGCCTGGGCCTTGACGTACGCCGGGTCCTCCCAGCGCTGCTTCTCGCGCTCGAGGTCGTTGATCGCCGCCTCGCGCTCGGCGATCGCGGTCTTGAGCTCGGAGATGTGCGAGCGCTGCTGGAGGTAGGCCCGCATCGAGGAGGCGTACGAGACCGTCAGCACGGCGAGCACGAGCACCAGCACGGCGGCGCGACCGGTGAGCCGCGGTCGCCGCGGCGACGGCGCACCCGGGCGCGCTCCCGCCGGGGTGGCCGGCCGGGACGCGGTGGACCGGCCGCGCTGCGTGCGCGAGCCGGGCCCCGTGGTCCTGCCGGGTCCACCCCGGGGAGTGCCCCTCTTGCTGGAGGGCTGCTGAGCCATGGGGAGCAGTCTGCCCCGATCAGCCCTTGAAACGGGGGAACGCGCCCGCGCCGGCGTAGCGAGCCGCGTCACCCAGCTCGTCCTCGATGCGGAGCAGCTGGTTGTACTTCGCGACGCGCTCGGAGCGGGCCGGCGCACCGGTCTTGATCTGCCCGCAGTTGGTGGCGACGGCGAGGTCGGCGATGGTCGTGTCCTCGGTCTCGCCCGAGCGGTGGCTCATCATGCAGCGGAAGCCGTTGCGGTGCGCGAGGTCGACGGAGTCGAGGGTCTCGGTGAGCGAGCCGATCTGGTTGACCTTGACCAGCAGCGCGTTGGCCGACTGCTCGGCGATGCCACGCCCGAGCCGTTCGACGTTGGTGACGAACAGGTCGTCGCCGACGATCTGGGTCCGGTCGCCGAGCTGGGCGGTGAGGGTCTGCCAGCCGGACCAGTCGTCCTCGTCGAGCGGGTCCTCGATCGAGACGATCGGGTACGCCGCGACGAGCTCGGCGTAGTAGGCCGTCATCTCCTCGGCCGACTTCTTCTTGCCCTCGAAGGCGTACTTCTTGCGGTCGTGGAACTCGCTGGCCGCCACGTCGAGCGCCAGCGCGATGTCCTTGCCGAGCTTGAGCCCGGCCGACTTCACGGCCTCGGCGATCAGGTCCAGAGCCGCGCGGTTGGACGACAGGTCGGGGGCGAAGCCGCCCTCGTCGCCGAGCCCGGTGGCCAGGCCCTTCTTCTTCAGCACCGCCTTGAGCGCGTGGTAGACCTCGGCACCCTGCTGCAGCGCCTCGGCGAAGGTCGCCGCGCCGATCGGGGCGATCATGAACTCCTGGATGTCGACGTTGGAGTCGGCGTGGGAGCCGCCGTTGAGGATGTTCATCATCGGCACCGGGAGCAGGTGGGCGTTGGGGCCGCCGACGTAGCGGAACAGCGGCAGGCCGGCCGACTCCGACGCCGCCCGCGCGGTGGCCAGCGAGGCACCGAGGATCGCGTTGGCGCCGAGCTTGGCCTTGTTGGGCGTGCCGTCGAGGTCGAGCATGGCCTGGTCGACGAGGCGCTGGTCGTCGGCCTCGAGGCCCACGATCACCCCGGCGATGTCCTCCACAACGCCCTTGACGGCCTTCTGCACGCCCTTGCCGACGTACCGCTTGCCGCCGTCGCGCAGCTCGACGGCCTCGAAGGCACCGGTCGAGGCGCCGCTGGGCACGGCGGCGCGTCCGAACGCGCCGTCCTCGAGGAGGACCTCCACCTCGACGGTGGGGTTGCCTCGCGAGTCGAGGATCTCGCGGGCGCCGACAGCTGCGATGGATGCCACAGGTTGCTCCTGGGAAGTCGTGGGTGGGGTCGAGTGCGACCTCAGCCTAGACCCGCACGTGACGGTGCCGCCCGGGCCGTTCAGGCGGGGTCGTCGGCCCCCGGCCGATCGGCTGGCGCATCGGTCCGACGGCGTACGGCGACGCGCAGCGCCTGCTCGGGGTCGACGCCCGCCGCGCGTCCGGCCGCCACCAGCTCCAGCAGCCGCTCCCCCAGCTCCTCGGACGTCATGGGAGGTGGCTGCTCCTCCTGGCGTCCGGCGCGGGAGAGTCGGTCGAGCACCTTGTCGGCGTACAGCAGGGCGGGCAGGCCCGGGGGCAGGCCGTCGGTGACCGCGGTGCGCTGCGGCTTCTCGACCGCCTTGCGTGCCTCCCACTCGGCGTTGACCTGCTCGGGGGTGAGGACCTCGCCAGTGGCCTCACCGAAGACGTGGGGGTTGCGCCGGCGCAGCTTGGCGACGATGTCGGCGGCGACGTCGTCGATGCTCCACTCCCCCCGCTCCTCGGCGATGGCGGCGTGGAAGTAGACCTGGAGCAGCAGGTCGCCGAGCTCCTCGCGCAGGTGGTCCCAGTCGCCGGACGCCGCCCCCGCGTCGATCGCCTCGAGGGTCTCGTGGGTCTCCTCGAGGAGGTAGCGCGCCAGGGAGGCATGGGTCTGGGCGGCCTTCCACGGGCATTCGGCCCGCAGCCGGCGCATCACCCCCACGAACTCGACCAGCGGCTCGCCCGACGCGGGCTGCGACACCACGAGATCAGCCGCAGCGGTGGTTCTCGGGCAGCGTGTTGGCGTAGGTGACGTCGGGCTCGGTCGCCAGGCCGGCCTTCGCGTCCTCGCCGACGGCCACCGACAGGTTGGTGTCGACCGGGGTGAGGGTGCCGTCGACCAGCTCCACGCCGTAGCGCGGGTCCACCGTGACGCCGTGGGCGTCGGGCCACGAGGTGAAGATGTCGGTGCCGGCCTGGGTGACCTGCTCCACGCTGGGCTCCGCGAAGCCCTGCTCGGCCAGCTCGGCGCGACCGACCTGCTCGAGGACGTCGTTGGCCAGCGCGTTGGCGCTCATCACCTCGACGTAGTCGTCGCGCACCTCCTCGGGGAAGGCCGCCGCGGTGCGGGTGCGCGAGGCGACCTCGCGCTCGTACGCCGCGCCCGGCTCCACGCCGTACTCGTCCGCGATCTGGCGCGCGGTCGACGACAGCGTCATCAGCTGGACCACGCCCTGGCGGATGAAGCCCATCGGCACCACCGTGCCGTTGGCGCTGAACTCGTCGCCGAGCGCGGTGCACAGGTGCCCCGACGCGCTGTCGACGGTGCTCGTGGAGATCGTCTCGTCGCCGACCTCGATGGCCACGCCGGGCCGGGCGCTGCTGCCGCAGCCGCTCAGCACCAGGCCGGAGAGGGCCACGGCCCCCGCCGTCCGCAGGGCGGTCTTCGCTCGGGTCCTGCTCACGCGACACTCCTCGACACTGGAACTCCTGGACTGGACCGGCCCGCGACCTACGAGGCCCCGGGCGGGTCGATGATGGTGTCGATCACACCACGGGCCCATTCAAGCAGGGCGATGCCCGTGATCGGCTTGCCCCCGATGACAGCGGTCTGCGGGCGCGGCACCAGGATCGTGCTCACCGGGGCCTTGACGATCGACTTCGGGTAGATCCGGTTGAGGCGTACGACGCGCGACTCGGGCAGGTCGACGGGTGCGAACCGGACGTTCTTGCCCGCGATCGTCACCTCCCCGACGCCGGCGCGCCGGGCCCGGGCGCGGAAGCGGGCCACGATCAGCAGCGACTCCACCACGGCCGGCGGCTCGCCGTACCGGTCGACGAGCTCCTCACGCAGGCCGTCGACGTCCTCGTCGGAGCGCACCTCGGCGAGGCGCTTGTAGATCTCGAGGCGCAACCGCTCGGAGGGGATGTAGTCGTGCGGCAGGTGGGCGTCGACGGGCAGCTCGATGCGCACCTCGTTGACCTCGGGCTCGGCGTCGCCCTTGAAGTCCGCGACCGCCTCCCCCACCAGGCGCACGTAGAGGTCGAAGCCGACGTCGGCGATGTGGCCGGACTGCTCGCCGCCGAGCAGGTTGCCCGCGCCGCGGATCTCGAGGTCCTTCATCGCGATCGCCATGCCACCGCCGAGGTCGGAGTGCTGGGCGAGGGTGGCCAGCCGCTCGTGGGCGGTCTCGGTGAGCGGCTTCTCGGCCGGGTAGAGGAAGTAGGCGTAGGCGCGCTCGCGGGAGCGGCCGACGCGTCCGCGCAGCTGGTGCAGCTGGGACAGGCCGAGGGTGTCGGCCCGCTCGATGATCATCGTGTTGGCGTTGGACACGTCGAGGCCCGACTCCACGATGGTCGTGCAGACCAGCACGTCGAAGCGCTTCTCCCAGAAGTCGAGCATCACCTGCTCGAGCTGGTGCTCGCCCATCTGGCCGTGCGCCGTGGCGACCCGGGCCTCGGGCACGAGCTCGCGGATGCGGGCGGCGGCCTTCTCGATCGAGTTGACCCGGTTGTGGATGAAGAAGACCTGGCCCTCGCGCAGCAGCTCGCGGCGGACGGCGGCGACCACCTGGCGGTCCTCGTAGGCGCCCACGTAGGTCAGCACCGGGTGCCGCTCCTCGGGCGGGGTGGTGATCGTCGACATCTCCCGGATGCCGGTGACCGCCATCTCGAGCGTGCGCGGGATCGGGGTGGCGCTCATGGAGAGCACGTCGACCGAGGTGCGCAGCCGCTTCATCTGCTCCTTGTGCTCGACACCGAAGCGCTGCTCCTCGTCGACGATGATCAGCCCGAGGTCCTTCATCCGGATGTCGGGGTTGAGCAGCCGGTGGGTGCCCACCACGACGTCCACCTCGCCGGTGGCGAGCTGGTCGATGACCTCGCGAGCCTCCTTGTCGGTCTGGAAGCGCGAGAGCCCCTTGAGCACCACCGGGAAGCCGCTCATCCGCTCGGTGAAGGTGCTGAGGTGCTGGGTGACGAGCAGCGTGGTCGGCACCAGCACGGCCACCTGCTTGCCGTCCTGCACGGCCTTGAAGGCGGCGCGGACAGCGATCTCGGTCTTGCCGTAGCCGACGTCACCGCAGACGAGGCGGTCCATCGGGACCGTGCGCCGCATGTCGGCCTTGACCTCGTCGACCGTGCTCAGCTGGTCGGGGGTCTCGTTGAAGGGGAAGGCGTCCTCGAGCTCGCGCTGCCACGGCGTGTCCGGGCCGAAGGCGTGGCCCTGGGTGGCCTGGCGGGCGGCGTAGAGCTTGATGAGCTCGGCCGCGATCTCGCGGACCGCCTTGCGGGCGCGGTTCTTGCGCTTGGTCCAGTCGCCGCCGCCGAGCCGGTCGAGGCTGGGCTGCTCCCCGCCGACGTAGCGGGTGACCTGGTCGAGGGTGTCGGCCGGCACGAAGAGCCGGTCCGGCGGCGCGCCGCGCTTGGACGCGCCGTACTCCAGGACGAGGTACTCGCGGGTCGCGCCCGCCATCTCGCGCTGCATCATCTCGACGAACCGGCCGACGCCGTGCTGCTCGTGGACGACGTAGTCGCCGGCCTTGAGCTCGAGGGGGTCGATCTGCTTCTTGCGCCGGGCCGGCATCTTGCGCATGTCGCGCGTGGACGCCTTCTGCCCGCTGAGGTCCTCGCCGGTGATGAGCGCGAGCCGCACGGCGGGGTCGACGACGCCCTGGGTCAGGCAGCCGGTGGTGACGGTGACGACGCCCTCGCCCTCGGCGTCGAGACCGGCCGGCACGTCGTGCTCGCCCAGCACCTCCACCATCCGCTCGGCCGGGCCGTGGCCGGGGTGGACGACGGTGACGCGGAAGCCGTCGGCCAACCAGCCACGGACGTCGGCGATCGCACGCTCGAGGTCGCCGCGGTAGGCCTCGGCCGGCTGGGCGGTGAGGGCCCGCGAGGACACCGCGCCGACCACCACGTCGAGGTCCACGCCGGGGACGTCGTCGGTCTCGATGCCGAACGGGCTCACGGTCCACCAGGCCAGGCGGCGGTCGAGGGAGTGCTCGCGCACGTCGGCGACCTCGCGGTAGGACGCCGTCGACAGGTCGATCGGCGACTGGCCGCCTCCGGCCGCGGCGGCCCAGCTGGCACCGAGGAACTCCTCGCTGGTCGCCACCAGGTCGTGGGCACGGGTCCGCGCGCGCTCGGGGTCGAGCACCAGCACCGTGGTGTCCTCGGGGACGAGGTCGACCAGCAGCTCCATCTCGTCGACCAGGGCCGGGGCCAGGGACTCCATGCCCTCCACCGCGATCCCGGCAGCGATCTTGTCGGTCAGCTCCAGCAGCTGCGGGTGCGCGCGACCCAGCTCGGCCGCGCGGCGGCGTACCTCGTCGGTGAGCAGCAGCTCGCGGCACGGCGGCGCCCACAGCCGCTCCACGGTGCCCATCGTGCGCTGGTCGGCGACCGAGAAGGCGCGGATCTCCTCCACGTCGTCGCCCCAGAACTCCACCCGCAGCGGGTGCTCCTCGGTCGGGGGGAAGACGTCGACGATGCCGCCGCGCACGGCGCACTCGCCGCGCTTCTCCACCATGTCGACGCGGGTGTACGCCGCGTCCGCGAGGCCGCGGACGACGTCCTCGAGCCCGACGGTCTGGCCGGGCACGAGCTCGACCGGCTCGAGGTCGGCCAGGCCGCGGACCTGGGGCTGGAGCAGCGAGCGGATGGGGGCGACGACCACCGACAGCGGGCCGTTGGTGGCGTCGGTGCCGGGATGGCGCAGCCGACGCAGGACCGCGAGCCGCCGCCCCACGGTGTCGCTGCGCGGGCTCAGCCGCTCGTGCGGCAGCGTCTCCCAGCTCGGGTAGTAGGCGATGCGGGCCGGGTCGACGAGGTCCACCAGCTCCTCGACGAGGTCCTCGGCCTCGCGCGCGGTGGCGGTCACCGCCAGCACGATCCGGCCGGCCTCGACGAGACCGCGGATCACGAAGGGGCGCACCGCGGCGGGACCGGTGAGGTCGAGGGCTGCGACGTCGCGGGCGTCGGCCATCGCCTCGGCCAGCACCGGTCCGGCCAGCAGGTCGTCGGCCACACGGGTCAGCGCGCTCATCGCGTCCTCTCATCGGGGTCGGCGACGCCCCTGCGGGCACGCCGTCGAGCCCCCGTCCAGCCGAGGACGGGGGTCGGCGGTCAGTCTACGAAAGCCGCGTGAAGTCCACCGGTCCGGATGGGTTTGCGGCGGCACGCGGCCGGGTAGGTCGCGGCCAGCGGGCCGCGACCGGCCCGCGTCTGACATCAGGGCGCCGACGGCGTCCACCGAAAGGGGAACGGGGCACATGCGCTTCACTCGACTCATCGCCGGCCTGACCACGGCCGGCCTCCTCGGGCTCGCGCCGGTGGCGCTCAGCGCGCCGGCCGAGGCCACCGACAACCTCACGACCACCACGACGCTGGAGCTCGCCTACGGCGACAACCCGGTCGAGTACGGCGGCGACGTCGTCCTGCAGGGCGCCGTGGTCGCCTCCGACGGCAGCAGCGCCTACGAGGGCACCGCGACGCTCTACCAGTACACCCCGTCCAACCCGACGTGGACGCCCGTCGCCACCGTCGACGCCAGCGGCTACCTGAGCCTCCCCGACCTGAAGCCCACCTCCAACGTGGCCTACAAGGTCGTCTACTCCGGCTACACGGCGACCAGCACGTACGAGGACACCTACGCCCCGAGCGAGTCCGCCGTCCTCAACATCGGTGTGACCTACAAGCTCAGGGCCAAGACGCCCGGGACGAGCATCGTCGGCAAGATCAAGCCGTCGTACAAGAACAAGAAGGTCGTCATCGAGCGCAAGGTCGGCAAGCGGTACAAGAAGTACCGCACGGTCAAGACCAACAAGAAGAGCGCCTTCCGGGTCAAGCTCCCCACCGGCCGTCGCGGCCAGAAGGTCTACTTCCGCGTGATCATCAAGGGCACCAGCAAGATCACCACGCTGTCCGCGGGCTTCTACACGATCCGCTACTGACGCTGCACGACTCGACGGGCAGCCCGCAGGGCGACCCGGACCCTGCACGACCCACCACAGCGCACTCGGCCCCGGAGCACCGCTCCGGGGCCGAGTCGCGTTCAGGGGAGGCTCGTCCTCATTCCTCGGCCACGGGTCCCGCGTGGACCTCGTCGAGCGACCTGAGGATGCAGAACTCATTGCCCTCCGGGTCGGCCAGCACGACCCAGCCGGTGCCCGGACCGTATCGGCCGCGCTGGTCGCCCACCTGGCGCGCGCCCATCGCCACCACCCGCTCGACCTCCTCGTCCCGGGTGCCCTCGCGCGGGCGGAGGTCGAAGTGGATCCGCTTGGTCGGGAGCTCGGCATCGGGCACCTCGATGAACAGGATGCGATGACCGGACTCGAGGTCGCGGATCATGCACTCCTCGTGGCCGGGCAGGTTGGGGTCGCCCTCGATGTCGGCGTAGCCCAGCAGGGCCTTCCACCACTCGGAGAGCTCGTAGGCGTTGCGGCAGTCGACCGTGGTGTGGGCGATGAGGGAGGTCATGGGCCCACCGTGGCAGGCCGCGCCGACTTCGCCCACCGGTTTTCCACCCGTGCCGGCCCGGCGGGCGCCGGTAGCTGGTCAGTCGGTCCCGTGCGAGCGGACGAACGCGATGATCTGCTCGGCCAGCTCGGGACGGCACACGATCAGGTCGGGCAACGACGTGTCGTCCTCGTTGTAGACCAGGGGCGAGCCGTCGACGCGCGAGCAGTGCAGGCCGGCGGCGCGCGCGACCACGACCGGGGCGGCGTTGTCCCA
The DNA here is from genome assembly GCF_001429625.1 of Nocardioides sp. Soil805. Taxonomy (GTDB): domain Bacteria; phylum Actinomycetota; class Actinomycetes; order Propionibacteriales; family Nocardioidaceae; genus Nocardioides. The sequence continues at coordinate 1,081,917 of NZ_LMSU01000001.1, forward strand.
CTGGTACTGCCCACCGGCGTGGACGTAGGCGTCGGCGAGGTCGCGCACGACGCTCATCACCTTGACGCCGGCCGAGCCCATCGGCACCAGCTCGGCGTCGATCTCGGCGGCGAGCGCCTCGACGAAGGCCGGCGGCCGGGTGCGGCTCACCGCGATGCGGGGCCGCTCGGCGGTGCGCGCCGGGACCGCGCGCGGCGTACCGGTGCTGAAGGTCTCGCCCAGCGCCGGTTGGGCGACCGCGCCGGCGACCAGCTCGCCGTCCTCCCAGAGTGCGACGTGCACGGCCCAGTCGTCGCGCGGCGGCTCGGAGAACTCCCGGGTGCCGTCGAGCGGGTCGATGATCCAGACCCGACGCGCCCGGAGGCGAGCCTTGTCGTCGGCCGCCTCCTCGCTCAGCACCGCGTCGTCCGGACGGTGCTGACCCAGCACCCGCGCCAGCACGTCCTGGGCCGCGGCGTCGCCGGCGTCCTTGAGCGCCCGGCCCTCGAGGCCGCGCTCGTCGGCCCCGGCGCGCACCTCGAGGAGGACGGCGCCGGCCTGCTCGGCCGCCCAGGCGGCGAAGGCGTGGTCATCCAGCTGGCTCGGGTCGGTGCCCGGGGTCGTCTCAGTCACCGGGGCAGCCTAGCGAGGCCGAGGACGTACGCCGGTCGGGGATCAGTGCGCCCGGCCCGCGGGGGCGACGCCCTCGATGTCGGGGCGCCTGCGCAAGATGGCCGCCGCCGCGAGCTGGGAGCTGACCCCCAGCTTGTTGCGTGCGGACTTGACGTGGCTGCGCACCGTCGTGACGGCCACGCCCAGGGAGGTGGCGATCTCGGTCACGGACTCGCCCCGCGAGACCCGCTCCAGGACGTCGAGCTCCCGCGGCGAGAGCCGCGACAGCCGGCCGGCCATCTCCTCGAACTGGCTGGTGACCTCCTCCCACTCCTGGATCATCGACGCGCGGCTCTGCGGGTCCACGACGTCGTCGCCGGCCAGGACGTGCTCGATGGTCTCGACCAGGTCGTCGAGGGAGACCTGGGAGGACAGCACGGCCTCCGCGCCGCTCGACATGAGGGCCACCCAGATCATCCCCGTCGGGGCCGAGGTGAGCACGATGCAGCGCGCCGGGCAGGAGGCGACCCTCTCCCGGGCCCGGCGGAGGTCCCCGGGTCCGTCCACGTCGTCGAGCAGCAGCACCAGGTCGTCGGGGCGCACCAGCGAGGTGGCCCACGGCACGCCCTCCTCGGGCAGCCTGAGGCACAGCGCCGCCAGCCCACGTCCGTGCAGGGCGGCCTGCACGGTCTGGCCCAGCAGGGCCAGCCGGGCAGCCACGTGGATGGTGGGGTGCCCGCGGCGCGAGGCGCCCCGGGACGGGGGATGGGGTTGCGACATGCGTCGTCCTCCCAGCTCGATGGACGTCGGCGCACCATGGGTGTGACGCCGGCGTGGAGTGCCCACAGTGCCTTCCTCATTCTCCCCCGTCGGCGCAACCATCATGGATCTGCGCAGAATTGGGGACGCCCCTGCGTCGGTTCCATACCACAATTGGGGTAGGGCCCAGAAAATTTTCCTGTACGTCAGCGCGTCGCGGCCCTAGCGTGTGTCTCGCAACACCATGGTGGTTCGAACGTGATCCGGGGGCCGGGGGGCTGATCGATCGGGTCGGACCACACATCCACGAACGCCCGCACGGACAGGCCTGGGGGGTCCATCCGTGCGTCTCCCCGGCAGCATGATCTCGGGGGAAGGTTCGAATCAGGTGACTGTGCCTTGGTTGAGCCGTCAGAGGCTGGGCGGCCCTATGTACATCGCGTCGGCGGCTGCGGCCACCGCGGCGGCAGTGATGATCAGCACGACGCGCGACGAGTGGGTCGTCCCACCCGCGCTGCTGGTGGGGACGGCGGCGACGATCGTGGCCCTCGCCGCCTCGATCCTCTTCTACGTGACGTGGCGCATGGCGCCGACCGTGACCCACGGGTGGTGGGCCGCTGCCGCGATCTTCGGGTGCGTCCAGTGGCTGGCCGTGCCCCGAGCGGGGGTGGTCGACGCCGAGGTCCTCGCGCGTCCCGGCTGGCAGACGATCGCCAACGCGGTCTCCGCGCTCGTGGTCCTGGGGCTCGTGGTCGCCGGCACCCGGGCGACCCGCGCTCCCGAGCCGCTCGCGCTCGGGCTCGTGCTCGGCATCCTGGTCGGACTCGGCCGCCTGGCGACCGCCGGGCTCGCGCCCCTCGGTCTCCCGCCGCTGACCGTCGACACGCTGGCCGCCGTGATCACGTCGGTGCACGTCCTCGTCGTGGTGGTCGTGCTGCGCCACCCCGTCCCGGGCGGCTGGACCACGCCCCGCGTCCTCACGCTCCTCCTCATGCTCGGCGCGGCCAACCTGGCACAGACGCCGGTGATCCACGGACCGTGGGTCGAGAGCGGGGTGGCGGTCGCCCACCTGGTCGGCGCCTGCCTGTTCATCGGCGTCTCCTTCGCCATGATGCGCGACGTCATCTCCCTGCAGGAGCGCACCACCACCGACCTCAACGACCGGCTCGAGGCCGCCGAGGCCGTCGGCCGCGACGGCAAGGAGCGCCTGCACGAGATCCGCAGCACCGTGGCCGGCATCAGCAACGCCTCCCGCCTGCTCCACGACGGCAAGGTGGCAGCAACGACCCGGCGGCGTCTCGACGAGAACATGCGCATGGAGATGTCGCGCCTCGAGCGGCTGCTCGACAACCGGCAGCCCACCGTGCCCGAGCCTGTCGACCTCGACGCCACCATCGACCCGCTGCTCGAGCTGCACCGGGCACGCGGCCGCCGCATCATCTGGCAGCCCACCGGTCAGGTCGTGCGTGGGCGCCGCGACGACATCGCCGAGGTCATCAACATCCTCCTCGAGAACGCCGCCACGCACGCGGCGGACACCGAGAGCCGCATCGAGGTGACCCGCGACGACGACGACGTCGCGATCCGCATCGCCGACGGCGGACCCGGCATCCCGCCGGAGGTGCGCGACGGCATCTTCGAGTGGGGAGTGCGCGGGGACACCTCGGCCGGCCAGGGGATCGGTCTCAACGTCGGTCGCCGGCTGCTGTCGGAGCAGGGTGGCTCGCTCACCCTGGCCGACCCGCACGAGCCGGGCGCGACGGTGCGCTCGGGCACGGGTGCCACCTTCGTCATCAAGCTGCCCGCCGCGCGGAAGGGTGACTGAGATGTCCGAGGGACCCCTCGCCAAGTCACGCAGCCGGGTGCTCATCATCGAGGACCACACGCTCTTCGCCGAGTCGCTGGAGGTGGCCCTCTCGCTGGAGGGCTACGACGTACGACGGCTGCCGCTGCCGGACGAGGGCGGCTCGCTGGCCACCCTGCGCTCGACGGCCCTGCGCACCAACCCGCGCATCGTGCTCCTGGACCTCGACCTGGGCCGGTTCGGCGACGGGGCCGCCCTCATCGCCCCGCTCTCCCGCGCCGGGGCCAACGTGGTGGTCGTGACCTCCTCGGTGGACCGGGCCCGGTGGGGTGGCTGCGTACGCTCCGGCGCCCGCAAGGTGCTGTCCAAGTCCGGGCCGCTGCAGGACACCCTGGCCACCGTCCGCCGTCTGCACCAGGGGTTGCCGGTGATGTCCGCCGAGGAGCTCGAGGGGCTGCTCAGCGCCTGGGGTGCCGACGCCGTGGAGAACCAGGACAAGCGCCGTCGGCTGGAGACCCTCACGCCACGGGAGCGACAGGTGCTGGCCCAGCTCATGGACGGTCACACGGTGCGCGAGATCGCGACGACCAGCGTCGTCTCCGAGGCGACGGTGCGCACCCAGGTCAAGTCCATCCTCGCCAAGCTGGAGGTCTCCTCCCAGCTGGCGGCCGTGGGCCTGGCCCACAAGGCCGGCTGGCAGTCGCACGGCCCGGGCCCCCGCATGGATATGCCGCATATGCGGCATGCGCGCACCGACCCGCGTTCCTAGGCTCGTCCTACTGCACACGCGTGGTCGGAAGGGGGACGGATGACACAGGTCACCACGCCCCTGGTCGGCGACCTGGTCGGAGACGTCGGCAAGCCCCCCGCGACCGTCGCTGCAGACCAGGTCGTCGGCGCCGTCCGCGCCGGCATCCGCCGCTCCCGCCGCTGGGTGCGCCCCGTCGGGGACCTTCTCGCCGCCGGGGTCGCCTCCCTCCTCACCCTCGCGGTCGGCGTGCCGATCGAGCCGGTCGTGATGGTCGTGCTCGTCCTGGCCTGGCCGGCCCTGCTCGCGTCCAACGGCCGCTACCACCGCCGTCCGCTCGGTGAGACCGCGTCGACACGTTCGGCCGGCGTCCTGCGCAGCGGGGCGGTCCTGGGACTGGGCAGCTGGGTGCTGCAGCCCTGGGTGGGGACGCTCGCCGACCCGTCCGTGCTGGTGCCCGCCACCGCCGCCGTCACCGCCAGCGCGCTGGTGACCTCGCTGCTGCGGCGTCCCGATCGCAACCCCACCCGTGTGGCCCTCGTCGGTCACCCCCTCGACGTCGAGACGGCCGCGCTCGAGCTGATGACGAGCCCGCGCCACGAGGTCGCGGCGCTCTGCGTGTCGGAGGCTCCCCTGGCCCACCGCGGCGAGATCCCCATGACGGTCGGCGTCGCCGATGCGGTGGCGGTCGCCCGTCGTTCGGGCGCCTCGGCCCTGCTGGCGATCCCCGGCCCGGACCTCACCACGGTCGAGCTCCGGCGGCTCCTGTGGGGTGCGGCGGAGTCCGGCATCGACGTCTACGTCGGGACCGGGCTGCTCGACGTGGCCCCCGCGCGCATGTCGGTGACCCAAGGAGCGGGACTGGACCTCATCCACGTCCGCCCCTCTCCGTCCCGGGGCGCACGCCGCCTGGTCAAGGCCCTGTTCGACCGAATCGTCGCGGCGCTGGCCCTCCTGGTGCTGCTGCCCGCCCTGTTCGCCGTCGCCGTCCTCGTGCGCCGCGACTCGGCCGGGCCGGCGATCTTCCGCCAGCAGCGGATCGGCCGGGACGGCCAGTGCTTCACCATGCTCAAGTTCCGCACGATGACCACCGAGGCCGAGCACGTCAAGGCGGCGCTCAGCGAGCGCAACGAGTCGGACGGCGTGCTCTTCAAGATGAAGGCCGACCCCCGCGTGACCCGGGTCGGCGCCGTCCTGCGCCGCTACTCCGTCGACGAGCTCCCCCAGCTCGTCAACGTCCTCCTCGGGCAGATGTCCCTGGTCGGGCCGCGGCCCGCCCTCGCGCAGGAGGTCGACCAGTACACCGTCGACCCCCGTCGCCGCCTCGCCGTCAAGCCCGGTCTCACCGGACTGTGGCAGGTCTCCGGCCGCTCGGACCTCAGCTGGGCCGAGTCGGTGCGCCTCGACGTCCGGTACGTCGACAACTGGTCCCTGCGACTCGACCTGGAGATCCTGGTACGCACCGTCGGCGCGGTGCTGAGCCACCGCGGCGCCTACTGATCACGCGCGTGAAGATCGCCCACGGAGGCGAGGGCACGAGCCACGATCCGGGAGTAGCGTCCCAGCATGAGAGTGCCCCGTGGGGCCATGATCGCTGGGGTCGCCGTCGTGACGCTCGTCGCCGGCGTGCCGACCTTCAGCGCGACCGACGAGCCGGCGGTGCACTTCACCGCGGCCGGTGACTTCTCGTCCTCCACTGCCGCCCGGAGCGTCCTCGCCGGGATGCGTCAGCCCGGGACCAACCTGTCGCTGGCGCTGGGAGACCTCTCCTACGCCCCGACGGGCACCGAGCAGACGTGGTGCGACCTGGTGACCTCGTCCGTGGGGTCGGGCTACCCGTTCGAGCTGGTTGCCGGCAACCACGAGAGCAACGGTCAGAACGGCAACATCAACGACTTCTCCGCCTGCCTGCCGAACCAGCTCCCGGGGGCCGTCGGCACCTACGGTCGTCAGTACTACGTGGACGTCCCGGCCGCTGCACCCTTGGTGCGCTACATCCTGATCTCCCCCGGCATCGAGTTCCCCGACGGGGCATGGTCGTACGACGCCGGCACCACCCACCACGCCTGGACCACCGCGGCGATCGACTCGGCGCGTGCCGCGGGGATCCCGTGGGTGGTGGTCGGCATGCACAAACCGTGCCTGTCCGTGGGCGAGTACGCCTGTGACCCGGGCGCGGACATCATGAACCTCCTGGTCGAGAAGAGGGTCGACCTCGTCCTCACCGGCCACGAGCACCAGTACGCCAGGACTCGCCAGCTGGCGACGTCTCCCGGGTGCCTGCGCCTCGTCCCGGGCACGTTCACACCTGCCTGCATCGCTGATCCGGACGACACGATGGTCAAGGGCGCCGGGACCGTGTTCGCCACCGTGGGCACGGGAGGGGTCGCCCTGCGTCCGGTCAACACCGACGACGCCGAGCTCCCGTACTTCGCCACCACCTCCGGGTCCGACAGGGATCCGGCGCACGGCTACCTGGACGTCGGTCTGACCGCCGATCGGCTCGAGGCACGGTTCACCCCCGTCGACTCCGCCACCTTCGGCGACTCCTTCACGCTGGCGAGGGGCAACCTCGCGCCCTCGGCGGCGTTCACCTCGTCCGTCCAGGACCTGAGGGTGTCCCTCGACGGGTCCGGCTCCAGCGACCCCGACGGCACGGTGGCGTCGTACAGCTGGGACTTCGGCGACGGAGCCACCGGCTCCGGGGCCGTCGTCACCCACGACTACGCGTCGGGCGGCGCCTACACCGTGGCCCTGACCGTCGTCGACGCCGAGGGGGCGTCGAGCACCACGTCGACGACGCTGGGGGTGCAGGAGCCGTCGGGCGACCCGGAGCCGTTCGCCACGGACGCGTTCGAGAGGAACCTGACCGGCCAGTGGGGCGCGGCGGACCTGGGCGGAGGCTGGACGATGTCGAGTGCCGCGAACTTCAGCGTGAGCGGCGGAACGGGCTACATCCGGATGCCGTCCGCCGGCGCTGCGCCCAACGCGCACCTGGCCGCGACCAGCAGCACGGACACGGACATGCGGGTGGTGGTCGGACAGGACAAGCCGCCCACGGGCACCGGCACGACCATCCGTGTGCAGCCGCGTCGCACGGGCAACGGGGACGGCTACTTCTCGGCCGTCCGCTTCGTTCCCAACGCGAGCGTGGTCGTGACCCTCGTCCGCCTGGTCGGCTCGCAGACCAAGCTGGCCAGCATCACCGCGCCCGGTCTCGCCCACCAGCCTGGCGACACGTTCCACGTCCGCACGCAGGTGACCGGCGTGTCCCCCACCACCGTCCGGACGAAGGTCTGGGAGGTCGGGACCCCCGAACCCGCGCAGTGGCTCCTCTCGGCCACCGACGACACCCCCGGGCTCCAGACGGCCGGCGGCGTCGGGCTTCGTGCCGAGCTGGGCACGAACTCCACGAACGCTCCGGTCCGAGCATCGTTCGACGAGGTCTGGGCAGGGCCCACCGGCTGATCTGCGAGCTTCCGTCCGCCTCGGACGAGTCGTCGCGACCGACACGCTGACGCGGACGGACCTCCACCCCGTCCTTATGGGGAGGACGAGGTGGAGGTCAGCCGGAGCAGGGCAGCAGGTGGCCCGGCCGTCTACGGGGTGCCGGGGAACCGGGCGAACCGGACCCGCTCGACTCCGCTCACCGTCGTGAAGGTGCCGCCCACCGACAGCGAGCCTTGGGTCGGGGTGATGGCCCACACGCCCATGTCACCGCCGCTGGGGTCCGGGGCCCACGGCGTCACCGTGCCGTCGCTCGCGTTGAGCGAGGCGAGGAACATCCTCTTGATCTTGAAGGTCGTGATCTGGGAGAAGTGTCCACCGATGTAGACCTCGCCCGTGGGTGAGGGGTAGATCGCCTGGGTGTCACCGCTGGTCTTGCGGATCCACACCAGGGTGCTGGTGCCGGCCGTGTCGTAGGAGAAGAGACGGTTGTCCGGGGTGGAGAAGTAGAAGCGGGTGCCGTCCGGCGACAGTCCGACGGTGATCGCGCGGTCGCTGCCCTCGACGGGGTTGAACGCGGTCGCGTCACCGGTGCTGGCCGAGACCGCCCCCACGCCGAAGGGCCGGTCGAGCCCGCCGAGCTTGCTGAACTGGCCTCCTGCGAAGACGGTGGCGCCGTCCGGGGACACCCGGATCGCCTTGATGCCGGCATTGGCGCGGGGGCGGAAGTTGGAGACGACGTCGCCCGCGGCGTCCAGGGCGACCATGGAGGCACGGACGGTGCCGTCGATGCCGCTGAAGGTGCCGCCGACGTAGAGACGGTCACCCTGGCTGGCGAGGGCCCACAGACCCGGCGAGGCGCCCGTGGTGTCGGCCTGCCAGCCCGGCAGGGCGGTGCCCGTGGCGGTGTCCACGGCCGCGAGGTTGGCGCGCACCGCTCCCCCGGCGTTGTCGAAGCGCCCGCCGAGGTAGACCGTGGTGCCGTCGGCCGAGCCGGCCAGCGCCCGGACGATGCCGTCCGGGGACGGGTTGAAGTTGGGGTCCAGGGTGCCGTCGGCACGGATGGCCGCGGCGTTGTTGCGCGGCTTGCCGCCGACGGTGGTGAACTCGCCGCCGATGATGGTGAGGTCGCCGACCTGGGCGATGGCGTACACCGGCCCGTTGACCCGGGGCGTGACGTCCGGGGTCAGGGAGACGCTGGCCTGCGCCGCCTGGGGCAGGACCACCAGGCCCAGGGTGGCCAGGGCCACCGCTCCCCGTCGGCCCAGCCGAGTGAGTTGCTGAACGGTCATGAGTGTCGCCTTCGGCTCGGATGGGCCGCACCGTGCGCCCGTCTGAAACGCTAGGTGCGACTCATCGGCCGGGCATCCCACGATTTGGTGACATCCGCGTCGGGCAGGCTGCGCAGTCGCCGCCGCGGGCCGCCGCCCCGCGGCGCGAGGTAGCGCGCGAGCAGCCACATCGGCCCCAGCCAGATGATGAACTTCATCGGCACCTGGTTGTCCCAGCCCAGCGGGAACACGAAGACCGCGGCGATGACCGCCACACCCGTGTTGAAGCCGCTCCTGGGCCGGCGGCGCTGGGCGGCCGCCACCATCCCGATGACCAGGCCGGAGATGAGGCCGCCCAGGGGCAGGCCCAGCCACCCGAAGTTCAGGTACCACAAGGCGCCGGCGCCCATCGGCCACCCGTTGAGCTTGCGGGGCTCGTACACCTGGCGGAACCACTTGCCGGGAGGGATGCCCGTGGGCTTGCCGGGCCAGATCATCCGGGGAACCGCTCCCAGGATGCCCTCGTAGAAGTCCTCCCCGCCGCGGAACCTCTGCGTGGAGGGCCAGTCGCGGAAGGACAGCATGGCGGCGTCGAAGTAGATCGAGTTGGTGCCGACCGACGCCTGGCGCCACGCGCTCGAGGCGGCGTAGTTGGCCTGGACCTCTCCGTGCGACAGCGTGTCGCGGACCATCCGCATCCCGCTCGCCGCGACGATCACCAGCGCGCAGGCCACGAGCAGGCGGACCAGCACCCGCTCGCGGCGTACCCGCCGTTGGTGCCGGCGGTGCCGCTGGACGCCGAGCACGAGCGTGGCGGCGACCACGACCAGCACACCCCGGCTGCCCCACATGAACACGAAGAACGCGTTCGCGAACGCGCAGACGAGCGGGAGGTAGGTCAGCGTGCGTGACGTGCAGCCCTGCCGTCGCAGGTCGATGAAGGTCGTGACCGCCAGCACCGCCCCGACGGCCGAGACCGAGCGCAGCCAGTACAACCCGGCCAGGGCCTTGTCGTACTTGCCGGCGACGATCACGCCGCCGACCCCGCCGTAGCGGGCCATCAGGTACGCCGAGACGAGGGCGCCGACGGCGGTCAGCACGAACGTCACCGCAAGCGCCCGACGCAGGTCCGTCTCCTTCTCGGCGAAGAAGGGCGCCCATCCGCGCGCACCCGAACGCGTCACCGCCGCGATGCCCAGCATGGCCATGGCCAGGAAGAGGCTGAGGCCGAGGAGGGTGCGGGTGAGCAGGGAGGGCAGCGTCCCGAGGAAGAACAGGTCGGTCGGATGCGGTCCGTCGAGGCCGAGCACGAAGATCAGCGGCCGGAAGCCGTAGAAGAGGCAGAAGACCAGCACGAACAGGAGCACGACGTCGCTGGGACCACGACCGAGGATCACGGCGCACGTGATGAGCAGGCTGAAGAACACCATCGCGGCCAGCACGACCGACAGGGTCAGCTCCACGAGGCCTCCTAGCCGGATGTCCTGGCCAGGAGGGAGAGCTCAGGACGCAGGGTCGCGTGGGTCGACAGGCCGAGGTTACGACGCGTGCGCCACCACATCAGGGTGAACACGAAAACCGAGACGGTCAAGGCCGAGACGGTGAGACCCATCAGCCCGAACGCCAGGGCGGCCGGCACACCGATGGCCACGCGGAGCACGGCACCGGCCCACTGGACCCGGGCCGAGACGCCCTCGCGCCCGAGCATGGACAGCGCGGTGCCGGCCATGCCCGTCGCGACGTTGCCGAACGAGCCGATCGACACCAGCAGCAGCACCGGCACCGCGGCGCGGAACCCCGGGCCGTAGACGAGGTCGACCACCAGTCCGGGGGCCACGACGAACGGCAGCGCCAGCAGCAGGGTCATCCCGGTCGCGACCGTGGCCCCGGTGCGCAGGAGGCGCTCGAGGGACCCGTCGTCGTGCGCCTGCCGCCCGGCTCGGGCGATGACGGGCGCGAAGACCACCTGCAGCGCGGTCAGGGGCAGCACCAGGAGCAGCGCGAGCCGCTGTCCCGCGGTGTACATGGAGGTGTCGACGCTCGAGAGCAGCAGGCTCGCGATCCAGATCTCGATGCTGACGTTGAGGTACGTCGCGACCTGGCCGCTCAGGAAGCGCCAGTCGCGACGCACGGTCATCCGCAGGTCGCGCCACAACCGCGGGCGAGGTCCGCCGAGACCGCGCCAGCGGCGGCGTACGACGGAGCGCGCGATCAGCAGGGGGACCAGGTAGCCCGCGCACACAGCCGCCAGCGCCCCCACCAGACCCGTCGCGGGGGCGAGCAGCCACACCGCGAGCACGCTCCCCGCCTGGAGTGCGGCGACGAACGCCCCACCCGAGCGACCCTCGAGGAGGCTGGCGAACCGGACGTGGCCCAGCCCCCGCACGTAGTTGGCCCACAGCTGCTGCTGGCCCGTGACCACGACCAGGGCGGCCAGCACGACGCCCAGCGCGAATCGTTGCCACACCTCGTCGCCGTCGACCAGGACCGCGGCCGCCACGCCACCGACGAGCCCGGCGGCGGGCAGCGTCGTCAGCGACACGGCCCTCACACCGTTGCGCAGCACCGCCATGGCCTCCGGCTCGTCCTTGTCACGCAGCCGGGCGACCTCCCGCAGGCCGGACCGGTGGGAGCCCATGAGACCGATCTGGCCCAGCAGGCCCGCGGCGGCCAGTGCCGCCACGAAGGAGCCGAAGTCCGCGGGACCGAGCCACCGACCCGCCACGGCGGTGACCCCGAGGAAGCCCAGGATGGCGCCGGCGTAGGACGCCGAGAACCAGATCATCGCGCCCCGAACGGACGTTCCGACCCCCGATGTGCTCACGACGCCTACACTGCACGAAAAGGGGATCCGCTGGGGGCTGTTCGCTGATGATCGAAGAAGAAGCCGTATCGCCGGACCGACAGGGTCTCCGCGAGTCCGTCCGCGTGCTTCGACGCCGGTGGCGCATGGCGCTGCTCGTGCTCCTCGCCGCTGTTGCCGTCAGCTGCGCCTACTCGCTGGCTGCCACTCCCCTGTACATCGCGACCGCCGACGTGCTGATCGAGCCCTCGGGTGCTGACATCAGTGCGTCCAGCGGCACCAAGATCGACGCGGACGAGGTGGCCACGCAGGTCCAGGTGGTGACCTCGCTGCCGGTCTCCCGGCTGGTCCAGGAGCGCTTCTCCCTCGCGTCCCCGCCCGACCTGTCGGAGCTGGTGAGCGTGCAGGCGGTCGGGACCAGTCGCATCCTGCGCGTCACCGCCCAGGACTCCTCGCCCGACCGGGCCGCGCGGACCGCCAACATCGTGGCGACGTCGTACCTCCAGTTCCGCGAGCAGGACTCGGTCGGGCGCTACGAACAGGCGCGGGACCGCCTCGCCCAGGAGCAGGCGGACATCGAGAGCCGTCTCAGCGAGGTCAACGCCCTGCTCGAGAAGAACCCCGGCGGCCAGGCCCTCCAGGGCGAGCGGCGCACCCTCATCGCCTCGTCCGCCCAGGTGGCGGCCCAGATCGACGCGCTCACCGACTCCCTCACCACGGCGGCGGCGGGCGGCGAGCTGCTGCACTCGGCCGAGCCGGCGGACAACCCCGTCTCCCCCCAGATCGTGCTCAACCTGATCCTCGGCGCCCTCGTCGGCCTGGTCCTCGGCGTCGGTGCCGCGCTGCTGCGCGACCGCCTGGACGACGTGGTGCACGACGAGGAGGCCGTGCGCCAGGCCTTGGACGCCGTCGTGCTGGCCCGGGTGCCGCAGTGGTCCGAGCGCTCCCACCGCGACCGCCTCGTCACCCTGGTGGACCCGCACTCCCCGGCCAGCGAGGAGTACCAGCGACTGGGCGTCAACGTCCGCTTCATGGTGGCCACCGGGGCGCAGGAGTCCGCGCCGATCGTGCTGCTGACGTCCGGGCAGGAGAGCGAGGGCAAGACGGTCACCAGCTGCAACCTCGCCGTCTCTGCCGCCCGGCTGGGCCTCAACGTCGTGCTCATCGACGCCGACTTCCGCCGGGCCTCGGTCGCACCTCGGTTCGGCCTCGGCGATCCGCCCGGCCTCTCGGACCTGCTGGTGAGCGAGGAGGACCCCTCCTCGTACCTCATCGACATCGGCGTCGACAACCTCACGCTGCTGCCGGCCGGCACCCTGCCGCCCAACCCCGCCGCCCTGCTCGCGTCCGGGCAGATGCACCTCGTCCTGGAGGAGCTCGCGGCGAAGGCGGACATGATCGTGGTCGACAGCCCGCCGGTCCTGACCGGCGCCGACACCCTCGAGCTCGCAGCCCTCGCCGACATGGTGGTCGTGGTGACCCGCGAGCGGGTCTCGCGCCGTCGTCAGCTCGTCGCCGTGCGCGAGACGCTGCGCCAGGTCTCGGTCGAGTCGGTGGGCATCGTCTACAACGGGGTGGGCGACTCCGCCCGGGCGACGTACTCCTACACCTCGCGCGAGCGCGCGGTCACGGGCACGGATGCGGCGCCCGACTCCGCGCCGACCCGTGCCGGGAAGGACCAGGCCGGCGACCCCGTCCCGTCCGCCGGCACCCCTCCCCCGTCCGGGGACACCCACCATGGCTCGGCTCCGACGGGCCACCGGGACACACCACCCGTGGCGCCCGCCGGACATGGGGACAGCAGGAAGACCGCGGTGGCCGAGCCCGGCGACGACGTGGCCTGACGAACGCCGCTCAGCCCTGGCCGCGGGCGGCGATCGGGACCACGTGGCCGGCGATCTCGCTGACGAGTCCGACCAGGGTGTCGGCCACGACCTGGTGGTAGTACACCGTGTGCCCCACGGGGTCCGGCACGTCCTCGCGCTCGAGCGCCGGCGGGATGAGCGGGCGCAGCCGGTGGGCCCGGCGCGCGGTCTCCCCCCACGTCTCGATCGGTGGTGCCACCTCGGTCGAGAGGAGCCGGGCGAGCTCGACGATGGTGAAGGTCTTGGGGATGGCCGACCTCGACAACCGGCCCGTCGCCGCCCGCTGGTTCTCGGTCATCGTGAGGACCATCCCCGCCTGGTCGAGCAGGTCGCCGGTGACGGCGACGGGGCGGTGGCGGTGCAGGTCGACGCCGCGTTCCTGCGCCACCTCGATCGCCTCCGCTCCCGGCCAGGCCCCGGGGGTGACCTCCAGACCCGCCGAGGTGACGCCGAGGTCGGTGCGGCCCAGGGACAGCAGCTCGCGGCGCAGGAGCGCGGCGGCAAGGGGGCTGCGGATCAGGTTGGCCCGGCACAGGACGACCAGGGACCTGTGACGACCCGGATGGCGTGGGTCCACCCGGTCAGCGCCCCGCGCCCGGCACGGCGACCTGGATGACCTCGCTGTTGGCGCCCTCGCTGCCCAGGAGCACGTGGGTCCCGTCGGCGTCGAAGGTGAGCGACTCCCCCTGCGGCTGAGACGGCGGCGTCACCATCGTGGGCGCGCCGCCGATCTCCCCGTAGAAGAACACCTTGCCCTGGTTGCGCAGCGCGAAGGTCCCGCCGTCCGACGCGAAGTCGCCGGCCGAGATGTTGGGAGGTGCGGTCGCGACGGCTCGCAGCCGGTTGGGCCGGTCGGGGTCCAGCTGCGCCGGGGCGGCGTAGATCGTCCCTCCGTCGGGCTCCTTGGTCACCAGGTAGACCCGTAGGTCCCGGGGGTCGACCAGCAGGGCCTCGGCGTCGTGAGGACCGTCGGGGTAGACCAGCTCGTAGCTCGTCGTCACCAGGCTGGCGCTGACCAGCACCTCCGGCTCCTCGACCACCTCGATCGTCACGCTCTCGCGCACCTCGTCGTTGTCACCCGTGTCGGCGACCCACAGCCGGCCGTCCGGGGACGCGGCCATGTCCTCCCAGTCCAGGGCGGGGGCATCCAGGCGCAGGACCGCACGCGTTCCGTTGCTGTCCACCGCGAACAGCGCAGCCGTGTCTCCCCGGTCGTTGTGGGTGTAGAGGACGCCGTCGTGCACGTGGCTGAGCGCCAGGCCGCTGGACTCGGTGATGCGCGGGTCCGCGATGGTCAGGGGTCCCGCCGCCTGGCCCGGGGTCTCGGGCGCCGCGGACGGTGCGGAGGTGGTCGAGGTCGACGACACGGCCGGCTCGAGCGGGTGGGCCGGAGCCTGGCCGCGCTGGCACCCCGCGAGCGCACCCACGACGACGACCGCCAGCCCCCAGCTGCGCCACGACACGTCGGCCCCCTCCTCACGTCCAGCACCGCACTCGGCCGACGAGTTCGTGCGCTCGGCCGGATCGCCGGCCCGCCTGCGCGGCCACCGATAACCTAGTCTGCCCGTGGGTCCCGTGCACGGACAACGGCGACCACCAGGGGGTGCGGGATGTCTGCAGCGTCGAGACGCGTACGTCGATGGGCAGGGACCCTGCCAGGGGCTGGCCCGAGCGGTGCGTCCGTCCCGCCGGTGCTGCTCGAGACCGCGCGGGTGGTCTGGCCCACCGCACGACGGATCGAGGTCACCCGTTCGCGCCGCCCCGGCCCCGACGAGCGCGACTACGCCGTCCTCCCCCGCACCGCCGGGCCCCGGTGGCTGCTGCCGGTGGACGCGCCGGCCACCGGCGAGGCCCTCGTCGGTCAGGAGAGCAGCCGGCGACGGGCGGCCGTGCGAGGTCTGGTCGCAGCGCACCGCGCAGGACTCGCGCGGCGGGTGCCGGTGCGTCGCCTCCGCGTCACGTCCGGGCACGACAACTCCCTGGTGGCGCTGCTGGAGGAGACGTTCGAACCCGACGCCGACGTCGCGATCAGGCTGGGCAGCTGGGCCCACGCCCGCAACGTGGTCGTCCGCGTCCTCGACCGCGAGGGGACCACCGTGGCCTTCGGCAAGGTCGGCATCGACGCGCACGGTCTCGCCTCGGTCCGCGCCGAGGGTGCCAACCTGGCCCACGTGGCCGGTCTGGGGCTGCGGCTCGTCGAGCACTCCGAGGTGATCGCGCGGCGCGAGTGGCGGGGCCTGGACGTCCTGCTCGTGACCCCCCTCGTGCCCGGACCCGCCGCCGCCGACCCCGCGGCGCTGCCCGTCGAGGCCATGCTCGAGCTCGCCCGCTCCGGCGGCCCCCGCACCACCCTGCTCGCCGACAGCGCCTGGTGGACGAGCGTGGGCGCCCGCCTCGACGAGGTCGCCGACATGCAGCTGCGCGTCGAGCTGCAGGCCCTGGCCCGCACGCTGGCGGTCACCTCCGTCCCGGTCCCCCTCGGACCCTGGCACGGCGACTGGACCGCGTGGAACATGGCGTGGTCGGGGCGTCGGGTGCTGCTGTGGGACTGGGAGCACTTCGCCGAGGACGTGCCAGTGGGCTTCGACCTCGTGCACCACCTGGCGCAGGGCCTCCGCGTCTCGTCGGGCACCGGCCCCGCTGCGCAGGCCGAGTGGCGCTCCCGGTCGGACGACGTCCTGGCCAGTCACGTCGGTCTCGACGCGCCCGCCCGGGACCTGGTGCTGGCGGCGTACCTGCTCGAGGTCAACCTGCGCTACGTCCTGGACCGCCAGGGCACCACGCAGGCCGCGACCCCCCGCGCAGGCTGGGGCCTGGACCTCCTGCGACGCGAGACGGCACGACTGCCGGCCACCTCCTGACCGCGGTCCGCCCACGCTCAGGGCATCACTTCACCAATTGTGGGCATGACCCCACCGGACCAGCCCGGGACGCTCGGAGGTAGCACCGTCGCTCGGCGGTGGACGATGGGCAGCACTGGGGCGGGGGCGACCGACGCATGGATCGACGCACGGGCACCACCGTTCCCACCTTCGTGGTCGCCGGCGCCGGCCGTGCCGGGACCACCGGTCTCGTCGAGGCCCTCCGCGCGCACCCCCACGCCTTCGTCACCACGCCCAAGGAGCCGCACTACCTCGCGATGCACGGCTCCCGTCCGGACTTCCGCGGCCCCGGCGACGACGAGTCCATCAACCGCACGGCCGTCACCGACGAGCGGGACTACCTCGACCTCTTCTCCGACGATCCCGCCCACACGGCGCGGGGGGAGGGTTCGGTGTCCACGCTCTACTACCACCGCACCGCGCTGCCCGAGCTGCTGCGGATCAACCCCGACGTGCGCGTCGTCCTGTTGCTGCGCGAGCCGGTGGCCAGGGCCTACTCGAGCTTCCAGTACCTCCGGGCGCAGGGGCGCGAGCCCGAGGAGGACTTCCTCGCCGCCCTCGACGACGAACCCCGGCGCCGGGCCGACAACTGGCACCACCTGTGGCACTACTCGCAGATGAGCCTGTACGCCGACGCGGTCGCCGACTTCACGACCCAGCTGCGACCGGGACACCTCGGCGTCTGGTTCCACGACGACCTCGAGGCGGACTTCGCCGGCACGTTGCGCGAGGTCGTGCAGTTCCTCGGCCTTCCCGCCGTCCCGGGCCTGGGCGAGGACGCGGCGCGCGTCAACATCTCCGGGACACCGCGCTTCCACCGTCTCCAGCAGGGACTCTGGTGGGCGTCGGGTCGACCCGCGGTGCGCCGCAGTGCCCGCGCGCTCACGAGCTGGCGGTTCCGCGAGGCCGTGCGGTCGCGGCTCATCACCCGCCAGGAGGTCCCGGACCGGGTGGTCGATGCCGTGGCCCCGCTCTTCGAGGAGGATCTGGCGCGCCTGCGCGACCTCCTGGGCCCTTCGGTGGGTGTGCCGGCCTGGTTGCAGGCTCCCCGCGGGGCGCGGACGGCATGAGCAGGCGACGAGACGTCACGGACCCGGTTTCGCGATGCGCCTGAACATCGACGGCCGGTTCCTCCTGCAGGACGTGACCGGCGTGCAGAAGGTCGCCATCGAGCTCGTCCGGGCCATCGACGTGATGCTGGCCGACGGCAGCCTGCCGGGCCTCGAGGTCGTCGTGTGGGCGCCCAGGAAGGGCCGGCTGGTCACCCAGCCGGACTACAAGGCGGTCGAGCTGCGTCGGGCGGGACGCTGGTCCGGGCACGCCTGGGAGCAGCTGGAGCTGCCGCGCCTGGTGGACTCCGGGCCGCTGCTGTGCCTGGGCAACCTCGCCCCCCTGGCGTTGCTGGCCACCGGGCGGACGCCGGTCCACACGATGGTCCACGACCTGTCCTACCGCTACTTCCCCGACGCCTACAGCAGGGCGTTCCGCCTTGCGTACGGCGTGCTGGTCCCCCTCGCGCTCGCGAGGTCGCGGACCGTCTTCACGGTCTCGCTGAGCGAGCGGGACTCCATCCTCCGCCACCATCCCCGCCTCGTGGGGACCGAGCGCCTCGTCGCCGTGCAGAACGGTGGCGGCGAGGGCGCCGCCATGGCCCGACCCAGTGAGGAACGTCGCTCCCGGGAGGCGGGCGTCGCCGAGGTGCCGTCCCGCACGGTGCGCGACCGTCGCTGCCTGTACGTCGGCTCGCTCACCCGCCGCAAGAACGCGCCCGGGCTCGCCCGCGCCGCCGTCGAGCTGGTCCGCACCACCGACCTCGACGTCGTCTTCGTCGGTGCCACCGGTGCGAGCTTCGAGGAGGCGGGCATGACCATCCCCGCGGAGCTCGCCCACCGGGTGCACTTCCTGGGCCAGGTCAACGACCCCGAGCTCATCGAGGCGGAGTACCGCCGCGCGAGCGTCTTCCTCTTCCCCTCGCACTACGAGGCCTCACCGCTCCCGCCGGTGGAGGCCATGCGCTACGGCTGTCCGGTGGTCTCGGCCGACATCCCGAGCCTGCGCGAGCGCTGCGGCGACGCCGTCCTCTACTGCGACCCCCACGACGTGACGTCCATGGTCGCCCAGGTGCGCCGCGCCACGGAGGATGCCTCCGAGTGGGACCGCCTGCAGGCGGCCGGCCTCGAGCAGGCGGCCCGCTTCTCGTGGCTCGAGCAGGCACGCACCGTGCTCGCGCACGTCACCGACACCCCCTGAGCGTCCCGCCGTCGCGCGCCCCGGGACGCCCTGCGCCCCCGGGCGCCCCCGGGCGCCCCAGGGGCGACGGCGGCGCCTCAGGGCTGGGGCTGCGGCCGCGGGGTCGTCGGCACCTGCGCCTCGGTGCGCGGGCGCGGCACCCGCACCCCGGCCGGTGCCACCGTGGGCGTGGGCGTGCCGACCGCGAGGTCGCGGATGGTCTGCTGGAACGTCGCGGTCGTGTAGTTGCCCGCGTGGCGCAGGATGGCCTCGGTGTCGTAGGAGCCGGGCAGGCGCTCCAGCGCCTCGATGAAGGCATCTCCCGTGGGCGCCTCGGCGAAGACACCGGTGACTCCCTCGACCATGGAGTCCAGGAAGCCGCCGCCCCGCAGTAGCACGGCAGGGGTACCGAAGCCGAAGCCCTCCACCGGCGTCAGCCCGAAGTCCTCGTGGGAGAGGCTGACGACCGCCGCGGCGTTCGCGTACAACCAGCGCAGCTGGTCGTCGGACACGTCGGTGAGGCGGGTGACGTGCGGCAGCAGCTCGACCCCGTCGTACCCGCCGACGACGACCAGGTGGGCCTTGCCGTAGCGGCTGACGGCCTCGGCCACCACGTCGATGTGCTTGTAGCCACGTCCGCGCCCGACGCTGAGCAGGAACCCCGGCTCGATGTGCTCGACCGGCTCCAGGAGTCCGGCCGGGTCGAGCGCGCTCGGAGGGTTCACCACCGTGGCGTCGATGCCGTAGACGTCCTTGATACGTGCGGCCACGGCACTGGAGTTGGCGACGTAGACGTCGGCCGTCCCGGCGGCGCGCGCGTCCCAGCGACGCAGGCCCGGGGCCAGCGTGCGGGCGACCGCCGCGACGGGGCGCGACCGGTCCCGCAGGTAGTCCTCGGACTGGTAGAGCCAGCGGGCGGGGTTGTGGCAGTAGACGACCTTGCGGACGCCGGGCGGCACGTGGACCCCGTGGGCCCATCCCGAGCTGCTGCAGACGACGGCCGAGGCCTCGGGGGCGTGCATCCGGTCCCAGGCCGAGGCCAGGAACGGGAAGGCGTGGCGGGGGTCGCGCCGGAACGCGGAGTACCGCTGCAGGTGCGACGTGCGCACGGTGTAGTCACCGAAGCCCGCGAACGTGTGCTCGCCGTCGTGCAGCGACGTGATCAGCTCCGCCTCCGGGAAGGCCTGGAGCAGGGTCAGCGCGACCCGCTCCGCACCACCTCGCTGCGTGCAGTAGTCGTGCGCGATGCTCACCACCATGGTCGCCCTCCCTGCCTGATCGATCGTCCGACGCAGCAGCCCCCCGGCCCTGAGTCCATGTCAGCCCCAGCGCATGTCGCGCCCGAGGCGCTCGGAGAGGGCCTCGTTGTACGGGCGGTAGTACTCCGCGAGCCGCTCCTTGGTCCGCGGGTCGATCGGCGGCTTGGAGCGCTCGTTGTAGGTCTTGAGGTCGATGTCCGGGCACTGCCTGATGCCCAGGAACGTCTGCACCTCGGCGAACACGGCACCGGGGTCGGCGTACATGTCCTCGGCCCGCAGCACGAGCAGCTGCTCGGCGGGCCAGGTGTCGAGCCACGTGCTGAGGTGCTCGAGGTAGCGGCCCCGGGCCAGGTAGGTGAACTGGTCGTGCTCGAGGGAGTAGTAGGACGGGTCGTCGCGCAACCGGTCGTGGTCGACGTCGGCGAGCCTCGACTCCTCGGCCTCGATCGCCGCCTCGAAGGTCGGCAGCGTCTCGGTGCCGGCCGAGACCCGGTCCCAGTAGTTGGAGTAGGCGCGACTCACCGGGTTGCGCAGCACGGCGATGACCTTGGCGTCGGGCACCACCGAGCGCGCCCGGGCGGAGGCTGCCGGGTGGAACATGTAGTAGGGGCTCGCCTCCCCCACGACCGCGCCCGGGTGCTGCCGGCGGGCGCGCTCGGTCGGGAAGTGCCCGCGGTACCAGTCGACTCCCTCGTGGAAGCTGATGTCGAAGAAGTGGGCGCTCTTCAGCGGCTGGAACGACGGGAACATCCGCAGGTTGTCCGGGTGCTGGATCAACCAGTTGGTCAGGGAGGACGTCCCTCCCTTCTTGGCCCCGATGATGAGGTAGTCGGGCAACGGCCGGCGCGAGGAGGTCTGCGCGCCGTACCTGCGGGCCGCCGACCGCACCGCCAGCTGGGCGGTCCGGGGCGTCGTGCGCCGGAGCAGCTGGACGGTGCGGGGCATCTCCACGCCGCGAACGGGCTGGGCGGTCTGGGTCATGACAGTCCTTCGAGGTGGTGCCTGGGTGCACGGACGGGTCGACCGCCGCGGTGCGGCGTCGCCGATCGCTCGGCGGCGCCGCACCACGGACGGAGTTGCTGCTAGGACGCCTGGAGGAACAGCGAGCCGCTGCCCCAGGTCAGGCTGTCGATGCCGGGTCCGCTGACCTGCGTGGTGGTGCCGGGCACGGCACCGTCCTGCCACTGCACGGACCTCAACGCACCGTCGGTGCTGCTGTAGTAGAGCTTGCCGTTGGCCAGGAACCCGCCGGCCACCGTGCTCCAGTCGATGCCCGACCCGGTGTTGGGGGCGGTGAACCGCACCGCTCCCACGACGTTGCTCTCCGGGGTGAAGTAGCGGTAGTAGAGCTGGTTCTGGCCACGGATCGTGAAGTACATCCGGCCCGTCACCTTGTCGAACCACATGCCCCGGATCCCGGCGAGCTCGGAGGAGAACGCCGTGAGNGAGCTGGTTCTGGCCACGGATCGTGAAGTACATCCGGCCCGTCACCTTGTCGAACCACATGCCCCGGATCCCGGCGAGCTCGGAGGAGAACGCCGTGAGCCCGTTGAGGTTGATGGCGCGTGCGGTGCCGAACGTGGTGCCGTTGAACGGACGCCACGTGAAGGTCCCGTCGGCCCACCCGGTGTAGAGGCGCCCGTCGACCATGAAGGTGCCCCGTGCGCTGCTCCAGTCGACGCCGCCGTTGGCGATCTGCGTCGAGGTGCTCGCCGCGGTCTCGGTCAGCGGGTTGCGGAACACGTCGTCGGTGCTGTTGTCGGCCGGCGGTGCCACGTCGCAGACACCGGGGGAAGCGACGGCCACCTCAGACTTAGTAGAGCTGGTTCTGGCCACGGATCGTGAAGTACATCCGGCCCGTCACCTTGTCGAACCACATGCCCCGGATCCCGGCGAGCTCGGAGGAGAACGCCGTGAGGTCGTGGAGGTCGATGTCACGCGCGGTGCCGAACGTGGTGCCGTTGAACGGACGCCACGTGAAGGTCCCGTCGGCCCAGCCGGTGTAGAGGCGCCCGTCGGCCATGAACGTGCCCCGTGCGCTGCTCCAGTCGACSCCGCCGTTGGCGATCTGCGTCGAGGTGCTCGCCGCGGTCTCGGTCAGCGGGTTGCGGAACACGTCGTCGGTGCTGTTGTCGGCCGGCGGTGCCACGTCGGTGCGGATGATCGGTCAGCGGGTTGCGGAACACGTCGTCGGTGCTGTTGTCGGCCGGCGGTGCCACGTCGGTGCGGATGATCTCGATGCCGTTGATGAGCGGGTTCTCCMTCACGTGGGACAGGTCGATGTCGACGTTGCCGTCACTGGTGACGGGGAACTCCTTCATCGTGCCCCGCGAGCTGGCGCCGGTGTCGGCGACGATGTCGTAGTCGTCGAGCACCGTCTGGCCCTCGAGGCTCACGTCGAACTTCCGCGCACCGACACTCTGGGTGCAGGTGCACCCGTTGGCGAAGTAGAGCCGCACCTTGAGCGGGACACCGGCGTCGACCGGGAAGTTCCACTGCATCTCCGGGTCGCCGTTGGGGTCCCAGCGCTCGGAGCTGAAGATCTCCGTGGGGGTCTCGGTCGGCACCGCTGCGGTCCGGGTGAACGCCTGGGTCCAGCTCGAGGCGTTGCTGCCGCTGGTGCGGTACGGCGACGTGCTGGACTGGTCGCCCACCCAGTCGGCGTAGCCGTCGAACGACGGGATCGTCGGGCCGCCCGCGTTGACGCGGTAGACCACCGGGCTCGGCCCGGTGGGCACGTTGCGCCGGCCCACGATGTAGGCGTTGCCCGGCAGGGAGCCGGTGTTGTCGGGCGGCAGGAGCTTGCCACCGCTCACGGGCATCAGCCCGATCCGCCCGGCCGCCTGACCACCCAGGGTGTCACCGTCGTGCGCGACCCACAGCCCCTGCGGGGTCGAGTCGAACCGCATCACACCCCAGCGCAACGGCAGCTTGCCCGCGTTGAAGCTCAGCGGCAGGCCGTTGCGGACGTCCAGGGCGGCCATGCCGGAGCGCTTGACCGTGCCGGGACCGACCGTGTCGGCCGCGTACGGGTTGTTGGCCCAGCGGAAGTGACCGCCGACGTACACCGCTGCGCCGGTGACGCCGACCGCGGTCGTGGTGTCGCCGCCCATGTAGTCGACCCAGGTCGGCTGCTGGCCGGGACCGCTGCGGGCGACCTCCCAGCGCGACACCGAGTCGCACAGGGTGCCCGAGATGGCACCGCCGTTGAAGGCGCCCCCGGTGCCGATCACGAAGTACTGGCCGTCGGGCGAGGTGTCGATCCCGAGCGTGTACGTCGGGAAGTTCTGGCTGCAGCTGCCGGAGAAGCGCGTCGTGGACCAGTCGGTCACCGTGGCGGTCGCCCCGCTGGTGTCGATCATCGCGACCTGCACCCGGCTCTGGCCGCCCACGGTGCGGAAGTTGCCGATCGCGATCAACCGCGACCCGTCCGGCGTCATCGCGAACCGCTCCACACCCACCCCGCTGTAGCCCGACGGGATCGAGGCGGTGGTGGTCTCGCGGAACACGTCGGCGAACGTGATGTTGACCTGGCCGGTGTCGGCCCCGGTCGTCGGGTTCAGCGCGACCAGGCCCGCACGCGGCACGCCGCCCACGGTGGTGAAGTAGCCGCCGGCGTACAACCGGCCGTTGGCCAGGTGCAGGTCCATCACCTTGCCGTCGAAGCCCGGCGAGCGGAACGTCGTCATCACCTGACCGGTGTTGACGTTGATCCGCGCGATCCGGTTGGTCTGCGGCGCGCCGGCCACGCTGGTGAACTGACCGCCCACGAACACGCTGACGCCGTCACCGGCCGGGATCACGTCCCACACCCGAGTGTTGATGCCGGGGACGAACGTCGTGCTCACCGCACCGCTGGAGTTGAAGGCCGCGATGTTGTTGCGGGTGTAGACGGTGCCGTTGCGAGCCCGGACCCGGGTGAAGCTCCCACCGATGACCGTGGTGCTCCCGACGGTGGCGGTCCCGAAGACTCCACCGCCGTCCTCCACGATCGGGGTCCAGTTCGCCGGGACGGTCGACACCACCCGGTCGTGCTGGACCCCCGCCTGGGCGGGAGCCATGGGTGAGAGCAGGACAGCCACCCCCAACCCTGCAACCACTCTTGACGACCACTTCATGACGAGCTCCCTGACCTAGTGGGACGCAGCTGCGTCCGATCCCAGGGGCGTGCGACCGCCCCATCTCCCCGGCCACGCACCCGATCCGGCGCCCGCGGCGCACTCAGTCTGCGTCGACACCACGGGCCACTGCCTGCCCAAGGTGGGGGATATCCGCTCCCGGTATCGGGCTCGCCCTCGTGCAGGCGCGCACGCAGCAGGTGCGCCACCCTCGGGGTGGCGCACCTGCTGTGGCTCGGTGGTGCCGGCCCCTAGGGAGCCTGCAGGAACAGCGAGCCGGTACCCCACGTGAGTGCGTCGACGCCGGGGCCGCTGACCTGCGTGGTGGTGCCGGGGACGGCACCGTCCTGCCACTGCACGGACCTCAACGCACCGTCGGTGCTGCTGTAGTAGAGCTTGCCGTTGGCCAGGAATCCGCCGGCCACCGTGCTCCAGTCGATCCCCGCCCCGGTGTTGGGGGCGGTGAACCGCACCGCTCCCACGGTCAGGCTCTCCGGGGTGAAGTAGCGGTAGTAGAGCTGGTTCTGGCCACGGATCGTGAAGTACATCCGGCCCGTCACCTTGTCGAACCACATGCCCCGGATCCCGGCGAGCTCGGAGGAGAACGCCGTGAGGNNCGATCTGCGTCGAGGTGCTCGCCGCGGTCTCGGTCAGCGGGTTGCGGAACACGTCGTCGGTGCTGTTGTCGGCCGGCGGTGCCACGTCGGTGCGGATGATCTCGATGCCGTTGATGAGCGGGTTCTCCCTCACGTGGGAGAGGTCGATGTCGACGTTGCCGTCACTGGTGACGGTGAACTCCTTCATCGTCCCGCGGGAGGACTCGAGGGTGTCGGCGACGATGTCGTAGTCGTCGAGCACCGTCTGCCCCTCCAGGCTCACGTCGAAGATCCGCTGGCCCACCGAGCCGGTGCCCGAGTAGCCGTTGGCGAAGTAGAGCCGTACCTTCAGCGGGACACCGGCGTCGACCGGGAAGTTCCACTGCAGGTCCGGGCTGCCGTCGGGGTCCCACCGCTCGGAGCTGAAGATCTCCGTGGGGGTCTCCGCCGGCACCGCCGCGGTCCGGGTGAACGCCTGGCTCCAGCCGGCCGCGTTGCTGCCGCTGGTGCGGTACGGCGAGTCGTACGCCTCGTCGCCGGCCCAGTCTGCGTACCCGTCGGAGGCCGCGATGGTCGGGCCGCCCGCGTTGACGCGGTAGACCACCGGGCTCGGACCGCTCGGCACGTTGCGCCGGCCCACGATGTAGGCGTTGCCCGGCAGCGCGCCGGTGTTGTCGGCCGGCAGCACCTTGCCGCCGCTCACGGGCATCAGCCCGATGCGTCCGGCCGGTTGACCGCCCAGGGTGTCACCGTCGTGCGCGACCCACAGGCCCTGCGAGGTCGACTCGAACCGACTCACACCCCAGCGCAACGGCAGCTTGCCCGCGTTGAAGCTCAACGGCAGGCCGTTGCGCGGATCGAACGCCGCCATCCCCGCCCGCTTGACCGTGCCGGGACCGACCGTGTCGGCCGCGTACGGGTTGTTGGCCCAGCGGAAGTGACCGCCGACGTACACCGCAGCCCCGGTGATGCCCACGGCCGTGGTCGAGTCGCCGCCCATGTAGTCGACCCAGGTCGGCTGCTGGTTGGGCCCGCTGGCCACCTCCCAGCGCGAGACCGAGTCGCACAGCGTCCCGGAGGTCGCGCCGCCGTTGAAGGCACCCCCGGTGCCGATCACGAAGTACTTCCCGTCGGGCGAGGTGTCGATCCCCAGCGTGTACGTCGGGAAGTTCGGGTGGCAGGCCATCGAGAAGCGCGTCGTGGACCAGTCGGTCACCGTGGCGGTCGCCCCGCTGGTGTCGATCATCGCCACCTGGTCACGGCTCTGGCCGCCCACCGTGCGGAAGTTGCCGATCGCGATCAACCGCGACCCGTCGGGGGTCATCGCGAACCGCTCCACGCCGACCCCGCTGTAGCCCGAGGGGATCGAGGCGGTGGTGGTCTCGCGGAACACGTCGGCGAACGTGATGTCCACCTGGCCGGTGTCGGCCCCGGTGGTCGGGTTCAGCGCCACCAGGCCCGCGCGCGGCACGCCGCCCACGGTGGTGAAGTAGCCGCCGGCGTAGAGACGGCCGTTGGCCAGGTGCAGGTCCATCACCTTGCCGTCGAAGCCCGGCGAGCGGAAGGTCGTCATCACCTGACCGGTGTTGATGTTGATCCGCGCGATCCGGTTGGTCCGCGCCACACCGCTCACGCTGGTGAACTGACCACCCACGAACACGCTCACGCCGTCACCGGCCGGGATCACGTCCCACACGCGGTTGGTGATGGTCGGCACGAACGTCGTGCTCACCGCACCGCTGGAGTTGAACGCGAAGATGTTGGTGCGCGGCAGCGAGGGTCCGCCGCGGGCATGGACCGACGTGAAGCTCCCTCCGACCACCGTCGTGGAACCCACCGTGGCGGTCCCGTAGACCGCCTCGCCGTCCTCCACGATCGGGGTCCAGTCGGCCGGCGTGGTCGACACCACCCGGTCGTGCTGGACCCCCGCCTGGGCGGGAGCCATGGGTGAGAGCAGGACAGCCACCCCCAGACCTGCAACCACGCGTGCCGACCACTTCATCTCGAGCTCCCTGACCTTGAGGATGCCTCGGCATCCGGTGGAGTGAGGTGCTCCGCACCTCGCGCCAAGACCCACACCAGGATCGGTGTCGCCCGCAGCGCACTCAGTCTGCGTCGGCACCCCGGTCCACTGCCTGCCCAAGGTTGATGACATCCGGCCACGGAATTCCGGGGCGGGTGGGAGGGCCCTGGCCCGTCGAGGGGCACCGCGTCGGCACGATGAGGACGCGGCGGAGCGCTCAGGAGTTGAAGCGCTGCTGCGTCTTCTCGAGGCCGTCGGTCACCAGGGACTCGACGGCGTCGGCGGCGTCCATCACCTGGAAGGGCAGGTCCTTGCGCTCGGCGGCCGAGTAGTTGGAGAGCACGAAGTCGGCGACGTCCTGCCGTCCGGGCGGTCGCCCGATCCCGCAGCGCACCCGGTAGAAGTCGCCGGTGCCGAGGCTCGAGCGCATCGAGCGCAACCCGTTGTGCCCGTTGTCCCCGCCGCCGAGCTTGGTGCGCAGCGTGCCGAAGGCGATGTCCAGCTCGTCGTGGATCGCGACGACCCGCTCGGCGGGAACCTTGTAGAACGTCGCCAGCGCCTTGACGGGTCCGCCGGTCTCGTTCATGTAGCAGCGCGGCCGCGCGAGCACGACGCGGGGACCCGGGGTGCCGGGCGGGGCCAGTCGGCCCTCGACCACGTCGGCCCGCCCGCTCTTGTGGGCGCGGAACGACGAGCCCATCCGGTCGGCGAGCTCGTCGGTGACGAGGTAGCCCACGTTGTGGCGGTGACCGGCGTACGTCGGTCCCGGGTTCCCGAGGCCGACCACCAGCCAGACGTCGTCGCTCATGTGCGCATCCTCCCAGCCGGGCTCCGGTCGCCGTACGCGGGATCCGCCCGGCCTCCGCCGTCCCGAGCGCCAACCCGGCAGCCAGCCCGAGCGCCAGCGCCCCGCTAGCGCCCCAGAAATGGCGAACGCCGCACCGGGGAGCCCGGTGCGGCGCAGCCTGTGGAGCAACGAGGTCACTCGGCGGAGTCGCCCGCCGGGGCGTCGCCGGACTCGCGGGCGTCGTCCTCGGCCGCGGCCTCGGTCTGGGCCTCGGCGATCTCCTCGTCGGACGCGTCGTGCTCGATGCCGACCTCGGCCTCGGCCTCGGCGAGCTCGGCCTCGAGGGCCTCGGCGGAGATCTGCTGGGTCACGTTGACGATGAGCAGCTCCTCGTCGGCGAGCAGCGTGGTGCCCGAGGGGAGGGTGATGTCGCTCGCGTGGATCTGGGTGCCGATCGGGGCGCCCTCGACGGAGACCTCGAAGAACTCGGGGATGTGAGTGGCCTCGGCCTCGACGGAGATCACCGCGTTCTCGGTGACGACCAGGGTGTCAGGAGCGGCGTCGCCGACCACGTGGATCGGGACGTCGACGGTGACCTTCTCGCCACGGCGGACGGCGACGAAGTCGATGTGCTCGATGACGCGGCGGATCGGGTCGACCTGGACCTCCTTGGCCAGGGCGAGCTGCTCGCTGCCCTCGACCTCGAGCTCGAGCAGCGCGTTGGAGCCGCCGTGCTTGAGCGCCATCATCGTCTGGTGGCCCGGCAGGGTCACGTGGACGGGGTCGTTGCCGTGGCCGTAGATGACGGCGGGGATCTTGTCGTCGCGGCGGATGCGGCGGGCCGCACCCTTGCCGAACTCGGTGCGGGTCTCGGCGGTGATCTTCTCGGCAGCCATGCTTCTCTCCTCAGTACGTGGAATGGGGGGCCCCGGAGAAGCACGAACGCCGCGCAACCGACAGTCGGCGCGCGGCGATGATCACCACGCTGCCCTGTCGATCACGGAGTCGAGCTCCCTCGCCGAGGCAACTTCCCAAGCTTACGGCCGACGTGGTCCGCAGGTCGAATCGCCATCACCGGTGCCGGTCGGCGCCCCCTCAGATGCGGTCGAGCGTCGCGCCCGTCCTGCTCAGCCGCTCGAAGAGCCGGATCGCCCCGAGCCCCACGGCGAGGTAGACCAGCCCGATCACCAGCTCGGTGCCGACCAGCCCCCGGACCGCTCCCCACGTCGCGCCGTCGGCCAGCATGCGGGTCGCCTCGATGGCGTGGGTCAGCGGCAGGCACCGCCCGACGGCGGCCATCCAGTCGGGCAGGTCGTCCAGGGCGACGTTGGTGCCCGTGAAGATCAGCAGCACCAGGAAGAGGACGTTGCCCATCGTCGCGCCGTCGCGGTAGACGAGGTTGATCGCGCCCATCACGAGGCCGAGGCCGGTGGAGGCCAGCGAGCCGACGGCGACGACCAGCGCCATCAGCGGCCACGCGCTGGCGGGGATGTCCACGTCGAGGAGCAGCGACCCGACCACGACGCCGAACATCGCGACGAACCACCCGTTGGCGATGACGGGCATGGAGCGGCCCAGGAAGAGCGGGATCCGCCGGGCGGGCGTGGCCAGCACCAGCCCCAGCGTCTGTCCGAACCGCTCGCCGCCGATGGTGAAGGTCATCGCGAACATGCACGGGATGGCGGCGTAGTTGAGCGCGTTGCCGATGACGTAGAACTCGTCGGTGCCGACGCCGGCGCTGCGCCCGATGTAGGCGAACAGCAGGATCTGGCAGACCGGCGAGACGAGCAGCGAGGGGACGAAGATCCACGGGTTCATCCAGCCGAAGAGCGCGCGGTAGCTCATCAGCCCGCCGATGAAGAAGATCCGGGCGCTGGTCACGATCGCCACCTCACGTCAGGGCCAGGGTCGCGTCGCGGCGGGCCGCGGTGATGAGGCGTACGCCGAGCCAAGCGGCCAGCGCCGCGTAGACGAGGCCGACCGCGCCACAGATGGCCAGGTCGGACCACGGGCTCTCCCCCGCAGCGGCGGCCCGCATCCCCTCGACCGCCCAGGTCGGGGCGAGGGCCCACGAGAGGGGTCGCAGGACCGCGGGCAGCAGGTCGAGGGGGACGACGAAGCCGCACAGCAGCCAACCGGGGTACTCCAGCGCGGCCCCGAGCGCCCACGATGTCCGGTACCGGACCGCGGTGACCGAGAGCAGGAAGCCGAAGAGCGCGATGGTGACCGTGGCCATCAGGATGCTCAGCACGAACAGCGGCCAGTTGGCGACGTGCAGCGCGATGTCGAAGAGCCACCGGTCCCACAGGATCGTGGCGACGACGCTGTAGAGGCCGATGGTGGCCATCGCGAAGGTGATCGGCAGCAGCACCAGGGAGAACGGCGTCGGCGCGGCGACGACCAGCTCCAGGGTCCCGGCCCGGCGCTCGCGCTGCACCAGCGTCGTCGCGCTCACCGTCTGGGACGTCCAGATGCCCATGGCGGCGGCGCCGATGCCGGCGTACAGCATCGCGGCCGGGTCGCCGTTGACCTGGTAGACCAGCAGCGCCGCGGTGGCGAACATCAGCGGGAAGACGACGGCCAGGAAGCCCTCGAACGGCGAGAACAGCAGGATCTTGAGCTGCAGCCAGAAGCAGACGACCTGTTGCCGGAGCCGATTCACCTCGTCACCAGCTCGACGTAGGCGTCCTCGAGGGTCGGGTCGCGGTGACTGACCCGACCGACCCGGGTGTCCCCCAGCTGGCCGAGCACCGCCTGGGTGACCTCGGCGCCGGGCTCGCAGGAGACGACCAGCACCTGGACCTGACCCCGGTCCTCGACCACCACGGAGCGCACGCCCCCCAGTGTCCGGGACGTCTCGACGACGCCGTCGGCGACGCCGTACGTCTCGACCTCGAGGACGCGTCCGGCGCTCACCAGGCCCTTGAGCTCGCCCGGCGTGCCCTCGGCCACGATCTCGCCGGAGCGGATGACCGCGATCCGGTCGCACAGCTCGTCGGCCTCGAACATGTAGTGGGTGGTGAGCAGCACCGTCTTGCCCTGCTCGCGCAGCCCGGCGATGGTCGCGCGGAGCTCGCGGGCGCCGACCGGGTCGATGCCGATGGAGGGCTCGTCGAGGAAGAACACGTCCGGGTCGTGCAGCAGGCCGCGCGCGATGTGCAGGCGCTGGCGCATGCCGCGGGAGTAGCCCTCGACCCGCTCGCCCTCGCGCCCGGTCAGGCCGACGAGCTCGAGCAGCGAGCCG
The DNA here is from genome assembly GCF_001429625.1 of Nocardioides sp. Soil805. Classification (GTDB taxonomy): domain Bacteria; phylum Actinomycetota; class Actinomycetes; order Propionibacteriales; family Nocardioidaceae; genus Nocardioides. The sequence goes on from NZ_LMSU01000001.1 coordinate 1,112,343, forward strand.
ATCCGGGCCTTCTGCTCGCGGGGCGGGACGCCGTACAGCTCGGAGAAGTAGCGCAGGTTGTCCAGCCCGGACAGGCGCTCGTAGAGGCCGCGGTCGCCGCCGAAGACGTAGCCGATGCGACGGCGTACCTCCCGGACGTCGGCGACGACGTCGTGGCCGAGCACCGACGCGCTGCCCGAGGTGGGGATGAGCAGCGTGATGAGCATCTTGATCGTGGTGGTCTTGCCGGCACCGTTGGGCCCGAGCAGGCCGAACAGCTCGCCCGGCGCGATCTCGAAGCTGACGCCCTTGACCGCCTCGACGGTCTTGCGCGTGGGGCGCAGGACGCCTTGCTTGGTGCGGAACGTGCGGCGCAGGTCGCGCGCCTCGACGGCGGGTCTCTCGGTCAGGGGCACCCGCGGGAGGCTACGCGCGTCAAGCCACCCTGACGCGGATTTCGGCGCCGTCGTCGATAAGCGCCGTCGATCAGCGTCGTCATGGGCGTGCCTGATACGCGGATTTCGACACGCCCGTCGTGACTTCGCAGGCTCAGTCGCGGGGCTGCTCAATCTCCCGCACGTAGGACCCCTGCTCGTTCCTCGCAGGGCTCCTACGCGTGACCGTCGAACATGGAGGTGACCGAGCCGTCCTCGAAGACCTCCTTGATCGCCCGCGAGATGAGCGGCGCGATCGAGAGCGTGGTCAGCTTGTCGAACTGCTTGTCGGCGGCGACCGGGAGCGTGTTGGTGACCACGATCTCGGCGGCCGAGCAGTTCTTGAGGCGGTCCACGGCGGGGTCGGAGAGGATCGCGTGGGTGGCGGCGATGATGACGCCCGCGGCCCCCTCCTCGATGCACGCCTCGGCGGCCTTCACGATCGTGCCGGCGGTGTCGATCATGTCGTCGGTCAGGACGCAGATCTTGCCCTTGACGTCACCGACGACCCGGTTGGCGACGACCTCGTTGGCCACGTCGGTGCGCCGGGTCTTGTGGATGAAGGCCAGGGGCACGCCGCCGAGCCGGGCCGACCAGCGCTCGGCGACCTTGATCCGGCCGGCGTCGGGCGAGACGACGGCGAGCGGCTGGTCGCCGTACTTGTCGCGGACGTAGTCGGTGAGGATCGGCAGCGCCATCAGGTGGTCGACGGGGCCGTCGAAGAAGCCCTGGATCTGGTCGGCGTGGAGGTCGACGGTGATGAGGCGGTCGGCGCCGGCGGTCTTGAAGAGGTCGGCGACCAGCCGCGCGGAGATGGGCTCGCGGCCGCGGTGCTTCTTGTCCTGGCGGCCGTAGCCGTAGAACGGCATCACCACGGTGATCCGCTTGGCCGAGGCCCGCTTGAGGGCGTCGACCATGATCAGGTGCTCCATGATCCACTCGTTGATCGGAGCCGTGTGGCTCTGGATCACGAAGGCGTCGCACCCGCGGACGGACTCCTCGTAGCGGACGTAGAGCTCGCCGTTGGCGAACGCGTACGCCGACTGCGGCACCAGCGCCGTGTCGAGCGTGTCCGCCACCTCGGCGGCCAGCGTCGGGTGGGCCCGACCGCTGAAGACCATCAGGTTCTTCTCGGTCGTCTTCTTCAGTCCGGTCACCGGCTGCGACTCCTCGATCGGGGGTGGGGCGTCGACCTCAGGATTGTGACTCACCGAGGCCGTCCGGCCCAACCCCGGGGTCCACCTGCCGTTCACCTGTGACGGATCCCTCGTTCGCCTGCGCCGCGGCCTGCGCCTGCGCGGTCCCGGGACGCCGGGACTGGGCCCACCCCTCGAGGTTGCGCTGCGGGCCGCTGCTGACCGCGAGGGCGCCCGGCGGGACGTCGCGGCGTACGACGGTGCCGCCCGCCGTGCCCGCCCCGTCGCCGATGGTGACCGGGGCGATGAAGGTGTTGTTGGAGCCCGTCCGGGCCTGCCTGCCGACGACGGTGCGGTGCTTGGCGACGCCGTCGTAGTTGGCGAAGATCGTGCCGGCGCCGATGTTGGTGCCCTCGCCGATCTCGGCGTCGCCGACGTAGGACAGGTGCGGCACCTTGGCGCCGTCGCCGATCCGGGCGTTCTTGGTCTCGACGAACGTCCCGACCTTGCCCTCGGTGCCGAGCTGCGTGCCGGGTCGCAGGTAGGCGAAGGGGCCCACGGTGGCCCGGTCGCCGACGACCGCTAGCTCGCCGTGCGTGCGTACGACGCGTGCGCCCGCGCCGACCTCGCAGTCCTTCAGCGTCGTGTCCGGTCCGACGACCGCGTCCTCGGCGACGACCGTGGCACCGAGCAGCTGGGTGCCGGGCAGCAGCGTGACGTCCTGGGCGAGCCGGACGTCGGCGTCGATCCACGTGGTCGCCGGGTCCATGACGGTGACGCCGTCACGCATCCACTGCGTCACGATGCGCCGGTTGAGCTCGCGGCCGAGCTCGGCGAGCTGGGCGCGGTCGTTGGCCCCCTCGGTCTGCCGGACGTCCTCGATCCGGTGCGCGCCGACGGTCAGGCCGGCGTCGCGGGCGAGCTGGACGGTGTCGGTGAGGTAGTACTCGCCCTTGTGGTTGTCGTTGGTGATCCGGCCGAGCGCGTCCGCGAGGAACTCCGCGTCGAAGGCCAGGATCCCGGAGCTGATCTCGGCGATCTCGCGCTGCTCGGCGGTCGCGTCCTTCTCCTCCACGATGGCCTCGACGTCGCCCTCGTCGTTGCGCACGATCCGGCCGTAGCCGAATGGGTCGGGCACCACGCCGGACAGGATGCTCACCGCTCTCTGGGCGGCCTCGTGCTCGTGGGCGAAGGCCTGCAGGCTCTCGCCGCGCAGCAGCGGGGTGTCCCCCGCCGCGACGATGACCGTGCCCGCGGTGGCGCCGCTCTCCCCCAGCGCCTCCATCGCGATGCGCACGGCGTGGCCCGTGCCGTCCTGGGTCTCCTGGACAGCGAGGACCGCGTCGGGCACCAGCTCGTGGATGTGCGGCCCGACCTGCTCTCGCTGGTGGCCGACCACGGCCACGATGCGCTCCGGCTCGACGGCCTGCACGGCCCGGAGCACGTGCCCGATCATGCTGCGTCCGCCGATGGGGTGCAGCACCTTCATCGTCTTGGACTTCATGCGGGTGCCCCCGCCGGCGGCGAGGACGATCACGGTGAGGTTGTCCATGGGTCGCAGTCTGCCAGCGACGCCCGGCCGGTGCCCCGGCGCGGGTTCTGCCCCGGACCCGTACGGGTGGGTCAGCGGGACCGCGAGTCCCGGCGCGACCGCGTCTCGATCATGACCGGGGTGAGGCCGACCCTGACCCTGTCGCCGCGGCGTACGCGCGACGTGGCTCCCGAGGGCTTGGTCTTCGTCCGGGACCCGGCGGGGGCGACGACCACGCGGGTCTGGCCCGAGCGGGTCCAGGAGACGTAGCGCGTGGTCTGCTTGTCCAGGCGGAACCCGCAGGTGCGCACGCCCTTGGCGACCTTGCACCCCGTCGGCCGGGTGCCCACGAGCCAGTCCTCGACCGACCGGTAGGCCTTGCCGGCCCGGGTCAGGCCGCCCTTGCCGTTGTTGAGGGTCGTGTTGACGGTGATGTGGGGCAGCCAGCGCCACCAGTAGACCCGGTCGGCGCCCGCGCTCGCGTGCAGCGCGTAGGTGCGCACCACGTAGGCGACCTGACGCCTCATCGGGATCGGCGCGATGGTGGGCTGGAGGCCGCTGGCGCCGTAGTTGATCTCCGAGGCCCACAAGGGGCCCTGGAACCCCTTCTTGTCCAGCACGCGCTGGGCCCACTGGGTGAGGACGAGGGCGTCCTCCGGGTCCTCCGGCTCCATGGGGTAGGCGCTGATGGCGGCGGCGTCGACGAAGCGCCCGACCGAGAACCTCCCGATCTTCTGCGACCAGTAGGCGCGGTAGACCTCCCGCAGGGTGCCGGAGCCACGGATGACGAACGACGGCGCCAGCACCTGGGCCGAGGGGGCGAGGTCGCGTGTCGCCCGGCCCAGGACCCTGCTCATGGCCGCCAGGTTGGCGGGGGTCCCGTCGAAGAAGATCGGGACGTTGCCCTCGTTCCACACCTGGTAGTCGGCACGGTCCCCGTAGCGGGCGACCAGCGCACGGACGAAGCTGCGGTAGGCCTTGAGCCGCGGTGCCGAGCCGTAGTGGGGAGCCTTGCCGGTGGCGTGGAAGCCCGGGGTCCCCTCCAGGACCAGGAGCGGCTGCGCGTCGTGCGACTCGGCCGTGGCGACCTTCGCGTCGAGGTCGTTCCAGGTGTAGGCGCCGATCGACTGCTCGACCGATCGCCACGACAGCGCGACCCGGACGGCACCCACGTCGAGGGCGGGCCACGAGGTCTCGCCCTGCGAGGTGATGGCGACGTCCATGCCGAAGAACTCACGTGGGATCCGGTCCGCGGCCTGCGACGGTGCCACGCACAGCGCGGAGGCCAGCGCGGCGCTCAGCGCCGTGGAGACGAGCAGCAGCAGGGCACGACGGAGACTGCGGTGTCCGGGCTGGGCCACGGGGATCCTCTCGAGACGGAAGCGGCGACCACGGCCCGGAACGCGACGTCCGCCGCGAGGGGTGGTCCGGCCACAACCCTAGGCGAGCACGCCTGACGTGGTGCGAGAACGTCGGCGACGCGTCCCGCGTCCGGCCGCTCGACGGGTCAGCGGGACACGGGACCCCGGCGCGCGCGGGTCTCGACCATGACCGGGGTCAGGCCGACGCGGACCTTGTCGCCGCGGCGTACGCGGCTCGTGGTGCCGGCCGGGTCGGTCATGGTTCGGGACCCGGTGGGGGCCCGCACGACCCGGGTGCGGCCGGAGCGCGTCCAGTAGACGTGGCGCCGGGTCCGCCGGTCGACGCGGAACCCGCAGGCGCTGACGCCCTTCGACACCGTGCACCCCGTCGGCCGGGTCCCGAGCAGCCAGTCCTCGACGGTGCCGTAGGCGGTACCGGCGGGGGTCGGGGCCCCGGTCCCGTCGCTGAGGGACGTGTTGAGGGTGATGTGCGGCTCCCAGCGGAACCAGTAGACGCGGTCGGCCCCCGACGTCGCATGGAGCACGAAGGTGCGCACGACGAAGGCGACCTGGCGCTCCATCGTGATGGGGGCGGTGGTCGGCGCTCCCCCACTGGCGCCGTAGTTGACCTCGGATGCCCACAGGGGCCCCTCGAAGTCCAGCTTGTCCAGGACGTGCCGGGCCCACTGCGTGAGGGCGAGGGCGTCCTCCGGGTCCTCGGTCTCCATGGGGTAGGCGCTGATGCTGGCGGCGTCGACGAAGCGGCCGACCGGGTACCTCCCGACCTCCTGCGACCAGTACTCGCGGTACCACGCCCGCAGCCAGGCGGACCCGCGCACGACGAACGACGGGGCGACCACGGTGGCCGTGGGGGCCAGGTCGTGGGCGGCCCGGCCCACGATCCTGGTCATGGCGGCCAGGTACGCCGGCGACCCGGTGAAGAAGAGCGGGATGTTGCCCTCGTTCCACACCTGGTAGTCGGCACGGTCGCCGTAGCGCGTGATCGCGGCACGGACGAAGGCCTGGTACGCCGCCAGCCGCGGCGGCGAGGCGGGGGCGGGGGCGAACCCGGCCGCGGCGTGGAAGCTCGGCGTCCCCCCGAGGATGACCATCGGCTGCGCGCCGTGCGCCCGGACCGTGGCCACCTTGGCGTCGAGGGCGGCCCAGTCGTAGACACCGGGCGTGCGCTCGACGGACCGCCACGAGTGCGTGACCCGGACGGCCCCCACGTCGAAGGGGGGCCACGCGGTCGCGGCCGCCGGATCGATCGTGACGTGGATGCCGAAGAGGTCCGGGCGGACGCGGTCCGCCGGCGCCGCGGGTCCGGCGGGCGTCGTGCTCGTCCCGGCCGGGCCGCGGCCGGTGGCCTGCGACGGCGCGACGTACAGCACCGATACGAGCGAGGTGACGACGAGCAGCAGCAGCGCACGCGACGGGGACGGGAGTCTGTGCACAGCCACGGCGATCCTCTCGGGACACGAGTGACCACCACCGGGACGCGGCGTGCGCACCGAGGGGTGGACCACCGCCACCCTAGGCGAGCGAGGCCGACCCGGGGCCGGAAAGCCAGCTCCCCGGGTAGGAGTCGAACCTACGTCGCTAGTCCTGATTCAAAGTCAGGCGGGCCCTGCCGGCAGACCAACCGGGGAATGAGGGCCCAAGCCTAGGGCCCGGCCACGGCGACCCTCACCGGACCTCCACCGGACCTCCACAGCGATCAGGGACATTCCCGATGGGCGATGTCCGCACGCACCGCTAGCGTGGGTCCGGTGACGGGGGACAGCGAGCAGGTCATCGAGACCAGGGGGCTCACCAAGCACTACGGGCAGGTGCACGCCCTCACCGACCTGGACATCGAGGTGGGCGGGGGCGTGACCGGCTTGGTCGGGGCCAACGGGGCCGGCAAGTCGACCCTGATCAAGATCCTGCTGGGCCTGCTCGAGCCGACGTCCGGCAGCGCCCGGGTGCTGGGCCACGACATCGCCACCGAGGGCGAGGAGATCCGCCGGTTCGTGGGCTACATGCCCGAGCACGACTGCCTGCCGCCCGACGTGAGCGCCAGCGAGTTCGTCGTCCACATGGCGCGGATGTCCGGGCTGGGGGCGTCCGCCGCGCGGGAGCGGTCGGCCGACGTGCTGCGCCACGTGGGCCTGGAGGAGGAGCGCTACCGGCCCATGGGGGGCTACTCCACCGGCATGAAGCAGCGCGCCAAGCTCGCCCAGGGCCTCGTCCACGACCCTCGCCTCGTGTTCCTCGATGAGCCGACCAACGGCCTCGACCCGGCCGCGCGCGCCGACATGCTCCGCCTCGTGCGCCGCATCGGCAGCGACTTCGGCATCGCCGTCCTGGTCACCTCGCACCTGCTCGGAGAGCTCGAGCAGGTCAGCGACCACGTCGTGGTGCTGGACGCCGGCCACCTCCTGCGCTCCAGCGCCACCGGCGACTTCCTCGAGCGCACCGGCAGCCTCCTGGTCGAGGTCGTCGGCGGCACCACCGAGCGCGACCGCTTCGGCGAGGCGCTGGCGGCGGCCGGGCTCACCTGCCGCCCCCGCGGGACCGCGATCGCCGTGGAGCCGGCACCGGACGGGCTCTCGGTGCACGACCTCGTCCGTGACACCGCCGCCGACCTGGGCCTGGGCCTGATGCGCCTGCAGCCCGACCGGCGCCACCTCGAGGACGTGTTCCTCGACGACGCCCCGGCGGCGGCAGCAGGAGGTTCCCGTGGCTGAGCAGCGCGCCGGGGTCATCCACGACCTGGGCTACCGCCACTACGACGGCCCGCGCGAGGGCGTCGCGACCATCGCCCGCACGCTCTACGTCACCGGCCTGCGGCACGCCTTCGGCCTCGGCCGGTCGGGCAAGTCCAAGATCCTGCCCTTCCTGCTGCTCGCGCTCTGCACCCTGCCCGCCGCGATCGTGGTCGGCGTGGTGACCATCGTGGGCCTCTCGGAGCTGCCGCTCACCTACGCCGGCTACACCAACCAGGTCCAGCTGCTGATCAGCCTCTTCGCCGCCGCGCAGGCGCCGGTGCTGTTCTCCCGCGACCTGCGCCACCGCTCCATCGTGCTGTACCTCGCGCGCCCCCTCCCGGCGTACGTCATCGCCCTCACCCGTTGGGCCTCGCTCGCCACCGCGCTCCTCGTCTTCTCGGTGCTGCCTCTGCTCGTCCTGTACACCGGGGGGTTGCTGGCCGGGCTCGACGTCGGCGAGCAGACCACCGACCTCCTCAAGGCGCTGGCGCTGCTCCTGCTGGTCGCGAGCATGCTGGCCGGCATCACCGGGTTCATCTCCTCGGTGTCGCTGCGCCGCGGCTTCGCGGTGGTCGGCTCGATCGTGGCGCTCGTCGTCGTGCCGGGCGTCGTCACCGCCGTCCAGGCCATCACCTCCGAGGAGGACGCCGACCAGGTCGGCGTCGTCGCCGGCCTCGCCTCCCCCTGGTCGCTGACCAACGGCCTCGCCTCCGCCTGGGAGGCCGGCGTCACGGTCTTCACCCCGCCCGCGGGCGGCTGGGTCGTGGTCTACCTCGCCGTCGCCGTCCTGGTCGCGGCCGCCGGTCTCGCCGCGATCGTGGCGCGCTTCCTCAAGGTGGGTTCGCAGTGAGCACGCTGGTCCTCGACTCGGTCTCCCGCTGGTTCGGCAACGTGGTCGCGGTCAACGACGTCTCGCTGACCATCGCGCCCGGCGTGACCGGCCTGCTCGGCCCCAACGGCGCCGGCAAGACCACCCTGATGGCGATGATGACCGGCTTCCTGGCCCCGTCCGCCGGCACCGTCACCCTCGACGGCGAGCCCGTCTGGCGCCACACCGAGGCCTACCGGCGCATCGGCCTCGTACCCGAGCGCGAGCTCAGCTTCGGCTACCTCACCGGCCGCCAGTTCGTCCGGGCCAACGCCGACCTGCACCGGCTGCCCGACGCGGCCGCCGCCACCGAGCGCATCCTGGGGGTCGTCGACATGGTCGAGCCCGCCGCGCGACGGCTCGACACCTACTCCAAGGGCATGCGCCAGCGGATCAAGATCGCCGCCGCGCTGGTCCACGACCCGGCGGTGCTGCTGCTCGACGAGCCCTTCAACGGCGTCGACCCGCGCCAGCGGATGCACCTCATGGACCTGCTGCACCGCCTCGGCGACGAGGGGCGCACCGTCTTGTTCAGCTCCCACATCCTCGAGGAGGTCGAGCGCCTCGCCCGGCACATCGAGGTCGTCGTCTCCGGGCGGCACGCCGCGTCCGGCGACTTCGGCGCGATCCGGCGCCTGATGACCGACCGGCCCGTGCAGTACGCCGTCACCTCCAGCGACGACCGGGCCCTCGCCGCCCTCCTCATCGCACAGGCCTCGGTGCGCGCCGTACGCCTGCGTCCCGACGGCGGCCTCGACGTCGAGGTCGACGACCTCGGCAGCTTCGCCGTCGGCCTGCCGCAGTGGGCCCGCACGGCCGGGCTCAGCCTCTACGACCTCTCCCCCAGCGACGAGTCGCTGGAGAGCGTCTTCGCCTACCTGGTGGCCCGATGATCAACGTGACCATCACCAAGCTCGCCGCGCAGGCCCTGCTCGGCCGCCGGCGCTTCTGGCTGCTGCTGGCCTTCCCGGTGCTGCTCGTCGCGCTCACCGTCACCATCACGGCCCTCACCGACGGCGACGCGGCGTGGCCGCTCCTCCCGGGACTGGGCTACCCCGTCGTGCTGCCGCTGGTGGCCGTGCTCGCCGCCTCGTCGGTCCTCGGGCCCGAGGTCGACGACGGGTCGATCGTCTACCTGCTCTCCAAGCCGATCAGCCGGCACGCCGTGGCGCTGAGCAAGTGGGTCGTCGCCTGGGCGGCGACGATGGTCGCCGGCGCCCTCCCCCTCTACGTCTCCGCGCTGGTGGCCGGGGGCGGTGACCGCGCGTCGGCGGCCGGTCTCGCGGCCGTGGTCGCCGGGACGACGTACTCCGCGCTCTTCCTGGCCGTCTCCGCGATCACCCGGCACGCCGTGATCGTGTCGCTGCTCTTCGTGCTCATCTGGGAGGGGCTGCTGGGCAACCTCCTCACCGGGGTGGCCTGGCTGAGCGTCGCGCAGTGGGGGCTGCGGATCGGCCACGAGGTCTCCACCGAGCTCCCCGACCCGACCAACGTCCCGTGGGCAGCGCTGGCCAGCCTCGTCGTCACGGTGGGCGGGGTCTGGTTCTGCGGCGACCGGTTGCGCTCGTTCTCCCTGCGCGGCGAGGACTAGGGTCACCCGCGTGGACCTGCCCGTGATGCCACCCGTCCAGCCCATGCTCGCCAAGGCGGTCACGGGGATCCCCGACCCGGCCAAGCACGGGGGCCTGAGCTTCGAGCCCAAGTGGGACGGGTTCCGCTGCATCGTCTTCCGCGACGGCGACGAGGTCGAGCTCACCAGCCGCAACACCAAGCCGCTCACCCGCTACTTCCCCGAGCTCGTGGCCGCCATCAAGGAGCAGCTGCCGGAGCGGATCGTGCTCGACGGCGAGGTCTTCGTCGCCGTGGGCCAGCGCCTCGAGTTCGAGGTGCTCCAGGAGCGCATCCACCCGGCGAAGTCCCGCGTCGACATGCTCGCCGAGAAGACGCCCGCCGGCTTCGTCGCCTTCGACCTGCTCGCGCTGGGCGACACGTCGTACGTCGACCGGCCGCTCGCCGAGCGCCGGGCGGCCATGGAGGAGGCGCTCGCCCACCTCGACGGGCCGTGCTTCCTCACCCGCACCACCACCGACCCGGCCGAGGCAGAGCTGTGGTTCGAGGAGTTCGAGGGCGCCGGCCTCGACGGGGTGATCGCCAAGCCGCTGGACGCGCCGTACGTCCAGAACGGCCGCACCATGATGAAGGTCAAGCACGAGCGCACCGCCGACGTCGTCGTCGCCGGCTACCGCGAGCACAAGACCTCCACCCCCGAGGCGCCGCTGCTGGGCAGCCTGCTGCTCGGCCTGTACGCCGACGGCGAGCTGCAGCACATCGGCGTCAGCGCCTCCTTCACCGCCGCCCGCCGGGCCGAGCTGATCGAGGAGCTGCAGCCCCTCGTCTGCCCGATCGAGGAGCACCCGTGGGGCCGGTGGCAGGAGTTCCTCACCGCCAACCCGGACCGCATCCCCGGCACCCAGAGCCGGTGGAGTGCCGGCAAGGACCTAGGGTTCACCCCGCTGCGGCCCGAGCGGGTGCTCGAGGTGAAGTACGACCACATGGAGGGCCGCCGCTTCCGGCACACCGCCCAGTTCAAGCGGTGGCGCCCGGACCGTGACCCGGAGTCGTGCGGCTACGACCAGCTGGAGGAACCGGTGAGCTATGACCTGGCTAGAATTTTGAGTGGAGGCGATCACCATGAGTGAGACCAGCGGCAACCAGCCCGAGGACACGACCGGAGGCGACGTCACCGGCGGCAACGTCGAGGGCGGCGCGGCCGGCGACGGAGACATCTTCGACGGACGGGGCACCTACGACGTCGTGCTCCTCGTCGAGCAGGGACTGAGCAGGCAGGACGCCGAGCAGGTCCGCTCGCTGCACAGCGAGATCGTCGACCAGGTGATCTACCACGTGCTCATGCCCCTCGAGGACGCGGCGGCCCGCGTCGAGGCCTCGGTCGGCATGCTCGGTGCCGGCGACGTCATGTCCGCCCCCTCCATGGCGATGAGCGAGGAGGAGCTCGAGGCGGTGCGCGAGGAGTGCCGCGAGCGCTCCGACCACGACCTCAACATCACGCTCGCGGCCCTGGCCGCCGCCGGCGCCACCGCGCGCGGCGCCGTCACCGGGCAGCCCCCGGTCGACGCCCTGGCGGCGAAGGTCGCCGAGGTCGGCGCCCGGGAGGCGATCATCCTCACCCGTCCGCACGTCGTGGCCGAGTTCTTCCACGTCGACTGGACGTCGCGGGCCCGTCGCAAGCTCGGCGTCCCCGTGCTGCACCTGCTCGAGCAGGAGAACTTCGACGAGCAGGCCGGCGGCACCGGCGAGGGCATCACCGGGCTCTGAGACTGCCCCCTAGGGTGGCGGCGTGAAGATCGCGCCCCGCCTGAGCCGCTCCAGCCTGCGTCGGTCCGGCCGGCCGCGGGTCGCCTTCCTGGTCTTCAACCTCGACGGGATGGGCGGCACGTCCCGCGCGGCCATCACCCAGGCCAACGCGCTCGCCCGGCGCGGGCACGTGGACGTACGCCTGCTGTCGGTGACCCGGTCGGCGGACGCCCCGCACTACGCGATCGACCCGGCGGTGGCCGTGGAGCACCTCGTCGACGTCCGTGGTGACGACCCGCGCCACCGTGAGCCGTCGCGGCTGGTCCCGGCGCGTTGGGACGGGCAGTTCTCCGCCCTCACCGACGTCGGGCTCGAGGCCGCGCTGCCCGACCTCGACGTCGACGTCCTCGTCACCGTCACCCCCGCCCTGATGGCGGCCGCGATCATGCTCGTACGCCGCGAGGTCGCGGTCGTGCACCAGGAGCACCGCTCGTCGGCCGACCGGGTGGGCGGCATGGAGCCGCTGCTCGCCTTCGCCCCGCGCGCGGCCGCGGTCGCGCTGCTCACGGAGTCGACCGCGTCGTGGCTGCGGGCCGAGCTCGGCGCCACCGCGCCGGAGATCGTGGTGATGCCCAACCCCCTGCCGATCACCCCCCAGCCCCGCTCGCCCCTGGACTCGCGCACGATCGTGAGCGCCGGGCGGATCGTGCCGGAGAAGCAGTTCATCCACCTGCTGCGCGCCTTCGAGCAGGTCGCCGACGACGCGCCCGGCTGGCGGCTGCGGATCCTGGGCGACGGCCCGCTGCGTGAGGAGCTCCTCGCCCACGCCGCGAAGGCCGGGTTGGGCGACCGGGTCGAGCTGCCCGGCGCCGTGTCCGACATGGCCCCGGAGTGGGCGCGGGCCTCGGTCTGCGCCATGTCGTCGCGGACCGAGGGCTTCCCGCTTGTCGCCCAGGAGGCGATGTCGGCCGGGGTCCCGGTCGTCACCTACGACTGTCCGTCGGGCCCCCGCGAGCTCGTCGAGGACGAGGTCTCCGGGCTCCTCGTCGGCGCCGGCGCCAAGGCCGGGCTGGCGGCCGCGCTGCGCCGGGTCACCACCGACGACGCGCTGCTCGCCCGGCTCGGTGAGGGCGCATTCGCCGCGTCGCGCCAGTACGACGCCGACGCGATCGCTGCGCGGTGGGAGGCGATCTTCGCCCGGGCGTCCGCCCCTGCTGGGGTAGTCCGTGACGATCGGACCCCCGACGCGCCGGCGGAGGGGGTCCCTTCGTCACGGACTACCCCGCCGTTCAGCCGCGAGGGGATGCCCGTCGACCTCCCGATGGTCACCCCCGCCGAGGCGCGTGCCGAGGTCCTGCGGCTCGTCGTCGCGGCCGCCGAGCACTCGGGGGGCGGGTGGTTCGTCATCCCGGCGCACGACCGCCCGGCTCCGACGCTCGTCGTACCGACCGCGCAGCGGCGTGCCCTGCTCGAGCACCTGCGTACGGCCCCCGCCCACCTCGCGCTCCGCGACCCCGGCGACCGCGGCTGGCCCGAGCGCCGCCTCCGGGTCGACGAGCTGGTCGACGCGCTCCGCAACGCGGCCCCCAACCGGCTCGTCCTCGAGCCGTGGCCGCGCGCGCACGGGCGGCGAACCCACCTCGCCGACGACGCCGGCGTCGAGATCGAGTTCTGGGACCGGCTGCCCGACGGCACCCTGGTCGCGCCGCGCCCCAACCGGTGGACGCCCCAGGCGCCCGCGGGCGCCGCGACGGCGAGCGTCGAGGTCGCCGGGATCTCCGTGCCGACGCTGCCGCTGATGGTGCTGCCGACGGCGTACGACGTGACGTTCCCCGTCGACGTCGTCTACACGTGGGTCGACGGCAACGACCCGGAGTGGAACGCCTCGCGACAGGCACGCGGGGGCGACGACGCCCGGCCGGAGGCGGGCGGGCAGGCGCGGTTCCGCAGCCGCGACGAGCTGCGCCACTCGATGCGGTCGGTGCACCTCTTCGCGCCGTGGGTGCGCACGATCCACCTCGTCACCGCCGGCCAGCGACCGGACTGGTTGCTCGACGACGCGTTGCTCGACGGGCGCGTGCGGGTCGTGGACCACCGCGACATTTTGCCGGCCGACGCGCTGCCGACCTTCAACTCCCAGGCCATCGAGACCGCGCTGCACCGGGTGCCCGGGCTGGCCGAGCACTTCGTCTACCTCAACGACGACGTCTTCCTCGGCCGCGCGACCCGGCCCGAGCTCTTCTTCAGCCCGGGCGGCGGGTTCGCGGCGTTCGTCGGCGACGGCGCGATCGGGCTGCCCGGCACCGCCGACAAACCCTTCCTGCACGCGGCGGCGACCAACCGGGCGCTGGTCGAGGAGGCCTTCGGCGTCGCGATCACCCAGGTGATGGCCCACTCCCCCCACCCGCACCGGGTGTCGGTGCTCGAGGAGGTCGAGGCGCGCTTCGCCGACGCGGTCGGGCGCACCGCCCGCTCCCCGTTCCGCGCCGAGACCGACGTGTCGATGCTGTCGTCGCTGGGCCAGCACTACGGGCTGGTGACCGGGTCGGCGTACGTCGCCTCGGCGGACCATGCCTTCGTCGACCTCAGCAACGCCCGCATCGAGCGGCAGCTGCGCCAGCTGCGCGCCCGCGACCGGGACTTCTTCTGCATCGGGGACCACCACGAGTACGCCGTGGACGCGGACGCCGTGGACGCGATGCTCTCGCAGTTCCTGGGCGAGTACTTCCCCGTCGCGGCTCCCTGGGAGCGCTGAGGGGCTGCGGCGAAGTCCCCGCTCAGGCGGGGAGTCCGTCACCGTGTGACTGTTGCAACGGTCACACGGTGACAGAGTCCCCGCCCAGGCGGGGACTCTCCCACGACCTCAGCGCCGAAAAAGGGCGGCCAGCCCGGAGGGCCGGGCCCGCAGCTCCGCGACCTCGGCCCGGGCGGTGTCCAGCTCGGCGCGGAGCTCGTCGAGCTGCGCGTCCTTCTTGCGTCGTACGTCGCGGCGGCCGGCGGCGACGCGGGCGGTGGTCGCGTCCATCGCGATCGCCTCGGAGAAGTCGAAGAGCTCGCCGTACTCCTCCTGCAGGCCCGCCAGCTCGTCGATGGCCCCCGCGTCGGACGGGGAGTAGACCAGGACGTTCATGACCTGCCAGGTGCGTTCGGCGAGGTCGCGCAGGACGGCCGGGACGGCGATGTCGTCCCAGGTGATGGCGGAGCGGTTGAGCTTGGCGTCGACGAAGTCGTCCACCGGGTGCGGCGTCACCGAGGGGTCCGGCGAGAAGGTCAGGCCGAGCTGCTCCCCGGCGCGGGACATGGCCGATCGCCAGTCGGCCAGCAGGTCGTCGTACCGGACGAAGGCGCGCGGCAGGCCGCGCGTGGCCGCCTCGGTCGCGAAGGCGGCGTTGACCCAGGCGGCGACGTTGGCCGTCTCGCGCTGGCGGCGGAAGGTCGGCGTCTGCTCGGTGAGGTACGCCGAGTCGCGCGAGCGCACCACCTCGGTGGGGTGCCGCAGCATCGTCAGGGTGCACACGTCCGCGCCGAGCTCGGCGGCGACCCGGGTCCAGGCCGGCAGGATCCAGAAGGCGCGCGGGTCCTTGATGAGCACCTGGGGCTGGTCGAGCTCACCGCTGAGCCAGTCCCGGAGCTCGGCCTCCACCGCCGGCGTGATCGCGGCGTCGGCCACAGCGGCGGCGTCGGGCCGGGTGTCGATGGTGCGCACGGGCACCGGGTTGAGCACCCGCTTGTGGAACTCGGTCACCCACATCGGCTCGTAGTAGCCGCGCGGGTTCTTGTCGTCGGCGGGCACCTCCGGCTGGGGGACGTGCAGGCCGAGGCGCTTGAGGGTGCCGGCCACGCTCGAGGTGCCGGAGCGGCCGGAACCGGTGACGAGGACGAGGCGGGGATTCACGCGGTCGAGGCTAGTCGCTGGCCAGCTCGGCGACGATGTCGAGGTGCCCCGCGTGCCGGGCGTACTCCGCGAGCACGTGGAAGCAGATCCACTCCAGCGTCGGCGGGTCGTCGGCGAACCGGCCCCCGGCCGAGGCGGTCGCGGAGAGCGGGAAGTCCGCCAGCACCCCGCGCGTCCGGGCGCCGACCGCGTCGAGCCGGGACGCCAGTTCCTCCGCCGTCACCGCGGCGGGCACCGCCCACCGGGCGCCGGGCACGGCGGCGTCGGAGTCGTCGGAGGACCACGGCTCGGGGGTCGTCCAGTCGCCCCACGGCTCGGCGACCGGCTCGGCGAGGAAGCCCCACACGAACCACCGCTGCTCCATGTGGAGCACGTGGTTGAGGAGCTCGAGCGGCGTCCACCCCGACGGCACCCGCGGCGTCCGCTGGTCGTCGTACGACAGGGCGAGGACGCCACGCACCATCTCGGCGCGCACCCAGTCGAGGTAGCCCGCCCACCGCTGCGCGCCCCCCGGCGCCGACCGGGCCGGCTCGTCGCTCACGTGCCCTCCACCCGGTTGCCGTCCTCGTCCCAGTGGGAGGCGACCTTCTTGGACGGCTGCACCCGCGGCGGCTCGCCGGGCATCTTGGGGTGGTCGGGCGGGTAGTTGAGCTCGACCGGGTGCTCCTCCCACAGGTCCAGCAGCGGCTGCAGCGAGTGGTGCACGTCGTCGATCGTGGCCCACGGGTCGCCGCCTGCGGCGAGGCGCTCCGGCACGGTGAAGAGGTTGAGGGCCGCCGGCGAGGACAGCGAGGCGAGCTCCTCCCACGCGAGCGGCGTCGAGACGGGCGCGCCCGGGAGCGGACGCAGCGAGTACGCCGAGGCGATGGTGCGATCACGCGTGTTCTGGTTGAAGTCCACGAAGATCCGCTCGCCGCGCTCCTCCTTCCACCAGGCGGTGGTGACCCCGTCGTCGCGCTTCTCCAGCTCGCGGCCGAAGGCGATCGCCGCATGGCGGACGTCGGCGAACTCCCACGACGGCTGGATCCGCACGTAGACGTGGATCCCCCGGTTGCCCGAGGTCTTGGCGAAGCCGGCCATGCCGAGGTCGGCGAGCAGCTCGCGGGCGACCCCGGCGACGCGCACGGCGTCCGCGAACGAGGTGCCGGGCTGGGGGTCGAGGTCGATGCGCAGCTCGTCGGGATGGTCGACGTCGGCACGACGGACCGGCCAGGGGTGGAAGGTCAGCGTGCCCATGTGCGCGCACCAGACCGGTACGGCGATCTCGGTCGGGCAGATCTCCTCGGCGGTGCGGCCGGAGGGGAAGGTGATCTCGACGGACTCGAGGTAGTCGGGAGCGCCCTTGGGGACGCGCTTCTGGTAGAACGCGTCGGCGTCCCTGTCCATCGGCCCGGTGGCGAGCTTCATGCCGGGGCGGACCCCGCTGGTCCACCGCTCCAGCGCCGTCGGCCGGTCGCGCAACGCGCGCATCAGGCCGTCCTCGACGGAGGCGAAGTACTCCGCCACCATCAGCTTGGTGACCTCGGCGGTGTCGTCCGTCGCCTCGTAGATCACCCGGTCCGGGGAGGACACCCGCACCTCGCGCCCCCCGGCGACGACCATCGCTGCCTTCGCTGCTGCCATGCCGCCACCGTAGTGGTCCCCACCCCCCGCGTAGCCTGCTCCGTCGTGACGGCCGACCTGGTGGCGCGGATCGGACCGATCCTGTTGTTCCTCGTGTTCGCGACGGTGCTCGCGGAGCTGTGCGCGGGCCTGGGCCTCTTCGACCTGGTCGCCGACGGCGTCGTGCACGCCGCGCACGGGTCCGTACGCCGGGTCTGGGTCGGGCTGGTGGCGGTCGCCGTCGCGAGCACCGCCGTGCTCTCCCTCGACACCACGGCCGTGCTGCTCACCCCGGTGGTGCTCGCCGTCGCCGTACGGCTGCGGATCAACCCCGTGCTCTTCGCGATGACCACGGTGCTGCTCGCCAACACCGCCTCGTTGTTCCTGCCGGTCTCCAACCTGACCAACCTGCTCGCCCTGAGCCACCTCGACATGAGCGCCGTCGAGTACGTCGCGCTGATGGCGCTGCCGGGCCTGGTCGCCGTGCTGGTGACCGTCGCCGTGCTCGCCGTCCTGCACCGGCGCACCCTCGCCCTCCCCCGACGCGGGTACGACGAGCCGGCACCGCTCACGGGCCCGCGGGCGCCCGTCGTGGTCGCCGCCCTGGCCTGCCTGGCGCTGGGCCCGGCGCTGACCCTGACCGGGCGGGTGACGGTGGTGTCCGGGATCGCCTGCGGCGCGGTCGTGCTCGCCTGCCTCGTCTGGCGCCGGGACCTGCTGCACCTGAGGCTCGTCCCGTGGGTGCTGGTCGTCGCCGTCGGGGTGCTCTTCTTCGCGGTGCAGCTGGCCCACGAGCACGGCCTGACGACGGTGGCCGCCCGGCTCACCGGGACCGGCGAGGGGCCCCTGGCCCTGCTCCGCCTGGCCGGGGTGGCGGCCGGCAGCGCCAACGTGCTGGACAACCTGCCGGCCTACCTGGCGCTGGAGCCCGTCACCGCCGGCAGCCCCGAGCGCCTCGGCGCCCTGCTCATCGGCGTCGGGGTCGGTCCCCTGGTCACGCCGTGGGCGAGCCTGGCGACCGTGCTGTGGGCCCAGCGCTGCCACGCGGCCGGGCTGTCGATCCACTGGGGCCGCTTCGCGCTCACCGGCGCCCTCGTCGCCGTCCTGGCGGTCACCCTCGCGACCCTGACGCTCAGCGCGGTGACCGGCTGGGCGTGAGGGTGCGCCCTCTCAGTCGTGCAGGAACGGCCGCACCTCGACCTTGCGGTGGCACGCCGCCGAGCCGTCGGCCGCGAGGGCGAGCGCCGCGTCGAGGTCCGGGGCCTCGATGATCCAGAAGCCGGCGAGGTACTCCTTCGACTCCACGAAGGGCCCGTCGCTGCACACCGCCTCGCCCTGCCGGTTGTCGATCACGGTGGCCGTGGCGGGCGCGCCGAGACCGCCGGCGAAGACCCAGTGGCCCTGCGCTCGCAGCCGTTCGTTGAAGGCGCCGGTGGCCGCCATCTCCTCGGCCGTGCCGGACTCGCTCGCGTCGTCGATCACGGAGATCAGGTACTGCATCGCGGATCAGCTCCTCCTGGGGTGCGGGGCGACCCGGTGGGTCGCCGCTCACCCTCTCAACGAGTGCGGCACCCCCGGTGCGACACCCGCGCGGCTCAGAGCCGCGAGTTGGGGGCGAAGCGCGGCGCCCGGTCCGGGTCCTCGCGGTCGGGCCGGACGACGTCGAAGCCGGCGGTGGTGACGACGACCTGGTCCGGCGTACGCACCCGCTCCGCGCACGCCACGTGCATCGGCGGCTGGTGGAACTCGTTGCGGTCGCTCTCCTGCGGCGTGCCGACGAAGGCGATCGGGCGTCCCAGCCCGCCCTCGCAGAGGCCGCAGATCCGCGACAGGGCGCACTGGGTCACCCAGGCACGCGTCGGCTCGCGCAGCCGGGTCGAGCCGTCGCGCAGGTCCTCCCTCACGACGCACCGCCCGACGAGCCACGCGACGAGCCACCCGATGAGCTCCGCGAGTACCAGTCGCCGGTCTGCGCGCTGCGGGTCGGCCGCTCGGCGTCCGTACGCCGTCCGCGCTCGACCTGCGTGTCCGCCGTGGCCTGCCCCGGCTGGGCGGGCTGGTCGGTGGCCGTGAAGCGGTTGGGCAGCGAGAGCTTCATGATCGTGCGCAGCGCCTGGCCGTACTGACGGTGCAGCGGGCCGGTCGTGTAGGGGATGTCGTACTTCGCGGCGAGCTCGCGCACGCGCACCGACATCTGCGCATACCGGTTGGAGGGCAGGTCCGGGAAGAGGTGGTGCTCGATCTGGTAGCCGAGCTGGCCGCTCATGACGTGCAGCAGCCTGCCGCCCTCGAAGTTGGCGGAGCCGAGCATCTGGCGCAGGTACCACTCCGCGCGCGTCTCGTCCTCGAGCTCCTCCTCGGTGAAGTGCAGCGCCCCGTCGGGGAAGTGCCCGCAGAAGATGATCATGTAGGACCACAGGTTGCGGGCGAGGTTGGCGGTGGCGTTGGCGGTGATGGTCGGCACCACGTTGGCCGGGCCGGTGGCCGCCGTCAGGAGCGGGAAGAACACGTAGTCCTTGCCGATCTGGCGGCTGATCTTGCGCTTGATCTGGGCCAGCTGCTTGGCCAGCACCTTCGGGTCCTTCTCGCGCTTGCGGATCGCCTCGAGGTCGAGGTCGTGCAGCGCGACGCCCCACTGGAACAGCGTGGCCAGCAGCGCGTTGTAGACCGGCTGCCCGAGGTTGGCCGGGTGCCAGCGCTGCTCGTGCGCCATCCGCAGGATGCCGTAGCCGATGTCGTTGTCGTGCCCGAGCACGTTGGTGAACTGGTGGTGGACGTAGTTGTGGCTGTGCTTCCACTGCTCGGCCGGCTGGGCGGTGTCCCACTCCCACGTGGAGGAGTGGATCTCCGGGTCGTTCATCCAGTCCCACTGCCCGTGCATGACGTTGTGGCCGATCTCCATGTTCTCCAGGATCTTGGCCACGCCGAGCATGGCGGCACCGGCGACCCACGCCGGCCTCCAGCGCGACGCGAACAGCGTGATCCGCCCCGCCACCGCGAGGCGGCGCTGGATGGTGATGATGCGGTTGATGTACGCCGCGTCGTCCGCGCCGCGGGACTCCTCGACCTCGGCGCGCAGGGCATCGAGCTCGCGCCCGAGCTGGTCGACCTCCTCGGTGGTGAGGTGGGTGTACTCCTTGACGTCACTGATGGCCATGGTTGCGGTTTCCCTTCGGTGGTTGAGGTGCGAGCGCAGCGAGCCTCGAAACCTCTAGATCGCGAGGGTGCAGTCGCCGACCGGGACGGTCACGCAGGTCTGCACCGAGTCGTGGGTGTCGTCGTACTCGTCGCCGGTGCGCAGGTCGCGCACGGTGCCGCTGACGAGGGTGAGCGTGCAGGTGTGGCAGATGCCGACGCGACAGCCGTAGGGCATGCCCACGCCCGCCTGCTCGCCGGCCTCGAGGACGGTGGTCGCACCGTCGACCTCGATGGACCTGCCGGAGTTCTGGAAGCGGAGCGTGCCGCCCTCGCCGCCGTCCCCGTCGAGCTTGAGCGAGAAGCGCTCGAGGTGCAGCGAGTCGTCGAGCCCGGCGCGCTCCCAGTGCTCCTCGACCGCGTCGAGCATCGGTGCCGGGCCACAGGCCCAGGTCTCGCGCTCGCGCCAGTCCGGCACGATCGTGTCGAGGTCGGCCAGGTCGAGGACGCCCTCGTCGTCGGTGTGCCGCCGGTGCAGCGTCAGGCCGTCGTGCCGGTCGGCGAGCGCGCAGACCTCGTCGCGGAAGATCATCCGCTCCTCGCTGGTCGAGGAGTAGTGGACGACGACGTCGGGCATCGTGCCGCGGCGGTCCAGGGTGCGCAGCATCGACATCACCGGGGTGATCCCGGAGCCGCCCACCAGCATCAGCATCCGCGCCGGGGGCGGGTCGGGCAGCACGAACTCCCCCGCCGGCAGGGCCAGCCGGACGATGGTGCCGGGCTCGAGGCCGTCGACGAGGTGCTGGGACAGGAATCCCTCCGGCATCGCCCGCACGGTGATCGCGATGGTGCGACCGTCGCGGCGGGGCGGCGAGCTGACGGAGTAGGAGCGCCAGTGGAACTTGCCCTCGACCTGGATGCCGATGCCGACGTACTGGCCGGGCTTGTGGTCGTAGCGCCACCCCCAGCCGGGGCGGATCACGACGGTGGCGGCGTCCTCGGTCTCGGGGACGACCCGCTCGATGCGTCCGCGCAGCTCGCGGGCCGTCCACAGCGGGTTGACCAGCGAGAGGTAGTCGTCGGGGTGCAGCGGGGTCGTCAGCCGGGCACCCGCCGTGCGGGCCCAGGCCAGTCGGTCGATCACTGCCATGCGTGCGTCCCTTCCGGGGGCGGCCGTCGTGCTCTTCGGAATTGAGTGAACACTCGTACACTCGATTCGTCAAGCCCCCTCAGCGCCCCGCTCGGACGACGGGGCGCCCGGACGACCAGCCGCGCAGTAGCGTGGGCGCCATGGCCTACGACGTGGAGAAGACCGACGAGGAGTGGCGCGCCCAGCTGTCCCCCGAGGAGTACGCCGTGCTCCGTCAGGCCGGGACCGAGCGCGCCTTCACCGGTGAGTACACCGACACCGAGACGCAGGGCACCTACTCCTGCAAGGCATGCGGTGCCGAGCTGTTCACCAGCACGACGAAGTTCCACTCCGGCTGCGGCTGGCCGAGCTTCTACCAGCCGATCACCGACACCATCGAGTACATCGAGGACGTCTCGCACGGGATGAAGCGCGTCGAGGTGCGCTGCGCCAGCTGCGGCTCGCACCTCGGCCACGTGTTCCCCGACGGCTACGGCACGCCCACCGGCGATCGCTACTGCATCAACTCGATCAGCATCGACCTCAAGCCCGCCTGACCCGTACGCCGGCGGCCCACGGCCGCCTCAGGCCGCCGGGTCCGTGTCGAGCACCGCGGGATCGGAGCCGGAAGCCAGGCGATCCTCGTCGTCCCGGTCGGCCGCGAGCGCCTCGGCGACCCGCAGCCCCTGGTCGAACGCCAGCGGGTGCACGTCGTGGGCGCGCTCGTCGTCGAAGAGCGCCAGGGGGTGCAGGCCCGCCATGCGTGCCATGGCGCGGTCCGGCCGGACCAACGTCACGGTGGTGTCGGGGTGCCGACGGCGCCAGCGGCGCAGCTCGCGCGCCAGCAGGAACCCTGCCGTCTGCCCCAGCGGACCCAGCACCAGGCCGGCCAGCGGCGCGATCACGATGACGTGGTCCGCCTCGGCCGCGGCGTCGACCGACGTCGCCGACCACATGCCCCCGTCGACGTAGAGCCGCCCGTCGATGCGGTGCGGGGGGAAGAGTCCCGGCACGGCGGAGGAGGCGGCCACCAGGTCGGCCAGCGGGTACCGGCCACCGTCGAGGATGTGTCGCCGCCGCGTCCGGACGCAGACGGCCGACACGGCGACCAGCGGGTGGCGCCGCTCGCCGAAGAGCTCCCGGGCCACGTCCGCCAGCACCCCGGGCCGTCGCGTGGGGACCCGGGGCGAGCTGACGGCCGCGAAGTCCTCGTAGGAGACGCCCAGGGCCAGGGCCGAGGCCGTCCAGGAGCCGGCGGAGGTGCCCAGGGACGGTGCGGTGGCGACGGGCACCCCACCGGCGGCCAGGCCCGCCGCGACCCCCGCCGTGTAGGCGATGCCGAAGACGCCGCCGCCGCCGTACACCATGGCCAGCGGGTGCCGCGCGACCACGAGCGCCGGGAGCCCGTCGAGAGCGACGATTCCGTGCCCGCTGTGCTGCCGTGCCATGCGATCACCTCGTGTGGGGTTCCACCCACATCGTGACGGGGCCGACTACCGGCCAGTAGTGCTCTTCGACCCGCCCGATCAGGACCTCCGCCGCAGGAGCGTCGGGCTCAGCCCTCCACCGGCTGGAGCGCCGAGGTGATCTCGACGCGCCCCTCGCCGTACTCCTCGTCGGCCCACGACTGCAGCGACCCGTCGTCGTACAGCACGTCGGCCGTCACCACGTCGTCGGCGGCCGAGGACGACAGCACGCCGGGCAGCTTCTGGAGCTCCAGCGAGACCTCGTTGAGCTCGGCCTCGGTGTAGCGCGCGGGACTCACGCACAGCGCGCCGCCCCACGTCTCGCGCAGGGTCGCCTCGGCGGCCGCGACGTCCCCGGTGACGGCGACGTTGATGATCACCTTGGTCGGGTCGTTGGTGGACGAGGGATCGCGCGAGGTGTCCATCCAGGTGCCGCCGAAGCCGGGCAGCCGGGCCGCCTCGGTGAGGGTCGCGTCCATCGCCTCGGGGGTGACCTTGGCCGCGTCGACGACCCCCCACCCGCCGGAGGGCGGCTCGCACGGCGTGCCGGGCAGCGGCTCGGGCTCCTCGTTGAGCGCGTCGTACAACGCGGCCGGGACGGCGTCGGTGACCGCGAATGTCGTGCCGTCGAAGGTGCCGGTGAGCGCGAAGCTGCCCCACTTCACCCCCGCCTGGTCCTCGTGCTCGGGGTGGTCGGCCCAGTCCCAGTCGGCCATCGGCACGCCCTCGCACTGGGGCGGGAGGGACTCGGCGACCGCGTGGCACATCTCGGGACCGTCGCCGTCGTCCAGCACGGTCACCAGGCCGCCGGTCGTGACCTCGCCCTCGGCGGCGGGCGCCGTGGTCGGCATCGCCCCCGTGGGTTCCGCTGCCGAAGAGTCCGGGCGACCCGCGGGGTCGACCGCGCGCATCTCCTGCTCCGTGGAGCAGGCACCGAGCGCGAGCAGGGCGGTGGCGGTCACGGCGGCGGCGAGGGTCTTCATGGCGGTACGACGAGGCGCGGGCACGGCGGGTTCCTCCCGGTCAGGGCAGGCGGGTGAGCATCTCGCTCGGCGAGAGCCGCGACCCGGTGTAGAACGGGACCTCCTCGCGCACGTGGCGCCGTGCGTCCGAGGCGCGCAGGTGGCGCATCAGGTCGACGATCCGGTGCAGCTCGTCGGCCTCGAAGGCCAGCATCCACTCGTAGTCGCCCAGCGCGAACGACGCGACCGTGTTGGCGCGGACGTCGGCGTAGTCGCGGGCCATCTGGCCGTGCTCGGCCAGCATCCGGCGCCGCTCGGAGTCCTCGAGGAGGTACCACTCGTAGGAGCGGACGAAGGGGTAGACGCAGATGTGGCGCCGCGCCTCCTCGTCGGCCAGGAAGGCCGGGATGTGCGACTTGTTGAACTCCGCGGGACGGTGCAGCGCCATCTGCGACCAGACCGGCTCGAGGCGGCGACCGAACGCCGTACGCCGGAACGCGTTGTAGGCGACCTGGAGCTGCTCGGAGTCCGCGGCGTGCGACCACACCATCACGTCGGCGTCGCCGCGCAGGCCCGAGACGTCGTAGAGGCCCCGCACGACCACGTCGTCCTCGGCGAGCACCTCCAGGAACGCCTCCAGGTCGGCCGCCTCGGCCTCCCGGTCGGCGTCCCCGATGACGTCACGGAGCTTGAAGACCGACCACATGGTGTAGCGGATGGTGTCGTTGAGCTCGCGGGTCCGGGCTGCGTTGCTGTTGGCCATGGGCTCATTCTGCCCGGGCCAGCACAACCGCCGCCCGGTGGGCGGAGCCGATGACGGCGGGGATCCCGACCCCGTCGTACGCCGCCCCGCAGACCGCGATCCCGGGCGGCAGGCCGGCGCGCACCCGGGCCACCAGGTCGACGTGGCCGACGGCGTACTGCGGCAGTCCCCCGCCCCACCGCTGGACGTGCGTGGCGACCGGGGTGGCGGTGATCCCGGCCAGCGCCCCCAGGTCGGTGAGCGAGGTCGCGACGAGCGCCTCGTCGCGCTGTCGCAGCGTGGCCTCCTCGCCGTGCCTGCCCAGCGAGGTGCGCAGCAGCGCCAGCCCGTCGCCCGCCTCGCGCACCCAGTCCCACTTGGCGAAGGAGAAGGTGCTCGCCTTGATGCCCCGCCCCTCGACGGGCGGCACGAGCACCCCGGAGCGGTCCGCGAGCGCCGCGACCGCGGGCGCCTCGAAGGCCAGGGTCACCACCGCGACGCTGGCCGCCTCGATGCCGGCCAGGTCGCGGGCGACGCCGGGCGCGACCGCCCGGAGCAGCCGGGCCGTCGGCGCGGCCGGGGTGGCCAGCACGACCGAGCGCGCGGTGACGGTCTCCGGCGCGGAGGCCGGGCCGACGGTGAGCCGCCAGCCCCCGGGCGCCTGCTCCAGGGCCCGGACGGTGGCGGACGTGCGCACCTCGAGCCCCGCGGCGAGCGCCTCGGCCAGCAGGCCCATGCCACCGGCGATCCCGGCGAACACCGGCGCGTCGGACGGCACGATCGCCGACGCCTGGTCGAGCAGCGACCCGCGACGGGCCATGGCCAGGAGCTGGGGCACGGCGGCGGCGGTCGAGATGCGCCGTGCGCTCCCGGCGTACACCCCGCCCAGGAGCGGCTCGACCAGCCGCTCCACGACCTCGTCGCCGAGCCGGTCGGCGACGAGGTCGCCCACCGAGACGTCGCCGTCGGGGGCGGCGCCGACGCGCTCAACGCTCGCGCGGGCCAGGCCCTCCGGCGAGAGGACCCCGCTCGAGGCGAGGTCGTCGAGGTCGAAGGGGACCCCCATCAGGCTGCGCGGCAGCCGGCGCAGCGCGCCGCGCGACCACACCTGGGAGGCGGCGGGCGTCGGGTGGACGACGTCGATCCCCAGCTCCGCGGCCAGGGCGACGCCCTCGGGCCGACGGGCCAGCATCGCCTCCGCGCCGACGTCGACGACCACCCCGCCGACCGACTCGCGCCGGAGCTTGCCGCCGACCTCGGGCGAGCCTTCAAGGACCAGCACCTCGCGGCCCGCGGCCGCCAGGTCACGCGCGGCGGTGAGGCCCCCGATCCCGGCACCCACCACGACGACGTCCCACACACGGCCTCCCACGCGGGCCAGCCTGCCACGCGGCCCGGCCCCGACCGTGGGCGATCCCCGCCGTCGAGCACTGCGATCGCCCACGCTCGCCCATCACGATGCGGTCACGGCGTACGACGGGTGGGAACCGCGGGCGGGCGACCCGGCGTCCGACGCCCATGACCACTCACCCGCACACCGCCCGGCGCACCCGCCGGCTGCTCGGCCTCGCGGCCGCGATCTCCATGACGGCCGTGCTGGCCGCCTGCTCCTCCGACGGCGGCTCGGACGCGGCGTCCGGGTCCGAGGACCGGGCGGTCACCTCCGAGGTCGCCCCCGCCGAGGAGGACGGAGCGGCCGGCGGCCAGGCGGCGCAGGACCGGGACACCGGCGCCGCGGGCGACACCTCGAGCAGCTCGTCGGCCGGCTCCGGAGCGGGCTCCGGGACCGACGGGGTCAACCGGCCGCCCGCGGTGTCGCAGCGCAGCGTCATCTCCACCGGCACCGTCTCCCTCACGAGCGACGACGTGCGCGACGCCCGGCGCGACGTGCAGCGGGTCGTGGACAGCAGCGGGGGCGAGGTCACCGAGGAGCAGACCGACACCGACGCGGACGGCCGCCCCGTCTACGCCCGGCTGGTGGTGCGGGTGCCCGCAGCGAGCTTCGGCGACGCGATGACCGCGCTGGAGGGCGTGGCGGACCTGCGGGGCTCGGACCGGTCCTCGGAGGACGTCAGCACCCAGGTGATCGACACCGACGTGCGGGTGCGCGCCCAGGAGGCCAGCCTGCGGCGCGTGGAGCAGCTGCTCGCCCGCGCCCAGGGCCTCAAGGACATCATCTGGATCGAGTCGCAGCTGACGCGCCGGCAGGCCGAGCTCGACTCCCTCAAGGGCCAGCAGGCCTGGCTCGCCGACCAGACCCGGGACTCCACGATCGTCGTCGACATCAGCCGTACGCCGGAGGACGAGCCCCGGGAGGAGGAGGGCGACGCGGGCTTCCTCGCCGGCTTCACCGGCGGCATGAAGGCCCTCGGCGCGGTCGCCGTCGGGCTGGCGACCATCACCGGCGCCCTCCTGCCGTTCGCGGTGGTGCTGGCGCTGCTCGGGCTGCCGGCGTGGCTGCTCGTGCGCCGGGCGGCACGCCGGCGCCGGCCGGCGCCGGCTCCCCCGACCACCGCCTGAGGGGCGAGTGCCCGAAGCGTGGGCGGCTCCGGTCATCGGTGGACCGGAACCGCCCACGCTCAGGCGGCGTCTCCCTCGGTGTCCGCCGCGGGTGCGCGCGAGACCTCCGCGCCGTTGATGCGGCCGTCGAGCCTGGCGGGGTCGAGGTCGTCGCGGTGGAGCTTGGCGAAGCCGGAGCGGTGGAACACCAGCGGGTGCTCGCCGTCGCCGGTGCCCACGGCGTGCAGGGCCAGCAGCACGATGAGGTGGTCACCGGCCTCGATCTCCTCGTGGACGGTGACGTCGAAGGTGGCCACGGCCTCGTCGAGCAGCACCGCGCCGTCCTCGGTGACCGCGAACGGCAGTCCGTCGAAGCGCTGCTCGCGGGGGCCGGCGAGCTGGCGGCAGATGTCGTCGTGGTGGTCGGCGAGCACGCTGATGCCGAGGTGGCTCGCCTCGCGCAGCAGCGGCCACGTCGAGCTGGTCGTGGCGATGGAGAAGGACACCAGGGGCGGGTCGATGCTCACCGAGGTGAACGACGACGCCGCGATGCCGGTCAGCTGGCCCCTCACGGAGGCGGCCACCGCGACCACGCCGGACGGGAAGGCCCCGAAGGCGTCGCGCAGGGTGCGCTGGTCGAGCGGGGAGAGGGTCTGGGCGTTCATGCGGACACCACCTGGAGGTCGGTCGTGCTCGGTCGGGCCAGCAGCGGGCCCGCGGTCTCGAACCACGCGTCGTACGGCGCGGGGTCGGCGTGCTGGGAGTCGAGGACGTACAGCCCGCGGGTGGGCACCGAGGCGCCCAGCTCGACGAGCAGCGGGCGCAGCCCGTGCTCGGGGGCCAGCGCGTGGACGGGCGCGGCCCCCAGCATCAGCGGTACGGCGACCACCCCGGCCAGCCCCTCGTGCGGGAAACGGTCGAGGAAGGCCTTGAGCAGGCCGGTGTAGGTCGCCTTGTACGTCGGGCTGGCGACGACGAGCAGGTCGGCGGCCGCCACCTGCTCGACGAGGTCCGTGACCCGGGTCGAGGACCAGTCGAAGAGCTCGCCGGCCACGTCCGCCAGGTCGACCACCAGGTCGGCGCCGCCCAGCCGCTCGGCCAGGGTGAGGGCCGCTGCATGGGTGCGCGAGAGCGGCTTGGGGTTGCCGACGACGACGGCGACGCGTGGGGTGCTGCTCACGAGGCGGCCCTCTGGCCGCCGAAGGGCACCGAGGAGGTGGCCACGACGGGGGCCGGGTTGGTCCACAGGCCGCGCCTCTCCAGCAGGGGCAGCACGCCCTCGCCGAAGTGGTACGCGCCCTCGAGGTGCGGGTAGGCCGAGAGCACGAACTCCTCGATGCCGAGCGCGGCGTACTCCTCGACGCGGTCCGCGACCTCCTCGTGGCTGCCGACCAGCGCCGTCCCGGCACCGCCGCGGATGAGGCCGACCCCGGCCCAGAGGTTCGGGTAGACCTCCAGCGAGTCCTTGGAGCCGTTGTTGAGGGCGAGCATGTTCTGCTGGCCGACCGACTCGGACTTCTTCAGGCCCTCCTGGACCCGCCGGATCTCCGCGTCGTCGATGCCCTCGAGCAGGCGGTCGGCCTCGGCCCACGCCTCCTCGGAGGTGTCGCGGTTGATGGTGTGCATCCGGATGCCGAAGCGGATCTCGCGGCCCTGCTTCTCGGCGAGCTCGCGGATCCAGGCGATCTTCTTCGCCACGGCCGCCGGCGGCTCGCCCCAGGTGAGGTAGACGTCGGCGTGCTTGGCCGCCACGTCCCCGGCGGCCGGCGAGGACCCGCCGAAGTAGATCTCGGGGATCGGGTCGGGCAGCTGCTGGAGCTGCGCCTCCTCGACCCGCAGGTGCTTCCCGGTGTAGGTGACCTGCTCGCCCTTCCAGAGCCTGGTCACGATCTCGAGGAACTCGTCGCAGCGCTGGTAGCGCTCGTCCTTGTCGAGGAAGTCGCCGTAGGCCCGCTGCTCGTGGGACTCACCGCCGGTGACGACGTTGAGCAGGAGCCGGCCGCCGGAGAGGTTCTGGAAGGTCGCGGCCATCTGCGCCGCCAGCGTCGGCGACGTCATCCCGGGGCGGAACGCGACCAGGAACTTCAGCCGCTCCGAGAGCGGGGCCAGCATCGCGGTGGACAGCCAGGCGTCCTCGCACCAGGCACCCGTCGGCGTGAGCGCCGCCTCGAAGCCGAGCTGCTCCGCGCTCCGCGCGATCTGTCCGAGGTAGGGCACGCTGGCCGGGCGACCGCCTGCGCCGTGGGAGACGCCGTGGCCGCCGCTGACGACGTGGCGACCGTCGCCGCCGTTGGTGGGCAGGAACCAGTGGAACTTCATGGGGGGTCCTCTCGTGGAGATCGGTGGACGAGGTGCTGGCGGTGGCCCGCAGCCCTCACAGCTGGCCGTGGTTCGGCGGCAGGGTGCCGTCGACGACGTACCGGCCGAGGTGCTGGACCTTCCAGGCGGCCGGGTCGTGCAGGGTGTGGGTGCGCGCGTTGCGCCAGTGCCGGTTGAGGTTGAGCCGGTCGAGGGCCGACCGGGTGCCGCAGACCTCGAAGAGCCGACTGGCGACGTCGACCGAGACCTGGGTCGAGGACGCCCGGGACGCGGCGACCGCGAGGCTGGCGGCCCCGGCGCTCTCCTCGTCGAGGTCGGCGTCGGCCGCCTCGACGGCCCGTCCCGCCTCGCGCAGCAGCGCCTCCGCCGCGCGCACGCCGAGCTCCATCTGGCCGAGCGCCTGCACGACGAGCGGGTCGTCGGCGGCCCGCTCGACGCCGGCGTCCGGGTAGGGCCGGCTCGTGGTCCGGACGAAGAGCGCGGCGTCGTCCACGGCCGCGCGGGCGATGCCGACGTCGAGCGCCGAGTGCAGTAGCTGCGCGAACGCGCCGTAGGTCTGCGGACCCTCGAAGGTCAGGTGGAACGGGGTGATCCGCGAGGCGTCGACCTCGACGTCGACGAGCTCGACGGTGCCGCTGGCCGTGGTGCGCTGGCCCATCCCGGCCCAGTCGTCGGTGACCGTGACGCCCTCGGCGTCCCGCTCGACCCACGCCACGTGCAGCGGCCCGTGGCCCGGGTCCGAGAGCGTGTCGAGGTGGGCCAGCACCGGGATCCAGTGCGCGAAGAGCGCTCCCGTGGCGTAGCCCTTGGTGCCGTCGAGGCGCCACCGCCCGCCCCCGGCGGGGGTCAGCGTGGTGCGGATGTCGCGGACGTGCCGGGTGCCGATCTCGGACTGGGCGTTGCCGAGGCGCTTGCCGGCCAGCACCTCGCCGAAGAAGAACTCCTGCTGCTCCGGGGTCCCCTGGTGGCGCATCGCGTTGACGTAGACGAAGTGGCTGTGCGGGACCTGCGCGACGCTCGGGTCCCCGCTGGCGAGGATCCGGAAGACCTCGGCGAGCGTGCCCGCGGGCAGGTCGGCGCCGCCGTACGCCGCGGGGACGGTGACGGCGAGCAGGCCGGAGGCCGAGAGCCGCTCCACCTCCCGCTCCGGCAGGATCCGGTGCAGGTCGCGCTCGGCCGACGTCGCGGCGAGCCCGGTCGCGAGCTCGCGGGCCACGGCGACCGCCTCGTCGGCCGACAGCACGGGCACGGTCCCCGGCTCGGGGACCACGTGGACGGCGGCGCTCATGGGATCTCCTGGATTGGTGGTCTATGTCTATTGAAACTATGGACAATTGATCGGGCAGATGCAAGGCAGCGCCGTCCCCCGCGCGCCAGATGTTGACGAGGGGGTGACAGGCGGGACCTGTCACCCCCTCGTGGAGCCGGTGCGTGACCGGTCGGTCGGGTCAGCCGGTGGTCGGCCAGTCCTGGGAGCGCCGGGTGCCTCCCACGACCCAGGCGTACGGCGGCGGCGTGCCGTTGACGACGTGGGCGCCGACCACGCGGGACTTCAGGATCCGCGGGTTGTGCGAGGCCACCGTCCGGGCGTTGCGCCAGTGCCGGTCGAGCCCCTCGGCGCGCGAGGTCGCCGAGGCGCCGAGCGCGTCGAAGAGGTCGCTGGTCACCCCCAGCACGAGGTCGGTCACGACCACCTGCGCGGCCGACGACTCCACCTCGCTCACCTCGACGGCCTCGCGGACCAGGTCGGGGTGCGCGTTCGCGAGGTTCGCGACCGCCTGGAGGCTGGCCGCGACCCGGATGGTGGCGGCCTCGGCGGCATACACGGCCGACGCGATGTCGCCGATCCTGGCCAGCACCTGTGCGTCGTCGCGCGCCCGGGGGGCGTTGGCGTGCGAGTAGTTGCGGGTCCGGGCCCGGACCCGGTCGACGACGTCGTCCAGCGCGGCCCGCCCGATGCCGGCCAGGGTGGCGAGCAGGTTCAGCTGGTAGAGGCCGGTCTGGTACGGGAACCGCTCGGCGAAGGGCAGCACCCGCGCCTCCGGCACGCGCACGTTGTCGAAGGTCGTCGTGCCGCTGCCCGTGCCCTTCTGGCCGAAGCCGTCCCAGTCGTCGACGATGCTCACGCCGGGCGCCCTGGTGTCCACGATCGCGATGACGACGTCGTCGTCGGCCTCGTCGGGACGATCGGGATTGACCACGCGGGCGTGGACGTCGGCCCACTCGGCGAAGATGCTGCCGGTCGTGTAGTACTTCGTGCCGTCGAGGCGGAAGTCCCCGCCCTCCCGGCGACGCACCGTGGTCCGTTGCGTGTCGATGGACGTGGAGCCGACCTCGGCCCAGGCGTTGCCGGCGATCTCGCCGACCACGAAGCGGTCGAACCACGTCTGCTGGTCCGAGCCGCGTGCGTGGTGCCAGAGGCGGTCCTCGGCGAACGCGAAGTGGCCGCGGAAGGCCTGGGGCAGGTTGGCGTCGACCGCAGCCAGCTCGATCCACAGCTGGGTGAGCTCGACCAGGGTCGCTCCGCGCCCGCCGAGTGCCGTGGGCACCCGGACGGCGCCGAGCCCGGCGCGCTTGAGGCGGCGCACGGCGCCCACGGGCAGCTCGCCGTCGAGCTCACGCTGGAGGACCCCGGCCCGGATCTCCTCCAGCACGGGTGCCCACTCGGCGCGCAGGCGTCGCAGCAGCGGGGTGTCGTGGGCGGGCCTGCCCACCACGTTGCGGGCCTCGGCCGGGGCCTGCGACGCCGCCTGCTGCGGGGGCTGCCGTGGGGTCTGCGGCGGGGTCTCGAGTGTGGTCATCGGGCGCTCCTCAGGTGTGCCGGGCGGGCTCGGGGGGTCGCCCCGAGCCGGTCGTGCGACCGACCTCGGCGCGCCGGTGGGCGCTCGGGCCGGGATCCCCGTCTTCGGGTATCTGTAGTGGTTTACTAGACTTTAGGCACACGAGCCCCGGCTGGACCAGCACGACACGGCAGGTTCTTCCGAGCACGGTGCAAGGCCGCACCCACCACCGAGCAGGAGCACACGCATGCGCATCGAACAGCTGGAGTACGTCGCGGCCGTCACGACCCACGGGTCCCTGCGGCGGGCCAGCGAGGCGCTGCACATCTCCCAGCCGGCGCTCAGCGAGGCGGTGACCAAGCTGGAGCGGGAGCTCGGTCTCACCCTCCTCGACCGCCGCCGCTCCGGCTCGCGCATCAGCCGCGAGGGCCTCGACCTGCTCCAGCACATGACCGAGGTCCTCGAGTCGGTCGACCGGCTCCGCCAGGCCGCGGGCGACCAGGCCGTCCGCGCCCGCGAGCTGCGGATCGGCACCGTCAACACCGCCAGCTCGACGCTGCTGGCCCCCGCCCTGCGGGACCTGCGCGAGCGCCACGGCCACGGCGGGGTCGAGGTCGTCAACGCCCAGCAGGCCGAGATCCACCAGGGCCTGGCCGAGGGCACGCTCGACCTGGGACTCGTCAACGTGCTGCCCGGCGACGACGTGCCCAGCACCCTGGTCGCGGGCGAGCTGGTCCACGGCCAACCGGTCGCCTGCCTGCGCACCGACCACCCGCTGGCGGCGCTCGAGGAGCTGAGCGTCGACCACCTGCGCGCCGAGCCCTTCGTGGGGATGCGACCGGGCTACGTGATGCACCGCTTCGCGCACCGGCTCTTCGACGGCCGACCGCCCGCGACGACGTACTCGACCGACGGGGCCGAGATGGGCAAGGCCATGGTCGCGGAGGGGCTGGGCATCACGGTGCTGCCGGACTTCTCCATCTCCGCCGACCCGCTGGTGGGTGCCGGCGTGATCACCACGCGCCCGATCCGCGGGGACACCACCACCGTCTCGCTGCTCATGCTGCGACGCAGGGTCGAGCACGTGCCGGCACCGTTGCGGGACCTGCAGGTCGCCCTGCTGCGGCACGCCGGCGGCTACCGCGGGGCCGCGACCGGGGCCGGGAGCGGGGTGGCGACAGGCGACGCCGAGTCCACCCTCGGCAGAACCGCGCACGACGAGGCTCGATCCGTGCCGGACTCCGCGCTTGTGTCTAGTAACTTGGTCGATATGGTCTAGTTGTCACGACAGGCCACCCGAGCCGGGCCGTCGGCGTGTGAACCGTCGGCGGCCCTCCGCGCGGGGACGTCGGCACGCGACCCGTCGACGTCCACGCGCGGGCACCACGGGCGCGGGCCGGGAGGCGACCACCCGGCCCGCGCCTTCCGGCGTACGCGCGGACACGGATCGTCAGTAGGGTGCCGGGGTGGACCACGACCCCAGCAGCAGTGTCCGGATCGCCGTGCTCATCGACGCCGACAACACCTCACCCAAGTACGCGGAGGCGTTGCTCGAGGAGCTCGCCAAGTACGGCACCCCCACCATCAAGCGCGCGTACGGCGACTTCTCGTCGCAGCGCCTCAGCGGCTGGACCCGCGAGCTCAACGCCCGCGCCATCCGCGCCATCCACCAGAACGCCTTCACCGTCGGCAAGAACTCCACCGACTCGGCGCTCATCATCGACGCGATGGACCTGCTGTACGCCGGCAACGTCGAGGCCTTCGCGCTGGTGAGCAGCGACTCGGACTTCACCGGCCTCGCCCTGCGGCTGCGGGAGTCCGGCAAGGTCGTCTACGGCCTCGGGCGCCAGCGCACCCCGCAGTCCCTGCAGAACGCCTGCGACCGGTTCATCGCCCTCGAGGTCCTGGGCGAGGAGCCCGCGGAGCCGGCCGGGACCTCCGGGCGCAGCGCCGGACCGGACGCGCCCGACGGCGCCGACGGCCTGACCGAGGACGACGCGCCGCAGCTCAACCTCGAGAGCGCGCTCACCCGGGCCGTCAACGCGACGGCCGACGACGAGGGCTGGACCAGCGTCTCCTCGATCGGCAACCACCTGAGCCGCACCCAGGCCAGCTTCGACCCCCGCAACTTCGGTCACGCCAAGCTCTCCTCGCTGGTCGGCGCCCAGCCCTACCTCGAGTCGCGCCCCGAGGGTCGTCAGATCCTGGTGCGGCTCAAGGGCACGCCGGCCAAGACGGGTGACAAGGGGGCGGACAAGGCAACCGACAAGGCAACCGACAAGGCGGCGGGTGACAAGGCGCCCGCCGCGAAGACCGCGCCCGCCAGGGCCGAGCCGGCGACGTCCGAGCCGGCGACGACCGAGACCACCTCCGGGGCCGGCAAGGGCTCGTCCGGCAGGGGCACGAGGGCGGCGACCAAGAAGGCACCGACCAAGGCGGCGGCCAGCAAGACAGCGGCGGCCAAGTCGGCGGCGAAGTCGGACGCGACGAAGGCTCCGGCGACGAAGGCTCCGGCGGCTGAGGCTCCGGAGGCCAAGGCTCCCGTGGTCAGGGCGACGAAGACCACCCGGACCCGGACCCCGCGCGTCACCAAGGCTGCCGAGGCACCGGCACCCGAGGCTGCGACGCCGCAGGCCGAGGCGACCCCGCCGAGCGTGGCCGGGAGCGCGACCACCAGGCCGACCGTGACCCGGACGCAGCGGCGTACGGCGACCAGGAAGGCGCCCGCGTCGGAGTCCTGAGCCCGGGCCGGCCCGCCAGGGCCGTAGCTGGGCCCGAACGCCCACCAGCTCGTCCCCAACTACCCCGCGATCGAGCGCGAGCAGCCCCGCGCAGCCCCCGCGATCGGGCGCCGAGCGGTCCCGCCCGGCCCGCGATCAGCGGGGGTAGGACTGCACGAACTCCGTCAGCCGCTTGAGCTGGTCGGGGTCGGTGCTCGGGATGACGCCGTGGCCGAGGTTGAAGATGTGACCCTTCGCGGCCCGCCCGGCCTCGATGATCTCGCCCGCGCGGGCCGTCATCACGTCGGTCGGCGCGAAGACCAGGGTCGGGTCGAGGTTGCCCTGGACGACCTTGTCCCCCACCAGCGGGATGGCGTTCTCGAGCGGGGTGCGCCAGTCGACGCCCACGACGTCGGCGCCGGCCTGGCCCATCAGGCCGAGCAGGTTGGTGGTGCCGACCCCGAAGTGGATGCGCGGCACGCCGAGCTCGCCGGCCGCGGCCAGCACGCGTGCGGAGTGCGGCATCACGTGTGTGCGGTAGTCCGCGGGGGTGAGCGCCCCGGCCCAGGAGTCGAAGAGCTGTACGGCGCTCGCGCCGGCCTCGACCTGGATCCGGAGGTAGGTGGCCGCGATGCCGGCGATCTTGGTCATCAACGCGTCCCAGACCTCGGGGGCGCCGAACATCATCGCCTTGGTCTTCGCGTGCTCCTTGGAGGGACCGCCCTCGACGAGGTACGACGCCACGGTGAACGGGGCGCCGGCGAAGCCGATGAGCGGCGTGCCGCCGAGCTCGCCCACCAGCCCCTGCACCGCCTGGGTGATGAAGGGGACGTGGTCGGCGGTGAGGTCGTCGATCGCCTCCACGTCGGCCAGGGTGCGCACCGGCTGCGCGACGACGGGCCCGACGCCGGGCTTGATGTCGAGGTCGACCCCGACGGCCTTGAGGGGCAGCACGATGTCGGAGAAGAAGATGGCCGCGTCCACGCCGTACCGCCGCACGGGCTGGAGGGTGATCTCGACGACCATGTCGGGGTCCATGCAGGCGTCGAGCATCGCCGTGCCCTCGCGCAGCGCGAGGTACTCCGGCAGCGAGCGACCGGCCTGTCGCATGAACCAGACGGGCGTGTGACCGGGCTCCTCCCCGCGCGCGGCTCGGAGGAACGGGCTGTCGGCGAGGCTGGTCACGGGCCGAATCCTCGCAGGTCAGGCGGCGTGGCGACACATCGCCTCGGGCCGGTCCTGACCTACTGTGGCCTCATGGTGGCCCGTCAGGAGTCGCACCCGGCAACGGGTGCCGCCGGTCCCGCGGAGTTCCGCGCGGCCGCAGAGCAGATGCGTGCCGCTGCGCTCCGGCCCGAGGTCTTCTGCGAGGAGATGCCGGCACCGCAGCGCATCGCCCCGTGGTCGACCGCGCTGTCGGCCGACGTGACCGTCGACGAGGTGGACCTCGGCACCGGCCGGATCATCCTGCTCCACGACCCGGCCGGCAACGACGCCTGGGACGGCACCTTCCGCTGCGTCGCCTACGCCCGCGCGGAGATCGACCCCGAGCTGGTCAGCGACCCGATGCTCGCCGCCGTGGGGTGGACGTGGCTGACCGAGGCGCTGGACGCGCACTCCGCGGAGTACGCCGCCGCCTCCGGCACCGTGACCAGCGTCGCCACCGAGAGCTTCGGCGGGATGGCCGACGAGGACGGCACCGCCCAGCTCGAGGTGCGCGCGTCCTGGACCCCCGCCACCGACGAGCACGGCGTCCCCGACATGAAGGCGCACGTGGAGGCCTGGGCCGAGCTGCTGTGCACCGCCGTCGGCCTGCCGCCGGTCCCCGAGGGAGTCACCGCCATCCCGAGCCGACGCGGGCAGCGCGGCTCCTGACGATGACCCGACGCAGGTCCAGCTCAGCGCCCGACCCGGCGGGCGACTCGGCGACCGACTCGTCCACCACCGATCCGCCGGTCGACGGGCAGCGGGTCGACGGACAGCAGGTCGACGGGCAGCTCGACGACGCCCCCGAGGTCCCGCTGCTGCGGTTGCGCGACGGCCTGCCGAGCATCACCGACACCGAGGCCGGCCTCGCCGAGGCGTGCGAGGCACTCGCGGCCGCGACCGGGCCGGTGGCCATCGACGCCGAGCGGGCCTCGGGCTACCGCTACTCCGCCCGGGCCTACCTCATCCAGCTGCGTCGCGAGGGCGCCGGCACGTGGCTCGTCGACCCGATCGCCTTCGAGTCCCTGGCCCCCCTCCAGGAGGCGCTGGCCGGCACCGAGTGGATCCTGCACGCAGCGACCCAGGACCTCCCCTGCCTGCGCGAGGTCGGCCTCGAGCCGACCTCCCTGTTCGACACCGAGCTGGCCGGTCGGCTGCTCGGCTACCCGCGCGTCGGGCTGGCCACCCTGGTCGAGACCCTGCTGGGCGAGCGGATGCGCAAGGAGCACTCGGCCGCCGACTGGTCGACCCGACCGCTGCCCGAGGCCTGGCTGGAGTACGCCGCCCTCGACGTGGAGGTGCTGGTCGAGCTGCGGGACCTGATGGCCGCCGAGCTCGAGGAGACCGGCAAGGCGACCTGGGCACGCCAGGAGTTCGACCACCTGCTCGACTTCGAGCCCACCGTCCGCCAGGAGGCGTGGCGCCGGGTCTCCGGGGTCCACAAGCTGCGCGGGCGCCGCTCCGTCGGAGCCGCGCGGGCGCTGTGGGAGGCCCGCGACGAGATCGCCGCACGTCGCGACGTGACGCCCGGCCGGGTCATCCCGGACGGCGCCATCGTGGCCGCGGCGGCCGCCCTGCCCACCGACCGCGCCGCGCTCCTCGGCACGCGGGGCTTCCACGGCCGGGGCGCCGATCGCTACGCCAGCACCTGGGTGCGCACCATCCAGGCCGTGCTCGAGATGCCCGAGGACGACCTCCCCACCCGCGCCCCCCGCCAGGAAGGACCCCCGCACCCGCGGCTGTGGGCCGACCGCGACCCGGTGGCGGACCGCCGCTTCAAGGCGGCCCGCGCGGCGATGCTGACGCTCGCCCAGGACCTGGGACTGCCGGTGGAGAACCTCCTCACGCCCGACTACGTACGCCGCACGATGTGGGCGCCGCCCGCGACCCGGGAGCCCGCCGACCTCGCCGACGCACTGCGCCAGCAGCTGCGCGACCTCGGCGCCCGGCCCTGGCAGGTCGAGCTGGTCACCGGGGCGCTCACCGGAGCGGTGCTCCTCGGAGACGTCGAGCCGCCCGAGGCGAGCGAGGACGAGCTCCTCGACGACGGGGCCGACGAGGACGCCTGACGTCGACGTCGACGTCGACGTCGAGACCGACCAGCCCGGCTGAGCCGCGCCGGTCAAAGTTCCCCGTCGAAGCGGGGACTTTGACCGGGGTGACCGGCGCGCCGAGGCGGGCGTCACTCCGAGGGCGACTCGCTGGGCTCCTCGGGGCTGAGCACGGCCTTGGAGGACTCGTCGATCTCCTCGGTGGCCTGCTCGAGGTCGAGCACGCCGGGGTCGGTGACGAGGTCGTCGATCTGCGGCCCCACGGCGTCGAGGAGCTCGGGGCCGTTGTCGAGCAGCGGCGGCACCACCATGCCGCGGATGGCGGAGTTGAAGACCTTGGAGGTCAGCGGCTGGCGCCCGGGACCGAGGAAGACCTCGGAGCCGGCGACCTCAGTGTTGGCCGGGACGATGTAGCCGGTGCGGGTGACGGTCTCGATGGCCGAGTCGGACACGGCGTACGCCAGGAAGTCGGCGGCCTCGTTGACGTGCTCGGTGTCGGCGGAGATGCACAGGCCGTCGATGTCGCCGACGGTCGCGGACTCCTCCAGGGTCGGCATCGCGATGGTGTCGAAGGACAGCTCGGCGCGCTGGCGCAGGTCGGGGACGAGGTCGCGGAAGCCGGCGATCATCGCCAGCTTGCCCTGCCGGAAGCGCTGGAGCGCCGAGCTCTCCTCGAGCTCGCTCGGGCTCGGCGTCAGCGCCGAGTCGCGCAGGATCGCCAACGTGCGGTCGAGGGCGTCGACCGTGGCCTCGTCCGAGAGCGCCAACGAGGTGGGCTCGTCGTCGTCGTCGAAGATCTTCCCGCCACCGGAGTAGATGAACGGCGCCAGGCCCTGGAGCGTCGGCTCGATCCACACTCCGTCGGCCTTGCCGCGGCGGGTCGCGAACTGGGCGGCGGCGGCGAACTCGGCCAGGTTCCACCGGGTGCGGGCACCCAGGGTGTCCTCCCCCGGCACGTCGAGGCCGCGACGCTCCATCTTGTCGAAGTCGATGA
This sequence comes from Nocardioides sp. Soil805, assembly GCF_001429625.1. Lineage (GTDB taxonomy): Bacteria > Actinomycetota > Actinomycetes > Propionibacteriales > Nocardioidaceae > Nocardioides. The sequence continues at coordinate 1,151,217 of NZ_LMSU01000001.1, forward strand.
GCTCGTCGTTGTAGTAGATGACCATCGGGGAGACCGAGTAGGCCATGCACTGCAGGTCGCCGTCCACGCCGAAGGCGTCGACCGCGTCGCGCGAGTAGCGGTCCCCGAAGTCGACGCCGCGCTCGTCGAGCAGCAGGCTCACCGGCTGGGTGGCCTCGGCCTCGGTGAGGTGGGCCAGGTCGCGCCGCGAGGCCATGAACACGTCCGGGGCGTCACCGGCCAGCACCGCCTCGAGGGCGGCCTCGTGGTCCGGCCAGGTGACCAGCTCGACCTTGCGGGTGGTGGAGCCGACGTTGAACGCGTCGACGACGCGCTGGAAGGCCTCCAGCTCGTCGGCGCTGCCGTAGGCGCCGAAGGTGAGCCGGGTGACCTCGTTGGGCGTCGCGGTGGGCGTGTCCGTGGTCGCACTGGACGGCGGCGGCTCGGTGGAACCGCCGTCGTCGCTGCACGCGGCCAACCCCGCGCACAGGGTCATCGCGGTCGCTGCCGCCGCCAACCGCCGAAGCATCCCTGGTGTCCTCCCTCGTCCCGGCCCGCGCCGGAACTCATCGTCACGAGCGGTCGCAACCCTAGTGGGCGGCTGGGCACCGGTCCCGCGCCGATCGGCGGCCCCGGCCCGACGTTCCCTACCGGTACGCCTGCGCCGCGGCGAGCACCGTGGCGAAGATCTCCGGATCGAGGGCCGCACCCTCCCGTCGTACGGCGTCGCGCGCCAGCGGGATGCGCCGGTCCAGCCGGACCTCGCTGGGACGCCCTTGGGAGTCCCAGCCGCCGCTGCCGACGTCCATCCAGTAGCGACCCCAGCGCGCCTCGTCGGCGGCGTCGCGGTCGTGGTCCTGGCTGCTCAGCATCAGCCCGGTCCAGCCGCCGTCGGCCTCCTCCAGCACCAGCACCGGTCGGTCCTTGCCCTGGCTCGGGTCGTCCTCGTAGGGCACCCACGCCCAGACGACCTCGCCGGGGTCCGGCTCGCCGTCCGCCTGCGGGGCGTACGTCGGTCCCGGGGCCGTCGAGCGCGGGGCCGTCGACCGCGAGGCCGGCGTGAGGAGGCGGGCGAGACGGTCGCGCAGCGAGGACATCTCCCGAGGATAGGGGGAGGTTCTCGTGGAGTGCGCCGGACCGGGAGCGCCTCACGGCGCATGGCCGCTCGTAGCGGCTTATTTTGGGACCCGGGGCTGCCACAGCCCGACGCACTCCGGGGTCGAGTGTAGGTCGTCAGTCCAGCGCGTGGCGCATTTCGAGGTGTCCTGCCGACTCGAGCTGCTCGGACAGGGTGAGCATCCTCACGGTCTCGTCGTGGTTGCTCCCCCGGGCCCCCGCGCGACCCGTGGCGACGACCCGGGCGAAGGCCGCGGCGCGCAGCAGGGTGATCGCGAAGTCCCCGCCGGCGATGCCCCGCAGCGTCTCGTCGACCATCGCCTTGAGCTCCTCGGGGCCGGGCGGGTCGGCGACCCCGGCGACCACCCGGGCGACCTGTGCGCGGGCGCGACCGGCGTCGTACTCGCGGGAGACGGCCAGCGGGGAGGCGTGCACCCAGGCGCGCAGGACGTAGAGGCGCCACAGGCTGCCGGCCAGCGTGTCGGGCGGCGCCCCGGCCCAGACCTGGGCCAGGGTCTCCAGGCCCTCGGTCTCGGCGAGGTGGAGCACCCGCTCCACGACGGCCGGGTCGTCGGTGTCGCGGGCGCCGCGGACGAGCAGGGTGGCGGCACGGTCGCCGGCCTCGCGGAGCAGGGCCGGGTCGGACCCGCCCCCGAGGTCCTCGAAGAAGGCCGCACCCGGGGTGGTCGGCTTGTGGTGGCGGGGCTGGTCGGACACGGACGCCAGCCTAGGCGTCAGGCCAGCGCCTTGCGGATCCGCTGGTCGCTCACCGCGTGCCGGGTGCCCAGGTGCTGGGCCCACAGCGAGACGCGGTACTCCTCGAGCATCCAGCGCACGGCACGGTGTGCGGCGCTCGGCGGTCGTCCGTCGGGCAGCGCCTCGACCTGGTGCAGCCACGCGTCCTGGAGGTCGGCGATCTGGTCCATCAGCTGGCGGTCGCGGGCCACCTGCGCGTCGAGGCGCTCGCGGCGGTACTGCACGGCGGCGAGGTAGCGCGGGATCTCCCGCAGCTGCGCGGCCCCGGCCTCCCCGACGAAGCCCGGGGTGATGAGCCGCCCGACCTGGGCGCGCATGTCGGTGAGGGCGGGCAGGGTGGCGAGCTCGGCGCGCCCGGACAGCGCCCGGTCGGCCGCCCGCCAGGCGTCGAGCACCCGGATGACGTCGTGCACACCGGCGAGCAACGCCGCGTCGTGGTCGCGGCGCACCTGCACCAGCAGCGCGTCGTACGCCGCCTCGTCGCGCACGGGCGGTCGGGCGTCGACGACGTCGCCGACGACGGCGGCGCGCACGTCCTCGAACAGCGCGGCGATGGAGGGGTACGGCGAGCCGACGAGCGCCAGCTTGGCCCGCTGGTCGAGGCCGAGCCGCTCCACCGACGGCGCCGGCCCAAGGGCGAGCAGGAGGAGGCGTCGTACGCCGAGCCGGTGCCGGGAGGCGGCCTCCTCGGCGGAGGCGAAGACCTGGAGACCGACGGGGGCGCCCTCGTCGACGAGCGCGGGGTGGCCGCGGACCTCGTGGCCGGCGCGGCGCTGCACGAACGACTCCTCGATCGTCCCGAAGGTCCACGAGGTCTGCCCGGTCGCGCTGACGCCGGAGTCGGCGGCCACGTCGGCGATGGCCCGGGCCAGCGACGGGCGCAGCGGCTCCTTGAGCGACTCGAGGTCCTTGCCGCGGGCCGCCTCGGAGCCGTCGTCGCCGACGACCCGGAAGGTCGGCTGGAGGTGGGCGGGCACCCGGGTCCAGTCCCAGGCCTCTCGGGGCACGACCACGCCGGTGGTGGAGCGGAGGTAGCGCTCGAGGGCGTCGAGGATCGGCTCCTCCCCCGGCGGCGTCGCGGCCAGGAACTCGCGGGCCGTGTTGGGGGCGGGGACGAAGCTGACGCGCAGGTTCTTGGGCAGGCTGCGGATGAGCTCGGTGACCAGCTCCTCGCGCAGGCCCGGCACCAGCCACGAGAAGTCGCCGGCGTCGACGCGGTTGAGGGTGCTGACCGGCACCTCGATGGTGAGTCCGTCGTCGACCGAGCCCGGCTCGAAGTGGTAGCTGATCGGGAAGGTCAGCTCCTCCTCGTCGCTGTCCTGCCAGCTGGTCGGGAAGTCCGCCTGCCGGATCTCCTCCGCGCTCGCGTGGGTGAGCATCTCGGGGTCGAAGGTCAGCAGGTCGGGACGCTTCTGCCGCTCGCGCTTCCACCACTGGTCGAAGTGGGCGCCGCTGACGACGTCGGGTCCGACGCGGTCGTCGTAGAAGTCGAAGAGGGTGTGCTCGTCGACCACGATGTCGCGGCGCCGGGCCCGGTGCTCGAGCTCCTCGGCCTCCTCGAGCAGCCGCGCGTTGTCGGTGGCGAACCGGTGCCGGGTGCGCCACTCGCCGTAGACGAGGGCGTGGCGGATGAAGAGCTCGCGGGCCAGGGCGGGGTCGACCTTGCCGTAGGTGACGAGGCGGTCGGCGACGAGCGGGACGCCGTACAGGGTGACCTTCTCGTGGGCCATGACGGCGGCCCGCTTGGCCGACCAGTGCGGCTCGGAGTAGCTGCGCTTGACGAGGTGGGCGCCGAGACTCTCGGCCCACTCGGGCTTGATGGCGGCGTTCTGGCGCGCCCACAGCCGCGAGGTCTCGACCAGCTCACCGGCCATCAGGAACTGCGGGTTGCGGCCCTTGAGGACGCTGCCGGGGAAGACTGCGAACCGGGCGCCGCGGGCCCCGACGTACTCACGCATCGGTCGCCGCTCGCCGGGGCGCGCCTTGCGCTGTGCTGAGCCCGTCGAAGTGTCGCGTTCTTCGAGGGCGCCGACGTGGCTGAGCAGGCCGGACAGCAGCGCCTGGTGGATGCCGTCGGAGTCCGGGGTGTCGGCCGGCTGCCCGACGTCGACCTTCATCTCCTTGCACACCTGGCGCAGCTGGGACTCGAAGTCCTGCCACTCCCGGATGCGCAGGTAGTTGAGGTGCTCGCGCTTGCACATGCGGCGGAAGGCGCTGCTGGACAGCTCGCGCTGCTGCTGCTTGACGTGGCGCCACAGGTTGAGCCAGGTGAGGAAGTCGGACGTCTCGTCCTTGAAGCGGGCGTGCTGCTGGTCGGCCTGCGCCTGCTGCTCGGCGGGACGCTCGCGCGGGTCCTGGAGGCTGAGCGCGGCGGCGATGACCACCACCTCGCGCACGCAGCCGAGACGCTCGGCCTCGAGGATCATCCGGCCCAGGCGTGGGTCGATCGGCAGCCGGGCCAGCCTCCGCCCGAGCTGGGTGAGGCGCGGCCCGTCCTGGGGGCGCCCGCCGCGTCGCCGCTGGTCGGCCGACGGTCGTACGTCGAGGGGTGTCGGGCCCTGCGGCTGCATCGCGCCGAGCTCCTCGAGCAGGTCGACGCCGGCCCGCACGTTGCGCTTGTCGGGCGGCTCGACGAACGGGAACCGGGCGATGTCGCCCAGGCCCAGGGAGGTCATCTGGAGGATGACGCTGGCCAGGTTGGTGCGCAGGATCTCCGGGTCGGTGAACTCGGGGCGGCCCTCGAAGTCCTCCTCGCTGTAGAGCCGGATCGCGATGCCCTCCGCGACCCGGCCGCAGCGGCCCGAGCGCTGGTTGGCGCTGGCCTGGCTGATCGGCTCGATGGGCAGCCGCTGCACCTTGGTGCGCAGCGAGTAGCGGGAGATGCGCGCGACGCCGGTGTCCACGACGTACCGGATGCCGGGGACGGTCAGCGACGTCTCGGCGACGTTGGTGGCCAGCACGACGCGGCGGATCGTCGAGGGGTGCGAGCTGAAGACCCGGTGCTGCTCGGCGGCGGAGAGCCGGGAGTAGAGCGGCACGACCTCGAGGCGGTCGGACTGCAGGGCCGCGAGCGCGTCGGCGGTGTCGCGGATCTCGCGCTCGCCGGGCAGGAAGACGAGCACGTCGCCCGGACCCTCCTGCGAGAGCTCGCGGACCGCGTCGAGGATCGCCTCGGTCTGGTCGCGCTGGACGGGCTCGCCCTCCTCGTCGGACTCGGGCAGCTCGAGCAGCGGGCGGTAGCGGACCTCGACGGGGTAGGTGCGCCCCGACACCTCGACGACCGGGGCCCTGAAGTGCTCGGCGAAGCGGTCCACGTCGATGGTGGCGCTCGTGATGATGACCTTGAGGTCGGGCCGCTTGGGGAGCAGCCGACGCAGGTAGCCGAGCAGGAAGTCGATGTTGAGGGACCGCTCGTGGGCCTCGTCGATGATGATCGTGTCGTACTTGCGCAGCTGGCGGTCGCGCTGGAGCTCGGCGAGCAGGATGCCGTCGGTCATCAGCTTGACGCGGCTCGAGCGCGACGTGCGGTCGGTGAAGCGCACCTGGTAGCCGACCAGGTCCCCCAGCTCGGTCCCGAGCTCGTCGGCGATCCGCTCGGCGACGCTGCGCGCCGCGATCCGGCGGGGCTGGGTGTGGCCGATCAGCCGCCCGTCGGCCCCGCGTCCCAGCTCGAGGCAGATCTTGGGCAGCTGGGTCGTCTTCCCCGAGCCGGTCTCGCCGGCGACGATGACCACCTGGTGGTCGCGGATGGCCGCGGCGATGTCCTCGCGGCGTGCGGAGACCGGGAGCTCGGCGGGATAGGAGATCTGCACAACCCGGCCATTCTTCCGCACGGCCGCAACCCGATTGTGTGTGGGATCGGTGTCACCGGGTGGCACCGATCCCACACACAGTCGTGTCGACCTGTCGTGGCCCGTCTCTGAGCCGGGTCATCGCTCGCGCACAGGTGGCGCACAGGTGCGGGGCGCAGTGTCGTGCGCATGGACGACAAGACCCCGCCCCCCTCCGACGAGACCGCCCCGATCGCGGGGCATCGCCCGTCCGGGTCCACCCCGGACCCGGCGCCCGAGCCCGCACCGGCACCGCCCCCGGCCGGCACCGAGGCACCCGCTCCGGCGCCGGCGCCGGCGGACCCGCCGCCCGCTGCGGCGTACGACGTCCCGCCCGCCTCCGACCCGGGCTCCGGGCGGTCGTGGCGCGACCGCCTCCGACGCGGTACGGCGGGTGGTGGCAGCCGCACGTTCGGCCTCGGCGCCCTGGTGGCCGGCACGCTCGCCGGGCTCATCATCGGCGGCGCGGCCGGCGGCGCGATCGGCGCCGCGGTCTCGGGCGACGACCACGACCGCGGCGACCGGTTCGGGCACATGGAGCGCGGCTTCCCCGGTGGTCCGGGCGACGACGACCGTGGCTCGTTCGGCCAGCTGCCGCCGGGCGCGGTGCCCGTCCCGCCCGGCACCGCCCCCCAGACCACCCCGCCCTCCGACGAGGACGACGACGGCCAGCCGGACGACTCCAGCAGCTCCTGAGCGGTCGGCGAGTCCCCACTCCGGGCACAGGAGGTGCACAGCAGGCTCACAGGAACGGGCGGCACGATGGTCGACATGGAGTTCACCAGGCCCGACGGCGCCCCCGTGCGCGTGCTCGTCGTCGACGACGAGGTCAACATCGCCGAGCTGCTGGCCATGGCGCTGCGCTACGAGGGCTGGGAGGTCCGGATGGCGCACACCGGCCGCACGGCCGTGAGCGAGGCGGCCGACCTGCGCCCGGACGCGGTGGTGCTCGACATCATGCTGCCGGACTTCGACGGCCTCGAGGTGCTGCGCCGGCTGCGCGCGACCCAGCCCGACGTACCCGTCCTGTTCCTCACCGCTCGCGACGCCGTCGAGGACCGGGTCGCCGGGCTCACGGCAGGAGGCGACGACTACGTCACCAAGCCGTTCTCCCTGGAGGAGGTGGTCGCCCGGCTGCGCGCGCTGATGCGCCGCTCCGGTGCCCAGCAGGCGGCGAGCTCCCACGTGCTGTCTGTGGGTGACCTGACCCTCGACGAGGACAGCCACGAGGTGAGCCGCGGCGGCACCGAGATCAGCCTGACGGCCACCGAGTTCGAGCTGTTGCGCTTCTTCATGCGCAACCCGCGACGGGTGCTCAGCAAGGCGCAGATCCTCGACCGGGTCTGGCAGTACGACTTCGGCGGCCAGGCCAACGTCGTCGAGCTCTACGTGTCCTACCTCCGCAAGAAGATCGACGCCGGGCGCGAGCCGATGATCCACACGATGCGCGGCGCCGGCTACGTCCTCAAGCCGGCCGTGCAGGAGTCGGTCTCCCAGGAATCGGCACCGTGAGGACGCTGACCCAGCGGCTGGTGGTGACGGCGGTCGCCCTGGTCGCGCTGGTCTCGGTGCTCATCGCGCTCGCCACCACGCTGGCGATGCGCTCCTACCTCGACCACCAGCTGGACGACGACGTGCGCGCGTCCCTCGGGCGGGCGTACGGCGCGCCTCCCCCGCGCTTCGACGACGACCAGGACGACTCACGCGGACGTGGCGACGACGGGCCGGGCCGGCTCGGGCAGGCCGTCGGGACCGTCAGCGCCACCATCGACGGCACCGCCGGGAGCGGGATCCTGCTCACCCAGGGCGGCGACGACGGCTACAGCGCCGCCGTCGCGCTCGACCGGGACGTCATCGCCGCGCTCGCCGCGGTCCCGGTGGACGGCGCGCCCCACGACGTGGAGCTGCCGGGGCTCGGCTCCTACCGCGTGATCGCCGAGGACCGCGGCGTGACCGCCGTGGCGGGCCTCCCGGCCAGCGACGTGCACGACCTCCTCGAGTCACTGGTGCGCTGGGAGGCGCTGCTCACCCTCCTGGGGATCGGGGCCGCGGCGATCGGCGGGACGATCGTCGTACGACGCCAGCTCGCGCCGCTGCGCGAGGTCGCCGCCACCGCCCACCGGGTCGCCGAGAAGCCGCTGTCCGAGGGCGAGATCGACCTGTCCGACCGGGTCCCGGAGCGGCTCACCGACGAGCGCAACGAGGTCGGCCAGGTGGGGGCCGCGCTCAACTCCCTGCTGGACCACGTCGAGGCGAGCCTCGCGGTCCGGCACCGCAGCGAGCAGCAGGTGCGCCAGTTCGTCGCCGACGCCAGCCACGAGCTGCGGACCCCGCTCGCCACGATCGCCGGCTACACCGAGCTGGCCCGGCACCGGCCGGACGCGCAGGCCACGGCGCTGGCCAAGGTGGAGGGCGAGGCCGCCCGGATGACCGGGCTGGTCGAGGACCTGCTCCTGCTCGCCCGCCTCGACGCCGGCCGCCCGCTGGTGCGCGAGCCGGTCGACCTGTCGCTGCTGCTGATGGAGGCGGTCAACGACGCCCGGGTCGTCGCGCCCGACCACACCTGGCGCCTGTCCCTGCCGGACGAGCCGGTCGAGGTGGTCGGCGACGAGCAGCGCCTGCACCAGGTGGTGACCAACCTGCTGACCAACGCCCGCAAGTACACCCCCGCGGGCACCACCGTCACCGTCACCGCCCGCCCCGACGGCTTCGACGTGCACGACGACGGGCCGGGCTTCGCGCCCGGGATCGTCGAGCACGCCTTCGAGCGCTTCGTCCGCGGCGACGCGGCCCGGCACCGCGAGGGGGGCGCCGGCCTGGGGCTCGCGCTCGTCCGGGCGATCACCGGCGCGCACGGCGGGACGGTGGCCCTCGACTCGCGCCCCGGCAGCACGACGGTGGCGGTCACCCTGCCCCCGCGCTCCTGAGGCGGGCCGCCGCCACTCCGCGGCCGCGGTCCAGGGTGGCGGCACATCGCGCGGGCCCGTCCAGGGTGGCGGCACATCGCATGGGGATCGCCCCTGATCGTGCAGTCCGCCGCCACTGTGCGGTCCGCGGTGCGATCCGCCGCCACGCTGCCGGCGAGGACCTGTCACCCGACGCCAGCCTACGCGTCAGCCGGCGGCACCGTCCGCGATGACGCCGACCAGCGCCGGGAGCGCCGCGACCAGGGTGTCGACGAGCGCGTCGCGGCTCATCGCGGAGGGCTCCTGGGCCCAGGTGAGCACGGTCTCCTCGACCAGCGCGGACCAGCCGCGGACCACGAGCCGGGTGGCCGGGTCGTCGCTGAGGTGCTCGCCGAGCGAGTCCTCGCGGAAGATCCGGTCGGTGAGCGCCGCCCGCGCCTCCTCGTAGATCGCCCGCAGCTCCTCGCTGCCCCCCGCCGCGGCCCGGACCAGCGAGCGGTAGCCGGTCAGGTTGGCGAGCACGTAGTCGACGTACACCCCCACCGACGCGGCGAGCCGCTCGAGCGGCTCGCCCGAGGCGGGCGGGGCGGTCTGCTCGACGAGGTCCTCCACCGCGTGCCGGATGACGGCCTCGCGGAAGTCCTGCTTGCTGCCGAAGTAGTGGTACAGCAGCCCGCGCGAGACCCCGGCCTCCTCGGCCAGCACGTCGATCGAGATCTCCTCGACCGCCCGGGTCGCGAAGAGGCGGGTCCCGAGGTCGAGGAGCTGGCGGCGGCGCTGCTCCGGGGAGAGGCGGACGCGGGCTGTGGGCGTGCTCACCCGCCCCACCTTATTGACGGATATTCAACAACGCCAGTACGTTCGCAGCCATGGACGCCGAGCCCACCTCGCAGACCCTCCCGACCGCGGTCACCCACCTGGTCGTCGGCGCCGGCTTCGCCGGGCTCGGGGCTGCGATCAGGCTCGACGAGGCCGGGGAGAGCGACTTCCTGGTCATCGAGAAGGACGGGGACGTCGGCGGCACGTGGCGCGCCAACACCTACCCCGGCGCGGCGTGCGACGTCCCGAGCCAGCTCTACTCCTTCTCCTTCGCGCCCAACCCGGAGTGGACGAGGTCGTTCTCGCCGCAGCCGGAGATCCACGCCTACCTGCGCCGGGTCGCCCGCGAGTCCGGCGTGCTGGACCGCTTCGCCTTCGGCACGACGCTGGAGGAGGCGCGGTACGACGAGGTGGCCCGGCGCTGGGTGGTGCGCACCAGCCGCGGCGAGATCACCGCGACCACGCTGATCAGCGGCTCCGGCGGCCTCTCCGAGCCGAGGCTGCCGGAGATCGAGGGCATCGAGGACTTCCGCGGCGAGCTCTTCCACTCCGCCCGCTGGGACCACGACGTCGACCTCGCCGGCAATCGCGTCGCGGTCATCGGCACCGGGGCGTCGAGCATCCAGCTGGTCCCCGAGGTCGCGAAGGTGGCCGCGCACCTCGACGTCCACCAGCGCACCGCGCCGTACGTCATCCCGCGCAACGACCGGCGCTACACCCGCGTCGAGCGGCTGCTGTTCCGCCACGTGCCGGCGGTGCAGAAGGCCTACCGCACGGCGACCTACTGGGGCCGCGAGTCCTACGTCCCGGCCTTCGTCCGGCAGCCCCGCCTCGCCCTGCCCGCCAAGAAGGCGGCCCTGCTCAACATCGCCCGCGGCATCCCCGACCCCGAGCTGCGGGCGCGGGTCACGCCGGACTACGAGATCGGCTGCAAGCGAATCCTGATCAGCAACACCTACTACCCCGCCCTCGCCCGGGACCACGTCGACCTCGTCACCGACCCGATCGTCCGGATCACCGGCGACTCGATCGTCACCGCCGACGGCACCGAGCGGCCGGTCGACGTGATCATCGTGGCCACCGGCTTCCACACCACCGAGCAGCCCATCGCCGAGCGCATCCACGGCCGCGGCGGGCGCACCCTCGCCGAGGTGTGGGCCGACACCGGGATGGCGTCGTACAAGGGCACGACCACGCACGGCTTCCCCAACCTCTTCCAGCTCGTCGGCGCCAACACGGGCCTCGGCCACTCCTCGATGGTCTTCATCATCGAGAGCCAGATCGCCTACGTGCTCGACGCGATCGCCACCATGAGGATCCACCGGTACGCCGCGCTCGAGCCGCGGCGCGACGTCCAGGACGCGTGGAACCGCGACCTCCAGCGCCGCATGCGCCGGACCGTCTGGTCGACCGGCGGCTGTGCCAGCTGGTACCTCGACGCCCACGGGCGCAACACCACCCTGTGGCCGCGCGCCACCTTCACCTTCCGCTCCCTGCTCGCCCGCTTCGACGTCGAGGCGTACGACGTGGAGGCCCACCGCACCGACGAGAGGATCCCCGCATGAGGATCGGCATCAACCGCCCCGCCCGCACGCTCCGCGACAAGGTGGTCGCCATCACCGGCGCCGGCGGTGGCATGGGCCGCGAGATGGCCCTGCTGGCCGCCCGCCGCGGCGGACTGCTCGCGATCTCCGACTGGGACGCCGATGCCCTCGCCGGCACCGTCGACCTCGTCAAGACCCTCGGCGCCGAGGTGCGCAGCGACGTCCTCGACGTGTCCGACCGCGCCGCGATGGCGCAGTGGGCCGACGACGTCGTCGGGCAGCTGGGCCGCGTCGACGTGCTGGTCAACAACGCCGGGGTGTCGATGTCGGGCGACTTCGAGGACATGTCCTACGAGGAGTTCGACTGGATCCTCGGGGTCAACCTGCTCGGGGTGGTCAACGGGACCAAGGAGTTCCTCCCCCACCTGATCGCGTCGGGCGACGGCGTCCTGGTCAACATCTCGTCCCTCTTCGGCCTCATCTCGATGCCCGGCCAGAGCGCCTACAACGCCACCAAGTACGCCGTGCGCGGCTTCACCGAGGCCCTGCGCGAGGAGATGATCGTCAACGACCACCCGGTGAGCGTCACCTGCGTGCACCCCGGCGGGATCAGGACGGGCATCGCCCGCAACGGTCGGACCACCGCCGGCGAGGACCACGACCGGCTGGCCGCGCTGTTCGACACCAAGCTGGCCAAGATGCCGGCCGACAAGGCCGCCCGGATCATCCTCGACGGCGCGCTCGCCGGCCGGGCCCGGGTGCTCGTCGGGGCCGACGCGCACGTGATGCACCACTTCGCCAAGCTGACCGGCTCGCGCTACCAGGACGTGGTCGCACGGATCGCGCCGCGGGTCACCGGCGACCGGTAGGGACGTGTGGACGGAACCGTGTAGAAACAGGTCCATGACCCACGCGCCCGGGACCCGCGTCCGCTGCGAGATGACCAAGTGGGGCGGGACCCCGCACTGGGAGTATGACGCGGTCGTGCTCGGCGAGGACGAGCACGGGCTGTGGCTCGGCTTCGCCGCCGGCACGACCTACACCCGCCCGGGACACACCTTCGTCCTCGACATCGACCACGTGGGTCTCGTTCCCGCCGCGGATGCCTGGCACCTCGCCACCTTCTACGCGGTCGAGGGCACCCGCTGGCCGCTGCTCGAGGACTCCGCCGTGGAGGTCTACGTCGACATGACCACGCCGGCGGAGTGGGACGGGACGACGCTCCGCGCGGTCGACCTCGACCTCGACGTGGTCCGCGGCTTCAACGGCATGGTGATCGTCGACGACGAGGACGAGTTCGCCGAGCACCAGGTGGCCTACGGCTACCCCGACGAGGTCGTCGCCGGGGCGCGGGCGAGCTGCGAGGCGGTGCTGGCGGCCGTGCGCGGTGGCCACGCGCCGTACGACGGGGCGTCCCGGACCTGGCTCGAGGTGCTGAGCGCCCTCAGGTGATGCGGTCGGCGCGGGTCTCGCCCTTGGTACGGGCGCGGAACGGACCGACCAGGCGCGGCCCCGCCAGCCGGTCCTCGAGGCGCCGCGTCTCGCGCTTGAGCGGCTGGGCGAGGTACTCGCCGAGGATCACCCCCGAGGCCAGCGCCACGGCCACCGACGCGGCGGTCATCATCGCGACGATGCCGTACGACGTGCCGGAGCCGCCGGCGGCCAGCAGCGAGAGGCCGCGGTAGATCGACAGACCGGGCAGCAGCGGCACGATGGCCGACACCGCGACCACCAGGGGCGGCACCCGGAACCGGTCCGCGACGGCGTACGCCACCAGGCCGATGGTGAAGGCGCCGACCGCCGCCGCCCAGGTCTTGCCGAAGCCGGACTGGGCGACGACCGAGTAGAGCAGCGTGGCGAGGCCCGCGGTGCCGGCGATCGGCAGCAGCACCCGGGGCGGGGCGTACGACGCGAACGCGAACGCCGCGGCACAGACGGCGGCGCCGACGACACCGACCAGGACGTGGTTGCCCAGCGCCCGGCCGGGCACCAGCTGGCCGAGGTCGATCCCGACCACGGTCGCGAAGGAGAGGCCGCCGCTGACCCCCGCGATGATCCCCGCGGTGGCCAGCAGCGCCTCGATGACCCGCGCCCCGCTGGTGACGTAGAAGCCGGTCAGCGCGTCCTGGATGGCGCCCATGAAGCCGATCCCGGCGAGCAGCATGACGATGTTGGCGGTGACGACCAGGGACAGGTCGGTGACCACCGGGGTCGCCGCCAGGCCCGCGGCCCACAGCGTCGCGACCCCTCCCCCGGCGACCTGGAGGTAGAAGGTCGGCAGCCGGCGTCGCGACAGCACCAGCTGGAGGCGGTCGATGGACGCGGCGGACGCGGCGGCGATGAGCGCGACCAGCCAGTCGCCGCCGAGGAAGACCGCCACGCTGGCGCACATCGCGCTCCAGCCCAGGGTGACCGACCAGCGCGGCCACGGGTGGCCGGTCGACATGATCGTCGCCATCCGGGTGCGGGCGAGGTAGAGGTCGAGCTGCCCGGCCATGATCTCGTGGACGAGGTGGTCGACCTGGGTCAGGTCCTCGTAGTCGATGTCGCGGTGCTTGACGTTGCGCAGCATGATCACCGGCGGCTCGGCAGGGTCGCGGTGGTAGCTCATCGACAGCGACGTGAAGGTCACGTCGATCTCGGGGTGCCGCAGGCCCAGGTGGTGCGCGACCGACTGCATCGTGGCGGTCACGTCGGCGGCGCCGGCGCCCGAGGAGAGGAGCACCTCGCCGATCCGCAGGCACAGGTCGAGGCTGAGGTTGAGCTCCCGGGCCAGCTCCGCTGCCTCCTCGGCTGCCTCGGCCTCCTCGGCCGCGGCGGCCACCACGACGGCCTCGACGGCCGCCTCGGCCGCGGGCCCGGCCGCCGCCTCCGCAGCCTCGGCCGCCGCCGCCTCCACGGCTGCCTCCACCGCGGCCTCGACGGCCGGCTCGAGCTGGGTGCCGTCCTGGACGGTCATGCGCGTCTCCTCCTCCACGTCGTCATGGTGGCATCCGGCTCGTGCGGGTGAGGCCGGGGCCTGCCGTCGTCCCTAGCATGGTGTCGTGCGCCTCGACTTCCACGCCTCGGCCTCCCCCACGCTGGGCGTGGAGTGGGAGTTCGCGCTCGTCGACCAGACGACCCGGGACCTGTCCAACACCGCCGCCGACCTCTTCGCCGCGGCCAGTCCGCGGCTGGTCGACCCGACGCGGCTGCACAAGGAGCTGCTGCGCAACACCGTCGAGATCGTGACCGGCGTGTGCGGCAGCGTGGCCGAGGCGGTGGCCGACCTGCGCGAGACCCTCGCGGTGGTGATGCCGGCGGCCGACGAGCTCGGCGTGGACCTCTTCGGGGCCGGCGCGCACCCCTTCGCCGACTGGTCGCACCAGCAGCTCACCGAGGGCCACCGGTACGCCGAGCTCATCAACCGCACGCAGTGGTGGGGCCGCCAGATGCTCATCTGGGGCGTGCACGTGCACGTCGGGATGCCGGAGCGCGACCGGGTGATGCCGGTGCTGTCGGCCATGCTCAACACCTACCCGCACCTCCTCGCCCTCAGTGCCAGCTCGCCGGTGTGGGCCGGCCAGGACACCGGCTACGCCTCCAACCGGGCCCTGATGTTCCAGCAGCTGCCGACCGCCGGGCTGCCCTTCCAGTTCCGCGAGTGGTCCGAGTTCGAGGCGTGCATCGCGGACCAGACGACCACCGGCGTCATCGACTCGATGTCCGACGTGCGCTGGGACGTGCGCCCCGCCCCGCACCTGGGCACCATCGAGAACCGCGTCTGCGACGGCATGTCCGACATCGACGAGCTCGCCGCCCTCACCGCGCTGATGCACTGCCTGGTCGTCGACCTCGACACCCGCGCCGCAGCCGGGGAGGAGCTCCCCTCCATGCCGCCGTGGCACGTGCAGGAGAACAAGTGGCGCGCCGCCCGCTACGGCCTCGACGCGATCGTCATCCTCGACGCCGGCTCCCGCGAGCGCCTGGTCACCGACGACCTCCACGACCTGCTGGAGCAGCTCACCCCCGTGGCGCGGCGCCTCGACTGCGAGGAGGAGCTGCGCTCGGTCGCCGACATCGTGCGCCGCGGGGCGTCGTACCAGCGCCAGCGTGCCGTGGCCAAGGAGGTCGGTGGCGACCTGACCGCCGTCGTGGACTCCGTCGTCGCCGAGCTGCGCGACTCGCTCGCCCGCTGACCCCGCCCCGGTGCGTAGTTGGGACGATCTGGGGGGTCCTGGGGCCGTCCGAGCGACCAGATCGTCCCCCACTAGCCCCGCGCTTGGCGGGGTAGTCCCCGACGAACGGACCCCGATCCGGGCCGTTCGGGGGTCCGATCGTCACGGACTACCCCGGGAGGTCCTCAGCGCGGGGGCGGGAGCGCGTCGGTCGACTCCAGCTGCCCCATCCCGGTGAGCATCAGGAGGTCGGCGACCACGGCCCGCAGCTGGGCGAGCACGACCTCCACCGAGAGCGCGTCGCTGCGCTCGACCCCCGCGGTGGCCATCCCGACGGCGAGCAGCGCGGGTTGCGCGGCGATCGCCATCCGGTCGGCCCGGAGCTCGTCGGCCACGGCGTCGACCGCCGCCGCCAGCTCGCGGGTGACCATCGGGTACGACGAGGGGAACGGCCGCCGCCGGTACGCCGCGACCGCGACCTGGCGCACCAGCACCCGGGTGCTGCGCAGCGAGCGGTCCAGCGGGTCGACCAGCTCGACCATGCGTCTCAGCCCGCCCTTGTGCCGCACGCGGAACGGGCTGGAGGCCACCACGTCGAGCCCCTCGTCGGCCGCCGCGCGCAGCTCCTGGATGAGGTAGTCGGTGTCGCGGGCGTCCGCGAGCAGCTCGAGCGCGTGCTCCACCTCCCCGTCGACCATCACGTCGGCGGCGGCCCGCAGCAGCGCCGAGACCTTGCGCAGCACCTCCGAGGCCTGCTCGCGGGGGCGGCGCAACGGCGCCGCGGGCACCACCGTGGCGGCGACCAGGGCGACGCACCCGCCCACCAGCGCGTCGGTCCAGCGCGTGAACGCGGCGCCGGGGTCGGCGATGAGCGTGGTGATGACGATCGACTGCACGGCCGCCTGGGTGACCAGCAGCGGCCCGCCGTCGAGCAGGAAGGCCAGCGACATCGCGAGTGCCACCACGAGGGAGACCTGCCACCAGCCCGAGCCGAGCCAGTAGACCAGCAGGTCGCCCAGCATGACCCCGACCGCGACGCCCACGGTCACCTCCGCGACCCGGCGCAGGCGCTGCCCGTACGACGTCCCGAGGCTCACCACCGCCGCGATCGGGGCGAAGAACGGGGTCTCGTGCCCCAGCAGGTCGGAGGCGACGAGCCACGCGACACCGGCGGCGAGGGCGCACTGCGCGATGGCGAACGACTTCGAGCGCAACCGCGCGACCCGGACCCGCATCGACGTACGACCGCGACTCCACATCGCCTCGAGCGGTCCGTCGGCGGGTGCGGCCTGCATGGCGTCATCCTCGCACCGACCGAGCACCGCGCCCGGCGCGACGGGCCCGGGTGGACAGTCCTGCAGGACGTTCCCGGTGGACGCTCGTGAGGGACCCTGCTCGTGGACCCTGCTTGTGGACATCGTCGCAACAGGCGAGGATCGCCCAACCCCAGGAGGTCAACGCGTGGTCAACCCCATCGATCCGACATCTGCGGCGTTCCTCTACGCCGAGAGCCGCACCCAGCCGATGCACGTCGGCGGTCTCCAGCTCTTCGAGAAGCCGGAGGGGGCCGGACGCGACTACGCCCGGCAGATGTACGCCGCGATGAGCGCGCCCGAGGAGATCGCCCCGCTGTTCCTCAAGCGGCCGCACCGCTCGATCGGCACGGCCGGCCAGCTGGTGTGGGTCCCCGACGAGCACTTCGACATCGAGCACCACGTGCGGCACAGCGCCCTGCCCCGGCCGGGCCGGGTCCGCGAGCTCCTCGACCTCTGCTCGCGGCTGCACAGCCAGCGCCTCGCGTGGGAGCGACCGCTGTGGGAGGCCCACATCATCGAGGGCCTGCGCGACGGCCGGGTGGCGATGTACACCAAGACCCACCACGCGCTCGTCGACGGCGTCTCCGCCATGCGGCTGCTCGCCAGCGTGCTCACCACCGACCCGGAGCGACGCGACATGCCGGCGCCGTGGGCGGCCCGCCCGGCCAGCGCGAAGGCGCAGCGCACCCGCGAGGCGGCCGAGTCGTCGCTGGCCCAGGTGCCCATGAGCGCGCTGCGCTCGGCGTACGGACTCACCGCCGAGGCGGCCGGGCTGCCCTCGGCGCTGGTCAAGACGATCACCCGCGGGCTGCGCAACGAGACCTCGGCGGTCTCCCTCTACGCCCCGCGCACGATGTTCAACCAGTCGATCACCGGCTCGAGGCGATTCGCCGCCCAGGACTGGCCGATCGAGCGGATGCGCGCGATCGGGCAGGCCACCGGCTCCACGATCAACGACGTGGTGCTGGCCATGTGCAGCGGCGCGCTGCGTGCCTACCTGATCGACCACGACGCGCTGCCGGACACGGGTCTGGTCGCCATGGTGCCGGTCGGGCTCAACGCCAAGCAGGCGCAGGTCGCCTCGGCCGACGGCGGCAACGCGGTCGGCTCGGTGATGGTGCAGCTCGCCACCGACCTCGACGACCCGGCCGCCCGGCTCGTCGCCATCCACCGGTCGATGCGCGACGGCAAGCAGGCCCTGTCGTCGATGACCCCGACCCAGATCCTGGCCATGAGCGCGATCGGGATGGCGCCCTCGATCCTCACCCCGATGCTGCGCATGCAGGGCCTCGTGCGACCGCCGTTCAACGTCATCATCAGCAACGTGCCGGGGCCGCGCTCCACGCAGTACCTCAACGGCGCGAAGCTGGTCGGGACCTACCCGCTCTCGATCCCCATCAACGGGATGGCGCTCAACATCACCTGCACGTCGTACGACGGGAAGATGGGCTTCGGGCTCACCGGCTGCCGACGCACGGTCCCGCACCTGCAGCGGCTGCTCGGGCACCTCGACAACGAGCTCACGGCGCTGGAGCGTGCGGCGGGAGCTCGCTGAAGCCACCACCGATCCGGGCGTCGACGGCCGCCAGCCGGGCCTGGGTGATGGCCGCGACCGTGGGCAGTCCGGCCAGCTGCGCGTTGGAGCCGGGACGGGTCGGCTCGGGCGAGTTGATGCTCAGGCAGTGCCGCGTCCCGCCGTCCTCGGCGTTGGCCAGCGCGACGGCGTGCCCGGTGGTGCCGCTGCCGGCGAAGGGGTCGAGCACGCTGGCGTCCGACGGCATGGTGCCGAGGATCCGGCGCACCAGCCCGGTCGGCTTGGGCGACTCGAAGACGTGGCCCACGAGGTCCTTGAGCTCGGCCACGGCGGTGTCGGTCGAGCCGATCTCCTCGCTGAGCCAGATCGTGCGCAGCTTCTTGCGCCGCCCGCCGTCGCGGTGCAGCCAGTCGCGCTGGAAGACGTCGGCGCGCTCGCCGAGCTTGCCCTGGATCGTGCGGCAGACCAGGTCGTCGGGACGCTCGTCGACCAGCGGGGCCGACCAGCGCCACACCGCGGGACGTCCGTCGCCGAAGACCGGCAGCAGCTCGACCGAGCCCTCGAAGGCGGTGGTGGCGACGCGCCCGCTGGCCGGGTCGCCGTACAGCGGGAAGTGCAGGGTGCGCGCGGTGACGGGGTTGAACTTCTTGTTGGTGTTGCGCAGCGGGAGGTGTCGGAAGCGCCGTCCGTCGGGAGCGGTGAGCGGGAAGTCGGCCTCGTCGACGTGCTCGGCGCTGCTCGCGTCGACCACGCAGGCACCGGGGTCGCGGGCGTAGACCAGGACGTACTCGTGGCTGGTGGCGAAGCCCCGGCCGAGCTGGCGGCCCTTGGGGTTGAGGTTGACCACGACCTGGGCGAGGAAGCAGGCCTCGCCGAAGACCTCGTCGAGCATCAGCCGCAGGCGCGCGGCCTCGTTGTCGTCGATGCTGACGAAGAGCGCGCCCCGCTCCGAGAGCACCTCACGGATCGCCTCCAGCCGGGGCCGCATCATCGCCGCCCACGCCTCGTGCCGCCCGGCCCGCGCCCCGTCGGGGGCGCGGAAGCGGTCGGCGTAGGCGAAGTCGTTGCCGGTGTTGTACGGCGGGTCGGTGTAGACGAGGTCGACGCTGCCCGGCGCCAGCGAGCGCAGCACGTCGAGGTTGTCCCCCTCGACGAAGGTGTTGCACGGGCGCACGGTCACGACGGCACCCTATGAGTCGCGGGCGCCCCGGTGCGTGACCTCGCGCCGGCCGGGCAGTTGTCCCATCCATGAGGAAACTCGCCCTGGCCACCCCGTTGCTCGCGCTGGTCGCCCCGCTGCTCGCGCTGGCACCGGCCACCACCACCTCGTCGTACGCCGCCCCGGTGGCCCCCGCCCCGTCGGGCGTGAAGGTCGTCGAGGACTGCGTGCGCTCGGTCCCGGACCCGGGCTCGAGCACCCCGATCGAGATCTGCTACTCCCTCTTCAAGCCCGCCGGCGCGTCCCGCCGCCACCCGGTCCCGATGATCTGGCACAGCCACGGCTGGGGCGGCTCGCGGACGACGGACCCCGCGGCCTTCGCCACCTTCCTCGACAGCCGGTACGGCGTCCTGTCCTTCGACCAGCGCGGCTTCGGCGAGTCCGGCGGTCACGCGTACGTCGAGAACCCGGCCGTCGAGGGCAAGGACGTGGCGCGACTGATCCGGGTGATGGCCCGGCTGCCGTGGGTCCGCCAGGACGGGCCGGGCGACCCCCGGCTCGGCGCGATCGGCGGGTCCTACGGCGGTGGCTACCAGTTCCTCGCCGCCTTCACGAGCCTCGAGCGCCGCGGCACGCCGGTCCTCGACGCGATGGCCCCCGAGATCACCTGGAACGACCTCAACGAGAGCCTGGCCCCCGAGGGCGTGGTCCGCACCGCGTGGGCGGCGGCCCTGTCGGCCGCCTCGCTGCCCACCGACGCGCTGCCGCCGCGCGTCTACAAGGCCCTGGTCGAGGGGGCCGCCACCGGCACCTGGCCGGACGGCTCGGTCCCGGGGACGGAGGACATGCCCACGTTCTTCGCCCAGAACGGGCCGGCCTTCCACGTCGCCCAGGGCCGTCGGCTCCCGATCCCGGTGCTCTTCGGGCAGGGCACGACCGACAGCCTCTTCCCGCTCCAGCAGGGGCTGGCCAACTGGCGCTCGGCGATCACCCGCACGGCGCGCCGGCACAGCATCTTCGTCGCCTACAACGGCGGGCACGTCCTGCCCGGCGTCCTCCCGCGCGGCATCGACGTGACCTCGGACCCCTGCTCGCAGCAGCTGGCGGGCGGCGACTTCGAGGCGTTGAGCAAGCGGTTCTTCGACGAGCAGCTCAAGGGGCGTCGTACCGGCCTGCGCGGCTACGGCCGGCTGCACCTGGCCACCCCGTCCTCGACGTGCACGACGGTCCGCTCCCCCGCCCCGACGGCGGTCCGGTCCGTCGGCACCGTGACCAGCCCGACCGCGGCCGGGGTGCCGCTGGCCTACGAGATCGCCCCGGGGCCGCTGCGCCTCGCCGGCACCCCCCACCTCACCGGAACCATGACCGCGCTCGGCGTCCGCAGCCGCGCCTTCTACGGTCTCGCGGTCGGCACCAGCCCGGTGGACGCGACCCTGGTCCAGAACAACGTCCTGCCCGTCGACGAGGAGGCTCCCGTGGTCGGCCGGCCGCGCCGGATCGACCTGCCCTCCGTGGCCGTCGACGTCCCGGCCGGGCAGAAGCTCTACCTGCTCGTCTCGGCGCTCAGCGACACGTTCGTGGGCATGGGCAGTCGGGCGCCGGGCGTGATCACGCTCGAAGAAACTCAGGCCCACCTGCCCCTCCAGTCACCCTGATCCCTTTACTGTGGAGCGCGTGCCTGCCTCGAACCGACTGACCGCGGCCTTCTCGGCCGGTGCCCTCGCCTCTGCCCTGGTCGCGGGGGCCCTCGTCGCGGGCGCCACGTCGAGCAGCGCCGACACCGGTGGGACCTCGTCCCGAGCGGGTGACGCCTCGAGGGGTGACCGTGCGGGCCTGACGCCTGCCCAGCGTCGCGCCCTGAGGGAGCCCGGCACGGTGCTCGGGACGCCCGGCCAGACCTCCGACGGCGTGCGCGGGGAGATCGCGAAGCCGTGGCCGGCGGGCCGGCGGGCCAAGGCCCGGGTGACCAGCGACGTCACCTACGACATCGCCCCGGGCGTGCAGATCCGCGAGTGGGACCAGGTCGACGCACGCGGCCCGATCCGCGCCAACCTGATCACCGTCGACCTCAACGCCCCCAACATCAGCCTGGACCACATCGGCAGCAAGTACGCCGTGCGCCGCAAGACCGTGAGCCAGTTCGGGGCCATGGAGGGCGCCCTCGGCGCCGTCAACGGCGACTTCTTCGACATCTCCGACACCGGCGCGGCCCTCGGCCCCGCGGTCGACCGCGAGCGCGGACTCCTCCACGGCCCGGCGACCGGCTGGATCCCGGAGAACGCGACCTTCTACCTCGACGCCACCGGCTACCACGTCGGCCCGATGGTGACGCGCACCAAGCTGCGCCAGCGCCCGCGGTGGCCCGTCTCCGGCATCAACGCCGCGACCGTCGCCGACAACACGATCGGCCTCTACACCTCCGACTGGGGTTGGACCAAGGGCTACTCGGTCACCGACGGCGCCAAGGACGTCCGCGAGGTCGTCGTGGTCGACGGCCGGATCAGGTCCAACAAGTCGGTGCTCTCCAAGGGCCACAAGGTCAAGGGCCAGGTCCTCGTCGGCCGCGGGTCGGCCGCCAAGCTGCTCAAGCAGCTCGAGGTCGGGCGCAAGCTGACGTTCAAGTACAAGGTCAAGCCGAGCGCCACCATGGCCGTCTCCGGCGACCGGTCGATCCTGCTCGACGGCGTGCGGACGGTGGTCAACGACCGGCTGCTGCACCCGCGCACCGCGATCGGCATCGACGCCGACGGCGCCAAGCTGCTCATCCTCGTGATCGACGGCCGCTCGGCGTACAGCCGTGGCTACACGATGGTCGAGCTGGCCAACATGATGCTGTCCCTCGGCGCGGAGAACGCGCTCAACTTCGACGGCGGCGGCTCCTCCACCATGTACTCGCGCACGATCACCGGCGCGATGGGCCTCATCAACGAGCCCTCCGACGGCCACGAGCGCAAGGTGGCCAACGCGCTCGGGATCTTCTACAACGGCGTGCTGCCGCCGGTCACCACGCCGGTGCCCCCGGCCCCCACACCGACCCCGGCTCCGACCACTCCCCCGCCGACCACCCCCTGACGGACGTCCGGGGCGGGAAGCGCCCGGTCGGCGCGCCCCAGGTGTCAGGAAGCGCCCGGTCGGCAGGTCTGAGGCGTCAGGAACTGCCCGGTCGGCAGGTCTGAGGTGTCAGGAAGTGCCCGGTCGGTCAGGGGGCGTCGACGAGGAACAGCGCGACCGAGGTGACGGCCACGAGGCACTGCACCCCGGACTTGGGGACGATGCCCTTCACCTCGTAGCCCTCGAAGGTCTGGGTGAGCTCGATCCCGGTCGGCTCGTCGCACCCGATCGCGACCACCGCGCCCATCAGCGTCTGGCCGTCCGGCACCTCGGTCTCCCGCACGGCCGCCTGCACCTGCGGGGCGAGATCGGCACCGAAGGGGGCGACGAACTCGCGCACGGCGGCGGCGTCGACGAGCGGCACCGGACGCGGGGTCACGTCTCCGTCGGCGTTGGAGGCGCTGACGATGCGCGTCTCGGTGGTCGTGGGCGTCTCGCCTGCCACCAGGACGGCCCCGCCGCCGCTCGAGGTGTCGCCCTCGGTGGACGTGCCGCCGCCCGCGCTCGAGGAGTCGCCCGCCCCGGGCGTGGACTCCTCGCCCGCGCCGGAGCTGCTCGTGGTGTCGCTCGCGCTGTCGGCGGAGTCGCTCCCGTCGGACTGGCCGCAGCCCGCGAGGACAGCGGCACAGAGTGCTCCGGCAAGGGCGAGGCGGACCGTTGCGCTGCTCAGCATGTGCGTCATGGTGACTGGGACGATAGCGAGGCCGCGGCCGTTCCCGACACGGCGTGACCGAGGGCGACCGAGGGCAACCTAGGGTCTGCGCATGCCTCGCTTCACCCGCGCCGAGCTCGAGTCGTTCCGAGACGCGGAGGTCCCCGACCTGCTCGGCCCGGGCCTGCGGCTGCTCTTCGTCGGCATCAACCCGGGGCTGTGGACCGCGGCCACGAGCACGCACTTCGCCCACCCGGCCAACCGCTTCTACCCGGCCCTGCTCGAGGCAGGGATCCTCGAGCACCGCATCGACCCGGCCGCCGGCATGACCGACACGGACCGCGACCACCTCCGGGAGCGGGGCATCGGCATCACCAACCTGGTCCGCCGGGCCACCGCCCGGGCCGATGAGCTCTCGCGCGACGAGCTGCGAGACGGGGCCGTGGCCCTCACCACGCTCGTCGAGGAACGCGCGCCGCGGGTCGTCGCCGTCGCCGGGATCACCGCCTACCGCCAGGCCTTCGGCCTGCCCCGTGCCGCCGTCGGGGAGCAGCCCGCACGGCTCGGCCCTGCCCGGCTGTGGGTCGTGCCGAATCCCAGCGGTCTCAACGCGCACCACACCGTGGCCACGCTGGCGCAGGCCTACGCCGAGCCCGCGCGAGCCGCGGGGGTCCTCGGCTGAGCCACGACCCGGGACTCACCCGGACCACGACTCCTCCTCGCAGCCGCCGCCGGGACGACCGGCGCCGGGCCCCGGCCGCGCGTCGATCTCGCCCTCGAAGACCTCGGGCCCCTCGACGATGAGCACCGCGCGGGCCCGCCCGTGCCCCGGGACCTCGACCGTGCCGCTGACCACGTGGGACCGCTCGAGGAACTCCGCGAGCAGGAACCTCAGCCAGCCGCCGGCCGCCACCACCCCCGTCCTCCCGGCGAGGTGCAGGCAGCAGCCGTCGGCGCACGGCACCCACGGGCACGGACCCGGCGGCTGACCCGGCCAGATCCGGGCCGTGCGGCTCGGCAGCGCGAGCCCCTCGCCGGCGTGGTCGTGGACCGGGTGCCGGCCGAAGCCGGCCAGGAAGACGACGTCGTCCGGCGGCAGTGGGGGCGTCACGCGCAGCCGCGCACGACCCGCGCCGTCGTGGTGGATGCCGTCGGAGGTGGCGGAGGTGGTGCCGGAGGTGTCGGTGGCCATGTCGGGACCATCCCGACGGGCACCGACATCCACGCCCCCGCGGCGTACGCCTGTGGAGGGCGACGCCCGCCGCGCGACCTGTGGACGCGTGCTGGCCCCGGTCCGGCCGGATCGCGACGGCGCGACAGCCAGCCTGTGGGTCCTGCGTGCGCGCTCGGGCGGGACAGGGCAGGCTGGGCGCGTGCCCCCGTCCGAGAACCCCACCGCCGACGCTGCCGTCACCGAGTCCGACGGCCCCGACGGCCCGCACCTCCTCGACGACCAGCCGGTGCGCGAGGCCGTGCGGGAGTACGCCGCCCTCCAGCCGACGCTGGTGCCGGTCACGGCACGCTTCGTGGAGCTGATCCGGACCCTGCTCGACGACGCGGGCATCAACTACCTCAGCGTCGACGGCCGCACCAAGAGCGTCGCGTCCTTCGCGGCCAAGGCCGCCCGCACCGTCGACGGACGCCTCCTCTACCCCGACCCGCAGCACCAGATCACCGACCAGGTCGGGGTCCGGGTGATCACCTACGTGCACGCCGACGTGGCCGCGGTCGCCAGCCTCCTCGACGACGAGATGCAGATGCTCGACGACCGCGACCTCGGCCAGGAGACCGCCCGCGAGGGTCGCTTCGGCTACGCCAGCCGGCACCTCCTGGTGACGCCCGACGACCCCGCGCCCGCGTCGTACGACGACCTGGCCCGGCACCGCGCGAGCGTCCAGGTACGCACCGTGCTGCAGCACGCGTGGGCCGAGTTCGAGCACGACATCCGCTACAAGGGCACCGTCCCGGCCGAGCACGCTCCCGACCTGGACCGCCGCTTCACCCTCGCGGCCGGACTGCTCGAGCTGGCCGACCACGAGTTCTCCGCGATCCGCGAGCGCCTCCAGGCCGCCGCCCCCCACCTGCCCCACGAGGAGGACCCCAGCGACCCGCGCATCAGCGGGCAGGAGCTGGCCACCTTCCTCGCCGGTCAGTACGCCGACGCGGGGTGGTCGCACACCGACCACTACGGGTGGATCGCCGGGCTGCTCCTCGAGCTGGGCGTCACCTCCCTCGACGAGCTGGGCGGGCTGCTCACCTCGGTCGACCCGGACGCGATCATCCGGCGGATGGGCTACCGCTACCCGGCGGGCGCCGTACGCCGTCTCGACGACGCGCTGCTCGCGATCTTCGGACGGCAGTACGTCGAGCTCACCGGCAACGCCCACCGGGTTCCGCTGCTGACCGCGCGGCTCGAGAAGCTGAGCACGCCCGGCGGCTGACCGGTCACCAAATAGGGTGAGGGCATGCGAGTGCCGAGCTGGACGACGTACACCCCGATCCTGGCGGCGGTCATGCTGGTGCTCACCTGGGGGCGCTACCCACCGGCGGTCGTCCTGGTCCTCGTGGCCGTCCTCCTCATGGGCGCGGTCGTCAGCGCCGTGCACCACGCGGAGGTGGTGGCCCACAAGGTCGGGGAGCCGTTCGGGTCCCTGCTGCTCGCGGTCGCCGTGACCATCATCGAGGTGGGCCTCATCGTCACCTTGATGGTGACCAGCAAGGGCGATACCTCGGGGCTCGCGCGCGACACCGTCTTCGCCGCGGTGATGATCACCGTCAACGGCATCATGGGCCTGTCGCTGCTGGTGAGCGCGAGGAGGCACCGGCTGGCCGTCTTCAACCCGGAGGGCACCGCCTCGGCGCTGACCACCGTGGTCATCCTGGCCACCATCTGCCTGGTGCTGCCGGCGTTCACCACCTCCGAGAGCGGGCCGGAGTACTCCGGCACCCAGCTGGCGTTCGTGGCGGTCGCCTCCCTCGTGCTCTACGGCATGTTCGTGGTGACCCAGACCGGGCAGTACCGCGACTTCTTCCTGCCGGTCGGTCGCGACGGCGTCACCCTCGACCAGGACGGCGACGGGCACGCCGACCCGCCGACCCGGCGCGCCACCCTCACCAGCCTGGGCCTGCTCGTCGTGTCGCTCGTCTCGGTGGTCGGCCTGGCCAAGGTCGAGTCGCCGTCGATCGAGAAGGCCGTCGACGCGGTGGGCTTCCCCAACGCCGTGGTGGGCGTGGTCATCGCGCTGCTGGTGCTGGCGCCGGAGTCCATCGCCGCCGTGCGCGCCGCCGCCCGCGAGCGGGTCCAGGTCAGCCTCAACCTGGCGCTCGGCTCCGCGATGGCGTCGATCGGCCTCACCATCCCGGCCATCGCGATCGCGTCCATCTGGCTGGACGGCCCGCTGGCGCTCGGCCTCGACAGCGTGCAGATCGTGCTGCTCTTCATGACGGTGATCGTCAGCGTCCTCACGGTCCTGCCGGGTCGCTCGAAGCCGCTGCAGGGTGGGGTCCACCTGGTCGTGCTGGCGGCGTTCGTGTTCCTGACGATCGCCCCTTGACCGCGGCCGGGGAACCAGGTCGGCGTACGCCGGGCGCGCGCGGCCGGTCTCGTTCCCCAGCAGCGGCGGGCTACTGCGAGAACGCGGCGTCGAACGACGCGCTGGGCGGCTCGAAGTCGAAGCCGCGGAGGAACTCCAGCGCCTCGGGGGCGCCGCGGAGGCGGTCCATCCCGGCGTCCTCCCACTCCACCGAGATCGGTCCGTCGTAGCCGATCGCCCGCAGCGCGCGGAAGCAGTCCTCCCAGGGCACGTCGCCGCGCCCGGCGGAGACGAAGTCCCAGCCGCGGTGCTGGTCGCCCCACGGCAGGTGCGACGAGAGCACGCCGTTGCGCCCGCCGCCGAGCCGCATCCGGGTGTCCTTGCAGTCCACGTGGTAGATCCGGTCGGCGAAGTCGGTGATGAAGGCGACCGGGTCGAGGTCCTGCCACATCATGTGGCTGGGGTCCCAGTTGAGCCCGAAGGCCTCCCGGTGGCCGATGGCCTCGAGTGTGCGCACCGTGGACCAGTAGTCGTAGGCGATCTCGGAGGGGTGCACCTCGTGGGCGAACCGCACGCCGCACTCGTCGAAGACGTCGAGGATCGGGTTCCAGCGGTCGGCGAAGTCCTGGTAGCCGGCCTCGATCCGGGAGCCGGGCACGGGCGGGAACATCGCGACGTACTGCCAGATGGCGGAGCCGGTGAAGCCGACGACCGTCTTCACGCCGAGCCGCTGCGCCAGCCGGGCGGTGTGCTGCATCTCCTCGGCCGCCCGGGCGCGCACGCCCTCGGGCGAGCCGTCGCCCCACACCCGCGGTCCGACGATCGCCTCGTGCCGGAAGTCGATCGGGTCGTCGCAGACGGCCTGGCCGGTGAGGTGGTTGGAGATGGCCCACAGCCCCAGACCGTGCCGCTCGAGGATCTCGAGCCGGCCGGCGACGTAGTCCTCGTCGTCCCAGCGCCACGCGTCGAGGTGCTCGCCGGAGACGGCGACCTCGAGCCCGTCGTAGCCCCAGCCTGCCGCCAGCGCGGCGACCTCCTCGAGCGTCAGGTCGGCCCACTGGCCGGTGAAGAGGGTGTACGGACGGGTCATGGGCGCGGCTCCAGGCTGACGGCCGGTGCCGCGGCAGGCACCGGGACGGGAGGCGTCGAGGCCTTGGGGCCCGCCTCGACGGTGACGCAGGTGCCCGACTGTGCCGCACTGGCCTCGATGGCCGCCAGCACCCGCTGGACGGCCGCGCCGTCGGCGAAGGACGGCGACGGCGCCCGCCCCTCACCGATGCAGGAGAGCAGGTCGGCGGCCTGGTTGACGAAGGTGTCGTCCCACCCGAGCACGTGTCCCGGCGGCCACCAGGCGTCGAGGTAGGGATGGTCGGACTCGGTGACCAGGATGCGGGTGCCACCGGCGCCGGTGTCGACCACCAGCTCGTTGAGGGCCTCGAGCTGGAAGCTCAGCGAGCCCTGCGAGCCGAAGACCTCGAGGGCCAGGCCGTTCTTGCGCCCGTGTGCCATCCGGCTCACCTCGAGGCTCGCCACCGCCCCGCGCGAGGTGCCGAGCGTGGCCCAGGCCGCGTCGTCGACGGTGACGTCCTCGGGGCCCGAGGCGCCGGGACGGGTCGGGACGAACGTGCGCAGGTGTCCGCTCGCCCAGGTGATCGTGTCGTCGAGGAGGAACTGCAGCTGGTCGACCACGTGCGAGCCCAGGTCGCCGAGGGCGCCGGAGCCGGCCTCCTCCTTGCGCAGCCGCCAGGCCATCGGGGCGCTCGCGTCGACGAGCCAGTCCTGGAGGTACGCCGCGCGCACCTCGCGGACCTCGCCGAGTCGGCCGGCCGCGATGAGCTCGCGGGCCAGGGCCAGCGCCGGCACCCGGCGGTAGTTGAAGCCCACCATCGACTGCACGCCCCGGGCCGAGGCGGCACGGGCGGCGGCGACGAGCGCCTCGGCCTCGGCGACCGTGTTGGCCAGCGGCTTCTCGAGCAGGACGTGCTTGCCGGCGGCCAGCGCGGCCTCGGCGATCTCGGCGTGCAGGTGGCCCGGGGTGCAGATGTCGACGACCTGGACGTCGTCGCGCTCGAGGACCGCGCGCCAGTCGGTGGCGGACTCCTGCCACCCGTAGCGGTCCGCGGCCTCGCGGACCCCGTCCGGGTCGCGGCCGACGAGCACG
Source organism: Nocardioides sp. Soil805 (assembly GCF_001429625.1). Lineage (GTDB taxonomy): Bacteria > Actinomycetota > Actinomycetes > Propionibacteriales > Nocardioidaceae > Nocardioides. The sequence goes on from NZ_LMSU01000001.1 coordinate 1,179,790, forward strand.
CGCTGCACGGCACGGGGCACGTCGGGGTAGAACGCCGCGACGTTGCGCCAGGCGTTGGAGTGGGCCTTGCCCATGAAGGAGTAGCCGATGACGGCGACCCCCACGGTCGGGCGGGCGGGACCGTCAGCGTGCACGGGATCCGTCGCGGACTCGGTCATGGGGCTCCTCCGGGGTGTGCGGCCGTCGCGACGAGTGACTGGAGGAACTCGAGTCCGTCGCGGGCCAGGTCGTCCTGGGTGGCCGCCAGCGGGCGCCAGATCGACGCGGCCGTCGCGATCGAGGCGTTGTCGGCGGTGAAGCTCTCGATGTTGAGCGGGCCGGCGTAGCCCACGTCGTCCAGCGCGGCCACCAGGGCCGGCCAGTCGGTCTGGTCGCCGCCCGGGGCGCCGCGGTCGCTGCCGCAGACCTGCAGGTGGGCCAGGTGCGCACCGGCGGCGCGGAGCGCGTCGGCGCTGGAGCGCTCCTCGATGTTGAGGTGGTAGGTGTCCAGGGCCAGCCCCAGGGCGGGGCCCAGGAGCGTCCCGAGTCCGGTCAGCGCCTGGTCGACGGTGTTGACCAGCGACGTCTCGTAGCGGTTGAGCGGCTCGATGCCGATCACGATCCCGCGCTCGCCAGCGTGATCGACGACCGGCGCGAGACCGGCACGCCACTCGGCGTACGCCTGCGCACGTTCGTCGGCGTCGAGGCGCCAGACCCGTCCGGTGCTGGCGTAGAAGGGGCCACAGACGGCGGGGGCGCCGATGCCGGCGGCCAGGTCGACGCAGGCCCGGAGGTAGTCCTGGGTGGCGGCGACGGTCGCCGGGTCCGTGCCGACGAGGTCGCGACCGGGGGCCATCGCCCCCACGACGTACGGCGCGAGGCCGGTCCGCTCGAGGGCGGCCCCCACGGCGTCGACCGAGAGGTCGCCCACGCTCTCCAGCGGGAGCTCGACGGCGTCGAAGCCGAGGTCGGCGACGTGGTCGAGCAGCGGGTCGAGCGTGGCATCGGTCAGGGGTGAGGCCCAGACCCAGGTGTTGATGCCGATGGGGCGCACGAGGACGTCCTCCCAGGGAGCGGGTGGGTGGTGCCGGCCGGCCACGACGTGCCCGACGTTCGCGGGTTCGTGGCCGGCCGGCCTGCGGATGGTGCTGGGTCGCGGGACCCGGGGATCAGCGGTCCTGCCAGGCCTCGGGGAAGCCGGGGAGGTCCTCACCACCGAACTTGGCGTAGTGGCCGTCGGGCATGCCGTCGTTGGCCTCGAGGTACTCGGCGCGCTCGTCCTCGGTGATCGGCGTCTGCGGCAGGACCCACTCCTTCGGGACCTCCTCGCCGGCGAAGATCTTCTCCAGTGCCAGGAGCGGGGTGCGCCACTGGAAGTTGGAGTAGACGGGGGCCAGGCCGGTGAGGCCGGTGTCCTCCCACTTGCGCAGGTAGCTCATCTCGTCCTCGCCCGTCATGACGGGGTAGTCGACGCCGGCGTCCTCGAACGCCTCGATGGCCGCGACGGCACCGTCACCGGCGTCCATCCAGACCCCGGCCACCTCGCCCTGGTTGAGCGCGTCGGTGATGATCGTCTTGATCTTGGTCGGGTCGGCGCCGGTGAAGAAGTCCTCGGCCTCGATGCCGTTCTCGTCGAAGATCTTCTTGGCGGCGGCCCAGCGGGTCTCCAGCACGTCGACGCCGGGCAGGATGCGCAGCGCGATGACCTTGTCGCCCTCCTCCAGGTTGTCGGTGAGGAACTCCGCGGTGTCGATGCCCCACGCGTAGCCACCGATCGGGTGGATGAACGTGGTGGCGCAGTCGGTCTCGACGCCACGGTCGAAGACGACGACCGGCTTGCCGGTCTCGCAGGCCCGCTCGACGCCCGGCGTCATCGCGGCCGTCGAGTTGGGCGAGATGACGAAGGCGTCGCAGTTGCCCTCGGAGATGAAGTAGTCGATGTCGGCCAGCTGCGTGTTGTCGTCGTCCTGCGCGTCACGCACCTCCATGTCGGAGATGACGCCCTTGTCCTTGAGGGCCTCGAGCTGCTGGGTCATGGTGATGAAGCCGGTCTGGCGCCACGGGTTGCTGACCGAGGCGTTGGCGAAGCAGACCTTCTTGGCCCCGCTGGACTTGAAGTCCGCGGTGTCGGTCATCTCGCCGTCGATGTACTGCAGCCACGGCTCGGACTCGTCGCCCTCGAAGGTCGCCGAGCGCTGCTCGTCCTGCTCGTCGTAGTCGGCCTGGACGAACCACTCGCTCTCGTCGCCGGCGGCGGCGTCGTCGGTGGAGTCGCTGGTCGACTCGGTGGCCGTCGAGTCAGCGGGCTCCTCGACGTCGGTGCTGCAGCCAGCCAGCACGGCCAGCACTGCGGCGGACGCGAGCGTCCCCCTGATGGTCCTGCGCATCAGTTATCTCCTGTGGTTGCGCCCGTTGCGGGCTGGTGGGGTGATGGTGGTGCCGGAGGTGCGTCCCGAGAGGGATCGGTGGGGGCGGTCGTACGCCGCGGGCGTCGGCCGACCTGCCAGGCCCGCGCGGAGACCGCGACGGCGGCGATGATGATCAGGCCCTGGACCGTGTCCCTCCAGGTGGAGGTGACCCCGAGGGAGGTCAGCAGGGTGAAGAGGAGCTCGAGGGCGAAGGCGCCCGCCGCGGCGGAGAGGACCCAGCCCCGGCCGCCGCCGAGCAGCACGCCGCCGAGCACGACGGCGGTGATGGCCGTGAACTCGTAGCCGTCACCCACGGACGGGTGCACCCCGGCGTACCCGACGAGCAGGATGCCGGAGACGGTGGCGGCCAGCGACGAGAGCACGAACGCGCGGGTCTTGTAGGACCACAGCGGTGCCCCGGAGTAGCGGGTGGACTCGGGGTTGTCGCCCGCGGCGATCAGGGTGCGGCCGAAGGGTCGGCGCATCAGCCAGACCGACGCCGCCGCGATGACCACGAGGATGATCAGCGGGTAGGGGATCACGTCGACGACCGGGACGTCCTCGATGCCGCCGCGACCGATCTGGCGGAACGAGTCGACCGGGTTGCCGCTGGCCGCGCCGCCGGTGATGTAGCGCACCAGCCCCGAGAGGGCCAGCATCATGCCCAGGGTCACGATGAAGCTGGGCACCTTGAGCAGCGTGGTGACCAGGCCGTTGACGACGCCGATGAGGGCGCCGACGGCCAGCATCAGCAGCAGTCCCGGGACGATCCTGCCCTCGTCCTGCCCGATGAAGTTGCCCGCGAGCACGACCTGGGTGGCGATCACCGCGCCCATGGAGAGGTCGAACTCGCCGCTGACGATGACGTAGTACTGCCCCATCGCGGCGATGGCGATCGGCGCGGTCCGCCCGGCGAAGCGGATGAGCGCACCGGGGTCCGTGAAGTTGGGGTTGGAGACCATGATCGCGACCAGGAGCACGCCGACCAGCACGAAGACGGCGCCGCCGGGGGTCGCGAGCCCGGCCGCGATGCGCGACCCGAGGCTGCCCTGGTGGGCGGGAAGCTCGGGACGGGCCTTCGTCTCGGTCGTGGTGATCGCGGGCGTGGCGGTGCTCATCGGGGTCCCCGCGGGAGCGCGAGTGCAGCGAGCGGTTGCGTGGGGTGATTCATCGGGCCTCCTGGAGGGCGGCGTCGAGTCCGGTGGGTCGTTCGAAGCGCGGCGGGCGCGTGTCCAGCTCACGGCGGGCGTAGACCGCCACGGCGACCACGATGACCACGCCGCGGACGACGTCGCGCAGGAACGGGTTGACCTGCATGACGCCCATGACGTTGTCGATCACGGCGAAGATGGCGACGCCGGCGAGGGTGCCGGTGATGTTGCCCTTGCCGCCGGACAGCAGGGTGCCGCCGAGGACCACCGCGGCGATCGACATGAGGTCGTAGCCGCCCTGCGAGCCGATGGTCGGGTTGCCGACGCTGAGGCGGGCCAGCAGCAGCAGTCCCGCCACCGCGGCCAGGGCCGAGCAGAGGACGTGCGCGGCGATGACGGGCACCGAGGTGCGCAGGCCGGACAGGCGGGCGACCTCGGCGTTGCCGCCGACGGCGTACAGGTGCAGGCCGAGCCGGGTGCGCCGCAGCATGAGGATCGCCAGGCCGGCGCAGCCGAGCATGATCAGGGTGGAGATCGGCACGGGCCCGATGCGGGTCCCGTCGAGGAGCCGGAAGTCCAGCGGGGCGCGGCCGTGGCTGCCCTTGTAGCTGCTCGCGAGGTAGCCGGAGATGATCAGGCCGGTGCCGAGGGTGGCGATGAAGCCGTGCACCCGCAGGAAGGTGACGATGAGGCCGTTGGCCAAGCCGACCGCCATGGCCAGGGCCAGGGTGACCACCACCGCCGGCACGATGTTGCCCGGGTCGCCGGCCATGATCCCGGCGCCCACGACGCTGGACAGGCTCACCACGAAGGGCACCGACAGGTCCAGCGAGCCGCCGAGGATCACCAACGTCTGCCCGATCGCGATGAAGCCCAGGATGCTGGTGGTGGTGAGGATGTTGTCGATGTTGCCGACGCTGAAGAAGTTGCGGCCGTTGACGGCCGTGAGGATCGCCCCCACGACGACGGCGATCACCAGGACGCCGTACACGATGGTCGTGGACGTGACTGTGCTCGGACGGACCTTCACCGCGCCACCTCTCGGTCTGCCTGCTGCTGGTCGGGCGCCGGCGCGCCCGCGACGACGCCGGTGGCCGCGGACAGGACCTCCTCCTCGGAGGACCCGCGCGGCAGCTCGCCCGCGATCCGGCCGTCCCTCATGACCAGGATCCGGTCGGACATGCCGATCACCTCGGGCAGCTCGCTGGAGACCATGAGCACCGCGACTCCCTCGGCGGCCAGGCTGCGCATGACCTCGTAGATGGCGTGCTTGGCCCCGACGTCGATGCCGCGAGTGGGCTCGTCCATGAGCACGACGCCGGGGTGCGCGGAGAGCCACCGGGCCAGGACGACCTTCTGCTGGTTGCCGCCGGAGAGGAACTGCGCCTCCTGCGCCAGCGACCGGGCCGAGACCGCCAGGGTCGAGAGCGTGGCGGGTACGGCGGAGCGCGCGGCACCCGTGCGCGACGGGAAGACCGCGCGGACCACGCCCAGGGCGTTGTCGAGGATCGACTGGTGCAGCGCGAGGCCGGTGGCCTTGCGGTCCTCGGTGATGAGCGCGAGCCCGCGGCGGACGGCCCGGCGGGGCGTCCGGATCGTGACCGCCGACCCGTCGACGAGGAGCTCGCCGCGGGTGAAGGGGGTGACGCCGAAGATCCCCTCGAGGAGCTCGGTGCGTCCGGAGCCCTGCAACCCGGCGATGCCGACGACCTCCCCGCCGCGCAGGGTCAGGTCGATGCCGTCGACGTAGCCGTTGCCGGCCCCGCGCAGCTCGAGTCGCGGCTCCCCCACCGCCGTGCCCTCGAGGGGGTCGGGGAAGAAGGAGGAGATCGAGCGGCCGACCATGAGGCGCACCAGGGCGGCCTCGTCGAGGTCGGCGGCCGGCTGGGTGGTGACCTGCACGCCGTCCTTGAGCACCGTGATGGTGTCGCAGAGGTCGAAGACCTCCTTGAGCCGGTGGGAGACGTAGATGATCGCGACGCCGCGCTCGGTGAGCCGGCGGATGATCGTGTAGAGCAGCTCGACCTCGTGGTCGGCCAGCGCGGCGGTCGGCTCGTCCATCTGGATGATCCGCGCGTCGAAGCTCACCGCCTTCGCGATCTCGACGACCTGCTGCTCGGCGACGGACAGCGAGCGGACCCGGCGGGTCGCCGCGAGGCCGGTGATCCCGAGACCGGTGAGCAGCTCGTCGGTGTCCCGGTTCATCGCGCGGGTGTCGACGAGACCGCGCCGCCGCGGCTCGCGACCCAGCCAGATGTTCTCCGCGACCGAGCGCTCGGGCAGCAGGTTGAACTCCTGGAAGACCGTGGACAGCCCGGCCTGCTGGGCCTGCACCGGGTGGCTGAAGGAGACCGGCTCGCCGGCGATCTCGACCGTGCCCTCGTCGGCCTGGTGCACCCCGGCGAGGATCTTCATCAGGGTCGACTTGCCGGCCCCGTTCTCCCCCACGAGCCCGAGCACCCGCCCCGGGAGCAGGTCGAGGTCGGCGCCGTGGAGGACGAGGTTGCCCACGAAGCTCTTGCGGAGCCCGCGCACGGTGAGCACGGGACGGGTGTCCGGGGTGCTGGCGGGGGTGTCGAGGCTGTCCACGCGAGCACTGTGGCACGCCTCACACACTTTTGTCGAGCACCTGACAAAAGTTGCCGCCTAGACGCGAGAAGTGCGAGGTGGTCTACTGACCCCCATGCGCACCGGTGACGTCTTCGAGCTCCTGCGCGACGGTCGTCCGTGGACGCGCTCCGAGCTCGCCGAGACGACGGGACTGGCCCGCTCGACGGTGGCCGCGCGCATCGACACGCTGATGCGGCTCGGCCTCATCGCCCCCTTCGGCGGCGGGCAGTCGACCGGCGGGCGGCCGCCCGCCCTCTTCGCGCTCAACCCGGCCGCACGCGTCGTCGTCGGGGTGGACATCGGCGCCACCCACGCCCGTGCGGTCCTCAGCGACCTCTCCGGTGCGCTGCTGGCCGAGATCTCCGAGCAGATCGACGTCGTCGAGGGACCCGAGGTCGTGCTGGGGTGGGTCGTCTCGACGGTGCGGTCGCTGCTGCGGCGCGGTCAGCGCAGGATGGACGCCCTGGCCGCGATCGGCATCGGACTGCCCGGTCCGGTCGAGCACTCCACCGGTCGGCCCATCAACCCGCCGATCATGCCCGGCTGGGACCGGTACGACGTCCCCGGCTTCGTGCAGAAGCACTTCGCCGTCCCGGTGCTCATCGACAACGACGTCAACATCATGGCCCTCGGCGAGCGGCAGACCCACCTGTCCGACGTGGACGACCTGGTCTTCATCAAGGTCGCCACCGGCATCGGTGGCGGCATCGTCTCCGGCGGTCGCCTCCAGCGCGGCGCCCAGGGCACCGCGGGCGACCTCGGGCACGTGCACGTCGCCGGCCACGACGACGTCCGGTGCCGGTGCGGCAACCTCGGCTGCCTCGAGGCCGTCGCGGCCGGTCCGGCGCTGGCCGCCGCGCTCGCCTCGCGGGGGTCACCGGCCACGTCCGGGCAGGACGTCGTGGACCTCGTGCGCGCCGGCGACGGCAACGCCATCGACGTGGTCCGCCAGGCCGGCCGCGACATCGGCGGCGTCGTGGCCACGATGGTCAACGTCATCAACCCCTCGACGGTCGTCATCGGCGGCCAGCTCTCGGCCGCCGGCGAGCACCTGCTGGCCGGCATCCGCGAGGTCGTCTACCAGCGCTCGCTGCCGCTGGCCACCGAGCACCTGTCCATCCAGACCAGCCGCGCTGGCGCAGAGGCCGGCGTCCTCGGCGCGGCCGCCATGGCCATCGAGCACGTGCTGTCCCCCGAGGCCGTCGAGGCCGCGGCGACCGCCCTGACCGGCGCCTAGGGGCCACCGGCGATACTCGGAGGGTGACCGAGCAGCAGCAGCCGCGCCGCGCGCGGCACCTGATGAACCCGAACGCGCCGCGCCGCACCCTCGACGAGCGCGAGCGCGAGCAGAAGTCGCTCTCCCGGGTCCAGCGCTGGGTCATGTCGGTCCTCGCCGTCACCACGATCCTGCACCTCGAGGTGGGCTTGATCGTAGCGGCGTACTTCCTCGACGACCCCCGCCCCGGCGCGCAGGTCGGCCTGTGCCTGATCGCCGGTGCCTTCGGCGTCATCGGCGTCGCGCTGGCCTTCCTCATCCACGGCCGCCGCCCGCTCACCCCGTGGCTGCTCGTCGGGTTCGTCCCGGCGGCCATCGGCATCTGGCTGGTCACGCGCTGAGCACCGGCCCGCGCCGCGGCCACGGTCCCGTGCTGCCGGGCCTGCTCATCACCGCGCTCCTGCTCGCCGGGATCGTCCTGCTCCACCCGGGCAGCGAGATGGCGCGGGTGCGCGAGCTCTTCGGTCTCGGCGACGACCGGCTGCGCGAGATCCCGGCGTACGCCGTGGGCGAGGGGTCCTTCGCGTTCGCCGAGACCCAGCCCGGCAGCGACGACCCGGTCGGCTACAGCCCGTGCCGGCCCATCGAGTACGTCGTCAACCCGGAGGGTGCTCCCGACGGCTGGGAGACGCTCATCCGCGACGCCGTCGAGTCCACCAGCCGCGCGAGCGGCCTGGAGTTCACCTACGAGGGCACGAGCGAGGCCCGACCGGCGTCGTACGACGCGGGCTTCGTCGCCGCGGACGCGCCGCCGGTGCTGGTCGCGTGGGCGACCCCCGAGGAGGTGCCGGACCTCGAGGGCGACGTGGTCGGCCTCGGCGGCAGCGCGTCGTACGAGGTGCGCCCGGGGCTGCGGCAGTACGCCACCGGCGCGCTGACCCTGGACCGCGACCAGTTCGACGTGTCCGGCTGGATCCCGGGCGGGCGCGAACCCCTCGAGGCGGTGGTGCTGCACGAGCTCGGACACCTCGTAGGGCTGGCGCACGTGGACGACGCCGGCGAGCTGATGCACCCCACCAACACCCGCACCACCTACGGGCCGGGCGATCTCGAGGGCCTCGCACGCCTCGGCGACACGCCCTGCCGCTAGCCCGGGGTCGATAGGTTCACTCACATGTCGTACGACGCCCTCGGCACCCGCGCCCGCCCGACCCTCGGCCTCGACACCTTCGGTGACGTGCCCCTCGACCCGGAGGGCCGGCCCGGCGACCACGCCGAGGTGATCCGGCAGGTCGTCGCCGAGGGGGTGCTGGCGGACCGGGTCGGGGTCGACTACCTCGGCCTCGGCGAGCACCACCGCGCCGACTACGCCGTCTCGGCGCCCGACGTGGTGCTGGCCGCCATCGCGGGGCAGACCGGGCGGATCCGCCTCGGCACCGGGGTGACCGTGCTCAGCTCCGACGACCCGATCCGCGTCTACCAGCGCTTCGCGACCCTGGACGCGATCGCGCCGGGGCGCGCGGAGGTGCAGCTAGGGCGCGGGTCCTTCATCGAGTCCTTCGGCCTCTTCGGGCTCTCGCTCGACGACTACGACCGGCTCTTCGCCGAGAAGCTCGACCTGTTCTCGGCGCTGCAGTCCGAGCAGCCGGTGTCGTGGGAGGGCACGATCCGCCCGCCGCTCGAGGGCAAGCAGGTCTACCCCACGACCGCCGCGGGCCGGCTCCCCGCCTGGATCGCCGTCGGCGGCACCCCGGAGTCGGTCGTGCGGGCGGCGCACTACGGCATGCCGCTGGTGCTGGCGGTGATCGGGGGCTCGCCGCGCGGCTTCGTCCAGTTCGCCGACCTCTACCGCCGCGCCCTGGCCGAGTACGGCCGCGAGGAGCTGCCCATCGGCATGCACTCGCCCGGGCACGTTGCGGCCACCGACGAGCTGGCGCGCGAGCAGCTGTACCCGCACCAGGCCGACCTCTACACCCGGCTGGGCCGCGAGCGCGGCTGGGGCCCCTACTCGCAGATCGCGTTCAACCAGGCGGCCGGTCCCGAGGGCGCGATGTTCGTCGGCTCGCCGGAGACGGTGGCCCGCAAGATCGCGTGGGCGATCACGACGCTGGGCCTGTCCCGCTTCCAGCTGAAGTACTCCGTGGGGGCGCTCCCCCACGACCAGCGGCTGGAGTCGGTGCGGCTGTACGGCGAGGAGGTCATCCCGCGGGTGCGGGAGCTCCTCGCCCAGGGCTGAGGCCGACCGGGCACTTCCTGGCCGCTGGGAGGCACCGACCGGGCACTTCCTGGCGCTTCAGGAGCGCCGAGCGGGCACTTCTTTGCGCTTGGGAGGCGCCGAGTGGGCACCTTCTGACCGCTGGGTACGGCGAGCGGGCACATCCTGGCCGCTGGGGTACGTCGAGCTCCCCATCCTTGGACGGCGGGTTCAGCGAGCGCTCGCGCGGGACCGCGTGGCCTGTTGCCGCGCAGGATCATCCCCGATTGTGAGTATGTGATTCGAACAGGAGTTCGATTAGACTGTCTGTACGCAGCCAGCCTCACTCGGAGGGGATGCGCAGCGGGGGATCAGCGGGGGGCTGAGATGACGACCGGACACCTGGTCCAGGAGTGTGGTGAGGCGATCTCAGCCGCCCTGGACAAGGTGCAACGGGTCGAGCTCCTCTACCTGTCCCCGGCCGAGAAGGCGGCCGCGCTGGTCGAGCTGGCCCGGCTGGAGTCCCGGGTGGCATCGACTCGGCTGCGTTTGATGGCGGTGGCCGATGACGTGGCCGAGGAGTCGGGTGATCGGGATGTCGCGGCGTGGTTCGCCTGCACCGCGCGAGTGGACCGTGGTCCGGCTCGTCGGGACATGCGCCTGGCTCGCGCGCTCGAGCTGCGGTGGGCGATGCTGGCGGAGGGTCACGCGTCGGGTGAGGTGTCGAGTGCGCAGGCCGACGTCATCGCCCACGCGTTGGACGAACTGCCCGACGACACCCCCTCGGACGTCGTGTTGAAGGCGGAGCGGGTGCTGGTCGCGCACGCGGCGTCGTTCGCGCCGCAGGAGCTGCGGGTCCTGGGCAGCCGCATCCTCGACGTCGTCGCTCCCGAGGTCGGTGAGGAGCAGGAACGCCGCAAGCTGGAGGACGAGGAGCGTCATGCCCGCAGGACCACGTCGCTGACGACTCGCTCGCACGGCGACGGTACGACGACCATCCGGATCCGGGTCCCCGACGCGACCGCAGGCCGGCTGCTGACCTACCTCCACGCCTGGACCAACCCCCGCAAGCACGCCGGAACACACGACGGCGCCGGCCCGGAGGGCACGCACGGTGCGGACGACCGGAGCACGGTGCCGTACTCCACCCGCCTCGGGCACGCGTTCTGCTCACTGCTCGAGCACCTCGACCCGACGAAGCTTCCGGTCCATGGCGGCACCGCCACCACTGTGGTGATCACGATGGACCTCGACAAGCTCACGTCCGGGCTCGGGGTCGCGACCACCAGCACCGGGGGCCGGATCACCGCCGCCGAGGCCCGCCGACTCGCCTGCACCGCCAAGATCGTCCCCGCCGTCCTAGGCGGGACGTCCGAGGTCCTCGACCTCGGACGCGCGAAGCGGCTCTACGACACCGCCCAGCGCAAGGCGATGGGCATCCGGGACCAACACTGCCGCGCCCAGGGATGCGACATCCCCGCCGCCTGGTGCGAGGCCCACCACCTCATCCCGTGGAGCCAGGGCGGCAGGACCGACCTCGACGACGGCCTCCTGCTCTGCTCGCATCACCACCATCGAGCCCACGACGACCGCTACCTCCACGACCGACTCCCCAACGGCGACCTCCGCTTCCACCGCCGCAGATAGCAACGGCACGAGCACCCCGCATGCTGCGGGCAACGGCCTACAGGCGTCCGGTCGCCTCCTCGAGGCAGCCGATCCACTCGAGCGCGTCCACGGACCCCTCCTCCTCACCGTCGAGGGAGAGAAGGGCCTGCACGCTGATGGCAGGCAGCGCCTCGCCGAGGCCGGAGGCATCGCCGTAGGCATCCAGCACCCGGTCCCAGTCGGCCGGCTCGACCGACGACATGAGGAACCACGCCACGTCGCAGATCCCCGGACCCGACCCGACGTCCTCCCAGTCCAGGAGGGCGACCTCCCCGTCCGGGCCGGTACGCAGGTTGGGCGCCGATGCGTCGCCGTGCGTCAGGGTGTTGTGACCAGCCGTGTGCGCCACGCGCTCGACGGCGCTGACCTCGCCCACCAGGGCGTCGCCGATACGTCGTACGGCGTCCGTGACGTCGGACCGACCCCGCAGGACGGGCCAGCGCTCTTCGTACAGCGCACCCACCAGGTCGGACGCGTCGGGCCGGGGCAGCCACGGCCAGCTGGCCTCCGCCTGCCCGACCCACCGCTCGTGCAGCGAGGCGAGCGCTCGCGCCGCAGCCACCGGGTCGGCGCCGGCACGCCAGGACGACAGGTCCTCCAGCTCCAGGACGGTGGACCCGTCGCGGACCTCGGCGCGAAAGGCCGTCGGCACCCTCACCCCGACCGAGGGCGCGACCTCGGTGTAGAACCGGACCTCCCGGGTGAACATCTGCAGCCGGTCGGGGATGGATCCCGGCCGGGCCGGCTCCCGGTGCTTCACGAAGGTGGCCGTCACCGCCATATGGTCACACGCGGGACCGACGTCTCTGGTGATGCGGGACCGGGTGCGGCTGAGTGCGGCTGGGTGCGGCTGTACGGCGAGGAGGTCGTCCCGCGGGTGCGGGAGCTCCTCGCCGACAGCGCGACCGGCCGAGCAGAATCAGGACAGCCGGATCAGTCCAGCAGGATCAGGACTTCTTCTTGGCGCCGAACCACTCGGCGTACAGCTTGTCGTAGCCACCGTCGGCCTTGAGGTCGGCGATGACGGTGTTGACGACGCACAGCAGGTCGACGTTGCCGTCCTTCTTGACGGCCATGCCGTACTGCTCACCGGTGTCGAACTCCGCGGCGATCTCGAAGGAGGGGTACTCCTTGATCGCGGAGCCGGCGACGGTGTTGTCGTACACGCCGGCGTCGACCGTCCCGCCGTTGAGGGCGCTGGACATCTCGCCGATGTCGTCGAAGGCGACGACCTGCGCGTTGCGCGGCGCGTTGTCGGTGACGTAGAGCTCGCCGGTGGTGCCGGCCTGGACGGCGATCCGTCCGCCCCGCAGGTCGTCGAGGCTGCGGATGCCGCTGTCGCCGGTGACGACGAGCGCCTGCGCCGCGTTGAAGAACGGGCTGGAGAAGTCGAGCACGCGGGCCCGGTCACCGGTGATGGTGAGTCCGGCGGCCGCGAGGTCGCAGGCGTTCTCGTTGAGGAGCTGGCCCGACTGCACGGCGTCGAAGTCGTCGTTCTTGAAGTCCGGCTCGACGCCGAGCTCCTTGGCCACGGCCTTGGCCAGGTCGATCTCGAAGCCCACCGTCTCGCCGTTCCGCTCGAACTCGAACGGCTCGTAGGGCAGTGACGTGCAGACGGTCAGGTAGCCCGCCCGGATGACCTGCGGGTCCGGGTCGGTGCTGGCGGCCGAGCTGGTGCCGCCACACCCCGCGGCGGTCAGGACCACCGCGAGGAGGGCGAGACCGGGAGCGGTACGGCGCGAGGACGGGCCGGACGGTCGCCGGACACGAGACGTGATGGACATGTCAGTGGACTCCCACGGACAGCTGGGCGGTCAGCTTCTCCAGCGAGTACTCGGTGATGCGCAGCAGCGCGGTCTTGGCAGACTCACGATCCCGCGCGTCGATCGCGATGATCGGCACCTCGGGGGGCAGTGCCAAGGCATTGGCGATCTCGTCGAGCGAGTACTGCTGCACGCCCTCGAACTGGTTGACCGCCACGATGAACGGCAGCCCCTTGTGCTCGAAGTAGTCCAGCGGCGAGAACGACTCGTCCAGGCGGGCGGTGTCGACCAGGACGATCGCCCCGATCGCGCCCAGGCACAGGTCGTCCCACATGAACCAGAAGCGGCGCTGGCCCGGGGTGCCGAAGAGGTACAGGACGAGGTCCTCGGCGAGGGTGAGGCGTCCGAAGTCCATGGCCACGGTGGTCGTCGACTTGGCGGGCACCGCGGCGAGATCGTCGACACCCTCCGACTCGTTGGTGACGAGGGCCTCGGTACGCAGTGGCTGGATCTCGGAGACCGAGCCCACCAGCGTCGTCTTGCCCACGCCGAAACCACCGGCGATCACGATCTTCGTCGACGCCGCCTTGCGCGAGGCGCTAGTAGGTGCGAAGTCCACGGAGGGTCCTTTCGATGAGCTCAATACGCTCGTCACGAGACGAGTCGTTGGTGATGGTGGCCTGCACACGGATGTGTCCGTGCTCGACCAGGTCGCTCAGCAGCACCCGGACCACGCCTATCGGCATGTGGACCAGAGCAGCTACCTCGGCGACTGAACGGGTGTCGCAGACCTCCAGGACCTGCAGCGCGGCTGCGCTGAGGGCACCGGTGCCTTCCTCCTGCGTGCGGAGGGTGGCTTCCATCGGCAGGTCGACCGAAGCCTCGGTGCGACCTGACGTGATGGTGTACGGCCGGACGAAGCGAGGCTTGGGAGTCGCCTCGTCGTCCATGCCGCTGAGGTCAAGGGGTGCCACGGCCACTCACGTCATCCGGTGGTGACGCGGGCCTCGGCCTGCACCATCCGGCCGACGCGCTCGACCAGCAGGGCCATCTCGTAGCCGACCTGGCCGATGTCAGCGGCCTCCTCGGTGAGGACGGTCAGGTTGGAGCCGTCGCCGACGCTCATGAGCATCAGGTAGCCGTGCTCCATCTCCACGACGGTCTGGAGCACTGCTCCGCCGTCGAAGAGGCGGGCGGCACCGACGGCGAGGCTGGCGAGACCCGAGGAGACGGCTGCCACCTGCTCGGCGCGCTCGTCCGGGATGCTCTCGCTCATGGCCATGAGGAGCCCGTCGGCGGACACGAGGATGGCGTGCGCCGCGTCGGTGACTTCCTCGACAAAGCGCGACACGAGCCAGTCGAGGTTGCGCTCGTCGGGCTGCGCGTAGGCAGCAGAGTCGTATTCGGTCATGGGGACTACTTCCGTTCCTGCTAGTTGGTGCGGTCGTCGGTGGACTGGTGTGACGTCTGGCGGCCGCGGGACACGCCGGCCGCGTACGCGGCGTAGCGGGCCCGGATGGCCTCGGGATCACGCGGCGCGACGGTCGTCGGCTTGGTGATGCCACCCGGCACGAGGAGCGTGCCGGGGCGACGGATCGGGAGGCCACCACCTGCGGCGGGGGCGTCCTTGGCGGACTTCTCGACCTGCTCGGCGCGCTGCCAGCCGGCCTCCACCTCGGTGGACTGCCAGCCGGAGCCGCCGTCGGCGGTCAGCCAGCTCGAGCGCATCGTGCCGAAGATCGAGCCGTCCTCGGAGTCGGGCTCGACCTGGACGTCGCCGTCCAGGGCCGTGCGCGAGCTCCCGCCGAGGGCGACAGCAGGGGTGCGCAGCGGCTGCTGCGGTCCCCCGCCGGACGCCTCGTAGCTGGCGCGGCGGGTCGCGGACGCCGGGCGGAAGCGGGTGAGCGAGGACGCGCGTCCGACCTGCGGGCGGGCGGGAGCGGGCGTCGTACGGGCGACCGGCGCCTGGACCGGCGCCTGGACCGGCGCCTGGTGCTCACGCCGCTCGGCGAGCGAGGTGACCTCTGCCGGGCGGGCGCCGAGGCCACCGTCACGGAAGGGCTTGTTGGCGTCGGCCTGGTCGGCGAGGGTGCCGCCGCGCTGGCGCGTCGGCAAGGAGCCCAGACCCCCGGACGGACCGGCGGACGGGACGGGACCACCGACCCCGGCCAGTGCGGCCGGGCTCGACGGGGCGACGGGCGCCTCGATCGTGGACTCGCGGAAGGGGCTGGTCGCCGCCTCCTGGTCCGACAGGGTGCCGCCGCGACGACGGGTCGGCAGGCCGGTGAGGCTGCCACCCGAGCTGCTGCCCGGACCGTCGACCAGCGCGGCCGGGGTCTCCGGCGTCTCGACCTCGGGAGCCTTGGCTGCGGGCTCCTCGACGGGCTCCTCGACAGTGACCTCGGCGGGCGCGGACGCCGCCGGGGCAACGGGAGCTGCCGGAGCGATCGGGGCCGCGTCACGGAAGGGCTTGGTCGCCGCCTCCTGGTCCGAAAGTGTGCCGCCACGCTGACGCGTCGGCAGGCCACCGAGTCCGCTGCCGAGACCGCCGCCGATCGCAGCCGGGGCTGCCGGGGCCGCCGGCTCCACCGGGGCAACCGGAGCTGCCGAGGCGATCGGGGCCGCGTCACGGAAGGGCTTGGTCGCCGCCTCCTGGTCGGACAGGGTGCCGCCACGCTGACGCGTCGGCAGGCCGCCGAACGCGGCCGGAGCGACGGGCGCCTCGGGCTCCGGAGCGGTCCGGTCCTGCTCGGCCGACTCGTCGGCCTGCTCCTCGGGGAGCGGGTCGGTCAGCGGGTCGAACAGCGGGTCGGTCAGCAGGCTCGACACGGGAGCCATCACCGCGGGGGCCGGAAGCTCCGGCTGCGGGGACGCCTCGGCGACGGTCTCCGTCTCGGCGGGCGCCTCGTCGTACGACGGCGCCTCGGCGTCCGTGTCCGTCTCGGCGTCCGCGTCCGTGCCGGCGTCAGCGGTCGCGACCTCGGGCTCCTCGACGGAGTCGTCGGCAGCAGTCTCGGCAGCAGTCTCCGCGTCGGTCTCGACGGTCGGCTCGGCGACGGTCTCGTCGACGACAGGAGTCTCGACCACAGAGGTCTCGACCACAGGGCTCTCGACCGCCGGGCTCTCGACCGCGGGGCTGTCGACTGAGGTGTCCTCGGTGACGACGTCGTCGTGCAGCGGGGTCACCGACGCGATGGCGGGCTCCTCCGCGGGCGCCGGGGCACCGGTCGCGGTGGGCTCTTCGGTGGCCGACGGCGTGCCGGCGAGCGTCCGCCGCGAGCGCAGCGGCATGGCGCCACGCTTGGGCTTGGGCGCCGCCGTGTTGAGCGCCGAGGGCGTGTTGGAGGCGACGTCGGCACCGGTGGCCAGGCCACGCTGGGCCAGGGTGCCGCCGGGCTGGCGGGACGGCAGGCCGGTGCTTGCGTCGGTCGACGGGATCGTCGCACCGGGAGCGCGGGACGGCAGGCCGGTCGCGGCCGCGCGGTCAGCGATCGACGAGCCGGGCGAGCGGGTCGGCAGGCCGATGACGGTGGCCGAGGCGGCCGGCTGCTCGGTCTCCTCCGCAGCGGGCTCGACCTCGGGCACCGAGGTCTCGTCGGCCTCGACGTCGGGCACGACCGGTGCCTGCTCGGCCTCGACGCTCTCGTCGAGGGCGGGCTCGAGCTCGGCGGGGGCCTCCGGCATCGGCGGGGCGCCGTCGCGCAGCGCCGACTCCGGCACGAACACGGTGGCGGTGATGCCGGACGCCGCGTTGGTGGCGAGGGCGACGTCGATGCCGTGGCGCTTGGCGAGACGGCTGACCACGAACAGGCCCATGCGGCGGGCGGTGTCCGGGGTGACGTCGGCGCCCGACTCCAGGGTCTTGTTGATCTGGCGCAGCGACTCCTCGGGGATGCCGAGGCCCGAGTCGCTGACGTCGATGGTCAGGCCGCCCGGCGCGGGGGCCGTGGACAGCGTGACGTGGGTCGACGGGGAGGAGTAGGACAGCGCGTTGTCGACGAGCTCGGTGAGCAGGTGGATCAGGTCGCCGGCCGCGGCCTCGCCGATCCGGCTGTCCAGGGTCGAGTCGATGCGCACGCGCTGGTAGTCCTGCACACCGGCGGTCGCGGCCTGGGTGGCCTCCGTGACCGACAGGCTCTCCCAGCCGCTGGACCGCGTGGGGGCGTCGGCGAGGATCAGCAGCGAGTCCGACGTACGACGCATGCGGGACGCGAGGTGGTCGAGACGGAAGAGGCTCTCCAGTCGCTTGGGGTCCTCCTCGTCCTTCTCCAGCGTCTCGATCAGGTTGAGCTGCTGGTTGATGAGGGTCGTGTTGCGACGCGACAGCGTCACGAACATCTCCCCCACCTGGCTACGCAGCTGGGCCTCACCGGAGGCCAGCGTCACGGCCTGGCGGTGGAGGTCGTCCACGGCGCGGGCCAGCTGGCCGATCTCCTCGTGGGTGTGGACGTCGATCGGCACGAACTCGGCCGGCTCGCCACCGGAGCGGATCCGGGCGACGGCGTCGGGCAGGTCCTCGTTGGCGACCTGGAGGGCGCCCTCACGGACCTTGCGGATCGGGCCGAGCAGGGAGCGGGAGATGACGAGCGCGAGGGCGATGGCCGCGAGCAGTGCGCCGAGGGTGACCGCGGCGTCGAAGAGGGCCCGCTCGCGGGCGTTGGTCGCGGTGGCCGCGAGGCCCTGGTCGACCTCGAGCAGGAGGGTCTCGGACAGGTTGTCGTACTCGTCGTACGCGTCGGCGCCGCCGAGCTCGGTGCTGGTGCCGGTACGGACCGCGCGGGTGCGCTCGCCGTTGTTGGTGCGCAGGGTGCGGACGGCGCTCTCGGCGTCATCGAGGGCACCGGCGAGGCGGTCGATGGCCGCGCTCTCGGCGCCGAGCTCGGAGTAGAGGGCCTGCGAGACGCTGCGGCTGCGGTTCTCGTCGGTGCCGAGGGCCTGCTGCATGGCGAGGGAGAAGCGACCGCCGAGCGCCTGGGCGAGGAGCTCGAGGCGGGGCTCGGGGGTGTTCTGCGCGCTGGTGATCGTGGTGATGAGCTTGGTGACACCGGACTGGAGCTGGCGCAGCTGCGCGATCCAGGTGTCGGCGCTCAGCGTGGCGGTGTTGTCGTCACGGATGGAGCGGCTCAGGTCCAGCAGGGTGGCGACCTGGAGGCGCTGCTCGAAGGTCAGGTCCGCGGTGTCGACCGTCGCGGTGAGGTCGTCGGCGGCGGCCTTGATGTCCTCGACCGCCTCGTCGAGCTCGGTCTGGCTGGCGCCGGTGGACGACTGGGCCGCGACCATCGCGCGCTCGGCAGCCGTCAGGTAGTCCACGGCCGGCCGCAGGACGGTGACCTGCTTGGCACTGGCCGACGCGTTCGACGACTCGTCGAGGTCCGACTTCACCCGCAGGCCACCGAGGGTCGCGGCGAGCAGCAGCGGGATCGCCAGCGCGAGCGCGACCTTGCGGCTCAGAGGCCAGCCGGAGATGGCGAGCGTCGAGGCTCGTCCTTCGTCGGACGGGCGCTTGTTGCTCATCGTGCCCCCTACTTCGAGGTGTCAGCCGCCACCGTGGCGACCGGCCCCTCAACAGGGGGCGAGGACGAAGATAGGCAGTGCGACGGGCCCGTGCAGGCGTTTCACCAATACTGGGGCAGACATGTTGATGTTCGCCCCGTGTGTCGACTTCCCGAGCGGTCCCCGGGTGGGGTACGGCGAGGGGTCAGCGCCCCCGGCCGGCGGACGTGAGCTCCCAGATCCCGGGGCGGGGCGTCGTCAGCAGGCCCTCCTTGACCAGCTGCTGGCGGGCGCGCCGGGCGGCGTACCGCCAGCGCAGCTCGCCCTCGGGCGTGAGCTGCCGGTCGCCCTCGAGCAGGTGCTCGTCGATGCGGGCGCCGACCGCCTCGAGGACGTCGTCGGCGGCCAGCTGTCCCCCGGCCTCGTCGAGCACGGCCACGATGACCGGGGCGATCGCCTCCGGCGGCGTCCACTTGCGCGGGGCGCGACGCACCGGCGCGGCCGGGGTCGACTCCTTGGTGGCGCGCGGCGTGCTGGCCTTCCGCGCGGTCGCGCGCGGTGCCACCGTCCGTGCCTCGGGCGGGGGCGCGGGGGGCATCCCGTGGATGCAGTGGGCCTTGGGCAGGTCGCACAGGTCGCAGTACTCGTCAGCCATCGGGGACGAGCGTATCGGCTGCGTCAGGCGCGCTCGACCTCGCTGCCCAGCTTGAGCACGGTGGTGCCGTCCTCCTGCTCGATCACGTAGGCCGGGTCGTCGTCGCTGCCGTGGCGGGTGACCTCCTCCCCCTTGGTCGTGCGGGAGACCGTGTCGTGGTGCACCTCGGAGACGGTGCCCTCGGCCCAGCCGTTGCCCCACTTCCACTTCACGCTCGTGCCGGTGCGGATGCTCATGGGTCGCAGCATGCCAGCGGCCGGGGACAACGGGTCACACCCCGAGGTTGTCGAGGTACGCCGCGAAGCCGTGCGGCGCGCGGGCCGTCCGGCGCCCCGATGTGACGGCCGCCAGTCCGCCGGCCGCGATCCACCGCACCCCCGAGCCACGCAGCGCCCGGACCAGCTCGACGTCCTCGTGCACCGGCAGGTGGGGGAAGCCCCCGGCCGCGCGGTAGGCGGCGAGCGAGAAGCCGAGGTTGGCCCCGTGCACGTGCTCGTGGCCGTCGCCCAGCGAGTGCCGCGCCCGCCACAGCGCGTGCTCCTCGTCGCTGAGGTCGCGGGGGTCCGGCAGGACGGTCCCGACGACCAGCGCGTGCCCACCGTCGGCGAGGGCGACCTGGGCGTCGAGCCAGTGCGGCGGCACGACCGTGTCGGCGTCGGTGCTGGCGATCCAGACCCGGTCCGGGTCGGCGCCGCGGGCCCACGCCGCGGCGGCGTCGACACCGGCGGCCCGCGCGGCCCCGACCTGCCCGGAGGACACGGGCACCGCGGTCACGCCGGGCCGTCCGGCGACGACCTCGGCCGTCCCGTCCACGCACGAGTCGAGCACCACGAAGACCCGGCACTCGAGGCCGGGGCGGGTGCGGGACAGCTCGTCGCTCGCTCGCGCCAGCGAGTCGAGGCAGTCGGGCAGTAGCCGCTCCTCGTCCCGGGCGGGGACGACCACGGCCAGTGCGACGGGGACGGTCACGGCCCGACCCCCAGGACGTGCAGGACGAAGTCCGGGTCGTGGTGCTCGGCCAGCACCCGCGCACCGGTCGCGAGGAAGACGTCGTGCACGCCGGGCCCGGTGAGCGGCCAACCGACGAGGTCGTGGCGCCAGTGGCACAGCAGCAGGTGCCCGTCCTCGCCGAGCGCCGCCAGCGCCCGCGCAACGAGCTCGCCCAGCGCCGCGGGGCTGAGGAAGTAGCCGACCTCGGAGACGGACACCAGGTCGAAGCGGCCCTCCGGCCACTGCGCCGGCAGGTCGGCGCGACGGACGTCGACGTGGCCGCGTACGTCGGCGTGGTCGGTGCCGGCGAGCCGCCGCCGGGCCGCGTCGACCGCGGCCGCGCTGGAGTCGAGGGCCACGAGGGCGTCGCACCGGGTGGCCAGGTCGACGGCCAGCGCGCCCACCGAGCAGCCGACCTCCAGCACCCGGCCGTACCGCTCGCGGGGCAGGCTGGCCAGGGTGATCGCGCGCTTGCGGCGCTCGTACCAGCCGTCCACGTCCCACGGGTCGTCACGGTCGCGGTGCACCCGGTCGAGGGCGTCGTCGGGCACCGGCTCGCCCGTCTCGAGGAGGACCTCGACGTCGCGGTCGAAGTGCTCGAGCAGCGCGGGGCCGAGCAGCACCTCGTCACCGGGCGCGGGCGAGAGCGGGGCGACCTGGCTGGCGTGGGCGGCGACCGCGGCGCGCTTGGCGGCGCGGGCGGCGGCGTCGAGCCGCACGACGCGGACGTCGGGCCACGGCAGGGTCGCTGCCGTCCCCCAGTGCCACGCCCAGACGGGGTACTCCACCAGCCGTGCGTCCGTACGACGCGCGGCCACGGCCGCCGCGCGTCCCACCGCCTCGTGGTCGGGGTGCCCGTCGTGGCGCCAGGGCGCGGCCAGCAGGGTGCGCCCGCCGGCGACCCCGATCACGTCGACCAGCTCGGCGACGAGCGCCTCCTCGCGCCCGGCCAGCGTGCCGTCGGGCAGGCCGAGGCACCGGACCCGGGCCTGGCGGCCCAGCAGCGCGACGGCCCGCTCGAGCTCGTCGCGGCGCCGGTCGGCGAGCGTGGCCGGGTCGTGCGTCGGGGAGGCGGGGTGCGAGCCCTCGCCTGCGGTCGCCGAGACGACCAGCACCTCCCAGCCGGCGCGGGCCGCGACGTGCACGAGCCCGCCCGCGCCGAGCGTCTCGTCGTCGGGGTGCGCCCCGACCACGACGAGGCGGTCGAGCGTGCCCACGGCCCGGGTGCCCGGGTCGAGCCCGGGCAGCGACCGCTCCGCGAGCGCGCGGGTCCAGGCGGCCGCGGGTGTGCCTGCCTCGTCGTGCCGGAAGGCCGGGCCACCGCGGGCGTCCACCGCCGGACGGGCCCCCGGGCCGGTGCCGGGGGCGCTCACCATGCGGGCCCAGAGGCGTGCCCAGAAGCGTGCCCAGAAGCGTCCAGCACCAGGCCGCCGAGGGCGGCCTGGTCGCGCTCGGCGTGCCACTGCCGGACGTAGAGCTCGAGGTCGACGACCCGGCGCACGTGGTCCTCGTCGGTGGCGAGCGGTCCGGGGCCGAGCCCGTGGGCGGACCGGGCCAGCACCTCCTCCGCCGCCGCGGCCACCGCCTGGCGGACCCGGAGCGCGGCCCGGGCGCCGTCGACGCCGAGCAGGAGGCCGGCGTCGATCGCCCCCGCGGCGTCGGTCAGGGCGCAGCGGGCGGCGTGCAGCAGGGCGTCGACGGCACCGAGGTGCATGAGGGCGACCTGGTCGGGCTCGCGGCCCCCCGTCGCGGCGGCCAGCATCCGGCGAGCGACACCGACCGCTCCGCCGTACCAGACGGCGGCCACGCCGATGCCGCCCCAGGCGAAGCCGGGACGCTCGAGGTACCACCCGGCCTCGCCCACCGCACGCGCCGGCACGGCGTCGAGGTCGACCGGCCCGGAGTCGACGTCCGGCAGCCCGCGCGCCACCCAGGTGCCTGCGACGGGGGCGACCCCCGCGTGGTGCAGGTCGACCTCGAAGAGCCGGCGCTCCTGCCCGACCCACGCGCTGATCAGCGCCCGGTCGAGCTGCCCGGCGAGCGAGCACCAGTGCTTGCGGCCGGTCAGCGTCCACGACGAACCGTCGTACGCGCCCTGCAGCGGGGTGCCCGGACCCTCGGCGGCGTACACGCCCCAGGCGCCCGGCGACGGCTCGACATCGGCCTGGCCGAGGATCGCGAGGGCGTCGAGGTGCGGCTCCAGCACCCGGGCGACCGTCAGGTCGGTGGCGCCGAGGGTGGCGAGCGCCGACCACAGCAGCGACGTCGCGCCTCCCCCGGGCTGCGGCAGCGTCGCGCCCACCTGGGACGCGAGCGCGATGGCGGCAGGGACGTCGGCCGCCGCGGACCGGGCCCCATCGGCCAGGGCGGCCAGCGCGTCGCGTTGGTCGTCGGGCAGGTCGGCGAGCAGCACGGGGCGAGCCGGCTGGTCGGGTCGTCGCGGCACGGGGGCCATGGGTCTCCTCGGGTGGCGGACGACGGGCTCGTCCTGCGGTCGACGCTAGCCACGCACCCGTGGCGGGGGACCCTCCCCACGGGTGCCGCGCGTGCGACCTGCCTCACCGCGGTGGACCCGGGTCACCGGCCGGGTGGTTGGCTGGCGACATGCCCCCGGGGCCGCTCGCGGCACCCGGACCCCCAGCCGGACCCACCCAGGAGGAAGCCGTGCGCATCGAGGCCAGCGGACCGCGCCCGGTCGACGACAGCTGGGAGCAGTACACCCGGCCCGCGGCGTGGGCGGAGTGGGCGCCGCAGATCCGCAGCGTGCGCGGGGTGGGCGGACGCATCGCGGCCGGCGACCGTGGCGTGGTCCACGGCCCCTTCCCGGTCCGGGTGCCCTTCACGATCGTCTCGGTCGACCCGGACGCCCGGCGCTGGCGGTGGCGGGTCGGCATCCGGCCCGTCACGGTGGTCCTCGACCACGGCGTCGACCCCGTCGAGCCCGGTGGCACCGGAGGCACGACGGCGTGGGCGGACGTCCACGCCCCCGCGCTGCTCGTGCGCGCCTACGCTCCCCTGGCCCGCCTCGCCCTGCGCCGGCTGGTGGGCGGATGAGCGAGCCCACCGCCTCCGGCCCCCCGGCGGTCGAGCGCAACGTGCTCGGCGGCAAGCTCGAGCCCTGCGGCACCGACCCGATGACCGGCTTCCACCGTGACGGCTCCTGCACCGTGGGTCCGCACGACGCGGGCCTGCACGCCGTCTGCGCGGTGATGACCGACGAGTTCCTCGCCCACCAGGCGGCGGTCGGCAACGACCTGTCGACCCCCCGGCCCGAGTGGGGCTTCCCCGGACTCGTGCCCGGTGATCGCTGGTGCGTCGTGGCCGCGCGCTGGCTCCAGGCGTACGCCGCCGGCGTACCCGCGCCCGTCGTCCTGGCCTCCACGTCCGAGCGGGCGCTGGAGGTGGTGGAGATCGAGATCCTCCGCGAGCTCTCGGTGGACGTGCCGCCCGACCTCAGTGCGTGGGGATGAGCCCTGCGTCTCGTCCGGTGGACATCCGTACCCGATGGCACGTAGTCCTCTTTACCCACCGGCATGACCCGCTAGATTGGCGCCGTCCCATCGCGTCGCACTGAAGGCCACCGCATGTTCTCGGAAGATCGTCCTACGTCGACGCGTGACGCAGGTCCCGACGGGCGTCCGGTCGAGCGACGGCGTCGGGCCGACCGTGCCGACCGCGCCGGGACGCCACCGGACGGGGTGGAGCGGCGCCGGCAGCGGGCCGTGGACAGCCTGGGGCTCAGCGTCCCGGCCCGGCAGCAGCGCGATGACCGCTTCGACCGCATCACCCGGCTGGCCGCGCGGATCTTCGACGCCTCCTGGGCGGGGATCACCGTGCTCGACGGCGACCAGGCCTGGTTCCCCAGCGCGCAGGGCTTCGACATCCCGCTCATGCCTCGCGAGGACACGTTCTGCTCGCGCACGACGAGCAACGCCCGCCTGACGGTGGTGCCCGACGCGACCCTCGATCCGGACTACGCCGGGCTCCCGGCGGTCGTCAACGACGGGATCCGCTTCTACGCGGGGGTGCCGATGACCGACACGCTGGGCAACGTCATCGGGGTCTTCTGCGTCTACGACCACTCCCCCCGCACCATGCCCGGTCGGGACCTGGAGACGCTCGAGGACCTGGCCGCCTGGGCCCAGTCCGAGCTCGTCGGGTCGAGCGAGATGCTCCGGGCCGGCCAGGTGCAGAAGGCCATGCTCCCCGCGGCCCCCCTCCACCGCGACGGCTGGGACGTGGACGGCATCTGCCTGCCGGCCCTGGCAGTCGGTGGCGACCTGTTCGACTTCGCGCTCACCAACGGCGTGATCCACATCGGGCTCGGCGACGTGATGGGCAAGGGCACCGGTGCCGCCCTCGTGGGCGCCGGGGTCCGGGCCGCCGTCCGCAGCACCCACCCCGAGGTCGTGACCGGCACCGACCTCGGCACCACGACCCACCGCGTCGCCCGCACCCTGCGCGGCGACCTGGAGCGCAACGAGTCCTTCGTGACGCTGTTCCAGTGCGCGATCGACGTGGCGAGCGGGTCCGTGCGGTACGCCGACGCCGGCGCCGGCCTGTGCGTCCTGCTCCGCGTCGACGGGACCGTGGAGCGGCTGACCAGCGAGGACCGCCCGCTCGGGATCCTGCCCGACGACACCTGGACCGAGCACCGCACGACCATCGACCCCGGCGACCGGCTGCTGGTCTTCAGCGACGGCCTGCTCGACCTCCTCCACGACCAGGTCGAGTGGTGGCCCGAGGTGGGCACCCTGGTCGGCGAGCACGCCGACCCGGCCGGGCTGCTGCTGGCCGTGCGCGAGCTGACCGCCGCGCAGGTCGCCCTGGACGACGTCACCGCCGTGGCGGTGTACCGCAGCCCGGAGGCCCGCGAGTGAGCGACGCCCGGCGCTTCTTCGTCCGGGTCGTCGCGCTCGTCACTGCGATCCTCGGGATCAACTACGTCGCCTGGCGCTGGTTGTTCTCGGTCAACTGGGACGCGTGGTGGATCGCGGTCCCCCTCGTCCTCGCCGAGACCTACAGCCTCGTCGACTCGCTGCTGTTCGGCATGACCGTGTGGCGGCTCAAGGGCCGCGGCGAGCCCCCCGTGCCGGCCCGGGACCTGACCGTGGACGTCTTCATCGCGACGTACAACGAGCCTCTCGACCTCGTCCTGGACACCGCCCGCGCGGCCCAGCGCATCGCCTACCCCCACCGGACGTGGATCCTCGACGACGGCAACCGCGCCGAGCTGCGCGCCCGCGCCGAGGCGGAGGGCATCGGCTGGATCACCCGGTCGGCCGACTGGGCCGACATGCCGCGGCACGCCAAGGCCGGCAACCTCAACAACGCGCTGTCGGTCACCGAGGGCGAGTTCCTGCTGATCCTCGACGCCGACATGGTCCCGTCCCCCGAGATCCTCGACCGCACCCTCGGCTACTTCGAGGACGAGCGGATGGGCCTGGTCCAGACCCCGCAGTACTTCGTCAACGTCCCCGACCACGACCCCCTCGGCAGCCAGGCGCCGCTGTTCTACGGCCCGATCCAGGAGGGCAAGGACGGCTGGAACGCCGCCTTCTTCTGCGGCTCCAACGCCGTGATCCGGCGCGAGGCGCTCATGCAGCTCGGGGTCGCCCGGTACGCCGGGGAGGTCGAGGTCGGCGTCCACCGCGCGCTCCGCACCGCCCGTTCGGTCATCCGCAAGGCGCGCAAGGACCTCGACGCCGACCAGGTCCAGGTGCTCGGTGCTCTCGAGGAGATCGACTACGCGATCGCCCGGGCCCGGCGCGACCTGGACCGCGGCGAGGCGCTCTTCGACGTCACCTACCGCTTCCAGAAGCGGGTGGCCACGACCCGGCGCGAGCTGGTCGACGCCGACCTGCGGACCCTGAACGAGGACCTGGCGATCATCGCGGGCCTCGACCGGGTGGCCGACGACCCCGACGTCAGCCTCGCCACCATCGACGAGACCGCGCTGCTCCAGCTGGCCGACCGCGAGTGGTCCCCGCTCGGTGCGGTCGAGACGGTCGAGGCGCTGGTGCGCTCCATCGACGTCGACCGGGGTGGCGAGGCGCAGCCGGTGATGCCGATGGCCACCATCTCGGTGACCGAGGACATGGCGACCTGCATGCGGCTGCACGGCCTCGGCTGGCGCACGGCCTACCACGACGAGATCCTGGCCAAGGGCCTCGCTCCCGAGGACCTGCAGACGATGCTGACCCAGCGGCTGCGGTGGGCGCAGGGCACGATGCAGGTGATGTTCCGGGAGAACCCGCTCGTCCAGAAGGGCCTCACCCTGGCGCAGCGGCTCATGTACTTCGCGACGATGTGGACCTACCTCTCCGGCTTCGCCGCGCTCGTCTACATCGCCGCTCCGATCACCTACCTGACCCTCGGCGTGCTGCCGGTGCAGGCGCTGAGCACCGACTTCTTCGTCCGCCTGGTGCCGTTCCTGCTGGTCAACCAGCTGCTCTTCTTCGTCGTCGCCGACGGCAGACCGACCTGGCGTGGCCAGCAGTACTCCCTCGCGCTCTTCCCGGTGTGGATCCGCTCCTTCACCTCCGCGTTCGGCAACGTCTTCCTGGGCCGGTCGCTGGACTTCGCGGTGACACCGAAGGAGAAGCGCGCCCCGACCGGGCACCGCTGGGACCTGGTCAAGCCACAGCTGGTGGCCATGGGCCTGCTGGTGCTGGCCCTGGTCGCCGGCGCGGTCCGCCTCGCGCTGGGCGAGGCGAGCCCGTTCGGCACCGTCTTCAACATGGTGTGGGTGGTCTTCGACCTGGTGGTCTTCTCGGTGATCATCTCGGCCGTGCGCTACCGCGGCTTCGAGCCCGACACGGCCCCCGACAGCGACCTCGACGCGTCCCCGCCGGAGACCGCGTCCGCCCGTCCGTCCGACGAAGGAGCAGCATGATCGAGTTCGACGTCCGCACCACCGACGACGGGATCGGCGTCGTCGCCCCGCGGGGACGCCTCAACATGGTCGCGGCGCGGCAGCTGCGCGAGACCCTGACCGGCCTCGTGGAGGGCGGTACGCGCCGCATCGTCGTGGACCTCGCCGGTACGACGTTCCTCGACTCGTCCGCGCTCGGCGCGCTGGTCGCGGGCCTCAAGACGGCCCGGCAGGCCGGTGGGGACCTGCGGATCGCGCGGCCCACCGAGTCGGTGATGACGGTCTTCCGGCTGACCAACATGGACAAGGTGCTGCGTGCGCGCGACGACGTCGAGAGCGCGTTCGATGTCTGAGGGGCGGGAGGCCGTGGACGTCTTCGAGGCCCCCGTCGAGCCGGAGAGCCTGGACCTGGTCCAGGACCGGCTCGAGACGTTGTGGTCCCACGACGAGTCGGTGTCCGCCGCGGACCGGATCCGGTTCGAGATGGCGCTCGTGGAGATCGTCGGCAACATCGTCGAGCACGCCTTCGAGCTGGACGCCGACGCCCGCGGTCGCCTGCTCACCGTGGCGCTCACGCTGGGTCCCGACCAGATCGAGGCCGTGCTCTCCGACAACGGCCTCCCGGCGGCGATCGACCTCGAGTCGGCGACGATGCCCGGCGAGGAGGCCACCTCCGGGCGCGGGCTCGCGCTCGCCGTCGCGGCCGTCGACGAGGTCGGCTACGAGCGGGTCGAGGGCCGCAACCACTGGAGGCTCGTGTGCCGACGGAACGCCGACTGACGCTCCTCGGTCGGCGGTGGCCCGCGCTGGCGGGCGCGATGGTCCTGGGGGTGCTCCTGGTGGCGGGTGCCCTGCCCGCCTCCGGCACCACCCCGACGTACACCGCCGACGGCCCGCCTGACGGCTCCGCGCCGTCCCCGGAGCCGGGTCGGCCGTGGTTCGGTCCCGGCCTGGACTGGACGCGGGACCTGCCCGCCGACTACGCCGAGCGCCTCGGCGAGGCGCCGTCGCTCTACGCCCAGCGCGTGCACTACCCGCTGACGGCGGACGACCGGGGCTACCTCGACGACTTCGCGCGGCAGGCCGCCACCCAGGGTGCCGTGGCGGTGCTGACGCTGGAGCCGCAGGTCGCGCTCCCGGCGCTGACCTCGCGGGACGCGGAGGTGCTGGCCGAGGAGCTGGCGGACCTGCACCACCACTACGACGCCCACTTCCTGGTCCGCTTCGCCCCCGAGATGAACGGGTCGTGGGTCATCTGGGGCCAGCAGCCGGACCGCTACGTCGCAGCCTTCCGCACCGTGGCCGATGCCGTGCACGGCGCGACCGACCACGCCGAGATGGTGTGGTCCCCGGCGTACGGCGCGGGCTACCCCTTCGGTCGCGCGTACGGCGCCGTGGACTCGGCCGGTGCCCGCGTCGCCGAGGTCCTCGACACGGACGGGAACGGCTCTGTCGACGACGGCGACGACCCGTACGCGCCCTACTTCCCCGGCGACCGCTGGGTCGACTGGGTCGGGCTGTCGCTCTACCACTACGGCGCCCGACAGGACTTCGGCGACAACACGGCTCCGGCCCCCGGCGAGCTCGAGGCCCGCCTCGACGAACGCTTCGGGTACGGCGTCGCGCGTCGGCGCGAGCCCTTCCTCGGCCGCTTCGCGAGCCCGGACCGGCCGATGCTGGTGGAGACGTCGGCGCTGTGGAACACGGCGTACGAGGGCGGCGACTCCCAGCGCGACCTCAAGCGGTCGTGGTGGCGCCAGGTGCTCGACTCGACCGCGACGCACCCTGCGATCGGCGCCATCAGCTGGTTGGAGCTCACCCGCCCGGAGGCCGAGATCGACGGCGAGGTGGCCGACTGGCGCGCCACCCACACGCCCGGCCTGGCGCGCGCCCTGCGGGGGGACCTCGCGGCCTCCGACGTGGTGCTCGGGCCGGTGACCGAGGTCGTCGACCCCAGCACCGGCGCGGGGGCGGGCTCCGGCTCCTCCGCGTCCGCCGCGGTGGCCGACGGGTCCGCCGCCGAGGGTGCCGCCGAGGGTGCCGAGGCGTCCGGGAACACCGCGGACTGGGTGCCGCTCGCGCTGGCGCTGCTCGCGGTCGGCTACCTGCTGTACCGGCTCCTCACCCGTCGGCGGTCCTCGCAGGCCTGACGCGGACTGCGCTCCTGGCCTCGACTGCGCGCATGCGCAGCGTCGGGGACAGCGCGGCGCCCTTGCCCGCGCGCCCGCGCAGTCATGGAGGCCTCGGTGCCACCGTCCCACCCTTCAGGGCTGCGCAGGTGCGCACGCAGGCGAGGGAGCGCTGGCAGCCGCGGTTCGGGTTGGCCGGCCAGCATCCAGGGCGACTGCCGTCAGCACCTCGGCCAGGCCGCGTACGTCAAGGGACATGCTCCGACCGCCGTGCCCTGATCGCGACGCAGGGTGCGGACGTCCACCCCGCGACCGTACGCCGCCCGGAGCCGCATCGGTGAGGCACCGGGACCAACGGCGGCGGGTGCGGGGACCGAGGTCCCTGCCGCCCCGCTCCCGGCGTCCCGAGGATGGGTGCGACGCCACCACGACAGGAGCACTGATGGGCTCGACGCAGCTCACCGGCCCGACGGTCGTGCACCGGGCCGGGCCGGCGCGCCCCGCCGTCACCCGCGCCCAGGCGATGCTGGGCGCGAGCATCGTGGTCGCGCTCGGCATCGTGGCCGCCTCGGCCTACGGACTCCTGGCCGACGATCCCTACCGCGACCTGCCGGAGGCCACCGTCCTCGGTGCCCGCGGGCAGGACGTGGTCAGCCTCGTGGCGGCCCTGCTCCTGGTCGTGCTGGCACTGCCGGCGCGCCTCACGCCCCCACGCCTGCTGGCCTGGCTGGGGGTGCTCGCGTACGTCGTCTACAGCTACGCGATCTACCTCACCGGCGTGCCGATGAACCGGGTGTTCCTCGTCTACGTCGTGATCGAGTCGGTGGCCGGGGCGGCGCTGCTCGCCGGCCTGTGGCGGGTGACCGCGATGCGCTGGCCGAACGTGCCGACGCCCCGGCTCCGCCGCGGGACCGGCTGGATGCTGGTGGTCGTCGCCGTGCTGTTCGCCGGCCTGTGGCTGTCGACGCTGCTCCCCTTCGCGCTGGGCGGGAGCCCGCCCGACCCCGAGGGCGTCGGCGGGACGCCGTACCCGGTCTTCGTGCTCGACCTCGTCGTCGTGCTGCCGGCCATGGCTGCCGTCGGGGTGCTCCTGCTGCGTCGGCACCGGCTCGGGCCGCCGCTCGCGATGGTCGCCCTCGTCAAGATCGTGACGCTGTTCGTCGCGCTGTGGGCCGGACCGGCCTACGCCCTGGCCACCGGCGGGCCCGTCGACCTCGGACCGGACGCCGGCCCGAGCCTGTTGCTGCTGGCCGCGAGCGGCTGGCTGGTCACCGCCTGGTGGCGCACCCTGGAGGAGGAGACATGAGCACACTGATGGTCTACGAGTCGATGTGGGGCAACACCCGCGCGGTCGCCGAGGCGGTCGCCGACCGGCTCGGGGAGGACGTGACCGTGGTCGAGGTGTCCGACGCCCCGGCCCGGCTGCCCGCCGGCCTCGACCTGCTGGTCGTGGGCGGGCCGACGCACGCCTTCTCCATGACGCGCGCCAAGACCCGCCGCAGCGCGGTCGAGCAGGGGGCCGATCCCGCTCACGTCGAGCGCGGCATCCGCGAGTGGCTGGACGAGGTCGAGGTCACCGACCTGGTGGACGTCGCGACCTTCGACACCCGGATCGGTGGGCCGATGCAGCACCTGCCCGGCTCGGCCGCCAAGGCAGCGGGCAGGCACGTCCGGCACCACCACGTCGGCCGGCTGGTGGCCAGCGAGAGCTGCTACGTCGACGAGGGCCAAGGCCCGCTGTCGGCCGGCGAGCTCGGACGCGCGCAGGCGTGGGGCGAGTCGCTGGCCCACCGCGACCGAGTGGGCCCCGGAGGGGGTGGTGGGCCCGACGGGGCCGTGTGAT
The DNA here is from genome assembly GCF_001429625.1 of Nocardioides sp. Soil805. Classification (GTDB taxonomy): domain Bacteria; phylum Actinomycetota; class Actinomycetes; order Propionibacteriales; family Nocardioidaceae; genus Nocardioides. The sequence continues at coordinate 1,210,763 of NZ_LMSU01000001.1, forward strand.
GCTCGCCGGATGAGCCACGACGTACCCGCCCCCGAGCACCGCCGCCCCGACGGGGTCACCGACGCCACCGTCGAGGCCCTCGGCAAGCTGTCCGCCGCACTCGACCACGTCGAGGACGCGCGCGGCCACCTCTACGCCTTCCACCGCCTGATGGGCAGCGCCGAGACCACGCTCGAGGAGGCGACGGCGATGGTCCGCGACGCCGGCCACGACGACATCGCCGACGCCCTCGACCGGGGCGTGCTGGGGCGCAACCCGCTGCCGGGCATGTGGTCCTTCCAGATGGTCGAGTCCTTCGACGACGGCTACTACGCGGAGGCCAAGGGCATCCAGCAGCGCGCCATCGACGAGCTGATGGACGGGCGGCGGCACGTCTTCGAGGCCGAGATGAAGGAGCTGCGACGCACCCGGGGCCGCGAGGGCCACGAGGCGACCCCCGACGACGCCGACACCACGATCTGACCCCCCACCTCGCCGTACACCCCCGCGTCACCCAGGACCCCTTTCCACGGCCGCCGCCGTACGGCAGGCTCCGGCCATGAACCGTCATCTCGGGACGGGTCGGGCGCTTGCGCTCGCGCTCGTCGGTGCCCTCCTCGTCCTCATCCCCTCCACCACCCCCGCCGCGCAGGCGGCGACACCGATCACGGTGTCGCAGGCCGTCTCCCAGCAGGGCGGCACGACCCAGACCGTGCGTGGCTACGTCGTGGGGCAGCCGACCGCGACCAGCACGGTCGTGACGTCGGGCTTCCCCAACGACTACGCGCTGGCCATCGCCGACACCGCCGGCCAGACCAGCACGTCGCAGATGCTCTACGTGCAGATCCCCTCCGCGTTCCGCGCGCAGTGGGGCCTGCGGACCAACCCGTCGCTGATGGGCAAGCAGATCGACGTGACCGGTGCGTTGTCGGCGTACTTCTCCCACCCCGGCATGACCAGCACGTCGGCCTTCGCGCTGTCGGGCGGCACGACGCCGCCCACCGACCCGCCGCCCACCGGCGGCACGAGTCCGTGGGACTCGACCTACTACGCGCCCGCGATCGGCAAGACCGGTACGGCGCTGCGCACCTCGCTGCACGACATCATCGACGGCAACACCCGGCTCTCCTACGACCAGGTGTGGACCGCGCTCAAGGACACCGACCAGGACCCCAGCAACACCGCCAACGTCATCGAGCTCTACACCGGTCGCTCCATCGCCAAGACCAACAACGGCGGCGGGAGCGGCCAGTGGAACCGTGAGCACGTCTTCGCGCAGTCCCGTGGCGGATTCGACACCGGCGCCGGGCCCGGCACCGACCTGCACCACCTCCGTGCGGAGGACGTGACCGTCAACGGCACCCGCGGCAACAAGGACTTCGACGACGGCGGCTCCGCGGTCCCGGGCTGCACCGACTGCTGGACCGACGCCGACTCCTTCGAGCCGCGCGACGCGGTCAAGGGCGACGTGGCGCGGATGCTGTTCTACATGGCGGTGCGCTACGAGGGCGGCGACGGCTTCGACGACCTCGAGCTCAGCACCGTCTCCGGCAGCGCGGTCCCGCGCCTCGGCGACCTCGACGTCCTGCTCGCCTGGAGCGCAGCGGACCCCGTCGACGCCTTCGAGATGCGCCGCAACGACCGTATCCACTCCACCTGGCAGGGCAACCGCAACCCGTTCGTCGACCACCCCGAGTGGGCGGCCTCGGTCTTCAGCTGAGCCCCGCGTCCGGTCGGTCCCCCACCCGGGACCGGCCGGGCGCGAGCTGAGCACTCACGGTGCGCGGTTGCCGCGGGCGTCCTCCTGCTCGACGAGCCCGTCGAGGTCCTTGAGCCTGTCGAGGCCGTTGACCCCCCGCGCCATCCGGTGGTTGCCGGCGAAGGCGTCGCGGTGCCGGTCGAGGAACCACCAGTAGCCGGCGGTGAAGGGGCACGCGTCGTCGCCCACGCGGACCTTCGGGTCGAAGCGGCACGACCCGCAGTGGTCGCTCATCGTGTTGATGTAGGCGCCGCCCGACGTGTAGGGCTTGGTGGCCATCACCCCGCCGTCGGCGTGCTGCGACATCCCGACCACGTTGGGCACCATCACCCAGTCGTAGCCGTCGACGAAGGCGCGGTGGAACCAGTCGGTCACCTGGGTCGGCGCCCACCCGCGCTGGAGGGCGTACGAGCCGAGCACCATGAGCCGCGGGATGTGGTGGACCCAGCCGTGCTCGGCGACCTGGTCGAGGGTGTGGGACAGGCAGCGCGCGTCGGTCGCGTCGCCGTCGAGCTCGGCGAACCACTGCGGGATCCGCTGCCGGGCCCCGAGCGCGTTCTGCCGGCGGTAGCCGTCACCCTGGTGCCAGTAGAGGTGCCACACGTAGTCGCGCCAGCCGATGACCTGCCGCACGAAGCCCTCGACGCTCGCGATGGGCGCGGCCCCGCTGCGGTACGCCGCCTCAGCGCGCTCGACGACCTCGAGCGGGTCGAGGAGCCCGAGGTTCATCGGCGCGCTGACGAGGCTGTGGGCCATCCACGGGTCGCCCTCGAGGATCGCGTCCTCGTGCGCGCCGAACTCCGGCAGCCGGTGCTCGACGAAGTGGTCCAGCGCGGCCAGCGCCTCACGCCTCGTCGCCGGGAAGCGGCGTACGCCGTCGCGCCCGATGAACTGCACGTCGCCGTCGCGCTCCCACCGGTCGAGGTCCTCGCGCACCCCGGCGTCGATGTCGTCCTCGGTCGGCCACCACGGCTCGGCGACCCCGAGCGTCGTCGCGCCCCTGGGCGGGGGCTGGCGGTTGTCGTGGTCGAAGTTCCACTGCCCGCCGGCCGGCTCGCCACCGTCGACGAGCACGCCGTGGGCGAGCCGCGCCCGGCGGTAGAAGTCCTCCATCAGCAGGCGCTTGCTGCCGCGTCCGGCTGCCCACCGCTGGAAGTCCTGGCGTGGGGTCGCGAAGCCGCGCGGCTCGAGGACGGTCGCGCCGAGGCGCTCGACCAGTCCGAGGGCGGCGTACGACGTGGGGTGCACCACCTCGATGTCGTCGTGCTGCGCGACGACCTCGGCGTACGTGTCGGCCTTCACGTAGGTGAGCCGGTCGCCGAAGTCGGCCGCGCGGTGCCGCATCGCGCTGAGCACGAGGTGCGCCTTGGCCCGGTGGAAGCGCCGGCGCCGGAAGACGGCCCTCGACTCGACCATCAGCAGCGGGCCGCGGTGGTCGTCGGTGAAGTGCGGGCCGAGCTGGTCCCCGAAGAGCCACCGCGTCGTCATGGCGCCACCGTAGTTGCCGGCCCGCGAGCACTCGGATCTCTCCGATTCGCCGACGCGCAGGCGCGTGGTGGAGCAGGGTTGCGCTCTCAGTCGAACAAGGAGACCCACCCGTGGAAACCGCACCCATCGTTGCCTGGACCTTCGTGTCCGAGATCCCGATCCCCGACGACATCGGTCCCATCCTGGTGGCCGGCGAGAAGCCGGTCGTGGCGTACAAGACGTTCCGCGACAGCGCCGTCTTCACCACGAAGCGGCTCATCGTCCGCGACGCCCAGGGGCTGACCGGCAAGAAGGTCGAGATGTACTCGCTGCCCTACTCCGCCATCAACATGTGGTCCTCGGAGAACGCGGGCCGGATGCTCGACTTCAACGCCGAGCTCGAGCTGTGGACCCGTGCCGGGCACATCAAGGTCAAGCTCAACAAGGGGGTCGACATCCGCCGGCTCGACCACCTCATCTCCTCAGCGGTGCTGGGCGCCCTCTGAGGGTCCCCCAGGCGCTCGTCGCCTCGTAGGTGTGGGATCGGTGCCACCAGGTGACACCGATCCCACATCCAACGTGCGAGCGGGCTCGACCCGGCGGCGCCGACGGACTCAGGCGGGAGCCAGCACGGCGAGCCCGAGATCTCGCGCTGCGCCCGCCATCCGGCGGTCGTAGGTCACCACCTGGTCGACGCACAGACGGATGGCCGCTGCGAGGTGCAGCGCGTCGAGTGACCGAAGGGTGGGCCCCGGCAGGAGCCCTGCCTCTGTGAAGACCGACGGCGAGAGCTCGAAGACGCTGATGGACGCGAGCAGGTCACTGACCGCGGCCTGCGACAGGGCTGGCTCGCGAGCGACGACGCGTCGTAGCTCGGTCTCGAGCAGCAGGCTGGCCACGATGTCCGGGGCCTCGTCGTCGAGGGCCTGCACCAGTGCTGTCGACTCACTCTCCTCCACGAGCAGCTTGAGCGCGGCCGAGGTGTCGATGTACCACCGACTCATCGATCGCCCCGTAGGTCGTCGAGGAGCTCGGCGGTGGGGACAGACGGTACGACGCGCTGCCGGTCGGTGATCCGTCGTTCCGGCTGCGCCGGTCGCACACAGCGCAGGTCTGACTCCGCCGGCACGGGAGTCACCCGAGCGATCGGGACGCCGCGCCTGGTCACGGTGAAGGTCTCACCCTGCTCCACGGCTCGCATGATCTCCGCGTTGTCGTTGCGCAGCTCGCGCTGACTGATGGTCCTCACCTCGACAAATGTAGCACCACGTAGCACTTGCTCAGGATGCGTCTCTCACCTCGCACAACCTCGCCAGGTCGAGGCACCTCTCGCGCACCGGTGACGGCGTCACCGCCGCCAGGGTCTCCCACTGAGGTGCCTCGCCCGGACGGACTGCATGCGCCCTGAGCGCCTCGTGGACGCGGGGATCCATGAGCACGGCTGCCAGGTGCGGCGCGACCGCGGACGCCCCCGTCGGGCTGACCCGCGCCGCGATCAACGCCACCTCGGCTACGCACACACCGTTGGCGAGCTGCTCCGACAGACCGACGTCGAGAAGGTCTCGCATCCGCCCGGGCTGCGCGGCCCGGTCCGGGTCGGCCACGTCGTCCATCGGGAGCAGGTCGGTCGAGTACAGGGTCCCGTGACCCCAGGTCGACCCGGCCGGCAACCGGCCCGCGTCGTGCGCCCGCGACAGCGCCCACAGCCACCCCAGGCCGTCCTCCTCCTCGAGGTGCTGGGCGGCGTCCAGGGCAGTGGCGCGGTCGACCGGCAACGGGCGGGACGCGAACATCGCGAAGGGCCACACCGAGACTGGGACGACCCTGCCGAGCACCGTGCGGCCGAGGCCGATGTCCGTAGCGGCTCCGAGGTTGAGCAGCTCCACAGTCGTGTCGTCAGCCAGACGTCGCACTCTCAAGGTGCCCTCGAGTGTCGTCTCCAGCTCGTACGCCGTGACGGCCGCCTGCTCCCAGAGGTCGAGCTCGTCCGTCCGGTCCATCAGGCCACCCTCCGCACGGACGTCGACGAAGTCGCGGAGCCCGCCCGCCTCGAAGACCGCCACCTGCTGGTAGGCCCAGTCCGTCGCGGCGATCATGGTCCCGTACTCCCGCAGAGCCCGGGGGTCGTCCGCGAGGGCCGCGACCCGGTCGGTGTGCAGTGCCGCCAGCACCAGGCGAACGAGGTCGTCGCACCGCGGGTCCTTCGTGTGGAGCATCCACAGCGCGGCCTGGTCCATCGCCCACCGGGAGTACATCCATGCCGGGGCGTCGTCCCCCAGCAGAACGAGCTCGTGCAGCCGGTGATGGGTCAGGCTCTCCTCGACCACAAGGCCGGACATGTGCTGCTCCCACGCCGTCTGGGCGTCGCCCCGAGCGGCCGCGTCCAACGACTGCTGCATGTGAGCGTGGTCTGCCGCGGTCAGCAGGTGGTCGAGGGACTCCCCGGGCCGCAGGGTGGCGACCACATCCCGATCCGCGACGGCGCGAGCCTGCCGGGTGCGGCGCCGTTGCTTGGTCGAGCGATTGCGAGGGGTCCTGGAACGGGATCTGGGCATGACCCCACCAAACCCGTCGGCCCCTGTGCGGTACCAGCCCTTGCCGCCCATCTGTGGAGAAGTCCCGCTCGTCAGGTGCCTGGGGATGGTCAGCGGGCCGCCACGGGTGTAGGCAGGGACCGTGAGGGCGGCAGCCCCCGCGTCCCCCCGGCGAGGAGATGGACATGTCAGCACTCGAGAGCACCCAGCTGCTGGCCGAGCTCGAGCCGGTGGTCGAGGAGAACCTCAACCGGCACCTGGGCATCGCGGACGAGTGGATGCCGCACGAGTACGTGCCGTGGAGCCTGGGCCGGGACTTCGCCGACCTGGGCGGCGACCCCTGGCAGGTCGCCCAGTCACAGCTCTCCCCCATCGCCCGTACGGCGCTCGAGGTCAACCTGCTGACCGAGGACAACCTGCCGAGCTACCACCGCGAGATCGACCGGGCCTTCGGCCGCGACAGCGCGTGGGGGACGTGGGTCAACCGGTGGACCGCCGAGGAGGGCCGGCACGCGTTCTGCATCCGCGACTACCTGCTCGTCACCCGCGGCGTCGATCCCGTCGAGCTCGAGCGGGCCCGGATGGAGACGATGGAGACGGGCTACGAGGCGCTCGACAAGTCGGTGCTCAACGTCTGCGCCTACGTGTCCTTCCAGGAGCTGGCCACCCGTGTGTCGCACCGCAACACCGGCCGCTACACCGACGAGCCCATCGCGGAGAAGCTGCTGGCCCGCGTCGCCATGGACGAGAACCTGCACATGATCTTCTACCGCAACATCGTCACCGCGGCCCTCGAGCTCGCGCCCAGCCAGACGATGCGCGCCATCACCGAGGAGGTCGTCGGCTTCGAGATGCCGGGCAGCGTCATCCCCGGCTTCTCCCGCAAGGCGGTGCAGATGGCCAAGGCCGGCATCTACGACCTGCGGATCCACCACGACGCGATCGTCACGCCGCTGCTGCGGCAGTGGGGCGTCTGGGACCTCGAGGGTCTCGACGACGACGGGGAGAAGGCCCGCGACGAGCTCGCCCACGCCGTCGCCGCGCTGGACGAGGAGGCAACCCGCTTCGTCGAGCGTCGCGACGCCGCGGCCGCGAAGAAGGCGGCGCGCCAGGCCTGACTACCCTGCAGGGGATCGCCGACTCGGAGGAGACCCCATGGACAGCAGCACCTACGACCCGCAGGCCGGCACGCGCTTCCCGACCACCAAGCTGCTCGAGGGATACGAGGTGGCCGCGGTCGACCAGTTCGTGGCCCGCGCCGACCGGGCGGTGAGCATGCGCGACGGGTCCGTGACCGCGCGCGAGGTGGAGCAGGTCCGCTTCTCGCCGGTGCGCTTCCGCACCGGCTACCAGATGGACGACGTCGACAACCACCTCGCGCGGCTGGTGGAGCAGCTGACCGCGATCGAGGCGGCAGGCACCCCCACCTCGCCGGCTCCCGCACCGGCCGAGGCCGCCGGTCACTGCCCCGGGTGTCGCTGCGCGGAGCTCGGGCTGGCCTGAGCCTGCCCCCGACGACAAGGGCGTTTACACCCGGCGAGGTGCGGGGCTAACGTCCCGGGATCAGCAGCCGACCCGGGAGGACCAGCATGTCGACCGAAGAGACCGTCGAGCGCCGCACCATCCTCAAGACCGCCGCCGCCGCCGCGTCGTTGGCCGGTCCCTTCGCCGGCCTGGTGGCCGCGCCGGCCTCCGCGGCGACCAACCCCAGGCCGGTGCCGCTGCGGGCCGTGCCCGACGAGCGGGACGGCGTCGTCCGCCTGCACGTGCCTGAGGGCTTCCGCTACCGCTCCTTCCACGACACCGAGTCGACGGTGACCCTCACCGACGGCACCGTCCTGCCGGGCCGGCACGACGGGATGGGCGCCTTCGCGGGACCCGACGGCACCGTGGTGCTCGTCCGCAACCACGAGGTCAACAACCCGGTGCCGGCAGCGTTCGGCACCGGCACGCCGTACGACCCCCGCGCGGGTGGCGGCACGACGACGATCCAGGTCACGACCAAGGGCGAGGTGGTCCGCTCCTTCACCAGCCTCAACGGCACGATGATGAACTGCTCGGGCGGGCAGATGCCGTGGGGCGCGTGGGTGACCTGTGAGGAGACCGTCAACGGTCCCGACGTCGGCCCCGACTTCACCGGCACGTCCAACGTCCCGCTGACCCAGGCGCACGGCTTCGTCTTCGAGGTGCCGGTCAGCGTGTTCCCGGGCGAGGGCCAGTCGTCGCGGCAGCCGATCCGCTCGGCCGGACGCTTCGCCCACGAGGCGGTGTCGTACGACGAGGGCAGCGGCTACCTGTACCTCACCGAGGACGACTTCGGCTTCGCGTCGGGCTTCTACCGCTACCGCCCGCCCAGCGACCCGATGGTCGTCGGCCGTCTGGAGGACGGCGGGACGCTGGAGATGCTCAAGGTCGTCGGCGTCGACAACGCCCACCTCGAGGGCGCGCAGGAGCAGGGCGCGACGTACGACGTCGAGTGGGTGCCGATCGAGGACCCCGCCCCCGAGTTCCCCTACACGCCCGGCGAGACGGCACCGACCAGCAACAACGACGCGATCACCCACGTCGCGCGCCAGGGCTGGGCGCAGGGCGCGGCGTACTTCTCCCGGCTCGAGGGACAGGTCGCCCGCGACGGCGTCGTCTACTTCACCTCGACCCAGGGCGGCGGGCCGGCCGAGACCGGCACGGAGAACCCCGCGGGCTTCGGGCGCGGCTCCGGCCAGGTCTGGGCCTACCGTCCCGCGTCGGGCAAGCTGCGCTGCGTCTTCCAGTCGTCGGGACCGATGGAGCTCGACCTGCCGGACAACATCACCACGTCCAAGCGCGGCACCCTCGTCGTCTGCGAGGACAACGTCAACGACAACTACGTCCGCGGGTTGTCCAAGAACGGCAAGCTCTGGGACATCGCGCTCAACCGGCTGCGCAGCGCGTCGGGCGCCGACCGCTCCAACGACGAGTTCGCGGGCTCGACCTTCAGCCCGGGCGGCGAGACGCTCTTCGTCAACATCCAGGCGAGCCGGGGCATGTCGTTCGCGATCTGGGGGCCGTGGCACAAGATCGGCGTCTGATCGTCCGGGCCTTCCTGAGGCGGGCCGGCCGCCGCGTCGGGTTGTCCACAGATCGCGGTTGACGGGTTCCGTCGCGCCTCCCCGACGGGAAGAGTCGACTCCAGTCGTACTCGTCCGGCGTCGTCGCCGGGTGCATCTCGGGAGGCACGATGAACCTCAGGCTCGACCCTGCCCAGCTGTCGATCGGTGCCGACGCCGTCGAGGCGCGGGCCGCCGACATGGCGACCCGTCGTACCCGGATCGAGACGTCGGTCGACGCGCTCCTCGCCGGGTGGCACGGCGCCGCGGCCGACCGCTTCGCCGGGCTGTGGGAGGAGTGGTGCGCCGGCGCGGACACCGTCATCGCCGGCCTGGCCTCGAGCGCGGTGGCCCTACGGGCGGCTCGTGACGACGCGACTCTCGCGGACGGCTCGTCGTCCGAGAACCACGCCGACCTGGCGCGGAGGCTCGGATGACGGCGTACGACGTGGACGTCGACGAGCTCGCGTCCGTCATCGCCGCGATGGACGCTTGCGGCCGAGAGCTCGCCGACCTGGCCGCGGACGTCGAGGCCGCGCATGCTGCCCTGCACGCGGACTGGACGGGGCTGGCCGGCGAGGCGCACACGGCGTCGCACGCGTCGTGGCGGACGTCGTTCGCGGAGATGGGCACCGCGCTCGCGGGCCTCCGGTCGGTCGGGGAGACCGCGCGGGCGAACTACGCGGTCGCGGTCGAGGCCAACCTCGCGATGTGGGAGCAGGTCAGGTGAGGATCGCGGTCGAGACCGGCGGCTTCACCTCGGCCGCCGACGCGTGCCGCACCGGCAACCAGATCTCCGCACTGCTGTGCGAGTCGCTCGCCGGCAAGCTCGGTGGGTACGCCGGCATGGCCGGCGACGACGCGACCAGCGCCGAGTTCGCGACGTCGTACGACGACGGGGCCCGGCAGGCGCTCGAGACCCTGACCGAGCTCACCCACGCCTTCATCGGACTGGGTCGGCTGCTCACCGCGACCGGGGCCAACCACCGCGACGCGGAGGCCGCCTCCGCGGCGGTGTCGTCCTACAGCGGCGGCTCGCTCGACGAGGACGACTACGTCCGGGTCTCCCCCACCCCGCCGCAGTCGTGCCTGGGCGCGAACCCCGTGTCGCTCGGCACCGTGGAGACGTGGATCCTCGACCAGGTCGAGGGCTTCGTGTGGCCCGGAGCGGACGTCGACCTGCTCCTCGACGCGGCCACCACCTGGCGCCGCGCGGGCGCCGCCGTTGCCGACCTCGACGCGCACTGCGACATCGCCGCCGGCTTCATCGAGCACCAGGTCTCCCCCGAGGTCCCGCTCGCCCTCTCCGCGCTGGCGGACCTCCGGTCGCTCATCGGCGACACGGCTGGTGCCTTGATCGCGGTGGGGACGGCGTGCGAGGAGTACGCCGCCGCGGTCCGTGAGACCCACGAGCGCACCCGTGCGCTGCTCGTCGAGGTCGGCAGGATGGTCGTGGAGGGCGTCGCGATCTCCGCCATCGTCGGCGGGATCACCGGTGGGCTCGGCGCCGGGGCCGCCGGCTCGGCGGCGCTGGCTCGGATCAGCGCCCATGCACCGCGCTTCCACGCGCTGCTCGTCAGCCTGCGGGCCACCGGAGCTGCCACCGCCGGCCGGCTGCGGACCGCTCGCGAGGGGCTCGGAGTCGTACGGGCTCGGGTCGAGCGCTTCGCGCGCGTGAGGGTCCGGGACGAGCGGGGGGAGATGAAGCTGCCTGGCGGCTGGAGGACATCACTCTCGGGACAGGACTCGGTGGGTGGTCACATTGCGTCAAAGCACGTGGGCAAGAGCGCCGAAGAGCTCGCAGACCGTGCTCGGACGCAGGGAATCAAGTTCGCCTCGACCTTTGCCAACGAGGCTGACGCGGAGCGCGTCATCGCCAGCGTGCTGCGCAGTCGTGCTCGGGAAGTTGACGAGTGGCTCGCAAGCGGCCGGGGCCAGTTGCGTATTGATGCGTTGTTGGGTCGACCGACAGGGACATCTGTGAATGCGGCGGGTGACGTCCACGAGGTCTCCGGTGTCAGAATGATCCTGAGGCGGACTGATGAGACCGAGTCGGGGTACCGCATCCACACCGCGTTCCCGCAACCGTAGGGAGTCAGAGTGAACCAGGCTGAATATCCCGCTCTGTGGCAGTTCCTCGGCGCCTACCTGCACCAGGACTGGCAAGAGGACTACGCGAATACCCTTGAAGCGCTGTCGGACTTCATGACCAACGAGCCCACGTTCGCGCCGATCCTCGCCACTGAGATCGACCACCTTCTGAACTCGACGTCCACAGCTGATGAAGCCGAGGCCGCGATTCTGGGCCTGGGATCGTTCTTCGTTCCGTCCGCTCGAGGCGGCGACGCCAGAGAGTGGTTGCGCCGGATCCGTATCGAGGCAACTCAGACCCTCCGAGCCGGATGATGTGCGCGACGGGGCAATGCCCCAAGTGGAGCGCAGACTCAGCCACCGCGCCACCTCCGTCCCGCCAACCCACCTCCCGGCGGCCGGCTCCCTGAGGACGACTCGCGCGTCCGCGATGTCCAACGTGACCCGTCGGCGCGCTCCTCAGCTCGCCGCGGCCGCCCAGAACGACTCGAGCACGCCGGCCGAGTCCGGCCCGCCGAGCTCCACCTGCGTGAGGAGCACCGTCACGACGCCGTGCACCGGATCGACGTACGCCGCCGTGCCGGTGCCACCGACCCAGCCGTAGCGACCGACGACGTTCCACGGGTTGAGGACCGCGGTGTCGACCCCGCCACCGAAGCCCCACCCCTGGCCGTCCAGGAAGAAGCCGGCCATCTCGCGCTGCTGCGCCGTCGTGTGGTCGGTCATCATCAGCTCCACGGATTCCCGGGTCAGCAGTCCGCCTCCGCCGGCGAGCAGCATCCGGCCGAAGGCGAGCCAGTCGTCGGCAGTGGTGACGAGACCGCCGGCGCCCGAGGCGAACGCGGGTGCGGTGGCGAACTGTCCCTCGGGCTCGTCGCTGACCTCCAGGTCTCCCTGGTCGTCGTGCCCGCAGAGCGTGGTGAAGCGGTCGATCCTGTCGGCCGGCACGTGGAAATTCGTGTCGACCATGCCCAGCGGTTCGAGCAGGCGCTCCGCCATCAGGTCGGCGAACGACGCACCGGCGGCGCGGGCGAGCAGGACGCCGAGGACGTCGTACGACGCGTTGTAGGTCCAGCCCTCCCCCGGCTGATGCATCAGCGGGATCCCCGCCAGCCGGCGCATCCACTCGTCAGGAGCCGGGACCGTGCCCACCTCCATCGACGCCTGTCCCAGCTGCTCCATGAGCAGCGGCACGACGACCGAGTCGAACGTGGCGAAGCCGTGCCCGGCGGTCGACGTCAGCAGGTGGCGGGTGGTGATGGGGCGGTCGCTCGGCACGGTGTCGTCGAGCCCGCTGCCGGGTGTCCGCAGCACGCGCGGTGCGGCGAGCTCGGGCAGCAGCTCGCCGACGGGGCCGTCGAGGGTGAGGCGTCCGTCCTCGACCAGCATCATCGTGAGCGCCGCGGTGAGCGGCTTGGTGATCGAGGCAGCACGGACGATGGAGTTGCGAGCCATCGGACGGCCGCTCGTGCCCTGGGTGCCGAGGACCTCGAGCCGTACGTCGTCCCCGCGGGCGACGAGCGCCACCAGGCCGGGGATCTCGCCGGCGTCGACGTGGGGTCGCAGCGCGGCCGCGAGATCAGCCATGCTGCGACCGTACGCCGCCGGCGCTACAGCAGTCCCTTGACGTACGCCGCCTGGCCGAGGTGCTGGAGGCAGTCACCTTGGATGCTGATCAGGCGCTGGCCGGCGGTGACCGGCGGGTCCCAGTTCTGGTCGACCTCCCGCTCGAGCTCCTGCTCGTCGACCGTCTGCAGGTAGCGCGCGGTCGCGAGCGTCACGTCGTGGTGGTAGTCGACGAGCAGCTGGGGATCCGCGATCCGGATCGCGTCGACCTGCTCGCTGGTGTGGCCGTAGCCGATGTCGTCGGCGCCGCTCTCCATCCCGAAGCGCTCCTGGTGCCGCTCCCAGACCTGCCGCTCACCCGCGAGGTGGGCGACCTGGGCGTCCTGCCCGCGGGCGGTGTGCCACAGGAGCCAGCCGATCGGGTTGCCAGTGCCTCCGGGACGCTCGTGGAGCGTGCGCTGGTCGAGGTCCTGGGCCACGTCGTCGTACAGCTCGGCGATCCGGCCGAAGCCCTCGGTGAGCACTCCCCTGACGTCCATGGCCGCCTCACTCCACCGGCGTCGCGGACCGGACCTGCGGCGCGCTCGACTGCTCGTCCTTCATGCCGTCGATCTCGGCGAGGATGCGCGTGCGCTCCTCGTCGTCGATCCGTACGCCGGCCTTCCGCAGGCCCTCGTCGAGCTGCTGCTCGATGGTGGAGTCGTCGGCGCTGTACTGCCACGAGCTCACCTCCTCGACCACGCGCTGCGCTGCTTCGGTCGCTGCCTGCTGGGTCTCGTCAGTCATGCGCCCCACGCTAACGATGCTGCGGTGAGGCGCCTCCCCTCTGAGGGTGTGGCACCGGCGGGGGACCCGACCCCGCACTACGCTCGCAGGCATGGCCTCCCCCGTCGCCCTCGTCACAGGTGGTTCGTCCGGCATCGGCGAGAGCACCGCGCGCGCCCTGCTTGCCAAGGGCTTCACGGTGTACGCCGTCGCCCGCCGCGTCGACCGGATGGCCGCGCTGCAGTCGAACGGCGTCCACACCTTCGCGATGGACGTCACCGACGACGCCTCGATGGTCGCCGGGATCTCCCGCATCGTCGAGGAGCAGGGGCGGATCGACGTCCTGGTCAACAACGCCGGCTACGGGTCGTACGGCGCTGTCGAGGACGTGCCGATCGACGAGGCCCGTCGCCAGTTCGAGGTCAACGTCTTCGGCCTGGCCCGCCTGGTCCAGCTCGTCACACCGCACATGCGCGCGCAGAAGTCGGGCCGGATCATCAACATCTCCTCGATCGGCGGCAAGTTCTACGAGCCGTTCGGCGCGTGGTACCACGCGACCAAGTTCGCCGTGGAGGGCTTCAGCGACAGCCTGCGCATGGAGCTGCGGCCCTTCGGCATCAAGGTCGTGCTGATCGAGCCCGGTCCGATCCTCACCGAGTGGAACGAGATCGCCCGCGACTCCCTCCTCGAGCGGTCGGGGACGGGCGCGTACGCCGAGCACGCCCGCAAGGCGCACGAGGTGCTCACCGAGTTCGACAAGCCGTCGCGTGCTTCCACGCCCGAGGAGGTCGCGGACAAGATCGTGAAGGCGGCGGTGGCGAAGCGGCCCGCTGCGCGCTACCCCGTCGGCAAGGGTGCGCGGATGATCACGACCTCACGCGACCTGCTGCCGGACCGGGTGTTCGACGAGGTCGTGAGCCGGACCTTCGGGACGCGGTAGGTGCCCGCGCCCTCCCTCCTTGAGCTGGTCGACCGGGCGACACGTCTGCTGGACCGGCCGGGACGGGTGGTGCTCGGCATCACCGGGCCTCCCGGGGCCGGCAAGTCGACGATGACCTCATCGCTGCTCGACTCCCTGCTCACGCGCCTCGGACCGGACGCCGTCGGCCACCTCCCGATGGACGGCTTCCACCTAGCCGACGTCCAGCTCGAGCGGCTCGGACGCCGCGACCGCAAGGGAGCTCCGGACACCTTCGACGTCGACGGTTACGTCGCAGCGCTGCAGCGCCTGCACGACCGACCCGACCGCACGTTGTTCGTCCCCGGCTTCGAGCGCGACCTCGAGCAGCCGATCGCCGCGGCCATCGCTATCCCGCCGTCCGCGCGGCTGGTGCTCACCGAGGGCAACTACCTGCTGCTCCGCGACGGCGGCTGGGAGCGCGTCCGCCCGCTGCTGGCCGAGGCGTGGTTCGTGGTCCTCGACGACGACGTACGCCGCGAGCGACTGGTGCAGCGGCACGAGGAGTTCGGGAAGTCCCCGGCCGACGCACGGGCCTGGGTCGAGCGCAGCGACGAGGCCAACGCGGCGCTGGTGAGTGCCACCCGCGAGTCGGCCGACGTCGTCGTACGGCGCGGACCACTCACGGTTTGAGATGCGGGGTAGCGAGATTCGCGCCCGCCACGCGGATTCCTAGGTCATGCTGCGCCCGTGCGCATCGGGACCTGGAACCTCGCCGGCCGCTGGTCCGACCAGCACGCCGCCCTGATCGAGGCGGAGGACTGTGACGTCTGGCTGCTCACCGAGGTCAACGAGCGCACGGACCTGGCGGGCCACTCCCTCCACCTGTCGACCGCGGTCATGGCCGCGAAGCGCCGCTGGGCCGCCGTCGCAAGCAGGCTGCCGCTGACGCCGGAGGCCGACCCACATCCCGCGAGCGCGCGTGCACGCATCGGCTCGACGACGTACGTCAGCTCGGTCCTGCCCTGGCGCGCGTGCGGTTCCGCGTCTCCTTGGGTCGGAGCCCGTCACGTCGACAGGACCGAGAATGCCGTTCAGGAGCTGGCCGTCCACCTGCGCGGCGTCTCGCCGCTCGTCTGGGGCGGGGACTGGAACCACGCCCTGACCGGCAAGGAGTACGCCGGCTCGCAAGGAGGTCGTCGAGCCCTCCACGATGCTCTCGAGTCCCTCAGGTTGGAGGCAGCGACGACGGCACTGCCGCACGCGATCGAGGGCCTGCTGACCATCGACCACGTGGCCGTGCCGGTCGGACTCGACACGACGGCTTCGCGGATCGACGCCGCGAACGAGGGCAAGCGGCTCTCCGACCATGACGCCTACGTCGTGACCGCGGACCTGTGAGAGTCGCCCTCAGCACACGCCGAGCCGTCGGGCGACCTCGTCGCCGGCCACGCGCCGTACGGTCTCGGGATCACCGACCACCACGAGCTCGTCGGTGGCGCGCGACATCCCGACGTACATCCGCTCGCGAGCCCGGTCGCGGGCTCCGTCCTCGTTGAGGCACAGCACGACGGCGCGGCGCTCGAGCCCCTTGCAGCCGAGGACGTGCCCGTAGAAGACGTCGTCGTCCCAGTACGTCCCCCAGTAGCCCTCCTGGTCGTGGAAGGCGGTCCGCTCCACCTGGATCGGGTGGCGGTGGCCGGTGGTGAGGAGCGCGATGTTGCGCGGCTCCCAGCCCGCGTCGAGGAGGCGATCCACCTCGTCGTCGGCCGCCCCGATCGCCTCGTCCAGCGTCGACTCCACGAAGCGGACGACCGGCCCGTCGCCACCGCGTGAGTACATTCGGCTGGGCGCCAACGGACCGAAGGACTCGTGGATCTGCCTGGTGTTGCGGAGGTTGTGATCGAGGACCAGCGGGACGAGCGCCACCGGCGGGCGCCCGAACCGCGCGAAGATCCGCTGGTTCTCGTCGGAGTAGACGAAGAGTCCGCCCTCCTCCTCGTCCCGCAGCGAGCGCAGCACCGGGGTCCACCACGAGTCGGCGAAGTCCTGGGCCTCGTCGACGATGACCGCGTCGTACTTCTTGCCGTCCGGGAGCGCGGCGGCCAGCTCGGCCATCTCGGCGGGCAGCCGTTCCTCCCAGAACTGGCTGTCCGACCGGTCCCCGTCGGCGGCACGCCACTGCTGGCCAAAGGCATGGAACGTCCCGACGAACGCCGGGCGGTGGCGGCGGTCCCACGTGGCGACCTGCCGCTTCAGGTGCTCGGCGAGCCCGATCGAGTAGCAGAGCAGCGCGACCCGCTGCGCAGGGCGGCCCTGACCACCGCGGGTGAGCTCCTTGGCCTGTTGCAGCGCGAGCACGGTCTTGCCGCTCCCGGCACCGCCACGCACCTCGACCCGCGGCAGCAACCGGGTGACGCGCAGGATCGTGGCCTGCTCCATGGTCAGGCGGTCGAACTCGGCCGCGCGGTCGTCGGACTCGGCGTTGACGTCGTACGGCGCCGCGAAGCGCCCCGTGAGGATGTCGGCGATCGCCTCGACGTCGTCGTGCGTCGGGGGGCGCTGCCCGTGCAGCAGAGCGTGCGCGTTGTCCCGGGCCCGGTCGGCGAGCGCGGACAGGTCGTCCTTGTCGTGCAGCGCCCAGCGCGGCAGCTCGGGGACGGTGAAGTCGGGGGCGAACGCGGAGTAGGGCGTGACGAGGCCGTGCCCCCAGCCGACGCGCCGCGCCAGCCCGCCGTCCGGGTGCTGCTCGACGTAGCGCTTGAGCGCGTGCTTGGCGGTGCGGACCTGGTCCACCGGCGTGATCCTCCGGTGCGCGCCCCGGCGCTGGATCCACCACGCATGTCCGTCAGCCTCGTCGGGCGTCACGTGGACGCTGCCGCCCTTGACCTCGAGGACGAGGATCCCGACCTCGGGCATGAGCACGACCAGGTCGGCCTCGACGTCCTTCTCCTCGTCGGTGAGGCGCAGGTTGGCGAGCAGCACGTCGTCGGGACCGAGGCTGTCGCGCAGCCGCTCCCACACGAGCTCCTCCGAGGTCGTCTGGAAGGTCGGCGACTCCGGGATCAGGCGCGGCATGCGCTCACCCTCACATCCGATCGGGTCCGCGCGTGCGCGAATCGGCCCCGTCACCGCCCGGTCCCGCACTCGTCCTCGTCGAAGAGCGCCATCTGGTCGAGCTGCACCTTGCGCACCGGCGCGTCGACGATCAGGCGCAACGCGGCGCGCATCCGCGCGGTCAGCTCGCGGAGGTACTCCTGCCGGGCCCGGGCCACCTGCTCGGCGCGACCCCGTCCTTCTTCACGGGCGGCGCGTGCCTTGGCGCGCATCTCGCGCCGGCGCTGCTCGTTGATGCGCACCGCCTTGAGGAGCAGGCCGGTGTCGTTGTCGAAGATGCGCGCGATCGTGGCGGGCCCGACCGAGCCGCGCTGTCCCCGCTCGAGCTCGACCATCACGCCGTACGCCGTGGCGAAGCGGCCGTGGGCCGGCGGACGGGCCGTCACGTCCGCGGGCTGACGGGGCGTCTGCTCGTCCATGCACCTGCCGCCGACGCGGGTGACGAGGTCACCGGCCCACCGGTCCACCTGCGTGGTGAGGCGCTCGATCTCCAGGCGCAGCTGCGCCGGCACCAGCGCGGACGCGTCCAGTTCGCGGAAGACGGTGATCTGACCGTCCCGCAGGGAGAAGGTCAGTCCGAACTCGCGCTGGTTGAGCAGGTTGACCTCGACCAGGGCGCGCGCCTCGTCGACGACGTCGCCCACGAGGGGCGCGTGCAGGAGGATGCGCGGCAGGTGGGCGCCGATCGTCACCCACACGACACCGCGGGTGGTGTCGAGCGGCAGGTCGCCGTCCTCGTCCCACTCCGGGCGCTCGTCCTGGAGTCCGCGTACCGCCAGGTCGACCGCCGCCCGCACCTCGTCGGGCCCCTCCGGGTGGACGACGACCTCGGGCCGCGGCCTGGGCGGGATCGCCCGCAGCGGCTCGTCCGCGACCTCGTCGAGCAGGCCGTCCGCGGACAGGTAGACCGGGTGCACGACGGCGTACACCTCGCGCAGCGCCCGCACCATCATCACCGCCGCGCGATCGGCCTCGCGCTGGTCGAGGTCGATCCAGAAGTTGGTGTTGCCCGGCAGCTCCGTCGCGTCCGGCTCCGCGAACCCGAGGTGCTTCAGGAGTCCCTCCTGGAACACGTCCATGGCGTACTCCTCGGCGAGGTAGACGTTGCTCACCGCCTCCACCCGGAGCACGCCCGGGCCGGCCAGCACCTGGCAGTACGGCGCCGCGCCGACCGACGTCTCCTCGGCGAGCTCGACGACCAGCGACTCGTCCTCGGCCATCTCCGCCAGCCGATCGGCCAGCCGCTGGCGCAGCTCCCGCCAGGCCGTCTCCACCGCGTCGTCCCAGCGACGCTCCAGCTCTCCACTCATCTCGACCCCCGATCCGGGCCGCCCCCGCGACCCGTCGATGCCGACCCTAGGGACGCCCACCGACACCGCTCGGCGCACGGTCTAGACCAAGGCACGATGCGATCGGGTCGGCTCAGACGCTGCGACACATACCTGCTCGACGTCGAGGTCTGCCTTCTCCGTCCTCGGTCCGGTCCCCCGCATGGGTGAATCCACCCATGCGGCGCATCGCGGGAGATGGGCATCGCGCCCGACGCGAGCGGCGTACGCAACGCGCGACGGTGAGCGCATGGACACCACCGACTTCGACACAGACATCGACACCGTGATCATCGGCGCGGGCCAGGCCGGCCTGGCGACCGGCTACTTCCTCCAGCAGCGAGGGACCTCGTTCGTGATCCTCGACAGCGCCACTCGGGTGGGCGACAACTGGCGCCGGCAGTGGGACAGCCTGAAGCTCTACTCCCCCGCGCACGTCGACGGGCTGCCCGGCCTGGCGTTCCCGGCTCCGCGCTGGACCTTCCCCGGCAAGGACGCGGTGGGCGACTACCTCGAGTCCTACGCCCGCACCTTCTCCCTCCCGGTCCGCCTGGAGACCCGCGTCCAGGCCCTCGACGCCGATGACGACGGGTACGTCGTCACCACCGACCGCGGCCGTTACACCTGCCGCAACGTCGTGGTGTGCACCGGCACGTTCGGGCGCACGGCTGCCGTGCCCGACATCGCCGCCGCGCTCGACCCGACGATCCTCCAGCTGCACTCCAGCGAGTACCGCCGGCCCGGCCAGGTCAACGACGGACCGGTGCTGGTCGTCGGCGCCAGCCACTCCGGCACCGACATCGCCTACGAGCTGGCCGAGACGCACCCGACGATCCTCGCCGGTCGCGACTGCGGCGAGATCCCGCCCCGGCTCGGGTCCCCGGCGTTCCGGGTCGTCTTCCCCGTCCTGCTCTTCGCGTGGCAGCACGTGCTGACCCGGCGCAGCCCCATGCGAGCCACGCTGATGGACGAGCTCCGCCACCATGGCGGACCCATGCTCCGGGTGAAACGGCGGGACCTGCTCGAGCGCGGCGTCGAGCGGACGACCAGCCGGGTCGAGGAGGTCCGCGACGGCCTTCCCGTGGTCGACGGCACGCCGCGCGAGGTCTCGACCGTCGTGTGGGCGACCGGCTTCCGGCAGGTCTTCGACTGGATCCACCTGCCGGTGCTGGGTGACGACGGCTGGCCTCGGGAGATGCGCGGGGTCTCCCCCGACGCACCCGGGCTGTTCTTCTGCGGGCTGTGCTTCCAGTACGCCTTCAGCTCGATGGTCCTCCCCGGGGTCGGTCGCGACGCGGCGTACGTCGCGGACCGGGTCGCGGCCCGATCCCGCGCGCTCGGAAAGGCGACGCCGAGCCTGCCCGGTGCCGCCTGACCCGCCGTACCCTCGAAACGTGGACACGGCCGCTGACCACTACACACGCGGCGACTGGCAAGCCGCGTACGACGCGTGGTCGCGCACCGGGCCGGACGGCCTCAGCGCCGCCGAGCTCGACTGCTTCGGCGCGGTCGTCGAGCTCGTCGGGACGCACGACGAGGCGGTCCCTGTCCTGCAGCGCGCCTTCCGCGCGCACCTGGAGGCGGGCGACCTGCACGCCGCCGCAGGGTGCGCGGTCCGTCTGTCGATGGGCCTGGCCGAGCACGGCGAGCACGCGCTCGCCGGCGGTTGGGCCGCCCGGGCGGCCGAGCTCGTCGACGAGATCGGCGCGGACTGCGTGGAGCGCGGCTGGATGGCGTTCCTCATGATGTTCCGCGCCCTCGGCGAGGGTGACCTCGCGGAGGCGAGACGGATGGCCGACGAGGCCCACGACGCCGGCCGCCGCTTCCACGACGCGGACCTCACGGCGATGAGCACGTGTGCGCAGGGGCGGGTGTCGATCATGACCGGGCACTTCGCCGAGGGGCTGGCGCAGCTCGACGACTCCATGGTCCGGGTCGTGGCGGGCGAGCTGTCCCCGGTGATCGCGGGGCACGTCTACTGCACCGCCATCGAGGGCGCCCAGGAGGTCAGCGACTTCGGCCGGGTCGCCGAGTGGACGGCCGCCCTCGAACGGTGGTGCCAGGCACAGCCCGGGCTGCTGGCCTTCACCGGCCAGTGCGCCGTGCACCGTGGGCAGCTGATGCGGCTGCGCGGCGCCTGGGACAGCGCGTTGCGGGAGTGGTCGCTGGCCGCCGAGCGGTACGTCGCCCTGGGCACGCCCGGCCCCATCGGCCTCACCGCCCTCGAGACCGGCGACGTGCTGCGGCTGCGTGGTGACCTCTCCGCTGCCGACGAGTGCTACCAGCGCGCCGCCGATCTCGGCGTCGACCCGCAGCCCGGACTGGCGCTGCTGTGGCTGGCCCAGCGGCGGTCGTCGCCGGCGGTCGCGGCCGTCGACCGGCTGCTCGCCTCGTCGACCGGACCGCTGGAGCGGTGCCGGATCCTGCCGGGGTCCATCGAGGTCCTGCTGGCGTGCGACGCGGTCGAGCGCGCGCGACCGCTGGCGCTCGAGCTGGAGTCCTTGGCATCGGCGGCCGGGTCGGCGGTCCTGTCCGCGGCCGCCGCCCAGGCCCACGGGGCCGTCGAGCTCGCCGCCGGGGATGCTGCGGGTGGACTGCCCTACCTTCGCAAGGCGCACCAGCTCTGGACGCAGTCGTCCTCGCCGTACGACGCCGCCGTCACGCGACTGCTCATCGGCCGCTGCCTCCTGGCCCTCGGCGACACGTCCTCCGCCGAGCGCGAGATGACCGCCGCACGCGCCGCCTTCCGGCAGGTCGGTGCGGCGCCGATGGCCGACCTCACCTCGTCGCTCCTGGCCCCTCCCTCCCTTCCCGGCGGCCTGACCGCCCGCGAGGTCGAGGTGCTCCGCCTCGTCTCCTCGGGCCGCAGCAATCCGCAGATCGCGACCGAGCTCGTGCTGAGCGAGAAGACCGTGGCCCGGCATCTGTCCAACATCTTCGGCAAGCTCGACGTCGCCTCGCGCACCGCCGCCGCGGCGTACGCCTACGAGCACGGGCTGGTCTGAGCCTGGGGTGCTCCGTCCCCACGGCCGCAACACGATCGTGGCCCCCGCCACCGGCGAGGGCCACGAGTCGCGGGGGTCACCCCAGCACGCCGCCGATCCTCATCACGCCGTCCGGGTCGTAGGTCCGGACCGCCCGGCGCAGCCGGGCGAGGGTGACCTCGTCGTACGCGTCGACGTACTCCTCGGGCGTGAACGTGAAGTTCGGCAGCCGATGGCCGCCGACCCACGGCTGCATCGCGGTGAGGATCGCCTCGGCGTGGTCCTCCACCCCCGGGATCTCCGCGATGCCGACGACGAGCAGCGAGTACGCCGCGTCGCGCGAGGCGAAGGCGCTCGGGTGCTCCCCCGGCCGGGCGAACGCGCCGCCCAGCTGGCGCACCTCGACCAGGATCTGCGGCGACGCCACACCCGGCCCCGTCAGGGCGAGCAGCGCGTCAGCGGTCTCGGCCGTGAAGTCGGTGAGCACCTCGCCAGCCTCGTGCGCCGGCGTCGGGTCGAGCGGGTCCGTGTGGACCGAGTCGATCGCGGTGTAGGGCTTGTCGGCCACGTCGTCGAGGATGACCGGAGCGGCGGCACGCATCGCGGCGAACCAGCGCTCCCCCACCTCGGCCGACCCCGTCCACACGTAGCGGACCGACAACGTCAACCGGCCGGCCAGCATCGGCGGCACGCCCTCCATGTCGGGGAGCTGGAACAGGGCGATCGACGTGGTGCCCAGCTCGGGCAGGTCGTCGGACCAGTGCAGCCAGCGCTCGATGACGGTCGCCGCGTCGTCCCCGTCGAACCACAGCGAGCCGCCGTAGAACCTCGGCTGGTGGACGAGGTCGAACTCGATCGCCGTGATGATCCCGAGCATCCCCTTCCCGCCGCGCAGGGCGAAGAAGAGCTCCGGGTACTCGGTCGGCGTCACCCGCCGGAGCACGCCGTCGCCGGTGACGACCTCGATGGCGCGGACCTTGTCGATGGCGAGCCCGTACGTGCGGGCCATCGGCCCGAGCCCGCCACCGGTGGTGTAGCCGACGATGCCGACGTCGGTGATCGAGCCCGAGAGCGGCGCGAGGCCGTAGGGCGCGGCGGCCTCCACGACGCGGAGCCACTTCACGCCGGCCCCGGCGCGGGCCCAGCCCTCCTCCGGGTGCACGACCACCTCGTCGAGCTCCTTGGTGGTGACCAGCAGCTCGGTGGTCAGGTCGGCCATCGGGCCGTGGCCCGTGGCTTGCGGTGTCACGCGGATGCCGTGCCGGGCCGCGAACTGCACGGCCTCGACGACGTCCTGGGCGTCGTGCGCCGCGAGGACGGCCGCGGGGCGGACGGGGATGGCAACGTTCCACGGCGCCACGAGCGCGTCGTACCTCTTGTCGCCAGGCACCGCGACGGTGCCGATGGTGAGTGCGTCCAGCTCCGCGAACGGTACGGCGTACGCGGGGCTGGTCTGTGCGATGGTCATTGTTCCTCCGTGTGGTGTCGTCGTTGACCCGACGAAGGTGCACCCACGCGGTTGAGGTGGACTTGCGCCCGACTTGAGCCCGAGGTGCGGAATCAGTCGCCTGAGGCGCGCTGGGGAGCGACAAACAGTCCATCCGGGTCCGCAGCACGACGGATCCGGTGGAGGCGCTCGTACGCCGACGCCGACCTCCCGCGCCGGGCGGCCGCCTCGTAGGCCATCGAGAGGTACGACGCGCTGGAGGTCCAGGGGGCGAGTGACTCCAGGACCCGCGTGGCGTCCTCGCGTACGGCGCTCCACCCGGTGCCCACGTCGAGCCCGACGCCGAGCACCAGGAAGGAGCCGTCGAGGTGGTCGAGCGCGCCGCCGCGAGGGGCGGGGCGCTCGATGGCGCCACCGAGGTGGCGCAGCTCGACGAAGAGCAGGTTGCTGCCGGAGCCGGGGCCGGCCGAGGCGACCAGGGCCTCCACCGCCTCCAGCGGAAGACCGTGGACCAGGACGCTGTTGGCGTAGACCGCGGTGGGTTCCTGGGGGTCGAGCTGGAGGTGGGCGATGTCGGCCGCGGGCACCTGGGCGAACGTGTCGGTCTCGGGCCTCAGGCCACGCAGCGGGGCGAGGATGCGGGCACCCGCCTCGGCGTCACCCTCCACCACCGCATGGAGCATGAGGAACTGCCGGCCGCGCACGTCCGGGGGCATCCACTCCTCGTCGGGCACCTGGAAGATGCGGGCGACACTGGTCACCGACTCGGGTGCGTCCGCGGTCCACTCGCCCCACGCCGCGAGGACGCGCCCGGCGTGCCGCCAGTCCCAGGCCAGCATCCCGGCGTACACCGTGGGGATCGGGAGCAGGTCGAACTCGAGGGCGGTGACGACCCCGAAGCCGCCGCTGCCGCCGCGGGCCGCCCACAGCAGGTCCGCGTCCTGGGTCTCGGTGGCGCGCACGAAGGTCCCGTCCGCGAGCACCAGCTCGGCGGCCGTGACCGCGCTGCACTGCAGGCCGTGCCGCCGGGCGTACCAGCTCACGCCGCCGCCGAGCGACGAGCCGACCACCCCGACACCGGGGCTGGACATGTGCCTCGCGGCGAGGTCGACCTTGCCGGCGCGGGCGATGACGTCACCCCAGAGCACGCCGGCCTCGGCACGGGCCGTACGACGGGCGGCATCGACGCGCAGCCCGGTCA
This sequence comes from Nocardioides sp. Soil805, assembly GCF_001429625.1. Taxonomy (GTDB): domain Bacteria; phylum Actinomycetota; class Actinomycetes; order Propionibacteriales; family Nocardioidaceae; genus Nocardioides. Next base: position 1,234,985 of record NZ_LMSU01000001.1, read on the forward strand.
TCGCCGAGGTGCGCAGCAGGACCGCGTCGCCGAGCCGACCCGCGAGCGGCGGGGCGCCGTGGCCGGTGCCCTGGGGTGCGACCCGGAGGCCCGACGCCGCGGCGGCCAGCACGATCCGGGAGACCTCCTCGGCGTCGGCCGGATAGGCGACCGCCGCCGGGTGCTCGTCGACCTGGAGGTTCCAGGGCATGCGCGCCTCGTCGTAGAGGGCGTCCCCGGGCAGGTGGACGGCACCGCCGGCCAGCCCGCGGAGCGCTTCGGTCTCGGGCACCGTCACCACCTCACGATCGGGGCGTCCCAGCGTGCCCGGGCCGACTTGAGGATGACTTGAGCCGACGGTTCATCCGCTCGTGGAGCAGGGCTCGCTCGCCGGTCGGGATGTCGGCGTGGATGGCGTCGCGCACCAGCGGGTTGACGAAGTCGAGCGGGTGCCCGTCGACGAGGATCTCGCTGCGGGCCAGGACGTCGAGGGCGGAGGCGACGTCCTCCTCCGAGTGCTGCGCCAGGTCGGCGACACTCATCAGGTCGGCCACCGGCCCGAGCACCGCCACCGCCCGCGCGACGGTCGTGACCGTCGCCGGCATCCGGCGCAGGCGCAGCGTCACCAGCGAGGTGACGGCGCGCGACCCCACGGCCCGGACGGTGTCGACGTGGGCCACGTCGGGCGGCACGCCCTGGTCGGCCAGCGCGCGCAGCAGCTGACGCAGGAGGAGCGGGCTGCCCGAGGTCATCCGGTGGCACGCGGCCACGAAGGCCTCCGCGCCCCGACCGAGCCGGTCGGCCACCAGGGCGGCCGTGCCCTGCTCGGTGAGTGGTGCGGGGTGCAGCATGCTCGTCGACTCGTTGCCGGCGAGCTCGGCCAGCAGGTCGTCGGCATCGTGCGGCTCACCGGAGCGCACGGCCAGCGCCACCAGGACCGGGAGCCCGTCGAGCCGCCTCACGAGGTAGGCGAGGAACTGGACCGACGCCTCGTCGCTCGACTGGACGTCGTCGACGCAGAGCACGAAGGGCGCGTCCTTCGCCAGGTCGGCGGTGATCTCGTACAGACCGCGGAGCACGGCGAAGCGCTCGTCACGGCGTACGACGTCGTCGACTGCCGCGTCGAACAGCTGTCGCACGACGCCGTAGTCGAACCCCTGCTCCAGCGCGCTGCTCCGCGCCGACCTGACGAGCACGCCGTCAGCGACGGCGAGCTTGCGCAGCTCGTCGAGCAGTCGGGTCTTGCCGATGCCGGCCGGGCCCTCGACGAGCACGGAGCCACCTCTCCCGTCCTTGAGGTCCTCGAGCTTGGTGCGCAGGACGGCCAGCTCGCGCTCCCGGTCCACGAGCCCGTCGGGCTTCCGCGGCCGGGGAACGAGCGGGGTGGCGTTGTCTGCCTTGGCCGGACTCGGCGCATCAAGGTCCGGCGACTGTGCCAGGACCTCCGCCTCGAGCGAGCGCAGCGCGGGACCGGGATCGACGCCGAGCTCGTCGGCGAGCACCTGGCGCGCCCGGCGCAGCGCCTCCAGCGCCGCGGCCTGCCGGTGCGCGCGGTAGAGCGCGAGGGTGAGGAGGCGCCAGCGCTCCTCGCGGAGCGGGTCATCGGCGACGAGCGCCTCGAGCTCGCCGATGACGAGCTGGGCCTCTCCGAGCTCGAGGCGGGTGGCGAGGAGGCGTTCGCGGGCCACCGCACGGAGCTCGGTGAGCCGTGCGATCTCCGCCTGCGCCCACGGCTCCCCCGCGTAGTCGGCGTAGGCGGGTCCTCGCCACAGCCGGAGCGTGGTCTCCAGGGTGCACACCGCATCACTCGGCGCTTGGCCCGCCGCTGACTCGACGGCCGCCTCGAAGGCCCACGCGTCCACGGCGTCCGGTGCCAGGCGTAGCACGTAGCCAGGCCCCGCACGGGCGATGACGCCGTCGCGCTGCCGGGCGGTCGCGTCGGGCTCGAGACGCCGACGCAGATGGCTCACGTACGCCTGCAACGCGCCGGTGGCGTCGGCGGGTGGCTGGTCCCCCCACACGCAGTCGACCAACCGATCGGCCGGGACCACCTGGTCCCGCAGCATGATCAGTCCGGCCAGTACGGCGCGCTGACGCCGCCCGCCGAGGTCCACGACCGCGCCGTCCCGCGTCGCCGTGAGCTCGCCAAGCACGTGCAGGTGAAGTTGCGGCTGCCCGTCCACCCCATTTCCTCGCGTCGTCTCCGTCGAGGATAGGACCGGGTCAGGGGTGCTTGCTGCCCCGAATTTGGGCACGCGGGCTCACGTCGGGGCCTTCGTCTGTGCGTGTCGGCCCAGCCGCTCGGGGCGGCTCCGGGCTACAGGTGCTCGAGCTTGGCGTACGGGCTCGTGATGCGCACCGTCTTGTCACCGAAGTCGATCGACACCGCGTGGGCCTCGACATTGAGGACGCGCCCCAGGCCGTAGAGGTCGTGGCAGACCTGGTCGCCGACGGCGTACACCTCGATCTCTTGCTCGGGCTTGGGTTGGAAGGGACTCGAGGAGAGAGGCTTCCGCGTGGACCATGTTGAGGAGGTCATATGCCTCCAGTATGCGCCCCGGACGAAGGAAGTGCGCCCTTCGTAGCCGGATCCCTGTCCCAACGATGGCGACGGGCACGTCGGTTCGATCGCTGCGCGCGCTGAATCACTGCGCCCGCATGCCGATTCTGCCGTGTAGGCGCAGCTCGCCTGGCAAGCTCGGCCGCATGGACATCTCGGGGGATCTGCCCATCGGCCTGCACGAATCACTGGTGACGTCCGGCATAGAGGCGCAGCTTGCGTCGGTCCTCGGACCTGTGGCTGAGTTCGGCACGGTTGATGATGCGGACCTTCCCCACGTTCTCGCGCAGCACGTCGCGGCGATGACCCTGCGACGACTCACCCACCTGAAGGACCCTGCTGCTCGCATCGCCGCGGCCAACGCCGCTCTTCAGGCACTGGAAGGGCAGCCGGACCCTGTGATGTCACCTGCACAGCAGCTTCATGCGCTGCGCATGCCGGCCGGGCCAGGAATCGACACACGTCTCACGCGGCGGCCGAAGACACCTCTGAACGACGCGGCACTGCTCACCAACGCTCACGGCGAGCCGAGTCTGGCGTCCGAGCTTCGCGCCGAGATCGACTCGGCCGACTCGATCGACCTCCTGTGCGCCTTCGTCATGTGGCACGGCCTGCGTCTGATCGAGGGAGAGCTCGCAGCTGCACATCAAGCCGGCATCCCCATTCGAGTGGTCACCACGACGTACATCGGCGGGACCGAGCGTCGCGCGCTCGACCGTCTCGTCCGCGACTTCGGTGCCGAGGTCAAGGTCCAGTACGACGCCAAGCGCACCCGCCTCCATGCCAAGGCCTGGCTGTTCCAGCGCGACACGGGGTTCGACACCGCCTACGTGGGCTCCTCCAATCTGACGACCTCCGCCATGCTCGAGGGCGTCGAGTGGAACGTCCGACTCAGCACAGCGGCGACGCCAGCGCTGATCGACAAGTTCCGGGCGACCTTTGACACCTACTGGAACAGTCCCGAATTCGAGTCCTACGACCCCGACCGAGACCGGGATCGCCTCGACGACGCGCTCCTCGAGGCCAAGGGCACCAAGAGCTCGGACCGAGTCACCATCACGCTGGTGGGCCTCGAGGTCCGCCCCTATCCGTACCAGCAGCAGATGCTGGACGCACTCGAGGCCGAACGGGTGGTGCACGACCGGCACCGCAACTTGGTAGTGGCCGCGACCGGCACCGGCAAAACGGTGATCGCCGCCTTGGACTACCGCCGGATGTGCCAACAGACCGGCGGTCAGCAACCGCGTCTGCTCTTCGTCGCGCATCGCAAGGAGATCCTCGAGCAGTCCATCCGCACCTACCGCGAGGTCCTGGGTAATGGCAGCTTCGGCGAGCTCTACGTGGGAGGTCAGCGGCCCGAACGCTGGAGCCACGTCTTCGCGAGCGTCCAGTCCCTCACGTCGTACGGCGTCACCGACATCCCCGCCGATGCTTACGAAGTCGTAGTCATCGACGAGTTCCACCACGCCGAGGCGCGCACCTATCGGCGCCTCATCGAGCACCTCCGCCCCACCGAGCTGCTCGGGCTCACCGCCACACCGGAGCGGGCCGACGGGACCGATGTGCGCTCGTTCTTCGACGGGCGCACCGCAGCCGAACTGCGCCTGTGGGACGCGCTCGGTCAGGACCTGCTGTGCCCCTTCCACTACTTCGCGATCGCCGACGGCACGGACCTGCGGTCGATTACCTGGTCGCGCGGCCGTTACGACGAGCGGGAACTCGAGGGCGTCTTCACCGGCAATGACGCGCGAGCACGCATCATCCTCCGGCAGATACGCGAGAAGGTCGCCGATCCCGGGCGGATGCGTGCCCTCGGGTTCTGCGTCTCGGTGGCGCACGCGGCGTACATGACTCAGGTCTTCAACGGCGCCGGCATTCCGGCTCGGCTGGTGACCGGACAGACCAGAGCGGAGGATCGCGCCACCGCCCTCCGGGAGCTGCGGTCAGCGACGGTCAACGTGCTCTTCACCGTAGACGTCTTCAACGAAGGTCTGGACATCCCGGATGTAGACACCGTGCTGTTCCTGCGCCCGACCGAGAGCGCCACGATCTTCATGCAGCAGTTGGGTCGGGGCCTTCGTCGAACCCACAACAAGGCCGTGCTCACGGTGCTCGACTTCGTGGGCTACCACCGTCGTGAGTTCAGCTTCGCCAAGAAGTATTCAGCCCTCACTGGGGTCCACGGAAAGCAACTGCAGAAGGCTGTCCAGGATGACTTCCCCTTCCTGCCCTCCGGGTGTCAGATCCAGCTCGACCGCAAAACCCACGAGATCGTGCTGGAGAACCTCCGCTCGCAGATCTCGCCACGCTGGGCTCAGCTCGTCGGCATCTTGCGCCAGACGGGAGACAGCGACCTGGCGACGTTCCTGGACCGCAGCGGGCTTGAGCTGAGCGACATCAGCCGGCGCGGCTCTTGGACTGTCCTGCGCAGAGAGGCCGGATTTAAAGCGCTGCCTGGCTTCGAGCTTGAAGAGCGCCTACTCCGACGAGTGCGGGCCTTCGCCCATGTCGACGATGCGCAGCGAGCGGCGTCGTACGACGCCCTTCTACGAGATGACGCTCCGAAGTACGACGAACTCTCCGCCGGCGAGCAGAGACTCGCCCGCATGCTCTTCTACTCGTTCTGGTCTGACGGCGGCGGCTTCGAGTCGTACGGCGATGGCCTCGCGGCCCTCCGCCACGAGGTTGCTGCGCGCGCCGAGATCCGTGCCGTCGTCGACCTGTCGTACGACGCAGCGCGTCACGTGCCCCTGACGCTGGACGGATCACTGTCCTCGGTGCCCCTCAAGGTGCACGCCCGCTACCAGCGCGAGGAGATCTTGGCCGCTCTCGACTTCCCGCGGAGACCCAACAGCTTCCGCGAGGGCGTCCTCTACCTCCCAGACCTCAACATCGATGCCTTCTTCATCACGCTGAAAAAGTCCGAGGCGGACTACTCCCCCACGACCATGTACGCCGACTATCCGATCAGCCGGGACCTCTTCCACTGGGAGTCGCAGTCCACGACCTCCACGTCCTCCAAGACAGGTCAGCGCTATCTCGCCGGCGCCTCGACGGTGCTGTTGTTCGTCCGGCACGAGCCCAAGGACGACTTCGGCACGGCGCCGTACACGTTCATGGGACCCGCCACCTATGTCAGCCACTCCGGCGAGCGGCCCATCGCGATTACTTGGAAGCTCAAGCACCTCATGCCGATGGAGTTCTTTCAGCACGCATCGGCAATAGCCCAATAGGGCACTGCCTGTCTACGAAGTCTGGGCAGCCAGGGACGGAGGCCCCACGGGCCAGCCGCGTCTCTGATCGGACCATACGAAGAAGGGCCCGACACCTCACGGTGTCGGGCCCTCACTTCCGTACTGGATCAGCTGCAGCCGCTGGTGCTGCCGCAACCCTCGCAGACGTAGCACGAGCCGGCAGGACGCATCTTCGTCCCGCACGTCATGCAGAGCGGCGAGTCGACGGCGGTGCCGGTGAGCTTCTCAAAGAGCTCGGCCGTGGTCTTGGCCTCGACGGGCGCCGGCTTGGCCGCAGCCTCGACGATCTCCTCGGCCTCGACGACCTCGCCGACCACGGGGTGGTCCTCGACGAGCTCGGCGGCGGAGCCGGTCTCCTCGACGATCGGCTCGTAGGAGCCGGTCTCGAGGTGACGCTGGCGCTCGTCGGCGGAGTAGATGCCGAGGGCGGAGCGCTCCTCGAAGGACAGGTAGTCCAGGGCCAGGCGGCGCCAGACGTAGTCCATGAGCGACTGCGCCATGCGGACGTCCGGGTCGTCGGTGAGGCCGGCGGGCTCGAAGCGCAGGTTGGTGAACTTCGAGACGTAGGTCTCCAGCGGGACGCCGTACTGCAGGCCGATCGAGACGGCGATCGAGAACGCGTCCATGACGCCGGCGAGGGTCGAGCCCTGCTTGCCGAGCTTGAGGAAGACCTCGCCCAGCTGGCCGTCGTCGTGGGCACCCGAGGTCATGTAGCCCTCGGCGCCGCCGACCGTGAAGGACGTCGTGCGCGAGACGCGCGACTTGGGGAGGCGCTTGCGGGTCGGGGCGTAGACGACCTTCTCCACGACCTTGGTCGCCGCGGCGTCCTTGGCGTCGGCCGCGTCCTTCGCGTCCTTCTTGGCCTTGCCGCCACCGTCGGAGAGCGGCTGGCCGACCTTGCAGTTGTCGCGGTAGATCGCGGTCGCCTTGAGGCCGAGCTTCCAGGACTGCATGTAGACGTCCTCGATCTCCTCGACCGTGGCGTCCTCGGGGAGGTTGACCGTCTTGGAGATCGCGCCGGACAGGAACGGCTGGGCCGCCGCCATCATCCGCACGTGGCCCATCGGCTTGAGCGACCGGGCGCCCATCGCGGTGTCGAAGACCTCGTAGTGCTCGGTCTTGAGGCCCGGGGCGTCGATGACGTGGCCGTGCTCGCCGATGTAGGCGACGATCGCCTCGACCTGCTCGGGCTGGTAGCCGAGCTTGCGCAGCGCCCGCGGGATCGTCTGGTTGACGATCTGCATGGAGCCGCCGCCGACGAGCTTCTTGAACTTCACCAGGGAGAAGTCGGGCTCGATGCCGGTGGTGTCGCAGTCCATCATGAAGCCGATGGTGCCGGTCGGCGCGAGCACCGAGGCCTGCGCGTTGCGGAAGCCGTTCTTCTCGCCGGTGGCGATGACGTCGGCCCACGCCTTGGTGGCGAGCTTGAGCACGCGGCCGTCCTCGGTGTGCAGCACGCGCACCTGGTCGTTGGCCGCCTGGTGCTTGCGCATGACCCGCTTGTGGGCCTCCGCGTTGCGCTGGTAGCCGGCGTACGGGCCGACGATGCCGGCCAGCTCGGCCGAGCGCTTGTAGGACTGGCCGGTCATCAGCGACGTGATGGCGGCGGCCATCGAGCGGCCACCGTCGGAGTCGTAGCCGAGGCCCATCGCCATCAGCAGGGCGCCGAGGTTGGCGTAGCCGATGCCGAGCTGGCGGTAGTCGCGGGTGGTGTCGCCGATCGACTCGGTCGGGAAGTCCGCGAAGCAGATCGAGATGTCCATCGCGGTGATGATGAACTCGACGGCCTTGGCGAAGAGGGCGGCGTCGAAGGTGTCGTCGTCCTTGAGGAACTTGAGCAGGTTGAGCGACGCCAGGTTGCACGAGGAGTTGTCGAGCGACATGTACTCCGAGCAGGGGTTGGACGCGGTGATGCGGCCGGTCTCGGGGTTGGTGTGCCAGTCGTTGATCGTGTCGTCGTACTGCAGGCCCGGGTCGGCGCACTCCCACGCGGCGACGCTGATCTTGCGGAACAGGTCGCGGGCGTCGACGGTCTCGATGACCTCGCCGGTGCCGCGCGAGCGCAGGCCGAACTCGGTGCCTTCCTCGACCGCGCGCATGAACTCGTCGCTGACGCGGACCGAGTTGTTGGCGTTCTGGTACTGCACGGAGGTGATGTCGGCGCCGCCGAGGTCCATGTCGAAGCCGGCGTCGCGCAGGGCGCGGATCTTGTCCTCCTCGCGCGCCTTGGTCATCACGAACTCCTCGATGTCCGGGTGGTCGACGTCGAGGACGACCATCTTGGCCGCACGACGCGTGGCGCCGCCCGACTTGATGGTGCCTGCGGAGGCGTCGGCGCCGCGCATGAAGGAGACCGGGCCGGACGCCGTGCCGCCGGAGGAGAGCAGCTCCTTGGAGGAGCGGATGCGGGAGAGGTTGAGGCCGGCGCCGGAGCCGCCCTTGAAGATGAAGCCCTCTTCCTTGTACCAGTTGAGGATCGAGTCCATCGAGTCGTCGACCGAGAGGATGAAGCAGGCCGAGACCTGCTGCGGCGAGGGGGTGCCGACGTTGAACCACACGGGAGAGTTGAAGGAGAAGTACTGGTTGACCAGCAGCCAGGTGAGCTCGTGCTCGAAGATCTCGGCGTCGCCGTCGGTCTTGAAGTAGCCGTGCTCGATGCCGGCCTTCGTGTAGGTCTTCACGACCCGGTCGATGAGCTGCTTGAGGCTCCACTCGCGTACGTCGGTGCCGACCGCGCCGCGGAAGTACTTGCTCGTGACGATGGTCGAGGCGTTGACCGACCAGAAGTCGGGGAACTCCACGCCGCGCTGCTCGAAGACGGTCTCGCCGGTCTTCCAGTTGGTCTGGACGACGTCGCGACGCTCCCAGGTGATGGCGTCGTAGGGGTGCGTGCCCTCGGTGCTGAACACCCGCTCGAGGGTCAGGCCCTTGCCCTTCGCGGCGCCCTTGGCGCGGCTGCTCACCGTCTCGGTCATGGGTTCTCCTCGTGATCCCTCGTGATGGTCAATCGAATGTCAGCAGGGCGTCCCTGCTGAGAGTGGTACGCCCGGCACGCCGCTTCCCCACGACGTGCCGGGCAGTCTGTGTCAGCCCGTGGGGGCTGGGTGCTGCTCCTCGGCGCGGAGGGTTTCGAGGCTCGCCGCTGACGCGTCGAGCACCTCAACCACCGGACTTCCTTCTTCTCGCTCCGCTCGGAGAAGGGCGATCTCGTCCTCGAAGTCGTCGGCGCTCTGGAAGGCGCGGTAGACGGACGCGAAGCGGAGGTAGGCGACCTCGTCGAGCTCGCGCAGCGGGCTCAGGATGGCCAGGCCCACCTCGTGGGCGGGGATCTCGGCCTGCCCGCTGAGGCGCAGCGCGTCCTCGACGGCCTGGCCCAGGCAGGCGAGCTGGTCCTCGGTGACCGGGCGGCCCTTGCACGCCTTGCGGACGCCGGCGATCGCCTTGTCCCGGGTGAAGGGCTCGGTCGCGCCGGAGCGCTTGAGGACGGTCAGCTGCATCTGCTCCACCGTGGTGAAGCGCTTCGCGCAGTCGTTGCAGGTACGACGCCGGCGGATCGAGCTGCCGTCGTCGGCGACGCGGGAGTCGAGCACACGGGTGTCGGTGTTGCGGCAGTACGGACAGTGCATGTGCGGGCCTCCCTCCTCGCTCGTCCGGCGTGGTCTGCGGGCGCGACTCGAACACCCTCTCGGGGTGTCAACGCCTGTGGACCAGCCGGTGATTCCTGTGGACAAGTAGCCTCTGGCTGTGAGGACTGCACCCGGTCCCTGTGGACTAGATGTGGAGAACCACAACGGTGTAACTACTAGATGTAGTGGTAACCGTACGTCGGTGCGGAGACTTCTGCAAGTGGTTCGAAATGATCATCCGGGGGCTACGAGGGGGCCCGGGTAAAACCGCAGGTCAGTGCCTCCGAGGCCCTCGATTTCGGTCTTCGGGTGGCCCGTTCGGGCGGCGTGTCGGGGGTCTCTCCGGGCGCGTTCCGACAACGCCGCACGCCCCCATCGGACACAATGCTCCCGTGGCATCTTCGGGGAAGCGCGCAGGGGCGAGACGGGGCGCTCGCCAGCGCTCCGGGATCAACAGGACCGCGCTCGCGCTGGCCGCCGGGATCACGCTGTGCGTGGTCGCCTGGGGCTACCTGGTCTACCTCGCCATCGACTTCGGCACCTCGGCGCGCAGCGGCCAGTCGTCCTCTTGGGCGTTCCTCGCGCTGGCCTCGATCGGCGCGGTCGCCTGCCTGTTCACCGGCCTGATGCTCATCGCCCGCCTGCTGCGTGCGCTCGGGATCACCTCGGCACCCGACGTACCGTCCGAGCCCGCTCCCCCGCGCGTCGCGGGTGGGCGTCGCGCGGCTCGCTGAGCTTCCTTGTTGCTCAGCGCGTCCTGAAGAAGCGGATCGTGTACGCCGCCACCTGACCCGGCACGCCGTCGACGACGATCCCGCTGACGGTGACCTCCGCCGCACCGACCGGCCTGCTCGGCCAGGCACGGGCCGGCATCTCCCACACCAGCGTCGGCTTGCCCGGGGCGACGTCCGGGGTGCGGAGTCGGATGCCGGAGACCGGCTCGCCGCGGTAGGTGACGCTGACCCGGGCGTCGCTGAAGTCGGTGTCGTCGGCGCCCGAGCCGAGCGACCAGCGCCCGCGGGGGTCGAGCCGGGACGGGAACCAGCCGGCCGTCGGCCATGGCACCCACTGCGGGTCGGGTGCGGCCTCGTCGAACGGGCTGCCGAAGAGGTACGTCACGTTGGCGCGCTCCGTGCCGGCGATCCCGACGGAGCGCAGGTCGGGGTAGAGCAGCCAGCGGCGGTGGCCGACGCGGTGGTTGCCGCCACCCCAGTCGTCGAGGTAGGCCTCGATCTTGTCGCTGTTGCTCTCCCGCGGCGTGCCCTCGTAGAGGTTCGACTGGCTCGCCGCGTCGCGACCCGTCCGCGTCCAGCACGGCCACTCACGCGGCGGGTCGTGGCTGACGGCGTGGTTCGCCGTCATGATCAGTGCCGCGGCCTGGGCGCTGGGGACGACCTTGGTGTCGAGCACGACGGGGTCCAGGCCGGCCATCCGTCGGGCGAAGTTGATGGCGTCGAGCTGTCGTCGCGTCGATCCGTCGGCCAGGCGACCGGGACTGCAGTCCTCGACGCTGCCGCCGATCCAGCGGGGCCGCGACTCCTCACCCCTGACCCAGAACCGGCGGTAGGCCTCGCGGACGCTCGCCCTGCTCGAGGTGTCGATGGGCCCGCTCTCGGCGGTCGTCGATGGTTCGTGCGCCACGTCGTGGCCGACGGCCTGGCTGGTGAGGGGCGTCAGGGTCACGAGTGACGCCGCGAGCAGGACGGCGAACGAGCTGCGTCGGCGCATGGTCTGGCCTCTCGGCGGTGGGGTGGCGAACGTACTCCTCAGCGCTCGTCTGCGTCCTCCACAGCCCGGGAACTGGGGGTCGATCTGGCGCCGCGACTCCCCTAGTTTGGGATTCGTCGTCCGTGCGGGGGCATGGATCCGACGCTCTCGGGAAAGAAGGCCTCCATGAATCGTGGTCGTGTACGCCGCACTCTCGCGGCCGCCTGCGTCCTGCCGCTGCTGCTAGCCGGGTGTTCGGAGGACGAGCCCACGCCCCAGATGCCGGACCCGACCTCCTCGCCATCGGCGGTGGAGACGGACACCGGGCCGGTCGAGCCGACGCTTCCGCCGGAGGCGGAGGGGGATGGGGTGGAGGCCGCGGAGGCGTTTGTGAGCTACTACTTCGCGCTCCTCACCTACTCACAGGAGTCGGGCGACACGACGCGGCTCCAAGACGTCGCAATCGCGGGTTGCGAGACCTGTCGAGGCGCGCTGGACGCCGTCCGTCAGACATACCAGGCCGGCGGCACCATTCAGGGCGGCGCCTACGAAGTCGTGTCGATACGCGCCTCCGATAGGGGGCAGTTGCCGGGAGGAGGCTCTTCCTTCGCCGGACGCGTCTCCGTTCACCACTCCGAGCAGGTGATCCGCGGCAGCAAGGTCGACGGGCTCGACGGGACCTACCCCGCCGGCAGGTCAAAGTTCGACTTCACAGCCGTCCGTCAAGCCAGAGGCAACTGGCAGATGGCCGATTGGACGCTGCTATGAGTTCGCGCGCTAATCGATGGGTGATCGCGGCTGCTGTGGCGCTCGCTGCATTCACTGCCGCAGGGGGATCTCACCCCGCAATTGCCCTCGGCGGGGAAACTGAGGGTGCTGAAGGCAGCGGCACTGGCATCGTGGTCTACGCGCAACAGCAAGAGGATGCGTCTGACGGGACTTCCGGCACAGCCCAGTCCACGTCAGACACAGGCGGTTCCGATCAGTCCGCTAGCCCCACCACTTGGGTGCTTCAGCCAGCATGCGACACCGTGAGTCCGTCCGGATGCGTCGGGACATACATCTGCGAGGACGGCACGCCGGCAGCAACCTGGTTTGAGCTGGCAGCCAATGGAGACGTCATCGACCAAGCGACGCAGTGCCCCGGGGATCCGCCGCCCACGCAGACCACGCAGACTCCGGTCGACATCCCCGGCGAAGTCCTCGCGGCCTTCAAGAAGGTCCCACTCCCGGAGTCCACGATCAACGTCCAGCCCCCGGGCGGCGAGACCCTGGTCAACCTCCCGACGATCCTGTCGACCGCAGCGGAGCGCACCCAGATCCCGGTCCACCTCGGCAAGGTCAACCTCGACATCACCCTCGAGGTCTGGCCCAGCCAGTTCGTCTGGCACCACGGCGACGCCACCACGCAGACGACCACCACACCCGGGAAGCCATGGACCAAGGGCGCCGACACCGCGGATCTCATCACCCACACCTACACCAAGACCGCCGAAGGGCTCCAGCTCAGCGTCGACACCACCTGGGCTGCGCAGTTCAAGGTTGCCGGCCAAGGCGACTGGCGCCCCGTCGACGGCACCGTGACCATCGGCGGCACCCCGGTCACGGTCGCCGTGCTCGAGGCCAAGCCCCAGCTCGTCCGCTGATCCAACGCCTCCGACCCGTCCAACCCGGCCTGAACGGGACAGCGGCCTGACAGGTCCACCAGACGGACCGCACGGGCCGCCATCCGTTCCCGGGTCCGCCGCAGGCCCCCGGACACGGGGCTGGACCGGGTGAGGTGCCCGAGACGCCGCAAGGGGCGGGCCCGAACGGGCCCACCCCTTGTCTTCCCCGGTCCCGCCAGCCGGGGTCGAGTCGGCTGGCGGAAATCAGAAGGTCAGTCGTTGCTGACCGGCACGCGGAGCTTCTGCCCCGCGGAGAGCGCGACGCTGTCGAGGGCGTTGAGCCGCTCGATCTCGCGCATGGTGGTGCGAACGTCGCCACCGTCGGTGAGCTCGGAGGCGATGCTCCACAGGCTCTGGCCGGGCTCGACCATCACGATCTCGGTGGCCGGCGCCTGGCCGGCCTCGTCGGTGCCGACCGCGACGGAGCCGAGGAAGAAGCCCGCGCAGAGCACGATGGCCAGCGCCGCGAGCAGCACGACGAGGCGGCCGCGGCGCGTCAGTCGCACGGACGGCTTCGGCGCACGGGCAACCCGAGCGGTGCGGGTCGGGGCAAAAACAGGTGAGACGGTGGCGGTGCTCATGGTGGCCTCCAGGGGAAGAGTCAGCCGGTAGGTGGTGTCGACCGGATCGGTCAGGACTTGTCTAGAGGGAGCCACCGACAATGGGTGGTTCGCTCAGACGTTCGATCGAGCACGTGTTCGACAGTAAAGCGTGTGTTCGAACGACGCAAGGGCTCTGACGAACATTTGTTCGAGCGAGATTTCGTCCTAAGCAACGACACGCGGTTCGAACAAATGTTTGAAGTCCCGGCGGCGACAGGACTACGGTTGAGCCCAGCAGTTGAGAAGGCAGCCGAGACAGGCCGTCGAGACAGGCCCAGCAGCAGGAGGACGTACATGGCCAGCAAGGACCGCAGCGGCAAGGTCGTCGAGATGCCTGACGGCCCGCCCGACGCGACCGGACTCACCCCGCGTCAGCAGCGCGTCCTGGCCACCATCAAGGAGGCCATCGAGACCCGGGGCTACCCGCCCAGCATGCGCGAGATCGGCGCGGCCGTGGGGCTCACCAGCTCCTCGAGCGTCGCCCACCAGCTCAAGGTGCTGGAGGAGAAGGGCTTCCTCAAGCGCGACCCCAACCGTCCGCGCGCCATCGAGGTCTTCCTCCCCGAGGTGATGGCCGCCCGTCGTTCCATCTCCAGCGCCGACGAGACCAGCATCGACGAGACCGACATCGGCAACACCGCGCCCCCCGCGACGTACGTCCCGATGGTCGGGCGCATCGCGGCCGGTGGTCCGATCCTGGCCGAGGAGCAGATCTCCGAGGTCTTCCCGCTCCCCAAGTCGCTGGTCGGCGAGGGCACGCTCTTCCTCCTCGAGGTCTCCGGTGACTCGATGATCGACGCGGCGATCTGCGACGGCGACTACGTGGTGATCCGTCAGGAGCAGACCGCCGCCAACGGCGACATCGTCGCGGCGATGATCGACGGCGAGGCCACGGTCAAGACGTTCCAGCGCAAGGACGGCCACGTGTGGCTGCTCCCCCACAACGACGCCTACGAGCCCATCGACGGCACGCACGCCACCATCCTCGGCAAGGTCACCGCGGTCCTGCGTCGCATGTGAGGCGTCCCTCGGGGATCCCTGATACCCAGGTAAGGGGAGCGACGGGGAATTACCCGATGCAATTGTTGGCCGGACGACGTTCACTGGACCAGTGACCTTTCTCGACGCAGCGCCCGCGACGACGGTGGCTGCCAGCCCCCGTCGCGACGGGCTGCGCGAGCTCGGGGTCCTTGCGCTGGTGTACGTCGGGTACGCCGCCAGCCGGGTGCTCGCCGACGACACCCTGTCCCCCGCCGTCACCCGTGCCGTCCGCATCCTCGACGTGGAGCGCCTGCTGCGCCTCGACGTCGAGGGTGGGCTCAACCGCTGGTTCGTCGAGCACGACACCGTGGGCGTCGCAGCGTCGTTCTACTACGCCGGCGCCCACTACGTGCTGACCCTGCTGGTCGTGATCTGGCTCTTCCTCCGGCACCGGGACGCCTACGCGCCGGCCCGGCTCGCCCTGGTCGGCGCCACGGGGGTGGCCCTGGTCGCCTACCTGACGATGCCCACCGCGCCGCCGCGCCTGCTGGGCGGGTGGACCGACCTGCTGGCCCTGCACTCCGCCGCCGGCTGGTGGGGCGGGGAGGCCTCCGCGCCGCAGGGCATGGGCTGGCTGACCAACCAGCTGGCCGCCTTCCCGAGCATGCACGCCGGCTGGGCGTTGTGGGTGGCGCTCGCGGTCACCCACGTCGTACGACGACGTGCGGTCGTGGTGTTCGCCTGGACGCACGCCGTGCTCACCGGCATCGTCGTGGTCGGCACCGGCAACCACTGGGTGCTCGACGTGGTCGCCGGCTGGGCGGTCGTCCTGATCGCCTGGCAGGCCGTCGGCCCGCCCTCGGTGGGGAACGAGACCGGCCCGACCGCGGCCGGCGCGGCCGATCCGGTTCCCCACGCACCGGCACGGGGAACGCACTCGGCCCCCGAGCGCACCGAGGGGCCGATCCGGTTCCCCAGGCCGCGCGACTCCGAAGACGACGCCAACGCCGACGCGGACCGCCCCGCGCGGCACTGAGCGACGACGGGCCACGCCGCCGGCAGCCGGGGGTGGACTGTCGCTCCAACGCAGGGTGAACGGACGGTGCTCACACCCGTTCCGGCGTGATCTCAGTGCGGGTTCGTCGTTCACTGGAGTGTGACCACCCTGCATCGACGTACCGTCCTCGCCTCCGGCGCCGCCGCCGGCGCCGGTCTCGCGGCCGCCGCCCAGAGCCCGGCCGCCGGCCAGCTGAGCCCGCCGGGGATCTTCCGCCACGGCGTGGCCTCGGGCGACCCGCTGGCCCGCCAGGTCGTGCTCTGGACGCGGGTCACCCCGAGCCCCGACGCCACCCCCGGCTCCGGGCTGGGACCGGCGACGAAGGTCCGGTGGGAGGTCGCCCGGGACGCGTCGTTCCGCAAGGTCGTCAGCGCCGGCACCGTCACGACCACGGCCGCGCGCGACCACACCGTCAAAGTGGACGCAGGCGGCCTGGAGCCGGAGACCTGGTACCACTACCGTTTCGTGTCCGGCGGTGTCACGAGCCCGGTCGGGCGCACCCGCACCGCCCCCGACGAGGCGTCCACCCCCGACCACCTCCGCCTGGGCGTCGTCAGCTGCGCCAACCTGCAGGCCGGCTGGTTCAGCGCCTACCGCCACCTCGCCGCCCGCGACGACCTGCACGCGATCCTGCACCTCGGCGACTACCTCTACGAGTACGGCCCGGGCGAGTACGGCTACGGCCGGGCCAACGTCGACGTACGCCCCCACGACCCGGCCACCGAGATGGTGCAGCTGGCCGACTACCGCCGCCGCCACGCGCAGTACAAGCAGGATCCCGACCTCCAGGCACTGCACGCGCGCTACCCCTTCATCGTCACGTGGGACGACCACGAGGTCACCAACGACGCGTGGCGCGGGGGCGCCGAGAACCACCAACCGGAGGAGGGCGACTACACCCTGCGCCGGGACCGGTCGCACCGCGCGTACGACGAGTGGATGCCGGTGCGCATGGACGGCACCGCGACCCTCGACGACGGCACCCGGCTCTTCCGCCGCCTCACCTTCGGGCGGCTGGCCGAGATCAGCATGCTCGACCTGCGGACCTACCGCGACCAGCAGGCGGCGACGCCGCTGCTCGACCCCGCCGTCGACGACCCCGAGCGGACGATCGCGGGGCGCGCCCAGCTCGACTGGCTCAAGGCGTCGCTGACCGCTCCTGCCCAGTGGAAGCTGGTCGGCAACCCGGTGATGATCGCGCCGGTCACCTTCGCCCAGGTCCCGCAGGCCCTCATCGGTCCCGTCGACGACGTGACCGGGATCCTGCCGCGCGACGGCGCGCCGTACAACGTGGACCAGTGGGACGGCTACACCGACGACCGACGCGAGGTCCTCACGCACATCCGCGACCGGGGCGTGCGCGACGTCGTGTTCCTGACCGGCGACATCCACTCCGCCTGGGCGTGCGACCTGCCCTACGACGCCGCGACGTACCCGCTGGGCGACTCCGCGGGCGTCGAGTTCGTGTGCACCTCGGTGACCTCCAACAACCTGGACGACATCACCGGCGCACCCCCGAGGACCGCCAGCCTGACCGTCGAGGCGGCGATCCAGACCAGCAACCGCCACGTGCGCTACCTCAACTTCGACGACCACGGCTACTCCGTGTTCGACGTGACACCGGCGCGGGCCCAGATGGACTACTACGTCATCGGCGACCGCGCGGACCGCAACGCACCCGCCGCCTGGGCCACGTCGTGGGCGACGCGGTCCGGCACCAGCAAGGTCATGCCCGTCGACCGGCCCGTCACCGG
The DNA here is from genome assembly GCF_001429625.1 of Nocardioides sp. Soil805. Taxonomy (GTDB): domain Bacteria; phylum Actinomycetota; class Actinomycetes; order Propionibacteriales; family Nocardioidaceae; genus Nocardioides. The sequence goes on from NZ_LMSU01000001.1 coordinate 1,252,172, forward strand.
CGCCTGAGGAGGAACCATGTGCGAGCCCACCCCCCACACCCGACGCCCCGCCTTCGCGGACGGTCTCGACGAGATCCGCACCGGACGCCGGTCGCTGCTGAAGGTCGTCGGTGCCGGCGGTGCCGCCGTGGCGATCTCCACGGCGGTCGGCAGCGCGCCCGCGGCAGCGGCCCGGTCACCGAAGCGGGCCTACGTCCTCGTCCTCGACGGGTGCCGCCCGGACGAGGTCACCGCCCCCCTGATGCCGCGGGCGGCCGCGCTGAGGGACGCGGGCCTGAACCACCCCTTCGCCTCCTCGATGCCGATCATGGAGACGATCCCCAACCACGTGATGATGATGACCGGCGTGCGACCGGACCGCAGCGGCGTCCCGGCCAACTCCGTCTACGACCGCACCGAGGGGGTGGTCCGGGACCTGGACCGGCCCGGCGACATCACCATCGGCACGGTGATCGAGCGCCTCAACGACGCCGGGCTCACGACCGGCACGGTGCTCAGCAAGGAGTACCTGTACGGCGTCTTCGGCGCCCGGGCCACCCACCGCTGGGAACCGGCGCCGGTGATCCCCGTCTCGGGGCACGCCCCCGACGTCGCCACCATGGACGCGGCGCTGGCGATGCTCGACGCGCACGACCCGGACATGGTCTTCATCAACCTCGGGGACATCGACCGGGTCGGCCACTCCGACCTCACCGGCCCCCTCTCGCTGCGGCTCGCGCGGCAGGCGGCGCTGGCGGCCACCGACCTGCAGGTCGGCCGCTTCGTCGACGAGCTCGTCCGGTCGGGGCGCTGGCAGGACTCGATCGTGATCGTCCTCGCCGACCACTCGATGGACTGGTCGCGACCCGCCTCGATCATCCACCTGCAGCCCGTCCTCGACGCCGACCCGCTGCTCGCCGGCCACGTGGTCATCGCCGACAACGGGGGCGCCGACCTCCTCTACTGGACGGGCGACCCCGCCTCACGGGGCGCCGCCGTGGCCAGGATGATCGCCCTCGCCTCCGACACCCCGGGAGTGCTCGAGGCACTCGACCCGCTCGTCGACCCGACCCTGCGGACCGGCCCGCTCGGCGGGGACGTCGTCGTCCATGCCCGGGCCGGCTGGCGCTTCACCGATCCCGACATCTGGTCCAACCCGATCCCCGGCAACCACGGTCACCCGGCCACCCGGCCGATCCCGTGGTTCATCGGCGGCGGGCACCCCGTCGTACCGCGCGGTGCCACCGCCTCCGAGCAGGCCCGCACCCTCGACGTCGCCCCCACGCTCGCGGACTTCTTCGGGGTCGGGGCGCCCGTCGGCGGGTACGACGGGACGTCGCGGCTGGCGTGAGGCGCGCGGTCGCCGAGGACCGGCGCGGCGGGGCCTCAGCCCGCGGCGAGCCGCGCGAGGGCCTTGCGGACCAGCGCCGGGTCGGTGGTGGTCCACATCGGCGGCAGCGAGGCCTTCAGGAACCCGCCGTAGCGGGCCGTGGCCAGCCGGGGGTCGAGGACCGCGACGACGCCGCGGTCGGTGGTGGTGCGGATCAGCCGCCCGGCCCCCTGGGCCATCAGCAGCGCGGCGTGGGTGGCGGCGACCTGCATGAAGCCGTTGCCACCGGCCTTGTCGGCCGCCCGCTGGCGGGCCGACATCAGCGGGTCGTCGGGGCGCGGGAACGGGATCCGGTCGATGAGCACCAGCTGGCAGGTGTCCCCCGGCACGTCCAGGCCCTGCCACAGCGACAGGGTGCCGAAGAGGCAGGTGTGCGGGTCCCCGACGAACTGCTTGGCCAGCTCGGGGAGCTGGGCGTCACCCTGCGCCAGCGTCGTGAGGTGCGGCAGCTTCTCGCGGACGTGCTCGGCCGCGGCCTCGGCGGCGCGACGCGAGGAGAAGAGCCCCAGCGTGCGGCCGTCGGCGGCGTCCACCAGCTCGCAGATCTCGTCGAGCTGCGCCTTGACCAGGCCGTCGCGCCCGGGCGGCGGGAGGTGGCGGGCGACGTACAGGATGGCCTGCTGGCCGTAGTCGAACGGCGAGCCGACGTCGATCCCGCGCCACGGCAGCACACCGTCGGGGGTGTCCTCCGGGGACGGGCCCCCGGCCTCGACCCGCTCGGTCGGCTTGAGCCCGATCGAGCTGGCGACGGCGTTGAAGTCGCCGCCCAGCATCAGGGTGGCGCTGGTGAAGACCACCGTCTTGTCGGAGAGCAGCTTGTCGCGCATCTGCCCCCACACCTGGAGCGGCGCGACGTGCAGCCGTGCGGGGATGCGGGTCGCTGCCTGCGGCGGCGGCTCGCTGAGCCACAGCACGTCGGACTCGAAGGCCGCGGCCATCCGCTCGGCGTGCGCGAAGACGTCCTGCACCATCCCCTTGGCCTGGGTGCGCCCCGGGTCGCCCTCGCCGTCGCCGGCGGTCTCGCGGGGGTACGCCGACAGGCAGGCGCGCGCTGCGTCGCGCACCAGCTCGAGCGCCGCCCCGAGCTGCTCCGGCATCCGCTCGATGCGACCGGCCGAGGTCGCCTCGAAGGCGTCCGACAGCGCGTCGGCGGCCTCGGCCAGCGCGTCGGCCGAGTCGTCCTCGACGATCCGCTGGGAACGCCGGGCTGCCCGCTCGACGTCGCCGACGGCCAGCTCGTCGGTGGCGGCCTGGGTGACCCGGGCGGTGAGCTCGTGGGCCTCGTCGATGACCACGGCGTCGTACTCCGGGATCATCGGCACGCCCTCGATGGCGTCGATGGCCAGCAGCGAGTGGTTGGTGACGATGAGGTGGGAGCGCTGCGCCTTCTCCCGGGCGAGCTCGGCGAAGCACTCCTGACCGAACGGGCACTTGGCCGCGCCGAGGCACTCGCGGTGGTTGACGCTGACCTGGCGCCACTCGCGGTCGGTGTGGCGCGGGGCGTTGTCACGCTCGCCGGTGCCGCCGTCCTCGGCCTCCTCCTCGGCCCAGCCGCGCAGCTCGAGCACCTTCTCGGCCATCGACCCGACGGGGACGTCGACCAGCGCGCCCTGGTCGTCCGGCACGCCCTCGCGGATGCGGTGCAGGCAGGCGTAGTTGGAGCGGCCCTTGAGCACGGCGTACGACGCGTCGACCTGCGCGCCGACGGCCTCGACGAGCCGGGGGATGTCGCGCTCGACGAGCTGGTGCTGGAGCGCCAGGGTGGCCGTGGCGACCACCACCCGCTCCTTGTGGAGCAGGCTCGGGACGAGGTAGGCCAGCGACTTGCCGGTGCCGGTGCCGGCCTGGACGAGCAGGTGCTCGCCCTCGGTGAAGGCGGTGGCCACGGCCTCGGCCATCTCGACCTGGCCCGCACGCTCCTGCCCCCCGAGCGCCGTGACGGCCTCGTGGAGCAGGGTGGTCACGCGGGAGTCGGAATCAGGCACCGGAGCACCCTATGCGGCGGCACCGACAGTCGCCGACGCCACTCCACAGGCCCCCGGAGGGAGCGGCCGAGCCGGTCAGATGACGGCCCCGGAGTCGTCGGGCGTACGCACGACCTTCTCCTTCTTGACCCGGCCCATCGGCCACTTCTGCTGGAAGTAGGTCAGCATCGGGGTGGCGGTGAAGACCGAGGAGTAGGTGCCGACGATCAGGCCGACCAGCAGGGCGATCGCGAAGTCCCGCAGCGAGTCGCCACCCAGGATCGCCAGGGCCGCCAGGATGAACATCGTGCCGAGACCGGTGTTGACCGTGCGAGGCATCGTCTCGATGGCGGCCCGGTTGGCCATCGTGTCGAACGAGTCCTCCGGCCGGGACCCGTGCCAGCGCTCGCGGATCCGGTCGAACACGACGACCGTGTCGTTGACCGAGAGGCCGATGATCGTCATCGCGGCGGCCAGGAAGATGCCGTCGATCGGCTTCTCCAGCCACGCGAAGAGACCGACGACCAGGATGACGTCGTGGGCCATCGCGACCACGGCGGAGACGCCGAAGGTCCACTTGAAGCGGACCGCGAGGTAGAGCAGCTGGGCGAGGAGCGCGATGCCGAAGGCGATCAGGGCCTTGTCGCGCAGCTCCTGGCCCAGCGAGGCGCCGATCGTCTGGTCGTCCTCCTTGGTGACGGTGCCCCCGACGGTCTGGAGCGCCTCCTCGATCTGCTGCTCCTCGTCGTTGCTGATCACACCGGTGCGGACCGTGAAGTCGGCGGTGTCGGCCTCCTGGACGACGGCGTCCGGGAAGCCGGCGTCGGCGATCGCGGCGCGCGCGTCGTCGACCGAGACCTCCTCGCTCACCGAGTAGTCGAGCTGGCGGCCGCCCGAGAACTCGACGCCGAGGTTGAGGCCCTGGGTGACGATGCCCGAGATGGCCAGCACCAGCGCCGCACCGGAGATCCCGAGCCACATGCGGCGCTTGCCCATGATGTCGAAGTCGGAGCGGTCGAGCCAGGCGCGGACCCGGCCGATGTTGCCGAGCCCGCTGATCGCGGGGCGGCGCTCGACGGCCTTGGTGGACACGCTCAGCTCGGCAAGCACCCGGGCGATGACCAGCGCGGAGATCATCGAGGCGATGACACCGATGGACAGCGTGACGCCGAAGCCCTTGATCGGGCCGGAGCCCAGGATGAAGAGCAGGGCGGCCGCGAGGAGGGTGGTGACGTTGGAGTCGATGATCGCGCTCCACGCCTTGTTGAAGCCCACGGCGAGGGCGCGCCGCAGCCCGGCCGAGGGGTAGGCGGCGTACTCCTCCCGCGCTCGCTCGAAGACCAGCACGTTGGCGTCGATGGCCATGCCGATGGCCAGCACGAAGCCGGCGAGGCCGGGGAGGGTCAGCGTGGAGCCGAGCGCCAGCAGCATCGCGTAGGCGATGAGGGCGTACGACGCCAGCGCGAGCGTGGCCATCGCGCCGACGAGGCGGTAGACCACGACGATGAACAGGCCGGTGAGGATGAGCCCGATGATGCCGGCCTCGATGGAGGCGTTGATCGCCTCCTCGCCCAGGGTGGGGCCGACGAGGCGGTCGGAGATGAGCTTCAGCTCCAGGGGCAGCGCGCCGCCCTCGATCAGGGCGGACAGGTCCTGGGCCTCGGCCAGGGTGAAGTCACCGGTGATCTCGGTGCTGCCGCCCTGGATGCCGACGTCGCAGCCCACGCCCTCGTTGACCTGGGGCGAGGTGATGATCTCGTCGTCCAGCACGATGGCGACGCGCCGCTTGGGGTCGCCCGTGGGGTTGCACGCCGCCTTGCCGGTGACGTCGGCCCAGGCGTCGCCGCCCTTGCCGCTGAAGTCGAGCGAGACCGAGTAGGCGACGCTGTTCTGCGGCTGCACCGCGTCGGCGCCGGTGATGTCGGAGCCGGCGAGCACCGCCGGGCCGACCTCGAGCCAGTCGCCCTGGTCGGAGGGCAGGATCTGGTTGCCCTTCTCCTCGGCCTTCGTGACCTGGTCCTCGGTGGGCTTCGACGGCAGGCTCTTGAGGACGGGGTGGGCGGAGAGCTGGGCGGTCTGGCCGATCCGCTCCTCGGCCCGCTGGGCCTCCTCGTCGCTGCTGACACCCGGGAGCTCGACGAGGATCCGGTTCTCGCCCTGGCGCGCCAGGGTCGACTCGGCGACGCCGAGGGCGTCCACGCGCCCGCGCAGCACCTCGACGGTCTTGTCGACGTTGGTCGCGTTGGCCTCGACCGAGCCGGTGCTCTCGGCCTGGAAGACGAACTGCGCACCACCGCGCAGGTCGAGGCCCAGGTTGGGCTTGACCCCCAGCGTCAGCGCGAGGCACCCGCCCAGGAGACCGAGGACGAGCAGGAAGCGAACGAGGGCACCGCGTGACATGGGCGACATCCTCTACCACGAGTGGTGAGGCCCGTGAATCGGCCTCAGACGGCGTACGGCTCCAGCTCGCCGGCCAGGTCGGCGTTGGCGCGACCGGAGACCAGCGATCCGTCGGCCGTGTGCTCCAGGGAGGTCATCTCGCCCTCCTGGTGCAGCCGGTTGATGAGGTCGCCGCGCTCGTAGGGCAGCAGCACGGAGAACTCGACGGTCGGACGGGGCAGATCGGCCTCGACTGCGCTGAGGACGTCCTCGATGCCCTCCCCCGTGCGGGCCGACACGACGACGCTGTGCGGCTCGCGGGCCCGGAGCCGGGCGAGCACGAGCGGGTCGGCGGCGTCGGCCTTGTTGATGATGACCAGCTCGGGCACCTTGTCGGCGTGGATCTCGGCGAAGACCTCCCGGACCGCGGCCAGCTGGCCCTCGGGGTCGGGGTGGGAGCCGTCGACGACGTGCAGGATCAGGTCGGACTCGGCGACCTCCTCCAGCGTCGAGCGGAACGCCTCCACCAGCTGGTGGGGCAGGTGCCGCACGAAGCCGACCGTGTCGGACATCGTGTAGATACGGCCGTCGCGGGTCGTCGTACGCCGCGTCGTCGGGTCGAGGGTCGCGAACAGCGAGTCCTCGACGAGGACGCCAGCGTCGGTGAGCCGGTTGAGCAGCGACGACTTGCCGGCGTTGGTGTAGCCGGCGATCGACACGCTCGGGATGTGGTTGCGGGAGCGCTCCTGGCGCATCGTCTCGCGGGTGCCCTTGAGGTCCTTCAGCTCGCGCCGGAGCTTGGCGATCTTGGTGTTGATGCGGCGTCGGTCGGTCTCGATCTTGGTCTCACCGGGACCGCGGCCGCCGATGCCGCCGCCGTCCGCGCCGACGCGGCCACCCGCCTGGCGGGAGAGGTTGCCACCCCAGCCGCGCAGGCGCTGCTTCATGTACTGCAGCTGCGCGAGCTCGACCTGGGCCTGGCCCTCCTTGGACTTCGCGTGCTGGGCGAAGATGTCGAGGATCAGCGCGGTGCGGTCGATCGCCTTGACCTTGAGCTTGTCCTCGAGGTTGCGCAGCTGGCTGGGCGCCAGGTCGCCGTCGAGGATGACCGTGTCGGCGCCGGTGGCCTGCACGATCTCGCGCAGCCCCTCGACCTTGCCGCGCCCGATGTACGTCGCGGGGTCCGGCTTGGTGCGGCGCTGGTAGATCGCGTCGAGGACCTCGGAGCCGGCCGTCTCGGCGAGCAGCGCCAGCTCGGCCATCGAGTTCTCGGCGTCGGTCACGGTGCCGTCGATCCACACACCGACCAGGACCACCCGCTCGAGGCGCAGCTGGCGGTACTCGACCTCGGTGATGTCCTCGAGCTCGGTGCGCAGGCCGGCGACGCGGCGCAGGGCGTGACGTGCCACGAGGTCCTGCTCACCCGTGGTGAGGTCGTCGGCCTCCTCGGGGTCGGGACCGTCGGCGGAGAGGATCTCCTCGTCGGCGTAGCCGCTCTCCCAGTCGGAGCCGTCGCTGCCCTCGGAGTCGTCGTCCCAGGCGCGGGTCGCGTCGAGCTCGGCGTCGAGGCTGAAGTCAGGTGCGTTCGTCATATGCCGTCAAGAGTAGGCCGACACCCCACGGACCGCGACTCAATTCGTTCCTCCGGCGTCGCCCCCGGCGTGGGCCCGAGGATCAGCGACGCGGGCGGACCTCGCGTGACCGCGCCCCGGTGCACCCCACATCGGCGGCGACCGTGACGTAGTACGTGGCGCCCCGCCGGACCCGCGGGATGCGGTACCGGCCCCGGTCGGTCGTGGGCCGGATGACCAGGCGGCGGTCGGCGCCGCGCCTCTTCTGCCACAGGGTCACGGCAGCGCCGGCCTCGCAGGCGCTGGCGTCCGAGGCCACGACGCCGGTCAGCGCGTGTCGCCGGGCCCGGTAGCGCAGCGACACGGTGCGCGCGGCCGCCGCGGGGGTGGTCGCCGCCGGCGGAGTCGTCGGAGCGGTCGTCGGAGTGGTCGTCGGCGCCGGGGCCGGGGCCGGCGCCGGGGTCGGAGCCGGCGTGGGAGCCGGGGTCGGCGGAGGCGTCGGCGGGTACGGCGTGGCGTCGCAGGCGTCCCCGATCCCGTCACGGTCGCTGTCGGTCTGGTCGTTGGCGAGCCGCTGGCAGTTGTCCACGGAGTCGTCGGCACCGTCGCCGTCCAGGTCCGCGTCGCACGCGTCCCCGACTCCGTCAGCGTCGAAGTCGCGCTGGTCGTCGTTGGCCACCATCGGGCAGTTGTCGACCGAGTCGGGCCGGAAGTCACCGTCGACGTCGCAGTCGGCGTAGGTGATGGTGTACCGGACGTTGTCGATCCACCCACTCTCGGACTCCGTGCTGACGGTGCCGAAGGCGCGTGCGAAGCCCTCCCGCGCCACGTCGTTGCCCGCGGTGGCCTGGTAGCGGCCGGGAGGATCACCTGGCCGGTAGAAGCCGTCGGTCCATCCCGACTGCACGAACTCGTAGGTGCCGGGCACCATCTCGGACCACTGCACGAGCGCACCGGACCCGGCCCCGGTGGCGCTGACCACGACGCTCATCATCTGGTGGTCCGGCCCCAGCGGCACCACGTCGAAGGCGATGTCGACGGAGCGGACCTCGGACGTCCCCGGCGAGCGGTAGGGCGACGCCACCGAGCTGCCACCGAGCGTGACGGAGCACGGCATCGGCTCACCCGCGGACGAGGGTGCCGCCCCCAGGGCGGCGAGGCCGGTGGCGCCCAGCAGCACGGCGAGCGCGGCGCCCAGCAGGCGGCGCGGGCGGAACGGTCGATCCATGGGACGTCCTGTCGACGGCGGCGGGTCGAGCCGTCCCTTCCCGGTCCCGCTGCCGATCAAACGCGCCGGTGCGACCGCCTACTTCGGAGGCATCCGGATGCCACCGTCGACGCGGATGGTCTCCCCGTTCATGTAGGAGTTGGTGAGGCACTCCACGACCATGCTCGCCAGCTCCTCGGCGTGACCGAGGCGCTTGGGGAAGAGCACCGACTCGCCCAGCTTGGCCTTGAAGGCCTCCGGCTCCGGGAACGCGTCGTAGATCGGGGTGTCCACCAGGCCCGGCGCCACCGTGTTGAGGCGGATGCCGGAGGCCGCGAGGTCGCGCGCCACCGGGAGCGTCATGCCGACCACGCCGCCCTTGGACGCGGAGTACGACGCCTGGCCGATCTGGCCGTCGAAGGCCGCGACCGAGGCGAGGTTGACGATCGCGCCGCGCTGGCCATCGGCGTCCGGCTCGTTGCGCGACATCGCGGTGGCGGCCTGGCGGGTCATGTCGAAGGTCCCGATGAGGTTGATCTCGACGACCTTGCGGAACGCGCCGAGGTCGTGCGCCGAGGCGAGCTCGCCGTCGCGACCGATCGTGCGCTGGGCCCAGCCGATCCCGGCCGAGTTGACGCAGGCACGCAGCGGGGCGATCTCCGCGGCCGCCTCGACGGCGCCCGCGATCTGCTCGGTGTCGGTGACGTCGACGCGGGCGAAGACGCCCTTGATCTCCGCGGCGAGGGCCTCGCCCTTCTCGGCGTCGATGTCCGCGACCACGACGATCGCGCCGCGGGCGGCGAGGGCTCGGGCGGCGGCGGCGCCGATGCCCGACGCCCCTCCGGTGACGATGGCGGAAGCTCCGGTGATGTCCATGCGCGCGAGCATATTCGCCGGTCCCGGCCGGCTTGCCTGCGCACCCGCGCGGGACTGGAGCTGCATCTGACCTTCGTTGCCTGCGCACCCGCGCAGCCAAGGGAGGGAGCACCACCGTCACGGCGGCACACCCGCACAGGTAAGGGACCCAGCACCACCGTCATGACTGCGCACCCGCGCCACCACTCAGAGGTCGGTCTCGCCCTCCGCGACCAGCTCGGCGGGACCCGTCATCAGCACCCGGTCGTCCTGGGTCCACACGATGTCGAGACGACCACCGGGGACGTCGACGCGGTACGACGTGCCGCGCGGCGCGTCGTCGGCCAGCGCGGTCGCGACCATCACCGCGCAGGCGCCGGTGCCGCAGGAGAGGGTCTCGCCCGACCCGCGCTCGTGCACGCGCATCGCCACGTGCCGCTCGCCGCGGCGTACGACGAACTCGACGTTGACGCCGTCGGGATAGACCTCGTGGTCGTAGCCGGGCTCGACCAGCAGCGAGCCCGCCTGGTCCAGGTCGTCGACGTGGGCCACCGCGTGCGGGTTTCCCATCGAGACGTGGCGGGCTTCGTGCGCGGTGCCGTCGACGGTGACCGTCGTCGCGTCGTACACGCGCGGGGAGCCCATGTCGGCGGTGAGCAGGCCGTCGCCTGCGTCGCTGAGCACCTTGACGCCGTCGCGTGTGGCGATCGCGATCGGGAAGGGCTCGCCCTCGTGGTCGTGGAGGTAGCGGGCGAAGACGCGCACGCCGTTGCCGCACATCTCGCTCAGGGAGCCGTCGGCGTTGCGGTAGTCCATGAACCAGCCGTCGCCCTGACGCACCGCCCGCAGCACACCGTCGCCGCCGATCCCCGCCCGGCGGTCGCACAGCGCGCGGACCCGGGCGGGATCGAGGTCACCGTGGACGGTGCCGTCGGGGTCGGGCAGCACGACGAAGTCGTTCTGGGTGCCGTGTCCCTTGAGGAAGCGGTAGCTCACTCCCCCAGTGTCGCAGGCACCGCAGCGCTCACCGCACGACGCCGGTCACCGCACGACGCCGGTCACCGCACGACGCTGTGCCGCAGGCAGGCGAAGTCGTGGTTGCGCTCGACCTCCTCGAGCCGCAGCTCGACGTGACGCGGCAGGACCGGGGCACCGGCGCCGAGGGTGACTGGGGCGTACTGGATCCAGACCTCGTCGAGGAGCCCGGCGTCGTGGAACTGCCCGACCAGGTCCCCGCCGCCCACGAGCCACACGTCCTTGCCATCGGCCGCCTCGACAGCGGCCGCGTGCACCGCCTCGACCGGGTCGGCGCTGAACCTCACCGCCTTCACCGGCTCGAAGGTGCGGTGGGTCATCACCCAGGTCGGCAGGTCGCCCCACGGGTCGTCGTCATGGTCGAGGATCCACTGCCACGTGGTGGCGCCCATGACGCAGGCGCCGATCCGCTCCCGGAACGCCGAGTAGTGCATCGGGCCGTTCTCGTCGATGTCGCGCGAGGTCAGCCAGTCCAGCGAGTGGTCGGTCGTCGCGATGAAGCCGTCGAGCGAGCAGCCCGTGTAGTAGATGGTGCTCATGGCCGGCCCGGCTCGACGACGCGGGCGGATCCGCCGCCCCGACGCACCGGCTCGGAGACCGCGGTCAGCAGCCCACCGGCACCGAACTCGATCGCCGTGGCGGCACCGATCTCGGAGGCGCTGGTGAAGGCGTCGCCGGCCGGTGCCAGCTTGTGGCCCAGCGCGGTGAGGCCCGGACCGTAGGCGGTGATGAAGGCCGGCTCGGCGGTCACGCTCGCGGTGTTGCGCTGCGCGGCCCGCGGCGCGGCGATCGCCCCGGCGACGTCCATCCGCAGGTCGATCCGGTTGACCAGCATCTGCAGCACGGTGGTGATGATCGTGGAGCCGCCGGGCGAGCCGAGCGCCATGAACGGCTTGCCGTCCTTCAGCACGATCGTGGGGCTCATCGAGGAGCGCGGCCGCTTGCCGGGCTGGATGCGGTTGGGGTCGGCCGGGTCGTAGACGGTGGAGAAGTCGGTGAGCTCGTTGTTGAGCAGGAAGCCGTGGCGCGGCACGGTCATCCCCGAGCCACCCGTCTGCTCGATGGTGAGGGTGTACTCCACGACGTCGCCCCACTTGTCGGCCACCGTGAGGTTGGTCGTCGAGATGTTCTCGGTGTCGGCGTCGTCGCTGCCGCGGGCTGCCGGGGCGTCACACACCCCGTCGTACGACGTGACGTCGCCGGCCGCGGTCGGCTTGGTCATCGCGGCGGTCGGGCTGATCGCGCAGGCGCGCTCGGCGGCGTACCGGTCGTCGAGGAGCCGGCCCACGGGGACGTCCACGAAGGCCGGGTCGCCGACGTACTTGCCACGGTCGGCGAACGCCAGGGCGCTCGCCTCGAGGTAGTGGTGGAGGGCCTGGGTGGTCGTCATCGAGGAGAGGTCGTAGCGCTCGAGGATGTTGAGTGCCTCACCGACGGTGGTGCCGCCGGACGAGGACGGGTTCATCCCGTAGACGTCGTAGCCGCGGTAGCGGGTGCGGCTCGGCTTCTGGTTGAGCACCTTGTAGTTCTTCAGGTCCTTGCGCGACAGGTAGCCGCGCGGGACCGGCAGCTCGGTGCTCGGGGTGGTGCGCGGGTCACGGACGATCTTGGTCATCAGCCGGGCCAGCTTGCCCTCGTAGAACGCGTCGACGCCCTCCTCGCCGAGCATGGCGTACGTCGTCGCCAGCTGCGGGTTCTTGAAGATCGACCCGACCTCGGGGGCCTCGCCGCCCGGCAGGAAGAGCTGGCGGCTGGCCCAGTAGGCGTTGAAGCGCTCCTCGTTGTCCACCGTCTGCTGGTGGAACGTGTCGTCCACGACGAAGCCGCGCTCGGCGACCTTGATGGCCGGCTTGAGGGCCTGGGCCAGCGACAGGGTGCCGTAGCGCTTGAGCGCCCGCGCCCAGGTGGCCGCGGTGCCCGGGACACCGACGCTCACGCCGCTGGTCACCAGGTCGGGGGTGAAGGTGTAGGGCTTGCCGGTTGCCGGGTCGACGAACGCGTCGTTCGGCATCGTCGCCGGCGCGGTCTCGCGTCCGTCGATCGTGCTGACCTTGCCGCTCTTCGCGTCGTAGTGGACGAAGTAGCCGCCGCCCCCGATGCCGGCGCTGTAGGGCTCGGTCACGCCCAGGGTCGCGGCCGCGGCGACGGCGGCGTCCGCCGCGTTGCCGCCCTTCTTCAGGACCTTCAGCGCCGCCGCGCTGGCTTCCGGGTCGACCGTGGTGACCGCGCCGCCGTAGCCCACCGAGGTCGGCACCTTGGCCGTCGGCCGGGCCGCCGGGGCGGGCGTCGGCTCGTCGGCCGGGGCCGGGGCGGCGGACACGAGGAGCCCAGCGACCAGCGCGGACGTGGCGAGGGCGGGTAGGGCGATGCGCATGGCGGCCTCCGAGACGGCACCGAGGGACGGGGGTCCCACCCTGCGCCCCCGGGCGTGTGGTTGTCGATCCCCTCAGGGGTGGACGCTCTCGCGGACGGCCTCGACGGCGGCGAGCACGCGCTCGAGCCGCTGCGGGTCGTCGTACGCGACCCAGACGACGCGCGGGTCCTTGCGGAACCACGAGTCCTGGCGCCGCGCGAAGCGCCGGGTCGCGGCCTGGGTGCGGGTGATCGCGTCCTCGCGGCCGAGCTCGCCACGGAGGTACGCCGCCGCCTCGCGGTAGCCGATCGCCCTGCCGGCGGTGCGTCCCTGCTCGAGCCCGAGGTCGAGCAGCCGCTCCACCTCCTCCACCAGCCCGTCGTCGTACATCTCGCGGACCCGCCGGTCGATGCGGGCGTCGAGGGCGGGCCTGTCGATGTCCACGCCCACCTGCAGGGTGAGCGGGTCGGCGTACTCCAGCTGCGGCAGGCTCGCGGACCACGGGCGACCCGTGAGCGCGATGACCTCCAGCGCGCGCACCACGCGGCGGCCGTTGTCGACCAGGATCCGGTCGGCGGCCTCGGGGTCGAGGCGGGCGAGCCGCTCGTGCATCGCGGCAGGCCCGACACGCTCGAGCTCGGCCTCGAGCTCACGGCGAAGCGAGTCGTCGGTGCCGGGGAACTCGAAGCGGTCGAGGATCGCGCGGGTGTAGAGCGCCGAGCCCCCGACCAGGACGGGGGTGGCGTCGCGGCCGTGGACCTCCGCGATCACCGTCCGCGCCCAAACCTGGAACTGCGCCACGGTGGCGGTCTCCGTGACGTCGAGCAGGTCGAGCAGGTGGTGCGGGATGCCGCGGCGCTCGGCGGGGGGCAGCTTGGCGGTGCCGACGTCCATCCCGCGGTAGACCTGCATCGCGTCGGTGTTGACCACCTCGCCGCCGACCCGCTCGGCGAGGTCGAGGCCGAGGCCCGTCTTGCCGGACGCGGTGGCCCCCACCACGGCGACCGTCACGGGATGGGTCGCGTCGGGCATGGTCGGTAGTGTTCCAAACGAGTCGCGGCCCGCTCGGGCCGCTCCGGACCACGGAGGACCAGATGGGTTTCCTGGACAACGCCAAGGCCAAGCTCACCGACGCCGTCGACAAGCACGGCGACAAGATCGCGGACGGCCTCGACAAGGCCGGGGCCGCCATCGACAAGAAGACCGGCGGCAAGCACAGCGACCACATCGACACCGGGATCGCCAAGGCCAAGCAGGGCCTGGAGGGGCTCGACGGCAAGGACGACGACCTCCGCGCGTCCACCACCGAGCCGACCCCGGACCCCGACGTGGTGCCCTCGCCGGGCCCCGGCCCGGTCCCGGCCCCGCCTCCCGTGCCGACCCCCGACCCCGACAACCCGGGACTGCCCACCGACCCGACCAACCCGGCCACCGGGACGGCGCCCCGCCCCTGAGGCCCACCCCCTGAGGGGGTGAGCACCGGCGGCGACGCCGACGTTAGGTTGACGGCGTGACAGAGCGCTTCGTGGTCGTGCCGGCCTCCTACGTCTACCTGCTGCGCGACGGCTCCGACGGCGGCACCGAGGTGCTGCTCCAGCTGCGGCAGGGCACGCCGTACATGGACGGGCACTGGGCCGCCGCCGCGGCCGGCCACGTCGAGCGCGGGGAGACGGCGTACGACGCCGCCCTGCGCGAGGCCGCCGAGGAGCTCGGGCTGAGCGGCATCGACCTCGACTTCGAGTTCACCATGCACCGCACCCGGGGCGGCGAGGCCATCGACGAGCGCGTCGACTGGTTCTTCACCGCACGCTCGTGGGAGGGCGAGCCGCGGGTGATGGAGCCCGAGAAGTGCGCCGAGCTGCGCTGGTGCCCCCTCGACGCGCTGCCCACGCCGGTGGTGCCGCACGAGGCCTTCGCGCTGAGCAGGCTCGGCAGCGGCGAGCGCTACCTCGCCCACGGTTTCGACCACCCAGAGGAGGGACAACGATGAACAACGAGGACCTCGGTCCACAGCCCGATCCGGTCATCGAGGACGGGGAGCCCAACCCCGGCGGCGCCGACGCGGTGTCCGGCGACCCGGCCGACGAGGGGCTCGGGCGCGACCTCCACCCAGAGGCCAACCCGGCCGTGGACGACGTGCTGCCCGACGAGATCGCCCAGGCCGACGACAAGAGCCAGTCCCCCGAGGGCGAGGCCGACGACCAGGAGTCCGGCACGCAGGAGGACCCCGACGCCGGCCAGGAGGCCGAGGACGGGTCGGCGGAGCCGCCCGCCTGAGCACTCCCCCGATCGCCGCGTGTTGAGTGTGGGATCGGTGTCACCCGGTGGCACCGATCCCACACTCATCTCCGCACGGGTGCACCCGACCGACCCAGCCGCGAGCCAGGTGCAGGCCGGCGATCTTGGCCGCCGTCCGGCACGGGCGGTCGAAGACCTGACCCCAGCCCAGTCGCACGGTGTCCTTGCCGACCAGGGCCGCGTCCAGGTCCCGCTCCATGTCGAGGTCCCGCTGCCGTGCCGAGTCGTGGACGAGTCGACCGTCGAGCTCGACCACCAGTCCGTCGTCGTGCTCGACGTCGCGGTAGGCGACCCGGTCGCCCCGCCCGTCCCGCACCTGGCGGTCGCCCAGTGGCAGTCCGTGGGGGCGGACCACCCGCACGAGGTAGCCGTGCTCGAGCACCGAGCACACCCGTCCGCGATGTCGGCCAGCACCCGCAGGGCGTCCAGGTCCGAGCCCGATCGGCAGGCCACGTCGATGGCGGCGTCGTCGTACCGCAGGCGGGGCGGGCCGACGCTCCACACGACCCGGAGATCCAGCCGGTCGACGCGCCTGATGCGTACGCCGGGCGGCGCGAGGACCGTCCGTGTCCGGGACACCACCACCTCGATCCTCGCCGGGTCCGGGCGCTTTCCCGGTCCCTCGTGCGCACGCAGTGCCGACTCGCCCGCCAGCGCGGCAGGCCACGCGTGCAGCACCGCCGCCCATGCCCGCTGGACCCACGTCGGCTCGCCGGTGTGGTCGACGTAGACCCCGGGGTGCACCGTCGCGAGCTCTCGACGCCGGATCATCCGCCGGATGCTCGCGGGCGTCTCCCCGGCGACGAGCAGCTGGGCGCGGGACACGACACCCTGCTGGTCGTCGAGGAAGTCGGCAGCGGACCACTGGGGCGGCCAGGCGTGTGCGGAGGTCATCTCGACCTCCTGCCCGCCTGACCGCGCGGTCAGTCGAGGAGATCCGTGCCTGTGGACAACGGGGCGCGGCACATCGGTGTGGCTTCGGTGTCACCTGGTGGCACCGAGACCACACTCAGCCGCAGGCGGGAGCCGGCGGGAGCGGGGCGGGCACCCCGAGGCCCGGCATGCCGAGCCCGACGCCTCGCGAGGAGGCGGGGGCACCGGTGCGGGCCTCCCAGGCGTCGCCGGCGCGGGTGCGGCGTACGTCCAGGACGGGACCGTCGGCGACGAGGTGGTGCGGGGCGGCGTACGTGATCTCCACGGTGACCATGTCGCCCGGCCGCACCCCGTCGGCGCCCGTGGGGTCGAAGTGCACGAGCCGGTTGTCCCGGCCGCGCCCCGAGAGCCGGTGGGTGGCGGCGTCCTTGCGCCCCTCCCCCTCGGCGACCATCAGCTCGACGCGGGTGCCGACGAGGGCCTTGTTCTCGGCCCAGGCGATCTCGGTGACCAGCTCGGACAGGCGCAGGTAGCGGTCCTTGACGACCTCCGGCGGCACCTGGTCGGCCATGGTGGCGGCCGGCGTGCCGGGGCGCGGGGAGTACTGGAAGGTGAAGGCGCCGGAGAAGCGCGACTCCCGCACGACCCGCATCGTCTCGAGGAAGTCCTCCTCGGTCTCACCGGGGAAGCCCACGATGATGTCGGTGGTGATCGCGGCGTCCGGCATGGCCGCGCGGACCCGCTCGATGATGCCGAGGAACTTCGAGGACCGGTAGGACCGGCGCATCGCGCGCAGCACCCGGTCGGAGCCGGACTGCAGCGGCATGTGCAGCTGGTGCATCACGTTGGGCGTCTGCGCCATCGCCTCGATGACGTCGTCGGTGAACTCCGCCGGGTGCGGGGAGGTGAAGCGCACCCGCTCGAGGCCCTCGACCTCGCCGCAGGCACGCAGCAGCTTGGAGAAGGCCTGGCGGTCGCCGAACTCCACGCCGTAGGCGTTGACGTTCTGGCCGAGCAGGGTGATCTCGGTGACGCCCTCGGCGACCAGCGCCTCGACCTCGGCGAGGATCTCGCCGGGACGGCGGTCCTTCTCCTTGCCGCGCAGCGCCGGGACGATGCAGAAGGTGCACGTGTTGTTGCAGCCGACGGAGATCGAGACCCACGCGGCGTACGCCGAGTCCCGCTTGGTCGGCAACGTCGAGGGGAAGACCGACAGCGACTCCAGGATCTCGACCTGCGCCTCCTGCTGGGAGCGGGCGCGGTCGAGCAGGGCCGGCAGGGAGCCGATGTTGTGGGTGCCGAAGACGACGTCGACGTACGGCGCCTTGCTGGTGATCGTGGCGCGGTCCTTCTGCGCGAGGCACCCGCCGACGGCGATCTGCATGTCGGGGTTGGCGGCCTTGATCGGCGCCAGGTGCGACAGGTTGCCGTAGAGCTTGTTGTCGGCGTTCTCGCGGACCGCGCAGGTGTTGAAGACGACGACGTCGGCCTGCTCCCCCTCGGCGGAGGCGACGTAGCCCGCGTCCTCCAGCAGCCCGGTCAGCCGCTCGGAGTCGTGGACGTTCATCTGGCACCCGTAGGTGCGGACCTCGTAGGTGCGCGGCAGCGTCTCGGGAATGGCAGTCATGACCGGTCAAGGGTACGGCGGCCGCTCCGGGCGCCCCGCATCGCGCGCAGGTCCTACCCTCGGTCCCATGCCGCGCCTCCACGCCTTCGAGCTGCTGCCCGACGAGGAGGGACGCGAGGCCGTCCTGCGCGACTGGCAGGCACTGCGCGACGCCGGGCTGCCGTCGCAGCTGGACCACAAGGGGATGACCAACACCCCGCACGTCACGGTGCTCACCGCCGAGGCCCTCGGGCCGGAGCACGACGCGGTGGCGCTCGATCGCCTCGGCACCGCCCTGCCGGTCGAGGCCCGCGCGTCGGGGCTCGCGCTGCTCGGCGGCGCTCGGGTGTCCCTGGTCCGGCTGCTCGACGTCCCCGAGGTCCTGGCGCGCGCGGTCCTCGACCTGCGCACCGACGTCCCCCACGCCAAGCACCCCGGCTGGTTGCCCCACGTCACCCTGGCCCGGCGCCTGACCCGCTCCGCGATCCCGACCGCGCTCGAGGCCCTCGGCCACGACGACCTCACCCTCCGGCTCGTCGAGCTGCGCCGCTGGGACCCCGACGCCGGGACGGTCCGCACCCTCTGAGGCACGGCGACGACGGGGCCGGTCGACGCGCACCGCAGGACCTTGTCCCCTGCTCCGACCGGCCGGACGGACGCAGGGTCGGACCATGGGGACGACGGCGCGCGAGGTGTGGACCCGGTGGGTGCTGTGGACCACGACCGCGGAGGTCGCCGGGTTCGTCGCTCCCGCCGTGGTCGGCGTCGTCACCGCGGACCGTGAGGGTGCCGCGCAGCTGGTCCCGCTGGTCGCCGCCGGCCTGGTCGAGGGGGCCGCGCTGGGGGCCGGCCAGGCGCACGTGCTCCGCGACGTCCTTCCCGGTCTGCGCGTGCGCGCCTTCGTGGTCGCCACCTCGCTCGCCGCCGGGCTGGCGTACGCCGTCGCGATGGTGCCGGCCGCCTGGCACGACGCGATGGGCGAGCTGCCCGTCCCAGTGCTCGTCCTCCTCGCCGCGCTCGGCGGCGTGGTCCTCCTCGCCTCGATCGGCACCGGCCAGTGGCTCGTGCTGCGCGAGGTGCTGCCGCGCTCGGCGAGCTGGGTGCTGACGACGGCCCTCGCGTGGCTCGCCGGCCTGGTGGTCTTCCTGGTGGTCGCGACGCCGCTGTGGCACGAGGGGCAGTCGGTCACGGTCGCCGTGTCGATCGGCCTCGTCGCCGCGGTGCTGATGGCCGCCACCGCGGCTGCCGTCACCGGGGCGGCGCTGGTCCGGCTCCTCGGGAGACGGGTCGCTCAGGAGAGGTGACGGTGCCCGATCCGCTCGCCGAGGTCGACGAGCAGGCGCGCCGGCTCGCGCAGGCAGGTCTCCACGTCCGGCTCGATGTCGACCAGGGCGTACGCCGCGGCGATCCCGCCGCCCGCCAGCTCGGCGTCGGGGAGCAGCCGGCGTCCGCAGACCGCCACGACGGGCACCCCGGCAGCGCCCGCCGCCGTCGCGACCCCGACCGGCGCCTTGCCACGAAGGCTCTGGTCGTCGAGCGAGCCCTCGCCGGTGACCACGAGGTCGGCCCCGGCCACCCGGTCGGCGAAGCCGAGCAGGTCCAGCATCAGCGCGATCCCGGGCCGCAGCTCGGCCCCGAGCGCGGCCACCAGGGCGAAGCCGACGCCGCCCGCCGCCCCGGCGCCGGGCACGTCGCGACGGTCCGCGCCGCTCGCGCGCCCGACCACGTCGGCCCAGTGGCCGAGCGCGCGGTCGAGGGCGGCGACGTCGTCGGGGGTCGCCCCCTTCTGCGGACCGTAGACCGCCGCGGCCCCGTCGGGCCCGGTCAGCGGGTTGTCGACGTCGCAGGCGACCACGACCCGGGCGTCGGCGAGCCCGGGGTGCAGCCCGTCGAGCGACAGGGACGAGACGGACGCCAGGCCCCGGCCCCCGTCGGGCACGGCCGGCGACGCCACGGCGCCGAGCGCGGCCAGCAGCCCCGCCCCGCCGTCGGTGCTGGCGCTGCCGCCGATCCCCACGACGAGCTCGCGGCAGCCGGCGTCCAGGGCCGCCACCATCACCTCGCCGAGGCCGCGGCTGGACGCGGTCAGTGGGGCGCGCACTCCTCCGGGGAGACGCTCGAGCCCGCACGCGTCGGCCATCTCCACGACTGCGGTGCTCCCCCGCCGGGCGTACGCCGTCTCCACCGGCTCGCCGGTCGGCCCGGCGACCGTGACCGGCACCCGCTCGAAGCCGGCCGAGATCGCGGCGTCGAGCGTGCCGTCACCGCCGTCGGCCACCGGCAGGCACTCGACCTCGACGTCGGGACGCGCGCGCCGCAGGCCGGTCGCGACGGCCTGCGCGACGTCGTACGCCGGGAGCGTGCCCTTGAACTTGTCGGGGGCGACGAGGACCCGCGTCATGCCGGCGGCACCGCGGTCGAGTCCCGCACCACGAGGTGGCACTCCGCCGTACGCCGCCGGGGGCGGGCCGAGGGCTCCTTGAGCGCCATGAGCAGCGCCTGCTCCCCCATGTCGACCATCGGCAGGTGGACCGTGGTGAGCGACGGCGCCAGGTCCCCCGCGACCGCCACGTCGTCGAAGCCGGTCACCGACATCCGTTCCGGCACCGCCATCCCGCGGTCCCGGAGCACCGAGAGCACGCCGATCGCCATGTCGTCGTTGAGCGCCAGCACGGCCGTCACGTCGGGGTGCGCGGCCAGGATCTCCTCGGCCGCCTGCTTGCCGCCGAGGCGGGTGAAGGGCGCCTCCACGAGCGGGAGGTCCGCGAACGGGATGCCGGCCGCGGTGACGGCGTCCTCGATCCCGGCGAGCCGGTCGGCCACCGTGGTCAGCGAGCGCATCCCGGAGACGAGCGCGATCCGCCGGTGCCCCAGGTCGAGCAGGTGCTGGGCGACCGCCCGGCCGCCGCCCCGGTTGTCGGGGAGCACTGCGTCGGCGCTGAGGTGGTGGCGGCCGATGACCGCGACCCGGCCGCCGAAGCGGCGATAGCTCGCGAGGTCGGCCTTGGCGGCCGCCTGGTGGGCCGGGTCGACGAAGCCCGAGCCGGCCACGATGATCGCGCCGACGCGGTTGGCGATGAGGGTGCGGATCTGCTCGAGCTCCTGCTGGGGGTCGCGGCCGGTGTGGCAAATCTGGACGGTGAGGCCCTCCTTGGCACCGACGTGCAGCACGCCGCTGGCGATCTCGGTGAAGTAGGGGTCGCCGATCTCGTGCACGAGCAGGCCGACCGAGCGCGACGCCCCGCCGGCGAGGCTGCGGGCGTGCACGTTGGCGATGTAGCCCATCTGCCGGGCGACGTCGCGCACCCGTTCGGCCACCTCCTCGCTGACGCCCGTCGAGCGCGACAGGCTCCGCGACGCCGTGGCGATCGAGACACCCGCCGCCTCGGCGACGTCCTGCAACCGCAGCGTGGGCCGGTCCCTGTCCACCTGTCTCCTCCCGACTCGTCCGCACCGGATCCGCTGTGACCCTTGCCACATCCGGGGTGCGATGCCTACAGTAACCGAAAGCGCTTACGAAAGCGCTTACGTTCAGCGTAGAGGAGCGACATGAAGGTCACCACCCACCACCGGCTCGGCGCACTGGCCCTGGCCTCGTGCCTCACCCTCAGCGGCTGCATGAGCTCCGGCTCGGGCAGCGAGGGCGAGGCTGGCGACGGCCCGATCACCATCGGCATCTCCCTCCCCCTCACCGGTGACTTCAGCGAGCCGGGCAAGGGCGTGCAGCGCGGCTACGAGGCCTGGGCCGACTACGTCAACGACAACGGCGGCCTCCTGGGTCGCGACGTCGAGCTGACCATCCTCGACGACCAGTCCAACGCCGACCGGGTCGCCTCCGACTACGAGAAGCTGATCAACCAGGACGGTGTCGACCTGGTCTTCGGTCCCTTCTCCACCCGCCTGGTGGTGCCGGCCGCACAGGTCGCCAAGGACTACGGCTTCCTCTTCGTGGAGCCCGCGGGCGCCGCCGAGGAGGTCTTCACCCAGGGCTTCGACAACCTCTTCTACGCCGCCCCCGCGGTCGCCGACGACCACTACAACTACCTCGCCGACGCCATCGAGGCACTGCCCGAGGCCGAGCGGCCGAAGACGGCGGCGTACGCCGCCATGGACGACCCGTTCGCGATGGGCACGGCCTACGGGCTCAAGACCCGGCTCGAGGCGATGGGCGTCGAGACGGTCGTCGACGAGGTCTACCCGCCCAACACGACCGACTTCGGCTCGATCGCGGCCAAGATCGCCGACAGCAGGGCCGACGTCGTGGTCGGCGGCACGCAGTACCAGGACGCCGTCAACATGATCGTGTCGCTGCGCCAGCTCGGCTACCAGCCGAAGATGGCCGCCTTCTCGACCGCGCCGACCAACCCGGAGTTCCCCGAGGCGATCGGCGACGAGACCGAGGGGATCCTCTCCCCCACCGGCTACACCCCCGAGGCCGACTACCCCACCAACCCCGAGTTCGTGGAGTACTACACCGAGGCCCACGGCACCGCTCCCGGCGAGGACGAGGCCAACGCGTGGACCACCGGCCAGGTGGTGGCCGCCGCGGTCGAGGCCGTCGGCTGCGCCGACCCCGACCCCGAGTGCCAGGGGCAGCTCATTGACTGGCTGCGCGAGAACGAGGTCGACACCGTCGTCGGCCCGCTGAGCTGGGACGCGGAGGGCCGGCCCGAGGGCGCCCACCTCATCCAGCAGTACGTCGACGGCGAGATCCGCATCGTGCTGCCCGAGGAGGCCAAGGAGGCCGACCTCATCCTCGAGAAGCCCACCTGGTGACGGGTCGAGCGACCCACCGAAAGGCATCCTGATGTCCCTGTTCTTCCAGAGCCTGGTGCTGGGCGTGCTGCTGGGCGGGCTCTACGCCCTCCTGGCCGCCGGCCTCACCCTCTACTTCGGCGTGATGCGGGTGGTGATGATCGCCCACTCGGCGTTCCTGATCCTCGCGGCGTACCTCGCGTGGTTCTTCACCACCGAGACCGGCCTCGACCCGCTGCTGTCCCTGGTGGTGACCGTCCCGCTCTTCTTCGTCACCGGCGTGCTGATGCAGCGGCTGCTCATCTCGCGGCTGCGGCCGGCCACGCTGACGATGATGTCGGTGCTGCTGACCTTCTCGGTGGCCCTGGTCATCGAGGGGATGCTCGGCTTCGTCTTCAGCGGCACCCAGCGCCGGATCCGACTGCCCTACAGCGGCGACAGCATCGACCTCTTCGGCGCCAACATCGCCGTGGTCAAGCTGATCGCCTTCGCGCTGGCCGCGGTCTCGCTCGGTGCGCTCTTCCTGATCCTCAAGAAGACGCAGTTCGGGCAAGCGCTGCGGGCCACCATCCAGCACCCCGACGCCGCTCGCCTGATCGGCATCAACACCGACCGGATCGCCGGCTACGGCTTCGGCCTCGGGCTGTCGACCGCCGCGATCGGCGGCACGGCGCTCGCCCTCGACTCCACGATCTACCCGTCGCTGCACTGGCACTGGATCGGCCCGCTGATGGCGATCATCGTGGTCGGCGGGCTCGGCAGCATCCCGGGTGCCGCGATCGCGGCCATGCTCCTCGGCCTCGGCCAGAGCCTGCTCCAGATCCCGCTCGGGACCACCTGGGCCCAGACCCTCTTCTACGTCGCGTTGTTCGCCACCTTGATGGTGCGACCGCAGGGATTCTTCGGAGGTCGTCTTGCGCAGCGTTTCTAGGGCCGTCGGCCTCCTCGTCCTGGCCGTCGCCGTGCTGGCCTTCCCCAGCCTGGCCCCGGACCCGTTCATCCTCTCGGTGGGCGTCGTCATCATGAGCTACGCCGTGCTCGCCACGTCGTGGAACTTCGTCGGCGGCTTCACCGGCTACATCTCGCTGGGCCACGCGTCGTACTCCGGGCTCGGCGCCTACGCCACCGCCCTGCTGGTCATCCACACCAGCCTCAACCCGTGGGTGGCGATGCTCCTCGGCGGCCTGGTCGTCGCGGCTCTCGCCGTGCCGATCGGCATCGCCAGCCTCCGCGTCCGCGGCGCGTCCTTCGTGATCGTCTCGATCGCGATGGTGCTGATCCTGCTGCTGGTCTTCCAGTCGTGGGGCGAGTTCACCGGCGGCTCCAACGGCCTGCGCGTCCCGCGGCCGTTCGACGAGTCGGTCCTGCGGCCCGAGCAGCACGAGCGCTTCTTCTACCTGCACGCCGCGCTGCTCGCCGTGGCGCTGCTGGCCTGGTGGGCGATCGACCGCTCCCGCTTCGGCACCGGCCTCAAGGCCATCCGCGAGGACGAGGACAAGGCGCAGTCGCTCGGCGTGCCGACCTTCAACTACAAGCTGACCGCGTTCGTGATCTCGGCGTTCTTCACCGCCCTCGGCGGCGGGCTGTACGCCCTGTGGTTCGGCTTCCTCGACCCGATCTTCCAGTTCTCGATCCTGGTCGGCTCCTACATGGTGCTGATGAGCCTGCTGGGCGGCATCCGCAGCCTCTTCGGACCGCTTCTCGGCGCGGTGATCGTGGGCTACGCGGTCGAGTTCTTCAAGAACCAGTACGGCGACACGCAGTTCCACCTCGTCGCCATGGGCCTGCTGCTCGGGCTGGTCGTGCTCTTCATGCCCGACGGGATCATCCCGGCCCTCTCCTCGCTGCTCAACCGCTTCCGCCCCCAGGCCGCCTCCATCCGCGAGGTCAGCGCCGGGGACCTGGCCGAGCAGCGGCGTACGGCGTCGGCCGCGACCTCCACCGACGACGAGTCGACCGACCGCCTCTCCGAAGGAGCTCAGCGATGACCGACGCAGTGGCCACCGACACCCGCATCGGGCTCGCGACCGAGGGGCTGCGCAAGTCCTTCGGCGGCGTCACCGCGGTCGACGGGGCGAGCGTGCAGTTCCACCACGGCAAGGTCAACGCCCTGATCGGGCCCAACGGCTCGGGCAAGACCACGTTCTTCAACTGCGTCACCGGGATGATCAAGCCCGACGCCGGGCGCGCGACGTACCTCGGTGACGACATCACCGGCAAGGCCTCGCACAAGATCGCCCGGGCCGGGATCGGGCGCAGCTTCCAGCTGTGCCGGGTCTTCCCGCGGATGACCGTCATGGAGAACATGCTGGTCGCCGTCCGCTCCACCGGCCTGCGCCACCTGGCCCGGCCGGCTCGCAGCGACGCCGACGTCGACCGGGCCCGGGAGCTGCTGGCCCGCGTCGGCATCGACCACCTCGAGCGCAGCGAGGCCCGCGACATCTCCTACGGCCAGCAGAAGCTCCTCGAGCTGGCCGGCGTGCTGATGGGCGACCCCGAGACGATCATGCTGGACGAGCCGGCGGGCGGCGTGAACCCCGCCCTCATCGACCGCATCGCCACCCTCGTGCGCGACCTCAACGCCGAGGGCAAGACGTTCCTCATCGTCGAGCACAACATGGACCTCGTCATGAGCCTGTCCGACCACGTCGTCGTCTTCGACCGTGGTCGCCAGATCTGCGAGGGACCGCCGTCGGTCGTGCAGAGCGACCCCCGAGTCCTGGAGGCCTACCTTGGCATCTGACAACGCACCGCGCGGCAGTGTGGCGCCGCAGGCGACACCCTCGCGCACGACCCAGAAGCCACTGCTGGAGCTGACCGACATCGAGGCCGGCTACGGCCGCGCTGCCCTGGTGCTGCGCGGGCTCACCGTCACGGTCCCGCCGGCCACGGTGGTGTGCCTCGTCGGCCCCAACGGCGCCGGCAAGTCCACCGTCCTCAAGGTCGCCAGCGGGATGCTCACGCCCCGCTCCGGCACCATCCGGGTGGCCGGCCAGGACGTCACCAGGAACTCGCCGCAGCAGATGCTGACCGCCGGGCTCTCCCACGTCCTGCAGGGACACAGCGTCTTCAAGGAGATGACGGTCGCGGAGAACGTCCTGCTCGGGGCCTACTCGGTCAAGGACAAGTCCGTCGTGGGTGACCGGGTCGACTTCGTGAAGACCCTGTTCCCGGTCGTCGCCGAGCGGTGGTCCGCCCTGGCCGGCGCCCTGTCGGGTGGCCAGCAGAAGCAGGTGGAGTTCGCCCGCTCGCTGATGGTCAGCCCGCAGGTCGTGCTCCTCGACGAGCCGTCCATGGGCCTGGACCCCAAGGCCACCGGCACCGTCTTCGAGCAGGTCGTGCGGATGCGCGACGCCGGCACCGCGGTGCTGCTCGTCGAGCAGAACGCCCGCCGCGCCCTCGAGACCGCAGATCTCGGCTGCGTCCTCGACCTCGGCCGGGTGCACATCTCCGGACCGGCCGACGAGCTGCTCCGCGACCCCCAGCTGGCCGAGCTCTACCTGGGCGGTCGTCCCTCGACCGCCCCCACGACCTGATCCAGGAGACACCGTGTCCGACACGACCTACCGCATCCTCATGAACGGCGTCACCGGCCGGATGGGCTACCGCCAGCACCTGCTGCGCTCCATCCTCGCCATCCGCGACGACGGCGGTATCGCGCTCCCCGACGGCACCCGGCTCCAGGTGGAGCCGGTGCTGCTGGGCCGCAACGCCGACAAGCTCGCCCGGATGGCCGACGAGCACGGCATCGCCGACTTCTCGACCGACCTCGACACCGTCCTCGCCGAGGACCCGGCCCCGATCTACTTCGACGCCCAGGTCACCAGCGAGCGCAAGAAGGCGATCCTCAAGGCCGCCGC
Source organism: Nocardioides sp. Soil805 (assembly GCF_001429625.1). Classification (GTDB taxonomy): domain Bacteria; phylum Actinomycetota; class Actinomycetes; order Propionibacteriales; family Nocardioidaceae; genus Nocardioides. The sequence continues at coordinate 1,278,297 of NZ_LMSU01000001.1, forward strand.
CGCGGGCAAGCACGTCTACACCGAGAAGCCGATCGCCGAGTCCGTCGAGGAGGGCGACGAGCTGGTCGACGCCGCCGCCCGCCACGGGATCATCAACGGCGTCGTGCACGACAAGCTCTACCTGCCCGGCCTGGTCAAGCTCAAGCGGCTCGTCGACTCCGGCTTCTTCGGCCGCATCCTCTCGGTGCGCGGCGAGTTCGGCTACTGGGTCTTCGAGGGCGACGGGCTCCCGGCCCAGCGCCCGAGCTGGAACTACCGCGCCCAGGACGGCGGCGGGATGGTCCTGGACATGTTCTGCCACTGGAACTACGTCCTGGAGAACCTCTTCGGCGCCGTCGAGGCGGTCACCGCCAAGGCCGTGACGCACATCCCGGAGCGCTGGGACGAGCAGGGCGAGCGGTACGACGCCACGGCCGACGACGCGGCGTACGCGATCTTCGAGCTGGCCGGCGGCATCATCGCGCAGGTCAACTCCAGCTGGGCGGTGCGCGTCGAGCGCAAGGAGCTCGTGGAGTTCCAGGTCGACGGCACCCACGGGTCGGCGGTCGCCGGCCTCTTCAACTGCCGCATCCAGCCGCGCGAGTCGACCCCGATGCCGGTGTGGAACCCCGACCTGCCCACCACCGAGGACTTCCGCGGCCAGTGGCGCGAGGTCCCCGACAACCAGCAGTTCGGCAACGGCTTCCGCGCGCAGTGGGAGCAGTTCCTGCTCGACGTCCACCACGGGCGCCAGTACCCCTACGACTTCGCCGCCGGCGTGCGCGGCCTCCGGCTCGTCGACGCCGGCCTCCAGTCCTCCGCCGAGGGCCGCCGGGTCGAGATGCGATGAGCGCACCGTCGATGACCACCGCCACCCGCCACGGGTCCGCCGTCGGGATCCCGGGTCCCGACGGCGGATGGCGCGAGGTCGAGCTCCTCGAGCCCCGGGACTGGCAGCCGCGACCGGGTGGCTCGACCAGCCGGGTCTGCTTCGCCGCCGCCCACGTGGTGGCGGACCCGCGCGGCGAGAACGTGCCCGGCGCCCCGGCGGTCGTCGACTGGGACTCCACGCTCGCCTTCCGGGCCCACCTGTTCTCCCACGGCTTCGGCGTCGCCGAGGCGATGGACACCGCCCAGCGCAACATGGGCCTCGACTGGCCGGCCGTGCAGGAGCTGGTCCGGCGCAGCGCCGCCCAGGCCCGCGAGCACGGCGCCCGGATCGCCTCCGGCGCGGGCACCGACCACGCCACCGTGCTGTCCTCCCTCGCCGACGTGCGGGAGGCCTACCTCGAGCAGGTCGCGTACGTCGAGTCCTGCGGCTCGCAGGTCATCGTGATGGCCTCGCGGCACCTCGCGGCCCTCGCCCGCACCCCCGACGACTACCTCACCGTGTACGACGCCGTGCTCACCCAGGTGCGCGAGCCCGTCGTGCTGCACTGGCTGGGCGAGGCGTTCGACCCCCAGCTGCGCGGCTACTGGGGCAGCACCGACGTCGACGCGGCCACCGCGACCTTCCTGGACCTGGTCCGCGCCCACGCCGACAAGGTCGACGGGGTCAAGGTCTCGCTCCTCTCCGCGGACCACGAGAAGGGCCTGCGCGCCGCGCTGCCCGCGGGGGTGCGCCTCTACACCGGGGACGACTTCAACTACCCCGAGCTGATCCGCGGGGACGGCACCCACCACTCCGACGCCCTGCTCGGTGCGTTCGCGGCGATCGCGCCGGCGGCGGCGACGGCGCTGGCCGCGCTCGACGAGGGCGACCTCGCGACGTACGACGCGGAGATGGCGCCGACCCTGCCGCTGTCGCGCCACGTCTTCGAGGCGCCGACGTACCACTACAAGACAGGCATCGCGTTCCTGTCGTGGCTCAGCGGCCACCAGCCCGGCTTCACCATGGTCGGCGGCCTCCAGTCGGCCCGCAGCGCCGTGCACCTGGGGCGGCTCTTCGAGCTGGCCAACGACGCCCGCCTGCTGCCCGACCCGGACCTGGCCGCGCACCGGCTCGGGGTCTGGCTCGAGGGCGCCGGGATCACCCGATGACCGCCACGGAGGCGGTGACCGCGATCGACGTGCCCAGCGGCACGCCGGCCCGCGTCGCCACGCCCACGCCCGGCGACCCCCGGCTGGCGCGGCTCTCGCTCAACCAGAAGACCGTCGACGGCTGGTCGCTGCGCGAGGCCATCGACGGCTGCGTCGCCGCCGGCGTCCCGTCCCTCGGCGCGTGGCGCGAGCCGGTCCTCGAGGTCGGGGTCGCCACCGCGGCCGGCTGGCTCCGCGACGCCGGCCTGCGCGTCTCGTCGGTGTGCCGGGGCGGCTTCTTCACCACCGCCGACCCGGCCGAGCAGCGCGAGCGCCACGACGACAACCGCCGCGCCCTCGACGAGGCCGCCGAGCTCGGTGCCCCGTGCCTGGTGCTCGTCCCGGGCGGCCTGCCCGCCGGCGACCGCGACCTCCTCGGCGCCCGCGCCCGGGCCGGCGCCGCCGTCGAGGCCCTCGTCCCGCACGCCCTCGACGTCGGGGTCCGCCTCGCCATCGAGCCGATGCACCCGATCTTCGCCGCGGACCGCGGTGTCGTGTCCACGCTGCGCCAGGCGCTCGACCTCGCCGAGCCGCTTCCGGTCGAGGCCGTCGGCGTCGTGGTCGACACCTTCCACGTCTGGTGGGAGCCGGGCGTGGAGGAGCAGGTCGCCCGCGCCGGCTCGCGCATCGCGAGCTACCAGGTGTGCGAGTGGATCACCCCGCTGCCCGCCGACACCCTGCTCTCGCGCGGGATGATGGGCGACGGGCACATCGACTTCGCCCACCTCACCTCCCTCGTCGCGGCCGCCGGCTACACCGGCGACGTCGAGGTCGAGATCTTCAACGCCGACGTGTGGGCGGCCGACGGCGACGCCGTCCTGGCCACGCTCGCGCGCCGCTACGTCGAGCTCGTGGAGCCCCACCTCTGACCCACGGCTCCCCCGGTGCACACCACTCACACCAACTCGGAAAGGACGTGAGCACATGCAGCACAGACGGAGGACGATCGCGCTCGCGACGGGCCTGACGGCAGGAGCGGCGCTGTTGTGCCCGACGCTGCCGGCGGGAGCCGTCGTGGAGGCCGGGCCCGCGCAGGTGCACGTCGTCGCGCCGGCGACCCCGCAGCACTGGGACCCGCTGACCGACGACCTGTGGGACTACCGCGGCAACGAGCTCGTGCTCACCCGGGCCGGGACCAACCCCAACGACGGCGTCCGGCGCCCGTTCGAGTACGCGATCGTCTCGAAGGGTCCCGAGCTCACCGACGTCGCCATCGACGCGGAGGTCCGCCTCGACGAGCCGGTCAGCGTGAGCAACCGCGACGTCATCATCGTGTGGAACTACCAGGGTCCGAAGCGCTTCTACTACGCACACTTCTCCCAGGACAACACCATCTACCCCCACAACGGCATCTTCGTCGTCGACAACGCCGACCGCCGCCGCATCGACGACCAGTGGAACGGCTCGGTGGGCGCACCGCCCGCCGTCACGGACGCCTCGTGGCACGACGTGCGGGTCGAGTACGACGCCGACAGCGGCGCGATCGCGGCGTACGTCGACGGGTCGAGCGAGCCGCTGATGACCGCCACCGACACCACCTTCACCGGAGGACGGGTCGGCTTCGGCTCGTTCGACAACTACGGCCGGGCCCGCCACGTGCGGGTGACGGGGACGCCGGCCCCCTGAGATCCCCGCTGGTCCCCGTGGCAGAGCCCGGGGACCAGCGAGGGCTGTCCCGACCGTGCAGGGCCGGGGCAGCAGCTGTGCTACCAACCACCCACCACAGTAGGGACACATCCCATGCGAAGCACACGCTGGCGGGTCGCCGTGTCGGCCCTGGCCGTCACCGCCGCGACCCTGGCACCCCTGAGCATCACGTCCACGCCGACCGCCACCGGGTCGGGCCCGGGAGCACCGTCGATCCCGCCCGACCCCGTGCCGGGCACGCTCGGCCTCGTCCTCGAGGAGGTCGCCCAGCTGCCGGAGTCAGACCCGACGCCGGCGCCGACCGACGCCCGGCTGATGCGCCACAACCGCATCAACTACATCGGGGAGGTGCCCGACGGCTCGGGACGCCTCTACGTGCCGGACCTCAACGGCCCGCTCTACCTGCTGCGTGACGGCGAGGAGACCCGCTACCTCGACATCAAGGCGCAGTTCCCCGACTTCTTCTCCGGCCGGGGCATGGGCTCGGGCTTCGGCTTCGTCACCTTCCACCCGGAGTTCGCGGAGAACGGCAAGTTCTACACCGTCCACACCGAGGACCAGGACGCGATCAGGACCAAGACCCCGACCTACCCCAACCAGCCGAACGCGTTCGTGCAGAGCGTCGTCACCGAGTGGACCGCGACCGACCCGGCCGCCGACACGTTCAGCGGCACGTCGCGCGAGATGTTCCGCTTCGGCTTCACCGAGCAGATCCACGCCATCCAGCAGATCGACTTCAACCCCACGGCCCAGCCGGGCGACGACGACTACGGCCTGCTCTACCTCGCCGTCGGCGACGGCGGCAACGGCGTGCGCAGCACGGTGCCGCAGGACCTCGACACCCCCGCGGGCAAGATCCTGCGGATCGACCCGCTCGGGACCGACTCCCCCAACGGGCAGTACGGCATCCCCGACACCAACCCCTGGGTGGGCCAGGACGGCGCGCTGGGTGAGATCTGGGCCATCGGCATGCGGGACCCGCACCGCTTCAGCTGGGACCTCGGCGGCAAGCACGAGATGTACCTCGGCCACATCGGCCAGCGCGCCATCGAGGCGGTCTACGAGGTCGACGCCGGCGACGACTTCGGCTGGCCCGACGTGGAGTCGCGCCTGGACTACCAGAACGACACCCAGTGCCGGCTCGACCCGATGACCGCGGAGCAGGCCGCCGCGGGCTACGACTTCCCGGTCGCGTCGTACGCCCACGACACCCCGGCCAACTGGAGCTGCAACGCCGACTCCGGCCACGCCATCTCCGGCGGGCTCGTCCACCGCGGCGACCTGCCGGGCCTGAACGGCAAGTACGTCTTCGGCGACCTCGTCGAGGGCAAGGTCTTCTACACGGTCGCGGCGCAGATGCGCGACGACCAGGACCGTGAGGCCACGGTCCACGAGCTGCAGCTCTACACCACCGACGGGACCCGGGTGCGGATGCCCGACCTCGTCGGCGACGGCCGCGTCGACCTGCGCTTCGGCACCGACTCCGAGCGCAACCTCTACCTGCTGGCCAAGGCCAACGGGACGATCTGGAAGGTCGTCGACACCCGGAACGCGCCGTGGCCCGACGACGTGGAGCCGTCACTGCGCGAGGACCTCGTCGCGTCGTACGACTTCGAGCACCCCTTCGCCGCCAACGACTCCTACGAGGAGGACCAGGGCGCCAGCCGGACGCTGGTCCGGCTGGTCAACGGCGGTGACCGGATGCGCGTGGACGACGGGGCCTACCCCGGGTCCAACAACGCGCTCCAGCTGCACAGCGCCGCGGAGTCCCCGACCGGCACCGCCTGGAAGGCGGGCGTCTACGAGGCGGACGCCGACGGGGTGGCCTCCCTGTCGCGGTTCAACACCGCGACCGGCACCACGGTGATGGGCTGGTTCAAGATGACCGGCCAGAACCCGACGGCGGGCTACAACGCGATCGGCCTGGCCGGCGTGCTGACGGGCAACTCGGACGGGCACGGCGTGCGCGCCCTGCTCGAGCTGATCCAGGTCAACGGCGAGCTGCGGCTGGTCGCCCTGGGCCGGCGCATCGACACGGGCAGCTCCTGGACGTACGCCGCCTCGCAGGACTGGCGCGAGCTGCTCCCGCAGGGCGAGTGGGTCCACCTGGCCGCGACGTTCGACTACGACGACGGGTCCATGGCGCTCTACCGCAACGGCGAGAAGGTCGACGGCTTCTACACCGCGACCAACGACCCGTGGAAGGTAGACGGCACCGGTACGTCCGCCACCAACCCCCGCGGGATCAAGATCGGCGGCTCGTTCCCGCAGAACGGCGACGAGCGCAACCCGTGCAACTGCCGCATGGACGGACTGATGTTCCTCGACGACGTGGCCTCCCCCTCGGAGGTGGCCCGCCAGTACCGCCGCTTCCTGCGGTGAGGGGACGTCTCGCCGCGTAGACACGCGGACCACCACCTCGTCCGGGGTGCAGGCACCACGCCTGCACCCCGGACCTGCTCGCGGGCAACGTCCGCGTGTCCACGCCCGCGTGCCTCAGTCGACGAGAGGCCACGGTCGGGTCACGATTGCGCGCCGTGACCACGGCCTGATGGCCCGAAAGGGTCATGGGCCGATAGGTTGCGCGCATGACGACGATGGAGCACGGGTCCGTCAGCGCCGGCCGGGGAGAACCGCTGGTCGTGCTGGACGGGGTGCAGAAGTACTTCGGCCAGATGCAGGCCCTCAAGGACATCGAGCTCACCGTCACCCGCGGCGAGGTGGTCGTGGTCATCGGCCCCTCGGGCTCCGGCAAGTCCACCCTGTGCCGCACGATCAACCGGCTCGAGACGATCGACGACGGCACCATCACGCTCGACGGCCAGCCGCTGCCGCAGGAGGGCAAGGCGCTCGCCGCCCTCCGCGCCGAGGTCGGCATGGTCTTCCAGAGCTTCAACCTCTTCGCCCACAAGACGATCCTCGAGAACGTCACCCTCGGCCCGGTCAAGGTCCGCGGGATGAAGAAGGAGGAGGCGGAGAAGAAGGCGCGCGAGCTCCTCGAGCGCGTCGGCGTGGGGCACCAGGCCGAGAAGTACCCCGCCCAGCTCTCCGGCGGCCAGCAGCAGCGCGTGGCCATCGCCCGTGCCCTGGCCATGGAGCCCAAGGTGATGCTCTTCGACGAGCCCACCTCGGCGCTCGACCCGGAGATGATCAAGGAGGTCCTCGACGTCATGGTCGACCTCGCCCAGGGCGGCATGACGATGATCGTGGTCACCCACGAGATGGGCTTCGCGCGTACGGCGGCCGACCGGGTGGTCTTCATGGCCGACGGCGCCATCGTCGAGGAGAACACCCCCGAGGAGTTCTTCACCCACCCCCAGTCGGATCGGGCCAAGGACTTCCTCGGCAAGATCCTCAAGCACTGACGACCCACCAACACACGAGGGAGCAGCAGATGCGATTCATCCGTACCAAGGCCATGGTGGCCGGACTCGGGCTGGCACTCAGCCTGGCCGCCTGCGGCGACGCGGGCTCGGACACCGAGTCCGTCGACGTCGAGGTGTCCGAGGACGCCAGCTTCGACGACGGCACCCGCATGAAGGAGCTCGCCGACGCGGGCACCATCAACGTCGGCGTCAAGTACGACCAGCCCGGCCTCGGCTTCAACGAGACCGGCTCGGACATGCCCACCGGCTTCGACGTGGACATCGCCAAGATCCTGGTCGCCAGCCTGGGCATCGACCCCGAGGACACGTCGAAGGTCAAGTACATCGAGACCATCTCCGACAACCGCGAGCCCTTCCTCCAGGAGGGCAAGGTCGACCTGGTGCTGGCGTCGTACTCCATCACCGACGAGCGTCGCCAGGTCGTCGGCCAGGCCGGCCCCTACATGGTGACCGGCCAGCAGCTGCTGGTCCCCGAGGACTCCGACGCGGCCGGTCCCGAGGACCTGCAGGGCAAGGAGGTCTGCTCGGTGACGGGCTCGACCTCGCTCGACAACGCCAAGGCCGAGGGCATGAAGCCGGTCGGCTTCGACACCTACAGCCAGTGCGTCGACAAGGTGCTCGACGGCACCGTCGAGGCCATGACCACCGACGGCACGATCCTCGCCGGCTACGCCGCGCAGAACGAGGGCCAGCTCAAGGTCGTCGGCGACCCGTTCTCCGAGGAGCGCATCGGCGTCGGCTACTCCAAGGACTCCCCCGAGATGTGCCAGTGGATCACCGACACGCTCGAGCAGGCCAACGAGGACGGCAAGTGGGCCGAGGCCTTCGAGGCCAACCTCGGCGCCTCGGGCGTCGAGACGCCCGACTTCCCCGAGATGGACGCGTGCGAGTCCTGACCTGACGCACCACTGATCGGTCCGGACCGGCGCGACGCGGGTCCGGACCGATCACTGCACCACCGGACCACCACAGGAGAGGAGCGGCGTGGACGCCGTACTCGAAAGCCTTCCCGACGTCTTCAAGGCGTTCGGCTACACCGTGCTGCTCTTCCTCGTCTCCGGGGTCTTCTCCCTCATCGGCGGCACCATCCTCGTCGCGATGCGCGTGGGCCCGATCTCCGTGCTCGACAAGGCGGCGGCGACGTACGTGACGCTCGTGCGCAACACGCCCCTCCTCGCGGTGTTCTTCTTCTTCTCCTTCGCCGCTCCCAAGATCGGCATCAACTTCAAGTGGGTCGACGTCCACATCGGGACCTTCGACTTCACCTCGTTCTTCTCGACCGCGGTCGTGTCCCTCACGCTCTACACGTCCACCTTCGTGTGCGAGGCCCTCCGCTCGGGCGTCAACGCCGTCCCGCTGGGCCAGGCCGAGGCGGCCCGCGCGATCGGACTCCCCTTCACCGGCGTGATGAGCCAGGTCGTGCTCCCCCAGGCCTTCCGCGCCTCCGTGCCGCCGGTGGCCAGCGCCCTGATCGCCCTGCTGAAGAACACGTCGGTGGCCGCCGTCTTCGGCGTCATCGAGGCGACCGCGCAGATGAAGGTCATGACCAACAACAACGCCGACGAACGCTGGGGCATCTTCATCGCCTTCGCCATCGGGTACGTCGTGCTGGTCGAGCTCGTCTCGCTCGTCGCCGGCACCTTCGAACGACGCTGGAGGATCGCGTAATGGCTGCTGAAGTCCTCTTCGACGCGCCGGGACCCAAGACGGTCGCCCGGCACCGCATCTACACGATCGTCGCGGTCGTCGCGCTCCTCGTGCTCGTCGCCTACGCCGTCAAGCGGCTCTACGACGCCGGTCAGTTCGAGTACGCCCTGTGGGAGCCGTTCGTCACGCCCAACATCATGCGGGCGATCGGCGAGGCCTGGCTGGACACGCTCACCATGGCCGTCCTGGCCGTTCTCGGCGCCCTGGTCTTCGGCCTGGTCTTCGGCATCGGCAAGCTCTCCGACCGCAAGCCCGTCCGCTGGGTCAGCTGGCTGGTCGTGGAGTTCTTCCGGGCGGTGCCGGTCATCATGCTGATGATCTTCTCGTTCTACGCGATCTTCAACAGCATGTCGATCGAGGACGGCGCCTACTGGTCGGTCGTCCTGTCCCTCACGGTCTACAACGGCGCCGTGCTCGCCGAGGTGTTCCGCGCCGGCGTCAACGCCGTCCCGCGCGGGCAGGCCGAGGCGGCGTACGCGATCGGGATGCGCAAGTCCCAGGTGATGAACGTGATCCTGCTGCCCCAGGCGGTGAAGATCATGATCCCGGCAATCATCAGCCAGATGGTGGTGGCACTCAAGGACACCAGCCTGATCCTGATCGTCTTCGGGGTCGGGCTCACCAAGATCCTGAAGTCGTTGCCGCTGAGCTTCAACAACATCGTGCCCACCACGATCGTGATCTCGGGTCTCTACGTCATCACCAACCTCGCCCTCACCTACCTCGCCACGCGGGCGCAGAAGCGCTTCGTGGGCGAGAAGGAGATGCTGCAGGTCAGCAACGTGGCCGAGCCGGTCAGCAACGTCGCCTGATCCTGCCCCCCCACTCGCCGGGGCGGGCGACTACTCTCGCCGCGGCTTCTCGGTGACGTGGAGCCGGATGACGCCCTCGATGACCACGGTGCCGTCCCGGCGTACGCCGCGCACCCGGACGTCCACGGCGGGGTCGTCGCCAGTCCACTGCTCGGGGTCGGTCTCGGCGATGCAGGTGATGTCGGAGTCGGCCTTGGCGGTGTAGGCGACCTCCATCCCCTTCGGGATCCACCGCTTGTGCGCGGGGATGCTCACCTCGGCGAGCGCCCCCATCGCGGCCTCGAGGCCGTTGCACAGGGCGATCGCGTGCACGGTCCCGATGTGGTTGTGCACCGAGCGGCGCTTGCGGATCACGAGCTCGGCGCGATTCGGCTCCACGACGGTGAAGCGCGGGTGGATGGACGCGAAGTACGGCGCCTTCTGCGCGAAGAGCGTCGAGAAGATCCGCTGCCCCTGGGGCAGCCGGGACGTGGTGTTCCAGAGGTCGAGGACGCGAGTCATGCGCACACCCTACCGGTCGGTAACTTGTGCCTGGTGCCAGCGGTCAGATCGCCTGGAGCAGCTCCACCCGGTTGCCGTGCCCGTCGAAGCAGTGGCAGCGCACGTGTCCCGGGAAGCCGTCGCGCCGGGAGTGGTCGACGGTGAACCCGAGCCCCTCGAGCCGGGCCGCGACCGCGTCGACGTCGGCAACCACGAAAGCCGGGTGCGCCTTGCGGGCCGGCGCGAAGGGTTCCTCGACACCCACGTGCAGCTCCGCAGCGACGCCGCCGCGGTCGTCGTACGCCCGGAACCAGGCGCCACCCCGGGCCCTCAGGTCGGCGGGCTTGTCCACCTCGGTCATGCCGAGCCCCTCGCTCCAGAAGCGGCGGGCGAGCTCCTCGCCCCCGGCCGGACAGGCGACCTGCACGTGGTGGAGCCTCATGCCGCGGCACCCCCGCCCACGCGAGCGACGACGAAGACCCGGCGGAAGGGCAGCACCACCCCGTGGCCGTCGTCGGGGTAGGCGCGGCGCAGCCGCGCACCGAGCTCGGCCGCGAACTCCTCGCGCAACCCCGCCGGGAGCGCGTCCAGCACCGGTCTGGCGCTGGCGCCGGAGACCCAGGCCAGGACCGGGTCCGGGCCGTGGAGGACGTGCAGGTACGTCGTCTCCCACGCGTCCACCTCGCAGCCGAGCGCCTGGAGGGCGCGCAGGTAGGTGACCGGGTCGTGCGAGGACGGGGTCGCGACGTCCCGCACGTGGTCGACGTAGGGATCCTCGGCCGCCAGCTCGGCACGGATCGTGTGGCTGGGCTCGTCGAAGTTCCCCGGCACCTGGAAGGCGAACCAACCGCCGGCGACGACGTGCCCCACGAGTCGGGGCATCAGCTCCAGGTGTCCCGGCACCCACTGGAGCGTCGCGTTGGAGACCAGTACGTCGACCGGCTCGTCCGGCGCCCACGACCGCAGGTCCGCGACCTCGAACGAGACCCCGGGCGCTCGCGCGGCCGCGACCATCTCGCGGCTGGCGTCGATCCCGTGGACGTCGGCCGCCGGCCAGCGACTGGCGAGGATCGTGGTGAGGTTGCCGGGCCCGCACCCGAGGTCGACCACGCGACGTGGCTCGGACGCCGGGACGCGCGCCATCAGGTCGACGAAGGGGCGACCACGCTCGTTGGCGTACGTCAGGTACTGCTGGGGGTCCCACCGGTGCGTCATCGCCAGTCCTCCACATTTGTCTTGACGTCAAGACATGTTGCCGACACATTCTCTTGATGTCAAGATTCTCGACGGATCTGGCACACTGCACCCATGCGGGACGAGGTGGACGCCTTGGTCGAGGCGTGGGCGCGCGAGCGCAGCGACCTCGACCTCGGCCCGGTCGAGGTCTTCAGCCGGATCAGCCGGCTCTCGCGCCACCTCGACCTCGCCCGCCGGGCCGCCTTCACCACGCACGGCATCGAGTCGTGGGAGTTCGACGTGCTGGCCGCGCTGCGGCGGGCCGGGGCGCCGTACGAGCTCTCTCCCGGCCGCCTGCTCCGCGAGACGCTGGTGACCAGCGGCACGATGACCAACCGCGTCGACCGGCTGGCGGCACGCGGGTTCGTCGAGCGGCTGCCCGACCCGCACGACCGGCGCGGCGTGCTCGTGCGCCTGACGGCGGAGGGCAAGGCGACCGTGGACGGCGCCTTCGGGGCCCTGCTCGGCGCCGAGGCCGCCCTGCTCGAGGGGCTGCCGCCCCACGAGCGCGCCACCCTGGCCGAGCTGCTGCGCACCCTGCTGGCGCCGTTCAACCCCGACGACGCCTAGCTGTGACGCGGAGACACGCGGACACAACCCCCTGCGGCGTCGGGTCGCACGCCTGCGGGGGCGGTGGTCGGGAGACCAAGGTCCGCGCGTCTACTCGAGCGCCTCGGAGACCTCGAGCCACTCCATCTCCAGCTCGTCCTTCTCCGCCTGCAGCGCGCTGAGCTCGGCGCCGACCCGGGCGAGCAGGTCGTAGTCGGTGAGGTGGGCGGCCATCTCGTCGTGCAGGGCCTTCTCCCGCTCGGCGATCCGCTCGAGCCGCTTGTCGATGCGGGCGAGGGCCTTGCGGGCCGTGCGCTCCTCGGCGCTGCCGGAGCGCGACCTCGCCGCGGCACCGGCCGGGACGTCCGACGAACCACCGGCCGGGGCCGGCGCGGTGGCGGACGCCCGCGCGAGGGCCGCCTCCGAGGTACGACGCGCAGCGCGGCGCTCGAGGTACTCGTCGACCCCGCGCGGCAGCATCGAGATCTTGCCGTCGCCCAGCAGAGCCCAGACCGAGTCGGTGACCCGCTCGAGGAAGTACCGGTCGTGGGAGACGACGACGAGGGTCCCCGGCCAGCCGTCGAGGAAGTCCTCGAGGACGTTGAGGGTCTCGATGTCGAGGTCGTTGGTCGGCTCGTCGAGCAGCAGCACGTTGGGCTCGGTGAGCAGCAGCTTGAGCAGCTGGAAGCGTCGGCGCTCGCCACCGGAGAGGTCGCCGAGCCGGGCGGTCAGCCGGTCGCCGGTGAAGCCGAAGCGCTCCAGCAGCGAGGTGGCCGTCAGCTCCTGCCCGTCGGCCGTGCGGGTCACCCGGCGGATGGACTCGACGGTCGGCAGCACCCGGCCCGCGGGGTCGATGTCATCGAGCGCCTGGGTGAGGTGCTGCATCGAGACCGTGCGGCCGTGCTTGACCTTGCCCACGCGCGGTGCGAGGTCGCCCGACAGCAGGGACAGCACCGAGGTCTTGCCGGCCCCGTTGACCCCGACGATCCCCACCCGGTCCCCGGGACCGAGCCGCCAGGTGGCGTGGTCGAGGAGCTGGCGCTCGCCGCGGAACAGGTCGACGTCCTCGACGTCGATCACGTCCTTGCCGAGGCGCTGGGCGGCGAAGCGCTGCAGCTCCATCCGGTCGCGCGGCGGCGGGACGTCCTCGATCAGCTGGTTGGCGGCGTCGATGCGGAACTTGGGCTTCGCGGTCCGGGCCGGGGCGCCGCGGCGCAGCCAGGCGAGCTCCTTACGCACCAGGTTCTGCCGGCGCACCTCGGAGGCCGCGGCCTGGCGGGAGCGCTCGGCCTTGGCCAGCACGAAGGCGGCGTACCCGCCCTCGTAGCTGTCCACGGCCCCGTCGTGGACCTCCCACGTCGTCTGGCAGACCTCGTCGAGGAACCAGCGGTCGTGGGTGACGACGATGAGGGCGCTCGTGCGGCCGACGAGGTGCTCGGCCAGCCACGCCACCGCCTCGACGTCGAGGTGGTTGGTGGGCTCGTCGAGCACGATCAGGTCGTGGCGCCCGAGCAGGAGTGCGGCCAGGGCGCACCGGCGTCGCTCGCCGCCGGAGAGCCCGAGGACGGCGCGGTCCAGCGAGATGCCCGCGAGCAGCTCCTCGACGACGCCGCGCATCATCGTGTCGGCCGCCCACTCGTGGTCGGAGAGACCGCCGAGCACGGCCTCGCGCACCGAGTGGGTGTCGACGAGCTCGTCGCCCTGGTGCAGGTAGCCGATCTCGACGCCCCGGGTCATCGAGACCCGGCCGGTGTCCGGCTCCTCGAGGCCCGTCATCACCTCGAGCAGGGTGGTCTTGCCGTCGCCGTTGCGGCCGACGATGCCGATGCGCTCCCCCGCCGAGACGCCGAGGGAGACCTCGTCGAGCAGCGGGCGCACGCCGTAGGACTTGGAGACCCGCTCGAGGTTGAGCAGGTTGGCCGGTGCCGCGCTCACGGTGCGTCCACCACCTGCGCGCCGGGTACCGGCCCGGCGGCGACGAGCACCACGGGCTGGCCGGAGCCGCGCAGTGCGCCCGCCAGCGCGTGGGCGGCGGTCGGCGACTCGGCCAGGAAGAGGCAGGTCGGGCCGGAGCCGGAGACCAGGCCGCGGACGGCTCCCTCGGACTCCCCGCGGTCCAGGAGGTCGCCGAGGTCGGGGCGCAGGTCGATCGCGGGCTCCTGGAGATCGTTGTGCAGCGCGGCGCCGAGCCGGTGCGGGTCGTGGGTCGCCAAGGCCGAGATCACCGCGGCGGCGGAGGCAGGCTCGGGGTCGGCCCCCGGGAACATCTCGTCGAAGCGGCGGTAGACGGCCGGGGTCGACAGGCCTCCGGCGGAGGACGGTACGACGACCCACCACCAGGGTCCGCTGTCGGCGATCGGCGTGACCAGCTCGCCCCGGCCGGTGCCGAGGGCGGTGCCGCCGATCAGCGCGAAGGGCACGTCGCTGCCGAGCTCGGCGGCCAGCGCGAGGAGCTCGTCGTCGGGGGTCCCGGCGTCCCACAGCCGGTCCAGGGCGAGCAGGGCGGCGGCCGCGTCGGCCGACCCGCCCGCCATCCCCCCGGCGACGGGGATCTCCTTGTGGACCAGGAAGTCGGCCGTCGGCTCGACCTCGACGCGGGCCGCCATCAGCGCGGTGGCCCGGGCGACGATGTTGTCGGCGCCGACCGGCACGTCGGTCACGTCGACGTACGCCGCTCCGTGGGTGACGACGCGGAACGCCTCGTCCTCGGTGGCGACGAGCTCGTCGTGCAGCCCGATCGCCTGGTAGACGGTCTCGAGCGGGTGGAAGCCGTCCTCGCGGGCGGCGCCCACCCCGAGGTGCAGGTTGATCTTGGCGGAGGCTCGGACGTCGACGCTGCGCGGCAGCCGACGCTCGGGGGTCACCATCCGCGACCGTCGCTGTCGCGGCGGCTCTCGTCCCACGGCATGCCCTCGGCGATCCGTGCGAACTCCTGCACGCCGATGACCTCGCCGCGGGTGGTCGGGTCGACGCCGGCGTGCACGAGCGCCGCCTCGGCCGCCTCGCCCGACCCGGCGAGCGGTCGCAGGGCGGCGCGCAGCTGCTTGCGTCGCTGGGCGAAGGCCGCGTCCACCACCGCGAAGACCTGCTGGCGGGTGGCGGTGGTGACCGGCGGCTCCCGACGGGTCCATGCCACCAGGCCGGAGTCGACGTTGGGCGCGGGCCAGAAGACGTTGCGCCCGATCGTGCCCGCGCGGCGTACGTCGGCGAACCAGGCCGCCTTGACGCTGGGCACGCCGTAGGTCTTGGAGCCGGGGGGTGCGGCGAGCCGGTCGGCGACCTCGGCCTGCACCATCACCAGCCCGCGCTCGAGCGAGGGCAGCAGGGTGAGCATGTGCAGTAGCACCGGCACCGACACGTTGTAGGGCAGGTTGGCGACCAGCGCCGTGGGCGGCGGACCCGGCACGGACTCGACGCGCATCGCGTCGCCCAGCACCACCTCGAAGCGGTCCGCCCGGTCCGGGGCGTGGGTCGCGATGGTCTCGGGCAGCAGGCCGGCCAGCGCCTCGTCGAGCTCGATGGCCACGACGCGACCGGCGACCTCGAGCAGCGCCAGGGTGAGCGAGCCCAGGCCGGGCCCGATCTCGACCACCACGTCGTCGGCCCCGACCTGCGACTCACGCACGATCCGGCGCACCGTGTTGGGGTCGATGACGAAGTTCTGGCCGCGCTGCTTGGTCGGCCGCAGGTCGAGCCGGGCGGCCAGCTGACGCACCTCCGCCGGACCGAGCAGGCTCGGTCCGGCGGAGGGGGTGGTCATGCGTCTCAGGCTAGTGCCCGAGGGATGCACTCACTGGGGCAGGCCCAGCTTGGACGAGCAGGCCGGCCAGGCGCCGTACCCGCCCGAGGCGTCGCGCACCTTGGTCGCGATCGCGATCTGGGTCTCGCGCGAGGCGCTGCTCGGCAGGCCCGAGCCGCCGTACGCCTGCCAGGTGCCGAGGTTGAACTGGAGGCCGCCGTAGTAGCCGTTGCCGGTGTTGATGGCCCAGTTGCCGCCGGACTCGCACTGAGCGAGGGCGTCCCACACCGTGCCGCCCGAGGCGAAGTTGGGCTCGCTGGGCGCCTCCTTGGTGCCGACCTTGACGATCGCGTCGACCGGGGCTCGCTTGACGTCGGAGGAGAGCACCTTGCGGGCCACGAGCTCGTCGTTGCGGAAGCGGAGCTCGTAGGTGACGTCGCGCAGGCCCGGGCGGCCGGCGCGGACGGTCTGCTCCTCGCCCTCCATCATCGAGTCGTCCTCGCGGGTGATGGTGTCGAAGTCGATCGACTGGCCCTTCTCGTTGCGGGTCACGACGCGGATGTCCGTCACGACGACCTTGTCGCCGTCGGAGATCTCCTTGTCGAGGGCCGGCGTGACCTTGTCGCGCTTGCTGACCTTGACGTCCATCGTCGCCAGGACGTCCTCGACGGTCAGGGCCGTGAGCTTCTTGCGCTTGAGCTTGGCGTCCCCGACCTTGACCTCGAGCACCTTGGGCGTGACGACGTCGAGGGTCATGCCGGTGCGGCCGAGCGGGGCGCTGCGGCTGGTGGAGAGGTCGGCGCCCTCGAAGCGTCGGCCGATCTCGCCCAGGGCGCTGGCGACGGTGGTGGAGTTGACCCAGTAGGTCCGCTCCTCGCCGTCGACGCTGAGGGACAGCGGGCGACCGAACTGCACGGAGATGCGCGTGCCGTCCTCGACGGCCTCATCGACCGCGGGCGCGACGAGGTCCTTGTCGGTGACCTCGATGCCCTCGGCGGCAAGGACGTCACCGACGGTGCCACCCATGGAGCTGACCGTCTGGGCCTGCCCGTCGAGGGACAGGGTGACCGACTTGTTGAGGGCCGCGTAGCCGACGGTGGTGCCACCGACCGCGGCGAGGATGACGGCGACGAGGGTCACCAGGAGGGCTTTGGACTTGCTGAGGTGGGCGATGCGTGAACGCACGATGCTCCGAACGTCGAGCTTCCCGGGCCTCGGGCGACAGCGCGTCCGCGTGCAGCCGTGGTCATCTCGGGAACGATCACGTGATGCGAGCGGGGGGTCTCGCGGAGGGGGCTGGCTACCACCTCCCGGCGCTGGCGGATCTTCCCGATCCCGGCCAACAGTCACAAGACGATAACGGCGACCGAACCCCTGTCAAACTCCTCGTGGCCGGTTCGGACGGGGTCGTGACGAGCGTCTCGGAGGGCTCGCGGGGCCTGCTGAGCGTGGAAATCGCCTCTCTCGTCACACGGGTCACACCCGTCACGTCACCAGGTTCCGCCGAATGCCCTCTCGGTGTTGGTGTCGATGGCGTGGCACAGCGCCTCCAGGTCGTCTCCCCGCACCTCGGCCATCGCGCGGACCGTCAGCGGCACGAGGTACGACGCGTTGGGGCGGCCGCGGTACGGCGTCGGGGTCAGGTACGGCGCGTCCGTCTCGACGAGCACCCGGTCGAGCGGGGTGACCGCGAGGGCGTTGCGCAAAGGGGCGGCGTTCTTGAAGGTGACCGTGCCGGCGAAGCTCAGGTGCGCCCCCCGGTCGAGGCACTGCCGGGCGAAGGCGTCGTCGCCGGAGAAGCAGTGCATCACCCAGCGCTCGGGCGCCCCCTCCTCGTCGATCACGCGGAGCACGTCGTCGTGGGCGTCGCGGTCGTGGATGACGAGCGTCTTGTCCAACCTCTTGGCCAGGTCGATGTGCCGGCGGAAGCTCTCCTCCTGGATCCGCATGCCCTCCTCGCCGGTCCCGCTCTGTGCATTTCTGTAGCGGTCCAGGCCCGTCTCGCCGACGGCCCGCACCTTGTCGTGGGCGCCGGCCAGCCGCTCGATCTCGGCCATCGCCGCGTCGAGGTCGTCGACCCGGGGCGCCTCGTTGGGGTGCAGGGCGACCCCGGCGACCAGCTCGGGGTGACGCGCGGCCGCATCGACCGCCCACCGGGCGCCCGGCAGGTCGCAGCCGATCTGCACGATCCGGGCGACGTTGACGTCGCGGGCCAGCGCGATGGCCTCGGACGTCTCGACCCAGTCGCCGTCGGCGATGTCGAGGTGGCAGTGGTTGTCGACCACCGGCAGGGGCAACGGCTCGGGCGCGGCGGGGCGCTCGCGGTCGCGTCGGGACCCCGACGTCTCGTCGGTGGCGGCACGGCTGCGGGTCGGCTGGTCGGGCATGGACCGAGGTTAGCGAGCGCCCTCAGGCGAGGTGGACCGCGGCGTAGACCTCGCGCTTGGGCAGCCCGGCGCGCCGGGCGACGTCGGCGATCGCCTCCTTGCGCGTGGCCCCGGCGGCCTCCTCGTCGGCCACGGCGGCCCGCAGGGAGTCGGGGTCGCTGCCGACCTCGGCGGCCGGCGCGGCGCCCTCGACCACGATGGTGACCTCGCCGCGCACGCCGTCCGCGGCCCAGGAGACGAGGTCGGCCAGCGGACCGCGGCGTACCTCCTCATGGGTCTTGGTCAGCTCGCGGCACACCGCCCCAGGACGGTCGCCGCCCAGGGCCTCGGCCATCGCGGCCAGCGCCGCCTCGGTGCGGTGGGGGGCCTCGAAGAACACCATCGTGCGCTCCTCGCGCGCCAGGTCCGCGAGCCGGCGCGAGCGCTCCCCCGCCTTGCGCGGCAGGAAGCCCTCGAAGCAGAACCGGTCGACCGGGAGCCCGCTCACGGCGAGCGCGGTGAGCACCGCGCTCGGCCCCGGCACGGCGGTGACCCGGACGTCGTGCTCGACGGCCGCGGCGACGAGGCGGTAGCCGGGGTCGCTGACACTGGGCATCCCGGCGTCGGTCACCAGCACGACCCGTTCCCCGGCGAGCAGCGCCTCGAGGAGCAGTGGCGTCCGGGCCGACTCGTTGCCCTCGAAGTAGGACACCACGCGCCCACCCAGGGTGATGCCCAGGTCGCTGGTCAGCCGCTTGAGCCGACGGGTGTCCTCGGCGGCCACCACGTCGGCGCCGGTGAGCTCGGCCGCCAGCCGCGGCGGCGCGTCGCCGTACTGCCCGATCGGCGTCGCGGCCAGCACGAGCACCCCAGGAGCAGTCATGGGGCGAGGGTATCGGTGGGCACTCTCGGTGGGGCAGGCGAACTAGAGTGCCCGCGTGACCGCCCCGCCCACCGTCAGCCTGTCGCGGACGGCCGTCGGCAGCGAGGTGCCGCCCGCCGTCGAGCGGGCCCGGCCCCGCTGGCGCGGCGAGGACCCGGTCATCGGGTGGGCCGGCGCCCTGGTGGTCGCGGGACTGGCGTTCTTCCTCAGGTGGTGGCACCTCGGCACCCCGCACCAGTTCTCCTTCGACGAGACCTACTACGCCAAGGACGCCTGGTCGATGCTGGGCAACGGCTACGTCCGCGAGTACGTCGAGGACGCCGACAAGTCCATCCTCAACGGCCAGCTCGGCGGGTTGTGGGAGTCCGGTCCGTCGATGATCGTCCACCCCGAGGCCGGCAAGTGGCTGATCGCGCTCGGGGAGAAGGCCTTCGGGATGGACCCCTTCGGCTGGCGGATCGCCGCCGCCGTCGTGGGCTCGCTGATGGTGCTGGTGATGTGCCGCTTCGTGCGGCGGGTGACCGGCTCGACCGCGCTCGGGCTGGTGGGCGGGCTCCTGCTGTCCCTGGACGGGTTGCACCTCGTGCTGTCCCGGCTGGCGCTGCTCGACATCTTCCTCGCCTTCTTCATCCTCTGCGGGGTCCACTGTGTCGTCGCGGACCGACAGTGGTTCCGCGAGCGGCTGGCCGCCGGGTCCACGCGGCTGCTCTTCCGGCCCTGGCTGCTGGCCGGCGGGGTGGCCTTCGGGATGGCGGTCGGCACCAAGTGGACCGCCCTCTTCCCGCTGGCGGCCTTCGGGCTGCTGGCCTTCGCGTGGAGCTGGGGCGCCCGCCGGTCCTTCGGCCAGCGCCGCGCCCTGCTGCGGGCGGTGCTGCTCGACGGGGTGCCGGCCTTCCTCCACCTGGTCCTGGTCGCCCTCGTCGTCTACGTCGCGACCTGGACCGGCTGGCTGGTCCACGCCGGGGAGTACGAGAAGGCGCTCAGCAACACCCAGTACACGACCTACGGCGGCGGCGAGCAGTGGCCGACCGCCACCGAGCCCGACGCGGACGGCCTCGGCGAGGTCGTCCAGTCGCTGCGCTCGCTCTGGTACTACCACCACGACGTCTACACGTTCCACGCCCACTTCCTCAACGACAGCGAGCACGTCTACGCCTCCAAGCCGGCCGGCTGGCTGCTGATGAGCCGGCCCGTCGGTGTCGACGCGCAGCTCGACATCAAGCCCGGCTCCCAAGGCTGCGACGCCCCCCGCGGCTCCGACTGCCTGCGCCAGGTGCTGCTGCTGGGCAACCCGCTGGTCTGGTGGGGCGGCGCCCTGGCGCTGCTGCTGGCGGTGGTGCGCTGGGTCGGTGCGCGCGACTGGCGCTTCGGCGTCGCGGTCGTCGGCACCGGGTCGACGTGGCTGCCGTGGCTGATGTACGACGACCGGCCGATCTTCATCTTCTACGCGATCGCCTGCCTGCCCTTCGTCGTCCTCGCGATCGCGCTGGGCCTCGGCACCCTGGTCGGGCGCTCCGACGAGCCGAGCCCGCGCCGGACCGCCGGCGTCGTGGTCGCCGGGTCGTACGTCGTCCTCGTGCTGCTCGCCTTCGCGTGGTTCTGGCCGATCTGGACCGACCAGCTCATCACCCACTCGGAGTGGCTCGACCGCGTCTGGTTCACCCGCTGGATCTGAGGCGCGCTCGCCTGCTGGCGGCCCTGCCGACCCCAGGGTGGCGGCACATCGCAGTGTCCGACTCCAGGGTGGCGGCACATCGCAGGCGGAGCACCGATCCGGGTGCGATCTGCCGCCACTCTGCGACGGGGCCCGCGATCTTCCGCCATCCTGCGGGCCCGCGGACCGAGTCGACGGCAAGTGGCGGCGTACGACAGGCAGTTGCCCTTCGCACTCGTCGTACGCCGCCAGTTGAGCGACGCGGCCCGGGGCAACCCCCAGAGTGGCGGCACATCGCACGCGGATCACCGATCCGGCGCGATCTGCCGCCACCCTGCGACGAGGGCGCGATCTGCCGCCATCCTGCGGGCCCGGGGAAATGACGAACGGCCCGCCGAAGAGGCGGGCCGTTGGTGCTGGGTGGAGGTGAGGGGACTCGAACCCCTGGCCTTCTCGATGCGAACGAGACGCGCTACCAGCTGCGCCACACCCCCAGACGAGACGAAAAGATACACCGGCGGTCCGGAGCGAGCCCAATCAGCCCCCGGGCGAGCCGTCCCGGTCGCCCGCCCGGTCAGCGCAGCAGGACCGACTCGACCTCCTCGAGCGCCTGCCGGGCGTAGCTGCCCCACATCCGGGCGAAGACCGGCATCACCAGCCGTCCCGCCCCGGTCGGGGTCAGGTCCCACGCCCACGTGATGCGCGTCCCGGTGCCGACCGGCTCGAAGGACCACCGCCCGTCGATCGCCGACACCAGCGGCTTCATCGGGCCGTGCACGTCCCCGATCGCGTAGCCGAAGTGGTGCGGGCGCTCGAGGGACGTGAGCGTCTCGCGCATGGTGCCACCGTCGGCCAGCACGATGGTGCGGGTCTGGCCGACCTCGCCCCACGGGCCCACCTGGTCGCGGACCTCGCGGATCGGGGGGATCGCCAGCATCCGGCGCCCGAAGAGCTCGGGCAACGGGTGCGGGAGCAGCCGGTCGAACGCCTCGGTGACCGGGACGGGCACGGCGCGGGACGCCGAGAGGTGCAGGCTCATGCCCGTCACCGTACGGCGGGCGGCCCGGCCCGGGAAGGGCTTCAGGAACCGGTGGCGCGCCGCTCGGTGGCCGCGCGCTCGGCCTTGGCGGACGCCTCGCGCTCCTCGGCCTCGCGGGCCAGCGCGGAGTCGCTCTCGCTGCGGCCCGAGGACCACACGCCGGTGGACTCCAGGTCGATGGTCTGGACCGTACGCCGCGTGGCGGCGGGCTTGGAGACATAGGTCGGCAGCGTCGTGGGCACCATGTCCCAGGACCCGGGGGCCCGCAGCACGGCAGCGACCGGCGCCTCGGAGGCGGCGGGCTCGACCTCGGGCTCCACGGCCCGCTCGACGACCGACTCGACGACGACGTCCATCTCCGCCTCCATGTGGCCGACCGCAGGGGAAGCGGGCTCGGACACGGTGGGAGCGGTGCGGGGGGCGACGGTGGAGACCGGCGCGCGTCGGGCAGCGGCCCGCTCGCCCTTGACCATCAGCCGGCAGGCGACCAGCCAGGCGACCAGCAGCGTGAGCGGCCCGGCGATCCAGGGCCACGCGAGGACCGACGCGACGGCGAGGCCGAGCACGACGACGTTGAGGGCCAGGACCGCGCCGAGCACCCGGCGGCGGCGGCGGGCGGCCTGCTGGGCGGCGACGCGGGACGCGGGGAGCGGGGCGGCGGACGCAGCGGGGGCGGACGATCCGGTCGACACGGCGGCCGACGTCGGCGCGCCCGCGAGCGGCGTACCGGAGGAGGAGGAACGCGTGGAGGCCTTGGTCGAGACCGTGGGGCTCGACGCGGCGCGTCCCGGGGTCACCACCAGGCGGGCCTCGCGGCGGCCGACGGGCTCGCGACGGGCCAGCACCCGCATGGTGTGCGAGAAGCGCTCGACGGAGCGGCTCCGCACCGCCTCGTCATGGTGCTGGAGCGCCTTGGGGATGAGGTAGACGGCCCAGGCCACCGCCAGGGCGACGAAGATCAGTGCGCTCGGGTCCACATGTGGAGGTTAGGTTCGCCAGCACACCATGGGGCGGATGTCTACAGGTGTGTCGCGAAACAACTGGTGTGACTCGTGTGAAACACCCTCACGAGAGCCGTCCCAGCACGGGTCCGGGACACTCCTCGACGGTGACCGCGAAGATCCGGTGGTCGCGCCATGCCCCGTCGATGTGGAGGAAGAACGGGGCGTAGCCGACCTCGCGGATGCCGAGCTTCTCCACGACGCGCAGCGAGTTGGAGTTCTCGGGGCGGATGCAGATCTCGACCCGGTGCAGGCCCACCTCGCCGAAGAGGTGGTCGATGACCATCGCCACGGCCTGAGGCATGACGCCGCGGCCGGCGAACTCGCGACCCAGCCAGTACCCGATGGAGGCGAACTGAGCCGAGCCGCGCACGATGTTGTTGACCGTCACCTGGCCGGCGAACACCCCGTCGACCTCGACGGCGAACGGCATCGCGTGGCCCTGTCGTGCCAGTCGCAGCAGCCGGCGTGCCACCTGCCGGTAGCTGCCCGCCCGCTTGCCGGCACCGGGCGGCATCGTCGCGTCCCACGGTCGCAGCCAGTCGGCGTTACGGCTGCGCAGCTCGCGCCACGCGGAGCTGTCGCCGGTCTCGAGCGGCCGGACCACGACGTCCCCGTGGACGAGCCGCGCCGGCCAGCCCGGGGTCACGGGTGGTCGCTCCCGACGACCTGCTCGGCCGCGTGCCGCAGGACGGGCCCGAGCACGGCGAGGGCGTCGCGCACGCCGCCGCGCGAGCCGGGCAGGTTGACGACCAGGCACTGCCCGGCCACGCCCGCGAGCCCGCGCGAGAGCATCGCGGTCGGGACCCCGGCCTGCAGTCCGTAGGCGCGGATCGCCTCGGCGATGCCGGGGACCTCGCGGTCGAGCAACGGGCGGGTGGCCTCGGGGGTGCGGTCGGTCGGGGTCAGCCCGGTGCCGCCGGTGGTGAGCACCACCCGCGCCCCGGCGTCCACGGCGGCACGGATCGCCTCGCCGACGGGGTCGCCGTCGGGCACCACCGCCGGGGCGTCGCAGGCGAAGCCCTGCTCCACGAGCCAGTCGACGATCACCGGGCCGGTGGCGTCGTCGTACACGCCGGCCGCGGCGCGGTTGGACGCGACGACGACCGCCGCGAGGAGCTGACCGGTCACCGGGCCCAGTCCCCGGACCGGCCGCCGGTCTTGGTCTCGACGCGCACGTCGGTGATGACGGCGCCCTTGTCGACGGCCTTGACCATGTCGATGACCGTGAGCGCGGCGACGGCGACCGCGGTGAGTGCCTCCATCTCGACGCCGGTGCGGTCCGTGGTGGCCACGGTGGCCAGCACCTCGACGGCGTCGTCGGCGACGACCAGGTCCACGGTCACCGACGAGAGGGCCAGCGGGTGGCACAGCGGGATGAGGGAGGGCGTCTGCTTGGCGCCCATGATCCCGGCGAGCCGGGCCACCGCGAGGGTGTCGCCCTTGGGCATCCCCGCCCCGCGGAGCAGCTCGACGACGGCGGGCGACACGAGCACCCGGCCGGACGCGGACGCCGTACGCGCGGTGACGTCCTTGGCGGAGACGTCGACCATGCGGGCGGCGCCGTGCTCGTCGACGTGGGTCAACCGGTCACCGGTGGCCATCAGAACTCCTCGTCCAGCTTGAGCACCTGCACCATGTCGCCGGCGCTGAGGCCGGTCACGTCGGGCGGCACCACGATGAGGGCGTTGGACGTGGCCAGGTCGCCGATCAGGTGAGAGCCGTGACCCCCGACCGGCGCGACGAACGGTCCGCCGCGGTCGGTGTCGTAGGCCCCGCGCACCATCTGCTGCTTGCCCGCGGGCGAGCTGATGGGGTGCGTGAGCCGGGCCCGGGTCACGGGGCGCGAGTAGGGCAGCTTGCCCATCATCCGGCGGATCGCGGGGAGCACGAAGGTCTCGAAGGAGACGTACGCCGACACCGGGTTGCCGGGCAGCGTGAAGATCGGGGTGTCGTCGTCACCGACGGTGCCGAAGCCCTGCGGCTTGCCGGGCTGCATGGCGACCCCGCCGAACCACACCGTGCCGAGGCGTCCGAGCGCGTCCTTGACGACGTCGAAGTCGCCCTGGCTCACTCCCCCGCTGGTCACCACCAGGTCGGCGCGCACCAGCTGGTCGGCGAGCGCGTCGGTGAAGGTCCGCGGGTCGTCGGGGACGATCCCGACCCGGTAGGCGATGGCGCCGGCTGCCCGGGCGGCGGCGGCGAGCATGAAGGAGTTGCCGTCGTAGATCGAGTCGTGGCCCAGCGGGGCGCCCGGCTCGCGCAGCTCGGAGCCGGTGGAGATCACGACCACCCGCGGGCGGGGACGGCACCGGACGGTGGCCCGACCCACCGCCGCGAGCAGCCCGAGGTGGCGGGGCCCCAGGACGGTGCCGTGCTCGATGAGCAGGTCGCCCTCCTCCACGTCGTCGCCACGGGTGCGGATGTGCTGGCCCGCGGCGGGGACCTGGGTGATGCGGACCTGCGCGACGCCGCGGTCGGTCCACTCGTAGGGGACCACGGCGTCGCAGCCGCGGGGCACCGGCGCCCCGGTCATGATCTTGACCGCGGTGCCGGGCGAGAGGGCCATCAGGTCGGCGCGCCCGGCGCCGATCTCGCCCACCACCGGCAGGTGCACCGGCTGGTCGGGCGAGGCGGTGAGGACGTCGTCACGTACGACGGCGTAGCCGTCCATGGACGAGTTGTCGAAGCTCGGCAGCGAGATAGGAGCGTGCACGTCCTCGGCGACGGCGAGCCCGAGCGCGTCCATCAGCGGCTGCGGGAAGTCCGCGAGGGGGGCGACCGAGGCCACGATCCGCTCGACGAGGTCGGGGACCGGCAGCAGGTCAGCCATCGGCGGGTCCGTCGCCCTGCAGCACCGTGCCGGGCGCGACCCGCTGCGCGGACGGCGACTCGAGGGCGACCTCGCCCACCACCCGCACGCCGCGGCCGAAGGTGAAGTCACCGTCGACGGTGAGCGAGTCGGCCTCCCGCAGGGAGGGGGCGCCCTCGGGGAAGCGCTTGTCGAAGTCGCCGACCAGCTTGTAGAACTCGCCGTCCAGCTCGATGTAGGGCACCTCGTCCGAGGCCTGGTCGAGCACGAAGTCACGGCCCAGGTCGTAGATGTCCGAGCGCAGCACGAGCAGGTCGTTGGTCGTCTTGACCGGCACGAAGCGGTTGCGGCCGACCTCGATGGTGCGCGCGCCCTCGAAGACCTCGATCGCGGCACCCATGGCGGTCTCGATCTGGATCACCTCGGGCGTCGACGGGTCCCCGGGGTCGAGGTGCTTGACGTTGCGGATCAGCGGCAGGCCCAGCACCCCCTGCCGGGCGTCGAGCGCGTCGCTCATCGCCTGGAGGTCGAACCACAGGTTGTTGGTGGAGGTGAACCGGTGCACCTCGAGGTCGGCGAGCGCCTCGAGGTCCTCGGGCAGCGTCTGGGCGGACTCGCGCAGCACGATGCGGCCGTCCTGCTTGCGCCGGGCGAAGTGCCCGCCCTTGCGGTCGGAGGCGGTACGCCGCACGGCCTCGATCGCGAACGGCGCACCGCTCGCGGCGAACCAGCCGGCCACGCGGGCGTCCGGCACGGCACCGAGGTTGTCGGAGTTGGAGACGAAGGCGTAGCGGTAGCCCGCCTCGATCAGTCGTCCCAGCAGCCCGGACCCGCGCAGCGCGGTGTAGAGGTCGCCGTGGCCCGGCGGGCACCACTCGAGGTCGGGGTCCTTGGGGTGGGAGGCCGGCAGCAGGCCCTTGGCCAGCAGCTTCGGCTCCTTGTTCTGGAGGAACTCCAGGGGCAGCCCGTCGACCGGGAGGTCGTCGTAACGGGCCAGCGCGGCCATCGTGTCGGCCGAGGTGCGGAACGAGTTCATGAACAGCAGCGGCAGCGTCGCGTCGTACTGCGAGCGCAGGTGCAGCACCTGGCGGGCGATGATGTCGAGGAAGCTCAGCCCGCGTCGCACGCACAGCAGCGACTTGGCGCGGTCCATCCCCATCGAGGTGCCGAGGCCGCCGTTGAGCTTGATCACGGCGGTGTGCCGGATCGCCTCGGTGGCGACGTCGTCGCTCACCTCCACGTCCGCGAGCGACTCCATCTCGTGGGGCTCGATCGTCGACTCCGGGATCATCCCCGTCTCGCCGTGCTCGAGCAGCCGGTAGTAGTGCGCGAAGGTGTCGACCGCGACCGGGTCGACACCCGCCTGCTGCATCTTGGCGCGTGCGAGCTCGAGGCCTTTGCTACCCATGACTCGATCGTAGGCTCATCTCGTGCCGAAACCACCCGAGCCCCCGTCCGAGGGCCTCGCACCGGCTCCCGCCGACGCCAAGGCCGCCCTGCGCCGGCGGCTGCTCGCGGCCCGGCGGCGGCGACCGCTGGCCGGGCTGGTCGCGGACGCCGAGGCGATCGCGGGGCACGCGCTGGCCTGGGATGCCGTACGCCGCGCGGGCACCGTCGCGGCGTACGTCTCGGTCGGCTCCGAGCCGGGGACCGGGCTGCTCCTCGACGCCCTGCGCGGCGCCGGACACCGCGTCCTGCTGCCGGTCGTGCTGGCGGACCGGGACCTGGACTGGGCGGAGTACACCGGTCCGGGGTCGCTGGCCCCGGCCCGGCTCGGGCTGCTCGAGCCGACCGGTCCGCTGCTCGGCGTCGACGCGGTGCTGGACGCCGACGTGCTGCTGGTGCCGGGGCTGGCGGTGTCGCCGGCCGGCGCCCGGCTCGGCCGGGGCGGCGGGTCCTACGACCGGGTGCTCGGGCGCGTCGCCGGTCGGCCGACCGCGGTGCTGCTGCACGACGACGAGGTCGGGCTCGACGTGCCGACCGAGCCCCACGACCGGCCGGTGACCCACGCGATCACGCCGGGCGCGGTCCGCACCCTCGGCTGAGGTGCTGGACCGGCGCGGACGCTCAGTCGTCCGCGGGGGCCGGCACGAGGGTCATCGTGTCCTCGGCGGCCGCCTCGACCGCCTCGCGGGAGAAGGCCCAGGGGAGGTACTCCCCGTCGACCCACAGCTCGGTCTGGTCGGCGTAGTGCGACGAGGCGGGGTGGCCGGACACCCCGGTGAGGTTGATCCAGCGGGAGCGGTCCAGGTCGGCCAGCGAGACCACCATCCGCATCGAGGGCGCGGACGTCACCTCGTAGCCCTCGGTGGCGTCCCACGCGGTCGCGTCGACGATGCTCGAGCCGCCGCCGACCTCGCGGTCGTCGCGGTTGAGCAGCCGCTCGACCGGCGCGATGCCGGACTCCCCCAGGGTCGAGCTGTGCAGGTCGAGCTGGTGCAGGTGCCCCCACGTCCACTCGTCCGGGTCGAGCGCCTGCCGACGGGTCATCTCGTCACGGGCGTCCATCATCGCCTGCCGCAGCACGTCGTCGCGGGTCTCCGTGCCGTCGGTCTCGACGTCGTCCCACCACGGCCCGGCCGGGTCGGCCAGCAGCTGCTCGACCACGCCGAACCAGCGGTCGCCGCCGTCGGGCCACACGTCCTCACGCAGCTCGTCGTGGAACGTGAGCCGGAGCAGGTTGCTCCACACGACGTTGTAGTAGGCCGCCGCCGCGCTGTCGGCGGGCTGGGTGAAGTCCCAGTCGGACAGCAGCCGCTGGCCGTCGCGGTAGTAGTCGCTGGGCAGGTCCTGGACGTCGAGCAGGTAGGGCACCAGGGTCGCGGCCATCGGGTTGGTGGTGTCGAGCTGGAGCCTGGCCATCTCGTCGACGGACAGCTCCCCCTCCTCCTCCAGCACCTGGCGGATGCGCGTCGAGCGGTAGCCGCGGTCCCAGTCGTCGGTGAGGAAGTAGGGGTAGTCGGGCCCCACCACGGCCTGGTTGGCCGTGACGACGAACCCCTCCTCGGGGTCGAGCACGCTCGGCAGGCCGTCGAACGGGACGACGTCGCCGGTCCAGTCGTTGGCCGAGACCCAGCCCTCGGCGGGCATCCGGCCGTCGTTGCCGGACTTGCGGATGGGGATCTGCCCGGGCGCCTGGTAGCCGATGTGGCCCTCGCGGTCGGCGTACACGAGGTTCTGCGCGGGCACGGCGAAGTCGGCGGCGGCCGCACGGAACTCGTCCCAGTCGCCCGCCCGGTTCAGGGCGAGGATCGCGTCGGCGGTGGTGCCCGGCTCGAGCGCGGTCCACGCCAGCGCGACGCCGTAGCCGTTGCCGCGACCGGTCAGGTCCGGCTCGTCGGTGGGGGCGTTGGCCCCCACCGAGCTGAACTCCTGCGACACGTCGCTGATGAGGGGGCCGTGGGCGGTCTCGCGGATCTGCAGCTCGAAGTCGTCCTCGCCGCGGACCTTGATCGTCTCGGTGCGCAGCTCGAGCGGCCTGGCCTCGCCGTCCTGCATCCAGCTCTCGCCCTCGATCTTCTCGAGGTAGAGGTCGGTGACGTCCGGTCCGAGGTTGGTGAAGCCCCAGGCGATGTCGGCGTTGTGGCCGATGATCACACCGGGCACGCCGGAGAAGGTGAAGCCCGACGTGTCCAGGGTGCAGTCGGGCGACACGGTGCGGCAGTGCAGGCCCATCTGCAGCCAGATGCCGGGCATGCTCACGCCGAGGTGCGGGTCGTTGGCCAGCAGGGGCGCGCCGGTGGCGCTGTGGTCGCCGTCGACGACCCAGGAGTTGGAGCCGATGCCGTCGCCGCGGCCCATCAGGTCGGGGATCCCGGCCACGGCGTCCCGGACCCCCTCGAGGGCGTCCACCATCTCGGAGGAGTACGCCGGGCGGCGGGGGTTGCGGGTCGCGTTGCCGGAGGCGTTCTGCTCGAAGACGCCGTCGACGACGCCCCCGCTGCCGACGATCGGCGGGTGCTCGTCGAAGGGGTAGTCGGGGTAGAGCTGGGCGACCTCGTCGGGGGTGTGGTCGAGGCTGGCCACGACCCGGTCGACCTCGTCGGTCATGTTGCCGCGCAGGTCCCACGCCATCGCCTTGAGCCAGGCCAGCGAGTCGACCGGGGTCCACGGCTCGGGCTCGTAGGACAGCCCGGTCGCGGCGAGCAGCGTGTACTCGACGGCGATCTCGGTGGTGCCGTGCGTCTCGAGGTAGGCGTTGACCCCCTCGGCGTACGCCGTGAGCGCCGCGCGGGTCTCGGTGTCCAGGATCGCCAGCTCCTGCTCGGCGACCCGGCGCCAGCCCATGGTGCGGATCATCTTGTCGGTCTCGAGGCCGTCGGACCCGAAGAGCTCGGAGAGCCGGCCGCTGGTGACGTGGCGGCGCACGTCCATCTCGAAGAACCGCTCCTGCGCGTGCACGTAGCCCTGGGCGCGCAGCAGGTCGGCATCGGTGTCGGCGTAGACCTGCGGGATGCCCTGCGCGTCGCGCACGACCTCCACCTCACCGGCCAGTCCCGGCACGTCGACCTCGCCGTCGGTGTCGGGGAGCGGACGGAGGACGAAGCCGACCGAGACCACGAGGAGGAGCACCAGCAGGGCTGCCAGCGTGACCACGGCGTAGGCGGACCACCGCACGCCGCGTGGCGCCGAGGTGAACATCTGCCACCACGAGGGGTCGGTGTCGGGGGCTGCAGGCTGCTCGCTCATCGTGCAGGCATTGTGCCGTACGCTGGAGCCACCACTGGCAGTCGATGCCACCGAGTGCCAGCGTGTCCCGCAGCAGCGCGACGTCGCCGGTCCGAACCACTGCATCCCCTGAGTCACGAAGGTCCCCGATGCCCACCTACCAGTACCTCTGCACCGAGTGCGGTCACGCGTTCGAGCAGTTCCAGAGCTTCAGCGACGACGCCCTGACGCACTGCCCGCAGTGCGACGGCCGGCTCCGCAAGGTCTTCAACGCCGTCGGCGTCGTCTTCAAGGGCTCCGGCTTCTACCGCACCGACAGCCGCTCCGGGTCGACGTCGGGTGCCGCGGCGTCCTCCTCGGGCTCCTCGTCGTCCGGCTCGTCCACGTCCTCGGACTCGGGGTCCTCGTCGTCCGGCTCGTCCTCGTCGGGGTCCTCCTCCGGCTCGTCCTCGTCGGGGTCGGGCCCGTCGTCGTCCACAGGGTCCTCCTCGAGCTGACTCCTCCCCAGCTCGACCGGCGATCCACCGTCGGGGTCCGCGTCGCCGCCTAGCGTCGCCGCATGGCAACCCTCGACGACGTACGCCGCCGCTGGCGCACCCTGCGCCGACGGGTGCTGGCGCGCCGCCGGCCGCTCGCCGCGCTGTGCGCCGCCGTCGCGGTGCTGGTCGGGCTGCGGGTCGGCGCTCCTCCGCCGCTCCCGCGCGTGGAGGTGCCCGTGGCGGCGCGTGACCTGGCCGCGGGCTCGGTGGTGGCCCCCGGCGACCTGACGACGGTGGCCTTCGCCGTCGGGACCGCTCCCGAGCGGCTCGCCGAGGACCCGGTGGGGCGGGTCCTGGCCGCCCCCGTGGCTGCCGGGGAGGCGGTCACCGACGTCCGACTGGTGGGTGCCGGCCTGGCCTCGGCGCACCCGGACCTGACCGTGATGCCGGTGCGCCTGCCCGACGCCGGGGTGGTCGCGCTGCTCCGGCCGGGCGACCGGATCGACCTGACGTCCGCCGACCCGGGCTCCGGCGAGGCCACGCCGGTGGCCCACGACGTGCTGGTGCTGGCGGTGCCGGCCGTCGACGGCGCCGCGGACGCGTCGAGCGGCACCGCTGGCGACGCGGCTCCACCGGGGCGGCTCGTGGTGCTGGGGATCAGCCCGTCGGCCGCCCCGGACGTGGGCCTCGCCGCCGTCACGCAGTTCCTGGTGGTGACGTTCTCGCGCTAGCGTCCTGCGTGTCCTGACACCCACCGACTCCGGCCTCGGGGTCACGCAAGGAGCCCCCCATGAGCGGTTTCAAGAACTTCCTGCTTCGCGGCAACCTCATCGAGCTGGCCGTCGCGTTCATCATGGCGGCGTCCTTCGCAGCCGTCGTCACCGCCTTCACGGCATGGCTCACTTCGCTGATCCCGTCCACCGACGACCTCTTCGACGGCACCGAGCTGGGCGACCTGGGCTTCTTCATCAACGCGCTGATCGCGTTCGCGATCCTGGCGGCGGTCGTCTACTTCTTCGTGGTGCTGCCGTACACCAAGGCCAAGGAGCGCTACTTCCCCTCCGAGGACACCGGCACCCCGGCCGACGTGGCCCTGCTGGAGGAGATCCGCGACCTGCTGCGGGCACGCAACGGCCAGGTCTGACCGCCCACGGCGGCTCGACGACCGGCACCCAACGGCTCGCCCCACCCGGGGCGGTCCGTTCGTGCGTCCGGGCCGGACCGCGTCAGCCGTGGTGCGGGGGCACCTGGTCGCGGTACCAGTCGTCACCCTTGCCCGACGCGTCGTCGCTCGTCTGCTCCGGGAGCACGTCACCGAACACGGCGGCGAGTCGCTTGCGGCGTACCCACTCGGGCTCGGTCGGCTCCGGGCCCGACTCCTGCGTGCCGGGGTCGCTCACGCGCACACGCCCGGGATGGGCTCCGCCTCGTCGGTCGCGGTGTCGCTCGGGGACTCCGGCGTCGACGCGGTCTCGGAGGGCGAGGCGGTCTCCGACGGGGACGTCGTCTCGGAGGGGGACGCGGACCCGGACGGCGAGGGGGAGGCGGAGCCGCCGCCCTGCGCCTCGCTCGAGGTCGACGGCGGCTCGGCGGAGACGGCCCCGTTGAGGACCGAGGGGGGCAGCGGCTTGTCCTCGTTGATCAGCTTCCAGAGCGTGTCGGCCTCCGGCGTCCAGAAGACGCTGCCGCGGAACTCGGAGTCCATCGGGAAGTACTCCGTCGGGACGGTCACGAACTTCACGTTGTCCAGGCCGATGTTCTGCAGCTGCAGTGCGATCTTGCCGATGCGGGTCACCGAGCCGAGGTCCTCGTCGGTGCGCAGGGACCTGGTCGCGGCGTCGAGGAAGTTGACGACCTTGTCGAGGCGGGTCAGCGTGCCGGCGGACTTCACCTCGCGGATCAGCGCGCCGATGAACTCCTGCTGCCGGCGGATGCGGGAGATGTCGTTCTGCTGGATCAGCTCTCCGACGTAGCGGGCACGGACGTAGTCGAGGGCCTGGTCCCCGCTCAGCACCGAGGGGTCCCCCGCGGGGACGAAGATCTGGTGCTTGCGGTCGACGATGTCCTCGGGGACACAGACCGGCACCCCGCCGACGGCGTCCACCATCTCGCCGAACCCGTTGAAGTCGACGACGACGTAGTGGTCGAGGCGGATCCCGGTCGTCTGCTCGAACTGGTCGGCCGTGCAGATCTCGCCGCCGACGTTGAAGGCAGCGTTCCACTTCACCTCGGTCGCGGCGGAGCTCCCCCCGCATTCGGGGCGGTCGACGATGGAGTCGCGCGGGATCGACACGGCGTACGCGCGGGAGCGGTCGGCGGAGAGGTGGACGAGGATGGTGGTGTCGGATCCGCCACCGGTCTCCTGGTCGATGTCGTTGTCCTCGCCGGAGCGGGTGTCGTCGCCCATCACCAGGATGTTGAGCGGCTCGCCGTTGCCCCGGTAGACCTTCTCGGGGCGCCCCTCGCCGAGTGCCTCGAACGACCCGGTCTCGATGTTGCCGTTGAGGTGGCGGTAGAAGAAGACGACGCTGAGGGCGGTGACGAGGGCGAGCACGAGGGCGCTGACCGCGACGACCCGACCGACCGTGTGCTTGCGCTTGACCTTGCCCTTGCGCTTGGGCGCGTGGGTCTCGGTCTCGGCGCCGTGGGCTCCTGACACTGTTGGTTCCACACCTTCGTCGGTGGGGTTCCTCAGCGGCACCCCGGGTCAACGTCGCAACCTACGCGACACCGGCAAATTGTCACCGTAGTCGTCAACAGCACAAATTCGCCGTCACGGGCTCGTGACAGGATGGCGCGGCCCACCAGTTCTCGGCCCCAGGGATCTCACGTCGTGCCGCACCACCTCCTCCGTCGCCTCCGCCTGCCGCTCGCCCTCGTGGTCGCGGTGGTCGGGCTCGCCCTGATGGCACCGGTCGCCAGCCCGCTCCCGATGCCCGGCACCGGTCACTCGTCCGAGCCGGGCGGGACGGCTCGCGCCACGACGGCCGGCTCCGGCTCCCCCCTCCCCGGGACCGCCACGAGCGCGGGACGCGGCACGGCGCCCGCCGCGGAGCGGCCCAACGTGGTCATGGTGCTCACCGACGACATGCGCGCCGACGACCTGCGCCACCTGCCGCACGTGCGAAGGCTCCTGGTCGACCGCGGCATGACGTTCCGCCAGACGCAGTCCCCGCACCCGCTGTGCTGCCCGGCGCGCGCGGAGATCCTGTCGGGCCAGTACGCGCAGAACAACGGCGTCCACCACAACTCCGGCCCGTACGGCGGGTGGCAGGCCTTCGACCCCAGCTCGACGATCGCGACGTGGGCGCAGGACGCGGGCTACCGCACCGCCCTGCACGGCAAGCACCTCAACCACTTCGAGAAGGGCGCGCCGGCCGACCCGGGGTGGACCAACTTCGACATCCTCATGGAGCCGGCCACCGACTACGCCAACTTCGACTTCTTCAACGGCACCTCCTACCGCAACGACTACGTGACCACGCGGCTCGACCAGCGCACCGTGTCCGACCTCGAGCGCTGGGCCGGCCCCACGCCGTACCTGGTCATGGCCAACCACGTCGCCCCGCACATCTGGATGCCGCGCTCGGCCCGCGGCGACGGTGACGGCGACCGCGGGGGCCGCCCGCCGAAGGTGGCACGGGAGTACAAGCGCGCGCTGGCGGGCCTGAAGCCGGCAGCCTTCAGGGCGCCGAGCTTCAACGAGGCCGACATGCGCGACAAGGAGATGACGGTCCGGGGCCGGGCGAAGCTCCCGCGCAAGGAGATGACGACCCTCAACCTCGCCCGCATCAGGTCGCTCCTGTCGGTGGACGACGCGGTCAAGCACCTCGTCGACACCCTGCGCGAGACCGGCGAGCTCGACAACACCTACATCGTGTTCACCAGCGACAACGGCTACGCGCTGGGCGAGCACCGCTACACGGGCAAGGACCGCCTCTCCGACGAGATCCTGGACGTGCCGCTCGTCATCCGCGGGCCCGGCGTCCCGGCGGGCCGCACCTCCGAGCGCCTCGTCTCCCTGGTCGACCTGACCGCGACGCTCTCCTCGCTGATGGACCTCTCCCCCGACCTCACCCTCGACGGCGAGGACTTCTCCGACACCCTCCTCGGCGGTCGCGCCACGCACCACCGCGACACGATGCTGATCCAGACGGGCGGCAAGGCCACCGACGTGCGCGACCCGGGATGGACCTACCGCGGCGTCCTCACCGAGCGCTACGCCTATGGCCGGCGGGTCAACAACGGCATGCGGGACGGGTTCCTCTACGACCACGAGCGCGACCCCTACGAGCTGCGCAACCTGATCCGCTCGAAGCACTACGCACCCGTCCGCCGCGAGCTCGAGCGCCGCCTCCGGGCCCTCGGGGACTGCGCCGGCACGGAGTGCAACCGGCACTTCGGAGCGGTCCCGAAGCCTCGCGGCTGAGGCGTCCCGGCGCACCGCACGGCCGCTCGATCGCTTCGGGACCAAGGTCCCTAGCCGCTCCGTGGCGCCGTTGCTAGGTTCGGCGCCAGCATCGAGTCCCCGGTCCGCCCGGGGACCCCACCCCAGACCCCGGTGGCACGACACATCGACCCCGAGGGTGGTCCATGCCTCCGTCCTTGCGCGCCGCTGCACGCACACCGCACCGTCACCAGCTCGTTCCGGGGGCGGTGGCACATGACCGATCGTGAGGCGGACCTCGCCGTCGTGGAGCAGGCGAAGGGCGCCATCATGCTCCGGTACGGCGTCAGCTCCTGCGAGTCGCTCGCCGCCATGGCCCGGTGGGCGCGCGAGACCCAGCTCTCGCTCCCCGACCTGGCCCGCGCCCTGGTCAAGGGCGTCTGCCAGGGGCGGGTCACGCCGGAGACCCGGGGCGTGGTGCGCTGGCTCGAGCACCGCCTCCGCGCCGACATCGGCGAGCCACCGCACCTGCCCGCCAGCGAGCAGGTGGCGCGGCCGCACGTACCCGTCGTACGGCAGGCACCGACCCAGCCCCCGCAACCTCCGGCGAGCGCACCGGCAACCCGTCACCAGTGGCGCTACGCCTCGGCGGTGCACGCGGCACGGGCCCTCGGCAGCTCCTAGGAACCTCCATGGACGTCCTGACGACCACGGCCTTTCGGCCCTGACGTCGACCCGCCCCGGGTCGGCAGCATGGGGGTATGGCCAGCGACGAGCGCATCAGCCCCGAGGAACAGCTCGAGGCCCTGGGGCAGGCAGTGATCACGACCGACCCCGCGGGAATCGTCGTCTACTGGAACCCTGCCGCCGAGCAGCTGTACGGCTGGAGCGCCGAGGAGGCGATCGGCCACGACATCGCGACCCTCGCGATCCCCGAGGTGGCCAAGGCCATCGGCGCCGACATCATGGCTGCGCTGCGTGAGGGGACCTCGTGGTCCGGCGGCTTCCCCGTGCGCCGCAAGGACGGCAGCATGTTCCCGGCCCTGGTGACGGACGCGGGCATCTACCGGGACGGGACGCTGGTCGGGATCATCGGCGTCTCGACCAACCTGGGCTCGGCGCTGCGTCCCCTCCTCGAGCGGTCGACCGACGCGGCGCTGGTGCTGCGCAGCGACGCCGTCATCACCTACACGAGCCCGGCCGTGGAGCTGCTGTTCGGCTGGGAGCAGGACTCCCTGCTGGGCACCTCCATCGTTCCCCTGCTGCACGAGGACGACCGCCCCGCCCTGGCGACCCTGCTCCAGGAGGTCGTCGCCCGCCCGGGCGTGCACGCCCCCGTCGAGGTCCGGGTCCAGGCCTGGGGCGACTGGAGGTGGGCGGAGGCCGCCTTCACCAACCTGCTGGACGACCCGATGGTGCGTGGCGTCGTGTGCAACCTGCGTCCGAGCCCCGCCCGGCTGGCCCAGGAGCAGGCCGAGGTGCGGGCCCGGCAGCTCGAGACAGCGTTCCAGACACGGCTCGTCATCGAGCTCGCCAAGGGCTACCTGGTGGGCCGCCACGGGGTCACCCCGGAGGACGCCTTCGGTTCCCTGCGCTCCTACGCACGCTCGAACCACCTGACGGTCCACGAGGTGTGCCGTCGTGTGGTCGAGGGCGAGCCGCTCGTCGGCCCCCCGGCCAGGGACTAGCTCCGGGGGCCTGGCCGGCCACTAGTGGGGCTTGACCATCGCGCACCGCAGCGCGGCGTCGATGCCCGGGAGCGACGCCTCGTGTGCCATCGTCCTCGCCAGCTCGGGACCGACCAGGTCGTCGGACAGGACGTGGTAGCCGAGACGCCGGTAGTAGGGGCCGTTCCACGGGACGTCCCGGAACGTCGTCAGCGTGGTGGCCCGCAGGCCGGCCGCCCGACCCCACTGCTCGACGTGCTCGATCATCGAGCGACCGAGGGCGCGTCCCGCGTGGGCCGGTGCGACCGAGACCTGCGCGATGTGCGCATTCCCGTCGAGCACCTCCGCGCAGATGTAGCCCGCGACCTCCGCACCCACCTCCGTGACCCAGATCCGTTGCGCCGCGATCGCCTCCAGCAGGTCGGAGACCCGAGGAACGTCTTCGGCGACCCGCGCCATGCCGACGGTCCGGAACACCTGGCCGGCCTCGACCTCCACGACGACCAGGCGGCGGGCGTCCGCCGGGCGGGCCGGCCGGATGACGAGAGTGTGCATGCCCGAACGATTTCACGTCCGAGAGCCCGCGTTCGTCACGTCAGGAGACTGCTGACAAAATGGCCGCTGCCAGCGGAGGGTGACTACTCTGCTCCTGGCCCGCCCCAGTAGCTCAGTGGATAGAGCAGCCGCCTCCTAAGCGAAAGGTCGCAAGTTCGACTCTTGCCTGGGGCACAACAGGCAGATCTCGCCGGAGATCCGCGACAGGCCGGACCCTCGGGTCCGGCCCTCGTCGTCTGCCGACCGGGCGCTTCCTGACAGCACAGGTACGCCGACCGGGCACTTCTTGTCGCGTCAGGTGTGCCGACCGGGCACTTCCTGGCCGCACGGGTACGCCGACCGGGCACTTCCTGACAGCACGGGTACGCCGACCGGGCAGTTCCTGGCCGCACGAGTACGCCGACCGGGCAGTTCCTGGCCGGCCGAGGTGTGTTGACCGGGGACTTCCTGGCCGCGGGCGCGCAGACCTCCCCCTTCCCGGCCGCTGGGACATGCCGACCGGGCGCTTTCGTGACGCACTGGCACGCCGGGTGGCCGACGCCGGGACGCTCCGCCCTGATCGACCGTCCCGGGGCTCGACATCGCACCACCAGGCGAGAGCCAAGCGGTCACCCGTGCTTGTCACGCGATGTACCCGAAACTGGGTATGCGACTCGCACATATGTGCGAATAGACTATAGGCACGCGGCCGGCACCACGAGGTGGGGACGCGCAGGAGCCGACCAGCGGGGGCTGACATGACGACCGGACACCTGGTCCAGGAGTGTGGCGAGGCGATCTCAGCCGCACTAGACAAGGTGCAACGGGTTGAGCTCCTCTACCTCTCGCCGGCCGAGAAGGCCGCAGCGCTCGTCGAGCTGGCCCGGCTGGAGTCCCGGGTCGCGTCGACCCGGCTGCGGTTGATGGCCGTCGCCGACGAGGTGGCCGAGGAGTCGGGCGACCGTGATGTAGCGGCGTGGTTCGCGCGCACGGCGCGGGTCGATCGGGGTCCGGCCCGTCGAGACCTGCAGCTCGCCCGCGCGCTCGAGCGCCGGTGGACTCTCGTGGCGGACGGCCACACGTCGGGGGAGCTGTCGACGGCGCAGGCCGACGTGATCGCTCGTGCGTTGGACGACCTGCCCGACGACACCCCCTCCGACATCGTGGTGAAGGCGGAGAAGGTGCTGGTCGAGCACGCCATGACCTTCGCGCCGCACGAGCTGCGGGTCCTGGGCAGCCGGATCCTCGACGTCGTCGCACCCGAGGTCGGCGAGGAGCACGAGCGCAAGCGCCTCGAGGACGAGGAACATCACGCCCGCAGGGCGACGTCGTTGACCACCCGTTCCCACGGGGACGGGACCACCACGATCCGGATCCGGGTCCCCGACGCGACCGCCGGCCGACTGCTGACCTATCTCCATGCGTGGACCAACCCCCGCAAGGACGACAGCACACCGGCTGGTCAGGACGGCACCGCAACGAAGGTGCCGTACTCGACCCGGCTCGGGCACGCGTTCTGCGACCTCCTCGAGCACCTCGACCCCAGCCGCCTGCCGGTCCACGGCGGCGCCGCCACGACGGTGGTCGTGACGATGGACCTCGACTCGCTGATGACCGGACTCGGGGTCGCGACCACCAGCACCGGCGGCCGCATCACCGCCGCCGAGGCCCGCCGACTCGCGTGCACCGCCAAGCTGGTCCCTGCCGTCCTGGGCGGGACGTCCGAGGTCCTCGACCTCGGCCGCGCCAAGCGCCTCTACGACACCGCGCAGCGCAAGGCCATGGGCCTCCGGGACCAACACTGTCGGGCCGAGGGATGCGACATCCCCGCCGCCTGGTGCGAAGCCCACCACCTCACCCCGTGGAGCAAGGGCGGCAAGACCGACCTCGCCGAAGGCTTGCTCCTGTGCAGCCATCACCACCACCGGGCCCACGACGACCGCTACCTCCACGACCGGCTCCCCAACGGCGACCTCCGCTTCCACCGCCGCAGATAGGACGCGGCCCGTGCGACCGCACGACCCACGCCAGGCGGCCGCGGATCAGAGCGTCTCGAACCTCAGCCCGCCGGCCTGCACCCGCGCGAGCAGGTTCTCCCCCATCGCCTGCGCTGTGGTGACCTGTCCGGCGGTGGGCGGGTTGTCGTCGAGGGCGAGGCACAGCGCCGACTCGGCGAGCATCATCGACGTCTCCGTGTAGCCGGGGTCCCCGCCGGAGACGCGGGTGCGCACGGTGCGACCGCCGCCCTCGCCGACGAAGTCGACGGTGAACCACGACTTATCGCGGCGCGCCTCGTCGGGCCCCTGTCCCTGCGCGACCTTGGAGAGCACGAACTTGCGCACCGGGGCGACCTGGGCGGCGAGGGCCAGCGCGCCGACGCCGAGCGCGCCGCCGGCGGCGTACCGGATCGTCTTCGTGCCGGCGTAGTGCGAGTAGCGGAAGTCGGGCCCGTACGCCGGCAGCGCGGCGCCGCTGCGGGCCACGACGATCGGGTCGATGGTCGGCAGCGGGAGCAGCCAGTAGCCGAGGACCGGGTCCCGGTGCGGCTTGCCGGAGACCGGGCGCGACCTCCGCCCGTCGGCCGGCTTGCCCTCGGACCGGCGGCGGGCGCCGTACGCCTGCTTCATCTGGCGGGCCCGGGCGAACTGCTCGAGCGCGGAGTGGATGGTCCCGCCGGACGCCATCCCGCCGGAGCGGACGACGCCGCGCAGCGTGATCGGGGTGTCGGAGGGGAGCTGCTGCACGGTCCAGAAGGCGCCGAGGTCGTGCGGGATGGAGTCGAACCCACAGGCGTGCACGAGGCGGGCACCGCTGCGCACGGCCGCCTGGTGGTGGCGCAGGTACATCCGGTCGACGAACTCCGGCTCGCCCGTGAGGTCGACGTAGTCGGTGCCGGCGTCGGCGCACGCGGCGACCAGCGGCTCGCCGTACGCGAGGTAGGGCCCGACCGTGGTGATGACGACCCGGGCGCGCGAGGCGACATCGGCGAGGCTGGTCGGGTCGGTCACGTCCGCGTGCAGCAGCTCGAGCTCGCCGAGCTCGGGGGCGAGGGTGACCAGGTGGGCCCGGACCTCCTCGAGCCTGTCGCGGTTGCGGCCGGCGAGCGCCCAGCGCAGCCCCTCTGGGGCGTGCCGCGCGAGGTACTCCGCGGTCAGCCGGCCGGTGAAGCCGGTCGCCCCGAAGAGCACGATGTCGAGGTCACGGTCGCCGCTGCGCGCATCAGTCATGCCGCCATCCAAACAGGTGCCGGAACCCCCGCGCGCGACACGGCGTCCCACACCCATGACGAAGTCGCTCGCGGTCGCGCTGGGAGTGGTTGCCCTGATCGCCGGCACCGTAGCCGGCACCGTCCTCACCACGCTGGCGGTGACGAGCGGGCCACGGACCCCGAGCCCCTCGAGCGACCTGCGCCTCGCGAGCGCGACCTTGCGACCGGCCACGTCGTGCGAGGACCTGCTCGCCCGGTACGTCGAGCGCGGCGTCGCCGAGGTCGGCCCCTACGGCTGGGACACGGGTCCGATCATCATGTTCGACGCGATGGGCAGCGCCCGCTCGGAGAGCGCCGCCGGCGCACCCCTCCCCCGGACCACGGGGTCGAGCAGCACGGACTCCGGCACCAACGTCCAGGAGGCCGGCGTCGACGAGCCCGACGTCGTCAAGGCCGCGGGTGACCTCCTGGTCCGTGTCCGCGACGACGTGCTCACCGTCCACGACGTCTCCGGCGCCGACGTCCCTGGCGCCGCGCCGCGGCTGCTCTCCTCCCTCACGCTCACGGGCCTGCGCGACGGTGAGCTGCTGGTCTCCGGCGACCGGGTCGTGGTCCTCGGCGCGGCCGAGGACTCCGCCGGCCGGAGCAGCGCCGGGGCCGCCGCCGAGATCCCGTACGACGGGTACGGCGCGCCGCCGCGCACCCGGGTCGTCGTCCTGGACGTGAGCGACCCCGGCACCCCGCGGGTGGTGGACACCGCCGACTACGACGCCGAGCTCACCGCTGCCCGGCTGCACACCGGGCAGGGCGACACCGGGCAGGGCGACGACGTCGTCCGGCTCGTGCTCCGCACCTACCGTCCCGCGCTCGACTTCGCGCAGCCCGAGCCGGGCCGGGGACAGCAGGCGGCCCTCGAGCACAACCGCCGGGTCGTGCGCGAGACCACCCTCGCGGACTGGCTGCCCACCAGCGACGGCGAGCAGGTCGTCGACTGCGCCGACGTCGCCGTGCCGACCGACGACGACGCGGCCCTGGGCACGACGACGGTGGTGGCGCTGCGACCCACCGACCCGGACCCGCTCGACTCCCCCGCGTCGACGGCCGTGGCCGCAGATGCCGCGACGTCGTACTTCTCCCCCGACCGCTTCTACCTGGCCACCACGGCGACGCCCGGCTGGTGGACCGCCGGGGAGCCGGCCTGCCTCGACCGTTGCGTGCCCGGCTCGACCGGTGGCGGGTTCGGCGACGGCACCACCGACCTCTACGCCTTCGCCCTCGACGGCATCGCCACGACCTTCGTCGCCGGCGGGCAGGTGACGGGCACGGTCCGCGACCGCTGGGCCATGGACTTCTCCGGCGACACGCTGCGGGTGGCCGTGGGCACGACCGACCGGACCGCGGGATCGAACACTCTCCCCGCCAACGCCGTGATCACGCTGCGCGAGGACGAGGGCGGCCTCGACGAGGTGGGGCGGGTCGACGGCCTGGGGGTGGGCGAGGACATCAAGGCGGTCCGCTGGTTCGACGACCTCGCGATCGTGGTGACCTTCCGGCAGGTCGACCCGCTGTACGCCGTCGACCTCACCGACCCGGGCGCGCCCCGCCTCCTCGGTGAGCTGAAGGTCCCCGGCTACAGCGACTACCTCCACCCCCTCGGTGGCCGGCGGCTGCTCGGCATCGGCCAGGACGCCTCGGCCGACGGGTCGCTGCGGGGCGCGCAGGCTGCCCTCTTCGACGTCACCGACCTGACGGCTCCCCAACGCCTCGACGCCGTGGCCTACCCGCCCTTCTCGGTCGCGGGCGCCGGCACCGATCCGCGGCAGCTCACCTGGCTGCCGGAGCAGCGGGTCGCGCTGGCCGTCGTGTCCCGCGGGTGGTCCGGAGGCACCGCCTGGGTGTCCGTCCTGCGGCTCGGTGCCGACCGGATCCGCAACGAGATGGTCGAGGTGGACGTCCAGGACGAGCTCGCGGACGTGCGGCTGGTCCCCCTCGCCGACGGCCGGGTGGTCCTCGTCGCCGGTGACGCGGTCTCCTTCTTCGACCTGTGAGGGAGGCGGGGTGCGGCCTACTCTGGGGGACATGTGCCGCAACATCCGCCCCCTCAACAACTTCGAGCCGCCGGCCACGCGCGACGAGGTCACCGCCGCCGCGCTGCAGTACGTCCGCAAGGTGGCCGGGACCACCAAGCCGTCGCAGGCCAACGAGGCGGCCTTCCACGCAGCGGTGCGCGAGATCGCCCACATCACCCAGCACCTGCTCGACGACCTGGTGACGACCGCCCCACCCAAGGACCGCGACGTCGAGGCCGCCAAGGCGCGGGCCCGCGCCCAGGCGCGCTACGCGTGACGCTGAGCACCGACCGCGAGGTCGCAACCAGCACCGACCGCGAGGTCGCGACCGGCACCGACCGCGAGGTCGCAACCAGCACCCACCGCCAGGTCGCATCAGACACCGAGGAGGTGCTCGACTTCCTCGACGGACGCCCGCTCGTCGCGCTCACGGGCGCCGGCCTGTCCACCGACTCCGGGATCCCCGACTACCGCGGTCCGGGCGCGCCGGTGCGGATGCCGATGACCTACCAGGAGTTCGTCGCCGGGCCCGGCCAGCAGCAGCGCTACTGGGCGCGCAGTCACCTCGGCTGGGCCCGGATGGGGCACGCCGAGCCCAACGCCGGCCACCGGGCCCTGGCCCGCCTCGACCCCGAGCTGCTCATCACCCAGAACGTAGACGGACTCCACGAGGCCGCCGGCTCGCGGCAGCTCGTGGCGCTGCACGGCCGGGTGTCCGAGGTCGTGTGCCTCGGCTGTCGCCGGGTCACCCCCCGCGCGGCGCTGCAGGAGCGGCTGGCCCACCTCAACGCCGGCTGGCTCGCCGAGCACGCCGCGGCGGCGATGCGACCCGACGGCGACGTCGAGCTCGAGCAGACCGACGGCTTCGTGGTGCCCGGCTGCGCCGAGTGCGAGGGACCGCTCAAGCCCCACGTCGTCTTCTTCGGCGAGAACGTCCCCGCCGAGCGGGTCGCCCGCTGCTACGCCGCCGTGGACGCCCTCGGCAGCGCGGGCGCGCTGCTGGTGGCGGGCTCGTCGCTGACCGTGATGAGCGGGCTCCGGTTCGTCAAGCGCGCCGCCCGTGCCGGCACGCCGGTGGTGATCGTCAACCGCGGTACGACGCGCGGCGACGAGCACGCGACGTACCGGCTCGGCACGGGGTGCAGCGAGTTCCTCACCGCACTGGCCGCGGGCCGCGGCTGACCCCGGCCCAGCCCGCGCGCCGCGGCCGACGTCGGCTCAGAGGCGGCGGCTCAGAGGCGGCGGACGAAGATGTGCTCGGCCGCCTCGAGCACGACCTCGGCGGTCTCGCCCCCGGAGCCCACGAGGATGCCCTCGGCCGTGGCGGCGACGACCACGGTCTTGTCGGGCAGCGCGCCGACGCGGCGCAGGGTGCTCATCAGGTCCTCGTCCTTCTGCATCTCCTCGGAGATGCGACGCACGAGCACCCGCGAGTCCTCCGGGCCCGCGACCGCGGACAGCGGCTCGACGCCCTCCATGAAGCCCTCCCCGACCCCGCTCTCGCCGAGCTCGTCGAGACCCGGGATCGGGTTGCCGTACGGCGACTCCGTGGGGTGGTCGAGCAGCTCGACGAGGCGGCGCTCGACCGTCTCGGACATCACGTGCTCCCAGCGGCACGCCTCGGCATGCACGAGCTCCCAGTCGAGGCCGATGACGTCGGTGAGCAGGCGCTCGGCGAGGCGGTGCTTGCGCATGACCCGGGTCGCGAGGCGCAGGCCCTCCTCGGTCAGCTGCAGGTGCCGGTCGCCCTCGACGGTGAGCAGGCCGTCGCGCTCCATCCGGGCGACGGTCTGGGAGACCGTGGGCCCGCTCTGGTGGAGGCGCTCGGCGATCCGGGCGCGCAGCGGGACGATGCCCTCCTCCACGAGCTCGTAGATCGTGCGGAGGTACATCTCGGTGGTGTCGATCAGGTCGCTCACGCCGCTCATTGTGTCCCATGGCCGGTGCCACACCCGAGATGGCCGCAGGTGAAGTGGCCGCAGGTGAAGTGGCGCTGCCGAAGTGGCACAGTGGCGGGGTGACCGAGCTGATCGTCCCGCGCCGCTTCTGCGGACCGCCCGACTCGGGCAACGGC
Source organism: Nocardioides sp. Soil805 (assembly GCF_001429625.1). Taxonomy (GTDB): domain Bacteria; phylum Actinomycetota; class Actinomycetes; order Propionibacteriales; family Nocardioidaceae; genus Nocardioides. Next base: position 1,322,752 of record NZ_LMSU01000001.1, read on the forward strand.
GGCTGGACCGCCGGGGCCCTCGCCACCACCCTCGCCTGCGAGCCCGGTGACCACGTGGACCACTGGCCGACCATCGAGGTCTCGCTGCGGCAGCCGCCCCCGCTGGACGCGGCCATGGACGTCGTGGCCGGTGACGACGACACGTCCACCGCGAGCTTCAGTGGCGTGGTGATCGCCACCGCACGGCGTGCGTCCGGCACCACGCCGACCCCCGTCGAGGGGGTGGACCCGGACGTGGCGCGCGCGGCGGAGGCGGCGTACCCGGGTCACGCGTTCCACCCCTTCCCCACCTGCTTCGCCTGCGGCACCGGGCGCGAGGAGGGCGACGGGCTGCGGATCTTCCCGGGTCCCGTGGAGCCCTTCGGCGACGACCAGCAGCGGGTGGCCGCGACCTGGACGCCGCACCGCAGCGTCAGCGAGGACTTCCACACCTACGCCGACGAGGCTCCGCGGGCCTCGGTGGCCGCCACCTGGGCGGCGCTGGACTGCATCGGCGGCTGGGCGGGCGACCTCACCGAGCGGCTGATGGTGCTGGGCCGGATGACCGCACGCATCGACACCTTGCCGGTCATCGGGGAGGAGCACGTGGTCGTCGGCGCCAAGCGCGGCCAGGACGGCCGCAAGACCTTCACGGCCGCCACGCTGCACGACGCCGACGGACGGGTGGTCGCGACGGCGGAGCACATCTGGATCGCCGTCGACCCCGCGCTCTTCGGTGGCCGGCGTCCCTCGGATTGACCGCGCCCCCGGCGGCTCGCCAGAATAGATCGCATGGCTGATTTGAACGATCCAATCGTCGACGACCCCTCGTGGTGGCGCAACGCCGTCGTCTACCAGGTCTACGTCCGGTCCTTCGCCGACAGCGACGGCGACGGCATCGGCGACCTGCCGGGCATCACGTCGCGGCTGCCCTACCTGCGCGACCTCGGCGTCGACGCCCTGTGGATCACGCCGTTCTACACCTCCCCCCAGCGCGATCACGGGTACGACGTCGCCGACTACACCGACGTCGACCCGCTGTTCGGGGCGCTCGGCGACGCCGACACCCTGATCGAGACCGCGCACGAGCTCGACCTGCGCGTCATCGTCGACCTGGTGCCCAACCACACCTCCGACGAGCACCCGTGGTTCAAGGCCGCCCTCGCCGCCGGACCGGGCAGCCCGGAGCGGGCGCGCTTCATGTTCCGCGAGGGCTCCGGCCCCGACGGCAGCCTGCCGCCCAACAACTGGGAGTCCGTCTTCGGCGGTCCCGCGTGGACCCGGGTCGAGGACCCTTCGACGGGCTCAGGACAGCGCGCCCAGTGGTACCTCCACCTCTTCGACTCGACCCAGCCCGACCTCGACTGGCGCAACCCCGAGGTCGGCGACATGTTCGAGGACGTCCTGCGCTTCTGGCTCGACAAGGGCGTGGACGGGTTCCGCGTCGACGTCGCCCACGGCCTCTACAAGGAGGAGTCGCTGCGCGACCAGGTGGTCAAGGCCGGCGAGCGGCCCACCTCCGGCCAGGTCAACACCGACCACTCCATGGTCTCCCGCGAGCTCAACGACGAGCCCATGTGGGACCAGCCGGAGGTGCACGAGGTCTACCGCCGCTGGCACGACGTCCTCGACAGCGTGGGCGACGACCGGATGGCCGTCGCCGAGGCCTGGACGCAGACCCCCGAGTCGATGGCCGCCTTCGTCCGGCCCGACGAGCTCGACCAGGCCTTCAACTTCGCGTGGCTGCTGGCCGACTGGTCGGCGGAGTCCTTCCGCGAGGTCGTCGTCGACACCCTCGCGGCCGTCGCCCCGGTCGGCGCCTCTCCGACGTGGGTGCTGAGCAACCACGACGTCGTACGCCACGCCACCCGCTACGGCGGCGGCGAGCAGGGCCTGGCCCGCGCCCGGGCCGCCACCCTGGCGATGCTGGCGCTGCCCGGCTCCTCCTACCTCTACCAGGGCGAGGAGCTCGGCCTCGAGCAGGTCGACGTCGCGCCCGAGGACCGGCAGGACCCGTCGTGGTTCCGCACCGGCGAGGTCGGCCGCGACGGCTGCCGGGTGCCGATCCCGTGGGGCGGCGACTCCGCGCCCTTCGGCTTCGGGCCGGGCGACGCCCAGCCGTGGATCCCGCAGCCGGACGAGTTCAAGGGCCTCACGGTCGAGGCGCAGACCGGGGTCAAGGGCTCGACGCTGGAGTTCTACCGCGCCGCCCTGGCCGCGCGCCGCGCCCACGCCCTGCCCGCCGGCGACGAGGTCACCCTCGTCGAGGCCAACGGCGACCTGCTGGAGCTGCACCGCGGCGACCTCCGCGTCCTGCTCAACTGCGGCAGCACCGACGTCCCGCTCCCCGCGGGCCGCGTCCTGGCCAGCAGCGGCCCGGTCACCGACGTGCTGCCGGGCGACACCTGCGTCTGGCTCGGCTGAGTCCCGACACCAGCTGCGTACGCCGAACGGCCCGCCCCCGAAGGGGCGGGCCGTTCTGCATTTCAGTGCCGGTCGATCAGTGCCGGTCGATCAGTGCCGGTCGAGCGTCTGGTTGTAGCGGGCGAACCGGGTGACCAGCTCCTCGAGGTCCTCCGAGGTCCACTCGGCCAGCCGGGCGTCGAGCTCCACGATCCGGCGCCGGCTCACCGCCTCCAGCCGCTCCACGGCCTCGGGCGTGGCCGTCAGGATGGTCGCCCGCCCGTCGTCCGGGTCCGGCGCCCGCTCGACGAGACCGAGGTCCACGAGGTGCTGCACCTGGCGGGACACCGCGCCCTTGTCGAGGTCGAACTTCTCGGCGATGTCGGCCGAGCGGCGCGGTCCCGCCTCGATGAGGTGGGCGAGCATGACGTAGGAGGAGGGCTGCAGGGACGGGTGGACGAGCGCGGCGCGCTCGGTGAGCGCACGGCGCACCCGTCGCATCAGGATCCCGACCTCCTGCTCGAGGGCGTGCAACGTGCGGATCCGGTCGTTCATCGCTCGAGCGCCACGGTGGCCTCGGGAGCGACCGCCTGCTCGGTGTCCACCGTGGTGCGCAGCGGCACCTCCTTGATGAGCAGCACCGCCACCAGGGCACCGACCGCGAACGGCAGCGCCACCAGGAAGATGTGGCCGGTCGCGTCGCCGAAGGCGCTCTCGAAGATCGCGCGGATCGGCTCCGGCAGGGTCGACAGCTCGGGCACGCCGCCCTTCTGGTGGGCGAACTGCGCCGCCAGCTCCGGGTTGGCCCGCAGGATCGGGGCGACACCGGCGGCCACCGCGTCGGCGACCTGGTGGGCCAGCACGGCGCCCAGCACGGCGATGCCCGTCGAGCCACCGAGGGACCGGAAGAACGCCACGACCGAGGAGGCGGCACCCATGTCGGCCATCGCCGTGTTGTTCTGCACGGCCAGGACCAGGTTCTGCATGGTGGCGCCGAGGCCGAGGCCCAGGACCGCCATGAAGGCGCCCGTGTGGGTGAGGGGGGTCTCGGCGTCGATGGTCGAGAGCAGGCCGATGCCGGCGATCACGAAGACCATGCCGCCGACCAGCCAGCGCTTCCACAGGCCGGTGCGCGTGATGATCCGGCCGCTCAGGATGCTCGAGACCAGCAGGCCGCCGACCATGCAGACCGACATCAGGCCGGCCTCGGTCGGGCTCATCGCCTTGGCGCGCTGGAAGTACAGGCTGAGGTAGACCGTCGAGCCGAACATCGCGACGCCGATCAGCACCGAGGCGATGGTGGCCAGGGTCAGGGTGCGGTCCTTGAAGAGCCGCAGCGGGACCACCGGGTCCTTGGCGACGGCCGCCTCGACGTAGACCGCCGCGGCGATGACGAGGACGGCGGCCGCGACGAGGAGACCACTGGTGAGGGAGGTCCAGTCGAACTGCTGGCCACCCAGGGAGACCCAGACCAGCAGCAGCGAGACGCCGCCGACGAGCAGGAAAGCGCCGAGGTAGTCGATGGACACCTCGCGCTTGACGACGGGCAGGTGCAGCGTCTTTTGGAGCACCACGAAGGCGAGGACGGCCACGGGCAGTCCGGCGAAGAAGCACCACTCCCAGCCGACGGTGTCGACCAGCAGGCCGCCGATCAGCGGGCCGCTCACGGTCGCCAGGGCGAAGACCGCACCGATGTAGCCGGAGTACCGACCGCGCTCACGCGGGGAGACCATCGTGGCGATGACGACCTGCACCAGCGCGGTGAGTCCACCCACGCCCAGGCCCTGCACCACGCGGGCACCGATGAGGACCTCCATGCTGGGGGCGAAGCCCGCGATGAGGGAGCCGATCGAGAAGATCACCAGCGCGGACTGGACGAGCACCTTCTTGTCGAAGAGGTCGGCCAGCTTGCCCCAGATCGGGGTGGTCGCGGTCATGGCGAGCATCGTCGCCACGACGATCCAGGTGTAGCCGGTCTGGCTGCCCTCGAGATCGGCCACGATGGTCGGCAGGGCGTTGGAGACGATAGTGCTCGACAGCATGGCGACGAACATGGCGAGCAGGAGGCCGCTGAGCGCTTCCAGCACCTCGCGGTGGCTCATCTGGCCGGACTGCACGGCCGGCGGAGGCACGGTGGCGGACTCGGGGTGGGACACGGAAGCTCGATTCATGAGGACTAGAAGGTTGCCAGCGGCAACTATATTCCTCCTCCCCCGGCCCTCCGCATCGCGAGCGCGGTGACGCCGGCCACATCCGCCACCCCGGTACGACGGTGTGGTCCGGAAGTGCGGCACTCGGGACATGCAGCGACCCGCAGGCCTGCTGCCCCTCGCGGTGTCTCCACTCGGAGGGGCCCCGGGGGATGACGTCCGGGGGCCTGCGGGTCGGGTGGCTGCAGTGGATTCGCCGGCAGCTCGTCGGCGACTAGGGCTGGTGCTGCCTAGCGGGCAGCCACCTCACTCATCCGAAAAGACTTCATGCTTCGGACCACCTCCTTTCCGTGTGCCACCACCGTAGGTCGCCTCGCCGCACGGGCCAAGGGGTTTTTCTCCCCTGCCTTCACGCCGCCTCGAACTGCGAGCGGTAGAGGGCGGCGTACGCACCGTCGCGGGCGAGCAGCTCGTCGTGGTCTCCCTGCTCGACGATGTCCCCGTCGCGCATCACCAGGATCAGGTCCGCGTCGCGGATCGTGGAGAGCCGGTGGGCGATGACGAACGACGTCCGGTCGCTGCGCAGCGCGGCCATCGCGTGCTGGAGCAGCAGCTCCGTGCGCGTGTCGACCGACGAGGTCGCCTCGTCGAGGATCAGCAGGTCCGGCGCTGCGAGGAAGGCGCGCGCGATCGTCACCAGCTGCCGCTCGCCCGCGGAGAGGTTGGAGCCGTCCTCGTCGATGAGCGTGTCGTAGCCGTCGGGCAGCGAGTGGACGAAGCGGTCCACGAAGGTCGCCTCGGCGGCCTGGTGGATCTCGGCCTCCGTCGCGTCCGGACGGCCGTAGGCGATGTTGTCGCGGATGGTGCCGGCGAACAGCCAGGTGTCCTGGAGGACCATGCCGATCTGCCGACGCAGTGCGCTGCGCGGCATCGAGGTGATGTCGACGCCGTCGAGCGTGATCCGTCCGGCGGAGACCTCGTAGAAGCGCTCGACCAGGTTGACCAGCGTCGTCTTGCCGGCACCGGTCGGGCCGACGATGGCGACCGTCTGGCCGGGTCGGGCGACGAGGGAGAGCCTCTCGAGGAGCGGCTGCTCGGGGTCGTAGGAGAAGGACACGTCCTCGAAGCGCACCTCGCCGTGCCGCTCGGTCGCGGGCACGCCGTCGCGGTCGGGCTCCTGCTCCTCGGCGTCGAGCAGCTCGAAGACCCGCTCGGCCGACGCGACGCCCGACTGCAGCAGGTTGACCATGGAGGCGACCTGGGTGAGCGGCTGGGTGAACTGCCGGGAGTACTGGATGAACGCCTGCACGTCGCCCAGCGACATGGTGCCGCTGGCGACCCGGAGGCCACCGAGGACCGCGATGACGACGTAGTTGAGGTTCCCGACGAACATCATGATCGGCATGATCAGGCCGCTCACGAACTGGGCGCCGAACGACGCCTTGAGCAGCTCGTCGTTCTCCTCCGCGAACACCCGCTCGGCCTCGCCCTGGCGACCGAAGACCTTGACCAGCGAGTGCCCGGAGAACGTCTCCTCGATGTGTCCGTTGAGGCGTCCGGTACGCCGCCACTGCTGGACGAACATCCCCTGCGAGCGCTTCATCACCGTGCCGGCCACCAGCATCGAGACGGGCACCGACACCAGGGCCACCAGGGCGAGCACGGGCGAGATCCAGAACATCATCGCCAGGACGGCGACCACCGTGAGCACCGAGGTGAGCAGCTGGCTGAGGGTCTGCTGGAGCGTGGTGCTCACGTTGTCGATGTCGTTGGAGACCCGGCTCAGCAGCTCGCCGCGCGGCTGCCGGTCGATGTAGGCCAGCGGGAGCCGGTGCACCTTGTCCTCCACGTCGGAGCGCATCCGGCGCACGGTGCCCTGCACCACGTCGTTGAGGATCCACCCGGCCAGCCACCCGAGGGCGGCCGCGCCGACGTAGATCGCCAGCACGAGCAGGAGCACCTGGCCCACGGCCGTGAAGTCGACGCCCTGGCCGGGCACGACGTCCATGCCGCTGACCATGTCGGCGACCTGGTCGTCGCCCCGCTGCCGGAGCATCTCGACGGCCTGGTCCTTGGTCAGCCCGTCGGGCAGCTGGCCACCGATGAGCCCGGAGAAGATCAGGTCGGTCGCCCGGCCCAGCACCCGTGGGCCGAACGCGGTGGCCAGGACGCTCACCACGGTGAGGGCGATGACGGCGATCGTCTTGGCGCGGTACGGCGACATCCGGGCGACCATCCGCCGGGCCGACGGACCGAAGGCGCTCGCCTTCTGCCCGACCATGCCGCCGCCCATCGGGCCGCGACCGGGGCCGGGGCCGGCCTCGATGCGCTCGGTCTGCTTGAGGGTGCCGGGGGCCTGCTTCGTGCTCTCGCTCATGCGACCTCTCCCACCGTGAGCTGCGACTCGACGATCTCGCGGTAGGTGCCGCAGGTCGCCAGGAGCTCGTCGTGGGTGCCCCGGCCGACCACCGCACCGTCCTCGAGGACGACGATGACGTCGGCGTCGCGGATGGTGGAGACCCGCTGGGCGACGATGACGACCGTGCTGTCGCGGGTGACGGGCACCAGCGCGGCCCGCAACCGGGCGTCGGTGGTCAGGTCGAGCGCGGAGAACGAGTCGTCGAAGAGGTAGATCTCGGGTCGGCGGATGACCGCCCGGGCGATGGCCAGGCGTTGTCGCTGCCCGCCGGAGAAGTTGCTGCCGCCCTGCGAGACGTTCGACTCCAGCCCGTCGGGCATCGCCGCGACGAAGTCACGGGCCTGGGCGATCTCGAGCGCGTGCCACATCTCCTCCTCGCTCGCGTCGGCCTTGCCGTAGCGCAGGTTGTCGGCGACCGTGCCGGAGAAGAGGAAGGCCTTCTGCGGGACAAGGCCGAGCCGCGACCAGAGCACCTGCGGGTCGAGCGCGCGGACGTCGACCCCGTCGACGTACACGGTGCCGGAGGTGGCGTCGAAGAGCCGCGGCACCAGGTTGACGAGGGTCGACTTGCCTGCGCCGGTCGAGCCGACGACGGCGATCGTCTGCCCCGGCCGGGCCTCCAGGTCGACGCCGCGCAGCACCGGCTCCTCGGCGCCGGGGTAGGCGAAGGTGACGCCGTCGAGGACGAGGGTGCCGCGCTCGCTGACCTCGGTGACCGGGTCGGCCGCGACGACGACGCTGCTCTCGGTGTCCAGCACCTCGACGATGCGGTCGGCGCACACGGCGGCACGCGGGATCATCATCATCATGAAGGTCCCCATCATCACGCTCATGATGATCTGCATGAGGTAGGTGAGGTACGCCGTCAGGGCGCCCACCTCCATGGCCCCGGACTCGACCCGGTGGCCGCCGAACCACAGCACCGCGACGGACGCGACGTTGGCCACCAGCATCACGACCGGGAACAGCCCGGCCTGCCAGCGACCGGCGCGTACGGCGACCACGGTGAGCTGGTCGTTGGCCTCGGCGAAGCGTCGGGTCTCGTGCTCCTCGCGGACGAAGGCGCGCACGACGCGGACCCCGGTCACCTGCTCGCGCAGCACCCGGTTGACCTCGTCGATGCGCTCCTGCATCAGCCGGAAGCTGGGCACCATCTGCCGCACGATGAGCCCGACCAGGGTGGCGAGGACGGGGACCACGATCACGATGAGCCACGAGAGCCCGACGTCCTCGCGCATCGCCATCACGACGGCGCCGACCATCATGATCGGGGCGGACACGAACATGGTGAAGCCCATCAGGACCAGCATCTGCACCTGCTGGACGTCGTTGGTGTCGCGGGTGATGAGCGACGGCGCGCCGAAGTGCTGCACCTCCCGGGCCGAGAACGTGCCCACCCGGCGGAAGATCTCCGCGCGCAGGTCGCGCCCGAAGCTCATCGCGGTCCGCGCGGCGAACCACACGGCGGCGATCGCGCACGACGCCTGGGCGATCGAGACGGCGAGCATGACCGCCCCGCGCTGCACGATGTAGCCGGTGTCGCCGAGCACCACCCCGTTGTCGATGATCTGGGCGTTGAGGCTCGGCAGGTAGAGCATCGCGAGGGTGCCGACGAACTGGAGCGCCACGATCGCGGCGATCGGACGCCGGTACGGCGCGAGGTGGGTGCGGACGAGGCGCAGGAGCATCAGTCGACCTTTGCGAGCAGACCGTCGAGGACGGTGGTGACGATCTCGTCGGCGGACAGGATCCGGCCGTCGGAGAGGTGGGGATGGCTGCCGGCGAAGGTCAGCAGCCGCAGGACGTGCACGACGTGCGGCACCGGGGCACGCAGCTCCGCGGCGTGCGGGGCGAGCAGCTCGGTCATGATCTGCTCCGCCTCCTCGCGCGGGTGCTTCATGTGGGCACGGCCGGTCGGCGGGCCGACCATGCCGACCGCGGTCATCAGGGTGAAGATCCCCCGGAAACGGACCTGGAGGAGGGTGACCAGGTCCGAGACCAGGTCGCGCAGCGGCTGGTCCGGCTCGACCCGCCGCAGGTCCTCGAGGAAAGGCGCGATGTCGAAGGCGTGGTCGAGGGCGGCCTGGACGAGGTCGTCCTTGGACTCGAAGACGCGGAAGATGGTGCCCTCCGCGACTCCGGCCGCCTCGGCGATCTGCCGGGTGGTCACCGCCCGCCCGTGCTCGTGCAGGAGGGGGAGGGTCACGTCGACGAGCGCCCTGCGGCGATCGGCGGCGGACATGGCGGTGGCACGGGGGGTCACCGCGCCAGCCTAGGTGAGTGAGCACTCACTCACAACCGGTTTCGCTCAGCTCCGACAGCCCGGGCCGCCGCACCGACTCCCTCAACCGGCGTGCCGCCTCGCGCCTGCCACGAGCTTGAACAGCTCACCGAGGGCCAGCAGCGCGACACCGGGGACCAGGCACATCGCCCACTGGGATCCCGTCAGCGGGCTGGTGCCGAAGAGGTCCTGCAGCACCCGCGTCTCGGTGACGAGCAGGGAACCGAGGAAGGCCCATGCGAAGGCCCACAGGAGCTTCGGGTTGGACAGCGTGGCGGACCCGAAGGCGCTGTCCTCGGGGAAGCGCAGGTTGAGCGCCAGGGCGACGTTCATGACCCCCAGGCCGACGATGGCCATCGACTGCCCGACCTGGAGCGAGTCGTACCGGGACTGGCCGATCTGGACGAGGACCAGCGTCGCGGCCGCCATGAAGGCCCCGGCGACGAACAGGCGCACCATCATCGAGCGGACGATGATCGGCTGGTCGAACGGCCGGGGCGCCCGCCGCATGATCCCGGGGGTGGCGACGTCGAGGCCCATCACGGCCCCGATCGGGGCGACGACCGCCATGTGGACCCACAGCACCTGCGACGGGATGAGCAGGGCGGTCCCGGCGACGGCGAAGGCCGTCGAGCCGAGGAAGGCGAGGATGAACATGAACAGGTTGGCGATCTGGATCCGGAGGAACTTCTGCAGGTTGTCGTAGACCGAGCGTCCCTCCTTCACGGCGGCGACGATGGTGGCGAAGTTGTCGTCGGCCAGGATCATCTTGGCGGCGCCCTTGGCGACATCGGTGCCGGTGATGCCCATCGCGATGCCGATGTCCGCGGCCCCGATGGCGGGTGCGTCGTTGACCCCGTCGCCGGTCATGGCGACCACGTTCTCGTTGCGCTTGAGCACCTCCACGAGCCGTACCTTGTGCTCGGGCGCGACCCGGGCGATCACGCCGATCCCCTCGATCTCCGCGGCCGCCTCCTCGTCGCTCATGGCCGCGAACTCGGTGCCGGTCACCGCCCGGCCCTCGATGCCGAGCTCGGCTGCGATGGCTCCGGCGGTGATCGCGTGGTCGCCGGTGATCATCCGCACCCGGATCCCGGCCTCCCGGGCCTGGGCGATCGCCTTGGTGGCCTCGGCCCGCGGAGGGTCGACCTCGCCGACCAGTGCCGTCATCTCCAGGTCCTGCATGAGGGCCATCAGGTCGCCGTCGGGGTCGAACGTCGACGGGTCGAGCTCGCGCTGGGCGAACGCGAGCACTCGTCGGCCCTGGGCCGCGATCCGCTCGTTCTCGGCCAGCACGGCAGCGCGCATGTCGTCGGTGAGCGTCTCGCTCCGGCTCGCCGACATCCGTGCGGACCCCGAGCGGTCGAGGATCACGTCCGGCGCACCCTTGACGTACGCCCGGACCACCGGTGCGCCGCCGGCGCCGGTCATGAGGTGGAACGTCGCCATGAACTTGTAGTCGGAGTCGAACGGGACCGAGGCGATGCGCGGGTGGTTGCGACGGAACGCCCTGACGTCGACGCCGCCCTTCTGGGCGAGCACGTACAGCGCACCCTCGGTGGGGTCGCCCACCACGACGCCGTCCTGGATGTCGGAGTCGTTGCACAGCGCGCAGGGGAACATCACGTAGTCGAGGTCGAGCTCCTCGTCGCCGGTGGTGCGGTGCACCTGGCCCTCGAAGGAGTAGCCCTCCCCGCTGACGGTGTAGTGGTGGGCGACGGTCGTGATCTCCCGCACGGTCATCTGGTTGAGGGTCAAGGTGCCCGTCTTGTCGGAGTTGATCGCCGAGGTGGAGCCGAGCGTCTCCACCGACGGGAGCGACTTCATGATGGCGTTCTTCTGGGCCATGTTCATCGAGCCGACGGAGAGGATCGTGGTGACGACGGCGGGCAGGGCGTCCGGGATCGAGCCGACGGCGAGCGCGACACCGATGCCGAACAGCACCGTGAAGGACTCCCCCTGCGCCAGGCCCATCACCAGGATGGCGACGAAGGCGAACAGGGCCGCGACGATGATGAAGATGGTCAGCCGGTCGACCTGCTTGGTCAGCGGCGACTTCTCGCCCTTCTGCTGGGCCAGCATGTGCGCGATGTGCCCGACCTCGGAGCCCATGCCGGTCGTGGTGACGAGGACCTCGCCGTGCCCCCGCGTGACGTTCGTGTTCATGAACGCCATGTCCGCGCGGTCGCCGATCGCGACGTCCGGTCCGGTCACCGGCTCGGTGCGCTTCTCGACGGCCACGCTCTCCCCGGTCAGGGCGCCTTCCTCGATCTGGAGGGTGGCCGCCACGATCACGCGCCCGTCCGCGGGCACCCGGTCACCGGCGTCGAGCAGGACGATGTCCCCCGGCACCAGTTCCTCGGCCGGCACCTCGGTCACGTCGCCGTCGCGGCGTACCTTCGCGACGGCCTTCATCATGGCGCCCAGGGCCGCGGCCGCTGCCTCGGCCTTGCCCTCCTGGTGGTAGCCGAGCCAGGCGTTGAAGAGCGTCAGCAGGGTCAGCCCCACGGCGGTCCCGTACTCGCCGATCAACAGGCTGACGAGAGCGGCCACGACCAGGACGATCTGCATGTACTCGCGGTAGTGGGCGAGGAACCGCTTCCAGACCGGCGCGGCCTCGGGAGCGGCGAGGGCGTTGGGCCCGGTCTCTGCGAGGCGTCGCTGCGCCTCGGCTTGCGTGAGACCGGTGCGCGGGTCGACCTCGAGGCGGGCCGCGACCTCGTCGATCGCCTGCGCGTACCAGGGGACCTGCGGCGCCGCCGTGCCCGGCGCACCGGCGGGCGGGCGCTCGGTCGCGGTCACGCCCGTCCCCCCTCGTAGAAGTGGTCGTCGATGTTGCGGGGAACCAGGGCCGGCCTCCGGTAGTCCCCCGGCTTCTGGCGCTTGGGCAGCTCGACCTTCGTGGCCTCGAGCGGTGCGTACGGGATCTGGGTGAGCAGGTGGCTGATCAGGTTCAGGCGACCGCGCTTCTTGTCGTCGCTGTGCACGACGAACCAGGGCGCCCAGGCCGTGTCGGTGGCGGCGAACATCGCGTCGCGGGCCCGGGAGTAGTCGTACCAGCGGCTGTAGGACAACAGGTCCATGCCGGAGAGCTTCCACACCTTGCGCGGGTCGTGGATCCGGCTCTCGATGCGTCGCGTCTGCTCCGCCTCGGACACCTCGAGCCAGTACTTGAGGAGGATGATCCCCGAGTCCACCATCGCCCGCTCGAACCCGGGCGCCTGCTCGAGGAACTTCTCGGCCTCCTCGGGGGTGCAGAAGCCCATGACCCGCTCGACGCCGGCGCGGTTGTACCAGCTGCGGTCGAAGACGATCACCTCCCCCGCGGCCGGGAAGTGCTCCATGTAGCGCTGGATGTACATCTGCGACTTCTGCCGCTCGGTGGGCGTGGGCAGCGCGACCACGCGGAAGACCCGGGGGCTGACCCGTTCCACGATCCGCTTGATCGTGCCGCCCTTGCCGGCGGTGTCACGACCCTCGAACACGACGCAGATCCTGGCGCCGCTGGCCTTGACCCACTCCTGGAGGGCGACGAGCTCGGCCTGGAGCGTCGCGAGCTCGGCCTCGTACTCCCGCCGGTGCAGCCTCCTCGCCCCGTCCGGGGCGGGGGCGTCGTCCGTGGCCGGCTGGTGCCCCGCCGTCGTGTGGTGCTTGCTCATGGAGATCGCCCTCACCGGTATCGGGGACGTACGGCGCGCCACCGGTCAGCCACGCGGCCGACGAGGCGGCGCGGTCGCCCACCTCTGGCGACCCACTCTCGGCACGGGCGGACGGCGTCGCCTCCCCCCGGGGGGATGACTGCGGTGAGGGCACGAGCGATCTCTGGTGACCGGCGGCGGGCCGGGCCCGACGACTACGGGGCGAGGCGGCGCACGGCCCAGCCGGACGGCGTACGGCTGTAGACCAGGCGGTCGTGCATGCGGCTGCTGCGCCCCTGCCAGAACTCCACGACCTCCGGGCGCACCCGGTAGCCGCCCCAGTGGTCCGGCACGTCGACCTCGCCCGGGAACTGCTCCTGCACCCGCGCGTAGTCCGCCGCCAGCGCGGCCCTGCTCGCCACGACCGAGGACTGCCGTGAGGCCCAGGCTCCCAGCTGGGCGCCGCGCGGGCGGGAGTGGAAGTAGGCCTCCACCTCGGCGCGCGGCAACGGGGTGGCGGTGCCCTCGACCCGGACCTGGCGCTCCACCGGGTGCCACGGGAAGAGCAGCGCGCAGCGCGGGTTGGCCGCCAGCTCCTCTCCCTTGCGCGACTCCTCGTTGGTGAAGAACACGAAGCCGTCGGGCCCCAGGCCCTTGAGCAGGACCATCCGCGACGAGGGGGCGCCGTCCGGGGTGGCGGTCGCGACCACCATCGCGTTGGGCTCGTGCAGCCGGGCCTCGACGGCCTCCCGCAGCCAGCGGGCGAACATCTCGATCGGGTCCGGATCGAGGTCGGGGAGGTCGAGACCCCCGCGGGAGTACTCCTCGCGCAGGGCCGCCAGGTCCACGGCAGGGGCGGCGGCGGGGTCGGCGGGCTCCATGGCTGCGACCCTAGCCCGGCGTGCGGTGGCGCCGGGGCCCCACGGCAGGTGCACAATGAGGCGCCCGCCTCCGCGGGCCATTGCGCCCGCCCACCCCGCCGGCGCATCCACACGCAGGCCGCAGAGGAGCGCACGGACATGACGCAGGTGCACCACGGACTCGAGGGAGTCGTCGCGTTCGAGACCGAGATCGCCGAGCCCGACAAGGAGGGGTCGGCGCTGCGCTACCGCGGCGTCGACATCGAGGAGATCGTCGGCCGGGTCCCGTTCGAGAACATCTGGGGGCTGCTCATCGACGGCTCCTACACGCCCGGCCTGCCCGCGGCCGAGCCCTTCAACCTGCCCGTCCACACCGGCGACGTCCGCGTGGACGTGCAGGCCGCCGTCGCGATGCTCGCCCCCGCCTTCGGCTTCGGGCAGACCTACGACATCACTGACGAGCAGGCCCGCGAGGACCTCGCGCGGGTGGCCGTCATGGTCCTGTCGTACGCCGCCCAGTCCGCGCGCGGACTGCACCTGCCGGTCGTCTCCCAGAAGGAGGTCGACCAGGGGGGCACCCTGGCGGAGAAGTTCCTGATCCGCTGGAAGGGCGAGGCCGACCCCAAGCACGTCAAGGCCATCGACGCCTACTGGTCCTCGGCCGCCGAGCACGGCATGAACGCCTCCACCTTCACCGCCCGGGTCATCACCTCGACCGGCGCCGACGTGGCCGCTGCCTTCTCGGGCGCGATCGGCGCCATGAGCGGCCCCCTGCACGGCGGGGCACCGTCCCGGGTGCTCGGGATGATCGAGGAGGTGGAGCGGCGCGACGGCGACGCCGCGTCGTACGTCAAGGAGCTGCTCGACAACGGCGAGCGACTGATGGGCTTCGGCCACCGCGTCTACCGCGCCGAGGACCCGCGGGCCCGGGTCCTGCGCCGGACCGCCAAGGAGCTCGACGCCCCGCGCTACGCCGTCGCCGAGGCTCTCGAGCAGGCAGCCCTCGCCGAGCTGCGTGAGCGGCGCCCCGACCGCGTGCTCGAGACGAACGTGGAGTTCTGGGCCGCGATCGTCCTCGACTTCGCCGAGGTGCCGCCGACCATGTTCACCTCGATGTTCACCTGCGCCCGCACCGGCGGCTGGTCGGCGCACATCCTGGAGCAGAAGCGCACCGGCCGGCTCATCCGGCCCTCGGCGATCTACACCGGCCCGCCCTCGCGCCCCGCGTCCGCCGTGGACGGCTGGGACGAGGGCTGGGGCGCCTGATCGCAGCGCCCTCGGGCCGGCCGCTCAGGCGGTCGGCGGCGCGAGGGCCTGCTCGACGTACCAGCTGGTGAGCCCGCGGGCCCCCGCCTTGCTGAGCGAGACGTGCACGTGGTCGCGGTGCCGCAGCGTGACCGAGCAGGCCCGGCGGGTCCGGCAGCCGGAGCTGAGGTACTTCGTGGGCTCGAAGCCGTCCCAGGCGGCGTACATCCGGTCGTTCCAGATGACGTACATGATGCCCATCCGGCGGGCCAGCGCGTCGGTGTCGCCAAGCTCGTCGTCGGCGAAGGCCTCGATGAGGAACGCGTCGGCGATCGCGCGGTCGTCGGGGTCGCTGGCGTCGAGCATCCAGTCGAAGGCGCGCCCGTCCTTGTGCTCGGACTGGCCACCGCTCGAGCAGGCGCGCAGGGTGCCGCCGTACACGCCGCCGCGGGCGACCAGCCACCGACCCAGCGCGACGGTGCCGGGCTTGTCCTTGCGGGCGCACGTCTTCTGTGGCTGGTAGGGCGGGTAGGCCTCGACGGGCATGGCGTAGCGCTGGGACGCCGTGGCGTCGGACGAGGTGGCGTGGGTCGACGTGGCGTGCGCCGGAACCGTGAGCAGGCCCGCGGAGACCACGAGGCTCGAGAGGACGGCGAGCACCACCGTCAGTCCCCTGCGCATGTCCCCTCCTCGCCCCGTCGGTCGCCCGTCGACCCGGGACGAGGCTAGGTGCGCGGGGAGGGACGCGTGGGGCGAATGGGGAAAGAAGTGGTCAGGGCCCGGCGTGTCGACTGGACATCCGACGATCCCGCCGACCAACGAGTGTCAGAGCGGCTTGCCGAAGCAGCGGCTCAGCGGGGAGTCGCGGTAGTAGCCGAAGCCCTCGATGCGGTCGTAGCCCGCCGAGGAGTAGAGCTCGATCGCCTCGGGCTGCTTCTCCCCCGTCTCGAGCACGATGGCCTCCGCGCCGGCGTCGCGGGCGGTCGCCTCGAGGTGCGCCAGCATCCTCCGCGCCAGGCCCAGGCCGCGCGCCGGGGGCGCGACGTACATCCGCTTCACCTCGGCGGTGCGCGTCGTGCCGGCGAGCAGGATGTCCGTACGCCGCCGCCAGGCACCCGAGGTGACCGGGACGCCGTCGAGGCGACCCACGAAGAACATCCCGGTCGGGTCCTCGAACTCGCTGGCGTCGATCGGGGACTCGTCACGACCGCCGTAGCGCGCGACGTACTCCTCCTGCACCTGCTCGACCAGCAGGACCGCGTCGGGAGCGGTGATCGGCACCCGCTCGATCTCCAGCCGGAGCGCCGGCCGGGGCGCCTCGACTGGTGGACCCGCTGCCACGCCGGGTGCGTCGGATGAGAGGCTGTGCACGCTGACAGCGTAGTCAGGGACCTCTCACCACTGACTCCCCGGAAGGCCTTCTTTCGTGAACGACGCGATCCAGATCCCCACCGACCTCCTGCCCGCCGACGGCCGCTTCGGCGCCGGGCCGTCGAAGATCCAGACCAGCCACCTCGACGCCCTCGCGGCGACCGGCAGCACGCTGATGGGCACCTCGCACCGCCAGGCGCCGGTCAAGAACACCGTCGGGCGCGTGCGCGAGGGCCTCGCGTCGCTCTTCGACCTGCCCGAGGGCTACGAGGTCGTGCTCGGCAACGGCGGTGCGACCGCGTTCTGGGACATCGCGACCTACGGCCTGATCCGGCGCAAGAGCCAGCACCTGACCTTCGGGGAGTTCTCCTCCAAGTTCGCCAAGGCCGCCCAGCAGGCGCCGTGGCTCGAGGACCCCACGGTCATCTCCAGCGACCCCGGCTCGCGTCCCGACGCCGTGGCCGAGGAGGGCGTGGACGCCTACGCGTGGGCGCACAACGAGACCTCCACCGCCGTCATGGCGCCGGTCGTGCGGCCCGTCCACGACGACTCGGTCGTGCTGGTCGACGCGACCTCCGGGGCCGGCGGCCTCCCGGTCGACCTCACGCAGGTCGACGCCTACTACTTCGCCCCGCAGAAGTGCTTCGCCTCCGACGGCGGCCTGTGGGTCGCCCTGATGTCGCCGAAGGCCCTCGAGCGGGCCGCCGAGATCGCCGCCACCGACCGGCACGTCCCCGCCTTCTTCGACCTGCCGACGGCCATCGACAACTCCGCCAAGAACCAGACCTACAACACGCCCTCGGTCGCCACGCTGTTCCTCATGGCCGAGCAGCTGGACTGGATGAACGCCCAGGGCGGGCTGGCCGGCATGGTCGAACGGACCACCGCCAGCTCGGACGCGCTCTACGGCTGGGCCGAGAAGACGTCGTACACCACGCCGTACGTCACGGACCCGAGCCACCGCTCGCTGGTGATCGGCACCGTCGACTTCGACGACGCCATCGACGCCGCCGCGATCGCCAAGGTCCTGCGGGCCAACGGCATCGTGGACACCGAGCCCTACCGCAAGCTCGGCCGCAACCAGCTGCGCATCGCGATGTACCCCGCGATCGACCCGGAGGACGTCCGGCGGCTCACCGCCTGCATCGACCACGTGGTCGAGCGCCTCTGACCCACCGGACGCGGGTCAGGCGTCCTTGAGCAGGCGCAGCACGGCCCGCTCGAGGGCAGCCTGGCGCGCGTCGGCGGTGTCGTACGACGAGCGCACCGTGATCGTCCTCCCGTGCTCGTAGGCCTCGACCACCCGTGGGTCGACGTAGGCCGTGCGCGCCAGGGTCGGGGTGTTGCCGAGGAACTCCGAGACCTCCTTCATGGTGGCCGCGACCGCGCGCTTGCGCGACGCCTTGGTCTGCCCCGGCTCGTCGGTGCCGGCCAGGGCGGCGGCCGCGATCACGGTGGCGTGCCAGGTCCGGAAGTCCTTGGCCGTGGCCTCGATCCCGGTCGCCTCCCGCACGTAGTCGTTGACCTGGCCGGAGTCGAGGCCACGCCACGTCCGCCCGTCCTTCCACGCCAGCAGCCGGTCGCCGCCACCGCGGCGGGCGCGCATCACGTCGAGGGCGGCGACGGTCGCCTCGTCGTCGATCTCGATGCAGTGCTCGACGCCGGACTTGCCCACGAAGCAGAACGTCAGCCTGCCGCGACGCTTGGTCACGTGCTCGCGCAGCAGGGTGGTCAGGCCGAAGGAGCCGTTGGTGTCGGTGTAGACGTCGTTTCCGATCCGGAAGTAGCCGAGGTCGAGCAGCCGGACCGCGACGGCGCAGGCGCGCTCCTGGGTCATCCCCTCGGTGCCGAGGTCGGTGAGCACCCGCTCCCGGGCCTTGGACATCGCCTTGCCGAAGTCGATGATCCGCTCGAACTTCGCCGCGTCCCGGCTCGCCCGCCACTGCGGGTGGTAGAGGTACTGACGCCGCCCGGCGTCGTCGGTGCCGACCGCCTGCAGGTGGCCGTTGGCGTACGGCGTGATCCAGACGTCCTGCCAGGCCGGCGGGATCACCAGGTCCTTGCAGCGCTGGACCTCGTCGCCGCCGAGCCTCTCCCCGTGCTGGTCGAGGTAGGTGAAGCCCTTGCCCACCCGGCGTCGAGTCCAGCCCGGTTGGTCAGGGGCGGTACGGCGCAGGCGGGGCATGACGGTGAGGCTAGTGGGGCCTCAGGCTGCGCCACAGCACCCCTAGGGCGATCACGCCGACCACGCCCCACGCGAGCCACGGCCAGGCGTAGCGGTCGGGCGGGGCGTCGCCGACGTCCTGCACGGTCGTGCCCCCGTCGGGCGACGAGGTCGGCGCGGCGGTCGTGGGCACCGGCTCCGCCATGGCCCGCTCGATCCGGGCCGGCACCCGCACGGACAGGACCTGCGCGCCCACGCCCTCGCTGCTGAGGAGCACCCGGCCGTCGGGGGTGACCGCCAGGCCCTCGCCCTGCTGCTGCGCGGGCAGGTCCCACGTGCCGACCGTCTCCAGCTCGGGGAAGGTGTAGACCACGGCGCGCGAGTAGGTGCGCAGCACGACGTGCCGGCCGTCGGGGAAGAACGCGCCGTCGGTGACGAGCCCGACGACCTGGCCCTTCAGCCCGAGCTGGTTGGGGGCGTCGTCGGCCATCTCCGGCGGGGCCGCGTAGACCTCGCCGGCGAACACGCCCTTGGTCACCACGAGGAGACGTCCCGTCGTGGGGTCGGCGATCAACGTCTCGGCGTCGCGCGGGCCGTCGGGGTAGACCAGGTCGATCGTCTCCTCGTCGACCGTGCGGTCGCCGTCGCCCACCGGCACCCGGGTCACCTGGATCGAGTCGCGGGACCCGGTGTTGTCCCCGATGTCCCCCACCCAGACCCGGCCGGGGCCGGCGGGGGCCAGGGCCTCGACGTCGCGCGGCCCGTCGGCCCAGTAGGTGGTGCCGACCGTGCGGCCTGTCGCGGCGTCGACGCTGAAGACCCGCCCGATGTCGCCGGAGTCGTTGACCGTCCACACCCGGTCGCCCGCCGCGACCAGCCCGCTCGACTCGGCGATCTCGGGGTCGGCGAAGGAGAACACCACCCGGCCGTCGTCGGGCTCGGCCCCCATCGCCCATCCGACGGCGAAGGGCGCCAGCACCGCAGCGCCGGCGAGCACGGTCAGCAGGCGCCGCCGGCGATCAGCCACGCGGGCCGTCCAGCAGCCCGGCGAGGTGGGGGTGCACCCCCCACGTGGTCACCAGGTCGTCGTACTCCTGGCGCACCCGACCGCCGGTGACGGGCGTGCCGGTGCGGGTGGCGCGCAGCAGGGTGTTGCGCGGCGTGTGCTCGCTCTCCACGAACTCCACGACGTCGACGCGGTAGCCCTGCAGGCGCAGGATGGCCGCGCGCAGGGCGTCGGTGAGGGTGTCGGCGAAGCGCTCGCGCAGGATGCCGTGCCGGGTGAGCATGGCGTACGGCGCGGGCGTGGGCACCTTGCGCAGCTGGGCGGCCACGTCGTGGTGGCAGCACGGGGCGGCCAGGACCAGCGCCGACTCCCACGCGATCGCCCGGGCCAGCGCGTCGTCGGTGGCCGTGTCGCAGGCGTGCAGGGCCAGCACCACGTCGGGGGCCTGGGCCAGCTCGGCGTCACCGATGGTGCCGACGACGAAGTCCGCCTCGATCCCCAGCGACGCGGCGACGCCTGCGTTGTGGTCGGCCGACTGCTGCTTGACGTCGACGCCGGTGACGCGGACCGGCAGGCCGCGCACCGCGGAGAGGTACCGGTGGGCGGCGAAGGTCAGGTAGGCGTTGCCGCAGCCGAGGTCGACGACGCGCAGCGGGTCGGCCTCCGTGGGGGTGCGCAGCTGCCCCTTGGCCAGCGCGTCGCCGATCGCCGCGTCGAGCAGCCGCAGGAACTCCTCCACCTGGCGGTACTTCGCCTGCCGGGTCGGCTTGATCCGGCCCTGGGCGTCGGAGATGCCGAGGGCCCGCAGCACCGGGTCGTCCTCGGCGAGCAGGCGCTGCTTGGCCTTGTCGTGACCGCGCTCGGCCTCGACGGGGGTGGCGCGGTCCTGGGTGTGGGTGGTCGCCTCGAGCTTCTTGGTGGCCCGCACCTGGTGCGTCTGGGTGGTGGTGTCGACGTGC
The DNA here is from genome assembly GCF_001429625.1 of Nocardioides sp. Soil805. Lineage (GTDB taxonomy): Bacteria > Actinomycetota > Actinomycetes > Propionibacteriales > Nocardioidaceae > Nocardioides. Next base: position 1,343,227 of record NZ_LMSU01000001.1, read on the forward strand.
CAGCTCCCGAAGGGCTCGTCGAGCAGGTCGTCGACGGCGACCTTGGCGTCGTCGCCGGCCGCCACGTTGGTGGTGTGGGCCTGGGTGTCGTCGTACGACGTCACCTGCAGGTGGCGCCCGGCCCTGAGGTCGACGTAGCGCAGCTCCACCCGCCGCACCGGTCGGCCGGCGACCGTGGGGACCCGACCCTCGCGCTGGGCGCCGCGCTGGGCCCCGGAGGCGACGGCGCGCACCAGCGTCTCCGGGTCGAGCAGGTGCCCGCGCATCCGGGCGAGGGCTCGCAGGAGGGGCTCGGTGGCCATGTCAGGGGCCCTCGCTCACAGGAAGGACGCGACGAGGACGACGAGGAGCAGCGCCCCCAGCGCGACCGGGATGACGAGTCGACGCTGGCGGGGGTTCATGGCTCCATCGTAGGGCCGCCCCCGAGCGCCGACCCACTCCTGGAGGGCCCCAGCGACAGGGCGTGCGTCACCACGTCGAGGACCGGTACGTCGCCCGCCTCGACGTCGGCCACGCGGACCCACGCGACGTCGTCGGTGGTGCCGCCGACCTCGGCGACCCGGGGCACGGCACCCTCGGCCACGCGGGCCGCGAAGACCAGGTGCACGCCGTGGTAGTCCTCCCACCGTCCGCTGGGGGCGGTGCCGGAGAAGTGCGTGTCATGCACCCCGAGCAGCTCCCCGACCTCGCACTCGACCCCGCACTCCTCGGCGACCTCGCGGACCAGAGCCGCCGCCGGTCGTTCCCCGTGGTCGATGCCCCCTCCCGGCAGCGTCCAGGACCCCGGGTGGGCGGCCCGGGAGGAGAGGCGGGTCAGCAGCACCCGGTCGTCGCGCCGGATGACCGCGTAGGCCGCGACCCGCTGCAGCCGCGCGGGCTGGTGGTCGGCCAGCGCCTCGGTCACCGTCGCCACCACCGGCACCTCGCCGGACTCGACCCTCGCCACCGGGTGCCACGCCGCCTCGACGGTGGACCCGTCGACCTCGAGGACCCGCGGCGCCGGGGCGTCGGCGCGCACCCACGCGTCGTACACGATGCGCAGGGCGTGGAAGTCGGTCAGCACCCCGTCACGCGACGCCCGCGGCAGGTGCGCGCTGTAGACGCGCGCCGCGTCGCCGACGACCGCCTCGAGGCCGGTCTCCTCGACGATCTCCCGCAGCAGCGCGTCGCGCGGGTCCTCACCGTGGTCGAGGCCGCCACCGGGCAGCGTCCAGAGCTCGCTGCGGCTGATGCGCGGGGCAAGGCGGCACAGCAGGATCTCGGCTCCCCCGTGCTCACCGGACTCGTCCGAGCAGGTGGCCGGGGTCCGCAGGATGACGGCGTACGCCGCCACGCGTTGTCGTCTGGGGAGAGAGGCCATGGCACCAACCTGCCATGGACGGGGTGACTGACGTAGCCTCAGCAGGTGCCCCCCACGCAACGAGATCCGTGGCTCGACAACTCCAAGATGGTGCTCGTCGTCTTCGTGGTGATCGGGCACTCGTGGGGCCTGCTCGAGAAGACCCAGGGCAGCCACTGGGCCTACGACTTCCTCTACCTGTGGCACATCCCGGCGTTCGTGTTCGTCAGCGGCTACCTCTCCAAGTCCTTCGAGTGGGACCGCCGCCGGCTGAAGAACCTCGTCTACACGTTGCTGGTGCCCTACCTACTCTTCGAGCCGGCGCTCTACTACTACCGCGTCACCGTGGTCGACGAGACCGAGCCCGGGACGCTGTGGCTGGAGCCGCACTGGACGATGTGGTACCTCATCGTGCTGCTGATGTGGCGCCTCGTCACCCCGATCCTCAAGCTGCACTGGCTCTTCCTGCCGCTGTCGGTGGTGGTCAGCGTGCTGGGCGGCTTCTGGAACACCGACCTGCTGATGCTGCCGCGCTTCCTGGGCCTGCTGCCGTTCTTCGTGCTGGGCCTGCACCTCAAGCCGCGCCACCTCAAGCACCTCGACGACGTGTGGGTCCGGATCGCGGCCGTCCCCGCGCTGGTCGGGATGGCCGTCGCGGCCCTCTTCACCGACGCGTGGGCGCAGACCGCCTTCCTCTGGTACGACGCCGGCTACGAGGACGTCGGCATCGACCCGGTCATCGCGTTCCAGACCCGCCTCACGGTGATGGCGCTGGGCCTGGTGGGCGCGTTCTCGGTGCTCGCCCTGGTCCCCCGCCGCTCGCTCGGGTGGTTCACGGTGATGGGTGGGGCGACGATGGTCGTCTACCTGTTCCACGGCTTCGTGATCAAGACGGTCAAGGCGCTGGGCTGGCCGGCCTGGGCCGAGGAGCACACCACCGCCGGGTTCGTGCTCACCACCCTCGGGGCCGTGGCCCTCGCCCTGCTGCTGGCCTGCCCGCCCGTACGCCGGGTGCTCGAGCCGTTCACCAACCCGCTGGGCTGGTGGGAGTCCCGCCGCGCGCGGCGCGCTGCGGCTCCGTCGGCCGAGTCCCGGGAGCCGTCGCCCGCTGCTCCGACCGCTGCCCCGTCCGCTGCCCCGTCCCCGGCACCGGCACCGGCCCCCACGTCGGCGGCACCGCCGAGCGAGGCACCGATTCCAGCGCACGCGCCTCCGTCCGCGTCGGTGCTGTCCCACCGAGATGTGCGGGGTGCCAGGGGGCGGGCTCGCCGGCAGCCGGTCGGTGGTGCGGCAGGCCCTGCAGTCCCTCCAGAAGCGACGTCAACCGACGACCGAGGTCCTGCGTCCACGCGGTGAGGTCGTCGCCGGGCGCCACGGCGACCGGCTCCCCCAGGACGACGTCGACCCGACGCCCTCGCGTGAGGTCCGGTCGCGGCTTGCGCCCCCGCTCGTCGGGGCGCCCGACGCTCCAGATCCGCTGGCTGCCCCACAGCGCGACGGGCACCACCGGCACGCCGGTCTCCCGCGACAGCGCGGCGACCCCGCGCATCAGCGAGCGCACGGTGAAGGAGTGGGACACGCCCGCCTCGGGAAAGGCACAGACCGCCTCACCCTCGCGCAGCAGCCGCCGGGCACGCAGGTACGCCGCCGCGGGGGCCTCGCGGTCGACGGGCACGTGCTTCATCCGGTCCATCGCGGCCCGCACTCCCGGCAGGTGCCACACGTCGTGGCGGCACAGGAAGCGCAGGTAGCGCTCCCGCGCGATCGCGGCCTGCTCGAGGAAGAGGAAGTCGGGGTAGCTGACGTGGGTCGCCGCCAGCAGCACGGGACCGCTCGTCGGCAGGTGCTCCACGCCGGTCCACCGGGTGTCGACATCCAGCAGCCGCAGCGCGGCCCGGCCCAGCGCGTTGGTCGTGCGGTAGACGGCCTCGCTCATGCACCCTCTTCGGACCCGGACCCCGTCTCGGATCGCTCGGCCGGCAGCGTACCCGCGCCGTCCGCCGGCTCGGCGCTCAGGCGAAGGGCGGGCGCGCGTCGCGCGCGATCGAACGACGACCCGCCCAGCGCCACACCCGAGCGGCGCGGTCGCGATCGGCCTCGTCGACCAGGTTGCCCATCCACCGCAGCGCGAGGGTCATCAGCCAGTCCGAGCGCATGCCCGCCGGGCCGAGCGCGGCGACGACCTTGGGCTGGGTGGCCACGCCGGCGAGCCGGCGGGCGATGGAGAAGGACTCGCCGTAGTGCTCGCGGAGGATCGCGGGCCACACCGTGCCGAGGTGCTCGCCCGCGGCCATCGCCTCCGCCACGAACCGGCCGGTCTCGAGGCCGTAGTCGATGCCCTCGCCGTTGAGCGGGTTGACGCAGCCGGCCGCGTCTCCGACCAGCGCCCAGTTGTCGCCGGCGACGTGGGACACGGCGCCGCCCATGGGCAGCAGGGCCGAGGTGGGCGCCCGCAGGTCGCCGGACAGCTTGAACTCCTCGCGGCGCTGGTCGGCGTAGTAGTTCATGAGGGGCTTGACGGCGATGTTGGCCGGCCGCCTGGACGTGGCGAGCGTGCCGACGCCGACGTTCACCTCGCCGGTGCCGAGGGGGAAGATCCAGCCGTAGCCGCTGAGGATCTCACCGTCCTCGCCGCGCAGCTCGAGGTGCGAGCTGATCCAGGGGTCGTCGGACATCTCGGAGTCGACGTACGCGCGCCCGGCGACGCCGTAGACGGTGTCGCGGTGCCACTCGCGCCCGAGCAGCTTGCCGAGCGGGGAGCGCACGCCGTCGGCGACGACGAGGCGCCGGCAGGCGATCTCGAAGGTCTCCTCGCCGCGGCGGAACACCACGGCCGCGACCCGTGCCCCCTCCATGCGTACGTCGACCGCGCGGGCGCCGTCGAGGGCCAGCGCCCCGCTCTTGATCGCGACGGTGCGCAGGTGGTCGTCGAGCTCGGTACGGGCGACCGCGGAGCCCCAGGACGGCAGGCTGCTGCCGGGCAGCGACGGCCACGGCAGCAGGAGCGTCTGGCCGAAGCCGTGCGCCCGCAGCCCGTGGTTGACGGTGTGGGCGCGCAGCCAGTCCTCGAGGCCCAGCCGCTGCATCTCGCCGATGGCGCGCGGCGTGAGCCCGTCGCCGCACGTCTTGTCGCGCGGGAAGACCTGGGCGTCCACCAGCGTCGTGTCGAGCCCGGCCCGGGCGCTCCAGGCGGCGGCCGCGGAACCCGCGGGTCCGGCGCCGACGACGAGGACGTCGGTGGCAGTGGGGGTGGTCACGCCGCGATTCTCCCCCGCCGGCCCAACCGGGGCGAAAACGAGGGCTCGTCCTCAGGCCCGGATCCCGGCGGGCGCCCGAGCGCCACGGGCCGGTCCGGGTGCCGGGACACTCAGCAGGTGTACGACGACGCCCCGTCGATCCAGGTCCCGACCATCTCGTCGGGCAGCGTGGACCCGGCGCCGAAGTACTCCAGGCCCCTGCCGTCGGCGCCGTTCGGGTTGGGGATCCGCCCGGTCCCCTTCGGGTCACCGATCGTCATCTTCTCGAAGATCTTGATCCCGACGGGGAGTCCGGCGGCCCGGACCGCGTCGTAACCGGCGTCGACCGCCTCGTCGCACCCGGCCTCGTAGCCGGCGACGAGGAACGCCCCGTCCTCCGCCGAGATGACGAACCAGTTGGCCGACGACGGCCCGCCCAGGGAGTACATCGGCACGAAGCAGTGGTGCGCGCTGGCACCGGTGGCGGTGACGACGACCGCCGCGGCAGCGGCGGCGGTGACGACGCCGAGGCGGCGCATGGTGGCACTCATGTGGTGGTTCCCTCCGTAGGGAGACCCCGTGCGGGTCTCGTCAGCCCAGTCCACCGTCCCGGCGACACCGGCGCCTCCGCCAGCACCCGCACACTCCCCGCACAGTCCTGCGACGACACGGCGGAAATGCGCCGGGCCCCGGCCTCCCGTGAGGGAGACCGGGGCCCGGTCGTGCTACTGACTCGGTCTCGAGGCGCGTCACGCGCCCGGACTACGTCCGGTCGTGCCGACGCTCCTCAACCTGGTTCGTCACACCAGACCTGAGCTTCGCTCAGTTCTGGTACGAACCAAAGTCGAAGTCGTCCAGCGCGACGGCCTGGCCGCCGTTGCCGAAGTCGTAGTCGTAGCTGTCGTAGCCGGTCACGGAGTACGCCGCGGCGCGGGCCTCCTCGGTCGGCTCGACCCGGATGTTCCGGTACCGCTCCAGGCCGGTGCCGGCCGGGATCAGCTTGCCGATGATCACGTTCTCCTTCAGGCCACGCAGGCTGTCGGAGCGGCCGTTGATCGCGGCGTCGGTGAGCACCCGGGTGGTCTCCTGGAAGGAGGCCGCCGAGAGCCACGACTCGGTCGCGAGCGAGGCCTTGGTGATGCCCATGAGCACCGGACGACCCGAGGCGGGCTTGGTGCCCTCGGAGACCGCGCGGCGGTTCTCCTCCTCGAAGCGCACGCGGTCGACCAGGTCGGACGGCAGCAGGTTGGTGTCACCCGACTCGATGACCGTGATCCGGCGCAGCATCTGCCGCACGATGATCTCGATGTGCTTGTCGTGGATCGACACACCCTGCGAGCGGTACACGTTCTGCACCTCGTCGACCAGGTGCTCCTGGGCCTTGCGGACACCCAGGATGCGCAGGACGTCCTGCGGGTCCTCGGTACCGACGGTGAGCTTCTGGCCGACCTCGATGTGGTCGCCGTCGGCCACCAGCAGGCGCGAGCGCTTGCTGACCGGGTACTCCTGGACCTCCGAGCCGTCGTCCGGGGTGACCAGGACCTTGCGGGCCTTGTCGGTCTCCTCGATCTCGACCCGACCGGCCGCCTCGGCGATCGGCGAGCGACCCTTGGGCGAGCGGGCCTCGAAGAGCTCGACCACGCGGGGCAGACCCTGCGTGATGTCGTCGGCCGAGGCCACACCACCGGTGTGGAAGGTACGCATCGTCAGCTGCGTGCCGGGCTCACCGATCGACTGGGCCGCGATGATGCCGACGGCCTCGCCGATGTCGACGAGCTTGCCGGTCGCCAGCGAACGGCCGTAGCACTTCGCGCACGTGCCGGTCCGGGCGTCACAGGTCAGCACGGAGCGGACCTTGACCTCCTCGATGCCGGCCGCGATGAGCTCGCCGATCTTGACGTCGCCGAGGTCGTCACCGGCGCCCGCGAGCACCTCGCCCGTGTCCGGGTGGGTGATCTCGACGGCCGACGAGCGGGCGTACGCCGCGGTCTCGGCGTTCTCGTGCTTGCGCACGAGGCCGTCCTCGCCCCGCTCACCGATCCGCTTGGGCAGGCCGCGCTCGGTGCCGCAGTCGTCCTCACGGATGATGACGTCCTGCGAGACGTCCACCAGACGACGGGTCAGGTAGCCCGAGTCGGCGGTACGCAGCGCGGTGTCGGCCAGACCCTTGCGGGCACCGTGGGTGGAGATGAAGTACTCCAGGACCGAGAGGCCCTCACGGAAGTTGGCCTTGATGGGCCGCGGGATGATGTCGCCCTTCGGGTTGGCCACCAGACCACGCATGGCCGCCACCTGACGGATCTGCATCATGTTTCCGGAGGCACCCGAGTCGACCATCATGTAGATCGGGTTGGTCCGGTCGAAGTTGGCCTCCATCGCCTTGGCGACGTCGTTGGACGCCTGGGTCCAGATCTCGATGAGCTCCTGGCGACGCTCGTCGTCGGTCACGAGACCGCGCTCGAACTGCTTCTGGACCTTCTCCGCCTGCGCCTCGTAGTCGGCGAGGATCTCGGCCTTGTTGCCCGGGGTGGTGACGTCGTCGATCGAGACGGTCACACCGGAGCGGGTGGCCCAGTGGAAGCCGGCGTCCTTGAGGGCGTCGAGCGAGGCCGCGACCTCGACCTTGGTGTAGCGCTCGGCGAGGTCGTTGACGATCGCGCCGAGGGCCTTCTTGCCCACCTCGTAGTTCACGAACGGGTAGTCGGCCGGCAGGGTGTCGTTGAAGAGCACCCGGCCCAGCGTGGTCTCGAGCAGCACCGAGCGGCCCTGCTCCCAGTCCGCGCCGGCCTCGTCCTCGAGCGGCGGCACGATGTCGTCGAGACGGATCCGCACCTTGCTCTGCAGGGTGATCTCGGCCCGGTCGTAGGCCATGATCGCCTCGGACGGGGTCGAGAAGACCCGGCCGTCGCCGACCTGGTCGTCACGGTCGGTCGTCAGCCAGAACAGGCCGATGATCATGTCCTGCGAGGGCATGGTCACCGGACGGCCGTCGGACGGCTTGAGGATGTTGTTGGTCGACAGCATCAGGATCCGGGCCTCGGCCTGGGCCTCGGCCGACAACGGCAGGTGCACCGCCATCTGGTCACCGTCGAAGTCGGCGTTGAACGCGCCGCACACGAGCGGGTGGATCTGGATGGCCTTGCCCTCGATCAGCTGGGGCTCGAAGGCCTGGATGCCGAGGCGGTGCAGCGTGGGCGCACGGTTGAGCAGCACGGGGTGCTCGGTGATGACCTCTTCGAGGACGTCCCACACGACCGGGCGGGCGCGCTCGACCATCCGCTTGGCGGACTTGATGTTCTGCGCGTGCGACAGGTCGACGAGGCGCTTCATCACGAACGGCTTGAACAGCTCGAGCGCCATCTGCTTGGGCAGACCGCACTGGTGCAGCTTGAGCTGCGGGCCCGACACGATGACCGAACGGCCCGAGTAGTCGACGCGCTTGCCGAGGAGGTTCTGGCGGAAGCGCCCCTGCTTGCCCTTGAGCATGTCGGAGAGCGACTTGAGCGGCCGGTTGCCCGGGCCCGTGACCGGACGACCACGACGACCGTTGTCGAAGAGGCTGTCCACGGCCTCCTGCAGCATCCGCTTCTCGTTGTTGACGATGATCTCGGGCGCACCGAGGTCGAGCAGTCGCTTGAGGCGGTTGTTGCGGTTGATGACGCGGCGGTACAGGTCGTTGAGGTCGGAGGTCGCGAAGCGGCCACCGTCGAGCTGCACCATCGGACGCAGGTCCGGCGGGATGACCGGGACGGCGTCCAGCACCATGCCGATGGGCTGGTTGCCGGTCTTGCGGAAGGCGTCGACGACCTTGAGGCGCTTGAGGGCGCGGACCTTGCGCTGGCCCTTGCCGTTGGCGATGGTGTCGCGCAGCGACTCCACCTCGGCCTCGATGTCGAAGTCCTGGAGGCGCTTCTGGATCGCCGTGGCGCCCATGAAGCCCTCGAAGTACTTGCCGAACCACGTCTTCATCTCGCGGTAGAGGAGCTCGTCGCCGAGCAGGTCCTGCACCTTGAGGGACTTGAACGTGTTCCAGACCTCGTCGAGGCGGTCGATCTCGCGCTGTGCACGGTCGCGCAGCTGCTTCATCTCCCGCTCGGCGCCGTCCTTGACCTTGCGACGCTGGTCGGCCTTGGCACCCTCGGCCTCGAGGGCCGCGAGGTCCTCCTCCAGCTTCTTGGTGCGGTCGTCGATGGAGGTGTCGCGACGCTTCTCGAGGCGCTCGCGCTCCAGGCCGACCTTGCCCTCGAGCGAGGACAGGTCGCGGTGACGCGCGTCCTCGTCGACCGAGGTGATCATGTACGCCGCGAAGTAGATGACCTTCTCGAGGTCCTTCGGGGCGAGGTCGAGCAGGTAGCCCAGGCGCGAGGGGACGCCCTTGAAGTACCAGATGTGGGTCACCGGGGCGGCGAGCTCGATGTGGCCCATCCGCTCGCGGCGGACCTTGGAGCGGGTGACCTCGACGCCGCAGCGCTCACAGATGATGCCCTTGAAGCGCACGCGCTTGTACTTGCCGCAGTAGCACTCCCAGTCCCGGGTGGGACCGAAGATCTTCTCGCAGAAGAGGCCGTCACGCTCCGGCTTGAGCGTGCGGTAGTTGATGGTCTCCGGCTTCTTGACCTCGCCGTGGCTCCACCCGCGGATGTCCTCCGCGGTGGCCAGGCCGATCTGAAGCTGGTCGAAGAAGTTCACGTCGAGCACGATGGCTGCAACCCTTCAGTTGGTACGAAATTCAGTGGGTGAGGGACCGAGGAGGGGCGGTGCGCCGGGGATCGGCGCACCGCCTCGTCACTCAGACTTCTTCGACCGAGCTCGGCTCGCGACGCGACAGGTCGATGCCCAGCTCCTCGGCAGCCCGGAAGACGTCTTCCTCGGCGTCCTTGAGCTCGATGGCCGACCCGTCGTGCGACAGCACCTCGACGTTCAGGCACAGCGACTGCATCTCCTTGACGAGCACCTTGAACGACTCGGGGATGCCGGAGTCGGGGATGTTCTCGCCCTTGACGATGGCCTCGTAGACCTTGACGCGACCGGGCACGTCGTCGGACTTGATCGTCAGCAGCTCCTGCAGGGCGTAGGCGGCGCCGTACGCCTCCATCGCCCAGACCTCCATCTCACCGAAGCGCTGGCCACCGAACTGGGCCTTACCGCCGAGCGGCTGCTGGGTGATCATCGAGTAGGGGCCGGTGCTGCGCGCGTGGATCTTGTCGTCCACGAGGTGGTGCAGCTTGAGGATGTACATGTAGCCGACCGAGACGGGCTCGGGGAACGGCTCGCCGGAGCGGCCGTCGAAGAGCGACGCCTTGCCGGTCTCGTCGATCATCCGGACACCGTCACGCGTCGGGTACGTCGCACCCAGCAGGCCGGTGATCTCGTCCTCGCGCGCACCGTCGAAGACGGGCGTGGCGACCTTGGTGCCGGGCTCGGACTTCTCGGCGTGGATCGCCATGAGGCGGTCCTTCCACTCCGCGGAGCCCTGGTCGTCGTGCAGGTTGAGGTCCCAGCCCTGCTTGGCCAGCCAGCCGAGGTGGAGCTCGAGGATCTGGCCGATGTTCATACGACGCGGCACACCCAGCGGGTTGAGCACGACGTCGACCGGGGTGCCGTCCTCCATGAACGGCATGTCCTCGATCGGCAGGATCTTGGCGATGACGCCCTTGTTGCCGTGACGGCCGGCGAGCTTGTCACCCACCGAGATCTTGCGCTTCTGGGCGACGTAGACGCGGACCAGCTGGTTGACGCCCGGGGGCAGCTCGTCGCCGTCCTCGCGGTCGAAGACGCGGACGCCGATGACCGTGCCGGACTCACCGTGCGGCACCTTCATCGAGGTGTCGCGCACCTCGCGCGCCTTCTCGCCGAAGATCGCGCGGAGCAGCCGCTCCTCGGGGGTCAGCTCGGTCTCGCCCTTGGGCGTGACCTTGCCGACGAGGATGTCACCGGTGGTGACCTCGGCGCCGATGCGGATGATGCCGCGGTCGTCGAGGTCGGCCAGACCCTCCTCGGAGACGTTCGGGATGTCCCGGGTGATCTCCTCGGGGCCGAGCTTGGTGTCGCGGGCGTCGACCTCGTGCTCCTCGATGTGGATCGAGGTGAGGACGTCCTCCTGCACCAGGCGCTGGCTGAGGATGATCGCGTCCTCGTAGTTGTGGCCCTGCCACGGCATGAACGCCACGAGCAGGTTGGTGCCGAGCGCCATCTCCGCCTGGTCGGTGCACGGACCGTCGGCGATCGGCGAGCCGACCTCGAGGCGGTCGCCCTCCACCACCAGCGGGCGCTGGTTGATGCAGGTGCCCTGGTTGGAGCGACGGAACTTGGCCAGCTTGTAGGTCTGGTAGGAGCCGTCGTCGTTCATCGTCTCGATGAAGTCGGCGGACACCTCCTTGACGACGCCGGCCTTCTCGGCCACCACGACGTCACCGGCGTCGACGGCGGCGCGGTACTCCATGCCGGTGCCGACCAGCGGCGAGTCGCTCGTGATGAGCGGCACGGCCTGGCGCTGCATGTTGGCACCCATGAGGGCGCGGTTGGCGTCGTCGTGCTCGAGGAAGGGGATCAGGGCCGTCGCGACCGACACCATCTGGCGCGGCGAGACGTCCATGTAGTCGACCTCCTCGGCCAGGATCGCGTCGACCTCACCGTGCTTCTGGCGCACGAGCACGCGCTCCTCGGCGAACTTGTTGTTCGGGTCGAGGGGGGCGTTGGCCTGGGCGATGACGTAGCGGTCCTCGTCGTCGGCGGTCAGGTAGTCGACCTTGTCGGTGACGACACCCTTCTCGACGCGCCGGTAGGGCGTCTCGACGAAGCCGAACGGGTTGATCCGCCCGTACGACGCGAGCGAGCCGATCAGGCCGATGTTCGGGCCTTCCGGGGTCTCGATCGGGCACATGCGGCCGTAGTGCGACGGGTGGACGTCACGGACCTCCATGCCGGCGCGGTCACGGGACAGACCGCCGGGGCCGAGCGCGGAGAGGCGACGCTTGTGCGTCAGGCCGGCGATCGGGTTGGTCTGGTCCATGAACTGCGAGAGCTGCGAGGTGCCGAAGAACTCCTTCAGCGCCGCGACCACGGGACGGATGTTGATCAGGGACTGCGGCGTGATGGCCTCGACGTCCTGGGTCGTCATCCGCTCACGGACCACCCGCTCCATGCGGGCCAGGCCCGTGCGGAGCTGGTTCTGGATCAGCTCGCCGACCGTGCGCATGCGACGGTTGCCGAAGTGGTCGATGTCGTCGGCCTGGACCTTGACGGGCTTGTCGTCGGGTCCCATGACCACGTTGCCGGCCGCGTCGACGAAGTCGGGCGCCTCGACCGGCGTGCCGGCCGCGTGCAGCTCGACGATGTAGCGGATCGCCGCGACGATGTCGTCGACGGTCAGCGTCTGCTGGTCGAAGGCCTCGGCCTGGCCGAGCTTCTTGTTGATCTTGTACCGGCCGACCTTGGCGAGGTCGTAGCGCTTGTTGTTGAAGTAGTAGTTGTTCAACAGCGTCTGCGCGGCCTCACGCGTGGGCGGTTCGCCCGGGCGCAGCTTGCGGTAGATGTCGAGGAGCGCCTCGTCCTGGGTCTGCGGGGTGTCCTTCTCCAGCGTGAGCATCATCGACTCGTACTGGCCGAACTCCTCGCGGATCTGCTCCGCGGTCCACCCGAGGGCCTTGAGCAGGACGGTGACGTTCTGCTTGCGCTTGCGGTCGAGGCGGACGCCGACGAGGTCGCGCTTGTCGATCTCGAACTCGAGCCAGGCGCCGCGGCTCGGGATGAGCTTGGCGGTGTAGATGTCCTTGTCGGACGTCTTGTCCGCGGAGCGCTCGAAGTAGACGCCGGGCGAGCGCACGAGCTGGGAGACCACGACACGCTCGGTGCCGTTGATGATGAAGGTGCCCTTGCGGGTCATCATGGGGAAGTCGCCCATGAAGACCGTCTGGCCCTTGATCTCACCGGTCTCGTGGTTCATGAACTCGGCCGAGACGTAGAGGGGGCGGGAGTAGGTGAAGTCCTTCTCCTTGCACTCCTCCTCGGTGTACTTCGGGTCGACGAACACGGGGTTGTCGAACGAGAGCATCATCGTCTCGGAGAAGTCCTCGATCGGGGAGATCTCCTCGAAGATCTCCTGCAGACCAGACTTCTCCGACACGTCCTCGCCCGCGGCCCGACGGGCCGCGACCATCTCCTCCCACTTCTCGCCGCCGACGAGCCACTCGAAGCTGTCGGTCTGGAGGGAGAGGAGAGCGGGAACCTCGAGAGGTTCGGCGATCTTCGCGAAAGAGGTGCGGTTGGACTTGAGCAGGGAGTTACCAGCGGAGCTGCGCGCGGCCAAGAGGGTGTCCTTCGAAGGATCGTGATCCAAGAGATCGCCGGCCGACCACCACGACACCCGTCCGGGCAGGGTGAAGGGCATATGAGGGCAGGCGCAAAGTCACAGGCTACCGCAACACAGGGCTCGCTTCAAAGGCGGGGTCGATGGCATTCCACTGCTCGTGCTCGCCGTTCGCTCACGCGTTGCCGACGATGATGACCGGCGGCCGGGGACAGGTCAAGCACCGACCCCCCTCGGGGCGTCGCGGGGACCCGTGACCGGCCCCGCTCAGCCCTGCGCCGGGGAGGTCACCAGGTTGTCGACCAGCCACTCGTCGCCGACCTTCTGCATCGTGACGGTGACCTGGTCCTTGTAGGTCTCCGGCTCCGGGGTCAGCTTGTTGGTGGTCGGCCGGTCGACGAACACGAGGACGTCGACCCGGTCCTGGCCCGAGCGCACGATCCCCGACGCGACCACCCGTGCCTCGACGGTCGTCTGCGTCTGCGGGGCGTTGTCGGAGATGACCGCGAAGAGCTTGTCGTAGTCGGCGCGGTAGTCGGAGGTGAGGTAGCCCTGCGCCCGCGCCTGGTCCTCCGCCAGCGACTCGTAGCCGTAGGACAGCACCGGCACGATGGCGCGCTCGGCGGCGGCCTGGGCGGCGCGCGTCGCCTCCTCGGTCGTCTCCCCCGACGTCGTCTGCCACGCCCACGCGCAGCCGGCGAGCAGACCGGCGAGCAGCAGGCCGACGACGGCCAGGAGCCAGGCCGGGACGGCGCGGGGCGGCGCCCCGACCACACCGGCAGTGCCGGCGGTCTCGGCGGCACCGGTGGTGCCGGCGCTGTCGGGCCCGTCCTCGACGGGCTCCTCCTCGACCACGGCGGGCGCGGCCTCGCGCTCGGGGAGCGACGCGTCGTACGCCGCTCGGCGGGCCGGGTCGAGCAGCACCTCGGCGGCCGCGTTGAGCGAGGCGAAGCGGCGCGAGCCCGGCTCGAGGTCGGCGATGCCGGCCCGCCAGGCCGCGCGCACCTCGTCGGCGGACGCGCTGGGCTCGACGTCGAGGACGTCGTACCAGCTGGGGCTGTGGGTGGAGGGCTTGAGGTCGCTCACGGCTGGGCTCCCGGGTCGGGCTCGGTCGGGGCCGCCCCGTCGCCCGAGACCGGGTCGAAGTCGTCGACGAGCCACTCGCCGTCGACCTCGACGAGGCTGACCTCGATGCGGAAGGGGATCGGCTCCTGGTCGACGGTCTTGCCCTTGACGTCGTAGGAGTCGCTGAACGTCCCGGCGACCAGGGTGCGGGCCGAGTCCTGGTCGATGCTGGACACCCCGGTGGCGAAGACGTCGGCGACCCGGGTCACGCCCGCCTGGGCCACCAGCTGCTCCGCCGTGCCGGCCTCCTGCTCGAAGGACGCGGCGAACTTGTCGGTGATGACGTCGGTGACGCGCTCGCGGTACTCGGGCATCGCGCCCTTCTCGTCGAGCAGGTCGGGCCCGTAGGTGCCCATCCGCAGCATGAACTGCTCGGTCTGCGCCATCACCTCCTCGCGGGAGGACTGGACGTCGTCGCCGTCGTCGCCACGCGCCAGGAGCAGCCACGCCAGCAGGCCGGCCGCGACCAGGGCCAGGACCACCAGGACGGCCAGCAGGACCGTGCGGAAGCCGGCGGTCCGGCGCTCGACCGCGGGGGCTGTGGCGGTGGCGGGGTCGGTGCGCGTCACTCCTGCGTCAGCAGGGGCTGGAGGAACAACCACTTCCATGACTCCTCTCCGAGGGTCCGGGGCGCGACGCTACCGCGCGACTCGAGGCGGGCGGCCTCCGCCTCGCCCCACACCAGCTCGCCGGTGTCGGGGTCGTAGGCGGCGACCGGTGGGGCGTACGACGCCGCCGGGCGGGGCGCGTGCTGGCCGCCGCGCGCGTTGGACTGCGAGGCGGGCTCGGTGCAGCGGGCCGCGGTGTTCATGGCCCGGTTCTCCCCGTCCTGCGGCGGCCGGGTGTCGGTCCCCTCGTAGCCGGCGTGGCACACCGCCGGGTCCTCGGTCAGGACCATGCCGAAGTGGGCGTCGTAGTTGCCGGTCGCCGAGGTCTTCGACACGACGGTGAACCCGCCCTCGACGACGTACGGGTAGATGACGAGCAGCTGCTCGACGCCCTTGATGTTCTTCACCACGACCTCGCCCGTGGTGACGAGGTTGTTGAGGAGCTCGCCGAGCTCGACCTCGTTGTCCTCGATGAAGGTGCGCAGCTGGGTGGCGGTCGCGCTGCCGTTGTCGATCACCGAGCGGAGGTCCTTGTCGGACCCGGCCAGCGAGGTGGAGAAGGTGCTGAGGTCGCGGGCGAAGGAGCGCAGCGCGCTCTCGGAGTCGATCTGCCCGTTGAGCACGACGTTGCCGTCGCGGATCAGCTTGGTGGTGACCTCGAAGTTGGCGTCGGCGGCGTCGATGAAGGCGGTGCCCGAGTCGATGATCGTCTGAAGGTCCTGCCCCGCACCGCCGAACGCCGCGCCGAACTCGGTGGTGACGGTCTGCAGGTCGCGCTCGTCGACGCTGCGGACGGTCTCGGACAGGTGCGTCAGCAGGGTGTCGGTCTGGATCGGCGTGCGGGTGCGGTCGACGGCGATCTGCGAGCGGTCCTCCAGGTAGGGGCCGTCGTCGACCTGCGGCTGGAGCTCGACGTACTGCTCCCCCACCGCCGAGCGGTTGCCGACCAGCGCCAGGCTGTCGGCGGGGATGCGGTCCTGCTCCTTGTCGATGTCGAGGTGGATGTCGACGCCCTCGTCCGTGAGCACCATCTGCGACACCTCGCCGATGCGCACCCCGCGGTAGGACACCTCGGCCCCGGCGAACGCCCCGCCGGAGTCCTTGAAGTGCGCGACCACCGTGTAGGTGTCGTCGACGAACACCCGGTCGAGCCGCGCGTAGCGCGCGCCGACGTAGCTCACGCCGAGCAGCGTGATGATGGCGAAGACCAGCAGCTGCAGCTTGGTACGACGGGTGATCATCGCAGCACCATCCCGGGGACGAGCAGGCTGACGAGGGCGGGGTCGTAGGCGTCCATCAGCTGTCCGTACGTCGGGCCCTGAGGCGTCCGCTCCTGCGTGCCGGCGCGGCCGAGGCCCGGCAGGGTGGGCAGCCCCGTGGCGGTCGGCACGCTGGGCAGCGGGACCGGGACACCCGGGATGGTCGTCGTCTCCGTGGGCAGGGGCAGGTTGGGCAGCTGGTTGAGCTCGCGGCACACGTCCTTGTCCTTGTTGGCGTCCTTGCGGCACTCCTGCTGGAGCTTGAGCAGCTCGGTGGGCGTGGCCAGGACCTTCTGGCAGGCCGGGCTGTTCAGGTCGCCGCTGGCGATGCACTCCAGGACGTTGTCCACGATGACGGTGGGGTCGATCGGCGTGGGCAGGTTGGTGGGCAGCGTGGGCAGCCCGGTCGCGCCCTGGGAGAGGTCGACCTCGAGGGTGATCGAGAGGTTGGTGTAGTCGCCCATGTGCAGGTTGCGGGCGACCTGCGGGTCCCGGCCGACCACCTCGTCGACGAACGGGTAGGTGAGGAACACGTGGAAGGCGTTGGTGAAGTCGTCGCCCGACGCCGCGAGCTGGGTCAGCACCGGGTCGAGCGCCTCGAGCGAGTCGATCGTCGCCTCCTTGGACGCGCGGATGACCCGGACGCCCACCGCGCTGAGGTCCTCCAGGGACCGCAGCATGGCGACCAGGTCCTCGCGCTGGCGGTCGATCGAGTCGAGCGCGCTGGGCAGCTCCTCGAGGGCCGCGTCGATCGTCGGCTGCTCCTTGCGGATCCCCAGGGCCAGCCGGTTGAGCTTCTCGATGGCGTCGACGATGTCGCCCTTGTTGTCGTCGAGCTGGGCCATGAAGTCCCGGATCTGGCGCAGCACCGAGCGGGCGGTGCCCTCCCTGCCCTCGAGGGCCAGGTTGAGCTCCTGGGTGATGGTCTTGAGCTGCGCGACACCGCCGCCGTTGAGGAGCAGGCTCAGCGCACCGAGCACCTCCTCGACCTCGGGGTTGCGCCCGGTGCGCTCGAGCGGGATCTCGTCGCCGCTCTCGAGCGGGTTGCTGCTGGCCCCCTCCGCGGGCGCCGCGAGCGAGACGAACTTCTCGCCGAGCAGGCTGGTCTGGCGGATCTCGGCCACGGCGTTGTCCGGCAGCTCGACGTCGTTGCGCATCTCGAGCTCGACCACCGCGGCGTACCCGTCCAGCGACACGTCGCTCACCTGCCCGACGGTGACGTCGTTGACCTTGACCGTCGACCTCGGCACCAGGTCGAGGACGTCAGCGAAGTGCACCCGCACCGTCATCGGGTCGGAGCCCACGTCGGGCCCCCCGGGCAGCGGCAGCTCGTAGACGTCGAAGTCGCACGCGGACAGGGCGAGCGCGGTGACGAAGAGCAGCACGACGGCCTTGACGCGGTTCATCGCGACACCTCCACGAGACCACCGAGGGTGGGGTCGAACCGCTGGTCGGGCCGCGCCGGCACGGGTCCCTTCGGGAGCGCACCCGAGCGCGGCAGGACCTGCTTGATCGTGTCGCACACGCCGCCGGCGCCCTTGACCTGGCTGGTGAGCCCGCACAGGTACGTCGCCGGGTCGGCCGTGAGCTGGTTGACGAGCTCGCCGAGGTTGGCCCGGGTGTCGAGCGTGCCGGACTGCGGGTTGTAGGTCAGCGCGAGGTTGTTGAGGGCGAGCGGGCCGACGCGGAGGATCTCGTCGAGGGCGTCGCGCTGCTTGACCAGGACCTTGGAGACCCGGTTGAGCCCGGAGATGTTGCGACCCAGCACCTCACGGTTGTCCTTGACGAAGGAGGACACCTCGGTGAGCGCCACCGACAGGTTGCGCAGCGAGGCCGACAGCTCCTCCTTCTCGCCCTCGAGGAGGCCGGACACGTCCGACAGCGACCGGTTGAAGCTGCGGACGGTCTGGTCGTTCTCGGCCAGGGTGCTGACGAACTTGCCGAGCTGCTCGGCACTGCCGAACAGCTCCTCCTTGTTGTTGTCGAGGGTGGCGGTCAGCCGGGCGACGTTGCCCAGGGTCGAGCGCAGGTTCTCGCCCTGGCCGTCGAAGTTGTCGGCCGTCACCGCGAGCAGGTCGGACAGCGCACCGTCGCGGTTGGCGCCGTTGGGGCCGAGGGCGACGTTGAGGGTGTCGAGGCTCGCGTAGATCTGGTCGAGCTCGATCGGCACCCCGGCCTGCTCCACGGGGAGCTCGACGCCGTCGGCCATCACCTCCCCGCCGGTGTAGGCGGGGGTGACCTGGATGAAGCGGTCGCCGACGATGGAGGGCGCCACGATCGCGGCCTTGGCGTCCGCCGGCAGCTCGACCTCGCTGTCGTAGGTCATGGTCACGACGACGTCGGTGCCCGAGGGCTCCACCGACTCGACGTTGCCGATCGGCACCCCGAGGACGCGCACCTCGCTACCCTCGTAGATCGAGATGGTGCGCGGGAAGTGGGCGACCAGCCGCTTGGAGTCGGTGCCGGTGAACATGGTGATCGCCGCCGCGGTCACCAGGGCGATGACCACGAGCGGGACGGCGAGCTTGCGCAGGGTCTCCATGTCAGCCCACCTGCGGTGCCGGAGGCAGGTTCTGGATGTAGGTGTCGAACCACGGGCCGGTGCCAAGGGTGCTGGCGAACACCCGGTAGAACGGCGCCATCAGCCGCAGGCTGTTGTCGAGGTTGTCCTCGTTCTTGTTGAGCACGGCGACGACGTTCTCCAGGTGCGTCAGGGCGGGCTTGAGGTCCTCGCGGCTCTGCCGGACCAGCAGGGTCAGCTCCTGCGACAGGGTCGAGGTCGACTCGAGGAGGTCGTGGATCGCCTCCCGGCGACCCACGAGCGCGCGGAACAGCACGTCGGCGTCCCGCATCAGGGCGACGATGTCCTCGTCCCGCGCGTCGAGCACCGTGGCGACCTTGTCGAGGTTGACCAGCAGCTCGTTGATCTGCTGGTCCTTGGCCGCCACGTTGGCCGAGAGGCGGGTGACGCCGTCCAGCGCCGAGCGGAACTCCTCGGGCGTGTTGCGGGTCAGGTCGGCCAGCGTGGTGAGCGCACCGGCGAGCTGGTCGGTGTCGATCCGCTCCGAGGTGTCGGCGAGGCCCTCGAAGGCCTCCACCACGTCGTACGGCGAGGACGTGCGCTCGACCGGGATGGTCGAGCCCTCGGCGAGCTGGCCCTCGCCGGCCGGCTCGAGGGAGAGGAACATCGCTCCGAGGAGCGTCTTGACCTTGATCGCGGCCCGGGTGTCGGGGCCGAAGGACTCGGCGCGGTCGACCTTGAACGTCGCCACGACGTGCCCGTCGTCCAGCGCCACCTCGTCGACCTTGCCGACGCGGACGCCGGCGATGCGGACCTCGTCGCCCTTCTTGAGCCCGCCGGACTCGGTGAAGGCCGCGCGGTAGGTGTCGCCGCCGCCGATCAGCGGCAGGTCGTCGGCGCGCAGCGCCGCCGTGAGCAGCAGGCCGAGGGCGACGAGGCTGATGAACCCGATGACGACGGGGTTGCGCTCGCGGAAGGGAATCATCTCGGGGTCCCCTCGGCGTTGTCCGCGGGAGGAGCGCAGCGGGGGGAGCGGAGAAGGTCGTGGGGTGAGTTCATCCGAGATCACACCGATCGGAGCCCGGCTGGTAGGAGACCGGGACGTTGAGGTTGCCGGGCAGCTTGACCCGGCCCTGGAACTCGCAGAGGTAGAAGTTGAACCACGAGCCGTAGATGGCGGTGCGCCCGACCTTCTCCAGCTTGATGGGCAGCACCTGGAGCGCCCGGTCGAGCTCGGCCTTGTTCTTGTCGATGTTGCCGGCGACGGTGCGCAGCTCCTTGATGTCCTTGACGAACGGGCGGCGGATGCCCGACAGCAGGTCGGAGGTCTCGACCGACAGGTCGGAGATCTCGTCGAGGGAGCCGAGGATGGCCTGCCGGTCGTCCTTGAGCCCGCCGACGAGGGTGCGGAAGGAGGTGATCAGGCGCGACAGCTGCTCGTCGCGGTCGCCGACGTGGTCGAGCACCTCGTTGAGGTTGACGATGAGGTCGCTGATCACCTCGTCACGGTCCGCCAGCGTGGAGGTCACCGACGCCGTGTGCTGGAGCAGCCCCTCGAGGGTGCCGCTCTCCCCCTGGAAGACCTGGACGATCTCGTAGGAGAGCTGGTTGATGTCCGAGGGCGACAGCGCCTGGAACAGCGGCTTGAACCCGTTGAACAGCACCGTGAGGTCGAGGGCCGGCTTGGTGCGCTCGACCGGGATCTCCGCGTTGTCCGGCAGCCGCGCGGTGTCGCCGATCTCCTGGGTCAGCGCGACGTACCGCTGCCCCACGAGGTTGCGGTACTTGATGGTGGCGAACGTGGCCCCGGTGACCGCGGTGTCCTCGTCGACCGTGAAGGTCAGCCGTGCCTGGGTGCGGTCGGCGACCTCGATGTCCTCGACCACCCCGACCTTGACGCCGGCGACGCGGATGTCGTCGCCCTTGACCACGCCGGTCGCGTTGGCGAACACCGCCCGGTAGGTGCGGGTCTGGCCGAAGGTGAGGTTGCCGATGGTGACGACGAGGACGGCGGTGGCCAGCGTCGTGACGAGGATGAAGACCATCAGCTTGGTGAGGTCGAGGGAGGTCCTGGAGTCGAGCAGCGGCATCAGCGGGCCTCCCCCAGCGTCACAGTGGCGCCCCGCGCCATGGGTCCGACGAGCAGCACGCCGAGGTCCGGCACGTCCGCGGCGGTGGTCCCGATCGAGGTCCCGAGCAGCCCCTTGAGCAGCGCCGCCTCGTCGCGGCCCCCGGTGTAGCCGTCGCCACCGGCCCAGCCGGTCGCGACCCGCGAGGTGCCCTTGCCGGTGGGCTCGTCGATGCCGTCCACGAAGTCGGGCTGGCCGTCGAAGGGGTCGGCCTGGTCCCCGGGAGGGTTCGGCAGCGAGCCGCAGTGCGGGCCGCGGGTCTCGCCGTACACGGGGGCGTCCTGCGGCCCGTAGCCGCGCGGCTGGTTGGGCAGGGTCTCCAGGACGATGTGCAGGGTGAAGCCGCGGAACGCCTCGGCCTGCAGGTCCCCGGCCTTGACGATGCCCTCGAGCAGGCAGGGGTACTCGGGGGCGTACTTGGCGAGCACGCGAAGCTGGGTGCGGCCCAGCTCGCCGAGCCGGATCAGGTTGTCGCCGTTGGCGTCGAGGAAGCGCTCGGTGGTCGCGGAGAAGCGGCCGATGTCCTTGAAGAGCGCGTTGAGCTTGTCCTCGCGGCCCTCGAGGGTCTGGGTGGTGGTGATGGTGTTGCGCAGGATGGTGGCGACCTCGGGCAGCACGTCGGCGTAGATGTCGGAGACCTTCGCGGTCAGCCGCAGGTCCTCCACGAGCGCCGGGATCTCGGGGTTGAAGCGCCGCAGGTAGCCGTCGAGGACCTCGAGGTTCTCGCCGAGCTGGTCGCCGCGGCCCTCGAGCGCCGTGGCGATGGCGTTGAGGGTCATGTTGATCTCGGCGGGCTGCACGGCGCGCAGCAGCGGGTAGAGGTCGGAGAGCACCTGCTCGACCTCCGTCGAGACCTCCGTGCGCTCGATGGTCGCGTCGACGCCGAGGCTGTCGTCGGAGGCCTGCTCGGGCACGACGAGCGACACGTACTTCTCACCGAAGAGGGTCTTGGGGACGATCGAGCCGGTCACGTTCGCCGGGATCTGCCCGCGCTCGTCGGGGTAGAGGCCCAGGGTCAGGCTGGCACCGTCGGAGTCGGCGTCGATGGCGATCACCTCGCCGACCTGGACGCCGCGGATCTTGACGTCGGCGCGCATCGGCAGCTGGAGGCCGATCTTGGACGTCCGGAGGGTCACCTCGTCGTAGTCGGTGAACTTCTTGGTGAACACGCCGTACGACAGCCAGACGCCGGCGAGGATCAGGCACAGGAAGACGACGCCGAGCACCTTGTGGTTGCCCGTGAGGGCACGCAGGGGATTCATCCGCGCCTCACCCCGCCAGTCTCACGGTGGTGGTGGTGCCCCAGATGGCCATCGACAGGAACAGGTCGATGACGTTGACGGCCACGATGCTGGTGCGGACCGCGCGGCCCACGGCCACGCCCACGCCCGCGGGGCCACCCGAGGCGTTGTAGCCGTGGTAGCAGTGGATGAGGATGACCGTCACCGCGAAGACGAGCACCTTGCCGAAGGACCACAGCACGTCGCCCGGCGGCAGGAACGCGTTGAAGTAGTGGTCGTAGGTGCCGGTCGACTGGCCGTAGAACATGGTGACGACGAGCCGGCTGGCGAAGTACGACGACAGGAGGCCCACGACGTACAGCGGGACGATGGCGATGAGGCCGCCGATCACCCGGGTGGCGACCAGGAACGGCATCGACGGGATGGCCATCACCTCGAGGGCGTCCACCTCCTCGGAGATGCGCATCGCGCCGAGCTGGGCGGTGAAGCCGCAGCCGACGGTGGCGGCCAGCGCGATGCCGGCCACCAGGGGGGCGATCTCGCGGGTGTTGAAGTAGGCGGAGACGAAGCCGGAGAAGGCGGCCGTGCCGAGCTGGTTGAGGGCGGCGTAGCCGGACAGGCCGACCTGGGCGCCGGTGAAGAACGTCATCCCGAGGATGACGCCGACGGTCCCGCCGATGACGGCGAGGGCACCGGAGCCGAGGGTCACCTCGGCCAGGATCCGCAGGATCTCCTTGGGGTAGCGCGTCACCGACCGGGGCACGGCCTTGATCACGCCGATGTGGAAGGCGAGCTGCCCGCCGAGGTCGTCCAGCGACCTGAGCGGTGTGCGGTAGATGCTCCTGAGATCGGCCATGGTCATCCCGTCTTCGGGGGCACGACCTGGAGGTAGATCATGCTCAGGACGAAGTTGGCCACGAAGAGCAGCAGGAACGTGATGACGACGGACTCGTTGACCGCGTCGCCGACACCCTTGGGACCGCCGCCGGCGTTCATGCCCTTGTACGACGCGACGATGGCGGCGATGAGGCCGAAGACCAGCGCCTTGAAGAGGCCGATCCACAGGTCGGGCAGCTGGGCGAGCGCGGTGAAGCTGGCGACGTACGCACCGGGGGTGCCGTCCTGGAGGACGACGTTGAAGACGTAGCCGCCGGCCACGCCGACGACGCTGACCATGCCGTTGAGGAAGAAGGCGACGAGCATGCAGGCGAGCACGCGGGGCACGACCAAGCGGTGGATCGGGTCGATGCCGAGAACCATCATCGCGTCCAGCTCCTCGCGGATCTTGCGCGCGCCGAGGTCGGCGGCGATCGCCGAGCCACCGGCCCCCGCGATCAGCAGGGCGGTGCCGATGGGCGCGGCCTGCTGGATGACCGCCAGGACCGACGCGGAGCCGGTGAAGGACTGGGCGCCGAACTGCTTGATGAGCCCGCCGACCTGGAGCGCGATGACCGCGCCGAAGGGGATGGCGACCAGGGCGGTCGGCACGATCGTGACCGAGGCGATGAACCAGGCCTGCTGGATGAACTCGCGCAGCTGGAAGGGACGCCGGACGCTCGCCCGGGCGACGTCGAGGGCGAAGGCGAAGAGCTTGCCGGCGGCGCCGACCGGGGCGAGGGCCCGGGATGCGGTGAGGGAGGACACGACGCGATCAGGCCCCCGGAGCCAGGCCGGCGTTGGAGCTCTCGAACGAGCCGGGCGGAGGCGTCACGCCGTGGGCCGCGCACCACTCCCCCGGCGGGCGCTGGCTGCGTCGCGGGACGCCGTTGGACGGGTCCAGCTGCATGGGGATGGGCGGCAGCGGCGGCAGCTCCTGGCCCTGCTCGGCGGCCAGCTCGTCGGCGTCCTTCTCCTCCGACATGCCGATCGGGCCGACCTTCTGGGCGTTGAGGAACTGGCGCACCACCGGCTCCTCGGAGCTCAGCAGCATCTCGCGGGGACCGAACATCGCCAGGTGGCGGTGGTAGAGCAGGCCGATGTTGTCGGGCACGGTGCGAGCGGTGTTGATGTCGTGGGTGACGATGAGGAACGTGGCGTCGATCTGGGCGTTGAGGTCGACGATCAGCTGGTTGAGGAAGGCCGTGCGCACCGGGTCGAGGCCCGAGTCCGGCTCGTCGAAGAGCACGATCTCCGGGTCGAGCACCAGGGCCCGGGCCAGGCCGGCACGCTTGCGCATGCCGCCGGAGATCTCGCCGGGGAGCTTGTCCTCGGAGCCGACGAGACCGACGAGGTCCATCTTCTCCATGACCACGTCGCGCACCTCGGACTCGGACTTCTTGGTGTGCTCCCGCAGCGGGAAGGCGACGTTGTCGTAGAGGTTCATCGAGCCGAACATCGCGCCGTCCTGGAACAGCACGCCGAAGAGCTTGCGGATCTCGTAGAGGTCCTTCTCCGAGCAGCTCGCGATGTCGGTGCCCTCGATGAGGATCGAGCCCTTGTCGGGCTTGATCAGGCCGATGAGGGTCTTGAGGAAGACCGACTTGCCCGTGCCCGACGGCCCGAGCATCACGCAGATCTCGCCGGCCGGGATGGTCAGGCTGACGTCGCCCCAGATGAGCTGCTTGCCGAAGGACTTGGTCAGGTCGTCGACCTTGATCTCCACGCCCATGTCGCAGCCTCCCTCTGGCTCACTCGTCGTACGTCGGTGCCGAACAGAGCGACTCCGCGTCGCTCCCGACGGGGGACCAACGCGGACGTCGCCGCGAGGTTACGCGGGAATTGCCTCCACGTCACCAGCCGAACGCAAAGTGTCACTCCGCGTGACGACTTCTCTCCTACCCGGCGGTAACCCCGCGCCGGTGGCGGCACCGGGTGGGGGCGGACGGCGCTCGGAAATGGCCTCAGGGCGGCCACCCGGAGGTGACCGCCCTGAGGACGGGTGCGGCCTGGGGCCGCGGTGGTGCCGGTCAGACCGGCACCGGGTGGGTCACTTGACGGTGACGGTGGCGCCGGCAGCCTCGAGGGACTCCTTCGCCTTGTCAGCAGCGTCCTTGGCGACCTTCTCGAGCACCGGCTTGGGGGCACCCTCAACGAGGTCCTTGGCCTCCTTCAGGCCGAGGGAGGTCAGGGCGCGCACCTCCTTGATGACGTTGATCTTCTTGTCGCCGGCAGCCTCGAGGATGACGTCGAACTCGTCCTGGGCGGCGGCCTCGTCAGCGGCAGCGGCGCCACCGGCAGCGGCCGGGGCGGCAGCGGCGACGGGGGCGGCAGCGGTGACGCCGAAGGTCTCCTCGAACTGCTTCACGAACTCGGAGAGCTCGATGAGGGTCATTTCCTTGAACGCGTCGAGCAGCTCGTCGGTGGTGAGCTTCGCCATGGTGGCGTTTCCTTCCGTTTGATGGGCGGCAGCGTGGCGCGGAGCGTCACGCCCGCCCGATGGGTTTCAGGTGGTGTACGTCGGCCCGGTCAGGCGTCGGTGGACTCGGACGCCTCGTCGGCTGCCTCTGCCGCGGGGACGTCGGCGGCAGCCTCGGTCTCCTCGGCGGGGGCGGCTTCCTCGGCGGCCGGGCTCTCCTCGGCAGCGGCCGGCGTGCCGGCACCACCTGCGAGGATCGAGGGGTCCTCGGTCGCCTTCGCCTCCAGGGCGCCGGCGAGCCGGGCAGCCTGGGCGAGCGGGGCGTTGAGGAGGTAGACGGCCTGGGACAGCGACGCGAGCATGCCGCCCGCGAGCTTGCCCAGGAGGACCTCACGCGACTCGAGGTCAGCCAGCTTGGCGACCTCCGCAGCGTCGAGGGACTTGCCGTCCAGGACACCGCCCTTGATGACGAGGGCGGGGTTTGCCTTGGCAAAGTCACGCAGACCCTTGGCTGCCTCGACCACGTCTCCATTGATGAAGGCGATGGCCGTGGGGCCGGTGAGCAGGTCGTCGAAGCCTTCGATGCCGACCTCGGTGGCGGCGATCTTGGCGAGCGTGTTCTTGACCACGGCGTAGTTGGCGTTCTCGCCGAGGGAGCGCCGCAGGTCCTGCAGCTGCTTCACGGTGAGACCGCGGTACTCGGTCAGCACAGCACCGGCGGAATCGTTGAAGGACTCAACGATGTCCGCTACGGCGGCAGTCTTTTCTGGCCGCGCCATGGGTCTCCTTCCGGATGTGACCACCGGCGAAGGACCCCGTACGACGACGAACGCCCCGAGCACAGGCTCGGGGCGTGGAACCCGCATCACTGCGGATCGTGCTCCCACCTGCGCTGGCCGTCCGCACTGTGCGGAACCTTCGATCTCGGGGCTGATGCCCCTCGACTACCGGCGGTCTCTGGTTTCAGGGGGCAACACTAGGCGCCTGGAGGGAGAGGGACAAATCGTCGATCTCCCACGCCGACGGCGCACAGTTGGTTCCATGGTCCCGTGGACGACAAGCTCAGCACCATCGGCGCGACCCTGGCACACACCGAGGAACGGATGCGCGGGGGCCGCCGGATCTCCGAGCGCCTGTGGCCGACCGGCTTCGGCGCCCTCGACCCCCTCATCGGCGGCGGCCTGCGGGCGGGCTCGCTGGTGCTGCTCGCCGGGCCCCAGGGCCTGGGCAAGACGACCTTCGCGGTGCAGGTCTGCCGCACCGTGGCCCGCACCGGCCGCCCGGTCGTGTACTTCTCCTTCGAGCACGACGCCGAGGACCTCGTCCTCAAGCTGATGGCCCTCGAGGCAGGCGAGAAGGACGACTCCCACCAGGTCCGCCTGAGCTCCATCCGGGAGGCCTTCGACGCGGTGGACGCCGGCCCCCTCGAGGAGCGGCTCGCGCACGTCCCCGGGGCCCTGAGGGCTCTGGCCGAGGTCCGGTCGTACGCCGAGATGCTCTTCGTGCACCGCTCCACAGGCGCCCGCACGGACCTCGCCCAGATCCGTGAGCGGGTCGACGAGGTGCGCGCGGCCACGGGCACCACGCCGATGGTCGTGGTCGACTACCTGCAGAAGGTGCTGGTTCCCGGCCGGGTGGGCGACGAGGTCGAGCGCAGCACCGTGGTGGTCGAGGGGCTCAAGGACCTCGCCATCGACCTCGCGGCCCCGGTCCTCGCGGTGGTCGCGGCCGACAAGCAGGCCCTGCGCACCGGGATGCGGATGCGCACCCACCACCTGCGCGGGTCCTCCGCGCTGGCCTACGAGGCCGACGTCATCCTGGTGCTGAGCAACAAGTTCGACGTCGTCGCCAAGCACCACCTGACCTACGACCTCGGCAACGCCGAGCGCTTCCGCCAGTGGGCGGTGCTGAGCGTGGAGAAGAACCGGTTCGGTCGCGACAGCATCGAGCTGGAGTACAAGAAGCGCTTCGACCAGGGCCGCTTCGAGCCCGACGGCCGCGAGGTCGCCGAGCAGCTGATCGACGACCGGGTGTTCGTCGAGTAGCTGCCCGGCGAGCCGCTCGCCTGCCGGTCACGTGCGGGTCACATGCCGGGCATCTTGTCGGCGACCTCGGACGCGGGCGGCGCCTCGATGGTCACATCGGTGCCGTAGTCGGTGTAGGTGCCCTCGGTGCTGCTGGTGCTGGCCTCGCCGCCGGCGATGCCGGGGACCTCGAGCTCCTGCCGGAACTGGCGCGGCAGGTTGTCGGCGTCCACCCACATCTCGACCGCGATGTCCTCGGGCATCGAGGACGCGAGCTCGGCCGGCATCTCCATCGCCTTCACGTAGGCGGCGGTGTCCATGACGACCTTGTAGTGGTTGGTATCGACGCCGTCGACCTCCTCGGTCCCGAGCAGCTCGAACTCCTTCGGCTCCTCCATCGCCTTGAACATCAGCTCCGGGTCCGTGGACTTGCCGAGCATGCCGAACAGGCTGTCGGGGTCGCTCATGTCGATCTTGAGCCACTTCTTGCCGCCGAGGTCCATGCCGACGCCGCTCATGTAGAGCACCTTGTCCAGCATGATCATCTCCAGCTCGTCGGCCCCCTGGCCCGTGCCGGTGGCCTGGAGGTCGACGCCGTCGTCGTCGTACCGCATGACGCCCTGCATGTCCATGGAGCCCGCATCGGAGCCCTCCGTGCTGCTGCTCATGGTGAACGCGAACGTCTCGGCGTCCTGGAGGGCCTCCATCACGGAGGGGTAGAACTCCGCGGCGTCGAGCTCCTCGAGGTCACCGGACGCCTCGGGCGACTCCTCGTCCGAGGACTCGCTCGTCCCGCTCGCGTCGGTGCCGCTGGAGGCCTCCGAGCCGCTGTCGCTGCCGCACGCGGCGGTGGACAGGGCGAGGGTGGTCAGCAAGGTGGCGGCGCCGAGGCGTCGGGCGAGGGTGGGGCGGGCCATGGGGGCTCCTTCGTCGTGGTGGTCGCGACGAGGTGCCTACCCGGCCGTCCCCGTGACAAACCCGGCGTGTCGGTACCCGCGCGCCTCCTCATCCTCCCACCCGGTCCCAGCGGACGACGACGCCCCGGCCATCACGTGGATGACCGGGGCGTCGGTGGAGCGGGGTGCCGCTCAGGCTGTGCCGGAGTGCGGCTCAGGCCTGGGCGTCGTCCTCGACCGCGACGTTCTTGGTGCGGTTGGGGTCGACCTGGACACCGGGGCCCATCGTCGTGGAGACGGTGACCTTCTTGATGTAGCGGCCCTTGGAGCTGGCCGGCTTGAGACGCAGCACCTCCTCGAGGGCGGCGGCGTAGTTCTCCGCGAGCTGGGCCTCGGAGAAGGACGCCTTGCCGATGATGAAGTGCAGGTTGGCGTGGCGGTCGACGCGGAACTCGATCTTTCCGCCCTTGATGTCCGTGACGGCCTTGGCGACGTCGGGGGTCACCGTGCCGGTCTTCGGGTTGGGCATCAGCGAGCGGGGGCCGAGGACGCGACCGAGGCGGCCGACCTTGCCCATCATGTCGGGCGTCGCGACGACGGCGTCGAAGTCGAGCCAGCCGCCGTTGACCTTCTCGATGAGCTCGTCGCCACCGACGAAGTCGGCGCCGGCCTCACGGGCGGCCTCGGCCTTGTCGGCGTTGGCGAACACCAGGACACGGGCGGTCTTGCCGGTGCCGTGCGGGAGGTTGACGGTGCCGCGGACCATCTGGTCGGCCTTGCGCGGGTCGACACCGAGGCGCATGACGACGTCCACGGTCTCGTCGAACTTCTTCTTGGAGCCGCCCTTGGCGATCTTGATGGCGGTCAGCGGGGCGTGGAGCTCGTCCTTGTCGAACTGCTCGGCCGCCGCGCGGTAGGTCTTGCTGCGCTGCATGTCTGTCTCTTTTCGTCAGTTGTGGTCAGTGGACCAGCGCGGTCCTGCCACGGGGTGTCGGCTGGGGAGCCGGGATGTCCGTCGGTGCCGCGGGCGCGGCGCCTCGGAGGTGATCAGTCGGTGGTGACGCCCATGGAACGAGCGGTGCCCTCGACGATCTTCATCGCGGCGTCGATGTCGTTGGCGTTGAGGTCGGGGAGCTTGGTGGTCGCGATCTCGCGGATCTGCTCCTTGCTCAGCTTGCCGACCTTCTCCTTGTGCGGGACGCCGGAGCCCTTCGACAGGCCGGCGGCCTTCTTGATGAGCTCGGCGGCGGGCGGCGTCTTCGTGATGAACTCGAAGCTGCGGTCCTCGTAGATCGTGATCTCGACGGGGATCACGTTGCCGCGCATCGACTCGGTCTGCGCGTTGTAGGCCTTGCAGAACTCCATGATGTTGACGCCGTGCGGGCCGAGCGCCGTACCGACCGGGGGGGCCGGGGTCGCGGCACCGGCCTGGAGCTGCACCTTGACGAGCGCAGCGATCTTCTTCTTGGGAGGCATGTTCTCTTCCTGTTCTCTGTGGTCCTGACGAGGGCGGGTGCCCCCTGCCACGGGTGTTGCGGGTGAGCGTCAGACCTTCTGGATCTGGCTGAAGCTCAGCTCGACCGGGGTCTCCCGGCCGAAGATCTCGACGAGGGCCTTGACCCTCTGGGACTCGGCGTTGATCTCGGTGATCGTCGCGTGCAGCGTGGCGAACGGACCGTCGACCACCATCACGGAGTCGGACACGTCGAAGTCGGCGACCTCGACGGGCTTCTTGGCCGCGGCGGCCGCGGCCGGCTTGTCACCGGCGGCAGCAGCAGCCTCGGCCTCGGCGACGGCGACCACGGCGGGGGCGAGCATGTCCTCGACCTCGCTCATGCTCAGCGGCACGGGCTGGTGGCTGTGGCCGACGAAGCCGGTGACCGAGGGCGTGTGGCGCACGGCCGACCAGGACTCGTCGGTGAGGTCCATGCGGACGAGCACGTAGCCGGGCAGGACGGTCCGCGTGACCATCTTGCGCTGGCCGTTCTTGATCTCGGCGACCTCTTCGGTGGGGACCACGATCTCGTGGATGTAGTCCTCCATGTTGAGGGAGATGATGCGGTTCTCGAGGTTCTGCTTGACCCGCTTCTCCATGCCGGAGTAGGTGTGCACGACGAACCAGTCGCCCGGCTTGGCCCACAGCTCGCGGCGGAAGGCCTCGAGGGGGTCGTCGGCGTCGGCGGCCTGCTCGTCGGCCTGCTCGTCGGTCTCGTCGCCGGCCTCGTCCGTCGGGGCGGGCTCCTCGGCGTCGGTGAGCGCCTCGGTGGTGAGCGACGCGTCGACGGTCTGGACGCCGGACGGCACCGACTCGTCGGTCACCAGGTCGTCGCCGGTGGTGGCGTCCTGCGACGCGACCTCGGGGGTCTCGTCGGTGGACGCCTCGGCGTCGTTCTGGTCCGGGGAGTCGAACTGGTCGGACACGGCTTGCTCCGTCACGTCGGTGTACAGGTGTCCCGGCCCAGTGGTGGGCCGGGGTGGATGGGGACTGCGCGCCGGACGAGCCGGCGTCGGGTCACTGGTCGGAGTTGCCCGTGAACATCGCGAAGACGAGCTTGCCGAAGGCCAGGTCCAGCACCGACACGAAGGCCATCATCACGATCACGAACACCATCACCACGAGGAAGTAGGTGGTCAGCTGCTCCTGCGTGGGCCACACGACCTTGCGGAGCTCGGCGATCACCTGGCGGTAGAAGGTGACCGGACCCGTGCGCTGGCGATCGTCGCCGCGCGATTCCTCACGCGGCTCGTGCACAGCCGGGGAGTCCGACACGCCTGCCACCTCTCACTCGTTGATCCGTTTGTCCTTGCAGTGTTGTTTCGCAGGGCACGAGGGACTTGAACCCCCAACCTTCGGTTTTGGAGACCGATGCTCTGCCAGTTGAGCTAGTGCCCTCCGACGGTCCCCCCGCGGCTGCCGCACCCGGTGACGGGCATGGCGAAGCATGCGGGGAATCCACCAAACGGGAAGCATACGGGGCGGGCCCCAGCCGCGTCGAACCGGCGTCGCTCCGCCTACGATCGCCGCCATGGGTCACGCCGGGAACGACGGGGACAGCCGGGCAGCACGCCGGGACGTGCGAGCACTGCCCAAGGCGCACCTCCACCTCCACTTCACCGGCTCCATGCGCCACGGCACGCTGCTCGAGCTCGCCGAGCGGGACGGGATCGCCCTGCCCGACTCGCTGGTGGAGGACTGGCCGCCGCAGCTCTCGGCCGCCGACGAGAAGGGCTGGTTCCGCTTCCAGCGCCTCTACGACGTGGCCCGGTCGGTGCTGCGCACACCCGACGACGTACGACGCCTGGTCCTCGAGGCCGCCGAGGACGACGTCGCCGACGGGGGCCGCTGGCTGGAGATCCAGGTCGACCCGAGCGGGTACGCCGCCCGCTTCGACGGCATCACCGCCTTCACCGACCTGGTCCTGGACTGCGTCCGCGACGCCTCCGAGCGCACCGGCCTGGCGATCGCGGTGGTGGTGGCCGCCAACCGCACCCGGCACCCGCTCGACGCCCGCACCCTGGCCCGGCTCGCCGCGCAGTACGCCGACCGCGGGGTGGTCGGCTTCGGGCTCTCCAACGACGAGCGCCGCGGCGTGACCGGCGACTTCGCGCCGGCCTTCGCGATCGCCGAGCGCGCCGGGCTGCTGCTGGTCCCCCACGGGGGCGAGCTGCGCGGTCCGGACCACATCCGGCTCTGCCTCGACGACCTGCACGCCGACCGGCTCGGCCACGGCGTGCGCGCCGCCGAGGACCCCGCCCTGCTCGACCGCATCGTCGAGGCCGGGGTGGCCCTCGAGGTCTGCCCCGTCTCCAACGTCGCGCTCGGGGTCTACTCCGACCTCACCTCGGTGCCGCTCCCCCAGCTGATGGCCGCGGGGGCCACGATCGCGTTGGGCGCCGACGACCCGCTGCTCTTCGGCTCCCGGCTGGCCGGGCAGTACGCCACCATGCGGGCCGCGCACGAGCTCACCGACGCCGACCTGGCGTCGCTGGCCCGTTCGTCGTTCGCCGCGTCCCGCGCCCCTGACGACGTACGCCGCCGTGCGCTGGCCGAGGTCGACGCCTGGCTCGCCGGTGCAGACCACCTGCGCGACGCCGTCCCGGCTGGGAGTATGTCCTCGTGAGCACCGAGGACCAGCCCGGCCAGCAGCCGGACCCGCAGCACCGCCCCGAGGACTACCTGCACACCAACCCGGACGGGTCGCAGACGCCGCAGTACCCCGGGCAGGGCGCCGAGCCGGCCAACCCCTACGGCGACGCGGACACCTCGTCGTACGGCGCTCCCCCGACGCACACGCCCTACGGCGGCGAGCCGCCCACGCAGCCGTACGGCGTGCAGCCGTCGCCCTACGGCCAGGACCCCTACGCCCAGCCGCCCGGCACCTACGGCCAACCGGTCCAGCCGGGGCAGTACGGCGGGTACGCGCAACCCGGCTACGCAGCGCCGCCGCCGCACCCCCAGGCGACCACCGCGCTGGTGCTCGGCCTGGTGTCGCTCATCGGCCTGTTCATCTGCATCTTCCCGGTCCTCGCCGCGCCGTTCGCTTGGCGCACCGGCGGCCGCGTGGTCAAGGAGATCGACGCGCAGCCCGGTCGCTGGAGCGGGCGCGAGCAGGCGCAGGCGGGCCGGATCATGGGCATCATCGGCACCGTGCTGCTGGTGCTGGGCATCCTGGCGGTCGTCGGGCTCGTGGTCCTGGCGGTGGCCGTGACCGGGGAGGTCAGCACGGTCGACTCGACCACGACGTTCGAGTCGAACCTCTAGTCAGAGCTCGCAGCCGACGAGCACCGGCTCGTTGACCAGCCGGACGCCGTACGCCGCCTCGACACCGTCGCGGACCTCGCGGGCCAGCGCCAGCAGGTCGTCGGCACTGGCACCGCCGCGGTTGGTGAGGGCCAGGGTGTGCTTGGTGGAGAGGCTGGCGCGACCACCCCGCAGGTCGCGCCCGTGGCCCCTGCGGAAGCCGGCGTGCTCGATGAGCCACGCCGCGCTGGACTTGGTGCGACCGTCGGGCTGCTGCCAGCGCGGGGCGTCGTCGGGCAGCGCGGCCGCCTGCTCCGCGGTGAGGAACGGGTTGGTGAAGAACGAGCCGGCGCTCCACGTGTCGTGGTCGTCGGCATCGAGGACCATCCCCTTGCCCGCACGCAGGCCCAGCACGGCCGCACGGACGTCGGCGAGCGGAGCCCGACCGTGCAGCTCGACGCCGAGGGTGCGGGCGAGCTCGGCGTACGCCATGGGAGCGCCCAGGGTGCCGACCGGCAGCTGGAAGTCGACGGTCAGCACGACGTGCCGCCCCGGGTCGCCCTTGAACCGCGAGTGCCGGTAGCCGAAGTCGCACTCGGCAGCCGCGAAGGTGCGCACCCCGCGCAGGGTCCGGTCCCAGACGCGCACGGACGCGATGGTCTGGCTGACCTCCTGGCCGTAGGCGCCGACGTTCTGGATCGGGGTCGCACCGACGCTGCCGGGGATCCCCGAGAGCGCCTCGACGCCGACCCAGCCCCGCTCGACGGCGGTGGCCACCAGGTCGTCCCAGCCCTCCCCTGCGGCGACGCGGACCACGACCCCGCCGCACACCGCGCCGTCCTCACCGTCCGTGTCGGCACTGATGCCGCGCGTGGCGACCTCGACGACGCGGCCCTCGAAGCCCGCGTCGGCGACCACGAGGTTGGACCCGCCGCCGAGGACGAGCACCGGGGTCCCGGCGTCGTCGGCCTCGGCGACCGCGTCGACCAGCTCCTGCTCGCTCGTCGCCCGCACCCACTCGCGGGCGGGCCCGCCGAGTCGCAGGGTCGTGTGGTCGCGCAGCAGGACGGGGGCGTCAGGCACGGACGACGGCCTTGGGCATGCCCAGCACCTTCGTGCCCTCGCAGGTGACCTCGAGCGCCAAGGTGACCAGGCCGTCGGCCACGCTCTTGACGGTGCCGGCGACGACGACCTCGGCCGCGCCCTCGGCGGGCACCACCACCGGCTGGGTGAACTTGCAGCCGAGCTCCACGACCTCGGCGCCGCCGGTCCACTCCTCGACGGCACGCCCGACGAGCCCGAGGGTGAGCATCCCGTGGGCGATGACGCCGGGCAGGCCGACGCTGCGGGCGACCGCCTCGTCCTGGTGGATCGGGTTGGGGTCGCCGGCCGCCTCGGCGTACGCCACGAGGTCGGCGCGGGTGATCGCGAAGGTGCGGGGCGTGAGGGCGTCGCCGGCGTTCATGCCGTCTCCTGCTCTGCGGACGGGGTGGCCGCGGGAGCGGCCGAGTGGACGAGCGTGGCCCGACCCGTGCACACGAGGGCGCCGTCGGCGTCGGTGATGGCGCTGCTGGTGCCGATGATGTCGGCGCCGCCGATCTGGCGCAGGCTGACGACGCTGAGGGTGGCGGTCAGCACGTCGCCGAGCCGGACCGGGCGCTCGTAGGTGAAGCGCTGCTCACCGTGCACGATGCGGAACAGGTCGATCTGCTCGGAGGCCAGGAAGGCCTGCATGGCGTCGAAGGCCAGCACGATCGGGTACGTCGGGGGCACCGCGGGTGGGGTGCCGGCGTCGTCGTACGACGTGCCGAGGGACGCCGCGAACGCGGCCACCCGCTCCACGGTCACCTCGAGGGGGGCGGTCGGCGGGAACTCGCGCCCCACCAGGGACTGGTCGACAGGCATGGTCAGAGACTAAATGACACCGACCCGTCGAGATCCTCGACGGGTCGGTGGTGGAGAGGGGGCCGCTCGCTCAGCGGGTCTCGCGGTGCGCGGTGTGGGTGCGGCAACGCGGGCAGAACTTCTTCAGCTCGATGCGGTCGGGGTCGTTGCGGCGGTTCTTCTTGGTGATGTAGTTCCGCTCCTTGCAATCGACGCACGCGAGCGTGATCTTGGGGCGAACGTCAGAGCTCTTGCTGGCCACGGGAAGTCCTTCGTCGGTGTGCGTGATGCGGGCTGCGCCTGGATGGTGCTGGTCTTGGTGGTAGCGGGGGCGGGACTCGAACCCGCGACACCACGATTATGAGCCGTGTGCTCTAACCACCTGAGCTACCCCGCCGCCGGGAGGGGCGACCGCCGAAGTCTACGACGGTGCTCCAACCAGAGCCCCTTTACGGAATCGAACCGTAGACCTTCTCCTTACCATGGAGACGCTCTGCCGACTGAGCTAAAGGGGCAACAGCGGAAGAGAATACACACGGCTCCGGGGATACGAGAAATCGCCTCCACCCTGCCGTCCCACGGCCCTAAATCAGGCTCATCAAGGCCGGGCCAGGAGGGCGTCGACGGCCCGCGGGGAGAGCACCTCGTCGAGGACCAGACGGACGCAGCCGACCAGGCCGGCGCGCTCGCCGTACGTCGCCGGGAGCACCTGCAGGTCGCGTCCGGCGAGCGCCGTGGTGCCGGGGAACAGGGTGTCGCGCAGGCCCGCGGCGAAGGTGTCGAAGGCGCCGGCCATGTCACCGCCGACGACCACGGCCCGTGGGTTGAGGACGGTGACGGTGGCGGCCAGGGCCTCCCCGACCCGGCGCCCTGACTCGCGCACGATCGCGCGCGCCTCGCCGTGGCCGATCACGGCCTGGGCGACCAGGTCCCGGACGTGGTGGACCTCGCGGCCACTCTCGCGCAGTCGCTCAACGAGTGCCCACCCCCCGGCGACCGCCTCCAGGCAACCCGTGTCGCCGCAGCGGCACGGCAGCCCGGCCGCGGCCGGGACCTTGACGTGGCCGAGCTCGCCGGCCGCCCCGCGGTGGCCGCGCACGAGCTGCCCACCGGCCACGATGCCGAGGCCGAGGCCGGTGGAGGCCTTGAGGACGAGGACGTCGTCGTGGTCGATCAGGTGGCCGTCACGCTCGGAGGCGGCCATCACGTTGCAGTCGTTGTCGACGACCAGCGGCGCGTCGGCGACCTCGCGCAGGTAGGGCGCGAGCGGGACGCCGTCCCAGCCCGACAGCGCCGGCGAGTCCACACTGACGCCCCGGTCGCGATCGACCGTGCCGGCCAGCGACATCCCGATGCCGCGGACCTCGTCGCCCGCGCGGCCCAGGTCGGCCAGCATCCGGGCGAGGTGGCCGGCGACCACGGGCATCAGCACGTCGGGGCCCAGGCCGACCTCCTGGTCGTGGCTGACCGAGGCCAGCTCGGTGCCGTCGAGGGCGCAGACGGACATCTGCGAGCGGCTGCGGCCGACCGCGACGGCGAGGACCAGGCCGGCGTCCCGGTCGAGCACCAGGGTCGAGGCCGGACGTCCGCCCGTCGCGGACTCCTCCTCGCCCTCCAGCACGAGGCCGGCAGCGACGAGGGAGGTCAGCCGCGCGCTCACCGCGGTGCGCGAGAGACCGGTGACGCGACCCAGCTCGCCGCGCGTCGTGGCCCGCCCGGACCGGATGAGCTCGAGGAGGTCGCCGGCAGTGGCGCCGGGCGACGGCGGCGTCGGCGGTGGGGGCGGTGGAGCGCTCGCGGGCAGGGACATGGTGCTCGGCATTCAAGCACTGCATGACTTACGTCCTGAAAAAACCGAACTTCGGTTGCCGGAGTGCCTAATGCTCCGTACGGTGGTCTCCCATGAACGGACCAACGGCGGCCACCCCCGTGGAGCCCTGCGACTTCACCGTCTTCGGCGGCACCGGGGACCTCGCCCTGCGCAAGCTGCTCCCCGCCCTCTACCTCCGCGACCGCGACGGCCAGCTGCCCGACGGGTTCCGGATCATCGGCGTCTCCCGGGCCGAGGTCGACGACGAGGGCTACCGCTCGATGGTCGAGGACGCCCTGTCCGAGCACGTCGCCGCCGACGAGCTCACCGACGACGTCGTACGCCGCCTCGTCGGCCGCCTGCACCACGTCACCCTCGACGTGGAGGACGTCAGCGACTGGCACCGCCTCCACGACCGGCTCAAGGACGGCGCCGCGAGCGAGGACGTCATCCGGGTCTTCTACCTCGCGGTCGCACCGGCGCTCTTCGGGCCCATCTGCGAGCACCTCGACCAGGTCGGCCTGGCCACCGACCGCTCCCGGGTGGTGCTGGAGAAGCCGATCGGCACCGACCTGGACACCGCCCGGACGGTCAACGAGGCCGTGGGCCGGGTCTTCGACGAGTCGCACATCTTCCGCATCGACCACTACCTGGGCAAGGAGAGCGTCCAGAACCTCCTCGTCACCCGCTTCGCCAACACCTTCCTCGAGCCGCTGTGGAACAGCCGCTGGGTCGACCACGTGCAGATCACCGTCTCGGAGTCGCTGGGGGTCGGCGAGCGCGGCTCGTACTACGACCGCTCCGGCGCGCTGCGCGACATGGTGCAGAACCACCTGCTCCAGCTGGTCTGCCTGGTCGCGATGGAGCCCCCGACGTACGTCGACCGCGAGACGGTCCGCGACGAGAAGCTCAAGGTCCTCCAGGCCCTGCGACCGCTGACCCCCGAGCTGGTGGACCGCGACATCGTGGCCGGTCAGTACGCCGCCGGGCTCTGTGACGGGGCACCCGCGCCGTCGTACGCCGCCGAGGTCGGCCACGAGAGCAGCACCGAGACGTACGTCGCGATGCGCACCGAGGTGCAGAACTGGCGCTGGGCCGGCGTCCCGTTCTACCTGCGCACCGGCAAGCGGATGGCCGAGCGGGTCTCGGAGATCGTCGTGGTCTTCAAGGAGCCGCCGCACCCGATGTTCCCGCACAGCGAGGGCCCCACCGAGCCCAACCGCCTGCACATCCGCGTCCAGCCCGACGAGGGCATGCGGCTGCACATGACGGCCAAGGAGCCCGGCCCCGGGGGCATCCGGCTGCGGCCGGTCTCGCTCGACCTCAGCTATGCCGCCGCCTTCGGCGGTCGCTCACCCGACGCCTACGAGCGGCTCCTCATGGACGTCGTGCGCGGCAACACCACCTTGTTCATGCGTCGCGACGAGGTCGAGGCGGCCTGGGCGTGGGTGGCCCCGATCCTCGACCGCTGGTCGCGGCCCACGCACCGACCCCGGCGCTACCCCGCCGGCACGCACGGACCCGTCGCCGCCGCCACGCTCCTCGAGCGCGACGGCCGATCCTGGCAGGAGACCGAATGAGCACCTCGTCCCGTCCCGTCCACCCCGGCGTCCATCCCGTCGTCGCGGAGGTCACCGAGCGGATCGCCCGGCGCAGCGCCGCGACCCGCTCGGCGTACCTCGCCCGCATCGACGCCGCCGCCGACAAGGGGCCGGCCCGGGGCCGGCTGGCCTGCGCCAACCTCGCGCACGGCTTCGCAGCCTCCGAGGAGCCGGTGAAGACCGGGCTCCGCTCCGGCCGCAAGCCCAACGTGGCCATCGTGTCGTCGTACAACGACATGCTCTCGGCCCACCAGCCCTTCCGTGACGTCCCGGAGGTGCTCAAGAAGTCGGTCGTGCGGGCCGGCGGGCTGGCGCAGTTCGCCGGCGGCGTCCCCGCCATGTGCGACGGCATCACCCAGGGCCGCGCCGGCATGGAGCTCTCGCTCTTCAGCCGGGACCTCATCGCCATGTCGACCGCGGTCGCGCTCTCGCACGACATGTTCGACGCCGCGATGATGCTCGGCGTCTGCGACAAGATCGTGCCCGGGCTGCTGATCGGGGCGCTGTCCTTCGGCCACCTGCCCACCGTCTTCGTGCCCGCCGGGCCGATGACCTCGGGGCTGCCCAACGGCGAGAAGGCGCGGGTGCGCCAGCTGTACGCCGAGGGCAAGGTCGGGCGCGAGGAGCTGCTCGAGGCCGAGTCGCAGTCGTACCACTCGAAGGGCACCTGCACCTTCTACGGCACCGCCAACAGCAACCAGATGCTGATGGAGGTGATGGGCCTGCACCTGCCCGACGCGACGTTCGTCAACCCGGGAACCCCGCTGCGGGCGGCGCTGGACCGCGCCGCGGGCGAGCGCATCGTGGCGATCACCCACGCCGGCGGCGAGCCCACCCCGGTCGGGCACCTGGTCGACGAGAAGGCGATCGTCAACGCCTGTGTCGCGCTGCTCGCGACCGGCGGCTCGACGAACCACACGATGCACCTCGTCGCGATGGCGGCCGCCGCAGGCATCACGCTCACCTGGGACGACCTGTCGGACCTGTCGGCCGCCGTGCCGCTGCTGACCCGGATCTATCCCAACGGCACCGCGGACATCAACCACTTCGCGGCCGCCGGCGGGACGCCGTTCCTCGTCCACACGCTGCTCAAGCACGGCTACCTCCACGACGACGTGCTCACCGTCTCGGGACGGGGCCTGTGGCGGCACACCCGCGAGGCCCGGCTCGACGGCGACGCGGTGGTGTGGGAGGAGGGCCCCAAGTCCTCGCTCGACACCTCGGTGCTGCGTCCGGCCGACGACCCGTTCGCACCCGACGGGGGCCTGCGGATGTTGTCCGGGCGCCTGGGCCGCGCCGTGGTCAAGACCTCCGCGGTCGCGCCCGAGCACCGCGTGGTCACCGCCCCGGCGATGGTCTTCGACGACCAGGCCGACTTCCTCGCGGCCTTCGCCGAGGGCCGTCTCGACGGCTGCGACCTCGTCGCGGTCGTGCGCTACCAGGGACCTGCGGCCAACGGGATGCCC
This sequence comes from Nocardioides sp. Soil805, assembly GCF_001429625.1. GTDB lineage: Bacteria > Actinomycetota > Actinomycetes > Propionibacteriales > Nocardioidaceae > Nocardioides. Next base: position 1,382,710 of record NZ_LMSU01000001.1, read on the forward strand.
GAGCTGCACAAGCTGATGCCGGCGCTCGGAGTGCTCCAGGACCGCGGCCAGAAGGTCGCGATCGTGACCGACGGCCGGATGTCGGGTGCGTCGGGCAAGGTCCCGGCGGCGATCCACGTGACCCCGGAGGCCGCCCTCGGCGGACCGCTCGCCCGGGTGCGCGACGGCGACCTGGTCACCGTCGACGCCGCGACCGGCGTGCTCGAGGTGGACGTCCCCGACGCCGACTTCGACCGCCGCGAGGCCACCAGCCGCGCCCCCCACGACGTCGAGTGGGCGGGCACCGGACGCGAGCTGTTCTCCGGCTTCCGGGCCATCGTCGGCACCGCCGAGACCGGCGCCAGCGTCATCCGTCCCCTGCCCGCCCCCACCGAGGAGGCCCCCCTTGTCCAGCACGTCTGAGTCCCACGGTGCCGACGCCCTCGGCGCCGACTCCCTGCTCTCTCTCGTCCCGGTGGTGCCGGTCGTCGTCATCGAGGACCTGGCCCACGCGGTCCCGGTCGCGCGGGCGCTCGTCGCCGGCGGGCTGCCGGTGATCGAGCTGACGCTGCGGACGCCGGTCGCCCTGGACGCGATCCACGCGATCGCCGCCGCGGTGCCCGAGATCCGGGTCGGCGCGGGGACGATCGTGACGCCCGGGCAGGTGAAGCAGGCGCGCGACGCGGGCGCGCAGTTCCTGGTCTCGCCCGGCTCGACGCCGACGCTGCTCGCGGCGATGGCCGACTCCGGGCTGCCGTTCCTGCCCGGCACGGCGACGGTCTCGGAGGCCCTCGCCGTCCTCGAGGCGGGCTTCAGCGAGATGAAGTTCTTCCCGGCCGAGGCGTCCGGCGGCGCGGCGTACCTGAAGTCGATCGCCTCCCCGGTGCCCGCCGCCCGCTTCTGCCCGACCGGCGGGATCACCGCGGCCAGCGCGCCGTCGTACCTCGCCCTGCCCAACGTGGGCTGCGTCGGCGGCTCGTGGCTCACCCCGGCCGACGCGCTCGCGACCGGCGACTGGGACCGGGTGAGCGCGTTCGCCGCCGAGGCCGCTGCACTGGGCTGAGGTCGCTCGGCCTCGGGCCGCGCCCGGTCAGGCCCAGACGCCGCTGGCGCCCCGCCGGTGGCAGCCGACGAGGTGGTCGTCGACCAGCCCGACCGCCTCCATCAGGGCATACATCGTCGTCGGCCCGACGTGGGCGAAGCCGGCCTTCTTGAGCGCCTTGCTCAGCGCGAGGGACTCCGGCGAGGTGGTCGCCATCTGCCCGGTGTGCTCGGGCTCCGGCGTCTCGTCGGGCCGGAACGACCAGATGAACGCCTCGAGCCCGCCCTGCTCGCGCAGCGCCACGGTGGCGCGGGCGTTGGCGACGGCCGCCTCGATCTTGCGGCGGTTGCGCACGATCCGCGGCTCGGCCATCAGCCGCTCGACGTCGGTGTCGTCGTACGCCGCCACCACGTCGGCGTCGAAGCCGGCGAACACCTCGCGGAACGCCTCGCGCTTGTTGAGGATGGTCAGCCACGACAGGCCCGACTGGAAGGCCTCCAGCGTCAGCCGCTCGAGGTGCGCCGCCTCACCTGTGACGCGCTGCCCCCACTCGGTGTCGTGGTAGTCCCGGTTGACGGGGTCGCCCGCCGCCCAGGGACAGCGGGCCAGCCCGTCGTCGCCGATCACCGGTGCGCTCATGTGCGCCATCCTCGCGCACGCCACCGACACCCCCGGCGCGCTGGCCGCGGGCACCGCTCGGGAGGCCGTCACGGGCGGACGGGTAGTTTCGGACGCACGCGGTGAGGGCACCGCCGGGCGGAGGGTCGGGACGTGGACGTGATCGAGCTTGACGAGGGCCAGGAGCTGGCGCTGACCGCGGGCGACGGGAAGCCGCTGACCCGGCTGCGGATGGGCGTCGGCTGGGACCACGAGCACAAGGCCGGCTTCGCCGGTTCGGGTGCGGCGCCGATCGACCTGGACGCCTCCGCGGTGCAGTTCGCGGGCGGGGCCCTCTTCGACCTCGCGTTCTTCAACCACCTCGAGACGCGGGACGGGTCGGTCGTGCACCTCGGCGACAACCTGACCGGGAAGGGCGAGGGCGACGACGAGGTCCTCACCGTCGACCTGTCCAAGGTCTACGGCAAGGTCGACTCGATCGTCTTCCTGGTGAGCAGCTACCAGGGCCACACGCTGGAGTTCATCCGCAACGCCTACTGCCGCCTCGTCGACGACACGGGCACCGAGCTGGCCCGCTTCACCCTGACCCTCGGCGTCCGCGAGACCGGTCTGGTCATGGCCGCGCTCGTCCGCGACGGTGCCGGCTGGCGGCTTCGCGCCATCGGCGCCGGGGTCGCCCTCAAAACGCCCACCGACGACGTCTCGGTGCTGCTCCCCTACGCCTGACCCACCAGCGCCCGACCGTCGGCGTGCCCGAGGGGCGGCGTCAGCTCCGGTACTCGGGGTTCTCGTAGTCGAAGCGGGCTCCGGCGTCCCACGCGGTCCGCTGGTTGCCGTGGCCCGGCACTCCGCCGGCGTCCTTGAGCATCTGCGCGGTGTGCATGAGGTTCCACGTCATGAACGTGGTGTTGCGGTTGGTGAAGTCGTTCTCGGGGCCACCGCTGCCCGGGTCGAGGTACGACGGCCCGGGCCCGGCCTCGCCGATCCATCCGGCGTCGGCGTTGGGCGGGATCGTGTAGCCGATGTGCTGCAGGGAGTAGAGGACGTTCTGGGCGCAGTGCTTGATGCCGTCCTCGTTGCCGGTGATGATGCAGCCCGCCGTCCGGCCGTAGAAGAGGTACTGGCCCTTGTCGTTGAGCTCCCCGGACAGCGAGTAGAGCCGCTCGATGACCTTCTTGGTGATGCTGGAGTTGTCCCCCAGCCAGATCGGGCCGGCGATCACCAGGATGTCGCTGGCCAGCACCTGGGGGTAGATGTCCGGCCAGGCGTCGCGCTCCCACCCGTGCTCGGTCATGTCGGGGTAGACGCCCGTGGCGATGTCGTGGTCGACGGCGCGCAGCACCTCGACCGAGACGCCGTGCTTGAGCATGATCGCGGCGCTGGCGTCGATGAGTCCCTCGGTGTTGCTCACCTCGGGACTCTTCTTGAGGGTGCAGTTGACGAACATGGCCGACAGGCCGGAGAAGTCCCACTCGCTCATGGACCGAACTGTCCCCGCCACGGGGACGGCACGCAAGGGGTTCAGCGGCGCTCGCGCAGCCTCGCGTTGGGCAGGGGCGGGGCGGGGATCGGGGCCAGGTGGTCGCCGACCACCACGCCGTACCGACCGGGTCGGACGTCCTGGCTGTCGGTGACGCCGTCGACCTGCGCCTGCCACTCCTCGCGGAAGGCGACGACCTCCTCGTGGGTACGGCCCACGAAGTTCCACCACATGACGATCGACTCCCCGAACGGCGGGCCGCCCAGCAGCAGGGCCCGCACGTCCTCGTGGGCCTCGACGGTGAGCGTGTCGCGGCCGGGCGCCGCGTAGACCAGCTCCGCGGGCTTGCCCTCCTGGCCGTCGACGGTGGCGACCCCGCAGTCCAGCAGGAGCCCGTGCTCGAAGTCCGGGTCCACGTCGAGGACCAGCGTGGTGCCCGCCGTGACGATCAGCTCGGCACCGAGGAGCGGAGTGTGCGTCGCCACCGGCGAGGTGACGCCGAGCAGGGAGCCGAGGAAGACCCGGGCCTCCCACCCGTCCCCCGACACCGGGTCGGGGACGTGGTGCTCGAACGCGGGCTCGACGCCGCGGGAGTCGCCGGGCAGCGCCACCCACAGCTGGGCGCCGTGCAGCTCGGTGGTGCCGGGCGTGGAGACCTCGGAGTGGCTGATGCCGCGACCGGCCGTCATCAGGTTGACCTCACCCGGGCGGACCAGCGCGTGGTGGCCCGCGGAGTCCCGGTGCTCGATCTCCCCGGTGAACAGCCAGCTCACCGTCTGCAGCCCGGTGTGCGGGTGCGGGGCGACCTTCATCCCGCCGGTCTCGGCCACGAGGTCGGGCCCGTAGTGATCGACGAAGCACCACGCGCCGATCAGCGAGCGACCGCGCTGCGGGAGCGTGCGGCGTACGGTCATCGCCCGTGGCCCGCCCAACGGGACCTCCCGCGCGGTCAGCACCTCGACACCGCAGGAGGTGTCGCCGGCCGCGAGGGCCACCTCGTCGGGATCGCGCTCCGGGTTGGTCATGGCGGGCTCAGGCCAGGTGGTGCGGGTGGTCGGTGCGCATCGAGCCGGTGCCCTGCTCGTCGGACCCGTGGGATCCCGTCCGCTCCTCACGTCGGCCGTCGCCCTGCCCCGCGCCCGGGGCCGCTCGCTCGAGACGGACCACGATGGACTTGTAGACCGGCTGGTTGCTCTTCTCGGCCGTCGAGTCGAGCGGCACCAGCGGGTTGGCCTCCGGGTAGTAGGCGGCCACGCACCCGCGCGGCTGGTCGTAGGGCACGACGCGGAAGGACTTCGCCACCCGCTCGACACCGTCCTTCCACTCGCTCACCAGGTCGACGAGGTCACCGTCGGCGTAGCCGAGGTCACGGATGTCGTCAGGGTGGACGAACACGACGCGCCGGCCACCCTTGACGCCGCGGTAGCGGTCGTCGAGGCCGTAGATGGTGGTGTTGAACTGGTCGTGCGAGCGCATCGTCTGGAGCAGGAAGCGCCCCTCCGGCACGTCCAGCACCTCGACGGGGGTCGAGGTGATGACCGCCTTGCCGCTCTCGGTCTCGAAGATGCGGTTGTCGCGCGGCGGGTGCGGGAGCACGAAGCCGCCGGGCTGGTCGACCTTCTCGTCGTACGACGCGCAACCGGGCACGACGCGGGCGATGCGGCGGCGGATCTCGGAGTAGTCGTCGCGGAACGCGGCCCACGGCACCGGCGAGTCCTCGCCGAGGGTGGCCAGCGCCAGCGAGCAGACGATGTCGACCTCGGAGCGCAGGTGCTCCGAGGCGGGCTCGAGCGGGCCCTTCGAGGCGTGCACGGCCGACATCGAGTCCTCGACCGTGACGCGCTGGACCCGACCGCCGGTGAGGTCCTTCTCGCTGCGGCCGAGGACCGGGAGGATGAGGGCCTCGCCGCCGTGCACGACGTGCGAGCGGTTGAGCTTGGTGGAGACGTGCACCGTGAGGGCGGCGTTGCGCATCGCCGCCTCGGTGGCCTCGGTGTCGGGGGCGGCGCCGACGAAGTTGCCGCCCATCCCCATGAAGACGCGGGCCTTGCCGTCGCGCAGCGCCTGGATGGCGCCGACGGTGTCGAAGCCGTGCTCGCGCGGCGGCTCGAAGCCGAACTCGTCGCGGATGGCGTCGAGGAAGTGGTCGGGGACGCGCTCCCAGATGCCCATGGTCCGGTCGCCCTGGACGTTGGAGTGGCCGCGGACCGGGCAGACACCGGCGCCGGGCTTGCCGATGTCGCCGCGCAGCAGGGCGACGTTGACGATCTCCTTGATGGTGGCGACCGCGTTGTGGTGCTGGGTGATGCCCATCGCCCAGCAGGTGATCGTGGCCGGGGAGTCGGCGAACATCCGCGCGGCCTCGGTGATCTGGGCGCGGGTCAGGCCGGTCGAGGCCTCGACCTTGGCCCAGTCGAGGTCGGCGACGTGGGCGGCGTACTCGGTGTAGCCGGTGGTGTACTCGGACAGGAAGTCGTGGTCGAGCGCGTCCCACTCCACCAGCAGCGAGCCGATGGCCTGGAAGAGGGCGAGGTCGCCGTTGAGCCGGACCGGCAGGTGCAGGTCCGCCATCCCGGTGCCGACGGTGAGTCCCTTGGCGTTCTGGGGGTTCTTGAAGCGGACCAGGCCCGCCTCCTGGAGCGGGTTGATCGCGATGATCTTCGCGCCGCGCTCCTTGGCGATCTCCAGGGCCGAGAGCATCCGCGGGTGGTTGGTGCCCGGGTTCTGGCCCACCACGACGATGAGCTTGGCCTGGTGGATGTCCTCCAGGCTGACCGAGCCCTTGCCGATGCCGATGGTCTCGCTGAGCGCCGAGCCGGACGACTCGTGGCACATGTTGGAGCAGTCGGGCAGGTTGTTGGTGCCCAGGGCGCGCACGAAGAGCTGGTAGACGAACGCGGCCTCGTTGGAGGTCTTGCCCGAGGTGTAGAACACCGCCTGGTCGGGGTCGTCGAGGCGGCGCAGGTGGCCGGCCATCGTGGTGAACGCGTCGTCCCACGAGATCGGCGTGTAGTGGGTGGCGCCGGGACGCAGCACCATCGGCTCGGTGATCCGGCCCTGCTTGCCGAGCCAGAACTCGCTCCGCTCGGCGAGCTCGGCGACCGAGTGGGTCGCGAAGAACTCCCGGTCGAGCTTCTGGCGGGTGGCCTCCTCGGCCACGGCCTTGGCGCCGTTCTCGCAGAACTCCGCCGCGTGCCGGTGCCCGGCCTCGGGGTCGGGCCACGCGCAGCCCTGGCAGTCGAAGCCGTCGACCTGGTTGAGCCGGGTGAGCGTCGACGCCGTACGGCGCACGCCCATCTGGCCGATGGCGCGACGCATGGCCACGGCGACCGCCGTGGCACCGGCAGCCGCGTGGGACGTGGAGTCGACCTCGACCTCCGACTCGTCGATGTCGTGGGTGGGGACCTGCCGCGACTCGTTGCGCAGTCGGGCAGGGACGTCTCGCAGCTGGGAGAGGAGGCTCACGGCCCCCATCCTGCCCCGCACGCGTTCATCGCACACCGCCCGGAGGGGTCCCCGGAGCGCGTGAGGAAGGTCGCGCCGGGGAATGTCGGCTCCGTGACGCCCGTTGGCCTCCCCGTGACCGATCTCTTCTCCCCCCTGGACCTCGGCGCCGTCACGGCCCGCAACCGCGTCTTCATGGCCCCGCTCACCCGGCAGCGCGCCGAGCAGCCCGGCGACCTGCCGTCGCGCCACGCGGTCGACTACTACCGCCAGCGCGCCAGCGCCGGCCTGGTCATCACCGAGGGCGTCCAGATCTCGGCCGAGGGCAAGGGGTACGCCGACACCCCCGGCATCCACAGCCCCGAGCAGGTCGAGGGCTGGCGCGCGGTGACCGACGCCGTGCACGCGGAGGGCGGGCTCGTCGCGGCCCAGCTCTGGCACACCGGCCGCGTCGACCACGAGTCGCTGCACGACGGCGCCCTCCCCGTCTCCGCGACCGACCAGCCCTTCCGGTCCCGCACCAGCCTGGTCGACGCCGACGGCGCCGTCTTCCGCGCCGACTGCCCGACGCCGCGCGCGCTCGACACCGACGAGCTCCCCCGGCTGGTCGAGGACTACGCCGCAGCGACCCGCAACGCCCGCGACGCCGGCTTCGACCTCGTCGAGATCCACGGCGCCCACGGCTACCTGCTCCACCAGTTCCTCAGCTCGACGGTCAACACCCGCACCGACGGGTGGGGCGGCGACCTCGCCGGCCGCCTCCGGCTGCCGCTCGCGGTCGTCGACGCGGTCGCCGAGGCGTGGTCCCCCGACCGGGTCGGCATCCGGATCTCCCCGATCGGGGCGTTCAACGGCCTCGAGGACCCGGACGGCGACGTGACCGGGCTCGCGCTGGCCCGGGAGCTCTCCTCCCGCGGGCTCGCCTTCCTGCACCTCTCCGAGCCCGACTGGGCGGGGGGCGAGCCGCTCACCGACGCGTTCCGCGACGAGCTGCGGGCGTCGTACGACGGGGTGATCGTGGGCGCGGGCGCCTACGACAAGGACAAGGCCGAGCAGGTGCTGCGGCGTGGCTGGATCGACGCCGCGGCGTTCGGGCGGACGTTCATCGCCAACCCCGACCTGCCGCGGCGGCTCGAGGAGTCGCTGCCGCTCAACGAGCAGGACCGCTCGACCTTCTACGGCGGCGGTGCCGCCGGCTACGTCGACTACCCGGCGTACGCCTGATCAGCTGTCGCTGTCCGGCGTCGGACTGATCAGCTGTTGCTGAAGACCGCCGGACCCCCGTCGGTGCCGTCCGCGTCGGGACCCCGTCCCGCCCACGTCCAGGCGTAGGCGGGGTCCTCGACGGCGCGCCCGCCCTCGCCGAGGTCGAGCGGCGCGAAGGTGTCGACCATGACGGCCGACTCCTCGAAGTAGTCGGCCCCCAGGGACGCCTCGATGGCCGACGGCTGGGGTCCGTGGGCGTAGCCACCCGGGTGCAGCGAGATCGAGCCCAGGTTGATGCCCGAGCCCTTGCGCGCCTCGTAGTCGCCGCCGACGTAGAACATGACCTCGTCGCTGTCGACGTTGGAGTGGTAGTAGGGCACCGGCACCGCGAGCTCGTGGTAGTCGACCTTGCGGGGCAGGAAGTTGCAGATCACGAAGTTCCAGCCCTCGAAGACCTGGTGCACCGGCGGCGGCTGGTGGACCTTGCCGGTGATCGGCATGAAGTCGTCGATGTTGAACGTGTAGGGGTACAGGCAGCCGTCCCAGCCGACGACGTCGAACGGGTGCGTCGCGTAGGTCATCCGGGTGCCGACGATGCCGGCACTGGTGCGGTGCTTGACCAGCACGTCGACGTCGACCTCGTCGCGGCTGCCCTCGACGAGGGCGTCGAGGTCGACGGGGCCGTGGAGGTCCCGCTCGCAGTACGGCGCGTGCTCGAGGAGCTGGCCGAAGCGCGAGAGGTAGCGCTTGGGCGGGTGGATGTGGCTGTTGGCCTCGATGGCGTAGAGGCGGCTCGGCTCCGCCGGGACCCAGCGGTGGGTGGTCGCGCGCGGGACGACCACGTAGTCCCCGGTGCGGTAGGCGACGACGCCGAAGACGGTCTCCACGGTGCCGGAGCCGTGCTCGACGTAGACGCACTCGTCGCCGATGGCGTTGCGGTAGAGCGGCGACGGCTCGGTGCCGGTGAGGACGTAGGCGATGCGGACGTCGTTGTTGCCGAGCACGAGGCGGCGCCCCTCGACCGGGCAGGCGCCGGTCTCGAGGTCGTGCAGGCGCAGGTGCCGCGCCTTGAGCGGGTGGTTGGGCGTGCGGGACTGGTCCGAGAGCTCCCATACTGTGCTGTCGACCAGCGCCGACGGGACGCCGCGGTGGTAGAGCAGGGACGAGTCGGAGGAGAACCCCTCCTCGCCCATCAGCTCCTCGAAGTAGAGCCGCCCGTCGGCGTCACGGTGCTGCGTGTGCCGCTTGGGGGGGATCGTCCCCGCGCTCCGGTAGTGCGTCATCGTCGCCCGCCTGTCGTCCGTTAATCGGACACGCTCGTCCGCTATCTGGGTCATGGCTAGAGTAGCGCCGTGCCCGACCCACGACCAGCCACGTCGCCCGTCCCGTCCACCGCCTGGTCCGGCCTGCTCGACGACGCCGCGATCTTCCCGCCGGGCGACGTCCCGCTCCACGAGGCCACCGTCGCCCACGGCGCGCACCGCGAGGCGTCGTACGGCGACCTGCTGGGCTCGTTCGTCCTCCGCGACACCGACCTGCCCCTGGTGCGCGGGGTCCCCCACGCCCTCTCCGTCGTCGTCACCGGAGGGGCCGGCCAGGTCGCCGGACCGCTCGGGGCCGCGGCACGCCTGGGCCTGCGGGTCGCCGGGCTCGAGATCGCGCTGCGCGACCCCGACGACCTCGCCGGCAACGCCCGTCGGGTGGTCGCCGCCGTCGACCACGCCCGCGCGGACGGGGTGCTCGACGACGAGGTGCCGGTCCACGTCGAGCTGCCCCAGGGCGACCCGACGTACGGCTGGGAGGCGGCGGCCGACGAGGTGGCCGCGGCCGAGCTGCGCCTCAAGCTGCGCACCGGCGGCGTCGAGGCCCACCTCTTCCCCACCGCCGATCGGCTCGCGGCGTGGATCGACGCCGCGCTGGACCGCGAGCTGCCCTTCAAGTGCACCGCCGGCCTGCACCACGCCGTCCGCCACACCTCGCCCGAGGGCTTCGAGCAGCACGGCTTCCTCAACGTCCTGCTCGCCACCGTCGCGGCCTTCGACGGCGCCTCCCGCGCGGAGACCGTGGCGGTGCTCGAGGAGCGCGACCCCGCCCGCCTCGAGGTCACCGAAGAGCGCATCACCCGCGCCCGGCGCTGGTTCACCTCGTTCGGCACATGCTCCGTCGACGAGCCAGTCGCCGACCTGCGCGCCCTCGACCTCCTTCCCCACGACAGCACGGAGCCGCCCCGATGACCGAGATGCCCACCACCTGGGTGGCGGGAGCCGCCGGCTCCCTCTTCGACCTCGACAACCTGCCGTACGGCGTCTTCTCGCTCACCGACGACAGCCCCCGCGTGGGCGTGCGCATCGGCGACCACGTGCTCGACCTGGCGCCGGTGGCGGAGATCGCTGTCACTGATGGGCAGAGCCCCGCCTCCGTGCTGGCGGCGGCGTGGCGCACGCCCAGCCTCAACGCCTTCATGGCGATGGGTCCCGAGCAGTGGGCGATCGCGCGGGAGTGGATCACCGAGGTGCTCGGCCACGACGTGCACGAGGCGCGCACCGCCCCGCACGTGCACCCGTTGGCGGACGTCACCCTCCACCTGCCGATCGAGGTCGGCGACTACGTCGACTTCTACGCCTCCGAGCACCACGCCTCCAACGTCGGCCGGATCTTCCGGCCCGACCAGGAGCCGCTGCTGCCCAACTGGAAGCACCTGCCGGTCGGCTACCACGGCCGCGCGGGCACCGTCGTGCCGTCCGGGACCGACATCGTCCGCCCCTGCGGGCAGCGCAAGGCGCCCACCGAGGACGCCCCGACGTACGGACCGAGCCGGCGACTCGACATCGAGGCCGAGCTCGGCTTCGTGATCGGCACCCCGAGCCGGCTCGGCGAGCGGGTGTCCACCGCCGACTTCGCCGCGCACACCTTCGGCGTCGTCGGCCTCAACGACTGGTCGGCGCGTGACGTGCAGGCGTGGGAGTACGTGCCCCTGGGGCCCTTCCTGGGCAAGTCGTTCGCCACCTCGATCAGCCACTGGGTCACCCCGCTGGCCGCCCTCGACGCCGCGTGGACAGAGCTGCCCGGCCAGGACCCCGAGCCGCTGGACTACCTGCGCGTCGACGGGCCGGCCGGGCTGGACATCGCGGTCGAGGTGGTGCTCGACGGCGAGGTCGTCTCCCGGCCGCCGTACTCCTCGATGTACTGGTCGCCCGCCCAGATGCTCGCCCACACCACCGTCAACGGCGCGACCGTGCGCACCGGCGACCTGTGGGGCTCGGGCACCGTCTCGGGCCCCGACGTCGACCAGCGCGGCTCGCTGCTCGAGCTGAGCTGGGGCGGCAAGGAGCCGTTCACCGTCGCCGGACGCGAGCGCACCTTCCTCGAGGACGGCGACGTGGTCACGCTGCGCTACACCGCCCCCGGCACGGCGGGCGGCCGGATCGCGCTCGGCGAGGTCACGGGACGGGTCGTGCCGGCCCGCTGAGCGAAGAGTTCTCCCGACCCGTGTCGCACCGGGACGGTCCCGTTCGTCGGTCTGTCAGGAAGCCCCTACGGAAGGACCCACCGTGGCCACCATCGCAGTGCACGAGTTCATCTCCGCCGACGGCGTCTTCGAGTCGCCGAGCTGGACCTTCGACTTCGGCTTCGACCCCGCCATGGGCGAGACGCTGGCGGGCATCACCGGGGCGGCGACGGCCATCCTGCTGGGCCGCCGCACGTTCGAGATGTTCGCTCCGGCCTGGAGGGACCGGACGGTCGAGGACGACCCGGGCGCCCCGTTCTTCAACGAGACCGAGAAGCTCGTCGTCGGCGCCCGCCCGCTCGGGGAGGGATGGGCCCACACCACTCCCCTCGGGGCGTACGACGCCGACGCCCTGCGCGCGCTCAAGGCCGAGCGCGAGGGGACCCTGTACGTCTCGGGCAGCGGCCGGCTGGTCCGCGGCATGCTGGCCGACGGGCTCGTCGACGAGCTCCACCTGTTCGTCTACCCGATCGCGCTGGGTGAGGGCGAGCGGTTCTGGGCGGAGGGCGAGGGCCCGACGCGGCTCGGCCTGCTGGCCCACGACGTCTACGCCAACGGCGTCGTGCACCTGGCCTACGGCCCGGCGCCGCAGGTCTGAGCCCGCTCCGGGCGAGCAGGGCGGGCTAGCCTGCCGGACATGAAGCAGCTCGGCCAGCACCCGCCGCCCCGGCACGTCGTCGCACACCTGTCCGACCCGCACCTGCTCGCGCAGGGACGGCTGCAGTACGGCGCCGTCGACACCGAGGCCGGGCTGGTCCGGGCCCTGGAGCGGCTCGCCGCCGTGGACCCGGCCCCGCAGGCGCTGGTCTTCACCGGGGACCTCGCCGACAGGGCCGAGCCGGCGGCGTACGAGCGGCTGCGGGCACTCGTCGAGCCGGCCGCCGCCGCGATGGGCGCCGTCGTGGTCTGGACGATGGGCAACCACGACGAGCGGGCGCCGTACGCCCGCAGCCTCTTCGGCTCCGACGACGAGGGCCCGCAGGACCGGGTGCACGAGGTCGACGGACTGCGGATCGTGGCCCTGGACACGAGCGTCCCCGGCTACCACCACGGGGACCTGACCGGCGCACAGCTGGCCTGGCTCGGTGAGGTGCTCGCGACGCCGGCACCGCACGGCACGCTGCTCGCGATGCACCACCCCCCGGTCCCGCTGCCGATGCTGCGTGCGGCCGAGCTGATCGAGCTGCACGAGCAGGACCGGCTCGCGGCGGTGGTCGAGGGGACCGACGTGCGGGGGATCCTGGCCGGCCACCTGCACTTCTCGACCTGGTCGACCTTCGCCGGCGTGCCCGTCTCGGTCGCCTCGGCGTCCTGCTACACCACCGACCCCGCCCCCGTCGACCGGTTCGTCTCCGGCGTCGACGGCTCGCACTCCTTCACGATGGTCCACGCGTACGACGACCGGCTGGTGCACACGATCGTGCCCCTGGTGCCGAGTCCGGAGGTCAACGGTGTCGGCCTCGACATCCGGGACGCACTGGAGTCGATCAGCCTGGAGGAGGCCGTCGAGCTGGCCTCGAGCAAGTCGTCACCGTTCAACACGGACGGCGGGGCGTAGGCCCCACGCCGCGCCCCGCCGCCCGCGGGTCTCAGGAGCGGTCGCTGGAGTCCCCGGTCACCACGACGTAGAAGCGCTTGCGGTTGTCGGGGGTCGTGACGCTGCCGTCGCTCAGCCGCGGGCTCACCACGAGGTGGTTGCTGTTGCCGGTGCCCGGGGGCGCACAGTTGACGACGCCGGGCTGGCACATGGCCACCGCGACCTCGCCGGAGAACTCCGGGTTGGCGTCCGCGCCTGCGGCGCGGCCGTTGGTCACGGTGTCGCCGTTCTGGTCGACGGTGTTCTGGAGGGCGACCACGGCCAGGACGCCGTTGTTGGCGAGGTTCTCGCCCGCGTTGATGTAGACGTTGCCGTTGGCGCGCAGGCCGTTGACGTCGGCACCCACGGGGGCGAGCGTCGGGTAGGCCGCGGCGACGGTGAAGCCGCCGGACTGGGCGACGATCGCGCCGGTCGCGTCCACCAGCGCCCACCGGCCGACGCCGGCCGGGCCGGCGGGGCCCTGCTGACCGGCGGGGAGCTGGCCGGGGGCGAAGTCGCGCGCCTTGAGCGACTCGTCGCGAATGTCCATCGAGCCGAGCGAGCCGTTCTTCACGTCGCGACCCTTGAGGTTGTTGTCCTTGACGTCCACCGACTTGACCGAGTCGTTGCGGATGTCGTCGGAGCCGATGAGGCCGGCGGCGTACGACGTGCCGGTCGAGGCCACGACGAGCGCCATGACGGAGACGGCCATGGACGGGGAGGGGCGGCGCAGGGAGGGGAGACGCCTGGTGGATGGACGCATGGTGGGACCCTTCATCGGCGGACACCGCCGGTCGGCGGTTGCGCGCGCTTCGGAGTGACCTGCGTCACCGGATTGGTCCGGTCGACTCAGACGCCCTCGGTGCCGATGCCGGGGTGCACGAAGGGCTGCCCCGCCCTCATCTGCTCGGTCGCGCCCGGGTGGACGCGCTCGAGGTGGGCCAGGCCCCGGCGTCGGTAGCGCAGGATCTGCACCACGCCGAACCCCCAGAACAGGTACTGCACGGACAGCGCCAGGCGGTAGTCGTCGAGGGTGTAGGCGTCCATGCCGCCCGGCTCCACGAGGTCGAGGACGACACCGATGAGGGCCATCGTCAGCAGCGCGGCGGTGAAGCCGCCGACGTTGACCAGCCCGTTGGCGCGGCCGATGGCCTGCACGGGGGTGAACGTGCGGGCGAGGTCGAAGCCCACCATCGCGGCCGGACCGCCCGTCGCGGTCGTGAAGGCCATCACCACCACGATCCACGCCGGCGCGGGGCCGGGCCACAGCAGGACCGCGGTCCACGGCACCACCATCGCGGCGACGATCCCGATCACGATCCACGAGCGCCAGTAGGGCAGCCGGCCGACCAGCCGGGCCAGCACCAGTCCGCTGAGCACGGCCCACCCGGTCATCGCCATGAGCAGCGTGCTCGCGGCGGCCTCGGACCAGCCCAGTCCCTGCACGAGGAACGGGTAGCCCCACAGCAGCGTGAAGACGGTGGCGGCGAACTGCGAGGTGAAGTGCGACCACATGCCGAGGCGGGTGCCGGGGTTGCCCCACAGGGTGCGGACCGACTGCGCGAGGGCGCGGAGCTTGACCTGGACCACCTCGTCGCGCCGGTACGGCGAGTCCTTCACGAGCAGGGCCACGGCGATGAGCAGCACGACCCCCAGGCTCGACACGAGGCCGAAGGCGCCGGTCCACCCCAGCCGGTCCAGCAGGAACGCCAGCGGCGCCGCCGCGAGGATCGCTCCCATCTGGCCCACGAGCCCGGTGAGCTGGGTGACCAGCGGGGCCTGGCGGACGAGGAACCACACCGTCACCAGCCGGATGACGCTGACGAAGACCATCGCGTCGCCCGCCCCGAGCACGGCGCGGGCCAGCACGGCCCCGCCGAACGACGTGGTGAACGCGAAGACCAGCTGCCCGACCGTCATCATCGCCAGCCCGGCGAGCAGCATCGCCCGCGAGCCGAAGCGGTCCAGCATGACGCCCACGGGCACCTGCATCGCGGCGTACACGACGAGCTGGAGGACCGTGAAGGCCGCCAGGCTGGTCGCGTTGATGTGGAAGCGCTCCGCGGCCAGCAGGCCGGCGACGCCCAGGGAGCTGCGGTGGAGGACCGCGAGCACGTAGACCGCCAGTGCCACCGACCAGATGGACCACGCCCGGCGACGGCCGATGTCGTGGATCTGGAGGCTGCTCACGGGCGCCAGTCTGCCCCGCGTGGCCGGGCCACACGCGGGGCGGTCCGATGTGTGAGGAGCCCACATTGTCGGCGCGTGACATCGGTCACAGGGTGGACCGCATGACCCCTCCTCCGCACCTCATCGCCCGGGCCACCGCCCTCGTCGTGCTCACCGGAGCAGCGCTGGCCGGCACGCTGCCCGGCGCCGCCGCCCACGCCGGACCGGACGCCTCCGCCACCCGCCAGCACCCGGCCGGGCCAGGCTGGTGCGCGGCCCACGACGCGCTCGTGGTGAAGGGCGCCGAGCTCCAGGTCTCGGCCTGCCTCGACGACCTCACCACCGCCGGCACGGTCGCGTCCGGCCACACCAACCAGGCCGACTGGAACGGCCTGCACGCGGCCGGCACCCGCAACCCGACCGGCGTCCCGGGGATCCAGGTCGACGGCTACTTCCCGGACACCTCGACCACCAACACCAACCACGGGTGGAACCACGACGCCCAGTTCGTCATCCGGCTCCCCGAGGAGTGGAACGGCGGGATCGTCGTCACCGGCGCCCCCGGCGTGCGCGGGCAGTACGCGAACGACTTCATCATCAGCGACTGGGTGCTGAGCAAGGGCTACGCGTTCGCCTCCACCGACAAGGGCAACACCGGGCCGGCGTTCCACCGCGACGGCTCGACGCCCGGCGGCTCGATCCGCGAGTGGCACCAGCGGGTCACCGAGCTGACCCGCGCGACGAAGCGCGTGGTCCGCCAGGCGTACGGCGCACAGCCCGAGCGCACCTACATGGCCGGCATCTCCAACGGCGGCTACCTCACGCGCTGGCAGCTGGAGAACAACCCGCAGCTCTTCGACGGCGGCCTCGACTGGGAGGGCACCCTCTTCCGCGCCGAGGGCCCGAACCTGCTCACCTTCCTGCCGACGGCGCTCAAGAACTACCCGGCGTACGCCGCGACCGGGGACGCCGCGGCCCACGACGCGATCATCGGCGCCGGCTTCGCGCCGGGGTCGGAGTTCCTGTGGGCCTTCCACCACTCCTACTACTGGGACCTCACCCAGCGGATCTACCGTGAGGAGCTCGACCCCACGTGGGACGGCGCGCTGGACGCCGGCGTCCCCTTCTGCGCCAGCGGAACGCCGGCGTGCGACGCGGACTACGACTACGCCTCACGCCCGCAGTCGGTGAAGGACGCCGTCCGGTCCATCTCGCTGACCGGTCGCATCCGCCGCCCGATGATCACCGTGCACGGCTCCCTCGACACCCTCCTGCCGCCGGCCGTCGACTCGGACGTGTACGACGCGCTGGTCGACCGCGCCGGGAGCGGACGGCTGCACCGCTACTACCTCGTCGAGGACGGCACGCACACCGACGGCCTCTACACCGCCTACCCGGACCGGCTGCGTCCGCTGCTGCCCTGCGCCCGGGACGCCTTCGACCTGCTGACCGCCTGGGTGGAGGACGGGGTGGCGCCGCCCGCCGACGGCCTCCGTCCCCGGCCGGCGGACGGCGACCTGCTCAACACCTGTTCGCTCTGAGCCACGAGGCGACAGGCCCCCGGACGCACTGAACGGCCGGACCCGTGCGGGTCCGGCCGTTCGTGTGTGGCAGATGAAGGATTCGAACCTTCGAAGGCGTAAGCCGACGGATTTACAGTCCGCTCCCATTGGCCGCTCGGGCAATCTGCCAGTGCGTCACCCCTGTGGGGATCGACAGCAAGAGAGGATAGCGTCTGTCCGACGTACAGGAGAAACCGGAGGGACCCATGGCCGACTCGAGCTTCGACATCGTGAGCAAGCTGGACCGTCAGGAGGTCGACAACGCGCTGGGACAGGCCGCGCGGGAGATCGCCACCCGCTTCGACTTCAAGGGCACGGGCGCCACGATCGAGTGGCAGGGCGAGCAGGCCATCGAGATCACGGCCTCCGCCGACGACCGCGCCACCGCGGTGCTCGACGTCTTCAAGGACAAGCTCGTCAAGCGCAACCAGAGCCTGAAGATCCTCGACGCCTCGGAGCCGCGCGCGTCCGGGCAGCAGTCCAAGATCTCGATCGCGCTCAAGGAGGGCATCACCTCCGAGGACGCGAAGAAGATCGGCAAGCTGATCCGCGACGAGGGCCCCAAGGGCGTCAAGGCGCAGGTGCAGGGCGACGAGCTGCGGGTGTCGTCGAAAAAGCGTGACGACCTGCAGGCGGTGCAGGCGCTGGTCAAGGCGCAGGACTACGACTTCGCGGTGCAGTTCACCAACTACCGCTGACGTCGGGGTCGCACGCGTCAAAGGTGGCCCGGGACCGCCTGGGGCGCGCTACGCCAGGGAGCCCGTGGGGGTTCCCCCGGCGCGAGCAGGTACAGCTAGCGCGCTGTGTTCCGGAAGATGCCGGCAAGCATGGCCAGCGTCTGCTGGAACCATCCGAACAGGACGTAGATCGTCAGGCCGGAGATGGTGCCGTACAGAAGTGCGACCAACGCCACGCCCGGGACGTCAGCGGCCAGCCCTCCGACCGCTCCGACCACGGTCGCCAAGCCGGTGAGGACCAGCAACAGGGTGCGAATCGCGCCGATGGTGGTCACGAGTCGCTCCGCCTGTGCCGTCGGATCGTGAGGAGCCTGCAGGTTGGTCATCGATCTCCCGTTTCGAAGGTGTTGAAGCTCCTGCGAAACGTAGGCCACGGCACCGGTCCCTCATCTGCGAACCGGACATTCAGGTGGAGCGGGCCAGCCCGGACCTCCCCGCTGGCACTGTCTTCGCTCGAGCGCTGCCCGACACGGCCTCCGCAAAGGAGGTGCGCAGGCGGCTCGAACGAGCTCTCGAGCGGGACCACGCCCGGCTGCGGTCGGCCGCCGAGGAGGCCGGGTCGACGTCGTGCCCGCGCGCGCCAGCTACAGCCGAGCAGCCGTCCTCGGGCTGAGGAGGTCCAGGGCTGTCACGAGGTCGCTCGGGAGCAGGCGGGCACCGACGACGCGGGCCACCTCCTCGTCCGCGCCCCGACCGGCGATGAAGACCGGGTGGTCGTCCGAGAGCCTGGCCACCGACGTGCTGTGGGCGGTGAGCGCGGTCGCGCGCGTGGCCGCGAGGACCACCGCGTCCGCGTCGACCGCCCGGGCGGCGCTGACCAGCGCCGTGACCGGGGTGTCGGCGCCGAGGAAGAGCGTGCGCCACCCGGCCTCGCTCAACATCAACGAGAAGCAGAGCAGCATCAGGTCGTGCCTCTCGCCCGGCGGGCAGGCCAGCAGGACCCGCGGCCGTCGCTGGCCGTCGGGCGCGGGCAGCGCCTCGTGCCGGTGGGCCAGCGCGGAGAGCCGACGACGCAGCAGGTTGCTCGCGAAGTGCTCGTGGGCCACCGAGAGGGAGCCGTCCTCCCACCGCGTGCCGAGCTGGGCGAGGAAGGGGACCACGACCCGGGTCAGCGCCTCGTCGAGCGGCACGTCCCACAACAGTCCCACGAGGGCCCGGTCGGCCGTGTCCTCGTCGAAGGCCTCGATGCCCTCCCACAGCTCGTCCAGCGGACTCACGACCTTCACCTGCGCACGATAGCCCGGCGATCCCCGCCGCGGGACCACGATCCCGGACTCGACCGCGGGATTCACCTGTTCGGATGACACCGGCGGAGTACCGGCCCTCCCGGGCGGCCTCCTCGACCGGGCCCGGCCGGGCGTCTCACCCGGCCATCTCGACCTGCGAGGCCGCGCGCATGGACGGTACGACGGTCGCGCCGGCCGCCACGGTCAGCCAGACGGTGCTGCCCTCCCGGATGCCCACGGACCGGGCGTGCGTGCGGGTCATGACGACCGACACGTCCTCGCCGTCCACCGTCAACACGTGCAGCCGGACCTCGAAGCCCACGCGGAGCATCCGGGAGACGGTGCCCTCGACGGCCCCCGCGAACTGGGGTGACGTCGACACGTCGATGTCGTGGGGTCGCACGACGGTCCCGGAGAGGTGGGTGACCTCCCCCAGGAACGACATCACGAAGTCGTTGGCCGGGTCGTCGTACAGCTGGTCGGGGGTGCCGACCTGCTCGACGCGACCCTCGTTGATGACCACGATCTCGTCGGCGACCTCGAGGGCCTCCTCCTGGTCGTGGGTGACGAACACCGTGGTGACCGCGACCTCGTCGTGCAGGCGACGCAGCCACTCACGCAGCTCCTTGCGGACCTTGGCGTCCAGGGCCCCGAACGGCTCGTCGAGGAGCAGGACGCTCGGCTCGACCGCCAGCGCGCGGGCCAGGGCCATGCGCTGGCGCTGGCCGCCCGAGAGCTGGGAGGGCAGCCGGTGCGCGAACTGCGAGAGGTGGACGAGCTTGAGCAGCTCGTCGACCCGCTCGGCGATCTCCGCCTTGGGGCGCTTGCGGATCTCGAGGCCGAAGGCGACGTTCTTGGCCACCGTCATGTGCTTGAAGACGGCGTAGTGCTGGAACACGAAGCCGACGTTGCGCTTCTGCGGGGGCAACCGGGTGGCGTCGGTACCCTCGATCGTCACGGTGCCGGTGTCGGCGGTGTCGAGGCCGGCGATGATGCGCAGCAGGGTGCTCTTGCCACCCCCGGACGGCCCGAGCAGGGCGGTCAGCTGGCCCGTGGGCAGCGAGACGGAGACGTCGTCGAGGGCGACGAAGTCCCCGCGCCGTCCTGAGCCCGTCGAAGGGAAGGTCTTGGTGAGTCCGGACACGTCAATGCTCATGGGATGTTTCCTCGGGTCTCGAGAGGATCAGGAGTCGTGCTTGGGGCGGAGGAAGGCGACGACCACCAGGCAGGCGATGCTCACGAAGATGAGCAGGAAGGAGGTCGCGTAGGCGGTCGACTGCTGGAAGTTCTGGTACTTCGCCTCCACCACCAACGTGGCGGTCTGCGTGCGTCCCGTGATGTTGCCGGAGACGATCTTGACGGCACCGAACTCGCCGAGCGACCGGGCGAGGGAGAGCACGACGCCGTACACGACCGCCCACTTGATGGAGGGCAGGGTGATCCGCCAGAAGGTCTGCGGCGCGTTGGCCCCGAGGCTGCGGGCCGCCTGCTCCTGGTCGTCGCCGATCTCGTGGAGCACCGGCACGACCTCGCGGATGACCAGCGGCAGGGCCACGAAGCAGGTCGCCATGATCATGCCGGGCGTGTCGAAGATGACCTGGTACCCGGCCTCCTCGATCGACGGGCCGAACCACCCCGTGCGGCCGTTGTAGACGAGCAGCAGGGCGAGGCCGACCACCACGGGCGAGACCGACAGGGGGATGTCGATCATCGCCGACAGCATCCGCTTGCCGGGGAACTCGTAGCGCACCAGCAGCAGCGAGATGCCGACGCCGAAGAGCGTGTTGATGACGACGGCCCACAGGGCCACCATCAACGTCAGCTGGAGAGCCCCGGTGACCTGGCTGTCGGTCAGGGCCTCGACCAGGTTGCCGAGGCCGTCGGAGAAGGTCTCCTTGACGACCAGCGCGACCGGCCAGGCGACCAGGAAGAAGACGTAGCCGACCGCGAGCAGGCGCAGCAGCCACTTCGTGGGAGCGGAGACGTCAACCACGGCGGGCCACCCGCCTCTGCACCAGGTCGAGCGCCACGATCACCACGAGGGCCACGAACAGCATGACGGAGGCCAGTGCCGCGGCCGAGGCGTTGTTGCCGTTCTCGATGAAGGTCAGCACCCGCACCGAGACGACCTCGGTCTCGTAGGGACGGTTGCCCGAGAGCAGCACCAACGAGCCGTACTCGGAGATGGCCCGGGCGAACGACAGCGCGGCGCCGGCCATCACGGCGGGCACCAGGCTCGGCAGGATGATGCGCCGGAAGACGGTGAGCCGCTGGGCGCCCAGAGACGCGGCCGCCTCCTCGACGTCCGCCTCCAGCTCCTCGAGCACAGGCTGCACCGTGCGCACCACGAACGGCAGGGTCACGAAGGCGAGCGCCAGCGTGACCGCCCGCTCGGTGAAGGCCCAGTGCAGGCCCAGCGGGCTGTTGGGGCCGTAGAGGGAGAGCAGCACCAGGCCGGCCACGATGGTCGGCAGGGCGAAGGGGACGTCGATGATGACGTTGAGCAGCGACTGGCCCCAGAAGCGGTCCCGGACCAGCACCCAGGCGATGACGGTGCCCATCACGACGTTGACCGCCGTCACGAGGAGGGCCTGGGTGACGGTGAGCGTCACGGCCGCCCAGGTCTGGGAGTTGGTGAGGACCGAGAAGTACCGGTCCCAGCCCCCCTCAGCGGCCGCCGCGACCACGGCCGTGAGCGGGATCAGCACCAGGAGGCTGAACCACATCATCGTGACGCCCAGGCCCAGGGCGGCGCCCCGGGTCAGGGTGTTGCGCGGGGTGGCACGACGCGCACGCCGGCGCCGGGGTCCCTGCGGGGACTCCGGGCCGGCGGGCGTGTGCGCCCCGTCGAGCAGGGCGGTGGTCATTACTCCTCGCCGACCTTGCCCGTGTCCTGCTGGAGCTGGGTGATGATGCCGAGCGGGTTGCCGTCCTCGCCGTCGCCGAAGTACTTGTCGGCGGCCTCGCCCCAGCCGTTGAAGTCACCGTCGATGGTGAAGAGCTTCTCGGGGGCGGGGAACGGGTCGGACGGGTCGTTGGCACCCTCGACGTCCTCGATCTCGACGCCGTCCACGACCGGGCGGAAGCCCGACTGGGCGTAGTCGGCCTGGGCCTCGGGACCGGTGATGAAGTCGAGGAACGCCTGCGCGGTCTCGTCGGCGTCGACGGTGACGGCCGCCGGGTTCTCGATGAGCAGGGTGTCCGGCGGGAGGATGTAGTCGACCTCGGCGCCGCTCTGCTTGGCCAGGATCGCCTCGTTCTCGTAGGAGAGCAGGACGTCGCCGCTGCCGTCGGTGAAGGCGGTGGTGGCCTCACGGCCGCTGCCCGGCAGGGCGATGGTGTTGTTGAGCATGTCGGTCAGGAACGCGGTGGCGTCGTCCTCGGTGCCGCCGTTGCCGACGACGTGGGCCCACGCGGCGAGGATGTTCCAGCGGGCCGAGCCCGACGAGCCCGGGTTGGGCGTGATGATCTCCACACCCGGCTTGACGAGGTCGTCCCAGGTCTCGATGCCCTCCGGGTTGCCCTTGCGGACCACGAAGACGACGACCGAGGACGTGGCGATGCCCTTGGTCGGGGTGTCCTTCCAGTCCTCGGCGACCAGGCCCTCGTCGACCAGGCGGGTCACGTCGGTCTCGAGGGAGTAGTGGACGACGTCGGCGTCCGCGCCGGAGACGACCGCGCGGCTCTGGTCACCGGACGCGCCGTACGACGTGGCGAACTCGGCGCCCTCGCCCTCGGAGGTGGCCTGGAAGTCCTCGAAGACGGGCTCGTTGGCCGCTTCCATGACGGAGAACGCGTTGACGTCGATCGTGTCGGTACCGCCCTCGGCCGCGCCGCTCGAGTTGGTCGAGCACGCGGTCAAGGCCAGCATCCCGGTGAGTGAAGCGGCGACCAGCCGCCGGGAGGCCTTGCGGGGGATGAACATGGGGAGCTCGCTTTCGGACGTCCCGAGATGGACAGTTACTGACTAATGTCGAGCAGGCTACATGACTTAGGAGGGTTTCCCGCTTCCTTTCACCACTTCTCGGGACGTGTCGCGCATCACCTCCGGCGACCGGTCCACGCACCGGCGCACGAGCCGTCGTACGTGGGCCCCCTACTACAGTGGTGAGCCGGACGAACAGGCAGTGAGGCATAGAGGTGACAAGGCCGTGACCAAGCAGGTCAAGCAGCTCGATCGGGTGATCATCAGGTTCGCCGGCGACTCCGGCGACGGCATGCAGCTGACGGGGGACCGCTTCACGCAGGAGTCGGCCGTCTTCGGCAACGACCTGGTGACGCTGCCCAACTTCCCCGCGGAGATCCGCGCCCCCCAGGGCACGCTCCCCGGCGTCTCGTCGTTCCAGGTGCACTTCGCCGACCACGACATCCTCACCGCCGGTGACGCACCCGACGTGCTGGTCGCGATGAACCCCGCCGCGCTGCGCGCCAACCTCGGCGACCTCCCGGTCGGGGCGACGATCATCGTCGACACCCACGACTTCACCGCCCGCAACCTCGCCAAGGCCGGCTACGAGGCCAACCCCCTCGACGGCGACGACCTCGCGGAGTTCGCGGTGCACCCCGTCGACCTCACCGGCATGACCGTCGCGGCGGTCAAGGAGTTCGGGCTGTCACGCAAGGACGCCGCCCGGGCCAAGAACATGTTCGCCCTCGGGCTGCTGTCGTGGATGTACGGGCGCCCGACCGAGTCGACGATCACGTTCCTCGAGCGCCGCTTCGCCAAGGTCCCCGACATCCGCGACGCCAACGTGACGGCGTTCAAGGCGGGCTGGAACTTCGGCGAGACCACCGAGACGTTCATCGTCCGCTACGAGATCAAGCCGGCCCCGATGGCGGCGGGCACCTACCGCAACATCACCGGCAACCTCGCGCTGGCCTACGGCCTCGTCGCCGGTGGCGTGCAGTCCGGGCTCCAGGTGTTCCTCGGCTCCTACCCGATCACGCCGGCCTCGGACATCCTCCACGAGCTCAGCAAGCACAAGTCGTTCGGCGTGACGACCTTCCAGGCCGAGGACGAGATCGCGGGCGTCGGCGCCGCCATCGGCGCCTCCTTCGCCGGCCACCTCGGGGTGACCACCACCTCGGGCCCGGGCATCGCCCTCAAGTCCGAGGCGATCGGCCTCGCCGTGATGACCGAGCTGCCGCTGCTGGTCATCGACGTGCAGCGCGGTGGTCCCTCGACGGGCCTGCCGACCAAGACCGAGCAGGCCGACCTGCTGCAGGCGATGTTCGGCCGCAACGGCGAGGCCCCGGTGCCGATCGTGGCGCCCCGCTCCCCCGGCGACTGCTTCGACGCCGCCCTGGAGGCCGCTCGCATCGCCATCACCTACCGCACCCCGGTGATGCTGCTCTCCGACGGCTACCTCGCCAATGGCTCCGAGCCGTGGCGCATCCCCGAGGTCTCCGAGCTGCCGGCGATCGACCCCGCCTTCGCCACGGTGCCCAATCACGGCGATGGGGACGAGGCCGAGTTCTGGCCCTACGAGCGCGACGCCGAGACGCTCGCCCGTCCGTGGGCGATCCCCGGCACGCCGGGCCTGGAGCACCGCATCGGCGGCCTGGAGAAGGGCGACGGGCACGGCAACATCTCCTACGACCCGGCCAACCACGACTACATGGTCCGCACCCGGCAGGCGAAGGTCGACCGGATCGCCGCCTCGCTGCCTCCGCTCGAGGTCGACGACCCCGACGGCGCCGCCAAGGTCCTGGTCCTCGGCTGGGGATCCACGTACGGCCCCATCGGAGCCGGCGTACGCCGCGTCCGCAAGGCCGGCTACCAGGTCGCGCAGGCCCACCTGCGCCACCTCAACCCCTTCCCGCAGGACCTCGGCGAGATCCTGCGCCGCTACGACAGGGTGCTGGTCCCCGAGATGAACCTCGGCCAGCTGTCCCTGCTGCTGCGCGCCAAGTACCTGGTCGACGTCGTCGGCTACAACGAGGTGCGCGGCCTGCCCCTCAAGGCGGCCGTGCTGGCCGACGTGATCGGCGGCCTCGTCGCCGAGGCCGAGGGGATCGAGGTCGACCTCGTGACCTCCCCCGCCGGCACGGGAACCACCGACGGAGAGGACGACATCGCATGAGCACCGACAGCGCCACCGGAAGCGCCACCGACCTGGGCCTGCCCGGGCTGCGTACCGGCACCGAGGGCGTCCCCACGATCGGCGAGGGCGAGACGCAGACCGGCAAGGACTTCACCTCCGACCAGGAGGTGCGCTGGTGCCCCGGCTGCGGTGACTACGCGGTCCTCAAGGCCGTCCAGTCGTTCCTGCCCGACCTCGGGCTGCGCCGCGAGAACATCGTGTTCGTCTCCGGCATCGGCTGCTCGTCGCGGTTCCCCTACTACCTCGACACCTACGGCATGCACTCGATCCACGGCCGGGCGCCGTCGATCGCGACCGGCATCGCCACCGCCCGCGAGGACCTGTCGGTCTGGGTCGTCACCGGCGACGGCGACGCGCTCTCGATCGGCGGCAACCACCTGATCCACGCGCTGCGCCGCAACGTCAACATGACGATCCTGCTGTTCAACAACCGGATCTACGGCCTGACCAAGGGGCAGTACTCCCCCACCTCGGAGACCGGCAAGGTCACCAAGTCGACCCCGATGGGGTCGGTCGACCACCCGTTCAACCCCGTCTCGCTCGCCCTGGGCGCCGAGGCGTCCTTCGTGGCCCGCACCATCGACTCCGACCGCAAGCACCTCACGTCGGTGCTCGCCGCCGCCGCCGCGCACCGCGGCACGTCGCTGGTCGAGATCTACCAGAACTGCCCGATCTTCAACGACGGCGCGTTCGACGCGATCAAGAACCCCGACACCAAGGCCGACGCGATCATCCCGCTCGTCCACGGCGAGCCGATCCGCTTCGGGACGCCCCTGGAGTCGGGGCTCGGGTCCAAGGCCCTGGTCCGCGATCCCGCCGGCAGCGGGGTCCTCGTCGTGGACTCGGCCGACGTCGACGAGGCCGACGTCCTCGTCCACGACGCCCACCACCCCGACCCGTCGACCGCGTTCGCGATCAGTAGGCTCACCGACTCCGGCTACCTCAACCAGTCGCCGATCGGCATCTTCCGTCAGGTCGAGCGGGCGACGTACGACGACCAGGCGCGCGCGCAGATCACCACCGCCCGCGGCGGTGCCGCCGACGACGACCAGCAGTCCCGCCTCGCCGCGCTCATCGGCGCCGGCGACACGTGGACCGTCGTCTGAGCGCTCTCCCACCGAGTCACCGCGGTCCCCGGGATGCGACGACGACCCGGCGCGAGGCGCCGGGTCGTCGTGGAAAGCGGTGCGGCCCGCTCCGGGGAGTGGGTCAGCGGTCGTGTCTCAGTTGAAGAAGAGCGTCCACTTCTCGCCCTTGGTGGTGGCGTAGGTCGCGTTGCTCTTGACCTTGACCTGCCACTTCCAGCGGCCCCGATCGGGCACGGTCAGGCGGGCCTTGAAGACGCCCTTGTCGTTGACCTTGATCTTGCGGACCGTCTTGAAATTGCAGGTCTTGCAGGCCTTCTTGGTGAGCAGCACCTTGCCCTGGAACGGCACCAGGGTGCCGTCGGCCTGCGGGTTCTCGACCTTGCCCTTGAGGCGGAAGGCGTTGTAAGAGACCTGCTTCGGCGGCGTCTCGGTGATGACGCGCTCGGGCTTCGACTGCTGGGCGTTGCTCGCGGTGGTCGGGCCGGCGACGACGGCCGCCAAGCCCACGAGCGAGGCCAGCACGCCGGTTGCCACGGTGCGGAAGTTCCGCATGGTGTGTCCCCCTTGGACGGATCGGGTGTGGTCGGGCGGTGCGCAGCGCACCGCACGGTTTCGAGACCAGCCGCATCCTAGGTCATGACGCCACTAGGGTCGGAGTCGTGCAGGAATCTCGTCGCGGCTTCCTCTTCGGGGTGGCGGCGTACTCGCTGTGGGGTGCGTTCCCGCTCTACTGGCCGCTTCTGGAGCCCGCCGGTGCCGTCGAGATCCTCGCCCACCGGGTGATGTGGTCCGCGGTCACGATGGCCCTCGTCATGGTCGCGCTGCGGCAGACCTCGGCCGTCATGGCTGTCGTCCGCGACCGGCGCAGGTTCCGGCTGCTGGCCTTCGCCGCCGTGGTGATCTCGGTCAACTGGGCGGCGTACATCTGGGGCGTCAACAACGGTCGCGTGGTGGAGACGTCGCTGGGCTACTTCATCAACCCGCTCGTCACGGTCCTGATGGGCGTCCTCGTCCTCGGGGAGCGGTTGCGGCAGCTGCAGTGGGTCGCCGTCGGGATCGGAACGCTGGCCGTCGTCGTGCTCACCGTCGACTACGGCCGGTTGCCGTACGTCGCGCTGGTGCTGGCCTTCACGTTCGGCTCCTACGGGCTGGCCAAGAAGCAGGCCGGCGTCGACGCCGTCGTCAGCCTGACCGTCGAGACGGCCGTCATCGCCCCGGTCGCGGGGGCGTACGTCGCGTGGCTGGTCCTCACCGGGAGCTCGAGCATGGGCTCGGAGGGACTGGGGCACGCGCTGCTCTTCACGACGACCGGGGTGGTGACCGCGATCCCGCTGCTGTGCTTCGGGGCCGCGGCGATCCGGGTGCCGCTGGTCGTGCTCGGGCTGCTGCAGTACCTCGCTCCGGTCATCCAGTTCGCGCTCGGCGTCCTGCTGTTCCACGAGGCCATGCCGCCCGGGCGCTGGATCGGCTTCGGGCTGGTCTGGGTCGCGCTGATGATCTTCACCGTCGAGGCGGTCAACCACCGGCGCCGCCAGCTGCGCCTGGTGGCCGAGGCCTCCGCCTGTTGAGCGTCCTTCTAGGGTGGCGTTCGTGCGCACGGTGTTGGTCGGGGACAGCCACCTGGCCAGGCTGCGCCGGGAGCTACCGAGGCTCTCCGGCGACGTTCGCAATGCAGCCGAGGGTGGCGCATCCTCGCGCGACCTGCTGAGGCAGGCAGGCGCGGTCGGTCTGCACGACTCGGACACCGTGGTCCTGTCGGTGGGCACGAATGACGCTGCTCCGTGGAAGAACGTTCCCGTCTCCGAGTTCGTGCAGACCCTGTCGACGTTCATGGCGTCCCAGTCGCCGCGGCGCTGGGTGCTCGTCGCTCCACCCGGGGTGGTCGAAGGACGTCTGTCAGGAGCTCGTGACCGCACGAACGCAGTGATCGACGAGTACCGGCTGGCGGCCATCGAGGTGTGTGAAGGAGTCGGCGGGCACGTCGTGCGCACGGACCTCCTCCTCGAGTCGTCGGGCGCGAAGGCGTTCGCGGAGGACGGGGTCCATCTCAACGGGACCGGCTATCGCGTCCTGGTCCCCGCCATCACGTCAGCCTGCAGAGCACTCCAATAGCTGCGGGCCGTAGCAGGCGCGCACTGCCAACGGCACGTGCGCGCTGTCTGTGGCCGGCCGACGAGGAGCGTTTCGGCCGGCTGACGATCGTGGGGGTGACCGCGCACATGCCGGACAGCCGGGGATCGGGGCTTCGGGCTTGATGCGGCGTCAGCGTTCTCCGCACTCGCCGCGCGCCTGCGAGGCGAGCTGCAGGTCACTGACGTGTGGTTCCCCGAGACCTGGCTCGGACCGGCGGGCCGGGATGGATCGCCGGCCACTACGGCTTGACGACCTCGCGGAGGGCTTGGATGGCTCGCCCCACGGCCTCGCGGGCGGCATCGATCCGCGCCGCGCTCGAGGGTGCCGCGTCCGTCAGCGCAAGGTCGATCTCGAGCGTGGCCGCGAACAGGTCCTGGAGCACCTCGGAATGGACCGCCTCGAGGATGCGCTCGCGCTCCTCGAGGCGGGCAAGTCGCTCACTGCGCCGGATGTTGCAGACCTGGCCCAGCGACCCGGGCTGGGTGTAGAGGTCGGTCGCCGCCACCTCCACCCAGGACCAGGCGTCATCGGTGCGGACCCGGACTTCACCGACCCGCTCCGCCCGGGTCGGATCGGCGGCCAGCAGCTCCTCGAAGACGTCGAGGTCCTGCGGGTGGATGCGGTCCGTGATGGGTCTGCCCACGACCTCGTCGACCGGCCAACCGAAGAGGTTCGCGACGGCTGGACTGGCGTAGCTGACGACATGGTGCGCGTCGACCAGGACTGCGGCGTCGCTGGAACGCTCCATCAGGTGCCGGACGGCGTCGCCGAGGTTGAGGGAGGCGCCGACGATGGCGACCAGCTCACCGTTGCGGTACACGCCGCTGTCGGTGACCAGCGCGTGCAGCACCTCGCCGCCGCGGCGCCGTACCGGGAATCCACCGGACCAGGGACGGCCCTCCCGCAGAGCAGCCATGATCTCCGCCGCCGCCCGCTGGGAGAGCTCCGGCACCGTCACCTCCGTGACGTCACGCCCCACGGCCTCCGCGGCGGGCCAGCCGTACAGCTGCTCGGCGGCACCGTTCCAGAACAGCACCGTCCCCCGCGTGTCCGTCGCGATCACGGCGTGCCCGAGGGCGTGCAGCAGCTCGTCGGCAGACGGATGCACGGGGAGTGCCTCGGTATCCATGAATCCAGCCTGCACCCCATGCCTCGGGTGGGCACGAGGCGAAAGACCCTGGGTACAGCGTCAGAGACCGAAGTGCTTGGCGACATTCGCAAGGACGGCGGCGACGATGATGGCGGCGACGATGATGACGGCGGTCATGGTGTGGTCCTGTCAGGTCATTTCTCGATTTCGGGGAGGATCCCGGTCGGGTCGACCTGGGCCTCGGTGTGGCCGCTTCGAGACGCCGCCCTCCATCGGCAGGCTCGCACCGGGACGTCCTCGCCACCTCACCTCCCGTTGGTGAGATCGGCTCGACAATCAGGAGCGGACCGGCTCGGTGATGTCTACCGGCACGGGCGGCGGTCCGTCCCGCAGTAGCGCTGACAGCAGGTCTCCCAGTCCCGGCGGGAACACGGTGTCCTTCGTCTGCGACAACTGCCGGGCATGCCACCAGCGGAACCCCAGGACGCTCGTGGTCTCGTGCTCGCTCAAGTCCGCAGGGGCCGGGTCGAAGTGCTGCACGGAGTGGACGAGCCAGTCCTCATGGACGTCCACGGTCCGACCGTCGTACCGATAGGTGTGATCGCGGGTCCAGACGAGCGTTCCCATCGGCAGCTCCGCGAGCCCAGTTTCCTCGTAGGCCTCACGTCTCGCCGCCTGTTGAAGCGACTCGCCGGGCTCAACACCTCCACCAACTGGGTACCACCGCTGACGACCCGTTCGAGGGTCTGCCGCGCGAATGAGCAGAACACGATCCTCCTCGTCCAGCAGCAACAGCTTGACCGTCATCCGAGGCACGCCCGGAGTGTAGGTGCCGAGACAGACGGCGGCGCGTTCGTTCCCTTGTGTTGTTGCTCAGGGCCACAGAAGGGTCTGCACCCACCTCGATCCGCTGCCCGCATAACGGAGCCGAGCGTGCTGGCGATCCGGGTCCGCTTGCCAGAACTCCACCTGATCCGGGTTGACCGAGTAGAGCGCCCAGTTGGGCGAGACGAGTCCGGGGTGGGCTTCGAGGGCTGCCCGTGCGACCTGAACCGCTTCTCTGCACTCTGACGGGTCCGCGAGGGGCTGACTCTCCCGGCTTGCGAGTGCCACTGCGCGTGCTCCCAGACCGCGCGCCCGGAAGTCAGCGGCCGCCCGTTCGTCGGAAGCGGTGAGGACCGTGCCGCGAACCCGGACCTGGCGCCCCAGCGTTCGCCAGTAGAAGGTGAGCGCCGCGGTGGGCCGCTGCTCGAGTTGCTGACCCTTGGTGCTCGCGGAGCTGGTCGCGAACCACCAACCCTGCTCGTCGAGGTCCTTGAGGATGAGGACGCGGGCGTCAGGCCGCCCCAGCGCGTCGCAGGTGGACAGCGTCATTGCGTGCGGTTCTGCCTCGCCGGCATCAACGGCTTGCCTGAACCAGTCGACGAACAGCTCCTGCGGAGTGGCCGGGGCGCTGTTGACGTCGAAGGGGCGGGGAACCGACGACAGGACGGGTAGAGCGCGGAGCTCTGCGCGAAGCGACTGCACGAAACGCCACTGTATGAGGGAGGCATGCCGCTCCGTGGCTGGGGCCTAACGTCTTCCGGTGGCCATCCTCCATCGCGCCGACCTCCGCCCCACGAAGCTCGAACTGCTCGGCGGTTGGCTTCCGGCTCAGTCGTGGTACGTCGGGGACGAACATTCCCAGCTCGTGGCTGTCGGCGCCTACAGGTTCGACGATCCCCTGGGAGAAGTCGGCATCGAGACTCACCTCATTCGTGCCGAGGGTGGCCCGATTCTTCAGGTGCCGCTGACCTATCGCGGGGTACCGCTTCCCGGCGGCGAGCGCTTTCTGATCGGGACCACACAGCATTCGGTCCTGGGTCGACGCTGGGTCTATGACGCATGCGCAGACCCCGTCTATGCGAGCGTGCTCACCGACGTCGTTCTCGGTTACGCCACTCAGGCGGAGGAGTACGTCGAGGGCGACGGTCGCCGGGATCGGCGCACTCCCACCGTCTTCGTCACGGGCACAGGGACTGGCCCGACCGACCGTGGGGCACCAGCCGTTCGGCAGCGTGAAGACGTGGATTGTTCGAGCGATGGCAACCGCACGGTCATCACGTCGCGAACGCATGAGCTGACGCTGCTCCGCGTGGTCGATCCCGCTGCACGCACGACCCACGAGCATGCCCTCCACGGCACCTGGTCCGGTCTGGAGCAGCCAGTCCCACTGGCCACGGCGAGAGGACTCTGACGGCGCCGGATGGTCAGCGTGGGCGCCGGGCAGTCCGTTCATCAGCAGTTCCACGCGCTTCCAGCGGCACGAGCGTGCACTCTTCACAGCTCTCCCGCGCCAGGATCTCGCGGGTCGTCATTGCGGCAAACGACGACAGACGCACCCGAAGTGCGCCCCAGTTGAGCACCCGACTCGTTGCCCGCATCCGCAATTCGGCATGAGCGGACGCACGGATCACGGCAGATGAGTGCGTTCCGCACGGGCCACGTGTCGACTTCCCTAGCATCAGCCCATGAGCACGGGGCGATACCGAGTGAGCCTGGCGGCGTGCGCGGTGCTGATGTTGGCGCTGACCACGGCCGCGTGCGCGGCAGAGTCATCTCCGCCAGATGGTGCGCCAGCCGCTGTTGCCGAGTCCGAGAGCTCAGCTCACGCTGATGCGATGCGGGCGGCGGAGGGCACCTTGCGGGCCTTCTTCGCCGTGCGGAGTCAGGCACAGGACGACCTGAGCGCTCGGATTGACGCTCAGGCGCCCTACCTCACGGCGCGCGAGGTCCACCCCGGCGCGGCGTACGAGGCAGCCATGCGCGGCCGACCGACCGGCGTCACCGACACGAACGTGCGCGTCGAGCTGTCGGACTCGCGTTGGGCCGGCGACGACATCCGGATCGACTTTGAGTTCACAGGTACGAGCGTGAACTACCCCGTTGAGGGCACCGAGCTGCTGCTGGATGCGGGCTCACCCGGGGAGTCCTACTGGAACGGCACCGCGACGCTCGAGAACCGGGACGGCGAGTGGCTGATCGACGACCTGACCGTTGATTCGTCCGGGGGCAGTTTCGAGTAGACGCCGGTGACGGCCCATCTACCTGACTGCGAGGACGACGTCCGCGGCTCAAGAGCGGCGCTCTCGGCCCGCCGAGCTGACCTGGCTCGTCCTACGCCGGGCGGGACGACGGGACCCGGGTGGTCAGCCGAGCGCGATGTGGCCCCGGTAGAAGTACGTGCCGGTGGTGACTTCGTCCTTGAAGTTGAGCCGTCCGGTAGCACCGGTGAAGCCGCCGGTTCCGGACCCCACGGTGATCGGGTGCTGGCACCGTCCTTTGACCTCGACTCCTGTCGACACGTCCGGGGCCCACTTGGACTCGAACTTGTACGTCGTCGTGAAGGTGCCGACGGGCCCGCCGTTCAGACTGGCCACGACCAGCTCGCGGCCGGTCTCGATGTAGATCCCGCTAGGGGCTCCCAGATCCTTGGACGTCACGACGTCTGTGTACAGGCAGCCCTCCAGGTCGCCGGTGAGGATCAGCCCCGGATAGTCGGCGAACCCCGCGGGCGGCGTGTCGCACTCGCTACCGGTAGTGGCGTAGGTTCCCGACCCGGAGACCTGGGTGGTGCCCGCGGCGTTCGCTGGGGTCACCAGCCCCACCCCGAGCGAGCAGACCATCAGCATGCCCGGTAGCGCCAGTCGGCGAATTTTTGTACGCATGACTGCTCCTTCAGCCGTTGGGCATCTGGAGCGACGCGGGTTCGCCGTACCTGACCGAGCGACCTCCTTGCCACTGTTCAGGACGATCCGGCCATCGCCTAGCCGGTCTAGACTGCGCGCCAAATGCGCCGTCCAATTGGTGCCCCACCGCATCCTGTCATCGGCATGAGCGTGCACTCGTCGAGGCAGATCCGGATGGCCTGAGGTCCAAGGACTCCGGCTCAGGACGATCGGTCCCGTTCGATCGCCGCCTGCAACGCCGAGGGGTACACGACGGTTCCGCACGTCGGGCAGGGTTCCTGGATCGCGTCGAGGTCCTGCAGCACCTCCGCGAGGTCCGTGCGCCCTCTCATGGCGGCCACCGATGCCAGTAGGTACCGCAGGTCTGCATTGGTCTTGCAGGTCTTGAGGCGCTCGAGCGCAAGGGTCAGTCCCCGGCGCATCGCTGTCCTGAAGGCCGGTTCCAAGTCGCTCGGCACGTCGGAGGCGTAAGTTGCGATCAGTCCGGCGACGATGAGGTATTCGTCCGCATCCGCCGGGTCTAGGCGCCCTGCGAAGTCCATCAGGTAGGGGACAGCGGCGAAGGCGGCGTCGTACGTCGTCTCCTCGGCGCAGATCTCCGGCCACATCTCCCGGAAGAGCTCGAGGTCCGACGGGTCGTCGCCGAGGTCCCGGAGCGCCTGCGGAACCGGATACGCACCGGGCCCCATCCGGGTCCACAGTCGGCTCCATCTCGGGCTGTCCAAGGGCAGTCGATGTGAGTCGTCGGTCATGCGAGCCATTCTGGATGATGCGCTACCGGACACGCTGACATCGGCAGATCCCGGCACGCGAGGTCACCCATCGGCCCACCCAGCCAGACGGGGCGGTCTGCCTCAGGAGGTGCGGCTGGCGACGATGTCGGCGAAGGACTCGAGCGCGGTGCGGACCGGCCCGGGCTCCAGGACGCCGAGCAGCGCCTTGGCCCGCTCGGACTCCGCGACCACGTAGGCCCGCGCCTCATCCATGGCCGGGTGCTTGCGCAGCAGGTCGAGGGCCTCGGCGCGCAGGGTGTCGTCGGTCAGGTCGGCGTCGAGGAGCTCGTGCAGCCGGGCGTCCGCGGGGTCGGTGGAGGCGCGCGCCATGAGCACCGGCAGGGTCGGCACGCCCTCGCGCAGGTCGGTGCCGGGGGTCTTGCCCGACTCGGTCGACTCGGAGGCGATGTCCACGATGTCGTCGGAGAGCTGGAAGGCCGCGCCCACGATCTCGCCGTACCCGCGCAGGGCGGTGCGCACCTCGGCGGAGGCGCCTCCGAACATCGCGCCGTACTCGGCGGAGGTGGCGATCAGGGAACCGGTCTTGCCGGCGACGACCTCGAGGTAGTGCTCGAGCGGGTCCTCGTCGGGCCCCGGCTCGACGGTCTCGAGGATCTGGCCCTCGACCAGCTCGGTGAAGGTGCGCGACTGGATGAGCACGGCCTCAGGGCCCAGCTGCGCGGTCACCTCGGACGACTTCCCGAACAGGTAGTCCCCGGTGAGGATCGCGACGTGGTTGTCCCAGCGGGCGTTGGCCGTGTCGGCCCCACGCCGCATGGCGGCCTCGTCCATCACGTCGTCGTGGTAGAGCGACGCCACGTGGGTCAGCTCCACCACGCAGGCCGCGGCCAGCACCTCGTCCGCGTCGGGGGTGTCCCCCGCCTCGGCCGCGAGCAGCACGAGCAACGGGCGGAAGCGCCTGCCTCCGGCGCGCATCAGGTGGCCGGCGGCCTCGGAGACGTACGCCGTCCGCGCACGGGTGTGCCCGACGAGCATCTCCTCGACGACCTCGAGCCGTGCGGAGAGGCGTCGTGCGAGGGCCTCGTCGACGACGGGGAGCGCCAGCGCCGGCGCGGAAGGGGTGGTCACCTGATGAATTGTCCCGCAAGACCCGCCAGATCGAGCAACGGGCCCGGCAGGATCCCCAGCATCAACGTCGCAGCGGCACCCAGCGCGATGGTC
Source organism: Nocardioides sp. Soil805 (assembly GCF_001429625.1). Taxonomy (GTDB): domain Bacteria; phylum Actinomycetota; class Actinomycetes; order Propionibacteriales; family Nocardioidaceae; genus Nocardioides. The sequence goes on from NZ_LMSU01000001.1 coordinate 1,417,355, forward strand.
GTCGCGGTGAGCACGCTCGGGTACGCGACGGTGGGTCCGTCCCCGACCGGCTCGTCGAAGTACATCGCCTTGATGACCCGGATGTAGAAGAAGGCGGCGATGATGCTGGCCAGCACGGCCACGATCACGACCGGCCACGCCCCGGCGGCCAGGGCCACCGAGAACACCGCGAGCTTGCCCACGAAGCCGGAGGTCAGCGGGATGCCGGCCATCGCCAGGAGGAAGAACGCGAACACGCCGGCCACGACGGGCGACTCCTTGCCCAGGCCCGACCACCGCGACATCGCCGTGGCCTCGCCGCCCGAGTCCCGGACCAGGCCGACCACCGCGAAGGCGCCCAGCACGGCGAAGCCGTAGGTCGCGAGGTAGAACAGCACCGCCTGCAGGGCGGTCAGCTCACCGTCGGCCAGCGCCGACGTCTGCTGGACACCGAGGACGCCGGTGAGCAGGAAGCCGGTGTGGGCGACCGAGGAGTAGGCCAGCATCCGCTTCATGTCGGTCTGGGTGACGGCGAGCACGGCGCCGAGCAGCATGGTGAGGATCGCGATGATCCACATCATCGGCTGCCACGACCAGCGGTCCGCGCCGAAGGCGACGTAGAAGAGCCGGAGCATCGCGCCGAACGCCGCGACCTTGGTGCCTGCGGCCATGAAGGCCGTGACCGGGGTCGGGGCGCCCTGGTAGACGTCCGGGGTCCAGGCCTGGAAGGGCACCGCACCGACCTTGAAGAACAGGCCGACGGCCAGCATGCCGACGCCGATGAGCAGCAGGGCGCTGTTGCCGGTGTCGTTGCGGACGGCCTCGTTGATGGCGGCGAACTGCATCGAGCCGGCGTAGCCGTAGACGAGCGCGACGCCGTACAGGAAGAAGCCGCTGGAGAAGGCGCCGAGCAGGAAGTACTTGAGCGCGGCCTCCTGGCTCAGCAACCGGCGCCGGCGCGCCAGGCCGCACAGGAGGTAGAGCGGCAGGGAGAGGACCTCGAGGCCCACGAACATGGTCAGCAGGTCGTTGGCCGCCGGGAAGAGCATCATCCCGAAGACCGCGAACATCAGCAGCGGGTAGACCTCGGTGTGGTCGAGCCCGCGGGTCGAGGCCTCGCGCTCGGCCTCGGTGCCCGGCAGCGCGGCCGCCTGGCCGGCGAACGCCGAGACGCCGCCGTCGAGGTGCCGCTCCGCGAAGAGCAGGGTCCCGCCCAGGGCGAGGACCAGGACCAGGCCCCAGATGAACAGCGTGGGGCCGTCGACGGCGATGGTGCCGCCGACGGCGAGCACGCCGCGCGCGGCGCCGTCGGCGTAGACCTCGCTGTCGCGGGCGATCAGCACGACGCCCACGAGCGCGGCGACGAGCCCGCCAGCGGTGAGCAGGACCTGCGCCAGGTAGCGGGCCGAGCGGGGCGCGAACGCCTCGACGACGACGCCGAGGCAGGCGACGCCGAAGACGACGAGCAGGGGCCAGAGCTCGAAGTACTCGATCGTCGGCTTGATGAACTCGTTCACTCGTGGCCTCCCTGCGAGCTGGCCGCGCCGTCGGCTGCCTCATCGGTTGCGTGGTCGCCCGTGTCGTCCGCAGCCGGGACGGTCGGGGCTTCGTCGGTGACGCCGACCTCCGCGAGGGTGTCCTCGACGTAGGGGTTGATCGCGTCGAGCAGCGGCATCGGCACGAAGCCGAAGAGCACCAGGGCCAGGACCAGCGGAGCCAGGGTGCCCACCTCGCGACGGTCGAGGTCACGGACGTCCACCTGCTCGGGGCCGGTCATGGTGCGCTGGTAGAGCCACAGCACGTAGATCGCGGCGAGCACGATCGCGGTGACCGCGACGGCGCCGGCCCACCAGGCGTGCTGGAAGGCGGCGATGAGCACGAGCATCTCCGACACGAACGTCGAGAGGCCGGGCAGGCCGCACGCCGCGAGGCCGGAGATGAGGAAGATGCCGGCCAGGACCGGGGCGCCCTTCTCGATGCCGCCGCCCATGGCGCGGATCGAGGCGGTCCCCCGGCGCTGGACGAGGTAACCCGCCACCAGGAAGAGCGCGGCGGTCGCGACGCCGTGGTTGACCATGTAGAGCACCGCGCCGGAGCCGCCCTGGGTGTTGAGCACGAAGATGCCCAGGACGATGAAGCCGAAGTGGCTCAGCGACGTGAGACCGATCAGGCGCAGGACGTCGTCCTGCCCGATCGCCACCAGCGCGCCGTACACGATGGAGATGAGGGCGAGGACGACCACGGCGGGCGTCGCCCACTGCGAGGCGTCGGGAAGCAGGCCGAGGCAGAAGCGCAGCATCCCGAAGGTGCCGATCTTGTCGAGCACGCAGACCAGCAGCACCGAGGTGCCCGTGGTCGCGTGCTCGGTGGTGTCGGCCAGCCAGGTGTGGACCGGGAACAGCGGCGCCTTGATCGCGAACGCGATGAAGAAGCCCAGGAAGAGCCAGCGCTGGGTGACGGGGTCGATGTCCAGGGCTGCGAGGTCGCTGATCAGGAAGCTGGGGCGCCCCGCGTCGGCGGACACGACGTAGAACCCGATCACCGACGCGAGCATCACGAGGCCGCCGGCGAGCTGGTAGATGAGGAACTTGACGGCCGCTCCCCCGCGTCCCTCGCGGCCGAAGCCGCCGATGAGGAAGTAGGCGGGAATCAGGGTGGCCTCGAAGACGACGTAGAAGAGGAACACGTCGGTGGCGGTGAAGACGGCCAGCGACATCGCCTCGAGCGCCAGCACCCAGGCCACGAAGGCCCGGCTGCCGCCGTTGCCGGGCGCGTCGGCCTCGTGCCAGGAGGCGACGAGCACGATCGGCACGAGCAGCGTCGTGAGCAGCACCATGACCAGCCCGAGGCCGTCGACGCCCAGCGCGTAGTGCACGCCCAGGGCCTCGATCCACGTGTGGGTCTCGGTCAGCTGCATGCCGCCGTCGACGGTGTACGAAGTCAGCGCGGCCAGGACGGCCCACACCAGCGCGACGCCGGAGACGCCGACGCCGACCAGGCGCGCCGTGGCCCCCGGGAGGAAGGCCGTGACCAGCGCGCCCACGAGGGGCAGCGCGATCAGGATGGTCAGCACAGGAAGGTCGCTCATGCCAGGTTCACCGCCAGGAGGGCCAGGACGACGAGCAGGACGCCGCCGAGCAGGGACAGGGCATAGGAGCGGACGAAACCGTTCTGGACGCGGCGCAGCACGCCGGAGATGCCGCCGACCGCCGCGGAGCCGCCCTCGACGGCCCCGTCGACGCCGACCCGGTCGAAGGTGACCAGGCCGTGCACGAGGTGCAGGCCGGGCCGGACGACGACCGCGTCGTTGATGGCGTCGCCGTACAGGTCGGCGCGCGCGGCGCGGGTGGCGAAGGAGACGTCCTGCGGGGCCTCGCGGGGCACGGCCTGGCGGCCGACGAGGTACCACGCGGCACCGACGCCGACCGCGACCACCAGCACGGCGAGGATCGTGATGGCGATCGGCGCCAGCGGCGGCTCGTGGTGCTCGGCGACGCCCGTCACCGGGGCCAGGAAGTCGACGACGAAGTCACCGAGGAGCAGCACCCCGCCGAGGACCGAGAGCGCGGCCAGCACGACGAGCGGGATCGTCATCAGCTTCGGCGACTCGTGCGGGTGGACGCCCTCGGACCAGCGCTTCTCGCCGAAGAACGTCATGAGCATCAGCCGGGTCATGTAGAAGCCGGTGATGCCGGCGCCCAGGAGGGCGCAGAGGCCGACGACGAGGTTCTCGGCCAGGGCGGTCTCGATGATCTTGTCCTTGGACCAGAAGCCGGAGAACCCGGGGAAGCCGATGATCGCGAGGTAGCCCATCGCGAAGGTCAGGAACGTCACCGGCATGTACTTCGAGAGCCCGCCGTAGTGGCGCATGTCCACGTCGTCGTCCATGCCGTGCATGACCGAGCCGGCGCCGAGGAACATGTTGGCCTTGAAGAAGCCGTGGGTGAGCAGGTGGAAGATCGCGAACGGGTAGCCCGCGACGCCGAGCCCGGCGGCCAGCATCATGTAGCCGATCTGGCTCATCGTGGAGCCGGCGAGCGCCTTCTTGATGTCGTCCTTGGCGCAGCCGAGGATCGCACCCCACAGGAGCGTGACGGTGGCCACGATGACCACGACGGTCTGCGCGGCCGGCGCCAGCTCGTAGATGAAGTTGGAGCGGACGACGAGGTAGACGCCGGCGGTGACCATGGTCGCGGCGTGGATGAGCGCCGAGACCGGGGTCGGGCCCTCCATCGCGTCGAGCAGCCACGCCTGGAGGGGCACCTGCGCCGACTTGCCGCACGCACCGAGCAGCAGCAGGAGGCCGAGGGCGTTGAGCGTGCCCTGGCCGGCCTCGCCGGACACGGCGCTGATGGCCGCGAAGTCGGTGGTGCCGAAGGTGGCGAACATCAGGGCGATGGCCAGCGAGAGCCCGATGTCACCGACCCGGTTGATGACGAAGGCCTTCTTGGCGGCCGCGGCCGCGGAGTGCTTGTGCTGCCAGAAGCCGATGAGCAGGTACGACGCGAGGCCGACGCCCTCCCAGCCGAGGAACAGGCCGAGGTAGTTGGCCGACAGGACCAGCACGAGCATCGCGGCGACGAACAGGTTGAGGTAGCCGAAGAAGCGGCGCCGGCGGGGGTCGTGCTCCATGTAGGCGATGGAGTAGACGTGGATCAGCGCGCCGACGCCGGTGATGAGCAGCAGGAACAGCGCGGACAGCGGGTCGTAGAGCAGGTCCATGCCCACGTCGAGCCCACCGACCTGGAACCAGGTGTAGAGGTGCTGGCCGACCTGGCGCTCCTCCTCGGAGCGACCGAGCAGGGAGACGAACAGGGCCACGCTCAGCGCGAAGGACCCGGCCACGGTGGCGGTGCCGAGCCAGTGGCCGACCCTGTCGAGGGCACCCCGCGCCATGGCGCCGCCGAGCAGCAGCACGACGGCACCGGCCAGCGGCAGCGCGATGACCAGCCACAGCAGCGAGAACACCCCGTCGGCGGCACCGGGGTGCACCACCGGGACGGCCCCGCCCTCGGAGGCGAGCACCACGGCGCCCGCGTTCACAGTCAGGTTCACAGTCAGGTCCTCAGTACTTCAGCAGGCTGGCGTCGTCGACGGAGGCCGAGCGTCGCGTGCGGAAGATGGTCATGATGATGGCCAGGCCGATGACGACCTCGGCAGCAGCGACCACCATCACGAAGAAGGCGGCGATCTGGCCGTCGAGGTTGCCGTGCTGCTTGGCGAAGGCCACCAGGGCGAGGTTGCAGGCGTTGAGCATCAGCTCGACGCACATGAAGACCACGATGGCGTTGCGTCGGGTCAGCACCCCCACGCAGCCGATGGTGAACAGGATCGCGGAGAGCACGACGTACTCGTTGGTCATGCGGGGTCCCCTGGGCGTTGTTCGTCGGAGGAGCGAAGCGGAGGAGCCGAAGAACGTCCTGGGGTGCCGGGCACGTCCTCCTCGGTGCTTGCCGGGGCGCCGGCCTTGCCGGACTGCTCGGGCATCCGGTCCGGGTCGGCGGCCGCGTCGCTGCGTCCGCCGCCGAGCTGGCGGCGTACCTCGTCGATGTCGTCGGCGAACGCCGGGGCCGAGCGGACGGTGCCGCGCGCGGCCAGCACGCGCGAGACGGACGCCTCCGAGGCGGTGCCGTCGGGCAGCAGCGCCGGGGTGTCCACCGCGTTGTGGCGGGCGTAGACGCCCGGCGAGGGCAGCGGCCCGAGGTGCTTGCCGGACTCGGCGTAGTCGCGCATCCGCTGCGCGGCCAGCGAGGCCTGCGTCGGCTTGGGCGTGAGGCGCTCGCGGTGGGCGAGCACCATGGCACCGATGGCCGCGGTGATCAGCAGTGCGCTGGTCGCCTCGAAGGCGAAGACGTAGCGGCTGAACAAGATGTTGGCGAGCTGCTGGATGTTGCCGCCGGCGTTGGCCTCGTCGAGGCCCACGGCGGACCCGAGCGCGACCTGGGAGAAGGCGGTGACGAGCACGAGGCCCAGCACCAGGCCCAGCACCGTGGCCATGGCGCGCTGGCCGCGGATCGTCTCGACCACCGAGTCGGAGGCGTCGACCCCGACCAGCATCAGCACGAAGAGGAACAGCATGAGGATGGCGCCGGTGTAGACGATGATCTGCACGGCGAACAGGAACGGCGCGTCCAGGACGGCGTAGAGCACCGCGAGGCTGATCATCACGACGGCGAGCAGCAGGGCTGCGTGCACCGCCTTGCGGACGAACAGGATGCCGAGCGCGGCCACCACCATGATCGGGGCGAGGATCCAGAAGGCCATCAGTGGCTCCCCTCCCCCGCGGGCGCGGTGCGGTCGGTGACCAGGTCAGTGGGAGCGCCGTACGTGCCGCGGTAGTAGTCGCCCTCGTCGTCGCCGAGGCGCATCGGGTGCGGCGGCTGCTCCATGCCGGGCAGCAGCGGGGCCAGCAGGTCGGACTTCTCGTAGATGAGGTCGGCCCGGTTGTTGTCGGCCAGCTCGTACTCGTTGGTCATCGTGAGAGCCCGCGTCGGGCAGGCCTCGATGCACAGCCCGCAGAGGATGCAGCGCAGGTAGTTGATCTGGTAGACGCGGCCGTAGCGCTCGCCGGGGCTGAACCGCTCGCCGTCGGGCCCGTCGGTGTTGGAGCCGCCCTCGACGTAGATCGCGTCGGCCGGGCACGCCCAGGCGCACAGCTCGCAGCCGATGCACTTCTCGAGGCCGTCGGGCCACCGGTTGAGCTGGTGGCGTCCGTGGAAGCGGGGCGCCGTCGGCATCTTCTCGAAGGGGTACTGCTCGGTGACGACCTTCTTGAACATGGTCCGGAACGTGACGCCGAAGCCGGCGACCGGGTCCCAGAACTGCTCCTTGAAGCCCTTGGGCTCACTCATGACTTCTCCTCCTGCGACACGGACCCGGGGGTGGCCGTGCCGTCGGCGACGGACGTGCTCGAGGTGCCCGGCACCGTCGTACGACGGTCGGCGAAGGTCAGCGGGGCGGCCGCACCGCGGACCGCGCCACCAGTGGGCATCGGGGGCACCGGGAAGCCTCCGGCGAAGGCGTCCACGGGCTCGCGGTCGACGGGGGCCTGCGCCTCCTCGTCCTCCGTGCCACGGCCGCCCACGAAGAACAGCACGAGGAACAGGACGAGCAGCACACCGGCGGCACCCATGAGGTAGTCGCGGTCGAGGCCGCCGTCGAGGGTCAGCACCCGGACGCTCGCCACGGCGATGATCCACAGCAGCGAGATCGGGATGAGCCGCTTCCAGCCGAACGCCATGAACTGGTCGTAGCGCAGCCGGGGCAGCGAGCCGCGCAGCCAGATGAACATGAAGATGAAGATCAGCATCTTGCCGAAGAACCACAGCAGCGGCCAGTAGCCGGAGTCGGCGCCCTCCCACAGCTGGATGATCGGCCAGGGAGCGTGCCAGCCGCCGAGGAACAGCGTGGTGGCGAGCGCGGAGACCGTCGCCATGTTGATGTACTCGGCGAGGAAGAACAGGGCGAACTTGAGGCTGGAGTACTCGGTGTGGAAGCCGCCGACCAGCTCGCCCTCGGCCTCGGGGAGGTCGAAGGGCGCCCGGTTGGTCTCGCCGACCATCGCGATCACGTAGATCACGAAGGACGGCAGCAGGATCAGGGCGTACCAGGTCGGGATCGGGATGACGCCGAGCCAGTACTGCGGGTCGGGGTTCTGCGCCGCGACGATTTCCGACGTGGACATCGAGCCGGCGTACAGGAAGACCGCGACGAGCGCGAGACCCATGGCGACCTCGTAGGAGATCATCTGCGCGCTGGAGCGCAGCCCGCCGAGGAGGGAGTACGTCGACCCGGAGGACCAGCCGCCGAGCACGATGCCGTAGATGCCGATCGAGGCGATGGCCATCACGAACAGCACGGCGACCGGCATGTCGGTCAGCTGGAGCGGCGTGGTGCGGTCGGTGAACGGCAGCCCGACCTCGGGGCCGAACGGGATCACCGCGAAGGTCACGAAGGCCGGGATGGTGGCCAGCACCGGCGCCAGCAGGAAGACCACCTTGTCGGCGGCCTTGGGGATGATGTCCTCCTTCAGCGCCAGCTTGACGCCGTCGGCCAGCGACTGGAGCAGGCCGAAGGGGCCGTTGACGTTGGGCCCGATGCGGTGCTGCATCCGGGCGACCACGCGGCGCTCGAACCAGATGTTGAACAGCGTGAGGAGCACCAGGACCACGAAGATCAGCAGCGCCTTGACCAGCACGAGCCACCACGGGTCCTGGCCGAACGCCTCGAGCCCGTCGCCCTGCGGCGCCTGGGCCGCGAGGGTGAGCGCCTGCGAGACGGGCTGGGAGATGATCACTGGCCGGCTCCCTTCAGGGTGACGGTGCTGCCGGGCGAGGCCAGCTCGACGAGGAGGCCCCGTCCGTGGCTGTGGGTCGGGAGCCAGACCACGCCGTCGACCATGTCCGGCACGACCTCGACGGGCAGGCGGACCTCGCCCCGGTCACCGGTCACGACCACGCCGCCGTCGCTGGCGCCCTTGACCGACGCCAGAGTTCCGGGGCTGACCCGGGCCACGGCCGGGCGGCGGGTGGCGGCCAGGTGCGGGTCGCCGTCCTGCATGGACCCGCCGTCGAGCAGCTGCTTCCAGGTCGAGAGCACGATCGCACCGGCACGGCTGCGCGGGGCGCGCGGGGGCTTGCCGAGGACCGGGGCGGGACGCTCGCCGTCCCACGGGCCCATGGCCTCCATCTCGGCGCGCACCTCGGGGACGGTGCGGAACCCGAGGGGGCTCCCCTGCCCGAGGGCGGCGAGCTCGTCGGAGATCCCGGCCAGCACCCGCAGGTCCGGCAGCGAGCCGGGGTTGGTGAAGACGGCCTCGAAGGGACGCGGACGGCCCTCCCAGGTGACGAACGTGCCGGCCTTGTCGGTGACCGGGGCGACCGGGAGCACGACGTCGGCGCGGCGGGTCACCTCGGTCTCACGCAGCTCGAGGCTGACCACGAAGGACGCGGCGTCGAGCGCGGCGAGGGTCGCGGCGGGGTCGGTCGTGTCGTCGGGGTCCACGCCGCCGACGACCACGGCGCCGAGGCTGCCGTCGGTGAGCGCGGCGACGATCGCGTCGGCGTCGCGGCCGGCGGCCTCGGGCAGGTGCGCGACACCCCAGGCGGTGGCGGCGTCGACACGGGCGGACGCGTCGCCGGCGGGGCGGCCACCGGGCAGCAGGGTCGGCAGGCAGCCGGCCTCGACCGCTCCGCGGTCCCCGGCCCGACGCGGCACCCAGGCCAGCCGGGCTCCGGTGGTGCGGGCCAGCTCGACGGCCGCGGTCAGGGCTCCGTGGTGCTGGGCCAGCCGCTCACCCACCAGGATGACGCCTCCGGAGTCGAGGGCTGTGACGCCGTCCTCGGCCAGGGCGCGCAGCGCCTCGACCTCCTGGCCGGGGGCGGTCGGGATGAGTCGCCCGCCCATCTTGCCCAGGCCCCGCGTGGCGTACGGCGCGATCGCGACGACCTTGGTCGTCCGCTTCGACGCCTTGCGCAGCCGCAGGAAGATCGTGGCCGCCTCGTCCTCGGGCTCCAGGCCGGCCAGCACGACGACCGAGGCGCGCTCGAGGTCGTCGTACGTGACGTCCATCGACAGCGCGACGTGGGCGGCCAGGAAGTCCGCCTCCTCGGCGGAGTGCGGGCGGGCGCGGAAGTCGACGTCGTTGGTGCCCAATGAGACGCGGGCGAACTTGGCGTAGGCGTAGGCGTCCTCGGCGCTCACCCGACCGCCGGTGAGGACGGCCGCGCTGCCGGCCGCGTGCAGGCCGCGGGCGGCGACGGCGAAGGCCTCGGGCCACGAGGCCGGGCGGAGCTCGCCGTCCTCGCGCACCATCGGGTAGGTGATGCGGTCGTCCTGCCGGGCGTAGTGGAAGGCGAAGCGGTCCTTGTCGCTGATCCACTCCTCGTTGACCTCGGGGTCGTTGCCGGCCAGCCGGCGCATCACCTTGCCGCGCCGGTGGTCGATGCGGATCGCCGCACCGCACGCGTCGTGCTCGGCCACGCCGGGCGTGGAGACGAGGTCGAAGGGGCGCGAGCGGAAGCGGTACTCCGCGCTGGTCAGTGCCCCGACCGGGCAGATCTGGATGGTGTTGCCGGAGAAGTACGACAGGAACGGCGCGTCGTCGGCGATGCCGATCTGCTGCTGCGCGCCCCGCTCGATCAGCGCGATGAACGGGTCGCCGGCGATCTCGTCGGAGAAGCGCGTGCAGCGCTGGCACACGATGCACCGCTCGCGGTCGAGGAGCACCTGGGCCGAGAGGTTGATCGGCTTGGGGAAGGTGCGCTTGACGCCCTCGAAGCGGGTCTCGCCCCGGCCGTTGGACATGGCCTGGTTCTGCAGGGGGCACTCGCCGCCCTTGTCGCAGACGGGGCAGTCCAGCGGGTGGTTGACGAGGAGGAACTCCATCACGCCCTGCTGGGCCTTGTCGGCCACCGGGCTCGTCGCCTGGGTGCTGACGACCATGCCCTCGGCGACGGTGAGCGTGCAGGAGGCCTGCGGCTTGGGGATCGGCCTGCCGTTGCCGGCGTCCGGGACGTCGACCAGGCACTGGCGGCACGCCCCGACGGGGGCGAGCAGCGGGTGGTCGCAGAAGCGCGGGATCTGTACGCCGACCTGCTCGGCGGCGCGGATGACCAGCGTGTCCTTGGGGACGCTGACCTCCACGCCGTCGATCGTCAGCGTCACCAGGTCGACCTTGGCCGGGGTGGTCGTCATGCAGTGGCTCCGGTGTGGGCGAACGCCGTCGAGGCGTTCGGGTCGAAGGGGCACCCGCCATGGGCGAGGTGCGCGAGGTACTCGTCGCGGAAGTACTTGATCGAGCTCGAGATCGGGCTGGTCGCACCGTCACCCAGGGCGCAGAACGAACGGCCCAGGATGTTCTCGCACTGGTCGAGCAGCAGGTCGAGGTCGGACTCGGCCCCCTCGCCCTTCTCGAGCCGGGCCAGGGTCTGCACCAACCACCACGTGCCCTCGCGGCAGGGCGTGCACTTGCCGCACGACTCGTGCTTGTAGAACTCGGTCCAGCGCAGCACGGCGCGCACGACGCACGTCGTCTCGTCGAAGAGCTGCAGCGCGCGCGTGCCGAGCATCGAGCCGGCCGCGCCGACGCCCTCGAAGTCGAGGGGCACGTCGAGGTGCTCGGTGGTGAGCAGCGGCGTGCTGGACCCGCCGGGGGTCCAGAACTTGAGCTCGTGGCCCTCGCGGATGCCGCCGGCGAGGTCGATCAGCTCGCGCAGCGTGATGCCCAGCGGGGCCTCGTACTGCCCGGGACGGGTGACGTGGCCCGAGAGGCTGAAGATGCCGAAGCCCTTGGACTTCTCGGTGCCCATCGAGGCGAACCACTCGGCGCCGCGCCCGATGATGCTCGGCACGGACGCGATCGACTCGACGTTGTTGATGACCGTCGGGCTGGCGTAGAGGCCGGCGACGGCGGGGAACGGAGGACGCAGGCGCGGCTGGCCGCGGCGGCCCTCGAGGCCCTCGAGCAGGGCGGTCTCCTCGCCGCAGATGTAGGCGCCGGCGCCGGTGTGGACGACCACGTCGAGGTCGTAGCCCGAGCCGTGGATGTCCTTGCCGAGGTGACCGGCGAGGTAGGCCTCCTGCACGGCGCGCTGCAGGCGGCGTACGACGTGCAGCACCTCGCCGCGGACGTAGATGAAGGCGTGGTTGGCGCGGATCGCGAACGAGCTGATGATGACGCCCTCGACCAGGGTGTGCGGGCTGGCCATCATGAGGGGGATGTCCTTGCAGGTGCCCGGCTCGGACTCGTCGGCGTTGACCACGAGGTACTTGGGCTTGGGGTTGTCCTGCGGGATGAAGCCCCACTTCATGCCGGTGGGGAAGCCCGCGCCGCCGCGCCCGCGCAGGCCGGAGTCCTTGACGGCGGCGATGATGGCGTCGGGGTCCATCCCGAGCGCCGTGCGCATCGCCTCGTAGCCGCCGTGCTGCTCGTACGACGCCAGCGTCCAGGAGCGCTCCGCGTCCCAGTTGTCCGTGAGGACCGGGGTCAGGGTGTCGATGCTCACTGTGCCTCCTCGGTTCCCCGGGCGTCGTCCTCGTGCTTGAGCTCGGCGCCGGAGCGCTCGACCTCGCCCTCGGAGTCGGCCCGGTCGGCCTCGTGGGAGCCCTCGGTCCCGGTCGCGGCCTCGGCCGGCTCGTCGGAAGTGCGACCGGAGGCCTCCCCGCCCGGGGCGGTCCAGCCGTTGGCGCGGGCGATGCCCAGGCCCACCAGCGACGCGGGGCCGGCGGAGGGTCCCTCGTCGGCGAGGTCGTCGGGGAAGCCGGCGAGCACCCGCTCGGCCTGCTTCCACGTGCACAGGGCGGGCCCGCGGGTGGAGCGGACCTCGGCGCCGGAGCGCAGGTCGTCGACGACCCGGACCGCCGAGTCCGGCGTCTGGTTGTCCATGAACTCCCAGTTGACCATCATCACCGGCGCGTAGTCGCAGGCCGCGTTGCACTCGATGTGCTCGAGGGTGATGGAGCCGTCCGCGCTGGTCTCGTCGTTGCCGACGTCGAGGTGCTCCTTGAGCCGCTCGAAGATCAGGTCGCCGCCCATGACCGCGCACAGGGTGTTGGTGCAGACGCCGACGAGGTAGTCGCCGACCGGCTTGCGCTTGTACATCGTGTAGAAGGTCGCGACCCCGCTCACCTCGGCGGCGGAGATGCCGAGGATCTCGGCGCACGCCTCGATGCCCTCCGGCGTCACCCGGCCCTCCACCGACTGCACCAGGTGCAGCATCGGGAGCAGGCCCGAACGGGCCTCGGGGTAGCGGGCCGCGATCTGGCGCAGCTCGCTCCACGTCTGGGGCGTCAGCGCCGCGTCGTTCTCGGAGAACCGGTCGGGACTGGGCGCGGCGTACGGCGCGGTGCTGACGGCCATGCCGGGGTCGACGGCGGGTGCGGTCGTGGGGTCGATCGAGCTCATCTGTCGACGCCTCCCATCACGGGGTCGATGGAGGCGATGGCCACGATGACGTCGGCGACCATGCCGCCCTCGCTCATCACGCTCGTCGCCTGGAGGTTGGTGAAGGACGGGTCGCGGAAGTGGGCCCGGAACGGACGGGTACCGCCGTCGGAGACCACGTGGGCACCGAGCTCGCCGCGGGGCGACTCGATCGGGACGTAGGCCTGGCCGGCCGGCACCCGGAACCCCTCGGTCACCAGCTTGAAGTGGTGGATCAGTGCCTCCATCGACTCGCCCATGATGTGGCGGATGTGGTCGAGGGAGTTGCCCATGCCGTCGGAGCCGATGGCGAGCTGGCTGGGCCAGGCGATCTTCTTGTCACCGACCATCACCGGGGCGCCCTCGAGGTCGGCGAGACGTGTGGCCGCCTGCGCCACGATCCGCAGCGACTCGTGCATCTCCGCGAGGCGCACCCGGAACCGGCCGTAGGCGTCGGCGGTGTCCCACGTCTGGACGTCGAAGTCGTAGTCCTCGTAGCCGGCGTAGGGCTGCGTCTTGCGCAGGTCCCAGGCGTAGCCGGTGGAGCGCAGCGGCGGACCGGAGAGGCCCAGCGCCAGGCAGCCGGCCAGGTCGAGGTGGCCGACACCCTCGAGGCGCGCCTTGAAGATCGGGTTGGCGTTGCAGAGCGCGGCGTACTCGGTGAGGCGCTTCTCCATCAGGGAGATGAAGTCGCGGATCTCGTCGAGCGCACCGGGCGGGAGGTCCTGGGCGACGCCGCCGGGGCGGATGAACGCGTGGTTCATCCGCAGGCCGGTGATGAGCTCGAAGAGGTCGAGGACCAGCTCGCGCTCGCGGAAGCCGATCGTCATCACGGTCAGCGCCCCGATCTCCATCCCGCCGGTCGCGATGCAGACCAGGTGGGAGGAGATGCGGTTGAGCTCCATGAGGAGGACCCGCATGACCTGGGCCTTCTCGGGGATGTCGTCCTCGATGTCGAGCAGGCGCTCCACGCCCATGGCGTACGTCGCCTCGTTGAAGAACGGGGAGAGGTAGTCCATCCGCGTGCAGAACGTCGTGCCCTGCACCCAGGAGCGGTACTCCATGTTCTTCTCGATGCCGGTGTGGAGGTAGCCGATGCCGCAGCGGGCCTCGGTGACCGTCTCGCCCTCGAGCTCGAGGATCAGGCGCAGCACGCCGTGCGTCGACGGGTGCTGGGGACCCATGTTGACGACGACCCGCTCGTCGGCGGAGTCGCCGAGCCCCTGGGTGATGGAGTCCCAGTCCTGCCCGGTGACCGTGAAGACCTTGCCCTGCGTGGTGTCGCTGGGGTCGGCGTACAGGTCCTGCTGGTTCGCTGTCGAGTCGTTCTGTGTCGTGGCCATCAGTTGTACGACCTCCGCTGGTCCGGCGGCGGGATCGAGCCGCCCTTGTACTCCACAGGGATGCCGCCCAAGGGGTAGTCCTTGCGCTGCGGGTGGCCCGGCCAGTCGTCGGGCATCAGGATCCGGGTCATGGCGGGGTGACCGTCGAAGACGATCCCGAACATGTCCCAGGTCTCGCGCTCGTGCCAGTCGTTAGTGGGGTAGATGCTCACCAGGCTGGGCACGTGGGGGTCCGAGTCGGGGCAGGACACCTCGAGGCGGATGCGACGGTTGTGGGTCATCGAGAGCAGGTGGTAGACGGCGTGCAGCTCGCGTCCCGCGTCGTCGGGGTAGTGCACGCCGCTCACGCCCGAGCAGAACTCGAAGCGCAGCGCCTCGTCGTCACGCAGCATCTGCGCCACGAAGGGCAGGTCCTGCCGGCGGACGTGGAAGGTGATCTCGCCCCGGTGGACGACCACGGACTCGACGGCGGCGGTGAGGTCGGTCTGGCCGAGCCGTGCCTCGAGCGCGTCGGCGACCTCGTCGAACCACCCGCCGTACGGGCGCTGGGAGGCACCCGGGAACACGATGGGGGCGACCATGCCGCCGTACCCGGAGGTGTCACCGGTGCCGGAGACGCCGAACATGCCGCGGCGCTGGCCGGCCGAGCGCACCTCGGTGCCCTCGCCGCGGGGGGCGGGGAGGTTCTCCGGGGACTGCTCGACGGCCGGCTGGTCGACGTGCGCGGTCTCCGGCTTGTCGGAGGGGTTGTCGGACGGGTTGCTCATCGGAGCAGGCCTCGCATCTGGCTCGTCGGCAGGGCCTGGAGCGCGTGCGTCTCGCGCTCCTCGATCTCGGCGAGCCGGTTGGCTCCGAGCTTGGTGGCCTGGACCTGGTCGTGGAGCTTGAGGATCGCGTCGATGAGCATCTCGGGACGCGGCGGGCAGCCGGGGAGGTACATGTCGACGGGGACCACGTGGTCGACGCCCTGCACGATCGCGTAGTTGTTGAACATGCCGCCGGAGCTGGCGCAGACGCCCATGGCGAGGACGTACTTGGGCTCGGCCATCTGGTCGTAGATCTGGCGCAGGACCGGGGCCATCTTCTGGCTGACCCGCCCGGCCACGATCATCAGGTCGGCCTGGCGCGGGCTGGCGCGGAAGACCTCCATGCCGAAGCGCGCGAGGTCGTACTTGGGACCGCCGGACGTCATCATCTCGATGGCGCAGCAGGCCAGTCCGAAGGTCGCCGGCCAGAAGGACGCCTTGCGCATGTAGCCGGCGACGCCCTCCACCGTGGTGAGCAGGACGCCGCTCGGCAGCTTCTCTTCGAGTCCCATGGATTCAGACCTCTCTCTGAGGGTCGCGAGGCGCGTGCCATGCCAAGGCGGAGGAGGGAAGGCGACCTTCAGCGGAGCGCAGCGGAGCGGTCGTCGACCACCGGGGTCCCTGCGGAAAGGCAAGCGGAGCGCGTTTCCGTGGGGTGGTCGGACAACGAAGGCAGGGTGCGTGCATCGCGGGCCTCAGTCCCAATCCAGTCCGCCGCGACGCCACACGTAGGCGTAGGCGACGAAGACAGTGGCGATGAAGACGACCATCTCGATGAGCCCGAAGACCTTCATGGCGTCGAAGTGCACGGCCCACGGGTAGAGGAAGATGATCTCGATGTCGAAGACGATGAACAGCATCGCGGTGATGTAGTACTTCACCGGGAACCGACCGCCGCCGACCGGCTGCGGGGTGGGCTCGATGCCGCACTCGTAGGAGTCGAGCTTGGCGCGGTTGTAGCGCTTGGGCCCGACGAAGGCGCTCATCACGACCGAGCCGACCGCGAAGGCCGCGGCGATCGCCGCGAGCACGAGCACCGGCGTGTAGAGCTCCATGGAGCCGTCCCCTCCTCGTCCCTGTGCAGCGGAATCGGCCACGTGAGCAGCCACCGCGACCCGGGGTCGCATGTGACTTTGTGAACTACTTCACTAGTGGCGCAGCCCACAGTGTAGGACGCGGTGTGCGCCGCGTCACGCAGGGGGGTGGCACCCCGGAACGGCCGCTCACCTGCGGATTTACCGCACGCGAGGCTTGGCTAAATGGCGGGCCGGGGCGGCGTCGGCGGACGCGGGACGTCAGGCTGTCGCGCGGTGCAGGGCGACGATGCCGCCCGACAGGTTGCGCCACTGCGGGGACTGCCACCCGGCGGCGGCGATCATCGCGGCGAGGCCCTGCTGGTCGGGCCAGGCGCGGATCGACTCCGCGAGGTAGACGTAGGCGTCCGGGGAGGAGGAGACCGCACGCGAGATCGCCGGCAGCGCCTTCATCAGGTACTCCATGTAGACGGTGCGGAACGGCCGGAAGGTCGGGCTGCTGAACTCGCACACGACGAGGCGCCCGCCGGGGCGGGTGACCCGGCGCATCTCCCGCAGCCCGGCCTCCGGGTCGACGATGTTGCGCAGTCCGAAGGAGATCGTGACCGCGTCGAAGGTGTCGTCCGCGAACGGCAGACGGGTGCCGTCGCCCGCGGTGAAGGGCAGGTGCGGACGCGCCCGCTTGCCCACCCGGAGCATGCCGAGGGAGAAGTCGCACGGGACGACGTGCGCGCCCGCGTCCGCGAAGGGCTGGCTGGAGGTGCCGGTGCCGGCCGCGAGGTCGAGCACGCGGTCGCCGTACGACGGGCCGACCGCGGCGATGACCTCGCGCCGCCAACGTCGGTCCTGGCCCAGCGAGAGCACGTCGTTGGTCACGTCGTAGCGCTTCGCGACCGCGTCGAACATGTGTCGGACGTCGGTCGGCTGCTTGTCGAGCTCTGCACGGGCCACGCCGCGAGCGTAGTGCGGACGCAACCGCAGGGCGTCGGTGGGCGTCTCTACGATGACGACACCTGCCTACCTCGGAGATCCCATGCCTTTCGCCCGGCCTTTCACCCGGCCTTCCGCCCGGACGACCCTCGCCACTGCCACCCGCCTCCTGCTGGCGATCGTCCTGACGCTCGGCCTCGCCGGCCTCGGCACGACCTCCCTCGGCGCGCCCGCCGGCGCCGCCGACGGTGTCGGCCCGGCCGCCCGGGCGGCCTTCACGCCGCTGCGCTTCGGTGACACGGGCTGGCGGGTGCGCGAGCTGCAGAGCCGGCTCCACCAGCTCGGCCTGCACTCCGAGGTCGTCACCAGCCGCTTCGACGCCCAGACCCGCGACGGCGTGCGCACCTTCCAGGCCCGTCGGCACCGCGAGACGACCGGACGGGTCGACGCCCGCACCTGGACCCGGCTCGTGGCGGTCACCACCGACCCGACGCGGGAGGCGCTGCACAACATCTACACGCCCGGTCCCGCCCTGCTCGCGGCCGGCGACCAGGGACTGGCCGTGCGCCGCCTCCAGGCGCGACTCGCGCAGCTGCGGTGGTGGACCGGTGAGGTGACCGGCGTCTACGACGCACGCACCACCACGGCCGTGCGGGGCTTCCAGGAGAAGCGTCGGATCCCGGTGACCGGCGAGGTCGACCGGCGCACCCTCGACCGGCTGGCCGCGATGACCCGCCAGCCCACCAAGGCCGAGCTCTTCAACATCGAGCCGCAGGGGCCGACCCTGGACCCGCGCTGCATGACCGGGCGGGCCATGTGCGTCGACAAGACGTCACGCTCGCTGCGCTGGGTGGTCGACGGAGTGGTCAAGACCCGCTTCGACGTGCGCTTCGGCTCCGACGAGCTGCCGACGCGGGAGGGCGCGTTCTCGGTGTTCCGCAAGAGCCGCGACCACGTGTCGAGCCTCTACGACACCTCGATGCCCTTCGCCATGTTCTTCTCCGGCGGGCAGGCGGTGCACTACTCCCCCGACTTCGCCGCCACCGGCTACAACGGCGCCTCCCACGGGTGCGTCAACGTGCGCGACTACGACGGGGTCCGCTGGCTCTTCGACCAGGTGCGCCTCGGTGACAAGGTGATCGTCTACCGCTCCTGAGCGGCTCGGGGGCGTGATCCCCGCCACGACCCCGTCTGCCGGGGCTGCTCCGGGCTCGGGACGACGAGGTGTCTCCGCGTAGGCTCCGGGGCGTGACGAGTGCGGCGACCACCCCCGTGGCGACGGCGTCCGGGCCCCTCGTGGTGCGGACGACCGCGGTGGACCTCGGGGATCCGGGCTCGACCCGCCTCCTCGACCTGCTGCCGGCCGACGCGCCGGTCAGCTGGCTGCGCAACGGCGAGGGACTCGTCGGCTGGGGCGTGGCCGCGCAGGTGCGCACCAGCGGCACGGCGCGCTTCCGCGACGCCGACAAGTGGTGGGCCGAGACGACCGCCCGGGCCGAGGTCACCGACGAGGTCGTCGAGCCCGGCACCGGCCTGGTCGCCTTCGGCTCGTTCGGCTTCGCCGACGACCCCGGCGACTCGGTGCTGGTCGTGCCCTGCGTCGTGCTCGGTCGTCGCGGCGACCGCGCGTGGGTGACCACCGTCGGGGAGTCCGCGCTCCACGAGGCACCGGGGCTGGAGCACACCGACGTCCCCCGCGCGCCCGTGGGCCTGAGCTTCGGCGACGGCGCGCTCAACGGCGAGGCCTGGATGTCGGTCGTCGCCGACGCCGTGGCCCGGATCAACGCCGGCGACCTGGAGAAGGTCGTCCTCGCCCGCGACCTGGTCGCCACCTGCGACGAGCCGGTCGACGTGCGGTGGCCGCTGCACCGCCTGGCCACCGACTACGCCATGTGCTGGACCTTCCACGTCGACGGGCTCTTCGGCGCCACGCCGGAGATGCTGGTGCGCCGCGAGCGCGGACTCGTCACGTCCCGGGTGCTCGCCGGGACCATCCGGCGTACCGGCGACGACGAGCGCGACCTGGCCCTCGCCGCCACGCTGGCGCGCTCCTCCAAGGACCTCGAGGAGCACGAGTACGCCGTCCGCTCGGTCGCCGACGCCCTGGAGCCGCACTGCTCCTCGATGAACGTCCCCGAGGCCCCGTTCGTCCTGCACCTGCCCAACGTGATGCACCTGGCCACCGACGTGGCCGGCGTCGTGCACGACGCGGCCACCGTCTCCTCCCTCCAGCTCGCCGAGTCGCTGCACCCCTCGGCCGCCGTCGGTGGCACGCCGACGCCGGAGGCGGTCGCCCTCATCGGCGAGGTCGAGGGCATGGACCGCGACCGCTACGCCGGCCCCGTGGGCTGGATCGACGCCGCCGGGGACGGCGAGTGGGGCATCGCCCTGCGCTCGGCGCTCGTCCGGGACTCGACGGTGCGGCTCTTCGCCGGCTGCGGCGTGGTCGGCAGCTCGGACCCCGAGGCGGAGCTGGCCGAGTCCCAGGCCAAGTTCGTCCCGGTCCGCGACGCGCTCTCCGGCGAGATCTGACGGAGCGGACCTAGAGGTCCTCGCCGGCCCGGCGGCGTACGTACTCCTGCCCCTCGGGGAGCAGGTTGGCCATGTGCGAGGCGACCATGTCGAGGCCGATGTCGCTGTAGACCCGGTCGTGGATGCCCAGCGACCGCGGCGCCCCGACCTCGCGGACGAAGTCGATGGCCTCGGCGACCTTGAGCCACGGTGCGCTCACCGGTGCGAGGAGCAGGTCGACCGGGCGCCCGGGCGCGGTCAGCGCGTCACCGGGGTGGTAGATCGCCTGCCCGTCCACCGTCAGGAGGTAGCCGGAGTTGTCGAAGCGGTCGTAGTCCGGGTGGATCACCGCGTGCTTCTCCCCGACCACCTCGACGGCGATCCCGGACACCTCGAGATGCTCCCCGGGGCGTACGACGCGCACCCGCTCGGCCACGTCGGGCGCCTGCTCCCGCAGCAGCCTCGCGACCGCCTCGATCGTCCAGATCGGGGCGTCGGAGGCGCGCAGCAGGTCGGGGTGGACGTGGTCGGCATGCTCGTGGGTGATCAGCACCGCGGTGGCGCCGTCGAGGGCCTCGGGCTCGCTGAAGACGCCCGGATCGAGGACCACGACGGCCTCCTCGTGCTCGATGCGGACGCAGGCGTGACCGAACTTCGTGAGGCGCATCCCCCCACAGTAGGCAGGATCCGCACATTTCGGACGCCTCCGTCCGGACACGGTGTTCGATGCCGGAGTTCAGGCGATGGAAGTTAAGGTGTGGTCGCCCTCGAGTGCAGTGGGGGAATGACAACCGCACCCGACCCGATTGAGAGAACCCATGTCTGGACGCCGCGCCCTGGCAGGATCCCTGCTCGCGCTGCTGATGCCCGCGTCGATGATCCTGGTCACGCAGACCAGCTCGTCGAGCGCTGACAGCAACGACTCCATCTCGACCTCCGTCAGCGAGCGTCGGGCCAAGACCCGCGTGAAGCTGCAGGCCATGCCGCAGATCGTCGGCCAGGGCAAGCGCCCCACGTCGGCCAACTCGGCCAAGGCCGGCTTCACCGCCACCGTGAAGCCGGGCAAGGCCGGACGCCCCGTCGCCCTGCAGGTGCAGAAGGGCAGCAAGTGGAAGACGGTCAAGAAGGCCAAGCTGGACAAGAAGGGTCGTGCCGTCTTCGGTGCCCCGATCTCCAAGGGCGGCGCCGCGCTGACCTACCGCGCCACCACCACCGCGTTCAAGGGCTCCAAGGCCGGCACGAGCAAGTCCGTCAGCACCGCTCGCTGGCTGACCGCGACCTGGACCGACGAGTTCTCCGGCAGCACGCTGAACCCCGCCTGGAACACCCGCGGTGACACCTACGAGGCCGAGAGCCTCCGCGCCTGCTCCAAGGGCGACCCGCGCGCCGTCTCCGTCGGCGGCGGCACCGCTCGCCTCAGCGTGATCAAGGACCCCAGCCGGTCCGACAAGTGCGTGGCCAAGAAGGACGGCAAGTCCACCGGCAAGTTCGCCTACCGCCTCAACGGCCACATCGGCACCCAGGGCGCGTTCTCGTTCAAGTACGGCTTCGCCGCCGCTCGCATCAAGTTCCAGAAGAGCCGCGGCCAGCACGGCGCGTTCTGGATGCAGCCCGCCTCCAGCGTCGAGGGTGCCACCGACCCGCGCCTGACCGGTGCCGAGATCGACGTCATCGAGTACTTCGGCGACAAGCACCCCGAGGGCGGCCTGACCTCGTTCGTCTACTCGAAGAACAAGAAGGGCCAGGGCGTCAAGACCGGCTCGTGGATCAAGGACTCCAAGTCCTTCCTGGCCAACAAGCGTGACGGCTGGTCCAAGAGCTACCACGTGTTCTCGGTCGAGTGGACTCCCAAGGTCTACATCTTCCGCATCGACGGCAAGGAGTCCTACCGCACCAAGGTGGGCGTCTCCGGTCAGCCGCAGTACCCGATCCTGAGCATGCTCGCCTCGGACTACGAGATCTCGAAGATCGGCAAGGACAGCAAGCTCCCCCAGACGATGAACGTCGACTGGATCCGGGTCTGGCAGGCCTGAGCCACCGGCCCCCGGGCCAGCACCACCGACGACGCGTCGTCCCGCTCCGGCGGGACGGCGCGTCGCTGCGTTGCGGGGTGGTCCGAGCCCCCCTGGCGGAGTCCCCGCTCAGCCGGGGAGTCCGTCACCGTGTGACGGTTGCAACGGTCACACGGTGGCGGAGTCCCCGCTCGAGCGGGGACTTCACCGCGGCTGCAGCGCCGGACGGCGTACGCCGCGTGGCTCAGCCGGTGAGGTGGTGCACGTAGCACCAGCGCCAGTCCTCGCCGGGCTGGGCCGACTGCATGACCGGGTGCGTGGTCTCGTGGAAGTGCTCGGTGGCGTGGCGGAAGGGTGAGGAGTCGCAGCAGGCGATGTCCCCGCAGGTCAGGCAGCGACGCAGCGAGACCCAGTGCACCCCGGCCTCGACGCACTTCGCGCAGACCAGGTCGGCCCCGACCTCGGTCGGGGGCTGTGCGGGGGACTCGTCGAGGTGCGCGCAGGTGTCACCCCGCACGAGCCGGGCGTTGCGCCCCTCCTCGAGCTCCTCGGCGTCCCCGACCGCGGCGTCGAGCATCGACTCCTCGACGTCCAGCACCACCAGCACGTCGCGGATGACGTCGCTGGCCACGGTGCCGGTGCTGCGGATCTCGAGCACCCGCTCGCGCTCGGCGTTGATCATGGCCAGCCGGACCCGGGCGTAGAGGTCGCTGGGCGACTCCTGCCCGGCCGTGGTGGACAGACGCTCCCAAGCGGCGAAGTTGCGCTGCTCGACCCGCTGGCGGATCTGGTCCAGGACACCGTGCGGGTCCTCGGTCTCCATGTGCTCGAGCTCCTTGAAGCCGGCCTTGGAGGCCTGCTGGAGCACCGAGGCACGGGCCAGCGCGTCGTCGAGCGGGTCGGGCGAGGGCACGCGCAGCGTGCGGGCCACCCACGGCAGCGAGAGCCCCTGGATGAACAGGGTGCCGGCGACCACGGTGAAGGCGATGAGCAGCAGCACCTCGCGCTGGGGCGTGTCCTCCGGGATCACGAACGCCGCCGCCAGGGTGACGACGCCGCGCATCCCCGCCCAGCCGAGGACGAAGGTGTACTGCCACGGCGGCTTCTGGCCGCTGTCGGGGTCCGGGCCGGGGCGGACCAGCGCGTAGCGGGTGGCGAAGACCCAGACCATCCGGAGCACGACGGTGGTGAGCAGCGCCGCCCCGCACACGAGGGCGATGCGGCCCGGTGACAGCTCGCTGTCGGCGACCCCCTCGAGGATCCAGCGGGCCTGGAGGCCGATGAGCAGGAAGACGGTGTTCTCCAGCAGGAAGGCGATGGTGCGCCAGTTGATGCGCTCGGCGATCCGGGACTGGGCCGTCTGGATGACCGGCGCCTTGTGCCCGAGCAGCAGGCCCGTCACCACGACCGAGATGACGCCCGAGGAGTGCAGCTCCTCGGCGAGGAGGTAGGCCGCGAACGGGGTCACCAGCGAGATCGCGGTGTCCATCAGCGGGTCGGTGACCAGCTTGCGCACCTTGGCGACCACGACGAACACCGCGAAGCCGAGCAGCGCGCCTCCCACCGAGGCCCACAGGAAGTCCCGGCCGACGTCGACGAACTCCACGCCCACCAAGGTGGCGGCCAGCGCGGTGCGCAGCGAGACCAGTGCGGTCGCGTCGTTGAGCAGCGACTCGCCCTCGAGGATGGTCACGATCCGCCGGGGCAGCCCGATCCGCCGCCCGATGGCGGTGGCCGCGACGGCGTCCGGTGGCGCGACGACCGCGCCGATCGCGAAGGACAGCGGCCACGAGATGACCGGCACCAGCCAGTGCACCACGGCGCCGACGCCGAGGGCCGTGAAGAGCACCAGCCCGACCGAGAGCAGCAGGATCGAGCGCCGGTTGGCGTTGAAGTCGACGAGCGAGGTCTGCAGCGCGGCGGCGTACAGCAGGGGTGGCAGGAAGCCGAGGAGCACCACCTCGGCCTCGAGGCGCACCTCGGGCACGAACGGCAGGAAGGTCCCGACGACACCGACGAGGATCAGCAGGAGGGGCGCGGGCACGTCGAAGCGCTCGGCCAGGGCGGTGCCGGCGAGGACGACGACCACGAGGGCCACGAGGAAGAGGGCGATCTCCACCCGCAGAGTCTGGCAGCACCATGTGACAGGGATGCTTCGGGTGACAGGGATACTTCGGGCGTGCGCCGACTCGCGAGGATCGTGGTGGCCCTCCTCGGCCTGGCGTTCCTGCTTGCCGGCGCGGGGGCTGCGGCGTACGTCGGCTCCGACGACACCGTCTTCACGCGACCGGCCGACCTCGGCGCGGACGGCCGGCCGGTGCTCACCGCCCCGGACCTGCTGGCGTGGGACGGGCTGACGGTGACCCTGCGCGCGCAGGCGCCCGGGGGTGTCTTCATCGGGACCGCGCACCCGGTCGACGTGGCCGACTTCGTCGGCGACTCCCCGCGGGTGCGGCTCGAGGGCGTCACCCGGGACGGGGTCCTGGCCGCGGAGGTGGGGACCGGCCGGCCGCGGCACCCCGAGGACGCCGACTTCTGGACCCGCTCGATGAGCGGACCCGGTCCCCAGGAGCTCACCCTCGACCGCTCCACGGCGGCCGTGCAGTGGGTGATCGCCCCGCTCGGCGGGGTCGGCCCCACGACCGTCTCGTTCGGGATCACCGTCGACGGGGCGTACGTCGCGGCGCTGGGCGTGGCGGGCGTCGGCCTGCTGCTGCTCGTGCTCGCCGTCGAGCTGCTGCGTCCCCGGCGGTCCCGGCGCACGCGCGGACCACACGACGGGGAGTCGCCCGGTGCCGCGGCCTCCCCCGTCCGCCGGGGCGGGGCCCGCAAGGCCGAGCGACCCGGTCGCCGTACCCGCGCCACCGCGGTCTCGCTCGCGGCCGTCCTGCTGGCCGGCGGGTGCCAGCTGCCTCGCCCCTCCACAGAGGCGAGCGCCACCACGGCACGGTCCAAGGTGTCGCTCACCGAGGCCGACCTGCCGGCTCTCTACGACTCCTACGACCGCCGGCGGGCACGGGCCGTCGCGGCGTCCGGGCCCCCGGCCTACCGGGACGGTGCGTGGCGCTCCGTGGACCGCGGCCTCGCGCTGGACGTGGACCGTTACGAGACGGCCGCACGCCGGCTGATGGCGCTCCGGCCCCCGTCCGCCCCGGCCCACACCGGCGAGCGGGTCTACGCGGCCCGCTTCGACGCCTACCCGATGTGGGCCATGGTCGCGGCCCGCACCCCCGGCAGCGATCCTGAGCTGCACGTGCTGGTCCGGGACTCGGTGACGTCACCGTGGCTGCTCGAGGCGCGGACCGACGTCACCGGCGACCTCCCGGACCCCGGGCGCCCCACAGTCCTGCCCACGGGCGCGGCTCGCGGGGCCGCCATCGCCGCCAGGGACGCGTGGGCCGCCTACCTCACCGGTGGCGGCGACGCAGACGGGCTGGACGTCGACGACGCCTCCCGCGCATGGCGGCGGGCCATGTCCGACCTCGGGTCGCGGACGATCTTCCGCGACTGGGGGGTCGCTGCGACCCCGGTGGACGCCCCGGTCCGGGTGGTCGACGTCGCGGACGGCCGCCTGGCCGTGGTGGCCCTGCGGGTCGTCACCCGGTTGCGGGGACGACCGGACCTCGCGGTGCGGTGGAACCCGCCGTACACCCGGCTCCGGGCCGGGAGGGACGGCGTGCTGGTCGTCGACGAGCTCGCGGTCGGGCTGGTGCACCTGCCCGACCGGGGTCGCCCCGCGCTGGTCGGGTCGACCTTCAGCGAGGTCCCGGCCGGAGTGCGCTGATCCGCGCGTCGAGGTCGCGCCGGTTGTCGCGGCGTACGACGGCCTCCACGACCTCGATGCCCCCGTTGGGCGAGGCGAGCGCCTGCTCGAGCTCGGGCAGGCTCCGCACGCGCAGGTGCGGGGTGCGGGTCGCGGCGCAGAGGCTGGCCAGGTCGACGTCGTGCGGCGTGCCGAAGAGGGTGTCGAAGGAGTCGCGGTGCTCCTCGGCGCCCTGCTCGAGCATGCTGAAGATCGAGCCTCCGTTGTCGTTGACGACCACGACGGTGAGGTCCGGCCGCTCCTCCCGGGGACCGAGCACCAGCCCGGTCGCGTCGTGGAGGAAGGTCACGTCCCCCACCAGGGCCAGCGCCCGGGTGCTGCGGGGCCGGCCGAGGGCGGCGCCGATCGCCGAGGACACGGTGCCGTCGATGCCGGCGAGGCCACGGTTGGCGATCACCTTGCGCCGGTCGCCCACGGCGTAGCGCGCGACCATCAGGTCGAGGTCGCGGATCGGGCTGGAGGCGCCCACGTGGAGCAGCCCCCCGGCCGGCAGGGCCCGGCTGACCGCGCCCGCCACCTCGTACGGCGTGAGGTCCGGCTCGGCGCCCAGCAGCCGGTCGAGCTGGCGGCCGACCGAGCGGTCGGCCTCGCGCCACTCCTCGAGCCAGCCCGGGTCGCCGGCCGCGGCCACGAAACGGTCTGCTTCGAGGGCCACCGGGAAGGGTCGGGCCGACCAGAGGCCACGGGCGCGCAGCGAGACGACCTCGACGTCGGCGCGCGCGAGCAGCCGGGCGACCGGGCGCGACAGGGTCGGGTGGCCGGCGACCACGACCCGCTCGATGCGCTCGCCCAGGTCGCTGCCGAGCAGCAGCCGGTAGGTGCGGATCGCGTGGTCGCCGGTGCGCGCGCCGCTGGTCGGCTCGGCCAGCAGGGGCCAGCCCGCGGCCTCAGCGAGCACGCGCGCGGGCGGGCCCGCGTCGTCGCCGGCCACCACGACGGTGCGGGGTCCGGCCGGGAGCCCGACCGACTCGGCGTGCTCGTCGCGCCACGTCATCTCCCAGGAGTCGGCGGCCGCGTCGGTCCAGGCGTCCTCGGGCACGAGCGGCTCGTCGAGGTGGACGTTGAGGTGGACCGGGCCGCCGGCGCGCCCGATCTCGACGGCCCCGGCGTCCCCCGCCTCCAGGACGGTGGTCGCGGCGAACGCCCCGAACACCCCCACCTGGTCGGTCGTCTGGTTGGCGCCGGTCCCCCGCATCCGCGCCGGCCGGTCGGCGGTCACGACGACGAGGTCGACCCCGGCGTGCGCGGCCTCCATGACGGCGGGCAGCAGGTTGGCGACCGCCGTACCGCTCGTGCACATGACCGCGGCCCGGGAGCCCACCCGGGTCAGGCCCAGGGCCAGGAACCCGGCGGTCCGCTCGTCGATGCGGGTGTGCAGCCGCAGCAGGCCGGCCCGGGCGGCGTCGTGGACGGCGAAGGACAGCGGCGCGTTGCGGGACCCGGGGCACAGCACCACCTCGCGCACGCCGGCCGCCATCAGGGCGGAGACGACGGCCCGGGCGAGTGCGGTGGAGGGGTTCACGACGACCGATCCTGCCGCACCGCCGCCAGCCGCTGCTCCCACCAGGCGACCCGGTCGGGATCGGCGGCCAGCCGGTCCAGCGCGGCCGGGTCCACGACCGGCGTGCGGACCGGCAGCATCCCCGCCACCGGCAGCAGCGGCTCGGTCACCACGTCGTCGGTGAGCAGCTGCACGGTGGCAAGCCCGCAGGCGTGCGGCAGCTCGGGCAGGGCTGCGGCCAGCGCCACGCCGGCCGCGATGCCGACGCTCGACTCCACCGCGCTGGAGACCACGACGGGCAGGCCGATGTCCTCGGCGATCCGCAGGCAGGCGCGCACCCCACCCAGCGGCTGCACCTTGAGCACCGCGATGTCCGCGGCCTCGAGGTCGCGCACGCGGTAGGGGTCCTCGGCGCGGCGGATCGACTCGTCCGCGGCGATGGCCACGTCGACCGCGCGGCGTACGGCGGCCAGCTCCTCGACGCTCGCGCAGGGCTGCTCGACGTAC
The DNA here is from genome assembly GCF_001429625.1 of Nocardioides sp. Soil805. Lineage (GTDB taxonomy): Bacteria > Actinomycetota > Actinomycetes > Propionibacteriales > Nocardioidaceae > Nocardioides. The sequence continues at coordinate 1,444,723 of NZ_LMSU01000001.1, forward strand.
TCCAGGCCGCCGGCGGCGCGCTCCAGCAGCCGGATGGCGCCCACTGCGCCGTCGACGTCCCAGCCGCCGTTGGCGTCGACGCGGACGATCCCGCCCGGGCCGAGCGCGTCGCGCACCGCCTCCAGCCGGGCCTCGTCGTCGCCGAGGGTCTGGCCGACCTCGGCGACCTTGACCTTGGCGGTCGTGCACCCGCCGGCGGTCACGATCTCGTGGGCACGCTCGGGGCTGCAGGCGGGCACCGTGACGTTGACGGGTACGGCGTCGCGCAGCGGGGCGGGCCAGTCACCGGCCGCGGCCTCCTCGGCGGCCCGCAGCCACGGCCGCGCGGTCGGGGCGTCGTACTCGGTGAACGGGCTCCACTCCCCCCACCCGGCCGGTCCCTCGACCAGCACGCCCTCGCGGACCGTGATCCCCCGGAAGCGGGTGCGCAGCGGGATGCTGAAGACCCTCATCGCTCCCCCTCGTCCGCCCGAGCGACGAGTGCCCGGCGATCGACCTTGCCGTTGTCGAGCAGCGGCAGCGCGTCGAGCGCGACCACCTGGCGCGGCGCCCAGGAACGCGGGTGGGCCTTGCCCACCCAGTCGCGGACCTCCTCGAGCACGACGGCACCGACCACGAACGCGACCACCCGGTGCCCCCACTCCTCGTCCTCGACGCCCAAGACCTCCACGACCTCGACGGCGGGGTGCTCGCGCAGGCGCCGGGCGACCGCGGGCAGCGGCACGTTGACCCCGCCGCTGACCACTACGTCGTCGAGGCGGCCGAGCACCTGCAACCGGCCGTCCTCGTCGAGGCGTCCGGCATCGGCGGTGAGGTACCACCCGTCGACGAGGGTGCGCTCCGTGAGCTCCGGGTCCCCCACGTAGCCCTCGAAGAGCGTCGGCCCGCCGATCCGGATCCGGCCGTCGGTGCCGATGGCCAGGGCCACGCCGTCGAGCGGGTGGCCGTCGTAGACGCAGCCCCCCGCGGTCTCGCTGGCGCCGTACGTCGCGACGACGTGCAGCCCGGCGTCCTCGGCCCGCCGGCGCAGGGCGGGGTCGATCGGCCCGCCGCCGAGCAGGATCGTGTGCAGGGCGGCGAGCGCCTCGACCTCGCGGGGGTCGTCGAGGAGGCGGTGGAGCTGGGTCGGCACGAGCGAGGTGAAGAGCGGGACGTCGCGGTGGTGCGGCATCCCGGCCAGGGCCTCGGCGAAGGTGCCGTCCACCACGACAGGCTCGTGCCCCGCGACCAGGGACCGGCAGACCACCTGCACGCCCGCGACGTACGCCGCCGGCAGCGCCAGCAGCCACTGGCCGCTGGCGCCCAGCCGCCGCGCGGAGGCGTGCACCGAGGCGAGGACCGCGTGCCGGGCGAGCTCGACCCGCTTGGGGACCCCCGTGGAGCCCGAAGTCTCCACCACCAGCGGCGTCGGCTCGGCCATCACGGCCAGCCAGTCGCGCAGCGCGGAGACCACCTCGGGGGCCTCGCCCCTCACCGGGCGCAGAGAATTCACGAGACGCACGCTAGTCCCGGGGGGAGAATGGTCGGCAGCGGCCACCCAGCGCGCCGAGTACCACCCACCCACCGGTATCGGTCACACTGCCGGGTCGCCGGTCGCGACCACCACCACGCGCAGCACATCCCCCTCGACCGAGGGGTCTCGGAGAGGACCACCGCAACCCGATGAGCATCTGGACCACGGCCAAGCAACAGGCGACGCCCCCGTCGCCGCTGGCCGGGCGGCTGGCGACCCAGTCGCTGCTCTTCGCCCTCGGCGAGGGAACCTTCATGGCCGGGTCGGCCGTCTTCTTCACCCAGGTGGTCGGACTGTCCGTCGTCCAGGTGGGGCTGGGACTGACGATCGCGGGCATCGCGTCGTTCATCGCGGCCTATCCGATGGGACGCATCGTCGACCGCCTCGGTGCCAAGCGCTGCTGGTCGATCAGCTCGGCGGGCCAGGGCGCGATGTTCGCGGTCTGGCCGTTCATCGACAGCTTCCAGGGCTACCTCGCGATGGCGATCGTGATGGAGGTGATCGGGGCCCTCGGCGGAGTGGCGCACGGCGCCTACACGATCGACGTCCTGCCGCCCCACGAGCGGGTCAAGTCGCGCGCCTACATGTACTCCGCCCTCAACGTCGGCTTCACGCTCGGCTCGCTGCTGGGGATCGTCGCCCTGGGTCCGGAGTCCCTGACGCTGCTCATGGCGATGCCGCTGTTCACCTCCGTGGTGTTCCTGCTCAACGCCTTCAACATCACCCGCCTGCCCGACGCCTCGCACGACATGCGGACCGCCGAGGAGCGCCAGGTGAAGATCGCCGGTCCCGGTCCGATGCGCAACGTCGGCTGGCTCGCCACCAGCTTCTTCACCGGCATGCTCTGGACCAACCAGGTCATCCTCAACGTCGTCATCCCGCTGTGGCTGGTCGACAAGACCGACGCCCCGTGGGTGATCCTGTCGCTGCTCTTCGGCACCAACACGGTGATGTGCATCGTCCTGCCGATGGCGGCCGCGCGCGGCGTCAAGGACGTGACCACGGCGCTGCGGGCGATCCGGGTCTCGACGGTCTTCTTCGTGATCTCGTGCGTCATCACGTTGTCGACGCACCACACGGTCGGCGTGTGGACGATCCTGCTGTTCTTCCTGGGCCACGTCACGCTGACCGGCGCCGAGCTCTTCCTCTCGGCGGCCAGCTGGACCTTCGAGGCCGAGCTGATGGACCCGCGCCGTCGCGGCGAGTACCAGGGTGCGGCCGAGCTCAGCGGCACCCTCGGTCGGGTCTGGGCGCCGGCGGTCTTCACCTTCCTCGCCATGGGTTGGAGCACCTACGGCTGGCTGGTCATCGCGGGCCTGATCACCGCTGCGGCTGTCGCCATCCACCCCTCGACCGCCGTGGCCCGCCGCTTCCTCGAGAGGCACGTGCCCGCCGACGTCCTCGCCGACGCGGCTGCCCACGACCCCGACGACGACGTGGCGCCCGTGGGTCCCCCGACGATCGAGCAGCCGGCCAGCCCCGGCACGCCGGGCTCGCCCTCCGGCGCGGTCGGGCCGGGTGCTTGAATCCTCCGGTGGCATCACCGTCTGACTGGCTCGCCGGAGCCCGCCCCCGCACCCTGCCCGCCGCCGTCGCCCCGGTGCTCGCCGGCACCGGCGTCGCGGCGTACGTCGACGGGGCGGTGTGGTGGAAGGCGCTGCTGGCCCTCGTGGTCTCGCTCGCCCTCCAGGTGGGGGTCAACTACGCCAACGACTACTCCGACGGCATCCGCGGGACCGACGCCGACCGGGTCGGGCCGATGCGCCTGGTCGGCTCCGGAGCCGCCTCCCCCGCGTCGGTGAAGGCCGCCGCGTTCGCGGCCTTCGGGGTCGCCGCCGTGGCCGGTCTGGTGCTGGCCGCCACGACGGCGTGGTGGCTCGTCGCCGTCGGGCTCGTCTGCGTCCTGGCCGCGTGGTTCTACACGGGCGGGTCCCGCCCCTACGGCTACCTCGGGCTCGGCGAGGTGATGGTCTTCGTGTTCTTCGGCCTGGTCGCGGTGGTCGGCACGACGTACGTCCAGACCGAGACCTTCGAGTGGGCCGCCCTGTACGCCGCCGTCGGCGTCGGCGCGCTGGCCTGCGCGATCCTGGTGGCCAACAACCTGCGCGACATCCCCACCGACGTCGAGGCCGGCAAGCGCACCCTGGCGGTCAAGCTCGGCGCGGAGCGCACCCGGGGCCTGTACGCCCTGCTCGTGCTCGCCGCCGCGCTGTCCGTGGTCGCCGTCGCGGCGGCCACCACGTGGTGGGTCCTGGTGGGCCTGGGCTTCCTCCTGCGGATGGTCCCGCCCGTGCGCACCGTCCTCGGCGGGGCCGTCGGGCCGGCGCTCGTCCCGGTGCTCCAGCAGACCGGGGTCGGCCAGCTGCTGTGGTCGGTGCTCGTCGCCGTACCCCTGCTCCTCGCCTGACCCGCCGACCGGGCAGTTCCTGACACCTCCCGCCCGCCGACCGGGCAGTTCCTGACACCTCCCGCCCGCCGACCGGGCACTTGTGTGCACCTGGTGTGCAAGGAAGGGGGAAGTCGGCGGTCCTGACGCGCACCAAAGTGCCCGGTCGCCCTTGACAACATACAACTGATTGGTTGTACGTTGGTCCCATGATCGATGACGCGGAGGACCGGGCGGATGCCTTCTTCCACGCGCTCGCCGACCGCACCCGGCGCGACATCCTGCGACGGGTCCTGGCGGGCGAGCACTCGGTCTCGGCGCTGGCTCGGCACTACCCGATGAGCTTCGCGGCCGTGCAGAAGCACGTTGCGGTGCTCGAGCGGGCGGGCCTCGTATCCAAGCGACGCCAAGGTCGCGAGCAGCTCGCGAGCGGCGAGGTGGGGGCCGTCCGGTCGGTCACCGCGCTGCTCGCCGAGTTGGAGGAGATCTGGCGCGGCCGCATCGACCGGATCGACGACCTGCTGGCCGACGGCACCACCGAAACCACGGACACCACACCGAAGAAGGAGCACTGACATGCCTGTCACCGACGTCACCAAGGACCTCGAGTCCCGCACCATCACCGTGACCTCCGAGTTCGCCGCCCCGGTGGACCGGGTCTGGCAGATCTGGGAGGACCCGCGCCAGCTCGAGCGCTGGTGGGGCCCGCCGACCCACCCGGCCACCTTCACCGACCACGACCTCACGCCGGGCGCTCGGGTGAAGTACTACATGACCGGCCCCGACGGGGAGGTCTACCCGGGCTACTGGGACATCACCGAGGTCGCCAAGCCCAGCCGTCTGGCGTACGACGACGGCTTCGCGGACGCCGACGGCGAACCGCAGGAGTCGGCCCCGGTCGGGTCCAGCACGGTCGATCTCCTCGCCACCGACTCCGGCACCCAGATGGTGATGACCGCGACGTACCCCACCGCCGAGGACCTGCAGAAGGTCCTGGACATGGGGATGGAGGAGGGCATCACCCAGGCCGTCAACCAGGTCGACGCGCTGCTCGCAGCCTGAACGGCGTACGCCACCTGCGCACAACTGCCCGGTCGGCACGATCCAGGTGCACACAACTGCCCGGTCGGCACCGTCCAGGTGCACAGAACTGCCCGGTCGGCACGATCCAGGTGCACACAAGTGCCCGGTCGGAAATCGGGTTGCCGCGATGACTAGCGTGAGGAGGGTGGAGTACGAGCACCGGACCCTGGACCCGCACGACGACACCGCCGAGGCGAAGGCGGCGGTCGACGCCTGGATGGGAGCGGTGTCCCGGGGCTTCCACGACGGCCGTCCGTCGGAGAGCTCCCGCGAGATCTGGCGCGAGACGGCCCGCGCGGACTCGATGCGGATCGCCGGCGCCTGGCTGCCCGAGGGCGTGTACGGCGCGGGGCCGATGCCGGTGGCGACCTTCAGCTCGTGGGACATGACGCTCAACGCGGGGGCCACGATGGTGCCGGTCCACATGATCAGCGACGTCACGGTGAGCCCGGCCCACCGCCGGCGCGGGCTGCTCCGCACGATGATGGTCGACGACCTCGCCCAGACCTCGGCGCCGGTGGCCGCCCTGACCGTCTCCGAGGCCTCGATCTACGGCCGCTTCGGCTTCGGTCCCGCGTCGTTCCGCCGGCGCATCGAGGTCGACACGACGTCGACGTTCGCGCTGCGCGACTTCGTGGACCCGGGCCGCGTCGAGCTCGTCGAGCCCGCCGAGCTGTGGGACACCGCCAGCGACCTCTTCGCCCGCTTCCACGCCGGCTCGCGCGGCTCGGTCGAGCGCCCGCACTTCTACCGGGCCTGGCAGACCGGTCGCTTCGACCCGGCCACCGGCAGCACCGACGACAAGCTGCGCGCCGCGGTCCACCTCGACGCCGACGAGCGGCCCGACGGCTACGTGCTGTGGAAGCACGCGGAGGGCGAGGGCGACAAGCCGGCCACGGTGACCGCCGAGCTGCTCACGCTCGACACCTCCGCACACCTGGGCCTGTGGCGCTTCCTCGCCGACATCGACCTGTCCTCGCGGGTCGCGGTGCGCAACAGCCACCCGGACGACCCGCTCTGGTGGGCGCTGGTCAACAGCGACGTGGTCGAGGTCAGGAGCGTCTACGACCACCTGTGGATCCGGGTGCTCGACGTCGCGACGGCGCTGGAGGCGCGACCGTGGTACACCGACGACTCGTTCGTCCTGGCCGTCACCGACCCGCTCGGGCACGCGGAGGGGACGTGGCGCATCGAGGCCCACGACGGGCGGGCGAAGGTCGTGCCCGCCGACGACGCCGCCGACCTCACCCTGAGCGCGGAGACCCTGGGCTCGCTCTACCTCGGCGGCGTGCGCGTCGCGTCACTGGCCTCCGCCGGGCGGCTGGCCGGCGACCCCGCGCAGGTCGAGCGGCTCGGACGGCTGCTGGACGGTGGCCCCGCGCCGTACTCGCTGACGAGCTTCTAGCGCCTCAGTCCTGGTCCTCGCGGGCGCGGCGCTCCTCGAAGGCCGCCGAGGCGCGGGCGGCCCGCTCCTCGACCTTGCGGGCGAACGCGTCGCGCTGGCGGTTGAGCACGTAGTACGACGCGACGCCGGAGAGCGCGAACGCGATGACGACCGGCCACAGCAGGTTGACCTCCCCGTCGTCGTCGAGCAGGGTCCAGACGCCGACGACGAGGCCGACCATGCCGATGAACAGCAGGATGCGCAGGGCGGTGTAGACGAGGAACTCCTTCACGCCACCAGCCTAGGTGCTCGCCGGGAGCCGACGGCACGAGGGCGGTTGCGGGGGGCGCCTACATTGGGGGGGTGAAGTTCCTGGTGTTCCTCGTGCTGCTGGCACTGGTCGTCTACGCGCTGGTGCGGGTGGCCCAGCAGCGTGGCCTGCGCCCCCCACCGCGACGCCCCTCGGCGCCCCCACCGCGTCCGCACGGACCCGATGACGACCCCGACTTCCTGCGTGACCTCGACCGCAAGCGCCGTCAGGAGGACGGCGGCGCGGGCGGACCGGGCACCGGCGGCAGCGGCACCTGAGCCGAGGCCTCCACGGCAGCGGCCGGGCCCGGCTCGACCACCGCGGGCGCGGCGTACGAGTGCTGCGAGCTGGTGCTGAAGAAGTTGATCCCGATGAAGTTAAACCACAGCGTCGCCAGGCCGACGAGGGCGACGTACGCCGCGTTGCGACCCTTCCAGCCGACGGTGGCCCGGGCGTGCAGGTACGCCGCGTAGACGACCCAGGTGATGAACGCCCAGACCTCCTTGGGGTCCCAGTTCCAGTACGACGACCACGCCTGGTGCGCCCAGATCGGCCCGGTGATGAGCACCGCGAAGGTCCACACCGGGAAGCCGAAGGAGTGCATCCGGTAGGAGAGCCGGTCCAGTGACTTCAGCTCCGGGACCCGGGCGAGGTAGCCGCGCTCCTTGGTCGAGCGCTCCTTGAGCAGGTAGAGCACCGAGCAGATGCCTCCCAGGGTGAAGGCGCCGGTGGCGATGACGGCGGAGACCACGTGGATGACCAGCCACGGGCTGTAGAGCGCCTCGGTGAGCGGCGCGACCGGCGAGTAGAGCCAGATGACGGCCACCATCATCAGCGAGAGCACGAAGGCCACGACGAGCGGGCCCATCCACTCCAGGTCGAAGCGACGGAGCAGGACCAGGTAGAGCAGGGCGACCACGAAGGTGCCCGACAGCGTGAACTCGTACATGTTGCCCCACGGCACCCGGTTGGGGTCGGCGGCCATGCCCCGGGCGGCCAGCGCCACGGCGTGCACCAGCACGGCGACGGCGGTGAGCAGCACCGCGAGGCGCCCGGCCATCGCGGTCCGTCCGTCGCTGACCTCCTCGTCGGCCGGCAGCTTGCGCAGCGAGGCCCACTGGACCAGGTGCGCCATCAGGGCGAGGAAGTAGACCACCCCGGCGGCCGCGACCGCCTGGTTGCTCAGGGTCTCCCACGATGCGTCGGTCACGAGTCCTCCTTGGTGGTGCTGCCTGCGTCGCCGGAGCCGGCGCGCAGGGTGTCCATGATCGCCGCGAGCTCGGCGGCGCCCCGGTCGGGGTCACCGCCGTTCGAGCGGTCGAGGGCGGCGACGTCCACGACGGTGGCCCCACCCTCCGCACGGGCCCGCACCCACGTCCGGCGGGGGCGGATGAAGAGCGAGCCGAGCAGGCCCACCAGGGCCAGCACGACGCCGGCGAGGGCGACGAGCTTCCCGGGGGTCTCGCTGACCTGCAGCTTGTTCCAGCGCTGCAGGCCCTCGAAGGTCACGGTGCCGAGCCCGTCGGGCAGCTCGACGGTGTCGCCGGGGCGCATGTCGAGGCGCAGCGGCTGCCCGTCGTCCTTCATCAGCTGGGTCGCGTCGGACTTGTCGAGGACGTAGACCGACTGGCTGCCGCCCTCGTCGAGGCCGAGGTCGCCGGTGTAGACGAACAGCGACATGAGCGGGTTGACCGCGTCGCCGAACACCGAGCGGGGTGCACCGTCGCCGAGGGCGAACGTCGGGTAGAACGTGCCCTCCAGCGCGACCTGTCCGGGGCGGGCGTCCGGGGCCTTGATGACGCCGAAGCTCTCGAAGGTCGGTCCGGTGGGCAGGAAGATCGTCGGTCCGCTGTAGGCGACGTCGCCGTTGCCGTCCTTGATCGTCACGACCGGCGCGTAGCCGTGCCCGATGAGGAAGACCTCGGTGTCGTCGATGGACAGCGGGTGGTTGACCCGCAGGTCGTAGGTGCCGGTGTCGCCGTCGGCGGTGGTGTAGTCGAGGTGGGAGACGAACTTGCGCGCCTGCCCCTTGGCGGGGCCGTCGGTGAGCCAGGTGATGTCGAAGTCGTCCACCTCGACGGAGAAGCCGTCCAGGTCGTCGGCGCCGAAGAGGCTGCCGGGGACGAACTCGTCGTACTGCGTGGGGTTGTTGGACCAGCCGTTGCCGACGACCACGATGACGCCGGCCTTGAAGCCGAACAGCCCGCCCACCGCGAACCCGACGAGCACGACCAGCACCGAGAGGTGGAAGAGCAGGTTGCCGGCCTCGCGCAGGTAGCCCTTCTCGGCCGACACCGCGCCCTCGCGCACCTCGACGCGGTAGCGGCGCCGCCTGAGCTCGGTGGCCGCCGCCGCCAGGACGTCGTCCACGCCCTGGTCCGTGGTGTACGACGCGTGCTCCGGGAGGCGGGACAGGTTGCGGGGGGCCCGCGGCGGCCGCGCCCGCAGCGCACGCCAGTAGACGGCCGAGCGGGGCAGGATGCAGCCGACGAGCGAGATCATCAGCAGGATGTAGATCGCGGAGAACCACGGCGAGTCGTAGACCGAGAACAGCCCGAGCTTCGCGTAGATCGGCGCCAGGTCGGGGTGCGCGTCCTTCCAGCGACCGACGGCCAGGGCGTCCACGTCGTCCTGCGGGATCACCGAGCCTGGGATGGCGGCCAGGGCGAGCAGGAGGAGCAGCACCAGGGCGGTGCGCATCGAGGTGAGCTGGCGCCACGACCAGCGCACGAGCTCGCGCGCGTTCATGTCGGTGGGCATGGGCTGGGCCTGCCGGTCGTCGCCGGACGAGTGGGTGCTCACCTCACACCGCCGTCTCGAAGGAGGTGACCATGCGCAGCTGCAGCCACTGGATCATCTGGTCCCACAGGCCGGTCACCAGGAGCACGCCGACCAGCACGAGCATGAGTCCGCCCGCGCGCATCACCGCGACCTGGTGGCGGCGGACCACGCCGAAGACGGCCAGCGCCCGGCGGTAGGCGAGGGCCGCGAGGATGAACGGCAGTCCGAGGCCCAGCGCGTAGATCGCCGACAGCAGCGCGCCCCGCGCGGCGGTGCCCTCGTTGAGCGAGAGCTGGGTGATCACCGCCAGGGTCGGGCCCATGCAGGGGCTCCAGCCGAGACCGAAGAGGAAGCCGAGCAGGGGCGCGGCGGCGAGCCCGACGGCCGGCACCCGGTGGATGCGCCAGTCCCGCTGCAGGCCGGGCAGCCACCCGGCGAACATCAGGCCCAGGACGATGGTGACGAGGCCGAGCACGACGGTGATCTCGCGCTGCCAGTCGATCAGCCAGCCGCCGAGCGAGCCGGCCGCCGTACCGATCGCCACGAAGACCACCGTGAACCCGAGGACGAAGAGCAGCGCGCCGGCGAGCATCCGGCCGCGACGGGCGTTCTCCAGGTCGGCACCCGACAGCCCGGTGGCGTAGGAGAGGTAGCCCGGCAGGAGCGGGATCACGCACGGGGAGAAGAAGGAGACCAGCCCGGCCAGCAGGGCCACGGGCACGGCGAGCGCCAGCGACCCCGACGACGCCTGGTCGGTGAACCAGTCGGTCACGACGTCCCCTCGGCGGCCGTGTCGGCCACGACGTCGAGCAGGGTCTGCTTCGACGGCAGCCGGCCCAGGATCGAGGCCGCGATCCGGCCCTCGGAGTCGAGGACGACGGTCGCCGGCACGGTGTAGGCCGTCAGGGTGCCGTAGAAGGGCACCAGCGCCTTGCCGTCGGCGGAGAAGACGGAGGGGTAGGGCACCTCGAAGGACCGGACGTAGGCGCGGGCCTGGTCGACCGAGGAGTCACGGATGTTGACCCCGACGAAGGCGGCCTCGCCGTCGAGCTCGGCGGCGGCGTCGTTGAGGTCGGGCTGCTCGACCCGGCACGGCGGGCAGGCCGACCACCAGACGTTGACGACCACGGGCTTGCCGCGGAGGTCGGCGAGCGAGACCGCCTTGCCGTCGAGGTCCTCACCCTCCAGCTCGATCGGCTCGCCGCGGTCGGCGGCGGCCACGACCTCGAGCTGGCCGTCGCTGGTGACGTAGCCCTTGTCCCCCGCACCCTCCAGCGACGAGCAGCCGCTGAGGACCGCCGTGCCGAGCAGCAGGCAGGCGAGCAGGGAGACGAGGGCGCCGCGGGGGCGCGAGGTGGGAGGGCGCACGATCAGGGCCGGTCCTCCGCGGGCGCGCCGCCGGCCGAGAAGGGGGCCGACCGGTCGCCGACCGGGATCAGGTCGCCGGCGGGCTCGGAGTAGGTGACCCGCACCAGGCGGTCGCCGTCGAAGTGCAGCGAGGTGAGCGAGCACAGCGTGCACTGCCGCTTCTTGGGGTGGTGGAGGTAGGAGCGGCCCTCCGCATGCAGGCGGGTGGTCCAGATCGGCAGCTGGTGGGAGACCACGACGGCCTCGTGCCCGCGGGCGGCGTCGCGCGCGTCGTGGACGGCGGCCATCATCCGCGCGGCGATCTCGTCGTACGGCTCGCCCCACGACGGGGTGAGCGGGTTGTACATGTGGCGCAGCAGCGACGGCCGCTTGACGAAGGTCATCCCTCCGTCGCGGAAGCTGATCCCCTCGAACTTGTTGGCCGACTCGATCACGCGCGGGTCGAGCACCGGCTCGAGGCCGCGGACGGCGGCGAGCGGCGCCCCCGTCTCGCGGGCCCGCTCCAGCGGCGAGGTCACGATGTGCACGATGTCGCGATCGCCGATGCTCTCGGCGATGCGGCGGGCCATCCGGTTGCCGAGCTCGGAGAGGTGGAACCCGTCGCGGCGGCCGTAGAGGACGCCCTCGGGGTTGTGGACCTCGCCGTGGCGGAGCAGGTGGACGATCGTCTCCATCAGGAGCGGTTCCCTTCCCGGTCGGTGGTGGCGGCGGCAGCCGCGCGGGCGGCGGCGGGCAGGGCGTCGATGACGGTCTGCACGGCGCGGTCGTCATGGGCGGTGGACACGAACCACGCCTCGTACGCCGACGGCGGCAGGTAGACGCCACCGTCGAGCATGGCATGGAAGAACGCGGCGTACGCCGCGGTGTCCTGGCGGCTGGCGCCGGCGAAGTCGCGGACCTCGCCGTCGGCGAAGAAGATCGAGAACATGGTGCCCGCAGACTGCAGGCGGTGGGGCACGCCGGCGTTGACGAGCGCGTCGACCGCGGCCGAGCCGATGGTCGCGGCGGTCTCGTCGAGCTGGGCGTAGACCTCGTCGGTGGCCAGGCGCAGCGTGGTCAGGCCCGCGGTGGTGGCGACAGGGTTCCCCGAGAGGGTGCCGGCCTGGTAGACGGGTCCGTCCGGGGCCAGCCGGGCCATCACGTCGGCCCGGCCGCCGAAGGCCGCGGCCGGGAAGCCGCCGCCCATCACCTTGCCGAAGGTCATCAGGTCGGGGGTCCAGCCCTCCACGGCGCCGTCGAGGCCCCAGCCGCCCAGACGGGTGGCGCGGAAGCCGGTCATCACCTCGTCGCTGACGAACAGCGCCCCGTGGCGGCGGCAGGTGTCGGCGAGGAACGCGTTGAAGCCGGCCTCGGGCGGCACGATCCCCATGTTGCCGGGGGTCGCCTCGGTGATGAGGCAGGCGATCCGGTCGCCGTGCTCGGCGAAGGCCTGCTCGACCGCGGCCCGGTCGTTGTAGGGCAGCACGATGGTCTCGCCGGCCGCGGACGCGGGCACGCCGGGCGTCCCCGGGACGGCCAGGGTGGCCAGGCCGGAGCCGGCGGAGGCGAGCAGCGCGTCGACGTGGCCGTGGTAGCAGCCCGCGAACTTCACGACCAGGTCGCGGCCGGTGAAGCCGCGCGCCAGCCGGATCGCCGACATGGTCGCCTCGGTGCCGCTCGAGACGAAGCGCACCGCCTCGACGGGCGTGCGCGACACGATCTCCTCGGCCAGCTCGACCTCGGGCTCGGTGGGGGTGCCGTACGACGTCCCGCGCGCGACCGCGGCCGCGACGGCGGCCTGCACCTCGGGGTGGGCGTGGCCGAGCAGCATGGGTCCCCACGAGCAGATGAGGTCGACGTACTCGTTGCCGTCGACGTCGGTGAGCCACGCGCCGGACGCCGAGCGGATGAAGCGGGGGGTGCCGCCCACGGCGTTGAACGCACGCACCGGGGAGTTCACGCCGCCGGGGGTCACGGCGCGGGCCCGGTCGAAGAGCGCGCTGCTGTGAGCGGTCGGGGCGGTGGCCCGGTGGTCTGCAGGCAGGGACTGGGTCACCTCGTCATTGTCGCCCAGCACCCAAGCCCACGCTCATTCGGGAGGCCCGCTCGGCCCGCACACCGGCGCGACCGACGGGGTGTTGCGACGTAACTCACTGTGACACCATTCGTTGGGAACACACGCGGCCCTGTCGCCGCGGTGTTCCGTCACGACCACGGGGAGACCAGCAGATGTCAGCATTCGGCCGCATGCACCAGGCCACGGCGCTCGTGCCGTTGGCCGTGCTCTCCGCTGCCTGGACGATCAGCATGGCCGGCGCCGGTCTCGGCTCCGCCGCCGCCGGGGACGACCCCTCCGGTGCGCTGCCCGACGGCACCACGGTCCCCGCCCAGGCCATCGAGGCCCCCGCCAGCGTGTCCTCGCCTGGTGTCGTCGCGCCGGGCGTCCCCCGCGGGCGGTCCGCCCAGGTCGTCGACGCCGCCTCCACGAGCGGCATCCCCGCGGCGGCCCTGGCCGCCTACCAGCGGGCCGAGGCGGTCATCAACGCCGCCGACAAGACCTGCGAGCTGCCCTGGCAGCTGATCGCTGCCATCGGCCGGGTGGAGTCCGACCACGGCCGCTTCGGCGGCAACGTCCTCAGTGACGACGGAGTCGCCCAGCCCGGCATCTACGGCATCGCGCTCGACGGGAAGAACGACACGCAGCGGATCACCGACACCGACGCCGGCCAGTACGACTCGGACGCGAAGTACGACCGCGCGGTCGGGCCCATGCAGTTCATCCCCTCCACCTGGGCGGTGGTGGGCGTCGACGGCGACAACGACGGACGCCGCGACCCCCAGGACATCGACGACGCGGCGCTCGCGACCGCCGTCTACCTGTGCTCGGGCGACGACGACCTGTCCGCGGAGCAGGGCCAGCGGGCCAGCGTCTACCGCTACAACCACTCCAACGAGTACGTCGACCTGGTGCTGTCGATCATGCAGGCGTACATGGACGGCGACTTCCTCTCGGTGCCGACGCGCACCACCTCGTCGGGTGTCTTCGCCCCTGACCCCACGCGTCCGACGAAGCCGGCCCGCAACACGGGCAAGGGCACCAAGGGCGGCAAGGGCACCCCGGTGGTCGTGTCCGGCACCCCCGGCGCCGCCCCGACCAAGCAGCCCACCCAGCAGCCCACGAAGGCCCCCACGCAGTCGCCGACGCAGCAGCCCACCCAGAGCCCCACCCAGCAGCCCACCAAGGAGCCCACCAAGGTCCCCACCACGCTGCCGAGCCTGCCGGTCCCGACCACGCTGCCGCCCCTGCCGTCGACCAGCGTGCCGCCGCTCGACCAGACGCTGACCTACGTCCAGGCCGTGGCCCAGTGCACCACCCAGGGCGTGGTCGACAACCCGCTCACCGCCACCAACGAGCTCGACGACTGCGCCAACGCCCTGCTGACGCCCTGACCCTCAGCCGTCCAGCTGCGCCAGCAGGTGGCGCGCCTGCGCCTCCGTCGTCCCGGCCGGGTTGCGGCGCCATCCGCCGTTGCCCGGCAGCAGCATGGCCAGCCAGAACGCCGCCCACAGCGGGCGGTAGGCGCTCATCCGCCAGCGGGCGTCCCCGTCGAGGCCGACGGCGTCGACCAGCGCATCGGCGTCGTAGACCCCCGTCAGCCGGCCGGCGATGTGCTCCACGTGGTCGGCGAGTTCGTACGCCGGGTCGCTGAGCCCGCCGTCCTCGAAGTCGACGAGGCGACAGCGCTCGCCGTCCCAGAGCACGTTGGCCGGGTTGAGGTCGGCGATGCCGAGTCCCCGCAGCTCGGGCTCGGGCAGCGCGTCCGGCGTGGCCAGCCACGTCAGCGCCCGGTCGACCGCTCCCCCGACCAGCGCCGGGTCCTGGCAGGCGGCCAGGTCGTAGGTGTCCCCCAGCCACTCCGCCACCGTCGTGGCGTGCGTGGAGATGCCGTAGGCGCGCTCGCTGATGCCGGCGTCGCGCGCGGCCGCGAGCGGGACGTCGTACAGCCTGCGCAGCGCTTGGCCGAGCGAGGCGGTCTGGGCGAGCGTCAGCGGCGCGCCACCCAGCGGCTCGCCGGGCAGTCGCTCCATCACCACCACCGGGGCACCGTCGACGATCTCGCGGCGCAGCGGCCGCGGCGCGACGCCCGGCGCGTGCTCGGCGAGCAGGCGCAGGCAGCCCCACTCGCGCTCGGCCTCGCCGCGGTCCCAGGACACGAACCGCTTGCGGACCTCGGTGTCGGTGAACGTCAGGTCGTGGGTCTGGTTCTGCACACGTCCGACCCTAGGTGTCGCCCCTCATGAGGTCGGCGACACTGGGACGTCCGGATCTGCCCATGAGCGCCCAGGGCGATCGTCAGCCCTAGTGGTTTCAGCGTTCGCAGCCACGCTCGCGTTCGGCAACGCAGCGGTCCCGGCCGTTCTGCCCGTCGGCTGTGTCGCGGCCGCCGCCTCCGCGGAGCACGTCCGACTCGTTGCCGCCCCTGAGGTCGTCGCGGCCGCTGCCACCGAGGAGCACGTCTGATCGGGAGCGGCCTTGGAGTTCGTCGTTGCCTGCGTTCCCGACCAGCCGGTTGAGGCCCAGCCACCCCTTGATGTTGTCGTCGCCGGGTCCACCACGCATCGTGGCTTTCATGCCCTCGCACTCCGACTTGATCTGGGGGGCGTCCTCGACAATCCCTCCACCGATGAGGGTGTCGCTTCCGCCTTTCCCGACGAACAGCACATCGCATCCCGAACCGCTCAGGTAGTTGTCCGCGGCGTTGCCCCGCAACACCGCGCGCGGTGCGACTACGTTCGCGCCGACGATGCCAGAGAGGTTGGCCGCATGGACCCCGCCGACGGTCACCATGTGGGTGTCCAGGTCGATCTCCACGTCATGGTCGGCGGACCAGACGGCGATCCCGCCACCGGTGTAGGTGCCAGGTGTCCCGGTCGCAGGCGCGGTGACCGTAAGGTACGCCCAGTCGGCGTCTGTCACGGTGTCATCCGTGCCGTCCGCGTGCACCAGGTTCTGGCCAGGTCCCCCGACGTAGCGGTCGAGACCAGCACCGAGATAGGCATTGATCTGTGTCACCCCAGCCTCGGACGCGTCCACCACGTCATCGCCGTCGCCCGCGTACACGTACACGGCGGGCGGGCTCACGCACACCAGGTCGTTGCCAGCGGCAGCGTAGGCGAACTGGGAGCCGCCGGTGACGATGACGTCATCACCCGGCGTGCCCTGAACGTCCGGGCCAGTGCCGACGATCGTGGCCGGCCGGCCTTGGCAGGTCTGGGCAGTCGCCGAAGCCGACGATGACGGTGCGCTCAGCGCCCCCGTGACAAGCGCGATGACAACAAGTGTGGTCGAACGTCGAAGCACGGTTCCCCCTTGGGTGAGCTATCCCCCGATGACGGTGGGCAGCGTGTCGGTGACGTCACGTCGCATGCGACGGTCCTTGCTGAGACGCGCCGACCTCATGGTTGGTTGTCGGCGTTCGTCGGGTTGCGAGAGCCGAGCGGCTGTCTGGACCGTCCTGCAGAGGGAACACCTAGGAGTCCTGGCTGCGCACCGCGCGCCCCGTTGGCGTGCGCGTGCGACCCGGGTAGAAACCTCTGCATGCCCGATCCGGTGAACGAGTCCGCCGTCCCGGTCGCCGAGTACGACGACTTCGCCGCCGCGTACTCGGCCAGGAACGAGAAGAGCCTCTTCAACGCCTACTACGAGCGGCCGGAGATGATCCGTCTCGCCGGCGACGTCGCGGGACTGGAGGTCCTCGACGCGGGGTGCGGCTCGGGCCCCCTGGCGGAGGCGCTGCGCGCGAGGGGTGCGCACGTGTCCGGCTTCGACCTGAGTCCGGCCATGGTCGAGCTGGCCCGCGAGAGGCTGGGCGAGGACACGGACCTGCGGGTCGCGGACCTGGGTGCCCCACTGCCCTACCCCGACGACACGTTCGACCTCGTCGTCGTGTCACTGGCCCTGCACTACGTGGAGGACTGGGCCTCGGCACTGGCCGAGCTGCGGCGCGTGCTCAGGCCCGGCGGGCGGCTCACCGTCTCGATCATCCACCCCATGGTCTACGCGATCGTGTACCCCGAGGCCGACTACTTCACCCTCACGCAGTACTCCGAGGACTACGACTACGGCGACCGGACCGTGTGGATGACCTACTGGCACCGGCCCCTGCAGGACGTCATGACCGCGTTCGTCGACGCGGGGTTCCGCATCAACCAGGTCACCGAGCCGGCACCCGCGTCGGACACGCCTGCCGAGCTGCTCCCGAACCCGGACGGTCGCTCGTTCATCTGCTTCCTGTTCCTCGAGCTCGAGGCGAGCTGAACCGGACCGCGCAGGGGGGTCGGCGTCCCCGTCAGATCACGGTCCCGCCCAGCAGGCCGAGGACGATTCCTGCCAGCGCGCAGGTGCCGAGGGTGCGCAACACCGACCAGCCGCGCCAGAAGATGAGGGCGCAGCCGAGGGCGGTGATGGCGACGGCGGCCCAGCGGATGGTGTCGAGGACGGGTACCTCGAAGTCCAGCGGCCCCGTGGTGATGCGCGTGGTGTCACCGAAGATCGTGTGCAGGGCGAAGAAGACGGCGAGGCTGGCGATGACTCCCACGACTGCGGCGGTGATGCCGGTGAGGGCGGTGGAGAGCGTCCGGTTGCCACGGAGGCGTTCGACGTAGGGGGCGCCGAGGAGGATGAACAGGAAGCAGGGCACGAAGGTGACCCAGGTGACGAGCAGCGCGGCGATGAGCGCGGCGACCCACGGATCGAGGTCGCCGGGGGCGCGGTAGGCGCCGACGAAGGCGACGAACTGGACCACCATGATGAGCGGGCCGGGGGTGGTCTCCGCGAGCGCGAGCCCACGGACCATCTCGCCGGGGGCGAGCCACCCGTAGACGTTGACGGCCTGCTGGGCGACGTAGGCGAGGACGGCGTAGGCGCCGCCGAAGGTGACGACGGCTGCACCCGAGAAGAACATTCCCTGGTCGACGAAGATGCTGGACCGGCCGAACAGCAGGGCGGCGATCACCACCGGGGCGAACCACAGGACCAGTCCGACGACGAGTATGACGGTGGCTCGTCGGCCGGAGGGGCGCTCGGTGTGCAGGGCGTCGTCGCTGATGAGCGGGGCCGGTCCGTCGTCGGTGGCGGCAGCCCTGGGCCTGGTGAGGTCGGGTATCACTCGGCCGAGTCCCCAGCCGATGACCGCGGCGAACCCCACGACGACGGGGAAGGGGACGGCGAAGAACGTCAGGGCGACGAACGAGGCGACGGCCAGCCCGATGAGCGCGGGATGTCCGAGGCCCTTCCTGGCGACGCGGATGACCGCTTGGACGACGATGGCGATGACGGCGGGTGCGAGGCCGAGGAACAGCGACTCGACCAGGGTGGTGTCGCCGAAGGCGACGTAGATCCCGGAGAGCGCGAGGAGGGCGAGGACGCCGGGGAGGATGAAGAGGATCCCGGCGATGAGGGCGCCCTTGACGCCGTTGAGGAGCCAGCCGACGTAGGTGGCGAGCTGCTGGGCCTCCGGGCCGGGCAGCAGGGTGCAGTAGGAGAGCGCGAACAGGAACCGCTGCTGACCGATCCAGCGCTTCTCGTCGACGAGGGTGCGTTGCATGACGGCGATCTGTCCGGCCGGGCCGCCGAAGGTCTGCAGGGAGATCGCGAACCACGCCCTGGTCGCTTCGCGCAGCGGGATGACGTCGTGCGAGTGTCGGGTCGGCCCGACGGCGTCGTCGTCCGTGTGCGGGGTGGGGCCGGGGGTGGTCACGTCGGGGTCTCCGTTCCGAGGAGAGGCTGCGGCGGCGTCGCGCTCGGCGGGCGGGAAGTGATGCAGTCGAGCGCCTCGCCCGAGTGCTTCGTCACCACGGTTGCATCGTGGCATCGCCCGAGCCGAAGTCAAGCAGATCGATCTACTCACCGAGGTTTTCGTGAGCACCGCGTGCACGACGCTCAGAGCACTCGGTTGTTTCAGCGCGCCGGGGCCGCGGACAGGACCGCGGATAAGGTCCCCGTCCATGGACATGCTCAGGGGCGAGCAGATCGCCGAGGCCGACCTGACCGAGTGGCGCAAGCTGGCCCAGGGACTGCATGCGCGCTACCTGGTCGAGGACTTCGGCGCGGGCGTACGGTTCGTCGCCGCGGTGGGCGAGGCGGGCGACGCGATCGGCCACCACCCGCGCGTGTCCATCGGCCCGGGATACGTCGGCCTCGAGCTGGTCACCGACGACGCCGTCTACCGCGACGACGAGGGCACCGAGCACGTCGTCGAGTGGGTGACCCAGCAGGACGTCGACCTCGCGCGGCGGATCACCGAGGTCGCCGCCGACCAAGGGCTGGCCGCCGACCCGGCCTCGGTCAGCGAGATCGAGCTCGGACTCGACACGGCGGACTCGGCGACGATCGCCCCGGTGTGGGCCGCCCTGCTCACCGGGAGCGCCGAGTCCCAGGGTCGCGGGAGCCCCAGCGACGAGATCCGGGACGCCACGGTCCGGGTGCCGAACCTGTGGTTCGACGACTCCGACGAGCAGAAGGCCCCGGGCCAGCGGTTCCACGTGGAGGTCTACGTGGCTCCCGAGGTGGCCGAGCAGCGGATCGCCGCTGCGGTCGCCGCGGGCGGGACCGTCGTCGACGACAGCGAGGCGCCCTCGCTCACCGTGATCGCCGACCAGGACGGCAACCGGGGAGTCCTCTGCGTCGCCGCGCCCCCCGCGACGAAGGACTGACCGGCGACAGTCAGGGACGCAGGAGCCGCGCGGCCTCGGCCGCCCAGTAGGTGAGGATCACGTCCGCACCGGCCCGGTGGATCGAGGTCAGGGTCTCCAGGATGGCCGGCTCCCGGTCGATCCAGCCGTGGGCGGCGGCCGCCTCGACCATGGAGTACTCGCCGGAGATGTTGTAGGCAGCGACCGGGACGTCGACGGCGTCGCGGACCCGGCGGATGACGTCGAGGTAGGCCAGGGCCGGCTTGACCATGACGATGTCGGCACCCTCGGCGATGTCGAGCTGGGCCTCACGCACGCCCTCCAGGGCGTTGGGCGGGTCCTGCTGGTAGGTGCGCCGGTCGCCCTCGAGCGAGGAGTCGACGGCCTCGCGGAACGGGCCGTAGAAGGCCGACGCGTACTTCGCGGAGTAGGCCAGGATCGAGACGCCCTGGTGCTCGGCGGCGTCGAGCGCCTCGCGGACCACCCGCACCTGGCCGTCCATCATGCCGCTGGGACCGACCATGTCGACGCCGGCCTCGGCCTGGGCGCGGGCCATGTCGGCGTACGCAGCGAGCGTCTTGTCGTTGTCGACCTCGCCGTCGGTGGTCAGCAGGCCGCAGTGGCCGTGGTCGGTGAACTCGTCGAGGCACAGGTCGCTCATCACCGTGAGCCCCTCCCCCACCTCGGCCACGACGTCGTTGATGGCCAGGTTGAGGATGCCGGCGGGGTCGATGGCGCCCGACCCGGTCGCGTCCTTCTCGGAGGGGATGCCGAAGAGCATGACCCCGCCGAGCCCGAGCTCGGCCGCCTCGACGGCGGCCCGGCGCAGGGAGTCGCGGGTGTGCTGGACGACGCCCGGCATCGAGCCGATCGCCCGAGGCTCGTCGAGGTCCTCGCGCACGAACATCGGCAGCACCAGCTGCCGTGGCTCGACGGAGGTCTCGGCCACCATCCGGCGCAGCGCAGGGGTGCGGCGCAGGCGCCGCGGCCGGATCACCGGTCCGACGACGTCCGGCTGCTCCCCTGCGCCGGCGGTCACTTGGCCTGGACCTTGCGCCGTGCGGCGGGCTTGCGCTCGCTCGGCCGGGTGACGGGGTCACCGGCCTCCAGCATCGCGAGGCGGCGGGCCGCCCCGAAGTCGGCCAGCGCGTCGACCAGGACCTCCACGTCGGGCCTGGGCGAGAGGACGTCGACCCGCAGGCCGTGCTCCTCGGCCGTCTTGGCCGTGGCCGGACCGATGACCGCGATGATCGTCGAGGGGTGCGGCTTGCCGGCGATACCGACGAGGTTGCGCACCGTCGAGGACGAGGTGAAGACGACCGCGTCGAACTTGCCGGTCTTGATCGCGTCGCGGGTCGGCGCCGGCGGCGGGGTGGCCCGCACGGTCCGGTAGGCCGTCACGTCGTCGCACTCCCAGCCCAGGTCGACCAGGCCGGCGACGAGGTTCTCGGTGGCGATGTCCGCCCGCGGCAGGAACACCCGGTTGATGGGGTCCAGCACCTCGTCGTACGGCGGCCAGTCCTCGAGCAGGCCTGCGGCGGACTGCTCGCCGGAGGGCACCAGGTCGGCGCGCAGGCCCCAGGCGGCGATGGCCTGGGCGGTCTTGTCTCCGACCGCGGCGATCTTGAGGCCGGAGAAGGCACGGGCGTCCAGGCCGTACTCCTCGAACTTCTCCCGGACCGCCTTGACGGCGTTGACCGAGGTGAAGGCGATCCACTCGTAGCGGCCCTCGACCAGGCCGCGCACGGCCTTGTCCATCTGGAGCGGGTTGCGGGGCGGCTCCACCGAGATGGTGGGCACCTCCTCGGGGACGGCGCCGTACTCGCGCACGCGGCGCGAGAGCGAGCCGGCCTGCTCCTTGGTGCGCGGGACGAGCACGCGCCAGCCGAAGAGCGGCTTGGTCTCGAACCACGACAGCGTCTCGCGCAGGTCGACGACGTCGCCGATCACGATGATCGCCGGCGGGGCGACCCGGGCGGCCCGCACGTCGGCGGCCACGTCCGCGAGCGTGGAGATGAGCGTGGCCTGCTCGGTGGTGGTGCCGACGCGGGTCACCGCGACCGGGGTCGTCGCCGAGCGACCCGCCTCGAGGAGGGCGGCGGCGGTCTCGCCGATGGACCCGACGCCGGAGAGGAGCACCAGGGTGCGGTCGTCGGCGTACTGGCGCCAGTCGACCTTGTCGCCACAGGTGACGACGGCCATCTCCTTGTGGTTCTTGGTGGTCAGCGGGATGCCGGCGTAGGCGGGCACCGCGGAGACCGACGAGACGCCCGGCACGATCTCGAAGCCGACGCCGGCCTTGACGCAGGCCTGCGCCTCCTCGGGGCCGGAGGCGTAGAGGAACGGGTCACCGGTCATGAGGCGTACGACGCGCTGCTTCTTGCCGTGCTTGACCACCACCTTGGCGCGCGCGGCGTGGGTCAGCGGCTGGCCGTCCTCGCCGAAGCCACCGTCGACGAGCAGCGGGCCGACCGGCTCCTGGTCCTCGACCGGCTCGGGGAGACCGAGGAGCGTGCGGACCATGCCCACGTGCTCGGGCGACTCGGTGACGACCACGTCGGCGTCGCGGAGGAGCTCCACCGCGCGCACGGTCAACAGGCCGGGGTCGCCCGGACCACTGCCGACGAAGGACACCCATCCACGGGGCGCGGCGCCCGACGTGCTGGACGGGGACTGGCTCTGGCTACGAGTCATGCCTGCTGCTTCCTCACTGGTGCTTCCATCAGGTCTGCTGCGCCGTCCGCGAGCATGTCGCTCGCGAGGCGATGGCCGACGCCGGCGGCGTCGGCTACCGGTCCGGTGGCGCTCCTCCGGACCGAGAGGCCACCGTCGTGGGAGAGCGCGACCGCGCGCACCCACAGCTCGTCGCCGTCCTCCCCCTCCACGACCTCGGCGAG
Source organism: Nocardioides sp. Soil805 (assembly GCF_001429625.1). Classification (GTDB taxonomy): domain Bacteria; phylum Actinomycetota; class Actinomycetes; order Propionibacteriales; family Nocardioidaceae; genus Nocardioides. Next base: position 1,467,118 of record NZ_LMSU01000001.1, read on the forward strand.
GGCGCCGAGGGGTGCGGAGCAACCGGCCTCGAGCGTGGCCAGCACGGCCCGCTCGGCGGTGACGGCCGCGCGGGTGGCGGCGTCGTCGAGCGCGGCGAGGCCGCGCGCGAGGTCGGTGTCGTCGGTGCGGCACTCGATCGCGAGCGCACCCTGCCCGGGGGCGGGGAGCATCTGCAGCGGGTCGAGCACCTCGGTGGCGTCGTCGAGGCGGCCGAGCCGGGCGAGCCCGGCGCGGGCCAGCAGCACGGCGTCGTACTCGCCGCTGGCGACCTTGCCGATGCGGGTGTCCACGTTGCCGCGGACCCCGGAGACGTCCAGGCCCAGGCCGAGGGCCTCGAGCTGCGCGGCGCGGCGGGGCGAACCGGTGCCGACGCGGCTGCCGTGCGGCAGCTCGCCGAGGGTCAGGCCGTCGCGGGCGACCACCACGTCGCGGGGGTCCTCGCGGACGGGTACGGCGGCCAGGGCGATGCCGTCGGCGGGTGCGGTGGGCAGGTCCTTGAGCGAGTGGACCGCCACGTCGACCTCACCACGCAGGAGCGCGTCGCGCAGGGCGCTGACGAACACCCCGGTGCCCCCGAGGGTCGCGAGGGGGGCGGCGTTGACGTCGCCCTCGGTGGTGATGGTCACGAGCTCCACTTCACGCCCCAGCCGCTGCCGAATCAAATCGGCGACGAGGCCCGACTGGGTGGTGGCGAGGGCGGAGGCCCGGGTGCCCAGGCGCAGGACCGTCATGGCGATCCCTCCCGCGAGATGCCCTCGGCGCGGGTGACCGCGTCGACGGCGTCGGGGTCGAGGGCGAAGAGCTCGGCCAGGGCGGCGGCGTAGGACACGGCGCCGTCCTCGTTGGCCAGCTCCTTGACCCGCACGGTGGGCTCGTGGAGCAGCTTGTCGGCGACCCGGCGCACTGTGTGCAGGACCTCGGCGCGGGTGGCGTCGTCCAGGCCGGGCAGGCGGGCGGCGAGGCGCTCCATCTCGCTGTCGACGACCGAGGTGGCCATCGAGCGCAGCGCGACGACGGTCGGGGTGACGCTCGCCTGCCGGCGGGCGGCGAGGAAGGCCGCGATCTCCTGGGCGACGATGGTGCGTACGTCGTCGACCCCACGGGCCGAGTCGGAGCCCTGGAGCTCCTCGGCCAGCGCGGCCAGGCCCAGCACGGTCACGCCGGGCAGCTCGGCCACGGCCGGGTCCACGTCGTGGGGCAGGGCGAGGTCGATGACGGCGAGCGGCGCGCTGGTCTGGGCGCGCGCCTCCTCGACCGCGCTGCGGCTGATGAGGACGCCGGCCGCGCCGGTGCAGGAGATCAGCACGTCGGCGCGCCCGATCTCCACGTCGAGGTCCACCAGCGACACCGGCCGGGCGGCGTACTCGGTGGCGAGCCGCTCGGCCCGGTCGGGCGTCCGGTTGACGACGGCCAGGTCGCTGGCGCCCATCCGGTGCACGGTCGCGGCCGCCAGCGAGGCCATCGAGCCGGCGCCGACGACGACGACCCGGCGCCCGGCCACCTGGCCGGGGATGCGCTCGAGGGCGGCGGTGACCAGCGACGGGGCGGTGCGATCGATGTCGGTCTCGGCCCGCGAGCGCTTGCCGACGCGCAGGGCCTGCTGGAAGAGCACGTTGAGGGCGGGACCGACGGTCCCGAGCTCCTGGCCCACCCGCAGCGCGTCGCGGGTCTGGCCCAGGATCTGTCCCTCGCCCACGACCATCGAGTCGAGGCCCGCGGCGACGTTGAAGAGGTGGGAGACGGCGCCGTCGTCGTAGTGGACGTACAGGTGCGGCACCAGCGCCTCGGTGGACTCGCCGGCACGCTCGACGAGCAGCCGCGAGACCTCCTCGATGCTGCCGTGGAACCGGTCGACGTCGGCGTAGATCTCCAGCCGGTTGCACGTCGAGATGACGGTCGCCTCGGTGACGTGCTCGCTGGCGACGACGTCGCTGATCAGCTTGGTCACCCCGCCGGCGTCGAGCGCGAGGCGCTCGAGCAGGGGCACGGGCGCGGAGCGGTGGGACACACCCACGACGAGGACGCTCATGCGGTCACCTCCCGGTCGTGGAGACGGTCGTCGAGCCCGTCGAGGTCGTCGGCCACGGTCGCGCCCGTCTTGCGCTGCACGTGGTAGGCGAGGATCTGCAGCTCGATGGACAGGTCGACCTTGCGGACGTCGACGCCGTCGGGGACCGCCAGCACGGTCGGCGCGAAGTTGAGGATGCTGGTGATCCCGGCGGACACCATGCGGTCGGCCACGTCCTGGGCCGCGACGGCCGGCGTGGCGATGACGCCGATGGCGACGCCCTGGTCCTCCACGATCTCCTCGAGGTCGTCGAAGGGCCGCACCTCGATGCCGGCGACGAGCTCGTCGTGGCGCTCGGGCGCGGCGTCGAGCAGCGCGACGACGCGGAAGCCACGACTCCGGAAGCCGGAGTAGTTGGCGAGGGCGTGCCCGAGGTTGCCGATGCCGACGATGACGACCGGCCAGTCCTGGGTCACGCCGATCTCGCGGGCGATCTGGTAGCGCAGGTACTCCACGTCGTAGCCGACGCCGCGGGTGCCGTAGCTGCCGAGGTGGGAGAGGTCCTTGCGGAGCTTGGCGGAGTTGACGCCCGTCGCGGCGGCGAGCTCCTCGCTGGAGCACGTCGCGGTCCCGGCCTCGGCGAGCCCGATGAGGGCCCGGAGGTAGACGGGCAGCCGCGCGACGGTGGCCTCGGGGATGTCCCGGGCGCTGTCGGTGGAAGTCCGTGCGGTCACTGCTCTTCTCTCCAGCCGACTCGATCCCGGGTGCTGGGGGACCCGGTCGAGGTCGAGCGGCGTTGTCACTGTAGGAGTTTGTGAACGGGAGAACAAACTTGACAACGACTGCGGCTAGCACATGTGAGCATCCCCACCCCGAGCGGGGTGCGGGGCGGGCTCAGGACCTCCGGAGAGCGGCCCGCAGCCGGTCCGGATCGACCCGCCAGAAGTCGTGCTGGCGACCGTCGACGAGGGTCACCGGGATCTCCTCGGAGTAGCGGGCGAGCAGGGCGGGGTCCTCGTCGACGTCCACCTCGACGTACGACTCCCCCAGCTCCGCGCAGACCGCCTCGATGACGGCCCGGGCGTCGTCGCACAGGTGGCACCCGACCCGGCCGTAGAGCGTCACCCGCGGTCCGGCCGGCGGCAGCGTGCCGGGCTCGCTCACTCGAGCAGCCCCAGCGCGCGCCGGCGCTCCAGGCCGCGCAGGCGACCCTTCTGCACCTTGCCGGTGACGGTGAGGGGCAGCTCGTCGACGACCTCGATGCGCGTGGGCCGCTTGAAGCGGGCCAGGCGTACGGCGGCGTGGTCGGCCACCGCGGCCTCGGTGGCCCCCGCGTCGGCGCCCGGCGCCACGACGTACGCGACGACCGCCTCGCCGGTCGCTGCGTCCTCGACGCCGATGACCGCCGCGTCGAGGACGCCCGGCACCTCGCGCAGCACCTCCTCGACCTCCGTCGGGTAGACGTTGAAGCCGCTCACGATGACCAGCTCCTTGACCCGGTCGACGAGGAACAGGTCGCCGGTCGGGTCGAGGAAGCCCACGTCGCCCGTCGCCCACCACCCGTCGGCGTCCACGCCGCCGGAGCCGTCGGGCCAGTAGCCGCTGAACAGGTTGGCGCCCCGCACCTGGATCTCACCCGGGTCCTCGCCCCCGAGCACCCGCCCGGTCTCGTCGACCAGCCGGATGTCGATGCCGGGCAGGGCCGCGCCGACGGAGCCGGACTGCTGCGTCCGGCTGCACAGGGTGCTGGTGACCACGGGCGCGGCCTCGGTCAGGCCGTAGCCCTGGTGGACGGGGATGCCGGTGGCCTCGGTGAAGGCGTCGACCACCTCGGCGGCCAGCGGAGCCGAGCCGGAGAGCACGAGCCGCACCGGCCCCAACCGCTCGGCGAGGTGCTCGAGCGGCAGCCAGTGGCCGAACACCGGCGGCGCGACCGGCAGCACGCTGCAGGCCTCGTCCTCGACGATGTCGAGCACGCTGACCGGGTCCCACCGCTCGACCAGCAGGAGCTTGGCCCGGTGGCGCAGCACGCCGCCGAGGACGGCGTTGAGCCCGTAGACATGGAAGAGCGGGAGCACCCCGAGCACCACGTCGTCGCCGTGGATCATCTTCGGCTCGACGCCCGCGACCTGCTCGATGTTGGCGAGGAGCGCGCGGTGGGTGAGCATCGCGCCGCGCGGTCGGCCCGACGTACCGCTCGTGTAGAGCAGGGCGGCCAGCTTCTCGGGGTCCTGCAGCGGCGGGACGGGCCGCGCCTCGCCGGAGACCAGGTCGTCGTAGCCGATCTCCCCGGCGCCCCGTCCGTCGCCGACCGCCACGACGCGAGGTCGGACGGCGCGCGAGACCAGGTCGACGTCGAGCGTCGACGCGTCGCCGTCGAGCGCGGCCTCGACCAGTGCCACCGCCGCGCGGACCGCGGCCAGCGCCTCGGCGTCGGCCACGACGAGGCGCGAGCCCGAGTCAGCGATCATCCGGGCCAGCTCGTCGGCGGTGGAGCGGGGGTTGACCGGCACCGCGACGACCTGGGCCCTCAGCACGCCGAGGTAGCTGGTCACGAACTCCAGCCGGTTGCCCACCGCGATCATCACCCGGTGCCCGGCCAGGACGCCGAGGCGTCCCAGCCCGGTGGCGCAGCGGGCGACGTCGGCCTCCAGCTCGCCCCAGGTGACCGCGCGGCCGCCGGACTCGACCACGGCGAGGCGATCGGGCGAGGCCTGCGCGGCCTCGGCGACCAGGTCCGCAAGGTCTCTCGACGACATGCCTCGATCCTTCCACACCCGGGTGCGACGCCCGGGCCGTTCGGCCCGTCGACCGCCGCCGGCGGGACTACCCTGAGCGCGTGACGCCGCCCGACCGCCCCCACCGCCTCAACCTGCAGCAGCGCTCGACGATGGCCGGGGAGGCGGCGGCAGCGGCCGCCGAGGTGGAGACTGCCCTCGACACCCCGGTCGACCCGACCGCCGCGGCGTTCTTCGACGTGGACAACACGATCATGCAGGGCGCCAGCATCTTCCACCTCGCCCGTGGCCTGCACCGCCGCGAGTTCTTCACCACCCGCGAGATCCTCGGCGCCGCGTGGAAGCAGGCCTACTTCCGCATGGTGGGCGTCGAGGACCCCGAGCACGTCGCCGACGCACGCAGCTCCGCGCTGTCCTTCATCTCCGGTCACACCGTCACCGAGCTGGAGTCGCTGGTCGAGGAGATCTTCGACGAGGGCATGGCGCACCGGATCTGGCCCGGCACCCGGGCGCTGGCCCAGATGCACCTCGACCAGGGCCAGCGGGTCTGGCTGGTCACGGCCGCCCCGATCGAGATCGCCCGCATCATCGCCCGCCGCCTCGGCCTCACCGGCGCGCTCGGCACGGTCGCCGAGCACGAGGACGGCGTCTACACCGGCCGGCTCGTGGGCGACATGCTGCACGGCCCGGCCAAGGCCGAGGCCATCAAGGCCCTCGCCGTCCGCGAGGGGCTCGACCTGAGCCGCTGCTCGGCGTACTCCGACTCGGCCAACGACCTCCCGATGCTCTCCCTGGTGGGGGACGCCTGCGCCGTCAACCCCGACGCCCGCCTGCGCCACCACGCGCGGCAGCAGGGCTGGCGGGTCCGCGACTACCGCACGGGCCGCAAGGCGGCCCGCGCCGGGTTCGTGGCCGCGGCAGCGGCCGGAGCCGTCGGCGGGGCGCTCGCCGCGGGCGCCACGGTGCGGGGCCGGCGTCACCACTGAGCCGTCCGACCCGCGGCCCGAGCAGGGCATTCCCAAGCACGTCGGCTCCACCTACTCTGTGGTAGGTCCCGGCAGGGACCGACTGGGGAGGGTCGTCGAGAACGTCATGCGGAGTCACACCGACATCGAGCGGGGACTCGACGCGCTGCGGCGCGCCGTGCTCCTCGCCCTCGTCGTGCCCGCGCGACCGGTCGCCCCCGCGGGAGCGCTCCTCGCCGAGGCGCACACGTCCGTGGGCGGTGGCGGCCAGGGCGGACAGCGCGACGACGCCCGGGGCTCGGGGCGCGACCCGTACGGCGACGCCGACCAGGCGACCTCCTCGGAGGAGGACGAGGCCGACCGCAGCCGGCTCATCGCCCTCGTCGAGCTGGCCCGGGGCGGCGACACGGAGGCCTTCGGCCTGCTCTACGACCACTACCAGCCCGCGGTCTACCGGTTCCTCTACTACCGGACCCGCTCGGTGACCCTGGCCGAGGACCTCACCTCGGAGACGTTCTTCCGGGCGCTGCGCAGCATGAACAACTTCCGCTGGCAGGGCCGCGACCTCGGCGCCTGGCTGATGACCATCGCGCGCAACCTCACCACCGACCACTTCAAGGCGGGCCGCACCCGCCTGGAGCTGACCACGGAGGACATGAGCCTCCACGACGACGCCACCGACGGCCCCGAGGACGCCGTGCTGGAGAGCCTCACCAACGAGATCCTCCTCGAGGCCCTCGCCGAGCTGCCGACCGAGCAGCGCGAGTGCATCATCATGCGGTTCCTCCAGGGCATGAGCATCGCGGAGACGGCGCTGGCCCTGGAGCGCAGCGAGGGTGCCGTCAAGCAGCTGCAGCTGCGCGGCGTACGCAACCTCGCCAAGCTCATGCCCGAGGGGATGCGCGACCGATGACGACCGCGTGCCTGTCCCGCCCGCGCCCCGCGCTGTTCGGTGCCTCATACGGCGTAACCTCCCGCGCCGACTCGTCGTTGCGCGAGGTGGAGGGGCACCGCACGGGGGAACCGCGCGGCACCGAGCACGAGACGCAAGGACGGACGCGATGACTGTGCCCTTCTCGGGACGACGCCGAGCGGAGGAGTTCGACGCCCTGCTGGCCAGGCGCGCCGGGCCGGGGGACGGCCCACCCCTCACCGAGCGCGACGCCGAGCGGTTCGCCGACCTCCTGGCGGTGGTGGACGACCTGCGCGGGGTCCCCGAGGTCGTTGCGCGCCCCGAGTTCACCGCTGCCCTGCGCGAGCGGCTGATGGCCGAGGCGGACACCGCCCTGGTGGCCGGCCCGGCCCGCGCTCGCGAGGACGAAGCCCGGCTCGTGCTGCCGCCGCGGGCCCGGACACGGGACCGCCGGCTCGCCGCGCTGCTCGGTGGTGCCGCCCTGATCGGTGCCACCTCGTCGATGGCGGTGGCCGCGCAGACCGCCCTGCCGGGCGACTCGCTCTACCCCGTCAAGCGGGCGATCGAGGACGCGCGCACGGACCTCTCCTCCGGTGACGCGGACAAGGGCGCCCGGCTGCTGGCCAGTGCCCGCGGCCGCCTCGACGAGGTCGACGAGCTCGCTCGCACCGACTCCCCGACCCGCGACGCGGCGGTGGCCGACACGCTCGTGCTGTTCGACGAGCAGGCGACCTCGGCCTCCGGGCTGCTCCTCGACGCGTACGCCGCCTCGGGCGACGAACAGGTCATCACCTCGCTGCGGACCTTCACCGCCGACAGCCTCGACCGACTGGCCGCGCTCGAGCCGGTCGTGCCCGAGTCCGCGCGCGACGAGCTCGTCGCCGCCGGCAGCTCCCTGGCGGCGATGGACGCCCGGGCGGCGAGCGCGTGCCCGGCCTGCGCCGGCGGGGTCGGCACCCTCCCACCCTTCCTCCTGTCCGCCTCCGCGCCGGGACAGGACGTCGGGACGGTGCTCAGCGCCTCGTCCGCCTCGATCATCGACCGCGGGCGCACCGGCCAGCCGGCGATCCCGACCACCATCTCCGGGCAGGACGTGGGTGGCATCGTCGTCCCGGACCTGGACACGACGCTGGGCGGTGGCACGCCCGACGGCACGACCGGCGGGGCCACCACCGGCGTTCCCGGCACCCCCGGCGGAACCGGGGGCCCCGGGAACGGCCCCGCGGAGGAGACCGTCAAGGGCACGGTCAAGGGCACCGTCGACACCACCGTGAAGGGCGTCGACGACGTCACCAAGCTGCTCACCGGTGACGTGCCGGCCCTCGTCGACGAGGTGCCCGTCGTGGGACCGGTCGTGGGACCCGTGGTCGACGGCGTCGTGGGCGGTGTCGGCGGAGCCGTGGACGGGGCGGGCGACGGCCTCGACCAGACCACGGACTCCTTGCTGGACTGAGCGACCCGGCAGCCGCAGGTCGCGCCGCACAGGGGTCGTCAGCCCCGGGTCAGCGGAAGACGCTCTCGCGGTCCCGCAGCAGCGTGTAGAGGGTCTGCTGGATGGTCTCGCGCACCTGGTCGGTGACGTCGAAGACCAGCATCGGGTCCTCGGCCTCCACGGCGTCGTACTCGTCGGTGCGGATCGGCTCACCGAACTCCAGCAGCCACTTGGACGGCAGCGGCACCATGCCGAGCGGGCCCAGCAGCGGGAAGGTCGGGGTGATCGGGATGTAGGGCATGCCGAGCAGGCGGGCCAGGTTGGGCAGGTTGCCCACCATGGGGTAGATCTCCTCGGCGCCCACGACCGACAGCGGCACGATGGGCACGCCGGTGCGCAACGCGGCCGACACGAAGCCCCCGCGCCCGAAGCGCTGCAGCTTGTAGCGCTCGCCGAACGGCTTGCCGATCCCCTTGAAGCCCTCGGGCCAGACCCCGACGAGCTCGCCGCCCGAGAGCATCCGCTCGGCGTCCTCGCTGCACGCCAGCGTGGCGCCACCCTTGCGGGCCAGGCTGCTGACGACCGGCAGCTTGAAGACCAGGTCGGCGCCCAGCGGGCGCAGGAAGCGCCCCGTGGTGTCGTGGACCGCGACCATGGTCATGAGGCCGTCGACCGGCACCGTGCCGGAGTGGTTGGACACGACCAGGGCCCCGCCGGTGGCGGGGATGTTGTCGGCACCGCGTACCTCGACGCGGAACCACTTGTCCGCGATCGGACGCAGCGCCGCCATGAAGAAGCGCTCGGTGAGCTCGGCGTCGAAGCCGTACTCGTCGACGGTGTAGTCGCCCGAGAGCCGGCGCCGCAGGAAGGCCATCAGCTCGGCCAACCGCCGCTCCCACTGCTCGCCGAACAGCTCGACGGCCGCGTGCTGGAAGGCGTGCAGCCAGTCGCCGACCGGGATGCCGGCCAACGGGTGGCGCTCCTCGGTGGTGGTGGAGGGCCGCGTCGCGGCGGGCTGCTCGGCGGCCTCGGCCGGCTCGTCGAGGGGGACCGGGGCGGGACGGGCGGCCTTCACCGGGGTCGGCCGGGTGGGCTTGCGAGGCGACGGGGCCAGGTTGCGGGCGGCCGCGGAGGGACGCTTCTTGCCGGTCCCGCGACCGGGACGACCCGACGTACCGATCGGGACCACGTCGGCCCCCTCGGGGCGGGGACGCTCGGACTCAGCCACGGGCACCCCCGGAGGCGACGCGGGCCGGGGGCGGCTCGGGCGGGACGCGCCGGGGAGCCCCGAGCGAGGCACCGAAGTCGGCGAACGCCGATGCGGTGCTGAAGCGCGGCTCGAAGCCGAGCTCGGTGCGCATCCGGGTGGTGTCCACGCCCCGACCGTAGGTCAGGAAGCCCAGCTGCTCGGGCGAGAAGTCCGCCACCCGGGCCTGGCGCAGCGTGGAGCCGAGGCGGCCGACCGCGACTCCCGGCAGCGCGACCGACGGCTTGCCGAGTCGGCGGACCGCCTGGGAGAGCAGCAGCATCCCGTCGCCCGCCACGTTGAAGGTGCCGGGCGCGCCCGCGACGACCGCGTGCCTCAGCACGTCGAGGAGGTCGTCCTCGTGCAGGAACTGCAGGCGCGGGTCGAAGCCCAGCACCCGCGGGACCACCGGCAACCGGAAGTAGCTGGTGATCGGGCTGCTCACGTGCGGTCCGATGACGTTGGCGGCGCGGATCATCGTCACCGCGACGTCGGGGCGGCGGCGCGCGAAGCCGCGGACGTAGCCCTCGACCTCGTAGACGTCCTTGGCGTAGCCGGAGCTCGGGAGCCGCTTGGGCCCCATCTCCTCGGTGAACATCGCGGGGTCGCGCGAGGACGCGCCGTAGACCGTGGTGGTGGACTTGACGACCACCCGTTCCACGCCGGGGCTCTTCTGGCATGCAGCGAGCAGCTGCATGGTGCCCATGACGTTGAGCTCCTTCATGGTGTTGCGCCCCCCGGCCGAGCCGGGGGTCGCGATGACACTCATGTGCACGACGGTGTCGACGTCCTCCTTGGCGAGGACCTTGGCGATGACCGGCGTGCGGATGTCGGCGCGCACGAAGGAGACGTCTCCGATGTCACCGCGAGGGGGGACGACGTCGACGCCGATGACCCGGTCGATGGACGGGTCGCTGGCGGCCGAGCGCGCGAAGCGCCGGCCGATGTCACGGGAGATCCCCGTGACCAGCACGACCCGTCCCATGACGGAGCCCCCGGTCCGTGGCCTACTTGCCGAGCTTGCGACGCTGGACGCGCGTCTTCTTCAGCAGCTTGCGGTGCTTCTTCTTGGCCATGCGCTTGCGCCGCTTCTTGATGACAGAACCCACAGGGAAACCTTTCACGTGCGTCGCACGAGCACTCCTGCGCACGTGCGGCGCGCAGGCAGGTGCCCGCGCGACCCTGTACAGCCTACTGGCCGCACCGGACGGTGGAGAATCGAGTGGCCGGGATCGCACCCGGCACCGCCCCGGCGACTGCCGGGACGGGTACGGCGACCTGGCCGGGACCAGGCTCAGCCGGCGTTGTAGAAGCTCTTGCGCAGGTACTCGTTGACGTCGTCCTCGGTCACCCGGAAGGAGCGACCGACGCGGACAGCAGGGAGCTCGCCGCCGTGGACGAGCCGGTAGACGGTCATCTTCGAGACGCGCATCTTCGCAGCGACCTCGGCGATCGTGAGGAACACGACGTCCGACATGTCGCCGTTGGAGTTGGGGGCCATGGTGCACCGATCTTTCTGTGCGGCACGGCACCGGCTTCCCCACCGGTGTCACAGTCGTGGCGCTTCTCGCTGACTGTAGGGCCTCGTGTGACCGGTGGGGAAGGGGTTGCTGCTGAAACTTGTGGGACCAACGGCGTGTCGGGTTGATTTTGCCTCTGCTGCTGCGTGGCGCGGGGTGCCGACCTAGGGGTAGGGGTCGAGTCCGTGCAGCGGGAAGACCTCGGTCCGGGTCGCCATGATCGCGCGGTCCAGCCAGGTCTCCGGGTCGTAGCCGTCGGCCCAGTCGCGGTAGGCGGGGGTCCGCCCGTCGGTCATCCGGTGCGGGGGCGTGCGGTCGAGCATCTCGGTGACGTAGGCCCGCCAGCGAGGTGGTGTGGGCGTCTCGGGCGCGAGGGGGTGGCCGCCGACGATGGCGAGCAGGTGCGTCCAGGCCCGCGGGACGACGTCCACCAGTGCGTAGCCGCCCCCACCGGTCGCCACCCACCGACCGCCGGCGACCTCGTGGGCCAGCTCGTGGAGTGCGACGTACGCCGCCCGCTGGCCGTCGACGGTGAGCATCAGGTGGGCGAGCGGGTCCTCCATGTGGGAGTCGCATCCGTGCTGGGTCACCAGCACCTCGGGCTCCCACGCGCGCAGGACCGGAGGCACCACGGCGTGGAAGGCACGCAGCCAGCCGGCGTCGGCGGTGCCGGGTGGCAGGGCGACGTTGACCGCGGTCCCCTCGGCCCCGGGCCCGCCGCTGTCGGAGGGGAAGCCGGTCCCGGGGAAGAGCATCTGCCCGGTCTCGTGCAGGGAGATGGTCAGCACCCGCGGATCGTCGTAGAAGATCCGCTCCACCCCGTCGCCGTGGTGGACGTCGACGTCGACGTAGGCGACGCGATCGTGGCCCTGGTCGAGCAGGCTCTGGATGCCGACGGCGACGTCGTTGTAGATGCAGAACCCGGAGGAGCGGTCGGCCATCGCGTGGTGGAGCCCACCGGCGATGCTCGCGCTGTGCAGCGACTCCCCGCTGGCCACCTGCCGGCAGGCCTCGACGGTCGCGCCGACGACGTGGGCCGCGGCCGTGTGCATGTCGGGGAAGACGGGGTCGTCGTCGGTGCCGAGCCCGTGGTCGGGATCCTCCCCACCCTCGGTGCCACACCGTGTCACCGCCGCGATGAGGCTGCGGTCGTGGACCGTGGCGATGAGGTCGTCGTCCGCCACCGGCGCCTCCACCATGCGCAGGCGCTCGAGCACGCCGAGCTCCTCGGCGAGACGCATCGTGAGGTCGACGCGCACCGGGGACATCGGGTGACCGGGCCCGAAGTCGTACTCCGTCAGGCTCTTGTCGAAGACGACGGACGCGGGGCCGGGGCACTCCATGTGACGGACGCTACCCGCAACCCCGCCGCAGGACCGGCGCCGACCGCGGCGCGCCCACCCCGACCCGCACTTGAACATGTTCAAGAAGAGGGCTAGCGTGCGTCTCACCTACTTTTTGAACACGTTCAACAGGAGTCGTCATGGACTGGACCGCCCTCACCTACCTCAGCTACCTCGTCGTCACCGTGCCGCTCACCGTCTGGGTGGCGCGGACCCTTTCGCGCAACGGACGGGTCTTCCTCACCGACGTCCTCGGCGAGGACGGCCTCGCGGACGCGGTCAACACGCTGCTGGTCGTCGGCTTCTACCTGCTCAACGTCGGGTTCGTGCTCCTCTACCTGCGCACCGGCACCACCGTCGTGAACCTCACCCAGATGATCGAGGTCGTCAGCCTCAAGGTCGGGGTCGTGATGGTCGTGCTCGGGCTGCTGCACTTCTGCAACGTGTACGTCTTCAACTCCATCCGGCGTCGTGCACGGCTCGAGACGTTGCGGACCCCTCCCCTGCCCCCGCAGCGCTACACCCCGACCGTCGGCCCGGACGCCGCGGCGTACCCGGCCTGAGCCGTGCGCCTCACCGTCCTGACCGACCCGGGCTGCCCGCTGTGCCGCGCCTTCGGGGGGTGGCTCGGCGCCCAGCCCTGCCTGGTGCCGCTCGACCTGGTGCCGGCCGGGTCGCCCGCGGCCCGCGCACTCTTCCCCGCGCTCGACCACGAGCGCACCCTGGCGGAGGTCACCGTCGTCTCCGACGAGGGTGCGGTGTGGACCGGGGCCCACGCCTGGGTGATGTGCCTGTGGGCCACCGCCTCGCACCGGGCGCTGGCCGAGACGCTGGCGCAGCCGTCGCGGCTGCCGCTGGCCAAGGGCGCGGCGTACCTCGCGGCGGGCATCCGCAACGCCACCACGGCCCGGCTCACGGCCGGAGGGGGTGACTACCCTGACGACTGTGCCGGATCCTGCTCCCCGCTCCCCCAAGGCTGAGCAGACCCGCCGGGCCATCGTCGAGGCGTCGATGCGGCTGTTCCGCAGCAAGGGCTTCGACGGCACCACCATGCGTGGGATCGCCGACGAGGCGGGCGTCTCGCTCGGCAGCGCCTACTACTACTTCGCCGGCAAGGAGCACCTGATCCAGGCCTTCTACGGCCAGATGCAGGAGGCCCACCTCGCGGCCGCGGCGCAGGCGCTGACGGGGACGACGGCGTTCGCCGACCGGCTCGAGGGAGTGCTCGCCGCGTGGGTGGAGGTCGCCGAGCCGTACCACGAGTTCGCGGGCACGTTCTTCAAGAACGCCGCCGAGCCGACCAGCCCGCTCTCCCCGTTCTCCCCGGAGTCGAGCGGCGCCCGGGAGGCCAGCATCGCGATCTTCCGGGAGGTCCTCGACGGGTCGGACCTCAAGGTCACTCCCGCGCTGCGCCCCCACCTGCCCGAGCTGTTGTGGCTGCTCCACATGGGCATGGTGCTCTTCTGGGTGTACGACGCCAGCGACGGTCGCCGTCGTACCCTCGCGCTCGCGCACGGCGTCGCCCCGCTCGTCGACAAGCTCGGCCGGCTCTCCCGGGTGCCGGTCGTGCGCGGAGCGGTCACCGACCTCGTCTCCCTGCTGGAGTCACTCAGGGCCTGAGCGGGCTGCGGGCGGGGTGCAAGACTCGGGCCATGGACACCACCGGCACCCGCAGCACCGGCCTCGACCTGGCCTACCCGCAGTCGCTGGCGGTCTACGACACCTACGAGCAGGCGCAGCGGGCCGTCGACCACCTCTCCGACGAGGAGTTCCCGGTCGAGAACCTGCTGATCGTCGGCACCGACCTCAAGCGGATCGAGCGTGTCACCGGTCGCCTCACCTGGGGTCGCGTCGCCCTGGCCAGCGCGGTGTCGGGGCTGTGGTTCGGCGTCTTCGTGGGCCTGATCATCGCGCTGTGGGTCGACGGCGACCTGCTCGGCATCCTGCTGTCGACGGCGGCGTTCGGCGCGCTCTTCGGCCTCGTGTGGGGCCTGCTGGGGTACGCCGCCACCCGCGGGCGCCGCGACTTCAGCTCGGTGACCGCTGTGGTCGCCACCCGCTACGAGGTGCTCGTCGAGCACAAGCACCGCGAGGCCGCGCACGCCATCCTGGCCGCGACGCCGGGCCTGCTGCCCGACCCGCACGCGGCGGGCTGAGGCCCTCCCGCCCCGGCCCGTCGGGGCTGCGGCTCAGGAGCCCTCGGCGAGCTCGCGCGAGCGGTCCCGCGCGGCTTCCATGGCGGCGAGGAACGCGGCCCGCACCTTGTGCACCTCGAGCTCGCGCAGCGCCGAGGCCGTCGTGCCTCCCGGCGAGGTGACCTGCTCGCGCAGCACGACCGGGTGGGTGCCCGTCTCGCGCAGCATCGTCGCGGAGCCGTAGAGCGTCTGGATGACCAGCTCGGTCGAGGTCGCGCGCGGCAGGCCGAGGTGCACGCCCGCCTCGATCATCGACTCGACGACGAAGAAGATGTACGCCGGGCCCGAGCCGCTGATCGCGGTGACCGCGTCCATCTGCCGCTCCGGGATGCGCATCACCTTGCCGGTCGAGGCCATCAGCGACTCCGCCTCGGCCAGGTGCCCGTCGTCGCAGTGCGAGCCGGGCGAGATCGCGGCCATCCCCTCGTCGACCAGCGCCGGCGTGTTGGGCATGACCCGCACGACGGCGACGCCCTCGGGCACGCGGGACTCGATGAAGGAGGTGGTGATGCCCGCCGCGAGGCTGACGAGCAGCTGGCCGGGACGCAGCTCGGCGGCGATCTCGTCGAGGACGGCCGCCATGTCCTGGGGCTTGACGACCAGCGCGACCGTGTCGGCCTTGCGGGCGGCCTCGGCGTTGGAGACCACCGCGACGCCGTACTGCTCCTCGAGCTCGCGGGCCCGCTCGGGCCGCTTCTCACCGACCAGCAGGTTGTCGACCCGGCGACCGGCGCGGACCAGCCCCGAGAGCAGGGTCTCGCCCATGACGCCGGCGCCGATGATCGCGGTCTGGGGCATCGCGGGGGCCTACTTCTTGGAGATCAGCGAACGGGCGAAGAACGACAGGTTCTGCGGGCGCTCGGCAAGGCGCCGCATGAGGTAGCCGTACCACTCCTGGCCGTAGGGGATGTAGACGCGCACGGTCTCGCCGGTGGCGGCGAGGCGCTTCTGCTCCTCGGGGCGGATGCCGTACAGCATCTGGAACTCGTAGGTGCCCGGCGTGCGGCCGTAGCGGCTCGCCAGCGACGACGCGATCTGCACCATCCGCGGGTCGTGGCTGGCGATCATCGGGTAGCCCTGGCCGGCCAGCAGCACCTTGAGGCAGCGGACGTAGGACTTGTCGATGTCGAGCTTGTCCTGGAAGGCGACCGACTCGGGCTCGTGGTAGGCGCCCTTGCACAGGCGCACGCGCGAGCCCTCGTAGGCGAGCGCCCGGCAGTCGGCCTCGGTGCGGTGCAGCATCGCCTGGAGGACGGCCCCGGTCTCGGGGAAGTCCTTGCGCAGCTCGCGCAGGATGCCCAGCGTCGAGTCGGTGGTGGTGTGGTCCTCCATGTCGAGGGTGACCGTGGTGCCGGCGTTGCGGGCGGCACGGCAGATCTCGCGAGCGTTCTCCAGCGCGATCTTCTCGCCGTTGTCCGGCAGGGCCTGGCCGACGGCGCTGAGCTTGACGCTGACCTCGGCCTTCGCGGCGAGGCCGCGGCGGGCCAGCTCGGCCAGCACGTCCTTGTAGGCCGCGACCGTGGCGTCGGCCTGGGCGACGTCGAGGGTGTCCTCGCCGAGGAAGTCCAGGGTCACGTGGAGGCCGTCACCGACCAGTCCGTCGGTCGCCGTGACGGCGGCGTCGGTGGACTCACCCGGGACGTAGCTGGTGACGATGCCCGACGAGACGGGCATGGTGCTGACGAGCTTCTTGACCTGCTCGCTCTTGGCGAGCAGCAGGATCGGCTGACGGAGCAGAGACATGTCGCACAGGTTACGCCGCCCCGCCCCGGAGGGCCTCCTCCGGACGGGCCTGCTGCTCGCGCGCGGTCGGGGTCGCGGGTCCATCGGGGGGCCTGGGCCAGGGTGGCGGCACATCGCGGGGGCTCGGGCCAGGGTGGCGGCACATCACGGACCCCCGGGCCAGGGTGGCGGCACATCGCGGGCGCTCGGGCCAGGGTGGCGGCACATCACGGACTCCGGGGCCAGGGTGGCGGCACATCGCCGGCCCCCGCCTCAAGGTGGCGGCACATCACGGACCCCCGGGCCAAGGTGGCGGCACATCGCGGACCCCGCGCGGGATCGGCGCGATCTGCCGCCACCCTGGAGGCGCACCCACGAGAGCCAGCCCCGACTGGCGGCGTACGACGTCGCGCCGGGCCCTCGGGATGTCACGCGCCGCCAGTTGCTCGCCGCCAGTTGCGGCGGGCGCGAGCCGTCAAGGGGTACGCCGCCGCAGCGTCGCCGCGCCGAGGGCCAGGCCGGCCAGGGCGAAGGCGAGCACGACCGAGACGTCAGCCCAGACACTGGCCTGGTCGGCGGTGCCGACGAGCTCCTGCATGGCGTCGACGGCGTACGAGAGCGGCAGGACGTTGCTGAGGGCGCTGAGGACAGCGGGCAGCTCGTCGCGGGCGACGAAGAGCCCGCACAGCAGCAGCTGTGGGACCACGAAGGCCGGCATGAACTGCACGGCCTGGAACTCGGTGTCGGCGAACGCGCTGACCAGCAGTCCCAGCGCGGTGCCCAGCACGGCGTCGACGACGGCCACCACCCCCAGCAGCCACACGGGACCGTTGACGTCGAGCCCCAGGAGCCCGACGCTCACCGCGACCGCCAGCGCCGACTGGACGGCGGCCAGGACCCCGAAGGCCAGGGCGTAGCCGAGAAGGAAGTCGAGCTTGCCCATCGGCATGGAGAGCAGCCGCTCGAGGGTTCCGCTGCCGCGCTCGCGCAGCGTGGTCACGCTGGTCACGAGGAACATCACCGTGAAGGGGAAGATGGCCAGCAGCGCGGGACCGAAGCCGTCGAAGGCGTTGCCCGGCAGGTCCGCGAACATCCACCACAGCAGGCTCATCAACAGGCACGGCAGCACCAGCAGCATCGCCAGCGTGCGGTGGTCGCGGCGGACCTGCCGCAGCACCCGACCGGCGACGGCGAGCGTCACCCGGGCGCTCATGCCGGGGCCTCGACGATCTGGAGGAAGGCCGCCTCGATGTCCCGCGCGCTCCCCCGGATCGCGTCGGGGGTGCCGTCGGCGATGATCCGGCCCTCGCGCATGAGCAGCAGGCGGTCGCACCGGTCCGCCTCGTCCATGACGTGGCTGGAGACGAGCACCGCCTTGCCCCGGTCGGCCAGCCGGTGGAAGAGGCGCCACAGGTCACGGCGCAGTACCGGGTCGAGACCGACCGTGGGCTCGTCGAGGACCAGCACGTCGGGGTCGCCCAGCAGCGCGACGGCGAGGCTGGCCCGGCTGCGCTGCCCGCCGCTCAGGTTGCCCACCACCTGGTCCCGCTGCTCGCCGAGGTCGACGGCAGCGACCGCGGCGTCCACCTCGCCCCGTAGGACGCCGAGGACCCGGGCGAAGAAGCGGAGGTTCTCGGCGACGGTGAGGTCGTCGTACACGCTGGCGGCCTGGGTGACGTAGCCGACGCGGTCGCGCAACCCGCGGTCGCCGGCCGGCAGGCCGAGGACCTCGACGGCACCGGACCGGATGCGCTGCACGCCGACCACGGATCGCAGCAGGGTGGACTTGCCGCAGCCGCTGGGCCCCAGCAGCCCGGTGACGCCGGCGGCGACACCCAGCGTGAGGCCCGGGATCACGGTGCGGTCGCCACGGACGACGACGAGGTCCCGGAGCTCGATGACGTTATTCATCATGTGTTGAATTGTGCTCCCGTGGTCGCGCCGCGGTCAAGGGGTCAGTCACCCAGGGGAGCGAGGAGTCCCTGCTTCTGCTCGAACGCGAAGAGCAGCAGGTCGGCCATCCGGAAGCGGCCGGCGACCTCGCCGAGCGAGGGCGAGAAGCCGGGGCTGCGCACGATCGAGTGGGTGCTCCCCTCGATCGCCCGGTGGATCGTCTCCACGACGATCCGGGCACCGACGCCGGTGAGCTTGCCGTCGTTGAGCTCCGCCTCGCGCAGGCAGTAGAACCACAGCGGCGTGTCGGCGAGGAACGCGTCGAGCTGGGTGGGGGTGAGGTCGGACAGGTCCGCACCCCCGGCGCCGTCGCGCAGCTGCGCCCGCGTCAGCGTGGTCACCGGCACCCCCTGGGTGCGCAGGTGCGCGGCCATCTGCTGGCCGCTGGCCAGCCGCAGCATCCGGGCACGCACCAGGTTGCGGAAGGCGAGGTTGGCCCGGATGGTCCCCTCGTCGCCGGCCGCCCCGCCGAACGAGCCGGCGGGCAGCACCGCGAGGGGGTCGACCAGCCGGGTGTCGATGCGCCGGGCCAGGTTGAACTCGCCGCGGGGCGGCGTGAGCTCGCCGTGGCCGACCTGGGCGAAGCGGTAGAGCCGGCGCCAGTCCGCGATCCAGTTGCTCGGCAGGGTCGGGTCCCCGCCCAGCGACCCGCTGGTGCCGGAGAAGAAGAACAGCAGGTCCAGGGTCCCCGAGCCGCTCGGGAAGCGGGCGTTCCAGCTGTAGGCGTCGCGGATCATCGAGTGCCCGAGCCGGAACGCCCCGACGGAGAACTCCACGGGCATCGTCGGCATGGTGAACGGGTCGGCGCCCGGCTCGACGACCTTGCGTCCGTTGGCGAAGACGTCGGTGACCACCGACCCGTCGCAGATCCGCGGGAGGTAGTCGGAGCGGATCACCCACTGGTAGTGCAGGACCACCCGGCGCCGGGCACGCTCGAAGCGCTCGCTCGCCGGCACGCCCGCGCCCAGGGAGCCGACGACCCGGTTGTGGAAGCGGATCATCGCGGCGTGGTGCTGGGCCACCGCGAGGTTCTCGTCGTTGCGCAGGTCGGGGACGAGGGCCCTGCGCCGCTCGGCCGCCGAGCCCGTCCCGACACGCGGCACGTCGAACCCGACGCGCGCCCGGTCGCTCCCGATCCGCGTCGTCCGCCCGACCTTGAGCCGGGTCCGGTCGGCCTCGTAGAACACCGCGGACTGCGGGTCGAGCGGCCCGGCGCCGTACAGGCTGTCGAGGTCGAGGGTCGGCGAGCGCCCCTGGAGCAGCTCGGCGGGCGACACCTGGTCGCCGAAGGCCACCGACGTCTTGTCGAAGGTGAGGTCGTGGTCGACGAACTGCCCGAGGTAGGTGAAGCCGGCCGGGACGTTGCCGTCGCGCTGGCGACCACGGGTCATCGCCACGGCCACCTTGCGCAGCGTCGCCTCGGGGAGGCGGACACCCCGGGGTCCCACCCGCGAGAAGCGGAAGGTCGGCGCCGCGAACGCCGCGGCGCGCGGCGCGGCGGCCGCGTCGAGGTGCGCGCGGGGCGCCACCACGCCGTCGGTGCCACCGGGTGGACCGACCACCCCCTCGCCCTCGATGAAGAACTGCTCGCGGCCGTGCCGGACGGGTCGGTCGCCGCTGGTGGTGGACGTGGTGGGTGCCATGGCGTCTCCTGCGGGTGGGGGAGTCTGGGATCGACTGTCCTCCTCGCCACCCCGGAGCGCATGGGGCGAATGGCCCCGGGCAGGGGCGGTCTGGACCACCGGGCCCGAGCAGACCGCGTCAGGCCGGGGGCAGGTCCCCGGTGAGGTAGCGCTGGATCGTCGGGGCGTACGTCGCGACGACCTGCTCGCTGGTGAGCGACGCGACCGGCTCGACGCGCATGACGTAGCGCAGCAGGATCAGGCCCACGACCTGGCTGGCGACCAGCGCCATCCGGTGCTCGGGCCGGTCGAGCCCCAGGGCGACGCCGACCGGCTGGACCACCACCGGCAGGAAGCCCTCGCTGAGCAGGCGGTGGGCCGCGGGGTCCATCACGCCTCGCGCCACGGCGAGCAGCGCGGGCTGCACGCCGGGGTCGTCCCACACCGACAAGAACGCGCGCAGGAACCGCTCGCCGGCCTCCTCGACCGGTCCGTCGATGACCCGGCCGACCACCTCGCGCGGGTCGATCGGCAGCTGCATGGCGGCGAGGAACAGGTCGTCCTTGGTGCCGAAGTAGTGGTGCACCAGTGCCGGGTCGACCCCCGCGTCCGCGGCGACCGCGCGGATCGTCGTACCGGCGAAGCCCTTGGCCGCGAAGGCGGCGCGTGCCGCGGCGAGCACCGCCGCGCGCGTGTCGGGGGCGCCGGGCCGGCGGCCGCGGGTGGGGCGGGTCATGCGAGGGAGGGTACGACGCGTCAGCGGGCCGGGACCGCGAAGTGCTCGCGGGCGAACTCCAGCGACTCGCGCAGGTCGGCCTCGCGCTCGGCGCGGGTCGAGCAGCGGCGGGTGTTGATCTCCAGCACGATGTGGCCCGCGAAGTCGCGGTCCGCGAGGTGGGCGAGGAAGTCGGCCGCCCCCATCGCCCCGCGTCCGGGGACCAGGTGCTCGTCCTTGGCCGACCCGCTGCCGTCGGTGAGGTGGACGTGGCGCAGCCGGTCGCCGAGCCGCTCGGCCATCGCGATGACGTCGCTGCGGGCGATGGCCGCGTGGGAGAGGTCGACGGTGGTGTTGGCGTACTCGTGGTCGCTGGGGTCCCAGCTCGGGAGGTACATCTCCATGCCGCGGCGCGAGGAGGCCCGCCAGGGGTACATGTTCTCCACCGCGAAGGCGATGCCGGTCGACTCCTCGAGCGCGGCGATCCCGTCGACGAAGCCCGCGGCGTACTCCTTCTGCCAGCGGAACGGCGGGTGCACGACGACCACGTCGGCACCGACGGCGGACGCCAGCTCCGCGGAGCGCTCGAGCTTGCCCCACGGCTCGGTCCCCCAGACCCGCTGCGTCCACAGCAGGCACGGCGAGTGGATCGCGCAGATCGGCATCTCGTGGTGGTCGGAGAGCTGCTGGAGCGCGGAGGTCTGCTGGGACAGCGCGTCGATCCCGACCATCACCTCGACGGCGTCGTAGCCCACCTGTGCGGCCCAGGCGAAGCCGTGTGCCGTGGACTCGGGGTAGACCGAGGCGGTGGAGAGCGCGACGAGGGTCACGACGCGCCACGCCGGGCCGCGGGTCGCGTCACGACCGACAGCTGGTCGAGGCGCTCGAGGATGACGCCCTCGCGCAGCGCCCACGGGCAGATCTCGAGGGCCTCGAGGTCGAAGATGTCCATGCACGCCTCGGCGACGAGCGCGCCCGGGACGATCTGGTGGGTGCGGCTCGGCGAGACGCCCGGCAGGGACGCGAGCTCGTCGGGGTCGAGCGAGACCAGCTTGGGGATCCACTGCGAGAGGGTGTCGAGCTCGAGGACCCGCGGGACGAGCGGGCCGTCGGCGCTGGGCGCGGCGCCGCAGATGCGGGCCAGCGACCGGAAGGTCTTGGAGGTCGCCGCCGCCCGGTCGGGGGCGCCGGGACGCAGCAGGTTGCCCGCGTCGCGGGCGATGTCGGCGCGGATCTGGCGGCGCAACCGGCGCAGGGCCTCGTCGTCGGGGCGGGCGCCGCCGAACCAGTCCCGGGCCAGGCGGGCCGCGCCCAGCGGCATCGACCACGCCACGTCGGGGGCCTCGTCGGCGCCGCCGGCGATCTCCAGGGAGCCGCCGCCGATGTCGAAGACCGCCAGCCGCCCGGCCGACCACCCGAACCAGCGGCGTACGGCGAGGAAGGTCAGGCGGGCCTCGTCCTCCCCCGACAGCACCGACAGGTCGACCTCGGTCACGTCGTTGACGTGCGACAGCACGGCGTCGGAGTTGACCGCGTCGCGCACCGCCGAGGTGGCGAAGCCGAGCATGTCCTCGCAGCCCTTGTCCTCGGCCACGGTCACGGCCTCGCGGCAGAACCGGGTGAGGGCCTCGATGCCGGCCTCGGAGACCGCACCGTCGTCGTCGAGGTGCTCGGCGAGACGCAGCGGCTGCTTGTAGGAGAAGGCCGGGAGGGGTGCGGCGCCGCCGTGTGCGTCCACCACGAGCAGGTGGCCCGTGTTGGATCCGATGTCGAGGACGCCGAGACGCATGTGGCCAAACTACTAGGCTTGCCCAGTGCCCGAAGTCGACCTCGTCTTTCCCCGTGCCTTCGTCGAGTTCGCCGACCCTGCCGACGAGGAGCAGGTGTTCCGCTGCGACCTCACCTGGCTGACCTCGGGCTACACCTGCATCTTCGGCCAGGGCTGCCGCGGGATCTACGCCGACTCCCCCGACGTGGGCTGCTGCACGCTGGGGGCGCACTTCAGCGACGCCGACGACGAGCAGCGCGTCGCGTCGTACGTCGCGCAGCTCACGCCGGAGCAGTGGCAGTTCCACCCGCAGCGGACCGTGGAGACCGACGACTGGGTCGAGGCCGACGACGACGGGGAGCGCAAGACGATCGCGGTGGAGTACGACGGGCAGTCGGCGTGCGTGTTCCACAACCGCACCGACTTCCCGACCGGCGCCGGCTGCGCGTTGCACGGGCTGGCGCTGGAGCAGGGACGCAACCCGCTGGAGACCAAGCCGGACGTCTGCTGGCAGCTGCCGATCCGCCGGACGTTCCGCGACGTCGAGCGCCAGGACGGGACGTCGTACACCGAGGTGTCCATCGGCGAGTACGACCGGCGCGGGTGGGGACCGGGCGGGCACGACCTCGACTGGTACTGCTCGGGCAACACCGAGGCCCACATCGCCCCGGAGCCGGTCTACCTCACCCACGAGGCCGAGCTGACCGAGCTGATGGGCGCAGCGGGCTACGCCGAGCTGGTGCGCCACTGCGACGCGCACGTGCGGTCCCGCTCGGCGCTGGCGCTGCACCCGGCCGACCCCCGCTGACCCGGCGCGACATGAGCCCGATTTCGCTCGACGTCAAGACAACCTGACCCCGGCGTGACGGCGCCCCACCCCTGAGCACAGAATGCAGCCATGCGCCTGGACCATCTCTCGTTCGCAGCCGGACCGGATGGACTTGCCAGCACAGCCCAGCGCATCGGGGGCCAGCTCGGCAAGGACTTCATCGACGGCGGCGTGCATCCCCGCTTCGGGACCCGCAACATGATCATGCCGCTGGACGGCCGCACCTACATCGAGATCGTCGAGGTGCTCGACCACCCTGCGAGCGACAAGGCCCCCTTCGGCCAAGCCGTGCGTGCCCGCTCCGCCCTCGGTGGCGGCTGGCTCGGCTGGGTGGTGGCCGTCGACGACATCACCTCGGTCGAGGAGCGGCTCGGCCGCGAGTCGGTCAAGGGCAACCGCCACCTGCCCAACGGCGAGGAGCTCCTCTGGCGCCAGATCGGCGTCCACGGCCTGCTGTCGGACCCGCAGCTCCCGTTCTTCATCCAGTGGGAGTCGCCGGCCGAGATGCACCCCAGCAACGCGGCCGACAGCCAGTTCTCGCTGGTGGCCCTCGAGATCGCCGGTGACCCGCAGCGGGTCAGCGAGTGGCTCGGCGAGACCGTCGAGGCGCCGCTGGAGGACATCAAGGTCGAGTGGGTCGCCCCCAACGGCACGCCGGGCATCATCGCCGTCCAGCTCCAGACGCCCTCCGGGCTCGTCCGGCTCTGAGGCCCCCGCCGCGCCGGGTGGGGGCCACGCCGAGCCCCAACATCTGGCACCACCCGGAGACCTACGAGCTCGAGAACCGCGCCGCCGACCCCCACGGCCGTATCGAGGCCGCCATGCGGCAGGTCGCGTCGTGGGACGACCGGGTGCTGCTCGACGTCGGCTGCGGGACCGGCTTCCACCTCCCCCGCTGGGCCGAGCACGCCCGGCGGGTGATCGGGGTCGAGCCGCACCCCTCCCTGGCGGCGCTGGCGCGACGTCGTACCCGACGGCTCGACAACGTCGAGGTGCAACCGGGCACCGCGCAGGCGCTGCGCGTCCCGGACGCGTCGGTGGACGTGGTGCACGCGCGGTGGGCCTACTTCTTCGGCCCGGGCTGCGAGCCCGGCCTGGCCGAGCTGGACCGTGTCGTACGCCGCGGCGGCACCGCGTTCGTCATCGACAACGACGCCACCCGGTCGACGTTCGGGGCGTGGTTCCGCCTCGGGTACCCCATGGTCGACCCGGTCGAGGTGGAGCGGTTCTGGTCGCAGCGTGGCTGGACGCGGGTCCCGGTCGACATGGGCTGGTCCTTCGACCGTCGTGAGGACCTCGAGGCGGTGGTGCGGATCGAGTTCTCCCCCGAGGTGGCCGAGCGCGTGCTCGCCTCGCACGAGGGCACCGAGGTCGACTACGCCGTCAACGTGTGGTGGCGCACGTACTGACCCCGTGCCGGGACCGGCTCCGGCGGGACTGGCTCCGTCGGGACTCCTGCGAGTCGGTCAGGACGACTGGCGCACGACGAGGGTCGGGGTGAGCAGCACCCCGTCCTCGGCCGGCGGCTGGTGGGAGAGCAGCGCGTGGAGTGCGGTGACGATCTGCACGGCGACCTCCTCGAGCGGCTGGCGCACCGACGTCAGCCCGACCGGGTAGACCTGCGCGACCTGGGAGTCGTCGAAGCCGACCACCGCGATGTCGCGGCCCGGGGCGAGCTGGCGCAGCCAGAGCGTGTGGAGCACGCCCATGGCCAGGGTGTCCGACGCGCAGACGAACGCCGTGGGCGCCGACTCGTCGAGCAGCACGGCGGCCGCCTCGCCCCCGGACTGGACGGTGTCCTCGACCCGGCTCGCGAGCCCGGTGGTCGGGAGGCCGTGCTCGTGCATGGTCGTCAGCCAGCCGGCCCGGCGGTCCTCGCCGATGGGCGAGTCCTTGCGCCAGCCGATCCAGGCGATGCGGGTGTGGCCCTTGGCGATGAGGTGCTCGGTGGCCAGCCGGGTGCCGGCCGCTCCGTCCACGTCCACCCACGGGTGGCGGGCGTCGGCGCGGTCCCACGGCCGGCCGAAGGCGACGAAGGGGGCCCGCTGCTGGGCGAGCCAGGCGGCCTGCGGGTTGCCCAGGTAGGTGTCAGTCACCACGAACGCGTCGACCGCGGTCGAGCGGAGCAGGTTGTCGTAGCCGGCGACCGGGTCCTCGTCGTCCCCGGTGAAGAGCAGGACGTGGTGACCGGCCAGCGCGGACGTCTCGACGAGCGTGTGGACGAAGCGGTCCATCATCGCGTTGGCGGTGCCCTCCTGCACCGGCGAGACGCGCAGGCCGATGAGCTGGGAGGTGCGGGTGCGCAGGTTGCGCGCGGCGCGGTTGGGCGAGTAGCCCATCTCCTCGATGGCCTCGCGGACCCGCTCCAGCGTGCCCGGGCGCAGCAGGTCCGGGTTGTTGACGGCGTTCGAGACGGTCTGGCGACTCACCCCCGCACGCTCGGCGACATCGGCCAGCGTCGGCGGCGACACGGGCAGGTGTGTGCCCAGCCGGGCCTCCGGTCGCGACATGTGCGTCCCCCTTGATCGTTCCAAGCACGGGCAGCATAACTGCGCTGTCGGTGCTGTCGCCTACCGTGCCGCCCATGAGCAGACAGCGCGCCGCCTACAAGTGCTCCGAGTGCGGCTGGGAGACCGGCAAGTGGGTGGGACGGTGCGGGGAGTGCCAGGCCTGGGGGTCGGTCGCCGAGGCCGCCGCCCCGACCCTGCGGGCCACCGCCTCCCCGGTCACGCGACCTGCGGTGCCGATCGGCCAGGTCTCGGTCGAGGACTCCACGTTCCGCTCCTCCGGGGTGCCCGAGCTGGACCGGGTGCTGGGCGGAGGACTGGTGCCCGGCGCCGCGATCCTGCTGGCCGGTGAGCCGGGTGTCGGCAAGAGCACCCTGCTCCTTGAGGTGGCCGCCCAGACGGCCCGGGTCCGCACCCGCACCCTCTACGTCACCGGCGAGGAGTCGGCCTCCCAGGTGCGCCTGCGCGCCGATCGCACCGGCGGGGTACACGACGAGCTCTACCTCGCGGCCGAGACCGACCTGGGCGCGGTGCTGAGCCACATCGAGCAGGTGCGGCCCACGCTCCTGGTCATCGACTCGATCCAGACCATCGGCGCGTCGGGCATCGAGGGGGTGCCGGGCGGCGTCACCCAGGTCAAGGAGGTCGCGGCCGCGCTCGTGCGGGTGGCCAAGACCCGCAACATCACCACGGTCATCGTCGGGCACGTCACCAAGGACGGCTCGATCGCCGGGCCTCGCGTCCTGGAGCACCTCGTCGACGTGGTGCTCAACTTCGAGGGCGACCGCAACTCGCGCTTCCGCATGGTCCGCGCCATGAAGAACCGGTTCGGCCCCGTCGACGAGGTGGGCTGCTTCGACCTCTCCGCCGGCGGCATCACCGCGATCACCGACCCGACCGGGCTCTTCGTCGAGCACCACAGCCAGCGGGTCCCGGGCACCTGCGTGGCGGTCACCATGGAGGGCCGCCGACCCCTGCTCGCCGAGGTCCAGGCACTGGTGACGCCCTCACCGCTCGAGCGCCCCCGGCGCACCACCTCCGGCATCGACTCCTCCCGGGTGGCGATGATCCTGGCGGTGCTCCAGCAGCACGCGCAGATCAGGCTGCACTCCCACGACGTCTTCGCCTCCACCGTCGGCGGGGCCAAGCTCACCGAGCCGGCCACCGACCTGGCCATCGCGGTGGCCCTCGCCAGCGCGACCCACGGCCTCGCGCCGCCCAAGGGTGTGGTGGCCATGGGCGAGATCGGGCTCGCCGGCGAGCTGAGGCGGGTGCGCGACCTGCCCCAACGGCTGGCCGAGGCCGCGCGACTCGGCTTCGAGGTGGCGGTGGTGCCGCGCGCGGCCGGGATGCCCGAGAAGGACCGGCACCGCGACGTCGACGGGATGCGGGTCATCTCCGAGAGCACCGTGTGGGACGCGCTGTGCACCCTGCGCGTCACCCGGGCCGACCGGATCCCGCTCCCGCCGCTCGACTGAGAAGGGCGGCCCGGCGCGTCGCTTCCCCTACACTGAGCGCCGCGACGTCCGCGTCGTACCCGTACGAGAGGACCACCGTGCCCGAGCGTTCAGACGACGTGCTCCGCCTGCGCGCCACCTTGGCGATGATCGCGCCGGGCACCGCACTGCGCGACGGCCTCGAGCGGATCCTGCGGGGCCGCACGGGTGCGCTCATCGTGCTCGGCCAGGACAAGATGGTCGAGTCGCTCGCCACGGGCGGCTTCACCCTCGACGTCCCGTTCACCGCCACCGGGCTGCGCGAGCTGGCCAAGATGGACGGCGCGATCATCGTCGACCGCGACGTCACGCGGATCTCGCGGGCCGCCGTGCACCTGATGCCCGACCAGTCGATCCCGTCGGAGGAGACCGGCACCCGGCACCGCACCGCCGAGCGGGTGGCCAAGCAGACCGGCCACCCGGTCATCTCGGTGTCCCAGTCGATGCAGATCATCGCGGCGTACGTCGGCGACATCCGCCACGTCCTCGAGGACTCGGGCCAGATCCTCTCCCGCGCCAACCAGGCCCTGGCCACCCTCGAGCGCTACAAGATGCGCCTCGACGAGGTGTCGGCGACGCTGTCGGCGCTGGAGATCGAGGACCTCGTGACCGTGCGCGACGTCGCCGTGGTGGCCCAGCGCCTCGAGATGGTCACCCGGATCGCCCGCGAGATCGACGACTACGTGCTCGAGCTGGGCACCGACGGTCGCCTGCTGTCGCTGCAGCTCGAGGAGCTCATCACCGGCGTGGACGCCGAGCGGGAGCTGGTCGTGCGCGACTACCTCCCGGCCGGCAAGCGCCGCAAGGTCGAGGCGTCGGTGATCCTGGGCGACCTGTCCACCCTCTCCCCCACCGAGCTGGTCGACCCGGGCGCGGTCGCCGCGGTGCTCGGCCTCGGCACCGCCGAGAACCTCGACGGCGCCGTGGCGCCCCGCGGCTACCGGCTGCTGGCCAAGGTGCCGCGACTTCCCCCCTCCGTGGTCGACCGCCTCGTCGAGCACTTCGGCGGGCTCCAGCAGCTGCTCTCCGCCGGCATCGACGACCTCCAGGCCGTCGAGGGCGTCGGCGAGCTCCGGGCGCGCAGCGTCCGCGAGGGCCTGTCCCGCCTCGCCGAGTCCAGCATCACCGAGCGCTACATCTGAGACGGGCAGCGGCGGCCGAGGCGCCGTCCTGAGGAGGCGCTTCAGCGCCGTCTCGAAGGGGACGAGGCCGTCGCGTCGGCCCGGCCAGATCGAGCAAGCCCCGCGAGCGAGGGACGAGCCCGCGACGGGCGCGTCGAGATCCGGAGACACTCACACCGACGATCGGGCCGGCCAGGAGCGCGAGCCAGGCGCCCGATCACCCCTCGGAGTTCCCCGAGCCGTCCTCGCCGGGCTGGTGGGCGTTGTCCTTCTTCGTGCCCTTCTGGGGCCTGGGCGTCACCGTCTTGGTGATCACCTCGCTGGCGGGGCGGACCAGCTCGAACTGCACCTCGGTCGGCTCTCCGGCCAGCGCCGCCGCCTCCACGTGGTAGAACCCGGGCAGCGCCCACTCGGTCAGTGCGGAGCACTCCTCGTCGGACCGCTTGGCGTTCCAGGTGATGACGACGGGGGCATCGACGGCCTGCCGGACGACGACGTCCTGCGGCACGATCGCCGCCGGGCACTCCCGGCTCGACCAGATCGAGTCGCTGCCCGAGGTGATGGTGACGGTCAGGGTGTCCGGGGAGACCGTCCAGGTGCACGCCGCGGTGACGCGGGTGCGCAGGTTGAGGGTGATCGAGACGTCGCTGCCGCCGGGCGCCTCGGTGATGGTCGGCGTGGCCACGATGTCGCCGTTCTCGCAGGTGCCCTCCGGCTCCGCCAGCGGCGGCTCCGTCGGGGTCTGCTTCTTCCTCTTGCGCCGCGGCTGCTCGGCCGGGGTCGTCGGAGGGGCGGTCGTCTCGGCGCTGGTGCTCGTGGTCGCGCCGGCCGTGGTCGCCTGGGGGTCCTCGTCGGACGACGCGTCGCTCGAACCGCCCAGCAGCCGGGCCAGTCCCGCGACCAGGAGCACGGCCACGCCGAGCACCACCAGGCGTCGGAACCAGTACACCCGGGCGGGCAGGGGACCACGCGGTGCCATCGGTGGGGCAGGGCGCGGGGACGGCATGTGCAGACCCTAGGAGCCGGGTGGGCAGACGACGTGGAGCCACACCGCGCTCCCCTGGGATCCGTGCGTACGATCGCCGCGATGAGCGACCTGCACGCCCCGATCCTCGAGTGGTACGACGCCCACGCGCGCGACCTGCCGTGGCGCCGCCCCGAGGCGTCGGCCTGGTCGGTGCTGGTCTCCGAGCTGATGCTCCAGCAGACTCCGGTGGCGCGGGTACTGCCCGTCCACGACGCCTGGCTCGAGCGGTGGCCGACCCCCGCCGACCTCGCCGCCGAGCCGACCGGTGAGGCCGTCCGGATGTGGGGGCGGCTGGGCTACCCGCGCCGCGCACTGCGCCTGCACGCCGCCGCCGTCGCCCTCGTCGAGCGGCACGACGGCGAGGTGCCTGCGTCGTACGACGAGCTGATCGCGCTGCCCGGCGTCGGCGACTACACCGCGGCCGCCGTGGCGAGCTTCGCCCACGGCCGGCGCCACGTGGTGCTCGACACCAACGTGCGCCGGGTGCTCGCCCGGGTGGTGTCGGGGACCGAGTTCCCGCCGACCTCGGTGACCCGCGCCGAGCGCGACCTGGCCACCGGCCTGCTCCCCGAGGACGAGGGCACGGCTGCCACTTGGGCCGTCGCGGTGATGGAGCTCGGCGCGCTGGTCTGCACCGCCCGCGACCCGCGCTGCGAGGCCTGCCCGGTCGCCGACCGGTGTGCGTGGCTGGCGGCTGGCCGTCCGGCGTACGACGGACCGCCGCGCCGCGGGCAGGCCTGGGCAGGCACCGACCGGCAGTGCCGCGGCCGGATCATGGCGGTGCTGCGCGACGCCGAGGGCACCGTGCGCCCGGCGCAGGTGGAGGCCGTGTGGCCCGGGGCCGAGCAGCGGGAGCGGTGCCTGGCCGGGCTCGTCGCGGACGGGCTCGTCGCGGTCGTCGACGGGGGCTACCGCCTGCCGGGGTAGTCCCCGACGAAGGGACCCCCGATCGGCCCGAAATGGGGTCCGATCGTCACGGACTACCCCAAGCCCCTGACCGGGTGGGGGTGGACACCCCCCCCCGGACCCGGACGCACGGGAGCCCCCGACGCGGGATGCGTCGGGGGCTCCGGTGGTGTCTCAGCCGGTCGTCACTCCGGGGTGTTGGACCGCGGGATGTCCGTCGGGCCCTCGGAGTCGTCGGGACCCTCGCCCTCGACCGGGACCGCGATGTCCAGCGACTCGGCGGTCACGTCGGCGGTCTCGAACGGCGGGAGGTCCGGCAGCGCCGAGACCTTCTGGCCCTGGAAGGTGAAGGTCGCGGACGGACCCTCGCCCTCCACGTCGACCAGCACGATCTGACCGGGGCCGATCTCGCCGAAGAGCATCTTCTCGGCCATCACGTCCTCGATCTCGCGCTGGACCGTGCGACGCAGCGGTCGCGCACCCAGCACCGGGTCGAAGCCCCGCTCGGCCAGGAGGTTCTTGGCCGCCTGGGTGAGCTCGAGCTGCATGTCGCGGTCCTTGAGCCGGAGCTCGACCGAGGCGATCATGTTGTCGACCATGGTGACGATCTGCTCGCGCGACAGCGGCGGGAACACGATGATCTCGTCGACACGGTTGAGGAACTCGGGCTTGAAGTGCTGCTTGAGCTCCTCGGAGACCTTGCTCTTCATCCGGTCGTAGGACCCCGCCTCGCCCGACTGCTGGAAGCCGAGGTTGACGCCCTTGGCGATGTCGCGGGTGCCGAGGTTGGTGGTCATGATGATGACGGTGTTCTTGAAGTCGACCACCCGGCCCTGCGAGTCGGTCAGGCGACCTTCCTCGAGGATCTGCAGCAGGCTGTTGAAGATGTCTGGGTGGGCCTTCTCGACCTCGTCGAACAGCACCACGGAGAACGGCTTGCGGCGGACCTTCTCGGTCAGCTGGCCGCCCTCCTCGTAGCCCACGTAGCCGGGGGGCGAGCCGAAGAGGCGCGAGACGGTGTGCTTCTCGCCGAACTCGCTCATGTCGAGCTGGATGAGGGAGTCCTCGTCGCCGAAGAGGAAGTCGGCGAGCGTCTTGGACAGCCACGTCTTGCCGACGCCCGAGGGCCCCGCGAAGATGAACGACCCGCCGGGACGCTTGGGGTCCTTGAGGCCGGCACGCGTACGACGGATGGCGCGGGAGAGTGCCTTGACGGCCTCCTCCTGGCCGATGACGCGCTTGTGGAGCTCCTCCTCCATGTTGAGCAGGCGCGTGGACTCGGCCTCGGAGAGCTTGACGATCGGGATGCCGGTCGCCACGGCGAGCACCTCGGCGATGAGCTCCTCGTCGACCTCCGCGACCTCGTCCATGTCACCGGAGCGCCACTGCGACTCGCGCTCGGACTTGCGGGCGATGAGCTGCTTCTCCTCGTCGCGCAGGCGCGCGGCGGCCTCGAAGTCCTGGCCGTCGATCGCGGCCTCCTTGCGCTGGCGCACGTCGGCGATCTTGTCGTCGTACTCGCGCAGGTCGGCCGGGGCCGTCATGCGGCGGATGCGCAGGCGCGAGCCGGCCTCGTCGATGAGGTCGATGGCCTTGTCCGGCAGGAACCGGTCGGAGATGTAGCGGTCGGCCAGGGTGGCGGCCGAGACCAGCGCCTCGTCGGTGATGGTCACGCGGTGGTGCGCCTCGTAGCGGTCACGCAGGCCCTTGAGCATCTCGATCGTGTGCGCGATCGAGGGCTCCTGCACCTGGATGGGCTGGAAGCGGCGCTCGAGCGCGGCGTCCTTCTCGAGGTACTTGCGGTACTCGTCGAGCGTGGTGGCACCGATGGTCTGGAGCTCACCGCGGGCCAGCATCGGCTTGAGGATCGAGGCCGCGTCGATGGCGCCCTCGGCCGCACCGGCACCGACGAGGGTGTGGATCTCGTCGATGAACAGCACGATGTCGCCGCGGGTGCGGATCTCCTTGAGGACCTTCTTCAGGCGCTCCTCGAAGTCACCGCGGTAGCGCGAGCCGGCGACCAGCGCACCGAGGTCGAGGGTGTAGATGTGCTTGTCCTTCAGCGTCTCGGGCACGTTGCCCTTGACGATGTCCTGGGCCAGGCCCTCGACGATGGTCGTCTTGCCGACGCCCGGCTCGCCGATGAGGACGGGGTTGTTCTTCGTGCGGCGCGACAGGATCTGCATCACGCGCTCGATCTCCTGCTCGCGCCCGATGACCGGGTCGAGCTTGCCCTCGCGGGCGGCCTGGGTCAGGTTGCGGCCGAACTGGTCGAGGACCAGCGAGCTCGACGGCGCCTCGGAGGACGACCCGCCGGTCGCTGCACCGGACGCGGCCGACTCCTTGCCCTGGAAGCCGCTCAGCAGCTGGATGACCTGCTGGCGGACCCGGTTGAGGTCGGCGCCGAGCTTCTGCAGGACCTGGGCGGCGACGCCCTCGCCCTCGCGGATCAGCCCGAGCAGGATGTGCTCGGTGCCGATGTAGGAGTGGCCGAGCTGCAGCGCCTCGCGCAGGGACAGCTCGAGCACCTTCTTGGCACGCGGCGTGAAGGGAATGTGACCGGACGGGGCCTGCTGGCCCTGGCCGATGATCTCCTCGACCTGGGCGCGCACGGCCTCCAGGGAGATGTCGAGGGACTCCAGCGCCTTGGCCGCGACGCCTTCGCCCTCGTGGATCAGCCCGAGCAGGATGTGCTCGGTGCCGATGTAGTTGTGCGAGAGCATGCGGGCCTCTTCCTGGGCCAGCACGACAACTCGTCGGGCTCGGTCGGTGAACCGCTCGAACATGTGCGCTCCTCGCTTGCGTCTGTGCGTCCGCGAGACCTCCGTCAGACGGTGGGCGGACAGTGGGCTCAACGCCCGACTCCACCCTACGTGTTCCCACCCGCACGACGGAGGCGTCCGCTCTCAGCGAACACCCGCAGAGGTCACGGCGTCCAGCCCCGTGCGCGACCGCCACGGCGGGCCCGGGTGACTGATCCTGGTCGTCGTGACGAGGAGATCACCGGGAGCCCAGCACCCCGATGGGAGATGTGTGGCGACTGCCGCGGGGCGCGAGGCGTCCGGCGAGTGCCGCCCGGTCCTGAAGTTCCGCGCCGGTGCGAGGAAGTGCAGTCCGCGGGCACCCTCCCCGCCGTGAAATCCCACGCGCCTGCGTGGAAGTTCGTCAGTGCGGCGTGAATCACGTGACAAATTGGAAGACGTGTCAATTCATTCTTGACACGTTCGTCGCGCGCATTCGCTCGTCGAGTTTCGCCCATCAATGACGAGACGCCGCATCCCGGTGAGGGATGCGGCGCCTCGAATGCGCGTTGCACGGGGAGCTGTCGAGCTCACCGGGGCAACAAAGGTGCGTCAGTGCGCGGCGTCGTACGCCTGCTGGACGTCGGCGGAGATGCGGCCGCGCTCGGAGACCTCCATGCCCTGGGACTTGGCCCATTCACGGATGTCCTTGGTGTTGCCGGACGACGAGGAGGCCGCACTGCCGGTACGACGGCCACGGCGGGCGCCGCCGGTGGTCTTGCGGGCATGGCCCACGTATCCCGCGAGAGCCTCGCGCAGGGCGGCGGCGTTGGCGTCATTGAGGTCGATCTCGTACGACGCACCGTCGAGACCGAAGGAGACCGTCTCGGCCGCCTCTGATCCGTCGAGGTCGTCGACGAGGATGATGTTGACTTTCTGTGCCACGTCTTCCTTCTTCCACGAATGGGCCTCGCTTCTCAAGCCCTGAGGAATTGAAGGTACTCGCATTCAATTGGCCCCGGCAAAATACCGCGGGAAATGGTCGGACAATTCGCACGGCGAGTGGCGAGGAATTGCTCAGGAATTGCGCTCGTAGACGAGACGGAGGCCCTGCAGCGTGAGCCACGGCGCGTGCTCGGTGAAGCAGTCGCACTCGTCGAGCAGCAGGGTGGCGAGGTGCCCGGTGGCGATGACCGTGACGTCGCCGACCGCGACCCCGAGCTCGGCGATCATCCGGTCGACGATCCCCTCGACCTGGGCGGCGACCCCGAAGATCATCCCGCTCTGGAGGGCCTCGACGGTGTTCTTGGCGATCACCGAGCGCGGCCGGGCCAGCTCGACCTTGCGCAGCTGGGCACCGCGACGGCCCAGTGCCTCCAGCGAGATCTCGATGCCGGGGGCGATGGCGCCGCCGATGTACTGCCCAGCGCCGCTCACCACGTCGAAGGTCGTCGCCGTGCCGAAGTCGACGACGATCGCCGGGCCGCCGTACAGGGTGGCCGCGGCGAGCGCGTTGATGATCCGGTCCGCACCGACCTCGCGCGGGTTGTCCATCAGCACCGGGACGCCGGTACGCACCCCGGGCTCGACCACGACGCTGTGCGCCTGCGGGAAGTGCCGCGCCATCATGTCGCGCCACTCGTGCAGCACCGCCGGCACGGTCGCGCACACCGAGATGCCGGTGATCGTGGTGGCGTCCACGTCGGCGAGCAGGCCTCGCACGAGCACCGCCCACTCGTCGGAGGTGCGCCGCTCGTCGGTGGCCACCCGCCAGTGGTGCGCCACCTCGTCGCCCTCGAAGAGCCCGAGGAACGTGTGGCTGTTGCCGATGTCGGCCG
The DNA here is from genome assembly GCF_001429625.1 of Nocardioides sp. Soil805. Taxonomy (GTDB): domain Bacteria; phylum Actinomycetota; class Actinomycetes; order Propionibacteriales; family Nocardioidaceae; genus Nocardioides. Next base: position 1,501,724 of record NZ_LMSU01000001.1, read on the forward strand.
CGAGCAGGGTCATCTCACTCGTCGCCCGCGCCGTCGTCCACGAGGTCCATGCCGAGGTCGAACACCACGACGCTGTGCGTCAGGGCGCCGACCGAGATGTAGTCGACACCGGTACCGGCGACCGCCCGCGCCCGCTCCAGAGTCAGGCCACCGGAGGCCTCGAGGACGGCTCGGCCGGCGGTGATGCGCACCGCCTCGGCCATCGTCGCGTCGTCCATGTTGTCGAGCAGGATCCACTCGGCGTCGACGTCGAGCAGGGCGCGCAGCTGGTCGAGGTCGGTGACCTCGCTGATGATCGGCAGGCCGGGGTACGCCGCGCGCACGGCCTCGATCGCCGGCACCACGCCGCCGGCGGCGATGACGTGGTTGTCCTTGATCATGGCCTTGTCGGCCAGGCTGAACCGGTGGTTGACGCCGCCGCCGCAGCGCACGGCGTACTTCTGCAGGGCGCGCCAGCCGGGCAGCGTCTTGCGGGTGTCGAGCACCCGGGCCCGGGTGCCCTCGAGGGCGGCGACCCACCGGCTGGTGGCCGTGGCGACCCCCGAGAGGTGGCTGGCGAAGTTGAGGGCGGTGCGCTCGGCGGTGAGGAGGCCGCGGGTGGGGCCGGCGACGTGGAGCACCACGTCCCCCCGCGCCACGTGGGTGCCGTCGGCGACCCGGCCGGTGATGGTCACCGCGTCGCCCATCACGTAGTGGAAGACCATCGCGGCGAGCGCCAGGCCGGCCACCACTCCGGGCTCCCGGGCCGCCCAGTCGGCCCGGCCGGTGGCGTCCGCCGGGATGGTCGCGACGCTGGTCGCGTCGTCGGCCCCGCCGGGGAGGTCCTCGGCCAGGGCCCGGGCGATGTCGGCGTAGACCTGCTCCGGGTCGAGGCCGGCGTCGCGGACCTCGGCGAGCAGCTCGGGCGGCAGGGCGTCGTACGGCGTCGGCGTCATCGGGACTCCACGGTCGGGGTGGACGGGTCGGTCGAGGGGGCTGCGACGAACGCCTGGTGCAGGACGCCGTCCACGAGGCGACTGTCGACGTGGCCGGCCCAGGCGACGTCGTCGCGCTCGGGGAAGTCCTCGCGCCAGTGCGAGCCGCGGGTCTCCTCGCGCACCAGGGCCGCGGCGGCCAGCGCGGTGCTGAGGGCGAGCAGGTTGGTGGTCTCCCATCCGTCCACGCCGGGGACCTCGGCACTGTCGGTCTCCAGGTCCGCCAGCCGGCCCAGCGCGTCGGTGATGCCCTCGGCCGAGCGGAGCACGCCGACCCGCGTCGTCATGACCTCCTGCAGCTCGCGCCGGCGGTCCCAGGCGACGAGGCCGTCGGGGCGCGGGTCCTCGGCGACCGGGTCGGCCCGCGGCCGCAGCTCGCCGGGGAGCACCGCGGCGATGCGGCGCGAGAACACCAGCCCCTCGAGCAGGGAGTTGGAGGCGAGGCGGTTGGCCCCGTGCACGCCGGAGCAGGCGACCTCGCCGGTGGCGTAGAGGCCCGGTACGTCGGAGCGGCCGTGCAGGTCGGTCGCCACCCCGCCGGAGGCGTAGTGCTGGGCGGGGGCGACCGGGATGAGGTCGGCGGCCGGGTCGACGCCGTGCTCGCGGCACACCGCCAGGATCGTGGGGAAGCGCCGCTCCCAGAACTCCGCGCCGAGGTGGCGGGCGTCGAGCCACATGTGCGGGCGGCCGGTCTCGATCATCCGGCGGGTGATCGCCTTGGCGACGACGTCGCGGGGGGCCAGGTCGGCGAGCTCGTGCTGCCCCTGCATGAAGCGGTCGCCCTCCCAGTCGACGAGGAAGGCCCCCTCGCCGCGGACCGCCTCGGAGATCAGCGGCTGCTGGCCCTGGGAGTCGGGGCCGAGGTACATCACGGTCGGGTGGAACTGGACGAACTCGAGGTCGCGCAGCGTCGCCCCGGCACGCAGGGCCAGGGCCATGCCGTCGCCGGTCGAGACGCTCGGGTTCGTGGACTGGGAGAAGACCTGGCCGAGTCCGCCCGACGCGAGGACGACCGCGCGGCAGTGGACCGCCCCGACGCCGTCGCGCTGCCCCTCGCCGAGCACGTGCAGGGTCACCCCCGCCACGCCGCCGTCCCCGGAGCGCAGCAGGTCGACGGCGAGCGCGTGCTGGATGACCTCGATCGCCGGCGCCCGCTCGACGGCGGCGATGAGCGCCCGCTGGATCTCGGCGCCGGTGGCGTCGCCGCCCGCGTGCGCGATGCGGTCGCGGTGGTGCCCGCCCTCGCGGGTCAAGGAGAGCTCGCCGTCGGGGTGGTGGTCGAAGACGGTGCCGAGCGCGATGAGCTCGCGCACGGCGTCGGGTCCCTCCGTCACCAGGACCCGCACGGCGTCCTCGTCGCAGGCGCCGGCGCCGGCGACCAGGGTGTCGTGGAGGTGCTGCTCCGGGGTGTCCCCGGGCCCGAGCGCGGCGGCGATGCCGCCCTGGGCCCACTGGGTCGAGCCGGCGTTGAGGACGTCCTTGGTGACCACCAGCAGGGCCAGCGACGGGTCCTCGGCGTGGATGCGAAGCGCCGCCGTCAGGCCGGCGATGCCGGAGCCGATCACGACGACGTCGGCCCGGGTGGTCCAGCCGGGGGCCGGGGCGCGGAGGCGTTGCGGCAGGTGGTGCGACGGGCCCGGCGTGGGCGAGGACTGCATCCGGGCAGGCTAGCGGGACACGGCGTCGCCGCGGGTCAGCGACGGGTCGCCGAACGTCTCGGCCGGGTCGTAGCCGGTGGCCATCACCTTGTTGTCGGCGTCGACGAAGACCACCGACGGCTTCAGCTCGCGGGCCTCGGCGTCCTCGACCTGGGCGTAGGCGATGAGGATGACGGTGTCACCGGGGTGCACCAGCCGGGCGGCGGCACCGTTGATGCCGATGACGCCCGAGCCCCGCTCGCCGGCGATCGTGTAGGTCTCCAGCCGGGCGCCGTTGGTGACGTCGACGATGTGGACGAGCTCGCCCGCGAGCAGGTCGGCGGCGTCGAGGAGGTCCTCGTCGACGGTGACCGACCCGACGTAGTGGAGGTCAGCCTGGGTCACGGTGGCCCGGTGGATCTTGGACTTCATCATGGTGCGCAGCATCAGCTGCTCCTCTCGTGGGTGGTCGAGGCCGCAGTCGCGGTCCCCGCCGGTGCAATCGATCGTTCGATGACGCTGGGCCTGTCGAAGACGATGGGCATGTTGTCGATCAGCCGCGTGGTTCCGACACGGGCAGCCACCAGGATCCGCCCCTCCCCCGTCTCGGGCGCCTCGCCGAGGTCGGTGGAGGTGAGCGCGAGGTAGTCGATCTCGACGGCCGGCTCCGCCTTGAGGACGCTCATCGCGGCCCAGCGCGCCGCCGGGACGCCGTACGACGCCCGCTCCCGCGCCGCCCGCAGCGCCCGGCTGAGCGCCACCGCCGCCCGCCGCTGGTCGGCGTCGAGGTAGCGGTTGCGGCTGGAGAGCGCGAGGCCGTCGGCCTCACGGACCGTCTCGGCGCCCACGACCTCGACCGGCAGGCACAGGTCGCCGGCCATCCGGGTGATCAGGGCGAGCTGCTGGTAGTCCTTCTGGCCGAAGACCGCGACGTCGGGCTGCACCAGGCCGAAGAGCTTGGCCACGACGGTGAGCACGCCGGTGAAGTGCCCGGGCCGGCTCTCGCCGTCGAGGATCTCGCCGAGCCGGCCGGGGTCGACGGTGACGGCCCGCTCGCTGCGCACGCCGTGCGGGTAGACCTCCTCGACGGACGGCGCGAAGACCACGTCGACGCCCTCGGCCGCACACAGCTCGAGGTCGGCGTCGAGGGTCCGGGGATAGCGGTCGAGGTCCTCGCCCTCGCCGAACTGCAACGGGTTGACGAAGACGCTGACCACCACGGTGTCCGCGTGCTCGCGGGCGGTGCGCATCAGGCTCGCGTGCCCCTCGTGCAGGGCACCCATGGTGGGCACCAGCGCGACGCGGCCGGGACGCTGCGCGCGCCAGGACCTCAGCTCCTCGCGGGTGGACGCGAGGACGGGCGTGGTCGTCATCGAGCCGGGTGCCCCGTGCGGCGCTCCGCGTGGCGCTCCGGGGAGGGGCTCGCCGTCGCGGTGGCGGCCGCCTGCTCGGCGGCGTCGAGCACCGACGCCAGCTTGGCGGCCCGGATGGGCAGCACCCGGCCGTCGGTGACCACCCGGTCGAGGGTGTCGCGTCCCAGCGCGACGTACGAGGGAAGGGTGTGCGGCGCGGTGACGGCGATCTCGGCGAGGTGCGCGCGCACGGTCTCGACGTCGCCGCGCACGATGGGCCCGGTGAGCGCGGAGTCGCCCCGGGCCAGCGCGTTGTCGAGGGCGGCGGTGAGCAGCGGGCGCAGCGTGTCCGCGGGGCTGACGTCGTCGAGACCGACGCCGGCGTCGGTCTCCATCGCCGCTGACAGCAGCTCGACCGCCTGGGTGACGAGGGTGACGAGGTGGTTGGCGCCGTGCGCCAGGCCCGCGTGGTAGAGCGTGCGCCGGTCCTCGGGCACCCACATGGTGCGCCCACCGAGGTCGGCCACCAGGCGCTCGACGAGCTCGCGCTCCTCCTCTCCGGCGGTGACGCCGTACACGCAGCCCCGGAGCCGGGGCAGGTCCACCTCGGTGCCGGTGAAGGTCATCGCCGGGTGCAGGGCGATGGGTCGGGCACCCACGGCGGCGGCCGGCTCGAGGACACCGAGGCCGTGGCGGCCGGACGTGTGCGCGACGTACTGGCCCTCGCGGATGGCGCCGGACGCGCTGAGCATGGCGACCACGTTGGGCAGCATGTCGTCGGGGACGGTGAGCAGCAGCAGGTCGCACGACCGCGCGACGTCGGTCGGCTTGGCGAGGGGTACGCCGGGCAGCAGCGCCTCGCTGCGACGGCGCGATGCGTCGGACTCGCCGGCCACGGCCACGATCCGGTGGCCCGCGCGGCCGAGGGCGGCGGACAGGGTCGCGCCGACGCGACCGGCGCCGATGGCGCCGACCCGCAGGCCCGTGCTGGGCTGGGTCATCTGGTGCGAACCTCTCGTTTCAGTCCCTCTGCCCCGCAGGGCAGGTCGGGTACCGCTCGATGTGCTCGATCACCGCGAGGGTACGCCGCGTGAAACGGTCGTGTGAACAGTCCGTGAACGTGACGTACCCGACACGGGCCGCGGGCTCAGGCGCGCAGGTGCAGCTTGGCGTGGTCGGGGTCGTCGACGGCGAACGGCCGCGGGGCGCGGGGCAGCCACGCGTGGGTGACGTGGTCGACGACGTGCACGCCCTCGGGGGCCACGATCTCGGTGACGCCCTCGGGGACCTCGCCGTGGTTGAGGGCGTTGAAGACGGTCCACTCGCGACGCTTGCGGCGGTTGCGGATGCTCGTGGCGAAGGACGCCGGGTCGGTCCAGTGCGCGAACTCGTCGCCGTCGAGGTACTTGAGCTCGACCACGAGGCCCTGCGGGAGCGCGAACATCCGGAACGTCTGGGGCGTCGTACGGATCTCCCACTCGGGCGCCTTGGAGTAGACGAAGTCCGGGCTCATCGGGAAGCCCCACTCCTCGATGTTGCGCAGGCCGAGGTCGAGGTAGGCCGTGGTCTCGTCCTTGATGTAGAGGCCGTGGCGCGGGATGCGGATCACCGCGTCGGTCATCCCGACCTGCCAGGACAGGTCGGCCAGCGAGACCTCGCCCTCGGTGGTGAGGACCATGTCGCCGTCCCACTTCCACGAGTAGCGGGTGCGCACGTGGCTGAAGCACCAGTTGTAGAAGTAGGCCAGCGAGTGCACCGACCGCTCGTTGACGGCCAGGTGCTCGGCACCGGCGCGGGCCACGGAGAAGGGGTACTCCGCGAGGGTCAGCTTGTCGGGCAGGCCGGCGTCGGCCGCCGCCGCGAGCGCCGCCTCACCGGTGCCGTCGTCGGAGCCGTTGTCGACGACCAGCACCTGGTCGCAGGCCCGCAGCAGCGGCGGCAGGACGAAGGGCATCGACGGCGCCTCGTTCTTGACGCGCAGCACGGCGGTCGCCCCACGCCGCAGGCCGCCCTCGCGGTTCCAGGGCCAGACGATGTCGAAGTCGGTGTGCCCCTCGATGTTGCTCAGGCCGTGGCCGGAGCCGATCGGGATGCTCATCCCTGCGACCGCTCCCGGCCCAGCGCCTTGCGCACGCCGCGGCGTACCGACGGCGGGATCTTGGCCCGCACGTCGTGGGGGATCTTCTCCGCCAGGCCACCGGACGGGGCGGGCACGTCGGCGGCGGCCGCCTGGGCGCCGGCGATCCGCGCCGCGACGACCGAGGACTTGCTGATCGCCTCGGCCTCCTCGTAGAGGTCGGTGTAGGCGTCGCGCAGCTCGTCGAGGGTCGCGTGCACCTCGGCGGTGTCACCGTCGGGCTCGGCGAGCTTGTTGAGCTCCTCCCACGTGGTGGCGGTCAGCTCGTGCAGGCGCGGCGGCAGGCCGAGGTCGTCGAGGCTCTGGGTGACCCGGCGCAGGGTGGGGTCGATGAAGCGGTGCACCTCGCGGATCTGGTCGCTGCGGGTGTGGATGATCGTCTGGAGGTCGAGCGTGTGGCCCACGTGCATCGTGGTCTTGACCCAGTCGGTCAGCAGGTCGTCGTACCGGACGAAGACGCGGGCGCCGCCGGCGCTCTCGCGGGTGGCGCGCTCGGTGTGCAGCAGCATGTTGAGCCAGCTGGCCGCGAGGTGCGAGGCCCCGAGCTTGTTGGCGTAGTACTTCTGCTTGCTGCCCACGACCTCCGCGGGCGGGCGCAGCATCGTCGCGAAGACCGGGGTGGCGCCGGTGCGGATGGCCGCCACCCGCCACAGGCCGAGGAACCAGCTCAGGCGCGGGTCCTTGACCACCAGCTCGGGGTGGACGTCGAAGTGCGGCTCGAGCCACTCGGTGACCCGGATGCGGGCAGGCTCGCGCGTCGAGATCCGGCCGGTCTCGAACCAGGCGCTGGGCCGGCTGTCGCTCACCTGGACGCCGGCCTCCTTGAGGAGCCGGTCGTGCAGGTCCACGACCCACTGCGGCTCGCTGAAGCCACGCGGGTTGGAGGCGTCGGCCGGGACCTCGGGCAGCGGGACGTGCATGCCGAGCAGGCTGGAGATGCCGGCCATGGTCGAGGTGCCGCTGCGACCGGCGCCGGCGACGAAGAGCACCTTGCGCGGCACGCCGTCGGGGTTCATCTCGTCGATGGCACGGGCCTGCCGCTGTGTGGTCGACCCAGCCGTCGAACTGCTGGTCGATGGGGTGGTCGCGCGCGCCTCAGTCACGGTCGGTGAGCCTACAACTCGCTACTGTCCCCACCTGTGAAGTGGTTTGGTCGTCGGCAGCCCCTCGTCAGCGTCGTCGTGCCCGTGTACGCCGTCGAGGAGTGGCTGCCCGCCTGCCTGGCGTCCCTGGTGGCCCAGACGCACACCCGCTGGGAGGCGGTCGTCGTCGACGACGGCACCCCCGACCGGTCCGGCGAGATCGCCGACGAATGGGCCGCCCGCGAGCCGCGGATTCGCGTGGTGCACACCCACAACGGCGGGCTCGGCGCGGCCCGCAACGAGGGACTGCGCCACGTCCGCGGCGACTACCTGGGTTTCCTCGACTCCGACGACGTGCTCCCGCCGACCGCGCTGGCCGCGCTCGTGGGGTCGCTGGAGTCCTCGGGCTCGGACTTCGCCACCGGCTCGGTGCTGCGGTGGGAGGACGGCTCGTTGACCGAGCCGCCCTGGATGCGGCGCCTGCACCGGCCCCCGCTGGTGGGGGCGCGGGTGCACGACCACCCTGAGATCCTCGGCGACGTCTTCGCCTGGAACAAGCTCTTCCGCCGCTCCTTCTGGGAGTCCGCGGACCTGTCGTGGCCCGAGCGGATCCGCTACGAGGACCAGCCGACCACGACCCGCGCCTACCTCGCCGGGACCTTCGACGTGCTCGCGGACCCGGTCTACCACTGGCGGATCCGCAGCGACGGCACCTCGATCACCCAGCAGCGGGCCTCCGTGCCGGACCTGGTCGACCGCTGGGAGACCAAGCGGATGACGTTGGCCTCCGTCACCGCGCACGCGGACCCGGAGGTCACCGCGTACGTCGTCGACCGCGTGCTCGCCGGGGACATGTGGCGCTACTTCCTGCTCATCCCGGGGGCCGGCGAGGAGTGGTGGCGCTTGCTGCGCGCCGGCGTGCTGGAGCTGTGGGGCCGGCGCTCGCTGGTGCACAGCGGCCTGCCGCCGGTGCACCGGCTGTGCGGGTGGCTGGTCGAGCAGGACCGTCGCTCCGACGCCGTGGCGCTGATGACGTGGGTGGCCGACCTCGAGGGGCCGGCAGACCGGGTGCAGGACGTCGCCAGCGGCGAGTGGCGCCTCGCCGTACCGCACCGGGTGCTGGACACCGCGACGGTCGACCCGGCCGCCCTGGCCCTGCGCCCCCACGAGACCTGACCCACCGCTGCCGACCGGGCGCTTCCTGACACCACCACCCCGCCGACCGGGCACTTCCTGACACCACACCCCCGCCGACCGGGCACTTCCTGACACCACCACCCCGCCGACCGGGCACTTTGTGACCGCACACGACCGCCGACCGGTCAGGAAGGGGGGAGCTCGGCGCGCCTCAGCGGTCAGGAACCGCCCGGTCGGCGGTCCCCAGCAGTCAGGAAGTGCCCGGTCGACGCGCCTCACCGGTCAGGAAGTGCCCTCTCGGCCCTCAGCACGCACGAAGGGCCCCCGCCGAGGCGGGGGCCCTTCGTCACGCGCGTGGGGACCAGGGTCCGGACAGGGTCAGAGCAGGCCCTGCTCGGAGAGGAAGTCGGCGGCGACGTCCTCGGGCTTCTCACGGTCGACGGCCATCCGGCCGTTGAGCTCGGTGAGCCCCTCGGTGGTGAGCGCGGCCATCAGCGGGTTGAGGATGTCGGCGACGTCCGGGTTGTCGGCCAGGAACTCGGCGGAGACCGCCGGCACGAGGTTCTGGGCGGGCTGGATCTGCTTGTCGTCCTCGAGGATGACGAGGCCCTGGGACTCCAGGGTGCCGTCGGTGGTCGAGGTCTCGCCCAGCTCGGACTCGCCGTCGAGCACCGACTGGTAGGTCTGGTCGGACGCGTAGCCCAGGCCGAGGACCTTGGTGATGTCGATGCCGTACTCGTCGGAGAGGCCGCCCTCGCAGTCGAGGCGCCCCTCGCAGTCGGGCGCCGCGGCGAGCGTGACGGACTTGCCCTCGAGGTCGGAGAGCGTGGTGACGCCCTCGGCCTCGCTGAACTCCTGGGTCACGAAGAACGCGTTGGTGTCGGTCGCGGGCGAGATGTCGAGGAGCTCGATGCCGGCGTCCTCGAGCAGGGGGGCCCCGTCGGTGGCGAGCTGCTCGCCGTCGCCGGCCTCGAAGGGCTTGGCCTCCGCGCCGTTGGCCTGGGTGTTGAGGAAGTTGACGATGCCGCCGACGTACTCCGGGACGATGTCGACGTCACCGGGGAAGGTCGGCATGTAGGCGTCGCGGGAGTCGACGAGCTTGGTGTCGACGGTGTAGCCGGCGTCCTCCAGGAGCTGCTCGTACATCGAGGCGACCAGTGTCGCCTCGGGGAAGTTCTGGCCGGCGAGGGTGATCGAGCCCTTGTCGGCGGAGGCGGAGGACTCCGTGTCGGTGGCCGAGTCGTCGGAGAGGTCGTCGCCGGCGCAACCGGAGAGGGTGAGGGCGCCGGCGGCGAGGACCGCGGCGAGCGTGCGAGCCAGGTGCATGGTGTTCCTTCTGTGTCCCGCATCCTCAAGGGGTGCGCGTGTCCGGATGCTGCGCTCAGCCGACGGGTTCGGCGGAGGACTCAACGGTAGCGCCGGTCACCGACAACGCATCGTCGTGACCACCTCCCGGGGTGGCTGTCGCGCCGGTACGGCGAGTGGGGTCGACCGCGCGCTGCGCCATCGCCGCCAGCAGCTCGAGCACGAGCGCGACCGCGGCGACCACGACGGCGCCCGCGATGCCCTTGCCGTAGTTGGACCGGAAGAACCCGTCGGTGATGATCTGGCCCAGGCCGGGACCGGCCACGAGGGCCGCGATCGTGGCGGTCGCCCACACCTGCACGAGCGCCAGCCGCAGGCCCGACACCACCAGCGGCAGGCCGAGCGGCAGCTCCACCTGCCAGAACTGCTGGCGCCCGGTCATGCCCATCCCCCGGGCCGCCTCGCGGACGTCCGGGGCGACCTCGCGCATCGCGACGTACGCGTTGGTGATGATCGGGGGCAGGGCGAAGAGGGTCAGCGCGATCAGCGTCGCGAGCCCGGCGCGGCCGTAGGGGCCGAACGAGTCGGTGCCCGGCCACGGAGCCACCACCAGCAGCGCCAGCAGCGCGAAGGTCGGGACGGCCCGGCCGATGTTGGAGATGTTGATCGCCGCGAAGCCGCCGCGGCCGAGGTGGCCCAGCCACAGGGCCAGCGGCAGGCCGAGCGCCATCGCCATCAGCAGCGCGGTGAAGGTCAGCAGCAGCTGCTGGCCCAGCAGCGCCGCGATCCCGTCGCTGCCCGACCAGTTGGCCGGGTCGCTGAGGTAGGCCCACATGTCGCTGAAGACCGTCATGTCCGCACCCCCCTCGTCCAGGGGGTGAGGACTCGCTGGGCGAGCACCAGCAGCGCGTCGAGGATCACGGCGAGCAGGACGCAGAGCACCGAGGCGGTGAAGAGCTCGGCGCGGAAGTTGGTGAGCACCCCGTCCTTGATGAGGTTGCCCAGACCGCCGTACGCCACCAGCGAGCCGACCGTCGTGAGCGCGACGGTGGAGACGGTCGCGACGCGCAGGCCGGCCATCACCACGGGCAGGGCGAGCGGCAGCTCGATCCGCATCAGGAGACCGCCGCGGCCGTAGCCCAGCCCGGTCGCGGACTCGCGGACCTCGTCGGGCACCGAGCGCAGGCCCTCCAGGAGGCTGCGCACCAAGATGGTGAGGGCGTAGAGCGCGAGCCCGATCACCACGGTGGTGGCGGTCAGCCCGGTGAAGGGCACCAGCAGCGGGAAGAGGGCGAGCGAGGGCACCGTGTAGATGCCGGTGGTGACCGCGAGGATCGCCGACTCGAGTCGCGGCAGGCGGCGGGCGAGCAGCGCCAGGGGGAACGCGATGAGCAGGCCCAGCACGACCGCCACCACGGTGATCCCGATGTGCTGCACGGTGGCGTCGACGATCTCCGAGCGGCGGTCGGTGAGGTAGTCGCCGCACACCCAGTCGTTGACCAGTCGGCTGTAGCAGCTCGGCTCGTCGGCGCTCGGTAGCCGTGCCTGCGCGGCCTGCACCAGTAGGGTCACCGCATGGACGCTACCGCCTCCGACCACGGATCCCCCTCAGCCGAGGCGGGCCGCGGCGCGAGCCCCGACACGCACGCCGACGCGGGCGGGGACACCGGCGGGGACACGATGATCCGACTCTCGGGGGTCGGCAAGACCTACCCCGACGGCACGGTCGCGGTCCACGAGCTCGACCTCGACGTACGCCGAGGCGAGATGGTCTGCCTCGTCGGGCCGTCCGGCTGCGGCAAGTCCACGACGCTGAAGATGATCAACCGGCTCATCGAGCCCACCACCGGGCGCATCTGGCTCGACGGCACCGACGTCACCGACTCCGACCCGGTGCAGCTGCGCCGCGGCATCGGCTACGTGATCCAGCAGATCGGCCTGTTCCCGCACCAGAAGATCATCACCAACGTGATGACCGTCCCCCTGCTGTACGGCGAGTCGAAGTCGACCGCGCGCGCGCGGGCCCGGGAGCTGATGGAGACCGTCGGCCTCGACCCCGACCAGTACGCCGACCGCTACCCCCACCAGCTCTCCGGCGGCCAGCGCCAGCGAGTCGGCGTCGCCCGCGCCCTCGCCGCCAACCCGCCGGTGCTGCTGATGGACGAGCCCTTCGGGGCCGTGGACCCCGTGGTGCGCACGAAGCTCCAGGACGAGTTCCTGCGGCTGCAGCGCGAGCTCGGCAAGACGGTCGTCCTGGTCACCCACGACATCGACGAGGCCGTCCGGATGGGCGACCGGGTCGCGGTCTTCGCCACCGGTGGCAGGCTGGCCCAGTTCGCCACCCCGATGGAGCTGCTCGCCCACCCGGCGGACGACTTCGTGGCCGACTTCGTGGGCTCGACGCGCGGCCTGCGGCGGCTCGCGGTGACACCACTGCGCGAGGAACACCTCGAGCCCCTCGACGGCGTGCAGGGCGGTCAGCTCGGCGCGGCCATCGACCTCGACTCGACCCTGGAGGAGGCCTTGGCCGCCATGCTGCGCGACGACCGGCCGATGATCGGCGTCAAGCGTGGCGCGGCGTTCGTGGGCGTGCTGACGCCCGCCGGGGTGCACCGCGCCCTGCGCGAGTCGCTGCGCTGACGCGGACGCCCAGCTGACGCGGACGCCCAGCCCACGCGGGCGCTCAGGCGACGGGCACGTCGCGGTGCCAGGACTCCGTGACGTAGCGCGTGGACCAGCCCATGGCGACGTACAGGCCGTCGGCGCCCGTGGGTGAGTCGGCGTCGACCTCGAGGCCGACGCGGTCGCGTCCGCGCGCCGCGGCGTCCGCGATGATCGTGCGCAGCAGGCCGGTGGCGACCCCGCGACCGCGGGCCGTCTCCAGCACGCCGAGGTAGGACACGTAGGAGCCGTCGGGCCCCTCGCCGCCGTCGGAGACCGTGCCGACCAGCGCACCGACCGGCTCGGGCGACTCGGGGTCGTCGAGGAGCTCGGCGAGCCACCAGTGGTCCCAGCGGTGCCCGGGGTCCTCGCGCAGGCGGTGGATGAACTCGTCGAAGGTCTCCTCCGCCGAGTTGAAGTGGTCGGTGAAGGCTCCCTCGAGGACGTCGTGGACGGCCCGCAGGCAGGACTCGTCGGGCATCCCGTCGTCCTCGCGGCCGACGAGGCGGAACCGGACGCCCCGGCGCTCCCAGGACTCCGGCGCGGGCACCAGGCCGGCCTCGTCGGGGGTCACCGCACGGCTCATCTGCCACCAGGTGCGGACCTTCGTGAAGCCGGCGTCCTCGAGGAACCGGTGCTGGCGCTCGTCGCCCTCGAAGGCACCCGTGTCGATCTGCTGGACGTCGAGGCCGCGCTGCTCGCCGACCGCGCGCGCCTGCGCCTGCGCCCACTCGACGAGGACGTCGGAGCAGGCCACCGCGGTGTCGTCGTCGAGGGAACGGTCGACGACGTGGACGAAGAGCATCCGGCCCTCGGCGCGGTCGTGCACGCTGCCCCAGGCCCGGATCGTGCCGTCGGCGTCACGGACCGCGACGTTCTCGCGGGTGGCCAGCCCGTGCTCCGAGACCTCGACGAGCACGTCGTCCTCCGTGGAGCCCGCCCAGCCGCGCCCGGCCTCCTCGTGCGCCCGCAGCAGCTCGGTCAGGCGGGCGACCGTGGCGGGGTCCTCACCGTCCACCGGCCCGGGCTCCCAGCCGTCGGGCAGCGGATGATCGCCGGGGATGACGCTGGCGGGGTCGCTCTCGAACCGGTTGTCCTCAGGGATCACATCGGCTGATTGTGCCGTACGACGCCGTCCGGCGCCCCCGCCGCGTCCGCCCACGCGGCGAGCGGGACCGACCCCTGGCACGAGAACGGCCAGCCACCCGAGCGGGTGACTGGCCGGTCAGGCGGGCGGTGGGGCGCTCAGGCGGACTCGGCGCGACGAGCGGCCGCAGCGGCCTTCCAGGAGACCAGCTCGGAGCGCAGCACGTCGAGCTCGGCCTCGAGCTCGGCGACCAGGACGATGGCCTCGGCGGCACGGTCCTCGGAGGAGTCGAGCAGGCGGGCGGACTCGGCGACCTCGCGCTCGGCGACGTCGGCACGGCGGGCCTCGGCGTTGAGCTTGCGGGTCTGGTCGGCGGCGAGGCGCTGCGCCTTGCTCAGCGCCACCTCGAGGCCGTCGATGACCTCCTCGCGGTCGGCGATCTTGCGGCGCATGTCGATGGCGAACGCGACGTTCTCGGCCGTCCGCTCGGCGGTCAGCGCGGCGTACTCGGCGGCCTGCTCGGCCCGGTCGCGCGCGGCGTCCCGGCGGGCCTGCATGACCTCGGTGTGCGTGATGCGGGTGGCCGCGGCCCCGAGGACCAGCGCGGCGACGGCGACCACCGAGGTCAGCCAGCCGATGCCGGCGACGAGGGCCCAGCCGACCAGCAGCGTCGCCACGGCGAGCAGGGCGACGGCCACGGTCAGTCGCGTGCTGCGCTGGCGGCGCCGGGCGGCGCTGCGCGCGGTGGGCGCGGGCTCGGCCGGCGCAGCCGGGGCGGACGGCTGTGACTGCTGGGGCTGGAGGGAAGGCATACCAGCAGGTTAGGGCCCGTCCTCCTGCGAGGGCAGCCGACACGCGCGCTCCAGGAGCAGCGAGGTGATGACGATCGCCACTCCGCCGAGCGCTGCGACGCCCGAGCGCAGGATCCGCTGGCCGGCGAGCTCGGAGCCGTCGCCGATCCAGGTCACGGCGTACGCCGCGTAGCCGGCGGCGACCAGGGCGCCCACCAAGGCGCAGGCCCGCGCCAGGACGAGGCGGTTGACGGCGCGGTGCGGCTCGAGCCGCTCGTGGCGCACGTGCAGCGTCCGCCAGGTGTCCCAGGCCAGCGCACCCACGAAGCAGGCGACGAAGACCAGCGACAGCGCCTGGATCCACGTGACGATGGGCGCGGTGCCGTCGAGCGCGACGGCCACGGTGCGCAGCAGCCCACCCCCGACGAGACCGATCGCGGCGGCGACGGCCAGCGAGGTGGCGGAGGTGGGCCGCAACCGGCCCTCCGGAGGTCGGTCGGAGTCGTCGTCCGGCTCGTGGTCGGCCGGGTCCTCGCCCGGAGGGCCTGCGGTCACTGGACCTCGAGGGCCAGGTCGTCGCGGCGCGCGACGCCGGTGGTGTCGGCGCGGCCGAGCAGGTCGGCGATCGGCCCGTGGTCGGGGAGCTCGGCGTCGGGCTCGAGGTCGTGCCAGGGCTGGAGCACGAAGGCCCGCTCGTGGGCCCGAGGGTGCGGCAGGCGCAGGAAGTCGTCGTCGGCGCGGCGGTCGCCCACCACGATCAGGTCGACGTCGAGGGTGCGCGGCGCGTTGCGCAGGTCGCTGCGCTCGCGGTCGAAGGCGTCCTCGATGGCCAGCGCCCGCTCCATGAGGCGCGCCGCCGGGAGGGTGGTGTCGGCCAGCACGACGGCGTTGAGGAACATCGGCGCGTCCTCGACCGGGGCGTCCACCGGCTCCGACTCGTAGACCGGCGAGACGCCGGTCAGGAACAGGTCGGGGGTGTCGGCCAGGGCGTCCACCGCCCCCTGCAGGGTCGCGAAGCGCTCTCCGAGGTTGGAGCCCAGCGCTACGACGATGCGACGGATGGGGTGCATCTCGCCGGTGAGGGAGTCCGCGTCCACGATGTGGGGGTTGGGGGTCTCGGTCATCGGTTGGCCTCAGTCCTGGTGATCGTCAGCGCGACATCCCGAAATGTCGCGTCAATGGGTGCATCGGGCTTGTGGATCGTGACGCGGGCCCATTCAACACGACGTTCAGTCAGGCACACGTCGGCGATGCGTTGGGCCACGGTCTCGATCAGGTCCACCGGGTCGGACTCGACTGCGGCCCTGACCCGGTCCACGAGAGTCCCGTAGTGGACGGTCTCCTGCAAGTCGTCGGAGGCGGCCGCGGACCGGGTGTCGATGCCCAGCGTGAGGTCGATCACGAAGGTCTGGCCCTCTCGGCGCTCGAAGTCGAAGACACCGTGGTGGGCGAAGCACTCCAGGCCGGTGATCGTCAGCTCGTCCTGAGCAGGGCGCGCAGCGCCCGTGTCGAAGGGCTCGTCCTGAGCAGGGCGCGCAGCGCCCGTGTCGAAGGGCTCGTCCTGAGCAGGGCGCGCAGCACCCGTGTCGAAGGGCTCGTCGGTCACGTCGTCACTCCTGGGGGGCGGGGGTCGAGCGGAAGGCCTGCCAGGCCGCGAGGGCGTCGCAGGTCGCGCGCACGTCGTGCACGCGCAGGCACCACACCCCCTGGTCGGCCAGCAGCGGCACCAGGGCGGCGTGCGCGTGCTCCCGCTCGGCGGGCGGGCGTGGCGTGCCGTCGGGTCCGGCCAGCAGGGTGCCGAGGAAGCTCTTGCGGCTGGCCCCGACGAGCAGGGGCCGCCCCAGCGCAGCGACGGCGTCGAGGTGGGCGAGGAGCTGCCAGTTGTGCTCGCCGCGCTTGGCGAACCCGAGCCCGGGGTCGAGCACGATGCGGTCGTCGTCGATGCCCGCGGCCCGGGCCGCCTCCAGCCGCTCGCCGAGCTCGGCCACGACGGCACCGACCACCCCGCCGGGACCGTCGTACGTCGCGAAGTCGGCCATCCGGTCGCTGTGGGCCCGCCAGTGCATGGCGACGTACGTCGCGTCGGAGTCGGCGACCACGTCGAGGACGGCGGGGTCGGCCAGTCCGCCCGACACGTCGTTGACGATGCGTGCCCCGGCCTCGAGGGCGGCGGCGGCGACCTCCGAGCGCATGGTGTCGACCGAGACGACGGCACCCAGGCCGGCGAGCCCGGAGATGACCGGCACGACCCGGTCGAGCTCCTCGGCCACCAGGGGCCGGGTGGCACCGGGGCGCGTCGACTCCCCTCCGACGTCGAGGATGTCGGCGCCCTGGTCGAGCAGGGTCCGCCCGTGGGCGAGCGCGGACGCGGTGTCGGCGTACAGGCCGCCGTCGCTGAAGGAGTCGGGGGTGACGTTGACGATCCCCATCACCAGGGGTCGCGCCGGGCGGCTCATCGGCCCGAGTGGATCAACGCCATCGCCTCGGAGCGCGTGGCCGCCTTGTGCATGATGCCTCGCACCGCCGAGGTGATGGTGCGGGCACCGGCCTTCTTGACGCCCCGCATGGTCATGCACAGGTGCTCGGCCTCGATGACCACGATGACGCCCCGCGGCTCCAGGATCTCCATCAGGGAGTCGGCCACCTGGGTGGTGAGCCGCTCCTGCACCTGCGGCCGCTTGGCGTAGACGTCGACGACCCGGGCGAGCTTGGACAGGCCGGTGATCTTGCCGGTCTCGGACGGGATGTAGCCCACGTGCGCGACCCCGGTGAAGGGCACCAGGTGGTGCTCGCACATCGACCACAGCTCGATGTCGCGCACCAGCACCATCTCGTCGTGACCGATGTCGAAGGTGGTGGTGAGGACGTCCTCGGGACGCTGGCGCAGGCCGGCGGTCAGCTCGGCGTACGCCCGCGCCACACGGGCCGGTGTGTCGACGAGGCCCTCCCTGTCGGGGTCCTCCCCGATCGCGTGCAGCAGCTCGCGCACGGCCGCCTCGGCGCGGGCGTGGTCGAAGTCGGGCAGCTCGCGCTCGTCGAGGCTGATCGGGTCGGTCATCGTGGGCCTGTTCAGCTCGTCGGTGGGGTGGGCGGCGTGGGGGTGTCGGTGCCGCCGCCCAGGGTGTCGCCGTGGGTGTCGCCGCCGGCGCCGGGCGGGGTGAGGACGATGCCGCCCTCCTCCTGCACGGGGGCGGTGCCGTTGGTGTTGCGGGCGCGGTCGCGGATCTCCTGGGGGATCTCGACCGGCGGGATCGCCGACGGGTTGCGGTCGGGCGACCCGGTCCAGGCCGGACGCGTCGGGTGCAGGCGCAGGGGCTCGAAGACCCGGGCGATCTGGGCCTTGTCGAGGGTCTCCTTGTCGAGCAGCTCGAGCACCAGCGCGTCGAGGACGTCGCGGTTGCGCTCGAGGATGTCGTAGGCCTCCTGGTGCGCGGTGCCGAGCAGCTTCTTGGTCTCCGCGTCGACGACGGCGGCGACCTCCTCGGAGTAGTTGCGCTGGTGGCCCATGTCGCGGCCCAGGAAGGGCTCGGAGGTGCTGTCGCCGAGCTTGATCGCGCCGAGGCGCTCGCTCATGCCGTACTGGGTGACCATCGCGCGGGCGAGGTTGGTCGCCTTCTCGATGTCGTTGCCGGCACCGCTGGTGACGTCGTGGAAGATCAGCGCCTCGGCCGCCATCCCGCCGAGCATGTAGGCCAGCGAGTCGAGCATCTCGGAGCGGGTCTGGCTGTACTTGTCGGAGTCCGGCAGGACCATCGTGTAGCCGAGGGCCCGCCCGCGCGGCAGGATCGTGACCTTGTGCACCGGGTCGGTGCCCGGCAGCGCCGCGGCGACGAGGGCGTGGCCGCCCTCGTGGTAGGCGGTGATGAGCTTCTCCTTCTCGCTCATCAGGCGCGTACGACGCTGGGGCCCGGCGATCACGCGGTCGATGGCCTCGTCGAGGGAGGCGTCGGTGATGAGCTTGGCGTTGCCGCGCGCGGTGAGCAGCGCGGCCTCGTTGAGGACGTTGGCCAGGTCGGCGCCGGTGAAGCCCGGCGTACGACGCGCCACCGACAGCAGGTCGATCTCGGGGGCCATCGGCTTGCCGCGGGAGTGGACCTTGAGGATCTGGTGGCGACCGTTGAGGTCGGGGGCGTCGACCTGGATCTGGCGGTCGAATCGGCCCGGGCGCAGCAGCGCCGGGTCGAGCACGTCGGGGCGGTTGGTCGCCGCGATGAGGATGACCCCGCCGCGGACGTCGAAGCCGTCCATCTCGACCAGCAGCTGGTTGAGGGTCTGCTCGCGCTCGTCGTGGCCGCCGCCCATGCCGGCGCCACGGTGGCGCCCGACCGCGTCGATCTCGTCGATGAAGACGATCGCGGGGGCGTTCTCCTTGGCCTGCTCGAAGAGGTCGCGGACACGGCTCGCGCCGACGCCGACGAACATCTCGACGAAGTCGGAGCCGGAGATCGAGAAGAACGGCACCCCGGCCTCGCCGGCGACCGCGCGGGCCAGCAGCGTCTTGCCGGTGCCGGGCGGGCCGTAGAGCAGGACGCCCTTGGGGATCTTCGCGCCGACCGCCTGGAACTTGGCCGGCTCCTGGAGGAACTCCTTGATCTCGCCGAGCTCCTCGACGGCCTCCTCGGACCCGGCGACGTCGGAGAACGTCGTCTTCGGCATGTCCTTGGTGATCAGCTTGGCCTTGCTCTTGGCGAACTGCATGACGCCGCGGCCACCGCCCTGGGCCTGGTTCATCAAGAAGATGAACAGCAGCACGATGAGGGCGAAGGGCAGCAGGGTCACCAGCAGCGAGCCGATGACGCTCGGCTTGGGCACCTCGGAGGTGTACTCCTCGATGGTGCCCGCGTCGGCCTGCTCCTGGACCGCCGCGAGGATCGGCTCCTGCTGGCCCTGGATGTAGTAGGTGACGACCTTGTCGCTGCCGTCGCGCACGCCCTCGTCGAGGGTCGCGCGGATCTCCTGGTCACCCTCGACGAAGGTGATGTCCTTGACGCTGCCGTCGGCGATCCAGGCGTTGAGCTCGGAGGTCTTGACCTCGTCGTACCCGCCGTTGGGGATGAGGAACTGGATGGCGAAGAGGGCGGCGACGCCCGCCACGAGCGCCACCAGCCAGGGGCCCTTGAAAATACGCTTCACAAGCATCTTTCGCGACGAGGAGTTGGAGGGTTGTGACCGTACAGCGTCACGCACCCCCGCGGGTCTGGCCCATTCTTTCAGGCGGGGTGAAGCGCGCGGGCGTTCAGGAGTAGACGTGCGGCGCGAGGGTGCCGATGTCGCGCAGGTTGCGGTAGCGCTCCTGGTAGTCGAGTCCGTAGCCCACGACGAACTCGTTGGGGATGTCCCAGCCGACGTACTTGGGCTCCACGGGCATGCTCAGCGCCTCCGGCTTGCGCAGCAGCGTGGCGATCTCGACGCTGGCCGGACCGCGGCTGCCGAGGCTGTTGACCAGCCAGCTGAGGGTGAGCCCGGTGTCGATGATCTCGTCGACGATCAGCACGTGGCGACCCGTGATGTCGGTGTCGAGGTCCTTGAGGATCCGCACCACGCCGCTCGACTTGGTGCCCGAGCCGTAGGAGCTGATCGCCATCCAGTCCATCTCGACGTGGCGTCCCAGCGCGCGGGACAGGTCGGCCATCACCATGACGGCACCGCGGAGCACGCCGACCATCAGCAGGTCGTGGCCCTCGTAGTCCGCCGTGATCTGCTCGCCCATCTCCCCCAACCGGGTCTGGATCTGCTCCTCGGTGAAGAGCACGTTGACGAGGTCAGACTCCACGTGGGACGCGTCCATGACGTGCAGCCTAGGGGCACCCGCCCCCGGGACCGTCGTGTGGTCGTCGTGTGGTCGCGTCACGGCAGCGACTTCGACGCAGGCGCGTGGAAGTGCAGGGCCGAGCAGGTGTCGCGGGGTGTACTTCCACGCAGGAGGCGTGGGCGTCCCGGTCGGGCGGTCAGAGGTACGACGCGTGGCCCGGGAAGTGCGCTCGCCAGGCCTGCTCGGGCCGGGCCGGCACACCCGGGACCCGCCTGGCCCTCAGCAGGCGCCACACCCGCTCCACCGTCGAGCCGGGATCGCGGTAGATGCCGCTCGCCACCACGACCAGGATCCGCCAGCCGTGGTCGTCGATCTCCTCGCGCCTCACCAGGTCCGCCGCCCACTGGTCCTCCCGCTCGACATGGTGGCGACCGTCGTACTCGACGATGACCTTGCCCTCCGGCCAGCTGAGGTCGAAGCGTCGTACCGGCCCACCGTCGACGTCGCGGATGGTGAGGTTGACCCGCGGCTCGGGCAGGCCCGCGAGCACGAGGAGCATGCGCAGCCGCGTCTCCATCGGGGAGTCCACACCGGTCCGGACGTACGACGCCGCCTGGCGCGCCAGCCGACCGGCGGCGCCCGGAGCAGACCGCGCCGCGCGGACCAGCTGCTCGGGCCTCACTCCCTTGCGCCGCACCATCCAGTCGCCCAGCACGACCAGCTCCACCAACGGCACCTGCTCCGCCAGCTCGAGGAAGAGGTCCGGCAAGGACGAGACACGCACGCCGTCGTGGACGACCGGGACCGCACCGCCGCGCACGTGGCAGGTCACCCCCTCCCGCCGGAGCCGCTCGCCGGCGGTGGGGACGGTCACGTGCTCGCCGGGCAGGGTCGCGATCGGCGCTTCCCAGACCCGGGCCGCCGTCGCATGGCTGGCGAAGGCGTGCGCGAAGAAGCAGACGAGGGCCGCCTGCGCCCTCAGGCGCGGGGTGAGTGGCACACCCGACTCGACGAGCACCCCGTGCAGCACGCGCTGGTAGGAGGGTCCGTCGAGGGTCGCCCGGCTGATGCCCGCCCGGAGTCCCTGCCACCGCGGGAAGGGTCGGGTCGTGTCGAGGTCCATGCCGGCAGGCTTCCCGGATCCCGACGAGCCGGACCGTTGTCCACAGGGCAGTTCTCGGCCCTCGTGCCGCCCGTCGATGAAGTTCCACGCAGAGGGGTGGAAGTGCGGCCTCGACGGAGGCCCGAGGCGTGTACTTCCACCCGAGTGCGTGGAAGTTCAGGTCTTGGGTCAGGTGGAGGGGTCGCCGGGGGCGGACGGCGCGCGCTCGAGGACCAGCAGGCCGTCGCGGCGCACGGCGCGCAGGTGGCCGGGGAGGTCGATCCACTTCTGGCCCCGCCAGTCGGTGAGCAGCGCGTCGACGGCCAGGACGTGCTCGTGGTGCACCTCGGAGGCGGGGGCGCCGGCGGCCAGGACGGCGTTGCGGAGCACGCGGCGCCGCAGCGAGGGGTGCTGGGCGACCAGCGGCTCGACGGCGAGCCCGTCCCCGGTGGTGACGGCGGCGGCGACCTCGGCCGCGAACTCGTCGAGCAGGCCCATGTCGTCGCGCAGCTGGTCGGCGGTGCGGGCCAGGGTGGCGGCGACGCCGGGACCGAGCTCGTCCTCGAGCACCGGCAGCACGCGGCGGCGTACCCGCACCCGGGTGTAGGCGGGGTCGGTGTTGTGCGGGTCCTCCCACGCCCTGAGCCCCTCGACCTGGCAGGCGGTGACGGTGTCGTCGCGGCGTACGTCGAGCAGCGGGCGCGCGAAGACGTCGAAGCGTCGGCGCATCCCCGCCAGCGAGCGCCCCCCGGAGCCGCGGGCCAGCCCGAGGAGCACCGTCTCGGCCTGGTCGTCGAGGGTGTGGCCGAGCAGGACCACGGCGGCCGAGGTGCGGGCGGCGACCTCCTCGAGGACGGCGTACCGCGCCTCGCGGGCGGCGGCCTCCGGACCCAGGCCCGCGGCGTCGACGACCACGGTGGCGGTCATCGTCTCGTCGGCCCCGAGCCCGGCCATCTGCTCGACCACGCGCGCCGCGTGGTCGACCGAACCCGGCTGGAGCCCGTGGTCGACGGTGACGCCGACGACCCGCTGGGCGCGCTTGTGGCCCTCGAAGACCGTGGCGCTCAGCAGGGCGAGCGAGTCGGCGCCGCCGCTGCACGCCACGACGACCGTCGCCCCGGCCGGGAGGTCGACCAGGACGCCGCGCACGCCACGGCGCACGAGCGCGACCGCGGGGTGCAGGCTCACAGCACCCGGGTGATCCAGGCGTCCGGGTCACCGATCTCGGACTTGCTGGGCAGGTGGGCGGGCTCGGCCCAGACGGCGTTGAAGTCGTCCATGCCGACCTTGTCGACGACGTGGCGGGTGAAGGCGGCGCCGTCGCGGTACTGCGCCATCTTGGCGTCGAGGCCCAGGAGCCGTCGCAGGATGCGGTCGAGGGTGCCGACGCCCTTGCGGCGCTCGTCGAAGCGGGCGCGGATCCGGTCGACGCTGGGGATCACGCTGGGGCCGACGCCGTCCATCACCACGTCGGCGTGGCCCTCGAGCAGCGACATCACGCCGGTGATCCGGTCGAGGATCTCCTTCTGCTCCGGGGTCCCCATCACGTCGAGCAGGCTGCCGCCACCGCCGCGGACGGCCTCGGACACGCGGCGTACGACGTCGTCCATCATCCGGGTGGGCTCGACGGTGCTGGTGAGGGCGAGCATCTCGGAGTAGAGGTGGTCGCGCATCCACGGGACGGCGGTGAACTGCACGCGGTGGGTCTCCTCGTGCAGGCAGACCCAGAGCCGGAAGTCGGTCGGATCGACGCCGAGCTCACGCTCGACGTGCACGATGTTGGGCGCGACGAGCAGCAGCCGGCCGGTGTCCTGGCCGACCCCGCTCGCGCCGGCGGGGTCGCCGCCGTCGGCGAGGCCGTGGAAGGGATCGAACTGGCCGAGCACCTTGGTGCCGAGGAACCCGAGCATCAGGCCCACCTCGGCGCCGGTGACGCGCGAGCCGATGGCCAGGGACAGCCCGTGGGGGGCGCCCTTCTTCTCGGTCAGCCGGGTGACCAGCGGGTCGAGGATGCGGGCGAAGCCGTCGGCGTTGGCCTGCACCCACCCGCGCCGGTCGACCACGAGCACGGGGGCGGAGTGCTCCTGGGCGACCAGGCCCGTGAAGTCACGCACCAGCGAGGTGGAGCGGTCGGCGTCGGCCCGCAGCTGCGTCACGGCGGCGGCCGCGGCCTCGGGCGTCACCTCGGGGCCGTCACCGGCCACCTTGGCGCCGAGGTTCACCGCGAAGTCCCAGTCGACCATTGACGTCATGGGGCGACCCTAGCCGGGCACCCCATCGGCACCGCGCGCCTCAGCCGACGCTGCAGCGGCAGCCGGCCAGGTCCCCGGCGAGCCGGTCGACGGCCTGCTGGGCGTCGAGCTTGTCCTCCTCCTTGGCACGGTCCACCGCCACCACGAAGGCCATCGGGGTGCCCTCGCGGTCGGTAGTGACGCCGGCCAGCGAGTGGACGTTGCTCAGCGTGCCGGTCTTGGCGCGGACGTGGCCGGGGCCCTCGGGGGAACCCTGGTCGAAGCGGTAGGCGAGGGAGCCGGTGAAGCCGGCGACGGGGAGGCCGGTGAGCACCGGGCGCAGGTCGGGGTGCGCCGGGCCGGCCGCCGTCTGGAGCACCTGGAGCAGCGTCGTCGCGGACACCCGGTTGAGGCGGGAGAGCCCCGAGCCGTCGTGGATGACGTCGGACCCGGTGTCGATCCCCAGCCCCCTGAGGGTGTCGAGCACGGCGGCCGAGCCCCCCTCGAAGGACCCGAGCCCCGACACCGCGATCCCGACGTGGCGCGCCAGCACCTCGGCGCCCTCGTTGTCGCTGACCTCGAGGACGTGCTCGACGATGTCGGCCACCGGGGCGCTGGACACCGCGGCGACCTCGGTCGCGCCCGCGGGTGCCGTCGTGCGGGTCGGGCTGCCGGCGACCTTCACCCCGGCGCCGCGCAGGGCGGCGACGAACGTCCCGGCGGCGGTGGCGCTCGGGTCGTCGGAGTAGCCGTAGCCGGTCGGCGAAGCCCCGCGGTCGACCCACAGCGCCGTGATCGGGCTGACGATGTCGTCCGGCACGTAGTCGGCGCGCCACCTCGGGTTGTTGCTGGGACCGGTGAAGAGGCCGTCGTCGTACTGCACGCGCACCCGCTGCCCCGGCGCCAGCGTCGCCGCCACGTCGCGGGCGAGGGTGACGACGTCGGCCCGCTCGGGGTACGTCGTCTCCACCTCCTCCGGGGTGAGCGGCCGGCTCGCCAGGTAGGGGTCTCCCCCGCCGACGAGCACCAGGTCGCGCGGCGTGGCCCCGGTGACCACGCGGGTCTCGAAGCGGGCGTCGGGGCCGAGCGTCTCCAGCGCGGCGGTGCTGGTGAGCAGCTTGGTGGTCGACGCGGGGATGACCGCACCCTCGCCGTACGTCCAGGCGGCACCGTCGCCGCCGAGGTCGCCGACGGCGGCGACCACGTGCCGCCCGAGGTCCTTGTCGGCCAGCCCGGGTGCCAGTGCGGCGGCGACCGCGGCGGGGTCGACGTGGCCGCGCTGCGCCGGCGGGACGACCTGGGAGA
This sequence comes from Nocardioides sp. Soil805, assembly GCF_001429625.1. GTDB lineage: Bacteria > Actinomycetota > Actinomycetes > Propionibacteriales > Nocardioidaceae > Nocardioides. The sequence goes on from NZ_LMSU01000001.1 coordinate 1,526,277, forward strand.
CCGGGCCCGGCTGCGCCCAGTCCGGGAGCGCGACGCCCGCAGGCGGGGCGATCGCGGCGGGCTCGGCCTGCGGGTCGACCGAGAGCCAGGGCAGGTAGCGGGGGCCGAGGTCGAGGCGGTACGACGCGAACGCGGCGGCGACGAGGGCCAGCACCAGGAGGGTGGGGACCCAGTGCGCGACACGCCCCGGACCGCTCGGTCCCGAGGCGTGGTGTCGGTCACGTCCCACGCGAATTGCTCCCTCACTTTGGCCGTCGGGGGACATTGTGCGCGACACTGGCCGCCGACCACCCACATGCCCCAGGAGAAACCGTGCCCGACGAGCAGGTAGCCGACGACGTCCGCGACGAGATCACCGACAGCGACGTGCGTCCGCCCGAGAACCAGTTGCTCTTCGACGTGCTGATCGAGATCCCCAAGGGTTCGCGCAACAAGTACGAGGTGGACCACCACACCGGACGCCTGCGGCTGGACCGCATGCTCTTCACCTCCACCGCCTACCCCGAGGACTACGGCTACATCGAGGACACCCTCGGCCAGGACGGCGACCCGCTGGACGCGCTCGTCCTGCTGCAGGCGCCGACCTTCCCGGGCTGCCTCATCGAGTGCCGCGCGATCGGCATGTTCCGGATGACCGACGAGGCCGGCGGCGACGACAAGGTCCTCTGCGTCCCCTCGCACGACCCGCGCCTGCAGCACCTGCAGGACATCGGCGACGTCTCCAAGTTCGACCGGCTCGAGATCCAGCACTTCTTCGAGGTCTACAAGGACCTCGAGCCCGGCAAGTCCGTCGAGGGCGCCAACTGGGTCGGCCGCGCCGAGGCCGAGGCCGAGGTCCGCGCGTCCTTCGAGCGCGCCAAGGGCCAGGGTCAGGGCCAGGGCCAGGACCACTGACGCACGACCGGTCCGTCCGTCCCCCCGCGCTCAGCGCGCGAGGGTGACGGGCTCCGCGACCGCGCCGAGCTTGTCGGGGTTGCGCACGAGGTAGAGCCGCGTGACGACGCCGTGCTCGACGAGCATCGTGCCCACGCCGTCACGCCGGCCACCGATGACGAACTGGACCGCCGGGGCGCCGTTGAGCCACACCGGCACCAGCTCCAGCGCCTCGGGGGTGACGCCGGCGAGGAAGCGCAGCACCTTGTCGCGCCCCAGGATCGGCCGCAGCGCCGCGTGCACGCGCCCGCCGCCGTCCGTCATCAGCACCACGTCGGGCGCCAGCACGTCCATCAGCGCCTGGAGGTCGCCGGTCTCGGTGGCCAGCCGGAACCGGGCGATGACCGCGTCCCGCTCGGCGACGGTCGCCGTGGTCCGCGGCCGCCGGGCGTGCACGTGGGAGCGCGCCCGGTGCGCCACCTGGCGCACCGCGGCCTCGGACTTGTCGACGGCGGCCGCGATCTCGTCGTACGGGACGTCGAAGACCTCGCGCAGGACGAACACCGCCCGCTCGGTCGGCGGCAGCGTCTCCAGGACCAGGAGCATCGCGGTCGAGACGCTGTCGGCGAGCTGCACGTCTTCCGCGACGTCCGGGGTGGTGAGGAGCGGCTCGGGCAGCCAGGGCCCGACGTACTCCTCGCGTCGCCGCGCGCCGGCGCGCAGGTGGTTGAGCGCGACCCGCGTCGTGGTCCGCACGAGGTAGGCACGTGGCTCGCGGACCTCGGCGTGCTCGACGCCCGACCACCGCAGCCACACCTCCTGCAGGACGTCCTCCGCGTCGGCCGCCGAGCCGAGCATCTCGTAGGCGACCGTGAACAGCAGGTTGCGGTGGTCGACGAACGCCTCGGTGGACGGCTCGCTCATGGGTGCGAGGGTACGGCGAGCGGCGCCAGCTCGCAGCGGTCCGCGTAGCCCTGGCTGGCGAGGCCGAAGGCGGCGTTGAAGCGCGAGCGCTCGTTCTCGACCGCGACCATCATGGTGAGCTCGACCATCGCCTCGTGGCCAAGCCTCGCGTCGAGGGCGGCCACCATCTCGTCGGTCACCGTCGGCGGCGTCTCGGTCATCGCCTCGGCGTAGGCCATCACGTCGCGCTCGAGGTCGGTGAAGACGTCGGTCTCGCGCCACCGGGGCACCTCGCGCACCTTCTCCAGCGTGAGGCCGTCCTCGTGGGCGAGGAAGTAGCCGAAGTCCAGGCACCACGAGCAGCCGATCCGTGCCGCGCTGGCGAGCTGGGCGTAGGTCTTGAGGTGGGGGTCGAGGGCCTTCCAGCGCGCGACCTTCTGCTCGAAGGAGAAGACCGCCCTCGTGAGCGGCCGGTGGTGGAACGGGACGTGGGCGTTGTCGGGGACCTCGCCCCACATGCGCCGGGCGACGGTGGTCATGATGCGGCCGTAGACGCCGTCGAGCGACGCCTTCGGGATGCGGAACGTGCTGGGCATGGGTGCCTCCTCGTCGACGGGACCCGGCTCGTCCGGGCCCTCACCATCAAGACACCGGCCGGCCGCGACCTGTGACAACCCCGCGGGACTCAGGTCGCGACTGCGCGGAAGTACCCGAGCCCGCCGCTGAGGTGGAGGTCGATGTCGCGGCAGCCCTCCTCGGCCAGCCACGTGACCGCCTCCCGGGTCGTGCACATCGGTCCCAGGACACCGGCCAGGGTGCCCACCCGCCGGGCGGGCTCGTGGGCCAGGCCCGTGTCGAGGAACATCGCGCTGCCGGTGATCACACCGCCGGGGCGCAGGACCCGCACCATCTCCTGGACCGCGCGGTGCGGATCGGGGAAGCAGTGCAGCCCCGTGAAGGTCGCGACCAGGTCGACCGAGCCGTCGTCGAGGGGCAGGTCGCCGACGTCCGCGACCATCGGCGTCACCTGGTCGTGGACCCCGAGCCGCCGGGCGGTCGCCGTCGCGCGGTCGAGCATGGCGGGCGAGATGTCGGCGGCGACGTAGTCGAGCCCCTGGCCCGGGGTGATGCCGCGCATCGCGATGCCGTTGCCGGTGGGCACGTCGAGCACCCGGGCGCCCGCGGGCAGCCGGCCGACCTCGCGCACGGCGTCGTACAGCAGGCCGAGGTCGCTGCCGAGCCCGAGCCGCCAGGCCAGTCCCCCGACGCGGCGGTGCTCCACGAGCCAGCCGTAGACGCCCGCCCACAGCGGGTCCTCGTGCCAGCCGCCGAAGAGCCTCATGAGCCGAGGATTTCCTCGGAGCGCAGCATCTCCCGCGGCACGCCGAGGGCGTCCACGAGGTCGACGGCCAGCGGTCGGATCTTGCGGCACAGGTCGTTGACCTCGCGGCTGATGGCCTTGGACCGCGCGGCGGTGAGGCGGCCGTGCTCCATGAACCAGGCGCGGTCGGCCTCGATCGTGGTGAGCGCGTGCAGGTCGCAGAGCAGGTTGAGGGCGACCTTGGTGTCACCGGCGGGCAGCGCGGCGGCCTTGGCCACGAAGGCGTCCAGCACCAGGCGCTCGATGTGGGCGCGGGCGGCGGCGATCACGTGGTCCTGCACCCGGGAGAAGACCTCGCCCGGGTTCATCCCGTCGTCGATGCCGCGCTTGAGCCGGCGCGCGACGCCGCCGAGCATGTGCTCCTCGCGGAACCGGAGCATCGCCTGCTGGTACGCCGGGTCCAGCAGCCCGGCCTCCTGGTCCCACTCGTCGCCGCCGGGCAGCACGTCCCGGATCGCCGAGAACAGCTTGCGGGCGCTGGTCCGCTCCAGCATCGTCTCGACCGCGAGCCCGGCGACGAAGCGGACCATGCCGAACTGGTCCATGTCCTCGAACTCCGAGGAGTAGTCGGTGAGCAGGCCCTTGGCGACCAGCTGGAGGAGGACGTGGTTGTCGCCCTCGAAGGTGGTGAAGACGTCGGTGTCGGCGCGCAGCGCGTCGAAGCGGTTGGCGCTCAGGTAGCCCGCGCCGCCGCACGCCTCGCGGCACTCCTGGATGGTGCGGGTGGCGTGCCACGTGCCCAGCGCCTTGAGGCCCGCGGCCTCCGACTCGAGGCGGCGGCGGTTCTGCTCACCCTCCTCGCCCCCGGTCGGCGGCGGCCCGGAGAAGACGTCGTGCAGCTGCTGGGCCACGGACTCCTGCGCGAAATGCAGCGCGTAGGTGCGGGCCAGCAGCGGGAAGAGCCGGCGCTGGTGCATGCCGTAGTCGAGGATCAGGTCCTCGACGGGCGGGTTGCTGGCCTCGAACTGCCGGCGCCGGACGGCGTACCGCACGGCGATCGTCAGCGCGACCTTGGACGCGTTGATGCCGGCGCCGCCGACGCAGACGCGACCCTGGACCAGGGTGCCGAGCATGGTGAAGAACCGGCGGTTGGGGTTCTCGATCGGGCTGGAGTAGACGCCGTCCTCGGAGACGGAGGCGAACTGGTCGAGGAGGTTGGCGCGCGGGATGCGCACTCCGTCGAACCAGATCCGTCCGTTGTCGACGCCGTTGAGGCCGATCTTGGGGCCGCAGTCCTCGATGCGTACGCCGGGCAGCACGTCGCCGCCCTCCCGCAGGGGCACGACGAACGCGTGCACGCCCTGGGACTCTCCGCCGACCTCCAGCTGGGCGAAGACCACAGCCACGTCGGCGTGCGCCGCCGCGTTGCCGATGTAGTCCTTGCGGCTGGCGTCGTCGGGGGTGGTGATGACGAACTCGCCGGTGTCGACGTCGTACGTCGCGGTGGTGCCGAGCGCCTGGACGTTGGAGCCGTGGCCGGTCTCGGTCATCGCGAAGCAGCCCATCAGCTCGCCGGTGATGAGCCGGGCGAGGTAGGCCTCGTGGTGCCGCTCGGTGCCGAGCTGGAGGATCGCGCCGCCGAAGAGGCCGAACTGGACCCCGACCTTGACGAGCACGCTGAGGTCGCCGAGGGCCAGGGTCTCGAAGGCCGCGATGGAGGCGCCGATGTCGCCGCCCCCGCCGTACTGCTCGGGGAAGCCCATGCCCGTCTGGCCGGTCGCGGCCATCTCGACGACGACCTGCTTGACCCGCTCGCGGAACGCAGCGGTGTCGAGGGTCTCCGCCTCGAGGAGGATCCCGGCCTGCTCGACGAGGTTGGTGCGCACCAGGGCGCGGACGTCGGCGTACCGGCCGTCGAGCAGGGCGGTCATCGCCGCGACGTCGACCTCGGGCTGCACGTAGCCCCTCGTGGACGGGCCGGCGGCCTGCCCGTCGGTCTGCTCCGTCGTCTCCTCAGCGGCTTGCTCGGTGGTCATGGCCACAAGGTAGCGTCGCGCGCGTGAACCGTCCCGAGCCCGACGTCGATCTCGGGCGGATGCCCTACAACTTCTCGATCGTGGGCGTCCAGAAGAGCGGCACCTCCACGCTCTCGGGGACGATCAGCCAGCACCGCCACGTGTGCCGGCCGCCTCGCAAGGAGGCCCACTTCTTCAACGACGAGTCCTACGACTGGGCGCACCCCGACTACGAGCGCGACTACACCGCGCCGCGGCGGGCCAAGGTGCACACGATGGTGGGCGACTCCACCCCGGTCTACCTGTTCTGGCCGAACGCGCTGGAGCGGATGCACGCCTACAAGCCGGACATGCCGCTGATCGCGGTCTTCCGCGACCCGCTCGAGCGGTTGTTCTCGCACTGGACGATGCTGCGGACGCGGCACCCGGACTGGCCGGACTGGCCGGGGTTCCTCACCGAGTTCCGCCCCACCTCGCTGCCGGACACCGTGCCGACCGACGTCAAGCCGATGCGCTACAAGCACATGTCGGGCATCGCGCGCGGCTACTACGGCGCGCAGCTCGAGCGCGGCTTCTCCGTCTTCCCGCGCGAGCAGTGGCTGCTGCTCGAGTTCCGCTCGATGCTGGCGGCGTTCGACACTTCCGTCGACCGGGCCACCGACCACCTGGGCCTGTCGCGCTTCGAGGAGCACCCGCCGTTGCGCAACCGGTACGCCGGCGCCGAGCTGGTCACCGGGACGCCGCCGACCGCCGAGGACCTGCAGTCGCTGGCCGAGCTGTACGCCGCCGACCTGGGCGTCTTCGACCGGCTCTCGGGCCTCGACACGTCGGGCTGGCCGACGACCCGGATCCTCGCCGGGACGCTGGACCCCGGCGAGCTGGCCGCGCGCTTCGCGACGAAGGTCGCGCCGACTCCCTGAGTCCGTGCGTTGCCGGGGCGGGCCGGCTGGCCCCGCGGCGCGTAGTTTGGGACGAACTGGTGGCTCCGGGCGCACTTCTACCTACCAGAACGTCCCCAACTACCCGCGGGGGCGGGTCGGGACGTCGGCGTCAGGGGCGGGCGAAGAAGTTCGGGGCGGTCCAGGAGTAGATCGACTCCCGGACGACGGGCCGACCGGTGCGGGGAGCGTGGATCATCTGGCCGTCGCCCACGTAGAGGCCCACGTGGTAGATCGAGCTCGGGTTGCTGCTCGATCCCCAGAACACCAGGTCGCCGGGGGCCAGCTGGGCCGCGGTGATGCGGGTGGAGCCGGTGAACTGCGCGACCGAGTAGTGCGGGAGCGCCTTGCCGCCCTGGGCCCAGGCCCCGGCGGTGAGGCCTGAGCAGTCCCAGGCGTCGGGCCCGGCGGCGCCCCACTTGTACGGGTCGCCGATCTGGGCGGCGGCGAACGCGATGGCCGCTGCGGCGCCGGTGCTGGCCGGCGGGGGCGCGGGAGCCGGAGCGGGTGCAGGTGTCGGGGTGGGCGCGGGAGCGGGCGTCGGCGTGGGCGCGGGTGCGGGCGCCGGCGTGGGGGTCGGCGTCGGAGTCCTGGTCGGCGCGGGCGTGGGGGTCGGGGCCGGCGTCGGAGTCGGGGTCTTGGTCGGTGCCGGGGTGGGGGTCGGGCTCTTGGTCGGCTGGGGCGTCGACTGCTGGGCCTTCGTCGCCGCCTCCTGGGCGGCCTCGGCGGCCGCTTCGGCCGCGGCCTTGTCGGCGGCCTCCTGCGCGGCCTTGTCCGCGGCCTCCTGGGCAGCCTTGGCAGCGGCCTCCTGCGCGGCCTGCTCCGCGGCCTCCTGCGCGGCGGCCTGCTCCGCGGCCTTCTGGGCGGCCTTCTGGGCGGCCTTCCGGGCGGCCTCGGCGGCAGCCGCCTCGAGCGCCGACTGGCGCTTCTCGGCGAGGCGGATGCTGATCCCCTGGAGGTCGGCGAGCTCGGAGATCAGCGCGGTCTTGGACACCGCGATCGACTCGGCGGTCGCCCCGGCGGACGCCTCGGCCGCGGCGGCGTCGGCGCGGGCCCGGCCCGCCTGCTCCTCCAGTCGCTCGGCGTCGGCGAGCGCGTCACGGGCCTGCTGACGGGCGACGTCGGCCAGGGTCGCGGACGCCCGGAACGCGTCGTACCGGCCGTCGAGGGCGTCCTCCGCCTGCTGCATGGTCGTCGTACGGTCGATCATCGTCTCGATGCCGTCGGAGCCGACGACCGCGGCGAAGCCCTGCAGGGCCGGGGAGATCTCGTAGCTGCGCACCAGGGCGTCGCTGTAGTCCTCCTGCTGGCGCAGCACGTCGGCCTCGGCGGCCTGCGCGGCGGTGGCCGCTGCCTGCGCTGCCGCCCGGGCCTCGTCGGCCTGCCAGCGCGCCCCGTTGTAGGCCTCCGCTGCCTGGGCGGCGGTGACGGCCGTCTGCCGCAGCCGCTCGTTGGCCAGCACCAGGTCCGCCTGGACGGCAGCCACGTCGCGAGCCTTGTCGCTGGCGTTGCGCTCGGCGACGGCGATGTCGTCCTCGCTCGGGACGTCGTCGTCGGCCGCCGAGGCGGGGGTGACGCCGGTGGCGAGCACCAGGCTCAGGGCAGCAGCAGCCGGCCAGCGCAGCCGCCGGGCGCGGTCCGGCGTACGACGTGGTGCGGGTGCAGGCAGGGCTGACACAGGTGGTTCCCCTCGGCTCTCGTGGCCACGGGTGACTTCCCTTTCACCCGTGACACTCGCGGCACGCTAGTGCTCACCAGTCCCAAAGGGAACAACTTTCCCAACTTTTTCACAAACCCTCGGCGTGTCGGCTTGACGAACTACAAGGTTGTAATTCGCGCGCATCGCCGCTCGGGCGCGACAGGACGCCCCGGTATGACACGCCGCGCGACGGCGTGCTTCGTCGGCGAGTCGTGCACCGTGGGGGTGTTGCAACGGTCACCAGGTGGCGGAGTCCCCGGCTGAGCGGGGACTTCACCACGGGGAGTCGTTCAGCGTCGTACGCCGGTCAGTCGGCGTCGACGGGCACCTGGGAGGTGGTCGTCGTGGGGTGCGAGGAGAGCCCGCCGCGGTCGAACTTCTGGCCGCTGGCGAGACCCCCGAGCCAGAAGGAGATGAGCGCGATGGCCACGCCCGCGATGTCGTCGGCGACGTAGTGCCAGCCGAAGTACAGGGTCGCCACGACCGTGATCGCGAAGTTGATCCAGAAGATCCAGTGGATGACGCGGTTGCGCAGCGTGTACTGCACCATCAGCGCCACGAGCAGGGTGATGGCGACGTGCAGGCTGGCGAAGCCCGCCACGGACTGGACCGCGCCCTCGATGCCGTCCCGCAGGACCCCTTTTCGGGCATAGAACAGCGACTCCATCAGCGCCCCGGACCCGGTGTCGGGCAGGTCGTTGTAGAGCCAGGAGTAGCGGAAGCCCGGACCGAGGGTGGGCAGCGCGTAGTACGACGCGGTGCCGAGCGTCCAGGCCAGGCACTGGGAGGTGGCGAACCAGTAGCCGAAGGAGATGTTGCGCGACCACACCAGCCAGGCGGCGAGCGCCAGCGGGACCAGCGGGAGGAACCACAGGTAGACCGACGACAGCACGTGCGCGGTCCAGCCGGTCCCGAAGACCTGGTGCAGGATCGTGGCGGGCTCGTGGCCGAGGAACAGGGCCCGGTCGATGAGGTGGAGCTCGCGGTCGTACTTCTCCTCGCCCATCACGAAGGGCAGGAACGACTTGAGGTTCCGGTAGCTGACGTAGGTGATGTAGAAGCAGACCAGGCCCATCACCACGAGCGTCATCCGCTCGCGGGTCCAGTGGTCGCGCACCCGGGCCCGGGCGATCTCCGGCATCAGCTTGGGGTTGAGGCGCGACGCCCACAGCGTCCTGGGCAGCAGGTCGAGGAGGAACGCCCCCAGGACGAGCAGAGGCAGGCGCAGCCACGACGGCCCGAGGAAGCCTTCGGGGTCGACCAGGGGACGGTCGAGCGTCACCGATGCGAGGACGGCGAGCAGACCCATGAGAGCAGCGGTCCCCAGGAGGAGCGCGTAGGCCGGTCGGTACACGCAGGCCAGTGTAGGGACGACTGGTCACGAGCCCCCGATCGTGACTCAGGTGATGGTGGCCACGCGGGTCGGGTCGACGCCGAGACGCACCGGCGCGCCGGGTACGACGACACTGCCGAGGGGCGCGACGGCGTCCACCTCGCCCAGCCCCTCGACGACGACGACGAGCCGCACCAGCTCGGGGGTCGCCCGCGCGGAGACGACCGTCCCCGCCAGGGCACCCTCCCCCGCGACGAGCGCGGAGCGACGCAGGGCGACGCTGGGGGCACCGGGCAGGCCGGCCGCGGCCAGCAGGCGTCCGGCCGCCGGGCCGACCAGCACCCGGGCGTAGCCGAGGAAGAGCGCGGTCGCCGCGTCGACGGGGGTCGCCCACACGGCGCCGATCGGACCCGCCTGCACCACCTCCCCGGCCCGCATCACCGCCAGCCGGTCGGCGACCGTGAACGCCTCCTCGTGGTCGTGGGTCACCATCAGCGCGGTCGTGCCGGCGGCGCGCAGGATCTCGCGGAGGTCGACGGCGAGCCGTTCGCGCAGCGACGCGTCCAGCGCCGAGAGCGGCTCGTCGAGCAGGAGCAACCGGGGCTCGACGGCCAGGGCCCGGGCCAGGGCGACCCGCTGCCGCTCGCCGCCCGACAGCGTGCGCGGGAGCCGCTCGTCGTACCCCTCGAGGCCGACGAGCGCGAGCAGCTCGCGGACCCGGTCCGTGGAGGGTCTGCGGCGCAGCCGCAGGGCGTAGCCGACGTTGCGGGCCACCGTCATGTGCCCGAAGAGCTGGCCGTCCTGGAACATCAGCGCGAAGCCGCGCCGGTGGGTCGGCAGGTGGTCGACGGGCTCCCCGTCGAAGGCGATCCGCCCGCCGGTCAGCGGCTCCAGTCCGGCCACCGCCCGCAGCAGGGTGGACTTGCCGCACCCCGACGGCCCGAGCACGGCGAGCACCTCCCCGTCGGGGAGGTCCAGGCTGACGTGGCGCACGGCGGGGACGCCGTCGTACGCGACGGAGACGTCGGTGAGGCCCAGCATCAGAAGGCTCCCAGGCTCGGGACGCGCAGCCGCTCGACGACCAGCACCACCGTCGCGGTGGCCAGGGCCAGGACCACCGAGGCGGCCAGCGCCATGCCGTAGTTGTGCTCGCCGGGGTGCCCGAGCAGGCGGAAGATGACCACCGGCACCGTGGGGCGCTCGTCGCGGGCGAGGAACGCGGTCGCGCCGAACTCCCCCAGCGACACCGCGAAGGCGAACCCGCTGGCCGCGAGCAGCGGCTTCCACACGACCGGCAGGTCGACGGTGAGCAGCGCTCGCCACGGAGGTGCGCCGAGCGAGGCCGCCGCCTGGCGCTGCCGGTCGTCGATCCCGGCCAGCACGGGGGCGACCGTGCGCACGACGAGCGGCAGCGCGACCAGCGCCTGCGCGATGGGCACGAGCAGCGGGGTGTCGCGCAGGTCGAGCGGTGGCCGGTCGAGGCTGATGAGGAAGCCGAAGCCGATCGTCACCGCGCTCACCCCCAGCGGCAGCATGAAGAACACGTCCAGCCCGCCGCGCACCCGGCGCTCGGCCCGCGTGCGGGACCGGCGCGTCACCAGCAGGGCCACCGACAGTCCCATCAGCAGCGCCATCCAGGTGGCGTCCACCGCGGTCCGCAGCGAGGTGACCAGGGCGTCGGTGACGGGGACGAGCAGCGCCTGGTCCTCGCCGTCGGTGGTCAGGCGGCGGTAGTTGTCCAGGCTCCAGGCGCCGTCGGAGTGCAGCGACCCGGCCACCAGGGTGACGACCGGCAGCGCCACCGCGGCGAGCAGCAGGGTGGTCGCGACCAGGACGGGTACGTCGTGGCGCCGGGGCCGTCGGGCACGCGGCACCGTCCGCGCGGTCGACGGGTCGGGGGTGGCCCGCAGCCGGGCGGCCACCACGAGCAGCCCGACCACGACGACGAGCTGCACCAGCGACAGGGCCGCCGCGGCGCGGAGGTCGAAGAGCGTGGTGGTGAGCAGGTAGATCTCGGTCTCGACGGTCGCGTGGCGCACGCCGCCGAGGGTGAGCACGACCCCGAACGCGGTGGCGCAGAACAGGAAGACCACGCTCGCCGCGCTCACGATCGAGGGCCGCAGCGCGGGCAGGGTGACCGTCCGCAGGACCTGCCACGGCGAGGCACCCAGGGCGGCCGCCGCCTCGCCCGGCCGCGGGTCGAGGGACTCCCAGGCGGCGCCCACGGCCCGGATGACCACGGCCACGTTGAAGAAGACCAGGCCGGCGATGATCGCGACCGGGGTGCCGTCGAGGCCGAGCCCGCCGAGCGGGCCGGACTCGCCCAGCAGCTCGCGGAAGGCCACGCCGACCACCACGGTGGGCAGCACGAACGGCACCAGCAGCGCCGCGCGGACCAGCTGTCGCCCCGGCAGCGCCAGCCGGTGCAGCGCGTAGGCGGCCGGCAGCCCCAGGAGCACGGCCACGGCCGTGGCCACCGTCGAGGACCAGACGGTGAACCACGCGACCCGCAGCACCCGCGGCCGGGCCAACACGTCGAGCACTCCCCCGACGTCCAGCCGCCCGTCGACCACGAAGCCGCGCGAGACCATCGCGGACACCGGGAGCACGAAGAAGACGCCCAGCACCAGCACCGGCCCGAGGGCCAGCGCTGCCAGGGCGACCAGCCGCCTCACCGGCTGATGACGTCCGTCCACTCGGTGAGCCAGCGCTCGCGGTTGGCCGCGATGTCGGCGGGCGCGACCTCGTAGGGGTCGGTCGGCTGCTCGGCGTACCGCGCCCAGTCGGCCGGCACCTCGACGTCGTCGCTGACCGGGAAGACGTACATGCTCTCCGGCAGCGCGCCCTGCACCTCGTCGGAGAGCATCCAGTCGACGACCGCCTCCGCGCCGGCCGGGTTGGCCGCGCCCTCGAGGACGCCGACGTACTCCACCTGCCGGAAGCAGGTGTCGAGCAGCGCGGCGGTCGTCGAGCGGCCGCCCTTGACGGTGAAGGCCGGGGAGGAGTCGTAGGACAGCACGATCGGCCGGTCGCCGTTGCCGCCGCCCTGCGTGAAGTCGCCGTAGTAGGCGTCCTCCCACCCGTCGACGACCTCGGCTCCGTTGGCCAGCAGGTCGGTCCAGTAGTCCTGCCAGCCGTCCTCGCCGTACTCGGCGATGGTGCTCAGCAGGAACGCCATGCCCGGCGAGCTCGTCGACGCGCCGGGGGTGACGAAGAGGTCGCGGTACGTCGGGTCGGTGAGGTCGTCGAGGGTCTGCGGCGGCTCGATGCCCTCGCGCTCGAACCACGTGGTGTCGACGTTGACGCACACGTTGCCCACGTCGACGGGGGTCAGCCGATCGGCGCCGTCGTCGAGCGCGTACTGCTCGGCGCCCGGCGGCAGGTCGGCGGTGTACGACGCGAACACGCCCTCCTCGAGCGGGCGCGAGGCGAACGTGTTGTCGACGCCGAACGCGACGTCGCCGGTGGGGTCGTCCTTGGTCAGCGACAGCTTGGCGCTGAGCGTGCCGCCGTCACCGGCCGAGCGGGTCTGCAGGTCGATCCCGGTCTCGGACTCGAAGGAGCGGACGAGCTTCTTGGGCAGCGCGAAGGACGAGTGGGTGACCAGCACGACGGTGCCGCCCACCTCCCCGTCGCCTGCCGGGCTCGACGTGCCGGTCGGCTCGCTGGCCGAGTCATCGCCCATGGTGCTGCAGCCGGTGACGGCGAGCAGCAGGGCCGCGGTGGCGGCCGTGGTGAGGGCGCGTGCGCGCGCGATCTTCATCGTGGACTCCCTATCGCCGGTGCTAACCGGATCAGGTTCGGAGGGTCTGCGGTCTCCCGCACTCTCAGCACGCTGGCGTGCTCCCCTGTCTGTGTACGTCGCACTCTACGCTGACCGCCATGCCGAGCCGACGCCATCAGCTGCTCGCGGTCGCGATCCCGCGCCTGCGCGCCAGCAGCGACCTCGACTCCGAGCCCGCGGAGCGCGCCCGCGTCGTCGCCGGGCACGAGTCCCTCGACGGCACCCTGCCGACCCGGGCGGTGCGCGGCTTCGAGCGCCGCTTCGACGTCCGGGGGGAGGAGCTCGGCGGCTTCGCCGCGCACGTGGTCACGCCCCGGGGCGCCGATCCGGTCCGCACCCTCTACTACCTGCACGGCGGCGGCTTCACCTCGGGGATCGACGCCATCCACGTCCGCTACGCCACGCGGCTGGCCCGCGCGCTGCGGGCGCGGGTCGTGCTGCCCGACTACCCGCTCGCGCCCGAGCACACCTGGCGCGACTCCCACGACGCGCTGGTCGCCCACGCGGCCCGCTGGGCCGACGAGCCCGGCGGGATCGTGCTCGCCGGCGACTCCGCCGGGGGCGGGCTGGCGCTGGCCGTCGCCGAGTCGATGCGCGGCCGCGGCCACACCCCCGCGACCCACCTCGTGCTGCACGCCCCGTGGGTCGACCTGACCACGAGCACGCCGGAGACGGCCGAGTTCGCGAAGCGGGACACCTGGCTGTTCCTCGGCAAGCTGCACGCGTACGCCGGCTGGTGGGCCGGCACCCCCGAGGACCTCGGCCGTCCCGAGGTCTCCCCCGGCCTGGCCGACCTGTCGGGGCTGCCGCCCGCGCTGATGCTCTACGGCACCCGCGACCTGCTGGCCCCCGGCTGCCGGCTGCTCGCCACCCGGGCCGCCGAGGCCCGCTGGGACCTCGCCTGGGTCGAGGAGCCGGACCTGATCCACGTCTACGGGATCCTGCCGTTCCTCCCCGAGTCCCGCCGCGCCTTCCGCCAGGTCGTGGAGTTCTGCTCGTGAGGATCTCGGTGCTGGCCTTCGACGACCTCGACACCCGCACGGCGTACGCGCTGTGGCGGCTGCGCCAGCAGGTCTTCGTCGTCGAGCAGGCCTCGCCCTACCCCGACCTCGACGGCCGCGACCTCGAGCCGGCGACGCGGCACGTGCTGGCCCACGACGGCGACGAGCTCGTCGGCTGCCTACGGCTCCTGGACGACGGCTCGCACGCACGGATCGGACGCGTCGTGGTGGCCGGGTCCGCGCGCGGCCGGGGGCTGGCGCGCGACCTCATGGACGCGGCGATGGCCGTCGTCGGCGGGCGTGAGGTGCACCTCGACGCGCAGACGGGGCTCACGGCGTTCTACGCGTCGTACGGCTTCGAGGTGAGCGGCCCGGAGTTCGTCGAGGACGGCGTCGCTCACGTGCCGATGGTGCGCCGGTAGACCACGACCCCGTCCTGCTCGGCGTGGGCCAGGCCGCCCCGCGCGACGAGCAGCTCGAGGTGCGCGCGCGTCTCCAGGGTGGCGAGCGCGGAGTTGAAGACGTCGAGCGAGGCCAGCGTCCGCTCGTGGCGCGTCCACGACAGGACGCCCGCCACGTCGTACGACGTCAGCGCACCGCCGCCGACGGCCTCCAGGCACAGGGCGAGCCGGTCCTCGTGGTGGGCGAGCAGCTCGTCGACCCGGGCGTGCGAGGAGGGCGCGACCGGGCCGTGCGCCGGGAGCAGGGTGAGGTCGGGGAGCCCGCGGACCCGCGTGAGCGACGCCATGAAGTCGCCCAGCGGCTGCGCCGCGACGGCCGGCTCGAAGCCGATCGACGGCGTGATCGTCGGCAGCACGTGGTCGCCGGCGAAGAGAAGCGAGGCGTCGCGGTCGGCGAACACGTAGTGGCCGCGGGTGTGGCCCGGCGTGTGGACCGCGTCGAGGGCCCGGCCGCCGACCTGCAGGCCCACGTCGCCCTCCAGCCAGGTGTCGGGGTAGTCCCACTGGGACAGGTCCGGCGTGTGCGCGCGGGTGAACTCGCCCCACGCGCGGGCGATGTCCGGGGCACCCGCCCGCTCGAGCAGCGCGACGTGGGGGTCGGGGCCGGTCCGGTCCCGGTCGTGGATGAGGTCGAGGGTCGCCTTGTCGCCCAGGCCCAGGCTCACGTGCGACCCGACCTCGCGCCGGATGGTGACCGCCTGTGTGTAGTGGTCGCGGTGCACGTGGGTGACGAGGAAGGACCGGATGTCGCCGACGTGGCGGTCGATCTCCTTGAGCGACTGCTCGAGCTGGGTGCGGGAGGCCTCCACGGCCCAGCCGCCGTCGATGAGCGTGAGCCCGTCGTCGGTCTCCAGCACGTAGACGTTGACCGCCCGCAGCCCGTCCATCGGCAGCGGCAGCGGGATCCGGTGCACCCCCGGCGCGACGGCCCAGGCCCCCGGCTCGGTCCAGTGGGTGCCGGAGTCGGGTGAGATCGCGTGTGCGGTCGAGGTCACCGGGCCGACTCTAGGCCGGTACGTCGTGCGGCTCGGGCCGTGGGGAACCAGATCGGCGATCGGGTGCGATGGGCGGCCGGTCTCGTTCCCCGGGAGGGGCAGCGAATCAGCCCAGCCAGGCGCGGTAGGCGACGACGTCGGGGGTCACGACGCCGTCGGCGCCGACCCGCGCGAGGGTGCGCCACTCGCCACGGGTGAGCGCGTAGCCGCCGAGCACGACGTCGCCCCCGCGGTGCAGCCGGCGGACGCGCTGCTCGGTGAGCAGCCGTGCCGGGACGTTGTAGCCGCCGACCCGGCCCCGGGTCTCCCGGACCTTGCGCCAGCCGCTGACGATCAGCTGGTTGCCCATCCGCGGCGAGAGGCGGCGTACCCGCTCCAGGACCGTGGCCCGCAGCGAGGAGAGGGCCGTGAGCTCGACGAGGCCGGCGTCCTTGACGAGGTTGACCACGCGGCGTACCTGGGTCGTCGACCAGTTGCTGCCCTTGAGCTCCAGCATCAGCGAGAACGGCCGGCCGCCCTCGGCGCGGTCCCGGGCGAACGCCAGCAGCTCCTCGAGGTGCGGGATCGGCCGGCGGCCGGTGCGCTCGAGGCACTGGCGGTCCAGCTGGCGGCGCGTCCACGCGCCGATGGGGCCGGTGCAGGTGGTGGTGCGGCCCAGTCCGCTGTCGTGCAGGACGACGAGCTCGTCGTCCCCGGTGCGGCGTACGTCGGTCTCGATCGCGGTCGCGCCGGCGCGCAGCGAGTGCCGGAACGCCGCCATGGTGTTCTCACCGAGGGTCCGCGTCGGGCCACCGCGGTGCGCGGTGACCGAGAAGTCGCGGGCCGCGACGGGCGCGTCCGTGCCGCCGTCGGTGGCGCTCGCCGGCGCGCCGGACAGCGGCAGGGCGAGCAGCAGGGAGAGGACCGGCGTCAGGAGCAGGGCGAGGACACGGGACACGGCGCACATCATGCCTGTCGGGACCGATTGCCCTTGTCCGGTCCCCGTGCGAGGCGCAGACTGGAGGACGGGCCGGGCGCCCGCCCGGCCGCGTCGGGAGTCAACGATGGACACGCTCGTCCCCGGTCTCCGGGTCACCCACCAGATGCTCGTCGAGCGCCTGGACCTGGCCGCGGTCGCGCGTCCGACGACGGACCCCGAGCACCCGCGCGACCAGTACCCCGCCATCGACACGTTCCTGGCCAGTGCGAGCCGGCACAACGCCGCCTCGCTGGCCGTCCTGGTGCCCGCCGCGCGCAGCCACGTCGCCGACGGGTCCGAGCGCGCCCACGAGTACATCGCGCAGAGCCGCCGCTTCGAGATCGCGCTGTCGCAGGTCAAGGCCAAGCTCTACGGGTCGACGTACGCCGTGCGGCGGCCGTGGGAGTCGATCTGGAGCGACGTACGACGCGAGCTCGCCGAGACCTGTGCGCTGGAGACCGCACTGGCCGCCGACATCGCCGACACGCGCACCGACGGCGACCCCGACTGGGGCGAGCGGCTCTACCGGGCCGAGCTGTCGGCCCCCACCCGGCCGCACCCCTACATCCCCCACCAGGGGATGCCGGGCCGGGTCGCCCGGACGGTCGCCCGCCGGGTCGACGGCTTCTGGGACGTCGCCGAGGGGCGGATGGTGCCCGAGCCGCTGCACCACCACGAGCGCAAGGACGACGGGGCGCTGACGCAGTACTTCCTGGCCGACCCGCACCTGCCCGACGAGGACGAGGACGACCACCCGGCCTGAGGAGGCGAGCCCGCGTCAGAGCGAGTCGGGCACCTGCAGCGTGTCCGGGTCGCTGCGCGGCGGGAGCCCCGCCAGCGCGGCCCGCACCAGGGCGACGCGGGCGGCGACGACGACCTTGCGGCGTACGCGACCACCGGGGACGTCGCCCAGCGTCTCCTCGACCGCGGCGCTCACCTGCGCGTCCGTGAAGACGGGCCGGGCGCCTGTCTCGACCTCCACGTCCGGCAGCGCCACCAGCGCCGGCAGCAGCTGGCCGCCGAGGGCGTCGAGGACCTGGTAGCGCTCGTACCCGCTCAGCTCGGTCCAGACGACGTCCGGGTCCAGGCGGCTCCTGCGCAGGCCGCCGCGTCGCTGGGCGGCGGCGACCGGCTTGGCGGCGGCCGTGAGGGCGAGGGTCAGCTCGTGCTCGGTGAAGCGCATGCCCCCAGCATGCCGCCCGACCCCGGGCGACGCCCCAGCGGTCGGGCTCACCAGTCGAGCTCGTGGCACTCCCGCGACGCCGCCGACTCGACCTGGAGGGTGGCGTGGGAGATCTCGTGCTCGCGACGCAGCAGCCCGCGAGCGTCGTCCAGCACCCGCTGCGCCTGCCCCTCCTCGGCGACGAGGTGGGCGGTGGCGACGTGCATCCCCGACGTCAGGGTCCACACGTGGACGTCGTGCACGTCCGCGACCCCCGCGAGCCCGGCGAGGTCGGCGGCGATGACCTCGACCTCCATCCCGGCCGGCACGTGCTGGCCGAGGACCGCGAGCACCTGGCGGCCGAGCAGGACCGCGCGCACCGCGACGAAGATGCCGATGAGCAGGGCCACCACGGTGTCCCACACCCCGTCACCGGTCGCCGCCACCAGCCAGCCCGCGACCAGGACGCCGACCGAGCCGAGGGTGTCGGCCACCACCTCCAGGTAGGCGCCCTTGACGTTGAGCGACTCCTCGGCGCCGCCGCGCAGCAGCAGGAGCGCGACGAGGTTGACCACGAGCCCCAGCGCGCCGACGACCAGCATGGGGGTGGAGGCGACCGCCACGTCGCTGTCGCGCCGGCCGAGCGCCTCGACGACGACGTACACCGAGACCCCGAGCATCAGCAGCACCGCGAGGCCGGAGGCGAAGACCTCGGCACGGTAGGAGCCGTAGGTACGGCGTCCCGTGGTGTCCGGCCGAGAGGCGATCCGGGTGGCCACCAGGGCGGCACCGAGGGCCACGACGTCGGCGGCCATGTGACCGGCGTCCGAGAGCAGGGCCAGCGAGCCCGACGTGAGGCCGACGACGAGCTCCACGGAGAAGAACGCGGCGATCAGCCCGAAGGAGACCGCGAGCCGCCACCGGTGCCGCTCACCCGCGTGGCCGTGGCCGTGACCGTGACCTGCCCCCACGCCCGCCACCTCCCCGCTCGTCCGGTGCTCGTGTCGTCGCCACCGTAGCCAGCGGGTCACCGGCACGCGCTGTGGCCCTACTCCCGGCCCTGCTCCCGACGCCGTCCCCACCGGGACTGGCGCGGTTGGACGTTGCGGTAGCGCATCCCGGTCGGCGGGGGTCCGGCCGGCTCGGAGGGCGACGGGACCGGCTCGGTCCCGCCGAGGAGGGAGTCGGCCGCCGTCCCACCGGTCGTGATGGTGTCGGCGCGGGCGAGGTCGTCGGGCGAGAGGACCGCCCGCACCTCGTCCACGATCTCGGCCACCACCCGGGTGTCGACCTTGTCGGCGAAGGCGTAGAGCGCGTGGTCGCCGATCGCCGCGACCAGCAGCGTGCCGTGGGCGTAGTCGAGAAGCACGCACGTCTCGCGGTAGCGCTCCTCCAGGGCGCCGAGGACCGCGAGGGCCCGGATCCCCACCTCCGGCAGCGCCGCCATCGAGTCGAGCACCCCGCCGCCCGACTGCGGCACGGCGGCCCCCACGACCCGCTTGTCGCCGGTGATGACCGCACCCCAGTGGGTGCCGAGCATCTGGCGGACCCGCTGCATGCAGTGGGCCAGGGCGGCGTGCACGTCGGAGCCGCCGACGACGGTGAACTCCTTGGGCGGTCGCGGGGCGCCGCCCTCCACCTCGGCGGAGAGGGTGACCTCGCGGGCCAGGCTCCAGCCCACCCGGGCGGTCACCGCCGTGCTGCTGACCGTGCTGACCCACTCGAGGTCGCCGGCACCGGTCAGGAACTCGAGCTGTCCGGCCACCCGGCACGCGTAGCGCAGGGAGACGGCGAGTCGCCCGGAGTCACCGTCGTCCCCGGAGACCGTGCCGTCGGCGGCCACGGTGAAGCGGCGGGCGGGCGGAGCGGGCGTGCCGGCGTCGTACTCGGTCATCGGGACCTCCACACACAGTGCGTTGCGGCAGCGTCCGGCGGTCCCGAGACCCCATCACCCGCGTGGACACATGCCCTCAGGACAACAGCATGGAGGACGCCGCGGGGCGAGACGGTCGAATCCCACCACCTTTCACACGCCCGTCATCCGGCCACCCGATCGGTAACCGGCCCGAAACCCCGCCGGCCGTCAGGGAGAACACGACGGCCCGATCGTGGTGGGCACGGTGCGCCTCGGGAGCACGGATCCCTTCCACGACCTCAGGAGGTCACCATGGTCAACACCGGCGACACCGCCTGGATCCTCACCAGCGCGAGCCTCGTGCTGCTGATGACGCCCGGCCTCGCGCTCTTCTACGGCGGCATGGTC
Organism: Nocardioides sp. Soil805; assembly: GCF_001429625.1. GTDB lineage: Bacteria > Actinomycetota > Actinomycetes > Propionibacteriales > Nocardioidaceae > Nocardioides. The sequence continues at coordinate 1,545,983 of NZ_LMSU01000001.1, forward strand.
CGGGTGCGGAGCGTGCTCAACATGATGATGATGTCTTTCGGCGCGCTCGGCCTGGTCAGCGTCCTGTGGGTGCTCTACGGCTACTCGCTGGCCTTCGGCGACGACGTGGGCGGCGGCCTGCTCGGCGACCCGTTCCAGTACGCCGGGCTGCGCGGGCTCATGGAGGACCTCACCTCCACCGAGGGCGGGCTGCCGGCGATGGCCTTCGTCGGCTTCCAGGCGGTCTTCGCGATCATCACCGTCGCCCTCGTGTCGGGCGCGGTGGCCGAGCGGATGAAGTTCGGCGGCTGGATGGTCTTCGCCGGCATCTGGGCCACGCTCGTCTACTTCCCGGTCGCGCACTGGGTCTTCGACTTCTCCCTCGGCGACCACGTGGGCGGCTGGATCGCCAACGACCTCGCGGCCATCGACTTCGCCGGCGGCACCGCCGTGCACATCAACGCCGGCGCGGCGGCCCTGGCCCTCGCGATCGTGCTGGGCACGCGGCGCGGCTTCGGCGCCGAGCCGATGCGCCCGCACAACCTGCCCCTGGTGATGCTCGGTGCCGGCCTGCTGTGGTTCGGCTGGTTCGGCTTCAACGCGGGCTCCGCCGTCGCGGCCAACAACACTGCGGCCGTGGCCTGGGTCAACACCCTCGTCGCCACCGCCGCCGCCAGCCTGGCCTGGCTGGCCACCGAGAAGGTCGTCGGCGGCCACGCCACGTCGCTGGGGGCCGCCTCCGGTGTCGTGGCGGGCCTGGTCGCCATCACCCCGGCCTGCTCGTCGGTGTCCCCCCTCGGCGCGATCGCCGTCGGCGCCGTCGCGGGGGTCCTGTGCTCGCTGGCCATCGGCGCCAAGTTCCGCTTCGGGTACGACGACTCGCTGGACGTCGTCGCCGTCCACCTGGTCGGCGGCCTGTGGGGCACGGTGGCGGTCGGTTTCCTCGCCACCGCGGCGGCGCCGGCCGGCGTGGACGGGCTCCTCTACGGGGGCGGCGTCGACCAGCTGGGCCGCCAGGTGATCGGGGCCCTGGCCGTCCTGGTCTTCTCCTTCGTGGTCACCTTCGCCATCGCCACGGTGCTCGACTCCGCGATGGGCCTGCGGGTCGTCGAGGAGCACGAGGTGGCGGGCATCGACGCCGCGGTGCACGCGGAGCAGAGCTACGAGCTCGGCGTGTTCGGCGGTGGGACGCCCCACTGAACCGGAGGCACGGGGCCTCGGGGGTCGTCGGTGCCACGGTCCGCTGCAGGGCCGTGGCGCCGATCGCCCGTCCGGGGTCACTCCACGCTGATCACTCCACGCGGATCACTGCGCGCGGCTCACGCCACTCGAATCACTGCGCGCGGCTCACGCCACGCCAGGCACGATCCGCATGTCGCGCACCGCACCGCCGTCGAGGGCGGCCAGCGCCTCCGAGTAGGCCGGGCTGTCGTGGGCGGCGCGGGCCGCCTCCACCGACTCGAAGACGATGACCACCGTGCGGGTGGACTCGCCGGCCTCGTAGGTCTGCTCGGGCAGTCCCCGCGCGACGAACGTGCCACCCGCCGCCCGCAGGGCCGGCCCGGCCAGCTCGGCGTACGCCGCGACCTTGTCCTCGTCGATGATCTCCCGGTAGGTGCTGATCCAGTAGGCGCTCATGGGCCCCATCCTGTCGGGTCCGGGGTGACAGCATGGACGGGTGGACGAGGTACGGACGCGGCTGGAGGCCGAGCGGGCGACGGTGCTGGCGCGGCTCGCCGCCCTCACGGGGGACCACGACGCCATCGTCGCGGCCTCGCTCGACACCAACGCCGACGACGAGCACGACCCCGAGGGGGCCACCATCGCCTTCGAGCGCTCGCAGGTCGGTGCGCTCGTCGCCCAGGCCCGTGAGCACCTCGCCGAGATCGACCGGGCGGTCGCGCGGCTCGACGACGGGTCGTACGGCACCTGCGAGCGCTGCGGCGAGCCGATCCCCGTCGCCCGCCTGGAGGCCCGCCCCACCGCCCGCCGGTGCGTGAGGTGCGCCACAACGGATTGAGCAATCCCCCGCCTCACGCGGCCGTGGGATGGGACGATGCGCGGGTGGGTCTCGGGGAAGAAGTGAAGGACGTCGCGCGGGTGCACCTCCCGCGACCGACCTGGCAGCTGTCGTGGCCCTTCGCCGCGGTGGCCCTCGTCGGGGGGATCAGCTTCGCGGCCGCGCCCACCTCCGGGGGGACGGTGGAGCCCTGGGTCGCCCTGGCCCTCATGGCGGGCGTCATCGTCCTGCTGCTGCTCGGACTCCGCCGCACGCACCGCTCGTGGCTGGACTCGGCTCCGGCGTACCTCTTCTTCATCGTCTTCGCCCTCGCCCGTGACGCCAGCGGCGGCTCGGCCTCGGGGCTGGCCCCGCTCGTCGTCCTGCCCATCCTGTGGCTGGCCCTCACCGGCACCCGCCGGGACCTGGTGGTCGGCGCCGTCCTGACCGCGGCCGCCTTCACGGTGCCGCTCCTGGTCGTGGGGGCGCCCACCTATCCCGACACCGACTGGCGCCGGGCGCTGCTCTGGACCACGATCGCGGCCCTCGTGGCGCCCGTGGTGCACCGGCTCGTGCGCCAGCTGGCCACCGAGACCGACCGGGTCGCCCGGGCGGCCGCCGAGATGGACGAGATCATGCGCGGGGCGAGCCTGACCAGCATCATCTCGACGGACGTCGACGGGACCATCCGCTCCTTCAGCCCCGGCGCCGAGCTGCTCCTCGGCCGGTCGGCGTCCGACGTGGTCGGCCAGGCGACACCGGCGGCCTTCCACGACGCCGACGAGGTCCGGCAGGCCGCTGCCGAGCTCGGGGTGGAGCCGGGCTTCGACGTCTTCGTGGCCCTGGCCGGCGCGCCGAGCCGCGCGTGGACCTACGTGCGCTCCGACGGCGCCCGGCGCCACGTCCGCCTCGCCGTCACCGCGCTGCACGGCGCCACGGGCGAGGTCACCGGCTACCTCGGGGTCGCCGTCGACGCGACCGCGACCTTCGAGGCCGAGCAGGCGCTGGCCCTCGCCGAGACCCAGTGGCGGATCCTCGTGGAGCACCTGCCCGACACCACGGTGCTCCTGGTCGACGACGAGCAGCGCGTCCTCCTCGTCGCCGGGGGCGGGCCCATGCGCCAGGGGCTGCGCGACTCGGAGGGACGGGTCCTCGAGGAGGTGTCCGACGCCGACACCATGCGCGTCCTCGGTCCCCTCGTCGAGGGCGCACTGGTCGGCGTGTCCGGCACGGCGGAGGTGACCTACACGCCCTCCGGGGAGCTCCACGAGGTCTTCGTGACCGCCCTTCCGGGGGCGGGCAACGACCGGAAGGCGATGATCCTGGCCCGCGACGTCAGCGCCACCCGCGCCCGCGAGGCGGCCCTGGTCCGGGCCACCGAGCGCACCGAGCGGCTGATCGCCGGCTCGCCGCACGGGGTGCTGGCGCTGGACCGCAGCGGCCGGGTGGTGCGGGCCAACGCGGCCGTGGCGAAGCTCCTGCGCCGCAGCGCCGACCGCCTGGTCGGGTCCGAGCTGCCCGACCTCGCCACCGTCGGCGAGGCGCACGCCGTGGAGCACTACTTCTCCCGGGTCCTCGACGCTGCCGGAGCAGCGGTGGAGGCCGACCTCGACGTCCTGGACCCCTCCGGCGAGGTCGTCCACGTCCTGCTCAGCGGCCGGCTGCTGTCCCACGACGACCCGGGCGACGACCTCGTGCTGGTCAACGTCCTCGACATGTCGGAGCGGCGTCGCTACGAGGCCAGCCTCGCCCACCTGGCCCACCACGACGCCCTCACGGGTCTCCCCAACCGGCGCGCGTTCGACGAGGCCCTGCAGCGGCACGTCGGGCTGTGCCAGCGCTACGGCCAGCGTGGCGCGCTGCTGCTCCTCGACCTCGACCACTTCAAGCAGGTCAACGACACCGTGGGGCACGCGGCCGGCGACGACCTGCTCGTGGGCGTCGCCGCCGTGCTGCGCGACGGACTGCGCGCCAGCGACACCGTGGCCCGGCTCGGGGGCGACGAGTTCGCGATCCTGCTCCCGGAGGCCGACCGCTCCGAGGCCGATGTGGTCGCGGCGGCCGTGGTGGCACGCATCCGCGACCACGCCTCCGGCCTCGAGGGGGCGCGCCGCAGGGTGACCGCGAGCGTCGGCGTGGTGACCTTCGCCGCGGCGGCCGAGCACGACCTCGACCCCCTCGCCCTGGCCGACCTGGTGATGTACGACGCCAAGGAGGCCGGCCGCAACCAGTCGGCAGCGCTGGCGGAGGGCGGCGAGCACCAGCCGCTGTCGGGCGCCCGCCTGGAGTGGCAGGCCCGTATCGAGGACGCCCTCGCCCACGACGGCTTCGAGCTCCACCTGCAGCCCATCGTGGAGCTGGCGACGGGTGAGGTCACCGCCGCCGAGGTGCTGCTCCGCATGCGACTCGACGGCGAGATCGTGCCCCCGCTGCACTTCCTGCCCGTCGCCGAGCGGGTCGGTCTCATGCCGGAGATCGACGCGTGGGTCGTGCGGCACTCCGTGGAGATGCTGGCGCGGCTGCGGCGCAGCCGCCCCGACCTGCGGCTCGAGGTCAACCTCTCCGGACACTCGATCGGCCGCCCGGACGTCGAGGACACCATCCGGCAGTCCCTGGAGCGGCACGGGGTCGACCCCGGCGCCCTCATCCTCGAGGTCACCGAGACGGCCGCGGTGGCCGACCTCGTCGCGGCCCGCGAGTTCGCGGAGCGGATGTCGGCGCTGGGCTGCAAGTTCGCCCTCGACGACTTCGGGGCCGGCTTCGGCTCCTTCTCCTACCTCAAGCACCTGCTCTTCGACTACGTGAAGATCGACGGCCAGTTCATCTCGCACTGCCACGAGTCGGACATCGACCGCACCATCCTGCGCTCAATCGTGGGGATCGCCCGCGACCTCGGCAAGCAGACCGTCGCCGAGTTCGTCTCCGACGAGCGGATCCTCCAGGTCGTGCGGGTCGAGGGCGTCGACTTCGCCCAGGGCTACCTGCCCGGCGCGCCGATGCCAGAGGACCGGTTCGTCGCGCTCCTCGCCACGCAGCACGCCTGAGTCGCGCGGTGCCTCGCGGCGCCCGGGGACCGGGTCACCTGCGCACGAGCCCGCCGAGGAGCCCGCCAGCCAGCCGTGGGTGGATGAGACCGTCCCCGAGCCCGAGCGCGACGAGGGTGTCGAAGACGCGCCGGTCGCGTGCCGCAGCCCGAATCCCGGCGTCGACCACCAGCGGTGACCGGGCCAGCCGGGCGGCGAGCCACGTGTGGCGCAGGTGCTGCGCCAAGAGCCGTCGCACGTCGCGGCGATGAGCGGCGCCCGCGTCGTCCGAACGACCGGAGAGCACCGTGCGGGCGGCGGTGCGGCCCGCCAGGATCCCCGTCGCCACCGCGTAGTAGATGCCCTCGCCCGTCATCGGGTTGACCAGTCCCGCGGCGTCACCCGCCAGCAGCACGGGGCCGTCGGGCTGACGCCAGAGCCAGCTGCTGAGGGGCAGGTGGTGACCGCGCCAGCCACTGCCCGAGGACGCGGCGCCGGGGATGAGGACCTCGAGCTGCTCAAGCAGCACGGCCCGGCTCGGCGGCTCGCGCCGCTCGCCCTCGCGCGGGAGCAGCTCGCCGTACCCCACGTTGAGCAGGCCGTCGCCGCGGTCGAAGGCCCAGGCGTACGACGGCTGGCGGCGGTCGCCGTAGCGGATGACCTGCCGTCCCCGGAGCTCGGGCGTCGTCGGTGCGTAGCCGCGGATCGCCAGGGCGCGGGAGTCGCGGCCGCGGCCCAGCAGGGTCTGCCGGACCAGGGAGTGTGCACCGTCGGCGCCCACGACCACGCTCGCCGCGATGTCGCCGGAGACCAGGAGCGGCGAGGTGGTGAGCGAGGTGACCCGGTGCCGGCGCAGCGTGGCTCCGGCGGCGACGGCGCGCTCCACGAGGCGGGCGTCGAAGACCTTCCGCGGGACGACGCGGGCCGGCCGGTCCATCGGCCCCGCGACGCGGACCTCACCGTGCGACAGCTCCAGGTCCCGGAGCGGGGTCCAGTCGTCCACGACGTCGCCGGCGCCCACCGTCGCGAGGGCGTCCAGCGCCTGGGGTGCGATGCCGTCGCCGCACGACTTGTCCCGCGGGAAGTCGCTGCGGTCGAGCATCAGCACCCGCATCGCCGGGTGCTCGGCGAGGGCACCGACGGCGGTCGCCGCCCCTGCGGGCCCCGCCCCGACGACGACGAGGTCCCAGGCCTCCGCGCTCGTGCCCACGGGCGGCTCCTTCTCGGTGATCGATCACGGGTGGCGGGCGGTCGCTCGGGCCGGCTGGCCGACCCTCACTCGACGAGCACGACGTGCAGCGTCCGCGGGCCGTGCACGCCCTCGACCCGGTCCAGCTCGATGTCGCTGGTGGCGCTCGGCCCGCTGATCCAGGTGAGCGCGCGCGCGGGGTCCAGCAGGGCCACGGCGTCGGGGACGTCGGCGACGACCTGGTCGGCGCGCACGACGCACACGTGCAGGTCGGGCACCAGGCTGATCGCCCGACGGCCCTGGTCCTCGGCGTGGTCCAGCACGATGGTGCCGGTCTCGGCGATGCCGACGCGGGCGGCGGTCACCACGGCGTCGATCCCGTCCAGGTCGGTGGCGGAGAGCCCGTCGCGGTGTCCTGAGCCTGTCGATGGGTCGACCACCGAGCCGGGCACCTCGATCCCCAGCCCGGACGGTACGACGGCGCTGCCGCCGGCCAGCGCGGCGGCCACGGTGGCCGCGACCTCGTCGGCGGCGCAGCGGGTCACCACGGCGCGGTAGTCCTCGACCCGCTCGACGAAGAGGCCGACCAGGTCGTCCACCGGGCGCACCGTGGGAGGAGGGGGCAGGGGGCCGGCCGGCTCGACGCCGTCGAGCGCGGCGCGGACCGCGGCCAGGATCTCGTCGCGGGCGCTGGTCATCGTCGTCCTCCGTCGGTGCGCTGCCACCAGGCACGGAACGACTCCGCGGGCGGTGCGGGCAGGTCTCGCGCGGACGTCCACGCCGCGCCCGGGCCGGGCAACCTGCCGGCCGCCCGGCGTCCGCCCGGGAGCGTCGTACGACCGAGGCGGTCGAGGACGCGGCCGGCGCCGCCGGAGGCGCGGTGCGCCCACCGCAGCCGGCGGGCGTCGCTGAACGCCCAGGCCGTGGCCCTCATGGCGACGGCCTCGGGCTTGGGCACGGCGTCGCCGCGGTGGCTGTCCACGACCTGGGCGCGCTGGTCGACGAGCACCGACGGGATGTCGATGCGCACGGGGCAGACCTCGAAGCAGGCGCCGCACAGCGACGACGCGTAGGGCAGCGACGCGGTCTGCGGGTCGGAGACGCCGTTGAGCAGGGGGTTGAGGATCGCGCCGATGGGGCCGGGGTAGACCGAGCCGTAGGCGTGTCCGCCGACCCGCTCGTAGACGGGGCAGACGTTGAGGCAGGCCGAGCAGCGGATGCAGCGCAGGGCCTGGCGGCCGACGTCGTCGGCCAGCGCGCGGGTGCGGCCGTTGTCGATCAGCACGACGTGCACCTCCTGCGGGCCGTCGCCGGGCGTGACGCCGCTCCACATCGAGGTGTAGGGGTTCATCCGCTCGCCGGTCGAGGAGCGCGGCAGCAGCCGGAGCAGCGGGTCGAGGTCGCGCCAGGTCGGCACGACCTTCTCGATGCCGACGACGCTGATCAGCACCTCGGGCAGCGTCAGGCACATCCGACCGTTGCCCTCGGACTCCACGACCACCAGGGTCCCGGTCTCGGCGACGGCGAAGTTGGCGCCCGAGACGGCGACCTTGGCCCGCAGGAACTTCTCCCGCAGGTGGGCCCGGGCGGCGGCGGCCAGGACGGAGGGCTCGTCGGTGAGGTCGTCGGGGGCAGGCCGGCCGACGTCGCCCATCCTGCGCCGGAAGATCTCCCGGATCTCGGCGCGGTTGCGGTGGATCGCCGGGACCAGGATGTGCGAGGGCAGGTCGTCGCCGAGCTGCACGATGAGCTCGGCCAGGTCGGTCTCCCACGCGGCGATCCCTTCGGCCTCGAGCGCCTCGTTGAGGCCGATCTCGGCGGTCGCCATGGACTTGACCTTGACCACCTCGTCGGCACCGTGGGCATGGGTCACCCGGGCGACGATCGCGCAGGCCTCGGCGGCGTCGCGGGCCCAGTGGACCGTCGCCCCGCGAGCCGTGAGGGAGGCCTCGAGCTGCTCGAGGTGGGTGGCCAGGTCGCGCAGCGCCGCCTCCTTGACGGCAGTCCCGGCGACGCGCAGCTCCTCCCACTCCTCGACCTCGGCGACGACCCGGGCCCGCTTGTCGCGGATGGTGTGGGTGGCGTGGGCCAGGTTGTGGCGCAGCTGGGTGTCGCCGAGCGCGGCGCGCGCGGCCTCGGGGAACGCCGGCATCCCGACGAACGTGCCGCCGGTCATGCCCGCTCCCCCGCCCGTGCGCCGACGGCGGGGCCGTCGCTGCGCCCCTCGGAGTCCTCGGTGGAGGCGAGGATCTCGGCGAGGTGCACGGGGCGTACGCCGGAGCGCTCACGCGAGAGCAGCCCGCCGATGTGCATGAGGCAGGAGTTGTCGCCGGCCACCACCATCTCGGCGCCGGTCTCGCGGACGTGGCGCGCCTTGTCGGAGCCCATCGCGACCGAGGTGTCGGCGTTCTTGACCGCGAAGGTTCCACCGAAGCCGCAGCACTCCTCCGCCTGCGGGAGGTCGACGAGGGTCAGGCCGCGCACCTTCTCGAGGAGCTGCCGCGGCCGATCCCCGACCCCGAGCATCCGCAGCGAGTGGCAGGTCGGGTGGTAGGTCACCGTGTGCGGGAAGTAGGCCCCGACGTCGGTCACGCCGAGCACGTCGACGAGGAACTCACTCAGCTCGTGGGTCCGCGGCCCGGTCTGCGCGACCGCCGCCTCCAGGGCCGGGTCGCCGGAGCGGCGGGCCACGATGGAGTGCTGGTGCCGCGCCGAGCCGGCGCACGAGCCGCTCGGCGTCACGATGGCGTCGTACCCGGCGAAGGCGTCGACGTAGGTGCGCACGACGGGCACGGCCTCGTCGAGGTAGCCGGTGTTGACCATCGGCTGTGCGCAGCACGTCTGCGCCGTCGGGAAGTCGACGTCGACCCCCAGCCGGCGCAGCAGCGTGACCACCGCCTTGCCCGTGTCGGGGTAGAGGGCGTCGTTGATGCACGTGACGAGCAGCGCGACTCTCATGTCGGGCACCCTGCCACGAGATCGGTCGTCCGGGACCACCCCGACGTCAACGGCGTTCGGTCCACGAGGTCTCCTGGTGGTGGGTGGGGGTGGCGACACGGCGGTCTGCGGCGTCCCAGTCGAGGCCGGGGCGCGGGTCGTGGCGTCGTACGTCGTGGGTCCGGCGCACCAGGGCGCGCATCGCGGCGAGGTCGGGCAGGTCGGCGCCCAGCGTGCGGGCCTGGACCAGGGCGTTGCCGAGGGCCGCCGCCTCCGCCGGTCCCGCCAGGACGGGCAGGCCCAGCGCGTCGGAGGTGAGCTGGCACAGCAGGTGGTTCTGCGAGCCGCCGCCGACGACGTGGACGACCTCGAGGTCACGCCCGGCCAGGCGCGCGGCTGTGCGCAGGTGTCGGCGGTAGGCGAGGGCAAGGCTGTCGAGGACGCACCGGGCGATCTCCCCCGGTGACTGGGGCACGGGCTCCCCGGCCGCCCTGGCCAGCGCCACGACACGCTCGGGCATGGGGTCGGTCGCGGTGCCCGGCGGGAGCAGGCTGGGGTCGTTGATGTCCACGACCGTGCGCAGCGGGGTCGCCGTGCCGGCCCCGGCGAGCAGGGACGCGAGGTCGGTGGCCGGTGTGCCCCGTCCCTTCCATGCCCGGACGCACTCCGAGAGGACCCACAGTCCCGTCACGTTCTTGAGGAACCGCACCGTGCCGTCGACACCGCCCTCGTTGGTGAAGTCGGCCAGCCGGGCGTCCTCGCTCAGCACCGGCCGCTCGAGCTCGAGCCCCACGAGGGACCAGGTGCCCGAGGAGATGTAGCCGAAGCCGGCGGTGTCGGCCGGGACCGCGACCACGGCCGACGCCGTGTCGTGGGACCCGACCGCGATGACCGGCACGTCGGCGTCCAGGCCGAGGTCCGCGGCCACCTCGGGGCGCACCGGTCCCACGACGGAGCCCGCGTCCCGCAGCGGCGGCAGGATCGACCAGGGCAGGCCGAGGCGGGCCGCGAGGTCGCTCGACCAGGTGCCGGAGGCGATGTCCAGCAGGCCGGTCGTGGACGCGTTGGTGCGCTCGGCGCCGATCCGGCCGGTGAGCCAGTAGCCCAGCAGGTCCGGCAGCAGGAGGAGTGAGTCGGCCGCCTCCAGGGCAGCGGTGCCGCGGGCGGCGTACAGCTGGAAGACCGTGTTGAACGGCAGCTCCTGCAGGCCGCTGACGGCGTACAGCTCCTGCGGGGAGACCTGCCGGGCGACCCGTTCCGGGACGCCGGCCGTGCGGGCGTCGCGGTGGCTGTAGGGATTGCCGAGTAGCTCGCCGTCCCGGTCGAGGAGGCCGTAGTCGACCGCCCACGAGTCGATGCCGATCCCGTGCAGAGGGCCCGAGCGGGCGACGCGGCCGAGGCCGCCCAGCACCTCGCGGTGGATGCCCAGGATGTCCCAGAAGAGGGAGCGACCGACCGGGACCCCGCCGTTGGGGAACCGGTGCACCTCCTCCAGGGACAGGTGGTCCGCGCCGACGCGCGCCGCCATGACCCGGCCGCTCGTCGCGCCGAGGTCGACGGCGGCGACCCGCAGCTCCGTCACGACAGCCCCGTCCTCAGCGCAGGAACGCGGCGGCCACGCCGGCGTCGACCGGGATGTGGAGGCCGGTGGTGTGGGTCATCTCCGGGCCGCACAGCGCGAAGACCGCGTTGGCGCAGTGCTCGGGCAGCACCTCGCGCTTGAGCAGCGTCCGCTGGGCGTAGAACTCGCCGAGGTTCTCCTCGTCGACGCCGTAGACGGCCGCCCGCTGGGCGCCCCAGCCGCCGGCGAAGATGCCGGAGCCGCGGACCACGCCGTCGGGGTTGACGCCGTTGACCTTGACGCCGTGCTCGCCGAGCTCGGCGGCCAGCAGCCGCACCTGGTGGGCCTGGTCGGCCTTGACCGCGGAGTAGGCGATGTTGTTGGGGCCGGCGAAGACGGAGTTCTTCGACGAGATGTAGACGATGTCGCCGCCCAGTCCCTGGTCGATGAGCACCCGCGCGGCCGCCCTCGAGACGAGGAACGAGCCCTTGGCCATCACGTCGTGCTGGAGGTCCCAGTCGGCCACGGTGGTGTCGAGCAGCGACTTGGACAGCGAGAGCCCGGCGTTGTTGACGACCAGGTCGAGGCCGCCGAAGGCGAGCACCGCGGCGTCCACCATCGCCTGCACGGCCCGCTCGTCCGAGACGTCCACCCGCACGCCGACGGCGACGTCGGGGCCGCCGATCTCGGCGGCCGCGGCCTGCGCCTTGTCCAGCGACAGGTCGGCGATGACGACGCAGGCCCCCTCCGCGGCGAGCTTGACCGCGATGGCCTTGCCGATGCCGGACGCGGCGCCGGTGACCAGGGCGATGCGGGTGGCGAGCGGCTTGGGTGCCGGCATCCGCTGGAGCTTGGCCTCCTCGAGCGCCCAGTACTCGATGCGGAACTTCTCCGACTCGTCGATCGGGGCGTACGTCGAGAGCCCCTCGGCGCCGCGCATCACGTTGATCGCGTTGATGTAGAACTCGCCGGCGACGCGGGCGGTCTGCTTGTCCTTGCCGTAGCTGAACATCCCGACCCCGGGCACGAGGACGACCAGCGGGTCGGCGCCGCGCATCGCGGGCCAGGACCCGCCGAGGGCCTTCGCGTTGCGGTCGTAGTACGCCGCGTAGTCGGCGCGGTAGGCCTCGTGCAGCTCCGCGACCCGCTCGCGGACCGTGTCCAGCGACGCGGTGGGCGGCACGTCGAGCACCATCGGCTTGACCTTGGTGCGCAGGAAGTGGTCCGGGCAGCTCGTGCCCAGCTCGGCCAGGCGCGGGTGGTTGCGGCTGGCCAGGAAGTCGAGGACGACCTTGTCGTCGGTGAAGTGGCCGACCATGGGCCGGTCCTGGGAGGCGACGCCACGCAGCAGCGGCGCGAGCTCAGCGGCGCGGGCCCGACGCTTCGCCGGGGCCAGGGGCTCGTACTTCTTGAGCCGGGCGCCGAAGGGGTCCTTCCTCGAGTGCTTCGTGATGTAGCGCTCCGCGGTGCGGATCATCCACAGCGAGTTCTTCTCGCACGCCGCGCTGGTCTCGCCCCACGCGGTGATGCCGTGCCCGCCGAGGATGCAGCCGACCGCCTGCGGGTTGGCCTCCTTGATGGCGGCGATGTCGAGGCCCAGCTGGAAGCCCGGCCGGCGCCACGGCACCCACACCACCTTGTCGCCGTACACCTGCTGGGTGAGCGCCTCACCGTCCGCGGCGGTCGCGATGGCGATACCGGAATCCGGGTGCAGGTGGTCCACGTGCGCGGCGTCCACGAGCCCGTGCATCGCGGTGTCGATCGACGGGGCAGCGCCGCCCTTGCCGTGCAGGCAGTAGTCGAACGCCGCCACCATCTCGTCCTCGCGCTCCACGCCCGGGTAGACGTCCACCAGCGCGCGCATCCGGTCCAGCCGCAGCACGGCGAGACCGCCGGCCGTGAGCGTGCCGAGGTCGCCGCCGGAGCCCTTGACCCACAGCAGCTCGACGTCCTCGCCGGTCACGGGGTCGGTCTCGACGCCCTTGGCCGAGGTGTTGCCACCGGCGTAGTTGGTGTTCTTGGGGTCCTGGCCCAGGCGGTTGGACCGCTCCACCAGGTCGGCGACGGCGGGGTTGAGGTCACTCACGGTGTTGTCCTTCGATTCGTGCGTAGGGGGTGGGGTGCGTCAGTTCCAGCCGGCCTGGGCGCCACCGACGCGGTCGGCCTCGATCTGCTGCTGGTAGCCCGAGTCGAGGTAGGCGCGCATCGGGTCGGCCGGCAGGCCGCGCTCCGCGCGCCAGGTCGCGAGGTCGCCGCGCACGTCGGTGTAGAAGGCGTCCATGAAGACCGCGTTGGCGGCCAGCACGTCACCGGACGCGCGGGCCGCGGCCAGGGCCTCGGCGTCGAGCAGCAGCGCGCGGGCGGTCATCTCCTGCACGTTGAGGACCGACCGGATCTGGCCGGGCACCTTGTCCTCGATGTTGTGGCACTGGTCGAGCATCAGCGCGACGTCGCTGCCGGGGCCGAAGCCGCCACCACGGATGACCTCGACCATGATCCGGAACAGCTGGAACGGGTCGGCGGCGCCGACGATGAGGTCGTCGTCGGCGTAGAAGCGGCTGTTGAAGTCGAAGGAGCCCAGCCGGCCGAGCCGGAGCAGCTGCGCCACGATGAACTCGATGTTGGTGCCGGGCGCGTGGTGGCCGGTGTCGAGGCAGACCATCGCGCGTTCGCCGAGGGCGGCGCAGTGGGCGTACGACGTACCCCAGTCCGGGACGTCGGTGTGGTAGAACGCCGGCTCGAAGAACTTGTACTCCAGCACGAGGCGCTGGTCCTCGGAGAGCTGGGAGTAGATCTCGGCGAGGCCCTCGGCCAGCCAGTCCTGGCGGGCGCGGATGTCGCCCTGGCCGGGGTAGTTGGTGCCGTCGGCGAGCCAGATCTTGAGGTCGCGGGAGCCGGTCTCGTTCATCACCTCGATGCAGGCGAGGTTGTGGTCGACGGCCTTGCGGCGCACGGCCGGGTCGGCGTGGGTGAGGCTGCCGAGCTTGTAGTCGTCGTCCTGGAAGGTGTTGGAGTTGATGGTGCCGAGGACGACGCCGTGCTCCTTCGCGTAGGACCCCAGGGCGGCGAAGTCGTCGACCCGGTCCCACGGGATGTGCAGGGCGACGCTCGGCGCCAGGCCGGTGAAGCGGTGCACGGTCGCGGCGTCGGCGATCTTCTCCTGCACCGAGCGGGGGGTCCCCGGGCTGCCGAACACCTTGAAGCGGGTGCCGGAGTTGCCGTAGGCCCACGACGGGACCTCGATGGCCAGCGCCTCGAGGGTGGGGGCGATGTCGGCGAACACGGTCATGACGGATCCTTCGTCCTGCTGGTGGGCGGGGTGCTGGGGTGGGCGGCGGCGTCGGCCGCCGCGAGCTGGTCCTCGAGGTGGAAGACCTCGTCGAGGAGGAGGAACCCCTCGTCGGGAGGGACCTCCAGGTCCACGAAGAAGTCCCCCATCGCGGCCTGCCAGCGGGCGTTGACCTCGGTGGCCGCCATGGCGCGCTGCGCCGCGGCGAGGTCGTCGCTCTCGACGTAGCCGATGAGCAGCCCGTCCTCGCGCAGGAAGAGCGAGTAGTTGTGCCAGCCGGTCTCGGCGAGCGCCCGGACCATCTCGGGCCACACGGCCGCGTGGGCACGGGTGTAGTCCTCGATGCGGTCCGGCTTGACCTGGAGCTGGAAGCAGTAGCGCTTCATGGCAGGCTCACGCCTCCTCGTCGATCGCGGGTGGTGGGTGTCGCCGGTTGAGGAGGGCCCCAGGGGCCCGTTTCGAAACGTGACTGAGGTTTCGAGACGGGTTCCGCAGCCCCTCACACGTTCGGGTCTGCGGGACCCTCCTCAACCTGATCGTCTTCTCCAGCCCTCGCTTCGCTCGGGCTGGGGCGATCAGAAGTCGAAGTCGCCGATGTTGTCCGCGTCGAAGGTGAACGGCTCGCCCAGCAGGACGACGCCGTCGGCGCCGACCTCGAACTCGCCGAGCTCACCGGCCTCGAAGGTGTCGCCCTCCTCGCCGGTGATGTCACCGTTGACCAGGGCGGTCGTGGCGTAGACCGCGAGGGATCCCAGGTCGGCGGGGTTCCACAGGGCGAAGGCCTCGACGGTGCCGTCCTCGACGAACGGCCGCATCTGGTTCGGGGTGCCGAGACCGGTCAGCATGACCTTGCCCTTGGCCTCCGACTCCGAGAGGTAGCGCGCCGCGGCAGCGATCCCGACGGTGGTGGGCGAGATGATGCCCTTGAGGTCCGGGTGGTTCTGGAGGAGCGCCTCGGTCTGGTCGAACGACTTCTGGTCCTGGTCGTCGCCGTAGACGGTGTCGACCAGCTCGATGTCGGCGTAGTCCGGGTTGGACTCGAGCTCTGCCTCCATCATCTCGATCCAGGCGTTCTGGTTGGTGGCGTTGGCCGCTGCCGAGAGGATGGCGATCTCACCGGCGCCACCGATCTGCTCCGAGATCAGCTCCAGCTGCTTGGCGGCGATGCCCTCCGAGGTGGCCTGGTTGATGAAGAGGTCGCGGCACTCCGGGTTGGTGTCGGAGTCGAAGGTGACGACCTTGACGCCCGCGTCGCGGGCCTCCCCGATGGCGTCACAGATCGCCTCCGGGTCGTTGGCGGACACGATGAGGCCGTCGGCGCCCTGCTGGGCGACGGTGTTGATGAAGGGCACCTGTCCGGCGGGGTCGTCGCCGGTCTCGGGACCGACCTGCTCGATGGCCGCGCCGACCTCTTCGGCCGCTGCCTCGGCACCCTTGGTGCTGGTGTCGAAGTAGGGGTTGCCGAGGTTCTTGGGGAGCATGGTCAGGGCCACGTCGCCGCCACCGTCGGACTCGCCGCCGGAGTCGCTCCCGGAGTCGTCGGAGCCGCACGCGGTCATGAGGGACAAGCTGAGCACCAACGCTGCCAGCGCGGTCGCCCGGTTCGAATGGAGGTACATTCCATCCAACCTTTCTCTTGGTTTCAGACGCCGGCCGGTGTGGCCTGCTTCGGAGAGGTCGGCTCCTCGGACGGAGGAGCCTTGCGCGGGAGCCGGGTGGCGACCCACGACAACAGGGGGGTGGAGATCACCGAGGCGATGAGGAGCAGCCCGATGATGATGTTGGTGACGTTGACCGTCACCCGCTCGAGACGCAGGGCGCTGGCGATGACGCCGATGAGCACGACGCCGGCGATGACGCCGTGGAGCTTGCCGCGGCCACCGAAGATCGAGACGCCGCCGAGCAGCACCGCGGCGATCACCTGGAGCTCCATGCCGGTGGCGTTGTCGCCGCGGGCACTGCCGAACCGCAGGGTGTAGTAGACGCCGGCGAAGGCCGACACCACGCCGGAGAGCACGAACAGGATCCACTTGGTGCGCGCCACGTTGATGCCGGTGAAGTGGGCGGCCTCGTCGTTGAGCCCGATGTCGTAGACGCCGCGGCCGAAGGTCGAGAAGTGCAGCAGGAGGGAGAACCCGATCGCGAGGACGACGAACGGGACCATCACCACGGGGATGTTGCTGGACCCGAGCGTGTCGGTCGCCAGGTCGGTCCAGCGCTCGGTGAACTCGGTGACCGCCTTGGTCCCGAGCAGGCCGACCGCGATCCCTCGGAACAGGGCGAGGGTGCCGATGGTGACGGCGAGGGACGGCAGGCCGACGTAGGCGATGAGGAAGCCGTTGAGCGCTCCGCACGCTGCGCCGAGCAGCAGGGCGAGCAGCGCGGCGACCGGGACGGAGAGGCCGTTGTCGTGGAGGACGCCGAGCATGACGCTGCTCAGGCCCACGATGCTCGCCACCGACAGGTCGATCTCGCCGGTGATGATGATCAGCGTCATCGGCAGCGCGATGAGCAGGATGGGAGCGATGTCCTGCAGCAGGAACTTGAGCGTCAGCGGGCCGTCGAAGTTGGGCACGTTGGCCAGCGAGTAGAGCACCACCGCGGCCGTGAGGACGATGACCGCCATCTCGCGGGTGAGCAGCACCCGCTGCCACAGCGGCTGGGAGAACTCGGAGTAGGTGCGCGGCGTCGTCATGCCGTCATCTCCCTTGCTTCGGCGAGCTTGCGCGCCTGGCGGTTGGCCAGGAGCCGGTCGAGCACGATGGCGCCGAGGATGAGTGCGCCGACCACGGCGCGCTGCCAGAAGTCCTCGATGCCCAGGCTGGGGAGGGCGCGGTTGATGGTGACGAGGAGGAAGGCGCCGATGGCGGCCCCCCAGACCGTGCCGCTGCCGCCGAAGATGGCCACGCCGCCGATGACCACGGCCGCGACCGCCTGCAGCTCCAGGCCGGAGCCGACGCCGGAGCTGACCGTGCCGTACCGCGCGGTGTAGAGGACGCCGACGAGGCCGGCCAGGGCGCCGCTCAGGACGAACGCCGCGAGCACCCGGCGGCGTACGTCCAGGCCGTAGAGGACGGCGGCGTCGGGATCCGAGCCGATGGCGTAGAACTCGCGCCCACCGCGTGCGGTGTAGAGGTAGTAGCCGACGGCGGCCATCACCCCGAGGGCGATGATCGTGAGCACCGGGATGGTCAGGATGGCCTTGTTGCCCAGGGCCAGGAAGTCGCCCGGCAGGTCACCGGCGTTGATCCGGTCGCTCCCCGCCCAGGAGAGGACGATGCCGCGGTAGATGTAGAGGGTGCCCAGGGTGATGACGAGCGAGGGCACGTTGAAGTAGGCGACCAGCATGCCGTTGACCAGGCCGAGGACGGCCCCGGCGAGGATGCACAGGGCGAAGACCGCCACGATCGGCAGGCCGGGCTGGTCGATGAACAGCCGCCCCGTGAGGTACGCCGTCAGCGCCATCACCGAGCCGACCGACAGGTCGACGTTGCGGGTGATGATCACCACCGCCTGCCCGACCGCGAGCAGCAGCAGGAGCGACGGGTTCACCCAGAAGTTGCGCCAGCCGTCGGCGCTGAAGAGGAAGCTCTCGTTCTTCAGCGTGGCCACGACCGTGACGGCGACGAGCACCAGGAAGATCGACAGCTCGCGCGAGCGCAGGACCGTGCCGACCACGCGCCGGGTGGGAGACATGGCGCTCGGCTCGACGAGGAGGGCCTCGCTCGTGGAGACCTCGGTCCCGTCGGCGTGCCTGATCTCGGTGGGGGGAGTCATCCGGCGACCTCCAGCTGGCGGGTGGCCGCGTGCATCACGGCTTCGGGGGTGGCGTCCTTGCGCGGCAGGTCGGCGGTGATCCGGCCCTCGCAGACGACCAGGACGCGGTCGGCCATGCCGAGCACCTCGGGCAGCTCGCTGGAGATCATCAGGATCGCCATGCCCTGCCCCGCGAGCTCGGACAGCAGGCGGTGCACCTCGGACTTGGTGCCGACGTCGATGCCGCGCGTGGGCTCGTCGATGATCAGCAGGTCGGGCTCGGTGGCCAGCCACTTGGCGATGACGACCTTCTGCTGGTTGCCGCCGCTCATGGTGCGCGCGCTCATGTCGAGGGCGTTGGTCTTGACCTCGAGCCGCCCGGCCCACGGACCCGCCGCGCGGTTCTCGGCGCCGGTGGTGAGGAGGCCGGCCCGGGCCAGGCCACCCCGGATCACCGCGGCCACGTTGCGGGCCACGGACGCCTCGGTGACCAGGCCCTGCGCGCGCCGGTCCTCCGGCACGAAGGCCATGCCCGCGTCGATGGCGGCGCGGGGGCTGCGTCGGCGGATCTCCCGGCCGTTGAGCCGGACGCGGCCTTCGTCGTACGCGTCCACACCGAAGACGGCGCGGGCGATCTCGCTGCGGCCGGCGCCGACGAGTCCCGCCAGGCCGACGATCTCCCCACGGCGCACGGTGAACGAGACGTCGTGGAAGACGCCGCGCGACTGGAGGCCCTCGACCTCGAGGACCGGCTCACCGATCTCGGCGGGTGCCTTGGGGAACAGGTCGGCGACCTCGCGGCCCACCATCTCCGCGACGATGGCCGGGGAGGACGTGTCCTCGGTGCGGTGGGTGGCGACGTACGAGCCGTCGCGCATCACGGTGATCGTGTCGCACAGGTCGAAGACCTCGTCGAAGCGGTGCGAGATGAAGACGAGGGCACGGCCCTCGTCGCGCAGGCTGCGGGCCACGGCGAAGAGGCGCTCGACCTCGACCCCGCTGAGGGCGGCGGTCGGCTCGTCCATGATGAGGAGGCGCGCCTCGAGGGAGATGGCCTTGGCGATCTCGATGATCTGCTGGTCGGCGATGGACAGGCCCCGGGCCGGTCGGCGCGGGTCGAGGTCGACGCCCAGCCGGTCGAAGAGGCCCTCCGCCTCGGCGTACATCGCTGCCCGGTCGATGCGGCGGCCGCGGCCGAGGAGCTGGCGGCCCATGAAGATGTTCTCCATGACCGAGAGGTCGGGGAAGAGTGTCGGCTCCTGGTAGATCACGGCGACGCCCGCGTCCTTGGAGTCGGACGTCGAGCCGAAGTCGACGCTGTCGCCACCGAGCAGGAAGTCACCGCCGTCGCGGCGGTGCACGCCGGCGACGACCTTGACCAGCGTCGACTTGCCGGCGCCGTTCTCCCCCACCAGGGCGTGGATCGATCCCGCGTCGACGCGCAGGCTGCCCGAGCGCAGGGCGACGACCGGGCCGAACGACTTCGAGACGTCGCGGAGCTCGAGCACGGGGGTGCTGCTGCCGGTCACGGGTCCTCCTCGTCATCGATTGAAAGGTTTCAATGCGATGGCGGAGACGTTAAGTGATGGCAGTCACAGCCGTCAAGGCCCTTCTGGACCATTTCCGGCTAGAGTGCGGCTCACGCGGATGGCGGGCCCCGCGCCCCATCAGCGTTCGATCGTTTCAACTTCTCGGAAGGAGGCGTCGTCGTGCCGCACTCACGCGACGGCTCGGGGCGCAGTGCATCCGTCAAGGACGTCGCCCAGCTCGCAGGCGTCTCCCTGGGCACCGTCTCCAACGTGCTCAACCGCCCCGAGCGGGTCAGCGCCGACACCCGCACCCGCGTGGAGAAGGCGATGGCCGACCTCGGCTTCGTCCGCAACGAGTCCGCCCGCCAGCTCCGGGCCGGACGCAGCCGGACCATCGGCTACGTGATGCTCGACGCGACCAACCCGTTCTTCACCGACGTCGCCCAGGGGATGGAGCACGTCGCCGAGGACCGCGACCTCTCGCTCTTCCTCTGCAACAGCGACAACCGCGCCACCCGCGAGGCGGCGCACCTCGCCCACCTGCAGGAGCAGCGGGTGCAGGGCATCCTGGTGACGCCGGTGGACCCGGACTCCCCCGCGCTGGCCGACCTCGCGTCCCGCGGCACGCCGCTGGTGATCGTGGACCGCACCCGTCCGGGCGCCGCCTTCTGCACCGTGTCGGTCGACGACGTGCTGGGCGGTCGTCTGGCGGTCGAGCACCTCGTCGACCGCGGCCACCGGCGGGTCGCCTTCGTGGGCGGCCCCGACTCTCTCGGCCAGGTGCGCGAGCGCCTCGAGGGCGCCCGGCAGGCCTGGCGCGAGGCCGGGCTGCCCGACGCCGACCTCGTCGTCGTACCCACCGTCGCCCTGAGCGTCGCCGAGGGGCGCGCGGCGGGTGAGCGCCTCGCCGGCCTGCCGGCCCGGCGGCGCCCCACCGCGGTGTTCTGCGCCAACGACCTCGTCGCGCTCGGCCTGCTCCAGCAGGCCACCTCCGCCGGCGTGCGGGTGCCCGACGAGCTGGCGATCGTGGGCTTCGACGACATCGACTTCGCCGCCGCGGCCGCCGTGCCCCTCACCTCGGTCCGCCAGCCCCGCGCCGAGCTGGGCCGCACCGCCGCCCGCCTGCTGCTCGCCGAGGCCGACGACCCCCTGCACGCGCACGAGCAGGTCGTCTTCGAGCCCGAGCTGGTGGCCCGGCGTTCCACGCTGGGCTGACCTTCGCCCGCTGCTGCCGATCGGGCACGTGGATGCACCTGGCTCGTGCCGACCGGGCACGCGGGTGCACGTGGACCAGGCTCGAGGGTCACCAGACCGACGGAGCGACAGCGCGGATGAAGATCCACGCACGTGCGTCGGACTTCGGGATCGATCGGCGGTCGACTCCTGCAATCCCGCCCTGGTGCGTGGATCTTCAGACGTGGGACCGACAGCGGCCCCTGTGATCCACCGTGTGGACCGGAGGGGCCGCCATCCTGCCGTAGGTCGACGAGGGCACTCAGGCCTCGCGGGCTTCCGGAGGCGGCTTGACCGCCAGGACCGGGCAGGTGGCGTCGAGGAGGATCCGCTGCGCGGTGCTCCCGAAG
The DNA here is from genome assembly GCF_001429625.1 of Nocardioides sp. Soil805. Classification (GTDB taxonomy): domain Bacteria; phylum Actinomycetota; class Actinomycetes; order Propionibacteriales; family Nocardioidaceae; genus Nocardioides. The sequence goes on from NZ_LMSU01000001.1 coordinate 1,566,828, forward strand.
ACCATCTTGCCGACGGGTGACCGGTGACGCAGGCCGAGCACCACGAGCCGAGCGCCGCGACGCTGCGCCACCTGCACGACCGCGTCGCTGGGGTCCCCCAGGTCGCCGCGCGCGACCTCGGCGCGGCCGGCGAGCCTCGGCCACCGCGCCACCAGCGCCGCGACGTCCGGCACCGGCTCGCCGCGGACCGCGGGGACCAGCACGAGCGGCTCCCCCTCGGCCGCAGGGGTGTCGAGGGCTGCCTCGACAGCGGCGTGCCCTGGGGCGGTGTCGGCGTAGGCCACCACGATGGTCATCGGGATCCTCTCGGCAGGCGGGACGTGACGGTCGTACGACGGGGGCTCACTGCAGCAGCCCCATGGGCAGCTCGACCGGGAGCAGGGAAGGCAGCGAGAGCAGCACGAGTCCGAGCACCAGCGTGTAGACGACGGCGGTGCGCGGCGTGGTCCGGGCGGCGTACAGCAGCCACACCGGGACGAAGACCAACGTGGCCGCCAGGTAGCCGAAGAGCCCGACCAGCACGAGGAAGGCCGCCATCGCGGCGAAGGTTCGACCCGCGACCACCAGGTCTCGCTGCCGCGCCTCGAGCCGGGCGTCGACCCGGGTCGCCACGAGGGTGGACCCCGAGGCCGGGCCCGAGACCGAGCCGCCGACCGCGTCGTCGAGAGACTCGACCCGGGCCGGGAGCGTCGGGTGCGCCTCGCGCCATCCGCGCCGTTCCTGCCAGAGCAGGACGCCCGCGGCCACAAGGCCGCAGAGCGAGACCAGGCGCGGCATCAGCTGTGCCTCGTCGGAGAACGAACCGCTCACCCACAGCGCCGCCGCGAAGAGCACGACGGCCACCACGGCCACGGCCAGCGACCAGCGGGTGCCGGCCATCGAGCCCTCGAGCTCGTCGCCCTCCGGCTCGTCGGTCTCGAGCTCGCTGCGGTGCCCGTCGTCGACAGCGCCGGAGGCGCCGCGCAGCTTCTTGACCAGCGCCCACACGAGCGGCCCGACGAGCAGGGCGGCGAAGACGAGCACGCCGGGACGCGCCATCCAGCCGCCGCCGTCGTACAGGTTGGTGGTCAGGTAGTAGTAGCGCTCCATGGGGATGGCGAGCACGAACCCGATGAGGAACGGCGCGCGCGGCATACCGGTGGCCTTGAGGAAGAACCCGACAGCGCCGAGCACCACCATCACCCACAGGTCGCCGATCTGGCCGCCCTCCTGGAAGGCGCCGAGCAGCATGATGACCAGCAGGCCAGGACCGAGGACCGCGAACGGCACCTTGGTGAGCCTGGCCAGGGTCGGCGTGGCGAGGAAGCACAGGAACGCGCCGACCACGCTGGCGATCGCGAAGGACCAGATGATGACGTACATCAGGTCGAGGTGCTCGGTGACGATCGCGGGGCCGGGCTGGATCCCGTAGGTCAGCAGCATCCCGAGCAGCATCGCGGACGGCACGCCGCCAGGGATGCCGAAGAGGAACGTCGGGATGAGGTCGCCCGCCTCGACGGAGTTGTTGGCACTCTCCGGGCCGACGATGCCGCGCGGGTCACCCTTGCCGAACTTCCGCTTGTCCTTTGCCGTGGCGACGGCCTGGCCGTAGGCCAGCCAGGTGCCCGCCGTCGCTCCGACACCGGGCAGGACGCCGGCCCAGATGCCGATGAGCGCACCGCGGATGACGTGCGTCCAGTGGGTCAGCCACTCGCGGATGCCCGCGCCCCAGCCGCCCTCGAGCGAGACCGGCTGCTCGGTGACCCGTCGCTGGCCGACGCGGCTGGCGATCTCGGCGAGGCCGAAGATGCCGAGGGCGACCGCGACGAGCGAGACCCCGTCACCGAGGAAGAGCGAGCCGAAGGTGAAGCGCTCCTCGGCGGTCGTCGGCGACGTGCCGACCAGGCCGAGCAGGAGCCCGAGGAAGCCGGCCGTGAGGCCCTTGACCACGTTGCCGCGCGAGAGCACCGCGGCGAGGGAGACGCCGAGGATGGTCAGCATGAAGAGCTCGGGACTGCCGAAGGACAGCACCAGGGGCCGGGCCAGCGGGATGGCCACCGTGAGGCCCACGGCGCCGATGAGGCCGCCGGCCATCGAGGAGAGGAACGCGAGGGACAGCGCCCGCTTGGCCTGCCCCTTCCTCGCCATCGCGTAGCCGTCGAGCATGGTCACGCTGGCCGAGGCCGAGCCCGGTGCCCCGAGGAGCACCGCAGCGACCGTGTCGGAGGTGTGCACCACCGCCAGGGCGCCGATGAGCATGGCCAGGGCCTGCTCGGGCTCCATGCCGAAGGTCACGGGGAGCAGGATCGCGACGGCACCGGTGCCGCCGAGACCGGGGATGAGCCCGATCACGAGGCCGGCGACGACCCCGATCGCGAGCATGATGAGCAGGGAGGGATCGCCCAGCGAGGCGAGTGCGGAGAAGGCTGCGTCAGTCATCGGAGTGCCTCAGTCGATCGTGATGTCGTAGGTGTCCTCGAGCAGCTCGAGCACGTCGGTGCGGACGTCGTCGTCCACCTGGTAGGCCTCGCCGATGCGCTCGTCGAGGTCGGCGGAGGCGTCGATCGGGTAGCCGCCGAGCACCTCGGCCGCGGACTCCTGGAACGCCGGGTCCTCGCCCATCTCCGCTGCGGTGGTGCGTAGCAGGTCGACGGCCTCGCCGGGCGTCTCCTCGGGCACCCACAGCGCCTTCTGGTACGTGTAGGTGAGGGCGAGGATCGCCCGGTACGTCGCCAGGCGCTCGGTGTCCGGCTGCTCGCCGTACAGCTGCTCGTAGGCCTCGACGACGGTCGGGATCCGGGGGAAGTTGGGGTCCCGGACGATCTCGCCGGCGTCGTCGACCTGGCCGAGCGAGAACAGCGGGACGGCCGTCCCGTCCTTGACGAGCGGCTCGACGGCCGGCCCGTACGACGACGTCGTCTGGTAGTCGATGTCGACCTCGCCACGCTGGAGCGCGAGGTTGACGGGCCCACGACCCTCGAAGCCGAAGGTGGACGTCACGTCCGCACCCAGCAGGTCGAAGGCGAGCAGCGTCGTGAGGTCCAGGCTGGTGGCCGCGATGCCACCGAAGACGAGGGGCCGGTCGCGGTCGACCAGGTCCTCGACCCCCTCGACGCCCGCCGCGGTGCGTGCGTAGACGACAGCGCCGGTGCCGTTGGCCAGGATCGGCCGCAGCCGGCCGAAGTCGTACTGGACGGCCGGCATGTCGAGGAGGTAGGGCACCACGGTCGACGCGGTGCTCACCAGCACCTCGGTGCCGTCGGGCTCGGCCGAGGTCATGAAGTGGTTGGTGCCCAGGATGCCCTCGCCACCGTCGTCGTTCTCGGGCGCGAGCCCCGGCCGGCCCGGGACCGCCTCGGTCAGCCGGGCGGCCACGAAGCGTGCCCACGTGTCGGTCCCGCCGCCCTCGGCCAGCGGGATCATCAGCTCCACGGTCTCGTCGGCGTAGTCACCGTCCGTGGTCGAGGCGGCGGGGTTGAGGAGGTCGCCACCGAGCACCGAGACGCCCACCGCCAGGGCGGTGAAGCCGGCCACGACCATCGCGGCCAGTCGCGGCCCCGGGGCCGGACGCTCGGGTGCCTCGTCCGGGGACGGCACGTGGCCGGGCGTGGTGTCCACGACGTCCTCGTCGTCAACGTGCTGGGTCATCTGGTCCTCCAGGGGTTGCGAGCCTCGCACGAGACTCCGGGATCGGGAAAGAGGGCGCTCATGCCGAGGCCGAGGGCAGCAGGGGTGGCTCCGGGAGCAGGACGGACCCGTGCGCGAGACGCCGGTAGGTCCGGACCACGCCGACGACCGGCACCCCGTCGTGCTGCTCGACGAACGTGGTCACGCACCCGGCCGGGGTGCCCAGCCGCAGGCCGGCGACCTGCCGGTCGGGCACCAGGTCGTGCACGACCGTCCCCGGCTCCCCGGCGGCCAGGGTCAGGGCGACCGATCCGGTCACGGGCACTGCGGGGTGGAAGCGGCCCATGGACAACATCCGCACGGTGAGGTCGGTCTCCGTGCCGCCTCCCACGGCGGCGGAGACCATCGCGAGCTTGGGCACGGCCCGCGCGACCGACGCCCGGTCCTCGGCGAGGCCCATGCGGACACCGGCCTCGCGGCGTACGACGTCGAGACGTGCGAGCAGGCCGGGCGTCGCATCGAGCACCTGGGTCTCCTCGTCGCCCCGGACGTCGAAGTCGGCGGCCCGCACGGCGACCACGGGTGCACCCGCGTCGACCAGGGTGACGGTCACGACGTCGCCGTCGAGCACGATCGAGTCGCTGGGCCGGCCGGTCGGGAAGAGATGACCGGTGCTACGACCGGCCGGGTCGACGAAGCCCATCCGCACCGGTGCACCGGGGAAGGGCACGCCCGGGATGGTCTGCGTCGGGGCCTCGGCCAGCACCCCGCCGGGGGTGTCCACGCGCTGCACGATGAGCTGTCCGGTGTTGGTGTTGAGGACGCGGACAGCCGTCTCGTCGCATCCGGTGACGACCCAGCCCTCGCGGATCGCGAAGGAGGCGACGACGGCCGAGCAGTTGCCGCAGTTGCTGCCCCAGTCGACCTTCGCCTCGTCGATGCCGACCTGCGCGAAGGTGTACTCGACGTCGACACCGTCGTCGGTGGAGGGGGCGAGGATGACGGCCTTGCTCGTCGTGGAGGTGCCGCCTCCGACCCCGTCCACCTGGCGGTGGTCGGGGCTGCCGTAGACCCGCAACAGGACCTCGTCGACGGACAGGTCTCCCACCCGCAGGTCGTCGCGGCGAAAGACCCAGCACTTGCTGGTCCCGCCGCGCATCCACGTCGCGGGGATCTCGTGCATCGTGCCTCCTGGGCTGGCTGGTCCGGTCGGTCCGGACCTGCTCAGCGTGGAGTCACGTGAGGTGAAGCACAATCACGATCTTATGCATGCGCCTGTAGCAATACTGCATGCTTCGGCGACCTCGACCGAGCCGCGACCACCGAGGGTCAATCCAGCAACGCTGGATGTTGCTACATGGCCCTGTAGCAGTCCTTCAGGCACAATCGGACCGTGCTCGATGTCAAGCGGCTCCAGGTCCTGTTGGCCATCGTCGAGGAGGGCTCGGTCACCGCCGCGGCGACCGCGCTGGGCTACACGCCCTCGGCGGTGTCGCAGCAGCTGCTGCGCCTGGAGCGAGAGGCCGGCCAGCCGCTGCTCGACCGGCACGCCCGTGGCATGACCCCCACCGATGCCGGGCTCGTGCTGGCCCGCCACGCGCGCAAGGTCGTGCGTCAGCTCGCCGCCGCCGAGTCCGATCTCGCCGACATCGCCGGCGTACGCCGCGGCAGCGTCACGCTCGGCACGTTCCCCACGGTCGGGAGCTCGTTCCTGCCGCTGGCCGTGCGGCGCTACCGCGAGCTCTACCCGGCGATCCAGCTGACCATCCACAGCGGGCGGGAGGACCACCTCGTCCGGATGCTGGAGGAGGGAGCGGTGGCGCTGTCCCTGCTGTGGGACTACGACTGGCAGCGGGTCGACAACCGGGACCTCGAGCTCACCGAGCTGTTCACCGACCCGACCGTGCTGCTGGTCGGAGCGACCCACCGGCTCGCCCGACGGCGCACGGTGCGGATGGCCGACCTCGCCGACGAGCCGTGGATCATCCGGGCCGGCGGACACCCGGTGGTCGAGGTGCTGGAGCGCAGCGCCGTGGCGGCGGGCTTCACCCCAGGCATCGCCTTCCACGCCAACGACTACCAGGAGGCGCAGGCCATGGTGAGCGTCGGGCTCGGCATCGCGCTCGCGCCACGGACGGCCACGGTCAACCAGCACCCCGACGTCCGGGTGATCTCCCTCGGCGACACCGCCCCCGCCCGCCGGGTGCTCGTGGCGCACCGGCCGGGCCGGGTGCGCGCCGCCGCCGAGCTGGCGCTGCACGACGTGCTCGTCGAGACGGCCGCGTCGTACTCCTGACGCCCATGGGCATGCCGCCGCGTCCGTTCATGCCCCTGCGCGGGACCGCTGGGGAACGAGACCGGCGACGGACTGCCCGCTCAGCCCTCGACGGCCATCTCGCCGAGCTCGGACCAGTCCTGGCCCTCGATCGTGGTGTTGACGATCTTCGGCGTGGCCGCGAGGTGCTGCGGCAGCTCGGTCGTCGCTGCCTTGAAGTGGGCGGAGCCCACGTGGGCCGCGCCGGCCGCGTCGTCGGCGAAGGCCTCCACGAGGACGTACTCGTGCGGGTCGTCGAGGCTGCGGGACCAGTCGAACCACAGGCAGCCCGGCTCGGCACGGGTCGCCTCGGTGAAGGCCCGGCTGATCTCGGGCCACTGCTCGGCCGACTCGGGACGGACCTGGAACTTGGCGGTGATGAAGATCAACGCAGGACTCCTCGCGCAGGGGTGGATCGGACGGTTCGAGGATACGGAGGACCCGACGGCCGGACCATCCGGCTGTAACGCTCCGTCAGACGAGCTCCACACCCCACCGGTGGGGGGCGAAGCTCCTGTAACGGAGCGTTACAGCAGTGTGGACCTCAGCGCAGGACGCCGGCGTCGAGGAGGGCGTCCGCCACCCGGGTGCCGAAGACGACGTGGCCCTCGGGCGTCAGGTGCAGCCGGTCGGGCAGGTAGGACAGGTCGTCCCAGTCGATCGTCGACACGTAGGCGACCCCGGCCTCCTCCGCGGCTCGCGCGAGCGCCTCGTCCGTGGCCACCGTCAGCGCCTGGTCCCGCTGGGGGGCCGGCGGCGGGCCCACGACGGCCGCGGCGCCGGACTGCTCCACGACCGCCACCGCGGCGGCCTCGATGGCGTCGGGGTCGGCGTTGACGTCGTTGAGGCCGCCCTGGATCACCAGCACCTCGCCGTCGGCGAGGTCGAGCCGGTCGGCGCGGGTGCCGAAGTCCTCACCCCCGCAGAACGCCGATCCCGTGAAGCCGGAGCCGGCGAACCCGTCGACGTGCACCGTCGCGTCCGCCTCGCGGGCCATCGCGGTCGGCCAGGACCGGCGCTGGTCGTGCAGTCCCCAGCCCTGGGCGTAGGAGTCGCCCACCACCACGACCTGCTGGGACCCGCTGCCGACGGGGGCGTCACCCCGCCGGGCGACGCTGGCGCGGATCACCTCGCACACGTCGACGTCCTCCTGGTGGTCGCGCCACCACCAGGTGCCCCCGGCGACGAGCGCCAGGGCCACCACCACGACAGGCACGACTCGCTTGGACACCGGCACGACCGTACCGATCCCCCTCCGCGCCGTCGCACCGGCTCACCCGCAGGGGGTGTTCCGTCCTCCCTCCGACGCCTCTACGGTGCTGGATCAGGCAGCCTCGAGGAGGCTGCGACCCACAGGAGGCGCGACATGTCCGATCCCAACCCGGAGCCCCCGACCGAGACACCGGCGCACGACGACGACCTCGACACCGAGCAGCTCTCGGACGAGCTGGACACCGACCCGGAGACGCCGGCCCACCCCGAGGGTGACGAGGTGGCCGAGGAAGACGAGGACCCCGAGTGATCGACCCGTCGGCCACCTGCCTGCGGGCCGCCACCGCCAGCGGGGCGGACGGGACGAGTCAGGGGCGGGCGGCCGGGGGGAGGTCGTCGTACGACGCGCTGGTCGCGGCGAGCGGGTCGGCCGGCAGCGCGGCGACCTGCTCGCGACACCACGGGGAGATCTCCCGGCTGCCGTCGAGCACCCCCGACCGGAAGGCGTCCCACGGCTCCCAGCGCGCCTCCTCGACCTCCTCGGGGTCGGGTCGGAGCTCATCGGTCGTGGTGGCGACGAAGACCGGGCACATCTCGTGCTCGACCATCCCGTCGTCCATCACCGCGCGGTAGCGGAACCGCGGCAGCACGAGCCGCAGGTCCTGCACGCGCACGCCGAGCTCCTGCTCGACCCGACGGCGTACGGCGTCGGCCATCGGCTCACCGGGGGCCGGGTGACCACAGCAGCTGTTGGTCCACACGCCGGGCCACGTGGGCTTGTGCAGGGCCCGCTGGGTGACCAGGAACGCGCCGTCGCCGTCGAAGAGGTAGCAGGAGAACGCCAGGTGCAGCGGGGTGTCCTCGTGGTGCACGAGGCGCTTGTCGGCGGTGCCGACCGCCCGGCCCTCCTCGTCGAGCAGGACCACGGACTCGGAAGCGGGCGCGGGACGGGACGGGGGGTCGGTGGGCGTCATGCGGGCACCTCGATCGGTCGGGCGAGCTGGTTGACGGCGGCGGAGAAGAGCCACGGGGCCCGGGCCGCCGCGGGGACCAGGCGGCGACGGACGACACGGTGGGCGGTGGCGTGCAGCAGGGCGTGGGTCAGCATCTCGTGGCGGCGGCTGAGCCGGCCCGCCAGGGCCTCGAAGCGCTGCGGGTCGTCGGCAGCCACGCACGCGACGGCAGCGCGGGCGTGGGCCAGCCCCAGCGCGATTCCCTCGCCGGTGAGCGCGTCGACGTAGCCGCCGGCGTCGCCCACGAGCAGCGTGCGGCCGGCGACCCGACGGCGGGCCCGCTGCCGCAGCGGGCCGGCCCCCATCACCTTGGTGCGCTCCCCGACCAGCCGCTCGCGCAGCAGCGGGAACTGCGTGAGCACCTCGTCGAAGGCCTCGCCGCTGTCGGTCAGCACCGCGACGCCGACCAGGTCCTCGGCCACGGGGGTCACGTAGGCCTCCGCCCCGGCCGCCCAGTGCACCTCGACGAAGGGCGTCCACGGCTCCTGGCGGACGTGGCAGCGCAGGCCGAACCGGCGCCTGCCCCGCACCGGCACCTCGAGGCCGAGCAGGCGTCGTACGGGCGAGTGGAGGCCGTCGGCGGCGACGAGGAACCGGGCGGGCTCACCGTCGACGAGCACGTGGTCGATGCCGTCGCGGACCGCGCGCACCGGCTCGGGCTGGACCGGGACGCCCGCTCGGGCGAGCGCGTCCGAGAGCGCGGAGTGCAGCGTGGTCCGGCGTACGCCGCGCCCCGGCCCGGCGGTGAAGACGGCCTCGGCGGCCGCACCGGCGCCGCTCCCGTCGACGTAGCGGATGCCGGAGAGCGGGTGACCCTCCGGGTGCACGTCGAGCAGGGCGAGCTCGGCCACGGCGCCGGGCATCAGTCCCTCGCCGCAGGCCTTGTCGACGGGGCCGGTACGCGGCTCGCGGACCACGACGTCGAGCCCGGCGCGGGCCGCGTGCAGCGCGACCGCCAGTCCGACGGGGCCACCGCCGGCGACGACGAGGTCACGCATCGCTGCCCTCGGCCTGCCGCTCGGGCAGGGTGGCGAGCGCGGCGTCCTCGGCGCGGATGCGCACGGTCAGCAACGCGGCGTTGAGGACCGTGAAGACGAGCGCGGTGATCCAGGCGGCGTGCACGAGCGGCAGGGCCACGCCCTCGACCACGACGGCGACGTAGTTGGGGTGGCGGAACAGGCGGTAGGGGCCCGAGCGCACCGGGGCCAGGCCCGGCACGACGATGACACGGGTGTTCCAGCGCCGGCCCAGCGTGGTGATGCACCACCACCGCAACGCCTGCGAGGCGAGGACGAGCAGGAGCATCGACCACGCGAGGGCGGACGGTACGTCGGGTCGCCGTAGCCACGCCTCGGCGAGCGCTCCGACCAGCAGGCCGGTGTGCAGGACCACCATGAAGGGGTAGTGCCCCCGGCCGGACTCGACGCCGCCGCGCTCCATGCTCCAGGCGGCGTTGCGCGTCGAGACGACCAGCTCCGCGATCCGCTCGAGGCCGACCAGCGCCACCAGGACCGTGAAGGCGAGCAGGCTGGTCATGCGGTGGCCCGGAGCAGGACCAGCTCGGAGCAGAAGCCCGGGCCCATCGCCAGCAGTACCCCGTGGGTGCCGGGGGCCGGCGGCCGGTCGCGCAGGGTGTCCTCGAGCACGTGCAGGACCGACGCCGAGGACAGGTTGCCGACCCTGGCCAGGGAGTCCCACGTCAGCTGCAGCGCCTCCTGAGGCACCTCGAGAGCCGACTGCAGCGCCTCGATCACCTTGGGGCCGCCGGGGTGGCAGACCCACCAGCCGATGTCGGCGCGGGTCAGGCCGTGGTCGGCCAGGAAGCCGTCGACGTCGCCGCGCAGGTGGCGCTCGACGATGGCGGGCACCGCGGCGTCCAGGACGATCCGCAGGCCGCCGCCGGTCACGTCGAAGCCCATCGTGCGCTCGCTGTCGGGGTAGAGCCGGCTGCGCGAGGCCAGCACCTCGACGGGCCCGTCCTGCTTCGCGGAGCCGACCGCGACGACCGCCGCGGCCCCGTCGCCGAACAGTCCGCTGGCCACCAGGTTGGGGACCGACACGTCGTCGCGCTGGATGGTCAGCGAGCACAGCTCGACGGCGACCAGGACGGCGGTGTGGTCCGGGTGACCGAGCAGGTAGTCGTGCACCCGGGCGATCCCGGCCGCGCCCGCCACGCAGCCCAGGCCCACCAGCGGCATCCGCCGCACGTCCTCGCGCAGCCCCACCACTCCAGCGATCCGTGCGTCCAGCGACGGGATGGCCAGCCCGGTCACGGTGGCGGTCACGATGAGGTCGACGTCGGAGGGCGTCAGGTCGGCGGCCTTCAGCGCGTCGACCAGCGCCTGCGAGCCGAGCTCGACGGCGTGCTCGATGAAGTGGTCGTTGGCGTGCCCGAAGTCGCGCAGCGTGGCGTAGTCGGCCAGCGGCAGGACCGTGTGCCGGCGCTCGACCCCGGAGTTGCGGTGGAAGCGTCGCAGGAGGGCGTGGTCGACGCTGCGCTCGGAGATCACCGAGCTGAAGGCCTCGGTGATCTCCTCCTGCGGGTGGGAGTGGGCCGGCAGCGCTCCGCGCGCGGACAGGATCCTCATGACAGCCTCCAGGGGCGGGGACGTGGGCGGGTCGGCGGGCGGGTCATCGGGCAGGTCGCGGGGCGGGTCATCGGGCGACGACCAGGAGCGTGGCGTCGACCAGGGCGATCGCCACCGCCGCAGCGAAGGGCAGGCGGCCGCGGCCGCCGACCACGAGGACGGCGAGGCCGAGGACCAGGACCCCGACGCCCAGCGTCCACCCCGGCGCCGGCGTGGAGCCGACCAGGACGACCGCGGTCGCGGACACCAGCACCACGGCGGCCACCGGGGCGATCCAGCGGGCGCCGAGGCGGTGGGGCAGGCCACGGACCCCGGTCGCCGCGTCGTCGTCGAGGTCGGGCAGGACGTTGAGGAGGTGCGCCCCCACGCCGAGCAGGGCCCCGCCCACGGGCCACCACCACGGCGGGGCGGTCGATCCGGCGAGCGCGACGAAGACCGGCAGCCCGCCGAAGGCCACGGCGTACGGCAGCCACGACCAGACGGTCGACTTGAGTCCCAGGTTGTAGGACCAGGCCGCCGCCACGCACAACAGGTGCACGAGGCCGGCGACGAGCCCGCAGGCGAGCGACAGGACGACGCAGGCGACCACGGCGACCGCACAGGCGGTCCGGACGACGCTCACCGACGCGGCCCCGGTGGCCAGCGGCTTGTCGGTGCGACCGCTGCGCACGTCGCGGGCCACGTCGAGGAGGTCGTTGCTCCAGCCGACCGAGAGCTGACCGGCCAGCACGGCGGCGACGACGAGGGCGATCCGTCCGGCGTCCAGGTCCGCGGCCACCGCGAGCAGCCCGGCGAGCACCGTCACGGCCAGGGCGGGACCGAGGTGCGCGGCGGCCAGCACCGCTCGCAGGCGGGAGGACGGGCGGACCCGGCCCGGCGCGACGTCAGCGGTCATGGCCTCCCCTGTCCGCAGCGGCCCGACACGGGTGCCGGGCTCTGACCCGACGGTACTCACCCGACGGGGATCACGCCCGGCGGCGCCGCTCGTCGAGCGCCAGCGCGAGGGCGTTGAGCACGCCGTAGCCGGCCGCGACCGTCACGGCCTTCTTGCGCGACGCGGCGGACGAGGCGGTGGTGCCGAGGGTGATCGCGTCGGTCACGTCCCCCGCGATGCGCAGCAGCGCGGCGGTGCGGGCGCCCTGGGCGCCGCCGAGCAGGGCCAGGGTCGAGATCGGGACGTCGCGTCCCGCGTAGGTGTAGGCGAGCCGCGAGGCGGGGCGCTGCCAGTCCACGGGGTCGTCGAGCTGGGCGCGCAGCGAGTCGGCGCTCGTGACCACCCAGGCGCTGTAGCCGAGGGTGGCGAGGGCCAGGGCCTTCGTCAGGGGGTAGTCCATCCCTCGAACCTAGGCGGTGCCCGGTGACCGGGTCAGACCCCGAGGGGTACGCCGCGATCAGGCCTCGCCGGACGGCTCCCGCGAGACCCGCACCGCCCGTCGTACGACGAACCACAGCAGGCCCGCGCCCAGGGCTGCGTAGATGACGGTGGACACCTCGCCGACGTACGCCTCGACGTGGTGCCACTGCGCGCCGAGCTCGTAGCCGGCGACGATGAGGGCGCCGTTCCACACCAGGCTGCCGGCGGTCGTGTAGAGGACGAACTGGGCCAGCGGCATCCGGTCGATGCCGGCCGGGATCGAGATGAGGCTGCGCACCCCCGGCACCAGCCGCCCCAGGAAGATGGCCGAGCGGCCGTGCCGACCGAACCAGCCGATGGCCCGCTCCACGTCTCTCGCGTGCAGCAACGGGATGCGCTCGGCGGTGGCGCACATCCGCTGCGCGCCCCACAGCGCGCCGAGCCAGTAGAGGAGCAGGGCCCCGACCAGCGACCCCACGGTGGCCCATCCGATCGCGGCGACCAGGCCGTAGTGGCCCTGGCTCGCCGTGTAGCCGGCCAGCGGCAGCACGACCTCGCTCGGGACCGGCGGGAAGACGGTCTCCAGGGCGGTGGCCAGGCCGACGCCGGGGGCCCCGAGGGTCCGCATCACCTCGACGACCCAGTCGAGCACGGATCCCACAGCCATCTCCTGTCGTCGTCCGCCTGGCGCGGCCAGCATGCCGTACGGGTGGGCGAGGGCCTCCACGCGCGGGGGTCGGAATGTTCGGGGAGCCCGACCCGTTGACACCCTCAGCCGGTCCGGATCATGCCCCCGGGCTCACCCCTCGCCGCCGCGAGCGGCCATACGCCGAGAGGCGGCTGACGGGCCGGCGAGCTGGACCACGCAGCCACCCGCCGGGTAAGCCCCGGCCGGGTGGCTGTGTGCATCTCGGGGTGCATCTCGAGGTGCACCTCGAACCGTCATCACGCGGCAACACGCGCGAATTGCCTCCTGGAGCCGGCGGCGTGTCCTAGCATCGCCACGCCCCGCGAGGGGCGGGATCCGTCTCGCCAACCCCCCATGTCCCGGCGATGTCGGATCCGCCGCGCCGGCGAACACATCGACCCCCCGTCGACGTGGCGCCGGCGCGGACCTCGGGAACCGCTGTGCGCGTGGGTTACCCCATCGTGGGAGTGTCCCGCGGACCTGCGGGGCCCTACCGTGGATCAAGACGCGTCTGGCGATGCACCTTTCCCCCGGGGTTCCGCCAGGCGCGTCGAGCACGGCCCGCAGGGACGCGGGCGCTGGAGCCCGACCTCGTGGGTTCTGCCTCAGAGGTTGACGGTGATGTCCGCGTCCTTGCGCAGGTCGTCGACGAGGCCCTGGGCCACCGTGCCCACCTGGTCGGCCTCGGCGCGGTCCCGCAGCTGGCCCTTGACCTCGTCGTACGGCGGGATCTCCTGCTGCTGGCCCGCCTGGGCCTGCTGCTGGGCGGCCTGCTTGGCCTGGCGGTAGAGGGTGCGGAGCTGCTTCTCGGTGACCTTCGCCGGGCCGGCCTCGTCGGCCACCAGCTGCTCGACCATGACCTGCGTCTCGAGCTGGGTCCGGGCCTGGTCCTCGGTCGTGCCCTGGTCGGCGAGGGCCTTGAGGAGCTCCTCGCTCGAGCCGAGCTGGTTCTGCTCGGCCAGCGCGGCGAGCTCGTCGTCGACGTCCTCGTCGGTGACCTCGATGCCCCGAGACTCCGCCTCCTGCGACAGCAGCTCGGTGTCGACGAGGTTGTCGGCCGTCTGCTTCTGCAGGGCGGCCTCGTCGGGCGCCTGGCCGCCCATCTGCGCCTGGGAGGTGGCCTGCTGGAGCTGTGCCTCGTAGATGGGCGCGAACTCCTCCTTGGTGATCTCCTCGCCGTTGACCTCCGCCACGACGTCAGGGACGCCCTCGAGGTCGACACCGGAGGCCGACTGCTCCTGCGACGACGACCCGGCGGCGTCGGAGCCGTCTGAGCCGTCGGAGCCACCACCCCCGCACGCGGAGAGGGACAGCACGGCGGCGGCCAGCGTGGGGACGAGGACGGTGCGGAGGCGCTTCGGGATAGTCATCGCACCCGACGGTACGGAACGACCCTGAACGCCTCCTGAGCGGGCTCCGGGGGGCCGAGGGGCGCCTCAGGAGTCGAAGCCGAGCCCGAGCCTGTCGAGCGCGCGCAGCCACGCGTTGCGGCGCCCGGTGGCGTCCTCGCGGGCCAGCGACCAGCGGGTGGCCTGGATCCCCAGCCACGCGAGCGGCTCCGGTGGGAAGGGCGGCGGCCGCTTGCGGACCATCTCGAGGCGGGTGCGCTCGGTCGGCTCCCCCGCGAGCAGGTCGAGCATCACGTCGGCGGCGAAGCGCGAGGCGCCGACGCCGAGGCCCGTGAAGCCGGTCGCGTACGCCGTCCGGCCGCGGTGGGCGGTCCCGAAGAGGGCGCAGAAGCGGGTCGAGGTGTCGATCACCCCCGACCACCGGTGGGTGAAGCGGATACCCCGCAGCTGGGGGAAGGTCGCGGCGAAGTTCCGCGCCAGGGTCTCGAACGTCGCCGGCCGGTCCGCGTGCTCCTCGGCGACGGAGCGGCCGTAGTGGTAGATCGCGTCGTAGCCGCCCCACAGGATCCGTCGGTCCGGTGTCACACGGTAGTAGTGGAACTGGTTGCCCGAGTCGGACACCCCGACGGCCGGGTCCCAGCGCAGGGAGGCGAGCTGGGCGTCGGTGAGCGGCTCGGTGGCCAGCACGTAGTCGTAGACGGGCACGACCGACCAGCGCGCGCGGCGCAGCAGGTCGGTGAAGACGTTGGTGGCCAGGACCACGCGAGAGGCCCGGATCACCGCTCCCCCGGTGGTGACCTCCACGCCGGCGCCGCGGCGTCGTACCGACTGGACGCGGGTGTGCTCGTGCAGGCGTACGCCGAGCTCCTCGGCGGCATCGGCCAGCCCCCACGCCAGGCGGGCCGGGTCGACGACGGCGGTGCCGTCCGGCTCGTGACGACCGGCCAGGTAGGTGGGTGAGTCGAGGTGCGCGCGCACGGCGGCGGCGTCGAGGAAGCCGGGGCGGTCCGGCTCCAGGTGCGGCACCTCGTGCGGGCGTGTGGCCACGGTGAGAGTGCCGCCCCGGGCGAAGCCGCAGTCGATGTCGTAGCGCTCCACGGTCTCCTCGATGGCGTCGAGGTTGCGCATCCCGAGCTCGTGGAGCCGGTCGTACTCGTCGGGCCAGCGGCTGCGGCCGTTGGACTCGCCGTGGGTGAGGCTGGCCTCGCAGAAGCCGCCGTTGCGGCCGGTCGCGTGCTCGGCGATGCGGTCGCCCTCGACCAGCACGACCGAGCAGCCCGGGTCCCGCTCGACCGCGCGGAGGGCGGTCCACAGCCCGGTGAAGCCGCCGCCCACCACGAGCAGGTCCGTGTGCACGATCCCGGTCGCCGGAGGCCGGGCGGCCGGGCGGTCGGGGGTGTCCAGCCACAGCGGCGCCAGCACCGAGTCGTCGTACGACCCGGCGGGCCAGGTGTCGAGCGCCTCCCGCGCTCGCGTCATGCGGAGGCTGCCTCGGCCAGTGCCTCGCCGAGGACCGCGATCGCCTCGCGGACCTGCTCGGCGGTGGTGGTCAGCGGCGGGACGAGGTGGATGCGGTTGAAGTTGGCGAATGGCAGCAGGCCGCGGCGCCGGCACGCGGCGAGGACGGCGGCCATCTGCGGGCTGCTGCCGCCGTACGGCGCGAGGGGCTCGCGCGTCACGCGGTCGCTGACCAGCTCGATCGCCCAGAAGGCGCCCGTGCCCCGGACCTCCCCGACCCAGGCGTGCTCCTCGAGCAACGCCTCCAGGCCCGGCCGGAAGACCTCGTCCCCGAGCGCGGCCGCGTGCTCGACGACCCGTTCGTCCTCCATGGTGCGGATCGTCGCCACCGCCGCCGCACAGGCGAGCGGGTGGCCGGAGTAGGTGAGCCCGCCCGGGTAGGCGCGCTCGGCGAAGGTCGCGGCGACCGCCTCGCTCATCGCCACCCCGCCGAGCGGGACGTAGCCGGAGTTGACCCCCTTGGCGAAGGTCAGCAGGTCCGGCACGACCCCGTCGAGCTCACAGGCGAACCAGCGCCCGGCGCGCCCGAAGCCGGACATCACCTCGTCGGCGACGAGCATGATGCCGTGCCGGTCGCAGAGCTCGCGGACCCCGCTGAGGTAGCCGGCGGGCGGGACCATGATGCCGGCGGTGCCGGGGATGGACTCGAGCACGACGGCCGCGATGGTCGACGGGCCCTCGAGGGCGATGACCTGCGCGAGGTGCTCCAGCGCCCGCTCGCACTCCTCCTCGTCGGTGCTCGCGTGGAAGGCGCTGCGGTAGAGGAACGGGCCGAAGAAGTGCACCGTGCCGGCCGAGCCCTGGTCGTTGGGCCAGCGCCTCGGGTCGCCGGTCATGTTGATCGCCAGCTGGGTGCCACCGTGGTAGGAGCGGTACGTCGAGAGCACCTTGGGCCGGCCCGTGTGCAGCCGGGCCATCCGGACGGCGTGCTCGTTGGCGTCGGCGCCGCCGTTGGTGAAGAAGATGCGGTCGAGGTCGCCGGGCGTGTGGGAGGCGATGAGCCGCGCCGCCTCGGAGCGGGCCGCGACGGCGTGCTGCGGCGCGACCGTGCACAGGTGGGCGGCCTGCTCCCGGATCGCCGCCACGATCCGCGGGTGCTGGTGGCCGAGGTTGGTGAAGACGAGCTGGGAGGTGAAGTCGAGCAGCCTGGTGCCGGCGCCGTCCCAGATGTGCGAGCCCTCGGCGCGGGTGATGACCATCGGGTCGAGCGCCGCCTGGGCCGACCAGGAGTGGAAGACGTGGCGGCGGTCGAGCTCGTGGGTGCGCTCGGGGGCGAGGTCGACGAAGTCCTGCGAGGCGGTCTGCAGCGCAGACATCGCGGTGTCCGTCATCTCGGGGTCCGTCATGGCGGTGTCAGACATTGCGGGGGAACCCCAGCTCGAGACCGCCCTGCGGCCGGTTGGCCGGGTCGACCCACCGGGTCGTGACCACCTTGCCGCGGGTGAAGAAGTGGACGCCCTCGGCTCCGTGCGCGTGGGTGTCGCCGAAGAGCGAGCGCTTCCAGCCCCCGAAGGAGTAGTAGGCGACCGGGACCGGAACCGGGACGTTGACGCCGATCATGCCGACGTGGACGTCCGCCTCGAAGCGTCGCGCCGCTCCCCCGTCGTTGGTGAAGACGGCGGTGCCGTTGCCGTACGGGTTGGCGTTGACCAGCCCCACGGCCTCCTCGTAGGTGTCCACGCGGACGACGGAGAGCACCGGACCGAAGATCTCCTCGGTGTAGACGTCCATGTCGGGGGTGACGTGGTCGAAGAGGGTGGGTCCGAGCCAGAAGCCGTCCGCCGCGCCGCGCGCCTGCACGTCGCGGCCGTCGACGACGACCTTGGCGCCCTGCTGCTCGCCGGAGTCGATGAAGGACGCCACCCGGTCGCGGTGGGCCCCGGTGACGAGGGGGCCCATGTCGGCCTCCGTGCCGTCCTGCCCCGTCCTGTCCGCGCCGCCGTCACCGATGACCAGGGTCCGGGTGCGGTCGGCGATCCGGGCGACCAGCTCGTCGCCGACCGAGCCCACCGCGACGAGCACGCTGATGGCCATGCACCGCTCGCCGGCGCTGCCGTAGCCGGCGTTGACGGCCGAGTCGGCCGCCAGGTCGAGGTCGGCGTCAGGCAGGACGACCATGTGGTTCTTGGCGCCGCCGAGGGCCTGCACGCGCTTGCCCCGCTGCGAGGCGTTCTCGTAGACGTACTGCGCGACCGGGGTGGACCCGACGAAGCTGATCGCCTGCACGTCGGGACTCTCCAGCAGGGCGTCGACGGCCTCCTTGTCGCCCTGGAGGACGTTGAAGACGCCGTCCGGCAGCCCCGCCTCCTTCCAGAGGCGGGCCAGCCAGATCGCCGCGGAGGGGTCCTTCTCGCTGGGCTTGAGCACCACCGTGTTGCCGGCGGCGATGGCGATCGGGAAGAACCACATCGGGACCATCGCCGGGAAGTTGAACGGCGAGATGATGCCGACCACTCCCAGCGGGTCGCGCTTGGAGTGCACGTCCACCCCGGTCGAGACGCCCTCGGAGTGGCCGCCCTTGAGCAGGTGGGAGATGCCGCACGCGAACTCCACGACCTCCTGGCCGCGGGCGATCTCGCCCATCGCGTCCGAGAGGACCTTGCCGTGCTCGGCGGTGATCAGGGCCGCCAGCTCGCCCTTGCGGGAGTTGAGCAGCTCGCGGAACGCGAACATCACCTGGGTGCGGGCCGCGAGCGACGTACGCCCCCAGGCCGGTGCGGCCGCGGCTGCGGCCGCGATCACCGCGTCGGCGTCCGCGCGGGAGGCCAGCGCCAGCCGGCCGGTCACCTCCCCGGTCGCGGGGTTGGTGACGTCGGCGGTGCGCTCGCTCGAGCCCGCGAAGGGCTCACCCGCCGCCCAGTGGGCGATGTCGCTGGTGGTGTCGCTGGTGGTGTGGCTCATGTCGTCCTCTCTCGTCTTCCCGGCCGTCAGCTCGACGCGAGGCCCGGCTCGCGGATGGCCTGCTCGCGCAGTCCCCAGGGACTGCCGTACTCCTCGAGCAGATGCAGGAAGGGCACCGCGTCGAAGGCCTCCGGGCCGAGCACCCCGACCCCGGACCACGTGCCGCGGGAGATGAGCTCGAGGGCGATGACCGGGTTGATCGCGGTCTGCCAGACCACGCACTGGTGGCCGTACTCGCGCATCGTCCACTCGTTGTCGACCACGTGGTAGAGGTACGTCGAGCGGGGCTCGCCGTCCTTGTCCTTGCCGGTCACCCACAGCCCGGCGCAGGTCTTGCCGGTCATCCGGGGACCCACGCTCGCCGGGTCGGGCAGGACCGCGGCGACCACGTCGCGCGGGCTGACCTCGACGCCTTTCACCCTCACCTTCTCCGTGCGGTCGAGGCCGAGGGTGTGGAGGACCTTGAGGATGGTGATGAACTCGTCGCCGAGGCCGTACTTGAACGTCGCGCGCTTGCAGTCGATCCAGCGCGGCATGAGGAGGACCTCCTCGTGCTCGACGTTGACGCACTCCACCGGCCCGATGCCCTCGGGGAAGTCGAAGACCTCGGGCTCCGAGAACGGCGTGGTCGTGTGCCACGCGCCGTCCTGCCAGACCACCGGCGGGTTGAGGCACTCCTCGATCGTGGTCCACATCGAGAACGACGGGGCGAAGACCTCGTTGCCGTCGTCGTCGGTGACCACCAGGTTGGCGCCGTCGCGCGTGCCGAGCTCGTCGATCTCGCTGAACAGGTGGTCGGCGGCGTACCGCGCGAAGACGTCGGAGAGGCCGGGCTCGACGCCCATCCCGACCAGCGCCAGCCGGCCCGCCGCCTCCCAGTCGTGGGCGACGGCGAACTGCTCGTCGCCGAGCTTGACCCCGGTCTTCTCGTACGGCGCCTCGGGGTGCGGCTTCGACAGCGACATGGCCATGTCGACGTAGTCGGCGCCGGCCGCGAACGCCCCGTCGAAGAGCGGCATGTCGAAGACCGGGTCGACGGCGTTCATCACGTGGGTGATGCCGTGCTCGCGGCACAGCGCCTCGACGGCGCCTGCGTCGGAGGCGTCGATGCGGGCACCGGCGAAGCGGCCGTCGGCCTGCGCCGCCCGCTCGGCCTTCGCCGCGTCGAAGTCGGCGATCACGATCTGCTCGTAGAAGTCGCGCCGGGCCGCGATGGCCGCGAACGCGCCGCCGACGCCGCCGGCGCCGACAAGAAGGATCTTCATGTTCGTGTTCATTCCTTTGCTGACCCGACTGAGCGTCGCGAGATGGGGTGTGCCGCCAGAGCGGAGGCGCGACGGCGGCATGCGAGCGGCGCGGCCGAGGCGTCGTCAAACGTGGTGCATGGCAAGGCGGAGGAGCGAAGGCGGCCTATGCGCGAAGCGGCCGTCGAGCGACGACAACGCAGCCAGGTGCCGCGTTTCACGACGCCTACTCGCCGATGTAGGACATGACGTGCTTGATCCGTGTGTAGTCCTCCAGCCCGTACATGGACAGGTCCTTGCCGTAGCCCGAGTGCTTGAAGCCGCCGTGCGGCATCTCGGAGACGTAGGGGATGTGGGTGTTGATCCACACGACGCCGAAGTCGAGCCCGCGCGACATCCGCATCGCGGTGCCGTGGTCGCGGGTCCACACGCTGGAGGCGAGGCCGTACTTCACGCCGTTGGCCCACTGCAGCGCCTGCGCCTCGTCGGCGAAGCGCTGCACCGTGATGACCGGGCCGAAGATCTCGTCCTGCACCTGCTCGTCGTCCTGCCGGAGCCCGGACAGCACGGTCGGCTCGTAGAAGTAGCCCGAGGACCCCTGGCGGCGTCCGCCGGCCTTGAGCTCGGCGTGGTCGGGCAGGCGGTCGACCATCCCGGTGACCCGGGCGAGCTGGTCGGCGTTGTTGAGGGCGCCGTACAGGATGTCCTCGTCGTCGGGCATGCCGGTGCGGGTCGCCTTCGCCTGCTCGGTGAGGGCGGCCACGAAGTCGTCGTGGATGCCGGGGCCGACGAGCACCCGGGTCGCGGCGGTGCAGTCCTGGCCGGCGTTGAAGTAGCCGGCCTCAGCGATGCCCTGGGCGGCCTTCTCGACGTCGGCGTCGTCGAAGACGATGACCGGGGCCTTGCCGCCCAGCTCGAGGTGGACGCGCTTGAGCTGCGTCGCGGCGGCGCCGGCGACCTCCATGCCCGCGCGCACCGAGCCGGTGATGGCGACCATCTGCGGCGTGGGGTGCTGCACCAGCGTGCGGCCGGTGTCGCGATCGCCGCAGACGACGTTGAGCACGCCCGGCGGGAGGAACTCGGCCGCCAGCTCGGCCATCATCGTGGAGGTGGCCGGTGTGGTGTCGGAGGGCTTGAGCACGACGGTGTTGCCGGCGGCCAGGGCGGGGGCGATCTTCCAGACCATCATCGGCAGCGGGTAGTTCCACGGCGTCACCTGGCCGACGACGCCGATCGGCTCGCGGCGGATGAAGGAGGTGTGGTCCTCCATGTACTCCCCGGCCGACTTGCCCTCGAGCACCCGGGCGGCACCGGCGAAGAACCGGAAGTGGTCGACGGTCGGGGGCATCTCCTCGCTGGCGGTCAACCCCAGTGGCTTGCCCGTGTCGCGGCACTCGGCCGCCACGAACTCCTCCGCGCGGGACTCGAGCGCGTCGGCGATCCGCAGCAGGGCGAGCGAGCGCTCCTGCGGCGTCGTACGCCCCCAGGAGCCGAAGGCCCGCTCGGCCGCGGCGTAGGCGCGATCCACGTCCTCGGCCCCCGACAGCGGGGCGCGGGCATAGACCTCCCCCGTGCTGGGATCGAGCACCTCGTAGGTCTCCCCGGACACCGAGTCGACGGCCTCGCCGTCGACGACGTTGCGGAACGTGTGCTGGTCACTGTGCTGGGCCATGCGGCGAGCCTATGTGATTACCGCACCAGAAAGGGAGGTCCTGCGACGGATTTCGTCGTCATACGGACAGAGAACGCACGGATCGCTTGCATCTGGACGCTCTGGACGAGCACCATGGACCCATGACTGACGCCCGCCACCCTGACTACGACCACCTGCAGCAGGCCGCCAAGGACCACCTGTGGCTGCACTTCACGCGTCAGGGGCAGTACGCCGACGCGGACGTGCCGGTGATGGTCCGCGGCGAGGGCGCCTACCTGTGGGACGCCCACGGCAAGAAGTACCTCGACGGCCTGGCCGGCCTCTTCGTCTCCCAGCTCGGGCACGGTCGCACCGAGCTGGCCGACGCCGCCGCCGCCCAGGCCCGCGAGCTGGCCTTCATGCCGCTGTGGTCCTACGCGCACCCGCCGGCCATCGAGCTGGCCGAGAAGATCGCGTCGTACGCACCCGGCGACCTGAACCGGGTGTTCTTCACCTCGGGCGGCGGCGAGGCGGTGGAGACCGCGTGGAAGCTGGCCAAGAACTACTTCAAGGTCGTCGGCAAGCCGATGAAGCACAAGGTGATCAGCCGGGCCATCGCCTACCACGGCACCACCCAGGGGGCGCTGTCGATCACCGGGCTGCCGCTGCTCAAGCAGCAGTTCGAGCCCCTGGTGCCCTCGACCTTCCGGGTGCCCAACACCAACAGCTACCGCGCCTCGGAGATCACCTCCGGCCACCACGACGGCAGCGACCCCGAGGCGTTCGGGCGGTGGGCCGCCGACCAGATCGCCATCGCCATCGAGAACGAGGGCCCCGACACCGTCGCGGCCGTCTTCCTCGAGCCGGTGCAGAACGCCGGCGGCTGCTTCCCGCCCCCGCCCGGCTACTTCCAGCGGGTGCGCGAGATCTGCGACGAGTACGACGTCCTGCTGGTCTCCGACGAGGTGATCTGCGCGTTCGGCCGCCTCGGCCACATGTTCGGCGCCGAGCGCTACGGCTACCAACCCGACATGATCACCTGCGCCAAGGGACTCACCTCCGGCTACGCGCCGCTCGGCGCGATGATCGCCACCGAGCGGCTGATCGAGCCGTTCCTCGAGGACAAGGCGATGTTCGCCCACGGCTACACCTTCGGCGGCCACCCGGTCTCGACCGCGGTCGGCCTGCGCAACCTCCAGCTCTTCGAGGAGGAGAAGATCCTCGAGACCGTCCGGGAGAACGAGCCCCGCTGCCGCGCGATCCTCGAGCGGCTGCTCGACCTGCCGATCGTCGGCGACGTCCGCGGCGACGGGTACTTCTACGGGATCGAGCTGGTCAAGGACAAGGCCACCAAGGAGTCCTTCACCGACGAGGAGTGCGAGCGGATCCTCTACGGCTTCGTCTCCAAGCAGCTGTTCGCCGAGGGCCTCTACTGCCGCGCCGACGACCGGGGCGACCCGGTCGTCCAGCTCGCGCCACCGCTCATCTGCGGGCCCGAGCACTTCGAGGAGATGGAGCAGGTCCTGCGGGTGGTGCTCGACAAGGCCCACTCGATGCTCTGAGCCACGCTCCTCGCGGCGTGACGGCCCGGTGTCCAGGGGGCGTCGGGCCGTCCCGCCGTGCGGAGACACGCGGACCTTGCTCGTCCGACGCGCGCCGGCGCACGCCCGGACGGCGTCCGGCGCCGGGGTGGTGTCCGCGCGTCTACGAGCGGGCCGGCCGACGGGCGAGGAAGCCGGGCAGCCAGACGGCCTCCCAGTCCGGGATCTCCTGGCGCTCGACCGGCGCACGCTCGGGCGCGCGGGCGACGACGCGGTAGCGACCCTCGGCGCGCTCGAGGTAGCGGTAGTTGACCAGCTCGCGGCGCAGGTAGGCGAAGTCCTCGTGGACCCCGAGCAGCACCTCGTTCACCTCGGGCTCGGTGTAGACGCGGCCGGGCTCGAAGCGCGACAACACCTCCAGCAGCGCGCCCACCCGGACCTTGCGCCGGGCCGGGACGCGGGCCAGGCGACCGTCGGTGAAGAGACGCCCGACCAGCCTGTCCTGCTCACGACGTGCCGCGTCGTACGCCGCGTGGTCCGTCGGGTCCTGCCTCTCGAGGGCGGCCCTCGCGGCGGTGTAGGTCTCCCCCGTGCCGGCCATCCGGGCCCGGACGAGCTTCTTGAAGTCGTGGTCCTTGGTCACTGTCATCACCTCGACTGCGTACGCGTCCCCAGTCCGCCGCCGCAGTGCGTGGGAGCGACGAGTGCCATCCGTGCGTCCGAGGATCTGCTCCCCTCCGCCACCTCGCTCGGACTGGGGCCGACGCGCGGGCTGGGCGCTGGACGGCGCCGCTGCCCCGGATCCTGCCACGCCGGGTGGGATGCCACCACCGCATTGCGGCGCGTCGGGCCGTCCGCCGGTGGACGCCCACCCGTGTCGGTGCTGCACTGGTGGCGTGCGCTTCCAGGTCGACACCGTGGCCTCTCCGGGGCAGGTCGTGCGCGCGCTCACCGACTTCTCGGACCGTAGGTTGCAGACCTGGAGTCGCACGCTCGACCCGCGGACCTACGAGCTGCGCGCGCAGGGCGACACGTGGGCCGTCGCCCGCGAGAGCTCGCCCCGGTCGCCGTTCTGGGTCGTCGCCCGCTACGACTGGTCGCAGCCCTCGGTGGTCCGGTGGACGGTCGAGGAGAGCAGCTACGGGGGCGGCGGCCAGGGCCGGATCTCGATCAGCCCCCGCACCGGCGGTGGCAGCCGGCTGGTCGTGGAGTACGACAACACGGGCGCCCGGCCGTCGCAGAAGCCGCTGGTCTTCGTGCTCCACCACGGCCCGATGGGCCGGATCATCGCCCGGATGTGGGCCTCCAGCCTGGACCGGTACGCCCGCGCCGGCGGCGAGCCCGCGTAGACACGCGGACACAACTGCCGTGACGGGCGCCGCCGTACGCTCGGGCGTCGTACGTCGCAGGGCTTGTGTCCGCGTGTGTACGACGCGCGACCGCACGCGGACCGGGCGAGCCCGCGTGGGCGGGCGCGACCTCAGCGGGCAGCGCGGCGCCGGCTCCCCATCTCGCCGAGGAGGACGACCAGCAGGGCGACCGTGAACATCACGGTGCCCACCACGTTGATCTGCGGCGGGATGCCGCGCTGGTTGGCCCCCCACACGAACATCGGGAAGGTGACCTCCTGCCCGGCGTTGAGGTTGGTGATGATGAAGTCGTCGAAGGACAGCGAGAACGACAGCAGCGCCGCGGCGAGGATCCCGGGGAAGACCAGCGGGAAGCTGACGCGCCAGAACGTCTGCCACTCGTTGGCGTAGAGGTCGGCTGCCGCCTGCTCCAGGCGTGGGTCGAGCCCGGAGAGCCGGGCCTTGACGGTGACCACCACGAAGGACAGGCAGAAGAGCACGTGCGCCACGAAGATGGTCCAGAAGCCCAGCGCCCCGGCGAACCCCGCGTTGACGAAGAGCGCCAGCAGCGACGAGCCCATCACGATCTCCGGCGTGGCCATCGGCAGGAAGACGAACAGGTTGGCCGAGGAGCGACCGCGGAAGCGGTGCCGCACCATCGCGAAGGCCATCAGCGTCCCGAGCAGCGTGGCGACCAGCGTGGCCAGCAGCCCGATCTCGATGCTGGTGCGCAGCGAGGAGCACAGCTGGTAGGGCTCGCAGAGGTTCAGCCAGTTGTCGAGCGTGAAGCCGTTGAAGGTGTAGCTGTTGCGGGAGCCGGGCGCGTTGAAGCTCATCAGGATCACGACGAAGATCGGCACGAACATGTAGAGCAGCACCAGCAGTCCGAGAACCAGGATCAGCCGGTCACCCACCCAGCGGGAGAACGTGTTCACACGAGCTCCTCGGTGCCGGCGCGGCGTACGTAGACGAAGACGAGCACCACGATCGCCGCCATCAGCGTGACCGACAGGGCCGCGGCGGTCGGGTAGTCACCCGCCCCGAAGAGGTCCTGGATCTCGTTGCCGATCATCCGGGTGCGCGGGTTGCCGAGCAGCTCGGAGTTGATGTAGTCGCCGGCGGCCGGGATGAAGGTCAGCAGCGTCCCGGCGACCAGGCCCGGCATCGCCAGCGGGAGGGTGACGGTGCGGAACGTGGTGAAGGGCGAGGCATAGAGGTCGGTGCCGGCCTCGATGAGGCGAGGGTCGATCTTCTCGAGCGACGCGTAGAGCGGCAGCACCATGAAGGGCAGGAAGTTGTACGTCAGGCCGGTGACCACGGCGAACGGCGTCGCCAGGAGGTAGCCCTCGGGGCCCAGCACGTGCAGCGCGCGGAGCACGGAGACGAGCGCCTCGTTGTCGCCGAGGATGTACTGCCACGACAGCGTGCGCACCAGGAAGCTGGTGAAGAACGGCGCGATGACCGCGACCAGCATCAGGTTCTTCCAGCGGCCGGCCTTGAACGCGATCGCGTAGGCCAGCGGGAAGCCGAGCACGATGCACGCGATGGTGGCGATCAGCGCGTAGATGAGCGAGCGCACGAACTGCGGGCCGTAGTCGCGCAGGGCGTCCACGTAGTTCTGCCAGTGCCCGGTCATCTGGTAGCCGAGCTGGAGCGAGCCCGAGGGGTCGTACAGGCTGGTGGCGACCAGGGTGACGGTCGGCACCACGAAGAACAGCAGCAGCCACAGTGCTCCCGGCAGGAGCAGGAGGTACCCGCTCCAGCCGCGCTTCTGCCCCTCCGGGTCCGGAGGGCCGTCGAGCTCGGCCTCCGCGGGGCCCAGCGAGGAGATGTGGCCGGCGGCGCTCACGCGTCCTCCACCTCGGCCCCCGCCGACGCGTCCTGGGAGGCGTCGAGGAGGAACGTGTGCTCGGGGCGCCAGTGCAGGTCGACCTTGTCGCCGGGTCGGAACCGCTCGCGCGCCCCGGTGTTCTGCTCGAAGACGGTGAGCTCCTGCCCCCACGGCATCCGCACGAGGTACTGGGTGCTGACGCCCACGAAGCTGACGTCGCTGACCACCCCGTCCCCCAGCGTGTTGACGTCCGCGCCGTCGTCGTCCCCGGCGCCGCTGAGGTAGACCTTCTCGGGCCGTACGCCGGCCCAGACCTCGCCGCTGGTGACCCGGGCGTGGGCCGCGTGCGCGAGGATCCGCGCGCCCTGCACGTCGAGCTCCAGCGCGTCACCGCGCGTGGTGGCGACCGAGCCGGAGACGAGGTTGGACTGGCCGAGGAAGTTGGCGACGAAGGTCGTGGCCGGCGCCTCGTACAGCTCCTCGGGTGAGCCCAGCTGCTCGATCCGCCCCTCGTTCATCACCGCGACGGTGTCGGCCATGGTCATGGCCTCCTCCTGGTCGTGGGTGACGTGCACGAAGGTGAGCCCGACCTCGGTCTGGATCGACTTGAGCTCGAGCTGCATCTGGCGCCGCAGCTTGAGGTCGAGGGCGCCGAGGGGCTCGTCCAGCAGCAGCACCTGCGGCTGGTTGATGAGCGCACGGGCCAGGGCGACGCGCTGCTGCTGGCCGCCCGAGAGCTGGGCGGGGCGCCGCTTGGCGAGGTGCTCGAGCTCGACCAGCGCCAGCATCTCCTGCACGGTGGACGCGACGTCCTTGCGACGCTGCCGCTTGAGCCCGAAGGCCACGTTGTCGGCGATGGTGAGGTGCGGGAAGAGCGCGTAGCTCTGGAAGACGGTGTTGACCGGGCGCCGGTAGGGCTTGAGGCGGGTGATGTCCTGCTCGCCCAGCATGATCGTGCCGGTGGTCGGCTCCTCGAGTCCCGCCACCATGCGCAGCGTGGTGGTCTTGCCGCAGCCGGACGGGCCGAGCAGCGCGAAGAAGGACCCCTCCGGGATCGTCAGGTCGAGGTCGTCGACGGCGGTGAACGTCCCGAAACGCTTGGTGACCGACGTGAGCTGCAGGTCGGTGCCCATCAGGCGCCGATCACCTTGGCGAAGTCCTTGTCGTACTGCTGACGCGTCTTCTCGTCGAGCTCCATGAAGCCGTACGCGTTGGCCAGGAAGGCGTCGTCGGGGAAGATCAGCGGGTTGTCGACGAGCGACGGGTCGATCTTCTCCATCGCCTCCTGGGCCCCGGCGACCGGACAGATGTAGTTGACCCACGCGGCCAGGGTCGCGGCCACCTCGGGCTGGTAGTAGTAGTCCATGAGGGCCTCGGCGTTGGCCTTGTGGTCGGCCTTGTTGGGCACCATCATGTTGTCCGACCAGAGCGAGAGACCCTCCTCCGGCACGACCCACTTGATGTCGGGGTTGTCGTACTGCATGGCGATCACGTCGCCCGACCAGGCCTCACAGGCGACGATGTTGCCGGCGTTGAGGTCGCGGATGTAGTCGTTGCCGGTGAAGCGACGGACCTGGCCGGCCCCGACGTACCCCTCGAGGCGTCCGATGGCCGCCGACCACTCCTCGGAGGTGAAGTCCTCGGGGTCGGCGCCCTCGAGGAGCAGCATGAAGAGCATCGTGTCGCCCATCTCCGAGAGCAGGCTGATCTTGCCCTTGAGGTCGCTGCGGGTCATCAGCTCCTCGAAGGAGCCGACCTCCCCGGTGTACTTCGCGTTGTAGGCGATGCCGGTGACGCCCGACTGCCACGGCACGCTGTAGTCGCGCGCGGAGTCCCACGACGGCGACTGCAGGTCGGGGGCGAGGTTGGCCTCGACGTTGGGCATGTTGGCCTTGTCGAGCTTCTGCATCCAGCCCAGGCCGATCATCCGCGCGGCCATCCAGTCGGTGAGCGTGATGATGTCGCGGCCGATCGGCTCGCAGGCTCCGAGCTGGTCCTTGACCTTGCCGAAGAAGTCGTTGTTGTCGTTGACGTCGGTGTTGTAGGTGACCGCGATGCCCGACTGCTGCTGGAACTCCTCCAGCGTGGGCATCGCCTTGCCCTTGCGGTCGATGTACTCCGGCCAGTTGGAGAAGACCACCTCCTTCTCCTGCTCGGAGATGTCCTTGCTCTCGCAGCTCGACGCGCTCTGCACCTGCGAGTCGGTGCCGCACGCGGAGAGCAGGCTCGGCGCCCCGAGGGCGAGCGCGGCCAAGGAGGCGCCGCGCAGGACGTTGCGGCGCCCGAGGGGACGTCCCGCCACACCGCTCCGGGCGGCTCGCAGCATCGCGTCGAGGGACGGCTGGTCAGTGGGCATGCGCACTCCTCGGGTTCCGGTGATTCGTGGTGGATCGTGTCAAAGGAACCGGCCCTTCACAAGGGATCCAGTCGAAACGAAACGTCCCCGCAACGAAATCGCTTGTCAGATGACACGTTTCCTTTGACCCTGCGGGTCTCGTCCTGCCAGAGTTCGGGCCATGACGCGCAACCATGACAAGGCGCACGACAAGTCGCAGGACAGGGCGCCGGTGCAGCTCGACGACGTCTCCAAGGCGATCATCGAGCAGCTCCAGCAGGACGGCCGACGCTCGTACGCCGCGATCGGCAAGGTCGTGGGCCTCTCCGAGGCCGCGGTGCGCCAGCGGGTGCAGCGCCTCATCGACGGCGGGGTCATGCAGGTTGTGGCCGTCACCGACCCGCTCGAGCTCGGCTTCGCGCGGCAGGCCATGGTCGGGGTACGGGTCCAGGGCCCGCTCGAGTCGGTCGCCGACGCGCTCGCCGACCTCGACGAGGTCGACTACGTCGTGATCACGGCCGGGTCCTTCGACCTGCTGGTCGAGGTCGTGTGTGAGAGCGACGACCACCTGCTCGACCTCATCTCTTCGCGCATCCGCACCGTGGAGGGTGTGGTCGCCACCGAGACGTTCATGTACCTGAGCCTGCGCAAGCAAACGTACTCGTGGGGTGTGCGCTGAGCCGCTGACCCGGGTCTGCCGGCCCATCTGCGCCGGCCGGGGTGGCGGCACATCGCACGCCCGCCCACCAGGGTGGCGGCACATCGCGGCGGACCACCCCGGGTCGGTGCAGTCCGCCGCCACTCTGGAGGCGCCGGCGCACAACTGCCGGCCGCTCGGCCAGGGTGGCGGCACATCGCACCCCCGCCCACCAGGGTGGCGGCACATCGCGGCGGACCACCCCGGGTCGGTGCAGTCCGCCGCCACTCTGGACCCGGCGGCGACGCCGTACGACGCTCAGGCCGGCGCGGTGGAGGCGAAGGCGGCGTCGAGGACGTCGAAGGCCTCGTGCAGCTGGTCGTCGGAGATGGCCAGCGGCGGCAGGAAGCGCAGCACGTTGCCGTAGGTGCCGCAGGTGAGCACCACGACTCCGTTGCGGTGCGCCTCGGTGGCGACGGCCTTCGCCGTGGCGGGATCCGGGGTGGTGGATCCGGCCTCGACGAGCTCGACGGCCATCATCGCGCCGCGGCCGCGCACGTCCCCGACCCGCGGGTCACCGGACCGGATGCGTCCGAGGCGCTCGGTGAGGATGCGCTCCACCTGGCGGGCCCGCTCGACCAGGCCCTCCTCGACGATCGTGTCCATCACGGCGAGGGCGGCGGCGCAGGCGAGCGGGTTGCCGCCGTACGTCCCGCCGAGACCTCCGACGTGGACGGAGTCCATCATCTCGGCACGCCCGGTGACCGCCGAGAGCGGCAGCCCGCCGGCGATGCCCTTGGCGGTGACGATGAGGTCGGGCACGACACCCTCGTGCTCGCAGGCGAACATCGCGCCGGTGCGGGCGAAGCCGGTCTGGACCTCGTCGGCGACGAAGACGACGCCGTGCTCACGGCACCACTGCGCCAGCGCTTGGAGGAAGCCCGGCGCGGGCACGATGAAGCCGCCCTCGCCCTGGATGGGCTCGATGACGACGGCGGCGAGGTTGGCGGCCCCGACCTGCTTGTCGATCAGGTCGATGGCCCGGGCCGCGGCCTCCACGCCGGAGAGGTCGCCGTCGCGGAAGGGATAGGACAGCGGCGCCCGGTAGACCTCGGAGGCGAAGGGCCCGAAGCCGGACTTGTAGGGCATCGACTTGGCCGTCATCGCCATCGTGAGGTTGGTGCGCCCGTGGTAGGCGTGGTCGAAGGCCACGACCGCCTGCCGACCGGTGTGGGACCGGGCGATCTTGACGGCGTTCTCCACCGCCTCGGCGCCGGAGTTGAAGAGCACGCTGCGCTTGTCGTGGTCGCCCGGGGTCAGGTCGTTGAGCCGCTCGGCGACCGCGACATACCCCTCGTAGGGCGTGACCATGAAGCAGGTGTGCGTGAAGGCCGCGACCTGCTCCTGCACGGCCGCCACGACCCGGGGCGCGCTGGAGCCCACGGTGGTGACCGCGATGCCCGAGCCGAGGTCGATGAGCACGTTGCCGTCGACGTCCTCGACCACGCCGCCGTGGGCCCGGACGGCGTACACCGGCATCGTCGTGCCGACGCCGGTGGCGACGGCGGCGGCCTTGCGGGCCGCCAGCTCGCGCGAGCGGGGGCCGGGGAGCTCGGTGAGGAGACGGCGGGAGCCGGTCGTGGCGGACGGCGGCAGGGTGCTGGTCATGGGGCTACCTCTCGAGGTCTGTCGCGGGACGGGGCTGGGACGACGTGGCAGAGAGGATCCGCTGGGCCGCGGCCTCCCCCATGCGGATGCCGCCGTCGACGTGCTGGAAGCCGAGGCCGGCGATGTCGCTGCTGGCGAACGACAGCGGACCGACGTCCTCGCGCGTCAGCGGTCCGAAGCGGGTCAGCGACCCGGTGGCGAAGCTGGTGGCGTAGGCGCCGGCGGTCCACTCGTCGTGCATCCACGGGCTCTCGTAGTAGCCGACCGGGTGCAGTGCCTCGTCGCCGTAGTAGTCGCGCAGCGACTCCAGCACCCGCCGGCGGCGCTCGTCGGGCGACAGCGTGAGCAGCTCGTCGGCCCGCTCGTCGGAGACGAACCCGACCAGCGTGCCGCGGGTCTCGTCGGGCACGTCCTCGTTGGTGTTGTCGTAGGCCTCGTGCACGAGGGCGTAGGGGCTGAACGCCGTGCCGGACAGCCCGGCGTCGCGCCAGAAGGGCGTCTCGTAGGTGATGTGCAGCTTGATGACCAGGCCGAAGGACTGCTGCTGCCGCATCTGCTGGTGGGCGGCCGGCAGGGCCGGGGCGAAGGCGATGCGGGCGACCAGGGTCGGCGGCACGGCGAGCAGCGCGTGCCGGGCGGTGGTCGTCGTACCGCCGGCGGACACGGCCACGCCGCCGTCGTCCCACGCGATCGAGGTCACCGGGGCGCCGAGACGTACGCCGTCGCCGAGCCGCTCCGCCAGGCGCAGCGGGACCTCCTGGAGACCGCCGACGACCCGCCGGTCGAGGATGAAGTCGGCGTCCACGAGGTTGCTGAACCCTCCGGCGCTCGCCGCCATCAGGACCGCGGTGAGGGCGGAGAACGCGTGGGTCGGCTTGGTCAGCATCGCCGGCCCGACGTAGAGCGCGATGTTGTCGCGCGCCTCCACGTCGTCGGTCCGGCGCTCCAGCCACTCCGCGAAGGTCACCCGGTCGAGCTCGGCGGCGTCGGGGTGCTGCCACGGCGCCAGCGGGTCCATGGCCTTGGCCAGCCGGTCCAGCTCCGCGACGATCTGGTCGACCTCGGCCGCGGTCGCTGCCGGCACCGGGAAGGCGTCGCCGGTGAACGTGCGCCGGACGCCGTCGAGGCCGACGTAGACCGACTCGCCCTCGCGATGACGGGGGTACGTCGCGAGGCCGAGGTCGTCGAGCACGTCCAGCAGGGCCGTCTGGTCCGGCGACACCCACTGGCCGCCGACCTCGAGCCGGACCCCGTCGACGTCGTCGGTGAGCAGGCGCCCGCCGACCCGTTCCCGGGCCTCCAGCACCAGCACGCGGAGCCCCGCGTCCTGGAGCCGTCGGGCCGCCGTCAGGCCGGTGACGCCCGCGCCGACGACCACGACGTCGACCTGGTCGCGGGCACCGGTCGAGGGCTGGTGGGTCATGGCGTCAGACTAGCGTGGCTCCACGGATTTCGTCGCGTCGACGATCTCCGACCGCCGAGATGCGCTGCAAGAGCGACGGATTGCCACCGAAAGCCTCAGTCGGAGAAGACGGGCCGACCGTCGGCCCACGTGTGCGTGACCCGCGCCGCACCGATCGCGGCGGGGTCCCCGCCGAGGATGTCGGCGTCGATCGCGACCACGTCGGCGGCGTACCCGACCTCGAGGCGCCCGGTGACGTCCTCGAGACCGTTGAGCCACGCCGTGCCGGTGGTGTAGCCGGCCAGCGCCTCGACGACCGTCAGCGCCTCGTCCGGCAGCAGCGGCTCCGCCTCGGGCCCTTGGTCGGGTGCCCGGCGGTTGACCGCGACGTGCATGCCGAGCAGCGGGTCCGCCTCGGTGACCGGCCAGTCGCTGCCGCACGCGAGCCTGGCGCCGGCGCGCAGCAGCGACCCGAAGACGTACTGCTGGTGCCGGGCCGTCTCGGAGACGAAGGGCAGCGTGAGCTCCTCGACCGCCTGGTCGCGGCACGCCCACAACGGCTGCGCGTTGGCCGTGACGTCGAGCGCGGCGAAGCGCGGCACGTCCGCCGGGTCGATGACCTGGAGGTGGGCGAAGTGGTGACGGTTGCCGCGCGGCCCGTTGACGCGGCGGGCGTGCTCGACGGCAGCGAGGCTGTCACGGACGGCCCGGTCGCCGAGGGCGTGGACGTGCACCTGGAAGTCCTCGGCGTCCAGCGCCGCGACGTACTCGCGCAGGTCGTCGGCGGCGATGAAGGAGAGCCCGCGGTTGTCGGTCGTGCGTCCGTGGGCGTCGAGGTAGGGGTCGAGCATCGCGGCGGTGTGGGTCTCGCAGACGCCGTCCTGCATGATCTTGACGCTGGTCGCGCGCACCCCGGCCTCGGCCGCCCGGCGTCGGCGCTCGACGAGCTCAGGCACCTGCTCGAGGCCGCGCTCGCGGTCCCACCACTGGGCCAGCACGACCTTGGCCGTGAGCCGCCCCGAGCGGTGGAGGTCGAGGTAGGTGTCCAGGGTGTCGAGCATCCCGAGGCCGTCGCCGACGAGGGCGTCCTGCCAGCCGACGATCCCGATGGAGTGGAGGTGCTGCTGCGCGGTCAGCAGCCCGGCCGTCAGCTCCTCGACGGTCGGCTTGGGCGCGAGGGCGGCGACGAGGTCCATCGCGCCCTCGTGGAGGGCGCCCGTCGGGGTCCCGTCGGGGTCGCGCTCGATCCGCCCGTCGGCGGGGTCGGGGGTGCGGGCGTCGATGCCCGCCAGCTCGAGGGCGCGGGTGTTGACCCAGGCGGAGTGGTGGTCGCGGTTCGGAAGGAACGCGGGCCGGTCCGGGCAGGCGCGGTCGAGCAGCGTGGCGGTGGGAACCCCACCGGGGAAGGCGTCCATCGCCCAGCCGCCGCCGGTGACCCAGGGGCGCTCGGGGTGCGCCGCGGCGTACGACGCGATGCGCTGCAGGTAGTCCTCGGCCGTGCCGAGGTCGGTGAGGTTGCACAGGTTGAGCTCGGTGCCGGCCTGCACCGGGTGGACGTGGGAGTCGTGGAAGGCCGGCAGCAACCAGCGTCCGTCGAGGCTCTCGACGCGGGTGCCGGGGCCGACGAGGTGGGCGAGGTCGTCGTGGCTGCCGACACCGGCGACCAGGCCGTCGCGCACGGCGAGGCAGTCGCCGTCCCAGCGTCCGTGGCGGTACGTCGGGGCGTCACGCAGGAGCAGGTCGGCGGGGGCGGTGGGGTCCATGGGTCGTCCGATCGTGGGTGCGGCTGGTCGTGGGTGAGGATCCGGTCAGCGGCCGGCGACGACGTCGGCGGCGCGGGCGAGCGGCGAGGTGGTGGAGCGGCCGGAGGCCTCCTGGCGGTCGGCCGCGTGGTAGGCGCGGTAGAGCGCCTGGACGCCCAGCCAACGGAGCGGCTCGGGCTCCCACCGGCGGGCCCGGTGCCCCACCCACGGCAGGCGGGTGAGCTCGGTGTCGCGCCCCAGGACCAGGTCGGCCAGGGTCTGCCCGGCCAGGTGTGTGGCGGTGACCCCGGTCCCGACGTAGCCGCCGGCCCAGCCGAGGCCGGTGCGGGGGTCGAGGCCCACCGAGGCCGACCAGTCCCGCGGGACCCCCAGGACCCCGCACCAGGCGTGGTCGATCGCGGCGTCGCGGGCGGCGGGGAAGAACGTGCGCAGCAGCCCCGTCAGCGCGGTGATCGTCGCGGGCTGGGTGGCCCCGTCGGTGTCGGTGCGCGAGCCGTAGCGGTAGGGCACGCCCCGTCCGCCGAAGGCGATGCGGTCGTCGGCAGTCCGCTGGGCATAGATGTAGGCGTGGGCCCCGTCCCCCAGTGCCTCGCGGCCGCGCCAGCCGATGTGGTCCCACACGTCCGCGGGCAGCGGCTCGGTGACGACGAGGCTGGAGTTCATCGGCAGCAGGGTGCGCCGCTCGCCGTGCAGCCCGGGCGTGAAGCCTTCGGTGGCCCGGATGACGTACCGCGCCCGGACGTCGCCGCGCTCGGTCCGCGCCCGGCCCTCCTCGATCGCGGTGACGGTCGTGTCCTCGTGGATCGTGACACCGAGGCGCTCGACCGCGGCCGCCAGGCCGGAGACGAGCCTGGCCGGGTGCAGGGTCGCGCAGTGCGGGTGCCAGAGCGCACCGACCGCCCCGGCCACGGCAACCCGGGCGGTCGTCGCAACCGCGTCCAGCTCGACGACGTCGGTGTCCGGCCAGGTCGCCTCGGCGGCTGCCCTGGCGCGCAGCCGGGCGAGCTGGGCGGCGTTGCGGGCGACCTCGAGCTCGCCGCCCCGGGCGATGCCGGCGTCGATGCCCTCACGCTCCGCGACGGCGATGACCTCGTCCACCGACGCGTTGAGCGCCCGCTGCTGGGCGATCGCCGGTCCGCGGTCACCTCCCCGGACGTACTGCTCGCGTCCGCCGGTCACGCTGTTGGTCAGCCAGCCGCCGTTGCGTCCCGACGCGCCGAACCCGGCGAACCTGGCCTCGAGGACCACGACCGCGAGCTCCGGCCGCTCCCGCTTGAGGTGGTAGGCCGTCCACAGCCCGGTGTAGCCGGCCCCGACGATGCAGACGTCGGCGTCGGTGGAGCCGGGCAGCGGCGGGCGGGGAGCCGGCGTACCGAGCTGGCGCCACCAGAACGACACCCCGCCGTTGGTCGGTCCCGCTCCGTCGCGCTGCACGGGACGACACGATGGCACCTCTCCCGCGGCCCCGCCAGAGGTGAGACGGGTCACGTGAGCCCGCTGTGGCGGGTACCGACGCCGGTCTCGGGTACGTCGACGGGAGAGGCACGCCCCCCACCCCCAGGAGACCCAGATGTCCCACGACGCCATCGTCCAGCTCAAGCAGGACCACCAGGAGATCCGGAAGGCCTTCCGCAGGTTCACCGAGGCCGGCGAGAACGCCACCACCCGCAAGGGCCAGCTCGTCGACACGATCATCGAGCTGCTCACCGTGCACACCTACATCGAGAACGAGGTCATGTACCCGCGCGTGCGCGAGCTGCTCCCCGAGCTCGAGGACGACGTCCTGGAGTCCTACGAGGAGCACCACGTCGCCGACGTGCTCGTGGTCGAGCTCGCCGCGATGAAGCCCACCGACGAGCGCTTCGACGCCAAGACGACCGTGCTCATCGAGAACGTGACGCACCACATGGACGAGGAGGAGCAGGACTGGTTCCCGAAGGTCCGCGAGGGCCTCGGCCGCAAGGCGCTGCAGGAGATCGGCGAGGAGCTGCTCGCCGCCCGCAAGAAGGCACCCACCCGCCCCTCCCAGCCCAGCGCGCTCAAGAAGACGATCGACGCGGTCCTCGACTGAGCACCCGGACGCCACCGGCGAGGGTGGCACTGCTGGTACCCCCCAGCGCGGAAATGATTCGCGCCATCGGTGCGTTGGGCCCCGACGAGACACGTTGTCCCACATCTGAAGGAGCACCATGCAGGTCACCGCATTCGCAGCCCCCGCCGAGGGCGAGGCCCTCGTCCGCACCCAGATCCAGCGCCGCGAGGTGGGTCCCAACGACGTACTGATCGAGATCACGTACGCCGGCATCTGCCACTCCGACATCCACACCGTGCGCGGCGACTGGGGCCCCCAGTCCTACCCGCTCGCCCCGGGCCACGAGATCGTCGGCACCGTGACCGAGGTCGGCTCCGCCGTGACGCGCCACAGCGTCGGCGACACCGTCGGCGTCGGCTGCATGGTCAACTCGTGCGGCCAGTGCGTCCACTGCAAGGCCGGCGACGAGCAGTACTGCGTCGAGGGCATGGTCGGCACGTACGGCGCCGAGGACCGTGACGGCACCGTCACCCAGGGTGGCTACTCCACCCACGTCGTCGTCGACGCCGACTACGTCCTGTCCGTCCCGGCGGGCCTCGACCCGGCCGCTGCCGCGCCGCTGCTGTGCGCGGGCATCACGACGTACTCCCCGCTCAAGCACTGGCAGGCCGGTCCCGGCAAGAGGGTCGCCGTCGTCGGCCTCGGCGGCCTCGGCCACATGGCGGTCAAGATCGCCCACGCGATGGGCGCCGAGGTCACCGTGCTGTCGCAGTCGCTGAAGAAGCAGGAGGACGGGATCCGCCTGGGCGCCGACCACTACTTCGCCACCAGCGACCCCGACACGTTCGAGTCCCTCGCGAGCTCGTTCGACCTGATCATCAACACCGTCAGCGCCAAGATCGACGTGAGCGCCTACCTCGGCCTGCTCGACGTCAACGGCTCGCTGGTCAACGTGGGTGCGCCCGCCGAGCCCCTGAGCCTCAACGTCTTCTCGCTGCTCACCAACCGTCGTTCCTACTCGGGCTCGATGATCGGTGGCATCGCGGAGACCCAGGAGATGCTGGACTTCTGCGCCGAGCACGGCTTCGGTGCCGAGATCGAGCTGATCGAGGCCGACCAGATCAACGAGGCGTACGAGCGCGTGCTCGCCTCCGACGTCCGCTACCGGTTCGTCATCGACGCCAAGACCTTCTGAGTCGACGCCCCGGAGCCCCCGCACCCCTCGTGGGTGCGGGGGCTCCTGCACGTACGGCGCGGCACGCGGTCCGCGGAAGTCGCTCGCGGACACCGGACCCGGCACCTAGCCTGCGAGGGTCAGGCCGTCCGCCCCGAAGGAGACCTCGTGACCTCGCGACTCGACGCACTGACCGTCCGGGCCTCCGACCCGGCGGCACTGGCCCGCTTCTGGGCGGACCTGCTCGGCCGGGACGCGGTCGGCCCCGGGGGCACCGAGCTGCCCCCGGTGGAGGACGCCGGCGTCGCGCTGCGGTTCGTGGGCGGTGCCCCGCCGCGGAAGGGCCTCAACCAGGTGCACCTCCACCTCACGAGCGCGGCGGCCGGGGACCAGGACCGGACGGTGCAGCGTGCCCTCGACCTCGGCGCCCGGCACCTCGACGTCGGCCAGCTCCCGGACGAGGACCACGTGGTCCTGGCCGACCCGGAGGGCAACGAGTTCTGCGTCATCGAGGCCGGCAACTCCTGGCTGGCCGGCTGCGGCTTCCTCGGCGAGCTCGCCTGCGACGGCACCCCGGAGGTCGGGCGGTTCCACAGCGCCGCCCTCGGCTGGCCGCTGGTGTGGGACCAGGACGGGGAGACCGCCGTCCGCTCGCCCCTAGGAGGTCCGAAGATCGCCTGGGGCGGACCACCGCTCAACGAGCGGCACGGGCCGAACCGGATGTTCCTGGACCTGTCGACCTCCGACGACCTCGCCGCCGAGGTCGACCGGCTCACGTCGCTGGGCGCCGCCCTCGTCCAGCACACGTCGGCGCACGTCGTCCTGGCCGATCCGGACGGCAACGAGCTCCGGCTCACGCGCTCCTGACCCAGAGGCGGCCCGCGAGCCGGGACCGAGCGACGGCGTACCCGCGTCGTCGGAGCCGTGCACGCCGCGGGTGACCCGGTGCCGGACGAGGCCGACCGCCGCAGGCACCAGGGACAGGGCCACCATCGCGATCGCGACGATCTCGACATGGGCGGCGACCAGCGGGACCCCGCCGAGGTAGAACCCGACCGCCAGCAGTCCGGAGGTCCAGGCCAGGGCCCCCACCACGTTGTAGGCGGTGAACCGGCCGCGGGGCATCCGGGCGACGCCCGCGACGACCGGGGTGAAGGTGCGTACGACGGGCAGGAAGCGTGCGAGGACGACGGCCCGGGGTCCGTGCCGGGCGAAGAACGCCTCGGCCCGCTCGGCGTGGGACCGGGAGAACCAGCGCGACTCGCGACGGCTGAAGACCCGCGGACCGAGGCGGCGACCGATGAGGTAGCCGACCTGGTCGCCGGCGACAGCGGCGAGGAGCACGCCCAGTCCGACCAGCCAGAACGGCAGGTGCAGGACCCCTCCCGCGGCCAGGACGCCGAGGGTGAACAGCAGCGAGTCGCCGGGGAGGAAGAAGCCGACCAGGAGGCCGGTCTCGGCGAAGACGATGCCCATCGCCACCAGCAGGGCGAGCGGCCCCAGGACGAGCAGGAAGGGTGTCAGCACGGCGATCATGTCTCGACCGTAGGAACGACGACCTGCCGTCCACCTGACCGCGGTCCCGGACGCTCGGGACACGGTCTGGCTCCTCCAGTCAGGTTGCTGGCAGGTTGGGCCACGAGACTGTGGACGGCAGCAGCAGGCCCCCGAGCGCACCACGAGGAGCACCATGTTCGACCTCATCAACGGCATCCCCGTCCACCCGCTGGTCGTGCACGCGATCGTGGTGCTCCTCCCCCTGGCCACGGTGGGCACGATCGCCATCGCGCTGCGGCCCCGCTGGCGGCGACCGTACGGTCCCCTCGTCGTCGGGTCGGCCCTGGTGGCGACCGTGCTGTGCCCCGTCGCCACGTCGAGCGGCGAGGCGCTGGAGGAGCGCGTGGGCAGCCCCGGCGAGCACGCCGAGCTCGGCGACACTCTCGTCTGGTTCGCGTTGGCCCTGCTGGTCCTCTCCGCGCTGCTCGTCTACCTGCAGCGGCGCAACGACGCCCCAGGAGCGGCTCCGGCCGGTCGCGCGATCCAGGTGGTCGCCGCACTCGCCGTCGTCGCGGCCCTGGCCTCCACCGTGCAGGTCTACCGGGTCGGCGACTCGGGGGCGAAGGCCGTGTGGGGAGACTCCACGAGCGCGTCGAGCGGGGACTGAGCGCGATGCTCGTGGGCGTGTGCGAGGACGACGCGTCCATCCGACGCCTCGTCGGCCGGGCGCTGGAGCGCGCGGGCCACGAGGTCCTCGGCGCGCACGACGGGGGCGAGGCGCTGCGCCTGTTCGGCGCCGACAGCAACGTCGACGTGCTGGTCATGGACATCGGGCTGCCGGACTCCGACGGGCGCGACGTGACCCAGGCGCTGCGCTCGGCCGGCCAGTCGGCGCCCGTCGTGTTCCTCACCGCGCTCGACGGCGTGCACGACCGACTGTCCGGCTTCAGCGCCGGTGGCGACGACTACGTCTCGAAGCCCTT
The DNA here is from genome assembly GCF_001429625.1 of Nocardioides sp. Soil805. Taxonomy (GTDB): domain Bacteria; phylum Actinomycetota; class Actinomycetes; order Propionibacteriales; family Nocardioidaceae; genus Nocardioides. The sequence goes on from NZ_LMSU01000001.1 coordinate 1,606,460, forward strand.
CGAGGTCAGGGAGCTCATCGCCCGGGTGGAGGCGCTCGGTCGACGCGGCCGACCCTCGCTCCCGGTCGTGGCGGGCCTGGTCCTCGATCCCGCCCGCCATGCCGTCCGCACCGAGACCGCTGAGGTGCTGCTGACCCCCACCGAGTTCCGGATGCTCGCCGCCATCACGTCACGACCCGGCGAGGTCGTGAGGCGCCGTACCGTGGTGGCCGCCGCCTGGCCCGACGGCGCGCACGTCAGCGAGAACACCATCGACTCCTTCATCCGCCGCGTCCGCACGAAGCTCGCGTCGATCGGCTCGCCCACCACCATCGAGACGGTGCGTGGCGTGGGGTTCCGGCTGACGTGAGGCGCGTGCTCCCCGCCGCCCCCCGGTCCGTCCGGCGGCAGATGGTGGTCCTCACGACCTGCGTCACCGCGGTCGCGATGCTGCTGCTCACGCTCGTGCTGCAGGTCGTCCTCTCCGACCTGAGCCGGCGCAGCGTGGACCGCGTGCTGGCCGATCGCGCCGACGCGGTCACCGACTCCGTGGCCGCCGCGTCGACCGGTCGCCGGCTCGACCTCTCGACGACCGAGCTCGACACCGGGGTCGTCGTGTACGACGCGACCGGCCGCCCGCTCGGCGGGACCGCGACCTCCGGCCTGGGCGAGGCCTACCGGTCCCTCGGCGGGGCCGGGACGACCGAACGCCGGACCGTCGACGGGGCGCGGCTGTGGGCACAACCGTTCACGACTCCCGGAGGGACTGCGGGGGTGGTGGTGGTGTCCGAAAGGCTGACGCCCTACGCGGCGGCCGAGCGGTACGCCCTCATCGTCAGCCTGGTCACCGGCGTCCTGGCGACGGTGGCGGCCGCCGCCATCGCGGCGTGGGTGACCTCGCGTGCGCTGGAGCCGGTGGCGGTGCTCTCCCGGACCGCCGCGGAGTGGAGCGAGCACGACCTGGGCCGACGCTTCGGCCTCGGACCGCCCACCAACGAGATCACCGCCCTGGCCGCCACGCTCGACACCCTGCTGGACAAGGTGTCGGCGGCGATCCGTTCCGAGCAACGGCTGACCTCCGAGCTGGCCCACGAGCTGCGCACCCCCCTCACCTCCGTCCAGGGGAGCGCGGACCTCGCGCTCCTCGACGAGGACCTGCCACCCGACGTGCGCGAAACCTTGGAGGAGGTCGCCGCGGCCGCCCGCCGCATGGCCACGACCATCACGACGCTGCTGGAGGTGGCGCGGACCGAGTCGGGGACCAGGGACCCCGCGTCGAGCTCGCTCGCCGAGGTCGTCGAGGAGGTGCTGCGCGCCGTGCCCCACGAGCGCGTGGAGCTCGTCGTCTCGGTGCCCGACCAGCGCGTGGCGGCCCCGTCCGCGATCCTGGCCCGGGCCCTGACCCCGGTCGTGGAGAACGCCGTGCGGTTCGCCCGCACGCGCGTGGTCGTCTGCTGCCCCGCCTCCGACGCCGGCTCCGGCGACGTCCGGGTCGTCATCGAGGACGACGGACCGGGGGTCGCGGACCTCGCGGACGACGCCTTCCTCCCTGGGACCACCTCCTCCTCCGGCGGATCGGGCGCCGGTCTCGGACTGGCGATCGCGCGGCGGATGGCCCGCAGCGTCGGCGGCGACCTCGAGCTCGTCCGGCCGCAGGGCCCGACGCGCTTCGCGCTGCGCCTTCCCCGCGCCTGAGCGGTTCACGACCCGTGCGAGAGGATGGGGCATGCCCGCGACCAGTCCCGCTCCCGTGGCCCGCGACCACCTCACCGTCCTCGACGGCGGCCTCTCCACGGCCCTGGAGGCGCTGGGCGCGGACCTCACCTCCGCCCTGTGGACCGCGCGGCTGCTCGGTGACGCGCCCCAGCTCGTCGTCGACGCCCACCGGGCCTTCTTCGACGCCGGCGCCCAGGTGGCCATCGCCGCCAGCTACCAGGCCAGCGTGCCCGGCCTGGTGGCCGCCGGCTTCGACGAGGACGAGGCCGCCCGGCTGATCGCCTCCAGCGTCGCGCTCGCCCGGCAGGCCCGCGACGAGGCGACGGCGGGCTCCCCCGGCCGGGAGCTGCTCGTCGCCGCCTCGGTGGGGCCGTACGGCGCCGTGCTGGCCGACGGCTCGGAGTACCGCGGCCGCTACGGGATCTCGGACCGCGAGCTGCGCGACTTCCACGCACCACGCCTCGAGCTGCTCGCGTCGACGGGCCCCGACCTGCTCGCCGTGGAGACCATCCCCGACGTCGACGAGGCGCGGGTGCTGGTCCCGCTGCTGGACGAGATCGGCATCCCGGCCTGGTTCACCTACTCCGTGCGCGAGGGCCGCACCAACGCCGGCCAGCCGCTCGACCAGGCGTACGACGCCCTCGCCGGCTCGCCCTCGCTGGTCGCTGTGGGGGTCAACTGCTCGCAGCCCGGCGACGTGCTCGACGCCGTCCGGGCCGGCGTCGCGGCCACGGGCCTGCCGGCCGTCGCCTACCCCAACAAGGGCGGGACGTGGGACAGCACGACCCGCACCTGGGAGGGGCCGGCCGGCTTCGACCTCGGGCTCGTGGACTCCTGGGTCGAGGCCGGCGCGCGCTACGTCGGCGGGTGCTGCGGCACCGGGCCCGACGACATCGCCGCGCTCGCGGCCTCGCTCACCGTCTGAGGCTCAGCGGCGGGAGGGTCGTACCCCGACGTACCGCGTCTCGAGGTACTCCTCGATGCCCTCCGCCCCGCCCTCGCGCCCGAAGCCGGACGCCTTGACGCCGCCGAACGGTGCCGCGGGGTTGGACACGATGCCCTGGTTGACACCGAGCATCCCGACGTCGATCCGCTCCATGAGCTGCCACGCCGTGTCGAGGTCGCGGGTGAAGGCGTAGGCAGCGAGGCCGTACTCCGTGTCGTTGGCCAGGTCGACCGCCTCGTCCAGGCTGGCGAAGGACGTGACCGGGGCGACCGGCCCGAAGATCTCCTCGTGGAGCAGGACGGCGTCCGGGGGCACGTCCCGCAGCACCGTGGGCGCGTAGAACCAGCCCCGACGGCCACGCTCCCCGCCGCCGACGAGCACCGTCGCCCCCGCGTCCACCGCGCCCCCGACCAGCGACGCCACCTTGTCCCGCGACGCCTCGTCGATGAGGGGGCCCACCTGGACGCCGTCCTCGGTGCCGCGTCCGACCACCATCGCACCCATCCGCGCCGCCAGCCGGTCGGAGAACTCCGTGACCACGCTCTCGTGGACGATGAAGCGGTTGGCCGCCGTGCAGGCCTCCCCCATGTTGCGCATCTTGGCCAGCATCGCCCCGTCGACCGCCGCGTCCAGGTCGGCGTCGGCCAGCACCAGGAAGGGGGCGTTGCCACCCAGCTCCATGGACACGCGCAGCAGCCGCTGCGCGGACTGCTCGACCAGCTGGCGCCCGACGTCGGTCGAGCCGGTGAAGGTGAGCTTGCGGGTGCGCGGGTCGCGGACCAAGGGCTCCATCACCTGCCCGCTCGCGCTGGTGGTGATGACGTTCAGCACGCCGTCCGGGAGCCCAGCCTCGGACATCAGCCGCGCGAAGGCCAGCATCGACAGCGGCGTCTGGGCGGCGGGCTTCACCACCATGGTGCAGCCCGCCGCGATGGCCGGCCCCACCTTGCGGGTCCCCATCGCGAGCGGGAAGTTCCACGGCGTGATCATCAGCGTCGGACCCACCGGACGCTTGAGGGTGAGCAGTCGGGTGGCTCCGTCGGGTGACGTCGAGTAGCGCCCGGCGACGCGCACCGCCTCCTCGCTGAACCAGCGCAGGAACTCCGCGGCGTACGTCACCTCGGCCCGGCTCTCCGCGAGCGGCTTGCCCATCTCCAGCGTCATCAGGAGCGCGAGCTCGTCGATCCTGTCCCGCATCAGCTCGAAGCCCCGACGCAGGATCTCTCCCCGGTCCCGCGGCGGCATGTCGGCGAACGACTCCTGGTGGGACACCGCTGCGTCGAGGGCGCGCACACCGTCGACGGGCGAGGCGTCGGCGACCTCGGTCAGCACCTCGCCCGTGGCGGGGTCGTGCACCGGCAGCGTGCGGTCACCGTCGGCCGCGACCTCGCCACCCTCGATCCACAAGCCGGTGGGCACTGCGTCGAGCACGCGGCGCTCGTCCTCCGGCGTCGGCCGCGTCATGCGAGGTCGCCCTCGACGGCGTGCCGCACGGAGCTCATGAAACGCGCCGCGTCGGCGGTGCCGAGCACCCGCGGGTCGTAGCTGAGCGACAGGTGCGCCATGGCTCGTACGGCGATCACCTCGCCGCCGTCGAGGGCCACCACGACGGGTCGTCGCACCGGCGCCCCGATGCCGAGGACCGTCGATCGGTCCCGGCCCACGAGAGGGGTGTCCACGAGTGCCCCCAGGGATCCGGTGTCGACGACGCCGAGGGTGCCCTGCTGGGCGGACCCGTGGCCCTCGGCCAGCCGTCGGGCCAACGCGGCCGCGGTGAGGTCGTCCGCGTCCTCGACGACCACGTCCGGTGTCCCGTCCTCGGCGAGGACGGCGAGGTGGACGGCCGACGGGCGGCTGAGCACGCCGGTCTCCGGGTCGACCCGACCGAGGACCGTCGGGTGGTCGCCGATCGTGTGGACGGCGCCGGCAGCGACGACGGCGAGCACCCGGTCGGCGGGGACGTCCGTCAGGTCGACCTCGACGACGGTGGTCAGCTGGGTCGCGACCCCCGCGACCCGCGACGCGCCCTGCTCCGTCGCGGGCGCGTCCCGCCGCGCGCGGGACCGGGCGCGCGGCGAGTCCTGGTGCCGCGGCCGGCCCCGCCGGGGCCGGGCACCGGTCGGGGACGTGAGGGTCATCCCTTCATCGCCTGCTCGATCTCGTCACGGATGCGGTCCACCGAGGGGATCATCAGGTCCTCGAGCGAGTCGGCGGACGCCAGCGGGATGTGCGGCGTCGTGATGCGCACGACCGGTCCGTCGAGGTCCCAGAAGCCGTCGTCGCCGGCGATCGCCACTAGCTCGGCACCCCAGCCCAGCATCCGCGGGTTCTCCTCCACGGTGAACAGCCGCCCGGTCCGGCCGAGCGACTCCAGGACGGTCGCGGCGTCCAACGGGACCAACGACCGCATGTCGATCACCTCGCAGTCGATGCCTCGCTCGGCCAGCTGCTCGGCTGCCGCGAGCGCCCGGCTCACCATCAGCCCGAGCGCGACGACGGTGGCGTCCTTGCCGGAACGCCGCACCTTGGCCGTGCCGAGCTCGTCCAGGATCGGCCCGTCGGGGACCTCTCCCTTGGACGAGTAGAGGCCCTTGTGCTCGAAGAAGAGCACCGGGTCGTCGCTGCGGACCGCGGCCGCCATCAGGCCCACGACGTCCTCGGGCGTCGAGGGGGCGACCACCTTGATGCCCGGCACCGCCATCGCCCAGTTCTCGATCGACTGGGAGTGCTGCGCCCCGAAGCGCAGGCTGCCGCCGTTGCCGCTCTTGACGACGAGCGGGATGGTGACCTGGCCGTTGGTCATGTACCGGGTCTTGGCCATCTCGTTCACCACGAGGTCCCAGCAGACCGCGAAGAAGTCGGAGAACATGATCTCGGCGATCGGTCGCATCCCGGTCATGGCGGCCCCCATGGCCGCGCCCAGGATGGCCTGCTCGGAGATGGGGGTGTCGATGACGCGCTCGGGTCCGAAGCGCTCCAGCAGTCCCGTCGTCGTCTTGAAGACTCCGCCGGCACCGGCCACGTCCTCGCCGATGAGCACCACCGACTCGTCGCGTTCCATCTCCTGCGCGATGCCGCGGGCCACCGCCTCGCGGTAGGTCAGGATCGCCATGTGTGTCCTCCGTCTGCCCACACGTCGGTGAAGGCTGCTTGCGGGTCGGGCAGGGGTCCGTTCTTGGCCGCCTCGGTCGCCTCGTCGACCGCGGACGCCACCTCGGCGTCGATGGCGTCGATGTCCGCGCCGGCGACACCCAGGCGCTCGAGCCGCCCGCGGTAGACGGTGATCGGGTCGTAGGCCAGCCAGGCCTCGAGCTCACCCGGCGGCTTGTACTTGCCCGGGTCCGCCCGGGAGTGGCCGCCGTGGCGGTAGGTCAGCGCCTCGACGAGCACCGGGCCGGCCCCGGACCGGGCGTGCTCGAGGGCGTCCGCGGCCACGAGGTGGACGGCGTCGGCGTCGTTGCCGTCGACGACGATCGGCTCGAGCCCGTACGCCGCGGCGCGGTCCGCGGCCGGACGGCGTACGGCGGTGATGTCGCCGATCGCGGTGTACTCCATGTACTGGTTGTTCTCGCACACGAAGACGACCGGCAGCCGGAAGACCGCCGCGTAGTTGAGGGCCTCGTGGAAGGCCCCGATGTTGGTGGTGCCGTCGCCGAAGAAGCACACGGCGACCTGCCCGCTCCTGCGGTACTGGGCCGACCAGGCGGCGCCGTTGGCGATCGTGAGGTGGGCGCCGATGATGGCGTAGGAGCCCATCACCCCGTGCTCGACGCTGGTCAGGTGCATGGAGCCGCCCTTGCCGCCGAGGAGACCGTTGGCGCGGCCCAGCAGCTCGGCCAGCACCCCCTCCATCGGCACGCCCCGCGCCAGCGTGTGGGCGTGGCCGCGGTAGGTGGCGAACGTGTAGTCGTCGGATCGCATCGCGGCGCCGAAGCCGGCGGCGACCGCCTCCATGCCCAGCGAGAGGTGCGTGGTGCCCTTGACCAGCTGCTGCATGAACATGTCGTAGGCGCGCTTCTCGAACTGGCGCATCTCCTGGAGCATGCGATACATCCGCAGCCGGGTCTCGAGCGGGATGTCGGCGTCGTCGTGCGAGGTCGGGTCGTCCGGCGGCATGACGAGGTCGTGCTCGCCGTAGGCATGGTTGCTCAGCGGCAGGTTCATCGGCTCACGCCTCCACGACGGTGCGGGTGTTGAGGTGCGACTGGCTGTCGCGCAGGGTCGGGAGGGCTCCGCCGGTGGTGAAGTAGCGCTTGCCGGCGACGAGCAGCTCCTCGGCGGGGAACTTGGTGATCACCTGAGCGCCGTCGGCGGTGACGACGACCTCCTCCTCGATGCGCGCAGCACCCCAGCCGTCGGCCGCCGGCCAGTAGGTCTCCAGGGCGAAGACCATCCCCTCCTCGAGCACCTCCGGGGCGTCCAGCGAGGTGAGGCGGCTGAAGATCGGTCGCTCCCAGATGCTCAGTCCGACTCCGTGGCCGTACTGGAGGGCGAACGCGGCCTCCTCGTCCGGGAAGCCGAACTCCTGGGCGGTGGGCCACACCGACACGATGTCCGCGGTGGTGGCGCCCGGCTTCACGAGCTCGATCGCCTGGTCCATGTAGTCGCGACAGATCTTGTAGGCGTCGGCCATCCCCGGCGAGGCGCTGCCCACCGCGAAGGTCCGGTAGTAGCAGGTGCGGTAGCCCATGAAGCTGTGCAGGATGTCGAAGAAGGCCGGGTCCCCGGGCCGGATGAGCCGGTCGGAGAAGACGTGGGGGTGGGGCGAGCACCGCTCCCCCGAGATCGCGTTGACGCCCTCCACGTGCTCGGAGCCAAGGTCGTAGAGGACCTTGCTGACCAGCCCGACGCACTCGTTCTCCCGGACGCCGGGGCGCAGGAACTCGTAGAGGCTCTCGTACGCCGAGTCGACCATCGACGCGGCCTGGGTGAGCAGTCCCACCTCGTCGACCGTCTTGATCCGCCGGGCCTCCAGGAACACCTGCTGGCCGTCGACGACGTCGATCCCCATCGCCTGCAGGGCGAACAGGACGGGCGGCTCGATGATGTCGACGCCGAGGGGCTGGCCGGTGAGGCCGTGCTCGGCCAGCACCTGGTAGACCTTCGCCGCGACGTCCTCGGCGCGACCGGCGGAGGGCGAGATGGCTCCCCGCAGCGTGGAGATCCCCGCCCGGGCTCCGTAGTGCTCCTCCTCCCGGTCGGGGTGGGCCTCGTCCAGCCACGGGGCGAAGAGCTGGTGGTGACGGGCGGCCGAGCCGAAGTCCCACAGCACCGGCGCGCCACCCTGGGGCAGCAGCGCGAAGCGGATCATCTTGTCCATCGCCCACGTCCCGATGTGGGTCCCGGTCATGTAGCGGATGTTGTGGAAGTCGAAGGTGAGCACGGCGCCGAGCGAGGACCGCTCGAGCTCGGCGGTGAGGCGGGCCAGGCGCTCGCTGCGCAGTCGCGCCATGTCGAGCCGGTTCTCCCAGTCAACCTGGGTGACGCCGTAGGTGGGTGTGAGCATCAGGACCTCCGGGACTGCGGTGCGCGGGCGCACGAGGGACGAGTGGGGGCGAGGGGGCGGACGACGGGCGGGGTCACGAGGTCCCTCCGCCCGAGCGCACGAGCACCTTGAGCTGGTCGCCCTGCGGGTCGACCAGCACGTCGAACCCCCGGGACACCACGTCCGGCAGGTCGATCTGTGCCGTGACGGCACGGGCGACGGGGTACCTGCCGGCGGCGACCATCCGGATCACCCGGGGCCAGTCGGTGAGCCGGTAGCACCAGCTGCCGTGCAGCGAGAGGTCCTTCTCCGCCAGGGCCATGGCGTCGAGCTGGGCCGGCTTGGTGTGCAGGCCCGTCTGGACCACCGACCCCGCCCGTCGGGTCGAGGAGATGGCGGTCGCCAGTCCGGGGCTGGTGCCGGAGCACTCGACGGTGAGGTCGACACCGATCCCGTCGGTGAGGTCCAGCAGTCGCTCCGCGAACCCGGGCGCCGTCGGGTCGAGGACCTCGCCGATGTCGAGCGAGGCGGCCAGGGCCGCACGGTTGGGGTTGGGTTCCGCCACGATCACGGCACCCGCGCCCACGGCGGCGGCGTACATGGCCGAGAGGATGCCGATCGGGCCGGCTCCCGTGACGAGCACGACGTCCCCACCCGTCACACCGGCGCGGTCGACGCCGTACGCCGCCACGGCCGCCGGCTCGATGACGGCGCCCTCGAGGTCGGAGACCGAGTCGGGGAGCTTCGCGACCTGGTACTCCTTGACCACGGCGAACTGGGCGAGCCCGCCCGTCTCCGCGCTCAGCCCGGTGCAGGCGAAGACCAGGCACAGGTGACCCTGGCCCCTGCGGCAGAAGTAGCAGCGTCCGCAGACGATCGCGGGCATGATCGCGACCCGGTCGCCGACGGCCACGTCACGGACGTCCCGACCGATCTCGACCACCGTCGCGGAGAACTCGTGGCCCAGGGTCTGGGGCAGGGTCACCCCGGTCAGGGGGTGCGGGGTCGTCGGCGTGACGATCGGGCCCACGGCGTACTCATGGAGGTCGGTGCCGCAGATGCCGCACCAGTGCACCTCGACCAGGATGTCGTCGGGCGCCGAGGGCGTCGGGGTGGGGACGTCCTCGACTCGGATGTCGTGCTGTCCGTGGAAGCGGGCCGCGAGCATGGGGGTCCTTTCTGGGGCCGTCAGGCGGGCGAGTGGGAGCCGCGGACGCGGCTGTAGAGGATGGCGGCGACGACGATCAGGCCGCCCTGGAAGAGGTACTGCCAGGTCTGGCTGAGGCCCAGGAAGGTGGTCGCGTTGAGCAGCTGCACGATGAGGCCGGCACCGAGCAGGGTGCCGACGAAGGTGCCGCGACCGCCGAGCAGGCTGGTGCCACCGAGCACGACGGCGGTGATGCTGCTGAGCGTGTAGGACACACCTTGGGCCGGGTCGCCGATCCCGAGCTGGGCGAGCAGGACGAGCGAGCCGAGGAAGGTGAACAGGGACGTGATGACGTAGCCCCCGACGACGGTGCGCCCCACCCCCACGCCCAGCTTGCGGGCCGAGTCCTCGTGCGACCCGACGGCGCGGATCCGCAGGCCCCACGAGCTCCTGCGCAGGGCCCACTCCATGGCGGCGACGACGACCACGAGGGCCACGAAGGCGATCGGCACCGGCCCGACCTTGCGCATCACGAAGCCGGTCACGTCCGCGGAGATGACGCCCTCGGGCGCGTCGCGGAGCAGGAAGCTGAATCCCTGGAGCGCGATGTACGTCGTGAGGGTCGCGGCCACGGGGGTGAAGTTGCCCAGCCGGATCAGTGTGCCGTTGACGAGGCCGGTCGCGACGGCGGCACCGATCATCAGCCCGAAGCCGAGCAGCATGGTGGTCACCGCGGCTCCGTCGTTGACGAAGAAGGACGCGACCACGACCAGGAAGCCCGCGAGCGGTCCCACCGACAGGTCGATGCCGCCGGTCAGCAGGGCCACGTTCTGACCGACCGCGATGAAGCCGAGGGCGGCGACCAGCATCATGATCGAGGTGATGTTGAACGCCGACAGGTAGAGGGAGTTCTGGCTGTACACGTAGGCGCCGAGGCCGACCATCACGAGCGCCAGGATGGCCACGGGGGCGTAGTCACCGGCGAGGAAGCGACGCAGCGCGGGACGGTTGGCGTCCCGGCGTACGGCGGTGGTCTGGCGGCTGTGCTTGGTCGACGCCACCGCCGCCCGGATCATCCGCTCCTCGGTGACCTCATCCCCCGTCAGGTCGGCGACCACGTGACCGCGGGACATGACGAGCACCCGGTCGCACAGCCCCTCGAGCTCCTTGGCGTCGGAGGAGGCGACGACCACGGGGATGCCCTCGTCGGCGACCTCGCGCAGGATCCGGTAGATCTCCGCGCGCGCACCGACGTCCACGCCCTGGGTCGGCTCGTCGGCGAGCAGGATCGCCGGTCGCGCCAGCAGGGTCCGGGCGAGCACGACCTTCTGCTGGTTGCCACCCGACAGGGCCGCGACGACCGCCTCCATGGAGGGGGCGCGGACGTCCAGCTCCGTCAGCTCACGACCCACGAGCTCGAGCTCGCGCGACCGGCTGAGGAACGGGCCCCAGGTCATCCGCTCCAGACCGTTGAGGGCGGCGTTCTCACGCACCGACAGGGTCATCATCAGGCCGTCGTGGTGACGGTCCGCAGGCATGTAGCCCGAGACCTTGCGCAGCTGGCGCTGGCTGCGCCGCTTGCCGGAGACGGAGACGTCACCGTCGAAGGAACCGAGGCCGGCGAGCGCTCGCAGCAGGTCGCTCTGACCGTTGCCGACGACCCCGCTGATGCCGATGATCTCCCCGCGCCGACCGGTGAGGGAGACGTCGGAGAAGCCGTCACCCGACAGTGCCGCGACGTCGAGCACCGTGTCGCCGAACGTGTCGGGAGAGGGCTTCGGCGGGAAGGTCGCGTCCAGCTGGCGTCCCACGATCATGGCCAGCAGCTCGTCGTCGGTCACGTCGTCCACCAGCGTGCTGCCCCGCAACCGGCCGTCGCGCAGGACGGTGACGCGCTGGGCGAGCATCCGCACCTCGGCGAGCCGGTGGGTGATGTAGATGACGGCCGTGCCGGTCTCGGCGAGCGCCCTGACCCGGTCGAAGAGCAGGTCGACCGAGTCAGGGCCCAGGGGGGCGGTGGGCTCGTCGAGGATCAGCATGCGCGGACGGACCGCGAAGGCCTTCGCCAGCTCGAGGAGGTGCTTCTGGGCGACCGAGAGGTGGTCGACCCGTTCCTCGAGGTGCACCCGCAGGTCGATGTCGTCCAGCACCGCGCGCATGCCGTCGACCTCCGACCGTCCTCCCGACGTGAGCACGTCGGCGGGCAGGGCGAGACGGAGGTTCTCCGCCACCGTGAGGTCGGGGAGCACGGCCGGGTGCTGGTGGACGATGGCGATCCCGCACCTGGTGGCGGCCGCGGGGGTCAGCGAGAGGTGCTGCTCACCGTCGACGGTAAGGACGCCACCGTCGGGCTCGATGGTCCCGGAGGCGACCCCCATCAGCGTCGACTTGCCGGCACCGTTCTCCCCGAGGAGCGCGTGCACCTCGCCGGGCAGCACCTCGAGGGAGACGTCGGTGAGCGCCGCGACGCCGGCATAGCTCTTCGAGACACCCGACAGCAGCATCGTCGGCCGTCGCACGGCCACAGCAGTGGTCTCGGTCATGTCGTCGTCCTCCACGGGGTCGGGGTCCCTCCGGTCTGGGTTGCCGGGCCGGCCGGGTGGCAGGGCACCCGACCGGCCGCGGCGGTCACTTGAGGAGCGCGGCCTGGTCCTCCGGCGACATCTCCGCGGACAGGTAGATGTCTCCGGGCAGGTCGGACTCGCACTCCACCGGGTTGGGGTCGCCGGTCACGGAGTTCTCGAACACGGCGTGCTGGTGGGTGTCCTCGGCCGGCAGCTCGCCGCCCGTGGCCTCGGCGATGGCGTACTGCATGGCCAGCCGGACGTGGTCGTTGCCCGTGGCGATGGAGAACATCTTGAAGTCCGGGTTGTCCTTCTCGTTGTCCTTCCAGAAGCAGCCCAGGACGTTGCCGTCCGAGGTGGCCAGGGCCGGGATCGAGCGGCCGGCCTTCGTGAACTCGGGCAGCGCGCCCACGAGGGACGGCCCGAAGTCGCTGACGATCACGTCGATCTTGTCGTACTTGGCGATGGCCGCGGTGAGCACCTTCTGGCTCAGCGCCGGGTCCCAGTTGGTGACCTCGAACGGCTGCTCGCCGATCATCGTGTACTTCTCGGGGTCGAGCGTGTCCGCCAGCCCCTCGGCCTCCCCGAGTCCCTGGCTGTTGCCCTTGGGCCCGCTCAGGAACAGGACGTTGCCGCCGTCGGGGAGGATCTCCTTGATCCAGTTGCCCCAGTTGACGCCGTCGTTGACCGAGTCGAGCCCGATGTACTTCGTGTAGTCGATGCCGTCCTCGCCGCCCGGGTCGACGCGGTAGGGCACCGTGACGACCCCGGCCTGGAACGAGGTCCGCAGGGCCGGGAGCATCGCCTCGCCGGCGTCGGGGAACACGACCAGCGCGTCGACGCCCTTGGCCACCATCCCCTGGATGTCGGAGATGGCCTTCTGGGTGTCGCCCTGGCCGTCGGCGTACAGCACCTCGGTGACGCTGGGGCACTTGGCGGCCTCGTCCTTGCCGGACGCGGTGGTGACGAGTCGCCAGCTGTTGCCGCCGAAGCCGTCGGTGAGGCCGAGGGTGATCTTCTTGGGCCCGCACCAGGAGGGTGCGCCCTCCAGGTCGGCCGCGGAGGTCTCTCCCTGGTCGTCGCCGCCGCCGTCCCCCCCGCAACCGGCGAGGGCCATGGCAGCGACCGTCAGCCCGACTGCAGCCAGGGCGGAGGGGCGGCGTGAGAGTCGTCGCAACATGAGGGTTCCCTTTTCTTTCGTACTCGGATGAGGTGGTTGGTGCGGATGAGCCGAGGTCCCGAGGATCAGGTGGTGGCCGGGACGTGTCGCCGGCGGACGAGTCGGCCGGCGAGCGAGCGCACGTCGACGGAGTAGAGGAGGACACCGACGGCGAGGGCAGCGGCCTCGACCAGGGTCCGGACGGCGAAGCTCACCCCGAGCGCGAGCACGAACTGCTCGAGCTGGCTGAGGAAGAGCGCCGCGACCGCGGTGGCCAGCAGATTTCCCCGTCCACCGAGCAGCGAGGTGCCGCCGAGGACGACCGCCGCCACGCTCGGCAGCAGGTAGGAGTTGCCCTGGAAGGCCGTGGGTTGGGCGACGATGCCGGCCAGCACGCAGCCGGCCACCCAGTAGTGCAGCTGGGCGCCGAGGTAGCCGGCACCCTTGAAGGTCCGTACCCGCAGGCCCGCGGCCCAGGCGGCCGCCGGGTTGGCGCCCACCGCCTCGAAGCGTCGGCCGGCAGGCGTGAGCTTGACGACCACGCTCGTGACCACGAGGACCAGCAGGGCGAGGAAGACCGCGTTCGGGACCCCCAGGCTCTCGCCGCCCGCGATGGACGCGAGGCGGTCGGTGGTCCGGCGCGGGGACCCTCCCGAGATCCCCAGCACGCCGGCGAACATCAGCGCGTTGGTGCCGAGGGTGGCCACGATGGGGTTGAGGAGCAGCCGTCCGACGAGGAAGCCGTTGAGCAACCCCGCCACGACCGCGACACCCAGCGCGAGCAGGACGGCACCGAGGAGCTTGCCGTCGTCTCCCTTCGGCTCGTGGGTCACGATCACGACGACCAGCGAGATGGCGCCCGGGACCGAGAGGTCGATCCCGCCCTGCTGGATCACCAGGGTCTGACCGAGGGCCGCGATCGCCAGCACCGCCGCGAAGGGCAGCATGCCGCTGAGCGCACCCTGGCTGACGCTGGTCGACGCGAACAGTGCGCTGGCGACGAACAGGGCGACGGTGGCGACCGTGATCGTGACCAGGCCGCGGGAGACGCTGACCCGGGGGCCGGGTCGGACGCCGCGCGGTGCGGACCGCTCCGCCGCCGGTGCTGGTGCGCTGGAAGCCATCTGCCCTCCTCGCTGACTGGGGGTCGGTGACCCTGTGGTGCAGGTCACCCGTTCAGCAGGACTGTACAAGCGCCGTGCCGGTGTTCACAAGAGGTTCACAAGTATTTCTGTGACGACCGCCACAAGACCCGACCGCCGACCGCTCTCAGGGCACGGAGGGAGGGCGCGATGCGAGGAACGTCCGCAGGTAGGCCATGTCGCGGTCCCCGTGCCCCGCGGCCACGGCTTCTCCCACGACGGCGCGAGCCGCATCGCTCACGGGCACCGGGGTCCCCTGCTCGTCGGCCAGGGCGGCGATGAGGCCGAAGTCCTTGGCGACCAGGTCCAGGCTCATGGCGACGGGGCCGCCCTCCTCGAGGAAGGCGGCGCGCTTGTAGCGCACGAACGGTGCGCCCACGGCGCTGTTCTCCAGCACGTCGTACGCGGTCGCAGGATCGATGCCGGCCCTGCCCGCGAGCGTCAGGCACTCCGACAGGGCCGAGTTCAGGTCGTGCACCACCAGGTTGACCGCCAGCTTCATGGACTGGCCCAGCCCGGCGTCGCCGACCCGGACGACCCGAGCCGCGAACGCCGACAGCACCCCGGTGACGTCCTCCACGTCCCGGGGGGCACCGGACGCCATCACCAGCAGCTGGCCAGCCGCCACGGTCGCCACGCTGCCCGAGACCGGTGAGTCCACGAAGCGCCGTCCGTGCGCGGCATAGGCCGTCGCGAGGGCGCGGGCGGCGACGACGCCGCTGGTCCCGAGGTCGCACACCACGGCGTCGGGGGCGAGCGCCGCGACCAGGGGAGCGTCGAGGAGGACCGCGGTCGTCGCATCGCCGTCGGCCAGCATGCAGAGCACCACGTCGGCGCCCCGCACCGCCTCGGCGGGCGTGTCCGCGACGACGAGGTCGGCACTGCCGACGTCCCCGAGCACGGCGAGGGCGCGGGCGGGCGTGCGGTTCCACAGCCGCACCCGGTGCCCGGCCGCCACCAGCCGGTGGCACATCGCCGCGCCCATCCGGCCGGCACCGAGCACCGCGACCTCAGCCACGGGGATCCACCAGCACCTTCCCGGTGAGCGCCCCGTCCGCGAGGGGCCGCAGCCCCTCGGCGACGACGTCCTCCAGCCGGACGACGCGATCGACCAGCGGGGCGCCGAGGTCACGACGCGTGAGGATGTCCAGGGCCGCTGGAAGGTCGTCGCCGCACACGTGGGCGACGGTGGTGCGCACGTCCACCTCCCGCAGGACCACCGGTGCCAGGGTGAGCGTGGTCGGAGCACTGTTCAGCCCCACCAGCAGGACGGTGCCGCCGCGTGCAGTGAGAGCGAACGCTCGTTCCACGGCGCCCGGGACGCCGGACGTCTCGAACACGACGTCCGCGCCGTCGGGCACGAGGTCCCGGACGTCGTCGGGTCCCGCTGCGGGACTGACCAGGGCGGTGTCCGTGGCGCCCAGCACGCGAGCCACCTCGAGGCGGCCGGCGTCCACGTCGACGGCGAGCACGGGACCGTCGTGGCCCTCGAGACCGGCGCACACGAAGGAGCCGATCGCGCCGGCACCCAGGAGCACCACGGAGTCACCCGGGCGCACCCCGGAGCGACGCACGGCGTGGACGCCGACGGCGAGCGGCTGGGCGAGCGCCGCCGAGTCCAGGGTGCAGTCGTCCGGGATCTCCACGCAGCAGGCCGCGGGCGCGGCGACGTACGTCGCGAGGCCGCCGTCGGCGCTCAGCCCGAGCGTGTAGTAGCGCGCGCACAGGTTGGTGCGGCCCCGGCGGCACCACGCGCACTCGCCGCAGGAGACCCCGGCACCGCAGGCGACCCTGCGGCCGACCAGGTGGCGCACGTCGGGAGCCGCGTCGAGGACCGTGCCGACGAACTCGTGCCCCAGCACGGTGGGGCCGAGGTGCCCGCTACCCGGATGGCGGGTGTGGAGCGGCACCATCATCGGTCCCTTGGTGTACTCGGTGACGTCCGTGCCGCAGAGGCCGTTGTAGGCCACCTCGATCACGATCTCCCCCGGCCCGGGACGGGGGTCCGGCCGGTCCTCGACCCGCAGGTCGCCGGGCTCGTGCAGGACGCCCGCTCTCATGGCGTCGCCGACGAGGTGACGTGGACCTTCACCTGGGTGCGGTCGGTCAGCACGGCCTCGATCGCCTCGCTCGCCGACTCCAGCGGGTAGGTCGAGGTGACGAGGGGACTGAGGTCGACGCCGGTGCGCGCCAGGAAGCGCAGGGTCTGGGGCCAGACCCCGGGCGAGCCGATGATGCCGCGCACCTGGAGCTCCTTGGACTGGATCTGTCCGAGGGCCGCGGGAGCCGAGCCGCCCACGTCGATGCCGATGTAGACCAGCCGGGCCCGGAAACCGGCGAGGTCGAGGGCGGTCGCCATGGCCGCGGGCTTGCCGCTCGCCTCGAAGACGACGTCGGCACGGCGACCGCCGGTGAGCTCGTCGAGCGCCTGCCCGACCTCGGGGTCGGTGGGGTCGATGGTCGCCTCGGCACCGAGGGTGCGCGCGAGTGCCGCCCGGCCCGCGTCGGGCTCGGCCACGACGACCCGCACACCCCGCGCCGCTGCCGCTGCGACGACGCCGAGACCGATCGGACCGGCGCCCAGCACGACTGCGGTGTCACTGGCGTCGAGGTTGTCGGCCCGGACGGTCGCGTAGTAGCCGCAGCTGAACGGCTCGACGAGAGCGCCCTGTGTCCAGCTCAGCTCGTCCGGCAGGGCGTGCAGCCAGCCCTCCTTCGCGACGAAGAGCTCCGCTGCCGCCCCGCTGATGCTGAAACCGAAGTGCTCCTGCCCGATGACGCACTCCCCGACCACCCGGTCACCCGGCGCGAAGCGCGTGACCTTGCGTCCGGTCGCGACCACCTCGGCCGCCCACTCGTGCCCCGGGATGACCGGGAAGCTGAACGGGATGATGTACCGACCGTGCAGGAGGTCGATGTCGGAGTGGCAGATGCCCACGCTGCGCGCGGCGAGGAGCACCTCGTCCTCCTCGATGGTCGGCGGGTCGAGGTCGGCGACGGTGTGCCGACCGTCGCCGAGGAACTGGAGAGCCTTCACGGGGACCTCACTCTGTGACGTGCGTCGCACCCTGCGACTGTGAACTCATACTTCACACACGTTCAGTGAGAGTCAAGGGGTTCCACGGTCAGGCCGGAGTCCGGCCCGAGCGTCCTCAGTGGTGGTGCAGGACGCACCAGATGCCGCGGGCATCCTTGTCCGTGCGGTTGCGCAGCAGGTGCGGCACGGAGCTGTCGAAGCTCAGCGCATCCCCCGGCCCGATCGTGAACACCTCGAAACCGACGGTGACCTCGAGCTCGCCCTCGAGCAGGTAGCCGTACTCCTGGCCGGCGTGCCGCATCATCCTGCGGTCGTTGGTGGAGCTGCTGCCGGCGGGATAGATGATCTCGATGAAGTCGACGTCCGGCGCCGAGTCGGCGAGCTGCTCCCAGATCACCCCGGAGTCCATCTCCAGTCGGCGCCGCTGGTCGGGGCGGCTGACGGTGAGGCGGCGGGGCTCGCGGTCGAACGCCTCCGCCGGCGAGGCCATGGCCGAGCGGCTCACGACGCCCAGTGGCCGGGCGTCCGGTGCGGAGGTGGCCTCGTCGAGGGTCGGCGCCTCGGGGGCCGGACCGGCCGCCTCGAGAGGGGCGCCGGACGTGTGGAAGAGCTCGTCGATCGACACCTCGAGCACCTGCGCGATCGAGTAGAGCGTCGCCACCGAGGGCTGGGACTTGCCGTTCTCCATCTGCGAGAGGAACGACGGCGACACACTCAGCTGACGGGCGAGCTCGCGCAGGGAGAGGCCTGCGTGCTGGCGGGCCTTGCGCAGCTTGCTGCCCAGCTGCCCCACGCCGCCACTGTCCGCCGGCAGTTCCTCTGACTCACTCATGCGCCCATCCCCTCGCGATCTGTGCCGGTCCACGGTAACGAGATCCCGATCCGACGCGGCGGGTGCCTGGTCGCCGTGCCGAGCATTGATCATCGTCAGCAAACGACGTCTCTCCTCGGCGTCGTATTGTTCACTGTCACTTGACGAATTGTCCACTGCGGATCACGATGACCGGACACCCGGTCCGTCCGGGAACCCCCGAGAGTCCCCAGGAGGAAGACCGTGCCACGCACCGTTCTGGTCGTCGGAGTCACCGGCATCGCCGGCTACAACACCGCGCAGGCGATGTCAGCGGCCGGGTGGCGGGTCCTCGGCCTGTCGCGCTCGCACCGCTACGACATCCCCGGCGTCGAGCAGGTCCGGGGCGACGTCCTCGACCCGGAGTCGCTGGACCGGGCCCTCCAGGGCCGGGAGTTCAGCCACGTCGTCTTCACGACGTGGTCCCGGCAGGAGACGGAGGCCGAGAACCGCCGCGTCAACAGCGCGATGCTCGCCAACCTGCTCGCCGCCGCCGGACGCGCCTCGACGCTCGAGCACGTCGCCCTCGTCACCGGGCTCAAGCACTACCTCGGCCCCTTCGACGCCTACGGCGAAGCGCCCGCCGACACGCCGTTCCGCGAGAGCCAGGGGCGGCTGCCGGTCGAGAACTTCTACTACGACCAGGAGGACGTGCTCTTCGCCGAGGCGGAGCGCCAGGGCTTCTCGTGGTCGGTGCACCGTCCCCACACCCTGATCGGCTACGCGCTCGGCAACGTGATGAACATGGGCGTGACGCTGGCGGTGTACGGCGCCCTGTGCCGCGCCACCGGCGACCCCTTCGTGTTCCCCGGGAGCCCCGAGCAGCTCAACGGCATCACCGACCTGACCGACGCGCGCCTCCTCGGGCGCCACGTGCTCTGGTCCTCCACCGAGCCGAGGGCCCGCAACCAGGCCTTCAACACAGTCAACGGCGAGGTCTTCCGCTGGCGCCAGCTGTGGCCGCAGGTGGCCGAGGCACTGGGCGTCCCGGCCGGGGAGTACCCCGGGCACCCGACGCCTCTCGAGGGCCGGATGGACCATGCCGACGAGGTGTGGGCGGGCCTGGTCGAGGCGTACGACCTGGCGCCGTACAAGGCCTCCGAGCTGGCCTCGTGGTGGCACACGGACGCGGACCTCGGTCGCGAGATGGAGACCTTCGCCGACATGACCAAGAGCCGCTCCCTCGGGTTCCTCGACCACCAGAGCACCATCGAGTCCTTCACCGACCTCTTCGCCCAGCTGCGGGACGCCCGCATCATCCCGCCCCTCGACTGACGCGCGCGCCGGCTCCCGCTTCCTCCGATCGCGGGATGTGCCCGGTCCCGCGCGGCGGTAGCGTCGGCGCATGTCGTACCCCGATCCCGTGTACTCCGGCACGGGCGACGTGCTGGCGCGGTACCGCCCGGCGGACACCCCTCCCGAGCTCCCGCGCCCCGGCGGTGCGGCGAGCTACCTGGCCACCGGCGCCAGCACCGGCGGGCGCTTCGGGCTCTTCCGCTGGGACATGGGACCGGAGCCGGCAGGCCCGCAGGCGCACTACCACCGGACCATGACCGAGTCGTTCTTCGTGCTCTCCGGAACGGTGGGGCTGTACGACGGGAACGCGTGGCTGGACGGTCGGCCCGGCGATTTCCTGCACGTGCCCGAGGGCGGGGTGCACGGCTTCCGCAACGAGTCGGGCCAGCCGGCGTCGATGCTCATCCTCTTCACGCCCGGGGCTCCCCGCCAGGCCTACTTCGAGGGGCTGGTCGAGATCGCCGAGGGCCGCTGGAGGCCGAGCCACGACGAGCTCCAGGCCTTCCTCGAGGAGCACGACAACATCTACGTGTAGGCGAGCGGGCTCACGCCCTGGCCCGGCGGGCGGCCTCGAGGAGGGCCTCCCCCAGCGCCTGCGCCTCGTCGACCGTGAGCGACACCGTCTCGCCGAGGTCGCCGCGGTACATCTCGACGGTGGTCATGTGCGCCCCGGCATGGCGGAGCAGGTAAAAGTGCAGCTGCTCCCGCTCCCACTCGTCGGTGCCGACCTCGACGAGCGGGGCCCGCGTGAGCGGGACCTGGACCGTCTCGCCCCGGCAGACCTGGTCCTCGGGGAACGGAGCGTCCGGGTGCCCGTGGCCGTCGAGGCACCACGGGGCGCACTCGATGGCAGGCAGGGTGACGACGGACGGTTCGTGCTCGGTGGATGCTGCGCTCATGGTGCGAGTGCCCCTCCCAGTGGTGGCTGGCCTCTGGCCCGGTCGAGAAGTGAAACAGCCGCGCGCGCCCGATCGTTACGCCTCTCCACCCCTTCGGACGGGACGCGGGGTCCCGTGGTTCCCCTGGAGCGCCGCGCCCACGCCCGGCTCCGGCTCCGTCACGCCAGGTACTGCTCGTCGGCTCCGGGGGTTCTTGACCGTGGGACGGGGTGGGTCGATCTGCATGGTGCCTCCTCAGGCCTCGGGGATCTCGCGGCCGAAGGCGGCGCGCGTGACCTGCTCGGGCTCGGGTCCGCCCCTGACGCCCGTGTCGAGCGCGTCGATGGCTGCGAGCTCGGCGTCGGTGAGCTCGAAGTCGAAGACGGCGAAGTTCTCAGCGATGCGGCTCGGCGTGACCGACTTGGGGATGGCCTGGCGCCCCTGCTGGAGGTGCCAGCGCAGCATCACCTGGGCCGGCGTCCGGTCGTGCGCGGTCGCGATCTCACCGATCACGGCGTCCTCCAGGGTGCTGCCGTGCGAGCCGTCGCGGTAGAAGGTGATCCCGCCGATCGGCGACCACGCCTGCGACAGGATCCCGTGCTCGGCGTCGACCGCGAGCAGCTCGGACTGCCGGAAGTAGGGGTGCACCTCGATCTGGTTGACGGCCGGCACGACGCTCGTGGCGTCGAGCAGCCGGGTGAGGTGGTCGGGCATGAAGTTGCTGACGCCGATGGCGCGCACCCGTCCGTCCGCGAGGAGCTGCTCGAGTGCCCGGTACGCCGCGAGGGTGAGGTCGAACTCGCCGGGCAGCGCCTGGTGCAGGATCAGCAGGTCGAGCTGCTCGACGCCCAGCTTGCCGGCGCTCTTGTCGAAGGCGTGCAGCGTCTCGTCGTACCCGTAGTCGCTGATCCAGACCTTGGTCTCGACGAAGACCTCGGAGCGCTCGACGCCGGAGCGGCGCAGCGCCTCCCCGACCTCGCGCTCGTTGCCGTACGCCGCCGCGGTGTCGATGTGGCGGTAGCCGACCTCGAGCGCGGACGCGACGGCCGTGAGGGTCTCGTCGGGTGGGGTCTGGAAGACGCCGAACCCGAGGGCCGGCATCTCCACGCCGTTGTTGAGGGTGAAGGTGGGAGTGCTCATGCGTCCGACGCTAGGCGGGTCCGGGAGGCGGTTCCAGTGACTGTCGAGGCCGGTACTGGCAGGGCCTCCCACCCGGCTGGACGGCGTGCCTACCGTGGGCGCATGGGCACCACCGACCTCCGCACGCAGATCCGGGACTTCCTCAGCACCCGCCGCGCGCGGATCACCCCCGGGCAGGCCGGCCTCCCGGCGTACGGCGGCAACCGGCGCGTCGCGGGCCTGCGCCGCGAGGAGGTCGCGATGCTCGCCGGCGTCTCGGTCGAATACTACACCCGCATGGAGCGCGGGAACCTCGCCGGCGCCTCCGAGGGAGTCCTCGAAGCACTCGCCAAGGCGTTGCAGCTCGACGAGGCGGAGCGCGCGCACCTGCTGTCCCTCGCGAGGGAGAGCGGCCCCGGTACGACGCGCCGGCGCCGCCGGGCCGCACCCCTGTCCGTGCGACCGGCGATCCAGCAGGTGCTCGACGCGATGACCGACGCGCCGGCCTGGGTCCGCAACGGCCGCCACGACATCGTCGCCATGAACCAGCTGGCCAGGGCTCTCTACAGCCCGGTCCTGGCGCAGCCCGAGCGACCGGCCAACACCACCCGCTTCGTCTACCTCGAGCCGGAGGCGGCCGAGAGGTTCTTCGTCGACTACGACCGCATCGCCAACGACGCGGCCGCCATGCTCCGCCTCGAGGCCGGCAAGAACCCGGACGACCGGGCGCTGATCGAGCTGGTCGGCCAGCTCTCGACCCGCTCCGAGCTCTTCCGGCAGCGCTGGGCCTCCCACGACGTGCAGTTCCACCGCAGCGGCCAGAAGCGGCTGAACCATCCCGTCGTCGGCCGCCTCGACCTCGACTTCGAGTCGATGGAGCTGTCCTCGGCCCCCGGCCTGCAGCTCAACGTCTACACCGCCCCGGCCGGCAGCCCGACCGCCGACGCACTCCGGGTGCTCGCCTCCTGGGCGGCCTCGCAGGAGGAGCTGGCCACCGAGTCGGCCGCCTCCCCCACCACCTGAGCGTCTGCCCACCAGCCGACCGTCTGCCCCACCACGAAGGAGAACGCACATGCAGGGACGCACACTCGGGACCCAGGGCCTCCGGGTCTCCGACCTCGGCCTCGGCTGCATGGGGATGAGCCAGTCCTTCGGGCCGCGACCCCCGCGGGAGGAGATGATCACCTTCCTCCGTGCGGCGGTGGAGCGCGGCGTCACGCTGTTCGACACCGCCGAGGTCTACGGACCGTTCCACAACGAGGAGCTGGTCGGCGAGGCACTGCAGCCGGTCCGCGACGACGTCGTCATCGCCACCAAGTTCGGCTTCGCCCTCGACGAGGACGGCCGGCAGACCGGGGTCACCAGCCGCCCGGACCACATCCGCGCCGCGGTCGACGGCTCGCTCCGCCGCCTTCGCACCGACTCCATCGACCTGCTCTACCAGCACCGCGTCGACCCGCACGTGCCGATCGAGGACGTCGCCGGGACCGTCCGGGAGCTCATCGAGGCCGGCAAGGTGCGCCACTTCGGGCTGTCCGAGGCCGGGGTCGCCACGATCCGCCGAGCCCACGCGGTGCAGCCGGTCACCGCCCTCCAGAGCGAGTACTCACTCTTCTGGCGCGAGCCCGAGGACGAGATCCTGCCCGCCCTCGAGGAGCTCGGCATCGGCTTCGTCCCCTTCAGCCCGCTGGGGCGCGGGTTCCTGACCGGTCAGGTCACCGCCGAGAGCGAGTTCGGCGAGGGCGACATCCGGGCCAACCTCCCCCGCTTCGAGCGGGAGGCGCTCGCGGCCAACCTCGCCCTCGTCGACCTCGTCTCCGACGTCGCCCGGCGCAAGGGCGCCACCGTCGGCCAGGTGGCGCTGGCCTGGCTGCTCGCACAGCAGCCGTGGATCGTGCCGATCCCCGGGACCCGGCGGCTCGAGCGCCTCGACGAGAACCTGGGCTCGGCCGACCTCGACCTCACCGCCGAGGACCTCGCCGAGCTCGACCGCGCCTCGGCCGGCGTGCAGGTCCAGGGCGACCGCTACCCCGAGGCGATGCAGAAGATGATCGACCGCTGACTGCTCGTCCACGGCCCACTCCCGTCACCCAGGGCCGCGAAGATCCGGCCCTGCCCGCGCCGTCACCCGATCGCCCGGCGGGCGGTCGCAGCGCGCCAGGACGTGCTGGTCCGTGATCCCCACAGACCCCGGCATCTGCGACACGCGCCCGGTTTACCCCATTTGCACACTGCCCAGGCGCACCCACGTCGCCTATGGTCTCTTCTGGCTCGTCCCGGTGACCCCCCGTCCATGCCCGGGATCGGCCGCGACCGCGCCGGTGAGTGTCTTTCCCCCGAGGTACTGACCGGCGCGGTCCTCTTTGGATCGGGACGGTCCTGCGCCCGCCAGGCTGAGGCTCCCGTCCCGTGCCACGCAGAACGACCCCCCACCCGTTCGTGCGGGTGAGGGGCCGTTCTCTGGTGGAGCCGCCTGTCAGAATCGAACTGACGACCTAATCATTACGAGTGATTCGCTCTACCGACTGAGCTAAGGCGGCGCGCTGCCCGGCTGAGGTGGGACCGGCCGGGCAACTGGAAGAGGATAACGCCCGACCGCGCGGCGGTCGAAATCAGGTCGCCTCAGCAGTCGGTGGGGTCGGCCGGCACGGTGCCGTCGATCAGGTAGTCCTCGATCGCGGTGTCGACGCACTCGTTGCCCGAGTTGTACGCCGTGTGGCCGTCGCCGTCGCGCCGGAGCAGGACGCCGGAGTCCAGCTGGGCGGCCAGTGCCTCGGCCCACTTCAGGGGCGTCGCCGGGTCACGCGTCGTACCGGTGACCAGGATCGGGGCGGCCCCCTCGCCACGGATGTCGAGCGGCTCCTCCGTCGAGCGGAGCGGGAAGCCGCGGCAGGTGGTCAGCGACCAGGCGAAGATCCGGCCGAAGGTCGGCGACGCCTCCTCGTAGGCCGGGTAGGAGTCGCGCACCGCGTCGAACGGCACCGACGACGGGTCGTCGAGGCAGTTGATGGTCACGTTGGCCTCGGTGCTGTTGTCGGTGTAGCCGTCCTGGCCCCGCGAGGAGTAGAGGTCGGCCAGCTCCAGCAGCGCCTGGCCGTCCCCGTCGAGGGCCCTGCCCAGGGCCGCGCTCAGGACGAACCAGTAGTCGCGGTTGTAGAGCGGCGCCACGATCCCGTAGAACGCGTTGCCGATGGCCAGGTCGCGATCACCGCCGGTGGGCAGCGGCGACTCCTCGATGTCGGCCAGCAGCCCGTCGATCGTCGCCAGCCCCTCCTCGACGGTGTCGCCGAGGAAGCAGGACTCGGTGGTGTCGATGCAGTTCTGCACGTAGGCCCGCAGCGCGGTCTCGAACCCGGCGGCCTGCTCGAGCCCGAGCTGGCGGTTGTCCAGGGAGACGTCGACGGCGCCGTCGAGCACCAGGCGGCCCACCCGCTCGGGGAAGAGCTCGGCGTACGTCGCGCCCAGCTTGGTGCCGTACGACGCGCCCAGGTAGGTCAGCGTCGACTCCCCCAGCGCCGCGCGCAGCACGTCCATGTCGCGGGCGGCCTCGATCGTCGACACGTGTGCGGCGACCTCGCCCGCGGCGGCGCAGCCGGCACCGAACGCGGTGACGTCGGCGGCGTACTGCTCCTCCTCGGCCGCATCGTCGGGGTCGGGGTCGCCGGCGAGGTAGGCGTCGAGGTCGTCGTCGCTGATGCAGTCGACCGGGCTGGACTCGCCGGTGCCCCGCGGGTCGAAGCCGACCACGTCGAAGGCCCGCAGCAGCGGCTCGCGCAGGACCTGGCCCGCCGCCGCGGCGTAGTCGGTGCCGGGCGCGCCCGGACCGCCCGGGTTGACCACCAGCGAGCCCTGCGCCCGGCCGGCGGCGGGGACCCGCAGGAGGGCGAGGTCGAGGGTGTCGCCCGCCGGCTCGCTGTAGTCGACCGGGACGGTCAGCGTCGCGCACTCACGGTCTCCCTCGCAGGCGCTCCAGCCGATCTCCTGGCCGTAGAACGGCTGCAGCGCCGCCGACGGGGCCTCGCGGGCGTCGGCGTCGTCGCGGGCGGACGGTGCCTGCTCGGAGGAGCGGCTCGGGCCGGAGGAGGTCGAGTCCGAGAACGCGCTCCAGATGACGACGGCTCCCGTGCCCACGGCGAGCAGCACCATCGCCACCACCAGCACCACCGCGACGACCTTCTTCATCGACCCGCCCCCGTCGGCAGCCTGAGCGCCACCATCATCGACTCGAGTGCCAGCTGCGGCGGCACGTTGAACTCCAGCATCTGCTCACGCGCGGTGAAGATCGCGTCGATCATCACGAGCAGCTGCTCGGGGGTCGCCACGCGCGCCAGCTGGGCGACGTCGGCCCGGATCTCCTCGTTGACCAGGTCGCCGGGCGCCCCCACCGACACCGCGATCGCGTCGCGGTAGACGGACACGAGGTCCATGAGCGCCCGGTCGACGACGTCGAGGACCCGCCGCTTGGCGCGGGTCTTCTGGCCCTTCTCGAGGGCGTTGAGCGCCGGGGCGTACTCGCGCGGACGCCGCCCGCGGGCCTCCACGCCGTACGCCGTGTCGAGGTCGGCCTTCTCGCGCGCGTCGAGGTCGGAGGTCTGCACCTCGGCCTCGACCTTGCTGACCTCGTGGACGTTGGTGGCCGCCGTCATGCAGGCACCGAGGGTGGTGAGCCGGGCCGGGAGCGAGACGACCTCGCGGCGACGCCGACGCGTCTCCTCGTCCCGGGCCAGGGCCCGGGCGCGGCCGATGTGCCCCTGGCTGGCGCGGGCGGCATGGGCGGCCAGCTCCTCGCCCACCCCGACCGAGCGCACCAGGAAGGCGGCCACGTCGACCGCGGTCGGCGTGGTCAGCGAGACCAGCCGGCACCGGGAGCGGATCGTCGGCAGCACGTCCTCGGTCGTCGGCGCGCACAGCAGCCACACGGTGCGTGCCGTCGGCTCCTCGATCGCCTTGAGCAGGGCGTTGCAGGCCTGGTCGGTGAGGCGGTCGGAGTCCTCGACGATCATCACCTGCCAGCGGTCGCCGGCCGGGGCGAGGGCGCTGCTGCGCACGAGGTCGCGCACCTCGTCGACCCCGATCGAGAGCTTCTCGGTGCGGACCACCTTGACGTCGCCGTGGCTGCCGGCCAGGACCGTGCGGCACGACTTGCAGGTGCCGCAGCCCGTGCCGGTCTCGCACTGGAGCGCGGCCGCGAACGCGACCGCGGCGTTGGAGCGGCCCGACCCGGGCGGTCCGGTGAAGAGCCACGCGTGGGTCATGCCGTCGCCGCCCGCGGCCCGGCTCAGCGCCTCGATGACCGGGCGCTGTCCGACGAGGTCGTCCCACACGCTCACGGGAGCAGCACCTCGATGCGCGCGCGAATGGCGTCCGCGATCTCCTCGATCGGGGCCCGGGCGTCGAGCACGAGGTAGTGCTCGGGATCGGCGGCCGCGAGGTCGAGGAAGCCCTGCCGCACCCGCTGGTGGAACTCCACCGACTCGCCCTCGATGCGGTCGCGCTCGGTGAAGCGACCCAGGCCGGCCTCCGGCTCCAGGTCGAGCACTACCGTCAAGTGCGGCCTCAGCTCTCCCGTCGCCCAGCGGTTGACCCGCTCCACGTCGGCGACCAGCAGGTCACGGCCGGCACCCTGGTAGGCCAGCGAGGAGTCGACGTACCGGTCGGTGATGACGACCTCGCCGCGTGCCAGCGCCGGGAGCACGACGGTGTCGACGTGCTCGGCCTTGTCGGCGGCGTACAGCAGTGCCTCGGTGCGGTGCGAGAGCTCTCCCGTCTCGGGGCTGAGCACGATCTGCCGCAGGGCCTTGCCCACCTGGGTGTCGCCCGGCTCGAAGGTGAGCAGCACGGTGTGGCCGCGCTCCTCCAGCCACGTGCTCAGCAGCCGCGACTGGGTCGACTTGCCCGCGCCCTCGCCGCCCTCGAAGCAGACGAAGACGCCGGTGTCGGCATAGACCCTCTCGCTCACGCGCACACCCTACGGGCGGGCACCGACTCCGCCCCCGTCCCGATGCCTCGACCTCGTGCGCGCGGGCGGTCGCTGCCCTACGCTGCGAGCCACGGGTGAGCGCGGGTGGGCGCGAGGGGGACGCATGAGCATCGACACCGGTACGCCGAGCGCACCGGCGCGGGCCGTGCCGGCCCCCGACGGCTGGACCCGTCGCGACCGGGTGGCTGGCTGGCTCCTGACCGCCGCCTGGGTCGCCCTGCTCCTCTCTGCCCTCGTCACCGGCCAGCGCGCGTCGACCTTCGCCGACCTCGAGGGTCAGGTGGCCGCCGGGCAGGTCGGCGAGGTGGAGGTCGTCGGCGAGCAGCTGCCGGACGACGCGATCGGCTACGGAGGCGTCCAGGTCCGGTGGCGCGAGGGCTGGATCCTGCACGCCGCGTGGGTGACGGAGGCCAGCAGCGAGCGCCAGACCGTCAAGGCGCGCCGGTCCAACGGCGACCCGGTCATCGTCGGCAGCGTCGAGGACCGCCTCCTCGGGCTCGACCCCGACGTGGCCTTCACCCGCGGTGACTACCACTCGCCGTCGTTCACGTTGGCGGGCCTGGAAGCACCCGGGTGGGTCGGCTCCGGCTACCTGGTCCTGCTCGTCGGCACCTTCGCGCTCATCGGCGGACCCCGCCCGTGGCGAGCCACCCGGTGGGCGTGGGCCTGGCTGGTGCTGCTGGTCCCGCCGTACGGCGTCGCGGCCTACCTGCTGCTCGGCGGCCCGACCGGGCTGCTCCCGCCGCGCGACCCCCGGCGGACCTGGCTGACCGGCGGCTGGGCGTTCCTGCTCGCCCTGATCCTCGGCGGGGGCTCCGCCGCCTCTTGAGACGGAGACACGCGGACACAACTCCCGTGGGCCGGCCGCGCTGAGCGTGGGCCGGCCGCGATCGGGCGCGTTGTGT
The DNA here is from genome assembly GCF_001429625.1 of Nocardioides sp. Soil805. Taxonomy (GTDB): domain Bacteria; phylum Actinomycetota; class Actinomycetes; order Propionibacteriales; family Nocardioidaceae; genus Nocardioides. The sequence goes on from NZ_LMSU01000001.1 coordinate 1,634,663, forward strand.
CCGCGTGTCTGCGCGGGACGCGGCCTCAGGACTTCTTGGCCGCGGCCTTCGTCGTCTTCTTGGCCGTGGTCTTCTTGGCCGTGGTCTTCTTCGCCGTGGTCTTCTTCGCCGTGGTCTTCTTGGCGGGGGTCTTCTTCGCGCCCTTCTTGGCCGTCTTCTTGGCCGGACCCTTGTCGCGGCGCTCCTGCAGCAGCTCGGCCGCCCGCTCGAGGGTCAGCGACTCGACGGTGTCGTCCTTGCGCAGGGTGGCGTTGTACTCGCCGTCGGTGACGTACTCACCGAAGCGGCCGGCCTTGACGACCACCGGCTGCCCGGAGACCGGGTCGTTGCCGAGCTCCTTGAGCGGCGCGGTGGCCGCGCCGCGACCGCGCTGCTTGGGCTGGGCGTAGATCGCCAGCGCCTGGTCGAGGGTGATGTCGAAGATCTGGTCCTCGCTGGTCAGCGACCGGGAGTCGGTGCCGCGCTTGAGGTAGGGCCCGTAGCGGCCGTTCTGCGCGGTGATCTCCTCGCCGTCCTCGCCGGCGCCGACCACGCGCGGCAGCGACAGCAGCTTGACGGCCTCCTCCAGCGACACGGTGTCGAGGGTCATCGACTTGAAGAGCGAGCCGGTGCGCGGCTTGGCCGACTTGGGGGCGTCCTCGGGCAGCTGCTCGGTGACGTAGGGCCCGAAGCGGCCGTTCTTGGCGACCACGACCAGGCCGGTCTCGGGGTGCTCGCCGAGCACCTGCTCCTCGCCGGCCGGGTTGGCCAGCAGCTCCTTGGCCTTGGCCACGGTGAGCTCGTCGGGCGGCAGGTCGTCGGGCACGTTGGCGCGCACGGTCGCGCCGTCCCCGCCCTCCTCCGGACCGGGAGCCTCGACGTACGGGCCGTAGCGCCCGACCCGCAGCACGATGCCGGAGTCCTCGCCGATCGGGAAGGTCGCGAGCTCCTTGGCGTCGATGTCGCCGAGCTCGTTGACCAGCGTCTTGAGGCCCTCGACGTCGCCGGAGCCGTAGTAGAACTCGCCGAGCTCGGTCTTGCGGTCGCGCCGGCCGCCGGCGATGTCGTCGAGCACGTCCTCCATGAGCGCGGTGAACTCGTAGGAGATCTGCCGCGGGAAGTGCTCCTCCAGCAGCCGCACCACCGAGAACGCGAGCCAGGCCGGCACCAGGGCCGAGCCCTTCTTGTAGACGTAGCCGCGGTTGACGATGGTGCCCATGATCGAGGCGTACGTCGAGGGGCGGCCGATCTCGCGCTCCTCGAGCTCCTTGATCAGGGTGGGCTCGGTGTAGCGGGCCGGGGGCTTGGTCTCGTGGCCCGCGGCGGTGACCGAGGCGGCCGAGATGGCCTCGCCCTGCTCCAGGTTGGGCAGGCGGGTCTCCTGGTCGTCGCGCGCCGACGCGGCGTCGTCGGTGCCCTCGACGTACGCCTTGAGGAAGCCGTGGAACGTGATGACGCGACCGCTGGCGCCGAAGACGACGTCCTCGCCGGTCGCCGCCGTGCCGCCGATGCGGATCGAGACGGTGTGGCCGGTGGCGTCCTTCATCTGGGAGGCGACGGTGCGCATCCAGATCAGCTCGTAGAGCCGGAACTGGTCGCCGGTCAGGCCGGTCTGGGCCGGGGTGCGGAACGAGTCGCCGGCGGGCCGGATCGCCTCGTGCGCCTCCTGGGCATTCTTGACCTTGGACGCGTACGTGCGGGGGCTGTCGGGGACGTACTCCGCGCCGTACAGCTCGCGGACCTGGTCGCGCGCGGCGCCGACCGCGGCACTGGACAGCGTCGTGGAGTCGGTACGCATGTAGGTGATGTAGCCGCCCTCGTAGAGCCGCTGCGCGACCGACATGGTCACGCTCGAGCTCATGCCGAGCTTGCGGCCTGCCTCCTGCTGGAGGGTGGTGGTGCGGAACGGGGCGTACGGGGAGCGGCGGTAGGGCTTGGACTCGACGGAGCGGACCTCGTACGTCGTGTCCTCCAGCGCCGCGGCCAGCGCCTCGGCGCGGGTGCGGTCGAGGTGCACGATGTCGGACTTCTTGAGCTGCCCGTCCGGGCCGAAGTCGGAGCCGCGGGCCACCCGGGCGCCGTCGACGGAGTGCAGCTTGGCCGGGAACATCCGCTGCTCGTGGGAGCTGCCGGCGTCGAAGGTGCCCTCGAGGTCCCAGTAGGACGCGACCCGGAAGCGCATCCGCTCCCGCTCGCGGTCGACCACCAGGCGGGTCGCCACGGACTGGACGCGGCCGGCGGAGAGGCCGGACATGACCTTCTTCCACAGCACCGGGCTGACCTCGTAGCCGTAGAGGCGGTCGAGGATGCGGCGGGTCTCCTGCGCCTCGACGAGGTGCATGTCGAGCTCGCGCGGGCTCTCGGCGGCGGCCAGGATCGCCGGCTTGGTGATCTCGTGGAAGACCATCCGCTTGACCGGGATGCCCTTCGGGTCGAGCTCGTCGAGCAGGTGCCAGGCGATGGCCTCGCCCTCGCGGTCCTCATCGGTGGCGAGGTAGAGCTCGTCGGCGTCCTTGAGGAGCTTCTTGAGCTTGGAGATGTGGCTCTTCTTGTCGCGCGGCACCACGTAGTAGGGCTCGAAGTCGTGGTCGACGTCCACGGCGAGCCGGCCCCACGGCTTGTCCTTGATCTTGGCCGGGGTGTCCGCCGCGTTGTTGGGCAGGTCCCGGATGTGACCGATGGACGACTCGACGACATACCCGCTGCCGAGGTAGCCGCCGATCATCTGCGCCTTCTTGGGCGACTCGACGATGACGAGCTTGTGTGCCACGTGATTCCTGCTTCCTGATTCGGTGATGCGCCGCAACCGTAGCGCTCGCTGGCCACAACACCAGCCGGGACGACCACCGGTGGTCGTTGTGGCGCATACCCAATCTCCGCCAATTGCGTGTCGCCGGGCGCCACGACGGGCCCCCGCGGGCCCTACGTTGCGATCCACCACCGGTCTCGGGACCACTCACCCAGGAGCTGCCATGTCCTCCACCCGCCCGGTCGGCCGGATCCTCGTCCTCCTCCTCGTCGCCCTCGGGCTGTCGGTGGTCTCCACCGCCCCGGCGACCAGCGCCGACCGCGACGGCCCCGGGGCCAAGCGCGAGGCAGCCCTGCTCTCGGCCACCATCACCGGGACGGTCGTCAAGCCGTCCGGCGGGCAGTCGATCGACGGTGAGGTCGACCTCTACCGGTGGGATCCCGTCGCCGGGTTCTTCGACTTCGCCGACTTCGTCGACGTCACGGACGCCGCGCCCACCTACTCCTTCAGCGCCGAGCCGGGCGACTACTACCTCGCCTACAGCGACCTCGGTGGCAACTACGGCTACACGATCTCGGAGGGCGCGCTCAACCCGCCGGACGTGCCGGGCGATCCCGGTGCCTTCGCCGTCGCGGACGGCGCCAGCGCCACGGTCGACCTCAACCCCGTCGCCGACCCCGGCGCCAACCCGTTGCTGGCCACCGGATCCGTCCTCTCCTCGACGGGCGGACCGCTGGCCAACGCCTCGGTGACGGCCTGGGTGTGGGACGCCGGCTCGACGAGCTGGCTGCAGGACGAGACCGCCACGACCGGCACCGACGGTCTCTACACGGTGGGCGTGCCCGCCAACAGCACCCTGACGTTCCGCTTCACCGCCGGTCGGCACGCTTCGCAGTTCTACGGCGGTGGCGACGCCCTGCCCGACAGCCCGACGGCGAGCAACAGCGTCACCACCACCACCACCGACGTCGCCCTGGGCGCCGTCACGCTGACCCGCCTGCCGTCGGCGCTCGGCACGGTCGCCGGACAGGTGCTGCCGTACTGCACGGACAACTCGCTGACCCCCAACGACGACGGGACGTCGGCCGCCATTCCCGCGCCCTTCCCCGTGCGCTTCTTCGGCAACCCCCAGTCGACGATGTTCGTCAACAACAACGGCAACCTGACCTTCGGGTCCGGGCTGTCGCAGTTCACCCCGTCGAGCCTGACCGGCGCCACCGACCAGCCGATCATCGCGCCCTTCTTCGCCGACTTCGACACCTCGGGTCCCGACTCCGGGGTGACGACCTACGGCACGTCCCCGGACGGGAAGACCTTCTGCGCCCAGTGGGCCGACCTGGGCTACTTCAGCGAGCACACCGACAAGCTGAACACCGTGCAGATGCTGCTCCGCTCGACCGAGGACCAGCCGGGCCGCTCGGCCGGTGACTTCGACATCACCTTCAACTACGACCGGATCCAGTGGGAGACCGGCGACGCCAGCGACGGCGTCGGCGGGCTGGGCGGCACCTCGGCCGCGGCCGGCTTCTCGGCCGGCTCCGGCGTGGCCGGGACCTTCGTCCAGCTCGCGGGCTCGTTCGTCAACGGAGCGCTCCTCGACGGCGGCCCGAACGCCCTGATCTCCGGCTCGCAGGGGTCGAGCCAGGCCGGACGCTACGTCTTCGAGGTCCGCAACGAGGGCCTGACCACCTCCTACGGCTCGATGAGCGGCACCGTCGTGGACGCGGCCGGCGACCCGGTGGTCGACGCCTTCGTCCAGACGTGCCTGAGCGACGGCTCCAGCTGCAGCTACACGAGCACCAACGCGTCGGGCGCCTGGTCCTTCGCAGCGGTCTCGGCCGGCCAGCAGGCGATCACCGTCTGGCCCCCCTCCGACGACCTGTTCGCCGGAGGTGCCGCAGCCACGGTCGTCGCAGGGCAGGCGACCGTCGTACCTCCCATCGTGCTGACCGCGCCCATCCCGATGCCGGCCAACGTGACGCTCGGGGGTCAGGCGGGAGGCAGCGTCCCCAGCGTCTACTACGGAGAGCCCCTCGACCTCGTCGTGCCCGGCTGCGCGGGCGTCGTCAGCCCGACGTACACCGTCACGATCAACGGGATCGTGGTGCGCAACCGGGTGCCGATGACCGAGTCGCCGAGCGGGGTCTACTCCGCGACGATCCCGGCGTTCTACCCCGACCACGGCGACGCCCTGATCAGCACCAACATCCCGGCGACCTGTGGCGCGGCTCCCGTCGCGTTCAACATCTACATCGACCCCAGCGGCACCGTCACCGACCAGTGGGGTCGCCCGATCGCGGGAGCCACCGTGACGCTGCTGCGGTCCGAGACGTCGGACGGCCCGTACGTCGCAGTCCCCGACGGCAGCGACATCATGTCGCCGTCCAACCGCAACAACCCCGACACCACTGACGGTCGCGGGTTCTTCCGCTGGGACGTCTCGCCCGGCTGGTACCAGGTGGAGGTGGATGCCGCCGGGTGCGGCTCGGTGACGACCGCGGGCATGCAGGTGCCGCCCGAGCGCATCGACCTCGTGATCCGGACGACCTGCGCAGGGCTGACGGCACCGACCGCGTCGGCGGCGCCGACGGTGACCGGCAACCCCCAGGTGGGCGGGACGCTGCAGGCCAACGCGGCCCGCTGGCCCAACCCGCTGGAGGCTGCCGGGCTGGAGCTCCTGCGCAACGGGGTCCCGCTGCCGGGCACCTCGCACACGGTCACGGCCGGGGACGTCGGAGCGGTCTTCACCGCCCGCTCCACCGGGCGGCGTCCGGACTACGTGGACGCCAGCCAGGAGCTGACCGTCACCTTCCTGCCGGTGACCGTCACCTCGGCCGGCGTGACGGGAACGGCAGCCCCGGCCCCGCCGGCGACGACCCCACCCCCGGCGCCGGCACCGGCCCCGGCCCCTGCACCGACGCCCGCGCCCGCGCCCGCGCCCGCGGTCAAGAAGACCTCGACCACGTCCGTCAAGCTGTCGGCGACCCGGATCAGGGCCGGCGGCTCGGTCAAGGTCACCGTGAAGGTCAAGGTCGCGGCGGGCGGGTCCAAGGCCGGTCGCGTGAAGATCTACGACGGCAAGAAGCTCGTCAAGAAGGTGAAGGTGGGCAGCAGCGGCAAGATCACGGTCAAGCTGAAGAAGGTCAAGGCCGGCAAGCACAAGATCAAGGCGGTCTTCGCCGGCAACGCCACGACCTCGCCGTCCACCTCGAAGGTGGTGAAGCTCAAGGCGACCTGAGCCCTCAACGGGTCAGGAAGCCCTCGCCGACCAGCTCGCGCGCGACCGGCAGGTAGGTCGCCCGCAGCTGGTCGGCGTCGCCACCGGTGAGGTCGGCCACCGCGTCCAGGATCTGGCCGACCGTCAGCTCGCCGTCGCAGGCACCGACGAGGGCCGCCTCGACGGTGTCGACCTGGCGGGCGCGACGCAGGCCCCGCTGCTGGCGCAGCACGATGGTCGAGGGGTCCTCGGCCCCGGGCCGGCCCTGGGTCTCCTGGACGAGGTCGGCAGCGGCGACGAGGTGGGCGTCGGAGGTGACCTCGGCGGCCACCGCGTCGCCCCACGCGGCGAGGGCGGGGCCGATCGGCTGCTCGACGTCGTAGGGCCAGTCAAGGAGCTGGTGCCGACCACCGCCCGTGCGCCGCAGGTTGAGCCACCCGAAGCCGACACCCTCGATGCCCTGCTCGTCGAACCACGACAGCCAGGTGTCGTAGCGGCGGACGTAGTCGTCGCTGCCGTGCAAGCCGGCGTCCTTGAGCCACAGCTCGACGTACTCGCTGGGGTCGACCACCTCGCGCTGGACGACCAGCGCATCGCAGTCGGCGTCGAGCCACGTCGCGAGCCGCTCGTCCCACGCCCGCCCGCGCTCGATCACCCAGTTGCCGAGGACCTGGCACCAGCCGCCCTCGGTGAGCAGCTGCGGGGCCTGGCGCACGATGTCCTCGACCACGCGGTCGCCCGGCAGGCCGGAGTCGCGGTAGACGAGCCGCTCCCCCGTGGCCGGCGAGATCACGAACGGCGGGTTGGTCGCGACCAGGTCGAAGCGCTCGCCGCGTACCGGCTCGAAGAAGGAGCCTTCCCGCACGTCCACGTCGACCTCGTTGAGCGCGGCGTTGAGCCGGGTCATCCACAGCGCCCGGGTGTTGACGTCGGTGGCCACCACCTCGCGGGCGTGGGCCGCGAGGTGCAGCGCCTGGACCCCGCACCCGGTGCCGAGGTCCAGGGCCCGGCCGACCGGCTCGCGGATGGTCAGCTGGGCCAGGCTGGTCGAGGCGCTGGAGATGCCGAGCACGTGGTCGCTGCCGACGCGGTTGGGCGCGCCGTCGAGGCCCGGCGTGAGGTCGGAGACGATCCACAGGTCGTCCTCGTCGGTGCGGTAGGGCCGGCAGTCGAGCCGCGCCGCCACCTCCCCGACGCTCTGCTCGAGCAGCCCGGCGTTGCAGAGCCGGTCCACGAGGCCCGGCAGCGCCGCCTCGGCGGCGTCGTGCGACACCGGCGCCTGGAGGAGGAAGAGGCGGGTCAGGGTGGCCAGCGGACCGCCGTCGGTCGTACGCCGCAGTCCCGGCGTCGTCTCGTTGCGGCTCAGCGCGCGGTGCGCCGTCTCGCCGAGCAGGTCCGCGACGCCGTCGTAGGTGAAGTCCGCGGCGACCAGGGCGTCGCGCAGGGGGCCGGTGAAGTCGAGGCTCATGCGCTCGCTCCCCTCTCGTGGTAGCCGGTCATGGGTTCGCCGGAGCGCCACTCCGTGAGGGCGCCGCGGTAGATGCCGTGGCGCAGCTCGAGCTCGTAGCCGTCGTAGTGGGGCGCACCCATCGCGCGGGCGACGGCGAGCTCGGACTCGACGTCGTACGGGACCCGGGCGAACGACACCGACCACGGGGCCGGTTCCTGGCTGCCGACCTCGCCCTCGAGGATGCAGTACATCGGTGTCGGGTCGCCCATGCAGTTGCCGACGCTGCCGGTGTTGAAGGTGGTGCGCCCCTCGAGCTGGCACTCGTAGAGCGGGTCGTGCGTGTCGGCGTACCCCACCAGGTCGGGGACGGGCCCGTCGCCCGTGGCCTCGGTGTGGGTGAAGAGTCCCTCGAACTCCGCCTGCGTGCGCACGTAGCGCACCCGGCGGTGCACGGTCTCCTCGCTGGCGTGGAAGAGCCGTACGCGGCGTCCGCTCAGCCAGAAGTCGTGGTTGAACGGCAGCGCGCGCAGCCACTCCCCCTGGCCGGGACCGAGCTGGTCGAGCCAGAAGCGGAGCGCCTCGTTGTCGAGCTCGCGGTCCGGGTCGGGCAGGAAGTCGTCCCAGTTGCCGAGCAGGTTGACCTCGCAGCGCTCCCGGCACAGGTCGATGACCTCCCGACCCCGGGGCCCCTTGCCGACGTAGTCGCCGAGGTTGAAGATCCGCGAGATCCCGCGGCGGTCGATGTCCGCGAGGACGGCCTCGAGGGCGGTGAGGTTGCCGTGCACGTCCGAGACGAGGGCGATGCGCTCCATGGCCGCCATCCTTCCAGCCGCGGTCGTCGGACGTCTCCACCCGTCGTACGCCGCCGGCCGGCTGCCCCCGACGTGCTGCTGGCCCGCCGCGGGGTCGCGACGGGCCAGCAGGAGGAGCTGGTGCGAATCAGGTGGTGGCGTGCGGGTGCATCGACGAGCTGCCGGTGTTGTCGCCGTCGTCGCTGATGGCGACCCCGCGCCGCTTGGACACGTAGATCGCGCCCGCGATGATGGCCGCCGCCACGAGGGCGATGCCGATCCGCAGGGCGTCGTTCTGGTCCTTGCCGACACTCAGCGAGACGACCGCGCTCGCGATGAGCAGCGAGACGAGGTTCATCACCTTGAGGAGCGGGTTGATGGCCGGACCGGCGGTGTCCTTGAACGGGTCGCCGACCGTGTCGCCGATGATCGTCGCCTCGTGGGCGGGCGAGCCCTTGCCGCCGTGGTGACCGTCCTCGACCAGCTTCTTGGCGTTGTCCCAGGCGCCGCCGGCGTTGGCGAGGAAGACCGCCATCAGGGTGCCGGTGCCGATGGCACCGGCGAGGAAGCCGGCCAGGGGCGTCACGCCGAGACCGAAGCCGACGGCGATGGGCGCCAGGACGGCCAGGATGCCGGGGGTCACCAGCTCGCGCAGCGAGTCCTTGGTGACGATGTCGACGACCTTGCCGTACTCCGGACGACCGGTGCCCTCCATGATCCCGGGGATCTCGCGGAACTGGCGGCGCACCTCGAAGACCACGGCCCCCGCAGCCCGGGCGACGGCGTTGATCGCGAGCCCCGAGAAGAGGAACACCACGCAGGCGCCGAGCAGGACGCCGACGAGGACGGCCGGGTTGAAGACGTCGAACTGCAGGAACTCGTCCTGCGCCGGTTGGGCCTCGACGAGTGCCTCGAACACCGACGTGGCGTAGGAACCGAAGAGCGCGGTCGCCGCCAGCACCGCGGTGGCGATCGCGATGCCCTTGGTGATCGCCTTGGTGGTGTTGCCGACGGCGTCGAGCTCGGTGAGGATCTGCGCGCCCTCCGGGCTCACGTCGCCGGACATCTCGGCGATCCCCTGGGCGTTGTCGGAGACCGGGCCGAAGGTGTCCATCGCGACGATCACGCCGACCGTGGTGAGCAGTCCGCAGCCGGCCAGCGCGACGGCGAACAGCGACACCGTCAGGGCGGCACCACCGAGGAGGTAGGCGCCGAACACGGCGGCACCGATCACCAGGGTCGTGTAGACCGCGGACTCGAACCCGACGGAGAGTCCGGAGAGGATCACCGTGGCGGCACCGGTCAGCGACGTCTTGCCGACGTCCTTGACCGGGCGGTACTCGGTGCCGGTGTAGTAGCCGGTGAGGGCCAGGATGCCCGCGGACATCACGATCCCGATCACCACGGCTGCCGAGGCGATGAACCGGGGGTCGCCCTCGGCGGTGGCCAGGCCCTCGGCGATGTTGGTGAACTCGGAGAAGCTGCTCGGCAGGTAGACGTAGGACAGCACCACGCTGGCCACCGCGGCGATGCCCGAGGACAGGTAGAACGAGCGGTTGATCGTGGTGAGGCCGTTCTCGTCCGCCTTGGGCCGGGTGAGGTAGACCCCCGCCACCGCCGTGAGCGCGCCGATCGCCGGGATCAGCAGCGGGAACACGAGCCCCTTGTCGCCGAAGGCCTGCGAGCCGAGGATCAGCGCGGCCACCAGGGTGACGGCGTACGACTCGAAGAGGTCGGCGGCCATGCCGGCGCAGTCACCGACGTTGTCGCCCACGTTGTCGGCGATGGTCGCGGCGTTGCGCGGGTCGTCCTCGGGGATGTTCTGCTCGACCTTGCCCACCAGGTCGGCGCCGACGTCGGCCGCCTTGGTGAAGATGCCACCGCCGACTCGCATGAACATGGCGAGCAGCGCCGCGCCGAAGCCGAAGCCCTCGAGCACGTCGGGAGCGGAGTCCTGGAAGAACAGCACGACGAGGCTGGCGCCGAGGAGCCCGAGGCCGACCGTCAGCATGCCGACCATGGCGCCGGTGCGCAGCCCGATCGTCATGGCGGGCTCGCGCCCGGTGGTCTCGGCCGCGGCCGCCACCCGGAGGTTGGCGCGCACGGCGAGGTTCATGCCGAGGTAGCCGACCGCGGCGGAGAAGCCCGCACCGATGATGAAGAAGACCGAGCGGAAGATCCGCACGGTGGTGTCGTCGGCCGGGAGGACGAGGAGCGCGAAGAACGCGATCGCCGCGAAGATGGCGAGCGTGCGGAACTGTCGGGCGAGATAGGCGTTGGCGCCTTCCTGCACGGCCTTGGCGATGGTCTTCATGTTGTCGGTGCCTTCACCGGCGGCCATGACCTGCTGGCGGAACATCGCAGCCATCGCGAGCGCGGCGAGCGCGATCACGGCGACGGCGATGACCAGCACGAGATTGCCGCCAGTGAGCTCCGGCGTCACGACGACTGGGTTGATCCCCGTCATGTGCGTCCTCCTGGCAGTGGTCCAAGTGTGTGAACGCGCGGGAGTCTACGCAGGTGTGTCACAGATCACGTGCGACACGTGACGCGTGACACACGCGCAAAAAGAGCCCGCCGGCTCGCGTCGGGCGCGGCGTCGTACCGACGTCCCGCGTCCTGACGTCCGGGGCCACGTCCGACGCACCGTGCGTCGGGCGTGCGATCAGCTGGAGGCGACGGACGGGTCGGCGGAGTCGTGGATCACGAACACCTTCGCCAGACCGGTGATGCGGAAGATCTTGAGCAGCCGCTCCTGGCTGCAGATGAGCTCGAGGGAGCCGTCGTGGGCGCGGACCTTCTTGAGGCCACCGACCAGCACGCCGAGGCCGGTGGAGTCGAGGAACTCGACGGCCTCGAGGTCGATCACGATGTTGTAGCTGCCGGCACCGACGAGCTCGGTGATCTGGTCGCGCAGCTTGGGCGCCGTGTAGACGTCGATCTCTCCGCCCACCGCGACGACGGCACGGCCGTCCACCTCGCGGGTCGCAAGGGTCAGGTCCACGACTGCTCCAGGTCCGGAAGAAATGGGCACACGGAGCCAGTCGCCCCGAATGCTGTCGGCAGTATCAAACCACGTGCGCGACGAGCGTGCAGGCGTACCCGACAGCCCGCCCTCGCATGCAAGCCCGAGGGTGGTGGTGTCGGTGGGGTTTGCCAGACTCGACGACGTGGCCCTCGCGACTCCAGCACACCGCTCGGTCGCCGCCCTCGTCGACCGGCTCGCCGGCGTGCCTGGACGGGAGGGCCGACTGCGCCACCTCGAGGTGATGCCGCCCCGCGCGGCGCGGGTCGCCGACTGGCCGGCGTGGGTCCCGGGAGACGTCCGCGACGCCTTCGTGGCCGCCGGGATCGTGCAGCCGTGGCAGCACCAGGCCGCGGCCGCCGACGCGGCCCACGCCGGGCACCACGTGGCCCTCGCGACCGGTACGGCGTCGGGCAAGTCGCTCGCCTACCAGCTCCCGGCGCTCTCGGCGATCCGTGCCTCGCGGGGCGCCCGCGGCGAGCGCGGTGCCGGGGTCCTCTACCTCGCCCCGACCAAGGCGCTGGCCCACGACCAGCTGTCCACCATCGCCGGGCTCGGCCTCGACGTCCGTGCCGCGACGCACGACGGCGACAGCCCCCGCGAGCAGCGGGAGTGGACCAGGGACTTCGGCGAGTACGTCCTCACCAACCCCGACATGCTGCACCGCTCGCTGCTGCCCGGCCACGCCCGGTGGGCGTCGTTCTTCGCGTCCCTGCAGTACGTCGTCGTCGACGAGTGCCACCACTACCGCGGAGTCTTCGGCGCCCACGTGTCGCACGTGCTGCGCCGACTACGACGGGTGTGCGCGATGTACGGCGCGTCACCGACGTTCGTCCTCGCCTCCGCGACCGTCTCCGACCCGGAGGTCGCGGCCGGACGGCTGACCGGCCTGCCAGTCGAGGCCGTGACGGCCGACCACTCCCCGCGCGGCCAGGTGTCGCTGCTGCTGTGGGAGCCGCCTTTCGTCAACCACGCCGGTGAGCACGGCGCCCCCGTACGCCGCGCCGCGTCCTCGGAGGTCGCCGACCTGCTGGCCGACCTGGTCGCCGAGGACGTGCGCACCCTCGCGTTCATCCGCTCGCGGCGGGGAGCGGAGCAGGTCGCGCTGACCGCCGCCGAGCTGCTGGCCGAGGTCGACCCGTCCTTGCCGTCGCGGGTGGCGGCGTACCGCGGTGGCTACCTCCCCGAGGAACGCCGGGCGCTGGAGGCCTCGCTGCGCCGCGGGGACCTGACCGGGCTGGCCGCCACCAACGCCCTCGAGCTGGGCATCGACATCAGCGGGCTCGACGCCGTGCTGATCGCGGGCTTCCCCGGCACCCGGGCGGCCCTGTGGCAGCAGGTCGGCCGGGCGGGGCGCGGCGCGCAGGACGCGCTGGGCATCCTCGTGGCGCGCGACGACCCGCTGGACACCTACCTGGTGAGCCACCCCGAGGCGCTCATCGGGCGGCCGGTGGAGGCGACCGTCTTCGACCCCACCAACCCCTACGTCCTGGGCCCGCACCTGTGCGCGGCGGCGCAGGAGGCACCGCTGACCGAGGAGGACCTGCCGCTCTTCGGGTCGACGGCCCGCGACGTCGTCGAGCGGTTGGCCGAGAGCGGTCTGCTGCGGAGACGGGCCCGGGGCTGGTTCTGGACCGACCGTCGCCGCGCCAGCGACCTCGCGGACATCCGCTCGAGCGGGGGCAGCCAGGTGCAGCTCATCGAGTCCTCGACGGGGCGGGTCATCGGCACCGTCGACGGGGCGAGCGCGCACGGCACCGCCCATCCCGGCGCGGTCTACGTGCACCGGGGCGAGACGTGGCTGGTGGAGTCGCTCGACCTCGACGAGCACGTGGCGGTGATGCATCCCGCCGAGCCCGACTACTCCACCTCCGCCAGGGAGGTCACCGACATCTCGGTGCTCGCCGAGCGGGACCACCGGGCCTGGGGAGCGTGCCGGCTGTCCCTGGGCGAGGTGGACGTGTCGCACCAGGTGGTGTCGTTCCTCAAGCGGCGCCAGCCGGGCGGCGAGGTGCTCGGCGAGGAGCCGCTGGACCTGCCGGAGCGCTCGCTGCGCACGACGGCGGTGTGGTGGACCGTCCCCGCGGACCTGCTGGCCGAGTCGGGGTTGGCCGCCGCCGACCTGCCGGGGGCGGCCCACGCGGCCGAGCACTGCTCCATCGGGCTGCTGCCGCTCTTCGCCACGTGCGACCGGTGGGACATCGGCGGTGTCTCCACCGCGCTGCACGCCGACACCGGACGGCTCACCGTCTTCGTCCACGACGGGCACCCCGGGGGCGCCGGCTTCGCCGAGCGGGGGTTCGCGGCGGCCAAGGAGTGGCTCACCGCCACCCGGGAGGCGATCGCCGGCTGCGAGTGCGAGACGGGGTGTCCCTCGTGCATCCAGTCGCCCAAGTGCGGCAACCAGAACAACCCGCTCGACAAGCCCGGCGCGGTCGCGCTGCTGGACCTGCTGCTCACCCATGCCACGGGTGGGTAGCCTCTCCCCATGGTGATACTCGGACTGCTGCTGATCATCCTCGGCGCGATCGCGATCCTGTCGGCGGTCTTCGTGAGCGAGGGCAGCGGCGAGCTGCTGGGCGTCGACATGAGCTCGTTGGCGATCTTCCTGGTCGGAGTCGCCGCCGGCGCGGCCGTGCTGTGGGGCTACTCGATCCTCAAGTGGGGCACCCGGCGCAGCCTCGCGCACCGGCGTGAGCGCAAGGAGCTCACCCGCCTCAACGAGAAGCTCGAGCGGGTGGACTCCGAGCGACGCGACGACCACCCGACCACGCCCGACGAGCGCATCTGACGCAGGCCCCGGCGGGGGTCACTGCAGGCGGCGAGGGACGTAACCGGTCCACTGGTGCCCGGTCCAGACCTCCCACCCACCTCCACGGGGCGAGGGGTAGAGCCCGGGTGGATCGCGATCCGGCCGAGGCGGCTCGACCACCTCACCGGACGGGCGCAGGATCCAGGTCCCCGTCCAGTCCCACTGCACCCACCCCACAGTCAGCGGACCTCCCGGAGCGGCCCCCAGCCACCAGCGGCCCATCTCGTAGGTGGTCGTGGTGTAGCCACGCGCGAGCTCGGACAGCTGGACGTCACCGAAGCGGCGTACGGCGGCTGCGGTGGCGGCGGCCCCGATGCCGGCCACCACCAGCACCACCCCGACCGTGGTGAGGGCCAACCGGCGTCCGTCGGCGCCGAGGAGCACGGCCGCGACGACGGCGACCACCGACGCGACGCCGACCACGACGACCCGGCGCAGCGCCCCGGCCGCCGTGGGCCCCTCGACCCGTGGGGGGCTCGGCGGCACCCGCGGCACCTGACCGGCTCGGGCCGCCTCGGCGTAGCCCGGGACATCGCGCGGCTGCGGTGACGCCCCAGGTCGGCGGTGCGGGTCCAGCGGGCTCATGCGGATCGGGTCCCCCCGTCCCCGAGCGCGATCGCGCTGTCGTCGGCCGGACCGGCCCCGTGCGCCGGCACCGTCGTCAACGCGCGTCCGCACCTCATCGAGATCCCCCTCGTGCATGAGCGCCACAACGTAGGAACCCCATGGGGGTGACCGCAATGACCTCAATTGCCCATTGCCGATCCCCGCGATGTCGGCGTCGCCCACGCCTCACCCGTCACGGCGCGGGACCCGCCCGCGCCTCGGCCGTCACGTCGCGCGACCCGCCCGGCACCGCGACCCCGGGCACGGTGACGGCCACCCGCACGCTGTCCCCGGAGCGCACGCAGCCGACCAGGTCGGCCCCGTTGGCCCGGGCAGTCCCGGCCGCCGCTGCACAGGCATCGCCACCCTCCACCGCGGCGGTGGCCCCGGCGAGGGCGGAGAGGTCGGCGGCCGACTGCACGCGGCGCTGGGCGACCACGAGGGCGCTCACGCCGCCCAGGGCCAGGCCGAGGAAGAGCAGCAGCCCCGCCGCAGCCACGACCAGGAGGGTCGCGGCACCCCTCTCCGCCGCCGGCTGGCGGGAGCGCCGCAGCGCGTGGCCCCTCATCCACCCTCCTCCGCGACCGCCACTGCGGTGGAGTGCACCCGCACCGCGGGCAGGAAGTCGAAGAGCCCGCCCGGACCGTCGATCCTTGCGGAGGCCTCCACCCGCACCTCGCCGCCGGAGAGTCGGACGGACAGGTCCGCACCCGTCGGCGCGATCCGACGCCCGACGCCCTGGGCCGCGTAGATGCCGTCACCCCGGGCGGCGACCCGGGCGGCCTCGCGGGCCGCGTCGACGACGCGCACCTGCGCCGTGGCGGCCGCCAGCAGCCAGACGAGGCCGACCGTCACGGCGAGGAGGAGCGGGAGACCGAGCGCGAGCTCGGCCGTCACCGCTCCTCGCTCGGACCGTCGGCTCACCCGATGCCCAGCAGGCCCAGGACGTGGTCGAAGAGCGTCTTGAGGAGCCGGTCGCCGAAGCCGCCGCTGAGCAGCTGGTAGAGCAGGCCGGCGAACCCGGCCCCGGCGGCGGTGCCCACGGCGTACTCCGCGGTGGTGATCCCGCGCTCGTCGCGTCGGCCGGGTCGGAACGTCTCGTGCATGTCGTGTCCTCTCGGTGGTGCCCGGCACGGTGCCGGGTGGTGTCGGGGTCGACTCTGGGCGGCCCGACCGACGACCGGGGTCCGCGCGTCCGGGACTGTGGAGGGCGACCCCGCCACCCGCGGCTGTGGAGGGCTGGTGGCTCACGGCGTCGGCCGCAGCGTGGCCAGCAGGCCCGCCACCGTGGGCACGATCCCGATGAGGATGAAGGCGGGCAGGAGGCACAGTCCCAAGGGCACCGCGGCCTTGACGCCGACGGCCCGGGCGCGGTCCTCCACGGAGGCCAGGGCCTCCCGCTCGAGGTCGTCGGCGAGACGCCCGATCGCGTCGGCGACCGAGGTGCCGCTCGCCTCGGCGCGCGCGAGGGTGTGTCCCAGAGGTGCGAGCACGTCGTCCCGGGAGAGCACCTCCCAGACCTGGCCCGGGTGCGCCCCCACCCGCAGCCGGGCCAGCACGGGCTCCAGCCGGTCGGCGGCCGGTCCCGGGCAGGCGGCGCACACCGACGCCAGCGCCGCCGTCGGCGCTGCGCCGGACCGCAGCGTGGCCGCCAGGAGGTCGACGAGGTGCGGCAGGTCGCGTGTCGCTGCGCCGCGGGCGTCCCGGACGGCAGCGGACTCCGAACGCCCCAGCGCCACCCAGGCGGCGACGGCCGCGACCGGTCCGGCGAGGAGACCCAACGGTCCGGCGAGCAGGAGCGTCGCCGCGCAGCCCGCCAGGCCGGACAGCACCGCACGCCACCACGTCGGCCGGACCCGGGGCCGGGCCGGCAGCGCGTCGGGCCGGTCGTCCGGGCGGACCGCCTCCCACCGCGGCGGAGGCGGGACGGCCAGCAGGACAGCCAGCAGGGCGGCGCTGATCGCCACCGCGGTCACGGTCGGTCCACCCCGTCGGCGATGACCTCGATCCACCACAGTCCCAGGAGCCCGAAGGCCAGGCCCAGACCCAGGCAGCCCCACCCGACGGGGGTCTCGAGGAGGAACGCCCACGGGTCACCGCCGGCCCCGGACCCCATGGCCAGGGCCACCACCGGCAGCGTGGCGACGAGCCGAGCGGTCGCGCGAGCGGAGGCGAGCTCGGACGTCACCACCCGTCGGGTGCGACGGCGCGACCGGATCCGCTCGGCGACCCGCGCGAGGGCGTCCGCGAGCCCGTGCCCGGAGTGCTGGGAGACCTGCCAGGCCGACGCGACCACCCGCAGCTCGATGCCGCCCGGCACCTGCGCCAGGCGTCGCAGGGCCGCCGGGACGTCCGACCCGAGGGCGTGCGCCTCCACGACGGGCGCGAGTCCCGGCCACCGACCCGCGGCCTGGGCCAGGGCGGCATCGGGCGGGCGACCGGCGGCGAGCTCCGCCGCCACCACCTCGCACGCCTCCAGGACGTGCCGCGCGGTGGCGTCGGCCACGAGGCGAGCCCGACGCCGCCTCCAGATCCGCTCGGCGCCGAGCACGACGAGGCCGGCGACCGCGCCCAGGACGACCGCCCGCGCGGGAACGGCGCCTCCCACCGTGAGGGCCACGGCCGCACCGAGAAGGACCAGCAGGCCTGCCCCCCGGCGATGCCCCGCGAGAGGGCGAGCGTCCCCCGACCCGGGCCACGGTCGGGGAGGCGACGGGCACGCCAACCAGGCGGCCACCGCGGCCACGAGGGGCGCGAGCCACCACGCGAGCGACGTCACGGGGAGATCCGCCGGGACAGCTCACGGGCGGCCGGCCCGCGCTCGACCCGGCCGGCGGCGTCGAAGGAGACGGCGACCTCCAGGCTGACCAGACCGTCGGGGCCGCGGCGCGGGACCCCGACCTGGGCCACGCGGCGTACGCCGTCGGGACCTCGCGCCACGTGCACCACGACGTCGAGGGCGGCCGCGAGCTGGCTGTGCACCGCCGCCTGCGGCAGCCCGGCCGCCAGCGCCAGCGCCTCGAGGCGGGCCGGCACGTCGGCGGCGGAGTTGGCGTGCACCGTGCCGCAGCCGCCGGCGTGCCCGGTGTTGAGGGCGGCGAGCATCTCCACCACCTCCGCGCCACGGACCTCACCCACCACCAGGCGGTCGGGCCGCATCCGCAGGGCCTGGCGCACCAGGGTGCGCAGCGTGATCTCCCCCGCACCCTCGATGTTGGGTGGTCGCGCCTCGAGGCCGACGACGTGGGGGTGGGCGGGACGCAGCTCGCTGGAGTCCTCGACCAGGACCAGCCGCTCGCCCGGGTCGACCAGGGACAGCATCGCCGCCAGCAGCGTGGTCTTGCCGGTCCCGGTGCCGCCGGTGACGAGGAAGGCCGACCGGGCCGCCACGATCGCGGCCAGGAGCTCGGCACCCTCCTCGGTCACCGCGTGCCCCGCCACCAGGTCGGCCATGGTGAACACCCGGGCCCGGGGCACCCGCAGCGAGACCACCGTGCCCGGACGCGACGTCGGGGCGAGCACGGCGTGGAAGCGGGTGCCGTCCGGGAGGCGCACGTCGGCGTGCGGTGTGGCGTCGTCGAGCCGGCGGCCACCCGTGCCGGCCAGCCGTTGCGCCAGCCGGCGCACGGCGGCGTCGTCGGGGAACCGGACGCCGGTCAGCTCGAGGCCGTCCCCGCAGTCGACCCACACCTCCTCGGCGCCGTTGACCAGCACGTCGGTCACCCCGGGGCGCCGCAGCAGCGGCTCGAGCGGACCGGCGCCGAGCACGTCACGGCGCAGCTCGTCGTGCACGGCCAGCACCATGGCGTCGCCGACCGGTCGACCGGCGGCCCGGAGCGCCTCGGCCACGCGGTGGGGCGACAGGTCTCCGGGCGTGGCGGCGAGCCGCTCGCGCACCTCGTCGAGCACCCCGGGAGCAACGGTCGCCGGCGCCGTCATGCGGCCTCACCCAGCACCTGGCGAGCGGCCCTGGCGAGCGGCACCCGGTGGTGGCGCAGGGGTCCGAGGCCCAGGTCCACCGACTCCGGCAGGCCGCGCTGCTGCGGCACCTCGACGGCGACGGGCAGGCCGGTGGCCCGCTCGAGGTCGTCCCACGACACGCCGCCGGGGCGCACGGCCAGGCCGGCACCCGACACGGTGCCGAGCCGCTCGAGCAGCCGGATGGTCGAGGCGACACCGGCCAGGGTCGCGGGGACCACCACGAGGAGGCGGTCACACCTGGCCACCAGCTCGTCGAGCAGCGACCGGCCATGGCGGGCGAGGTCCAGCACCACCAGGTCGTGGCCGCGTTGCGCGGCGGCGACCGCCTCGCGCACGACGCCCGCCTCGGGCTCGACGACGGCGCCGGGCGCCCACGTGAGCACGCCGGGACCTGCCGCGGCGCGCGGCACCGCCTCCCGCAGGGACCGAGCCCCCAACCGCCCAGAGCCGCTGGCGAGGTCGCCCCACCGGACCCCGGCGACCGACTCCAGCCCGAGCACCCGGTCGAGCCCCGGGCCCAGGGAGTCGGTGTCCACGACCAGGGCAGCCCCGTGGGACGCACCCGCCTGGCCGAGGGCGCAGGCGAACGTCGAGGCGCCCGCCCCACCGGCACCCGCGATCACACCCAGGGTGCGGCCGCGCCCGGGAGCCTCCTCGGAGTCCGCCAGCAGGTCGACGAGCCAGGCCTCGCACGCCGGCAGCTCGCCCACGGTGCCGGCGCCGATGGCCAGCGCCGCCCGGAACACCCCGTCCCCCGGGGTCCAGCCGACGACGTGCACGCCGTCGCGCCGTCCGGGGCGCGCCGCGGCCACCTCGACGACCAGGTCTGCGCCGACCAGGACGAGAGGCGCGGACGGCCAGGCGGACAGCGCGGCGAGCGGGTCGTCGTACACGTCGGGACGGACGCCGGCGGCGGCGCTCAACCGGGCGACCTCGTCGGCGATGGCCCGGTCGCGGGTGAGCAGGATGGGTGGCATGGACCGAGGTTCGCCGGGTGCACCGACGGCGGGTCGGGCACGGCCCCGTGCCTGTGGACGACCGACCCGCGGAACCGGCCTGTGGACGGCCGGCGGCCCGCGTGAGCGCCCACCTCACGTCTCGCGCCTACGATGGCGCACATGCCCCGCCCCACCGCGGCCTTCTTCGACCTCGACAAGACGATCATCGCCAAGTCGAGCACGCTGGCCTTCAGCAAGCCCTTCCAGGCCGGCGGGCTGATCAGCAGGCGGGCGATGCTGCGCAGCACCTACGCCCAGTTCGTCTACCTGGTCGGCGGCGCGGACCACGACCAGATGGAGAAGATGCGGGCGTTCATGTCCGCCCTCTGCGCCGGGTGGGACGTCGCCACGGTCCGCGAGATCGTCGCCGACACCCTGCACAACATCGTCGACCCGATCGTCTACGACGAGGCGGTCAGCCTCATCGAGGAGCACCACCGGGCGGGACGCGACGTGGTCATCGTCTCGACCAGCGGCTCGGAGGTCGTGGAGCCCATCGGCGAGATGCTGGGCGCCGACCGGGTGGTCGCGACCCGCATGGAGATCGTCGACGGCAAGTACAGCGGCGACATCGAGTACTACGCGTACGCCGAGGAGAAGGCGCGCGCCATCGAGGACCTCGCCGAGCTGGTCGGCTACGACCTCGAGGGGTCCTACGCCTACAGCGACTCGGTCACCGACGTGCACATGCTGCGCGCCGTCGGCCACCCCCACGCCGTCAACCCCGACCGCGAGCTGCGCAGGACGGCCGTGGCGGAGGGGTGGCCGGTGCTGGTCTTCGACAAGCCGGTGGCCCTGCGCTCCAGGGTCCCCCTGCCGCCCGCCCGGACCACGCTGGCCGCGCTGGCCGTGGGAGGCGCGATGGCGGCGGGCGGCGTGCTGTGGGTCAACGCGCGCAAGCGCCGTGACGGGGCCTGAGCCCGCACCGATCGGCGCGGAAGTCAACCCTTGAACGCGCGCCCGCAGCGGCGTACAACGGAGACACACAACTCCACAAGCAGCACGTGAGCCCAGTACCCACGCGGCGATCTACCCTTCGCTAGAGGGTGCGAGTCACCGGCCACGACCGGGACAGCAGTTAGATGTTGCACGCTTGGTAGCCCGGCTTCACGTGTCAGCGACGGCACCTGATCTCACGATCAGGTGCCGTTCGCATGCGACGACCTACTCGGCCGCCCGCCGCAGCGGGGAGGCCTCCGCACCGGCGGCGAAGGCCTCGCTCGCGTAGAGCACCCACGCGTGCACGCCGCGAGGTCCGCCGTCGCGGTAGGCGCCCAGGTTGGACTCGTACTGCGCACGCAGCGCCAGGTGCCCGGCCTCCGGGACCACCAGCGACTTGGCGTCCACCCCGCGGGAGACCAGCACCAGCCGCTCGACCGCCCGGGCCACGATCCCGTTGTGGGACGCGAACGGCGCCGCGGTCGCCAGGTCGGCATGCACGACGGCCGCCACCAGCAGGGCCGGGGCCGCCGTGTCGGACAGCAGGAGCTCGGCGACCCCGCGCAGCCGGTCCGCCGACGCGGCGTCGCGTGGCCGTCCCAGCTGCTCGGGGTCCAGGACGGCCGAGCCGACGACGGCGTGGATGCGCGCGATGGCCTGCAGTGGCGCGGTCTTGAGCAGTGGGGACAGGGCCAGCAGGGAGGCGGACATCCGCACCGCGTCCGCAGCGACCTGGTCTCCGGCGCCCTCGCGCAGCTCGGCCAGCGTGGCCATCGAGCCCTCGAGGACGGCGGAGGCGTGGGCGCCGCGGAGCAGCGACTCGGCGGTCGTCTCCGGCGACGTACGCCGCAGTCCCCGGTCGCGGAGCATCACGTCGATGCCGTCACGGGCGGCGGCATAACCCGAGGGCACGCCTTCGAGGGCCACCAGCCAGGCCAAGGGATCGGTCGTCACGCGAGAAGACGCTAGTAGCCTGCAGGGGATGAGTGACGAGCAGCCCACCCCCGAGGACATCACGCGGTGGTCCGGATCCTTCGGGGCCGTGGCCGAGGCCTACGACCGGGGGCGCCCGTCGTACCCCGCCGAGGCGGTCTCCTGGCTCGTCGGCGGTGAGGCCAAGGTCGTCCTGGAGCTCGGGGCGGGCACCGGCAAGCTGACCCGGGAGCTGGTCGCCCAGGGGCACGCGGTCTACGCCACCGACCCGGACCCGGCGATGCTCGAGCTGCTCGAGGCGCAGGTCCCCGGCTGCAGCGCGAAGGTCGCGGGCGCCGAGGAGATCCCCGCCAACGACCGCTCGGTGGACGTGGTGGTCGCGGCGCAGGCGTTCCACTGGTTCGACCACGCGGTCGCACTGCCGGAGATCGCCCGGGTGCTCAAGCCCGGCGGCCACCTGGCGCTCACCTGGAACTTCTTCGACCAGCGGATCCCGTGGGTGCGCCGCCTCGTCGCGGCCATGGGCGAGCGGTCGATGACGTCGGCCTCCCACGAGGCGGTCGTGACGTCGAACCTCTTCGGCTTCGTGGAGGAGAAGACCTTCGCGCACTGGCAGGACGTCAACCGCGAGACCCTCCTGGACATCGTCGCCTCGCGTTCCTACATCTCCAGCCTCGACGAGGCGGCCCGCGAGGCACGCCTCGACAAGGTCCGCGCGTTGTACGACGACTACGGGCGCGGGCACGACGGGATGCAGCTGGCGTACCGCACCGAGTGCTTCCGCGCCCAGGTCATCGACCGTGACGAGGGCACGACCACCGATCCCGGCGACGGTGCGTCCCAGGAGGGTCCGATCGTCTCGGACGGCACCGACACCGACATGCTGCTCATCGACTTCCGGTAGGCAGCGCGGGCTCCGGGAGCTGCCCGCGGGCGCTCGGCGGCGTACGTGCTGGCCGACTCCTCCCGAGGCTCCTGAGTAGTCTCCGGGCATGGTGCGTCCCCGGCTCTGGCGACGGTCCGACAGCGGGCGCACCGCGCTCGGGTCCCAGGCCGACCGGGCGACGTTCCGGGCGCTGCACAACGCGTCACTGGCCAGCCCGGCGCTGCGCGCGGGCCTGACCGCCGACTCCGCCGAGCGCAGCCTCGGGCACCTCCGCGCCCTCCTCGGCACGCCGGCCGCCGCGCTCACCGACACCAGCGGTGTGCTGGCCTGGGACGGCTCGGGCCAGCACCACGTCGACGACGTGCCCCGGTTCCTGCCCGACCTCGTCGACACCGGACGGACCCGGGTGGCCGACCTCGCCTGCCAGCGCGCCCGGTGCGAGGTCCGCCAGGTCGTGCTCGCGCCGCTGGTCGTCGAGCAGACGATCGTCGGCGCGCTGGTCGTCGGGGCGGCGTACGCGACCGGCGGCCTGATCCGGGCCGCCGACGAGGTGGCCCTGTGGGTCTCCGGCCAGCTCGAGCTCGCGCAGCTCGACGCCTCCCGGACCCAGTTGATGGAGGCCGAGGTCCGCGCCCTGCGCGCCCAGATCAGCCCGCACTTCATCTACAACTCGCTGGGCGCCATCGCCAGCTTCGTCCGCACCGACCCCGACCGCGCCCGCGAGCTGCTGCTCGAGTTCGCCGACTTCACCCGCTACTCGTTCCGGCGCCACGGTGAGTACACGACGCTCGCCGAGGAGCTGAGGTCGGTCGAGCGCTACCTGCTGCTCGAGCAGGCGCGCTTCGGTGACCGGTTGCAGGTGACGCTGCGGATCGCGCCGGAGGTGCTCCCCGTGGCGGTGCCCTTCCTGTGCATCCAGCCGCTCGTCGAGAACGCCGTGCGCCACGGGCTCGAGGCCAGCGCCGACAAGGAGGACGGCGTCGGCCGGCTCAGCATCCTGGCCCGCGACCTCGACCAGGAGTGCGTCATCGAGGTCGAGGACGACGGCACCGGGGAGGACCCCGAGCGGGTACGCCGCGCGCTCGCCGGCGACGCCTCGATGGACTCGGTGGGCCTCGGCAACGTCGACGCGCGGCTGCGCAACGCGTACGGCGACGACTACGGCCTCGTCGTGGAGACGGCCCCCGGGGCGGGCACCAAGGTCATCGTGCGGGTCCCGAAGTTCGCGCCCGGCGTCGCCGCGCGGACGTGAGCCGACACTAGGCTGCGCCGCATGAGCCCCAGCGGCCTGCGCATCCTCGTCATCGACGACGAGCGGCCCGCCCTCGACGAGCTGACCTACCTCCTCGAGCGCGACGACCGCGTCGCCGGCGTGCTCGGCTGCAACTCCGCCACGGAGGCGCTGCGGATGCTGCAGGACCTCGAGGTCGACGCGGTCTTCCTGGACATCCAGATGCCCGGGCTCACCGGCCTCGACCTGGCCCAGGTGCTGTCCCGCTTCAAGTCGCCGCCGCCGATCGTCTTCGTCACCGCCCACGAGGAGCACGCGGTGTCCGCCTTCGAGCTGGCCGCGGTCGACTACGTCCTCAAGCCGGTGCGGGCCGAGCGTCTCGCCGAGGCCGTACGCCGCGTGGTCGACGCGGGCGCGCCGGCCCCGTCCGGCGACGCGCAGATCGCCGTCGAGCGCGGCGGGGTGACCCGCTTCGTCCAGCGCTCCGACATCACGCACGTGGAGGCGCAGGGCGACTACGCCCGGCTGCACACCAGCGACGGCTCGCACCTGGTCCGCACACCGCTGTCCACCCTGGCCGAGGAGTGGGCGCCGGCCGGCTTCGTGCGGATCCACCGCTCGCTGCTCGTCTCGCTCCCCCACGTCGAGGAGGTCCGCTCCGACGCGGGCCGGGTCTCGGTGTTGGTCGCTGGGCAGGAGCTCGCCGTCAGCCGGCGGCACACCCGCGAGCTGCGGGACCTGCTGACCCGGCGGACCCCGTGAGCGACGCCGGTCGCCCGGTCCGGGTCCGGGTCACGGGTCCCCCGCGACGGCGCGCGAGCGGCGTACGACCCACGGCGTCGCGCGAGATCGACGCCGACAGCGAGCTCGGTGCGGTCTACATGTCCTCGCTGCTCGGCGAGCAGCTGCGGCTGGCCGCGGGCGTCCTGGTCGCGCTGGTCCTCACCGTGGGGGTGCTCCCCCTGGTCTTCCACCTCTTCCCGCACCTGAGCGACCTGCGGCTGCTCGGCGTCCCGGCCCCGTGGCTGCTCCTCGGGGTGCTCGCCTACCCGTGGCTGCTGGTCCTGGGCTGGGTGTACGTCCGCCGGGCCGAGGCCAACGAGCGCGACTTCGCCGCGCTGGTGACCGACGACCCGGACGCCCCGTGAGCAGGATCCGCGTGAGCAGCACCCACGTGAAGAGGGTGCGGTGACCAGCGCCCCCGGCATCGTCGCGGTCGTCCTCGTCACCGTGGCGACGCTCGCCATCGGCACGTGGGGGCTGCGGTTCTCCCGGACCACCAGCGACTTCTTCGTGGCCTCCCGGTCGGTGCGACCGGGGCTCAACGCGAGCGCCATCGGCGGGGAGTACCTCTCGGCCGCGTCCTTCCTCGGCATCGCCGGCCTCGTGCTCGTCTTCGGCGCCGACATGCTCTGGTACCCCGTCGGCTGGACCGCCGGCTACCTCGTCCTGCTCGTCCTGGTGGCCGCCCCGCTGCGCCGCTCGGGCGCCTACACGCTGCCGGACTTCGCCGAGGCCAGGCTGGGCTCACGCCGGGTGCGCTCGCTGTGCTCGGCGCTGGTCGTCGGCATCGGGTGGCTCTACCTCCTGCCCCAGTTCCAGGGAGCCGGCGTCACCCTCGCGGCCACGATCGGCGCCCCGCCGTGGCTGGGGGCGGTCATCGTCGCGGCCGTCGTGCTCATCAACGTGACCTCGGGCGGCATGCGCAGCATCACCTTCGTGCAGGCGTTCCAGTACTGGCTCAAGCTCACCGCCCTGCTCGTCCCCGCCTGCGTGCTGCTGGCCGTCTGGGTCGGGGACGGCGCCCCCAACCCGGCCGACGCGGCCACGCCCGGCGACGCCTTCTGGTCCCTCCCGCTGGGCGACGGTGGCGGGCAGGGGCTCTACGTCACCTACTCGCTCATCGTCGCGACGTTCCTGGGGACCATGGGGCTGCCGCACGTGGTGGTCCGCTTCTACACCAACCCCGACGGCCGGGCCGCGCGGCGTACGACGCTCGTGGTCCTCGGCCTGCTCGGCGTCTTCTACCTGCTCCCCCCGGTGTACGGCGCGCTGGGACGGCTCTACGCGCCCGACCACGCGACCGGGGCCTCCGACACCCTCGTGCTCGAGCTGCCGCGGCTGATGGTCCCGGGACTGGGCGGCGAGCTGCTCACCGGCATGGTGACCGCCGGCGCCTTCGCCGCCTTCCTCTCGACCAGCTCCGGGCTGACCATCGCCGTCGCGGGCGTGCTCAGCCAGGACGTCGCCAGCCGCCGGCTCAGCGGGATCACGGCGTTCCGGGTGGCCGGTGTCGCCGCGGTGGTGGTGCCGTGCGCCGTCGCGATCGCCGCCCCCGACGTGGGCGTCGCCCGCACGGTCGGGCTGGCCTTCGCGGTGGCCGCCTCGACGTTCTGCCCGCTGCTGCTGCTGGGCATCTGGTGGCGCGGGCTGACCGCCGCGGGCGCGGTGGCCGGCCTGCTGGTCGGCGGCATCGGCTCCGGTGCCGCCGTGGGCTGGACGCTGCTGACCAGCGCGACCACCGGCTGGGCGGCGGTGCTGCTCGGCCAGCCGGCCGCCTGGAGCGTGCCCGCCGCGCTCGCCACGATGGTGGTGGTCAGTCGCGCCACCCGGTCCCGGATCCCGGCCCACGCCGGCCGGTTCATGGTGCGGCTGCACACCCCGGAGGCCGTGGACCTCGAGCGCTGAGGCGAGCCCCCTTCGCCGTCGGCTCGGCGACTCGGCGTACACGGGTCCTCCTCGTCTGGCATGCTGGGCGCCCCGTCGGGGGACGGGCACGGGGCACGGGGAGATGCATGACGACGTTCATGGTGATCGGGCTGGTCGGACTCGGCCTGCTCCTGGTCTCGCTCGTCGTCGGTGACCTCTTCGACGGCGCCCTCGACGCGCTCGCAGGGGACGCCTTCTCCAGCGCCGTGATCGGCGCCTTCGTCGCTGCCACCGGGTTCGGCGCCGCCGCGGTCCAGGGCACGGTCGGTACGGCGCTCGCGATCCCGGTCGGGCTGGTCACCGGCACCGCGTTCGCGTGGTTCGCGTGGTGGCTGACCCGGCTGCTGCGCGACGGCAGCAGCGACTCCACCCCCACGACCGACGACACCATCGGCCGCGACGGCCGGGTGATCACCCCGATCCCCGCCGACGGGCTCGGCGTCGTCGACGTCCTCGTCGGTGGCCACACGATGCGGCTCAACGCCCGCGCCGAGCAGCCGATCGAGCCCGGGACGGCGGTGCACGTCACCGGCGTCCTGTCGCCCACGTCGGTGACCGTGGCCCCGGTCTGGCCCGAGATCAGCTGACCCACCCACCCGCACACCCAGGAGAACCCCAGTGGACCTGTCCAGCCCCCTCGTGGCCGTCGGCGGCCTCGTCGCCCTCGTCGTCCTGCTCCTGCTGCTCGTCACGAGCCGCTACAAGGTGGCGGGGCCCAACCAGGCCTACATCGTCACGGGACGCAAGGGGAAGGCGGTGCTCAACCCGGAGACCGGCGCGCTGAGCCACGACCTGTCGGGGCAGAAGGTCATCCTGGGCGGCGGCGTCTTCGTCATCCCGTTCGTCCAGAAGCTCGCCACCCTCGACCTGTCCTCCCGGCGCATCTCGGTGCAGATCCGCGGCGCCGTCTCGGGGCAGGGCATCAAGCTCAACGTCGAGGGCGTGGCGATCGTCAAGGTCGGCGGCAACGCCGACCAGATCCGGCTCGCGGCCCAGCGCTTCCTCGCCCAGCAGAGCGAGATCGAGTCCTTCACCCAGGAGGTGCTCGCCGGCGCGCTGCGCTCCATCGTCGGCGGCCTGACGGTCGAGCAGATCATCCGCGACCGGGCGGCGTTCGCCCAGCGGGTCGCGGACGAGTCCGAGAACTCCCTCACCGGCCAGGGCCTCATCCTCGACACCTTCCAGATCCAGGACGTCACCGACGACGGCACCTACCTCGCCGACCTCGGCCGTCCCGAGGCCGCGCGCATCCAGCAGGCCGCCTCGATCGCCGAGGCCAACGCCCGGCAGGCCGCCGAGCAGGCCCGGATCGCCGCCGAGCAGGAGATCGCCATCTCCACCCGGACGCTGGCCCTCAAGCAGGCCGAGATCAAGGCCGAGACCGACGCCGCCTCGGCCACCGCCGCCGCCTCCGGCCCGCTGGCCCAGGCCGACCGCGACCAGGCGATCCTGCTGGAGCAGGAGAAGGTCGCCGTCCGCCAGGCGGCGCTGACCGAGCGCAACCTGGAGACCGAGGTCCGCAAGCCGGCCGACGCCGCCCGCTACAAGGTCGAGCAGGAGGCCGAGGCCCAGCGCTCCGCCGAGATCGCCGCCGCCGAGGCCCGCAAGGCCGCCACGATCGCGGCCGCCCAGGCCAAGGCCGAGGAGGCCCGGCTCAGCGGTGAGGCCGAGAAGTCGCGGCGTACGGCGCTCGCCGAGGCCGAGGCCATCGAGGGTGCGCGTCGTGGTGAGGCGGAGAAGGCGCGCCGTACGGCGGAGGCGGACGCGACCCGCGCCGAGGGTGAGGCCACCGCGGCCGCGACCCTCGCGGTCGGCCAGGCCGAGGCGGAGGCGATGGACAAGCGCGCCGACGCGTTCGCCCACTACAACGACGCCGCCGTCCTGCAGATGCTCATCGAGGTGCTGCCGCAGATCGCCCGCGAGGTCGCGGCGCCGATGGCCGCCATCGACCAGCTCACCGTGATCTCCTCCGACGGTGCCGGCGCCCTGCCGCGCCAGGTCAACGACAACGTCGTGCAGACCCTCAACATGCTCAAGACGTCGACCGGCCTGGACCTCGAGGCGCTCATCAAGAAGTCCGTCGGGAAGGCCGCCGGGACGTCCAACGGCACGGAGCGCGACGCGCTGGCGGAGTCGCCCTCCGCCTGACCCGCGGCCCCCCGGTGGGGTCTCGCCCTCCGTCGACCGCCGGCGGAGGGCATGCGGGCACCGGGGCGGCCGACCGCTCGTCGTACGCAACCGACCGCTGGGCGACGCGGCGCCCCCGCCCGCCGACGTACCGGCGAGGACCCCTCCCCGCCCACGTGAGCACGGTGCGACCGTGACGGCGGTCACACATCGGTGACCCCGCGTGGAAGGAATCCCCGTGACACCCGAGACCCACGAACAGGCCGCGCGCCACGACCCGGTCTACGACCGCCTGCACGAGACGTCGGAGTTCACCGAGCTGCGTCGCCGCTACCGCGGCTTCGTGATCCCGGCGACCGCGGCGTTCCTCGCCTGGTACCTGCTGTACGTCGTCATGTCGAACTGGGCGCCGGACTTCATGGCCACCCAGGTCGTCGGCCACATCAACGTGGCCCTGGTCTTCGGGCTGCTGCAGTTCGTGACCACCTTCGCCCTGGCCTACGTCTACAGCCGCTTCTCCAACGCCAAGCTGGACCCGCTGGCCCGCGACCTCGAGCAGTCGTACCGCGACCAGGTCGGCACCGACGCGAAGCGGGGCCAGGCATGAACGACCAGGTCCTCACCACCGTCCTGTTCCTCGCGGTCGTCGCGCTGACGATCGGGATCACCTTCTGGGCGAGCCGCCAGACCAAGACCGCCGCCGACTTCTACTCCGGCGGCCGCTCCTTCTCCGGCTTCCAGAACGGCCTCGCCATCGGCGGCGACTACATGTCGGCCGCATCGTTCCTCGGCATCTCGGGAGCCATCGCGCTCTACGGCTACGACGGCTTCCTCTACTCGATCGGCTTCCTGGTCGCCTGGCTGGTCGCGCTGCTGCTCGTCGCCGAGATGCTGCGCAACGCCGGTCGCTACACGATGGCCGACCAGCTGGCCTTCCGGATGAACCAGCGCAAGGTGCGCACCGCGGCGTCGATCTCCACGGTCGTCGTCTCGATCTTCTACCTGCTGGCCCAGATGGTCGGCGCGGGCACGCTGGTCGCGCTGCTGCTCGGCGTCGACAGCCAGGCGATCAAGAACATCACCATCATCGGTGTCGGCGTGCTGATGATCTTCTACGTCGTGGTCGGCGGCATGAAGGGCACGACGTACGTCCAGATCACCAAGGCCGTGCTGCTGATGCTCGGCTCGGCGCTGATCGTGGTGCTGGTGCTCAAGGAGTTCAGCTTCAACCTCTCCTCCCTGCTCGGCGCGGCGGCGGAGAACTCCGGCAAGGGCGAGGCGTTCCTGCAGCCCGGGCTCCAGTACGGCAGCACGCTGACCTCGCAGATCGACTTCCTGTCGCTCGGCCTGGCCCTCGTGCTCGGCACCGCCGGCCTGCCGCACATCCTGATCCGCTTCTACACCGTCCCAACGGCGCGCGACGCCCGCAAGTCGGTGCTCTGGGCGATCGGCCTGATCGGCGTCTTCTACCTGATGACGCTGGTCCTGGGCTTCGGTGCGGCGGCGCTGCTCTCCCGCGACACCGTCGACCCGGTGGAGGGCGGCAACCAGAACCTCGCCTCCCCCCTGCTCGCCGAGGCGGTCGGTGGCGGCGAGGGCTCCACGGGCGGGGCGATCCTGCTCGCGCTCATCGCGGCGGTGGCCTTCGCGACCATCCTCGCGGTGGTCGCCGGCCTGACGCTGGCGTCGTCCTCGTCGGTGGCGCACGACCTCTACAAGGGGGTCCTCAAGAAGGACGAGCCGGTCAGCGAGAAGGACGAGGTGCGGGTGGCCCGGATCGCGGCCTTCGTGATCGGAGCGATCGCGATCGTGCTGTCCATCCCGGCCCAGCGCCTCAACATCGCCTTCCTGGTGGCCCTGGCCTTCGCCGTCGCGGCGTCGGCCAACCTCCCCGCGATCATCTACAACATGTTCTGGCGGCGCTTCAACACCCGCGGCGCCACGTGGAGCATCTACGGCGGGCTCGTCTCCGCCGTCGGGCTGGTGCTGCTCTCCCCGGTCGTGTCGGGGCTGCCCACCTCGCTGTTCCCCGACTCCGACTGGGCGATCTTCCCGCTCAACAACCCGGGCATCGTGTCGATCCCGCTGGGCTTCCTGCTCGGCTACCTCGGCACCATCTCCAGCCGGGAGCCGGCCGCCGAGGACCGCTTCACCGAGCTCGAGGTCCGCGCCCTCACCGGGGCCGGCGCCGAGGGTGCCGTGCACCACTGATCGACCCACCACGACGTCCGGACCGGCCCCCACCAGCACAGCACCACCCGGGGGCCGGTCCGGGCCGTCGTACCCATCGACCGACCAACCTTCGCCGAGTAGGTTCGCCGTCACCGGCACCCGCACGAGAACGACCGCACGACCTCGACCGCACAGCATCGACCAGACGGAGCTCGCATGTCCGACCAGACCACGTCCGACGCCCTCGCCAACCTCGCGACGGAGGACCGCCGCTTCGAGCCCCCGGCCGACCTGGCGGAGGCGGCCAACGTCACCGAGGAGGCCTACGACCGCGCCTCGTCCGACCGCGAGGCCTTCTGGGCCGAGGCCGCCGAGCGCCTCGACTGGGGCCGGAAGTGGGACCAGGTCCTCGACTGGAGCAACGCCCCCTTCGCGAAGTGGTTCGTCGGCGGCACCCTCAACGCCTCGGTCAACTGCGTCGACCGGCACGTCGAGGCCGGCCACGGCGACCGGGTGGCCATCCACTGGGTCGGCGAGCCCGAGGACGACACCCGCGACCTGACGTACGCCGACCTCAAGGACCAGGTCTCCCGGGCCGCCAACGCGCTCACCGAGCTCGGCGTGAAGAAGGGCGACCGGGTCGCGATCTACATGCCGATGATCCCCGAGGTCGCGATCGCGATGCTGGCCTGCGCCCGCCTCGGCGCCCCGCACACCGTGGTCTTCGGCGGCTTCTCCGCGGACGCGCTGGCCACCCGTGTCGCGGACTGCCAGGCCGAGGTCGTCATCACCTCCGACGGCGGCTACCGCCGTGGCGCCCCGAGCGCCCTCAAGCCGGCCGTCGACGAGGCGGTCGCCAAGGCCGCCGAGAAGGGCCAGGAGGTGCGCTCGGTCCTCGTGGTGCGGCGTACCGGCCAGGACATCGACTGGGACGAGAGCCGCGACGTGTGGTGGCACGACGCGGTCGACGGCGCCTCCCCCGACCACGAGCCGGAGATGCACGACAGCGAGCACCCGCTCTACGTGATGTACACGTCCGGCACGACCGGCAAGCCCAAGGGCATCCTGCACACGACGGGCGGCTACCTCACCGGCACGTCGTACACGCACTGGTCGGTCTTCGACCTCAAGCCCGAGACCGACGTCTACTGGTGCACCGCCGACGTCGGCTGGGTGACCGGACACTCGTACATGGTCTACGGCCCGCTCGCCAACGGCGCGACGCAGGTGATGTACGAGGGCACGCCCGACTCCCCGCACAAGGGCCGCTGGTGGGAGATCATCGAGAAGTACGGCGTGACGATCTTCTACACCGCCCCCACCGCGATCCGGACGTTCATGAAGTGGGGCGACGACATCCCCGCCCAGCACGACCTGTCCTCGATCCGCCTGCTCGGCTCGGTCGGCGAGTCGATCAACCCCGAGGCCTACATCTGGTACCGCAAGCACATCGGGGCCGACAAGACACCGATCGTCGACACCTGGTGGCAGACGGAGACCGGCCAGATCATGATCAGCCCGCTGCCCGGCGTCACGGCCGGCAAGCCCGGCTCGGCGATGCGGGCCCTGCCCGGCATCTCGGTCGACGTCGTCAACGACGAGGCCGAGTCGGTGCCCGACGGCTCCGGCGGCTACCTCGTCGTCAAGGAGCCGTGGCCCGCGATGCTGCGGACCCTGTGGGGCGACGACCAGCGGTTCAAGGACACCTACTGGTCGCGCTGGGAGGGGCTGTACTTCGCCGGCGACGGCGCCAAGAAGGACGACGACGGCGACATCTGGCTGCTCGGTCGCGTCGACGACGTCATGAACGTCTCGGGCCACCGGCTCTCGACCACCGAGATCGAGTCGGCGCTGGTCTCGCACCCCAAGGTCGCGGAGGCGGCGGTCGTGGGTGCGGCCGACGAGATGACCGGCCAGGCGGTGTGCGCGTTCGTCATCCTGCGCGAGTCGGCGCTCGGGGACGACGGCTCGGCTCCCGACGACCTCATCGAGGAGCTGCGCAAGCACGTGCAGAAGGAGATCGGCGCGATCGCCAAGCCGCGCCAGATCATGATCGTCCCCGAGCTGCCCAAGACCCGCTCGGGCAAGATCATGCGCCGGCTGCTCAAGGACGTCGCCGAGCACCGCGAGGTCGGCGACGTGACCACGCTGGCCGACTCGACCGTGATGGACCTGATCAAGGGCCAGGAGGGCTCCGCGTCCGCGGAGGACTGAGCCTCCGGCCGCGCTGCGTAGTTGGGGACGACCTGGTGGGTGATCCCGCCGGTCGACCCACGAGATCGTCCCCAACTACCCCGCCGGGGGCGTCTTGGTCCTGGGTAGTCCGTGACGATCGGACCCTGGATCGGCGGATTCGGGGGTCCCTTCGTCACGGACTACCCCAGCGAGAGGTTCCGGTCAGCCCTCGGCCTCGACCTCGACCTGGGAGTCCTCGGCGTCGGGGCCGCGACCGCGGGTGGTGAGCAGGAGCAGGACCGTGCCCACGACCGCGGCGACGAGCGAGGCCACCAGGATCCCGACCTTGGCCTCACCGGTCAGCAGGTCCGAGCCGGGGAACGACAGCCCGGCGATGAAGATCGAGACGGTGAAGCCGATGCCGGCGACCGCGCCGAGGCCCAGGACCATCGCCCAGGTCGTGTCCTCGGGGAGCCGGCCCAGCCCCAGGCGTACGGCGATGAAGCAGGCCAGCAGGATGCCCACCGGCTTGCCGACGACCAGGCCCACGCCGATGCCGAGCCCGACCGCGGAGGTGAGCGCGTCGCCCAGCGCCCCGCCGCCGAGCGGCACCCCCGCGTTGGCCAGCGCGAAGACCGGCAGCACGACGTACGACGACAACGGGTGCAGCGCCGTCTGGAGCCGCTCGACCACCGGGACCGACTCCCCCAGGAGGAAGCGCAGCCGGCTCAGCTCGTCCGGGTCGAGGTGCCGGTCCGCGAGCGCCCGTTGGGCGTAGCTGCGGGCCACGTCCTCCTTGAGCAGCGCCCGGGCCGGGGTGATGAGGCCGATCGCGACGCCGGCCAGGGTCGCGTGCACGCCAGACTCGAGCAACGCGAACCAGACGAAGAACCCGAGCACGACGTACACCCACAGCGACCACACCCGCAGCATCCGCAGGGCGACCATGACGCCCAGCAGGACGAGCGCGAGTGCGAGCCACTCCAGGTGCAGCTCCTCGGTGTAGAACGCTGCGATCACGATGATGGCGCCGATGTCGTCGACGATCGCCAGGGTCAGCAGGAACAGGCGCGCAGCGGAGGGGATGCGCGTGCCGAGCAGGCCCAGGACGCCCACCGCGAAGGCGATGTCGGTGGCCATCGGGATCCCCCAGCCGTCGGCGCCGTCGCCGCCGCCCGCGATGAGGAGGTAGAGCCCGGCCGGCACCAGCATGCCGCCGATCGCGGCCACGATGGGCAGCGCGGCGGTCTTGGGGTCGCGCAGGTCGCCGCTGACGATCTCGTACTTGATCTCCAGCCCCACCACGAAGAAGAAGATGACCATCAGGGCGTCGTTGACCCAGTGCTGCAACGACTCCTCGATGCGGAAGGCACCGAGGTCGATGCTGATCGTGCTGTGCCAGAACTCGTCGTACGACGACGCCCATGGGCTGTTGGCCCAGATCAGCGCGGCGGCGGCGGCGAGGAGCAGCAGGATCGAGCCGGCGGCCTCGACGCGGAGGAACTCGCGCACGGGTCGGGCGACGAGACGCGCGAGCGGCTTGTTGCTGGCCAGGTAGGAGGGTCCGGTGGCCCAGACCTCGTCCTCGGAGACGTCTCGGGGGCCGTGGGGATCGATCGGCATGGCACGCGGCCTTTCGCAGGGTCGCTGTCAGGACACTCCACACCCGGACGGGCGTGGGCCGACCAGACTTCCCGGCACACCGGTGCCCACCCTAACGGTCCGGGGGTCGCGTCGGTGTCTCGTGTCCCAGGGCCGGTCGGACTCTTGTGTAGGGTCACGACGTCAGACCTGCGTCGTATCTCTGCGAAGGACCACACATGGCCACCACCCCGGTCACTCCCCCGAGCACCACCCCGGCCACTCCCCCGGTCAAGGACTCCGATCCCACGATCGGCGCCCTCGTCATCGACGCCAGCCGCGACATCTCCACGCTGATCTCCAAGGAGATCCAGCTGGCGAAGTCCGAGCTCAAGGTCAGCGTCAAGCACGGCGGCACCGGCATCGGCCTCTTCGCCGGGGCCGGGTTCATCGCCGTGCTGGCGATCATCATGCTGTCGGTGGCCATCGCCTACTTCATCCACATGACCGGGCTCGACCTGGCGTGGTGCTTCCTGATCGTCTTCGGCGTCTACCTGCTCGTCGCGGCGCTGCTGGGCTACATCGGCCTCAAGCAGGTCAAGCAGGTCAAGGCCCCGGAGCGGGCCATCAACCAGGGCCAGCAGATCCCGGCCGCCCTCAAGGGCAAGGCCTGACGTCACGGGGCCTCAGCTCGTGCAGGCCCCGGTGCCCACGGCCTCCTCGGAGGTGACGCCGACGGCGGCCGACTCGGCCACCTGGTCGGCGGTCAGCGCGTAGCCGGTGTCGCGGTCGGTCACGGACGCCGCGAAGACCAGGCCCACCACGTCGCCGCCGGACGACACGATCGGGCCGCCGGAGTTGCCGGCGCGGACCAGCCCGCGCAGCGAGAACACCTCGCGGATGACCGTGCCCTCGCCGTAGATGTCGGGCGAGCGCAGACGCTGCTCGGAGCGGATCCGGCCGGTCTGGACGTCGTACGGGCCGTCCTGGGGGTAGCCCACGATGGCCACGCCGTCCTGGGGGCCGGCGTCCCGGTCGAAGACGAGGTGCGGGAGGCCGCCGTCGTCGAGGGCCAGCACGGCCACGTCGATGCGGGGGTCGTAGTGCACGACGGTGGCCGTGACGCTGGTGCCGTCACCCAGCTCGACCTCCGGCTGGCGCACCCCGGCGACGACGTGCGCGTTGGTCATCAACCGACCGTCGGAGTAGAGGAAGCCGGTGCCCTCGAGGCCGCTGCCGCACGCGTTGGTGCCCCGCACCTTGAGCACGCTGCTCTGCGCGTCGACGACGTCGGGATCGGTGAGCAGGCGCCGCGGACCGGCCTTGACCTCCACGATCCGCTCGGGGGCGAAGGGCTCGAGGTAGCGGGGGAAGAAGGTCGTCCCCACCACGTTGTTGAAGGCCTGGAGCACCCCGGTCGCCTGGCCCGGCAGCAGCGAGTCGACCTTGGCCAGCACGGTGGACTCGCGCACGGTCGGGGTGATGGCCCCGATCCGCGAGCCGGAGACCGCGACGCCGAGGGCCCAGGCGACGATGAGCACGGCCAGCGCGCTCAGCGCGGCCCCGCCGACGGCGTCGACCGCGCGGATCGGCTGCCAGCGGATGCGCGCCCGGATCCGGGCGCCGGCGTACTGGAAGACCGCCTGGCCCAGCGACGCGGCGAGGATGACGATGAACAGCGCGCCCAGCGACACCCACAGCGACGGATCGGCGTCGCCGAGGGCGATGGGGGCGAGCCAGACACCGAGGAGCCCGCCCAGCAGCAGGCCGGCCGTCGCGAACGCGCCCGTGACGAATCCCTGCCAGTAGCCGGAGAGGGCGTAGATGCCCACCAGTGCGACGAGGCACCAGTCGAGGACGTTCACGTGCTCACTCCCCGAGTCTGGTGTGGGGCCTGAGGTCATGGCCCGGTGTGGGATCACCTTGCAGCATGTACGCCGGGAGGTCACGCACCCGCCCCGCGTCCCAGGGCGTCGTCCAGTCCAGGAAGTCGAAGAGCCGGGCGATGATCCCGGCGGTGAAGCCCCACAGGATCACGTCGCGCTCCGCGCCGATGAGGAACCCGGGCCCGAGCCAGCCGCTCGGGTGCCGCACCGTGATGCGGTGCTCCGGGTCGAGGAGCTCGCTGATCGGGACGTGGTGGATCTCGTGCACCTCGTCGGGGCTCGCGATCCCGACCTCGCCCCGCTCCCGCCACCAGCCCAGCACGGGCGTCACGGCGAAGTTGCTCGGCGGGAGCCACAGCTCGGGCAGCTCGCCGAAGACCTCGATCGAGGTGGGGTCGAGGGCGATCTCCTCCTCGGCCTCGCGCAGGGCGGCCTCGATGGCCGTCTCCCCCGGGTCGATGGTGCCACCGGGGAAGGACACCTGTCCGGGGTGCGAGCGCATGTGGTGGGCCCGCTCGGTGAGGAGGATCTCCCCCTCGCCGTCGGCGTCGGTGTCGGCGAAGAGCATCAGCACGGCGCCGCGGCGAGGCGTGCCGTCCGCGGGCGGCGCGAAGCGGGTGAGCTCGTCGACGCTGATCCGGCCGGACGCCTCGACGACGGGCACCAGCCAGGCCGGCAGCCCGTCGGAGGCCCCGCCGGTCCCGCTCACAGGCTCACCCCGAGGTGGTCCTCGGCCAGGGCGACGATCTCGTCCACGGAGTCGACCTCGCCGGCCTTGAGGTGGGTGACGGTGCCGTCCTCGTCGACGACGGCCCAGAAGGGCAGCCCGCGCAGGTTGGGGAAGGCGCCCTGGCCGTTGACGGCCCCCGTCGGGTCGCTCACGAGCGGGTAGGTCACGCCGGAGTCGGCGACGAGCTCGGCGGCCTTGCCGGGCTGCGCGTCCTGGTAGTCGATGCCGAGCACGGCGACCTCGTCGCCGTAGCGCTGGTGGAACTCCTCCAGCAGCGGCATCTCCTCGCGGCACGGCCCGCACCAGCTGGCCCAGAGGTTGACCAGGACCGGGCCACGCAGCTCGGCCAGGTCGACCGGCTCSCCGCCGTCGAAGCCGTCGAGGGTCACGTCGGGCATCGTCGTGGGGCGCTCGGGCGCATCGGAGGAGCAGGAGGCGAGCGCCAGGGAGAGGACGACCGCCACGGCGGCGACGGCGGTGCGGATCACGCGGGCCCCTGCGTCCTGACCAGCTTCTCCGCCTCCGCGGCGTCGATGGGACCGGTGCCGAAGGACGGGCACAGCCGGGCCAGCGGACAGGCGCCGCAGGCGGGCTTCTTGGCGTGGCAGCGCCGGCGACCGTGCCAGATGACGTGGTGGGACAGCATCGTCCAGTCGCGCTTGGGGAAGAGCGCACCGACGGCGTGCTCGACCTTCACCGGGTCGGTCTCGTCGGTCCAGCCGAACCGGCGCACCAGCCGCCCGAAGTGGGTGTCGACGGTGATCCCGGGGACGTCGAAGGCGTTGCCGAGCACGACGTTGGCCGTCTTGCGGCCGACGCCCGGCAGGGTGACGAGGTCGTCGAGGCGACCGGGGACCTGCCCGTCGTACCGCTCGACGAGCGCCTGGCTGAGCTTGAGCAGCGCGTCGGTCTTGGCGCGGAAGAAGCCCAGAGGACCGACGATCTGCTCGAGGTGCTCGCGCGGCGCCGCGGCCATCGCGGTCGCGTCGGGGTAGGCGGCGAAGAGGGTGGGGCGGACGGCGTTGACCCGGCGATCGGTCGTCTGCGCGCTCAGCACGGTGACGACGAGCAGCTCGAAGGGGGTGTCGAAGTCGAGCTCGCAGCGGGCGTCGGGATAGGTCTCCGCGAGCACCCGGTCCACCTTGCGAGCGCGCCGGACCAGGGCCGTGTCGGGCCGGGGAAGGGGGGCGGCGGTCGAGGCGCGGGCTGGCACGCGGACAGCCTACGACCCCCCTCCGACACCGCTCGGGGCGCACGATCGGGGCTCCCCGCGCGATCGCTTCCCCCTTGCAGGTGGCGTCGCTGCCACCTGTGATGCAGACCACGGCTAGGATCAGGCGCAATCATCAGGGCGGCCCTCGGGGCGGCCGTAACCACGGGAGGGACCTTCGTGGACAACGACGTACTTCGTCAGGCACCGCTGTTCAGCGCGCTGGACGACGAGGCGGCGACCGCGCTGCGCGGCTCGATGGCCGAGACCAAGCTCCGCCGCGGCGACGTGCTCTTCCACGAGGGCGACTCGGGCGACAAGCTCTACGTGGTGCTCGACGGCAAGGTGAAGCTCGGCCGCTCGTCCTCCGACGGCCGCGAGAACCTCCTCGCGATCATGGGCCCCGGCCAGATGTTCGGCGAGCTGTCGCTCTTCGACCCGGGCCCGCGCTCGGCGACCGTCACCGCGGTCACCGACGCGACGTTCGCCTCGCTCTCCCACGAGGACCTGCTGCGCTGGCTCGACGGTCGCCCGATCGTGGCCCGCGGCCTGCTCTCGCAGCTCGCCGCCCGCCTGCGCAAGTCCAACGACGTCGTCGCCGACCTCGTGTTCTCCGACGTGCCGGGCCGGGTCGCCAAGGCGCTGCTCGACCTCGCCGACCGCTTCGGCCGCACCGCCGACGACGGGGTGCACGTGCACCACGACCTCACCCAGGAGGAGCTCGCCCAACTGGTCGGCGCCTCCCGCGAGACGGTCAACAAGGCGCTCGCCGACTTCGCCTCGCGCGGCTGGCTGCGGCTCGAGCCGCGCTCGGTCGTGATCATGGACGTCGAGCGCCTCTCGCGCCGGGCGCGGTAGTCACATCGCACCGCTCGTGAGCCTGGCCCCCGAGGAGTTCGCTCCTGCGGGGGTCTTCCTCAACTCGGCCACGCTGGGACTCGCGCCACGGCGCAGCGTGGAGGCCATGCGGGCCTTCGAGGACGCCCGCGCCGCCGGCGAGGTCGACGCGGTCTCGGTCGACGCGTACGTCGAGCGTGGCCGCGCGGCGTTCGCGACGATGATCGGGCGGTCCCCGGACGACGTGGCCACCGGCAGCCAGACCTCGCAGTTCGTCGGGCTCGTCGCCGCCTCGCTCCCCGCCGGCGCGGTCGTGCTCGCCGCCGAGGAGGACTTCACCTCGGTGCTGTTCCCGTTCCTGCGCACGCCCGGGCTCGACGTACGCCTGGTGCCCCTGGACGCGCTGCTGGACGCCGTCAGCGACGAGGTCGACCTGGTCGCCGTCTCCGCGGTGCAGTCCGCCGACGGCCGGGTCCTCGACCTCGACGGCCTCGCCGCGGCCGCCGCCCGCCACGGCGCCCGCACCCTGGTCGACGTCACCCAGGCCGCGGGCTGGCTACCGCTGCACGACCTGGTCGCCGACTACGTCGTGGCCGGCGGCTACAAGTGGCTGCTCGGCCCGCGCGGCACCTGCTTCTTCTCGGTCGGCCCGGCGCTGCGCGACGAGGTCCCGACCCTGGCCGCCGGTTGGTACGCCGGCGGCTCGCGGTGGGACTCCATCTACGGGCCGCCGCTGCGGCTGGCCGAGGACGCGCGCCGCTTCGACCTGTCGCCGGCCTGGGGCTGCTGGGTAGGTCACGCGCCGGCCCTCGACCTGCTCCTCGAGGTCGGCATCGAGCGGATCCACGGCCACGACCTCGCCCTGGCGAATGCGTTCCGCGAGGGCATCGGGCTGCCGCCCGGCGACTCGGCGATCGTGTCGGTGCCCTGCCCGCCCGACGTGCCCGAGCGCCTCGCCGCCGCGGGCATCCGGGCCGCCGTCCGCGCCGGCCGGCTGCGGCTGTCGTTCCACCTCTACAACTCCGACGCCGACGTCGACACGGTGCTGCGCGCCCTCGCCTGAGAGATTTCTTCCCGGCGGTGACCCCCGTGGCCGGGGTCGCGCGCGTCGTACTGCATGAAGGGGGTGGCCATGAGGGGCAGCGGCGAGCGGGACCGCGCGGCGTTCGACGAGTTCGTCGCCGCGCGCAGCGGCGCGCTGCTGCGCACCGCGTGGCTGCTCACCGGCGACCACCACCTCGCGGAGGACCTCGTGCAGCACGCACTCATGCAGGTCGCGCGGCACTGGGAGCGCATCGACACCTCGCCCGAGGCCTACGCCCGCCGCACGATGCACCACCAGCACATCTCGCTGTGGCGCAGGCGCCGCATCACCGAGACGACGTGGGAGGGGTACGACGCCGCGCAGCCGGCCGCCGACCCCGACCTAAGGCTCTCGGTCACCGAGGCCCTCGCCCGGTTGACGGCCAAGCAGCGGGCCGTGCTGGTGCTGCGCTTCTTCGAGGACCTCACCGAGGCGCAGGCCGCCGCCGTGCTCGGGGTGACGGTCGGCACCGTGAAGTCCTCGACCCGGCAGGCGCTCGGTCGGCTGCGCGTGCTGGCCCCGGAGCTGGCCGAGCTCGTGGGGGTGGAGTCGTGAACCCGCTCGAGACCGCCCTCGAGGAGCTGTCGCACGACGCGCCCCGACCCACGCCGCACCCGGAGCTGTGGGACCGCGGGCGGCGGCTGCGACGGCGCGACCGGCTGGTGTCCTCGACGCTCGTGCTGGTCCTGGTGCTGCTCGCCGGTGGGCTCGCCACGCTCGTCACCGCCCGGCCGGCGGTCGTGGCCCCGGCCGGGGAGGTCGTGCCCGACGGGGCGATCCCGAGCCGGATAGTGGATGTGCCCCCGTCGGTCACCGGGGCGGGGTCCCGGGACCTGGCCGTCGGCCGCGCGTCGGTCGCCTTCATCTCCTCGGGCGCGCACACGGTGCTCGTGTCGGCGACCGACGGCTCCTACCACCGCGTCGAGCTCCCGGACCGGACGTGGTCGCGCACCCTGCGGCTCAGCCCCGACGGCACGCACCTCACCTACGTCTTCACGGACCGCCCGGACGGCGCGGCCGACACCGTGGCCGGGGTGGCCGTCGTCGACCTCGCGTCGGGCGACGTCGACCGGGTGACCGCGATCGGCGGGCGTGGCACGAGCGTCGACATCACGAGCATCGGCTGGTCACCCGACAGCCGGTGGCTCGCCTGGTCCGGGTACGACGTCGTCAGCTGGGGCGACGCGGGACCGGTCCGGGACACCTCGGGCACCGTGGGCGTCGTCGATACCGACACCATGGAGCAGTCCACGCTCGGTGACCTGCCCGGAGCCGTGGGCGCCACCGGCGTCTCCGACGACGGCGTGGCCACGGTGGTCTCCCGGGACACCCTGGTCACCTTCCACTCGGCCAGCTCGGGTGGGAAGGCGGAGCCGCTGGAGGGCGACGTGTTCGCCGGGGGCGAGGTGTCGGATCGAGCGGTCACCTCGTCCGACGGCTCCGTCACGGCGGTCGGGCTGACCGTGATGGCGGACGCGGCACCCTTCGTCACCGAGGACCGCGACGTCCTCCAGCGCACGCT
The DNA here is from genome assembly GCF_001429625.1 of Nocardioides sp. Soil805. Lineage (GTDB taxonomy): Bacteria > Actinomycetota > Actinomycetes > Propionibacteriales > Nocardioidaceae > Nocardioides. The sequence continues at coordinate 1,676,293 of NZ_LMSU01000001.1, forward strand.
CGCCGAGGACCTCTACCCGCGGGGCGGACGCGTGACACCCCTCGGCTGGGCGGCACCGTCACTGGTGCTGGCGATGGTGGAGCCCCGTCCCGGGAGTGGCGCCTACGGCGGCGACGCGGCCTCCCTGGTCCTGATGACGTCGCCCGACAGGCCCGACGTCGAGTGGACCTACCGCTACCTCGTGCGCGACCTCCCGGACATCGCCGAGGTCAGCGTGGCGGTGGACCTGGTCCCCGATCTCGACGGCACGTCGTCGCAGCCGCTGACCCACGACTTCGGCTCGTACGACGTGGGCCTCCCTGCTGGGGTCCGGTGGGGCGGGACAGCCCTCGCTGCCCTCGGCGTACTGCTGGCGGCGTACCTGCTGTGGCGACGCGAGCGACGCCTCGGCTGACCGGCTCCAGGCTGCGCTGGGGAACGAGAAACGCCCCTCAGCGCGGGGTGCGCCCCGCCCAGGCCGCCAGCCGGTCGTGGACCGACGCGTCGTCGGCGACCTCCACGGCCGGACCGAAGACGCCGGCCCGGTTCTCCGGGGTCAGCCCCTGCTCCATCGCCGCCAGCGCACGCTCGGCCACGACGGGGTCCAGGGCGCGGTCCGGGTCGACCGCCTGGGCGAGGTCCCAGGCGTGCACGGCGAGCTCGGCGGTGGTGAAGTCGAGCCCGCCCACCTCCTCCTGCGCCTCCCAGTGCGCGAGCAGGGCCGCGGCGTCCGCGCGGAACTGGGCGGCCCACCGGTCCTGCGGGATGTCGGACGGCGCGTTCCAGTCGACCGACCCGCCCTGCGCCATCGCCAGGAACCGCCCCGGCGACGCGGCCAGGTGGTCCCCGAGCTCGCGCACGCTCCAGTCCGCGCAGGGCGTGGGCCGGTCGAGGTCGCCGGGCTGCACGCCGGCCAGCAGCTCGCCGGCCTGGTCGAGGGCCGTGGACAGGGCGGTGACAGCGTCGGACGTCATGACCGCCACGCTAGGACGGTCCCGGACGGGAGTCGAGGGCCTCAGCCGGCGAGGTAGGCCAGCTGCGCGCGCACCGAGAGCTCGGCCGCGCCCCACAGCACCGGGTCGACGTCGGCGTACACGATCTCGACGACCTGGCGCGGCAGCGTGACGGCATCGGCGACCCCGCCGACCTGCAGCTGGGCGACGGCGTCGCGGACCTGCCCGAGCCGCTCGCGGCGGTGCGCGACGTAGAAGTCGAGCGCACCGAGGGCGTCCTCGATGACCGGCCCGTGTCCGGGCCACACCGTCGTGATCCCCTGCTCCGAGCACAGGGCGCGCAGCCGGTCGAGCGAGTCGAGGTAGGCGCCGAGCTCTCCGTCGGGGTGCGCGACGACGGTGGTGCCGCGCCCCAGCACGGTGTCCCCGGTGAGCACCGCCGACTCCGAGGGCACCACGAAGGACAGCGAGTCGGCGGTGTGGCCCGGGGTGGCGACCACGTGCACCTCCAGGTCGCCCACGGTGACCACGTCCCCGTCGCCGAGGCCCTCGGAGCCGAGCCGGTAGGCCGGGTCGAGGGCGCGTACGCCGCACCCGTGCCGCTCCGCGAAGGACCGGGCCGCCTCGGAGTGGTCGGCGTGGTGGTGGGTGAGCAGCACGCCGACGACGTCGTGACCGGTCGCCGAGACCCGGTCGAGGTGAGCCTCGATCTCCGGGCCGGGGTCGACCACCAGCGAGCGCTCGCCGGAGGAGAGCACCCAGGTGTTGGTGCCGTCGAGGGTCATGATGTCGGCGTTGGGCGCCAGGACGCAGGTGGCCGAGGCGCCGAAGGACCCCCCGCTCCAGCTCACCGCCGGGCCACCAGCGGCCGGTAGCGCTCGGGCATCGACAGCACGAAGTCCTCGCCCGACGACACGACCGCGGGCGTGAACATCTCCACGCTCCGGTGCTCGGCCTCGGCCAGCACCTCCGCGGGCGTCGGGTGCTCCGCCACGTCGAGGCAGGTGAGGTACGTCGGGGGGAGCATCAGGATCTCGCCGGCCTCGACGGCCTCGACGGCCGCGAGCGCCGGCGCCCAGTGCACCGACGAGGACTCGGTCGAGACGTCGCGGGTCACCTGTCCCTCGGGGAGGACCGCGACGAAGAACCACGTCTCGTAGCGCCGGGGCTCGAAGATCGGCGTGAGCCAGCCCGCCCAGGCGCCGAGCAGGTCGGTGCGCAGGACGAGTCCGCGGCGGAGGAGGAAGTCGGTCAGCGACAGCTCCCGCGTCTCCAGGGCGACGCGGTCGGCCTCCCAGTCGTCACCGGTCGTGTCGGACACGACCGAGTCGTCCGACGGGCCGGCGAGCAGCACCCCCGACTCCTCGAACGTCTCGCGGACCGCGGCACACACCAGGGCGCGGGCCAGCGACTCGTCGCACGCCAGGCGCGAGGCCCACTCGGCGGGCGAGGGTCCCGCCCAGGCGACGCTCGCGTCGTGGTCGCGCGGGTCGACCCCGCCGCCGGGAAAGACACACATCCCGCCGGCGAAGGCCATCGACGTCTGCCGGCGCAGGAGGTAGACCTCCGGGCCGGGCGCGGCGTCGGCGCGACCCTCGCGCATCAGCACCACGGTCGCCGCACGCCGCGGCTCGGCGGGGACCGCCTCGCCGGTCTCGAAGGCGCGTGCCTGGTCGACGAGCGCCTGGGGCAGCGGGAGCCGCACCGAGGTCAGGACCTGACCTCGACGACGAGCTCCACCTCGACGGGGACGTCGAGCGGCAGCACGGGTACGCCGACGGCGGAGCGGGCGTGCTTGCCGGCCTCGCCGAAGACCTCTCCGAGCAGCTCGGAGGCACCGTTGGCGACCTTGGGCTGGCCGGTGAAGTCCGGCGTCGAGGCGACGAAGACGACCGCCTTGACGACCCGCACGATGTCGTCGAGCGAGCCGATCTCGGCCTTGATCGCGGCCAGCGCGTTGAGCGCGCACTGCCGGGCGCACTCGTAGCCCTGCTCCTCGGTGACCGCCTCACCGACCTTGCCGACGGCGATCATCTCGCCGTCGCGGGCCGGCAGCTGGCCGGCGGTGAAGACGAGGTTCCCGGTGCGGGCCGTCGGCTGGTAGGCCGCGACCGGCGGGACCACGTCGGGGACGGTGATGCCCAGCTCGGCCAGGCGCGCCTCGGCCCCCATCAGGCGCCCTTGGGACGCTTGAGGAAGGCCACCAGGCCACCCTGGGCGTTGGTGTGGATGGCCACCAGCTCCCAGCCGTCCTGGCCGAAGTTGTTGAGCATCAGGGCCTCGTTGTGGAGCGGGATCGGCGCCACCTGGTATTCCCAGTTCGTCATGCCCGGCACCCTACTCGGGCACGCACTAGCCTCCGGTCATGGAGCGAAACGACGCCGCCGAGGACCGCCGCAAGGACGAGCGGCCCAATCCCTTCGAGAGGTTCGTCGACGCGGCGAACCAGACGGTGAGCCGCGCGCCGTTCTTCGGGGTGATCCTGGTGGCCCTGGTCGCGTGGGCGGTGAGCAAGCCGCTGTGGGCCAGCACGACCAAGTGGGAGCTCGCCCTCCACACCGGATCGTCGATCCTGTCGCTGCTGCTCCTGGTCCTGCTCGAGAACGCGGGCCGCCGCAGCGAGGAGGCGGCACAGGAGAAGCTCAACGTCATCGCCGAGGCGCTGTCCGACCTGATGAGCCACCACGCCCGCGACTCCGACGAGCTGCGCGATTCGGTGGAGAAGCTGCGCGAGGCGGTCGGCCTCGAGGAACGGCACTGAGGAGCAGCACCGGTCCGTGCCGCTCCTGCGAGTGCGCAGGTCAGCGGACGAGCGGCAGCAGCTGATCGCCGACGCGGACGATCTCGTCGCGGTACGGCGTGTCCGACAGGATGAAGTGCGTGACGCCGAGATCCTGGTACCTCCGCAGCGCCTTGGCCACGTCACCCGCGGAGCCGACCAGCCAGGTGGTGCCGGCCCCGCCGCCGCCGTACCGTCCCGGAGCCGTGTAGAGGCACTCGTCCAGCACGTCGCCGCGCTGTGCGAGGTCGAGCAGCCGCTGCTGCCCGACCGCGCCGGAGCGGCGCTGGTCGACCGGGGTGACCCCGACCCCGTCCGCCATCCTCGCGACCTTGGCCTCGGCGTGGGCCCAGGCCTCGTCGGTGGTGTCGCGGACGAGCGTGGTGATCCGCAGCCCGAACTCGAGCGGCGCGTGCTGACGGTCCACCTCCTCGCTGAGCTCGCGCAGGTGCGCGATGCGCTCGGCGACGCCCTCCAGCGGCTCGCCCCAGAACAGCTGCACGTCCGCCTCGGCCGCGGCCACGCGCTGCGCCGCCTCCGACGCTCCCCCGAAGTAGAGCCGCGGGTGGCGCCGGTCGCCCCGCACGACCGGGCGGGTGGCGACGGTCGACCCGGTCACCGCGAAGTGCTCGCCCTCGAAGGTCACGTCCTCCTCGGTCCACAGCCGGCGCACGAGGTGCATGAACTCCCGGGTCCGCGCGTAGCGCTGCGCCTGGTCGCCCTCGGTGTCGCCGTACGCCGCCAGCGAGTCCTGCCCCGAGACGATGTTGACCAGCAGCCGTCCGCCCGACAGCTCGTCGAGCGTGCTCGCGGCGGAGGCGAAGTTGGCCGGTCGCCAGTAGCCGGGGCGGATCGCCACCAGCGGCTGGAAGCTCGTCGTCCGGGCCGCGAGCGCGGTGCCCACGGTGAACGTGTCCGGCCTCCCCCAGCCGGTGCCGAGCAGCGCGCCGCCCCACCCGTGGTCCTCGACCAGCGTTGCCAGCTCGACGAGCCGGTCGAGGCTGTTGTGGCCCTCGCCCGCGTCGTCGCCCCGGTGGCCGGGCTCGACCTGGTTGGGGATGTACCAGAGGAACTCCTGCGTCATGGGTCGCCCTTCGTTCGATATGTCTAGTTCTTCACTAGACTAACCGTACGACGCCGGCCGGATCGTCAGGCAGCAGGCGCCCGCGGGTCCCGCCGGGCCCAGACGTAGTAGACGACCGCCGGCACCACGAGGCCGACGAGCCAGGAGATGTCCGCGCCACCCAGGGCGTCGGTGACCGGGCCGGTGTAGAGCGCCTGGGCGAGGAAGGGCACCTGGACCAGCACGCCGAGGGCGTACGTCGTGAGGGCGACGCCGTTCCACGCGCCGTACCGTCCGCGCGGGTCGTAGAGCGCGGGCAGGTCGACCCGCTCGCGCGAGACCAGGTAGTAGTCGGTGAGGTTGATGGCCGACCACGGCGTGAAGACCATCAGCAGGAGCAGCACGAAGTTCTTGAAGTTGTCGAGGAAGTCCGCGCTCGCCCAGATCGCGATCCCCATCGACGCGGCCAGCATGGCCAGCACGAACGCCGCGCGGGCGTTGCTGCCCATCGTCCGGCGCCCCGTGACGGCCGTGACGATCGTGGCCGCGCACATGAAGCTGCCGTAGGCGTTGAGGCAGGTGACGGTCAGCTTGCCGACGACGATCAGCGCGTAGACCAGCCCGGCGACGAGCGCCGTGGAGGCGAGACCGCCGAGCCAGCCGACCTGGTTGGTCAGGAAGGCGTCGCCCGCGACGGCGGCCACGACGGCGCCGAAGGTCATCGACAGCTGCGAGCCGATCACGCTGCCGGCATAGGTCCAGCGGAAGACCGCGCGCGGCGAGGTCTCGGCCGGCAGGTACCGCGAGTAGTCCGCGACGTACGGGCCGTAGGTGAGCTGCCACCCGGCCGCCAGCGAGACGGCGAGCAGGAAGGTGACGACGTCGAACTGCGGACCGGCCAGGGCCGCGGAGACGTCGTGCCGGCGGACCAGCTCCACGGCGAGGTAGGCGAGGCCCAGGACCCCCAGCACGCTGGCGACGCGACCCACGGCGTGGATCCAGCGGTAGCCCACGATCGCGATGACGGCGACGATCGCAACGAAGCAGACGATCCCCACCCAGGCGGCGTCGACGCCGAGCAGCTCGTTGATGGCCTGGCCCGCCAGCACCGTCCCGGTGGCGGTGAACCCGAGGTACATCACGATCACCAGGACCAGCGGCACGATCGCGCCGTAGACCCCGAACTGCGCCCGGCTGGAGATCATCTGGGGCAGGCCCAGGCGCGGACCCTGGGCGGAGTGCAGCGCCATCACCACCCCACCGAGCAGATTGCCGACCAGCAGCCCGACGATCGCCCAGAGGGCGTCGGCGCCGAAGACCACCGCGAGGGCGCCGTCGACGATGGCGGTGATCTGGAGGTTCGCGCCCATCCAGAGCGTGAACTGGCTGAACGGCGTCCCGTGGCGCTCCTCCGGCGGGATGACGTCGATGGTCCGGCGCTCGACGCGCGAGGACTCCGGTGCCGCGGTCGGTGTGGTGGCGGTGCTCGGGACGGTGCTCATGGGGGGCCTCCTGTCAGGGCGTGCTCCCCATCACAGCCCCGTCCTACCTGCCCGCGACACCCCCGAGCCCGCCACACCCTCTCGTATCCGAGACAGACGCCTCAGGCGGCCAGGAGCCGGAGCGTCTCCTCGCGGGCGGGCGACGCGGAGGCAGCGGTCCCGGCGAACGCCGAGGTCACCGGGTGGACCATCACCTCGTCGACGCCGAACTCCGTGGCGAGCTCCTCCACCCGCCGACGCGCGGCGACGGGCTCGTCGACGACCCAGCGGGTCAGCATCGCCTCGACCATGCCCTGGTGCGCCTCGGGCACCGGCGTCGTCTCGGCCTCCTCGACCAGCCGCTGCGCGGTCAGCGGGGCGCCGGTGCGCAGGGCCACCATCTGCAGCACCTGGGGCAGCGCGAGCCGGCGGGCCTCCTCGGCGGTCTCCGCGACGGCCGCGTTGACGGTGAGGAAGGTGCGCGGCTCCGGGTGCTGCTCGGAGGGCTGGTACGACGAGCGGTACAGCTCGATGGCCTCGGCCGTGCCCTGGCCGGCGAAGTGGTGGGCGAAGACGTACGGCAGCCCTCGCGACGCGGCCAGCCGGGCCGAGTAGTCCGACGACCCGAGCAGCCACACGGTCGGCACCGACGCCGCGCGCGGGGTCGCCCGCAGCGGCTGGCGCCGGCCGCCGACCGACATCTCGACGCCGTCGGGGTGCATCAGCGTGATGATGTCGTCGACGTACTCGGGGAACCGCGTCACGGCCTCGTCGGCGGCGGCCGAGGAGCCGCCCCGCAGGACGTAGCGGGTCAGCGGGTCCGTCCCGGGGGCCCGGCCGATGCCGAGGTCGATGCGACCCGGGTACGCCGCCTCCAGGAGCGCGAACTGCTCGGCGACGACCAGCGGCTCGTGGTTGGGCAGCATCACGCCGCCGGACCCCACCCGGATGCGCTCGGTGGCCGCGGCCAGCATCGCGATGAGCACCGGCGGGTTGGTGGCCGCCACCGCCGGCATGTTGTGGTGCTCGGCCACCCAGTAGCGGGTGTAGCCGGCGGCGTCGGCGGTGCGGGCCAGCGACCGCGAGGCGGCGAGCGCGTCGCCGGTCCCCTGGTCGCTGCGGACGGGCACGAGGTCGAGGACGGAGAGAGCAGGGAAGGTCACCTCAGGGCAACGCCCTCACCACGTCACTATTCCGTCGCCGCGGCGTCGTGCCGGTCACGCCGGCTTGATCTCGAGTGCACGTGAGGTCCTAGCGTCTGCGATCGTGACGACAGTGACGGGGACGACGGGCGACAGCACCACGGGACGGGCGCCGCGGGAGCGGCTGCTCTCCCCGACGTACGCCGCCACGACGATCGGCATGTTCGCGCTGATCGCCTTCGTGGCCTTCGAGGCGATGGCGGTCACGACCGTCATGCCGACCGTGGCGCGGGCCCTGGACGGTGAGTCGCTGTACGCGCTCACCTTCGCCGCGCCGCTGGCCTGCGGGGTGCTCGGCACCGTCGCGGCCGGCACGTGGAGCGACCGGCGCGGGCCGGCCCTGCCGCTGGTGGTGGCGATGGTGCTCTTCTCCGCCGGCCTCCTGGTCTGCGCGGCGGCGCCCACGATGGAGGTGCTGCTCGCGGGCCGGGTCCTCCAGGGCCTGGGCGGCGGGGCGCTCACCGTCGGCCTCTACGTCCTGGTGGGCATCGTCTTCCCGCCGGCGCTGCGCCCCGCGGTGTTCGCCAGCTTCGCCGCCGCGTGGGTGCTGCCGGCCCTGTTCGGACCCGCGCTCGCCGCGCTCGTGGCCGACGCGCTCGGCTGGCGGTGGGTCTTCGGGGGTGCGGTGCTGCTCGTCGCGGCCGCCGCCCTGCTCATCGCCCCCGCGCTCCGCTCGGGCCACCGCCCGGACGTGGCGGACGGTGGCGATCCCTCCGGCGCCGGCGCACCCCGCGGCAGCCTCGCGTGGGCCGGGGTCGCTGCCGTCGCCGTCCTCGCCCTGGAGCTGTTGGGCTCCGAGCCCGGTACGCCGCTGCTCGCGGCCGGGGCGGTCGTCGCACTGGTCCTGGTGGTCGTCTCGCTCCGTCGGCTGCTGCCCGTCGGCACGCTCGTCGGCCGCCGCGGGCTGCCGTCGGTGATCGCCACCCGCGGGCTGCTCAGCGCCTCCTTCTTCTGCGCGGAGGCCTACATCGTCTACGTCCTGCAGGAGCAGTGGGGCCTCTCGCCGGGCCGCGCGGGCATCGCGCTGACCTTCGTCGGCATCACCTGGGCCAGCGCCAGCCAGGCGCAGGCCCGCCTCGGCGGCCGGGTCTCCGACGTCACCGCCATGCGGGTCGGGACCGCGCTCGTGCTCGCCGGGGTCGGCGCGCTCGCCGTGTCCGTGGAGCTGCACCTGCCCGCCCTCGTCACCGGGGCGTCGTACGTCCTCGCGGGAGCCGGCATGGGCTTCGGCTACCCGCGCACCAGCGTGGCGATGCTCGCCGTCTCCAGCGACCGCGACCGCGGCTTCAACTCCTCGGCGCTGACCATCGCCGACTCGCTCGGCGCCGCGCTGGCGCTGTCGGTCTCGGGCGTCGTGTTCGCCGCCTCCGAGCGAGCCGGCACCGACCCGTTCCTGGCGGTGTTCGTGCTGGGCGGGATGATCGCGGCCCTGGGCGTCGCCGCCGCGGCGCGCACCCGGGCCTAGACGGTCCGACCGCCAGGGTGGCGGCACATCGCACGCCACCCCGGCCAGGGTGGCGGCGGATTGCGCCGGATCACAGGAGATTCCTGCGACGTCCCGCCACTCTGGGCAGCGACGCGCAGACCGAAGGCACCCGCCGGCTAGCGACGCCGCAGCGGTCCGCCCGAGCGCCCGTGGCCCTCCGCCACGATCTCGGCGACCACGGACAGGGCGATCTCGCCCGGCGCCTTGCCCCCGGTGTCGAGCCCGGCGGGCACGTGGAGGCGCTCGAGGCCCGGCACGCCCTCCCCCGCGAGGTCGGCGAGCAGGCCCTCGGCGCGACGGCGGCTGGCCATCATCGCGACGTACGACGCCGGCGACGCCAACGCGTCACGCAGCACCCGGGGCGCGTCCGGGGCGTCGTGGTCGCACAGCACCACCGCGTCCCCGGCCCGCAGGGCGAGGGCCGCGACGAGCGCGACCCCGCGTCCCTCCTCGTCCTCGGCCACCACCACGACCTCGCGGCCGACCGCCGAGGCGATCACCTCGATGGCCTCGGAGATCGGGTTGCGACTGAGCACGACGACGCGGCCGCGAGCAGCCGGGTCCTCGGACGGTGCGTCGGACCAGGGCTGCTCGCGGCTCGTCATCTCACACCAGCTCGGGCTCGGTCTTCTCGCGGACCTCGTCCTCGGTGACGCCGGGGGCGAGCTCGACGAGCCTGAGCGCCCGCTCGCCGAGCGTCCCCGAGGGGGCGACCTCGCCGGTGGCCGGGTCGATCACGTCGATCACGCACAGGTCGGTGATGATCCGCTGCACCACCCGCTTGCCGGTGTAGGGCAGCGAGCACTCCTCGACGATCTTGAGCCCGCCGTCCTTGGCGGTGTGCTCCATCAGCACGATCACCCGCTTGGCGCCGTGGACCAGGTCCATCGCGCCGCCCATGCCCTTGACCATCTTGCCGGGGATCATCCAGTTGGCGATGTCGCCGACCGCCGAGACCTGCATGGCGCCCAGGATCGCGGCGTCGATCTTGCCGCCGCGGATCATCCCGAACGACGTCGCGGAGTCGAAGAAGGACGCCCCGCGCCGCAGGGTGACCGTCTCCTTGCCCGCGTTGATCAGGTCGGGGTCGACCCCGTCCTCGGTGGGGTAGGGCCCCACCCCGAGGATGCCGTTCTCCGACTGCAGCACCAGCTCGACGTCGTCGGCGACGTAGTTGGGCACCAGCGTCGGCAGCCCGATCCCGAGGTTGACGTACGAGCCGTCGACCAGCTCCGAGGCCGCCCGTGCGGCCATCTCCTCACGCGTCCATCCCATGCTTCTCAGCCTCCCGGGTTCTGTTCCTGGACAGCCTCGGACGCGGGCTGCACGGTGCGCTTCTCGATCCGCTTGTCCGCGGCCTGCTCCGGCGTCAGCGCGACCACGCGCTGCACGTAGACGCCGGGGGTGTGGATCTCGTTGGGGTCCAGCTCGCCGGGCTCGACGAGCTCCTCCACCTCCGCGATGGTGACCCGCCCGCACATCGCGGCCAGCGGGTTGAAGTTGCGCGCGGAGTCCCGGAAGACCAGGTTGCCGTGGCGGTCGCCCTTCCAGGCGCGCACCAGGCCGAAGTCGGCGACGATCGCGTGCTCGAGGACGTACTCCTTGTCGCCCTCGGCCGTGGGGAAGACCTGGGTCTGCTTGGCCGGAGAGGCGACGACCACGTTGCCGGCGTCGTCGTACTTCCACGGCAGCCCGCCCTCGGCGACCTGCGTGCCGACACCGGTCGCGGTGAAGAACGCCGGGATGCCGGAGCCACCGGCCCGCATCCGCTCGGCCAGCGTGCCCTGCGGGGTGAGCTCGACCTCCAGCTCGCCGGAGAGGTACTGCCGGGCGAACTCCTTGTTCTCCCCGACGTACGACGCCACCATCCGCCGCAGCCGGTGGTCCATGAGCAGCCGACCCAGGCCCCAGTCGTCGACGCCGCAGTTGTTGGACACCGCCTCCAGGTCCGTGGTGCCGGCCTCCAGCAGCGCCTCGATCAGCACCGACGGGATCCCGCACAACCCGAACCCGCCGACCGACAGCGTCGCTCCGTCGGGGATGTCCGCCACCGCTGCCGCGGCGCTCTCGACGACCTTGTCCATCGCCCTCTCCTTGTCCTCCCCCGGCGATCCCCGCCGGGCTCGGTGCGATGCTAGTCACTCCCACGGAGGCGGCCGATGGCTGCCACCCACACACTAGGCTCGGCGACGTGTCCCCAGTCCACGGTGGAGCCCCGGCCGGCAACCGGCGCAGCGACTGGCGCGGGGTCGACCTGCACGTCGTCACGGGCAAGGGCGGGACCGGCAAGTCCACGGTGGCGGCCGCGCTGGCGCTGGCGCTGGCGAGCACCGGCAAGAACGTGCTGCTCTGCGAGGTCGAGGGCCGCCAGGGGATCGCCCGGATGTTCGACGTCGAGCCGCTGCCCTACGAGGAGCGCCGCATCGCTCGCGGCCTGCCGCTGGGCGACGTCGCCCCGGGGGCCGTCAACGCGCTGCACATCGACCCCGAGTCGGCGCTGCTGGAGTACCTCTCGATGTACTACAAGCTCGGGCGCGCCGGGAAGGCGCTCGACCGGTTCGGCATCATCGACTTCGCCACCACCATCGCGCCCGGTGTCCGCGACGTGCTGCTCACCGGCAAGGTCTACGAGGCCGTGCAGCGCAACGCCCGCAACAAGTCCGCGACCGTGTACGACGCCGTGGTCCTCGACGCCCCGCCGACCGGCCGGATCACCCAGTTCCTGAACGTGAACGGCGAGCTCGCCGGCCTGGCCAAGGTCGGTCCCATCAAGGCCCAGGCCGACACGGTGATGACGCTCTTCCGCTCCCCCCGCACGGTGGTCCACCTCGTCACGGTGCTGGAGGAGATGCCGGTGACCGAGACCGTCGACGGCATCGCCGACCTCCGCGAGGCCCGGCTCCCCGTCGGCGGCGTCGTCATCAACATGGTCCGGCCCCGCGACCTGGGGCCCGCCGACCTCGCGGCCGCGCGGGCCGGCACCCTGGACCGCGAGGCCGTCGCCGCGGACCTGTCCCGCGCCGGCGTCGAGGTCTCCCACGAGCTGGTCGACTCGCTGCTCGAGGAGGCCCGGGACCACGCGGCCCGCCGGGGGCTGGAGGACTCGCAGCGCGAGGTCGTCGAGGCGCTGGACGTGCCGTCGTACGAGCTGCCCCGGATGCCCGGGGGGATCGACCTCGGCGGGCTCTACGAGCTGGCCGCACGGATGAGGGAGCAGGGACTCGCATGACCCGCAGCCGCCCCCGCGTCGGCCCGCTGGCCGCGACCGCCGACCGCGCCCCCCGCCTCGACGTCGACGCCCTGATCGACGACCCCGGCACCGGGATCATCGTGTGCTGCGGGTCGGGCGGCGTGGGCAAGACGACGACGAGCGCGGCCCTGGCCCTGCGCGCCGCCGAGCGGGGCCGCAGGGTCGTCGTGCTCACCATCGACCCGGCCCGGCGCCTCGCGCAGTCGATGGGCATCGAGACCCTGGACAACACCCCGCGGCCCGTGGTGGGCGTCGGACCCGGCTCCCTCGACGCGATGATGCTGGACATGAAGCGCACCTTCGACGAGGTGGTGCTCAGCCAGGCCACCCCGGAGAAGGCGCGGGCCATCCTGGACAACCCGTTCTACATCGCGCTGTCGAGCTCGTTCTCCGGCACCCAGGAGTACATGGCGATGGAGAAGCTCGGCCAGGTCCACCGCCAGGCCCAGGCGGAGGGCACCTACGACTTGATCGTCGTGGACACCCCGCCGAGCCGCTCGGCGCTGGACTTCCTCGACGCACCCGAACGGCTCTCCAGCTTCCTCGACGGACGCTTCATCCGGCTGCTGCTCGCGCCGGCCAAGGGCCCGGCGCGGTTGATGACCGCGGGCCTGGGGCTGGTGACCAACGCCCTCACCAAGATCCTGGGCGCGCAGGTGCTGCGCGACATGCAGACCTTCGTCGCGGCGTTCGACACCCTCTTCGGCGGGTTCCGCCAGCGGGCGGAGACCACCTTCTCGCTGCTGCAGGCGCCGGGTACGGCGTTCCTGGTCATCGCCGCGCCCGAGCCGGACGCGCTGCGCGAGGCGTCGTACTTCGTCGAGCGCCTCACCGAGGACGAGATGCCCCTGGCCGGGCTGGTCGTCAACCGGGCCAGTCCCGCCGCTCGCACCGACCTCTCGGCCGACGAGGCCGTGGCCGCCGCGGACCGCCTGTCCCGCACGTCCGAGGGGTCGACGACCGCAGGGCTGCTGCGCCTGCACGCCGACCGGGTGCGGATGGTGGAGCGGGAGGCGCACCTGCGCGAGCGCTGGGCGACCGCCCACCCCGAGGTGGCGACCACGGTCGTGCCGGCGATGGCGACCGACGTGCACGACCTCGAGGGCCTGCGCCGCATCGGCGACCTGCTGGCCGGCACGGTGACCGACCGTGTCGACCGGGCCGGCTGAGCCGACGCAGGGCCGCCGCAGGGCCGCCGGGTCCCGCCTCAGACGGTGGCGACGACCTTGACGTGCTCGAGACGCGCGGTCTCCAGCACGGTGCGCCACGAGGCGGTCGGGCGGCGACGCAGGAGGGCCCGGCGCTCACGCTCGGTCATCCCGCCCCAGACGCCCCACTCGATCTGGTTGTCCAGCGCCTCGGCGAGGCACTCGGTGCGCACGGGGCACCCGGCGCACACCTGCTTGGCCTTGTTCTGCTCCGCGCCGCGCACGAAGAGCGCGTCCGGGGTGTCCTGCTTGCAAGCCGCTCGCGGCGCCCAGTCCTCAACCCACATGTCGATCCCCACAATCTGTGGGCCTGCGATGGTCGCCCCCATAGCGACCATTCACGACCCGGGCTCAAAGGTATGTACCAGTGAGAGGTTGAGATAGGCACCACTTGGCTCAAATCACATGGTCCTTTGTGACTACTCCTCGCTCGCGCGAACTGGGGGTGTGCTAGTCCCCTCCCGTACATTGGGGCCCATGTCCTCGCCCTCCTCCTCCCGCGACCAGGGTCGCTCGACCGCCCGGACCGTGGCCTCGCACCTCGCCGTGATGGCCGTCGTCTCGGTCATCGTCGGTGTCCTCGTCGCCGGCCTGGCCATCCCGTTCGCGGGGGTCCTCGGGGTCGCGACCAAGGACGTCAGCAAGGGCATGGTCAACCTCCCGTCGGAGCTCGAGGCCAAGGAGCTCGCCCAGAAGACGCGCATCTACGACGTCAACGGCAACCTCATCGCCTCGCTCTACGACCAGAACCGCATCAACGTCCCGCTGAGCCAGATCTCGCGCAAGATGGTGCAGTCGATCGTGGGGATCGAGGACTACCGCTACTACGACCACGGCGCCCTGGACATCCGAGGCACGCTGCGCGCCTTCGTCACCAACCAGGCCAGCGGCTCGGTGCAGGGGGGGTCGTCGATCACCCAGCAGATGGTCAAGCAGACCCTGCTGAACCAGGCGGAGACCAAGAAGGAGGCGGCCGCCGCCACCGACGACACCTACGCCCGCAAGATCCGCGAGCTGCGCTACGCGATCGCCTTCGAGAAGAACTACTCCAAGGACTGGATCCTCGAGCGGTACCTCAACATCGCCTACTTCGGCGACGGGGCGTACGGCGTCCAGTCGGCCGCTCGCCACTACTTCTCCAAGAACGCCAAGAACCTCAACTACGTGCAGTCCGCGCTGCTGGCCGGGCTGGTCAAGAACCCCACGGGCTACGACCCCACCAACTCCCCCGAGCGGGCCCTCAACCGGCGCAACGTGGTCCTCGACCGGATGGCCCAGCTCGGCGTCCTCGACCGCGCCAAGGCCGACAAGCTCAAGGAGCGCAAGCTCGGCCTCAAGATCGAGCGCTCGCCCAACGGCTGCCAGCAGTCCCAGGCGCCGTTCTTCTGCGACTACGCCGTCAACTACCTGATGAAGGACGAGTCCCTCGGCGAGACCGCCAAGGACCGCCGGCGCCTGCTGCAGTCCGGCGGCCTGACGATCCGGACCACGCTGGACCTCGACTTCCAGAAGGCCGCCGACCAGGCCGTCTCGGCGCACGTCGACCCGACCGACCAGGCGATCGGCGGCCTGGCCATGGTGGAGCCCGGCACCGGCTACGTGAAGGCGCTGGCCCAGTCGCGTCCGATGGGCAAGGACAAGGCCAACGGCCAGACCTACCTCAACTACGTCGTCCCGCGGAAGTACGGCGACGCCAACGGCTTCCAGGCCG
This sequence comes from Nocardioides sp. Soil805, assembly GCF_001429625.1. GTDB lineage: Bacteria > Actinomycetota > Actinomycetes > Propionibacteriales > Nocardioidaceae > Nocardioides. The sequence continues at coordinate 1,691,405 of NZ_LMSU01000001.1, forward strand.
GCTCGACGTTCAAGGTGTTCGTCCTCGCCGCCGCCATCAACCAGGGCATCCCGCTCAGCACCTCGATCCCGTCGCCGGACAGCCTCGAGCTCCCGGACAGCAGCTTCGAGACGTGCGACGGACCGTACGCCGGAAGCGGCTCGTGGCCGGTGTCCAACTCCACCGGCTCGGGGACGTTCAACCTCTACACCGGCACGCAGAACTCGGTGAACACCTTCTTCGCCCAGCTCGAGCAGCGCACCGGGATGTGCGAGCCGATCGAGCTGGCCGAGCAGATGGGCATCACGCTGCCCGAGAGCCAGAAGGTCCCCTCGTGGATCCTGGGCGTCTCCGACTCCAACCCGCTGACCATGGCCGAGGCCTACGCCACCTTCGGCGCCCGGGGCATCCACTGCGACTCGCTGCCGGTCACCTCGATCAACGACGCCAACGGCAACCTGGTCAAGGACTACCCGAAGACCTGCGAGCAGGTCATGCCCGGGGCGACCGCCGACGCCGTCAACGACGTGCTGCGCGGAGTCATGGAGCCGGGCGGCTTCGGTCAGAACATCGCCATCGACAAGCCCTCGGCCGGCAAGACCGGTACCAACAACTCCAACATGGCCGTGTGGTTCGCGGGCTACACCCCGGAGATCGCCGCCGCGGCGATGGTCGCCGGCGCGGACCCGCTCGGCAACTGGGTGACCCTCAACGGGCAGGTCGTGGGCGGCAGCTACATCAGCGAGGCGTTCGGCTCCACGACCGCCGGCCCCATCTGGGGCGACGCCATGGCCGCCGTCTCACCCAAGCTCGACTACACCGACTTCACCACCCCCTCCGGCGACCAGATCGCCGGCGTGCTCACCGCCGTGCCCGACGTCAGCGGCATGGACCAGCCGGCAGCGACGCAGGCCCTCGAGGCGGCGGGCTTCGTCGTCAGCGTCGGCGGCGCCGTCAACTCCGAGGTGCCCGAGGGCCTGGTCGCCTACACCTCCCCCGGCGGCGGCACCTCGCTGAGCAGCGGCGACACCGTGGTCATCTACCCGTCCACCGGCTACGTCCCGCCGCCGCCCCAGCCGAGCGGCGGTGGCGGCAACGGCGGCGGTGGCGGTGGCGGCAACCCCGGCCAGGGCAACGGCAACGGGAACGGGAACGGCAACGGCAACCGCTGACCGCCCGGACCGCCGGACGCGTCAGCCGAGCTGGCGTCGTACCTCCGCGGCGACCGCACCACCGTCCGCACGGCCCTTGACCTGCGGGCTCACGACGCCCATCACCTTGCCCATGGCCCGCATGCCCTCACCGGCCGCGCCGGTCTGGGCGATGGCCGAGGTGACGAGGTCGGCGATCTCGGTGGCCGAGAGCTGCTCGGGCAGGTAGCCGGCGATCACCTCGCCCTCGGCGGCCTCCTTGGCCGCCATCTCGGGCCGGTTGCCCTCCTCGAAGGCGACCGCGGCCTCGCGGCGCTTCTTGGCCTCGGTGGAGAGCACGCCGATGATGTCGTCGTCGGTGAGCTCGCGCTGCTCCTTGCCGGCCACCTCGGCGTTCGTGATGGCCGTCAGGACCATCCGCAGCGTGGAGGAGCGCACCTCGTCGCGTGCCTTGATCGAGGCGGTCAGGTCGGTGCGCAGGCGGTCCTTGAGGGAGCTCATGGGGCCATTGTGGCAGCCTTGCGGCGTGCCCCTCCTCCCCTTGGTCCGTCGCACGCTCGGCGTCGCCCTGCCCGCGGGCGCCGTGGCCGGGACCGCGCTCGCGACGTACGCCGCGTGGGAGGCCCGCCAGTACACGCTGCGTGAGGTGAGCGTCCCGCTGCTCCCCGCCGGGCACCGGCCGCTGCGGGTGCTGCACCTCAGCGACATCCACATGGCCCCCGACCAGCACGCCAAGCAGGAGTGGCTGCGTGGCCTCGCCGACCTCGAGCCCGACCTGGTCGTCGACACCGGAGACAACCTGGCGCACATGCGGTCGGTCCCGGTGGTGCTGGACGCGCTGGGCGGTCTGCTCGACCGTCCGGGCGTCTCGGTCTTCGGGTCCAACGACTACTACTCCCCCGGCTGGCGCAACCCCGCCCGCTACCTCCTGCCGGACACCGGGCAGCGCAACACCCACACGCCCCAGCTGCCGTGGCGCGACCTGCGCAGGGGGCTCGTCGACGCCGGCTGGCTGCACCTGCGCAACGAGCTCGGCTCGCTCACCGTCGGCGACACGACCTTCGCCCTCGCGGGGGTCGACGACCCGCACCTGGACTACGACGACCTCGGCGCCGTGGCCGGGCCGGCCGACCCCGGTGCCGACGTGCGCCTGGCGATCACCCACGCGCCGTACCTGCGCGTCCTCGACCAGTTCGCCGCCGACGGGTACGACGCCGTGATCGCCGGCCACACGCACGGTGGCCAGGTGTGCCTGCCGGGGTACGGCGCCCTGACCACCAACTGCGACCTCGACCGGGCGCGAGCCAAGGGCCTGCACCGCCACCCGGCCGACTCCCGCCCCGGCGACCCGGGGTCGTCGTGGCTGCACGTCTCGGCAGGACTCGGCACGAACCCCTACGTCCGCTTCCGCGTCGCCTGCCGACCCGAGGCGACGCTGATGACCCTCACGCCGCGTCCCGGACCGGCCTGAGACCCCGGCTCCGTCTCCCCCTCCGATCCCGATTTCGGAGGCGTCCGACCGCTCGGGTATGCTCGCCGTGCTTCGCAGCCGGTCACCGGTTCGGAGCGGATCGGGCTGTGGCGCAGCTTGGTAGCGCGCCTCGTTCGGGACGAGGAGGCCGCAGGTTCAAATCCTGTCAGCCCGACCGATCAGATGTCCTGAGGACATCAGCAGGGCCCGGACCCACCACCGTGGGACCGGGCCCTGCTCCATGTCCGGCACCGCTCCGCCACGACTCCGGCACCGCCCCGCCAGCGCGGAGGATCCGACGGCCCCACGGCGTCCGATCCTCCGCGCTGGTCGCGGACCGGCCCGCAACGCCCGTGGCACACTTCGCCGCATGGCTGACAAGGACCACGGGGGCGACGAGCCCTCCCTGGAGCTCCCCTCCTTCGGCTTCGGCCGCAAGAAGCGCCCGCCCCGGGGCGACTCCTCCCCGTCCGAGGTCCCCGCCACCCCCGACCCGGGCGAGGCACCGGGTGGGCCACCCGAGATCGATCCGCTCGTGCCGAGCCGGCCCCCGGAGCCGGAGCCGGAGCCCGAGCCCGAGCCCGAGCCCGAGCCCGAGGACCGTCCCACCCAGGTGCTGCCTCCAGCGGCGGCTCCGCAGCGTCGTACCGCTCCGGCGGAGCCCCCGGCCGCCCGCCCGACCGCCGCGCGCGGTGGCGCCGCCCTCGACACCCGGGAGGACGCGCCGGAGGTCACCCCCGAGCCGACCCGGGAGCGACGCGCCCTCGGCTTCCCCGGCCTCCCGGCACTGCCGGCCGTCCTGCTCGCCGGGGCGGTGGTCGGTCTCGCCGCCGTCCTGCTCACCTACGGCTCGCTGCGCCTGTGCGACGTCGCGACCGGCACGGCCTCGTGCGGAGGAGGACCGGGCCTGCTGATGATGCTCGCGATCCTGATCGCGTTGACCTACCTCGGCGGCTGGCTGCTGCGCGGCCTCGGCATCCACGACGCCGGCAGCACCAGCTTCCTGGCCGTCGCGCTGCTGGCCGTGGTGGCGATGCTGTTCCTCGTCGACTCGCTCGACGAGTGGTCGGGGGCCGTGGCGGTGGTCCTGGTGACCGTGGTCGCCTACGCGGTGTCGTGGCGCGTCACGCAGACCGTGGTCGACGCGGGCGCCGACCGGGAGTAGCGGCTCCTCAGCGTGAGGCGGCGACCAGCTCGGCGATCTGCACGGTGTTGAGGGCGGCGCCCTTGCGCAGGTTGTCGTTGCTGATGAAGAGCGCCAGGCCGCGGTCGCCGTCGACGCCCGGGTCCTGCCGCAGCCGCCCGACGTACGACGGGTCCCTGCCGGCGGCGTGCAACGGTGTCGGCACCTCGCGCAGCTCGACCCCGGGGGCACCGGCGAGCAGCTCGCGCGCGCGGTCGGGCGTCATCGCCCGGTCGAACTCGGCGTTGACCGCCAGCGAGTGACCGGTGAAGACGGGCACCCGGACGCAGATCCCGGAGACCTTGAGGTCGGGCAGGCCCAGGATCTTGCGGGACTCGTGGCGGAGCTTCTGCTCCTCGTCGGTCTCGTTGAGGCCGTCGTCGACGATCGAGCCCGCCAGCGGGAGGACGTTGTAGGCGATGGTCTCGGCGTACTTGACCGGCTCGGGGAAGCTCACGGCCTCCCCGTCGTAGGCCAGCTCGCGGGCCTTGTCCCCCGCCGCCGCGATGCCGTCGGCCAGCTCGTCGACGCCGGCGACGCCGGAGCCCGACACCGCCTGGTACGACGAGACGATCAGCCGCCGCAGCCCGGCCTCGTCGTGGAGCGGCTTGAGGACCGGCATGGCGGCCATCGTCGTGCAGTTGGGGTTGGCGATGATGCCTCGGCCCGCGGCCAGCACGGCGTCGATGGCCCCGGGGTTGACCTCGCTGACCACCAGCGGGATCTCGGGGTCCTTGCGGAAGGCCGAGCTGTTGTCGATCACGACCACGCCGGCGTCGACGAACGACTGCGCGAGCGCCCGCGAGGTCGTCGCCCCGGCGGAGAAGATCGCGATGTCGAGGCCCGCCGGGTCGGCCGTCGAGGCGTCCTCGACGGTGACCTCGCGGTCCCCGAACGGCAGCACGGTGCCGGCCGAGCGGGCGGAGGCGAAGAAGCGGACCTCCTCGAGGGGGAAGCCCCGCTCGAGGAGGATCTCGCGGACGGCCACGCCGACCTGGCCGGTGGCGCCGACGATGCCCAGACGGATACCGGTGCCCATCTCAGCGGCCCGTCCCGCCGTAGACGACCGCCTCGACCTCGGTGGCGTCGAGGTCGAACGCCGTGTGCGTCGCCTGGACCGCCTGGTCGACGTCCGCCTCGTCGACGACGACCGAGATCCGGATCTCCGAGGTGGAGATCATCTCGATGTTGACGCCCGCGGAGGCGAGGGAGGCGAAGAACTTGGCGGTGATGCCGGGGTGCGAGCGCATCCCCGCACCGATCAGCGAGACCTTGCCGATCTTGTCGTCGTACAGCAGCTTGTCGTAGCCGACCTCGGCCTGGATCTTGGCCAGCGCGTTCATCGCGGTCGTGCCGTCGGTGCGGGGCAGGGTGAACGAGATGTCGGTCAGGCTGGTCGCGGCGGCCGACACGTTCTGCACGATCATGTCGAGGTTGATCTCGGCCTCGGACAGCGCCTCGAAGATGCGCGCGGCCTCGCCGACCTTGTCGGGGACCCCGACGACGGTGATCTTGGCCTCGCTCCGGTCGTGCGCGACTCCGGAGATGATCGCCTGTTCCATGGTGCCTCCATCGCCTGCGTCGTCGACGACCCAGGTGCCTTGTTTCTGACTGAACGACGAGCGGACGTGGATCGGGATGTTGTAGCGCCGGCCGTACTCCACGCACCGCAGGTGCAGGATCTTGGCCCCGCACGCGGCCAGCTCGAGCATCTCCTCGTAGGAGACACGGTCCAGCTTGCGCGCCGCCGGGACGATGCGCGGGTCGGCGGTGAAGACACCGTCGACGTCGGTGTAGATCTCGCAGACGTCGGCCTCGAGCGCGGCGGCCAGCGCCACCGCAGTGGTGTCGGTGCCACCACGACCCAGGGTGGTGATCTCCTTGGTGTCGGCGCTGACGCCCTGGAAGCCGGCCACGATCACGATGTGACCGTCGGCCAGCGCGCTGGTGATGCGGCCGGGGGTGATGTCGATGATCTTGGCCTTGCCGTGCACCGAGTCGGTGATCACGCCGGCCTGCGAGCCGGTGAAGGAGCGGGCGGTGAACCCGAGGTCGGAGATCGCCATCGCGACCAGCGCCATCGAGATCCGCTCACCGGCGGTCAGCAGCATGTCCATCTCGCGCGCGGGCGGGAGCGGACTCACCTGCTCGGCCAGGTCGAGCAGCTCGTCGGTGGTGTCACCCATCGCCGAGACGGCCACGACGACGTCGTGACCGGCCTTCTTGTTCTCCACGATGCGCCGCGCGACCCTCTTGATGGCGTCGGCGTCGGCGAGCGAGGAGCCGCCGTACTTCTGCACGACAATGCCCACGGTTGGTCCCCTGCGATGGTCGGTGGCTCGAGCAGCCATGAGTCTACGTGGGCTCCGCAGGGGCACCCGGCCGCATCTCACGGCCGCGGCACCCGCGGACGCGGAGCGGGTACGGCGCGTGGCTCAGGCGGACGGCCCGGCCTCGCCGAGGATCTCGTTGGCCACCGCCACGGCCTCGGCGTCGGCGTCGAAGTCGGTGTCGAAGCGGTCGTGCGCCACCACGGTCAGCAGGGCGTTGAGCGCGGCGCCGGCGAGGTTTCCCCAGTTGTTGACGTAGGAGAACTGCCACCACCACAGCGCCTCGGCGATGTCGCCGCGCTGGTAGTGGCGCAGGCCGTTGTCGAGGTCGGTCACGATGGAGGCGAGGTCGTCGGACAGCTGGCTGACGACCACCTCCGGGACGTAGGGGTCGAACACGAAGCTGTAGGTGTCGACGCTGTCCAGCATCTGCGCGAGGCGCAGCCGCAGCTCGTCGATGTCGGCCTCGGGCCCCACGTCGGGCTGGTACTCCTCGCGCGGTTGGAAGTCCATCTGCGCGCCGAGCCGGGCGCCGGCGAGCAGCACCTGGCTGATCTCCAGCAGCAGCAGCGAGACGGCCCGCGAGCCGTTGCCCTCGCGGGCGACCTCGCGCACCGCGATGAGGAAGGACTCGATCTGGGCGGCGATCTGCGAGGCGAACTGGGCCTCGTCGATCACGCCGCCGGTCATGTCGGTCTTGGTGTAGTCAGTCATCTGCTGATCGCCTTCCTACGAACGCCCGGCCGAGGGTGACCTCGTCGGCGTACTCGAGGTCTCCACCCACTGGCAGTCCACTCGCCAGTCGCGTCACGCGCAACCCCATGGGCTTGAGCATCCGGGTGAGGTAGGTCGCGGTGGCCTCCCCCTCCAGGTTGGGGTCGGTCGCCAGGATGCACTCGGTGATGGTGCCGTCGGCCAGGCGCACCATGAGCTCGCGGATGCGCAGCTGGTCGGGGCCGATGCCGTCGATGGGCGAGATCGCCCCGCCGAGCACGTGGTAGCGACCCCGGAACTCCCGGGTGCGCTCGATCGCGACGACGTCCTTGTACTCCTCGACCACGCACAGCACGGCCGGGTCGCGGCGCGGGTCGCGACAGATGCGGCACTGCTCGTCCTGCGACACGTTGAAGCACACCGTGCAGAACTTGACCTTGGCCTTGACCTCGATGAGCACGTCGGCGAGACGGCGTACGTCGGCGGGCTCGGCCTGGAGCAGGTGGAACGCGATCCGCTGCGCGCTCTTGGGACCGATGCCCGGCAGCCGGCCGAGCTCGTCGATGAGGTCCTGTACGACGCCTTCGTACAACGAAGGTCCTAGAACCCGAGCGGGCCGCCGGGCGCCCCGCCCTGGTCGTCGGAGCCACCGAGGCCACCCGCGAGGGGCCCGAGCGTCTCGCTGGCCAGCGCGTCGGCCTGGGCCTTCGCGTCGCGGTAGGCCGCGACCACCATGTCGGACAGGTCCGAGAGGTCGTCCGCGTCCGAGCCGTCGAACTGCCCGGCGGTGATCGCCAGGCCGACGAGCTCCCCGACGCCGTTGACCGTCACGGTCACGGCGCCGCCGGCGACCGTGCCGTCGAGCGTCTGCTCGGCGAGGCGGGCCTGTGCGGTGGTCAGCTGCTCCTGCATCTGCTGCGCCTGCTGGAGCAGGGCGCCCATGTCGAAGCCGCCGCCACCGAGTCCCTCGAAGGGGTTCTGGGTCATGGTCTCTCCTGACGTCGTGGGGTCGTGGGTGGTGCGGTCGGGTCGTGCGGGCTCACGTGTGCCTGATCTCGTCGATGACCTTGGCGCCGAGGGTCTGCTGGAGCAGCGCGGTGCTGTCGAGTCCCTGGGTGTCGGCATCCGGGTCGTCGGGGTCCGCGGCCGCGTCGGCCAGCGCCGCGTGGTCCACCCTGGGCTCGTCGGAGCTCGGTGCGGTCCGGGAGCGCTCGAGGGCCTCCCGGGCGGCCAGGAGACCGGCGGAGTCCTGGGGCGGGCGGGCTGCCTCGGGCGGGGCGGCCGGAGCCGCGGGCTCGCCCGCCGCCCCTCCGGTCACCCAGTCGGGCGGGGAGTCCACGGGGGCGCGCTCGTCGGGCATCGCGGACGGGGCCGGCGAGGCGGGCGCGGACCACGCCGCCGGCGTCGTGACGACCGGCTGGCCGCTGCCGCCCGCGGCGCTCGGGTCGACGATGGCGTCGATGCGCCAGTCGACCCCCACCACGTCGATCGCGGCCTGGCGCAGGATCTCGTCGCACCCGCCGCCCACGAACGACTCACGCGCACCGTGGCTCGCGAAGCCGACCGTGAGGGTGCGGGAGTCGACGCCGACGACCTGGGCGTTCTGGGTGAGGATCATCCAGGCCAGCCGGCGGCGCATCTTGGTCGCGTCGACGATGTCCGGCCAGAGCCGCCGGACCTCGACCATGCTCAACCCGCCCTGGGGACCGCTCGCTTGGCCGTCATCGCCGGCGGACGGCGCGGCGACCGCTCCGCCCGGGGCGGCGGCCGGGGTCGCGGCGTCGGGTGTCGGTGCCTCCTGCGTCGCCACCGGCGGCTGCCCGGGCGCGGTGGGGGGTGCCGTGACCGCGGGCCACGCCGGCTCGGCCTCCCGGGAGGCGACCGGCTCGTCGTCCGGGGACCCCGGTGCGGCCGGAGCCTGCGACGCGCTCGTGGTCGGGGGCACGTCCTCGGCAGCAGCGACCGGAGCGTCGGCGGGCGGTCGGGGCGCGGACGCCGGGGCGGGAGCCGGGTCCGCCGGCACCTCGCCGGGCGCCATCTGGGGAGCCGCCTGCTGGGGGACGTCGACCGGCACCTCGGCGGGCGCAGGCGCGGCCAGGACCGGCTCGGGGCGGGTCGCCGCGGGTCGCGGGGCGACCGCGCGGGCGGCGGGCGCACCGGCGGAGGGGGCGGCACTGACCGCACCGCTGACGTCGAGGCGACGCTCGAGGCGGTCGAGGCGCGCCATCACGCCGTCGTTGGTGTGGTCGGCCCCGGGCAGCAGGACCCGGGCACAGATCAGCTCGAGCAGCAGCCGCGGCGCGGTGGCCCCGCGCATCTCGGTGAGCCCGGCGGCCACGATGTCGGCGGCCCGGCTCAGCTCCAGGGCCCCGAAGCGGGCGGCCTGGGCGACCAGCCGCTCCCCCGCGTCCTCGGCGACGTCGATGAGCCCGCTCGCCGGTGCCTCAGGCACGGCAGCGACGATCACCAGGTCGCGCAACCGGCGCAACAGGTCCTCGGTGAAGCGGCGCGGGTCCTGCCCCGTCTCGACCACCTTGTCGACGACACCGAAGACCGCCGCGCCGTCCCCGGCCGCGAACGCGTCGACGACCTCGTCGAGCAGCGCGTCGGGGGTGAAACCGAGCAGTGCCGTGGCCAGCGCGTGGGTCACGCCCGTGGGGCCCGCGCCGCCGAGGAGCTGGTCGAGCACCGAGAGCGTGTCGCGGGCCGAGCCGCCACCGGCGCGCACCACCAGGGGCAGCGCGGCCGGCTCGATCGCCACGCCCTCCTCCTCGCACAGCCGGGAGAGGTAGTCCGAGAGCAGCCGCGGCGGGATCAGCCGGAAGGGGTAGTGGTGGGTGCGCGACCGGATCGTCGGCAGCACCTTCTCCGGCTCCGTCGTGGCGAAGATGAAGCGCAGGTGGGGCGGGGGCTCCTCGACCAGCTTGAGGAGCGCGTTGAAGCCCTGTGGGGAGACCATGTGGGCCTCGTCGATGATGTAGATCTTGTAGCGGTCGCGGACCGGGGAGAAGAACGCCTTCTCGCGCAGGTCGCGGGCGTCGTCGACACCGCCGTGCGAGGCCGCGTCGATCTCGATGACGTCGATGGAGCCGGACCCGCCGCGGGCCAGCTCGCGGCAGGAGTCGCACTCGCCGCACGGGTCGGCCACCGGGGCCTGGGCGCAGTTGAGGGAGCGGGCCAGGATGCGCGCGGAGGTCGTCTTGCCGCAGCCGCGCGGCCCGGAGAAGAGGTAGGCGTGGTTGACCCGGTCGTTGGCCAGCGCGACACGCAGCGGCTCCGTGACGTGGTCCTGGCCGATGACCTCGGCGAACGTCTCGGGCCGGTAGCGGCGATAGAGGGCGAGCGGTGACTCCACGTCTGCACCCTAACGACCGGGTCCGACAGCGACCACCGGGCGCTGGTGCGCCAGCCGCCGCCGGACGAAGAGGCCCCCCACGCACCCGACAGAGCTTGCTTGCCCTTGCTGCCTTCCGGCCCTGGGGGAGTTGGGCAAGATGTCGCCACGTGGGGGGTTGTCGCAGAGTCTAGGCGAGGGTCGTCGCACCGCCCAACACGGCCCCGGCCAGGGCGATTTCACCGCCCGGTCGGGCGACCGGTACGCTCCTGCGCGGAGGATTCGCCTAGTGGCCTATGGCGCTCGCTTGGAAAGCGGGTTGGGTTAATAGCCCTCAGGGGTTCGAATCCCCTATCCTCCGCCACTCGACACGGCGCCGGTCTCCGGCGCCGTGTCGCATTTCCCCCGGGCCCGTACGCCGCGTGGGCGCCGCGGGCGCGTCGGCGTACGGCGTCAGCGACGGGCGAGCGGGCGCAGGATGAAGGCCAGCGCCATCAGCGCCCCCGCCAGCAGCCCGGCCCACAGCAGCAGCGTGCGCGAGGAGCCGAACAGGTCGATCCGTGGCGGAGCCGGCGGAGCCATCGCGTCCTCGCTGACCTCGGCGACCGTGCGGTCGACCCTGCCGCTGCGCTTCACGGTCAGGGTGCGGGTCAGTGCGTCGTGCGCCTGGACGACCCCGGCCCCGGTCCACGGGTTGGCGACCTCGTCGGAGCCCTCGGCGGTGGCTTCGAGGCGGGCCACGATCTGCTTGGCGTTGTCACGGGGGAACGCGGCCCGCAGCAGGGCGACCACCCCGCTCACCTCGGCCGCCGCCCACGAGGTGGCGACCTCGGTCACCAGGCACTTCTGGCCGGTGATGTTGTAGGAGAGCCCGCCGTACGTCGGGGCCGCGACGTCGGTGTCCTTGTTCGGCGCGACGTACTGGCGCAGGTCGTCGTTGTTCGGCGCCACGGCGCTGACGGCCAGGACCCCCGGGTAGTCGGCCGGATAGACGGACACGTCGTTGCGGGGCGTTCCCTTGAACGAGCCCGACGCCGTCGCCTCGCTGTCGGCGTTGCCCGCGGAGGCGACCACCACGACGTCGCGGGCCACCAGGTCCTTGATCGCCGCGCGCAGGTCGGGGTCGTCCTGGGGGACCGAGAGGGAGATGTTGGCGACCGTGAACTTCTGGGTCCGGTGCAGGGCGACGAGCTGGCGGATCCCGGCGGCGAGGCCCTGGGAGGTGACCCCCTTCTGTCCCTGCGAGAAGTCCGGCTCCTCGGTGTCCAGCACCCGCATGTCGATGACCCTGGCGCCGGGGGCGACCCCCTCCTTGCCCGCGATCAGGCCGGCCACGATGGTGCCGTGGCCCGACAGCAGCGGCCCGGACACGTCCGGGAGGCTCAGCGCGGACCCGGTGTTGATCGGCAGCCCGGGCTGGACGCCGGAGTCGACCACGGCGACGGAGACGCCGCTCCCGTCCGTCCGCTCGAGCGCCTCGGGGACGTGCATGCGCTCCATGGGCGCGCTGGTGCGCGTCCTGGTGTCGGCGAGCTGCTCGGACTCGAGCACGGCGGTGACGTCGCACTCCTCCCCGTCCACGGCGTACGACGGGCTGCTCACCGCGCCCAGGCACAGCGGCGCCAGGGCGAGCGCCCCGGCGATGCCGGCACGTGCCCACCGGCTCCCCCTCGTGGCGGCGCTCATGACGCTGCGGCGTCCCCGGTCGCGGGAGCGTCCTCGGGCACCCGTCGAGCGGCGTTGACCGACAGCGCGGTGCCCTCCTCGAAGAACTCCAGCCACGTGTTGGGCACCACCGGGGCCGCGCTGTCGCCGTACCCGATGTAGACCGCGACGTCGGGTCCGAGCTGGTACTTCTGCGCCTTCGTGTCGATGACGTACGGCGTGCCCTCGGTGGCCGCCTCGTCGGCGCCGGAGCGGACGTAGGCGCCGCCCGAGGGGGCGACGTCGACCTCGTGGCTCTGCGGCTTGATGCCGGTGGCCGCCACCTCGCCGCGGGGAGTGCCGGCGAGCCTCACCTCGGCCGCCTCGCCTTCGTCACCCGGGTGCAGGACCGCGCACATGTCGACCCCCTGGTCGGCGACCGGGGTGTCGGTGGGCCACTCGTCCGGGTAGGTCGTGTCGGCGGGGGCCACCCGCAGGTCCTCGTCGAGGTCCTGGGTGGAGGAGCCGACCGAGTCGTAGACCACCGCGGCGAACTCGCTCAGCGGGATCGGGCCGTCGGGGCCGAGCAGGTAGGAGCGGCTCGGGGTGCGGACGAGGTCGCCCACCTGGAACCGGGACAGGTCGGTCTCGGCGCCCGGGTAGTCGGCGGGCGAGCCGATGTCGCCCGCCGGGATGCCGAAGGACGCGACCTCCAGGGAGGGTCCCTCCGGGAAGAGGTTGAGCCACTCCTCGGGCACCACCGGGGCCTCGGAGGTCGCCCCGAAGCCGAGTCGGTCACCGATCACCCCCGCGTCGGTGGGGTCGGCCGGCAGCCGCAGGCGGTAGCCGCTGCCCCCGGGACTGGGCGCGACGAGCCACAGGCCCCCGCCGCTGCTGACCAGGTAGGCCGACTGGCGCAGCTCGGCGATGTCCGGGTCCTCGGTGATGGTGAGCTTGATGCCGGTGTCGGCCGCGGTGCAGGCGGTCCAGCCGTCGTCGATGAGGTCCCCCGCGGCCGGGAGCGTGGGGGCGCCGTCGATGCCCAGGTCAGGGCCGAGGGCCACCTCGCGGATGTACTTGTCGGACACCCGGTTGGCGCTCAGCTCCGGCTCGCCGAGGAGGAGCTGGGCGGAGAGGTAGTTGGGGACGCGCTGGAGGAGCGGGTCGTCGCCGCCGCGCAGGACGACGTACCGCTCGCCGGTCTCCTTGGAGATGACGAAGCTGCCCTGCTCGAGCCACGCCGAGTTGGGGCGACCGATGAGGAAGCCCGCGATGGCGGCGCCGGCGAGCAGGAGCACCGACAGCGCGATGCCCCCGATGAGCACGCGGCCGGGACGGACCGGCTCGACCTCGCGGCCCCCCGGAGCGCCACTGACGAAGGCGGTGATGAGGCGGCGCTTGCTGAAGGCGTGCGCCTCGACGAGGTCCTTCTTGGTGGCCACCCGATCAGCCCTTGACCATGTCGAAGAAGCCGGCCGCCACCACCATCAGCGGGAGCAGCGAGATCAGGGTCGCGGTCTCGACGACGTCCCCGATCCGGCCGCGGCGCACCGACCCGGAGGACGGCACCAGGGTGGTGACGAGCAGGACCGCACCCACCGCCGCGAGGGCGATCGCGGCCTCCGCGCGCCAGGTGTCGTGGATGAGGACCATCGCCAGCGCGATGGAGACGAGTCCCGCGATGCCCGAGACGAGCCCCGCCAGGACCTCCGACCCCGCGCGGTACTGGCGGGTCCGGAACATCACCGCGAGGCAGCAGACCGAGGCGAGGATGGTGCCGAAGACCCCGCGGCCCACCGCGAAGGGGGCGAAGAGGACGAGCAGCGTGCCGACCGTCGCGGAGACGGCCAGCAGGATCTCGTGCGCCACCCGCGCGTCCGCCCCGACCTGGGCGGGGTCGATCTCGTCGGGGTCGGCGGTGATGTCGTGCAGCGAGTAGATCTGGTCGACCTTGGTGCCGGTGACCCCCAGGGCGAGCCACGGGAAGATGCTGCCGGCCAGCACGACCAGGGTCATGACCACCGTGAAGAGGACGCTCGCCTCCCAGCCGGTCACCTGCAGCACGAGGCCGCAGGCCCCGAGGATCGCCCCGACGACCACGCCGGGGATCACCAGCGAGCGACCGTCCTGGAGGCCGACGACGGCGACGACGCCGGTCACCAGCATCGCGCCGCCCGCACAGGCGAGCGGTGCCTGGAGGAGCTCTGCGGGCAGGGGCCACGACCATCCGGGCAGCTCGCCGGGGGCGAGGAGCAGCCCCGCGACGGCGGCGTACAGGACGGCGATCAGGGAGACCGCCACCCCCGCCTCGGGCTCCTCCTGGCTGTGGGCGAGCACGATGCCGCCCACGACCAGCAGGCCGGCCAGCACCGCGGCGGCGAGGCCGCCGAGCAGGCTCTCGCCCTGGAGGAGCAGGGCGAAGGCGCCGAGGCCGAGGAGCAGGGCGCTCGCGCCGAGGGCGGTACGCCGACCGGCGGCGGGCTCCCACGGGCTCAGCTCGTGCTCGACCACGTCGGCCATCGCCTCGACGATGTCGTCGTAGATGCGCGGCGCCTCGTCGTCGATCCCGGCGGTGACGGTCAGCAGGCCGCCGTCCTCCACGCCCTGGATCGTCAGGCCGGCGTCGCCGGCGAGCTGGCGTCCGTCCTGGGCGATGAGGCGGTAGCCCCCGTAGACCGTGGACGCGTCCAGGATGCCGACGCTGCGCGCCAGCTCGGGGACGAGCTCGGCCACCGGGACGGCACCGGGGAGGACGAGGTCGACCCGGCGTGATCCCGAGGCCACCGTCACCCGGACCAGTCCGGATGCGACAGACGCCGCCTGGCTCATGCTGTGCTACCCCCGTGGTCAGTGCATGTCGCCGCCGGCAGAGCCGTGGTCGTCATGCGTCACTTCCGAGTCGTGAGCTCCCCGGTCGGGGAGCAGCCTACATATCCGCATCGCCGTCCGGAGCGGACTGAGGCCGGTCGCCCCGACAGGGACGACCGGCCTCGAGTGCGGGTGTGATCGCGGAGGATCAGAAGCGGTTGGCACCGCGCGAGTCAGCAGCCTTGTACTCGTCGTTGGAGGTCGAGACGTTGGCGCTGGCCTGCTGGAGCAGGACGATCATGTCGGCGATCGCCTGGTCCCACTTGGCCTTGGCCTCGTCGTAGGCCTGCTTGGCGGCACCGGTCCAGTCGGAGGCGAGCGGCTTGAGGTCGCCCTCGAGCTGGTCGAGGCGGGTCTGGATGTCCTTGGCCGCCGTCATGACGTCCTGGGACCCAGCGTCGAGCTTGCCGTGCTGGACATTGATTCCATCGAAACCGGTCATTGCAGTTCTCTCCTGAAGTCTGTGGTGGGTGGCGCGGTCAGCCGAGGCGGTTCTGGAGGTTCATGTGAGTCTGCGACTGCGACTCGTCCGTCTTCATGTTGTCCTTCTCGGTCTCCTGCATCGACATGGAGAGCTGGTCGAGAGCCTTGAGGATCGTCTCCTGCTTCTCCTGCCACGCGAGCATGAGGTTGCTGAACGCGGAGGCGCCCTGGCCACCCCAACCGCCCATCATCTCCGAGACGCGGTCGCTGAGGATGTTGCACTTGCCCTTGACGTCGCCGCGAGCGGTGTTGACGTACTCCGCACCCTGGGAGAGCGCCTTCTCTGTCTGGCTGAGGTTGGTCATGTCAATCCTTCCCCCTCGGCGGCTTGACCCCCGAGTTCACTGGTTGAGGTGCTCCGCCTGCGGGGAGGCACCGTGGTGATGAAGCAGTGTGCTGATGAAGCTCTGGCTGGTTCGGGGAGACGTCCCGGCCCCCCGTGCCGAGGTCGATGTACCCGAGCGATCAGGGCCTAAACCTCAGGACGTGATTTCCCACAGGCTGCGGAAGAAGCCGGAGGCGACGACCGTCGCGGCGAACGCGAAGGAGCCGCACAGCCCCTCGGCCAGCTCGGCACGGCGCGACCACCACACCGACCGCCAGCCCCGACCCGTCGCGACCGCCGCCGCCAGGCAGACGCCCCCGAGCAGGAGCAGCACGACCAGCGCGACGAGGACCGCCGTCGGGGACACGTCGCCGACCAGGAAGCCGAGGAGCCACAGCCAGCAGGCCAGTCCGCCGACCCGCAGCAGCCGACGTGCGGTCGTGTGGCGGTAGGACCGGGCCGCGAGCAGGATGCTGGCACCGGCGAAGAAGGCGAGCGCACGCGCGCCGATGCGGTCGAGGTCGATGGTGGCGGTGGCGAGCAGCAGCGGGGTGGCCACGACCGCGGTCACCATGATGGCCGCGCAGGCCGCGGTGACCGTCCGGGTCGCGCCGGCGACCAGCTGCCGCATGGCGGCCGCCGACACGACGATGCGCCCGCGTCCCGCGCGGCCGCCGTCACGCGCCGACCAGGCGGTGACCGCGAGCCGGTCGAGGTCGATGAGCGTCTCGTCGGGTACGTCGATCGCGAGCGACGGCACGAAGCGCGCGGCGAGCATCGCCACGAGCACCAGGACGGCCCAGGCGACGCGCCCGTCCCACTCCAGGAGGGGGGTGATGCCGCAGACCGCGAAGACGACCAGCCCCGCGACGATCCACACCTGCAGGGCCTCGTCGCGATCGGGCCCCAGGGCCAGGGCGACCGCGGCGATGACGCCGGCCGAGACCGCGCTGACCGCCACGACGGCCGGGAGCAGGTGGACGCCGGGCTCGTGGACGGCGGCGAACGCCGCGGCCGCACCGAACGCCGGGGCCGCGGCCGCGCGTTGGGCGGCATGTCGGCCCAGCGGCAGCGTGGAGGCGAGCGCGCACACCATGAGCAGCCCGACGGTGGTGGTGCGCAGCGCGTCGTCGGCGGCCTGGGCGGCGTACCACGCGGCGAGCGCGGCGGCGGCGGCCGCGAGGCCCATCACCACCGCGGCGAACGCAGGGGTGTCCGCCAGGAGGTCGGTGCGGTCCTGGTCCTCGTCGCGGGGACGGGTGCGGTGCACGCCGGTGGTGGCGACCAGCACCGCCCCGGACCCCACCCCGGCGCTCGCCAGGGTGCGGTCGGCGGTCAGCAGCTCGCCGAGAGGGGTCTGGAGCAGCGGGATGCCGGCGACACCGGTCTGGGCGGCGTACTCCCGGGCCACGTCGACCGAGGTCGCCCCCTCGGGCACCACCAGGTCGAGCACCCCGGCCGGGCCGTGCACGCTGACCGCGATGGTCGAGGCGAGCACGGGGTTCGGCTGCGCGTCGGTCACGACTTCCCCCATGATCCTCATCTGCGCCGGCGTCGACCGGCGACGTGCAGGCTAGTCGCTGCTGAGCGGCGCACCTATCATCAACGCGACCATTCGGGTATGGCTAGGGGGAACGCGTGAGCACGACACTGCGTGGGGGGCACCGGCTCGACGAGCCGGAGATGCCCGGCGGACAGATCGTCCTCCAGCCGCCACCGGAGATCCAGGAGAGCGAGGGCGCCAGCGGCGTCCTGATGAACGCCATCCCGATGCTCGGCAGCCTCGGCTCCATCGTGCTCGTGGCGACCATGGGCGGCGGGGCCAACAAGACCCGCAGCTTCCTGGCGGCGGGGATGTTCCTCTTCGCCACGCTGGGCTTCATCATCGTCCAGATCGACCGGCAGCGTAAGCAGCGGGCACAGCAGGTGACCGGGTCGCGCACGGAGTACCTGCGCTACCTCGCCAACATCCGCAAGGTCGCGCGCAGCGCCGCCGAGCAGCAGCGCCGAGCCCTCAACTGGCACCACCCCGAGCCGTCCGCACTGCCCGCACTGGCCGAGGAGCGCACCCGGCTCTGGGAGCACGGGCCGGGCGACGCCAACTTCATGCACGTGCGCTACGGCCTGTGCTCGCAGCCGCTGTCCACCGAGCTGGTCCCGCCGGAGAGCGCGCCCGTCGACCAGGTCGACCCGGCCGCGGCGTCGGCGCTGCACCGACTGCTGGTCGTCCACCGGGTGCAGCCGAACCTGCCCGCCTCCATCGACCTGCGCGCCTTCGACCGCGTCGAGATCTGCGGTCCCGAGGACGAGGCGCGCGCCGCTGCCCGCGCGATGATCCTGTCGGCCACCACCTTCCACAACCCCGACCAGCTGGTCGTGGCGATCCTCAGCTCGGAGCAGAACCTCACCCACTGGGACTGGATCAAGTGGCTGCCGCACGCCCAGAGCGCCCGTGAGGTCGACGCGGTCGGTCCCATGCGCCTGGTCACCACGTCCATCGAGGACCTGGGCCAGCTGCTCCCGCCCGACCTCAGCGACCGGCCCCGCTTCGGCGCCGACGAACGACCGCCGACCCCGCACATCCTGCTGGTGATCGACGGCGGGCACCTGCCCCCCGGCAACCACATCGTGCCCCCCGACGGCCTGCACGGCGTCACCCTGCTCGACCTGCCCTCGCGCTGGGACGAGCTCGAGGACTCCACGCGCCTGCGCCTGCAGTTCGCCGAGGGCCGCCCCCAGCTGGGCAAGATGCCGATCCTGGCGATCCGGGTCCGCGAGGAGCCGATCAAGGCGCTCATCGACCAGTGCGACATCGCGACCGCCGAGGCCTTCGCCCGCCGCCTCGCGCCGCTCAAGACCATCAGCGCCGACGCCTCCAGCGGCGCGGCCGTGGACATCACCTCCACGACGCCCGACCACATGGAGCTGCTCGGGCTCGGCGACATCCACACCTACGACACCGCCACCGCCTGGCGCCCGCGTCCGGCGCGCGACCGGCTCCGCGTACCGATCGGCATCGGCGACAGCGGCGGCCTCGTGCACCTCGACATCAAGGAGTCGGCCCAGCAGGGCATGGGTCCCCACGGCCTGGTCATCGGCGCCACCGGCTCCGGCAAGTCGGAGTTCCTGCGGACCCTGGTGCTCGGGCTGACGATGACGCACTCGTCCGAGCAGCTCAACCTCGTGCTCGTCGACTTCAAGGGCGGCGCGACCTTCGCCGGCATGGCCGACATGCCGCACGTGTCGGCGGTCATCACCAACCTCGCCAACGAGCTCACCCTGGTCGACCGCATGCAGGACGCGCTGTCCGGCGAGATGACGCGGCGCCAGGAGCTCCTGCGCGACGCGGGCAACTACGCCTCGATCCGCGACTACGAGAAGGCGCGCGCCAACGGCGAGGACCTCGCCCCCATGCCGTCGCTGTTCATCGTCGTCGACGAGTTCTCCGAGATGCTCTCGGCCAAGCCGGAGTTCATCGACCTCTTCGTCGCCATCGGCCGCCTCGGCCGCTCGCTCGGCCTGCACCTGCTGCTCGCCTCGCAGCGCCTCGAGGAGGGACGCCTGCGCGGCCTCGAGTCGCACCTGTCCTACCGCGTCGGCCTGCGCACCTTCTCGGCCGGCGAGTCCCGTGCCGTGCTGGGCGTGCCCGACGCCTACGAGCTGCCGGCCGTGCCCGGCCTGGGCTACCTCAAGCCCGACCAGTCGACGCTGCTGCGCTTCAAGGCCGCCTACGTCTCGGGCCCGCCGTCGGGACGATCGCGCGTGCGCCGCGACGAGGGGGGCCACGTCCGCGGCATCCTGCCCTACACGATCTCCGAGGTGCAGGCCCTCGAGCCGCTGGACACCGAGGTCGACGAGGCCCCGGTCGCCAGCCAGCAGCAGGGCGAGCAGCCCTCGCTGCTCGACGTGGCCGTGCAACGGATGATCGGCCAGGGCATGCCGGCCCACCAGGTGTGGCTGCCGCCGCTGGACGTGCCCGACACCCTCGACGAGCTGATGGCCGACCTCGTCGAGGACCCCGACCTGGGCCTCGTCTCGCCGCGCTGGCGCAACGTCCCGGGCCTGGTCGTGCCGCTCGGCACCGTCGACCGGCCGCGCGAGCAGCGTCGCGACACCATGACGCTCAACCTCACCGGCGCGAGCGGCCACGTGGCCGTCATCGGCGGGCCGCGGTCCGGCAAGAGCACGCTGCTGCGCACCATCGTGACCAGCATGAGCCTGGTCTCGACCCCGCGGGAGTCGCAGTTCTTCGTGCTCGACTTCGGGGGCGGCACGTTCGCCCCGCTGGCCCGCTTCCCGCACGTCTCGGGCGTGGCCACCCGCTCCGAGCCCGACGTCGTACGCCGCGTGATCGCCGAGGTGCAGGGCGTCGTGGACCGTCGCGAGGCCTACTTCCGCCAGAACGGCATCGACTCGATCGAGACCTACCGCAGCCGCCGGGCCCAGGGCCGGGCCGACGACGGCTGGGGCGACGTGTTCCTCGTCGTCGACGGCTGGAGCACGTTGCGCGCGGAGTTCGACGACATCGAGATGGAGCTGCAGCAGCTCGCGGGCCGCGGCCTGACCTTCGGCATCCACATCATCGCGGCCTCCGGCCGGTGGGCCGACTTCCGGGCCGCGATGCGCGACGTCTTCGGCTCCAAGCTCGAGCTGCGCCTCGGCGACCCGCTCGACTCCGAGATCGACCGCAAGGTCGCCGCCCTGGTGCCGACCGGTCGTCCCGGGCGGGGCCTCGTGCCGAGCAAGCTGCACTTCCTGGCCGCGCTGCCGCGCATCGACGGGGACGCCGACGCGGCCACGCTGGGCGACGGCGTGGACGACCTGATCGACCGGGCGTCCGTCGCGTGGAAGGGCGACCCCGGCCCCAAGCTGCGGCTGCTGCCCGAGATGGTCACCCTCGACAAGATCCGCGAGGACGCACTGCGCCGCAACCTGCCCGAGAAGAAGCTGCTCATCGGCATCAACGAGCGCGAGCTCGCCCCGGTGGGGATCGACGCCTCCTCCGAGCCGCACATGCTCGTCTTCGGCGACGGCCAGTCCGGCAAGAGCGCCCTGCTGCGCAACTACCTCCAGGAGGTCATGCGCACGCGGACCCCGAAGGAGGCGCAGATCGTGGTCGTCGACTACCGGCGCTCCCTGCTGGGCGAGGTGCCGGACGAGTACCTGCTCAACTACCTCACCTCCGCCACCCAGGCGACGCCGACGCTCAAGGACATCGCCAGCTACCTCGAGAGCCGCATCCCCGGCCCGGACGTCACCCCGGACCAGCTGCGCAACCGCTCGTGGTGGACCGGCGCCGAGGTGTTCGTGGTCGTCGACGACTACGACCTGGTGGCCACCCAGCAGTCGTCGCCGGTGCAGGCGCTCCAGCCGCTCATGGCGCAGGCCCGCGACACCGGGCTGCACGTCGTGGTGGCCCGACGCGTGGGCGGCGCCTCCCGCGCCCTCTACGACCCGGTCATCCAGTCGATGCGCGACCTCGCGATGCCCGGCGTGCTGCTCTCCGGTCCCCGCGACGAGGGCGTGCTCATCGGCAACCTCCGCCCGCAGCCGGCACCGCCCGGGCGCGCGCGGGTCGTCACGCGCGACGGCGGCACCGAGGTCACCCAGCTGGCGTGGACCGAGCCGACGATGTAGCGGGGCTCGCGCGTACACGCGCGGACCTTGGTCGGCCGACGCCACCACCTACAGCCGTGGCGAGGGGTCGCGACGCGAGTTGTGTCCGCGTGTCTGCGCGGACGCTGCCAGCTGCGGCCCTCAGCGGCGACCCGACTTGAACATCCCCCGCGCGATCTCGCGGGCCGCCGTACGCATGAAGTCCTTGAAGACCGGTGACGTGACCACGTCCATCACCAGGCCGTCGTCGTCCCGGGGCGCCGGGGCGGGCTTCCGGCTACGCCCGGCCTTGGTCTCGCGCGCCTGCTCCTTCGCGCGGGCGTCCTCCTCGGCCTTGCGGGCGCCCTCCTCGAGGCGGGCCGCCAGCTTCTCGCGGGCGGACTCGCGGTCGACGACCTGGCTGTACGTCGTCCAGCGCGGCGAGGCCTTCACGGCCGCCTCCATCGCCGCGGCGTCGGCCGTGCCCATGAGCGACTCCGGGGCGCGCAGGCGGGTCCAGGCGACCGGGGTGGGGGCGCCGCGCTCGTTCATCACGGTGACCACGGCCTCGCCGATCCCGAGCGAGGTGATGACCTCGCCGAGGTCGTCGTAGGCCGACTTCGGGTAGGTGTTGACGGTCTGCTTGAGCGCCTTGGCGTCGTTGGGGGTGTGCGCGCGCAGCTGGTGCTGGATGCGCGAGCCGAGCTGGGCGAGCACGTCGTCGGGGACGTCGGTCGGGCTCTGGGTCACGAAGAAGACCCCGACGCCCTTGGAGCGGATGAGGCGCACCGTCTGGGCGATCTGGTCGAGGAAGGCGTCACTGGCGTCGTTGAACAGCAGGTGGGCCTCGTCGAAGAAGAAGACGAGCTTGGGCCGCTCGGCGTCACCGATCTCGGGCAGGTCGTGGAAGAGGTCGGCGAGCAGCCACATCAGGAACGTCGAGAAGACGGCGGGCCGGCTCTGCAGGTCGGGCAGCTCGACCAGGCTGATGACCCCGCGGCCGTCCTCGGTGGTCTGCAGGAGCTCGCGCGAGTCGAACTCCGGCTCACCGAAGAACGCGTCCGCGCCCTGGTCCTGGAAGGCGATGAGCTCGCGCAGGATCACCCCCGCGGTGGCACTGGAGAGGCCCCCGAGCTCCTTGAGCTCGGGACGGCCCTCGTCGCTGGTGAGGTGCTGCACGACGGCGCGCAGGTCGGCCAGGTCGAGCAGCGGCAGGCCGGCCCGGTCGGCGTAGTGGAAGACCAGCCCCAGGCTCGACTCCTGGGTCTCGTTGAGGCCGAGCACCTTGCTCAGCAGGAGCGGCCCGAACGCCGACATCGTCACCCGCAGCGGCACGCCGATGCCCTCGCCGCCCAGCGCGTAGAGCTCCACCGGGAAGCCGGTCGCGGTCCACTGCTGGCCGACGGAGGACGCGCGCTCCTCGATCCTGGGACCTCCCTCGCCCGGGACGCTGAGCCCCGAGAGGTCGCCCTTGATGTCGGCGGCGAAGACCGGGACCCCCTGCGCGCTGAGCTGCTCGGCGAGCAGCTGCAGGGTCTTGGTCTTGCCGGTCCCCGTGGCGCCCGCGACCAGTCCGTGGCGGTTGAGCATCGAGAGCGGGATCCGCACCCGTACGTCGGACAGCTCGGTCGCGTCGAGCATCAGCCCGCCGAGCTCGAGGGCGGTCCCCTCGAACGCGTAGCCCGGGGCGACCGCCGCGGCGATCGGGTGCTGGGCGGCGGCAGCGGTGGTGGCCGCGGGATCGGTGGCGGACCCCGCAGCGGGAGCCGGTGCGGTCGACTGGTCGGGCGTGTCCGTCATGGCGCGAGCCTAACCAGCACGCGCGGGCGCGCGGAGGGCGTCGTTATAGTCACCGCGTGATCTTCAAGCGCGTGGGCGACGGACGCCCCTACCCCGCTCACGGGTTGACCTCGCGCGACTGGGCGGCCATCCCGCCCCGGCAAGTGCGCCTCGACCAGCTGGTCACCACCAAGGACACCCTCCAGCTCGCGGCCCTGCTGGACGAGGACTCGACGTTCTACGGCGACCTCTTCGCCCACGTGGTGTCGTGGCAGGGCGACCTCTACCTGGAGGACGGGCTGCACCGGGCCCTCCGGGCCGCCCTCCACCAGCGCAACGTCCTGCACGCCCGCGTCCACGAGCTGGCCGGCTGATGGGGGACGGTCTCCGCTCCGCCCTGACGTTGGGCGGGCTCTGCCTGCTGATGCTCCTCGCCGGCGCGTGGGGCTGGCAGGCGCTCACCCAGCCCCTCCCCGACAACGCCCCGGCGCCGCTGTGCACCGACACCACGGTGTCGGCCGGCACCGAGATCTTCCGCGACCAGGTCGCGGTGAGCGTCTTCAACGGCAGCTCCCGCTCGGGCCTGGCCGGCGCCACCCTCGAGCTGCTCGAGGACCGCGGCTTCGTCGGGGCCGACACCGGTAACGCTCCCCAGCCGGTGCGGCGCGTGGAGATCTGGACCGACGACCCGAAGAACCCCGCCGTGCGCCTGGTCAAGCGGCAGTTCCGGCAGGCGCGGGTGGTCCCGGGCACCGAGGTCGACGGGGAGCCCCTCGGCCGCGGCGTCGTGGTGGTGCTGGGGCAGTCCTACACGTCGCTGCGCGACGGCGGGGTCGAGTCCGTCAAGGCGCGAGGGGACGCGACGTTCTGCAGCCCGCCCGGGTCCTGACCGGACCGGCTCCCCGGGCCCTCAGCCGCGCTCGGGGCGTCGCCGGGTCGCGCTGTTCCACTGGGCCAACCGGCCACCGTCGGAGACCTGGCGCAGCCGCTCCTCGGTGGCGATCCGTGCCTTGCGCGGGGTCACCACCAGCAGGTCGTCGCCGTGCCGCAGGACGGTACGCCGCTCCGGCACCAGCACCTCGCCCTGCCGGACGACCAGGGTGACCGAGGCACCCTGGGGCAGCCGCAGCTCTCCGACCTCGACGCCGTGCATCCGCGAGACGGGGCTGATCGACACCTGCAGGAGGTCGGCGGCGACCCGTTCGAGCGGGGCGGCCTCGACGTCGATCCCCCGGGGCTCGGAGCGGCGGGTGACCCGGAGCCACCGGGCGACCACGGGGAGGGTCGGACCGGTCAGCAGGGTGTAGACGACCACCATCACGAAGACGATGTCGAAGAGGTGGTCGGCTTCATCGACGCCCTCGGCCAGGGCAATCGTGGTGAGCACGATCGGCACGGCGCCCCGCAGGCCGGCCCACGAGATGAAGGCGAGCTCCCGCAGGGGCATCGGCCGCACGACCGAGCTGACCAGCACCGACAGGGGCCGGGCCACGAAGGTCAGGATCAGCCCGGTGACCAGCGCCAGCCCCACGATCTCGAGGGTGATCCGGTCCGGCGAGAGCAGCAGCCCGAGCATCACGAAGAGCCCGATCTGGGCCAGCCACGCCACGCCCTCGGCGAAGGACTTGGTGGCCGTGCGGTGGGGCAGCTCGGAGTTGCCGAGGATGAGCGCGGCCACGTAGATCGCCGCGAAGCCGGACGCGTGCACGGCGGCAGCGGCGCCGTACGCCACGAAGGTGAGGCACAGCACCGACAGCGGGTAGAGGCCCGAGGACGGCAGGGCGGCGCGACGCATCACCCAGCCGCCGCCGACCCCGACGGCCAGGCCCGCCAGCACACCCACCGCGAGCTCGAAGACGATCGTCCCGGCGACCCCGGCGATGCCGCTGCTGGCGGCCGCACCGGTGGAGATGACACCGACCAGCACCACCGTCGGGGCGTCATTGAGGCCGGACTCCGCCTCGAGCGCCCCCGTCAGCCGTTTGGGGAGCGGGACGACCCGCAGCACCGAGAAGACGGCCGCGGCGTCGGTCGGCGAGCACACCGCACCGAGCAGCACCGCCAGCTCCCACGGCAGCCCGAGGAGGTAGTGGGCGCCGACGGCGACCACCGCGACCGAGATGGCGACCCCCACGGTGGCGAGCGAGACTCCCAGGGGGATGGAGGGCCGCACCTCGACCCAGCTGGTGGCCAGGCCACCCTCGGCCAGGATCAGCGCCAGCGCCCCGAAGCCCAGCGCGTGGGCGAGCTGGGCGTCCTCGAACTGGATCCCGAAGCCCGCCTCGCCGAGCACCACCCCCATGAGGAGGTAGATCAGCAGGCTGGGGAGCCCCGCGCGTGCCGAGACCCGGACGGCCAGGATCGCGGCCAGCGTGACGAGGGAGCCGACCAGCAGGAACGAGTCGAGCTGGTGCACATCGAAGGTCACGCCACCCCATCCCCGCCGTCGTCGAGCCCTGATCCTATCGGCGGTACGGGACGGGCCCCGACCGCCAACGCGCGCGTGACACGATCGAGGCCATGAGCGATCGGTGGTCGGTGGCCCGGCGGGCGAACGTCCCGCCCTTCCACGTGATGGACCTGTTGGCCGCGTCGGCGGAGCGGCAGCGCACGCACGGGGACCTGGTCAACATGGTCGCCGGCCAGCCCTCGACGGGTGCACCCGCCCCGGTCACCGACGAGGCCGTGCGGCTGCTGCGCAGCGGCGACCCGCTCGGCTACACCGTCGCGTCCGGCGTGCCCGAGCTGCGCGACGCGATCGCCGGGCACCACCGACGCATGCACGGCATCGACGTCACGCCCGACGACGTGGTGGTCACCACCGGCTCGAGCGGCGGCTTCCTGCTCGCCTTCCTCGCCGCCTTCGAGCCGGGCGACCGGGTGGCGATGGCCCGGCCCGGCTACCCCTGCTACCGCAACGTGCTGACCGCCCTGGGCTGCGACGTGGTGGAGGTCCCGTGCGGACCCGAGAACCGCTTCCAGCCGACCGTCGAGCAGCTGGAGGAGCTGGGGGACGTCCGCGGCCTGGTGGTGGCCAGTCCCGCGAACCCGACCGGCACCATGCTGCTGCCCGAGGAGCTCGCCGCCCTCGCCGCCTGGTGCGAGGCCCGCGGGGTGCAGCTGATATCCGACGAGATCTACCACGGCATCGAGTACGCGCCCCTCGACGGCCGAGCGACCCTGTCCCGCTCCGCGTGGGAGACCTCGCGGGAGGCGATCGTGTTCAGCTCGTTCTCCAAGTACTTCTCCATGACCGGGTGGCGGATCGGCTGGATGCTGGTGCCAGAGCGGCTGCGTCGGGCCGTGGACGTGCTCACCGGCAACTTCACGATCTGCCCGCCCGTCATCGCGCAGCGAGCGTGCGTCGCCGCGTTCACCGAGGCGTCGTACGCCGAGCTGGACGGGCACGTGGCGCGGTACGCCGCCAACCGGCGCCTGCTGCTGGACGGGCTGGCCGTGCTGGGCATCGACCGCCTCGCCCCGGCGGACGGCGCGTTCTACGCCTACGCCGACATCGCGCACCTCACCGACGACTCGATGGCCTGGACGCGGCGGCTGCTGGCCGAGACCGGCGTCGCCCTGGCGCCGGGCATCGACTTCGACACGCAGGCCGGCCGGCAGCACGTGCGCCTCAGCTTCGCGGGCCCCGAGGCGGACGTCCGGACGGGGCTCGAGCGGCTGGCCGACTGGCTGCCCGCGCGGACGTGACGTGCGACTCGTCCAGCGCAGGGGTGATTCGAGGTTTGACCACCTGACACGCAGGGAAGGCGACCTGAGGCACCGCGCGCTGAGCGTGGTGCGCCAGCGCACGGGGGTCGACGAAAGGACGTGATCCGATGTACGGCGACACCGCCGCATCGCGCAAGCGAGTCGCCCAGCTGCGCGAGCAGGGAGGTGACATCCGGGCCATGGCCGACCGCCTCGTCGCGCAGGCCGAGAGCGTGCCGTGGACCGGTCGGGCAGCCGAGTCGATGCGGACCCGCATCAAGGAGCGCGCCTCGCACCTGCGCCTGGCCGCCGGGCACCACGACACCGCCGCCGACTCCCTCGCCCGGCACGCGGGCGAGGTCGACGCCCTCAAGGACGCGATCGAGACGATCTCCCACAAGTCCGACGCCCTCGTCAGCGACGCCCGCACCCGGGCCGCCCACGGGGACTCCGCGGGCGAGCCCAGCCGCGAGGACGCCGCGCTGCTGGCGTTCACTCCCCCTCCGGCCGGTCACAAGGACTGGCTGACCGTCGAGCTCCCGGGACTCTGACATGGTGACCATCGACCTCACGACCCCTCCGGTCGAGCCGGCGAGCTTCCTGGACGGCATCCCCCGCCGGATCGCCATCACGCTCCCCGAGCTGCGCCTCGCCGCCCGCGCGGCCGGTGACGCCCCGCTGCCCTTCGACCTGTCCGAGGCGGCCGGTCCCGGTGCCCTCGAGGGCCGCCTGGGCGAGTCCCGCGGCACGGCCGACGAGTCGGCGTACGCCGATGCCCTCGGCTCGCTGCACGACGGCGAGGACACGCTGCGCCGCCGCGGCCTGCTGAGCGACGACGGCCTCGACGCCGGCCTGGCCGGCGCCATCGGCCTGCTCGCCACGCCCCGGCTCGCCCTCGACATCGACGTGGCCGCCGCCGGCAGCCAGGTCAAGGCCTGGCACCGCCAGTCCGACGGGGCCGTGGCCACGCTCGCGACCTGCGACGGCATCGTCTTCGAGCTGGCGTGGTTCCGCGCCGACCAGTGGCCGGGCGAGCTGGCCCGGGTCGCGGCGATCCCCGACGACGTGGACCTGCGCGAGTCAGACGTACCGGCCACGATGGAAGTCCCCTTCCAGCTGGTGGACGCCATCGGCGAGGCCCTGCGCTCCGGGCGCTCCGACCTGGTGCCGGTGCTGATGGAGCACCACGGCGAGGGCGTCCTCGACGCCGACGCCACCCCTCTCGCCGACACCGACGCCGCCACCGCCGTGGCCGCCGTGCACACCGAGGGGCGCGGGCGGCTCCGCGTGCTGGCCGCCGAGGTCACCGAGGCCGCGACCACCAGCGTCGGCGTCGCCTCGTGGGTGCTGCTCGCCGACGGCTGGCACAGCCTCACCCCCCACCAGGAGGACTCCGGACCACGGGTGACCGTGCGCCGGGTGGACCCCGACGACCTGGCGACCGAGCTCGCCCCCGTCCTCGCGCAGGTGATCGCATGAGTGAGCAGGACCTGATCCGTGCGGCGCGCGCCGACGCGTCCTCCGGGACGACCGAGGCCTCGGCCAACGCCGACAAGTACCACGAGATGCTGGCGCTGGCCGACCTCTTCGACAAGGCCGGAGCCGACATGCGCACCCGCGCACGCCTCGGCGCGGAGATCCTCGCAGACGACGACGTCGCGGACTCGGCGGAGCTGTCCCCGGCCACCTTCGCCCAGGCGGAGGAGGACATCCGGGCGGCGACCACCGGCAAGCAGGGACTGCTGACCCGCTCGGTCGAGCTCGATGCCGACGCCCTGGTCGTCCGCGCCACGGTGCTGACCTACCGGTGGATCGACGAGCTCCAGGACGCCGCCTACAAGACACTCGGCTCGATCGCGGGGCGCGCCATCGGCTACCTCGCGCCCGAGGTCGCCCTCGGCGGGGCCATCGTCTCCGCCGGCCTCATCGAGACCGACGCCCTCGACCGGGCCGGCGTCACGTCGTACCTCAACGAGCTCGCCGAGAGCAATCCCGAGCTGATGGACCACATGGCCGGGGTCGGGGGCCTGCTCGACGGCCTCCAGATGCGCTCGCTGCTCACGGCCGGGGTGATGTCGACCGACCGGGGCGCTGCCGCGGCCCGGGGTGGCCTGCGCGCCATCGGGGTCCAGCCGTTCTCCAGCGACGCCGTCTCGGCGCTGCGCGACTCGGCCGCGGGGTTCGCCGAGGAGGCCGAGGTCGCGGAGCCGGTCGACGCCACCACCGGCGACACGGGCGATGCCCCCCGCACCATCGAGGACCTGATGGCCAACCTCGCCGCCGCCGACCGCCGCATCAGCGTCCAGCGCATCGGCGCGGGCCGCTACATCGCCTACCTCCCCGGCCGCCAGGCCGACCAGGGCGGCCGGCTGCGTCTCGTGGGCGGCGACAACGCGTCGTACGTCCGCCAGGTCGTGCGCGCCATCGAGCACGCCGTCCAGGGCGAGGCCGGGGCCCGCGTCATGCTCGTCGGTTCCTCCCACGGGGGGACCGC
Source organism: Nocardioides sp. Soil805 (assembly GCF_001429625.1). Classification (GTDB taxonomy): domain Bacteria; phylum Actinomycetota; class Actinomycetes; order Propionibacteriales; family Nocardioidaceae; genus Nocardioides. The sequence continues at coordinate 1,720,463 of NZ_LMSU01000001.1, forward strand.
CGCCGCGGAGATCGCCGCGTCGGCCTCCTCGGACGCCTTCGTCGTCGACCAGGTCGTCACGACGGGGTCCCCGTCGGCACAGGTGCCGACCATCCCGGAGCAGACCCGGGTGCTCTCCCTGGAGGACCGCTCGGACCCGGTCGCGCTGCTCGGCTCGCTCATTAACGCGAGCGTCGGCAACCGGCTCACCGTGGTCTACGACGGCACCGGTGAGGGCACCACGACGCCATACGTCACCGGCGGTCGTGCGGCGGACGCCGCCCAGCACCCGGAGGTGCGCGCCGAGATCGCGCGGATCACCGAGCTCGGCTTCCTCGCCGGCTGACCGGGCGGCTCAGAGGATGTCGTGCACGAACTCGCCGAGCTGGGCGAGGTTGCGGCACTCCACCATCGGCACGATCTCGCCGTAGGCACGGGCGGCACTGTCGCCCGTGCCCCAGTGCCGGGTGTGCTCGGGGTTGAGCCACCAGGCGTGCCGGGCCGAGCCGGCCAGGTCGCGCAGGGTGTCCAGGGCGAGGTCGCTGTGGTTGGAGCGGGCGTCTCCCAGGACCAGCAGCGACGACCGGGGCCCCAGCGCGTCGGCGTGCTCGTCGGCGAACGTCGTGAGGGCGCGGCCGTAGTTGGTGCGTCCCCACCGCGCGGCGTGGGCCGTGCTGGCCGCGAGGTTCTCCATCACCTCCACCACGTCCCCGCCGGGGGTGAAGTGGTGGCTGACCTCGTGGACCTGGTCGACGAAGGTGAAGGCGCGCACCTTGTGGAACTGCTCGCGCAACGCGTATACGAGCAGCAGCGTGAACTGGGCGAAGCTGGCCACCGAGCCGCTCACGTCGCACAGCACCACCAGCTCGGTGCGGTGCGGTCGCCTGGGGCGGTGGTGCGTCTCGAGGGGCACGCCGCCGGTGGCCAGGGACGCCCGGACCGTACGCCGGAAGTCGAGCGGCCCCCGCTGCCGGGCGTGCTGCTCCTTGGTCAGCCGTACGGCGAGCCGGCGGGCCAGCGGGTAGATCTCGCGTCGCATCTCCTCCAGGTCCGCGCGTCGTGCCGCGGTGAAGTCGAGGCGGTCGATGGTGGGACGCAGTACGACGTCGGCCACGTGCCGGGCGCCCTTCTCCTCGGCCAGCCGGCGCCGGGCGTCGGCCTCGACGAGCCGGGTGAACGTGCCGACCCGAGCGCCGGCGACCCGCTCGGCGTCGGCAGGGTCCGCGCCGGCGCCCAGCAGCCCCGCGACCAGCTGCTGCACCAGCTCCTGGGGCGTCACCCGCTGGAGCGCGGTGTAGGCCGACCAGCTCGACAGCCCCGGCCCCCGCCCGGGCATCGCCCCGAAGCGGGCCATCGCCTCCACCGCCAGGTCCTGCACCCGCTGGTCGTCGCCGGCCTCCAGCGCGGCCGCCAGCTCCTCGCGGAAGGCGCCCAGGGCCTCCGCGTTGTCGCGCAACCCGCCCACCGGCTCCTCCCCCGCGTCCGGGTCGGGCTCGCTCGCGACCCCCTCCCCCACCAGCCGGGGGTAGTAGAGGTCGAAGATCGCGTCGAACGTGGTCCGCTGCGACTGCTTCTTGACCGTCGTCGCGGCGTACGCCGTCCGCACCACCTCGCGCTCGTGCCAGCCGATCCGCTCGAGCGCGGCGATCGCGTCCAGTCCCTCGGCGAGCGAGACGGACAGGCCCGCCGCCCGCAGTGCCTCGACGAAGCCGAGGTGGGTGTCGAGCAGGGTCATCGCCGGGCCTCCGTCACCGTCGCGTCACCGGGCGGCGGCGAGCCGGAGCTCCTTGGTCGCCCGTTGGTGGTCGGAGGAGTGCTTGAGGACCACGCCGAGCGTGCGGCGTACGGACTCCTCGTCCAGGTCGCCGATCTCGAGCGCGATCAGGGTGCGCGCCCAGTCGACCGACTCGGCGATCGAGGGAGCCTTCTTGAGCTCGAGCTCACGCAGCCGGGCGACCACCTCGACGAGCTGGGTGGCCACCTTGTCGGAGAGGCCCGGCACCTGGGACGTCACGATCTCCCGCTCCCGCTCGGAGTCGGGGTAGTCCAGGTGCAGGAAGAGGCAGCGCCGCTTGACCGCCTCGGACAGCTCCCGGGTCGCGTTGGAGGTGAGGACGACGAACGGGCGGCGGGTCGCACTCACGGTGCCGAGCTCCGGGATGGTCACCTGGAAGTCCGAGAGCACCTCGAGCAGCAGCCCCTCGACCTCGACGTCGGTCTTGTCGACCTCGTCGACCAGGAGCACCGTGGGCTCCTCGCGGCGGATCGCCGTCAGCAGCGGGCGGGTCAGCAGGAACTCGTCGGTGAAGATGTCGTCGTGGGTCTCGTCCCAGGCCTGGTCCCCGGCTGCCTGGATGCGCAGCAGCTGCTTCTTGTAGTTCCACTCGTAGAGCGCGCGCGCCTCGTCGAGGCCCTCGTAGCACTGCAGCCGCACCAGCTCGGCACCGCAGGCGCGGGCCACCGCCTTGGCCAGCTCGGTCTTGCCGACACCCGCCGGACCCTCGACCAGCAGCGGCTTCTCCAGGGCTCCCGCGAGGTACGCCGTCGTGGCGGTCGCCTCGTCGGCGAGGTAGCCGGTGGCGTGCAGGCGGGCGGAGGCGTCGGCGGGGCTCGCGAACCAGGAGGACACGTCCGCGAGCCTACGGCCCGGAGCTCGCTGCGCTCACCTTGGTTGGCAGCCGCCTGCCCGGCCACGCCCCCTCAGCCCACGGCTCGCTGCGCTCACCTTGGCAGAGGGGGCGGGATTCGAACCCGCGGTAGGTCTCCCTACGACCGCTTTCAAGGCGGTTCCGATCGGCCGCTCCGGCACCCCTCCTCGTGCCGCCCGGAGGTGGCACGCAGAGCAGTCTAGGAGGCGGCCGGTCCGGGGCTACTCGGAGCCGCCGAACTCCATCTCCACGTCGTCGTACGCGAGGTCGCGGAGCTTCTGGAAGTGGCGGTCGATGTCGGCGAGCAGGCGCAGCAGCGCCTCGCGGACCTCGCTCACGTCGGGGCTCTCCAGGACCTGCGGGCCGAGCTCGCCCATCCGGGCGATGAGCGCGGTGCGCTCGCGCAGGGCTGCGGTGCCGCGGGCCGCCAGCCACGCGTCGTCGGGGTGCTCGGACTCGCGGATGAGCACCTCGCGGACGTCGGCCAGCCGCTGGCGGATCGTCCAGCGCCAGTTGCCCAGCGCGATGCCCGGCTCGGGCGGGGCGTCGAGGGCGCGGTGCAGCGCGGTCATCGCCGTCGCTGCGCTCGACATGGCACCCTTCCCGGCCGTCGGACCACTCGAGTGTGGACCCGCGGAGAGGCACCGTACAAGGGCCAACTGGCGATCCGGCGCCCGGATGGGGTGCAATCGTCCCGTGCCGTCCGACTATCGACTCGCCCCCGCCGTCACTGCCCGCGTCATGGGGGTCGTGCTCGTCCTCATCGCCGTGATGGTGTTCGCCGCGACCGCGGCCGTGGCGTTCCTCGACCTGCACACGGCCGTCCTCCTGGTGCCCGCGGTGCTGGCCATCGTCGTGCTCGTCGCCGCCACGGTGGTCATCGGTCGGCGGGGCTGGGTGGTGCGCCTCGGCGACGAGGGCTACCGGGTGCAGTGGGTCCGGGGCGTGGGCGTCGCCGCCGCCCGCTGGAAGGACGTCGAGGACGCGGTGACCACCACGCGGGCGGGCTCGCCGTGCGTCGTGCTGCGCCTGCGCAACGGGGGCACGACGACGATCCCGGTCGACGTGCTGGCCGGCGACCGCGAGGAGTTCGTGCGCGACCTGCAGCGGCACCTGACCGACGGCCAGGGCCTGCGACCGCTGTGACCCGGCGCTCGCGCGGACCTGATTCGGCAGAACCCGCCGGCTCCTTGTAGCCTGTGCGGGCTCGTCACGACGAGTGTGGAGGCGTCGCCTAGTCCGGTCTATGGCGCCCGCCTGCTAAGCGGGTTTGGGGCTACAACCCCATCGAGGGTTCAAATCCCTCCGCCTCCGCCACGTGATGTCCCAGGACATCGGCAAGGCCCGATCCCACCGACGTGGGGTCGGGGTCCTTGTCATGTCCGGGTCGGACCGTCCGTGACGTCGGGGCTCACCGCGGCGCCGGTGGCTCGCCGTCCGCGGGCCCGACCACCGGCCTGTCGCGCCGGGCCGGACGCCGGAGAAGTCCTGTGAGCCGCGGACCCGGGAGGTGGTTCTCCAGGTGGCTCCCGAGGCGGGCTCCTTCCTGCCGGATGGGCTGCGCGAGGTACTGGCCGAGGATGACCCCCGCGGCCAGGGCGATCGCTGTCGCGCCAGCGGCCGCCAGGTCCAGCACGCCGTCCTCGCCCTCCGCGAGCAGCGCCAGGCCGCGGTAGATGGACAGGCCCGGCAGCAGCGGGACGATCGCGGGGACGACGAGCACGAGCGGCGGCACGCGCACGCGGCTGGCGATGCCGTGACTGACGGTGCCGATGGCCACCGCCGCAGCCGTCGCCGCCCAGGTCTGGCCCAGGTCCAGCCCCTCCACGCCGAGGAAGAGGGCCTGACCGCCCGCGGCCACGACGGCTGCCGCGGCCGCTGCGCGCAACGGCGAGTAGCAGGCGAACCCGTACGCCGCGGCGGCCAGTCCGGCGCCGACGGTCATGGCCGACCCGCGGGCCAGCCCCGTGGCGCCCGGCTCGACCTGGCCCAGGTCGGCGCCCAGGAGGTCGGCGACCGTGAGCCCGGCTGCCACCCCGGCGATGACGCCCGTGGTCGCCAGCAGGGCATCGAGCAGCCTGGCGCTCGCCGTGAGCGGATACCCCGTCAATGCGTCGGCCATGGCGCCCATGAGGCCGATGCCGGCGAGCAGGATGATGATGCCCGCGGTCACGATCAGCGAGAGGTCGGCGTCCACCGGCGTCGCCGAGGCCCCCACGGCGACCAGCGTCGCCAACAGCCCGCCCGCGGTCTGCTGGTAGAAGACCGGGACACGGCTCCGGGTCAGCCTCCCGACCCGGTCGATGCCGCACGCCGCCACGAAGGCCAGCCCGCTCACCACCACCCCACCTCCCAGGGTCACCGCCAGCGACGCACCCACCGCGCCCCAGCTGGCTGTCACCAGCCACTGCGCCCTCCGGTGGTCCGCTGCGTCGATCTCCGCGATCCGCTCCCTCGCCGCGTCCCGGGAGGTCCGCCCGTCCAGGAGGTCCTGGACGAGACGATCCACCTCGATCAGCTCCGCGTAGTCCACCGGCCGGCGCCTGACCCGACGGACCAGGATCGACGCCGGCACGTCGATGGCCGACTGCTGCTGGAGCCGGAGCTCGGTGAAGGTGACGTCGGCGTCCACCCCGTCCAGCCCGCACGCGCCGGCGACCTCGAGCATGGTGGCTGCCACGTCGGAGGCACCGCCGCCGGACGCGAGCTGGAGGTCACCGACGCGCAACGCCAGGTCGAGGCTGCCGTAGACGTCCCCCGGGGCAGGCACTGTGACCGTCGGACGGGATCGATCAGGTCGCCGTGGCGGCGTACCGCTGCAGGAAGAGCGCCTCGGTGAGGGCCATCGCGGAGATCTCTCGCGGGTCGACGCTCTCGTTGGGCGCGTGGATGAGGGCCAACGGCTCCTCGACCCCCATCAGGATGATCTCGGCGTCGGGGTAGGTGTCGGTGAAGACGTTGCACAGGGGGATCGAGCCGCCCTGCCCGAGCCTGGCCATGGGCCGGCCGTAGGCCTCCTGCATCGACTCCGCCATCGCCGTGTACGCCGGTCCGTCGGTGGTCGCCAGGAAGGGGGACCCGGTGGCCTCCACCTCGATGGACACGTGCACCCCCCAGGGTGCGGCCCGGCGCAGGTGCTTCTCCAGGGCCTCCCGCGCCACCTCCGGTTCGAGGCCCGGGGGGATGCGCAGGTTGAGCCGTGCCGCCGCCCTGGGCACGATGGCGGCAGCCGAGCCGACCACGGGCGGGCAGTCGATGCCGAGCACGGTGACCGACGGTCGCGCCCACAGCATGTCCGACACGTCGCCGTCACCGAGCAGCTGGAGGCCGTCCAGCAGCCCGGCGTCTCCGCGGAACTGCTCGGGCGGATACTGCTCGCCGTCCCAGCGACGGGTGGTGTCCAGGCCGTCGACCGTGGTGTTGCCGGCGGTGTCCCGCAGGCTGGCCAGCATGGCGACGAGCGCGGCGAGGGCGTCCGGTGCAGCGCCGCCGAACATGCCGGAGTGCACCTCGGACGCCAGGGCCTCGACCGTGACCACCACGTTCACCATGCCGCGCAGGCTGACCGTCACGGCAGGGTGCCCCACCGCGGCGTTGCCCGTGTCGCACACGAGGATCGCGTCCGCCGCCAGCAGGTCGGGATGGTCGACCACGAAGGCCTCCAGGCCCCCGGTGCCCTGCTCCTCGGACCCCTCCACCACGAGCTTGAGGTGGACGGGCACGTCCTGCCCGAGGGAACGGAGGGCGAGGAGGTGCATGAGGATGTTGCCCTTGCAGTCCGCGGTCCCGCGGCCGTACCAGCGGCCGTCCTTGTCGGTCAGCTCGAAGGGCGGGGTCTCCCAGGCGGCGTCGTCGAGCGGCGGCTGCACGTCGTAGTGGGCGTACAGCAGCACCGTCGGGGCATCGGGCCGCGCGCAGGGACGGGACCCGACGACGGCGTCGCTGCCGTCCGGCGTCCTCTCGAGGCGGGCGTCGGCGAAGCCCAGCTCGGCGAAGCGGTCGAGCACCCACTGCCCGGCACGCTGGCACTCCTCGGCGGGGAACTGGCGCGGATCGGCGACCGACCTGATGGCGACGAGCTCGGCCAGCTCCTCACGCGCCCGAGGCATCAGCGCCTCGACCCGGGTCCGCAGGTCCATGGCTCAGCCACCCGCCACGTCGTCGGTCTCCAGGTCGTCGACGAAGTCCTGGAAGTCCTCCAGCTCGTCGGGGCAGTAGACCTGCATGATGAGCAGCTGGCCCTGCACGACGCGACTGTCTGCGATGACGGGCCGGGCCCCGGGACCGGTGGCCCCGTTCGCCAGCGTCGCGAGGAGCGTGGCGCGGCTGAGCGCGTCGTTCGGGTTGTCGCAGGTCGCTCCCCCGTCCTCGCCGAGGACGCGCACGATCTGGTCCGAGTCGGGCGTGCGTGCGCCCGCGGCCTGCAGCGCGGCGATCAGCTCATCGGCCTTCTCCTGTGCCCGCTTGGTCTCGCGGGCGGCGCTGAAGGCGAAGACCGCCCAGAGCGTCACGATCGCCAGGATCGCGCAGGCCGTGTAGTAGATCCAGGTGCGCTCACGTTGCGGCTGGCTCTCGGTGTGCGTGCTCATGACCCTGCCACCTCCTGCGGCTCCGGCTGCTTCCAGGACGGCTTGCGGAAGTGGTAGAAGAGGAAGGGCACGAGCAGGCCGAGACCGAGGGCCCCGCCGCCGACGACGAGGAAGTAGACGGCCGAGTTGCCCGACGCGAACTGCGAGGGCGGGATGAAGCCCACCAGGAGCGCCGCGAGCGAGGCCGCGAAGCCGGTGCCGCACATCCCGACGAGCATGGGGGCCCGGTAGCCCCGGGGGTGGTCGGGGTGCTTGCGACGGAGCTGGATCGCGGCCACGAACATCAAGAGGTACATGATCAGGTAGACCTGCGTCGTGATCACGGAGAAGATCCAGTAGGCACTGGAGACGTCCGGGATCAGCGCGTAGGCGAGGCCGATGACGGTGGTGATCAGGCCCTGGACGACCAGGATGTTCTGCTGCACGCCGTTCTTGTTGAGGCGCTGGAGGAACGGAGGGAGGTAGCCCTCCTGCCGCGAGATGAGCAGCAACCCCTTGGAGGGTCCGGCCAGCCAGGTGAGCATGCCGCCGAGGGACGCGGTGACCAGCATGATCCCGACGATCGGGGTGAGCCACTGCCAGCCGAAGTTGGCGAAGACGGCGTCGAAGGCCTGCATCACGCCGGCGGTGAGCGAGAGCTCCTCGGCGGGCACGATCCAGCTGATCGCCAGGGCGGGCAGGATGAAGATCGCCAGGACCAGTCCCATCGCCAGGAACATCGACCTCGGGAACTCCTTGCCGGGGTTGCGCAACGAGGACACGTGCACGGCGTTCATCTCCATGCCGGAGTAGGACAGGAAGTTGTTGACGATGAGCACCAGGCTGGACAGTCCCGCCCAGGCCGGCAGCAGGTTGTCCGACGTCATCGGCGCCGCGGACTCGTTGCCCTGGCCGAGGAAGACCACCCCGAGCAGCACCAGGACGACACCGGGGATCAACGTCCCGATGATCAGTCCGCCACTGGCGAGGCCGGCCACTCCCTTGGTGCCGCGCGAGGACACCCACACCCCGGACCAGTACACGACGATGATCACGGCCGCGGTCCACACGCCACTGCTGGCGAGCTCCGGGTTGAACACGTAGGCCAGCGTGCTCGCGACGAACCCCAGCAGGCTCGGGTAGTAGAAGATCGTCATCGCGAACTGGCACCACACCGCCAGGAAGCCCATCGGCTTGGAGATGCCCTCGGAGACCCAGTTGTAGATGCCCCCCTCCCAGCCCGAGGCGAGCTCCGCGGACACCAGCGAGGTGGGCAGCAGGAACACCACCGCCGGCAGGAGGTACAGGAAGACGCAGGCCAGGCCGTAGACGGCCATCGTCGGTGCCGCCCGGAGGCTGGCGACCGAGCTGGTGGTCATCATCGCCAGGGCGACCCAGGAGATCCACGCCGTGGGCGGGACCTTGGCGCGCGCCACCGCGCCGTCGATCGCGTCCGCCGCGCTCATCCGCGCCGCGCCCGGCTCGTGTGCGGTGTTGCAGACCTGTCCATGCTCATCACCCCTGGGCACCACGACGAGAACTGGTGCACTCACGCTAGGGAGAGGACGTCGGCTGCAGGATCACCCCGTACGGGTGAGAGCCGGGCTCGAGCCCCCGGTCTCGCTGCGCGCCCGCGGGGTCCCGCTGCGCGGGTGCCGCGCCCACATCTAGACGACGACGTGCAGGCGGTGGTCGGTGTTGTTCAGCCGCCGTCCGCCCTCGTCGGTCACGGTCACGATGTCCTCGATGCGCACACCGAACCGCCCGGTCAGGTAGATCCCCGGCTCGATGGAGAAGCACATCCCGGTGCGCAGGGGCTGCTCCTCGCCCTCGACCATGTACGGCGGCTCGTGGGTCGTGACCCCGATGCCGTGGCCGGTGCGGTGGATGAACTGTTCGCCGTAGCCCGCCTCGGTGATCACGCCCCGCGCGACCCGGTCGATCTCCTGGCAGGGCACGCCCGGACGCACCGCCGCGAAGGCCGCCTGCTGGGCTGCCCGCACGACGTCGTGGACCTCCTGGACCTCCGGTGACGGCTCACCGACCGTGACGGTCCTGGTGGTGTCGGAGCCGTAGCCGTACATCAGCCCGCCGAAGTCCAGCACGACCGCGTCGCCGTGCTGGATCCGGCGGTCGCCGGCCTCGTGGTGCGGATTCGCGCCGTTGGGGCCGGAACCGACCACGGTGAAGTCGACCTGCTCGTGACCGTGCTCGCGCAGCAGGCGGGCCAGGTCGGCCGCCACCTCCGTCTCGAGGCGACCCTCGAAGGGCACCTCCACGATCTCGCGGTACGTCGCGTCGGCGGCCGCGCCCGCCGCGTCGAGGCGTTCGAGCTCGTCGGCACCCTTGACCGCCCGGAGCATGGGCAGGCACCGGCCGAGGCCGTCGAAGGATGCCGCCGGCAGCACGTGCTGGAGCCCCAGCAGGTGTGCGGCCCATGCGGCGTCGGAGATCCCGTAGCGACCGCCGTCCTCGAGGAACCCGGACGCGGTCCGGTAGGGATCGGAGCCGTCGGTCCAGTCACGCAGCGCGACGGCCGGGGCGCCGGGCGCCGCCTCGGCGTCCGGACGCTCGAGGATCGGGACCACCATGGTCGGGCGCGCGCCGGGGACGAGGGACAGCAGCGTCAGCCGCTCGGTGATCGCCGTGGGCTGGTAGCCGGTCAACCACACCAGGTCGGGCCCCGGCGCCACGACGACGCCGTCGAGGCCGGCCTCGACGGCCTGCTCGACCACGCGCGCCATGCGCGCCGCATAGTCCTCGGTGGTGAACCCACGCGGTGGGGCCGGCGTCGTCACTGGCCGACGGCGTCCTTCGCGTCGCGCTCGATGGCCTCGTTGTCGGCCTCGAGGTGCTTCTTCTCCAGCTTGTCCGAGTGGCGCATCGACTCCTCGATCCGCGCCTCCATGTCCATCACACCGACGACGACCAGACCCGCCTCACCCTTGTCCAGGGACTCACCGAGCTCCTTGAGGTCGTCGCGGCTCATGCCGGCGGACGCGTGTCCGGCCACGGCCCCCAGGATCGCCCCACCGCCGGCAGTCGCCGCCAGGAGGCCACCGCCGATGGCGGCGAACGGGAAGAGCGCGACCACGAGGCCCGTGGCCAGGCCCGCCCCGCCGCCGAGCACGCCACCGACCCGGGTCGGCGTCTCGTGCTTCTTGGTGATCTTGACCTTGCCGTCGTCCCGGCGGTGGATCACCGCGGCGTCGTACGCGTCCATCAGCCCTGCCTCACTGTGGAGCTCCTTGACCGCGTCGTAGTCGGTCTCGGCGGACGCGAGGTCCGGGTAGACCCCCGCGATCACGATGAGCGTGTCCATGGCCATCAGGAACCTCCCGGTCGACGGGGACGCCACACCACCGCCCGGGGATCGGGCAGCGGCGGGTCCCGGGGTCCAACGTCGCACCGCCGGGCGGCGCGTTGCCTCATCCACGACGGGTGATCTCGCCCGGGCGGCGCCGGCCGGATGCGGCGGGGGGCCGGGTGTGGCACGGTGGAGGGTCATCTGCACATGTGTGCAATGCACTTACTTGCAGATCAGACCATGGTGACGCTCGGGCACCCATCGACGACAATGGGTACTCGTGGTCCCCCCGGACCCAGAGACAAGAGGGTGAATGAGCATGACTGCACGACGCATCGCTGCCGCACTTCTGACCGCCGCTCTGGCCATCGGCGCCGTCGGCGCCACCAGCGCCTCGGCCAACGCCGACACCACTTGGCCGTCCGTGTCGCGCACTCTTCGCTGACGCCAGACCTATCCCTCCCCCCCGAAGCGGGCCGCGACTCTAGTCGCGGTCCGCTTCGACGTGTGGGGGCTCCGTGCCGTGGGGCTCCGCGTCGTTGCCCGTGATGCCCAGCCGGCCCATCTCGTAGCCCAGCTGGAACCGGGTGTCGACCTGGAACTCGTGCTTGAGGTCCGAGACGTACGCCGCGTACGTGCGTGGGCTCACCCCCAGGCGCTTGGCGCCGACGGGATCGGCGTGTCCGCCCACGAGCATCCGGATCGTCATCGCCCGCTGCTCGGCCGCGATGTCGCGCATCAGCGGGGTGTCGCGGTTGGTGAAGGGCCGCCCGCGCTCCCAGGACCGTTCGAAGATGTCCGCGAGGTAGTGGACGAGCGACGGTTCCCGCACCGCCAGCGCCGTGCGCTCCTCGGCGCCCGGCACGATGGCCAGGCGCCGGTCGACGACGATCAGCCGGTCGAAGAACTCGTCGAGGGTCCGCACCTGGGCGCCCTCGGCGGTCACCGCCGCGACGTACTTGTGCGTGGCCGAGCTGCGCCGCGCGGCGTGCTGGTAGAGCGTGCGCATCGTGACGCCGCGGCGCAGGGCGCCGACCTCGCGCTCGATCGCCTGGGGCAGCTGGTCCATGGCCCGGCCCGTCTGGGGCTGCGCCGTGAGCAGCTCGCGGGTGGCGTCGGCGACCGCGGAGGTGATGTACGGCGCGATGGCCTCGCCGCGCAGCTCGATGAACGGGCCCTTCACCGACCCGGGTGACTGCCGCCATGTCTGCGAGAGGTTGCTGAACGCCTGCGCCCACTGCGCCGACTCGGAGATGAGCTGGGCGCCCTGCTGGCCCAGCGGGGCGACCACGCGCGACTGCACGGTCGCGGGGTCGACGGCGACCCACGTGGCGTCGAGCTCGTCGACGGTGACCAGTCCGAGCTCCTGGAGGAGGTCGAAGGCCGCGCGGTCCGGGCCGCCCTCGGCGACGCGGGGGTCCGACTTGGGGATGCCGCCCTGGGTGGCGATCTCCTCGTAGAGCGCGGTGGCCTCCGACTCGAAGAGCGAGCGCTCTCCCGGGCCGAAACTCGTCATCCCACCGCCTCCTTGCGATCCCGGGCGATCCTTCCACACCCCACAGACGCAGCAGGCCCGTGCGGAGAAACTCCGCACGGGCCCGCCGTAGTGCTGTCGGCCCTCAGGCGCCGAGGCGCTCCTTGAGGCCGTCGAGCTCGGTCCACAGGACGGCCGGCAGGTCGTCGCCGAACTTCTCGAACCACTCCTGGATCTGCGGGATCTCGGCCTTCCACTCCTCGACGTCGACCGCCAGGGCGGCCTCGACGGCCTCCGGGGTCATGTCGAGGCCGTCGAGGTCGAGCGAGCCCGGCGCCGGCACGTGGCCGATCGGGGTCTCCACCGCGGCCGCCTGACCCTCGAGGCGCTCGATGACCCACTTGAGCACCCGCGAGTTCTCGCCGAAGCCGGGCCACAGGAAGCCGCCGTCCTCGTCGCGACGGAACCAGTTGACGTAGAAGATGCGGGGCATCTTGGACGCGTCGTTGTCCTTGCCCATGTTGATCCAGTGGCTGAAGTAGTCGCCGGCGTTGTAGCCGATGAACGGCAGCATCGCCATCGGGTCGCGACGCACGACGCCGACCGCACCCACGGCCGCGGCGGTGGTCTCCGACGACAGGGTGGCCCCCATGAACGTGCCGTGGGTCCAGTCGCGGGCCTCGGTCACCAGCGGGATGGTGGTCTTACGGCGACCACCGAAGAGGATCGCGTCGATCGGCACGCCGCGCGGGTCGTCGTACTCCGGCGCGAGCATGTCGCACTGCTTGATCGGCGTGCAGTAGCGGCTGTTGGCGTGGCTGGAGAGCTCGTCGGACTCGGGGGTCCAGGGCTCGCCCTTCCAGGAGGTGGCCCGGGCCGGGGTGTTCTCCAGGCCCTCCCACCAGACGTCGCCGTCCTCGGTGAGCGCGACGTTGGTGAACACCGAGTTGCCCTTGTTGATGGTGGCCATCGCGTTGGGGTTGGTGTGCTCGTTGGTGCCGGGCGCGACGCCGAAGAAGCCGAACTCCGGGTTGACCGCCCACAGGCGGCCGTCCTCGCCGATGCGCATCCAGGCGATGTCGTCGCCGATCGCCTCGACCTTCCAGCCGGGGATCGTGGGCTTGAGCATGGCCAGGTTGGTCTTGCCGCACGCCGACGGGAACGCGGCAGCGACGTACCTGGTGACGCCCTGGGGCGAGGTGAGCTTGAGGATGAGCATGTGCTCGGCCATCCAGCCCTCGTCACGCGCGATGACGCTGGCGATGCGCAGGGCGTAGCACTTCTTGCCCAGCAGCGCGTTGCCGCCGTACCCGGAGCCGAAGCTCCAGATCATCCGCTCCTCGGGGAACTGGACGATGTACTTGGTGTCGTTGCAGGGCCACGCGACGTCGGCCTGGCCCTCGGCCAGCGGCATGCCGACCGAGTGCAGCGCGGGCACCCACTTGACGTCCGCGCCGATCTCCTCGATCTTGCGCAGCACCTCGGTGCCCATGCGGGCCATGACGCGCATGGAGACGGTGACGTACGCCGAGTCGGTGATCTCGACGCCGAACATCGGCGCCTCGGCCTCGAGGTGTCCCATGACGAACGGGATGACGTACATGGTGCGGCCCTTCATGCAGCCGGCGTACAGCCCGCGCATGAGGTCCTTCATCTCGCGGGGGTCCATCCAGTTGTTGGTGGGCCCGCAGTCCTTCTCGTCCACCGAGCAGATGTAGGTGCGGTCCTCGACGCGCGCCACGTCGGTGGGGTCGGAGGCCGCGTGGAACGAGTTCGGCTTGATCTCGGAGTTGAGGCGGGTGAACGTGCCGGTGGCCTCGAGGGCCGCGGTCAGCTCGGTCCACTCCTCGTCGGAGCCGGTGCACCAGTGGATGGCGTCGGGCTGGGTCAGCTCGGCGATCTCGGAGACCCAGTCGAGGATGCCCTGGTGGGTGGTGGGCACCCCGCTGGTGGCGGAGGTGGGGGCGTCGGTGGTGGCGGTCATGCGGTGGATCCCTCTCGCGCATTCGCGGCGTACGCCCCCGTGGTGGTGGGCGTCGCCGGCCGTCGAGCGTGTCGACGGAGGTGTCGGTGGTAAGCCCGGCTCCATTGCCCGGCCCCGTGCGGGTGCGGCGAGGCTAACGTCGGGCTCGGCGCCCCTCATATTGGATCGATCCACCAGTGAGACCCAGGTCACGTCGCCCGGAGGAGCGCTCGACGACGGGCGGCGACGCCTCAGACGGGCGCGTCCGGGTCGATGCTGCGGGTCTCGCGACGCCGGTTGCGGGTGTCGAACCAGTCCTGGACGTAGACCTTCGGGAGGACCTTGGCGACCGCCAGGGTCACGTAGACGATGGTGTTGATCGCGACGAACGCCGCCAGCACGGCGACGACCTCGTTGCGCAGCAGGCTGTCGGGCAGCAGCAACCCCATGGGCACGACGGCCGCGATCACTGCGGCCACGTCAGAGCTCCATCCGGGCGCCCGCGCCGGTCTGCACGACGTGCTTCCAGGTCGCCTGCCGCGCCAGCGAGAGGTCCCAGACGCCCTTGACGTAGACCACGTTGAGGAACATCGCGTAGAAGAGCTCCGGGAAGAGGGTCAGGCCCAGCAGCCGGGCCTTCCAGCCACCTCGCCATACGGTGACGACGCGCTCGACGGTGAACACCAGGCCGATGCCGATCCAGAACGGGAACCAGACCCAGGTGGAGGTGGCCAGCACCATCAGCAGGATCAGGGTGAGGTAGGCGCCCAGGGCGATGACGCCGTACCCGATGCCGAGCTGCTGCATCCAGTAGCGGAACGTCTGCGGGCGCAGGCCGTAGGCGCCGAGGTTCTCCAGGGCTCCCCGCTGCCAGCGCAGCCGCTGCGCCCACAGGGCGCGCCAGGACGGCATCACCTCGGTGACCACGGTGCACTCGGCCGGGGAGATCATCAGGGCCCCGAGGGACTTCAACGCGATGGTCAGCTCGTTGTCCTCGGTCAGCGCGACCGTGTCGTAGACGTCGCCCGGCACCCCGGGGAGGGTGGCACCGCGCTCGTCCGCCACCGCGCGCAGGGCCCGGGGACGGAAGACCGAGGCGGTGCCGGTGAGCACGAACACGCGACCGCGGCGCCGGCGCAGGTCGCGCTGGTAGCGGGTGTACTCGTTGCGCTGGAACTGCCCGATCAGGCCCGCGCCGTCCTCGCCGTAGAAGAGCCCCCCGACCGCCATCAGCGCGCGGTCGTCGGTGAGCCGGCGGGCGGCGCCGGCGAGGAAGCCCTCGTCGAGGGTGGTGTCGGCGTCCATCACCATCACGCAGTCGTTGTCGCCCAGGCCGGGCAGGACCTCGCGCAGGGCCTGGTTGAGACCGCCGGCCTTCTTGTGGGTGTTGTCCACGGTCTCCAGGACGTCGACCCCGGCCTCCCGCGCCAGCCGCACCGTCGCGTCGGTGCAGTTGTCGGCCACGACCACGACGCGCGCCGGCGGCAGCGACTGGGAGAGCAGCGACGCGAGGGTCTCGGAGATGCACGCCTCCTCGTTGTGCGCCGGGATGAGGACGGTGATGGTCACCGGGCCGGCGTACACGCCGCGCGTCTCGGCCATGACGACCTTGGGTGCCAGCGGCATCCGGTCGGGGTCGTCGCTGCGGCGCGCCCTGGTGACCAGCCGGCGCTCGAGGGCGGCGACGCCCGCGGCCAGCAGCAGCGCCACGCCCACCGCGGCCAGCAGGACCCGCGGGGCGGGCATCTCGGTGTCGTAGAAGACGCGCCAGATCCCGAAGAGGACGCCCTCGTCGGGATCCTGCCCCCGCTGCGGGTCGCCGGCGGCGACCGCGACCCACAGGACGGCGGCGCCGAGCGTCGCCGTGCCGATGATGGCGAGGCCGACCGAGCGCTGCAACCAGCGCATCAGTCGCGGGCCACCTCGTCGGCGTGGTGCAGGCGCACGCCCGACTCCGGTGCGGCGGCGGGGACGGACGGCAGGAACCGGGCGACGAACTCGTCGTACGGCATCGGCTTGCCGATGAGGTAGCCCTGCGCGAAGTCCACGCCCTCGTCGCGGCACACCTGCAGGATCGCCGGCTCCGAGACGAACTCGGCCACGGTCTGCTTGCCGAGGTCGCGCGCGATGCCGACGATCGAGCGCATGATCGTGCGGTCGACCTGCGACTGGTGCACCTGGGCGACGAACTCGCCGTCGATCTTCACGTAGTCGAAGAGCAGGTGCTTGAGGTAGTAGAACGAGCCGAAGCCGGCACCGAAGTCGTCGAGGGCGAAGGCACAGCCCAGGTCGGTCATCCGCTCGGCGAACTCGCGGGCCAGCGCGACGTCGGCCACCGCGGCGGTCTCGGTGATCTCCAGGATGAGCGCGGACGGGTCCACGGCGTGACGCTCGAGGGAGGTCCGGATGGCGCTCTCGATGTCGGGGTGCCCGATGGAGTGCCCGGAGAGGTTGACCTCGAGCTCGAAGTCCGGGTCGTGCTGCCGCAGCCGGGCCAGCATGGCCAGGCTGTGCTCGACCACCCAGGCGTCGACCTGGGGCATGAGCCCGGTGCGCTCGGCGATGTAGACGAAGCGCGACGGTGGCACCAGCTCGTCCTCGTCCCGAAGCCGGAGCAGCACCTCCGCCGAGCTGATCCGGTCGTTCGAGAGGTTCATGATCGGCTGGAGGTGCAGCTCGAAGCGGTCGTGCTCGAGCGCCTCCTCGATGCGGCTCTGCCACTGCAGGCGGGCCGAGAACCTCGGGGTCCTGTTCTCGCCCTCCGGCAGGAGCGCGAGCTGGTTGCGGCCCGCCTCCTTGGCGTCGTACATGGTCATGTCCGCAAGCGCCAGGATGTCGGTCGCGTGCTCGCTGGCCGACTGGAAGGTCACGGCGCCGACGCTGGCGGTGACCCGGCGGCGTACGCCGTCCAGGGTGGCGGCAAGCTCGCGGACCCGGTCGACGACGTCGCGACCGACCCGCTCCGCCGCGGACTGGTCGCCGTCGGTCAGCAGCAGCGCGAACTCGTCGCCCCCGAGGCGGGCGACGACGTCGGTGTCGCGCACGGTCCGGCGCAGGATGCCGCCGATGGTGACCAGCAGCTGGTCGCCGGCGTTGTGGCCCAGGGTGTCGTTGACCTGCTTGAAGTTGTCGAGGTCCAGGAGCAGGACCGCCCCGGTGGCGCCGTAGCGCCGGCAGCGCTCGAGGTGCCGCTGGAGCTCGTTGTCGAAGCGGCGCCGGTTGGCCAGGCCCGTCAGCACGTCGTGGTCGACGAGGTGGGCGAGCCGGTCCTGGTAGCGCCGGCGCTCGGAGACGTCGACGACGTTGACCAGCACGATGTCGGGCTCGTTGGACCCGGGGCCGTGCAGCAGGCGGCTGCTGAGACCGACGTGGACGTCCTGCCCCCGGTAGTCACGCAGCACGCAGTCCGAGGCGCTGGAGCGCGAGACGTCCTCGAAGATGCGGGCCAGGTGGTCGGCGATCGCCGAGTCACCCGGGGGGCCCAGCTCGGTGAGCCACGTGTCCTCGAGCTCGTCGGGCGGCAGGCCGACGATACCGCACAGGGCGGCGTTGACGAACTGGATCCGCCCGGTGGTGTCCAGCACGGCGACCCCGTGGGGGGCGTCCAGGAACAGCCGCTCGCTCTGCTCGGTGGCCGTGCGCGCGGCCCGGGTCTCGCGCTCGAGGCGCATGACGATGCGCTGCACGACACGGCCCAGGACCACCGCGATGGCGACCAGCACGAAGGCGCGGCGCCAGTCCTCGACCGGGTAGCGGGGTGCGCCGACCAGCAGCACCGGACCCAGGATCGTGGCGCCCGCCAGGAAGCAGGCGACGTACAGCTCGCGCTCGGACCCGGTGATCGCCAGCCACAGGACGGGCACCAGGACCAGCACGGCCAGGCCGGAGGACTGGCCGCCGCCCGCATCCCGCACGAGCAGGACGAAGAGGAACGCGAGGTAGGCGGCCCCCGTGTCGATCCACGTGCGCTCGGCGCGTCGGCTGCTGGTGATCAGCATCGCCATGACCGCGAGGTAGACGAGGGTGGCGAGGACGAGGACGACCGGGGACACGTCGTACGGCGGCAGCAGCACCGCGAGCAGGCCGATCGCGCAGACGACGCCGAAGGGGCGCATCAACCGCAGCGACGGACGCCGACGGTCGAACCGGCTGCCGCTCATTTCCTGCACTGTCCCGAGACCCGACATGGTGCGACGACCCTAGCCCCTGTGTCGGCGCGGGGAACGGCGACGGCCCCGGTCGTGGACCGGGGCCCGTCGCGTGATGTCCGGTACGCCGCTCAGGCGCCGTCGTCGGCGAGCGCCTTGGCCACCCGGCGGTGCGCCTCCCAGATGGCCTCGGGCATCCGGTCGAACTGCTCGAGGTGCTCCTCGCGGTGGGCCATCTCCTGCTGCCAGCGGACGTTGTCGATGGACAGGATCGTCTCGAGGTCCTGCGGGCTGATGTCGACGCCCTCGAGGTTGAGCTCCTCCTCGGTCGGCACGATCCCGACGGGGGTCTCGCGTCCGGTGACCTCGCCGTTGCGGAGCTGGAGCAGCCACAGCAGCGGTCGCAGGTTGTCGCGGTAGCCGGGCCACAGGAAGTGGCCGTCGTCGGGGTCGCGCTGGAACCAGTTGACGTGGGCGAAGATCGGCTGGTCCGTGGCCGCGCCGACGACGTCGAGGTAGTGCTGTGCGTAGTCGCCCTCGCCGTAGGCCATGAAGGGCCGGTTGGACATCGGGTCGTAGCGCAGCACGCCCTCCGTGCCCTCGGCCGCCGCGGTCGCCTCGGCGCCCAGCGTCAGGCCGTCGTAGACGCCCTCGGCCAGGTCGTGGATGGCCCGGATCAGCGGCTCGCGGTCGCGGGTGCGGCCGCCGAAGATGATCGCGTCGATGGGCACGCCGGAGGAGGCGTCGAAGTCCTTCGCGATGTTCGGGACATTGGTCAGCGTCGTCGTGAAGCGGCTGTTGGGGTGCGCCCACGGCGAGGAGTCGCTGTCCTTGCGGTCGGCCAGCGGGGAGCCGGTCCAGTCGAGCCAGCCGTGCACCGGCGATGGCGGGGACGGGGTGCGGCCCTCCCACCAGACCTCGCCGGTCGTCGGGTTGTAGGCGACGTTGGTGAAGATCGCGTGGGTGCCTGGGTCGACGGAGTGCAGCGCGGTCGGGTTGGTGCGCTCGTTGGTGTCCTTGGCGACGCCGAAGACGCCGTACTCGGGGTTCATCCCCATCAGCCGACCGGACTCCTCGTCGACCCACAGCCACGCGATGTCGTCGCCGTAGAAGGACACGTGGTAGCGCTCGCCCAGCACGTCGGGGGCCAGCATCATCGCCAGGTTGGTCTTGCCCGAGGCACTCGGGAAGCCACCGCAGATGTGGTAGTCCTTGCCGGTCTCGTTGTCGTGGATGCCGATGAGCATGTACTGCTCGGCGAGGAACTTCTTGCTGGCCCACCCGTCGTACGCGCCCTGGCGCAGCCCGTGGGCGATCTTGCCGAGGAGGGCGTTGCCGCCGTACGACGAGCCGAAGTGCAGGATCGTGCGCTCGTCGGCGACGGTGACGAAGTAGCGCTGGTCGTCGTCGGTGCCCTGGCCGAGGTTCTCCAGGTCGCCGGTCACGTGGACGGCGCGCACGAAGTGGTCGGGGTCCTCGAGCTCGTCGAGGAAGTGCGGCGCCACGCGCGCCATCCGGATCATGTGGAGCACGACCGGGCGCGAGTCGGTGAGCTCGACGCCGGCGGCCCACGGGGCGAGCTCGTTGCCGGGGGGCGACATCAGGTAGGGGATGACGTACATCGTCTTGCCGGCACTCGCCCCGCGCATCCGCTCGTGCAGCAGCGGCTTCATCTCCGAGGCGGGGCGCCAGTTGTTGTAGACGCCCTTGTCCTTCTCGTGGTTCGTCGCGACGATCGTGCGCTCCTCGGAGCGGGCGGTGTCCTTGTAGTAGCTGCGCGAGTAGTAGCGGCCCTCGCCGGCAGCCTTCAGCTCGCCCGCGGCGAGCGCCTCCTGGATCAGGCGCGCGTCGTCGGCGGCACCGACGACCTCGATCCGGTCGGCGCCGGTGAGCTCGGCGTACTCCGCCACGAACTCGCGGACCTTGGGGTTGCGGAGCCCCGCGGCGTCCAGGGCTGCCTCGACATCTGCCATCAGAACTGTGCCTCTCGTGAGGTGGACCGGGAGCGTCTCGCCCGCCCCGGCCGCGCGACGTGCCGACACCATAACGATGGTCCCGGGATTGGAACGCTCCACTTCCGGAGACCTCCTCCAATTGGGGTCCGGCGGACCCGGAGGGGTGTGATTTCGGGATGTCGGTGGGGGTCCGCTATCCTCATCCGGTCGCGCCGTTCGCAGCACGACGGGCGCCTGTAGCTCAACGGATAGAGCATCTGACTACGGATCAGAAGGTTTGGGGTTCGAATCCCTACAGGCGCGCAGAACGAGAAAGCCGCAGGTCAGCCCGCTGACCTGCGGTTTTGTCGTTCCCGACCGCGGATGCTCCCCTCGACCTCAGGAGGCCGCCCGGTCCGGGTGGTGCAGGAATGGTGCAGGAACCCCGCCGGGCACCGTTATCTCGGCGCGGCAGTCTTCGGACATGTCCCAGCACCCTCATTTCGTCGGCGGTCGCAGCCCCGATGTATCTGGCACAGGGCTGGTCATGACCCAGACACCGATTCTCCTGACCAGCCGCGAGACCGCCGCCATCCTGCGGGTCAGCATGTCCACCATCGATCGCATGCTCCGGCGCGGGGAACTCCCCCACGTGAAGATGAACTACGCGACGCGCATCCTGCGCCGTGACGTCGATGCCTACATCGAGTCCCGTCGCGTGGAGCGGCGAGGGGAGGGCGCGGCATGAGCCGCCCCCGCCAGGACCCGGCCCAGGCGACACCGACGCCGTACCAGGGCAAGGACGGCCTCTGGCACGTCTATGTCCCGATGGGCTGGCACCCCGACGGCCGTCCCGACCGCAAGCACCTCCGGCGCAAGACCCGCCGGGAGGTCATCCAGGCGCAGCGGCGACTCGAGGCGCAGCGCGACCGAGGCGAGTACATCCACTCGAGCCAGGACACGACCCTCGGCTGGTGGGCGACCCACTGGCTCGACGACATCCTCCCGCTGGCCGGGCGCAAGGCCAAGACCATCGACGGCTACCGGTCCACGCTCCGGGTTCACGTCCTGCCCCATCTCGCCGGGATGAAGTTGAGCGCGCTGACCGCGGAGGTCATCCGCAGTCGCCTCATCGAGATGAAGCGCGCGGGCGCCAGCGCGCACACCGTCGCCGCCACCCACCGCGTCCTGCGATCCTGCCTGTCGGCCGCCGTGGACTCCGGCCGCCTGGCGGTGAACCCGGCGAAGAAGGTCCAGGTCGAGAAGCCCCCTGAGGTCGAGGTGGTGCCTCTCACCGTCGACGACGCGACGTGCATCCTCCGGACCGTCGCCGACCGTCGCAACGGCGCCCGCTGGAGCGTCGCCCTGTCCCTGGGACTCCGGCAGGGCGAAGCGCTCGGGCTGAAGTGGGCCGACCTGGACCTCGAGGCCGAGACCGTGGTCGTACGTCGCGCCCTACGCCGCGAGACCGGCCGCCACGGCTGCCAGCCCGACGACGAAGGCCAGCCCACGTGTTGGACCAAGCAGGGAGGCCGTTGTCCCGAGCGGACCCAGGGTGGCCTCGTCACCCGCACCCCGAAGAACAACAGGTCACGCACCATTCCGCTGCCGCCCGGCCTGGGTTCCCTCCTCCGGGCCCACAAGGCGGCGCAGGCCGCCGAACGCCTCCAGGCGGGCTTCCTGTGGAGCGACGAGGACTGGATCTTCGCCACCGAGTTCGGCGCACCCATCGATCCCCGCCGCGACTGGGCCGAGTGGAAGGAGGTGCTGCGTCTTGCCGGCGTTCGTGACGCCCGCGTCCACGACGCGCGCCACACCGCGGCCACCCTGCTCCTCGCCAACGGCGTCGACACCCGGACGCTCATGGACCTCATGGGCTGGACCGAGCACCGGACCGCCCAGCGCTACGCCCACGTCATCGACCCGATGCGCCGAGAGGCGATGGCGCGGATGGGCGACGTGTTGTTTGGCCAAGCGGAGTGAGGGCAAGGTCAGATTCTGTTCACGCGTCTCCTCAGTTCAGGCGTTCTCGCCCGCGAGCAGCGCGTCCACGGCAAACTTCGCCGAGACGTCGGCACCACCTCGGGGAGAGTTCACATGAGCGAAGTTCAGACGGCGAGTACGGACGTGCTCAAGGGCGTGATCGTGAACTATCCAAGCGCCATCCCGACAAAGCAGTGGTTGGTGAGCAATCTGTTGTGGGCGGAGCGGTTGGGCAGCATCTGGCCCACCCACATTCCGGTAGCTCGTAATGCGCGCGAGCGCGAGACGCTGAACGACATCCGTCGGCTGATGGAGACTGAGCCTGACCTCTTCACGCCGTTCCATGTCGCAGCGAGCGCCGATCAGTTGATCGACGAGCTCACCCGTTACCTGGAAGTCGATGAGACCAAGCGCAGGGAGTGGTTGACCGAGAACGACTTGGATGATGTGTCTGTCGGCAAGGCCCGGAAACGCGAGGCCGACCCGGAGCTGTTCTTCTACGTCAACAAGATGCCTCCGGACGTTGTCGACGCGTTGCTGGAGAGCGGAATCGCGCATCAGCCTGCTGGTAAACACGCCATCGAGCTGCGCGACAAGGATCACGCCGATGTGCTGATGAGCTTGCTCGCAAAGTACGCCCAGCCGAGCACCGGAGATATGGACTCCGCCGTGGTCCTCGATGCGGCGACGCCCACTGCACTTGGCGTCGCTGCGGCGCCGACCGATCAGTCGCCCGTGGCACCAGCGCTTCGAGTCGAAATCCCAGCCATCCGCGCGGCGAATGACGACGTCAGTATCGACAGGCTTCTCGATTTTCGAACCAGTTCGAAGGGGGGCCGCCTACGCCGGGAGTACGTTCAGGTCACATCCCATCGCTTGCAAGAATTGCGAGACGCGCCAGTAGACGACGCGACTCACCTCAAAGAAGTCGTTCGGTCGATCAGGCAGGACGTGGTTGGGACGCGAGACCAGTTGGCAGGGGGCCTGACCGCTGCCGGCATTGCGACGGCGGTCGCAAGCACAGCAGGAATGATTCTCCCCGTCGCAGTCAGTCCCCAAGACTTCTCATCCTGGGCTGGTCTGGCCCTCTCATCAGCGGCAAAGGGCTTGGGCTTCACTCACAGCCGGGTGACAGCGTCACCGAAGGATGACTACATGAGGACGATCTACCGCAAGTCACTTGTCAGGTGATGGTTGCCGCACCCATCGTCGCGCCGCGATCCCGCCGCCAAGACGTCCCCGCCTGCGATCTCCGCAAGCTGTGAGGGCTGACTACACACCGTTGCGTCGCGTGGTGGCGCTCCTGGAGGAGCTGACGCGCGTGCACCGCGAGTCGCGCGGGCACGGAGCGCTGACCGACCGTGAACTCATGGCTCGCGTACCGGCGTACGGCACTGGAGCGCACGCGGAGCGCACTCTGCGCAACGACAAGCGCGCGTTGCGGGACCGGGGCCTGGTGGTGACCAACGTCCCGCTTGAGCGGGAGCAGTACCTCAAAGGCATCAAGCGCGCGCCGCTGCTCGAGAAGGCGCCCGAGTGGCATTTGACGCTGGAGGAGCACAACGCCCTGCGGGCGGTTCGCGAGGACTTGCGGCGGCGCTCCGTCCCAGTTGGCCCCACCGAGACGAAGGCGCCATCACGACGCGGCAACCGAGTCGATGAGGCATTGCGAATCGTGCGCCTGCTGGAGGAGCACGAGGACCTGGTGGAGGTCGAGGTCGTGGCCGCCTGCTTCGGCGTCGGCGTTCAGCAGGCCCGCCGGTGGCTTTCGGAGCTCGCGGACGGCTTCGACCCGGTCGGGCTCGAGTACGGACGCGACGCCGACGACGTCGCTGCCCAGGACATCACCGGGGCACGGCTACGCCGGACCTCGGCGGACTGGCAACAACCCCTCGCCGGCACAGGGTCCGACCTCCTCGGCCTGTTCCCATACTCCCGCACGGAGGTCGAGGAGCGACTGGCACTGCTCGAGGAGTACGGCGACGCCGTCGAACGCGGTCAGGTCGCCCAACCGGTCAGTCGGGCCGTGCTCGACCGGGTGGCGTGGAAGCTCACCGCCTGGCGCGACCACCTGACGGCCGCGACGTGAATGTTCCGACCCGAGCCGTAGACCTGTCCTCACACGGCTCGTTCGGAGCCACAACGACAGGAATCGCCATGGACCACCACGCCACCCTCCGTCGCCTTGCCGATCTCATCCTGGTTGCGGCCGAGCACGACGTGGCAGCCGCCCAGCGCGTCGCCGCGCATGCGGTTGCCATCACCATGCAGCGCGGCGGCGCGACGGTGCACCTGGGCGAGTACGCCGGGCACGCATCCGCGGAGGTGTTGGGTCGCGACGGACGCCGGATGGTCATCGTCCCTCTCTTCGACTGGGCCCCCGGAGACGACGTTCCTGGCCGCTGGGAGTACGCCGTACGCGACGCCGATGGCACCCTCATGGCCCGCCCCGACGGGGACGACGCTCACGGCTGCGCCGACATCTGGCACGTCGCCGACCACGGCCTCGATCTCGGGTCCGGGACTGATGAACAGCACCACATGCAGCACCTCATGGGCGACCTGCTCGGGTGGTGCCTTGTCCTGGGCGAGAACGACCCGCCCGGCCGGGTCACCCCCGGCCAACGGGCCACCGAATACGCACTCGACCCCTACCCCGGCCAGCGGCCGTACGGCTCCTTCGTCATCGACCGCGACGCCCGCTGCTGGCAGGTCAGGGTCGATGAGAGCCGCGCCAGTGGATGGGCGGTCGAGGCCGCCGGCGGGGCCGTTTGCCTCGACGCCTGGCTCCGCGACCAGGGCGCGATCCCACTCTCGGCCCGCGTGCCGTTGCTCGGCTACGGCTCCAACGCCTCCCCCGGCAAAGTCGTCGCCAACGGCACTCCCCTGCCGTCGGTACACCTGGCGTGCACTATGGAGGACCTCGCATCGGTGTGGTGCGTCGGGGACACCCGAGCCGCCCGGACCCCGGTCACTCTGGACGTCGTGCCCGGCCACGTCGAGCAGGCCCTGGTGATGATGTGCGACCTGGACGAGATGGCGCGTCTCGACCAGGTCGAGGGCCGCAACAGCCAGTGGTACGACCTGGTGCTGCTTGAGTCGGGACGTGTTGTTCTCGAGAACGGCGCCCACCTGCCACGACCGGCGGTGTACGTCGGTGGCCGGGCGGAGCGGTGCCCGATGCGCCTCGCCGGCCGGCCCGTACTGCGGGTCGACCTCGACCACGACCAGGTTCGCGCGCTTCGCACCCATGTGACACCAACGTCTGTGGAGCCCGCGAGCCTCGGCCCGGTTGTACCGGTCGGCGTCTATCCACACCCGGGCGACTGCGTGCCGCACCTCTTCGTCTACGGCACCCTCAAACCGGGCCACGAGCGCTGGCCGCTGCTCGCGGACTACGTGGTGGCTGAGCCGGTCGACGCGACCGTGGCCGGCGACCTTCGCGACACCGGATACGGGTGGCCTGCCCTCAACGCCGGCACCGGCTGTGCCTCTGGTGTCTTGCTTCGCGCCGAGATCGCCGCCATGAGGCAACTCCTCGCCACTCTCGACGAGGTCGAGGGCCTGACGGCCGGTCTGTTCTGCCGGCAGGCGCGAGCAGTAGGTGGCCAGGTCGCCTGGGTCTATGTCGCAGGTTCGTGCGCCGGCGTCGGGGCGCGCCTCGACTCCTGGCCACTCGGCAGGCCAAAGGTCAGTAGTAGCTGATGCTCAGGTCTCTCGTCCCTCCGAGCGTGGGCTCGGGGGTAGAGCAAGCGATCGTTGCGCCTTGCCGGGCCATCACCTCCGAGCTCGGATATTTGTCGTAGAGAGCGTTGAGTCGCCGCTGTGCCTCGTCATCGTTGGGCTCGTGCAGCAACTGCTCGGCCACCGCTACACGCACAGCGTTGGAGAATCCCAAGGACAAGGCGTCAACGCGCAGGGAGACGACGATGCCGGTTGAGGCATCGACGAGAACCGTGCGCATGGCGATCTGCCCGTCGGGTCCACCGGCCGGCCACGCGCGGTCCTCCTCCCGGTGCCGATGGATCTGAAACGGAGAGTCGCACCACGGCAGGTCACCAAAGCGGTACGCGAGCACCAGGAGGTGCGGCGACTCATCGATGAGCGCAAACTCGGCCGGCCCCGCCTGGTGTGCAGCCCGCTCCATGGGATCTGGGTCAGGCCAGAACCGGACCAGTTCGTGGAGATTCCTCCCGAGGCGTACAGCCTCGCGACTCTCGAACCGCGTGAGCGGCGGATCGTAGAGCTCTCCTACTGCGAGCACGTGCATGGTGGGTCTGACTCCTGTTCGCGAGCTGGATGGCGCTCAGAAGAGATACCGGTCGCGGAACCTCTGCTCGGTGTCGCGCGCGTGGAGGACATGAGCATCAAGAAGCGACTCGAGAGTGACATGCCTGAAGGTGGAGGTGTCCTCCAGCGCGTCCATGTAGCGCTCGGCCAGTCGGGCGAAGGAGGTGTTGCCCTCCGGGTAGACGAGGACATAGGTCCCCAACGTCCGGGGGCGTTCCTCGTCCTGCAGCATCGCGAGCAGCAGGAGGTGGTCGCGCCACACCTGTTGCAGCTCGGTGCCGAGAATGCGCTTCCTCCAGTCTGGCTTGAACGCCTGGGACTTCTCGGCGATCTCCGTGTAGCGGGGCAGTCGCGTCACCGCATTCGGTTCGGACTCCGTGACGGCGTGCTCGTGGTACTTCGTCTCGATCCCGATGACGGTCCGAGACGCGCCGCCCGGCTCACCGAAGAACAGCGCTACGTCGAACGCCGTACCGTCCCCGGTGTAGCGGGCGTCGTGACGGCCGGGGGACCACTCGAACTTGACGGCTTGCCCCTCTTCCTGCACGTTCCACAGCGCCTTGCCAGCGGCGGTGAGACGCTCAGGATCGTTGTGCAGCTCGCCGTACAGGTTGAAGCACATCGGCATCGAGGAGAGGAGGTGGTTGAGAAGCCTGGGTTCCTGAAGCTGCTGCGAAGTCTGTCGCTGATCCTCATGCAACCTGTGCTTGACGGCTTCGACGATTCGCGGGGAGAGAAAGTTGGCGTAGGCATTGCCATCCTCCTCCTTGAGGACGGAGCCGTTCTTGTTTTCCGGCGGGTGCTCCCCGAAGTCGAGACCCTGCTGGGCTCGCCACATGGCCTGACGGCGCCGGGCTTGCCGCTTGAACGCCGTCATCTCCGGATCCCCGGGCGCGCGGTCCCACTCCGGCTTCAGGCGCCCCAGCAGTTCTGCACTCAACTCCATGGCTCGACCGTACGGCTTCGGAGGTCCGCCTGGCGGCAGCTTCGATCCTGTGCCGAGGACTGCTCGCCACACAAACCGATGAACGCGCCCAGCTCCAGCAACCCGTCGACACTCGACGGCATGTAGGCCGTGAGCGAGGCCGACCGAATGACGATCGCCTTCCACTGAGCCCTCGATACGGCGACGTTGACCCGGTTGCGGCTGAGTAGAAAGCCCATTCCGCGGGGCACGTCACCGTGCGAGGAAGCCGTCATCGAGACGATCGCGATCGGCGCCTCTTGACCTTGGAACTTGTCGACCGTTCCGACCCTCACGTCTCCGAGGCCCGCCTCCTTAAGACTGGCGCGGATCAGCGTCACCTGTGCGTTGTAGGGCGCCACGACCATGAAGTCGCGCTGGTCGAGAGGGCGCGGCGTGGACGGATCGTCCGGATCGGTCCAGCCCGCACCGAGCTGGGCTCGCACCTGCGCGACGACCTCGGCAGCCTCCTCGGGAGAGGCCGTCTGATTGCCTGCATGCTGAACCGTCACGACCTGCAGTCCGGGCTGGACGCCTTCGAGGGAACGCTCCGAGGCGGTCGACGCAGCGTGCAACCGACCCTCGTAGGACAGCATCGAGACACGCTCACACAGCGCCGGGTGCATCCGGTACGACTCGGCGAGGAAGTAGCCCCGGTCCTCGGGCAGTATGCGGTGTCCATCCAGGAGCCACCCGAGCGCTGAGGTGTCGACCGGCTCGGCATGGGTGCCTTGGCTCACCTGGGGCAGCTGCTGTGGATCGCCCAGCAAGAGGAGCCGCTGGGCGGCGACCGAGACCGCGATGGTCGGAGCGAGGGAGAATTGCCCGGCCTCGTCGATGACCAGGAGGTCGAGGCTCTGTCGAGGCACCGTGTTGTCGTTGGCGAAGTCCCAGGCCGTTCCCCCGATGACGCAGCCCGCCGCGACGTGCTCGTCGAGGAACTTCGGCACGTTCTTCAAGCTGGTCCAGGCCGGGTCGGCCTTCTCGACCTTCGCCTTGCCGACCAGCGTCGGGTCGAGGCCCGCCTTGACGATGCCGTCGAGCATGTTCTCCACGACGGCGTGCGACTGTGCCACGACGCCGATCCGCCAGCCGTGCTGCTCGACCAAGCACTTGATCACCCGGGAGCCGGCGTACGTCTTGCCCGTCCCGGGCGGCCCCTGGACCGCGACGTAGGAGTCGTCCATGCCGGCCAGAGCCTCGACTACGTTGGTGATGGTCGCTTCGTGGCGCGGGAGCGGGCGCCCACCGCGAAGCCGCGGTGCACGTCGCGCCAAGATGTCCATTGCGGCAGAGCTCGGCGGCGCACCCGCGGTGACGACGTCCTGACCGACCTCCTTGATGGCGTCCTCGAGCTTGCCGACGGGAGGCGGGCTGCCGGGCAGCAACGCCACCGGGAGGCCGGGGAAGGTGTCCTCCGACTTGCGGCTCTCGGTCAGCAACACCACCCGCGTGTCTGCGTCGTCGGGCTTCACTGCGGCGCTGTCGCAGGCAGCGTACGGAGCGCGTTCCGGACCGTGCGACTTCGACGGTGCGGGAGTCGCGTAGGCGACCTTGGCGCCCGAGCCGTTCTTGCTGCCTGGGGTCCACTCACCCACCAGGCGCACGACCCGGCGAGCGTTCTTGGCCTTCCCTGCGGGCACGTGCCAGTCGGAGACCACCTCGGCCGACTCGACCACGAACACGTCACGGGCGCCGGCCCAGTCGCCGATCGGGTGCGTCAGGCGCTCGAAGTGCTCCCACCAGAACTGCTTGTTCTCGCGCCGAAAGTAGTCGAGGGACGTCGCGAGCATCGCGCACGCCTGCTCGGGAGCAGTGCGCTTGTTGCGCACCTCCGACCCGGACAGCTCCATCAAGCCGAGGAATACCGGGTCCTTGACCGTCAGCTCCTCACCCTCGACGGCGTTGGTGCGGGGCTGGATCAGGTGGCGCACGCCCACGTCCTCGGCTCGCGCCAGCAGCCAGTCGCGAAGGCGCAGGGTCGAGAGGCAGTCGTACTCGTTGTAGTCGACCAGGGCTGCCAACCGCTTCGCTGCCGCGGGCGGGTCTTCGCTCCGCCACGTGCGGAACTCGTGATAGGCCACGACCGAGGCGCCTCCGTCGGAGACGGCGTCGTCGTTGTCGGAGCGCAGCTCGTCGCCCATGTAGAGGGGCTCGAGCTTCTTGATGCTGTACGAGGGGGCCGAGACTCGGACCGAAGCTCGCACCGTGGCGTAGAGATCGACGAACACCTCGGAGCGCAGGAGGTCATCGAGCTCCTTCTCGCACGTCTGGTAGCGCATCGCGAGACGCTTGAGCGCCGCCGTCTCGTAGGGCGCGTAGTGATAGATGTGCATGTCCGGATCGATTGCTCGGCGCTTGGCCACCAGCTCCATGAACTCCACGAACGCCGCTCGTTCCTGAGCCCAGTCGTGGGCCCAGATCGGCGTGTAGTCGTCGTCGGTGCCGAGCACGCCCCAGAGGTACTCCAGCCCCACGCGCGCGGGGTCTCCCTCGTCGTAGAGCGGGTCGCCCTCGAAGTCGAAGAAGAGGTCGCCCGCCGACGGTGCCGGCAGTCGGGTGAGGGCTTCTGCCGCGCCGTCAAGCAGCTCGAACTCGACGGGCGCTCCCTCACCGGCGTGTCGTTGGCTCCACTGGATCGCGGCCTGCGCGCGCAGCTTGTCGAACGTGGCCTGGGCCATGTCGCCGGGCCTGGACGTCGCTGCGGCGAGGTCGCCCATGGTCAGGATGCCCGCAGCCCTCAGCTTGCGACGCTGGTCCATGCGCAGGCCGGCCACCAGCACCAGGTCGTCGGCCTGCCCGGCCGCGTCACGGCACTCGGCGCACCCGCCGCAGGCGAGGATCCCGTTCGCCCCCCACTCGGCCGGCTGACCCCCGGCGCCGTGCGTGCCGAGGAGCTCGCGCAGCCGCTCTCGCCGCTCGGAGAAGACCGGCAGCACGTCGCTGAGCTGGAACTCCACACGTTCGCCGTTGCCCAGCAGCAGCGCAACTCTGGAAGAGACGGGCAACCCCAGCGTACGCATCTGTTCGGCGTAGGCACCGAGCTGCAGCAATGCCTGAGGCTTGGCCTGACGCGCGAGCTTGGCGTCGCAGACGCGCCACCCGTCGTCGGCTCGCTCGACGAAGTCGGCGTAGCCGAAGAACTCTCCGTCCGAGAAGGCGGCCTGGTAGACGACTGGGGCGCCGGAGCGCAGCGCCTCGAGAGTGTCGTCCCTCGCAGCCTGCAGCTTGGCCGCAGTGTGCGTCCCTTGAACGCGGGGCATCTGAACCACATCCCCGGATGCCAGGTACTCCGCGAGCAAGCGTTCCTCGTGCACGTCCCCCAGTGCGGCGATGTGCCGCATCAGCGGATCCTCGGGCGTTTCGAGCGCGGCAGCCCAGCCCAGCTTGTGGTCGAGCGTGCGCAGGACGGCGTACTCGCACGCGGCAGCTGCGGTCAGGTCGGAGGCACTCCAGTGGAGTGCTCCATCGACGATGAACACGACGGTTCCCCTCAGTAGCCGAAGATGTGGACGGCACGCACGTTCGTGTAGTTCGCGGCGGCGTAGAAGGATCCCAACCGCTTGGAGACCGAGGCGAACTCCTTCTTCGGACTCATCGTGTCGTTGTGCTTCAGCGCCTGCGGCACCATGAGAAACAAGTAGTGGGCCTGGGTGCACACGTGCGTCTTCCAGAGGTCCAACAGATCCATGTTGTTCGTTGTCGTCTTGCCGCGCTCGACCTCCATGAGGATCCCGGTGTCCCCCAGTGAGAGGTAGTAGTCGGGGCGGAGGAACTTGTTGTCGTACTCCTTGAACAGGCCCTTCGCCTCGCTGACGAACCCCAACTCCTGCGCGAACGGCAGGAAGGTGGCCTGCACCTGCGAGCTGCTGATGCCCGGCAGGTTGGCGCGTGCCATCAGTTGGCGTGCCCCCGGCGTGTTCAGGTGGTCGAGCAGCGAGTCGCTGATCGCCTGGACCTTCTCGTACTCGGGTGTGCCAAGCCAGCCGTCCTGTACGTACTCGGTTCTCAGCGTCGGCATGTCTTGCCACCTCGTCATTCCATAAGTCGGTTCCATCGATTCAACCCGCAATTCCCTTGGCAGACAGCCGATTCAGCGCATTGCGCAAGCCCCGGTTGGGGGGCGCTGCCGGCAGGACCCCACACACCGCCGGTAGCGCGTCCTTGAGCTCCACGCCGCGCAGCATGGAGTAGACGATCGCGACCGTTGGCGTGCGCGAGTGGGCGGCGACGCAGTGCAGCAGCACGGTCTTGCCCTCGTCGCGCAGGTCGGCCACGAGCCGGGCAGCGTCCATCAGGACGAAGTCGAGGTTGGGGTTCTGCTCCGGCTCCGCCTGATCCATCAGTCGGAAGTTGATGTGCTCGACGACGGCGGGCACCTGGGTCCGCCCGGTCAGGCAGAGGCTGACGACGACGTCGACCTCGTCGGGGACCGCGTCCAGCACGGTTGCGCCGGAGATCAGCACGCCGTCGTCGTGCGGGTGCGTGGCGAGCGCGGGCAGGCCGTACTGCAGGTGGGTGTAGTCGATGTGGTCGACCAGCGGCCAGCCGTACTTGCCGGCTGCGCCGTGGTGGACGGCGAGGAAGGCTAGGTGCTCGAGGTCGCGGGCGCGCAATCCGGGCCAGCCGTGGAGCACGCGGCGCCACGTCGCCGGTACGGCGCTCATGCCCCACCGCGCGCCGAGGAGAGCGCCAGCGATCGCGGCGACGGTGTCGGTGTCGTGCCCGATGCGGATCGCGGTGGTGATCGAGTCGACGAGGTGGCCGCAGGCGTGGCCGCCGGTCGGCACGGGGGTGTGGGTGATCGCGGACCACGCCGCCTGGAGGGCGCCGACAGCCCAGCCGTTGCGCGTGAAGGACGACGGCGGCTTGGTCTCGGCCTCGAGCAGCAGCCCGCGCCACGTGTTCCCGTTGGGCACCCATGGCGCGATGTCGTCGTACGTCGGGAGCTCGCCGTTGAGCACCGCGTGGCGGATCATCAGGCACCAGACGGCGCATGCCTGCTGGGCGATGTCCTGGTGGTGGGTGAGGGCGCTGATCGCCATCGCGGCCTCGACGAGGCCCTCGGGGTCGTCGAGGTAGGCGAGAGCGACCGGGCCGGTGCGCATGAGGGAGCCGTTGCCGGCGCTGCGCCCGGAGCGCTCGTGCACGACGCGTGCGGCCTCGGCCATCTCGGCACCGGTCGGGTTGCGCCCGGCGCGGCTGAGGACGGCGGAGGTCTGGATGCCGACGTCGGCGGGGCCGCCGGCGTACCAGTCGGCGAAGCCCTTCGCGATCTGCGTGAGCGCCTCGGGCGTGCGTAGGTCGACGCCGGTGGCGGCGACCCGGGCGATGGCTACTGCTTGGGAGGTGTCGTCGGTCCACTCGCCGGGAGCGAAGTTGCCGAGGCCGCCGCCGATCATGGTGGGCACGAGGTCGGGTAACACGTGGGCGAACTCGTAGCCGGCGCCGAGGGCGTCCCCAGCGGCTGCTGCGATGAGCACGCCGCAGGCGCGGTCGGCCTGGGCGGGTGTGAGTCGGATGGGCATGGTGGCTTCTCTCATCGGGCGGCGAGGATGCGGTTGGCGACCTTCACCACGCGGTCCCGGCTGGGGAGCGTCGCGGTGTCGGTCATGGGGAGGTCACGGGCGGCGACGATCAACGAGGACTCGATGGCCAAGGTGCGTCGGTGGGTCGCCAGCAGGGCGTGGAGGCGGACCCGAGCGGTGCCGCCGGTGATGTGGCGGCGTACGACGGCCTCGGGGCAGTTGGGGTTGCGCAGGATGCCGATGATCTCGTCGTCCACCCCGTTGGCAGTGAGCTCCAGCCAGCCTGCGGGCAGGCAGCGCAGCGCGGCGTACTCCCCTCCGCTCTTGCCCTGCCACCTGGCGCGTGCGCGCCCTCCCACGGCGGCGAGCTGCAGCTCTTTGCCGGTGAGGTCCTTCCGTCCGGACAGGACTCGGATCTCCCACGCCGACGGCTTCGCGTCGAGCACGGCCCGCGCTGTAGCCACGGGCAGCGCGGGGTCGCGCATGACGTCCCACTGGAAGCGCGACTTGCGCAGGAAGTCGACCGAGCAGTCCTCGCGGTAGAGCATCGCGAGCTCAGCGAGGCGGTCCTCGCGCGGCAGCCCGGCCTCGAGCAGCTCGGCGAACGTGACGAGCGGGCCGGCGACCGCTGCCGCCAGGCGCGCACCCGACGCCGTCCGGAGCGTCTCGAGCAGGCGCTCCTTGCGTGCCCGCGCTACGGCAATCGTCGAAGCCTTGGGTACGGCGTTGCCACTGCTCGGCATGACGGGCTCCATGCTGCTGGCGAACGAAGCGAATCTGTCGTTCACGTGCATCACGCCACCCGCCCGCCGACGCGCAGGGCTAGGTCGTCACGGGTGGCCGTCATCGTCGCAAGGAAGACGTCGACCATCGCGTCGAGGTGCCCGGGAGCGAACGGCAGTGCGGGGATGACGATGTGCTGCCACACCGTGCGCTCGCGCATCGACCACTTCACCAGCGGGTTGTCGCGGTTGAGCAGGCCGATGTCCACCGCAGTGGCGCGGCGGGAGTACACGCCGTGGACGACGCGGGCGAAGATCTCGACTGCCGGCATGTCATCGCGGGCCCGCAGCCAGA
The DNA here is from genome assembly GCF_001429625.1 of Nocardioides sp. Soil805. GTDB lineage: Bacteria > Actinomycetota > Actinomycetes > Propionibacteriales > Nocardioidaceae > Nocardioides. The sequence continues at coordinate 1,754,326 of NZ_LMSU01000001.1, forward strand.
CCGGCTGGTCCAGGTGCGTGAGCACGACGTCTCCGTCGTCGTCGACGGTGGGCTCCTCGTCGTACTTGGCGTGGAGCGTCATGCGGATCATCGCCAGCAGGTCGTCGCGGTCCTCGGGCTGCAGGACCATCGGCTCGAAGGGCTGCTCGACGGGCACGTCCTCGCTCGCGCTCAGCCCGAGCTCCGCTGCCCCGTCGGCGTTGCGCCCCCAGGCTCGGTAGGTCAGGAACTGCGGGTGGGCGACCCCGAACGCCTGGCGCAGTGAGGCGACCACGAGGGCCGCGATGTTCCTCGCGTCCTCGACCGGGCGCTCGACGTACCAATTGGGCTCGTCCTCCTCGTTGCCGCTCCACCCCATCGTCCGGAGCGACTCGCACCATTCGTCGGTCAGGACGTACGCCGGCGCGAGGTAGACGTTGCCGCTGAGCTCGGCGCGCACCATCCCTGGGCCGAAGCCCGCGAACTGCGCGTAGGGCCGCGTGCCGTCGTCGTCGCCCTCGGGCAGCTCGACGATGAGGTGGTCGCTCTCGTCGCGCATCCGGGGCAGCTGCGCGGTCAGGCCGTGGGCCAGGTCGTTCCACGCCTTGTCGAGCTCGTGGTCGGAGCTCTCGGTGTGGGCAGTCTCGCCGCCCTGGTGCCGGTCGTTCATGGCATTCCCCTTTAGCACTCTGCTGTCTCTAAACATTAACACGCGCATCGCGCTAATGTCTGCCGCATGGCTGATCTCGACTCATTTCCCCGACCCGGTGTCACTGTCGATGTCGCTGTGCTGACCGTAAGTCGACCGTCCGAAACAATCCCCGAGCTGCGAGTCCTGGTGCAGGACCGCCGGGATCCTGCCGGCCGCTCGCTGCCGGGTGGATTCATCCGGGAGCGCTGGACGGTGGACCGGACCGTGGACGACGTCCTGCGACGGAAGGTCGGCATTGAGCCGTCCGACCGCAACCGGCCCCGGCTGCTCCGGCTCTTCGACGACCCCGAGCGCGACGACCGCAGCTGGGTGATCTCAGCCGCGCACTCGCTCTCCCTACCGGAGCCCGAGCTGTTGGACGCCAATGGCGACTTGGTGCCTGTGAGTTCCGACGGGCGGCTGCATGGCGAGCCGCGCCTGCTCTTCGACCACGACGAGATCGTCTCTGCCGCGGTCGAGGCGCTGCGAGAGCGCTACGAGATCCGCTATCGCTACGTCGACATCCATCCCGACCCCGACGGCTTCCTTCCCGAGCCCTTCACCCTGCGCCAGCTGCGCAAGATGCACGAGGCCGTGGTGGGCGCCGAGCTGCACAAGGACAACTTCAACCGGCGGATGCGGGAGTACGTCGAGCCGCTCACGCGCCACGGGAAGGTCGTCGTCTCCGACGGGCTCCGCGGGCGGCCGGCGACGCTCTATCGCAAGCGGCGCTGATTCTCGCCCTGGACGCCGAGCTCCTCCAGCCGACGGACCAGGGGAGCCCACTTGCTGATCCCGCGCTTCGACATGCGGTCATAGAGCGCGCGGACATCGGCGGCCAAGGCCGCGTCCTCCCGATCGTTGAGTAGGCCGTCAAACCGCTCGTCGAGCAGCCACGAGGACGTGCGTGCTGCGTGGAACGCGATCCGGTCGAGTACCAGCTCCAAGGCGCGGAAGCCGGACATGCCCACTTCGTCCGGCAGGTTGATCCAGTCGAGCTGACCATCCCAGAGCTGCCCGCGGAGCTTGTCGCCCTTGGAGTCCAGGACCGTCCCGAACGTCGCGGTGCCGCCCTTCTGATGCTGGACGCGGTACTCGTCCACCTCGTGGGCCAAGCGGATCACGTTGTCATCGGTCATCGATACCCCGACCGCGAGGAGCCGCTTCGTAAGCAGAAGCGACTGCAGGACGGCGGCCGAGGGCCGGTTCGCTGCGTCGTACCGCACCATGTGCCGCCGCGTGAGGACGATCTGCTCCGGGTGATCAACATCGCCGTGGAGCTTGAGGATCCAACGATCCGCACCGTGGGCGGAGGCCCAGGGCATCACGCTCTTGATGTCTTTGCCGGTCGCGAATACAGCAGCTTCGTAGAGGACGTCATAGTTGGTCGTCACCACCTGGTGGCAGTCCAGCCCTGCCAGCAGAACATGAGGGAGGGATGGCCGCTTGGCTGGCTTGATCAGCTCGGCCACCTGCCGCTTGAACCCATCCTTGTCGACACGTTCGATCAGCTCCGCGCGGTCGGTCAGGCTTATGTCGAGCCCTTCTCCGGGCGGTTCCATGCCAAAGCGCCGCTCCAGGCCCTCGATCAATGCCCCCCACCCGGGCAGCCCTGCCGCCGCGCTGACCCCGGCGCCGAGCAGGAGAGCCAGGTGGCCACTGCGCGCGCTGTTCGCCAGATCGACGGCAGACTCCTCGAGCCGGCCGGGAAGCCGCGGCGCGACCTTGCGCCTCGCGTACTGGGCTGCCGCGTAGACAGCAGGATCGGGCGTCACCAGCGCTATGTCGAGATCGAGGCGCTTGGCAGTCGTGGTCAGGCGCTCAACGAGCAGATGCAACACCTTGCCGCGGTCCTCGGAATACCCTCCCAGCCCGATGCCGATGACTGGGAGCGCGACGAGAGGCAGCGTGCCCTCGCCTCGCTTCAATGGGTAGGAGTCCCGAAACTTGTCGACGCGCTCCAATGCCCCCACGATGCGATCAAGGATGAATGCGTAGTCCTCACTCCCGTCCCCTGTGCTGACCGCCCAGACCCGATCGGGCGCCTCCTTCATCCGCCCATAGCCTCGGTCCCACCCTGGCGGCACTCGCGGCGACGCTCCGACGAGGTCACGCCACCCGGGGTTGAAATTGAACGCCGCGTCCACCGGGATGAGTGCCGCGTCGTGGATCACCGACTCGATCCGGCCGTGGACGACGAAGAGGTGGCCCGCATGCTCGTTCATGCCGGCGAGTATGCCGGTCGCCCACGCCACGACGACACGGCTTCTGCGATCCCGCCCGCGTGTCAGCGCCGTCGCCTACCGTCCACATTGTGAGGCCGACAGAAGGCTCGGCCCCGGATCAATGGAGGCAGTGTGTCGGAGCTCGCCCGCACGATCGCCGCGGAGGCCCATGCATCCCAACGGGACAAGCTCGGGCGCGACTACGTCGACGCGCACCTTCGGCCCATCGCCGAGGCAGCAGCCGTGTTTGGCCCTGAGGCCGAGGCAGCCGGCTGGCTCCACGACGTCCTCGAGGACACCGAGATCAGTGCTGCCGACTTGCGGGAGCACGGCATCCCGGAGCACGTCATCGACGCCATCGAGTCGGTCACCAAGGTCCCGGGCCAGGAGTACGACGAGCTGATCGCCCACACCTGCCAGCATCCGTTGGGTCGGCTCGTGAAGCTGGTCGACAACGCGTGGAACATCGCGTGCAACCCAGCCTTGGCCCAGGTCAAGCCTGACAAGGCGCACGACCTCATGACCCGGAAGTACCTGCCGGCACGAGAGCGGCTCCTTGCCGCGTGCGAACTCGACGCGGACTCGCCCGAGGCGCTGCGGGTCGACGAGATCCTGCACAGCCATCTCGTCCGTCTGCACGCGGGAGGCTGAGCCGCATGGCCAGATGGATCTGTGAGTACTGCACGTCGACCGGCACGGTGCCCGAGGGCGAGAGTGCCGAGCAGATGAGCTGCCCCAACTGCGGCGAGCCCGTGATGGAGGAGTGGTGAGAGTTGCTCAGCCCGTCGGGCGCCCTGCCGACTCGTGATGCTGCAGGAGCTCCTCGACGAGGCCCATCGCATCTGGCAGGACCGATCCCGGTGAGATGACGCGGGTCGAGGGACCGCTCGCGAGCATGATCAGGCCCACCCGCTCCCCGACCGGCGCCAGCAGCTCGAGGTCGGCTGTGAAGGTCGCCTCGTCCTCGGCCACTACCGTCACGCTCTCGGCGTGCTGCCGCGCGGCCCAGCGGGCATCCTGCGCGAGCTCCATGCGGACCGTGGTTGTCGCACGTTGTTTCGTGAGCAGGGAGTCTGCTCCCGATGGCGGCTCGAAGCCCTCGTCGAGCACCTCGATCAGCCTGAGGTTCGAGACAAGGAACGTTCGCAGGTTGCCCTCCGGTCCGACTGGTCCGGCGTCGACCTCCCACCCGCGGCGGGTCTGGACCAGGCGGAGTGGCTCGATGACACGGTCGGTCACACCGGGTCGCCAGGCCCGTGAGTAGACGATCCGCACCTTGCGGCGCTGCTCCTGGGCGTCCTGGAGGTCCCTGACGTGGCGGTTCCAGTCACCGACGTACGGCGCCGCGGCCGTGCCGCCGTACATCGTCTCGGCGATGACCGCGAGCGCGTCGGCCAGATCGGATTCGTCCGGGTCGACCTCGAGCAGGGCGATACCCGCGGTATAGAGCGTGGCGAGGTCACCGGCAGACAGGTGCTCCGCACCGAGTCCGGGGGCTGCGTCCGGCACGATGCGCACGATCGTGCCCCCGGAGCCACCCGTCGCCTCGTCTGCGTCCGGCTGGACGAACTCCAAGGCAGGCTTGCGGAAGATGTCGAACGACCAGCCCCATGACTCCAGGTCGAGATAGGTGAGGAGGTCCTCGCGCATGTCCTCCACGTCGACCCCGAACTGGGTGGCGAGCTCGCCGAGCGGAAGGCCGTCCGGGTACGCCGTCAGGACGTTGATGACCTCCGGCAGGCGGGCAAGGCGCTGGAGGAACTTCGGCCCGGCCATCACAGACCCGCCATCTCGCGCAGCTCGGCCATCAGCTCGTCGTACACCCGGGCGCCTTGGGTGATGGTGACCCGCGGACCGAGGACGTAGAGCCGCGCCCGGAAGGCCTGTCGGTGGGTGACTGTGTAGGTCAGCTCAACGTCGGCGCCGCGCTCCACATGCGAATCGGGCTCGTTCAGCCAGCGCACGACGTCCGGCACGAAGTCACTGGACGCGCGGAGAGTGACCTGAGTCGGCTCGTCGACCTCCCACCTCAGCGGATGCAGGGGGATGCGCCTGATCTCCGGGACCTCGTCGGCAGTGCCGGGCGGATCGAGCGTGATGTCGCTCATCTCGCTGACGACGAAGTGCTTGACGAGGTCGGCGCCCTCTTCGACGCCGCTGAGGTACCACTTGTAGTTCTGGAACCTCACCGAGCCCGGATGCACCAGTCGCGCTGTGCCCTTGTAGGAGAACCGGATCCGGCTGCGCAGCTGCACGGACTGGAGAGCAAGGGAGAGCTTGTCACCCTTCGGCTTCCGGATCACGATGCTGCCGATCCCCTCGGGGACTGCGGAGGGGCGGACGCCGAGACGCTTGGCGAGGTCGTCCCGCGCGGCCAGGAGCACCGCACGCTGGAGGGCTGCTCGCTGAGGTGGCGAGAGCCTGACCTGGAGGCGGTTGTCGCCGCTGACCATGCGGTAGCGAGCTGACTCTCCCTTGGGGTTCAGGTTCTCGATCTGCCAGCCCTGCTTCTTCAGGTTGCGCAGGTCCAGGCTCAGCTGGTCCTGAGGCGCAGCCTGCCCTCCGTACTCAGCGACCTCGAGCAGTTGCTCAGTCGTCGCCCCCACCACGCCAGCGTCGTCGAGGACCGCGAGGATGCGCGCGAGGCGCTGCATCGCCTTGACCGCGCTAGGTCCTGGTGGCATATGGGCGTCTCCCCCGCTCGGCTGCCTGTACGCCGACCATCGTGCCCCGAATCGGTCGGGCGCGGGGAGAAACAAGACTGCTCAGCAGTCGTCGCACACTCCGGTCAGCGGCAGTGCGAGGTGACAGGTCGGGCACACGTCGCCGTACACCTGGGGCGTGGTGTGCCCCGAGCGCGAGCTGTCGACGTACGACGGGAGGTTGATGCGCTCGCTGCCGACCCAGTAGTAGGTCTTGCCGAAGCCGGCGACCGTGCGCCCATCGCGGCCGAGCGCACCGTAGGTCAGGCTGTGCACGGTGAAGACCTCGTCGTGCTTAACGAAGCGCAGCGCGTCGAGAACGGCGTTGTGGGCCTCGACCGGCACACCGACTCGGCGCATGGCGTCCTCGATGGTCGCGAAGTGCTCGCGGCCGTGCCCCTCTTCCTGCGCTCGCGACCAGTCACAAACCGGGTGCTGGACCCGCTCGGAGGGGGTGACTGCGTGCGCGTCGGTGTCCACGAGGTGGGGGCACTCGGGCCGGTGGACCCTGGTGCCCGTGGCGGTGCGGAAGTAGGCCCGCGGTGATTCACCGGCAGCGTCGAACTCGTTGATCGTCTCGCTCATGGGAGCAGAGTGCGCCCAGGGTCCGAAACAATCGGATCGCGACGTCATCGGCCGCCCCTGTCACGCCGCGTGCGGCCGCGCTTGCGGTTCATCTGGTGGTAGGAGTCGCGCGACATCTTCGACATCATCTGCGCACCCGTCGGCCCGCTCATGTCGCCCAGGAGCTCCATGCGGGCGACGTCGTCGAGCTCGAGCCGGATCTCAGGCTTCAGCGCCTCGGGTGCGACCTGGAGGGAGCGCTCCAACTGCTGCTTGGTCTCACCGATGAGTCGCTGGCCCACGTCGAACCTCCCATGCTCGAAGGCATCCGACGCCTGCCTCTTGACCTCCTGGGCCTCTTGGAAGAGGACCTCGGACTCCACGATCGGGTGCGCCACTCGGCCGGCGGCCTCGTCACCCGGCACGACGTTGACGGCGATCGGGAGCGAGACGACCTGCTCGACCAAGCCCGGCAGCTCGACGTACGAGATCTCCAGCGTCGCGACACGGGCGAGCCCGAGCCCGGCGAGGGCGGGAACCTTGAGCTTGAGCAGGACCTTGCGGGCCTCCTCGGAGTAGAGGTCGCCGAGCTCGATCATGACCTGGCCGTCGCCGATCTGCTGGGCGGGCAGGTCGTTGTAGAGCCGCAGGAACTCCACGGCGGGCTCGAACCGCACCGTGAGCGACAGCGCCTGGACGACCTTATTGAGCAGGCCGTCGACCTCGCCGGCGATGGCGGCGCCCGCGGCGTCGGGGTTGTCTGCGAAGACGTGGTTGCCCGAGCCCGAGCGGGCGATCGCGGTGAGCAGCGTCTCGTCGTAGCCGCGGCCGTAGCCGAGGGTGGAGGTGACGATGCTGTCGGCGTACGCCTTGGACGTGACCGACGCGAACTCGTCGGCGTCCCGGATGCCGGCGTTCACGTGGCCGTCCGAGATGACCAGGACCGTGCCGCTGCCGCGCTTGTCCCCCTCGGTGGGGATGACGCGCCGAACCTCGCGCAGGCCGCGGAGGTAACCGGCCGACAGGTCGGTCGTACCGCCTGCGTGGACCGCTTGGATCCGGTCGATCACTGCGTCCTTGTCGGCGAGCGGGCCGGCGGGTACGACGACCTGGGCGGAGTCGTCGAAGGTGACCAGCCCGAAGTTGTCGGTCGGCTCGAGACGGCGGACCAGCGCGACCAGCGCTCGCTTCGTTCCCTCGAGCGGCCCACCACTCATGGAGCCGGAGCGGTCGAGGACCACCTGCAGCGAGGCCTGCGGCCGAGCGGCGTCCGCCACGGCAGCGGGGGCCTCAAGCTCAAGGAGCACGGCGACCTCGTCCTCGGCCTCGTGGGCCACGACGTTGACGTCGAGCAGTGCGTTGATCTTCATGGGATCCTCCTGGATCGTCGGGGAGCTCAGGCCGCGGTGGCGGCCTGAGTGGCCTGGTGTGCGGTGGCGAAGGCGTCGGCGATCACCTGGGCGCGCCGGGGTACGTCGTCCGCGGTGAAGCCCCACGTGCCTTCGGCGCCGCGGCGGGCGAGCTTGGCCAGGGAGTCGGCTCCCTCGTTGAGCGGGTCTCCGGCGTGGCCGCGCACCCAACCGATGTCGAGCCGGGGACCCTCCTCGCGGACCTGCTCCAGCATCCACACCAGCCCGCCCCGCTTGACGGCGGTGTGGTGGGTCGCGACGTAGCCGTCGGGGAGCCTGTCTCCGCCGAGGATCCACTCCTCGACCAGGGAGATGGCGGGGCGGCAGTCCGTGCGGATCACCAGATCCCGGTGCGGCAGCGCCGCGATGGCCTCCGAGATCGCACGGAGCTCGGCGAGCAAGGGGTGCCGGCGCCTGGTGCACTGCCTGGTCGACGGAGTCTCGGTGCCGTGCCCGTGGCGTCCGTCCTCGGCCAGCCACCCCCAGCCGATGCGACCCCGCGTCGCGGAACCGTCGGTGGCAACGGTTAGTGAGCCGGTCGGCGGGGCCACGACGGGCTGTGCCGGGTGGAACGCCCGCATGGCGTCGGCTCGCAGGGGGCTGTCCGCCTCGGTGTAGGGCACGAGCGTCACACCGACGAAGTGGGCCTGCACCTCGGTGGCGTACGACCACAGCCGCGCGGTCGACGGCAGGGTCACGACGATCTGGGCCGGGAGCCGAGCCTGCAAGTTGGGGTAGGCGGCCGCCAGCGCGCACAGCACGGCGTCCTCGTGGTCGTGTGCTCGGACTGACCCGGTGGACCCGAAGCTCTCCCCCATGAGGCTCCAGGTCCACCGGCCCGACGCGAAGTCGGGCTTGAGTGACAGTGCGATCCGCTCGGCCATCTCGTCCTCCTTCGTTCGGCGTCGGGTGTGCGTACTGTGCGCCCGGGGTCCGAATCAATCGCCCTCGCTCGCTCGGATCCCACGAATGATGCGCACGACGTCCAGCGGGTTCTCCTCGCGCCACCGGGCGACCCGCGCGAGCGTCGTACGTCGCTTCGCCGGGCTCGCTCCTTCGCGGTCGAAGTGCCACCTCAATGCGTCCTCGGCGTACCAGACGTGGGCGATAGGGCGGGCTGCCCGGATGGCGGTCAGCGCGTCGACCGGATCCCACCCCATCCCCAGCAGTACGGCGAAGCCGGCACTCGGGCCGCGGTTGATGCCCATGTGGCAGTGGGTGAGGACCACGCCTCCGTCGTCGATGGCGTCGGTGGCCCAGGTGACGATCTGCTCGAACCACGCCGCAGGGACGCGCTGGCCGGCGTCGTCGATGCCTGCCCACAGGTAGTCGACCTCGGTCTCGGCCCACCAGTCGGAGTCGTCGGCCTCCAGCGGACGTCGAGGACGTGGGTGATGCCGCCGTCGACGACGAGCTCGACGGACCGTCGGAGGGCCTTGTCATCGTCGTGGGACAGGTCGCCGCCCACCGCGAGGTAGGGCGTGACGAAGTCGGCGTTGGCCGCCTCGAACGATGGCAGGGTCTGGGAAATCGCGTGAGTGCTCATGCCCCCTCCGACGCCACGGCCGGTCGGAATCTGACGAACCAGTTGTGTCGGACCCCAGGGGGACACTGGACCTGTGAACCAGACAATCGAGGACGTACGGCGTGTGGCGCAGCGCATCGTCGAGGTGCGGGGCCGCAGCTTCGGACTCTCGTCAGAGGACCGCGAGGACGTGCTGCAAGAGGTCCTGGTGAGGTACGTGCGGGCGTGGCCCGGCGATCCAGACCCCGCCGACGTCGAGGCGTGGCTCGAGACTGCGACCGGGCGCCTCATCACCGACCGATGGCGGGCCGAGCAGCGGCGACCAGCCGCGGCCGTCGTCCAGGACACCGACGGTGACGCGTACGACGCGGTGGCGGACTTCGTGGAGGTGGCGCGCAGTCGTCAGCCCTCGATGCCGGCCGTGGGCGATGCCGTGATCAACCAGGTGTTCGGTCTCCTTCCGCCCGCGGACGCCGACCTGCTACAGCGGCGGCTCGTCGACGACGTCGAACCTGCCGTCCTCGGGGACGACCTCGGGATCAGCCGAGCAGCCGTGGACCAGCGCGTGTCCCGCGCCAAGGCCCGCCTGAAGGCGGCACTTGCCGCTCAGCCGGAGCTGCTCGCCGAACTACAGGCCGGTCACCCGCACGTATACGACAGAGGACGGCGATGACCGACTCACGATTCACCACAGTCTGTGACGATCTCGAGGAACTGCTCGAGGTTGTTGACATCGACGACGTGGACGACCTCGACACATTGATCATGGTCCTGCTCGGCCGACCTGTCGTCGTTGCAGAGAGCTGGGATCACGACCAGGAAATCGATGCTCTTGACGTCCGGGTCCTGGGCGGTGAGCTGACCGCCGGCGTGCTCGCCCCCTTCCCGCTGAGCGTGGTGGAGCTCGCCCGCTCGAGCGCCGAGCTGGCGCGAGACATCGGTCCGTACGCACCGCCCAGGGTGCCCCCGCTCCAAGGTAATGACGTGCTGTCGCTCAGCGACGACGAATTGAGTGAGGACCTCCAGCGCGCACTCGGGCAGGTGCGCCTGTTCAACCTGCTCGACGATGATTGAGACCGGTCTACTTCACCGACCCCGCGACCGTCATCGAGCGACCAAAGGAGTCCCAACAGACCTCGGCACCTACCTGCGGGCACGCGGGAGCGCCCACCAAGAATGCCCGGGTTGTAGCTCCATCGTCCTATGGGCTTGCCCCCACGGAAAAGATGTCTCCATGCCTGCTGAGGCGTCCGAGCGTGCCGCCAACCCGGAGAGCTCCGGCGAATCCGGCGATTCGGGAACCGCAAGCTACGAGAACAAGCCCCCGACCAGATGCCGAGTGCGATTGCAGGTGTACTCCACAGTGCCTTCCGCGTCGTCGACCTGCCTTCCGAGAATGTCCTCGTCGGCGTGGGGACAGGATTGTCTGGTGATGGTTATGCCCCTCCCTTCGGGGCGAGGTGATCGAGCCGCGCCCGCAAAGGGAGCGGACGCGGCGTGGGCCCGCCGCAACCGACTACCTACAGTTGGCCTGTGACCGACGATCTTTCGCTGTTCGGTGATGGGCCGGCACCGCTGCCCGAACCAGTTCTTGCGCCCGTGTCGATCCCCGACTGGCAGATCGAACTGCTGCGCAAGGCGCTGGATTCTCGCGGCCTCACCTCGATGGCCGAGCGTCAACAAGCGATCCAGTCCGCGGCAGGCCGCCCAGTTGAATCCCTGCGAGCGCTTACGCACGACGAGGGACTCCGGGTGCTCTCGGTTCTAGGTCAAAGGCCAAGGAGGAGTGCCTCCGACGGGTCGGCGTGGGACGACCGTGACGAGGACACGTGGATCGACCGACTGTAGAGATCCGAGGGTCCAGTCCAGACATCTCAGCCCGAGTGTTGGGCTGCGTACTTGCCAACCCACCGACGACCTCTGGAGCACGGACCCTTGGCCGCGTTCGTCAGGCTGCCGAGCTTCTTGGCTGCCAGCATTCGGAGGTAGTCAACCTGTTTCGAGGCGCGACGCACAGCACCGGCGGGATAACTGAGATCGGTAGCGATCCTGAGGGGTGGTTCGGCGCGCGTGACTCCATCGAAGCGATGCTCGATCGGGCCACCCACATTCTTCTCGGCTATGGCACCACAGAGCCGACGGGGCCGGCCCGGCTGCACCACCGGGAGCAGGTCGCCTGGCTGCGGCGGGCGATAGGGGAACGCGGGCTACCGATCTATCAGGTTGGGAACGGTCCACGGCATCCGTCTCGGTGGCAACGGTGGACCTTCCGAACGTATCCGGGGGTGCCGTTCGCAGATGCGCTGAAGCTCAGCCTCTGTCTCCAGAGGGACGTCAGCTGACGCCAGCCTTAGCGACGACCTCCGCCTCGCGAGCGCTTGCCGAAGACGGTGACAGTGCGAGAACCGTTCGGCCCGGCCCTTCGGCGTGCTGAGTTATCCCCGCCGCGCTGCGGGGCAGCGTGCGGGGAAGGGAGAGGCCGAAGAACTCAGGAGCATGAGGTAGGTCGGTTTGGGGGATTGACTCAGCCCCACGGCCTTCGAGCAGACAGCGGACGAGCCATGCGGCCAACTCCCGGTCACGGACATCCAACCTGCCGACCAAGCTAATAGAGTCAGCTGGCGCGCCGACGAGGAGACCTAGATCGCGCAGGGTCTTGACGCCTCTCTGAGTCGCGACATCGACTCCTCGTCGCGGGCCGTACCGATCGCGAAGCCGCTTCCGCACCGCAACGGTGTTGACATTCTCGGCAGCTCGAGATTCGCGGCCAACAGCCTCCAGGAGGCTTCGGAAGAATGGTTCAGTTGCGAGCAGTGCGCCGATGTGGAACGGCCGTAAATCAAGGAGATCACGTTCCGCGGTGAGCACCCACGTGGTCCAGTCGTCTCGCCGCTGCATCGGCAGTAGCCAGACGCGGCTCAAGGCGGTCACCGTCTTGATAGCCGCTTCCTGACCGAGACCCTCCCCAACCAGGTCCTCGCGGAGGGTGCGTCGCGCGTTAGCGACCGGCACCTGGTCGACCGCTAGGTTCAGCGCCTTGGTCAGCCAAGTCACCTTCAACTCGCGATCGAGAAGGGCTCCGGTCATCACACAATCCTAACCAGCGGCACGATGACTTCATCGATGCTCAGCCCTCCGTGGGCCACGGTGTGGGAGGCGGCCGTGAACGCCGTGCGGTCGGGGGCGAAGTAGGGATGCCCCAGAGTCTCCACAGCCGCTCCGAGACCTGGCGGCGTCCAGGCCAGGCCGGGTTGGGAGCTCTGGTCCCGGAAGGTCTCGCGGGAGTGGAAGGCGACGCGGTGCCCTACGCGCTGAGTGGTGAGGTTCTTCGCCAGGAACGTCGTGGCGGTGGTGGGCAGATTGCCATGGTCAGACGTGATCCAGAGTTCAGCACCTTCGGTCTGGCACCAAGTCTGAGCTGCCGTGACGTAGCCGGCTTGGGCCCACTGGACGATCCCCGCGCTGAGCTGGCGATCACCGAGTACTTCGGCGCCGTGCAGGAGCTTGTCTGGGGCGCCCACGGCATAGCCCGCGACGCGGGAACCGCTAGCCGGAGGTTCCCACTCGGCAGAGGCTCCTCCGAGGGTCTTGGCATAGTGGATCTGATCTGGACGCAGACCCTGCGCTTGCCAGAACTCAGTCCAGTGCTTGCCTTCGTGGGTGGTCGTCTTGGCCGTCGCTGCGAAGTCCTTGGGAGTCTTGCCTGCGAAAATCGCTTGGCGACTGATGGATGTCAGTGTCGGAAGGCCGGCCAGCAGCCGTCGGTCCTCAAGCACGGAAAAGTGGAGTTCCTGCTGCAGGAGTTGCCACTGGGGTATTCCAAGGCCGTCGAGGACGAGCAGGACGATCCTCTGAGCCGGCGTGCCGCCCCGGCGCGCCAGGAACGGAGCGACCTGGTGGACGGAGACCGGGTGGGCTGGGCTGCGGCCGAGCTGGACGCCGTACTCCTTCTGCAACCAGGGGTTCCAGCTGTCATCAACCTGCTTCCAGCGGGACCAAGCGCGGTCGGTCCACTCGGCGACGTCCGCCTCGGGAAGCTGGCTCAGCAACCGTCGGATCGTCGCCCAATCGTTGGCCACGCCGATCCAGCCGTCCAGGGAAGAAGCCGTGGTGTTGAGGGTCTCCACCAGCGTGGCCAGCGACGCCTCGTCTTGGCGTCGCGCGACTGCTTGGCGCAGAGATGCAGGGATCGAGCGTGCCACGGGAGTCTGAGGGGGAGCTAGGACACCGGACCGTACGAGCTTCTCGAGTTCCGGTGTGGCTGTGCGAAGAGCGTGGTCGAGCTGATCGTGGGAGCCGTGCTCCCACCAGGTCCGTGCTTCCTGGCCGACGACGGCCACCGGATCCGGCGCCAGCAGCGTCTGATGGAGCCAGCCAGCCGGCAAGGTGTCAGCCACGGTACGGCGTAGGGCCGGTCCAAGTCCGGCAAGGCGGATGGCAGCCGTCACCTCGTAGCCCCCCTCGACCGGCCATGCCAGATCCGTGAGCAGGTGCGCGGCCCGCGCGGTCCGCTCGCGAAGGGAGCCACGGTCAAGGAGTGCTTTGAGAACGGGGCGAGGCAGCTTCGTCGCCTCCTGGCGAACGGCAGCAGATGCGCGAAGATCGATGGTGTGCCTCGGGAGCGAACGGGCGTCAAAGGGCAGATCCGAAAATGTCCGGAGGTCGGCGATCTGGAGGTGCAGGAGCAGACTCGCCGCCTCAGCTACCCGCTCCGGTACTTCGAGCTCGAGCAGCCGTCGGAGCTGCCAGCGGTCGGTGACGACTACTGCGTCCGGTTGCTCGTCGAGCCCGTCAGGGTCCAGCAGCAGGTGTACGCCACCGGCTGGCACTGTCACAGGGCCGACCAGGCTGTCCCAGGTTCGAAAAATCATACGCACCGGATCCCGAGAGCGAGGCGAAGATGTGGTCTCGGCGGCAGCGCGCCACCGCCGAGATCCTGCAGGGCGGTGTACCCGTAATCGAAGAGGACCTGCTGCAGGAACGCGTGACGCTCCTGTGGGAGGACAGCCGTCGACAGCGGGTCGCCGATTGACCCGGAGGTCAGGGTCGACAGAAGTTCCCGCCCACGCCGCGGATCAGGCCGCCCTGAGTCATGGACGAAGACCGCGAACACGGTGGATGCCCCACTGGTCCCGGACGTCGCCCGCCCGAGCGCCAGCCAGCCCGGAGGGGAGGCGACGTTGAGCTTGGGGACCGGCTCTCCCGGAACGACAACCGCCCCGGAACGCAAGGCTTCGCTACTGTGAGTACCGGTCAGCGCCTCGAGCCGACGCACGAGCTCCGGTATCGGAGAGGCCGGTGCCGGTGGTGGCGCCACCGCGATCGAGGTCAGGATCTCCTGGGCTTCAGCGGCCTCGACGAGATGTGCCTGCGCTGCCGACACGAAGTCCTCCCCGGCCGACCGGAGTCGTTCGGGTTCGACGATCGCAGTAACGTAGAGCGAGTCGGTGAGGTCATCGACGGAGGCGAGGACGTCGTTGCGCTTGTCCACCCCAAGCTCGGCGAGAATCACCGCGAGCTTTTCCTCGAGCACCTCGAGCACTCGCTGGTCGACGCTGTCGTCGAGAACGAAGTTGTACGCGTGCACCGGCGTGGACTGGCCGATCCGGTCGACCCGCCCGATTCGCTGCTCCAACAGAGTCGGCGTCCACGGCAGATCCCAGTTAACGACTACGTGGGCGAACTGGAGGTTGACTCCCTCGCCACCCGCATCGGTCGAGACCAGCACCTGAGCGTCGTCGCGGAACGCAGCCTGAGCAGCAGCGCGCTCGGCGAGTCCCATCGACCCGTCCACGCTCGCGATTGAAATGCCCTGACTTTCCAGGACCTTCACCAAGGCTCGCTGGGTTGCGCGGAACTGGGTGAAGACAAGCACCTTCACCGCCGGATCACGCTCCGCACGCTGCAACGTGGCGAGCAGCCGCAGGAAGTGAAGGGTCTTCGGGTCGGTTTCCTCCGAGACGGTACGACGGGCCAGGTCAATCAAGGCACGTAGCGCCGTGGCGTCCTGGACCTCCGGCAGCAGGAGCGCGTCGGCCTCGGCCTCTTCAAGCTCGTCCCAACCGAGCTGGGACTCATCGGCCGTACCCACCAAAGAGGCGAGACGACGCTCCAGGGCCGACAGAATCGCCGCCGACGAGCTGGCGACCAGACGCTGAAGCAGCAGCATCAAGAAGCCCCGGGCTGTGTTGCCCGAGGTCTGTGCCTTGAGGTAACCCTCCCGGACGTACTCCGTAACATCCTCGTAGAGTTCGCGGTGCAGCGGATGTCGGTCCCACGAGACCAGCTCCAGGTGCGTAGTACGAGGATGGAACAGGGCACGCCCGGAATTGTCGACCGCCCCCCGCTTGTCGGTGCGGGCGATGACGGCGCCGACCGTGGCCTTGGTGATCTCCCGGTCCGACTGGAAGGAAGGATCGAGGAGCCCGAGGAAGCGGCGGAAGCTCTCCGACTTGCCCGAGTGCGGGGTCGCGGTCAGCAGCAGGTAGTTGTCCGCGGAACCGGCCAGTCCTCGGGCAAGCTGGTAGCGGGCGACGTCCTCACTCGAGCCGGCGACATGGTGGGCTTCGTCGATGATCACCAGGTCCCAGCCTGCGTTGATGACGCCTTGCATCCGGGCAGCGTTGTAGTCGTCGAGCTGTTGCTGGCTCCAGCCGGCGCGGCGACGGAGCGGCTTGATGGCATCGAGACTGGTGACCGCAAGATCGACCGAGCTCCAGATCGACGCGGCCGCGTCGATCGGCACGCCTTCCGGACCGATCCGAGTGAACTCCTGGGCGAACTTGTCACGCATCTCCGCCACCCACTGCAGCTGCACCCCCTTCGGGGCCACGACCAGGATTCGGCGAACGCGGCCTCGAGCGAGCATTTCGGTGGCGATGGCGCCGGCCGTCATCGTCTTGCCCAGACCAACCTCGCAGCACACTGCGAGCCGGACCGGGCTGAGCCTCAGTGCCCGCTGCAGGATCGCAAGCTGGTGGGGCAGCAGGTCAACATGGGCACTTGCCGCAATCGGGTTGCCGGTGCCGGCCTCGGCCAACACCCGGAGGGCGAGCAGCCGCTCCTCAAGCTCGGCCGCGGTCCAGTCCCGCTCCGCAAGGGAAGTCAACTCGTCGACGCCCAGCGCCAGCAGCTCACCGGTGGCCGGCGCGTAGGCGTCGACGGTGACATGGTCGAAAACGTTCTGGCGCTCGAGCTCTCGAACCACCAGGCGCCCGCCCGGCCACCAGGACCAGACGGCTTCGCTCACCTGGCCACCCGGGCAGTCGCGTTACGGACGTAGTGCATGATCGCGGTGTTCTCCACCAGGTAGTCGGTCGGAAGGCGCTTCCCTAGCGCCGCGATGGTGGCATAGTCCTTCTTCGCCCACCGGTCCTTGAGCCCGGCCTGCAGCGCCTCACCCCTGAACCGTTGCAGCTTTCCGGTGCCGGACAGGTAGCTCTCGAAGGCTCGCAGGAGCGACCGCTCCCGCAGTTTCTGGAGGTGCTCCAGCTTGGCTGGGTCGGGCACCATCCAAGCGCCAGCGTCATCACGGATGAAGTTCTCCTCCAGCATCTCCAGCAGGTCCGGCATCTGGTCCGGGCGGTCCCCCGAGATCTGCAGTTCCTGCAGGAACGACGGCTGGATTTCCGCCATCGACTGCGGTTTCTCCTTCAGGTGCTGCCGCAGCCAAGCGACCGCGCTGCGCTCGTCGGTGACGAAGAGAGCCTCAGCGGGAGCCGAGAGCTGAAGGCGCCTCCGCTCGTACTCCTCGACCTGCTCGGGGCGGAAGTAGAGAGCGTCACGCTCGTTGAAGTGCTCGTCGAGACCGGCATAGAACTGCGCCGCGGTAAGCGGCACCTCGAGCCCCAGGCTGACGTAGTAGGCAACGGCTCGGTGGTAGATCCGGTCCGCTTTGCGCTCGCGAATCGCGGCGCCGCCCTGCTCGTAGACTGGGAGGTGCTTGAGATGCTCCCCCACAAACTCCCAGACAGAGCTCGCCGCGCCGCCGGAGGCCAGCACGACCGAGGACGTTCTCGTGCCAGGTTTGTAGCAGGAGATCATCAGGTCCTGATCGACGGCGTTGACGGCGGTCGCCTGCCGGTAGCTCGCGCTCTGTTTGTCGAGGAGCCTGGTGTCGGCGACGACGAAGCCAGCGCTGGCCAGGGCGTTCTGCAGAGCGGCCCAGACCTCGTTCGACGAGTTCGAGAATTCGACCGTCATCCAGCGGGTTGGCTTCAGTACCCGGCTGAACTCCTTGAAGCAGGCGGCCAGAAGATCGGCGTAGTCGTCGACGCTCTTCGGCGCCTTTTGGCTGCGGTCGACGATCGCCTCGAACTCGATCTCGGTGTGAACGCCATGCCAGCCCTCGATCACCTGCGCGAGATCGGCATAGGGAATGTTTGCGCCGAACGGCGGATCCACGAAGATGTAGTCGACTGACTCATCGTCCAGCGGGAGGCGGGTCGCGTCCCCAGTTGTGATCCGGACGTCGACTTCCGTTGGGACCGTCTTCCAGAGCTTGGTGAGGGTGGACCGCTTTCCCCTGTTGGGCTGGGAACCTTCGAGGTTGTAGCGCGGCGAGCACTCCGAAATCAGAGAAGCTACGTAGAAGACGCCGCTTTGGTTTCGGTTGACCTGCGAGTGGTCGGTCGGCTTGTAGCGGTTCATCCAGGAGAGACCCCAGAACGCCTGCTCAACCCAGAACTTCAAGGCTCGGCGAAGGTTGAGATCAGGCTCCGCGTTGACCCACTGCCAAAGGGTGGAGAGCGCCGCCAGGGCACGATCGGGGTAAAGGGAGGCGAGCGACGTGAAGCCTTGTTTGACCAGTGAGCTTCGCTCGTGGGTCATGTGCCGATACGGGAAGACATACGTGGGCGCCCCAACCGCGGAGAGGGCTGCGACACGGCTCAAGACGGCGAGGTCATCGGTATCCGGTGCCTTGTCCCCGATGACGCGAGTTTTGCCGGACCCGTGGCGGTAGTGGATCCGGACAGGCTTGAGCGAGATTCGCTCAATGACCTCACCGGTCAGCAGACGGACGGTCTCCAGACGGCGCTCGAGATTCGCCTTGCCGCCGCCCGATTTCATGACGGTGGCACCGCAAGAGGAGCAGGGAAAGTGGTCGCGAAGAGCGCCTGTGGTGGGAATGAACGCGCCGTCGTAGAACACCACCGCCGCGCCACAGTGCGGGCAGGTGAACACCTCGGACCACACGGTGTAGGCGATGGTGGCCTCGCCGGTGGGCGTCGTCGTGCGGTACATCCAGCCTAGTTCGCGATCAAACCGATCCAGCAGTGCGGTCGCGGCCCGCTCGAAGTCGGCAGCATCGATTGGCAGGTTGACGCCGCTTCCGAGAAATGTAGCGTTCGGGGCCAAGTCGTTGAGCACCGCCCGTCGAGCCCCCCACGTGGGCGCCCGCCCGCGCATGCGAAGTTCGGCGTCAAGCTTCGGGTCGGGCGTGGCGCACAAAGTCGCTGCCACACCAGTCATTCCTGAGCCGGCGAAACCATCGAGGACGACATCACCAGGCTCGGTGTAGTGAAGTAGCAGCCGCTGGATGATCTCCGGCGGCACTTTCGTCGGATAGGAGTGGACTTTGAACCACATCGACGCCTTCGAGCCCGTGACGTCGGCCAGGTAGGGACCGGGATCGGCTCGGTCAGACTCGGTGCGGTGTGCACCTTCAACCCAGCTTCGCACGAAGGGGTTCTCGGTCGCCGTGTGCCAGGGCGGGCTGGACATTCCCAGGATCTGATCGACCGACGACCCGGAGGGCATCCGCACCTCCCCTGCCTCCAGCGCTGCCCGGTAGACAGCCAGGGCCTTCTCGGCGAGCTCGCTGCGCGACGACGTGGCCGAAAGTTCGAATAGGCTGTCGTTCACTGCTTCTGGGTTCCTTCGAGCTTGAGCCGGATCGTGCTGGCGTTGCCGCCGTTCTCCCTGGTGACCCTCTCCAGCCAGGTCTGGAAGGCCGACGCGGCCTGGGCCGGGGTCGTCGCACGCCCGCCGGGGAAGAGAGCCTCCGCGAGGTCGTCCGCGCTGAGGGGCACCACCTGTAGATCGTCGAGGACCTGTTGCACGGCCGAGACCAGAGCCGGAGTCACCTCACCTGGGGCGAGCGTGCCGTTGGTGAGCGGGGCGAGGGCCGTTCGCTCACCGGCGCTGAGAAGGTCGAGCCTCTCCTGGATCTCCGCGTCCGTGAGGGAATCCGTGAGGTGCGTGGTCCAGGTCGCCCAGAGGTTCTTGGCTTCCTCGATCGTCTTGGTGAGCTGCACCTTCGCGGCGGGGTCGTTCGACGGTGATGGCCGGTAGGAGCAGTAGGGGCAACTGTACCCAGAGTCGTAGACCTTCGGTTCGTACTGCTTGCAGGCGTAGAGGCCGACGATCTTCTCCTGAAGCTTGCCGAACTGGCCGTCGGGGATGATCTCGATCCCCTGCAGCACGGTGAGATCGCGCCAGTACGGACCCTTGGTGGCGGCTTCCTTGGTCTGCTCGTCCGATGGCGAGAGCCGGACAGCCTGGTGACGCTCGTCCGCGAACTGGCGGTACTTGGTCCGCAGCCGCTGGGCGTCATGACGGACTTCGGTGGCCAGGCTCTTGCTCGAGGGGTCCGTCCGCAGCAGGCGGCGGAGCTTGTCCTTCACCGCCTCAGCCTCAGCGTCGAAGGGATCATGTTGGCCGAGGACGTCGCCGGCCTGCTTGAGGTACTCGATCTCCGGGCCGAGCTGGTCGGCGACCTTGCGCAGCTCGGTGAGCCGCTTCGCCTCGGAATGGCCGGCCTCGGCGCGGTCCAGAACGTCGCCCTTAAAGGAGAACCGCTTGAGCTTGCCGACGTTGTCACGCGCCCGGACATCGCTCAGTAGGTCGAGTGCGTCCCGGAGCCTCCTCAGCCGCGTGTCGGGGTCGTCGATGACCTCCTCCCCCCAGAGTCGGGGGTGGCTCTGCACGTAGGACTGGATGGAGAGGACCTCGTCGTGGATCGTCTGGGAGCGCTCGAGGAAGTGGGTCGCCGACTCCGGGGTGAGCTCACTCTGCCCGAGCGCAGGCGGGAGGCCGAGTAGCGTGGCGAGCCGGACGAACCCGGCCGTGTCGGTAGTCGCCGGCGGCTGAAGGAAGGCCAGACCCTCCAAGTCGGTCAACGGCATCCGGGCGAGCTCGTCGAGGTTGAGGGCGGTGATCTTGGTGCCGTTGCGGAAGGTCAGGTCCGCACGGCCCAACGCGGTGAGGACGGCCCCGACGACCGTGAGCCAGGCGGGTTCCAGGTGCCACGGAGCCCAGGTCTCCACGCCGGGGTCGCGCTCCGCAAGGAGCTTTTCCCGGTTCACGGCTTGCGGCGCGGCTGTGTTGAGGACATCCAGCAGCGCCTTGGCGTACTGCCCGTCGAGGGTCAGCGTCTCGGAGTAGTCGCGCAAGCCCAGCGAGGTGAGGACCGACTTGCCGAGGTTGGTCGGTTTGCTCGCAACCGTGCCAAGCGCGTTCTGGACCGCGTTGGCCAGGTTGGCCGCGGTGAGCTGCTCGGCGAAGACGGGGTATCCGGGGTAACGGGCGTCGAAATGCGGGCTCAGGGCCGCAGCTGCGATCGCCTCGAGCTGCTCCTTGAGAGTCCGGCGACCGCCGGGGACGCCCGCTAACCACTCGGCGAGAGGCTTGCGCTCGCCCTGGTAGGTGACCTTCACGTGGCTGCTGAGGTTGTCACGAAGCCACTTGACGGCCTCCTGCCCGAACTTTTGGGCGCGGGCGAGGAAGCCCTGTCTGGTCTCCCCAGAGGTCTCAGCGGCCTTAGCGTTGGCCGCGGCGTACCGGCCCAGGGCGGTGGTGAAAGCTTCGGCGGGGTCCTCAAGCTGGAAGAAGATCTCGTCGCTCTTCTCCTCGTCGTTGAAGGCCACGGGGTCGAACGGGTGAAGGAAGTAAAGGTAGAAGTCGCGGGCCGGCTGGGCCGTCGAACGCTGGTTAGGGGCGCCGAAGAACAGGTAGCCGGTACGCTCAACCTTTTTGGCGGCCCACGGCAGCTGGTAGGACCAGATCTTGTAGCCGGACACGTAGGGGGCGTCGGTGACCTCCAGCACCTGGGCGAGAAGGTCGAAGTAGGCGCGGTCGAGGGCCTCGTCGTCGATGCTCTCGACGCGCTGGTCGATCTGCTCGTCGTACGCAACATTCTTATTCAGGTCCAGATAGACCTGCCCGTTGCTTTCGTTGACCGAGATGAACTGGCCGGTGGCGGCCTTGCGTATCTCACCGACCAGCGTCTCGACCGACATCTCCAGGAAATCGGCCTCCAACTCAGGCACCCCCGGTGGGACGAGGCAGAGATCGTCACGCAGGTCGGCATAGGTCAGGCCAATCGGAGCGTCCAGATCGTAGGTGGTGAGACGGTGAATCGTGAGGGCGTCGAGAATCCGCAGCGCGGGTTCGCGGTCGGCCCCGGCCTCGAGGTTGCGCATGACCAGGTCACGCACGACGCGGCTCGGCTCCAGCACCGAGCGGACCTCGGGATTCGACCGGTTGGTAGGGTCCTCGTCGAGTTCAGCCCGGTAGGCGTCGAAGCAGACCAGCCCGGGCTCGTCGGTGGGCACCTCCACGTCGAGGCGCTGGCGAAGCTGCTGCGTGAGGCTGCTCAGGATGCGGCGCTTCTCGACGAGGGTCAAGTCCTCGAAAACCTTCAGGTAGGCCGGGTGCACCGGGAAGAGGTCGACGAAGGTCTCCAGGTCCTTGCCGAGCGACTCGAACGCTGCGGAAAACTTCGTCAGGTGCTCGCGGATCCGGGCCTTCTGCTCGGCAGTCTTCGCGAGGAGACGCTTCTGGACGACGTACGCGATGTCGTCGCGGTGGATCCGGAAGGTCTGGTAGCGCTCGCTGACGCGCTGCAGTTCGCTCTTGGCTGCATCGAAGCGGGGGTTGTCGAAGAGGCTCTCCTGAACACCCGCGAGAATCCGAAAGCGGGAGTTGCGGGTGAATTCGCCGAGCTCTCGAAGGAAGCCGAGGTCGAGGATGATCTCGGCGTCCTTGCGCCCACGAAGGTAGTCGAGCATCTCGTCGATGGCGAGCAGCAGGCCCTGGTCAGGGTAGGCCGCCTCGAAGGCGGCCATCATGTCCTCGAGCGCGGCCTTGTTGTTGGTAATGCCGTCGGCTGAGGGGAAGGTGTATTCGATGCCGAGGTCGGCTAGCCCGCGGGTCAGTTCGTTGGTGAGGATCGTGCGGAGATTCGTGGTGACCGCGCCGATCTCGACGCGCAGCACCTTGAAGCGGCCGGCGACTGGTCCCGCAGCCTCCTGGGTGCCGGCGTCGGTCAGGCAGGGGAGCAGTTCGGCGCGCTCGGCGACGCTGGCGACCGCGCTCATCAGGTGGGTCTTACCCGTTCCGTAGGTCGCGATGAGCAGCAGGCCCTTGTGGTCGTGGTCCGGGTTGTCGAAGCGCAGGTTGGGCAGCACCAGGTTCGCTAGCTGGTCGCGCATCGTCTCTGAGATGACGTACGTCTGGACGTCCTCCAACGCCTGGTCGGCAGAAACAGCGTCGCGCAGTTGCTTGACGCTCTGGACTGGAGTGAACTCGACGAGTTCGCCGTACTTCATCGGTGGAGCCTTTCAAGGGTGAACGGGACTTCATCATCAAAGACGGTCGACCGTGCCGTGAGGAGAAGCGAGCCCTCCAGCGCCGGGGGGACAGCACGAAAACCATCTTCACCCGGCCAGCGGAAGGGCGACGAACCAGTCGATATGGGCCACTCAATCACGCGACCTGGATGCTGTGTGGCAAGTGCCCGGAACAGACGGGCGGCGTCGAGGCCGAGGACTGGATCGAAGAGGATGGACGTGCCGACGAGGACAGGCGCCTCGAACAGCGAGGTTCTGATTTGCGACTCGGTCGGCACGCTCGGGAAGGCGCTCAACGTACGTCCCACGTGCAGCGGGGTCGTGCCCCGGAGCTCAGCAAAGCGGCGGGCCACGTGTAATGCACGGTCGTCGACCAGCAGGGCGACGCGCCCCGGGAAGCGAACTAGTTCTGACCAGATATCTGCGCCTACTGCTGGCCAGGTGTCCACATTCCCCCTTTGTTCTCTCAAGCGGGACGACACATTGCATCATCACCGGCGTCTGTCAGTGTACTGCGAGCTCGGCTAAGTGGAGGGTTCAAGGAGCCGTTGCGGGGCTCGAAGGTTCGGGAACTCGCCCGTGCCCTTCGCCGGGTGGACCCTCCGGAGGTGCACTGGGTCTCCTTGTTACCCCTAAGGACGACGTCGTCTCGGCCTTTGCAGCTCCCAGCAGGGTCCTTTTCAGTCGCTGCGGAGTCGTGGAGTTCAGAACAGCAAGAGGGCCTTCACCTGCACTTCCGCAGGTCAAGCGCGTCTACAGAGCCTCCGAGGTAAGGCCGACAAAGTCGCCATCGGTCGTGACGGGTCCGGCCCTTAGATAAGCGCCGGCGAAGAGGTCGTCGACCTGCGGCTTCGGGCCGCTCCAGGCAGCGTTGTTGTCCGCCTTAGGCTGCATTTCATATCCCCCGCGCTCAGTTCGACGGCCCTACGTTGCGAGCCGTAGGTGGCCGGTGTTGACCTTAACTTCCGCATCATCGTGCAGTGGGCCTTCCGACAAACCGGCCCCTTCGAGTCTTTGAGGGTGAAATGCTTCGGAGCATCACAGTGCGCCGCGCCTCGGTCTAAGGTGCTCGGTGAAAGCAACGTGCGAAGACGGGGTGAATCTAGGCATGGGTCTCGGGCAGCGAGAGATGTTCGCGACCGTTGAGCGGGCGTTAGTGGACTCCGGGGCCGACGTCTGGATTACCGACTCCGACGCGCTGCCTCCGGTGCTGGCAAACCACCCGCGATGTGGACTCATTGCTATCGACGCCGCCGGCCATTTCACAGATTCTGAGGCGACGGTTGCGTTGAACCGCAAGGTGGCGACCCTGCGCTCTTCCGTGCCGGAGGTGGCGCGCACACCGGTAGTGCGGCACCTTGTGGACACTGCGCACCTCGCGGACCTAACCGATGGATCGTGGTTGGACGACCTGCCGGATCGCGTTCACCAGCCAGAGGCCACCCGGGCTCTGGCAACCTACTTCGGCCCCAGGGTCACGATCGAAGTACCCGTCCGGGCACCGATGCGAGACGCCGGGGCGTCAGACCGCGCAGCACATCGAATCCGTCTCGACGCCCAACAGGCCGAAGCTGCCCTTCGGGACGTCGACGGCATGCTCGCGATCACGGGTCCGCCAGGGAGTGGCAAGACTCTCGTGCTGTGTGCACGCGCCAACCGGCTGGCCGAGCAGCACCCTGACTGGGACATCCGTGTGCTCTGCTACAACCGGATGCTGGCTCCCTACCTCAAGAAACTCACCTCGGCGCATCCGAATATCCGCGTCAACACCGTCGGCAACTTCTCAGCATCGCTGGGCGTGCGAATGTCGCTCAATGACCCGGACCGTGCGTGGCGGGACCTTGACGCGGCCGTGCGGAGGGGTCTTGTCCCGGCAATCGACGCCGTGCTCATCGACGAATGGCAGGACTTCTACCCAGCCTGGACCGCTTTGGCCGAGCGTGTCCTGCGACCGGGGCGAGGTGGGATCGTTGTGGCAGGTGACCCCAAACAAGCGCTTTACCACGACCTCGGCATGGACAAGCCGGTCTCGATTCCTCTGAAGACCCTCACCCTGACGCGGCCCTATCGGTCAACCCGGCAGATCCTCGATGTCACCTCAGCGCTGGGCAAGCAACTCGACGTTGAGGGCCGCGATCACGCCTTCGAGGGCGAGCCGGTCGACCTCGTGTGGGCGACCACCAGTGCCGACCAGGCAGCCTCAGTCGCCCGTGACGTAGTGCTGCTCCTCCAGAGCGGCGCTCGGGTGCCGCAAGACATCGGGGTCTTGGTGACCCGCAAGTGGGCCATGGGTGGTGTCGCCCGTGCGCTCGATGAGGCTGACGTGCCATGCCACGTGGTGTATCCCAGCCAAGCCGAAGACCTCGATCTGGCGGAACCCAAGGTGAAGATCCTCACCGTGCACTCCGCCAAAGGGCTTGAGTTCGATGTTGTCTTCCTCGTTGGACTCGAGCAGCTCCCCGACCCCGACGGCACCAACGACGTCGACCGGCAGGGACGCACCGCATACGTCGGCGCCACTCGCGCCCGGGACCAACTCGTGCTCAGCTACTCCAAGGACAACGCCTACCTCGAGCGCATTCGGGCCCTGCCCGAAGCCACCCTGCGCCGCTGGGTTTGGCCCGACGACTATCCGGAGGCGTAGCAAGTGGCTGACCTGAGGGTGAAGGACGAGTGGGTCGGGCCCGGTGAGAAAAAGACCGCCGAGCATCTGCGCGACACCCTGCCTGACGACTGGGTGATCTTCGCCGGACGCAAGCTCGCGGGCGAGAACCGCGACGACGTTGACCTCATCGTCGTAGGTCACGGCAAGATCTTCGTGTTGGACGAAAAGTCCTGGGGACCTCGGCTCGTGGTGGACGACAGCTATTGGTATGTCAACGGCCGGGCGAGGCAGAACCCGATCGGTCGCGTGGGTCAACTCTCGCGCAAGCTGGCGACCAAGCTGAAAGACCACGCGAAGGGCTACAAGCAGGTCCCCGGCAAGCGGGTCGTGCCCGGGATCGTGCTCAGCCACGACAACCTCCAGATCCTGAGTGGCCTCAACCACGACGTCAGCGAGCACGTCTGGCAGCTGTCGGCGGCTGAGGCGGAAATGCTGAAGATGGACAAGGCCGAAACGCCGCTCGGTCACGCTCGCAAAGCCGTCATCGCCTACCTCGATGACCTTCCAGCGGGCGGCAAGATCCAGATGCTCGGTGACTACCGAGTGGACAGCCGGATGGCCGTTCCTGGGAAGGAGCAGGCCTACGAGGCTGTCGATTCTTCCGACCGTCCCGTCGTGCTCAAGTGCTATCCAGTAGCCGCGCTGGAGGAGCTCGGTGACCCAGCCGAGTTTCTGCGACGCGAAACCAAGGCGCTCAACAAGCTCGCCGAATCCGGCCGAGCTTGGCAAGCACTTCCGTTCTTCCGCGACGAGGCCTACGGCCTCTTCGTGGTTCCGGTCGTCAGGCCTCCCAACGCCCGGAGCCTGGCCAAGAGTCTGAAGGACCTTGACCCGGAGCGCCCTGGCGGTCGCCTGCCCGACGACATCGCACGCAACCTGGTAGTTGACGCCTACACCGCGCTCGCCGAAGTCCACGCCGAGGGACTCGTCCACCGCGCCCTGGATCCCGGTCGGATCTGGCTGGGGCGCGCGCTGAGGGTCATGTTCAGCGACTTCCACCTGGCTCGCATCGACAACGCGCAGACGATCGTTGCGTGGGAACCCGACGAAGACAGCAGCAATGACTACCGGGCTCCGGAGTGCGCGGTGAGCCTGGCTACGGCGACACCCAGGTCGGACGTGTTCAGCCTTTCGATGTGTCTCATCGAGTGGCTGCTGGGGGAGCCTGCTCCCGAGCTAACGATCGAGCAGATGCAAGCGAAGTTGCTTGATTCCTGCCCTTGGGCGGCACCGATGGCAGCTGCGCTGGGGGATGCCGGATCACGGCCCAGTGCCGAGGAGTTGGCGCTCTGTCTCACACCGAAACCCAAGTCTCTGACGGAGGCCCACAGCACGGCAACCAACGAGTTCACCCCGGGTGGCGTGGTGGGTGGCCGCTATCGCATTGAAGAAAAGTTGGGCGAGGGCGGCTTTGCCGTCACGTGGAAGGTCTTCGACACGTGGCCCGGGCACCACAAGGTGCTCAAGCAGTTCAAGGTGGCGATGCCTGAGACGCTCCGCGAGGAGTATCAGGCGGCCAACCAGCTCAACCATGATTGCTGTGGTCGCGTCTACGACATCCAGATTGACAAGACCCCGCCTTACCTGGTCCAGGAGTACGTGGAGGGCCAGAGTCTCGACGTGGTGGGGATCGACCGCTCGCTGAAGGAGCTTCGTCAGATCGCCGAGCACGTCCTCACGGCCCTTACCTACATCCACGGCAAGGACCTTCTGCATGGCGATGTCACGCCGGCCAACATTGTGGCCGCCAACGACGGCAGCGGTATTGCCAAGCTCATTGACTTCGGACTCGCGACACCACATGGAGAACGACCGCAGGGCTGGACCCCCAAGTTCGCCGCACCCGAGGTGCTTGATGGGAAGCCGGCCAAACCCTCAAGCGACCTCTTCGGCTTCGCCGCGAGTCTCGCCTTCGCCATGCTCGGGCGACCCATCACCCGAGTCACAGACGGCCGGGTCCAGATCGTCCCACTCACTCCAGACGACTGCCAGGTGTGGGGAGACGAAGGCGAGGCCTTCCTCCAGGCCCTGCTCAAAGGTGTTGAGCTCAACCCAACTGACCGACCCGCGACCGCTGCGGAATTCTTAAACTTGGTGCGTGCCGCTCGTCCTGTGCCTCCGCTCGCTCCACCCGTCACTTCGGGTCCTTCAATCGAACTCACGGAAGTCCACAACGAGGCCGTGACATCGATCCGGCGTCTCTATCGGGGGAGCGTCGCCGGCAACGGCGGTAACCGCGGGCTGGACGATCAGTTCGCTATGGACACCTACGTGCCTACAGCGCTCGACACTCAGCTCCTTCCCCGGGTGCTGGCCGGCGAGCTTGACGTCGTCCTCCTGAGCGGCAACCCCGGCGACGGAAAGACCGCGGTCCTCGTCAAGCTTGGCGAGCAGCTACGCACTGCTGGCGCCACCATTGAGGACGAGGACGAAGCGGGCTGGAGAATGCGGCTCGGCGACCGGCTCTTCACGGCCGTCTACGACGCCAGCGAGTCGCACGGCGACCTCAGCTCCGACCAATTGGTGAGCGCAGCACTCGACGCGGTGATTGAAAGTGGTCAGGGCACAGCTCTGATCGCCGTCAACGACGGCCGGCTCCTGCAGTTCTTCGATGACCATGGCGGCGAGTACGAGGCCTGGGGTTTCGATGTCAAGGACCAAGTCAACGGCAAGGAGACGCCGGGGTCGCGGCTGGCGGTTGTCGACCTCAAGCGTCGCTCACTCGCCAGTGAAGACGGCCACGATGGGCCCGCCCTCAACGCACTCGCGAGCATGGTCAATCACGCTCGCTGGGACGACTGCAGCGGCTGCGTGGCCCAGTACGACTGCCCCATCCTGGCCAACCGAGACACTCTGAGCGATCAGGGTGCCCCGGTCTTCGATGAGCTCGTCCGCATCAGCCACCTCAGGCGTCGCCGGCGAGCCACGTTCCGAGACGTCCGCTCCGCAATCGCATGGCTGATCACTGGCGATCGGTCGTGCGACGACATTCACCAGTGGCGCTCGTCCAACCTCAGCGCCATGCAGCTCGAAAGGGCGTTGATCTCGGAGCTGGCTTTTTCCACCGAATCGAGCGACTACCTCGTGGCCGAGTGGTCAGAGCTGGACCCGGCTCAGGTGGCCGCCCCCGCAGTCGACCGCCTCTTCCGCACTCAGGGCGCCGCCTCGCAAGACCCGGTCTACAACGGCGTCGACTCTGTCGCTCGCGGCCTCTACTTCGAGTTGGTCAGCGATGAGGCTGAGCAAACCGATCGCACCAGCGTCATGAGCTATCGGTATCTCGACGAGTTCACATCCATGCTGAGGAACGACGATCCAGAGCACACCCGGGCGCGTTTGCTTCTCGGCATGAGCCGCCTGGTGGGAGCGTTTGGCTACACCGACGACGGGTTGGCCATGAGCAGCGGCATGCCTCACGCGGCGTGGGCGATCCTGCACACGGTGCCCGCTGCCGAGTTCACGGTCTCGATCGACGACGCCCGATCGCCGTACGTCGAAACGATTGCCGATCAGCTCACCCTCACCCATGTGTCAAACCCAAGCATCACTCTGAGCCTCGACACCGCTGAGATCATCCTGCGCGCGGCGGACGGCGAGCTCGTGAACGACCTCGCGACCGACGCAATCCTTGAGGAGATCGAAGCTTTCGTGAGTCAGCTAGCGCGCCGCCCCTCGATGGAGGCCCGGATCGTCGACTCGTCCGGCTCAGTCGCCGTCGCACGCATCGATGGCACGCAGATCGTCTTGGAGGACGCATGAACTTCTCGATCCCAAAGTCAATGAAGGACCTGAACTCTCTGCAGACCGAGGTCGTGCTCCCGGTTGAGCTTAACGACCTCGATGTCGACCGCATGCTCACCCGCATCCTCGAAATGGCGGTGAAGCGGGGCCGAACGGCTGGTTCGAAGACGGACACGAGGGCGTACACGAACTACCTCGACACGTTGCTCGGACATTCCGGACTCATCGGCTTTGAGGGAGACCGCGGGCGTGACGTGCTCGACGGCTGGGTCCGATCGTCGATTCTCGTGGAAGAACGAGCGGGCCTCAAGCGCGACAGGGTGGTGATGGGTTACCTGCGTCCGCTAACAATTGCGAGCTACCGCAGCGGCCTACCCAAGAACAGTTCACGCAACCGTAAAGCCGACGACCTTCTTTACCGGTCCGTCTCGCGTGTGGTTGAAAGCCGCGGCTCGAGCAATCCGACCAAGGAGATCGACGAGCTCTTCAGCGCGACGTTCGGCTCTGGCGTTGACGTAGGAGTAGCGCCATGGGCCGATCCTCGCTACGACGAGGCCGAGACGGTCGATATCGACACTCTGCTTGCCCTGCGTTTTCTGGAAGGCTTCACGGCCAGTCAGAACAACGGAAGGGAGCGTGCCAAGGCTGATCCCCCGGTGCCGATGGCAGTAGACCCGCTCGGTCGCGATGTAGTCGCGCTGCTGGAACTTTACGGTCCGAAAATGACCGTGGGTGAGGCCTACGCCCACCTGAGCGCCCTCATCTCACTCCGCCTTCTGCAGTTGCCCCTCATCAGCGCCCGCACGGTGCGAGCTCTATTGGACAACGAACCACCCCCTGCTGATGGCAATCCCTGCGAGATGTACGTCGACTTCGTTCGGCGTAAGGGCGGCGGGTCCGACGAGCTGACCGCGCAGTGCGTGTTGCGTGATCTCGAGATCATGCGGAATCTCTTTCGCGACCGCTTGCTGATCCGCTCGCTCGGTGACGCCGCAGGTTCGATGGAGACTGCACCCGCTTTCGACGGAACGGCCGAGGAGAACCTCCAAGCCATCGTGGACCTCAAGGACAACCCTGAGATCGCCACGATCCTGCGCATCAAGCTCAAGCAGATCGAGGACGAGCTAGAAGACGGAAGCGACGAGCAGCTTTTCGTCCGCGAAGTCCGTCTCAGCGAGGGCCTCACTGGCACGGAGAAGTTCATCCAGGTGCTCGTCGAGGGCCTGCGCAAACGCGGCCTTGAGAATCAGGTCAAGTGGTTCTGGAGCACGGGGGGAATCACCAAGTCCTACGGTCTTCTTTCGGGGACCCTGCGCTACCGACCCTCTTGGCGCTACGCGCCATCCGACGAGGCTCTGACAACCTTGCTGTGCATCTGTTTCGTGGAGCCTGGCGGCGACAGAACGCTCAGCGAGCTCCCAATCCAGGAACTACTCAAACGTCTGCATCACCGCTTTGGCATCCTCATCGACCACCCACCGACTGACTTCGATTCCGCCAGCGCTCGAGCTGGAGCCGCCGAGAATCTCTCCGCGTTCACACAGCGGCTCAAACTTCTCGGTTGCTTCCGCGGTCTCTCCGACGACTTCAACGCTCAATTCGTGACTCGTCCCCGGGCGGCCGTGCGATGACTGTGACTACGAAGAACCTCCTCCACGACGTCCTTGTCGACCACTTGGCGAAAGTCATGGAGGGCGCCGAACCCGGGCACTGCGTCCGCATTGACGACGTAGCCCCGACTCTGGGTCCCACCCTCGTAGACGCCTTGCGACAACGCCTGCCGGGCGTCGCGGTCAATATCCTTCGGGCAGACCCTGCGGGCGACACCGAGATCCCCCCACAGAAGGCCATCGAACTGCGCAACCGGAAGCAGCAGGCGTGTCTCTTGCTTGTGCCCGCCGGTGAAGGGCACGCGGCCAGCTCCCTCGACAACTCGTTCAAGCGGATCCCGATGCTCGACCTGTTCTCCCAGGCTGACCTCAGTCTCGTCAGCGATCTCACCAATCAGGGGCTGCTCGAGGCAGTCCGACGTCTGCGTCGCAGCGTGGCACGAGCTGACCGCGAAGCCTGGGCAGAGTTCATGGCAGCGATCGTGGAAGATCCCACGGAACAGGCATTCGGCGAGAATCTCTGGAGAATTGGGCTCGTACCGGATCTCGGCCCCGAGCCCCTGTCACGTCTAGGGCTCAATGTGGCGGCGGCACATGCGATCAGCCGGCCGAGTCGGCCAGCGGCGACGATCGACGATCGGCTCTCGGCAGCGAACATGAAGATCGGGGCATGGCGAGTGCCCTTGCGGGACTTCCTCGACCAACGCGGCTCCCGCCTGTCGAACGCAAGACTGTGGGCGCATGACATCGCCACCACTCACCGCGACCTGTCCTTCGAGCACTGGCCGGCGGCCGACCGTCCGGAGAACGCCCTCGAAAAGCTCGAGGTCGACCCCTTCACCAACCCCGACGGAACACTGATCAAGGCATCGAAGTTGGATCTGGGCGCCGACGGTCAATTGATTCTCACGGTGCCCGAGGACGGCTCCGCTCCAGTCGTCGTCACGTGGAAGACCGACCCGACCAACGTCGCAGACGTTGCAAAGTGGCGCCTCGAGGTCGCGCGTCCCGCTGATCAGCGCAGAGAAGACGACGAACCACTGGTGAGCATGACGGCGCCTGGCACGCGTAAGCGCGCCACGGTCAAGGTCTCGATCACCGAGGATGACCTTGCCGAAGGAGCCCGCTTTGTTGTCGTGCTCACGGCCTTAGGGGCCAACGGCGAAGAGGTCGATCTCACCTCGGGCGAGCCAGCGGTCGCCGAGAGCGAGGAGTTCCAGATTGCCGTCGGCGACGCCCCCGAATCGAAGGCCCGGCGCACGGCGGCCCCCAGCCTTCCGGAGGCCGTGGTGCGGGCGGCGCTGGACGGACTCGATGACCTCACAGAGGACCTCGTGAGCTGGGACCTGGCCGGCCAAGTGTTTGGGCTGCGCCTTGGTAACCGACGGGCTGTCCAGGTGAGAGTCAACGAGCTCATCATCCGCTTGCAGCGGCAAGCAACCGCGGATCCTCTGCGTCCCACCTGCCACTCTGCCCAAGGCTCCTACGGAACCCCCCTCGAATGGGATGGCGCGGGCACTCTCGACGTCAACCTGCCGGCGGCCGTCAAGAAGGCACGGAGCGACTTCCTCAAGCAGCTTGCGGCCGGCGGGCCGCGCGACACGATCGAGTCAGCGCGCTGGACCGATGAGCTGCGTGAGGCTGCCAAGTCCTACGCGGCGTCGTTCCGGCGCGCCATCGACAGTGCCGAGGACGAGTCGCTGCGCGACCTCCTCCTGGTCGACACGCTCAGTCTGAGCGTGCAGCGGAGCAATCACTCGATCGACGCGGTGGTTCTCCTGCCGATCCATCCACTGCGAGTGATGTGGGTCGCGACGTTTGACGAACTTGTGCGCGGGTGGGCCGACGAACTCACTGACGTCACCCCACGCAGCGCTCGACCCTCGATGCTGAGTGCTGAGATGGTGGGGCAGGTCGTGCCCGCCAACCTTCCCTTCAGCGTGCTGCACCACAGCGGGAAGGAGGCGGTCTACGCCGAAGAGCTGACCTACGGGTCCGGTCTCTACATCGTCCCTGGACCCGTCGATAGTGATGCCGCTGCTGAGAGCATCTGCTCGGTCTTGGATCTCGATCGCGCCACGTCCACGATGCGCGCCTCATCCCGCCTCGTTGCCCAGCGAATCCGTGCCTACGAGCGCGCACACGACCCGGGCGCGGCGCTGCGGTTGCTCACGGTGAATCCAGGCTCGGGAGAACTGCTCGCAGGCGCACTTTCCTCGCTGTCTGGACCCGCCGAGCTCGACGACGAGGAATCGTCCGAAGTCCTCACCATGGGGCCTAGACGCAATGAAGTTATCGCCTATACCGATAGCTGGTCATATGTCAGCCCAGTGCCCAGGCTCCTAGAACTGCAGTCAGACCTGCGACATCGCGAAAGTGTCGCCTCCTCGACGCATCTGGCGCCTCCACTCTCGCTCAGCGTGCGCAATGCCGAGTCGCTCATGGAGGATTCCAGCGAAGCCCACCTGGCCCTCCTTCAGGACCCGGGTGTCGCCAGTCTGGGCCTTGGCACGAGCCCGGAGCGCAAGCCCTCCTTCCGCGACATGCTCGTGCCGCTGGTGACCACAAGTCGGGAGGAGAACGGCGACCTGGTGTGGGAAAGCGTCCCTTGCCTTGGTGGTGGATCTGGCGACTCCGAACTCGTCTCACTCCACCGTGCCCACCAGCGGGCGCTGGCTCGGCGTAGCGGAGGAAGCCCCGACTCGGTGCCCGCCGTCCACGTGACCCTCGACGGGGATGCCCAAGCGCGCATCCGGGCAGCTCACCAGCGTGCCGATTGGGTGATCGGAATCGACAAGTTCGTCGGAGTGAACCTATTTGAGTCCGGGCTGAGCGATCCGTTCATCCTCGACTACGCGCCGGACTTCGTGGAGGGCATCGGCGATCGGCTGACGGTGACGACGACACACCGCAGCGAGGTCGAGTTCCTACTCGCTGGCGCTATGTCGGAGCTCGGCCTCGACGAGGTCGAGAGCAGTGTGGGATCGGTGCTACAGACGCTCGCCGTGGTGTCGGGCCGGTTGGCACTTCGACTCCTCGAGAACACAACTCAAGCGCGGGAAGCCGTCTCGCTGGCCGCATTGGTAGGTCACCTGACAGCTCGTGGCGAGCTCGCAAACACCATCGTCGTGCCCGTCGACGCCCACCCAGAGATCTTCGGTCACGGAGCACACAACGAGGGGGTGGCCCGCCGATGTGACCTGCTACTGGTCCGGCTGGGTCAGAGGTCGTTCAAGATCGAGTGCGTCGAGGTCAAGTCGCGCAAGGAGGCCCACATCGCGCAGACCCTTGCCGACACCATCATCGAGCAGCTCCAGGTCACGAAGCAGGTGCTGGAGTCACGCTTCTTCTCCGACCCGCCGAGGATCGACGCGGAGCTTCAGATGGCGCGTCTGACCAGCTTGCTCCACTACTACGCCGACCGAGCTGCGACACACAAGTTGATCGACCCTACGAAGCTGAACGAGATTCACCGCTACATCGATCGCGTCGAAGAAAAGGGGGAGCGTGCCGAGATCTCGATGACGGGGTGGGTCATCAGCCTCGACGGCGCCCAAGGGTTCAAGAAACAGTACGGCGAGATCCCACTGCGTGTTCTCACCGCACAGGACCTCGGCCAGATCGGCCTGTCGACTCGTGCCCGGCTCGACCCACTGCCGGAGCCACTCAAGCCGACGACGCCGGGCACGCCGGTCACTGAGCCTGAGCCGCTGCCCTTACCGCCGGTGCTCGACCCCGAGGACCCGGAGGAGAGAGATCGGGCCGAGGAGAAGGAGCAGCCTGTGGCCGAGGAGGCCGAGGATAAGGTCGAGGAGGAAGCGCACCCGTCCGACGTGCACGACGCTGATGATCCGAGCTCGGCCTCAGAGGAGCCACCGACCGATTCGGTCAGTGAGCCCGCAACGCCCGCGCAAGTAGCGGCCCCGGACGACGACCCCGAGGAGTCCGCCGTGACCACCACCAAGGAGGTAGTCGTCACCCTGGGTAATGATCCAGGTGGATCTCCGGTGCATTGGCGGGTGAGCACCAAGGGAAGCCCGCATGCGTTCGTGATCGGCATCCCCGGTCAGGGCAAGTCGGTGACCACCCGAAAGGTCATTCGCGACTTCGAGCAGCAGGGGCTGCCGTCTCTGGTATTCGACTTCCATGGCGACATGGCGGCCGATCCGCCTGCCGGCGCGGTGGTACTCGATGCGGCACTCGGCCTGCCGTTCAGCCCGTTCGAGCCGGACGTCGCAAGCAATCGGCCAATCAACAGCACGGCATGGGAGATTGCCGAGATCATCGCCTACGTTGCGAAGCTCGGGGAGATCCAGCGCACTCACGTGTACGGCGCGCTGAAAAAGGTGTACGCGGACACCGGGTGGGTGGGCAGCACTCGAGGGGACCGCCTACCGACGATGCCCGAGTTCGCCACCGCCTTGGAAGAGGTCGAGAAGGGGGCGGCCGGCAAGAACGCTGCCGCGCGACTACTCACGTTCACCGACTTCGGACTGTTCCGCGAGGACGCCACGGGCAGCTTTGAGCTGCGTACTGATCCACCCCAGGGTTGGATCATCGACGTCAGTCATCTCATGGAGGAGGTGCAGCGGTTCGCCGCCTCGTTTATCTTGCGGCGCGTGTATCGAGAGATGTTCGCCTGGCCCCAAGACAGCACGATGAAGCTCGCCGTCGTGCTGGATGAGGCGCACCGCATGGCCCGCGACGTCACGCTGCCGAAGCTCATGAAGGAAGGGCGCAAGTACGGCGTCGGCGTAATCGTCGCAAGCCAGAGCGCTGACGACTTCCATAAGGATGTGCTTGGCAACGCTGGCACCAAAATCGTCTTCCGGACCAACTTCCCGGCCTCCAAGGAGGTGGCCAAGCTGCTGCGTGGTCGAAACG
Source organism: Nocardioides sp. Soil805 (assembly GCF_001429625.1). Classification (GTDB taxonomy): domain Bacteria; phylum Actinomycetota; class Actinomycetes; order Propionibacteriales; family Nocardioidaceae; genus Nocardioides. The sequence continues at coordinate 1,789,892 of NZ_LMSU01000001.1, forward strand.
GTGTGGACCTCAGCCAGCACATCGAGAAGCTGGACGTCGGCGTTGCCTACGTCTCCACTCCTGATGCTGTTCAGGCGCAGAAGGTCTACATGGCGCGCGAGTAGACGGCAAGTGGACCGGCCTGCTCGGTTCTGCGGACGTTGTCGGTACCCGATGTCAGACTCGCTCCAGCATGAATATGGCGAACGTTGATAGCGACCTCTATCTCTGGCAGCAGGAGGCCTTAGCGGCTTGGCGTCAGCACGGCCGACTCGGTGTCGTCCAGGCGGTCACTGGGGCAGGGAAGACAAGGGTCGGTCTCGCAGCGGTCAAGGAGGCGTGGCGGCAACGCAGGCGCGTGGTCATCGTGGTTCCCACGCTGGAGCTCGTCGAGCAGTGGGCAGTGGCCGTGCGGGGAGTGGTCGATGGCTTCTATGTGGCCACCACGGTATCCCCGCGCCGCGATGACTGGAAAGTCCTGATCGGCACGGTTCACACCCTGGCCAAGGCGTATCCATGTGCACCTGATGAGTCGGCGCTACTTATCGCCGACGAATGCCACCGTTACGGCGCGAGCGAGTTCTCTCGTGCTTTGGACGATCGCTACGACTGGCGGCTCGGGCTCACGGCGACCTACGCGCGCGACGACGAGGGGGACGTGCTGCTGCGATCCTTCTTCAAGGACATCGTCTTCGAGCTCTGGTACGACCGCGCACTCGCCGAGGACGTGATCGCGCCCTTCCGAATTGCCCTAGTGAGTGTCCCGCTCAGTCCGGATGAGCGCACTGACTACGAGGAGCACTCCGAAGCGCTGTGGCACGCGCGCAAGCGCTTAGTCGGCGCGTTCGAGGTCCCGGCCGAGCCTGTCAGCACCTTTCTGCAGACCGTGGCGTCGATAGCCCGGACGGAAGGCCACCCGGGTGCCGGCACGGCTCGCCAGTACATGTCAGCCTTCAGTCGTCGACGTACCCTTTTGGCAAACACGCGAGCGAAGTATCAAGCGCTAGCAGTCATGAGCGACGTGGTGGGCAAGTCCGCAGGCACACTCGTGTTCACCCAGACGCAAGACTCCGCTGAACTGGCAGCACAGACGATCGCTGCCACCGGTCACCAGGCGACAGCTGTCTTCAGCGGTTTGGATAAGGACGAACGAGCACTCCGTATGGGGGCGTTCCGTGATGGCCACGTGAACATGCTCGCGGCACCGCGCATCCTCGACGAGGGCGTGGACGTGCCGGAGGCGGACCTGGGCGTGATTGTCGCCGCCAACCGAAGCCGTCGTCAGATGGTGCAGCGACTTGGCCGAGTGCTCCGGAAGAAGCACGATGGGCGGTCCGCGCGGTTCGTGGTTCTCTACGCGTCGCAGACGGTCGAGGATCCCACGATGATCGAGGACCCCTCCGGGTTCTATACCGACTGCCTCCCCCACGCCGAGGCACACCAAAGGTTCGACATCGCAACCGATGCGGATGCCCTTCTGCGGTTCCTCTGGGCACCCCGCCCGGAGGCAGCTCCGCAACGATCGGTGCCACCGGTCGAGGCGCCGGCGACCTTCCACCTGGACGAGACTGACGAGTCCGATGGCCCCGACCGGACTGTGTTCGAAGCGGGAGCAACGAACGGCGCGGAGAAGGACTACCTGAAACTGATCTCCCGGACCCCGCTGCTGTCTCCGCAGCAGGAGATCGCACTGGCGAAACAGATCGAGGCTGGTCTCCTCGCCAGAGAGCGCCTCGACCGCTCTCGATGGGACAGGAGGGCAAGTGACCTGCAACAGCTCACCATCGAAGGCGCCAGGGCAAAGGATCAGTTCCTGTGCGCGAACCTGCGCCTCGTCGTGAGTGTCGCCAAGGCGTACCGGGGTCGGGGGCTCGATTTTCTCGACCTCATTCAAGAAGGCAATCTTGGCCTCATCCGCGCAGTGGAGAAGTTCGACTTCAAGGTGGGCGGCAAGTTCTCGACCTACGCGATCTGGTGGATCCGGCAATCCATCACCCGAGCGCTTGCGGACTCGTCCCGCACCATCCGCTACCCCGTGCACGTCGTCGAGAAGATCAACCCGATGCGCCAGGTGGACCGAAGGGCACTTTCGCAAGGTCTTCCGCTCCCAACGATCAACCAACTTGCACAGGAACTCTCGGTGCCAGCCGGGCAAGTGGAAAAGTACCTTCGCCTCCCCCAGGCTCTTGCTGTGCTGGACGAGCTTGTCGAGCTCGAAGCGGAAGGTTGGTCACTGACGCAGCTCAGCTACACGTTCGAGGACGCCGTTCTGGATGCTGCTGAGAGCGAAGTCGAGCTCATTCGTTTGGCGTCACAACTTGACGACCGCGAGTGGTACGTCATTGCCTGTCGAGCTGGCTATCCCAACCACGAGCCCATGACGCTCGACGAGATCGGCGCCACCCTCGGCGTCACACGGGAGCGGATTCGCCAGATCGAGACCAAGGCAAAACAACGGCTGGTTGGAGAACTTCCGCGCCATGAGGCATGGGCCGTCGTCGGTCAAAAGAGGGAGTCAAGATCCGAACAGTTGGCGAAATCGACCTACGCGACACGGCGCCGACCTGGCGAGGTGCCTTCGCACCCAGTGGAACGCGATGTCGCTCCGCCCGTCGCTGAGGTCGACCGCATCCGCCGCGAGGCAGCGCGACTTCTCGCCAGCTGGGATGCCCCGGCGAGAAGCTAGCTCCCTGCTTCTGGTTCGACAGGCCCCAAGTCTGAGTGGTCGCGCGGTTGAGGACGCGATCACCACCTCTTGGCCGTCAAGGAGCATGGCGTGGCTGCGATACCGCGGAGTGGAACTCCCAGTTCTTTCGCGGGTGGCTCCGGTCCTTCGATCGCGGCCCGGGGGCCAACCCATGTCATATTCAGTGGCGGAGCACTTGAGGCACACTCGGACACATGGCCGACTGGCGCTTGCTTATCGATTCTCTGGACACTGCCGGCGACTCAGTGCGGTACACCTGGGACGAGCTGGAAACCTTGGTGGGCGGACTACCAGCGTCGGCGACGAATCACCGGGCGTGGTGGTCCGGAGACCGGCCGCACGTCAATACGTGGCGCTCGGCTGGGTTCACCGTGACCGATCTCGTCCCAGGACGCGAGGTCAGGTTCACTCGTGTGGGCATTCCGAAGACCGGCACCCCGACGACTACCGGTGAAGCCGCCGTTGCGGACGCCCCTGCTGCTCCTGATGGCCAACCGCCCACCCTCCTCCTCGTCGCGTGCGTGAAGGAAAAGCTCCCTGCCCCGGCAGCGGCCCGGGACCTGTACGTGTCGCCGCTGTTCAAGAAGGAGCGCGAGTACGCGGAACGGGTGGGCCTCCCTTGGTTCATCCTCTCGGCCGAGCATGGTCTCGTCGTTCCAGACGAGTGGCTCTCGCCGTACGAGCGATACCTGCCCGAGACGCCACCGTCCTTCCGCCGCGCCTGGGGCACTTGGGTGGTCGAGCGGCTCGAGCTGCTCAGCGGCAGCCTCGCCGGAAGGACCATCGAGGTGCACGCTGGGGCCACGTATGTCGACGTCCTTGGTGGCCCGTTCGCTTCCAAGGGGGCATCTGTCTATGCGCCGCTCGCGGGCCTCAGGATGGGGCAGCGTTTGGCCTGGTACGACGCCCAGGCTGGCCTCTCTCACGCGCGGAACCAGCCCGACGACGTACACGCAGCAGCCAACGATTTCTGCAAGCGCCTCGCCGACGACAGCGCAGCCGTCGACCCCGGCGAGTTCATCGCGCACGGCCCATCAAGTCTGACGGTTCCGGGGCTCTACAGCTGGTGGGTCGACCTCGAGGGGGCTGTCGATTTGTCAGCAGGCTTGGGGTTGCCCCTCGAACCCGGACTTATCTACGCCGGCCTCGCGGGCGCGACCCGGTGGCCGAGCGGCCGACCGTCCTCCAACACCCTGTGGTCACGGATTACGGGGATGCACCTGGGCGGCAGACACGAGTTCTCGACCTTCAGACGCACCCTCGGTTGCATCCTGGCCAACGCGCGTCATGAGCCGCAGATCGACGAAGTCCGACTGACGGCCTGGATGTACGACCACCTCAAGGTGGTCGCAGTTCCGTACGAGGAGCCCGACACCCTCGGCAAGCTCGAAGGCGACGTGCTGAACCGCATCGACCCTCCCCTGAACCTTCAAGGCATGGCCTCCACGGCGACCAGGCGACGACTCAAAGAACTGAGGCGACCGCATGCGCGTGGGAGGGTGCGGTCGGGTACGAGAGGTGCCGATCAAAGGCCCGGAGGATAGGACGAACCCCGCCGCGTCCTAGCAAGACGCAGCTGCGGTTGTCGCACGATCGGCGCGGAGATCACGTCAGTCCCGGAGCGGCAAGCCGTTGCGAACGGCCTTGGCTTGCCGCGATTGCGAGTAGCTCATCCAGGTTGCGACATCAAGCAGCCGGAGCGTGCTCGGTTGCGCTGCCCCGTGGTCGAGGGCCGGTTGAGCGAGTTCGTCTATCTGAGCGCGAAAGTCTGGTGTGAGTGCCTCTCGCAGCGCCTGCCATCCGTCTAGACCGTCGAGGCTCAGGTGCCGCATGATCACTGAGTCGAGGATGGGCATCAGATGCGGACGCTTGCGGGCGAGCAGCTTGCTTGCCCTGGTAGTGCTGACGCCGGGAATGGAGACCAGTTGAATCCACAGTTGCCACGCATGCGAATCCCGGTCGAGGTGTTCGGCCGACACATCCCAGAGGGCTCCGGCCGGTGGGATTCTGGCGAGGAGGGAGTTGCACCTGTCGCGTTCGAGTAGTTCCACGACGACGTGTGGTCCGAAGCGCACGTCGAGCAGTGAGGCGGCCGCAAGGTCTCCCACTGTGAAGGCGTCGACATCGTTCCCAGGTAGCTCGTCGAAGTAGCGTCCGGCGAAGAGAACACGTGCATTTGGATAGTCCTGAGGGACGGGGTTGTAGTACGCGTCAACCAATCGGTACGCGTCTCCCTGGACCACTTGCTCGATCGCGGTCTGCACTTCGGCGAGGTCGTTCGGCGAGCATTTCCTCATCTGTCGGCCCACAGGTGGAGTACTACGTCGCTGTGCTTCGCCATGGCTCGACGCTAGACGACTGCTCCGCAAGAAGGCGGGCGCACACGGCGCGCCTGGCCGGCCCCGCCATCACCTGTCCAAGAAACGTGCGTAGTGGCCTTGATAGACCACGCCGATGCTGCGCACGGGACCCCAGCGGTTCCGCAGCAAGTGAAGGTCGGCCTCTCTCGGCCGAAGGGAGACATGGTCCAGGAGGTCCGGACGTTCGATGCCGATGATGACGTCCGCGACGCGCGCCCACGCGGGGTCCACCCCATCGGCTGATAAGACGAGGCTGCGGGGAAGAGTGAGCACGAGCAGGACACCGGAGGCAGCGAGGGACGCGACCCTCGACGTGAACAGTCCGCCGGCCAGGTCGGCGTCGTCCACAACGAGCGCCCCTGGTGTCGCGACTCCGTCCATGTTGGTGTCGACGATGGAGATCCCACCCGGATCGATGATCTGGAGCGGCGCCGCGGCCAGGGTCTGCTTGGCATGGCTGGGGACTGCTGCACGGATCGGTGACATCTGAATCTGCGTCGATGTGTCGGCGCTGGAAGGATGTGCACCATGCCGAAGGCGTTCCCTAAGGAGTTCCGCGAGGACGTGATCCGGGTCTACAAAGACTCGGATGCCTCGATGGCCCAGGTCGCGAAGGACTTCTGCATCTCGCCGTCGTGTCTGAAGCGGTGGCTGTCGATCGACGAGCGGAACTCGTCACGATCATCAGATCGTGCCGCCCCTGCGAGTGAGTCCGATGCGCTGCGTGAGGCAAACAAGCGGATCAAGCTCCTCGAGCAGGAGAACGAGGTCCTGCGTCGCGCGGCCGCCTATCTGTCGCAGGCCAACCTGCCGGGAAAATGATGTACCCGCTCGTCCGTGAGCTGGCCGCCAAGGACGCCCCGCTGCGGGTGCCTGTTGCGGTGACGTGCCGGGTGCTCAACATCGCCCGCCAGCCCTACTACCGCTGGCTGAAGTGCCCGGTCACCGACACCGAACTGAGTGAGGCGTACCGCGCCAACGCCCTGTTCGACGCCCACAAGGACGACCCCGAGTTCGGCTACCGGTTCCTGGTCGATGAGGCGAAGGAGGCTGGTGAGCCGATGGCCGAGCGGACAGCCTGGAGGATCTGCTCCGAGCTGGGTTGGTGGTCCTCACACGGCAAGAAGCGCGGCAGCAACGGCAAGAAGCCAGGCCCGCCCGTCCACGACGACCTGTGCACCATGACCGACAAGCACGGCGTCACCCGGCACGAGTTCAAGGCCGAGGGCCCGAACGAGCTCTGGCTCAGCGACATCACCGAACACTGGACCGGCGAAGGCAAGCTCTATGTCTGCGCGATCAAGGACGCCTACTCCAACCGGATCGTCGGCTACTCCATCGACTCACGGATGAAGTCGTCGCTGGCGGTCGCGGCGCTGAACAACGCCGCCGCCCGCCGCCGCATCGAAGGCGGTGATGTGGCCGGCTGTGTGGTCCACACCGACCGCGGGTCCCAGTTCCGAAGCAGGAAGTTCGTCCACGCGATCAACCGTCACTCGATGGTCGGCTCAATGGGACGCGTCGGTGCAGCCGGAGACAACGCAGCCATGGAGTCGTTCTTCGCACTGCTGCAGAAGAACGTCCTCAACCGACGGACGTGGGCGAGCCGCGAGGAACTGCGGATCGCAATCGTGACCTGGATCGAGAGGACCTACCACCGACGCCGTCGACAGGCCGCTCTCGGACGATTGACCCCCGTCGAGTACGAACTGATCATGAAGCCAGCCGCGACCCAGGCGGCCTAACCGAAACTGTCACCCGATCGTGCAGCAGTCCCCTGAGCTTGTGATCGTCCTGGGCGGACATGCGTCCATTCCAGAGGCGTAGCTCCGGCACCTTCGCCGCGCTCGCGACCAGACGAGCGGCGACCTTGTGGGTTGGGTCTCGCTTGCTGACCAGGTGCGTGTGGAAGCCGTGGTCGCTCGCCAACAGTAGAGCCCACTGAGCCGCGAGTGTGCTCCTGCCTTGACCCGGCGTCCCGGCCACCATCCAAACCTGCCCCGGCTCGAACCCACCCGTCACGTCGTCGAGCTCCGCGAAGCCAGTCGTCCGCGTCGCTGCTCTTTCCTCACGCCAGGCTTCGAGCTGCTCGAGGGCGTCCAGCGGGGTGATCACCCCGTGATCCTGACGGAGGGGTCCGACAGGTCCGGAGGCGCGACGGGGCCGGTAGCCGCTGGTGAATCCCCCCTTCGCGAAGTTGACGGGGAGTGGAGCGCGCGGTCATTACTCGTCGTCGGCCCAGGGGTCGTCGTACGTCACGGGCGGGACGGATTTCGGACTCAAGGCAGGTACCGATGGATACCCCAGCGGTATGGGCGCGGGGAAGGTTTCCGCGACGGGATTAGGGACGCGAGACCACGGGAACCCTTCCGGCACCTGCAGCGCGGTGGTGACGTCGAGGTAGGTAGCGATGCGACGCCCTCCTGCGCGTGAATCGATGAGCCACCCGATCGTGAGGGCATCGAGGTCGGTGCCGATCGGCTTGTCCAGCAGGGAGACAGTCTTGCGGAGGATCGCGCGCGCCTCTCGGGCGCTGCAGTCGGGCTGAGCTACCAGCACGTGGTGAATCTTCAGTTTGTGGAGTGCGCGGCCCGAGCCGTCGACGGCACAGGCCGCTTTGATCAGGTCGTAGCAGGTCTTCTCACCGGCAGTGATGTCGGCGAACCAGCGCTGTCGGAGTTGACGGGCTTCGCGGGCGGCGGAGGTTCCGCGGGGCAGGATGGCGTCGGGATTGTGCATGAAGACTCCAGGGGGATCGGGGCTTTGCCTTCACCATGCGCCAAGGGCGTAACGACAGCGTCCGTCCGACGCATCGGCTACCTGCCCGACCTGGGTCCGGCGCATCCGGGGCACCGGGGGCTGCGACATCCGATGCGGACATGCACCGCTGTGGACGCTTGTCCCCAACGATTGTCCCCCGGTCCCCCCGTGTTCGCCGAGGGTGCCGACTTGTTCCAATTCCGAGCAGCAGCGAGAGGGGTCTTCGTGACGACACGGGCTGCTGAGTGGTGACGAGTCGAGGCGTGGAGTTGTCGGGTCGTCTTCGTCTCGCAGGTCCCGTAGAACGCAGTGGTGCTCAGGAGTGGTGGTGGGCTACTTGGCTACGCATAGAGAACGAGACGAGCACCTTCAGCCGAGCGGAGCGAGGCCTCTTAGGTATGGCATCTCGGTGAAGGCATGGCCACGTTCGGTCGTGCCTTGGCGCATGGTGAATGTGCATGAGCACGTCGATGCCACCCCTTGACCCGTTTGCTGACACTGCACCCATGGCCGTGTTCACGAGCCGCTGCACCAACGGCGGCCTGTCGGCCGTGAGTCGTGAAGACCCGATGTATGAGACGCGGTGGCACGGGCGCTCGACCGCGAAGTGGTTGTTCCGCGAAGAGGCCGATGCCGAACACGAACGGTCCAGAACGGCGTACCCGCCCGGCACGATCCGAGACAAGGACCAGGCACGCGGACTGGTCGCTGATCACCCGGCGATCGCGGCCGCGACGATCGGAGCTCTCGCGGTCCACGCAACTCTCAGCGTCGAACAGGTCGCCGCCTTTGTCGGGATCGAGGCAGACGATCTCATCGCGAGCGGCGTGCTCCAAGCCCTGTGGAGCATGGGCGCGGTGGCGTTCGGCCACGTCACCAACGTCTGGGACCGCTCCTGGGCGCGAACGCTGTGGACCATCAATGACAAGTCAGTCATCGCGACTCACGTCCTTCCCCTGCTCTCCGGCGCGGAGGCACTGGCCATGAACGCAGGCCAAGCCATCCACCTCAGTCAGGGCCACCACCGCCACGCACTGCTCGCCGCCGAACTCGCGCTGCGCATCGCCGAGTTCACGCCGGTCGGCACGGTGCTCGGCGAGCGCCTGACGGAACTGAAGAGCCTGTTCGGCACTCACACGACACGTCGTGGGGACCTCACGGCCGTACGCGAGGACGGACTGAGAATCGTGCTCGAGGTCGTCGCTCATGACAACCAGGAGTTCGGCCAGAAGGCGGACTTCTGGGCCGAACAGCTCGCAACGCCGCGGCGTGGGTATGGCATGACGATGGTGGTCTTCGTCGTCGCGGCCGACCCCAAGAGCAGCGCCTCGCGTGCTCGAGGGCTGGGGGGCCGCGTGTCGGCAGCCATCGTGAAGGCGCGCGCGAAGCACGGCGCCACCTGGCGAGGTCACGATCGGATGGGACTGGTGTCGTGGGAGGACTGGTTCCCCGCCGCTGGCGAGATGTCCCCGGCGTTCTCGTCACTCACCGTCCGCTTCCCGGAGTCGAGGCTGACTCACGCCTCGGTTCTCGATGCCGCAATCGTTCCCTGCGCCCACCCCGGTGACCGCGAGTACGTCGCCGTCATCGAGAACACCTCGCTGTTGGCTCAGACCCCCGCATGGCTGCGGTCACACGCCCGTGCCCAGGTGGTCCTGCATCGGATGGGGCTGCCACGCCTCAGTGACGTGCCGAGTCCACCGCTGGCCAAGCCCAAGCGGCCACGCTCAACCAGCAAGGGATGCGGAGCCGCCGGACAAGCGAAGCTGCCGCCACGACTACTTGGCCCCCCGGGAGAACACGTCGACGCTCGTGCCACCATCGCACTCCAGCCACCGGCGCCACCCCCGCCATCCCAGTCGCCGCCGTCGACACCCACGGTGGTTCGCCGGCGACAGCCCCGACGGCCAACTGCGGCGACGCAGGAACCCGTGTCGCCCATCTAGGTAGAGGAACCTGCGACCTAGCACGGCCTCGCTACTCAGCCGCCGAGCTCTTGGACCCAGGCGAGGATCGTGTCGGCCAGCGGCGGGAGTCGGTCGCCGTACCGGTGCTGAACCTGCAGCAGGTTGTCGTCGGTGATGTCGAGATCACGGAGGCGCTTCGATGCGGTGCACTCACGGACGCGTACGACGCGCCAGCCCGCAGCGAGCAGCGCGAGGGTCTTCACGCAGTCGGCGCGTCGCCTGTCGGCGGCGTGATGGTAGGCCAGCCCGTCGTACTCCACGACCAGACGCAGAGAAGGGACGACGATGTCGCAGCGTGCGGGGAGGGAGCGGCCGCGACGGTCGAGCCACCGGACGTGACCGGCGGGTGCATTGCCGACGGCATCCTCGTGTCGCTCGAGCAGCAGCGCGAGCAGCGCGCGCTCTTGGTGGGAGGACTGCCCCACGTGGGGGCAGTGGGGGCACAGGCATCCGTTCATGCGTGCCGCCGGCGAGGCCTGCCACCGGTGCGTCCGGTCCTGCGCGCAGATCCATGCCAGGCGGCGGTTGCTGCGGACGTGTACGCGGAGGGGGGCCAGGCCCAGAGCGCGTACGCCGTCGGCGTCGAGCTCGGCGTACAACTGGGGTTGGGCAACCGCGAGTGTGGTGGGGTCACCGGTCAGCGCCTCCTGGCCGGCGCAGCGCGGGCATCCGTTGCCGTCCAGTGCCCTTGAGGAGACGCGGGCGCACCATTGGTAGGTGCACTGCGTGCACAGCCACGCCGCGATGCGCCGCGAGCCGGGAGTGACGGACCCGGGGGTCCGCTCGCCGTTGCGGGTGGGGTGCCACTGCTGGGCCAGTTCGGGAGCGAGGGCGGCGAGCGAGGTGGTGTGATCGGCGCGGTACCCGCGACAGACGGAGCAGCCGGCGCGCATGTGGACCCGGCTGGTGCCGGCTTGAAGCCAGCGGTGGATTCCGCCAGCGCCGAGGGGATGCCGCCATGGGAGCGGCACCTTGGTCCCGGGAGCGATGTGCGCGAAGTCGAGACCCATCGCTGCGGCGCGCTCGTGGTCGGCCTCGGTGGCGAGGTGCGGGTAGCGCACCAGGATGGACTCCTGGAGCGGAACCCACTTGGGCTTGGGGCGGCGCTTGGGTTCAGACGGCATCATCGTCGCCGATCAGCGCGTCGTTCATCGCCGCGGACCTGTCCAGCCACCAGACCACGGCCATGATGCCGCCCTCGGGCATGTCGCGGCGCCAGGGACGCAGCTCGGTCAGGAGCTCCTCGAGGTTGCCCTCGAGGATCCCGCCGGGCAGGTTCCGCGAGAGCCGCACCTGGTGACGCTCGCCGGTGTGTCCCTCGTAGAAGAGGCGGAACCCGTGGCTCACCTCCAGCGGCGGGATCATGCCGAGCCTCCGGCGCCTGCTCTCCACCTTCATCACTTCTGCTCCTCATCGTTCGTCAGACAGGCGGCAGACCAGAACAGGTCGTCGCGTTCGGTGACCCCGAGGTCGCCGCAGTTCCAGCACAGGTGCTGATCGGTCAGGTACTCCAGGCACATGTCGACCTCGAGGGTCTGGCCGTGGTCGGCGTAGATGTCGCGCCACGCGGCCACGACCCAGCCCTTCGGGTCATCGAGGTCGAGGACCACCTGGAGGCGCTCGGCGTCGAGCGGCGGATCTGTCTCGTCGGACCCGTGCGCCCGCATCGCAGTCTCGGCGAGCGTCTTGCTCTCCAGGTCACCGACCTGGGTCGCCCACGACCTGACGGTCCTCCATACGACGTACGGCGGCTCGCCAGGCCGCACGCAGCGCGCAACGAACTCGGGCGCATGGAAGACGCCACGATCCGCCAGTTCCGCGACCGCAGCGCGCTCCCCCGGCTTGACCTTGGGTGCCGCCATCAGGCGGCTCATCAGGTTCGCCGAACGCTGCTCGTCGTTCTTCTCCATTCACTCGTTCCTCTCACATCAACTCGTTCTCAGGACTTCCTCGGTGCACACGAGTCTGACTGGACAACAGTTGAACATATGTGCCGTATCGCGACACACCGTACGCACAACTGCTCACCTCCGCAACGCCAAAGAAGCGAATGAAAGGATCGGTGAGTGGACCCGGACATAACTGCAGGTCAGCGGCGTCTCGAGCAGGACGTCACTGCGGCGATGTCGAAGTTGCGCGAGGCCGAGGACAGACATCAGAGGGCAGCGCGCGTGCTTGCGGATGCCCTCCTGAGTGCCAACGAAGGCGGCGTCACCTGGGCCCGACTCACCGAACTCACCGGCTTCAACTCCCCGGCGACCACGCGGATGCGTGCCCAGCGAGCGAAGAACGTCTCGGAGCTCAACCCGTCGCTGCGGTGGCGCGTGGAGCACGGAGGTGCCCCGCGGCCGTCGAAGCCGAAGCCTGGCCTATCGATCAGCGAGGCAGCGCAACGTCTCGGAGTGAGCCGCACAACGGTGTATGCCCGCATCCAGAGGGGTGAGTTGCGGTCAGTGACGGATGACGCAGGTCATCCTCGCGTCGTCCTTGAAGAGGACTAATCACCTACGACCCGGAGGGTGTGCACTGTCGCTCTTTGAGCCGCGTCGCGAAAAGCACGCTTCGTCGATGCTTAGCCTGCGCATGCTCGGAAGAAGGAGCCCCAACCCGCCCGACGCGAATCACCGGGACGAATGCTCCAAGCTGGTTCCGCGAATCGGGTCCCTCGATCGATGCCGCCGATGCAGGCTTGTACCGTGCCCACCTACCGACGAGTGACCACTCCTGAAGGTGCCCGAGCTCTGGCAACGCACCTGAACGGGAACGCGAGGGACCGACCCGTCATCGTGGTGACGACGCCGCACGGCCGGACGGAGCCGTGGATCGACATCGAGGAGATCGTCGACCAGGTCGGCGACATCGCCGAGATCTATCTCGTGCCCACTGGCCCGCACTCGTGGGACCTGTCCAACAACCTCCCGGCCATGACGCAGGTCTACGGCGGCGCCGGACGGGTCTATCCGGTCGGCCACGAATGGGCAAGCGAGCCGCGACGGTCCCCGCTGCGGTTCGCCTACAGCGCTGCGGAGGGCCCAAAGGCGACCACCGCTCTCATCGATGACGCACTCCACATGGCGACCGAAGCCGGCCTCTTCGACAACGTGCAGACAACGGCGCGCGTACGCCTCACAGGTGTCGTGGTCGGCATCGTGGCCGACCGTGCGATGGTGAAGCTGGACGGGCGCGTCGGCATCGTCCCGGACGCACTCGCCTTCCCCGGTCTGCCGTTGGAACGGTCGCTCCAGCCGGGCCAGGAGGTGACGGGTCTGTACGACGCCGACAGCCGCTGGTTCGACGTACGCGAGTCCCGCCTCGAACCGGACGTCGCGCTCTCGTCGTACGCGGCCGGCGACGTCGTCCTGGTCCAGGTCGAGTCCGTCGAAGCCGACCGGGCGTCCGTCTTCCTGCACCCGCTCGTCACCGTGGACGTGACGCACACTGCCGTCACCTCCAACCCGCTCGACGACCTGTCCGACCTCATGACTCCCGGCGAGGTGCTGCCGGCACGCGTCCTCGCGACCGGGGGCGAATGGCAGCTCAGCGTGCTCGACATCGACGACGACGAGGAGCCGGTCGCGGCAGCCGCCCTCTTCGCGGGCGGCCCACCCTGGCTGGTCACGGCGACCCCGACCGATGTCTCGGAGCCGGCCCCGCCTGCCACGGCACCCATCGAGGTCCTGTCGTTCGACGTCGAGATCGACGTGGCTGACCCGCACGCCGAACCCCCTATCCCCGACGCGCCAGTGACCGCCCCAGCACTAGCGGGTCCGAGTCCAGCGATGTTCGATCGCAGCCGCGCCGTCCGACCGCGCCCTGCGCCGGGACCGACAGAAGCGCCCGCAAAGCCACCGGCCGCAGCGGCCGAGAGCGCCAGCACGAAGTCGATGTCCCTGACCATCGCATCCCTCCAAGCGGAGGTGCGCACCGCAAAGAGGCAACGTGACGAGGTGCACGCACAGGCGCAGGGGTTCGCGACCGAGCTGGGGCATCTGCGCACCGAGCTGCGCCAGGTCGAGGACCAGGTGCGCCGCCTCACGCAGCAGCTGGAGCAGTCCCGGACGAAGCTGCGGAAGTCACGATCGACCTCCAGTCCGACCGATGCGCCGGCCTTCGCCGACCCGGAGCGGGGTTTTCACTTCCTCGTTGAACGGGCGTGGGCCACGCGCATCCCAGCCGCGGAGCAGCCGACCTGCCTGTTGGGCGACTACACATTGGGTCCGGACTTCCTGCGGAGCCTCGACGCCCTGCACGGTCTCGCCACGGATCGTGTCGCCGACGTGGTGATGGAAGTTGTCACAGGGAAGGCCGCGCTGTCGGGGGGCCGCGAACTCCACCAACTCCGTACGGACGAAGCCGGCGGTTCGCCCCAGAGGGTGCGTGAGGACGGGGCACGGGCCTGGCGGGTCAGCCTCCAGTCCAACACCCCGGCCGCGCGCCGGCTCCACTACTGGGTGCTGCCTGACGGTTCGATCGAGCTCGCGAGGGTCGGCGTGCACGACGACATGAGCATCTGATCCGGCAAGGCGGGACGAAATTGATGACTCCCAAGATGGGCCCTGCGAGGATGCGCGCGTGACCTCGATCTCGGACATCCCGATGCCGCCGTACACCGTCCACCTGAGCGACGGATCGAGCGGCGAGGTCGAGTTCGGGTACACCGAGGGCCTCCTCGACGTCCTCGGTCACGAGCTACTGGTGTGGACCCGTCCCACGGACGGCATCGACCCCGGGCTCGACTGGCCGGGCCCGAAGGCGGGACGGCGCGCCGTGCAGAACACGTGCTTCCGCATCTTTACGGCGGTGGAATGGGGAACTTTCGGGTACAACACGCCGCTGGAGTTCGACCTGCCCAACGGCACCACGGTCCTCACCGTCCGCGAGCCGGAGACGGCCGAAGCGGTGCACGCGACTGCGCTGGCTCCGCACACTCCGGTCGCTCGAGTGGGCTGGGAGCTCCGGCGCAACGACTTCGGCCCCCTTCTGCCCGTCAGCGCTGCGGAGCTTCCCGGGCTCATCCGCAAGTGCCGGGAGGTGGCGGACAGGCTGCCGTGGGACGCCGCTGTGCCGCATGACCTCACGATCGACGCTGCCTCGCTCGGCGAGGACAGCTTCCCCGTGTCGGACACCTACGGACCAGCAAGCCCGCTGGTGCGCGCCGTGGCCGCGTCTCTGGTCACGGCAGACGAGGTCGTCGTTGGCGGTCTGCTCCACAACGCCTACCTTCTGCGCGACGCGGGAGAGTCACAACATTGGTTCGACAGTCGCTTGTCCACCATCGCTCGTGGCGCCGGCAGGTCGGCCGCCGTGTCCCGATGCGAGGAGCTCGCCAAGTCCCTGTCGATCGCCACGCCAGAAGACACGAACGCGGAGCGCCTTGAAATGGCGGTGCGGGTGACGCTCAAGACGGCCGCGCTCCACGACCGGCTCGACGCCGCCGATCGCATGCGCGGCTACGGCCCTTGGGAGACGAGCCTCCACTTCCCGGAGCGCCCGCCCGGCCAAGCCGCGGCAGAAGAGACCATCGCCTCGGTCGAAGCCGCGCTCGCGGCGTTGTCCCCGGCCGCGCTCGCGGAGCTGGTCGAAAGACACGGCGACGAGAGCGGATACGAGGACCTCGACATCTACGCCGTCACGCACCGCACCGGCCTGCCCCCTGGCCACCGTCTGCTTGAGGGGCTCTCGGACCGGACGGGCCGACACGTCGAGGAAGTCCGTCCCCTCACCACGACGCTGCTCTCGGCCACGGCATGGCGCATGGAGGACGGTGAGAGCGACGACGACACGTCGGCGTACGTCGGGTGGGGATTGGTCGACGAGTACGGCGACCTGCTCCCCAGCCTTGAGCTTCTTCTGCGACTCGGGCCGAGGCCTGAGGACTACTGAGATCCTGCAACTGGACACATGTCGTCCGCACACTAGGCGCGCCAGGCGACCGGTGGGCGGAAGACACCGAAGTCGGGCGGCGTCAACGGCGCGGCGCCTCGTCGGTCGGCCAGCTCACGAGTTCGTGGCGCGACGTCCCAGCCGACTTCACTCCCTACGGTTGAAGGGGTAGCCGCCGGCGCGCGCCGCGCGCCTAATGACTGCCAAGGCCTCGGGGTGGGGGTTGTGGGCAGCTACGTGGTCGTAGAGCTCATCGGCGCTTAGGTCGCGACCGCGCACAGCGGTGTCGTCGTCCATGTCGCCCAGCAGGTCGCCAGCAATCTTGTCCTCATCGGCGTACTCGCGCAGCCAGTCGGTGAACGGGGTGGTCTCATGCGTGGGGATGGCGCGATCGCTCATGGCCGATCTCCTCCGGTGATGTCGTGGTGGTGGCGGTGGGTTGCTCAGGCTAGAGCCATCACCATCACAGGAGCAGTAACGAGCAGCACTCAGAAGAGGGTGAAGAGCGGCAGGGCCCCGAAAGGGCAAGGCGGTTCCTGAGATCCAAGCAAGACTGACAAGCGTGATGGGGATCGGGATCGAGATGAAAGGCCCTCTGGGGCCTGATCCTCAGGTACTTCGACTCCCAAGGCGCTCACTTGGACGTGCCGAGTGTTGGCCACTCCCTAGGTCGAGCACTGCCTCACTGTGCCCGTCGTCGCTGTTTGCCTTCGCGGTGGGCTTCTCGTAGTACAGGTCGATGGTTGCTACGCACACGCGTGAGCCGTCCCCGCCGACGGAAGGCGAGGACCGGTGCCAACTGGGATAGCCGCCGCCGGCCGTCCACTTATGACACCATCCGTCGTCCGCCTATCCCGAGTTGACCCACAATCCGTGGGATTTCAGGGAAGTGGCGGCGGGACCGGAACGATTCTCTTTGCGGCGTTCCGGCAGGTCACACGCGTTACGCGATCTACCCCATCTCTGGGGGTGAAGTGCGGTCTCGAGGACGAAGCAGTACGTAGACGGCGAGCACGAGGTGCGGGAGCCGTGCGGACGCTGGGTCTAGTGCCGGCTGGTCGACGGAATGCTAGAAGCGCTCGGTCGGGCACTCAGGGCTGACTCACCGACGCCGACGCCCATCCGGTTCCTATGCTGCCAGCCGACACGCTGGTGTGGACGTTACGCGGCGCAACGACAGACATGGTGGACGGCGTAGCCGCCGGTCGGGAGTCCAGTTCGAGGGCAGCGGTCGATTCGAGCAAGCGCGAGGTCAGAGCGGCTCGCCGCAGCTGGCGCAGGTGTCCTCGCCCTGCTCGTAGATACCCCCGCAACAGTACGTGGGGAATCCATCAGCACAGTTGGTGCAGCCAAAATCGACTGAAATCTCGTCGCTGTTACCCACCCACCCGCAGAACGGACAAGTCGCGGTGTCGTCAGCGCTTTCGCCGCCGAGGCCTGCCACGGCGCCTAACACCTTGTCGAAGAGTCCCATCGTCAACCTTTCAAGCCCGTCACTGCCAAAGCCGACACTACGGCAGGTAGTCGCGACGCGCGGAGTAACCTGTGGGTCCCCCAAGACGTTCTCGGCCGATCCGCAGCCGCGACCAAAACACGGCAGGAATCAGAGTCAGCAGCGGCTACGAAGTGACGCAGATCGGCCGTTCTGGTTGCCGATGGTCTTCCAGGGTGGAGACCCAACTTTCTCCGATCGCTGATCCTCTTTGACGTACTCTCGGGCAACGACTCGGCCAGAATCGAGGAGGATCGATGCCGACAGGCCCAAAGCACCAGCGTTTCGTTGATCAAGTTGACCAAAAGGGAAACGAGGTCTCCTACGCAGAGGACTGCCGCTGCACGATCGGCGAGGACCACAATGCAGACCCGGACGATCTCTGGGGTGAGTCGTTGAGCGGATCGTCGTACGCGGAAGACATCTGGATGTCGTCTGGTCAAGATGAGGATTACGACCTCCGCTGATATCCACTCCGCGCGCGAGGGCCGCCACCACTGAGAGTCGAGGAGGTCATCGATGGCAATCGAGCATGACGAGCACTACTACCTCTGCCATGTATGCGAGGGCGAAGGCATGGCCGACGTACAAGTGTCCGAAGACGGAGACACCGAATGGTCGTGGTGCGCCGAGTGCGGTGATGGCATGAGCAAGGGCACGGGGTACATCGAAGGGGATGACGACGACTGCGAGACCAACCCATGCGACGTGGCAACCGGAGCGATGACGCTTTGACGCTGGGCAGTCCTCAACTAGTTCAGTCGGTCCACGAGCGGGGCGAATGGGATCGTCGACTGCCGTGGCGTGCTTCTGTGAAGTGTCGCCAAGTCCAAAGCTCAGGCGCGGAGCTCATCGGCCCGGGCGGCCCAGACGCGCCTGGCTCCATCACGACGTTGAGTTAGCGCATCATCAACCCGCGCAGCACACGGCTGGAACCCCGGCCCAGGACAAACCCACTGAGTAGCGCACGCGAGAGCGATTCGGTCGTCGCGCCAGATCGAATCGGTAACGACGAGTACGGGCGGATGGCAGCACTTGCACTGGAGATCGAGGCAGTGCTGAATGACGCTTGGAGCGGCCTGTTCTCCGCCGCTATCCGCCCCACGCCCTCTGTTCGAGCGAGTCAAGCGCGGCCAACCGGGCTGACTGTTGAGCGACCACCCGCTCACCCGCGGCCGACCAATGTCGGTGGTGCAGGCGACACCGGCGCGGTGAGTACAGCCGCGGGCCCGGCTCCGGTGAGCCGGCGCGCTCTTCGGATATCGATGGCGACGACTTGCTGATCCTCGATGCCTCCGACGGCGTGCAGTTGCGCGCCCTTCGAGCCACCTGCTGTCCGTCCGTTGTGGCGGCCGCGTCGAGAGCGCCGCACCAAGCGGGCAGTTCGGCAAGCCTGTCGAAACCGGCACCGCAATCGTCAGGGTCGGAGCTGGACCGAAGGAAAGTATTCCTTGGACCATGTTCGCGCGGCCCCGTCCATCGTGAACACCTCGGCGTTGAGTCGTTCGCCAAGGATGATGAGCTGTTCGTCGGTCAACCCGGGACATGAGAAATCTTCAGTAGCTGAGCGTGCGTGAAGCTCGAGCTGGCGGCGGCAGTCATGAGCGGACTCGTCCTCGGCGATGTGTAGCTCGCGCCCTTGGAACCGCCCTCGGTGGATGTCACGCAGACCCCGTCGAGCCTCGCCACGTGGAATCCCGCGCCTAGCAGCAGCCGGAAGCGAATGACTCAGGAGCTCGAGTGCGACACGGTGCGGCAACAGCACGTCGGAATGTCCTTCCATCGCGTCGCGCACGCCCGGGCTGTCATGGACGTCTGGGTGAAGCATCACGTGGGTATCGAACAGCGGGCCGCGGACGCGACCTCCCCCGGTACGGGCCATCCGGCTGACCGGAGCCGTGCCGAGCGCCGCAAGCGCGTCGAACGGACCGGGCCGGTACCCGCCCTGCACGCGGGGCGCCTGGGCCGAGACGCGGACGTAGAGACTTTCGTTGTAGAGATCAACGACGAGCTGCGCCAGCGAGTCGCTCTTGGCCACGACGTGGGTGCGTACCCGCGCTCCGTCGTCGCGCACTACGTCATCGAGCTCCCGAATCGCTCCGATCATGACCAACTGGTGGACGTACAGCTCGTACTTGCTGACCAGGTCGCGTGCTTGGGTCGTCAGGCGGATGCTCGACCGAACCACCGCCTCGTCCCTTAGCAGCACGACGAGCTGCTGACCTTCAGGCAACGCGGGGGCGCGGCCCAAGAACGAGAGCGTCTCCGCATACCTTTCTCGTGCTTCCGGCGTGAGCTCCGTGCATGACTTCTCCGAGATTCTTGCGACCGTGTCGGAAAGGACGCAGAAGACTGACGACCGCATCTCGGAGGGGAGTTTCGGCACGGCGCGTCCATGGGCGAGGTCAACAGTCGCTTCCAGGTCGAGGAGCACTATGTCGGACGAGCGCTCCACCAACTCGCTCCGGCTGATGCGGATCACTCTGGGTCCGGCGGGAACGTCGGGACGACGTCTTCGAGGTCGTCGTAGTCGCTGTACTCGAGCAGCAACTCGGCCTGACGTAGCCACGCTTGGCGGGTGCGCGCGAACGCAGAGTCAAGCATCTCGACGCAGCCGACCACGCCCATGCTCGCCTTGTCGACGTACATGGTGGGAGCGAAGGACCCCTCGGTAGCTGTGAGCTCGGTCCACGCGGTGGCCGAGAACCTCCCCGAGCGGTAACAGATCGGCAGGAGCATCCCCCATGGGTGGCGCTCGCGGAGCCGGGTAGCAAGGACGTGTCCCTCCAAGCGCGTCGTGCCGCCCTCGGGCGGGAAGTCGTGGTCGAGGATCAGGACAAACGGCTCCTCGCGTCGGATGAGCGCCGGTACGGCGCTCGTCAGCTGCTGATACGTCACGACCTCGCGGCCCGGGTAGTCGAACCCGAGGTAGGCAACGTCGTCCCGCAGCACATCTGGGTCGTCGTCGACGACGACGACCGGCAGCTTCCGAGAATTCACTTCAGCGCCCTTCCTGCGGGGAGCTCGATCGTCACCCACGCGCCGCCGCCCTGGTCCAGCGCCGCGAGGCGCCCGCCTGCCAGGTCGACGCCTTCGGCGGTCGATCGTAGACCGATCCCCAGTCCGTGGTCTGGCGAACTCGTGTAGTTCCAAGACCGGATATCGTCCATGAGGTTGGGGGGCAGCCCAGAGCCGTTGTCCCGTACTCCGATCGTTACGATCCCGTATCGCTGGTCGTCGCCTAGCTGCGGAGCTCGGAAGTGCGTCGACACCGATATCCGGAAACCCCCCTCCGGTGTGCGTCCTTGCGAGCGCAGGAGGTCGCCCTGCTTGACGCTGTTGCTTACCAAGTTCTCGATGAGGAATGCGACAAGCCCCGCGTTGGCCTCGGTAGTGAGGCCCTCCTCGAGGTCGCGCTCCACCATGATCGACAAACGGTCGGTCGTGGACCGGAAGGACGCAAGGACCTCGTCGATGACGGGTTCGAGCAGGGTCGTCCCGCTCACGTCGTCACGCTCGCCGATCCGCAGCAGGCGGCGCAGCCGTTCAATCCGTTGGCCGGCCTCCTCAAGACTTGGCCGCACGAGGGTCAGTGCCGCACGCGCTCGGTCGTCGGACTCCTCCGCGCGCCGAAGGACCGGGAGGGCGTCGTTCAGGTTCTTCCCTGGAACGGCCATCATGTGAAGCACGAGACCCTGGAAGTTGCGAAACTGCTCGGCTGTGAGCACGTCCGCCCGCCGCTCGCCTGAGACGGGGTCGCAAAGGTCTTCGATGCCGGTGACGTGGCTTGGGACTGACGGGAAAAGCGCGGGGTGCAGGTCGGCCGGCATGATGACCCCCAGGTGCTCAGCGAGGCGGTGCAGGACCGAGACGGCATGGCCGTCGCGTCGGGCCTGGGCACGGCGCAGCTCGACCGCGAGGACGGAGCGGCAGTCGTCATTGACGTCGGCTGTACCAAGTGCGGTCAACACGTGACGGGGCTCGACGGTGTTGAACTCGCCGGAAACGCGTGCCAGCCGAAGGAAGTCCGGTGAGCTCCACTCCATGCCGTCGACCCCCAGCCCGGCCGCGGCGAGGTCAACTTCGGGACCCGAGCCCGCGCGCCCCGCTGCCTCCAGACGGTCGAGCTGTGCGTCGCGGCTGGCACGGTGCTCGATCGTGTCGAAGGCGCGGTGCACTCGATCGACTCCAGCAACCAAGCCGTAGCGCGCGTGGGCCGCGCTGATCGCGGACAGGGTCGCAACCAACCCGTCGTGAGCGGTGTGGCACGACCGGAGGCGGCTACGGACGTCGTTGGCGAGCGGACCGTACGCCTTATAGCGGCTCGTCGGGTAGGAGTCGGCTATGCGCAGCAGCTCGCCTTGGCTGAAGTTGGCGTCGACCGCGGACAGTCCTGGAGCAGAGCGGAGTGCGGCTATGGCCTCTAAGAGGACTTCTTCGCCCCGGGCGAGGCACGTGGCAACGTTTTCCCGAACTGTCGTTGGGGTGCTCTCGCTGGACTCGACCCGGGAGATCGAGAGACCACCCACGACGAAGGTCGTCCACAGACCTGCCGTCATCGACTGACCGCCGAGCAGTGTTCGGACTCGGTCGAGGTGACCGAGCCGGGCTTCGCGCGGCAGTGCCACCATGAGTGACTCGAGCGTCGCGGGCGTGGGGTCGATCCGGGCGCTCGTCAGCCGCTCCACCTGTCGGTCGATATGCGAGTAACGACCGACCTGGTTGAGCTCCGCGAAGGCCTCCACGAACGCGCGAACCGACTCGGTCGCCCGGTGCTGCAGCCGCAGTGCCTCCTCCCTGCCGGGCGTCGGCGGCTGACTCTGATTGACCCGTAGCTGGCGTCGCACCCAGATCATGCGCTGGATGGTGGCTCCGCAGTCGCGCTCCCACCGGTCTGGTCGGCCCCATCGGAGGGCGCGCACCCAGCTCTGGATGACGGATGGCGGACACGCGATCAGGACCTGGTCGTCGCCGAAGTCCCACAGCTGCTCCAGTATCTCGAGCGCGCGCGCGGGCTGCCGCTCGACGGTGAAACGGTCCGCCACGGCCGCGACCAGGTCGGCGTACTCGTCACTGCGCCTTTCGAACGGCAGTGCCGCCAAAGCTGCGGTCCATGCGTCCAATTCGTCTACGGGCAGCTCAGCGACCCGTAACAGCCCGTGCATCACTAGTGCCTGGTTGACGTGGGGAGGAAGCGAACCGGCCCGCGGGAAAACGATCTCAAGCAGGGAAAGGTCATCCGCGGCGGTGAGGGACGCGACAGCTCTGAGCTGGTCCGACTCAGCCTGCTCGCGGGCGGCGCCCAGCCAAGCACAGACACTCTCTCCGTTATCGAGCAGAAGCCGAAGAACCGTGTGC
The DNA here is from genome assembly GCF_001429625.1 of Nocardioides sp. Soil805. Lineage (GTDB taxonomy): Bacteria > Actinomycetota > Actinomycetes > Propionibacteriales > Nocardioidaceae > Nocardioides. The sequence continues at coordinate 1,812,398 of NZ_LMSU01000001.1, forward strand.
CACGTCTCCTCGTCGACTCGGAAGTGAGTGCGGTGGCCCAGTAACCACGAGACCGCGACATCAGCACCGCGAGCAACCATGACGGCAGCGAGGATCTCCTCGAGCATTCGGACGGTGACCCGGACACCCTGCCAGGACGCAAGCACGTCGGCGGCCAGCAGCGGACGTGTGAGTGCAGCCGACCGGATTGTCCTTTGCACGATCTCCATCGAGAAGCACGACCTGCCGTCGCGCATGGCGGCGCTCACGACTTCCACCGCATCGGAGACCAGGTCGGCGTTAAGCAGCGCGTTCAGTCGGCGGTTCTGCGCTTCGGCCAACTGGAACCGCGGCAACTGCTTATGCTTCTCGTGAAGGCCCGCAGCTTCGAGCCAGCGGCCGGAGTTCTCGTAGGCACACGTCAGTGCAAACAGCATCTCGCCGCCGTCATCCTCGGGGCCGAACGGCGAGGCGGCGCACAGCGCCGTAACGGCGTCGACATCGCCTTTCATGGAGAAGCTGCGGGCCGCGGTGCCGTAGAGGCGGGCGCTGCTCTCACGCGCGTTCTCGGCCACGGCAATCGCCACTCGCACAAGCTCCAGGTCGCCGCCACGAGCGGCCCGGCCGACGATGCGGATGGCTGCCGCGCTATCGCCGAACCCTCCGGCCACTTCGGCGCGTCGCACCTTGGACGCTATCCCGGCCGTGCCGATACCACTGGCCAAAAGGGCCTCGTCGAGTCGATCCTGTGCTTCCTGGTCGAAGCGCAGCGAGGCGTGTTTGGCAGACTCCAACCGGTCGTCGATCCAGGTCGGGGCGAGGTCGACGAGCGACTCGATAGTCGCGACTGCTCCATCGATGTCGCCGCAGCGCAGCTGCCACTGCACCAGGAGCGTCCGTGGTCCCACGGCCTCAGGAAATGCGTCCACGTGCCGCCGGAACGCGCCGGAGACCACATCGCGCTGCTCAGTGAAGTGCTGCAACTGCGACAACACCGCACGGCAAACTCGCTCGTCTTCGGAGTTCCGGACCTGCGCTGCGTGCAGGTTATCGAGGTTGCGTGCATCGACCTCGAACCTTTCCTGAGCGTTCCCGGAGTCAGAGGTCTTGAGTCGGGACAGGACCAACTCGGCGGACGGGATCGCGTCGGTGGTGCTGTTGTAGACGGCGTACCGGAGGTTCTCGAGAAGTCTGATGAGGTCGGGATCCGGTGATGCGGTCATGGCTGGAGGCTAGTTGCTCTAGACCCACAGTACGCAGGTCGTTGTCAAAGCGGGCTGTCTTACGGCCGGGGCTGCACGCGCATCATCTCCCGCCGTGCCAACGGCTTTCTCTAAACTCGGACGACTTCGGCCTAGCGTCATAGTGCAGCGCGCGTTCTCGCATTGAACCGGCCTGCTGGTGCATGCTCTGCGACCTGGCATCGTGCTAGAAGCGAACTGGGCATGTCGAACCTGTGAGCGGCGCACCCTGTACTTGACCCGGTCGACACGACGGCGCTCAGGGGAATCTCAGCGCATACGGGGCATGTCCGAGGCTTGGGGGTCACATGCGTTGTGGTGCCCGAGTTGCATCACAGGTCTGGAACGAGTCGAGCCCAACCGGCCGTCCCTCGATCTGGCTGCCGCCGCTGCGGCCTCGAGCTCGAACTCAAATCGACAAGAATCAGCGGGCGCCGACGGCCGAATGGTGCGACAAAGTCTCACCTCGCGAGGCGGACGGTCGACGTCCACCGCGTGGTTGAGTCTCTTCCAATCAAGTTCACCCTCGCTGAGTTGTACGTCGAAGGAGCCGAATTGGCTGCGCTCGACCCGGTTAACCGACATGTTCGGGACAAGATCAGGCAGCAGTTGCAGGTCCTGCGCGATGCGGGTCGACCCAGATTCCGCGGGCAGGGAGTACACGCGCCTCGCACCCGAGCTTGAGACAGATTGGCCGCGGTCGAGCGCATTAGGAGTCCCCGGACTGCGTAGCACGGACCATACGGCCCGCAAGCCTCTTCCAAACGATGATCAGCCGAGTGGCCCGCTCCCTTCGACACGGGTGACCGGCCACCGAGTACCGGGACCGCCTGCAGACCTGCCTGCGCCGCGTGGTCGGTGTCACGGGTAGCTGCGCAGCTATGGCAGCGCCGCACGCACGGAGACGTTCCATCCCCCTGATTGAGGGTGCAGAAGCAGTTGCAGGAACCCCTTCAGAAGCCGTCCTACAACGAGCTCCCGCACGACCCACCACAAACCTCACGCGGCATCCAATGCGGCTCCGACCTGCGCAAGAGTCTGTGAGCGCGCCTTGAAGATGACATCCCCGCGTGCCGCGCTAGTGAGACTCCACCACATGCTCTTGAGGACTCGATGTACATCGTGTACATTCAATCTCACACGGCCGGTTGCGGCCGCGAACCGCACCACACTCAGGAGCACCACCATGGCCACCACCCACTTCCCAACCATGGCCGAGGGCCGAAACCACTTCAAGGACGTTCTCGACGCAGCAGTCGAAGGGCGCCCTGCGTCGGTTAGTCGTGATGACACCCGAGTGGCCGCAGTGGATGCTAGGCGACTCGTTCACTTCCTCAGCAGTCTGCGCCCAGCACGTGCGCAGCTCGTTGCCGAGGACGGCGGATGGAGCTTGTTCCTGCCTGGCTTGCCGATCGCAGCGTCCGGGGAATCAGTCGAGGAAGCGCTAGACGAAGGGGTCGAAGCTCTCCGCGACTACGCCGAAGCGTGGTCCGATCGGCTACGTCTTGCCCCGAATCACGAGGACAACTGGGGAGTCGTTCAGTTGGTCGAGCTGTCGTCCGATGGACAGCTGAAGGCTTGGCTGCGCGGGCGGTGAAGTTTCCGGCGGCCACACGGAAGGACCACCAGACCTTCTGTGTAACTGAGGGATGGGAGAAGCGGAAGTCAGCCCGAGGCAAAACAGGGGATCATCACCGCTACGAACTTGTGCTCTCAGACGGACGCATTCTCTACACACGCGTCAGTTTCCCGGTGAACGACCGCGATTCATACGGCCCGCAGTTATGGAGTCATATTCTTCGTGACCAACTCGACGTCACGAGCGAAGAATTCTGGGCCTGTGTGAATGAGGGGGTAAAGCCCTCTCGAGGGGTGGTGGAAGTTGAGCCTCACGAAGCGATTCCCGCCGGCGTGGTCGCGACACTCCTCGGTTTCGGTGTGCCCGAGCATGACATCCATGGCATGACCAAGCAGCAAGCGATCAAACGCATGACTGACCTTTACTCAGGGACGTCTGACTAGGACCGGCAGCCGTGCCAACGCCTCGCCTGCACGACCTCGATCTCCAGTGTGGTTGGCCGTCCCCTTCTGCGTCGGCTCCAGCACTTGCAGCGGTCGCTCGTGACGTATCGCAATCCCGGTCTGCAGAAATGCAAGGCTGTCGTTAAGCAGTGGGTTGGGCCTCCCAGCTTCAGTACCTCATCCGCTCCTCTGGTGACCCCGGCGCGGCGCACTGCAGCTGTGGCGCGGACGGAGCTGCACGCGAGATGGGGCAGTCCCTGAATGGAATATGGTGGCAGCCGTTGTCGGTCGCTATCCGCCCCAAGCCGTCTGTTCGAGCGAGTCAAGCGCGGCCAGCACATCGCCGACCCCTCGAAGATGCAACACGTCGATGGGCCGAGCTCCCTCGAGATACGAGTCGTGGCCAAACAGCCATTCGTTCACGATCTCGGGGACGTAGATCAGCGACCCGCGTGCCACCACGTGGTCGAGATCGACCAGCAGCTTCGCCTGTGCCGGCGTCGGCATCACCATGCCGGCACTCCACTTAGACAGCAGAGGACGGGTGACACCCAGGCACTCCGCTACTCGCGTAGCCGTACCGAGAGCCTCGATGAGGAGCTCGACGCGAGTCGCCACCAGCGCTTCGAATGTAGGGCCCTTCCGTGCCATGGCGACATCATCGCCCAAGCAACCGACAGTCCCGCGAGTGTGAGTTGCAGGGCCACGACCGATGGCGAGGCGCATCCACCTGGGCCTGATGACGACCACAACCATCCAACGGGCTCTTCACAACTCGGTGCAGAAACGGTTGCAGAAACCCCTCCAGAAGCGTGTTTGATAACGATTTGCCGCACGGCCCACGCCGGGCCTTCACGCGGCGTCCAACACGCCTCTGACCTGCGCAAACGTCCGCAAGCGCTCCTCGAAGATGACTTGACTCGATTGGGCCCGAAAAGCGTTACGCGCCGCTACGGATCAGAAGGTTTGGGGTTCGAATCCCTACAGGCGCGCAGCACACGAAGCCCCGGGTCAGCACGCTGACCCGGGCTTCGTGCATTTCTGGGGGCGACCCGGTCGGCGCCTGCGGATCCCTGTCGGGCCCGCCAGGTGCGGGGTGCTGCCCCAGAGGGGCGGCACGTCGTCGGGCTGGGCCTGCTTCCCGTGCGGTCTGCCGCCACCCTGGGCCGGTGATGGGCCGGTGATGGGCCGGCGATGGCAGGCGCGGGCTCAACTGGCGGCGTACGACGTCCGGCGGCCCCGGATCCCTGTCGGGTCCGCCAGTCGCGTGGCGGCGCCCCACGTGCGGTCACGAAACCGCCCGCTCGGCGCGTCCGTGCGGTCACGAAGCGCCCGGTCGGTGCGTCCGTGCTGCACGAGAGTGCCCGCTCGGGGCCTCCGTGCGGTCAGGAAGTGCCCCCTCAGCCGTTGGGCTCCTGGTCGCGCAGGAACCGGCGCGGGTCCTCGGCCGCCCGGGGCAACGACTCCATCCACCGCGCGAAGTCGTCGCCGAGGCGACGCTCGAGGTCGTCGAGGTAGATCACGCGCATCTCCACGGCCCGGAACCGGGAGGCGTCGGTGCGGGCGCGCTGGAGGGCCACGTAGCTGCTCCGCCAGGCCTCGCACAGGTCGGCGTCGGTCAGCTCGTCGGTCACCTCGAGGACCGGCTCCTCCACCTCCCCGGCCGCGGGGGCACGGGGGGACGGCGGGCGCGACGGATCGGTCCGGAGCCTCGTCGGCGTGACCCTCGCCAGCCGCTCGGGACCCACCAGGGCCCGCACCCGACGCCGTACGTCCGGGTGGAGCAGGACCAGGACCGCCACCACCGGGACCGCCCCGAGGCCCAGCATGCCGAGCAGCCCGATGCCGCCCACCACGAACGTCGGCGCGACGAGCCCGACGGACCCGAGACGGAAGCGCCCCGGGTCCTCCTCCAGCAGCCACCTCAGCCCGGTCCACAGCCAGCCGGAGACCATCACCAGGAGGAACAGACCGGCGCTCGCCAGCCAGCCGAGCAGGAACGTCGCCGCGGCGACGCCGACCGCCAGCACGAAGGCGCTCGCCCCCACCCACACGGCTCCCGCACCGCGGGCGACGTGGCGCCGGAACCCGGAGCCCTCGGTCCAGGTCACTGCACTCATCGTCCGTCCTCCTCGTCGTGTCCGATACCCGCCACGGGGCCGCCGGCGTACGCCGCACCGACCGGACCGGGGTCGCCCGGCACGCTCGCCGCCGCGAGGGCGGCCACGAAGCCCACGTGGTCGAGCCGCTTGCGCAGCGCGCGCTGGCGGGCCGAGCCCGATTTCTGCGTACGCCGCTGCGTCACCAGCTGCGCGACGGTCGTCCAGTCGCCCGCGGCCAGGAGGGCCGGGCGCAGGTGCTCCACGAGCCGGTACAGCACGGCCGGTCCCGGCGCGAGGACCCCCGTCCGGGGGTCGACCAGGAGCGTGCCGAGGCCGTACCGGGCCGCACCCACCAGCGAGTCCTCCAGCACGGCCTCGGGAACCACGACCACCGGCTGGTGGGCCGCGGCCTCCGCGATCGCCGTGGCGACCATGGCCCGGCACAGCGCCGCCTGGAGCAGCGTGTCGGCGACGGTCAGGCCGGTGTCGGCGATGCGGAACTCGACCGTGGGGAAGCGCGGCGAGAGGCGCGCGTACCAGTAGACGCTGCCGGCGTCGACCGCCTCGGCGGCGATGCACTCGGCCAGGGCGGCGTCGTAGGCGTCGGGGTCGCGACACCACGGCGCCACCCGCGCCGTCGGCCAGCGGCTGAAGACCTTGTGCCGGTAGCTCTCCCACCCCGAGTCGCCGCCGTCCCACATCGGTGAGTTGCCGCTCAGGGCGAGCAGGAGCGGGAGCCACCCGCGTACCCGGTTGAGGGTCTCGACGCCGGTGGCCCGGCTCGGCACCCCCACGTGCACGTGGGCGCCGCACGCCACCACCTCGTCGGCGAGCCCGGGGAAGCGGTCCCGGATGCGCTGGTAGCGGTCGTCCTCCGTGTGCGCGCCGGGACCGCTGGACCGGAAGGGCGCCGTACCGCTCGAGATCATCTCCGCCCCCCGAGCGGCCGCCGCGCGGGCCACGGCCCGACGTCCGGCGGTCATCTCGGCGGCCAGCGCACCCAGGTCGGTGCACACCCCCGTGGCCGACTCGATCTGGAACTGCATCCACTCGGCCTGGAACCGTCGCCCCACCGGGAGGTCCCCGAGGACCTGGGGAGCGACCGCGGCCGTGCTGCCGTCGGGGTGGAGGAGGAAGAACTCCTCCTCGACCCCGACCGTCGGGACCGGCGGTGCGGGCGGCGGTGCGGGCGGCGGCGTCGTCCGGGGGGCTGCAGGGCACACGGCGGATCCGCCCCCAGGTCAGACGGCGGGCTGCAGCAGGGTCGGCGTGAACGGGACCTGCTCCTGGCGGCCGTCACGGATGCTGAGACACGTCGCCTCGGGCACCTCCAGCCATGCACCCTGCAGGCTGCCGAGCGGCTCGGAGACGACCATCCGGGCGTCGTCGGAGAGCTCTCGCAGCATGGGGTTGTCCGGGTACTGGTGACGCAGCGCGGAGACGTCCGCGCTGTGGAACAGCGACCTGGACCGGCCCTCGCTGGAGTAGCGGAAGGCGTAGAGGCTCTCGCCGTCGGTCGTGGCGACGGTCATCTGCATCGGGAACGCCTCACCGTGGCGGCGGCCCACGTCCTCGATCAGGCCGACCGCCCGGCTCACCGCGCCGATCGGGTCGGACTCGAGTCCGAAGGTGAGCGCCAGGTAGAAGAACACCTCGGTGTCCGTCGACCCCTCGATGTCGGCGAAGAGTGACGGGTCGACGGCCATCGCGAGGTCGCGCTTGTAGCGGTGGAAGCCGCTGATCATGCCGTTGTGCACGAAGAGCCACTTCCCGCGCCGGAAGGGGTGGCAGTTGGTCTCCTGGACGGGCGAGCCGGTCGAGGCGCGGATGTGGGCGAGGACGCAGCCCGAGGTGATGTGACCGGCGAGCTCGTGCAGGTTGCGGTCGTTCCACGCCGGCTCGGTGCTCCGGAACACGCCGGGAGTGGGCCGGTCGCCGTACCACCCGAGCCCGAACCCGTCACCGTTGGTGGCCTCCGCCCCCATCGTCGAGCTCATGCTCTGGACGATGAGCGAGTGCTCCGGTCGGTAGAGCAGGTCCTCGACGAGGATCGGCGATCCGGTGTAGGCGAGCCAACGGCACATGGGGCTTCCTCCTGGTCGGGGTCCGTCCACCCATGCAAGCCCCGCTCCTCCCCCGCGGCATCACCCGGCACGGATGACCCCGGTCTCACCCGGGGACACCCTCGGACCGGCCGGTGTCCTCGCCGCGGACCCACCGGCCGAACCACCCCTCGTCGGTGGCGACGACCTGGCCGAGCACGGCACCCGTCAGCCAGCAGAACGACATCGCGTAGAGGCAGGCGAGGTAGGTGAAGGCGACGCCGATCGAGCCGTACCGACCCGCGCTCACCTCGAGCGCGTGCGGCACCCAGGTCGCGATGGCCGGCCGCGCGAACGCCATCACCGTCGCCACCAGGGTGGCCCCCGGCAGCAGCATCCGGGCACTGACCGCCCCCGCCAGCAGGACCCACGGCACGAAGACCCCCAGAACGAGGCTGATGACGAAGGACAGCACCATCGCCCACAGTCCCCGTGGCGGCTGCTCGCCGACCCGTCGCACCACGGTCAGCGTCAGCGTGACCGCCAGGGCGAGCGCCACCAGGACCGCGAACCACCGCCAGGCCGAGGTCAGGCTGGAGGTCGGGCGCGGCAGGGACCAGATCGCTGCGAACGCCCGCGTCAGGGCCCGGGACAGGCTCGTCGCCGACACCAGGACGATGAGCACCCCGACGATGCCGAAGCTCGTGCTCTGCGACCCGTTGATCGCCTGGTCCAGGACGTCCTGGGTCTCCGCCGGCATGCCCGTGGCCGCGGCGAGGTCCGTGCTGTCCGGACCCCACCAGGTCGCCGCCATGAGCAGGATCGGGAAGATCGAGGTGAAGAACTGCGCCGCGATCGTCATGGCCCGGTCGAAGAGCTCGATGCGCGCGAAGCTCGTCACGCTGGCAGTGAGGACCCTGCCCGGCCACTGCGAGATCGCCGTCTCGACCCAGGCCCCGAGCCGGGGCGGGAGGTGGCTCGAGGCGGCGTCGACCAGCTGCCGAACCGGGTCCGCCGGCGGCGACGCGGGCTCGGCGACGTACAGGCTGGGTCGCTCGGGTTCACTGCTCAACTCATCGGCCCGTCCTCGGTGCTCGGGACCAGTGGACGGCGCACGGACCTGCGCGGTCATCATCCGCCGCGGGTGACGGAGCGCCCCGGTCGCAGGGGGCCATGACGTCGTACCCCCACCCGAAGGACCTAGGACCCTGCCCGGCGCCCGTCCGGTGGCCGAATGTCGATAAGGGACGTCCGGGGTCCTCCCCACCTGGTCCCACAGGCCCGAGGAGTGCCATGGAAGCGTCGTCCAGTTCCAGCACCACCGCACCGGTGCTGCGGCGCCGCCTGGTCAGCCCCCGCGCGGGAGGAGGCCTCGATGACCGTCCACCCGCGCGAGCGCCGGACGAGGGAGCCCTGCCCGAGGAGCCCTGCTTCCCCGGCCGCCCCTCCCCGGGAGCCGTGCTCCGCCCGCGCCTCGTCGGCCTGGTCGACGACGCCGTGGGGTCGAGCGCCCTCACCTTGCTGAGTGCCCCCGCCGGCGCCGGCAAGTCCGTGCTGATGTCCAGCTGGGCGGCGACCGGGCGCGTGCCCGGCCCGCTGGTCACCGTCCCGCCGGGCCGGCCCGCCGAGGGGACGGGCCGGCTGTGGGACGAGGTCGCCCGCCAGCTGTGGGCGGCGGCCGGGTGCGCGGGAGCAGGCCCGCGACCGGGTCGGGGACTGGACCTCGAGCACCTGGGCTCCCTCACCCGGCGCGCGGCGAGCGGCGGGCCGGTCGTGCTCGTGGTGGACGAGGTCGTCCCCCGACCGGACCTGCACCATGAGCTGGACCTCTACATGCAGCAGGCCCGGGACTGCGTCCGGGTCGTGATCCTCACGCGCTCGGACCCCGTGCTGCCGTTCCACCGCTACCGGCTGGCCGGGGGGCTCGCCGAGATCAGGTCCGACGACCTGCGCTTCACCCGTGCCGAGGCGGCCGCGCTGCTGCTCGGCGAGGGGGCCAGCCTGACCCCGGACCAGCTGACGACCCTGCTCGCGAGGACGCGCGGGTGGGCGGCCGGACTCTCGTACGCCGCCGCCCGGCTCAGCGGCGCCGACGATCCGGACGCGACGCTGGCCGGTCTCACGGGCAGCGAGCCGGCCGTCAGCGACTACCTGGCCCGGGAGGTCCTGGACGTCCAGTCCCCGGACGTGCGGGAGCTCATGCTGCGTACGAGCGTCCCCGACGAGCTGCCGATCGGACTCTTCGAGGCGCTCAGCGGCCACCCGGGCGGCCGGGACGCGATGGTCCTCCTGGCCACCTCGAACACGTTCATCGCGCCCGTCTCCGGCAACCCCACGACGTACGAGTACCAGCCCCTCTTCCGCGAGTTCCTGCTCTCCCGGCTGGAGGCCGAGCGGCCCGACCTGCTCCCCGACCTGCACGACGTCGCGGCGCACTGGTGGGCCCACAGCGGCAACCTGCACGAGTCGACGCTGCACGCGGCCGCCGCGGGCCTGTGGAGCGACGCCGCGGGCTACCTCGTCGAGAACCTGGCGATCGGCCGGCTCCTCGACGCACGCCTGGACACGGTCGTCGCGCCGCTCTTCGAGGCCATGCCGCCCGCGACGTCGGGCGGCCCCGCCGCGATCGTGCGCGCGGCGCTGGCCTTGCGGGCCGGTGACATGCCCCTGGCCCGGACGTCGCTGGCCGACGGCCGCGCCCAGCTGTCGAGCTCGGCCACCTCGGCGGACGCCTTCTCCGTGGAGCTGCTCGAGTCGGCCCTCGCGGCCGCGGAGCTCGACACCGACACCGGGCTCGAGGCCCTGCGCGTCGCCGAACGGCACCTCGCCACCCTGCTGCCCTCCGAGCCGGACCTGCGCCCGGAGCTCGGGGGCCAGCTGGCCCTGCTCCGGTCGGGGCTGCACCTGTGGGGCGGCAACCTGTACGGCGCGAAATCGGCGTCGCTCGACGCCGCCGAGGCGGTCGGCGCCGGCGAGCTCGCGCTCGCGGCCCTGACGCAGGGCGCGCTGCTGTCGGCGATCCTCGGGGAGGCGAGCGAGGCACTGCTCCTCCTCGACCGCGTCGACGACCAGGTGCAGGCCCTGGCCTCGCGTCCCGCCGCGTCCGTCATCGGCCGTGCTTGCGTGGCCTCTGCCTGGTTGCTGACCGAGCGGGCCCACGTGCGTGCCGCCCGACGTCAGGTCGCGCTGGCCGACGAGCACCGCGGCGCCCTCGATCCCGTGACCGAGATCCTGCTGGAGGTGGTCCGGGCGCGGGTCCTGCACGCCAACGGCGACTTCGCCGGCGCGCGGACGACGCTGGAGACGGCACGCGCGTCGTTCGCGGACCGGTGGGCCCCGGGTTGGGTCACCGACTGGCTCGAGCTGGCGCAGGCCGTCCATGCGGCCGCGGAGGGCGGCCCGGACCCGGAGAACCCCGAGGCCGGCCGGATCTCCCTGGAGACGACGCAGTGGCACGGGGAACCGCCGCTCGAGATGCAGATCAGCCTGGCCCTGGACGACGCCGCCTTCTGGCTGCGTGAGGGTGACGAGAGCTCCGCGGTCGCCCTCCTCACCCAGGCCCTCGGCCTGGCCGCACCCCAGCGCACCCGGCGACCCTTCACCGAGGCTCCGCCGACGGTCCGACAGCTGCTGCGCAGCCACGACGAGCTCCAGACCGCCCACCCGTGGCTGAGCGCCGCCGGGCCCGGCGCGCGCGCCGGCGGCGAGGCGCCGGACACCCGGTCGCTGCCGGCCCGGGGCCGGGGCGGCCGGGGGCACGGGCGACTGCCGGCACTGGAGGAGCGAGGCGTCGCCCGTCCCGTCGTGGTCGAGCCGCTCACCGCCAAGGAGCTGGAGGTCCTCGGCTACCTCAACGACCTCGCGACGACCGCCGAGATCGGCGCCGCGATGTTCATCTCGGTCAACACCGTGCGGACCCACGTGCGGAACCTGCTGCGCAAGCTCGGCGCGGAGCGACGCAACGACGCGGTGCGCCGGGCCTGGGAGCTGGGCCTCCTGGACGCCCCCCGCCCGAGCGCGGAGGACGACGGCCCGGAGGCCGACCCGGAGCTCAGGGACGGTCGGAGCGCCTGACCTCGGCGGCCGGCACCTCGGCCCCGGAGGACGGGGCGGCGGTCCCGGAGGGCACCACCGCGACCGGCCGGGCGACCAGCTCGACGAGACCCACCACCAGGAGCACCACGACGGCCGTCCAGATCACGATCCCGGCCGTCGGCTGGGACCACAGGAGCAGGGTGAGGCCGCCGCCGAGCACGACCGCCGCCCACAGGGCCCGCTTGTGCTCGAACGTCCACTCCCCGACCCTGCCGGTCTGGACGCCGTGCGACTCCGCGCTGTCGCGGACCCCGCCGATCCCGTGGGAGAGGACCCGCCGCGCCCGGACCGCCGACGGCGACGGTCCGGTGAAGAAGGCGCCCAGCGCCACGACGAGTCCCAGTGCGGCGACGGCCCGCAGTCCCGTGCGCAGGAAGCGCACCAGCGTGTCGAAGATGGTGCCGGCGGTGGAGGCGGAGAGCACGTCGGAGGGCACGGCGTCGACGTAGAGGAACCGGGCCAGGAGGAGTCCCACGCCCACCACGACCATGCCGGCGACGAAGCCGAGGCTGCCGGCGATCAGGGCACGGCGCCGGGACCGGGCGACGTACACGCCGATCGCGAGCAGGGTCAAGGAGATGATCGGCAGCCAGTAGCCGAGCGTGTCGAGCAGCCCGTAGACGCGCTGCGCCTTGCTCACCCCGGCCGATGCGACGAGGACGAACGACTTGTCCACCGTGGGGATCTTGTCGGCCGCGGAGTAGCCCTGGTCGATGAGGCGTTGCTTCACCTGCTCGATGATCGGACCCAGGTTGATGGTGACCTCGTCGCCCTGGGCGCTGATGCCGCCGCCCTGCTCCCCGGACAGCAGCCGCACCACCTGCGTGTGTGCGACACGGTTGGCCTCGACCCACGCCTTCGCGAACTCCGGGCTGGCCACGATCTTGTCCACCGTGGAGGCGATGAAGCTCTCGATGCCGCTGGTGAGGGGCACCCGGAGCGCCCGCAGGCCCGCCACCGCGCGGGGCGACAGGTCCTGCGCGGCGAGGCCGTCGACGACGTCGGAGGTCAGCGTCGACACGTCGATCCGGTCGAGCACCTCCGCGGTGACCTCGTCCGCCACCGCGGCCTGCACCCCCGGCTCGTCCGCCAGGGGGGCGACCGTCTCGACGTACCGGTCGGTGTCGGAGATCTGCCGGTCCGCCCAGACCGCGCTCACCGCCAGGGGCGCCAGCACGCAGGCGACGACGATCAACGTCGCCGACACCGCCGACCGCCACCGGTGGTGGCCGGTGGCGGACGGCGGGACGGGCGGAGGGGACGCGAGCTCGGCCTCGAGCTCGGCGACCCGTTGGCGCAGGGCCTGCAGCTCGGCGTCGTCGCCCGGCACGTCGGCCCGGGTGTCGGTCATGTCGTCGGTGGCGGCGTCGTCGTCGTGACCGTGCGACCGGGCTCAGGCGTTCCAGCCGCGGGCGTCACGCATCTCCCGGCCGTGCACCGTGATGGCCCAGATGACCAGCACGTCGACGACGATCATGATCGTCGACCAGATCGGGTACGCCGACAGGAACGCGACGTTGAGGATCGCGCTGCCGAAGGCGAACAGCACCCCGATGGCCCTCGCCCACATCTGGCCGGCCAGCAGGGCCCCGCCGGCGACGGCGAGGAGGATGCCGGCGATCAGGTGGACCCAGCCCCACGTCGTGTAGTCGACGTGGACGACGAGGTCGTTCTTGCCCACCAGGTAGTACTCGTCCTGGAAGAGCCCGACGAGCCCCTGCATGGCGTGCAGGGCGCCCAGCAGCATCATCATCATGCTCGCGAAGGCGATCCAGCCGACCCACATGGTGGGTCCGTCGTCCACGTAGTCCTCGCCACTCGAAGCCCTCCGCTGGCCGGCGGCCGAGGCGGGAGGAGTGGTGACACCAGCATTGCGATCGGTCATGGTCCGGTCCTTTCAGAGACTCCCTCAAGACTCGCCGCGGTGCCGGGACTCGGCGTCATCCTCCTGGGATGACCGGGGGTGGACCTCGGGGTCGTGCGGGATCCAGTCGTAGACCACCCGGGTGCGCAGGACGAGGTCCTGCAGCGAGCGGTTCGTCCGGCTCACGCCGCACCACAGCAGCCCGATCGGCACGAAGGCGCAGAAGGCCGCCCGCACCAACGCCGTCACGAGGTGCGGCCGGCGACCACGATGGTCGAGGACGCTGAGGCCCATCACGTGGCACCCGTAGCTGCGTCCGGTGAGGGCCCAGCAGGCGGTGAGGTAGACGACCGCGACGCCCCACGCCACGGCCAGGCTGAGCAGCAGGTGGGGGTCGCGCACGGTGAACCCCCGCGGATCCACCAGGAAGAGCAGTCCGTTGAGACCCAGGTAGCCCGCCAGCATCAGCAGGCCCACCACCACCGCGTCCAACGCGGCGGCGATCGACCGGGTGACCAGGCCCGCGGCGTGCCCCTGGAAGGCCCGTGCCTCCACGGGCACGGAGGAGAGCTCGGGCCGCGTCACGAGCCGTCGTTCAGACGGGGCTCGGGGACCTGTCGGTGGCGTCCCCTCAGCCGCAGCCGGTCCACGGCACGCGCGACGGCCTCGTCGCCCGAGACGCTCTGCATGCGTACGCCGCGGACGGTGCTGGAGGCCACCGAGCCGGTCGAGTCGCGGATGATGCCCGGCAGGTCGATCTCGTCGATGACTCCCTGGGCCAGGTCCACGAGCGGCAGCCGGTCCACCACGGCGCCGATGTCCAGGCGCCCCGCGATCGCGTCGACGTCCACCCGGGTGACCACGGCGTCGACGTCCAGGCGCCGGGCGACGGCGTCGACGTCGAGGCGACGGGCGATCGCGTCGATGTCGACGCCGGCCACGAGCGCGTCGAGGTCGACCACCCGGCGGACCAGGGGCGTGAGGTCGACGTGCTCGCCGACCTCGCGCACCAGGCGGTCCGCGGCCCGGCCCAGCACCGACCCGGCGGTGCGCCGGCCGGCGTCGATCACCCTGCCCGGACCGGGCAGGGTGCGGACGGCGGCCCGTACCAGACCGAGCATGTCGTCCCTCGCTCCCTCGAACTCCTCACGAACCGAGGATCTTGGCCTTCTGTGCCGCGAACTCGGCGTCCGTCAGGATGCCGCGGTCCTTGAGGTCACCCAGCTCCTTGAGCTGCTGGAGTGGATCGGCCGCGGACGTCGCGGCCGGGGCCTCCTGCGGGGGCGCCTCGGTGTACTGGTCGTACGCCTGCTGCCGGCTCGCGGCGTTCTGGGCGTCCCGGTCGGCGAACTTCGCGGCCTGTCGTCGCTGGACGCGACCGCTGACGGCGGTCGCGGTCCCGGCGACCACGGCGGTGCGGGCGACCCCGCGGAGCAGTCCTGGCATCGTCGTCCTCCTCAGCCCAGCTCGAGCGCGTCGAGCGCGGCAGCCACGTCCGTGGCTGGGATGCGTTGGCTGGCGATCACCTCTCCGCCGCTGCCGCGGGCGGCGGCGACGAAGGGGATGGCCCACGAGTTCTCGTAGACGATCAGCGCCGCCACCGTGTCGGGCTCCATGGCCGCGGCGGCCTGCTCCATGTCGGAGTCGCTGATGAGTCCCGAGCGCGCTCCGGCGAACCAGCTGAAGCTCCCGACGCCGGAGGCCGGGTCGGTCAGCTCCAGCACCTCGACGGCACCGTCGCCGTCCTTGCTGATGACGGTGAGGTCGTAGAGCCGCACCGTCCCCTCCTGAACCAGGTCCTGGAGCGCCTCACCGGCCCGGCCGGTGAGCCCGCTGCGCGGGAACTCGAGGAGCAGGAAGTCCACGGGACCGTGGACGTCGGTGTCTGCGGCGGTCATGGCGGTGTTCACGGTGCCTCCCGGCGGAGTAGACGGCGTCACGCCGACCCTGCTCCACCCGGGACCCGTCGGCCTCATCCCGCTCGGGTGAGATCGTCGCGGAGCAGCAGCACGGCGGCCGCGAGGAAGGCCAGGGCACCCAGCGACGTGCCCGCGTTCGCCACGCCCACCCGGACCGCCGTGTCGCTGCCCGCGACGACGTAGGACCCCAGGGCGGCGGCGCCGAAGGCGAGGCAGCCGAGGAGGTTCAGTGCGGCCATCGTCCCGTCCGTCGTCGCGGGTGGCAGGGCCAGCAGACGGCCCGCCACCACCGCGTAGGCGAGGAGCCCGGAGACCAGGAAGCACACCGACCCGAAGGCGTCCGGTCGCCACACGACGTCGTCGTAGTCCGCGTCGCCCCAGGTGGTGCTCAGCGCCCGGAACGTCGACACGTTGAAGAACACGGTGCCCGCCAGCTGCACGCCACTGCTCCACAGCTCGGGCGCGCGCCGGCTCGTGGCCCTCGTGAGGGTCCACTCGAGGGTGGCTGCGGAGGTGAAGAAGAGCGAGCCGACGAAGAACACCAGCGCGTCGACGCGGGTGCCCACGAGGTCGACGAAGCCGGGCAGCGGGCCGAGGAGGAAGCAGGTGGACCCGACGACGAACAGCGATGCCGTCCACCCCTGGCGGGTCAGGGACCGCCTCGACCTCGCCACGCCCGACCTCGCCACGCCCGACCTCCCTCGCCGCGGGTGGAGCCCCCCTGACCCTGCGCAGTGCACCACGGCGGCCTCGAGCCGCTGCTCATCCGCACCGGGTGAGGCGCCGTGCGCGCGTCCGCGGGGACGCTGGGCCGGCCGCGACAAGTTGCGCGGCGGGCGCGGTGGCGCTCGACCCGAGTGTGTCCGGAGGGGACCTCATGGCTGTGTGGACCAAGCCCGACCAGGCAGCACCCGACCTGACCGTCGTGCCGCGCTTCACCCGGGCGGGCATGGTCGACGTGCCGCGCGACCGGCTGCCCGCGAACCCGATGCTGCCGCAGACGGCGTACCAGGTGGTGCTGGACGAGGTCATGCTGGACGGCAACGCGCGCTTCAACCTCGCCACGTTCGTGACCACCTGGATGGACGACGAGGCCGACCGGCTGTACGCCGCGACCGTCGACAAGAACATGGTGGACAAGGACGAGTACCCGCAGACGGCCGAGATCGAGTCTCGGTGCGTCCGGATGCTCGCCGACCTGTGGCACGCGCCGGACGCGGCCGTCAGCGTCGGGACCTCGACGACCGGCAGCTCCGAGGGGTGCATGCTGGCCGGGATGGCGCTCAAGCGGCGCTGGCAGCAGGCGCGCCGGGCGGCCGGTGCGTCGACGGACCGGCCGAACATCGTGATGGGCGGCAACGTCCAGGTCGTCTGGGAGAAGTTCGCCAACTACTGGGAGGTGGAGCCGCGCTACGTGCCGCTCGAGGGCGACGTCCTGCACCTCACCGAGGAGCACCTGCTCGACTACGTCGACGAGAACACCATCGGGGTCGTGGCGGTGCTGGGCTCCACGATGGACGGCAGCTACGAGCCGGTGGAGGCGATCTGCCGGGTCCTCGACGAGCACGAGGCCGCCACCGGAGTCGCGGTCCCCGTGCACGTCGACGCGGCGTCGGGCGGTTTCATCGCCCCGTTCGTGCAGCCCGACCTCGTGTGGGACTTCCAGCTGCCGCGTGTGGTGTCGATCCAGAGCTCGGGCCACAAGTTCGGCCTGGTGTACCCCGGGGTCGGCTGGGTGCTGTGGCGCGACACCGAGCACCTCCCGGAGGACCTGGTCTTCCACGTCAACTACCTCGGCGGGGACATGCCGACCTTCGCGCTGAACTTCTCGCGGCCCGGCGCCCAGGTGGTGCTGCAGTACTACCAGTTCCTCCGGCTCGGCTTCGAGGGCTACCGGGAGGTCCAGCAGGCGTGCCAGGACGTCGCCCGCCACCTCGGCGACGCGCTGCGGAGGATGCCGGAGTACGAGGTGATCACCGACGGCAGCGAGCTTCCCGTGGTGACCTTCCGGGTCGCCGACCACGTCACCTTGTTCGACGTCTTCGACATGTCCCGCAAGCTGCGCGAGCGCGGGTGGCTGGTGCCGGCGTACACGATGCCCCCGAACCGCGAGGACCTGGCGGTGCTGCGCCTCGTGGTGCGCAACGGCTTCAGCCACGACATGGCCGAGCTGTTCCTGCGGGACCTGGCCACCGCGACCGAGTGGATGGACGACCTGTCCGCCCCGATGCCGAGCGAGGAACAGCCCAGCGGCTTCCACCACTGACCCCTCAGGAGGACCCCGGGTCGCACGACGACGCCGTCGGCGTCACCCACTCGGGTGAGGCTCGGGCAAAGCGGTCACCCGGGCCCCGCCGCTCACCTACGCTCTGCCCATCGACCGCTCGGGAGATGGGAGCAGGCCGGTGCTGCCGCACGACCACGGGGAGATCGCCGACCCCTCCTTCGACCGCTACGCGCGGCTCGTCCGGCACGCGCTGGGCGTCCCCGTGGCGCTGGTGTCCGTCGTCGAGGCGCGCCGCCAGGTCTTCCCGGGCGCCGTGGGGCTGCCGGAGTCCTACCAGCGCACGCGCCAGACCCCGCTGTCGCACTCCTTCTGCCAGTACGTCGTCGCCGACGGGGCCCCTCTGGTCATCGCCGACGCCCGCGTCGACCCGAGGCTGCGCGACAACCGCGCCATCGAGGACCTCGACGTCATCGCGTACGCCGGCTGGCCGCTGCGCGACCACGCGGACCGCATCATCGGCTCGCTGTGCGCCATCGACTCCGAGCCGCGGGAGTGGACGGACCAGGACCTCGCCCTCCTGGAGGACCTGGCGGCCGCCTGCTCCGCCGAGATCGCGCAGCGCGAGCTGCGCCGCCTGGCCGACGAGGGCATCGACTACGCCACCCAGCTCGTGTGGCGGGCCAACGTGCTGCTCCGGCTCAGCCAGGCCCTCACCGAGACCCGCACCGTGACCGACGTGGCGACCGCGCTCGAGGACGTCGCCCGCGAGCACCTCGGCTGCCACCACGCGGTGCTGTGGCTGCACTCCGCCGCCGCGACCCTGGACGCGTTCGGCGAGCTCGGGGAGGACCACGACGTCCGCGGGGACCGCATGCTGCTGGTCGAGAGCAGGCACGAGTGGGCGCGGGCCCGCCAGTTCAAGGACGTCCCGGCCGACTCCTCCACGCCGCTCGGCGACGTCTTCCACGGTCGCCTCCCGCTGTTCTTCCGCGGCCCGGAGGAGCAGAACCGCGACTACCCCGCGGTCGGCACCACGACCGAGACCGGCGTCGCCCGGGCGTTCGAGCCGCTGGGCGTGGAGGGACGCGTGTTCGGCGTCCTCGCCCTGCTGTGGCCGGAGGAGCGAGCGTTCACCGACGACGACCGGATCACCATCTCGGCGCTCACGTCGTACACCGCCTCGGCCGTCCAGCGGGCCCTGCTCCTCGAGGAGCGCGTCGAGACCGCGCGGATCCTGCAGAGCGCCCTGCTCACCACGCTGCCCGTGGTGGCCGGCCTCGACCTGGCCGCCCGCTACCGTCCCGCGGCGGCGCGCGAGCAGGTCGGCGGGGACTGGTACGACGCCCTGGTGATGACCGACGGCGCGACCGCACTCGTGATCGGCGACGTGGTGGGCCACGACATGAAGGCGGCGGCCGACATGGGTCAGCTCCGGACCGCGCTGCGCGCCCAGCTGCAGGCCGGCGACGGGTCCCCCTCGGGCACGGTCGAGCGGCTGGACCGCTCGCTCGAGCCCCTGGGCATCGAGGCCCTCGCGACCCTCGTCGTCGCCCGGGTGGACGGCAGACGGGTCCGCTGGAGCAACGCCGGCCACCCGCCGCCGCTGCACATCGACCCCGCCGGCGAGGTCCGGTGGCTGGAGACCGAGATCTCGCCCCTGGTCGGACTGGCGCCCGACCTCCCCCGCCACGAGGGGGAGGCGGACCTCGAGCCGGGGTCGACGCTGCTCTTCTACACCGACGGCCTGGTCGAGCGGCGCGGCGAGGACATCGACGACGGCCTCGACCGCCTGGCGCGCTCGGCGAGCGCCCGGCGCCACTTCCCGGCCAAACGGCTGGTCGACGCGATCCTCGACGACATGCTCGTGGGGCAGCTCAAGGACGACGTCGCGGTGCTCGCCGTGCGCCTCGACTGAGCACCGTGCTCGCCCACGGGCGGGCGTCGGCGGCGCGTCGTACGCTCGCGACGTGACGGACGCGAGGTGGGACCGCCGACCGGTCCGCCGCGTGTCCGCCGCGGCCGTCGTGACCGGCACGCTGCTGCTCGCGTCCTGCTCCTCGTCCGTCGACCCGGACTGGTCGGCCGCCGAGCTGCCAGTCCCCGAGGGCGCGCCCGGCCGGGTCGCCGTGCGCGACGCCGTGCACTGCGGCGACGCCTGGTGGGCGGTCGGCGGGGTGGTGCTCGACCAGCCCAGCGAGACCCAGGACGCCCGGCCCGCGGCGTGGCGCTCCGGCGACGGCACGACCTGGGAGGCGCTGCCCGTCACCGCGACGACCTACTGGGGCCGGCGCGCCGTCCTGGCGGGCGTCGCCTGCTCCGGCGACACGGTGGTGGCGATCGGCGCACGATCGGGCGGTGCCCACGGCAACCCGCGGGTCACCACGTTCTTCGAGGAGGACGGCGGGCTCGACGACCAGCGTGCTCCCTTCAACCTGTACGGCGGTGCCACCGCGACCAACGTGGGCCCGATCACGGGGGCGGACCCGGGGTGGCTCATCACCGGCAACCGGATCAGCGGGCCGGCCGTGTGGCACTCCACCGACGGGCGCGACTTCACCATCGAGGAGGACGTCCCCGGGCTCGCCGACGAGGAGGGGGTCAGCTCCCTCGCGCAGGGTGCGTCCTGGGACGGCGAGGCGTGGGTGGTGGTGGGCGGCGGCAGCGAGGCCGGGACCCTGGATCGCCAACCACTGGAGTGGACCTCACCGGACGCGCGCACCTGGCAGCGGCACGAGGTGCCCGGCACCGACGGCTTCGACGACCTCGAGCGCGTGGTGGCCACCGACGACGGCCTGGTCGCGCTGGGGCTGCGTGGGGACCGGTTCGGCGCGTGGCTGCGCGACGACGACGGCGGGTGGGACGCCGCGTCCGACTTCGGCTCGATCCCCGAGGAGTCCCGCAGCAGCCCCTTCGTCGCCTCCCTGGTCTCCAGCGGGTCGGGACTGTGGGCCACGACCAGCAACGGGTCGGCGTACGCGCTCTGGCACAGCGACGACGGCGACGAGTGGGCCGAGGTCTCCCTCCCGGCGGCGCCGCCGGAGACCGCCGGCGAGCACGTGCTCGCCGTCGCGGCCCACGACGACGAGGTGGTGCTGCTCGCCGACGACGGCGAGGGCGGTCGGGTGTGGCGCGCGGTCCGCTGAGCGACTCCGCGTGCCACCCCTGGAGGGGTTGTCCGCCGGTGGGGCCCGAGGGGAGGGTTGAGTCAGAGGAGGACCGATGGCCGAGAAGAAGAAGCAGGACCCGGGCCCGAGCGTGAAGGACCCCGAGGTCTACGAGGCGCTGCGCGACGAGGGCGCGAGCAAGGAGAAGGCCGCCCGGATCGCCAACGCCGCGGCCGCCCAGGGCCGGTCGAAGGTCGGCCGCCGCGGTGGCGGGGCCGAGGACTACGAGGACCGCACGGTCGAGGAGCTGCGCGAGCGCGCCGCCGAGCTCGACATCGAGGGGCGGTCGTCGATGACCAAGGACGAGCTCATCGACGCGCTGCGCCACCACTGACCCCGCGCAGGCTGGCGGCAGGTTGCCGCACCCTTGCGCACAGTGGCGGCGGACGGCAACGACCCCGCGCAGAGTGGCGGCGGGCGACAAGGATCTGCCCGGAGTAGCTGCGATGTGCCGCCACTTCAGGCGAGCCGAGTGCGATCTGCCGCCACCCTGGCCGACCGGGCGCACCGCCCGCGTGCGCCAGCGCTCGGCCGACCTCGCTCAGCCGACCTCGCCCACCGAGGCGGGTCCGAACGGCGAGCCGTCGTCGGCGGGCGTGGTGGCGTCGTACGACTCGACGGCCTGGGGGACGACCTCGTGCCGCGGGATCTCGCCGGCGGCGATCCCCTCGGCCCAGTGGCAGGCCACCCGGTGGCCCTCGGTGGCGCCGGGCACCTCGACCACCCGCAGCTGCGGGCGCTCCTCGTCGCAACGGGTGGGCTGGCGCCACGGGCAGCGCGTGTGGAACCGGCAGCCGGTCGGCGGGTTGGACGGCGAGGGCAGGTCCCCGGTGAGCAGGATCTGCTCGCGGGCGTCCTCCAGCGCGGGGTCGGGCACGGGTACCGCCGACATCAGCGCGCGCGTGTAGGGGTGCAGCGGGAGGTCGTAGAGCTCGCCCGCCTCGGACTCCTCCACGAGGCCGCCGAGGTACATCACCCCGATCCGGTCGCTGATGTGGCGCACCACGGCGAGGTCGTGCGCCACGACGAGGTAGGTCAGGCCGAACTCGACCTGCAGCTCCTCGAGCAGGTTGAGCACCTGCGCCTGGACCGAGACGTCCAGGGCGCTGACCGGCTCGTCGGCCACGATCAGGTCGGGGCCCACCGACAGGGCACGAGCGATGCCGATGCGCTGGCGCTGGCCGCCGGAGAACTCGTGCGGGTACTTCGCCAGGGCCGCCGCCGGCAGCCCGACCGCGCCCAGCAGCTCGCGCAGCCGGGCACTGGTGGCGGCCTTGTCCTGGTCGAGCCCGTGGGCGCGCATGCCCTCGACCAGCAGTGCCTCGACGGACTGGCGGGGGTCGAGGCTGGACATCGGGTCCTGGAAGACCATCTGCATGTGCTGGCGCTTGCGGCGCAGCCGCTCGCCGGTGAGGCTCGCGACGTCCTCGCCGTCGAACGACACGGTCCCCTCGGTGGGGGTCTCGAGGTTGAGGATGGCGCGGCCCAGGGTGGACTTGCCACAGCCCGACTCCCCGACCAGTCCGTAGGTCTCGCCGCGGCGGATCTGCAGGTCGACGCCGTCCACGGCGTACACGTGGCCGATGGTCCGGTCGAAGACCACGCCTCGCTTGATCGGGAAGTGCACCTTGAGGCCGCGGACGTCGACCAGCACCTCCCCGGCCTGCGCGCGGGTCTGCTCGGTGGTGCGGGTGGACGGCTCAGCCACGGCGGAACTCCTCGGCGTCGACGGGGTTGTGGCAGCGCAGCCCGCGGCCGTCGCTCTCCCACTCCCACTGCGGGGTCTGCTCTCGGCACACGTCGAGCACGTGCGAGCAGCGCGGGGCGAAGGCGCACGCCGAGGTCCAGGGCAGGTTGTCGGACACCGAGCCGGGGACCGGGGTGAGCCGGTCGCCGCGCGGGGCGTCGAGCCGCGGGATGGATCCGAGCAGGCCGTGCGTGTAGGGGTGGCGGGGACGCCCGAAGAGCCGGTGCCGGTCCCCCCGCTCGACGATGCGCCCGGCGTACAGGACGTTGACCTCGTCGCAGAGTCCCGCGACGACGCCGAGGTCGTGGGTGATCATGACCAGCGCGGTGCCGGTGTCCTTCACCAGCTCCTTGAGCAGCGCGAGGATCTGCGCCTGGATCGTCACGTCGAGCGCGGTCGTGGGCTCGTCGGCGATCAGCAGCCGCGGCTCGCAGGCCAGCGCCATGGCGATGAGCGCGCGCTGGCGCATGCCGCCGCTGAGCTGGTGCGGGTAGTTCTTGAGGCGGGCCTTCGGGTCCGGGATGCCGACGCGCTCGAGGAGGTCGCGCGCGTGCGGCATGGCGTCCTTGCGGCTCATCCCGCGGTGCCGCTCCATCACCTCGGTGACCTGCACGCCGATGGGCACGACCGGGTTGAGCGAGGACAGCGGGTCCTGGAAGATCATCGCGATGTCGCGCCCGCGCCGGTCGCGCATCTCGCGGTCGGAGAGCCCGAGCAGGTCCACGCCCTCGTACGTCGCGGTGCCCTCGACGCGGTTGCCGCGCTGGGGCAGCAGGCCCATGATCGCCAGCGACGTGACCGACTTGCCGCAGCCGGACTCGCCGACCAGGCCGACCGTCTGCCCGGGGTGCACGTCGAAGGAGACGCCGTCGACGGCGCGGAAGGGCTCCTCGCCCTGTCGGGTGAAGGTGACCCGGAGGTCCTCCACGGACAGCAGCGGACCGTGCGAGGGCGGGTGGCTCGTGGTGGTCCTGATCGTGGCGCTCATCGCGTCACCTCCGGGTCTTCGGGTCGAGGGCCTCGCGCAACGACTCGCCCATCAGCGTGAACCCGAGGGCCACCACGATGATGCACAGCGCGGGGTAGACGGCCAGATGCGGGTAGTCGTAGATGAACTCCTGCGAGCGGCCCAGCATCTGTCCCCACTCGGGCTGGCGGTCGTCGGGGTTGCCGAGGCCCAGGAACGACAGCGCCGCCGCGTCGATGATGGCGATCGCCAGCACCAGCGTCGCCTGCACGATCACCGGCCCCAGCGAGTTGGGCAGCATGTGGCGGAAGACGATCGCGTGCTGCTTGACCCCCAGTGCCCGCGCCGCGAGCACGTGGTCGCTCGAGCGCTGCCCGAGCATGGAGCCGCGCAGCAGCCGGGCGAAGATCGGCACCTGGATGACCGCGATCGCGATGATCAGCGTCGTCTGGCTCGGGCGGGCGGCGAGCGCCCCGATGGTGAAGGCGAGCAGCAGGGACGGCACCGAGAGCATCACGTCGACGATGCGCATGACGACCGAGTCGACGCGGCCGGCGAACGCCCCGGCGAGGGTGCCGAGGACCAGGCCCCCGGCCAGCCCGAAGAGGGTGGCGACGACCCCGACGACGAGGGTCTGGCGGCTGCCCACGAGCAGCCGCGACAGCAGGTCACGGCCGCGGTCGTCGGCCCCCAGCGGGAAGCCCGCCTCGGGACCGGGCACGGGGTTGGACTGCGGGCGCACCTTGTCGAGGAGCGGGGCCGCCGCCGGGTCGTGCGGTGCGATCCAAGGCGAGATGATCGCGAGCACGACGAAGACCACGGTGATGGCCAGACCGATGAGGAAGACCGGGTCGCGGCGCAGCCGTCGCCAGGCACTGGCGATCAGCGAGACGCCGGGGGTCTCGTCGACCGACCCGGCGGCGAGGGCGTCGATGCGCTCCTTGCGGCGGTCGGCGTACGACATGGGGGTCACGAGGTCACCTCGTCCTGATCCGGGGGTCGATGATGGCGTAGGCGATGTCGACGGCCAGGTTGATGATCACGAAGATCGCGGCGGAGGCGAGGATCAGCACCTGCAGCACCGCGTAGTCCTTCTCGCGGTAGCCCTGGGCGATCGCGTCCCCGATGCCGGGGAACGAGAAGACGGTCTCGGTGAGGATCGCACCGGCCAACAGGCCGCCCAGCGAGAGTCCGATGGTGGTCACCACCGGCAGCATCGCGTTGCGCAGCACGTGCCGTCCGCGGATCACCTTGGTGGTGAGGCCCTTGGACTCGGCGGTGCGGACGAAGTCGGCGTCGAGGGTGTCGAGCACCGAGGCGCGGGTGATGCGGAAGATGACGGCGAACGGGATGGTCGCCAGCGCCAGCGCCGGGAGGATGAGGTGCAAGGTGGCGTCCCAGGCGGCGTCCCACTCCCGGGTCAGGATGCCGTCGAGGACGAAGAGCCCGGTCACCCTCGTCGCGTCGAGCCTCGCGTCCTGCCGCCCGGAGACGGGGAGCAGCTGCCACTGGACGGCGACGAAGTACTTGAGCAGGAACGCCGTGAAGAAGACCGGCACCGCCACCCCGATGAGGGAGAAGACCACCGCGCCGGAGTCGAGGAGCGAGCCCTTGCGGCGCGCCGCGAAGTAGCCCAGCGGGATCCCGAGCGCCACCGCGAGCGTGATCGCGACGATCGACAGCTCGATGGTGGCGGGCAGGCGGATGAGGAAGACGTGGAAGGCGTCCTCGCCCGGCAGCACGCCGGTGGAGGCGCCGAAGTCACCGTGCAGGGCTCGGTCGAGGAACCGGAGGTACTGCACGTGGATCGGCTGGTCGAGCCCCAGCGCCGCCTCGAGGGCCGCCCGGCGCGACGGCGTGGCGCGCTCGCCGAGGATCGCCGAGACGGGACCGCCCGGCAGCGCCTTGAGCCAGACGAAGAGCAGGACGGACAAGATCACCAGGACACCGGCCATCTGCAGCATCCGGCGCACGATGAATCGGACCACGAGTTGCTCCCAGCAGTAGGTGGCGGGCAGTGTCGAGGGGGGCCGCCGTGCGGGCGACCCCCCTCGACCTCAGATCGACGTCACGTCGATCCCGTGTCGACCGGTCAGGCGGACCTGGGCGGCCGGTTCACTGGCCGCCGACGCTGACCGTGCTGAACTCCTCGGCCGTCAGCGGGCTCGGGACCACGCCCTCCACGTCGGGCCCGACCACGAGGGCGGGCGGCGAGTGGCTGATCGGGAGACCGGGGAGGTACTCCTCCATGATCTGCCGGTTGAGGTCCTCGAACGCGGTGGCCCGCTCGTCCTCGTCCACGATGGCGTCGGCCGCCTGGAGGTCGTCGGCGAGCTTCTTGCCCCACGGCATGACCTCGGTGCCGAAGTCGTTCTCCTTGAGGTTGCCGAAGAACGTGCCGATGAAGTTGAACGCCGAGTCGTAGTCACCGGTCCAGCCGAGCAGGTACGCGTCGTACTTGCCGGCGGTCACGTTGTCGAGGTAGCCGCCGTTCCAGGAGGCGGTCTTGACGTCGACCTTGATGCCGACGTCCTCGAGGTTGGTGCGCAGGGCCTCGTAGAGCTGCTGCGGGTCCGGCATGTACGGACGGCTGACCTCGGTCGGGTAGGCGAAGGTCAGGGTCATGCCCGTCGCGCCCGCCTCCTCGAGGAGCTGCTTGGCCTGCTCGGGGTCGTAGGCGTAGGGCTCGAGAGCGCTGTCGTAGCCGCTGACCGTCGAGGGCATGAACTGCGTCGCGACCTCGGCGCCCTCGGGCAGCTGCGTCTGGACGAGCTGCTCGCGGTTGAGGGCGTGGTAGATCGCCTGGCGGACCTTGAGGTCCTTGAGCTGCGGGTTGGCCTCGGGGTTGAAGCCGAGGTAGAAGATGTTGAACGGGTCGCGGACCTCGACGCTGTTGCCGCTCTCCTCCAGGCCCGGCCAGTCGGCGGGGTTGGGGAGGTCGTAGCCGTCGATGCTGCCGGCCTCGAGCTCCTGGCGACGGGTGCTCTCGTCCGGGATCACCCGGAAGGTCAGCTTGTCGGACGCGGGCGCGTCGCCCCAGTAGTCGTCGTACGCCTCCAGGCTGACGTTGCCGTCGGCCTGGTCGTACTCGACGAACTGGTAGGGGCCGGTGCCGACCGGGTTCTGCGCGTAGTCGGGGAAGCTGAAGCCCTCGCCCTGCGCCGCGATGTCGTTGGCGTTGCCCTCCTCCATCGCCTTCGGCGACTGCATCGCCAGCGCCGCGAGGGTGAGCATCGTCGGGAAGCCCGACGTGGACCGGTTGATGGTGACGGTCGCCTCGAACTCGTCGGTGGCCTCGCAGCTCTTGTACAGCGAGCCCTCCGGGTCGTTCTTGAACGAGCCCATCACGTAGCCCCAGTACTCCGCGGCGACCTGGCCGGCCTCGTTCTGGTCGAACATCCGCTCGAAGTTGGCGCACACCGCGTCGGCGTTGAAGGGCTCGCCGTCGTGGAAGGTCACGTCGTCACGCAGCGTGAAGACCCACTCCGTGCCGTCCTCGTTGGAGGTCCACTCGGTGGCGAGCTCCGGGATGACCTCGGCGCTGCCCGGCTCGATGCCCAGCAGGCCCTGGAACATCTGCCGCGTGACGCGGAAGGTCTCGCCGTCGGTCGCGTAGAGGGGGTCGAACATCTCGGGGGCACCGGCGGCGCCGAAGGTGAACGTCGACTCGTCGCCGCCGCCCTCCCCGCCGTCACCGCGCTCGGACTCGGCGCACGACGCCGTGGCCAGCGCGAGTGCGCCCACCACGGCCAGGGACGCCAGCTTGCGGACTGGTTTCATCAGATCAACACCTCGCTGTCGGTGTGGTCCACCTCCACGCCGGCCCGGCCCGAACGTGACCCACGTCACTGAGGGTCGGCACTCTAGCCCGACCGCGGACACGACGGGGACACGAGCGCGACACGACCAGAGAACGGGTGCGCGCCGCACGATCAGGTGTCGGCAGCGACGACGACGTACGGCGCGCGGCCTGCCAGGCGGGTCACCACGACCGCCGTGGTGAGCATGGTGAGGGCGATCGCGGCCAGGACGACGAGCTGGAACTGGGCCGCCACCACCGGCGTGGCGCCGCCGAACAGGGCGCCCACGAAGGCGCCCGGGAGGGTGACGAGACCGGTGGAGCGGGTCTGGTCGAGGGTCGGGAGCAGCGCTTCGCGAGCCGCGGTGCGCCCCACGTCGTCGTACGCCTGCGCCGGAGTGGCACCGAGGGAGAGCCACGCCTCGACCTCGTCTCGCCGGGCTCGCGCGTCCCGCAGGAAGGTGCGCCCCGCGAGGGTCGCGGCACTCATCGCGTTGCCGATCACGATGCCGGCGACCGCGACGACGTAGCGCGCCTCGAGGTCGACGAGCCGGAGGCCGAAGACGAGGACCAGCGACGCGGTGGCGCCCGCGACCACCCCGACCAGGGCGATGCGGCGACCTCCGACGAGACCCGCCACCCGGCCGCCGGCGGTCCACGTCGCGGTCGTCACCATCAGGAGCACGAACAGGGCGACCGTCCAGGGCACGGCGAGCACCCCGCGCAGGATCAGGGCCACCGCCGCCAGCTGGACGCTCGCGCGCAGGATCGCGGTCACCGGCAGCCAGCCGAGCCGGACCCGCGCGAGGCGCGCCAGCACGAACGTCGTCAGGGCGACGACCAGCAGTCCCAGGCCCCACCAGACGTGCTCCACGCGTCGCATCCTCCCGCACCGCGGGGACACCCGCCGTGACCCGTGGGGCTCCGGCTCGTTCACCCCACATCGCCTCGTGACCCGACCGACCGGGTCGCACCGCACCGAACGCGACGGGGCGTGGAGGGATTCGATCGTGCGCATCACGACCACACCGGTGAGGAGCCTGGCCGTCGGCGCCGTCGCGCTCGTCGCCGCAGCCAGCCTCACCGTCCCGACGTCCGCCACCGCGGCGGACTCCGGCGAGCGGGCCGACCTGTCGTCCGGGCTCGTCACCCAGCTGGCCCGGCTCGACGCCGGCACGCCCACCTCGGTGATGGTGCACGGCGCCACGCTGCAGCAGGCGCGCGACGCCGTCGCGGCGACCGGGATGACCGCGGTCACCAGCTTCGACAAGATCGCCGTCGTCGTGGCCACCGGCACCGGCAGCCAGGTGCAGGCGGTGCGCTCGGAACCGGGCGTGACCCACGTCGAGGGCAACCAGGCGATCGACCTGTTCCAGGACACCAGCAACACCGCCACCCGTGGCTACGAGGCGACCCAGACCCTGACGGGTGCCGACGGCCAGAAGCTCACCGGCCACGGCGTCAGCGTCGCGGTGATCGACTCCGGCGTCGACCCCACCCACCCCTACTTCAAGGAGCCCGACGGCAGCAGCGCCGTGGTGGCCAACCTCAAGACGCTGTGCGACCCCCTCGAGGCCGTCTGCTCGGTCCAGAGGGTGCCCACCTCGGTCGACACCGACACCCTGTCGGTCGGCGGCCACGGCACCCACGTCAACGGCATCGTGGCCGGCAACCCGGTCACGCTGAGCAGTGGCAAGAAGCTCCAGGGTGCCGCGCCCGGCGCCAAGCTCGTCTCCGTCTCCACCGGTGCCGGCCTGTTCATCATCGGCGCCGACGCCGCGCTCAACTGGGTGCTCGAGAACCACGAGGCGCCCTGCGGAGCCGGTGTCCCGGCCACGACGTGCCCGCCGATCAAGGTCACCAACAACTCCTACGGCCCGAGCGGCGGTGGCGCGTTCGACCCCGAGTCGGCGACGGTCAAGCTCCAGCGCGCCCTGGCCGCCGAGGGCGTCGTGACCGTGTGGGCCAACGGCAACGACGGCGGGGACGGCTCGACCAGCCTGTCCAACCCGCCCGGCACCGACCCCACCGGCGGCATCATCTCGGTGGCGTCCTACTACGACCAGGACACCGGCACCCGTGAGGGCACCGTGTCGGACTTCAGCTCGCGGGGCCGGGCCGGCGACCAGTCGACGTACCCCGACATCTCAGCACCCGGCGAGAACATCACCTCCTCGTGCCGGCTCTACCTGGCCATCTGCGCGACCGGCCTCGCCCCGGAGAACGGCCCCGGCCCGCTCGACGTGGGCACGTTCAACACCATCAGCGGCACGTCGATGGCGGCGCCGCACATCGCCGGCATCGTCGCCCAGCTGTTCCAGGCGGACCCCACCGCGACCCCGGCCGAGGTGGAGGCCGCGCTGAAGACGACCGCGCACAAGTACGCCGACGGCGCGGCCTACGAGCCGGGACCGCTCGGCACCACGTCGTACGACAAGGGCTACGGCCTCGTCGACGTGGTCGCGGCCGCGGAGGCGATCCGCTGACCCGGACCTGACCCCCCGGGCCCGGTGGCCGTCGTCCGTCTCGGGGACGACGGCCACCGGTGCGACCGGGCCACCCGCAGGGGTGTTGGCCCGCGTGGTGCTGGGTGGCAGGTTCGAAGGGAGCCCGGCCCTCCGGGAACCAGCATGTGAACGAGGTGTGAGTCATGGGTCTTGACGACAAGATCAAGAACACGGCCGAGGACCTGACCGGCAAGGGCAAGGAAGCCACCGGGAAGGCCACGGACAACGACCGCCTGGAGGCCGAGGGCAAGAACGACCAGGCCAAGTCGGACGTCAAGCAGGCCGGCGAGAAGGTCAAGGACGCCTTCAAGCACTGACCCTTCGGGGAGAGCGTCGCCCCCTGGGGCGGCCCGCCGTTCTCGCGAACGGCAGCGAGGGACATCGATGGGGGTCGGTGTCCCTCGTCCCGTTCCCGGACCCGTCAGCGACGGGCCGGACGCACCAGGTCGCCCCACTCCAGCCCGACGAGGTCGCCCGGCGACTCGACCACGAGCGCCGCACCCGCCTCCTCCAGCTCGGCCCGGGAGTAGCCGCCGGTCAGCACCGTGACGCAGGCCAGCCCGATCCGCGAGGCCGCCTCGACGTCGTACGGCGTGTCCCCGACCAGCACCGCCCGCTCGCCCGACACCCGGTCCAGGGCGACGACGAGGATGTCGGCCTCGGGCTTGGACTCCTCGGCGTCGTCCGACGAGGTCACGGCCGCCACCTCGTCGGCGACGTCCAGCATCCGCACGGCCTCGTGGGCGAAGCGCTCGGCCCCCGACGACGCCAGCACCACGACGTGGCCCCGCTGGTGCAGGTCGACGACGAGGTCGCGGGCGCCGGGCAGCGGGGCGACCTCGTCGAGCAGCGCGGCGTACTCGCTCTGCCAGCGCTCGCGCAGCGCGTCACCGTGCCGGTCCTCGACCTCCACGCCCGCGACCTCGGCCACCAGCTTGTCCCCGCCCATCCCGATGGAGCGGTGGATCCGCCACAGGGGCACGTCGACGTGGTGGCGGACGAAGGCCCGGTGCCACGCGACGGCGTGGTGGTAGGTCGAGTCGACGAGCGTGCCGTCGATGTCCAGGAGCACGACCGGGGTATCCATGCGTCGACGGTAACCAGCGCGGTCGCCGGTCCGCACCCTCCCCCGGGGCGCCGGTCCGGAGTGCTGTCGGTGCCGGATGGCAGGGTGACGTCATGGCCCTGCACCTCCATGTCGCCGAGCGCACCGACGCGCTGGCCGACGGTCTCGCCGACCTGCTGGCGACGCCGCTCGGCGACCCGTTCGCACGCGAGGTCGTGGTGGTGCCCGCACGCGGGGTCGAGCGGTGGCTGACCCAGCGGCTCAGCCACCGCCTCGGCGTCGGCGGGCGGCGGGGCGACGGCGTGTGCGCCGGGGTCGACTTCGTGACCCCCCACTCGCTGGTGGCGATGCTGCTCGGCAAGGACTCCGAGGACCCGTGGGACCCCGACCGGCTCGCGTGGCCGTTGCTCGAGGTCATCGACTCCTGTCTCGGCGAGACCGGCTTCGAGGCGTTGAGCCGTCATCTCGGCCACCTCGACACCGGCGCGGAGCGCAAGGCGCGCCGCTACGCGGTGGCCCGCCGGCTGGCGGGACTCTTCGCGTCGTACGCCGTCCAGCGTCCCGCGCTCGTCGGGGACTGGCGCGAGGGACGCGACACCGACGGCGCCGGAGGCGTCCTCGACGACGACCTACACTGGCAGGCCGAGCTGTGGCGGCGGCTGCTGGCTCACGTCGGCGCGACCCCGCCCGACGTGCGGCACGCCGAGACCGTGGCGCGGCTGCGCGCCGGTGGCGACGACCTCGACCTGCCGCCCCGGCTCTCCCTCTTCGGCCACACCCGACTGCCGGTGACCGAGGTCGCGCTCCTGCGCGCCCTCGGCGAGCTGCGCGACGTCCACCTGTGGCTGCCTCAGGCCTCCACCACGCTCTGGGAGGAGCTGGCGCCGACCGCAGCGCAGGGCCCGGTGCCGCGCACCGACGACACGTCCGCGGAGGCCGTCGGCCACCCGCTGCTCGCCTCGCTGGGCCGCGACTCCCGCGAGCTGCGGCGCGGCCTGGGGGAGGCCGCCGTCGCGGTCGGCCCCACCCCTCCCCTGCCCGACACCCTGCTGGGCTGGCTCCAGCACGACCTGCGCGCCAACGCCGCGCCCGACGCCGACCTGAGGGCCGGGCGTCCCTCGGGCGACCCCTCGGTGCAGGTGCACGCCTGCCACGGCGCGGCCCGGCAGGTCGACGTCCTGCGCGAGGTGCTCGTGGGGCTGCTCCAGGACGACCCGACCCTCGAGCCGCGCGACATCCTGGTGATGTGCCCGGACATCGAGTCCTACGCACCCCTGATCTCCGCGGGGTTCGGGCTCGCCGACGTCACCGCCGACGGGGCCGGCCACCCCGCCCACCAGCTGCGGGTCCGGCTCGCCGACCGCTCGCTCGGCGCCACCAACCCGCTCCTCGGCGTCGCGGCCGCCCTCGTCGAGCTCGCCGGGGGACGGCTCACCGCGACCCAGGTGCTCGACCTCGCCGGCGCCGATCCGGTCCGGGCCCGCTTCGGGTGGGGCGACGACGACCTCGAGCGGGTCTCGCACTGGGTCGCCGAGTCCGGCATCCGCTGGGGGTACGACGCCGCGCACCGCCGCACCTTCGGCGTCCCGGTCGACGCCAACACCTGGCGCTTCGGGATGCGGCGGGTGCTGCTGGGCGCGGCGATGTCCGGGCAGGGCCACCGGTTCGTCGGGGGCACGCTGCCGATCGACGACGTCGGGGACGGCGACCTCGAGCTCGCCGGACGCTTCGCCGAGCTCGTCGAGCGGCTGCACGCCTTCACCGAGCGGGCCGAGCGCGCGCAGACCGTCGAGGAGTGGACCGCGGCCATCTCCGAGGCCGTGCACCGGCTCACCTCGACCGCCCTGGCCGACGC
Organism: Nocardioides sp. Soil805; assembly: GCF_001429625.1. Classification (GTDB taxonomy): domain Bacteria; phylum Actinomycetota; class Actinomycetes; order Propionibacteriales; family Nocardioidaceae; genus Nocardioides. Next base: position 1,844,994 of record NZ_LMSU01000001.1, read on the forward strand.
CTGGCAGCTGGCGCAGTTCGACCGGGAGATCGGCCGCATCAGCTCCAGCGTCAGCGGGGCCACCACGACCCTGCGGCACGCCGACGTGCGCGCCCTGCTGCAGCACCGGCTGCGGGGTCGACCGACCCGCTCCAACTTCCGCACCGGCACCCTGACGGTCTGCACCATGGTCCCCATGCGCTCGGTGCCGCACCGGGTGGTCTGCCTGGTCGGCCTCGACGACGGCGTCTTCCCCCGCATCGCCTCCGTCGACGGCGACGACGTGCTGGCCCGCCGCCCGCTCACCGGCGAGCGCGACCTGCGCTCGGAGGACCGCCAGCTGCTGCTCGACGCGATCGGGGCGGCCACCGAGACCCTGGTGGTCACCTACACCGGCCACGGCGAGCACAACGGCGCCGCCCGGCCGCCCGCCGTGCCCCTCGGCGAGCTGCTCGACGCCCTCGACCGCACCGCTGCCGCGCCCGTGCGCGACCGGCTGCTCGTGCACCACCCCCTCCAGCCGTTCGACGAGGTCAACCTCGTGCCCGGTCGGCTCGGGGGCGCGGAGCCCTTCACCTTCGACCAGACGGCGCTGGCGGGGGCCCTGGCCGCGCGCCGACCCCGCATCGAGGTGCGCGAGCTGGTGCCCGAGCCGCTGCCGGCACCGGAGGCCGCGACCGACGTCGCGCTCGCCGACCTCCACGACTTCTTCGCCCACCCGGTCCGCGGCTTCTTCCGCAGCCGGTTGCGGATCAGCACCCCCTACGACGCCGACGAGGCGAAGGACGCCGTCCCGATCGTCCTCGACGGGCTGGAGCAGTGGGCGGTGGGCGACCGTCTCGTGGGCGACGTGCTGGCCGGCGCCGACCCGCAGACGGGGATGGTCGCCGAGCAGCTGCGCGGGCTGCTGCCCCCCGGCGAGCTGGGGGTCGGCGTGCTCACCTCGATCGTGCAGAAGGTCAAGCCGCTGGTCACCCACGGGCTGTCGCTGCGCACGGGCCCTCCCCGGTCCCTCGACGTGGACATCGACCTCGGCGACCGACGTGTCACGGGCACGATCGGCCAGGTGTGGGGCAACAACCGGGTCGCGGTCAGCTACTCCAGCCTCGGCGCCAAGCACCGCCTCGCCGCGTGGATCGACGCGCTGGCGCTGGCGGCCGGCCACCCCGACGAGAACTGGACGATGCACACGGTCGGCAAGCACCGCACCGGCGGCCAGGTGGCGATGGTCCGCCCGCTGGCCGAGCACGACGCCCGCGCCTGGCTGCGCCAGCTCATCGACGTCCACGACCGGGGCCAGTGCGAGCCCCTGCCGCTGCCCGTGCGGACGTCGCTGGCCTACGCCGAGGACTACCGCTTCGCCCTGGCCGGGCGGGAGTCCGACCCCGACCTCAAGGCCGACCGTGAGTGGACCACCCCGCGCTTCAACGAGTCCGGCTTCCCGCGCGAGGACCGCGACGCCTGGCACGTGCGCGCCTTCGGCGAGCACCCGCCGTACTCCTTGCTGACCGCGCCGCTGCGCGGCGACGAGACCGGGCCGGCTCCGCACCGGCTCGCCCACTACGCGTGGCTCACGTGGGGACCGCTGCTGGGCGAGGGGCGCGAGCTGGTGAGGTCGCTGTGAAGACGTTCTCCATCCTCGACCCGCTGCCCACGGGCACCACCCTGCTCGAGGCCAGCGCCGGCACCGGCAAGACGTGGACGATCGCGGCCCTCGTCACCAAGTACGTCGCCGCGGGCGAGACCACGCTCGACGAGATGCTCGTGGTGACCTTCACCCGGGCGGCCAGCCAGGAGCTGCGCGAGCGGGTGCGGGCCCAGCTCGTGGAGGCGGCCGAGGTGCTCGCCGACCCGACGGGCGAGCGCGCGCCGAGCGACCTGCACACGTGGCTGCTCGACGCCGGCGACGACGAGCGGCGGCGGCGCGCCCGCCGGCTCACCGACGCGCTGGTCTCCTTCGACGCGGCGACCATCGCCACCATCCACCAGTTCTGCCAGCTGGTGCTGCGCAGCCTCGGGGTGGCGGGCGACACCGACGCCTCCGCGACCCTCGTCGAGGACCTCGACCAGCTCACCACCGAGGTGGTCGACGACCTCTACCTCGCCCGCTTCGCCGGCGAGCGCACCCCGCCGTGGTCGCGCGACGTGGCCCTGCGCATCGCCCGCGAGGTGGTGGGCGACCCGCGCGCGGTGGTCGAGCCGCAGCACGCCCTCGAGGAGGCGCCCGACTCCGAGGCCGCGGCCCGGGTGCGGTTCGCCCTCGACGTGCTCGCCGAGATCGACGTCCGCAAGCGCCGGCTCGGCGTGCTGAGCTACGACGACCTGCTGGTCCAGCTGGCCGACGCCCTGGCCGAGGAGGACGCACCGGCGCGGGCGCGGATGCGGCACCGGTGGAAGGTCGTGCTCATCGACGAGTTCCAGGACACCGACCCGGTGCAGTGGCAGGTCTTCGACCGCGCCTTCACCGGCGCCGCGACGATGGTGCTCATCGGCGACCCCAAGCAGGCCATCTACGCCTTCCGCGGGGGCGACATCGTGACCTACCTCCGGGCCGCGGAGACGGCCGGGGAGACCCAGACCCTCGGCGTCAACTACCGCTCGGACGAGGCCCTGCTCTCCCGGCTCCAGGCACTGCTGCGCTCCGCCGAGCTCGGCGACGAGCGGATCGTGGTGCACCCCGTCGAGGCATCGCACCCGGGCTCGCGGCTCGAGGGCGCCGGCGACCCGTTCCGGCTCCGGGTCGTACGTCGCGCCGAGCTGGGGGTGGGCCCGCGCGCCAAGGTCACGGTCGGCCACTGGCGCGACCACGTCACGCTCGACGTCGCCCGGGAGATCAAGCGGCTGCTGACCGGCACGGCCACCTTCCGGGGCCGGCGGGTGCGGCCCGGCGACGTCGCGGTGCTGGCGGCCCGGCGGGCCGAGCTCCAGGCCGTGCAGGAGGCGCTGGCCGTGCTGGGGGTGCCCGCGGTCATCAGCTCGGGGGGCACCGTCTTCCACACCCCCGCGGCGACCGAGTGGCTCACCCTGCTCGAGGCCGTCGAGCAGCCGCACCGCACCGACCGGGTCCGGGCCGCCGCGCTCACCTCCTTCTTCGGCATCTCCGCGGCCGACCTCGAGGCCAGCGGGGACGACGGCACAGACCGGCTCGCCGACCGGGTCCGCACCCTGGCCGACGTGTTCGCGGCCCGGGGGGTCGCGGCCGTGCTCGAGGCCACGGTCGTCGACGGCCTCACCGCGCGGGTGCTGGCCCGGGTCGGGGGCGAGCGCACCCTCACCGACCTGCGCCACATCGGCGAGGCCCTGCACAAGGTGTCGGTCGACGAGCGGCTCGGCATCGTGGGACTGCTGGCCTGGCTGCGCGCCCAGGTCGCCGACGAGCAGGTCGAGGTGGCCTCCGAGCGCACCCGTCGCCTCGACTCCGACGCCGAGGCGGTCCAGCTGGTGACGATCCACGGCAGCAAGGGCCTCCAGTACCCCATCGTCTACGTCCCCACCCTGTGGAACCGCTACACCGGCAACGACCCGGACGTGCCGCTCTTCCACGACGACGCGGGCCGGCGCGCCCGCGACGTGGGCGGCGCCAGTCCGTGGCGCGGTGCGCACGTCGCCCGGCACCGGCGCGAGGACGCCGGCGAGGCGCTGCGCCTGCTCTACGTCGCCCTCACCCGCGCCCAGTCGCAGGTCGTCGCCTGGTACGCCCCGGCCGCCCTCAACACCCCCGCCTCCCCGTTGCACCGGCTGCTGTTCGGGCGCCGACCGGGCACCGCCGCCGTGCCGGACGAGCAGCCCGTCGTGGCCGACGACCGCATCGTCGAGATCCTGGGCCACTGGCGCGCCGCGGGCGGTCCCGAGCCCGAGCTGGCCGACAGTCCCGCGCCGGACACGACGCCGATCGCCCAGCCGGTCCATGCGCTCGCTGCCCGCCGCTTCACCCGTCGGGTCGACACCGCCTGGCGGCGCACCTCCTACTCCTCGCTGTCGGCGGCCGCCAGCACCCCGCACGGCCACTCCCTCTCCGAGCCCGAGGAGGTCCCCGAGCTCGAGGACGACGATGACCTGGGCCTCCTCGACCTCGACGCCCCCGTCCCCGCGCCGGACCTCGACCTCGCGGCCGTGCCATCCCCGATGGCGGCCCTCCCGGTCGGTGCGACCTTCGGCTCCCTGGTCCACGCGGTCCTCGAGCACGCCGACCCCGGGTCGCCCGACTTCCGCGCCGAGGTGCTGGCCCACATCGCCGAGCAGCGGGTGTGGTGGCCGGTCGACCTCGACGCCGACGAGCTCGCCGACGCCCTCGTGGCGGTGTGCACCAGCCCGCTCGGTCCCCTGGCCGCCGAGTCGACCCTGCTCGAGGTGGGGGCCGGCGACCGGCTCACCGAGCTCGACTTCGAGCTGCCGCTCGCGGGCGGCGACGACGCGTCGTACTCCGCCGGGACCGTGCGCCTCGGGGACCTCGCGCCGATGCTGCGGCGGCACCTGCCCGAGGGCGACCCCGTCCGGGGGTACGCCGACGCCCTCGCCGCGGACGCCGGGCTCGCCGACCAGCTGCTCACCGGCTACCTCACCGGGTCCATCGACCTCGTGCTGCGGGTCGAGGTGGACGGCCGCACCCGCTACCTGACGGCCGACTACAAGACCAACTGGCTCGGCGACCTGGCCGCGCCACTGACCGCCCACGACTACCGGCCCGCGGTGCTCGACGAGGCCATGGGGCACTCCGACTACCCGCTGCAGGCCCTGCTCTACGTCGTGGTGCTGCACCGCTACCTGCGCTGGCGTCTGCCCGACTACGACCCGGCGGCCCACCTGGGCGGCGTGCTCTACCTCTACCTGCGCGGCATGTGCGGTCCCGACACCCCTCGGGTCGACGGGGCGCCGTGCGGCGTCTTCGCGTGGCGGCCGCCGGTCGCGCTCGTCGAGGAGCTCTCCAACCTGCTGGACGGAGTCGCACCGTGAGCGACGTCTTCGAGGTCGACGACCCGACCGACGCCCGCCTCGCCCTCGGCGCGCAGGGGCTGCTGGCGAGCTTCAACACCGCCGGCTTGATCACCTCCGCCGACGTGCACGTGGCCACCACCCTCGGGCGCCTCGGCAGGGAGGACGACGACACCGTGCTGCTCGCGATCGCGCTGACCGCCCGCGCGGTGCGGGCCGGCTCGATCTGCCTCGACCTGGCGACCGTCACCGAGCTGCCGGTCGCCGAGGCCCTCCCGTGGCCCGACCCGGTCGCCTGGGCGGGCGCGGTCGCGGCCAGCCCGCTCGTGGGGCTCGGGGTGCTGCACTGGGAGCACGGGCTGCTCTACCTCGACCGCTACCACGAGCAGGAGACGCAGGTCCTCCACGACCTGACCGCCCGCGCCGCCTCGACGCCGTCGTACGACCCGGTCGTGGTCAACGCGGCCCTGGACCGCGTCTTCGGCGAGGGCCACGGCGAGCAGCAGGCTGCGTGCCGCGGTGCCGCGGGCCAGTGGACGACGGTGATCACCGGCGGCCCCGGCACCGGCAAGACCACCGCGGTCGCGGGGCTCCTGGTGGCCCTCCACGAGCAGGCGCAGGCGCACGGGCAGGGGCTGCGCGTCGCCCTCGCGGCACCGACCGGCAAGGCGGCCGCGCGGCTGGAGGAGGCGGTGCACGGCTCGGCGACCGGGTTCGCCGAGGCCGACCGGGCCCGACTGACGGGGCTCTCGGCGATGACCCTGCACCGCCTGCTGAGGCCGCTGCCGGGCAACAGCACCCGCTTCCGGCACCACCGCGGCAACCGGCTGCCGCACGACGTCGTGGTGGTCGACGAGTCCTCCATGGTGTCGCTGACGATGATGGCGCGGCTGCTGGAGGCGGTGCGCCCCGACGCCCGGCTGGTGCTCGTGGGCGACCCCGACCAGCTCTCCTCCGTCGACGCCGGCGCGGTCCTCACCGACCTCGTCCGCGGCTACGAGGGGCGGCCCGACTCGCCGGTGGCCGCGCTGCGCACCACCCACCGCTTCGGCCCGGAGATCCGGGCCCTCGCCGAGGCGTTGCGCCTCGGCGACGCCGACGCGGCCCTCGAGGTGCTGGCCGCGGGTCACGAGGCGGTCGAGTGGGTGACCGACGCCGACCCGGCCTCGCAGATCCGCGCCACCGCCCTGCCCGCGGCACTGGCCGTGCGGGACGCCGCGGTCGCCGGCGACATGCCCCGGGCGCTCGCGGCCCTCGACCGGCACCGGCTGCTGTGCGCCCACCGCGACGGCCCGTACGGCGTCCACCACTGGAACCGCCGCATCGAGCAGTGGCTGGCCACCGAGACCGGCGACCCGCTGCACGAGCGCGACTACCTCGGCCGACCGCTGCTCGTGACCGCCAACGACCACGCGCTGCGCCTCTACAACGGCGACACCGGCGTCGTGGTGGCGACCCCCGAGGGCGGTCGTCGCGTGGCCATCGCCGGCTCCGGCCCGGAGCCGCTCCACTTCGCACCGTCGCGCCTCGGCTCCGTGGAGACCATGCACGCGATGACGATCCACAAGAGCCAGGGCAGCCAGGCCGACGTGGTGAGCGTGCTGCTGCCCGACGTCGAGTCGCGACTGCTGACCCGCGAGCTCTTCTACACCGCGGTCACCCGGGCCCAGCAGCGCGTGCGCGTCATCGGTCCCGAGCCCGCCGTCCGGGCGGCCATCGAGCGGCAGGCCCAGCGCGCGAGCGGCCTACGAGTGCGCCTCGCCGGCCGGTGACACACGTCCGGACACCACCCGGACACGCCGCCCACGCAGCGGTACGGGCAACACGTCCGCAACACGTCGCCGCTAGCCTCGCACCATGCCGTTCCTGCTCCGCGTCTCGCTGCCCGACGTCCCGGGATCGCTGGGTCGCGTCGCGAGCGCGATCGGTGAGGCCGGGGGCGACATCGAGGCCATCGAGATCGTCGACAAGGGCTCCGACGGCCGTGCGGTGGACGACGTGCTGCTCGAGATCAGCCCCGGCGCCATGCCCGACTCCGTGGTCTCGGCGTGCAACGCCATCGACGGCGTCGAGGTGCTCTGGATCAACCGGTACGCCGCCGGCGGCAACCTGTTCCTCGACCTCGAGGTGGTCGAGGAGCTGACCGCCCAGCCTTCCCACGCGATCGACCGGGTGCTGGACCTGCTGCCGATCACCTTCCGCGTCGACTGGGCCTCGCGGATCGCACCCGACGGCACCGTCGTGCGGGCCACCGACGCCGCACCCCGGACCCTCGGCTGGATCGGCCTGGACCGGCCGAGCCGCCTCGAGGGGGTCGACGACGTGACCCTGCTGTGCGCAGCGCCCATCGACGGCGACGTGATCGTGCTGGGGCGCCGGGGCGGTCCCGACTTCCTCGACTCCGAGCTCGCCCGGCTCGGCCACCTGCTCGGGCTGGCGCAGACCATCAGCCGCGTCTGAGGCTGCGCCCGGCTCCCCGTGCGGGCGCCTCGCGCTGTGGCATGCTCGCCCGATGAGTGGCCTGCGCGCCGCCGTCGTCGGCGGCGGCATCATCGGCACCGCGGTGGCCCGCCACCTGGCGTGCCACCACGGCGCGGACGTCACGCTCCTGGAGAAGGAGGACCACGTCGGCGCCCACCAGACCGGGCACAACAGCGGCGTCGTGCACGCCGGGCTGTACTACGAGCCCGGCAGCCTCAAGGCCACCCTGTGCCGCCGTGGCGTCGACCTGCTCCAGGAGTTCGTGACGCAGCACGACATCGCGTACGACGAGTGCGGCAAGGTGGTGGTGGCGCTCGAGGAGGCCGAGGTCGGCCGCCTCGAGGCGATCCACGCGCGGGCGGTCGCCAACGGGGTCCCCGACGTGGCGATGGTCGACGCCGACGGGCTGCGCGCCCTCGAGCCGCACGCGGTCGGCGTACGCGCCCTGCACTCCCCGCACACCGCGATCGTGGACTACCCCGCGATGACGCGGGCGCTGGCCGACGAGCTGGTGGCCGCCGGGGGCAGCCTGCGCCTGGGCCAGGCCGTGACCACGCTGGACGAGCGCGGCACCGGGGTCCGGGTGGGCACCGCGCTCGAGGAGGCGGAGTTCGACGTCGTGATCGTCTGCGGCGGCCTCCAGTCGGACCGTCTCGCCGCACTGCTGGGCGAGCCGCGGGACCCGCGCATCGTGCCGTTCTTCGGCGACTACTTCCTCGTCCCCGAGCGACAGCGCTCGCTGGTGCGCGGGATGGTCTACCCGGTGCCGGACCCGCGTTACCCGTTCCTGGGCGTCCACCTGACCCCGCGGGTCGACGGGGCCCTGATGCTCGGGCCCAACGCCTTCCTCTCCCTCGGCCGCGAGTCCTACCGACCCCGCCGGGTGGTCCCGCGCGACGTCCTCGACGCGGTCGGCTTCGCCGGGTTCTGGCGCTTCGCCGCCGGCAACGTCGCGGCCGCGGTCCGCGAGTCACGGACCGCGGTGAGCCCCCGCCGCTTCGTCGCCGAGGCGCAGCGCTACGTCCCGGAGCTGGACGGCGTCGGGGTGACCCGTGGCCCGCGCGGCGTCCGCGCGCAGGCCATGGACTCCTCCGGACGACTGGTCGACGACTTCGTGATCACCGGCACCGACCGGGTCGTGCTGGTCCGCAACGCGCCGTCCCCGGGGGCCACGTCGGCGCTGGCCATCGCCGAGCACGTCGTGGCCGAGGCGCTCGGCCGGCGCTCCGGGTCGCGCTGAGTCCTCAGGCGCGCTCGAGCAGGAAGATCGGGATCAGGCGGTCCGTCTTCTCCTGGTACGACGAGTACGTCGACCAGGTGGCCACCGCGTGCTGCCACCAGTCCGCCCGCTCGTCGCCCGACAGCTCGCGGACGCGGTAGGTGTGCTTCTCCGCCTTGTCCTGGAGCTCGACCTCGGGGTGCCGGCGGAAGTTGTCGGCCCACGCCGGGTCCTCGTCCGCGCCGCCCTTGGACGCCACCGCGAGGTAGGCGCCGTCGCGCTCGACGCGCATCACGGGGTTCTTGCGCAGCTTGCCGGAGGTCGCGCCGACGGAGGTGATGACCACGACGGGGAAGTCGGTGCCGGGCAGCGTGCCGCCCTTCTCGCCGTTCGTCGCCTCGTACTCCTCCACGTTGTCGCGGACCCACTTCGCTGCGCTCGGGACGTACTCGCCTGTCAGTGCCATGTCCGCGACAACACCACGTCGGGCCCCCGGATTCCACAGGGGCCGGGTCGGCGTACGACGCGACGCGGACGTTAGGTTGCGGGCATGAGTGCGATCGACGGAGTGTCCGAGATCTTCGACGCGTCCCAGTGGGACGACGTGCCCGGCTTCGAGGACCTGACCGACCTCACCTACCACCGGGCGAAGGCGCACGGCACGGTACGGATCGCCTTCGACCGGCCCGACGTGCTCAACGCCTTCCGCCCGCACACCGTCGACGAGCTGCTGCGCGTCCTCGAGCACGCGCGCACCAGCGCGGACGTCGGCTGCGTGCTGCTCACCGGCAACGGCCCGGGCGCCAAGCACGGCAAGTGGTCGTTCTGCAGCGGCGGCGACCAGCGCATCCGCGGCAAGGCCGGCTACCAGTACGAGACCGGCGGGCACGACGACGCGGGCGCCCCGCCGAACCCGATCGACAAGGCCAAGCTGGCCCGCCTGCACATCCTGGAGTGCCAGCGGCTGATCCGCTTCATGCCGAAGGTCGTCATCAGCGTCGTCCCCGGCTGGGCGGCCGGCGGCGGCCACAGCCTGCACGTGGTCAGCGACCTCACCCTGGCCAGCCGCGAGCACGCCCGTTTCAAGCAGACCGACGCGGACGTCGGCTCCTTCGACGGCGGCTACGGCTCGGCGTACCTCGCCCGGCAGGTCGGGCAGAAGTTCGCCCGGGAGATCTTCTTCCTCGCCGACGAGTACGACGCCGAGACCATGCACCGGATGGGCGCGGTCAACCGGGTGGTCGACCACGCCGACCTCGAGGCGACCGCCCTGGAGTGGGGCCGCAGGATCAACGGCAAGTCCCCCACCGCCCAGCGGATGCTCAAGTACTCCTTCAACCTCCTCGACGACGGGCTCGTCGGCCAGCAGCTCTTCGCCGGCGAGGCGACGCGGCTGGCCTACATGACCGACGAGGCCCAGGAGGGCCGCGACCAGTTCCTCGAGAAGCGCGACCCGGACTGGTCGCCGTACCCCTGGTACTTCTGAGGAGCTCGTAGACGCGCGGACACCACCCCCGGCGGGGGCCGGCGCGCACGCGGGCCAGGTGCTGGTCGCACGACCGATGTCCGCGTGTCTACGTCGCGGATCGAGGTGCCGACCAGCCACCCGGTTGTAACGCTCCGTTACATGCGCTGCACACCCCACCGGTGGGGTGTGGAGCTCGTGCAACAGCGCGTTACATGGGGCGGACGGCCCGGCATCCTGGGCGCTCCCACCCGACTGGTTGAATCCGGGCCATGGTCTTCTCGGGCTCGGCCGTACGACAGCGCTCCGACCTGCTCGAGATCGTGTCCGTCCTCGACCTCGACGCCGTGCTCGAGCGTGCCGCGACCATCGGCGCCCACCGCACCGGCGCGCGCCGCGTGGTGCTCGCCGTCCTCGACGACGTCGAGGACTCCTGCCACGGAGAGCAGCCGCGACTGCTGGTGCACGGCATCGACCCCGAGGCGGCCGCCGTCCTGCGGGAGCGCCTGGGCGACGCCGGGCTGCCGCTCGCGGACGAACGGGCGGGCGGACGCGAGCCCGACGTGCTCCGGACGCTCGACCCCGAGTCCGGCGACGAGGTGCTCCGCGTCCCGGTGCTGGTCCACGGGCGGCTCTTCGCGGACCTGCTGCTCGCCGACCCCGCCGGCGACGGCTTCGCCGACGCCGCCGTCGAGAGCATCGCCGAGCTGGGCCGGGTGACCGGCGTGGCGGTGCGCAACGCCCTCAGCTACGCCCTCAGCGAGCGACGCCGGGAGGCCGTCGAGCTCGCGGCCGCGGTGGACCAGTCGTTGCGACCGCCCTTCCTCCTCGCCGAGCCGATGGCCCGCATCGCCGAGGGGGCACGCCGCATCGCGGGTGCCCGGACCGCGGCGGTGGTCGCAGCGGGTGAGCACGGTGTCGACGTGACCGCCGTGGCCGGCGAGCGCAGCGACGCGCTGCCCCGGCTCCTCGACCGGGTGGCCGAGCAGGCGCGGACCGCGCAGGGCGACGGCGCGGACTTCACCGCCCGGGTGGACGGCGAGACCGTCTGGGGCGTGCCGCTGAGCCCGGACCACGCATACGTCGGCGTGGTGGTGCTGGTCCTGGACCCCGCACGCACCGGGCGCTTCCCCGAGGACCGGTCGCTGCTCACCTCCTTCGTGCGGCACGGGTCGTTGGTCCTCGACCACGGCGTGCTGCAGCAGGAACGGCAGCACGCGGTGCTCGAGGCCGACCGGGACCGCATCGCGCGCGACCTGCACGACGTGGTCATCCAGCGCCTGTACGCCACGGGGCTGACCCTGCGGGCCCGGACCGCGCACAACGGCACCGGTACGACGGGCACGGGCGTCGCGAGCGCCGACCACGTGGCCGAGGCGATCCGAGAGATCAACGACTCCATCCGCGACATCCGCAGCACGATCTTCGCGCTCGAGCGCGGGAGCTCGGGCTCGCTGCGCCGCGACGTGCTCGCGCTCGCGCAGGAGTACGAGTCGGCACTCGGGTTCCTGCCGGTCGTGCGCACGTGGGGACCGGTGGACTCGCTGGTCGAGCAGGACCTGGCCGAGCAGGCGACCGTGGTCCTGCGGGAGGCCCTGTCCAACTGTGCCCGCCACGCCCACGCCTCCCGGTGCGAGGTCGACGTCTCGGCCGAGCACGGCCTGCTCACCCTCACGGTGACCGACGACGGCCGCGGCGCCGGCACGGACGACGGCCCCCGCAGCGGCCTGCGCAACCTCGCCGCCCGGGCCCGCGAGCTCGGCGGCGGCCTCGACGTGGGACCGGCCGACGGGCGCGGCACCCGGCTGCGCTGGCAGGTGCGCCTGGACCGTCAGGCCGGGCCGGAACCGACCAGCGGTGCCGAGCCCTCGGCACCCGGTGCGGTCGTGGACCCGGTCGGCGAGCCGGATCCGGGCGCGGACCCGGTCGCGGGCTCCGACGCGGGTGCGGTCGAGACCGAGGGCTGAGCCCCCGGGGAGGTCCCGATCCATCCGGCCGCCGCGGAGAGCAGGACACCGCACACGCCGACGGCCAGCAGGTAGCGCACCAGCGCCACGTCGAGCGGCATCGCACCGGTGGCCGCGGCCCACAGCGCCGGCGAGGTCAGTACGGCGGCGACGACGAGCGCCGGGCCCGAGACGGTCCTCACGCCGTCACCGCCAGCCGGTCACCGGACACGGTGCCGACCGAGCGCACCTGGGTGGCGCCCGTCAGCTCGGTGTACGACAGCACCGCCGTCGAGGGCAGGACGGGCACCAGCATGCGACGCACCGCCGGGCGCAGCTGCGGCGCGCAGACCACGACCGGCCGCAGGCCCCGGTCCTCGGCTGCCGTCCTGAGGTCGGTCACCTCCGCGAGCACGCGCTGGCCGAGCAGCGGGTCGAGCGCGATCACCGAGCCGGGGTCCGCGGGACGCATGGCCTCGAGCATCCGCTGCTCCAGGGTCGGCTCGAAGCTGATGACGTGAACTGCGCCGTCGGCCAGGTGGGGTGCCACGATGGCCGGCCCGAGAGCAGCGCGGGCGGCCTCGGCGAGCGCGTCGGGGTCCTTGGTGACCTGGGCCTTGAGGGAGAGCGCCTCGAAGATGCGCACCAGGTCGCGCACCGAGACCTGCTCCTCCAGGAGGTGCTGGAGCACGCGCTGCACCTCGCCCAGCGTGAGCTGCGCGGGAGTGAGCTCGTCGACCACCACGGGGTGGCTGCGCTTGACCAGGTCGGTGAGGGTCTTCACGTCCTCGCGACCGAGCAGCCGGCCGGCGTGGGTCCCGACGACCTCGGCCAGGTGCGTGGTGATGACCGAGGCCCGGTCGACGACGGTGGCGCCGCTCAGCTCCGCCTGGACGCGCAGCTCGGCGGGGATCCACCGGGCCTCGAGCCCGAAGACGGGCTCGCGGGTGGACTCCCCGGGCAGCCCGCCCAGGGTGTCCCCGATCGCCAGGACGGTGCCGCGGGGTGACTCGCCCCGCGCCACCTCGATGCCGTACAGCTTGATGACGTACGTGCGGGCGGGCAGGTCGAGGTTGTCGCGGGTGCGCACCGGCGGGACGATGATGCCGAGCTCCCCAGCGATCTTGCGGCGCAGGGCCTTGACGCGGTCGAGCAGGTCTCCACCGTTGGCGGCGTCGACGAGGTCGATGATGTCCGGCGCGAGCTCCAGCCCGAGCGGGTCGACCTGGATCTCGGCGGCGAGCAGCTCGGGGCTGTCCGGCGGTGCGGCCAGCGCCTGCTCCATCGGCGGTTGCTCGGGCTCGCCGGTCTCCTTCGGCGCGCGGCTCGACGCCAGCAGCATCACGCCGCCGGCGGCCACGAACGGCAGCTTGGGCAGGCCCGGGATGAGGCAGATGAACAGCGCGCCGAAGCCGGCGATCTGCAGCGGCACCCGGTTGCCGCCGAGCTGGCGCAGGATGTCGGAGCCCATGTCGCCGCTCGCCGTGGACCGGGTGACGATGAGGCCGGTGGCCACCGACAGGAGCAGCGCCGGGATCTGCGAGACGAGCCCGTCGCCGACCGACAGCAGGCTGTACGTCGTGATGGCGTCGCCGAAGGACATCCCCTTCTGCGCCATGCCGACCGCGAAGCCGCCCACGAGGTTGACCACGGTGATGACGATGGCCGCGATCGCGTCGCCCTTGACGAACTTCGAGGCACCGTCCATCGCGCCGTAGAAGTCGGCCTCGCCGTGCACCTCCAGGCGCCGGCGACGGGCCTCCTCCTCGTCGATGAGGCCCGAGTTGAGGTCCGCGTCGATGGCCATCTGCTTGCCGGGCATCGCGTCGAGGGTGAAGCGCGCCCCGACCTCCGCGACCCGCTCGGCGCCCTTCGTGATGACGAGGAACTGGATGACCAGGAGGATCGCGAAGACGATCAGGCCCACCACGAGCGAGCCGCCCACGACGAAGTGGCCGAAGGTGTCGATCACCTTGCCGGCGTACCCGTCGAGCAGCACCAGCCGGGTCGCACTGACGTTGAGAGCGAGGCGGAAGAGCGTCATCACCAAGATGACGGAGGGGAACGCCGCGAAGTCGAGCGGCCGGTGGACGAACATCGCGACCAGCAGGATGAGCAGCGCGCCGGTGATGTTGAAGGCGATGAGCAGGTCCAGGACGACCGCGGGCAGCGGCACCACGAGCATCATCACGATGAGCACGACGCCCGCCGGGACGCCGAGCTGCATCAGACGCTTGGGTTCCACGTGGTGCCTCTCGGGAGGGTCGCCGGACAGGGCGCCCTCCGTGGCACCGGACGACGCCGTCCTGGCGTCACGCCTCCCATCGGCCGGCGGCGACCGCTCCTGAGGGGTTCACCGCGACCGGTACGACGGCGCGGCGTCGCCGTCCCGCGACGGCCACGGCGGGCAGGTCGCTCTCCCGACGCGGGCTGCGGTGCTCGCCGCCCCGGCTGCCGGTGGACCGGCGCGAGATGACGAACGCGAGGACCTGGGCCACGGCGGCGTACAGCTCGGGCGGGATCTCCTGCCCGACCACGGTGGAGCGGTGCAGGGCGCGCGCGAGCGGGACGTCGCGGACCAGGGGCACGCCGTGCTCGACGGCCTGCTCGCGGATGCGCTGGGCCACCACCCCGGCCCCCCGGGCCACCACACGCGGCGCGCCCCGCTCCGCGTCGTACCGCAGGGCCATGGCCACGTGCGTCGGGTTGACCAGCACCACGTCGGCGGTGGGGACGTCGGCCATCATCCGGTTGCGCGCGGCGGCGAGCTGGCGGCCCCGGATCGCGCTCTTGACCAGCGGGTCGCCCTCGGTCTGCTTGCTCTCCTGCTTGACCTCGTGCTTGGTCATCCGGGTCTGCTTGCCCATCCGCCGGCGCACCATCGCGTAGTCGGCCACCGCCATGACGATGCCGGCGACGGCCACGCTGCGGACCAGGGAGAACACCTCGTCGCGGACGACCTCGAGCACCGCGGAGATGGGCACCAGCCCGCCGATGAGGGGCATCAGCGCCATCACCGCTCCGTAGACGACGAAGCCCACGACGGAGCTCTTCAGCAGCATCTTGGCGCCCTCCCACAGCGCCTGGGTCCCGAAGACCCGCTTGAACCCCTGGATGGGGTCGAGCTTCTTCCACGACGGCTTCACGCTCTTGGTGGCGAGGAAGAAGCCGCCCTGGGCGACCGCGGCGGCGACGCCGACGAGCATGACCCCGGAGCCGAGCGTGACCAGGGTGAGCATCACGTGCCGGGCGCCCCGGCCGAGCAGCAGCATGGCGTCGGCGACCTCGACGTCGCCCCGCACGGTGAAGCAGTCCTTCATCAGCGTCGCGAGCGCGGTCAGCTCGTGGGAGAGCAGGCTGGGCATCACCGCGCCGAGGACCAGCAGCGTGGCCCAGCCGCCCAGCTCCTGCGTGCGCGGGACCTGCCCCTCCTTGCGCGACTCCTTGCGCTTGCGGGCGGTGGGCTTCTCGGTCTTCTCCTCCGACACCCGCCCTCACCCCCCGGACACGAGGCTGGCCTGCGCCTCGTTGGCGAGCTGGACGAGGCGCCCCACGGCCTCGGGCAGCACCGGGAGGGAGAGGCCGAGGAGCAGCAGGGTGAGCCCGATCTTGGCCGGGAACATCACGTTGATGGCGTTGAGGTGGGGGGCCACCTTGGTGAGCAGCGCCAGGCCGAGGTCGGCCACGAAGAGGACGGCGATCAGGGGCAGCGCGATCTGCACGGCGGTCAGGAAGAACATGCCGAACGCGGTGACGAGCACGTGGGAGGCGCCCTCCAGCCGGGGCGCCTCGCCGAGGGGCAGCAGGTCGAAGCTGCGCAGCAGCCCGCCCAGGACCATGAGGTGGCCGCCCGTCGCGAAGAGGATCATCACCGCGAGCATCTGGTGGAGCTTGCCGAAGACGGTGTTCATGTTCATCGACAGCGGGTCGAAGCCCTGTGCCAGCTGGAAGCCGCCGAAGGTGTCGACGAGCGACCCGGCGGTGGCCACGGCCGCGAGGAGCACGTAGGTCACGAGCCCGAGCGCGGAGCCGACGACCACCTGGGTCAGCACCGTGACGAGGAGCTCCCCGGTGGCCGTGGGGATGCTGCCGCGCTCGACCGACGGCACGACCGCGAAGGCGAGGCCGAGGGAGAGCACGACCTTGGCCGCCACCGGCACGGACCGGCCGGCGAAGGGCGGCACCAGGGCCAGCCAGGCGATGATCCGCACCGACGCGAGCAGGTAGGCCAGCAGCGGCTCCCCCGCGACGGTGAGGGTGGGTCCCACGGCTCAGCCCAGCAACGTGGGGACCATGGCGAACAGGTCCCGGGTGAAGTCGACGAGGGTCTGCAGCATCCAGCCGCCGGAGATGAGGAGCGCCAGGCCCACCCCCACCAGCTTGGGCACGAACGCGAGGGTGAACTCCTGGATCTGGGTCATCGACTGGAACAGCGAGATGGTGAAGCCGATGACCAGCGAGGTCACCAGGATGGGCGCGGAGAGCTTCAGCGCGACCACCATGGTCTGCAGGGCGATGTTGATGACGGTGGTGTCGGTCATGGCGGCCTACTCGTAGCTCGAGACGATCGAGGTGATGACCAGGCCCCAGCCGTCGACGAGGACGAACAGCAGGAGCTTGAAGGGCAGCGACACCATGACGGGCGGCATCATCATCATGCCGAGGGCCATCAGGGCACCGCTGATGACGATGTCGATCACCAGGAAGGGGATGAAGATGATGAAGCCGATGATGAACGCCTGCTTGAGCTCGCTCAGCACGAAGGACGGCACGAGCGTCGCCATCGACACCTCGTCCCGGTTCTCGGGGAGCTCGCGACCGGCGACATTGGTGAGCAGCCGCAGCTCGTCGTCCCCGGTCTGGTCGAGCATGAAGTCCCGCAGCGGCTCGACCCCGTCGGTGTACGCCGCCGTCACGGTCTTGTCGCCGTCGAGGTAGGGCTGCAGGCCGGTGTCGTTCATCTCCGACAGCACCGGCGCCATGATGAACAGCGAGAGGAAGAGCGCCAGCCCGGCCAGCACCTGGTTGGGCGGGATCTGCTGCAGGCCCAGCGCGTTGCGCGTCAGCCCCAGGACCACGAGCACCTTGGTGAAGCTGGTGCAGGTCAGCAGGATGGCCGGCAGCAGGGAGAGCAGCGACAGGGCCAGGATGACCGTGACCGGGGTGCCGGGCTTGTCGGTCAGGCCGTCGAGGTCGATGGTGACCGAGCTGTCCGACCCGGGGCCGTCCGGTCCCTGGGGACCCCGCGGCGCGGTCGGGCCCTCGGGCGCCATCGGCAGCGCGGGCGCCGGGGCGGACAGCGCCGGGGTGGACAAGGCCGGGGTGGCCGCACCGGCCGGCGCGGCGGCCGGGGGCGACACGAGCAGGCCCAGGCTCGCGAGCACGACGCCGACGGTCGCGACGAGGAGGCCGACCAGGCTGCCGCGCACCCGCTCGCGCGGGCTCACGAGGCCTTGCCCGTGGCGGCGGCGAACGCCTGGCGCCACGTCTGCGCCGAGAGCACCGACCCGGCGAGGCCGCCGCCGTCGACGGTACGGCGCGTGCCCTCGGCGCGGTGGGCCGCACGGTGGGCGCCGGTGGGACGCAGGACGGTCGGCACACGGAGCGGGCTGCCGGCGACGGACCCGTCCGGGGTGGAGGCGGGCAGCAGCACGAGCTCCTCGGCGCCCGGTCCGTCGAGCTCGCCCTCGACGACCAGGTCCTCGGGGTCGAGCTCGGCGAGCAGGCTGACCTGGTGGTCGGTCGTGCCGACGACCAGGACGCGGCTGCCGACGGTGATGACGGCCACCGACGTGCTGCGCGAGAGCGGCTGGCGGTGCAGCACCTGCACCGGCGCGCCGGCGCGGGCGCCGTACCGCTTGCCCACGATCCGGGCCAGCAGCAGCATGAGGCCCACGACGACCGCCAGGGAGGCGACCAGTCGGACGGTCAGCTCGAGCACGTCAGCCTGCAGTGCTCTCGTCGACGATCTCGGTCACCCGCAGCGCGAAGTCCTCGTCGACGACGACGACCTCGCCGCGGGCGATGAGGCGGCCGTTGACGAGCAGGTCGGCGGGACTGCCGGCGGCGCGGTCCAGCTCGAGGACGGCGCCCGGGGAGAGCGCGAGCAGGTCGCGGACGGTCATCCGGGTCCGGCCGAGCTCGACGGTCACCTCCATGTCGACGCCGTGGAGCATCTCGATGCCTCGACGAGCGATCGGGGCGCCCGGGAGCGACACCGGGTCGGAGCCGGCCGCGTCGGCCGCGCGCACGGCCGCGACAGCAGCGCCCACGGCGTCGGAGACCAGCAGGGCACCGGCCGGGAGGCCGTCGCCGAGCAGCGGCACCAGCGTGGACGGGCCACCGAGGTCGATCGCCACCTGGGCCACGGCCACCTCGCGGGCGGCGCCGCAGCGGGCGCCGAGGGCGGCGGCGGCCGCGTCCAGGGCCGGCTGGGTCGCGGCGGCGAGGTCGAGCCCGCCCAGCGGGCTGCTCGCCAGCGCCTGCACCAGGTCGGCGCCGACCAGCACGGCCACGCGGGGCGCGCCGGGCAGGTGCAGCTCGGCGACCGCGGCGCCGGCGAAGCCGGCCACGGCCGAGGCGTCGCCCGCGGCCGGGGCGCCCGCGACCAGCGCGGCAGGTGCCGGCAGCACGGCGGCGGCGGCCGCCGCGGCAGTGGTGACCAGGCCGGTGGTCAGGTCGGTGAGCGGGTCGATCAGGGTGGTCATGCGTTCTCCTTGGACGAGCCGACCACCAACGCGGCCAGCCGGGCGCCGTGGGTGCCGGGGGTGGCGTGGGCGAAGGTGGTCTCGCCCACGACGATCTCCAGCGGTGCCGTGGACGGGTGCGAGAGGCGCAGCACGTCGCCGACGGCGAGGCTGCTCAGGGCGTCCGGTCCCAGCCGGGTCGGACGGAAGCGGACGACGGCCGGGACCGGCACGTCCTGGAACCGACGGTCCACCAGCTGAGCGGCCCGGGCGCGCTGGGCCTGCTCCCGGTGGGAGACCGGGGCCGGCGCGGCGGCGCGGACCAGGTGGGGGTGCAGGCTGGCGAACGGCAGGCACAGGCTCACCCGGTGGGAACGTTCCCCGACCATCAGGTCGAACGTCGCCACCACCATCACCTCGCCGGCCCCGGCCGCCTGTGCCAGCTGGGGGCTGTACTCCACGCCGGCCAGCTCGGGGTGGACCTCGACGATGTCGGTGAGGCTGTACTCCAGCTCGCCGAGCAGGCGCGTGACCACGCCGCGCACGACCGCGCTCTCGATCTCCGTGAGGGGACGCTGCGGCTGCTCCCCGGAGCCCGGGCCGCCGAGCATGTGGTCGATCGCGCTCATCACCGCCGGGAGCGGGAGGTCCAGCAGGCCGATGCCGGGGACCGGCTCGGCGGTGAACTTGACGAGGTAGGTGGTGGCCTCGAGGGAGTCGATGTACTCCGCGTAGGTCTGCTGGGCGACGCCGAGCAGGCGTGCCGCGCACACGGTGCGCAGGCCGGAGGTCAGCACGGTGCCCGCCTGGCGCGCGAACCCGTCGAGGGTGAGCTGCAGGAGCCGCGAGTGCTCGCGCGACAGCTGGATCGGTCGCCGGAAGTCGTAGGCGGTCGGCTCGGATCCCGTGCGGGCGCGCCGGCGTGCGCGGGCGCCGGCGTACGCCGGGCCGGGGGAAGGCGGGAGGAGCGTCACGACCCCCCTATCGGCGCCCGCTCCCCGGATCTGAGGGGTCGGCGCGGACCGGACTCAGGCCGACCGCGACGGCCCGTTCGCCGGAGGGGGGCGACGGGGGTGCGACGGGGCCGGCTACTGGGTGACGAACTCGGTGAAGTACACCTCCAGCACGTCTCCGTGGTAGTCCTCGTGCAGCTTCTCCTCCAGCTCCGACTTGTACTCCTGCCGCTGGCCGGCCTTGACCAGGTCGCCCTGGTCGGTGCCGCTGAAGAGGTCGATGGTCGCGTCCAGTGCCTTGCTGCCGTCGGCCTCGTGGGCGTCGGCGGAGAGCTGGAGCGCGATGCCGATGCGCAGGTAGTGCCCGTCGGCGAGGTTGACCTGGATGGGCTCCAGGGTCATCACCTCACCCGGCTCGGGCTCCGTGGGGCCGCTGGGCCGGAGGAGGAACCACCAGCCGGCGACCAGCGCTACCAGCACGACCGCGGCCACGACGACGAGCCGCTTGCGACCGCCCTTCCCCTCCTCGTCGGTCTCGGCCTGCGACTCGGCGGGGCGGTTGAGGGTGGTGCTGCTCATGAGGAGCCTCCTTCTGTCTCGTCCTGGGGGGTCTCGCCCTCGGTCGCTGCGACCTCGTCGAGCAGCTCGCGGGCGGCGGCCGGCAGCGCCGAGATGACGACGATGTCGACCCGCTTGTTGACGCGTTGCGACCCCGGCCGGCTCGGGTCGACGAGGGGCACCTCGTGGCCGAACGCCGCAGCGCTCAGCCGCTCCCCGGGGATCGCGCCGGCCTCGTTGAGGTAGCGCAGCACGGTGACCGCGCGGGCCGAGGAGAGGTCCCAGTCGGTGGCGAAGAAACGCGGCTTCACCGGCACCTGGTTGGTGTGCCCGTCCACGCGCAGATCCTCGGGGGTGCCGCGCAGCACCGGTGCGACGACGTCCAGCACGCGCTGGCCCCGGGGACTGAGCTCGGCGCGGTCGGGCTGGAAGACCACGTGCCGGGAGGTGAGGCTGAGCACGAGCCCGCGGTCGTCGATGCGGCGGCTGACGTCGTGGGCGAGGCCGGCCTCCCGCAGTGCCCGGCCGAGCTCCTCCCCCAGCCGGTCGAGACGGGCCGCCTCGGCCCGCGCGGCGGCGTACCCCTGCTCCTGGTCGACCAGCGCGCGCTGGGCCCGCTGCACCGCCGGCGTGGCGGTGAGGGCGGCGTCGGGTCGCACCGGTGCGATCGGTGCGACGCCGGGCTGGTCCAACGTCGACTCCGAGCCGGTCATCACCGACGTCGAGTCCCCGAAGCCCGCGGCGAGGCCGGCCTTGAGGGCGTTGAACTTCTTCTCGTCCACGACGCTCATGGAGAACATGACGATGAAGAGCACCATCAGCAAGGTGACCATGTCGGCGTAGGTGACCAGCCACCGCTCGTGGTTCTCGTGCTCCTCGTGCTCCTCGCGACGGGGACGGCGACCTCCGGCGGACACGTCAGGCCGCCCGGGTACCGGTCGCCGCGGCGGCCGGCTGCTCGCCGGCGGGCAGCAGCGAGGCCAGCTTCTGGGCGATGATGCGCGGGTTGGACCCCGCCTGGATCGCCGCCACCCCCTCGATGACCAGCTCCATGCGGGCGGCCTCGAGCTCGGTGAGCCGCTTGAGGCGGTTGCCGATCGGGAGCCAGATCACGTTGGCCGACATGACGCCCCACAGCGTCGCGATGAAGGCCGCGGCGATGAGGTGGCCGAGCTCCTCGGGCTGCGCGAGGTTCTCCAGGACGTGGACCAGGCCCATGACGGTGCCGATGATGCCGATGGTGGGCGCGTAGGCGCCCGCGTCGGCGAAGAACTTGGCCGAGTGCTTGCCCTGCACCCGGACGGCGTGCACCTCGGCCTCGAGGATGTCGCGGACCTCGTCCGGGTCGGTGCCGTCGATGGCCAGGGTGACGCCCTTGACCAGGAACGCGTCGTCGACGCCGCGCAGCTCGTCCTCCAGCGCGAGCAGGCCCTCCCTGCGGGCCTTCTCGGCGAGCGAGACCACGGTCGGGACGACGTCGGCGGCCGGGCGCACCTTGGCGGTGAAGGCCGTCTTGAGGGCCTTCAGCGCGTTCTTGGTGTCGGGGATCGTGGCGCCGGCCATCGTCACCATGAATGTGGTGCCCAGCACGAGCAGCATGGGCGGCAGGAGCAGCAGGCTCATCGGGTTGCCGCCCTCGAGCATGTTGGCGACCACGATGATCACCAGCCCCAGGCCGACGCCGATCAGGGTTGCCGGGTCCATCAGCCGTCCCCGTCCCGGGCGGGGTGGACCGCGACGGCGGCGAGGTGCGAGCGCGGCGCCGGGGCCGGCCGCTCCGGGCCGGTCAACGGTCCCAGCCCGACCACGCCGGCACGCCACGCGCGCACCTGCTCGACCACGTCGGTCATGCCCTCCGCGACGACGTACTTCTTGCCGTCGACGAGGGTGACCACCGTGTCCGGCGTGCAGTCGAGTCGCTCGATCAGGTCGGCGTTCAGCACGAACACCGTCCCCGAGAGTCGGGTCAACAAGATCATCTCAGTGCACCATCCCTGTGCTCCCACGTCAGGCCCGTCCGTGGGCCTCGTGCTCCCCATCGGCGGCGGCGACCGCGACCTGAGGAACCGGACGTCGAAATGCGTACGACGCCCCGGGCAGGAGGTCTCCTGCCCGGGGCGCCGGTCGTGCGCCGGGGTCAGCGCTTGATGTTGACGAGCTCCTCGAGCACCTGGTCCGAGGTGGTGATCACCCGCGAGCTCGCCTGGAACCCGCGCTGGGCCAGGATCAGGTTGGTGAACTCGGCCGCGAGGTCGACGTTCGACATCTCCAGGGTGCCGGCCACCAGGTCTCCGCGGTTGCCCTGGCCGGCCACGCCGAGCTCGGGGGCACCGGAGTTGGCGCTGGCGCGGAACGCGGTCTGGCCGACCTTCTCGAGACCGGCGGGGTTCGTGAAGTCGGCGACCGCGACGACGGCGATGTCACGCTGCACGTTGTCGGAGAAGGTCCCGCGCAGGACGCCGTCGGCGCCGATGGAGTACGACGTCATCTCCACGCCGGCGGGCAGGCTGCCGGCCGGCGCGTCGAGGTTGATGTCGCGCAGGGTGCCGCCCGCGTCGCCGGGGGCGTAGCCCTGGACCTTCTTGCCGCTGGGCGACACGAGGTTGCCCTGCTCGTCCCAGGTGAAGGCCCCCGCGCGGCTGTAGACGCGCTCGGCGCCCGAGCCGAGGACGAACATGCCGTCGCCCTGGATCATCAGGTCGGTCGCGCTGCCGGTGGACTGTGCGGAGCCCTGGGTGAAGGTGCCGGCGGTCGCGGCGACCTGCACCCCGAGGCCCACCTGGAGCGGGTTGGTGCCGCCGTTGCCGGAGCCCGCGGCGCCGGCGCCGCGCATGACCTGGCTGAGGGTGTCCTGGAAGACGGTCGTGCTGGCCTTGAAGCCGACCGTGTTGGCGTTGGCGATGTTGTTGCCGGTGACGTCGAGCATCGTCTGGTTGGCCCGCAGGCCGCTGATGCCGGAGAACAGTGAGCGGAGCATGGGATGAGTCCTTTCGGGAACGGCCTCAGGCCGTCGTCCGGGCGGTGCCCGGGCTGTCGGTGGTGTCGGTGCCGGTGACGTCGGTGCCGGAGACGCCGGTGTCGGTGGTGGTGTCGGGCACGACGGGGGTCGTGGTCCCGACGGAGAGGAGCTGGGCGAGGGGGACCTGGACGCCGCCGATGTCGAAGACCGGGCCCTGGGCGCCGAAGGTGACCCCGTCGATGCTGCCCGTGTGCGTGGTCGCACCGTCGGTGTCGACCCACGAGACCTGCTGGCCGACCATGGCGCCGGCGCCGAAGGCCATCTGCGAGCCCAGCAGCGCGCCCACCGCGTCGGAGACGCCCTGCATCTTCTCCAGGGCGGTGAACTGCGCCGACTGCGCGAGGAACTCCCCGGAGTCGGTGGGGTTGAGCGGATCCTGGTAGCGCAGCTGGGCCACCATCAGCTCCATGAACATCTGCTTGTCGTCCTGGGCGGCCGTCGTGGACGTCGCACCCAGGGCGAAGGCGTTGGTCGCGGGGACCACCGCCTCAGTGGGGGAGATGGACACGAACCCTCCTCACATGGTCAGGTCGATGCCCCGCGGGGCACCGCCGACCGGGTCGGGACGGAGCGGGTTCGCTCCATCGATGAGGCCGTCCATGGCCGGTGCTCCACCACGCGTCCGTGCGCGTTGGTCCTGCTCGCCCCGGCCCGTGCCGGGCTGCGAGGCGTCGCCGCCCGTGCCCGCATGGGGGCCGGGCGACTGGTCGAGGGGCCCGGCGCTGCCGCCGGGGGTCGAGGGGGCGAGGGGGCCCACCGCGGTCCCCGCGAGGTCGCGCACGACCACGCGGGCGTCCGACGCGCCGGCGAGCTCGAGCACCCGCCGCAACTCGGGGGCACCCTCCGCCAGGGCCCGTCGGGCGTCCTCGCCGGCGGCCAGCTGCACGTGCACCTCGCCGTCGCGGACGGTCAGCGTCACCCGCACGGCGCCGAGGGCCTCCGGCTGGAGCCGCATGGTCAGGCGGTGCACGCCGTCGCCGCGGGACACCATCCGGGTCACCTCCGGCACGACCTGAGCCACCACCGGTCCGGTCCGGGCGCCCTCGGGGGCGGTGGGCGCGACCACAGCGGTCGGCGCGGCGACGGCCGCCGGGCCGGTCACCGGGCCGGTCGTCAGGCCGGTCACCGGGTCCGTCATCGCGCCGGGCGGCGAGGCCGGCGCGGGGACCGGCGCCGGGGCTGCCGCGGGGACGGCGGGGTCCGCTCCGGGCGAGGGCGACGTCGCAGCAGCCCCGGTGACCGAGCCGCTCGCCGTCGTGTCCCGGGACTCGGCGGCGGGGTGCGTCGGGTCCGCGGTCTGCTCGGGGGCGGCCGGGGACGCAGGGTCCACGGCGGCCTCCGGGGCGACGGGGGCCGCGAGGGCCGTTCGAGCCGCCTGGGCCGGCAGGCCAGCCGGCGCCACGGCCGCCGGCCGGGTCACCTGGCTCGCCGGAGCGACCGGGGCCGCGGGAGCCGCCAGGGCACCCGGGGTCGTGGGAGCCACGGGGGCCTCGGGGGTCGCCGGAGCCGCGATGTGCCCGGGGGCGGCCGGGGACCCGGGGGCCGCCGGGATGGCGGCGGCGCGCGACGACGCGTCGTACACGGCACCGGCGACGGGGGGCCCGGACGTCGGGGCCGGACCCCCCGCGGCACCGGGTGCCGGTACGTCGTCCGTCTGGACAGCGACGGGCCGGTCCACGAGCAACGGCCACACCGGCAACGCCGCCGGGGGCACGACGACGGGCGCGGTCGGCCCGTCGGTCGCGGCCTCCTCGGCGGGAGCCGCGGGCGCACCGGGCTCCTCCCCCAGTCCCGCCGCCGTGGATCCGGCGGCCGGGGCCAGCAGGCCGGCGACCAGCGCGGCGAAGACGTCCGCGCCCGCGTCCCCGGAGCCGGAGGACGAGACCGAGGCATGGCCCGCCACGGCGTCCGGGGCGAGGACCGGGACCACGGGAGCGGTCGGCACAGGACTGACGGTCATGCTGCGGACTCCTGCCAGGCGGACATGACGGACTGCACGTAGGCGCGCGTCTCGGGGTAGGGCGGCACGCCGTCGTAGCGCAGGACCGCACCCGGCCCGGCGTTGTAGGCCGCGAGCGCGAGGTCGACCTGGCCGAAGCGGCCGATGAGGTCGTCGAGCAGGCGGGCAGCACCGTCGACGGCCTGAGCCGGGTCGAAGGGGTCCGTGACGCCCAGGCCGCTCGCCGTGCCCGGCATCAGCTGCATCAGGCCCTGCGCACCGGCCGGGCTGACGGCTGCGGGGTCGAAGCCGGACTCCTGCCGGGCGACGGCGGCCAGCAGCGCGGGATCGATCCCGTGCGCGGCGCCGGCGCGCTCGAACAGCGAGGAGTACGGCGTTCCCTCGGGGACGCGCGACGTCGGCACGCCCGCGGTGAAACCCGCCACCGGCTGCGTGACCGCGACGTCCGGCAGCACTCGGCGGATGTAGTCGGGAGGCGTCGTGACCGGGACGACCTGCACCCGGCCGCCGGGGCGCGGCGCCTCGATCATCTGCCCGTTGCCGAGGTAGATCGCGATGTGGTCGGCTCCGACGTTGCGGCTGGAGTTGTCCCACGCGATCAGGTCACCGGGCCGGGCCGCGGCGAGGCTGGGCACCTCGGTGCCGGAGCGGGCCTGGTCGGCCGAGAGCCGCGGGAGCTCGATGCCGAAGGCGGAGTAGGCGGACTGCACGAGGCCCGAGCAGTCGACGCCGCGCTCCGGGTCCGTGCCGCCCCAGACGTAGGGCAGGCCGACCATCTCGCGCGCCTTGGCGACGACCTGCTCGCCCGTGACCGCACCGGTGACCGCACCCGGTGCCGCCACGGCGGCGCGCGAGAGCACCCCGGAGAAGGAGGCGCCGGCGACGGCCGAGGTGGCGCGGGGCAGCATGCCCAGCTGGGCCTGGATCTGGGCGATGCGCGAGGTCACGTCGGTGATGCTCATGGTGCCCCTCCCCCGGAGCGGCGGCGAGCGCGCAGCCAGCGGGCGGCCACGAGGTCGTCGACCTCGGCGGTCTCGCGGCGCAGCCGCTCGGCGCGTCGCTGCTCCTGGCGGCGCTCGAGGAGGAGCTCGACGGCGGAGAGTCGCGTGCTGTCGCGCTGCCAGTGGTCGCGGGCGGCCGCGGTGAGGTTCCCCGCGGCGGCGAGCGCGCGGCGGGAGTCCGCGAGCTCGGTGGCCACCCCGGACGCCGCGAGACGACCGAGGGCGAACGACACGGGGTCGCTCGTCTCGGGCACCGCGCTGGCCACGAGACGGTCCTGCACGGCGGCGAGGCGCCGGGCGGCCTCGCGCTCGTCGGCAGCGGCACGCGCCAGCCCGAGCCGGCTGTCCAGCTCGCGCACGCCGCGCACCCGGGCCACGGCCCGCATGCCGGCGTCGGCGGCCACGTCGGTCCTGCTCGCCATCACGACACCAGCTCCCGCAGTCGCTGCCAGGTGTCCGCGGTCGGGGTCGGGTCGTCCATCTCCTGGCGGAGGAAGTCGTCGATGGCGGGCATGCGGGCCAGCGCGACGTCCGCGTCGGGGTCCGCACCGGCGACGTACGCGCCGATCTCGACCAGCTCGCGCACCGACCGGTGCGCGGCCAGCAGCCGGCGGAGCCGCGTCGCGTCCGCACGCTGCGCGGGCGTCGTCACCGCGCCCGCGACCCGGGAGAGGGACTCGAGGACGTCGATGCTCGGGAAGTGGCCCGCGGTGGCGAGCCGTCGCGAGAGGACGACGTGGCCGTCCAGGATCGAGCGCGCGGTGTCGCCGATGGGGTCCTGCATGTCGTCGCCCTCCACCAGCACCGTGTAGAGGCCGGTGATGCTGCCGGTCGCGGAGGTCCCGGCCCGCTCCAGCAGCTGCGGCATCAGGGTGAAGACGCTCGGCGGGTAGCCGCGGGTGGCCGGGGGCTCACCGGCGGAGAGGCCGATCTCGCGCTGGGCCATGGCGACCCGGGTGAGGCTGTCCATCATCAGCACGACGTCGCGGCCGCTGTCGCGGAACCACTCGGCGATGCGGGTCGCGACGGTGGCCGCGCGCAGCCGCTCGACCGGCGGGGCCTCCGACGTCGCCACCACGACGACGGAGCGGGCCAGGCCCTCGGGCCCGAGGTCGTTCTCGATGAACTCGCGGACCTCGCGCCCTCGCTCGCCGACCAGGGCGATCACCGACACCTCGGCGTCGGTCCCCCGCGCGATCATCGACAGCAGGCTGGACTTGCCGACACCGGAACCGGCCATGATGCCGATCCGCTGGCCGCGCCCGCAGGGGGTCAGCGCGTCGAGCGCCCGCACGCCGAGGCCGACCTGCTCCTCGATCCGCGGGCGGCTGAGGGCGGGCGGGACCGGGTGGGTGACGGGCACCCGCGGCAGGTCGTCGAGGGAGGGTCCGCCGTCGACGGGGCGACCGAGGCCGTCGAGGACCCGACCGCGGAGCGCGTCGCCGACGCCGATCTGCAGGGGGCCGCCTGTGTGGCGCACGACGTCCCCGACCCGCAGGCCGGTCACCTCGCCGAGAGGGAGGCAGGTGAGCCCGGCGGGGCCGCTGGCTGCGACCTCGGCGAGGACGGTGGTGCGCCCCTCGACGGACACGAGGTCGCCGACGGCCGCGGGCAGGCCGGTCACCCGCACCTGGAGGCCGAGCAGCTCGGCCACCTGGCCGAGGCGCAGGGGGGCGACGGCCCCGAGGGCACGCGCGCGCACGTCGGAGGTCAGCAGGCTCATGACAGCGCCTCCCGCAGCCGCGCGAGCGCCTCGTCGACGCGCAGGTCGACGACGTGGTCGTCGGCCCGGGCGACGGCGTCCCCCGGACCGAGGGCGGGGTCGGGCACGACCGAGATCCCCAGCGCGCCGAGGTCGCCCGCGGTCGCGGCGACGTCGGGGTGGAGCCGGACCGAGCACACGGCGTGCTCGGGCAGCAGCCCGGTGACCCGGGCCAGGACGTGCGCGGGGTCGGGGGTCGTGGCACCCACCAGGGCCCGGGTCAGCTCGAGCGCGAGCCCGCCGGCCTGCTCGTCGACGCGACGACAGGTGCGGGCGAGCTCCTCGCGCAGCGACGCGGCGGCCTCGCCCAGCGCCGCGAGGGCGGCGGCGTGCTCGCCCGCCCGACGGTCCTCGGCCGCAGCGGCGGCGCGGACCAGGTCGTCGGTCTCGGCGCGTACGGCGGCCTCGGCCTCGCGACGTCCCTCGGCCCAGCCCACGGCGTACCCCTGGGCACGCGCCGCCGAGCGCGTGGTCTCGACGAGGCTCAGCTCGGGCATCCGCATGCCTGTCATCGCGGGAGGCGCGGCCCACCGGGGGGCGGCGTCAGTCGATGAACTCATCGTCGCCTCCTCGGCGCACCACGATGTCGCCGCGCTCCTCGAGCGCCCGGATCGTGCGGATGACCGACTGTTGGGCCTCCTCGACCTGGGTGAGCCGGACGGGGCCGAGCAGCTCGACCTCCTCGAGCACGTTCTCGGCGGCCCGCTCGGACAGGTTGCCGGTGATCTTGTCGCGCACCTCCTGCGAGACGCCCTTGAGCGCCAGCGCCAGCTCGGACGACTCGACCTGGCGCAGCACCTGCTGCACGTCCCGGTCGCCGAGGCCCACGATGTCCTCGAACATGAACATCCGGCTGCGCACCTCCTCGGCCAGGCCGGCGTCGAGGCTCTCGAGCCCGTCCACGATCTGGCGCTCAGTGGAGCGGTCGGCGCGGTTGATGATGCTGACGAGCGGTCCGAGACCACCCACGCGCGAGGAGTCGCTCGGCTGGAGCACCGAGGAGAGACGTCGCTCGAGCACCGACTCCACGACCCGGACGGTGTCGGGGTTGGCACGGTCCATGACGGCGATGCGGTGCGCCACCTCGGCCTGGAGCTCCGAGGACAGCCCGGAGAGCACGAGCGAGGCCTTCTCGGCGGACAGGTGGACCAGCACCAGGGCGATGACCTGGGGGTGCTCGTCGCAGATGAAGGACCGCAGCTGGGCGGGATCGGCGCGGTGCAGGAACTGGAACGGGAGCTGGATCGCCCTGGCGTTGAGCCGCTGCAGGGCCTCCTCGGCCCGGTCCTCGCCGAGGGAGCGTTGCAGCAGGTCCCGGGCGAGGTCCATCCCGCCCTGGAGGAGGTGCTGGCGCGCGGCGAGCAGGTCGGAGAACTCGCCCATCACGTCGCGGGTCTCGTCCGGCTGGACGGAGACGAGCTGGGCGATCTCGCTCGAGACCGCCTCGACCTCGTCCTCGCTCATGTGGGCCAGCACCTGCGCGGCGCGGTCCTTGCCGAGGCGCACCAGCACGATGGCTGCCTTGCGGGCCCCGGCGGAGGTCATCGTCGCCATCACGGACGCTCCACCAGCCAGCCGCGCAGCAGCGCGGCGACCTCGTCGGGCTGGCGCTCCACGAGGGCGACCAGCTCGTCGCGCATCCCGTCGACGCCGGCGGGCACCGGGGCCAGCGCCAGCTGCGTGGCGGTGTCGTCGGCGCGCTCGGAGAGGGCGTGCAGGGCGACCCTCTCGGCCTGCTCCTGGCGCAGCTGCTCCACGACGTACGACGTGGCGTCCTCACGTGCCTGGGCGCTGCGTCGCGACCGGCGCCACGCCAGGCCGACCAGCAGCAGCACGACGCCGCCGAGCACGCCGTTGCGGATCCAGGCGTTGCGGCTCGCCGCGGCCTCGGCCGCCTTGG
Organism: Nocardioides sp. Soil805; assembly: GCF_001429625.1. Taxonomy (GTDB): domain Bacteria; phylum Actinomycetota; class Actinomycetes; order Propionibacteriales; family Nocardioidaceae; genus Nocardioides. The sequence goes on from NZ_LMSU01000001.1 coordinate 1,874,855, forward strand.
CCTCCGCCAGGGCCGCCGCGTTGGCGTCCTCGACGGAGGTGTCGAAGGGCACGACCGACGTCGCGATCGTGTCGCCCCGCTCGACGTCGAGCCCGATGGCCGCCGAGACCAGGTCGTCGATCTCGGCGGCGTCCACGACCACCTCGGAGTTGGTGTCGACCACGACCGCGGCGTGCAGGGACCTGATCGACCCGGGCGCGGTCTCGGACTGCTCGACGACCTTGTCGATGCCGTTCTCGCGCACGGTGGAGGTGTTGCTGTAGCTGCCGTCCGTCCCGGCGCCGCCGGTCTCCAGCTGCGCGTCCGGTCCCACGACCCCGCCGGCGCCGCCGGGGGCGCCGTTGCCGGAGTAGGTCTCGTCCTGCACCGACTCCGAGAGGGTCGGCGCGTTCTTCTGGGAGCCGTAGGTGGTGGTCTCGGTGACCTTGCGGTCGAAGTCGAGGACGGCGGTCACCTGCACCGACGAGTTGCCGGGGCCGAACACCTGGTCCAGCAGCGTCTGCACCTTGGCGTTCAGCTGGTCCTGGTACTCCTCGACCTGCCGGTTGCGACCGGTCGTCATGCCGTCGGCGGGGTCGCCACCGTCGGATAGCACCCGTCCGGTGGAGTCGGCGACGGTGACCTTCGAGGGGTCGAGCCCGTCGATGCTGGAGGCGACGAGGTGCACGATCGCCTGCACCTGGTCGGGGTCGAGCTCGGTGCCGGCCCGCGTGTCGACCAGCACGGAGGCGGTGGCCGGGTCCTGCTCCTCGGCGAAGACCTGCTTGGGGGGCATGGCGAGGTGCACGACCGCGGTGTCCACGCTGTCGATGGCCTCGATCGTGGCGGCCAGCTCGCCCTCCATCGCCCGCTTGAAGTCGGTCTGCTCCTTGAACTGCGACGTGGAGATGTCCTGCCCGTCGAGGAGGGCGTAGCCGCCGTCGCTGCTGTGCGAGGGGATGCCCTCCCCGCTCAGCGCGATGCGGGTCGCGTACACGTCCTTGCTCGGCACCGAGATGGTGCCGCCTCCGCCGCCGATCTCGTAGGCGATGCCGTCCGCCTGCAGCTGCTCGACGACCGCGGACGCGTCCTCGGGCGCGAGGTCGGTGTAGAGCGGCGAGTACGACGGCGCGGAGGCCCAGCGGAAGACCATGAAGGCCGCGAGGAGCAGGGCCAGGCTGCCGACGACGGTGACGACCTTCTGCCCCGGCGTGAACAGCAGGAACGACCGGCGGTAGCGGTCCAGCGCGCGCGTGATCCCGGCCTTCATCCGACCTGCATCCGCATGATCTCGCTGAACGCCTCGATGGCCTTGTTGCGCACGGCGACGGTGAGCTTGGTCGCGACCTCCGCCTCGGTGGCGGCCAGGGTGTAGTCGTGGATGTTGGGCAGGGTGCCGGACGCCGCACGGACGGCGAGGCCGTCAGCCTTGTCCTGCACGCCCTCGAGCCGCTCGATGCCGTCGAGCACCATGCTGCCGAAGTCGCTGCCGGGGCCGCTGGCCGCGGCGGGGGACGCCGGCGCCGACACCACGGGGGCGGCGAGGGGGGTGAAGCCGATGGCCTCGATGCCGCCGATGCTCATCGACCCTGTCCGATCTGCAGTGCCGCGCCGTAGGTGTCCTGGGCGGTCTTGGTGACCTGGACCGATGCCTGGAAGCCGCGCTGGGCCTGCACGAGCGACGTCATCTGCACGGACATGTCCATGGCCGGGGTGCGGACCATGCCGTCCGCGTCGGCGAGCGGGTGGTCGGGATCGTGCACCAGCAGCCCCTCGGCGTCGCCGAGCTCGATGCCCGCGACGTCGACCCCACCCTCGGGGCGGGCGGTCGCCACCACCATCTGCGCCTGGAAGGCGTCGTCGCTGGTGGCCGTGACGGTGTTGGCGTTGGCAATGTTGTGGGCGAGCGCGTCGAGCCAGGTCTGGTGCATGCCCAGGCTGGAGTTGGCGATGCGCAGCATGTCGAAGGCGCCCATCAGAAGGACCCCGCCGCGGTGGTGATGAGGGCGAAGTGGTCGGAGGCCGCGCGCGTCATCATCTGGTACTGGAACTGGGTCTGCACCGCGGAGAGCGACTCCTGGCGCAGGTCGACGTTGTTGCCGTCGGTCCCCACCGGCGCGTTGGAGGCCTGGGTCGTCGGGGCCACCCCGTCGGCGGACATCTCCCCGCGCTGCATCGCGGCACGCAGCGAGGTCTCGAAGTCGACGCTCGTCGCCCGGAAGCCCGGGGTGTCGACGTTGGCGATGTTGTCGGCGATCACGTTCTGCCGGGTCGCCAGGCCGTCGAGGGCCGAGGCGAGCACCGACGAGACGGCATCGGGCATGCCGAGGGACACGCGTTCTCCTCCAGGAGAGGTGGTGCCGGTCCTTCGGCGGGGGGTGAGCGGTCCGTGCTCACCCTCCGCATCGGCGCCACGCGTGCGGTGTTGAGGAGTTGTGGAGAAGTCAACAGGCCTGCCACACGAGTCGGGGACCTTGGTCCCGGTCGGCACCACCCGGCCGGGTCATGCCGGCTGGTCCGACCAGGTGGTCACACCCGTGACGGCCGTGCGATCAGGGCCCGCGGTGAGGCGGGCGGTCAGGCAGGCGGTCAGGCAGAGACGTCGACGTACGCCGGCGCGGAGGTCGCCTCGGCGAAGGCCGTGCGGCGGACGCGGGCCAGTCCGGCGCGGGTGTCGGCCATCGCCCGGACGAGTCCCTCGCGCAGGGCCGCCTGACGTCGCTCGAGCTCGCGGGCGCGCCCGACGAGCGCCTCGGGGAGGGGTCCGTCCACGGCGAGTGGCGTCCACGTGCCGACCCCGGCGTCGCGACCGATCTCGAGGTCCGCCTCGAGGTCGGCGAGCATCCGCTCGGAGATCCGCACGTCGGCCTCGAGGCGGTCCAGCACGGTCTCCCAGGCGACCATCAGGTGGGCCGTGCCCTCCTCCTCGACGATCAGGGCGCTCACGCCAACGTCGCCGTCTCGAGGGCGGCCTGGCGCCACGCGTCGGCCAGGCCGACGATGAGGTCGAGGCACTGCGCGGTCACCGTCGCGTCGCGTCGCACGTTGGCCTGGACGAGCTGGACGAGCAGGTGCGAGTAGAGGCTGCTGAGGGCCTCGGCCCCGTCCCACAGCTCGGGGCGCAGGCTGCTCTGCAGCTCGGCGACGATGTCCTGCGCGTGCAGCAGGTGGCCGTGCGCGGCGGCGTGGTCGCCGGCACGCTGCGCCATGATGGCGCGACGGCAGTCCAGGACGAGCCGGTCGTAGAGCATGACCAGCAGCCGCGCGGGGCTGGCGGTCTGGACGGAGGCCGTCGTGTAGGCCGATGCAGCGTTGGTCATGGGGTGCCTTCCTTAGCTTCCCGATGTCGTGAGGGAGGAGATCTGGCCGGACAGCCAGGAGGACTGGCTGTTCATCCGGCTCAGGGCGGTCTCCAGGGCCGTGAACTGACGAGTGAGGGTGGTGCGCCGCAGCTCGAGACGGATGTCCCACGCCTCGATGCCGTCGTCGAGCCGCTTGATGGACTCGTTGCGGCCGGTGATGGCGGTCGTGAGGATGCCGGTGGTGCGGTCGGTGGCCGCCTTGGCGGCCTCCGCGACGCGGGCGACGAAGCCGGTGCCGCCGGCGGTCATCCGGGTCTGCACGGCGGTGGGGTCGGCCTCGTACGCCTTCCGGAACGCCGCCTCGTCGAGGACGAGCCGGCCGCTCCGGTCGGTCTGGACGCCCAGGTCGGCCAGCGTCGTGCCGTCGCCGGGGAAGACGCTGGCGAGCAGGCGGTCCCGCACCTCGCGCACCCCGCGGTCGCCGGAGAGCGGCCCGCTCGACCCCGCGACGCCGCCGGAGCGGCTCTGGGTGTCGATGTCGGCGAGCGCGGCGTTGACCGCGTCCACGAGGCCCTTGAGCGACGTCGCCAGCGTGGCCGGGTCACGGGCGAGGGTCACCTCCGCGGTGGCGCCGGGCGCGGTGCCGGCCGCGATCGTGACGGACACCCCCGCGGCCAGGTCGGTGAAGGTGTTGGTCGAGGACGTGGCCACGATCGAGTCACCGACGGTGACCTGGGCGTCCCGGCCTGCCCGCAGGGTCGCCCCCCCGAGGAGCGCCGAGCCGTCGACCGCGTCGGTGAGGGTGTAGTCCGAGGCCGCCCCCGTGGCGGCGGACTCCACCACCAGCCGGTAGGCGTCGGTCCCGACCTTGACGGCGGTGGCCCGCAGGCCGGTGGCGTTGGCCGGGTCGTTGATCGCGGTGACCAGGCCCTGGAGCGTCCCGTCGGTCGTGAGGTCGACCGCGGCGGTGCCGTCGAGGCGGTCGAGGCGGACCGTCGCGGGCACGGCGCCGGCGGCGTCCAGCCCGACGGCGGTGGCGTGCTCGAGCCGGTGGCTCGCCGCCGTCCGGTCGACGCGCAGCGAGAACGAGCCGGGCCCGGCCGTGCCGGTCGTGGTCACCGACACCTTGGCGTCGGTCGACGTCGCGGCGACCGCGGCCCAGGTGGCGGGCTTGGCGAGGTCGGCGGCGCGGGTCGCCAGCGCGGCGATCTTGGTGTTGAGGGACTGGAGGATCGAGACGACGGACTTCTCGCTGTTCGCACGGGACTTCAGGCGCGTCTGCTGGGCCGCCTCGAGCTGCATGAACTGCTCGATGATGGTGGCGGTGTCCAGGCCGCTCCCCAGGCCGCTGATGCTGGCCGCTGGGCTCATCGTCGTCCTCCCTCGTTCCCCGTCGTGGGGCCGCCGCTCCCGGGTGGTGGCGGGTGGACCGCGGAGACCGCGGCCCACCCGTCACCGTGGGAGAAGCTGGCCGGTCAGCCTCAGCGCAGCAGCGAGAGGACGCCCTGCGGGGCCTGGTTGGCCTGCGCGAGCATGGCCGTGCCGGCCTGGGACAGGATCTGCGAGCGGGTGAAGCTCATCATCTCGGCCGCCATGTCGGTGTCGCGGATCCGCGACTCCGACGCCGAAAGGTTCTCGATGGCGACGTTGACGTTGTTGATGGTGTGCTCGAAGCGGTTCTGCGTGGCACCGAGCTCGGCCCGCTGGCCCGACACCTTGGTGATCTCCGCCTGGACGTCGTCCGAGGTCGAGGTGGTGATGTCGAGGGCAGCGATGCTGGTCTTGAAGTCGCCCGTCGCGGTCGCCGTGATGTCGATCGTGTCGGTGCTGGCGTAGCCGACCTGGAAGGTCTTGGCGGTGCCGTCGAACAGGGCGTCGCCGTTGAACTTCGTGTTGTCCTGGATCCGGCCGATCTCCGTCTTGAGCTGGCCGAACTCGGCCGCCAGCGCAGTCTTGGAGTCGGCACTCTGGGCACCCGAGTTGTACTGGACCGACAGGTCGTTCATGCGCTGCAGCATGGAGTGGACCTCGGTGAGCGCGCCTTCAGCCGTCTGCACGAGGCTGACACCGTCCTGCGCGTTGCGGGCACCCATCTTGAGACCGCCGACCTGCGAGCGCAGGCCCTCGGAGATGGCGAGGCCGGCCGCGTCGTCGGCGGCGCGGTTGATGCGGAAGCCGCTGGACAGCTTCTCCAGCGACTTGGACATCTGGCCCTGGGTGACCGACAGGTTGCGGTAGCTGTTGACCGCGTCGATGTTCTGGTTGATGCGAAGACCCATGATGGATTCCTTCCGTGGTTATGGGATCGAGCTGGAGTCCGTCCGTGGACTCCGTCGAGGTGCTGTTCGGCCGGTCGTGGCCCCACGTGAGGGATCGACCGGAAGTTTTTTCCCGTGGTCGCTCAGGCGCTGGTGGCGACGCGGTGCCGCACCGGGCGCAGGGCCGCGGCGTGCCGCTCGGCGACGGCGGCGAAGTAGCTCTCGCGCCGGCGGGCCGCGACCCCGCCGGGACGCTCGTGCTGCGGCACCAGGTGCGGGTCGAGCTGGGAGTTGATGCCGTCACGGAGCAGGACCATCGCCTCGGCCCGCAGCTGGGACACCCGGGACTCGGTCACGCCCAGCTCGGCGGCGAGCTCCGCCATGGGCTGCTCGTCCAGGAAGTAGCCCTCGACGACGCGTCGCAGCCGCTCGGGCAGCTCGGCGATCGCCTCGCCGAGGTAGCCGAGCAGCTCCTGGTGCTCCAGCGCCCGCTCCGGGGTGAGGGACGCGGACGCCAGGGACTCGGCGTACGACCCGTGCTCGTCACCTGCCTCCAGCGAGAGCACCTGGGCGCGCGCGAGGTCCTCGCGGTTGGCCACGACCTCCTCGAGCGGCAGGCCGAGGGCGCTGGCCACCTCCGCGTCGGTCGGCACCCGTCCGAGGGAGTGGGTGAGGCGGGTCCTGGTCTCGTCGAGGTCGCGCGCGCGGCGGCGCACGGCACGCGTCGCCCAGTCGACGCTGCGCAGCTCGTCGAGCAGGGCCCCGCGCACGCGCGTCGAGGCGTAGCGGGCGAACGGGACCCCGCGCTCCGGCTCATAGGCCCGCGCGGCCAGCACGAGGGCGGCGAGTCCCGCGGAGGTGAGGTCGTCGCGGTCCACGTGGCCCGGCACCCGCGCGAGCGTCTCCCGGACGAGGTGACCCACGAGGGGGATGTGGGAGGTCACCAGGTCGTCTGAGGAGGGCACGGAGGACGGGCTGTTGCTGGGCACCTCGGAAGTGTTGATGTCCCGTAGACGTTGCGTTGACGAAATGTGGACGAAGGGCCGTCGGTGGGATCCATCGGGGACCGTGGTCCCGACGGGCCTGACCCGAACGGGCCATGCCGGACTGGCTCACCCCGCGACCCGGTGATGGTCCATACCGGACACCCGAACGCCTCAGGTCCGGGCCGCGGCACCCGATGTGTCCACCGTGACGCGCACCGACGACATCATCACCGGCACAGGGAGAGTGGACGCCACGATGGAGGCGATGGAGCGGCTCTCCCTGGTGCTCTGGCGCGAGCGCGAGCTGCTGGACGAGCTGCACTACAAGCTCGAGGTCGAGCAGCTGGTGCTGGCCAGCGGCCGCAGCCGCTGGCTCGCCGCTGCCGCCCGCGACATCGACGCGCTGCTGGCGACGATCCGCCAGACCGACGTGCTGCGGGCGGTGGCCTCGGACGAGGCGGCCGCGGCGACGGGCATGTCCAGCAACCCCAGCCTGGCCGCGCTGGCCGAGGCGGCGGACGAGCCGTGGTCGACGATCCTGGCCGAGCACCGCGCGGCGTTCGTCGCCGCCACGGCCGAGATCAGCGCCCTCGCGGACTCCAACCGGCACCTCATCTCGGCCGGCTACCGCTCCGCGCGGGAGACGCTGCTCTCGATGGGTGAGTCCACCGACGGCTACACGGCCGAGGGCGCGGCCACCGCCGAGCCGCTGCGCAACCGTCTCGTCGACCGGAGCCTGTGACGTGTCCGGCACCTTCGGCTCGGTCAACACCGCCCTCAGTGCGCTGCGCTACCACCAGACGGTCATGGACGTCGCGAGCGGCAACATCGCCAACGTCTCCACCGACGGGTACGCGCGCCGCCGGGTGGTCGGCGAGGCCGTCGGCGCACCCGCCCAGCCCGCGATGTGGAGCCGGTACGACGGTCACGGCGACGGGGTCCGGGTCGGCTCGCTCGACCGGCTCGTCGATCCGCTGCTGGACGCGCGCGCCCGCCGTGAGCACGGCACCCAGTCCTACCTCGACACCCGCACCGCCGCGCTGGCCCGCGTGGAGGCCTCCCTCGGTGAGCCCGCCGGGGACGGCATCTCGGGCGCCCTGGCCGACGTCCGCAGCGCCTGGCACGACCTGGCCAACAACCCCGACTCGTCGGCGGCGCGCACCCAGGTGCTCGCGACGGCCACCGGTTTCGTCGACGCCGTGGCCGTGCAGCGTCGCAGCGTCGAGTCCGAGGAGGGCGACCAGCGCATGGCGCTGCTCGCCGACCTCGACCAGGCCAACGCCCTGGCCTCCGACCTCGCTGCCACCAACGAGGCGATCAGTGCCGCGCGGCTCACCGGCAACGACGCCTCCGGCCTGCTCGACGCGCGCGACCAGATGGCGCTGCGGCTCTCCGAGCTGACCGGCAGCACGGCCGTCGAGAACGGCCAGGGCGGCCTCGACGTGACCGTGGGAGGCGTCGCCCTCGTCGCCGGCAACCGCGCCGGCCGGCTGGACGTCTCCGCGGGCATCAACCCCGACGGCACCGCGGACGGTGCCCCGCTGGCCCTCTCCGTCACCCCGCCCGGTGGCGCTGCGACCGCCGTGGCCGGCCTGCGTGGACAGGCCGGCGGACGTGTCGAGCTGCTCTCCACCACGCTGCCCGCCCTCCGCTCGTCGCTGCAGGGCGTCGCGCAGCAGGTCGCCGACGCCGTCAACGCGGCCCACCGGTCCGGGTACGACGCGCAGGGGACGCCCGGTGGACCGCTCCTCGGGGTCGACCCCGCGGCTCCCGGCGGCCCCCTCGTCCTCCTGGTCACCGACCCGGCACTGCTCGCCGCCTCCGGGGTCGGCGGCGGTCCCAACCGCGACGGCGGCAACGCCACCGCCGTGGCGAACGCGCTCGCCGGCCCGGAGCAGTCCTACCAGCGCTTCGTCACCGTCCTCGGCAGTGACGTGGCCTCGACCCGCCGCCTGGCGGCCACCCAGCAGAACCTCACCGGCCAGGTCGACGGTTCCCGTGAGCAGCTGTCCGGCGTGAGCCTGGACGAGGAGATGGTGACGATGATGCAGGCACAGCGGTCCTACGAGGCCGCGGCCCGGGTGATGACCACCCTGGACTCGGTGCTCGACACCCTCATCAACCGCACGGGGCTGGTGCGCTGATGACGATCGGCCGGGTGACCCAGTCGATGCTGACCGACCGGTCCATGACCCACCTCCAGGGCAGCCTCTCGCGGTTGGCCCAGATCCAGGAGCACCTGTCCACCGGCCGGGTCCTCAACCGCGCCTCCGACAACCCCGGCGACGCCGGCTCGGCCATGCGCCTGCGCTCGGCGGCGGGAGCGCAGCAGCAGTACGCCCGCAACGCGCAGGACGGCCTGGGCTGGCTCAACACCATCGACGCGACGCTGGGGACCGCGGGCGACGCCGTACGACGCGCGCGGGAGCTCGCGCAGCAGGGTGCCAACGGCTCGGCCGGCCCCGAGGCCCGCGAGGCCCTCGCCGTCGAGGTGGACCAGATCCGGGCGGGCCTGCTCGCCACCGCCAACACGTCGTACCTCGACCGCCCGGTCCTGGGCGGGACCACGGCGGGCTCCGTCGCGTTCAGCCAGGCCGGTGGCGTGGTGACCTTCGCCGGCGACACCGGCGCGGTGAACCGCACCGTGGCCGAGGGCAGCGTCGTGGACGTGGCCCTGGCCGGCCCCGCCGCGTTCGGCACGGACGGCGACAACGTCTTCGACCACCTGAGCGCGCTGTCCACTGCGCTGCGTGCCGGCGACCGGACGGCCATCGGTGTCGGCCTCGACGCCCTGGCCGCGGACGGGAGCCGCATCACCATGGCCCGCGCCGACGTCGGCGCCCGGACCGTGCGGGTCGAGCAGGCGGCGACCCGCGCCGGCGACGTCGAGCTCACGCTCACCAGCTCCCTCGCCGAGATCGAGAGCGCCGACCTGCCCCGCACGATGATGGAGCTGCAGATGCAGGAGGTCGCCTACCAGGCCGCCCTCGCCGCCACCTCACGGGTGCTGCAGCCGAGCCTGGTGGACTTTCTGCGATGATCGCCACGATGGAGACTCCCGCCAGCAGCGCCCTGCCCGAGATCCCGGTGATCGAGCTGGTGCAGCCGATGCCCGGCTTCCCCGACCTGGCCCGCTTCGCGCTGGTGCAGGTCGACGACGACGGGGTGCTGTGCAGCCTCACCTCGATCGACCGGCCCGGGACGCGGTTCCTGGTCGTGCCCCCGGTGACGTTCTTCCCCGACTACGCCCCCGAGGTGCAGGAGGACGTCCTCACCGAGCTGGGCTCGTCCTCGCTCGACGACATCGTGATGCTCTGCGTCCTGACGGCCGGCGAGTCCCTGGCCACCACGACGGCCAACCTGGCCGCACCGGTCCTCGTCGACACCGCGACGCAGCGGGCCGTGCAGGTCCTGCTCGACGACCCCGCCCTGTCCGTCGCCACCCCGCTGATCGGGTGACCTGTGCCTCGGCGCGACCGGGTAGCGTGACGGCATGCTGGTCCTGAGCCGCCGTGCGGGCGAGAGTGTCGTGATCGGCGAGGACGTCACCATCTCGGTGCTCGAGGTGCGCGGTGACGTCGTGCGCATCGGCATCACCGCGCCACGATCGGTCGCGGTGCACCGCGCCGAGCTGCTCGTCCAGCTCGAGCAGTCCAACAAGGACGCCGCCTCCCCGAGCGACGACACCGTCGACTCCCTGCTGCACGCGCTGCGCGACCGGCCCTAGAGCCTCAGCGCGGTCGGCGACGCCCTCAGCGCGACCGGCGACGCCGGAGCTCGGAGGCCATCACCGCGGCCTGCGTGCGCCGCTTGACCCCCAGCTTGGCGAGCAGGGTGGTGACGTGGTTCTTCACCGTCTTCTCCGCGAGGTAGAGGCGCTCGCCGATCTGCCGGTTGGTCAGCCCCTCGGTGATGAGGTCGAGGATCTGCGACTCGGTGCCGCTGAGCGAGTCGATGCCGTCGGGGACGGTGCCGGCCCCCCGCATCCGCTCGATCACGCGGACCGCGACCTCCGGCTCGATGAGCGAGTGGCCCTGCACGACGGCCCGGATCCCGCTGACGAGGGCGGACTCGTCGACCTGCTTGAGGACGTACCCGCCGGAGCCCGCGAGGATGGCACTGAAGAGCGCCTCGTCGTCGTCGTAGCTGGTGAGGATGAGAGCCTTGATGCGCGGGTCCGCCGAGCGGACCTGACGGCACACCTCGATCCCGTGGCCGTCGGGGAGGCGGCCGTCGAGGATCGCGACGTCCGGCACCAGGTCCAGGATCTGCGGCACGGCCTCGGCCACGGTCCCGGCCTCGCCGACCACCTCGATGTCGTCCTCGAGCTCGAGCACGGCCCGCAGCCCCCGGCGTACGAGGGCGTGGTCGTCGAGGAGGTAGACGCGGATCCTGCCCTCCGCGACGCCGTGCGGCATGGTGACTCCTCCATCTCCCCGATGAGACGGGTCCCAGCGTAGGTTCCCGGCGCACGCCGCGTGGCGGGTCCCCGGATGTCGGTCCGATCGCGGGCCGTGCTAGGTCGGATGGTTGGGTGGTGGCGTGCGCATCGTCGTCCTGACCGGAGCAGGCATCTCCGCGGAGAGCGGGCTGCCGACGTTCCGCGACGCCGACGGGTTGTGGGAGGGCCACGACCCGATGACCGTGGCGACCCCCGAGGCGTACGACGACGACCCGGACCTGGTGCACCGGTTCTACGACGAGCGCCGCGCGGCCCTCGCCCGGGTCCGCCCCAACGCCGCGCACCGGGCCTTGGCCCGGCTCGAGGAGGCGTTGGGCGACCGGCTCCACCTCGTCACCCAGAACATCGACGACCTCCACGAGCGGGGTGGCTCGCGCCGGGTGCACCACATGCACGGCCGGTTGCGGGCGGCGTGGTGCACCTCCTGCGACGAGCGCACGGAGTGGGACGGCCCGCTGGGCCACCGCCCGGCCTGCCCGACCTGCGGGCAGGCGACGCTGCGTCCCGACGTGGTGTGGTTCGGCGAGGTGCCCCACGACATGGAGGCCGTCGAGGAGGCGCTGTGGGCGTGCGACCTCTTCGTCTCGATCGGTACGTCGGGTCTGGTCCACCCGGCCGCGGCCTTCGTGCACTACGCCCTCGGCAACGGCAAGCAGACCCTCGAGCTCAACCTGGACCCGAGCGAGGCGAGCGGCGACGTCCACCGGTCCCGCCGCGGACCGGCCACCGAGCTGGTGCCCGCCTGGGTCGACGAGGTGCTCGCGGCCCTCTAGGCCGGCGGGCCGTCGACGGGTGCGGGGCCGCACGGCCGTCACCAGGTGACGACGAGGGCCTCGGGGGGCTCGGCCACCGGCAGCAGCACGCGGAACGTCGAGCCCACGCCGAGCTCGGACTCGAGCTCGATCCGGCCCGCGTGGCGCTCCACGACCCGCTTCGTGATGGTGAGGCCGAGCCCGGTGCCCGGGCGTCCGAGGGCCTCCGTGTTGGAGCTGCGGAAGAACTCGGTGAACAGCCGGGCCTGGTCCTCCGCGGAGATGCCCAGGCCCTCGTCGGCGCACTCGAGGACGACGTCGTCGCCCTGGCGCCACAGCGAGACCCGCACCCCGCCCCCGGCGTCGGAGTAGCCGATCGCGTTGGTCACCAGGTTGGTGACCATGCTCGTCAGCGACGACTCGTCGCCCAGCACCAGCAGCGGGTCCGGTGGCATGGCCCCGACGAGCGTGACGCCGCCCTGCGCGGCGGCGAGTCCCGCCTGCTCCACGACCGTGCTCGTGAGGCGACGCAGGTCGACCGGCACGGCGTCGAGCTCGCGGGCGGGGTCGCCCACCTTGCTCAGCGTCATCAGGTCCTCGACCAAGGTGGCGAGCCGGTCGGCGCCGCGGGTGATCGCCTCGAGCGACACCAGCGCCGCCGGCGGCAGGCCCTCGACGTCGGCCAGCGAGGCGAGCATCTCGGCGTGCCCGGAGACGACCCCGATCGGGTTCTTGAGCTCGTGGGCCAGCGTCGCGATCAGCCCGGCGCGGTAGTCGTCCACCCGACGCAGCTCCTCGGCCGCCTTCCGCTCGCGCTGGGAGGCCCGGGCGTTGAGGATGGCGCGGCCCAGGTCGTGGCCCACGTCGAGCGCCGCCGAGCTCTCGTCGTCGGTCCAGCCGGCGCGCCCGGCCGCCCGGGCGATGACCAGCATGCCGAGCACCTCGTCGCCGGCGCCGACGGGGACCACCACCACCTCACCGAGCCCGGAGGCGGCCAGGTAGGCGACCAGCTCGTCGCCGCGCTCGGCGTCGAGGGCGTCGTCGCCCCACACCCGCGTGCCGTCCATGAGCAGCACCCGCTGGCCCGCCCAGCACGCGCGGGCGGAGGCCTGCACGGCGGCGTGCAACGACGGCTCGGGCAGCCCGACGGACGCCTCCGGGTGCACCACCAGGGTCTCCCCGAAGACGTCGACCACCAGCAGCTGTGCACGGAACGACCGCAGCAGCTCCTCGCTCGCCACGCGCAGCAGCTCGGTGAGCCCGTGCCGGCTCACCGCCGAGCGCACGACGGCCCGGGCGCCGGTCGCCAGCCGGATGCCGGCGGCGTACTCCTCGCGCTCGACGGTGGTGATGACCGCCTGGAGCCCGACGTCGAGGTCCGCTCCCATGGCGAGCAGGTCGCCGTGCGTGGGTCGCCGGCCCGAGTCCGGCACGTCGAGGTAGACGAAGGCACGCAGGCGACCCGAGGCGTCCATGAGCCGGGCGACGAGCATGTCCTGGGGGTGCCACGCGAGGGGGTCGCCGGTGATCTTCCCGTCGGGTACGACGACGTACGGCTCGATGCGTTCCCAGGCCTCCTGGGACATCGCCTCCCAGGCCACGAAGGTGAAGACACCGACCGCCTCGCCGAGCTCGACGGCGGGGTACATGACGTCCAGGGGCGAGCTCTGCCCCTCGAGCTCGCGAGCGGCCGGGTCGTCGGTGGCGATCGCCACGAACTCCATCATGTCGTCGCTGCGCCGGACCTCGATCGCGCAGATGCCGAAGCCCGCGCGGCGTCGCAGGTCGTCCGCGATGCGCCACAGCTGGGCACGGGTGGCCGGCTCGCCCCAGCCCCCCTGGTGGGGGCGCTCGGGCGCGACGACGTGCTCCGTGCCGGTCATGCCCCTCACCTCCAGCGCCCACGATGACACGCGGACCCGCGTCATGGGGGCTGTTTCACGCAGACGGACGTGCAGACCCTCAGCTCGTGGCGAGGCTCATGTTGTCGATCTCGGGGTAGTGGCGACGGATGTGGACCTTGCGCTCGAGCTCGCCGATGATCGCCGGCGCGAAGTTGACCTCGTACAGGCTCTGCGCGCTCCCGAGGCCGCCGGGGCTGAAGACGTTGATCTCCATCAGCTTGTCGCCCACGATGTCGAGGCCGACGAGGAACATCCCGTCGGCGACCAGCTTGGGGCGGACCACCTCGACCATGGCGAGCATCTCGTCGGTGACCGTGACCTTCTCGGCTGTGCCGCCCGCGGACATGTTGGAGCGGATGTCCTTGGTCTTGTTGGTACGCCGGAACGCGGCGTACTCGCCCTGGTGCTGGAGCGGCTGGCCGTTCATCACGAAGAGCCGGACGTCGCCGTTGACGGCCTCGGGGAGGTACTCCTGCGCGACGACGTAGCCGTCGCGGGAGATCGCCTCGATGATCTGGGTGAGGTTGGGCGCCTCCTTGCGGTCGATGAGGAAGACGCCCGCGCCCCCGGAGCCCTGCAGCGGCTTGAGGACCGCCCTGCCGCCGAGGTCGGTGATGAACTCCTCGATCATGTCCTCGTCGCGGGAGATGAGCGTGCGCGGGCGGACCACCTCGGGGAAGTGCTGGAAGTAGGCCTTGGAGAGCGCGTTGGCCAGGCTGGTCGGGTCGTTGACGACCAGCACGCCGGTGGAGGCGATGAGCTGGCCGAAGGCCACCCCGGCGTTGTTGCGCCAGGGGTCGCTCTCGGCGTCGTCGGCGGGGTCGTTGCGCAGCATGACCACGTCGAACTCGTCGAGCCCGATGAGCTGCTCGACCTCGGGCTTCTGCACGTCGGACAGGTGCCGCTCCAGCGAGCGGTAGCTCTTGGCGTCACCGGCCCGGGCCTTGGTGCTCAACGAGCCGTCGGGCTCGTAGGCGAAGTCGCCGATGCCCATGTACCAGGCCTCGTGCCCCATCTCCTTGGCCGCCATGGCCAGTCGGTTGGTGGTGTACTGCGCCTGCTCGGTCTCGATGTCGTTCACGACGAAGCCGATCTTCATGGGTGTCCCTCCAGGAGTGTGCTGAGATCTTCGGTCCCGGCGGCCCTGTCGAGACGGGCCGCGACTGCCGGGTCGTGCAGGTAGCGGGGCAGCACCCGTGGCGGGTGCAGCACGCCCCGGTCGCGCAGGTCACCGATGAGGGGCAGGTCCCCCAGCGAGAACTTGCCGAGCCAGAGCAGGTCGAGCGCACCGCCGCCGCCGAGGTGCTCGAGCAGCTCGACGAGGCCGCGCAGGTAGATGGCGTCCTTGGTCATCCCTCCGGACCGGTAGACGCGCATCACGGTGGTGAACGCGCTCCCGCGCGGGAAGCCGTCCGCCACCAGGGCCTCGTGGGCCTCGCCGAACGTCGCACCGTCGATGAGGCGGTGCACGGTCACGACGCGGCCGGCGAGCTGGCGCAGGCGGAAGGCGGTGAGCCCGCCGCACGCGATCTCGGCGAGCACGGCCAGGCCCTCCTGGGTCTCGTCGTAGCCGGCCAGCCCGACGCCCAGCACCTTGATCGGCTGGTGGGCGCCGTTGGCCTGGGTGACGAGGTGGGTCCCGACCTCGTGGTGCAGCAGGGCGGCCGCACGGGCCCGCTGCACCCGCGACTCGGGACCGATGAGCAGGGTGTCGCCGGAGACCATGACGCCGTTCACGTCCGGCCTGATCTCGGCGTGCATCTCCAGGTCCGGGTCGACCTCGCGGTAGTGGGCGATCTCGGCCTGGGCCAGGGCGAGGAACTCCTCGGCGTCGAGGGCGTCGCCCGGGGGCTCCGTCCCGGTGACCGCCTGGAGCAGCGCCTCGGCCTGCCGGCGCAGGGCCGGCGACACCCCGCCGTACAGCTCGATGCTCAGCTGCAGGAAGTCGTCGGACTCCCGCGCCTGGAGCATGTCGAGCTGCAGCTCCATCTCCCGGTGCTTGGCGCGCAGCAGGTGGCCGAGCGTGGCGTCCTCGACGGACGACACGCTGATGTCGTCCAGCATGGCCCGGACCACCTCGGGGTCGGTCTCCAGCTCGCGGTAGGTGAAGTCGGGCTCGGGGTCCTCGCCCTCGAGGAAGTCGTCCTTGACGTCGTCGGCGTCGACCGGCGTGATGTCGAGGAGGAAGCGGAAGGTGCGGGAGAGCTGGGCCAGGGCGTGGTCGATCGCGCGGTCGGTGGGAGCGATCCCCGGCACCGACGACGCGGGCCCCGTCGGCTCGCTGTCCGGGCTCACCGGAGCCGGGCCAGGGCCCGTTCGAGCACCGGGACGGTGGCGCCGAGGGCGCGGACGGTCTCCGCGAGACCCTCGTGGTCGACCTCACGGGTCCACTCGTCCATGAAGGTCTTCTTGAACTCCAGCGCCAGGCAGCAGCCGACGTCCGGGTAGCGGTCGTGGACGAACCACGAGACGGCCCGGCCCTGGAACCGCACGTTCTCGCGCACGTCCAGGGGCTCGCCGCCGACCTGCTCCGCCGACAGCGCGGTCATGAAGTCGTCGACCAGGCCCCCGAAGCGCTCACGGTCCAGGGTGCCGGTGCCGACGTTGACGTCCGGGTTGTCCTCCGCGGGCTCCGGCTCGGCGTCGACGCCGTCGCGACGGTGGTTGTAGGAGTGCACGTCGAGCAGGACGAAGGGTCCGCGCGCGGCCACCTCGTCGAGCTGCTCGCCGAGGCGGCGGTAGAACTCGTCGTACACCTCGAGGCTGCCGGTCGTGAGCTCCTCCGACAGCGTGCCGTCGGCCCAGACGTCCAGGCCCCAGCAGTCCTCGGGCTTGCGGTAGACCGCCTCCTCGCGCGGGCGGTTGAGGTCGACCTCGAAGCGGGACCTGAAGGTCAGCGCACGCGACTCGACGGCCGTGGCGATGACGTCGGTGTACGGGTCCTCCTCGCGCAGCCGCACGTCCTCGCCGAGCACCATCGCCTCGGCCACGCGGGGCCGCAGGTCGTGCCCCGCGTGCACGGAGGTGGCCACGACCTGCGTGTCCCAGCCCCCGGTGAACGCGACGATCCCGGACGTCCCTCTCCCTGTCGTCATGCGGGCCTGTCTACCGACCGCCCTCGCCCGGCGGCCAACCGCGCACACCCACAGGGGTGTGGGCTCAGCGCGTACGACGCAGCAGCGCACCCGCGTGCGCCGGCAGCTCCAGGCCGTCGGTGACGAGCGAGGCCCCGGACGGGGTCGTGAAGCGCAGCTCGTGCTCGCCCGGCAGCTCGACCCGCGCCGCGGACCCACCGAAGTTGACCACGACCGTGACGGCGCCGCGCCGCATCACCAGCGTGCGGGCATCCTCGTCGACGTCCACGTCCACCCGGCGCAGGTCCGGGTCGGTGAGCTCGGGCAGCTCGCGCCGCAGCGCGCCGAGGCGCCGGTAGACGTCGAGCAGCACCGCGTGGCGCCCGGACCCGAGCTCGTCCCAGTCCAGCCTGGAGCGTTCGTACGTCGCAGGGTCCTGCGGGTCGGGCACCACCGCGGGGTCCCAGCCCATCCGCTCGAACTCCGCCAGCCGGCCCTCGGCGGTCGCCCGGCCCAGCTCCGGCTCGGGGTGCGAGGTGAAGAAGGCGAACGGCGTCGAGGCCGCCCACTCCTCGCCCTGGAAGAGCATCGGGGTGAAGGGCGAGGCCAGCGTCAGCAGCGCCGCGCAGGCGAGCTGGTCGTCGTCGAGCGCCTCGGTGATCCGGTCCCCGCGGGCCCGGTTGCCGATCTGGTCGTGGTTCTGGCTGGCGACCACCAGGCGCCAGCCCGGCACCCGCTCGACGTCCACGGGCACGCCGTGCGGCCGGTTGCGGAACGAGCTGAACGTGCCGTCGTGGAAGAAGCCCCGGGTCAGGACCTTGCCGAGCGCCGACAGCGGCTCGAAGTCGGCGTAGTAGCCGTCGGTCTCGCCGGTGAGGGCCACGTGGACGGCGTGGTGGAAGTCGTCGCTCCACTGCGCGTCGAGGCCGTAGCCGCCCGCCTCGCGGGGGGTGACGAGGTGCGGGTCGTTGAGGTCCGACTCGGCGATGAGGGTGAGCGGGCGACGCAGGTGGGCCGACAGGGCGGCCACCTCGACCGCCATCTCCTCCAGCAGGTGGGTCGGCGACGCGTCGGAGAGCGCGTGCACGGCGTCGAGGCGCAACCCGTCGACGTGCATGTCGGTGAACCAGGCCCGGACGCTGTCCAGGATGTAGCGGCGGACCTCGTGGCTGCCCTCCCCGTCGAGGTTGACGAGGTCGCCCCACGTGTTGGCGCCCTGCTTGAGGTAGGGCCCGAAGACCGGCAGGTAGTTGCCCGACGGACCGAGGTGGTTGTGCACGACGTCCTGGATCACGCCGAGGCCGGCCGCGTGGCAGCCGTCGACGAAGCGCTGGTACGCCGCGGGGCCGCCGTACTGCTCGTGCACCGCCGACCACAGGACGCCGTCGTAGCCCCAGTTGTGGGTGCCGTTGAAGGCGTTGACCGGCATCAGCTCGACGAGGTCGACCCCGATCGAGCGCAGGTGGTCGAGCCGGCCGAGCGCGGCGTCGAGGGTGCCCTCGGGCGTGAAGGTCCCGACGTGCAGCTCGTAGATGACCGAGCCCGCGAGCTGGCGTCCCGTCCAGGCGTCGTCGGACCACTCGTGGGCGCCGGGGTCGAAGGTGCGCGAGAGACCGTGCACCCCGTCCGGCTGGCGCCGCGAGCGCGGGTCGGGCAGCGGGCGGTCCCCGTCGTCGACGAGGTAGCCGTAGTCGACCTCGCCGCCTGTCCTGAGCCCCGTCGAAGGGTCGGGCACCGGGCCGGTGGGGGTCCACCAGTCGTCGGCACGGCGGGCCATCGGCACCCGCTGGTCACCGACCTGGAGGGTCAGGGTCCGGGCGCGCGGCGCCCAGACGTCGAAGCGGCCGCGCACCGGGTCGAGCGGCGCGGCGCTGCGGGTCAGCAGGGCCACGGGCAGGTCGGCGAGCAGGTCGGCGAGCGGGACGTCGCCGGTGTGGACGTGGCCGGAGATCGCGTCGGTCCACTCCCCCGCCGGCAGGGCGAGGGTGGTGGAGCCCCAGCCGCCGCGCGCGGCCAGGCCGAGCGGGAGGCGGGTCGCCACGGTGATGGCGCCGCCGCGGTCGAAGGCGAGCACGTGGTCGGCGGCCTCACCGGTCGCGGCCAGCGCGGCGTAGGAGTCGAAGAGCTCGGCCTGCTCGCGGCGGGCCAGCAGGCCGGCGCGGGTGACGAGCAGCTTGGCCGCGCCCGGGTCGTCGACGCCACCGGTCAGGGACGGGCGGTGGCCCTGCTCGACGGCCTCGAGCAGGCTGCGGCGTACGTCGTAGTCGACCGGACGCCGGTTGTCGGGGTCGACGAGGGACTGCTCCCACAGCTCGCTGCCCTGGTAGACGTCGGGCACGCCGGGCATGGTGATCGCGACGAGCTTGGCGACCAGGGCGTTGCTCCAGCCCGCGTCCGCGACCGCGGCCAGCACCTCGTCGACCAGGGCCCGCACCTCGGGCCGGTCGATCGCGGCGTCGACGGCCGCGTGCACGGCCGCCTCGTAGTCCTCGTCCGGGGCGGTCCACTGCGTGCGGTCGCCGGCCTCGCGCATGGCCTTCTCGGCGTACCCGTGCAGGCGCTCGCGCCAGTCGCCGTCGAGCCCGGCCGCCGGCCACGCACCGATGACGGCCTGCCACAGCAGGTTGCCGAAGCCGGGGTCGGGCAGCGGCACCAGGTCGAGGAGGCGGTCGAGCGCGCGCTCCCACGGGTCGGGGACCTCGGCGAGCGCGGTGATCCGGGCCCGCACGTCCTCGCCGCGCTTGGTGTCGTGGGTGGAGAGGGCGGTCATGGCGTGCGGCCACTCACGCTGGCGGGTCGCCATGGCGTCGTGCCACTCGTCGGTGGTGACCGAGAAGACGGACGGGTCGGCCCCGACCTCGTTGAGCGAGGTGAGGCGCGACCAGCGGTAGAAGGAGCAGTCCTCGACACCCTTGGCCATCACCATGCCGGAGGTCTGCTGGAAGCGGAGGGCCGCCGGCTGGGCTGGGTCGGACAGCACCGGCAGCAGCACGTCGAGCGTGGCGGCCAGGTCGGGTCGCAGCTCGCGGGCGAGGGCGAAGGCCTCGTCGAGGTGGTGGCGGCCGCCGGGCAGGTAGGAGCGGTAGACGGGGAAGCAGGCGAGCAGCTCGCCCACGGCGTCGTCGGTGTCGGTCGGCGCGTCGACCCCCGAGCGGCTCAGCGCGACGCGCAGCTCGCGGCCGATGCGGAGCACCTCGGAGCGCAGGATGCCGTCGGCGACGGCGCGCTTGTTGTCGTGGACCATCGCGGGCCAGTCGACGGGCCCGCCGCGCAGCCGCTCGTCGAGCGCGCCGAGGGCCTGCGCCGCCGCCGGGTCGGTGAGGACGCGGTCGACGAGCGCCATCGCGTCGTACCCGGTGGTGCCGGCGGTCGGCCACTCTCGGGGCAGCTCCTCGCCGGGCTCGAGGATCTTCTCCACGAGCACGTAGGCGTCGCCGGTGAGCTCGGCCAGGTCGCGCAGGTAGCCCTCGGGGTCGCGCAGGCCGTCGGGGTGGTCGACGCGCAGACCGTCGACGAGGCCCTCGGAGAACCAGCGGCCGATCTCGTCGTGGGAGCGGTCGAACCACTCGCGGTCCTCGACCCGGATGGCGGCCAGCGTGTTGACCGCGAAGAAGCGGCGGTAGTTGAGGCCCGCGTCGGCCGTGCGCCACGAGACCAGCTCGTAGTGCTGACGGGCGTGGACGTCCTGTGCGGTGAGCCCCAGCTCGTCCATGTCGTCCGCCGTGCCGGGCGCGAGCGGGAAGGCGTGGTCGTGGTAGCGCAGCTGGCCCGCCTCGACCACCAGGTGGTCGATCCCCGCTTGTCCTGAGCCCGTCGAAGGGTCGTCGGCGAGGTCGTCGTCGCCGACCACCGGGATGCGCAGCCGACCGCCGCCGGCGGCCCAGTCGATGTCGAAGGCGTCGGCGTAGTCCGAGGCCTGGCCGTGGGTCAGCACCGACCACCACCAGGCGTTGTCGCTGGCGCTGGCGACGCCCACGTGGTTGGGGACGATGTCCACCAGCACGCCCATGCCCAGCCGGTGGGCCTCCGCCGACACCGCCGACAGCCCGGACACCCCACCGCGGGCGGCGTCGATGCGGCCGTGGTCGGACACGTCGTACCCGTGGTTGCTGTGCGCCTCCGCCGCGAGCAACGGCGAGAGGTAGACCCAGTCCACGCCGAGGTCGTGCAGGTAGGGCAGCACCCGCGCCGCCTCGTGCAGGTCGAAGTCCTCGGTGATCTGGATCCGGTACGTGCTGACGGGGGTGCGCATGGTCCCTCTCGGTGGGGTCTGCTCGGTCGGCTGGTCTCGGGAGGGGCCGTACCCAGCCCCTCCCGGGATCAGTCCTGCTGCATCAGTCCTGCTGCTTCAGTCCTGGTCGTGCCGGTGCCGCTCGTCGGCCGCCGGGGTGGCGTCGACGGAGCCGGCGTCGGCGAGCGAGGCCAAGGACGCCGCGACCGAGTGGTCCGGCTGCCCCTCGGGCTCGGCGTGCTCGCGGAGCACGACGAGGCTGTGGGTCCCCAGGGCGAGCGTCGCACCCGCCTCCAGCGTCTGCGCCGTGTCGGCCGCTCCGCCGGTGTCGATGACCACGTCCCACGCCGCGGCGTACTCGTCGGCCGGCAGCGTCACGTCGGCCGGCCCGTCGGCGTTGAAGTAGAGCAGGAAGTGGTCGTCGGTGATGGTGCCGCCGCGGGCGTCCTTGCCGGCGATGCCGTCACCGTTGAGGTACATCCCGATCGCCTTCTGGCCCTCCCACTTGTCGTCCTCCATGGGGGTGCCGTCGAGCGCGAGCCACACGATGTCGTTGAGGCGCTGGCCGTCACCGGTGCGCACCGTGTTGCCGGTGAAGAACCGCTTGCGGTGGAACGTCGGGTGGCTGGCGCGGAGCTTGGCCACCGCGGCCGTGAACTCGATGAGCGGCTTGTCGGCCCGGTCCCAGTGGACCCAGGCGATCTCGCTGTCCTGGGCGTAGGTGTTGTTGTTGCCGTTCTGGGTGCGGCTGAGCTCGTCGCCGTGCAGCAGCATCGGCACGCCCTGGCTGAGCAGCAGGGTGGCAATGAAGTTGCGCTGCTCGCGGGCCCGGGCCTCGAGGATCTCGGAGTCGTCGGTCGGTCCTTCGACGCCGTGGTTCCACGAGCGGTTGTGGCTCTCGCCGTCGTTGTTGTCCTCGCCGTTGGCCTCGTTGTGCTTCTCGTTGTAGGAGACGAGGTCGCGCAGGGTGAAGCCGTCGTGGGCCGTGACGAAGTTGATGCTGGCGAACGGCCGGCGGCCCGAGTGCTCGTAGAGGTCCGACGAGCCGGACAGGCGCGAGGCGAACTCGCCCAGCGAGGGCTCGCCGCGCCAGAAGTCGCGCACGGTGTCGCGGTAGGCGCCGTTCCACTCCGTCCACTGGGGCGGGAAGCCGCCGACCTGGTAGCCGCCGGGGCCGATGTCCCACGGCTCGGCGATGAGCTTGACCTGGCTGACCACCGGGTCCTGCTGCACCATCTCGAAGAAGGTCGAGAGCTTGTCGACCTCGTAGAACTCCCGGGCCAGGGTGGCGGCGAGGTCGAAGCGGAAGCCGTCGACGTGCATCTCGGTGACCCAGTAGCGCAGCGAGTCCATGATCAGCTGCACCGAGTGCGGGTGGCGCACGTTGAGGCTGTTGCCGGTGCCGGTGTAGTCCATGTAGTAGCGCTGGTCGTCCTCGACCAGGCGGTAGTACGCCGGGTTGTCGATGCCCTTGAAGCTCAGCGTCGGGCCGAGGTGGTTGCCCTCGGCGGTGTGGTTGTAGACCACGTCGAGGATGACCTCGATGCCCGCGGCGTGCATCGCCTTGACCATCGACTTGAACTCCTGCACCTGCTGGCCCTCCACGCTCGAGGCGTAGTCGGCGTGCGGGGCGAAGAAGCCCAGGGTGTTGTAGCCCCAGTAGTTGCGCAGGCCCTGGTCGAGCAGGGTGGAGTCCTGGACGAACTGGTGGACCGGCATCAGCTCGATGGCGGTGACGCCGAGCTTGGTGAGGTGGTCGGTGATCGCGGGGTGCGCGAGGCCGGCGTACGTGCCGCGCTGGTCCTCCGGCACGTCCGGGTGCAGCTGGGTGAGCCCCTTGACGTGCGCCTCGTAGATGAAGGACTCGTTGTAGGGGATGTTGAGGCGGCGGTCGCCCTCCCAGTCGAAGAACGGGTTGATGACCACGCCGTGGGTCATGTGGCCCGCGGAGTCGTCGTCGTTGCGCGAGTCGGGGTCGCCGAAGTCGTAGCCGAACAGCGACTGGTCCCACTGGATCTCGCCGCTGGTCGCCTTCGCGTAGGGGTCGAGGAGCAGCTTGTTGGGGTTGCAGCGCAGGCCGTTGGCCGGGTCCCACGGGCCGTGGACGCGGTAGCCGTACCGCTGTCCCGGCTGCACCGTGGGGATGTAGCAGTGCCACACGTAGGCGTCGACCTCGGTGACCTCGAGGCGGGTCTCGGTGACCTTGCCGCGGGGGCCGACCTCGAAGAGGCACAGCTCGACACGCTCGGCGACCTCGCTGAAGAGGGCGAAGTTGGTGCCGCTGCCGTCGAAGGTGGCACCGAGCGGGTAGGGCGTTCCTGGCCAGATCTGCACGGGGCTCCTAAGTAGTTGGATCGTTCAAAGCCTATCCGCAGGACGGGGCCGGACGACCATTGTCACCGTCCGGGCGTCGGGGCCGTTCGCCTGCGCACCCCTGCGGGTGCATGGTCTGATGCTGCCGCCGGTCGATCAGGGGGTCACTCGTGGCATCACGTACGCAGCGCGTCCTCGCGCGTCTCGCCGTCGCCGCCCTCGGCGTCTCGCTCGTCTCGGGTTGCTCGGTCTACGAGGCCGCGCGGACCAGCGACTTCGCCGAGCAGTCCGCCACGACCATCGCCGTGGCGGGCGAGAGGGCGATGGACGACGTCGAGTCGCTGCGCCTGACCGGCTCCGTGTGGGAGGACGGCCGGCAGTTCTTCGTCGACCTCCACGTCGATCGCGCCGGCCGCTGCAGCGGCAGCCTGAGCCTGGAGGGCCGCCACGTCGACCTGCGCCGGGTCGGCGGCACGACCTGGTTCAAGGGCGACGCCGCCTTCTACAACATGGTCACCAGGGGCCGCGACGTGCCGCGCTCCGAGCTCGACCGGCTCAGCCGGAAGTGGATCACCGTGGAGGGGAAGACGTTCGGCCGGGTCTGCGACCTCGACGCGCTGCTCAAGGACTTCTCGGCCTTCGAGCACGAGAAGGGACAGGAGGTCGAGGCGACCCGGGGCACGGAGGTCGAGCTGGACGGTGCTCGCGCCGTCGAGATCAGCGCCCGCCCCGGCGGCGTCGCGCTGCAACGCACCTGGGTGCTCAGCGAGAGTCCCCATCGCGTGGTCAAGATGACCGTGGAGGGCGGCCGCGAACCCGTCGTGCTCGCCCTCTCGGAGTTCGACGAGCCGTTCGAGGTCGAGGCCCCGAACGGCGGGGACACCGCCCGGCTCTGAGGCGGCGGCCGTCCCGGCCGACGTACGCGAGGTCCGTGCCCGGGAGCGGGTCGTGCGGCGTCCGTCACGACCGCGCCCACCTCAGGTGACTGGCGGGTAACATAGCCGCCATGACGCGCGAGATCTACGACGAGGACCACGAGGCGTTCCGCGCCTCGGTCAAGGAGTTCCTGGACCGCGAGGTGGTCCCCCACCTCGACGAGTACGCCGCCGGGCACGGCCTGAGCCGCGAGTTCTGGCTCGCCGCCGGCAAGCAGGGGTACCTCGGCCTGGAGATCCCCGAGCAGTACGGCGGCTCCGAGGCGGGCGACTACCGCTTCAACGCCGTGCTCACCGAGGAGCTCGCCAAGGTCAACATGACCCTGCCCTCGTGCGTGGGCATCCACGCCGACATCGTCGCGCCGTACCTCGTGCACCTGACCACCGACGAGCAGAAGGAGCGCTGGCTGCCCCGTTTCTGCTCCGGCGAGCTGCTCACCGCGATCGGGATGACCGAGCCCGGCGGCGGCTCGGACCTCGCCAACCTCAAGACCACGGCCGTGCGTGACGGCGACGACTGGATCATCAACGGTTCCAAGACCTTCATCACCAACGGCGGCAGCGCCGACATGGTGGTCGTGGCGGCCCGCACCAGCCCGGAGAAGAAGGCCAAGGGCATCAGCCTCTTCGGCGTCGACACCTCGCTCGACGGCTTCTCGGTCGGGCGCGTGCTCGACAAGGTCGGCCAGGACGAGTCGGACACCGCCGAGCTGGCCTTCGAGAACGTCCGGGTCAGCAACGACGACCTCATCGGCCCCCTCGACACCGGCTTCATCTCGATGATGCAGTTCCTGCCGCAGGAGCGGCTCGGCTCGGCGGTCACCAACCTCGCCCACGCCGCGCAGATCCTGGAGGAGACGGTCCAGTACGCGAAGGACCGTCAGGCCTTCGGCCGGCCGATCGGCAGCTTCCAGCACAACTCCTTCCTGCTGGCCGAGCTCGTCACCCAGGTCGAGGTCACCCAGGCCTACGTCGACCAGTGCGTGCTCAAGCACACCCGCGGCGAGCTGACCGCGGTCGACGCCGCCAAGGCCAAGTGGTGGACCTCGCAGGTGCAGAACGACGTGCTCGACCACTGCGTCCAGCTGCACGGCGGCTACGGCTACATGAACGAGTACCGCGTCGCCCGCGCCTGGCGCGACGCCCGGGTCAGCAAGATCTGGGCCGGCTCCAACGAGATCATGAAGATGCTGATCGGGCGCGACCTGGGCCTGTGACGACCCGGATGTTCGTCGCCGTGGTCCCTCCACCCGAGGCGGTGGAGGACCTCGACGACTTCCTGTCCGTACGCCGCGACGCGGGCGCCCGGCCCGACGAGCGCTGGCGCTGGGCGCCGGCCGAGCAGTGGCACCTGACGCTGGCCTTCATGGAGGACGTCGCGGACCACTCCGTCGACGAGCTGACCGAGCGGCTGGCCGCCACCGCCGGCCGGCAGCAGCGGTTCGCCAGCCGCGTCGTCGGTGGCGGCGCGTTCCCGGACCCCGACCGGGCACGAGTCCTGTGGGCGGGGCTCGAGGGCGACTTCGACGCCCTGTCCCGGGGTGCCCGGGCGGCGGCCAACACCTCCGGTGCGGTCGTCGACGGCCAGCGGTTCCGGCCGCACCTCACGCTGGCCCGCCTGGGCGGCCCGGCCAACGTCAGCCGGTGGGTGCGGCTCCTCGACACCTACGCCGGTCCGTCCTGGACCGTCGACGAGGTGGCCCTGGTGGCGTCGTACCTCGGGGAGGGCCCGCGCGGGCGCCCGCGGCACGAGGTGGTCGCCACGCTCCCGCTGGGCTAGCCAGCACAGGCTGGCCTTCGTTGCGGGACTGCCCCGCGCTGCGAAGGATGGCCCCATGAGCACCGACGCGACCGACCTCGAGATCGGTCCCCACGACGACGAGCCCCACGACGACAGCCTCGGAACGCGCCTCAACTGGCTGCGGGCCGCGGTGCTCGGGGCCAACGACGGCATCGTGTCCACCGCGGGCCTGGTCGTCGGTGTCGCCGGCGCCACCACCGACAGCCAGGCCATCCTCGTCGCCGGCGTCGCCGGGCTCGTCGCCGGCGCGATCAGCATGGCCGCCGGCGAGTACGTCTCGGTGAGCACCCAGCGCGACTCCGAGCAGGCCCTGCTGGCCAAGGAGCGCCGCGAGCTCGCCGAGGAGCCCGAGGAGGAGCTCGCGGAGCTGGCCGACCTCTACGTGCAGAAGGGCCTGAGCAACGACCTCGCGCTGCAGGTGGCCGAGCAGCTCACCGCCCACGACGCCCTGGGGGCGCACGCCGAGGCCGAGCTGGGCATCGACCCGGACGCGCTCACCAACCCGTGGCACGCCGCCTGGGCCTCGATGCTGGCCTTCACCGCCGGCGCCCTGCTCCCGCTGCTGACGATCAGCCTCAGTCCCGCGGGCGCCCGCGTGTGGGTGACCGGGGTCTCGGTGGTGCTCGCACTGGCCCTGACCGGCTGGGCGAGCGCCCGCCTCGGCCAGAGCCCCGCCGGCCGGGCCGTGCTGCGCAACGTCGGCGGCGGCGTCATCGCCATGGTGGTGACCTACGGGATCGGCGCCCTGGTGGGCGGGATCTGACCCCGCGCCGCCCCTCGGGGTGGCGACGTCAGGCAGGAGCGCGTCCGGTGGACGCCCGCAGCACCAGCTCGGGGCGGAAGACGTAGTCGTGGCTGGGCAGGGGCTGTCCGGCGATCGCCGAGCACAGCGTGTCCACGGCCTGCAGGGCCATCTCGCCCACGGGCTGGCGCAGCGTGGTCAGCGGCGGGTCGAGGAAGGGCAGCAGCCGCGAGTCGTCGAAGCCGACGACCGACACGTCGCCGGGCACGCTGAGCCCCGCGTCGCGCACGGCGCGGATCGCGCCCATCGCCATCAGGTCCGAGCCGCACACGATGGCGGTGGCGCCCCGGTCGATGAGGGCCCGTGCCGCGGCCGCACCGCCCTCGACGGTGAAGAGACCCTCGGCGATCCAGCCCCGGGCCGCGGCCTCGGAGAGCCCGAGCTCGTCGCCCAGTGCCTCGACGAATCCCTCGCGCTTGTCGTGCGACGGGGCGAAGCGGGCCGGGCCGATGGCCAGGCCGATCGTGGTGTGGCCCAGCTGGACCAGGTGGGACACCGCGATCCGCATCGCGGCCCGGTCGTCGGTGGAGAAGAACGGCGCGCCCAGCCCCTCGACGTACCCGTTGATGAAGGCGACCGGCATCCCGCGCTCGATGAGGGTGCGGTAGCGGTCGTGGTCGGCGCCGCGGTCGGCGTGCTTGCCCGAGACGAAGATGATCCCGGCGACGCCGTGGTCGAGCAGCGACTCGACGTACTCGTCCTCGGAGATGCCGCCGGGCGACTGGGTGCACAGGACCGGCGTGAAGCGGCGGCGGGCGAGCGCGTCCTCGATGACCTGCGCGAAGGCCGGGAAGATCGGGTTCTCCAGCTCGGGGACGACCAGGCCCACCAGCCCGGCGCTGCGCTGGCGCAGCTGGCGGGGTCGCTCGTAGCCCAGGACGTCCAGGGCGGTGACGACGGACTGGCGGGAGGTGTCGCTCACGCCGGGCTTGGAGTTGAGCACGCGGGACACCGTCGCCTCGCTGACACCGGCCTCCGCAGCGATCTCGGCGAGGGTGGGCATGGTCACATGAAAGCGGCTTTGCAGCGATCCTGCAAGGACTTCCAAATCTTGCAGGCTTCTTGCTATCGTCCGGTGACCCTCGTCACAGGACCCCTTCCCGGTCGGTGACACCACCCCTCGCAAGGAGCACAAATGCGCCGCACGCTGCCCGGTATCGCCGGCACCGCCGCGCTCGCCCTCGTCCTCGCCGCCTGTGGCGGCGGCTCGGAGAGCGACAGCAACGCCGACTCGAACACCTCCTCCGGAGACACCGACCCGACCTCGATGGAGGCCGAGCTGACCTGGTGGGACACCTCGGACCCCACCAACGAGGCCCCCGCCTACGACAAGCTGATCGAGAAGTTCAACGAGGAGTACCCGAACGTCACGATCAAGCACGAGACGGTCCCCTTCGACCAGACCCAGAACAAGTTCAAGACCGCGGCCGAGTCCGGCTCGGGCGCGCCTGACATCCTGCGGGCCGAGGTCGCCTGGACCCCCGAGTTCGCCTCGCTGGGCTACCTCTACGCCCTCGACGGCACCGCCGCCCTGGAGGACAACAACTTCCAGGAGACGCCGCTCTCCAGCAACATCTACGACGGCAGCACGTACGGCGTGCCGCAGGTCACCGACACCCTCGGCCTGATGTACAACAAGGCGCTCTTCGAGAAGGCCGGCCTCGACCCCGAGGCCCCGCCGACCACCTGGGAAGAGGTCGAGGCCGCGTCCGAGGCCCTCCAGAGCAAGGCCGGCGTCGGCGGCATCTACCTCAACTCGGGCGGCTACTTCGTCCTGCCGTTCATGTACGGCGAGGGCGCCGACCTCGTGGACACCGAGTCGGAGACCATCACGGTCAACAGCCCGGAGGCCGCCAAGGGCATCCAGATCGCCCAGGACATGGTGAAGTCCGGCGCCGCGGTCAAGCCCGTCGCCAACGACCCCTACGGCACCATGATGACCCTCTTCAAGGAGGGCAAGGTCGGCATGATCCTTAACGGCCCGTGGGAGGTCGCCGGCATCGCTGACGACCCGAAGTTCGGTGGCATCGAGAACCTCGGCGTCGCGCCGGTCCCCGCCGGCTCCGCCGGTCAGGGCGCCCCGGTCGGCGGCCACAACTACGTCGTCTACTCCGGCATGGACGAGTCGAAGGCGGACGCCGCCATCGCGTTCATCAAGTTCATGAGCTCGGCCGAGTCCGAGGCGTTCGTCGCCGACGAGCTGGGCCTGCTGCCCGGCAACGCCGACGCCTACGACATGGTCACCAACGAGCGGGTCGCCCTGTGGGCCGACGCGATGGGCGTCGCCCAGGCCCGCCCGTGGATCCCCGAGGGTGGACAGTTCTTCGCCGCCCTCGACACCATGGCCACCGAGGTCCTCATCCAGGGCAAGCCCGTCCAGGCTTCCCTCGACAAGGCCGCGGAGACCTACAAGAGCGACGTCGTCCCCGACTACTCGCTCGACTGACACGTCGGTGCGGGGGCGGCCCTCGAGCCGCCCCCGCACCGATCCCAGCCCCCCCGGCTCCCCTCCCCCGTCCCCTCACCAGACAGCTGAGAGCATGCGCAAGAGCTTCGACAAGCACTGGTACGCCTGGGCCATGGTGCTGCCCACCGTGGCCGTGCTCGGTGTCCTCGTCCTGGCCCCGCTGGTCCAGGGCGTCTACCAGTCCTTCACCGACCTCAACGAGTCCAACCAGCGCAGCGAGATCTGCAAGAAGACCCTCGGTGGTGGCGAGACCTGCTCGCCGAACCCCAAGGCCTCCCAGTTCGTCGGCCTCGACAACTACGTCGACGTCCTGACCGGCGCCCAGGGCCACTTCTGGCTGCAGTTCACCAACACCATCGTGTGGACGGTGGCCTGCGTGGTCTTCCACTACGGCATCGGCCTCGGCCTGGCGGTGATGCTCAACCGGAGCTTCCGGGGCCGGGGGTTCTACCGCGTGGCGCTCATCGTCCCGTGGGCCGTGCCGGCCTTCGTGGCCGCCTTCGCGTGGCGCTTCCTCTTCGACGAGAACTTCGGCCTCATCAACGCGACCCTCCGGGCCCTCGGCGGGAGCGGCGTGTCGTGGTTCGACGACCGGTGGACCTCGCTGTCCACGGCCATCGTCGCCAACATCTGGCTCGGCGTGCCCTTCATGATGGTCGCCATCCTGGGTGGCCTGCAGTCGATCCCCGGGGACCTCTACGAGGCCGCCGAGATGGACGGTGCCACCCCGTGGCAGCGCTTCCGCAACGTGACCCTGCCCGGCCTGCGTCCGGTCAGCTCGACGGTGATCCTGCTCGGCACCATCTGGACCTTCAACATGTTCCCGATCATCTACTTCGTGACGCGCGGCCAGCCCGCCGGCGAGACCGAGATCCTGGTGACCGGCGCCTTCCGCGCCGCCTTCGAGGGCATCCGTGACTACTCCCTCGCCGCGACGTACGGCGTGCTGATCCTGTCGATC
Source organism: Nocardioides sp. Soil805 (assembly GCF_001429625.1). Taxonomy (GTDB): domain Bacteria; phylum Actinomycetota; class Actinomycetes; order Propionibacteriales; family Nocardioidaceae; genus Nocardioides. The sequence goes on from NZ_LMSU01000001.1 coordinate 1,905,082, forward strand.
CTCATCGTCTACGCCTCGATCTACCGCCGCGTGCTCAAGACCCAGGGAGAGGTGTTCTGATGAGCTCGATCACTCCGCCCGTCATCGTCGAGACCGACGAGATGATCGCCGGGGCGACGGCGAAGGACCGCCGCGCGCCCCGCGTGCGGCGCCGCAGCGACCGCTCCGTCGGGGCCAGCGTGGCGCTCCACGCCACCCTGCTCCTGGCCACCTTCATCGCGCTGTTCCCGATGGCGTGGGTGGTGCTGAGCTCGTTCAAGCCCGCCAGCGAGATCCGCCGCAGCGACATCCAGTTCGTCGTCGACCCGACCCTGGAGAACTACCGCAAGGTCCTCTTCGACACGAACTTCCCCACGTGGTTCCTCAACTCGCTGGTCGTCGCCGCCTTCACCATGGTGATCGGCATCGCGATGGCCGCGACCGCCGGCTACGCACTGAGCCGCTTCAACTTCCCCGGCAAGCGGGGGCTGATGTGGGTCTTCCTGATCACCCAGATGTTCCCGGTCGCGATCCTGATCGTCCCGATCTACACGATCATGGCCAAGGCCGGCCTCATCGACACCAAGGCGTCGCTGGTGATCGCCTACTGCACCGTGGCCGTCCCGTTCTGCGCGTGGATGCTGCGCGGCTACTTCGACACCATCCCGAAGGAGCTCGACGAGGCCGCGGCGCTCGACGGCCTCGGCCCCTTCGGCACGTTCTGGCGGGTCATCCTGCCGCTGGCCCGCCCGGGCCTGGCGGTCACGGCGTTCTACACCTTCCTCACCGCGTGGGGCGAGGTCGCCTACGCGATCGCCTTCATGCAGAGCGACGACCACTACACGCTCGGTGCCGGCCTGCAACAATTCGTCCCGCAGTTCAGCCCCCGCTGGGAGCTGCTCACCGCAGGCGCCGTCCTGATCACCATCCCCGCAGCCATCGTCTTCTTCTTCGCCCAGAAGCACCTCGTCGCCGGCCTCACCGCCGGTGGCACCAAGGGATAAGGAACCCCCATGTCGACCAGCGTCACCTTCGAGAAGGCCACCCGCATCTACCCCGGCAGCGAGAAGCCGGCCGTGGACGGACTCGACCTCGAGATCGCCGAGGGCGAGTTCCTCGTGCTCGTCGGCCCGTCGGGCTGCGGCAAGTCCACCAGCCTGCGCATGCTCGCCGGCCTCGAGGACGTCACGAGCGGACGGATCCTCATCGGCGACCGGGACATCACGCACCTGCGTCCCAAGGACCGCGACATCGCGATGGTCTTCCAGAACTACGCGCTCTACCCGCACATGAGCGTCGGCGAGAACATGGGCTTCGCGCTCAAGATCGCCGGGGTCAACAAGTCGGACATCGACGCCCGGGTGCTCGAGGCCGCCAAGATCCTCGACCTCGAGCCCTACCTCGACCGCAAGCCCAAGGCGCTCTCCGGTGGCCAGCGCCAGCGCGTGGCCATGGGCCGGGCCATCGTGCGCCAGCCGCAGGTCTTCTGCATGGACGAGCCGCTGTCCAACCTCGACGCCAAGCTCCGGGTCTCGACCCGCACGCAGATCGCCTCGCTGCAGCGACGCCTCGACACCACCACCGTCTACGTCACCCACGACCAGGTCGAGGCGATGACCATGGGCGACCGGGTCGCGGTGCTCAAGGACGGCCTGCTCCAGCAGGTCGACACCCCGCTCGGGCTCTACGACAAGCCCAAGAACGCCTTCGTGGCCGGCTTCATCGGCTCGCCGGCCATGAACCTCGGCACCTTCTGCGTCGAGGACGGCCACGCGCTCATCGGCGAGGCCCGGGTGCCGCTGCCCCGCTCGACGGTGGGCGCGCTCAAGGGCGACAAGGTCCAGCTCGGCTTCCGTCCCGAGGCGCTGGTGCTGTCCTCGGCCGACGACGCCGCGTCGTTCCCCGTCGAGGCGCTGGTCATCGAGGAGCTCGGCTCGGACGCCTTCCTCTACGGCAACATGATCGGCGACGACCTGCGCGCCGACCACGTCGTGGCCCGCATCGCCCCGCGCTCGGTCCCCGCCAAGGGCGCCAAGGTCTGGTTCAGCATCGAGCCCGGTCGCCTGCACGCCTTCGACGTCGAGTCCGGGGACGCCCTGCCGACCGACTGAGAGCGTCGTACGACGCCCGGCTCGTCCGCCGCCTCCCGCCTCGGGGGGCGGCGGACCGCATTTCGCCCGGGCGAGGCCGCCCGCGCGCAAACTGGCGGCAGATCGCAGCTCCGGGGCCACGTCTGACGTCGTACGCCGCCACTCTGCGTGGTGGGACTGCGATGTGCCGCCACCCGGCGCAGTGCCAGGGGATCAGCCCAGCGCGCGCACGATGTCGTCGACCCGTTCCTTGGCGTCCCCGAAGAGCATCCGGGAGTTCTCCTTGAAGAACAGCGGGTTCTGCACGCCGGCGTAGCCCGTGGCCATCGACCGCTTGAAGACGACGACCTCCTTGGCGTGCCAGACCTCGAGGACCGGCATGCCCGCGATCGGCGAGCCCGGCTCCTCCAGCGCGGCGGGGTTGACCGTGTCGTTGGCGCCGATCACCAGCACCACGTCGGTGTGGGCGAAGTCGCCGTTGACCTCGTCCATCTCCAGCACGATGTCGTAGGGCACGCGGGCCTCGGCGAGCAGCACGTTCATGTGGCCGGGCAACCGGCCGGCGACGGGGTGGATGCCGAAACGGACCTCGACCCCCCGCTCGCGCAGCTTCTTGGTCATCTCGGCGACGGGGTACTGCGCCTGGGCGACCGCCATGCCGTAGCCGGGGGTGATCATCACGGACTTCGCGTCGGCGAGGAGCTCGGCCGTCTCGTCGGCGGTGATCTCGCGGTGCTCGCCGTAGTCGCGCGCCTCACCGCTGAGAGCGCCGTCGGAGCCGAAGCCGCCGGCGATGACGCTCACGAACGAGCGGTTCATCGCCGTGCACATGATGTAGCTGAGGATCGCACCCGAGGAGCCCACCAGCGACCCGGTGATGATGAGCAGGTCATTGCTGAGCATGAAGCCCGCGGCCGCGGCGGCCCAGCCGGAGTAGGAGTTGAGCATCGAGACGACCACCGGCATGTCGCCACCGCCGATGGCGGCGACGAGGTGGAAGCCGAGCACCAGCGCGAGCGCCGTCATCACCAGCAGCGGCACCAGCGCCGTGTCGCCGTCGTCGGCCACGAACCACACGGCCAGGGCCGTCGAGGCGACGAGGATGGCCAGGTTGAGCAGGTGGCGACCCGGCAGCATCAGCGGGCTGGAGGTCATCCGGCCGCTCAGCTTGGCCCACGCCACGATCGAGCCGGTGAAGGTCACCGCCCCGATGAAGACGCCGACGAACACCTCGACGTCGTGGACCGTGTCGGAGCCGCCGAGGTCGTGGAGCTCGATCCACGAGTTGTAGCCCACCAGCACCGCGGCGAGGCCCACGAAGCTGTGCAGCATCGCCACCAGCTCGGGCATCCCGGTCATCTCCACCGTGCGGGCCCGCCAAGCACCGATCGACCCGCCGACGAGCATGGCCACCAGGATCAGGGCCAGGGTCACGCCGAGCGGTCGCTGGTCGCCGTACTGGCTGTTGCGGGCCGCGAGGACGAGCGTCGCGAGCAGGGCCAGGCCCATGCCCGCCATGCCGAAGAGGTTGCCGCGCTTGGCGGTCTCGTGCTTCGACAGGCCCGCGAGCGCGCCGATGAAGAGGATGCCGGCGATGATGTACGCCGCCTGGATCAGCCCGGGCAGTCGCTCCGAGGTCAGGAAGTCGCTCACGTCAGTCCTTCCTGAACATCTCGAGCATGCGCAGCGTCACCAGGAAGCCACCGAAGATGTTGATGCTGGCGACGAGCACGGCGATGAGCGCCAGCACGGTCACCACGGTGTTGTCGCTGCCGACCTGCAGGATGCCGCCGACCAGGATGATGCCGGAGATGGCGTTGGTCTCGCTCATGAGCGGGGTGTGCAGCGCGTGGGCCACGTTGGAGATCACGTAGTAGCCGACGAAGACCGCCAGCGCGAAGACGGTGAAGTGCCCGAGGAAGTCGGGTGGGGAGTACGCCGCGACGAGGGCGAACAGGACCGCGGCCAGGCCGGCGGCGTACCACTTTCGGCGCGGGTCGGGTGGCTTCGGCGGCTCCTGGGCGACCGGCACGGCGGCCGGCTCCGCAGCGACCGGGGCGGCGCTCACCTGGACCGGCGGTGGCGGCCACATGGTCTCGCCGTCGCGGGTCACGGTGATGCCCCGTACGACGACGTCGTCGAGGTCGAGGACCAGCTCGCCGTCCTTGCCGGGGGTCATCAGCTTGAGGAGGTTGACCACGTTGGTGCCGTAGAGCTGGCTGGTCTGGGCGGCCAGCCGGCCGGCGAGGTCGGTGTAGCCCAGGATCGTGACGAGGTTGTCGGTGACGACCTCCTCGTCGGCCCGGGTCAGCTCCACGTTGCCGCCGTTGGCCGCGGCCATGTCGACGATCACCGAGCCGGTGCGCATCGCGGCCACGGTGTCGGCGGTGATGAGCCTCGGGGCGGGGCGGCCGGGGATCAGCGCGGTGGTGATGACGATGTCGGCGTTGCGCGCCTCCTCGTCGTACATCGCGGCGGTGGCGGCCTCCTGGTCGGCGGTCATCTCCTTGGCGTAGCCGTCGGAGGAGACCTCCTGCTCCATCTCGACCGTGACGAACTCGGCGCCCATCGACTCGACCTGCTCGGCGACCTCGGGGCGGACGTCGAAGGCGCGCACGATCGCCCCCATGGACCCGGCGGCACCGATGGCCGCCAGCCCGGCGACGCCGGCGCCGACGACGAAGACCCGCGCGGGCGGGACCTTGCCGGCCGCGGTGACCTGCCCGGTGAACTGGCGGCCGAACGCGTGGGCGGCCTCGACCACCGCGCGGTAGCCGGCCACGTTGGCCATCGACGACAGCACGTCCATGGCCTGCGCGCGCGAGATGCGGGGGACGGCGTCCATCGCCAGGCCGGTGACCCGCTGCGCCTGGAGCTGCTCGATGAGCTTGGGGCTGCGCGCCGGCGCCATCAGCGACACGACGGTGGACCCGGCCCGCAGCCGCCAGATCTCGTCCGGGGTGGGGGCGTCGACCTTGACCACGACGTCGCTCGACCACACCTCCTCGGCATCGGTGACCCGGATGCCGGCGGCCTCGAACGCGTCGTCGGGCTGCGCGGCAGCGGTGCCCGCGCCGCGCTCGACCACGACCTCGTAGCCGAGGGCCTGCAGCTGGCCGGCGGTGGTGGGCGTGGCGGCGACCAGCGTCTCGCCCTGCCGGGACTCGCGGGGGATACCGATGCGCACGGGCGCCTCCTGTCGGGGTCGGACCGCGCTCAAGGTACACGCGGAGCGCCCCTCGACACGGGCGTCTCGTGTGGTCCGCGTCACGTCGAGGACCCGGCGCGCCCCGCCGGCTAGGGGTCAGACGCCCAGGCCCAGGCGGATCGCGCCGACGATCTCGAAGCCCGCGGCGCGCGCCTCGTCGCTCATCGAGACACCGTTGATGAAGGGGTGCACCAGGGTGGTGTGGCGGCGCAGCGTGACCGGCACGCCGGCATCCCGCAAGGCGTGCGCGTAGGCCTCGCCCTCGTCGCGCAGGGGGTCGAAGCCGGCCACCACGACGTACGCCGGCGGCAGCCCCGACAGGTCCTCGGCCAGCAGCGGGGACGCCCGCGGGTCGCTGCGGTCGGTGTCCGGCCCGAGGTAGTGGTCCTCGTACCAGTCCATCTCGCCGTCGGTGAGGAAGAAGCCGTTGCCGTACGTCGCCCGCGAGGCCGTGTGCCGCGAGAAGTCGACGCCGGGCACGACCAGCACCTGGAGGTCGGGCAGGTCGTCGGTGCCGCGGAGCTGCTGGCAGGCCACGGCGGACAGGTTGCCGCCCGCCGAGTCGCCGGCGACGGCGAGGCGGGTGCCGTCGTACCCCCACTCCTCACCGTGGCGTCGGGCCCAGCGCACGGCGTGGAGCGTGTCCTCGACCGCGGCCGGGAAGGGGTGCTCGGGGGCGAGGCGGTAGTCGACCGAGAGCACCGCGACCCGGCCGTGGCGGCACAGGAAGCGGGTGACGGAATCGTGGCTCTCGACGCTGCCGAGGACCCAGCCGCCGCCGTGGAGGAAGACCACGACCGGCGGCGGTCCGCCGAAGCCTCCCGGCTCGTCGGCCGGGAGGTAGAGCCGCGCCGGGACGGGCACCTCGCCGTCCTCGGCAAGGGTGACGTCGTGGACGGCCCCGACCTCGATGGTGGGGCCGCTGAAGGTCCAGGACTCCTTCTCCAGCAGCTCCCGTGCGGCGGGGACGTCGAGCTCGTCGTACGACGTCTTGCCGCTCAGCGCCAGCGCGCGCAGGGCCAGCGCGAACTGCGGGCTCAGCCGCTGGCCCTCGCTGGTGACCTCGCGGCCGGCGAGCAGCGCCTGGAGGCGGGCCGGGCTGGCGGAGGCGAGGCGGTTGATCCTGCGCTCGAGGCGGTCGCGGCGGCCGGGCCGCAGGGTCACTGCGCCACGCCGTACAGGCGGTCGCCCGCGTCGCCCAGGCCCGGGACGATGTAGCCCTTCTCGTTGAGGCGCTCGTCCATCGCAGCGGTCACCACGGCCACGGGGACGTCGAGGTCGGACAGCTCCTGCTCCAGCGCGGCCACGCCCTCGGGGGCGACGAGCAGGCAGATGCAGGTGATGTCGTCGGCACCGCGGTCGGTGAGGAAGCGGATCGCGGCGGCGAGGGTGCCGCCGGTGGCCAGCATCGGGTCCAGGACGTAGCACTGGCGACCGGAGAGGTCCTCGGGGAGGCGCTCGGCGTACGTCGAGGCGGCCAGCGTCTCCTCGTTGCGGATCATGCCGAGGAAGCCGACCTCGGCGGTGGGCAGCAGCCGCATCATCCCGTCGAGCATGCCGAGGCCGGCGCGCAGGATCGGCACCACCAGCGGCTTGGGGCTGGCGAGCTTGACCCCGGTCGCCTCCGAGACGGGCGTCTGGATGGTCACCTCGTTGACGCGGACCTCGCGGGTCGCCTCGTAGGCCAGCAGGGTGACCAGCTCGTCGGTCAGCCGGCGGAAGGTCGGCGAGTCGGTGGACTCGTCCCGCAGCGTGGTGAGCTTGTGGGAGACCAGCGGGTGGTCGACGACGTGGGTGCGCATGGCGCAAACCCTAGTGGGCGCGGGCGGCAACAGGGTTGGCGGCGGGTCGGCTTTCTGCGACTCTGGAACCTCGGTCGGGACGCAGCACGAGGAAGGGGTCGCCATGTCTGAGCAGTCGGACGGGATCGACTTCGCGCTGGCCGCGTTCCACGACGGCGACGAGTGGCAGCTGCAGGAGATCGCCTCGCCCGCCTACGACTCCGTCCACTCGCTCGCGCACGCCCTGCGGCGGTTCCCCGGGGACGGCGGCGCGGTCGCGATGGTGGCTGTCGACGAGGACTTCTTCGTCCTGGTGCGGGTGGTCGGGTCGACCACCCGGGTGCTCCTGTCGGACGTAACCGCCGCCGAGGAGTGGGAGCTGGCCCAGTCGGCCGTCGACTTCCTCGGCCTGCCGCCCGCCGACGACGAGGACGAGCAGGTGCCGGCGGGCGACCTCGACCTGCTCGGCGACCTGGGGATGCACGCGATCGACATGGGCGTGCTGCTGGACGACGTCGACCTCTTCCCCGACGAGATGCTGTCGGACATCACGCGCCGCCTCGGTTTCGGCGAGCTCTTCGACGACGCCGTCGGGTTCACGTCTGCATGAGGTGGGAGCCTGCGATGCGCCTGGCCCTGGCCGAGGCGCAGGAGGCGGTGGCGACCGGGGACGTCCCGATCGGTGCCGTCGTGCTCGACCCCGCCGGCGAGGTCCTCGCCCGCGGCCGCAACGTGCGCGAGGCCGAGGGCGACCCGACCGGGCACGCCGAGGTCGTCGCCCTGCGCGCCGCCGCCCGGGCGCGGGGCGAGTGGCGGCTGACCGGCTGCACGCTCGTCGTCACCCTCGAGCCCTGCACCATGTGCGCCGGCGCGGCCGTGCTGTCCCGCGTCGAGCGTGTCGTCTTCGGTGCGTACGACGACAAGGCCGGCGCCGTGGGCTCGCTGTGGGACGTCGTCCGCGACCGGCGCCTCAACCACCGGCCGGAGGTGCTCGGCGGAGTCCTGGCCGCCGAGTCGACCGCCCTGCTGGAGGCGTTCTTCGCCGAGCAGAGGTCGATTTAGCGCCGCGTCGACCGTCCGGTAATCTCTCCCGCGGTGGCGTGTCCGAGCGGCCGAAGGTGCATCACTCGAAATGATGTGTGGGGTCAAACCCACCGTGGGTTCAAATCCCACCGCCACCGCCTATCGACAGCCGGATCCCCTGGATCCGGCTGTCGCTCATTTCGGGCCCGGTCCGGTTGCACGGAGGATCGGACGGCCCCGGGCCGTCGGATCCTCCGGTCAGGACCGGAGGGCCACCGCCATGGCTCCCCCGCTGGCGGTCGTCGGCAGGGTGTGGGTGTGCGCGGAGGCCGCGGCCGCTGCATCACCGAGGGTTCCCTGCGAGGCACGGAACCTGCGTCCCATGACCACGGCCATGAGGACGCCGGCGAAGCTGAACCCGGCCATCAGCCACGACGTCGCGGACAGGCCGGAGGCCAGCGCGTCGGCGTCGGAGGCCCCGTCGGCGATCTGGTTGGCGGTCACCGAGCCGTACACCGTCGCGGCCAGTGCCGTCGCGACGGCGGCCCCGACGTAGCGCGCCATGTTCGAGACCCCGGAGGCCGAGCCGACCTGGGCGGCCGGGACGCACGCGGTCGATGCCGCCGACGCCGGGCCGTTGGACAGGCCCATGCCGACGGCGATGGCGAGCAGCGGCAGCACGAAGGCGCCGTACTTCCAGGAGGACTCGACGAGGCCGACGGCGCAGAACCCGAGCGCCGTGAGCAGGAAGCCCATGGCGACCACCTGGCGGCCGCCGAACTTCGTGGCGAGTCGCGGCACCAGGGGCGCGACCACGACCAGCCCGACGGTGGCGGGCAGGGTGGCGAGGCCGGCGTCCAGCGGGCTGAACCCGAGGGTGCTGGGGTCCTGCAGGTAGAGGCTCAGCACGAACATGAGCGCGTTGATCGTGCCGGCGCCGATCAGGATGGCCATGGTCGACCCGACCAGCACCCGGTTGCGCAGGAGCGCCAGGTCCAGGAGCGGGAGGGCGACGCGGCGCTCCACGGCGACGAACCCGACGCCCGCGAGCACCGACACCACGAAGCAGCCGAGGGTGGCGAGCGACAGCCAGCCCCAGTCGCTGCCCTTGCTCAGCGCGAGGATCAGGGGTGCGAGGGTCAGCGCCACGAGCGCGGACCCGGCGTAGTCGATCGTCGGTGGCCGGTCCGGGTCGCGTGACTCCGAGACGGTGGCGGCCGTGAGCACGACGACCAGGACCGCGATGACCGCGTCGATCCAGAACAGTCCCTGCCACCCGGCCACGTCGACGAGCACCCCTCCCACCAGGGGTCCGGCAGCGGCACCGACGGCGGCGGCGGCACCCCACAGGGACACTGCTCGCACCTGCGCCGAGCCGCTGTTGGCCACGGTGAGCAGGCTCAGCCCGCAGGCCAGGATGGTGGAGCCGGCGGCACCCTGGACGAGGCGTCCGGCGATCACCATCCCTCCCGAGTCGGCGAGGGCGATGAGCACGCAGGACGCGATGAACAGCAGGAGGCCGATCTGGAAGACGCGCTTGCGACCGAAGACGTCGCCGAGGGAGCCCGAGGTCACGATGACGGCGGCGCCGACCAGTGAGTAGCCGGTGACGGCCCACTGCAGGGTCTCGACCGCCATGCCCGTGTCCGCGCTGATGGCCGGCAGCAGGATGCTCACCGCGGACGTGTTGGCGTTGACCACCAGCGTGGAGATGCAGGTGGCCGCGAGCACCCCGCCCGCGCCCTTCGCCGTTGTCGCGTCGACCTCGACCATCTCGCGGTTCCTCTCGCCCGGGAATTCTCGCGAACCCGTCCACGCAAGCACCTCGGACGGCGTGAGGAGATCACCCGTGCGGGGTGAGGTCGCCGGTCGGCCTGCGGGACGGCGTTCTCGGTGACTAGCTCGTCGGCACCGTCTCCGCGACCGGCCGCGCCTCGGCCAGCGGGTCGTAGCGCTCGCCGGGCAGGGCGAACCACGCGGCCGCCGACCCGAGCAGGCACAGCACCCCGATGACCACGCAGGCGAGGGACAGCCCGTCCATGAACGCCGCGTCCATGGCATCGGCGACGCCCGGCGCCCGGGCCGCGAGGGCGTCGGTGAAGCCGACCGAGCCGCGCGCCCGGTCGAGGAGGTCGGCCGGCAGCCTGCCGTCGAGGGCCTCGACCAGCCGGGCGCCGTACAGGGAGGAGAAGAGCGAGCCGACCACTGCAACGCCCAGCGTGCCGCCCAGCTCACGGGAAGCGTCGTTGACCGCCGAGCCCACCCCGGCTCGGGCCGGCGGCAGCACCTGCATGATCGACTCCGTCGCCGGGGTGCTGATCAGTCCGAGACCGAGCCCCATCAGCACCATCTGCGGGACGATGGTGCTGGCGTAGGACACGTCCACGCCGATCGTCGAGACCCACAGGAACGACGAGCCCAGCGAGGCCAGTCCGATCGTCACCACGACCTTCGTCCCGATGCGCGGCGCCAGGTGCGCGCCCAGGATCGAGGCCCCGGCGATGGACAGCGCCACGGGCAGGATGCGCACCCCGGTCTGCAGTGCCGAGTAGTCGCGCACGAACTGGAAGAACTGGGTGATGAGGAAGATGAAGCCGAAGAGGGCGAAGAACGAGATCGTCACCGCGGCGCACGCGGCACTGAAGCGGCGGTCGAAGAACAAGGTGACGTCCAGCATCGGGTGACGCGACGCCCTCTCGACGAGCACGAACACGACGGCGAGCACCAGGGCGGCGGCGAAGCCCCCCACGGTGGCGGCGCTGGCCCAGCCGCGCTCGGGTGCCTCGATGATCGTCCACGTCAGCACGCCCAGGGTCGCCACCGAGAGCAGCAGGCCGGTGCGGTCCAGGGCGGGGACGCCGGGGTCGCGCGACTCCGGCACGAACGCCAGCGTCATCGCGATGGCCACCAGGCCGACCGGGACCAGGGCCCAGAAGACGCTGTGCCACGAGAAGTGCTCGAGCAGGAAGCCTCCGGTGATGGGGCCCAGGGCCACTCCCATGCCGACGGCGGCACCCCACACGCCCAGCGCGGCCGCCCGCTCCCGACGGTCCGGGAACGTGTTCGAGATGATCGACAGGGTCGTGGGGAAGATCAGTGCCGCGCTCATGCCCATCAGGACCCGCAGCGCGACGAGCGCCTCGACGCTGTCGACGAGCGCCGCGACACCGCTGGTGAGCGCGAAGGACGCGAGGCCCAGCACGAGGGCCGGTCGTCGGCCGAACTTGTCGCTCAGGCTGCCCATCGCGAGGACGAAGGCGGCGAAGGCGAGGTTGTAGCCGTCCACGACCCACAGCAGGTCGCGGGTGCTCGCGTCGAGCTCGCGCGCGAGGCTCGGGAGTGCGACGTTCACGATCGTGGTGTCGAGGTTGATGGTGAGGGCGGCCAGGCAGACGGTCGCCAGGATGGCGTGAGGACGGTTCACGGTGGCTCCGGGGCGATGTTGACAGTGGTAACACCAGAGTGACCCCTGAAGTTACCGGTGTCAACATCGAATAGGCTCGGCGGGTGACCACCACTCCGTACCACCACGGGAACCTGCGCACGGCGCTCGTGGAGGCAGCCGTCGAGACGGTCCGCGAGCGGGGTCCGGAGGGCCTCGCCCTGCGCGAGGTGGCCCGTCGGGTCGGCGTGTCGCACAACGCGGCCTACCGGCACTTCGCCGACCGCGACGCCCTCGTGGACGCCGTCGCCGAGCGCGCAATGGTCGAGCTGGTCGGCGCCGTCCACCGTCGGCTGGATACCGTGGACGAGGCCGACCCGGTCGCTCGCGCCCGTCGGCGCCTGGTGGCCATCGGCGCCGGGTACGTCGAGTTCGCGCTCGCGGAGCCGGGCCTGTTCCGGCTGCTGTTCACCGCCTACCCCGACGCCCCCGACGCCGAGGGCGCCGGCGAGGACCCCTACGGCATGCTCAACGTCGCGCTGGACGAGCTGGTCGACGTCGGCTACCTGTCCCCGAAGGACCGCCCCGGCGCCGAGGTGACCTGCTGGTCGGTGGTGCACGGGTTCGCGGTGCTCAACGTGGAGGGGCCGCTGCGGGGACTCGAGCCGTCGGATCGCGCCGCCGCGTTGACCTCGCTGCTCCTCAGCGTCGACCGCGGGCTCGGAGCGAGTGGCACCTGGCCGGAGCTCGCCCCGCGCGGCGCGCCCAAGTGAGCGGACGGGCGCGGGCGTACGACGCCGCCCCTGCGTCAGTGGGCGAGCTTGAGCCCGACCACGCAGCCGACGAGGCCGGCGATCAGCAGCAGCCTGACCGCGCTGACCGACTCGGTCCCGGTGGCCATCCCGACGCCCACCGTGAGGGCGGCGCCGATCCCGACCCACACGGCGTACGCCGTCCCGACCGGCAGGGTGCGCATGGCGTAGGCCAGTCCGCCCATGCTCAGCACGAGGCCGACCACGAAGACCACCGACGGGACGGGACGCGAGAACCCCTCCGAGCGGCCGAGGGCGACGGCCCACACCGCCTCCAGGACCCCGGACAGGATGAGCACGAACCACGCCATGACGACCTCCATGAGGCCGTCTTGTCGCTGTCCGGGTACGGGCTCCCTCGTCCGGCGAGCCGGGTCGGCTCAGCGCCGATCCTAGCCGCGCGAGCCCCCGGCGCCGGAATAGCGGGTCGGGGGTGCACGTTGGGCGAGACATGACCGACGAGCAGGCTCGAGCGACCATCGGACTCACCGGACTGGCCACCATGGGACGCAACCTGGCGCGCAACATCGCCCGCAACGGCCACACGATCGCGGTGCACAACCGCACGACCGCGCGGACGACCGCGCTGCTCGAGGACTACGGCGACGAGGGCGACTTCGTCGGCGCCGAGTCCCTAGAGGAGCTGGTGGCAGCCATCGCCCGTCCGCGCGCGATCGTCATCATGGTCAAGGCCGGCGAGGCCACCGACGCGGTGGTCGACGAGCTCGTGCCGCTACTCGACGAGGACGACATCGTCGTCGACGCCGGCAACGCACTCTTCACCGACACCATCCGCCGGCAGGAAGCCCTGGCCGAGCACGGCCTGCACTTCGTCGGCATGGGGGTCTCCGGCGGCGAGGAGGGCGCCCTCCACGGCCCCTCGATCATGGTCGGCGGCTCCGAGCACGCGTACGAGCGGCTGCGCCCGGTGGTCGAGTCGATCGCCGCAGTCGTCGACGGCACGCCCTGCTGCGCCCACGTCGGCCCCGACGGCGCCGGGCACTTCGTGAAGATGGTGCACAACGGCATCGAGTACGCCGACATGCAGCTCATCGCCGAGTCCTACGACCTGCTGCGCTCGGTGCTCGGCCTCGAGCCCGCCCAGGTCGCGGACGTCTTCGAGGAGTGGAACGGCGGCGACCTCGAGTCGTTCCTCATCGAGATGACCGCCGACGTGCTGCGTCACACCGACGCCGCGACCGGGCACGCGTTCGTGGACGTCGTGCGCGACGCCGCGGAGCAGAAGGGCACGGGACGCTGGACCGTGCAGAACGCCCTCGAGCTCGGCGTCCCCGTCACCGGCATCGCCGAGGCCACCTTCGCCCGGTCGCTGTCGGGCCACACCGAGCAGCGCGCCGCCGCGCGGGAGGTCTTCGCCACCGACCCCGAGGCGCAGCGCGTCGAGGTCGACCGCGACGCCTTCGTCGACCAGGTCCGCGCGGCGCTCTATGCCTCCAAGGTCGTCGCCTACGCCCAGGGGTTCGACCAGATCGCGGCCGGCGCGGAGGCGCACGGCTGGGACATCGACCTCGGCGAGGTGGCCACGATCTGGCGCGGCGGCTGCATCATCCGGGCGCAGTTCCTCGACCGGATCAAGGAGGCGTACGCCGACGAGCCCGACCTGACCACGCTGCTGACCACGCCGTACTTCGCCGACGCCGTCAAGGACGGCGTCGACGCCTGGCGCGAGGTGGTCGCGACCGCGGCGCGCGGCGGCGTACCGACCCCTGCGTTCTCCTCGTCGCTGGCCTACTTCGACGGCCTGCGGCGCGACCGGCTGCCGGCGGCGCTCATCCAGGCGCTGCGCGACAACTTCGGCGCGCACACCTACCAGCGGACCGACCGCGACGGCACCTTCCACACGCGGTGGGCCGAGGACGGGCGTCCCGAGGAGTCGGCCGGCTGACCGGCGGGCGGCCCCTCAGCCGAAGGTGATGACCTGGCGGATCGCGTGTCCGTCGGCGAGCTGGTCCATGCCCTCGTTGATGTCCTCGAGGGCGATGTGCGACGACACCAGGTGCTCGACCGGCAGCCGCCCGGTGCGCCAGAGCTCGGCGAAGACGGGGATGTCCCGGCTCGGGACGGCCGAGCCGAGGTAGCTGCCGATGATGGTGCGGCCCTGCGCGACCAGGGCCAGCGGCGACACGGTGGCCGTGTCGTCGGGGGCGGGCAGGCCCACGGTCACGGTCCGGCCGCCGGGGGCGGTCAGCCCGATCGCCGACTCGAAGGCGCGGGCGCGTCCGACGCACTCGATGACGACCTCGGCCTGGAGGCCCTGCTCGAGGGCCTCGTCGGGCGTCAGGGCGTCGTGGGCACCCAGTCGCCGGGCGGCGTCGAGCTTCTCCGGGAGGGTGTCGACGCCGACGACGCGTACGCCGTCCTGGGCGAGCGCGGTCAGCACCGCGGCCATCCCGACTCCCCCGAGCCCGACGACGGCGACGGTCTGGCCCGGCGTGGGCCGGCCGGCGTTGAGGACCGCACCACCGCCGGTGAGGACGGCACACCCCAGCACGGCGGCGACCTCGGCGGGCACGTCGTCGTCGACCGCGACCACCGAGGTCTCGTGGACCACCGCGTGGTCGGCGAAGCCCGAGACGCCGAGGTGGTGGAAGACGTCGGCGCCGTCGCGGTGCAGCCGCTGGGCACCGCCGACGAGGTGCCCGGCGTTGTTGGCCGCGCTGCCCGGGATGCACGGGGCCAGCCCGTCGGTGGCGCAGGCGGCACACTCGCCGCACCGGGGGAGGAAGGTCAGGACGACGCGGGTGCCGACCGGGACGGTCGCACCGGGCCCTGCCTCGACGACCCGGCCCGCGGCCTCGTGGCCGAGCAGCATCGGGACCGGGCGCACCCGGTTGCCGTCGACGACGGAGAGGTCGGAGTGGCACAGGCCGGCGGCCTCGACGCGCACGAGCAGCTCGCCGGGTCCGGGCGGGTCCAGCTCGACCTCGCCGATGGTGAGGGGACGGGAGTCGGCGTACGGGCGCGAGGCCCCGATCGACTCCAGGACGGCACCACGGATCAGCATGGGGCCACTGTGCCGCACGTGGCCCCCGCCGGGGTGCTCAGTCCAGCACGATCAGCGGGTCGCCCTCCTGGACGACGTCGCCGGCGGTGACCTTGATGGCCGTGACCGTGCCCGCGCGCTCGGCGAGCACGGGGATCTCCATCTTCATCGACTCCAGCAGGATCACGGTGTCGCCCTGGGCGATGGTGTCGCCGACC
Organism: Nocardioides sp. Soil805; assembly: GCF_001429625.1. Lineage (GTDB taxonomy): Bacteria > Actinomycetota > Actinomycetes > Propionibacteriales > Nocardioidaceae > Nocardioides. The sequence continues at coordinate 1,920,579 of NZ_LMSU01000001.1, forward strand.
TCGCACGAAACGACAAGGACGTTGGCCACCATCTCGGCGAGGATCTCGGTGGACTGGGAACGGGCCATGGGGGCGACGCTAGCCGTTACCGGGGCGTAGTCAGAGTTCCGCGAGGCGCGAGGGCTCGGGGCGGTGCGCCTCGGCCTCCTCCGCGCGGCGACCGCGGCGACCGCGCGGGCCGGTGAGGGCCAGGTCGGCGCGCACCACGAGGTAGCCGAGCAGCAGGCCGGGGACGAGGGAGTACGCCGCCTGCAGGCCGGCCTCGGCGAAGCTGCCCTCGGGGTCGAGCAGGCCCTGCGCGAGCGGGATGGTGGCGGTGACGCCGAAGGCGCAGACCCACCAGCCCTGGCGACGACGGGCCCGCATGTGGGTGCCCCAGACCAGGGCCGGGATGCCGAGCAGCACCACCAGCGGTCGCGGGAAGGCCCCGATCCGCTCGGTGGTCCAGTCGACGAACTCGAGGACGGACTGCACGACCGACCCCGCGCCGTACCGCCTCAGCAGCTCGGCGTAGGCCAGCGTGAGGACCAGCAGCACGGCGCCGACCAGCACCGCGACCAGGCCGCGGCGACCGAGGCCGTGGAGGCCCGCGCCGAGGCGGTAGACCAGGGCGAAGACGAGCACCAGTCCCAGCAGCAGGGACGCGTAGTCGAAACGGGGCACGGTGACCGTGGGCTCGAAGCCGACCGCCGCCACCGCGGTGATCGCGGCCAGCACCGTCGCGACGAGGACCTCGCGGCAGGCGCGCCAGTAGGTGGCCGCCGGGACGGTGAGCATCACCGCCAGCACGCCCCCGGTCACGGTGGTGAGGACCGCGGCGCCGGTGCGCAGCACGGCCGTGTCGACCACGACGGCCGTGCCGCCGATCGCCAGCGCGAGGGCGGCGGTGACCCACGGGCGCCCGCCGGTGCGCACGGCCAGGGCCCAGGACAGGACGGTGGCCACCGCGACGGCGCCGACCCCGTCGAGCCATCCCGGCCCCCGGCCGAGGGCGGCGGCGACCAGGGCGGCCACGCCGGTGAGGAGCACCAGCCCGGCCAGCAGCCACAGCACGCCACGGGTGCGGGGCGAGACCTCGAGCCCGGGACCGGGGGGCGGGAGGTCGACGGGTGCGGCGGCCTCAGCACCGGGTGCGGCCCCGTGGTCGCCTTCTTCCGGGACGGGCGCGGTGACGGGCGGCGCGGCAGGGGCGGGCTCCCGGGCCTCGCCGCCGTCCGTCTCCGGCGCCCGCTGCGCACGCTTGCCGGGCCGCTCGCCGGGCTGATTGCCGTGGGGCACCGGACCGCTGGACGCGGGGTTCGACTCCGGGCCGCCGGACGCCGGGTTCGACACCGGGCCACGACGCCACCTCGACGGCGGCTTGTCGGCGATGCGGCGGCCCCTGGCGGGCCCCCGGGAGGGGGAAGACACGGCCCGAAGGCTACAGCGGAGGGCTCGACGGCCACGCCGGGAGGACACGACTGGGAGACTCGGGGCATGGCACTGGACCTGGACGCGGCGGGCTTCTGCGGGGTCGTCCTCGCGGGCGGTACGGCGGCACGCATGGACGGCATCGACAAGGCCGGCCTCGAGCTCGGCGGCCGGACCCTGCTGGAGCGGACCATCGACGCGTTCCTCGACGCCGAGGAGGTGGTCGTGGTCGGCCCGCGGTCGGTGCCCACCACGCGACCGGTGACCTTCACCCGCGAGGACCCGCCGCGCGGCGGGCCGGTGGCCGGGCTCCTCACCGGCGTCGACGCGCTGCTGCGCCGGCCCACCCTGGTCGGGGTGCTGGCCGTCGACATGCCGCACGTGACCGCACGCACGCTGCGCCGGCTCCGGGACGCGGCGCAGGGACGCGACGGGGCCTTCCTGGTGGACCAGGACGGTCGGCGCCAGCTCGCCGGGGTCGTCGCGGCCGACCGGCTCACGGCCGTGAGACCCGACCTCGAGCACCAGCACGGGATGTCGCTGCGCGCCCTGCTGACCGACCTGGACCTGGCGGACGTGGCGGCGGACGGCGCCGAGGCCCGCGACGTGGACACCTGGGCGGACTGGCGCGACCTCCAGCGCTGACCCGCCGGCACCCGCTAGGTACTTGCACGCCCAATCCTCCCGGGTGGAGATTGACCGTGTGAACCTCCACGACTGGATCGATGAGCTGTGCGACGTGCTCGACGTCGAGACCGAGGTCGACGAGGGCCTCGTGCTCGACCTTGCGCGCGCGGCGGCGAAGAACGTGCAGAAGACCGCCGCGCCGGTCACCGCCTACCTGCTCGGGGTGGCGGTGGGCTCCCGCGACGCCGACCCCGAGGAGATCGAGCGACTGGCGGCCCTCGCCCAGGGACTGGCCGAGCGGTGGGAGCGCCCGGCCGGCGCCCCGGACCCCGACGACGTCGACGACGACGTCCCCGACGACTCCACCGTCGACCACACCGGTGAGGACTTCGAGGAGGAGTAGCCCGGCGGTCCACCGGGCCGTCCGACCGGGCCGTCCGACCGGGCCGGCGGACTGGCATGGTGGACCCATGCGAGCCGTGATCGCCTCCGGTACCGGAGGTCCCGAGGTCCTGTCCGTGGGCGAGCTGCCCGACCCGACGCCGGGTCCCGGCGAGGTGCTGGTGGCCGTGGTCGCGACCGCCGTCAACCGGGCCGACACGCTGCAGCGCCAGGGCTTCTACCCGCCGCCGCCCGGGGCGTCCGAGGTGATCGGGCTCGAGTGCAGCGGCACGGTCGCCGCGCTCGGTGAGGGCGTCGAGGGCTGGGCGGTGGGCGACGAGGTCTGCGCGCTCCTCGCCGGCGGCGGCTACGCGGCGTACGTCGTCGTGCCCGTCGGCCAGCTGATGCCGGTGCCGCACGGGGTCTCCCTCGTCGAGGCGGCGGCGCTGCCCGAGGTGGCCTGCACCGTGTGGTCCAACGTCTTCATGGTCGCCGGGCTCCAGCCGGGAGACCGCTTCCTCGTGCACGGCGGGTCGGGCGGGATCGGCACGATGGCCATCCAGCTCGCCAGCGCCACCTCCGCCAAGGTCTTCGCCACGGCCGGCAGTGCCGCCAAGCTCGCGGCCTGCGCCGAGCTGGGTGCGGACGTCACGATCAACTACCGCGAGGAGGACTACGTCGACGTGGTCACCGCCGACGGCGGCGCCGACGTCATCCTCGACAACATGGGGGCCTCCTACCTGGGGCGCAACGTCGAGGCGCTCGCCACCGAGGGGCGGCTGGTCATCATCGGCATGCAGGGCGGCACCAAGGGCGAGCTCGACATCAACGCGCTGCTCCGCAAGCGCGGCGCCGTGCTCGCCACCTCGCTACGGGCGCGGCCGGCCGACGACAAGGCCGCCATCTGCGCCTCGGTGGTCGACAACGTGTGGCCGCTCGTCGCCGACGGCACGGTCCGGCCGATCGTGCACACGACGATGCCCCTCGAGGACGTCGCCGCCGCGCACGCGCTGATGGAGTCCAGCGACCACATCGGGAAGATCGTGCTGACCCTCTGAGATCGGTGGTGCCGCGGGGTCGCGCACGTGCGCAGCTCCCGTGGTGGTCCGCAGCTCCTTCCCTGCGCACCCGCGCAGCGCCGGTGCTGTTCGGCGGCCTCATGCCTGCGCACCCACGCAGCCCCAGCAGTGTTCCGCGGCGTCTTCCCTGCGTACCCGCGCCGGGAAGGAAACCCCGCTCGGCCCTGGGGCCGCGCACGTGCGCAGGGAAGGACCCCCCGCTCGGCCCGAAGACCGCGCACGTGCGCAGCCCCCAGCGGGTCCTCGCGCCGGCGTGACTGCGCACCCATGAGGGACGCAGAGGCCTGCGGCACCACTCGGACCCGCGGCTAGGGTGGATCGCATGAGCGAGCAGCAGGGGACCCCCCAGCACCAGCACGACCAGCAGGACCCCTCCGGCGAGGAGCAGGTGGTGGTGGTCGGTCCGGACGGGCGCCCCATCGGGACGATCCCGGCCAGCGCGCTGCCCGCGATGCCCGGACCCGACGCCGAGACGGACGACTCCGACGAGGAGGGCCAGCGGCACATCACCGAGCTGGTCGAGCAGCCGGCGAAGGTCATGCGGATCGGCTCGATGATCCGTCAGCTGCTCGAGGAGGTGAAGGCCGCGCCGCTCGACGAGGCGAGCCGCAACCGCCTCAAGGACATCCACCAGGCCTCCATCAAGGAGCTCGAGGCCGGGCTGGCGCCCGAGCTGGTCGAGGAGCTCGAGCGCCTCACCCTCCCCTTCACCGAGGACAGCACCCCCTCCGAGGGGGAGCTGCGGATCGCCCAGGCCCAGCTCGTGGGCTGGCTCGAGGGACTCTTCCACGGCATCCAGACCGCGATCTACGCCCAGCAGATGGCCGCGCGCAACCAGCTCGAGCAGATGCGCAAGGCCCTGCCCCCGGGCGTGCACGCCGACGGCCAACCCCACCCGCAGCCGCAGGGCATGCCCACCATGCCCACCGGCGAGCCCCCGACCCCCGGCGAGTCCGGCGGGATGTACCTCTGAGGCCTACCCCGCCCCGGACGCCCGACGGGCCCGCCACGCCCGGAGGGAGCGCCAGGCGACGACGCCCAGCACCGCGAGCCCGAGCACGCCGGTGACCAGCCGGCCCATGCTCCACTGGTCGTAGGTCAGCCCGCTGCGCTCCGCCTGCGTGTAGCCCTCGGACGGCGCCGTCCCCGGTCCGAGGTCCTCCAGCACGCGGTCGTAGTACGTGCCAGGGCCGACCACGACGGTGCACAGGCCGCTGGTCACCTGGTCGTCGACGAGCTGCGCGAAGACCACCACCTCGTCGTCGATGTCGGCGTCGATCGCGTAGCCGTCGTCGGACGCGTCGCTGACCACGTCGACCCGACGGGTCACCTCCCCCTTGAAGACGCGGTCGACCCGCACCGTCACCATCGGGTCGCCACCCGACGTGGACCGGTCGAGCACGACGCCGGAGAAGGCGAGGTCGCTGCCGTCGGCGAGCTCGGCGCTGGGCTCCGCGCAGGAGGCCGCGGCCGGCGGTCCCGTCAGGACCAGCGCCGCGCCCAGCACGGGGACGAGCAGCCCGGGGACGAGCACCCCAGGGACGACGAGCAGGACCCGGTCCAGCAGCCGGGAGGGCGACGTCACGCCCGGCGACCCCGTCGCCGGACCACGACGAGCCCGAGCAGGCCGACGATGAGGAGCGCCCCTCCGGGAGCGGCCAGCCGCGCGAACGACGCGGGTGGGGACTCCTCGACCAGGGTGCGGGTGGCCGTCGGGGGCGGGGGCGGCTGCACGGCCTCGCCGGTGCCGAGGATGCCCTCGATCTGGGCCACCCGGTCGGCGTCGACCTGGCCGGTCCCGTCACAGCTGTTGGCGACGTACGGCGGGGCGTCCCCGCGGACGATGAAGAGGTAGTCGCTGCCCGGTCGGGGCTTGCCGATGCCGCACGCGGTCGTCTGACGGGGCGTCGTCACGGTGGTGCTGCGATCGACGGTGCCCTTGTAGGCCCGGGTGGCCGTGACGGCCATCTCGTACTGCTGGCCGACCTCGGTCACGGTGTCGACCGTGCCGATGAAGACGGCGTCCGCGCGCGACGTCTGACGCTCGGCGCTGGCCGGCTGGCACGTGCAGGCGGCGGCCGGCGACTGCACGGCCAGCACCATGCCGCCGACCACCAGCACGCAGGCCACCAGCGCGCGCAGCGCAGGGGCCAGCACCGTCGGGAGGCGGGAGGACATGCGCGTCACCCTACCGACAGGTCGAACACCCGGATGAGCACATCAGCGACCCCGTCCTCGTCGTTGCGGGGGGCCGTGTGGTCGGCCATCGCGATCACCGTCGGGTGGGCGTTGGCCATGGCGTACGACGTCCCGGCCCACTCGAGCAGCGGCAGGTCGTTGGGCATGTCGCCGAAGGCGATCACCTCGTCGGGACCCGACCCCAGCTCGGCGGCCAGCGTCGCCAGCGTGGTCGCCTTGGTGACGCCCGCGGCACTGATCTCGACGAGGGTCCCGACCGACGACCACGTGGCGACGACCTGCTCCCCGACCGCGTCCTCGACGCGGCGCCAGTAGTCCTCCGGGCCGTGCTCCTCGTGTCGCGCGAGCAGCTTGACCACCGTGTCGTCGGCGATCTCCTCGAAGGTGCCGGCCAGGACGTCGGGGGCGACGTTGACCGCGAGCCGCGGCATGAAGTCGTGCTCGCGGGCGAACCCGGTGGTCTTCTCCAGGGCGAACGTCGACCCGGGGATCTCGCGGCGGATCGCCGTCGCGACCTCGAGCAGGACCTCGGTCGGGATGGTCCGCGCGGTCCGGACTGCGCGGCGGGCGACGTCGTACACGATGCCGCCGTTGCTGCAGATGGCCAGGCCGTGGCCGCCGACCTCCTCCCACAGCTGCTCCATCCAGCGGATGGGGCGGCCGGTGGTGAAGACGACGGGGATCCCGAGGTCGTCGAGGGCGGTGAGGACCGCGCGGGTGCGGTCGGTGACCGTGCCGTCGGTGTGGAGCAGGGTGCCGTCGAGGTCGGTGGCGACCAGCCGGGGTCGGCTCATGCGGGGAACCAGCGCTCGAGCTCGACCGCGGCCCCGTCGTCGTACACGCTGTCGGTGACGACGTCGGCGACCTCACGGACCTCCTCGACCGCCTGGCCCATGGCCACGCCGCGACCGGCCCAGCGCAGCATCTCGATGTCGTTGCGGCCGTCGCCGATGGCCAGCACGTCGCGGGCGTCGACGCCGAGCGCGTCGGCGACGTGCTGCAGGCCGGAGGCCTTGTGGACGCCCTGCGGCGAGAGGTCGAGCCAGGCGGTCCACCCGACGACGTACCCGATGGAGTGCAGCCCGAGGGTGTCGGCGAGCTGGACGAAGTCGTCGGCGCTGGCGTTGGGGTCGCGGATGATCACCCGGCTGACGGGGTGACCGACGATCTCGTGGAGGTCGGTCAGGATCATCTCGCCGGAGAGCTCGCCCTCGGGGAAGTGCCGGTTGACCCGGTAGCCGCGGCCCCGCTCCTCCACCGCGACCAGGGCCTCGGGGTGGCGCTCCAGCACCGCGGCGACCGCGGGGGCGGCGTCGAAGGTCTCCTCGTGCACCACCTCCACCGGCGGGTAGCGGAAGACCACGGCACCGTTGGACGCCACGATCCACAGCGGGTCCTGGTCGCCGTCGTGGATGTCGAGCAGGTCGGCGATCATCGTCATGCCGTGCGGCGAGCGGCCGCTGGCCAGCACGATGTGCGCACCGGCGGCCCGCGCCCGCTGGACGGCGTCGTGGAGCCGTGGGGAGATCTGCTCGTAGGTCTGCCCGGAGCCCTCGACCCAGGCCAGCAGCGTGCCGTCGATGTCGAGCGCGACCAGGCCCGGGGTCCAGTCGCTCACGCGAGGGGCTCCAGGACCTCGAGCCCTCCCAGGTAGGGCCGCAGTGCCTCGGGCACGGTGACCGAGCCATCGGCGTTCTGATGGGTCTCGAGGATCGCCACGATGGTGCGGGTGATCGCCGTCAGCGTCCCGTTGAGGGTGGCCACCGGGGCGATGCCGGCGTCGGTGCGCTGGCGGGTGTCGAGGCGACGGGTCTGGAAGTCGAGGCAGTTGGAGGTCGACGTCAGCTCGCGGAACTTGCCCTGGGTGGGGATCCACACCTCGCAGTCGAACTTGCGGATCGCCGACAGGCCGAGGTCGCCGGCGGCCACGTCGATGACGCGGTAGGCGAGCCCGAGCTTGTCGAGGAACTCCTTCTCCCAGGCCAGCAGCCGCTCGTGCTCGGCGTACGACTCCTCGAGCGTCGTGTAGACGAACATCTCGACCTTGTCGAACCAGTGGACGCGGATGATGCCCTTGGTGTCCTTGCCGTGCGAGCCGGCCTCCTTGCGGAAGCACGGGCTGAAGGCGGCGTAGCGCAGCGGCAGCGACGCGCCGTCCAGGATCTCGTCGGAGTGGTACGCCGCCATGGCGACCTCGCTGGTGCCGACGAGGTACATGTCCTCGCCCTCGATGCGGTAGACGTCGTCGGCGGCCTGGCCGAGGAAGCCGGTGCCCTCCATCGCGCGCGGCTTGACCAGCGACGGGGCGATGACCTGGGTGAAGCCGGCCTCGCGGGCCTGGTCCATGGCCATGTTGACCAGCGCCAGCTCGAGGCGGGCCCCGATACCGGTGAGGAAGTAGAAGCGCGAGCCCGACACCTTGGCCCCACGCTCGAGGTCGATGGCGCCCAGCATCCGGCCGAGCTCGATGTGGTCGCGCGGCTCGAAGTCGAACTCGCGCGGCGCGCCGACGTGCTCGATGGTCGCGAAGTCCTCCTCGCCACCGGCCGGGGCCTCGTCCGCGGCGACGTTGGGGATCGCCCGGATGGCGTCGTCCCAGGCCAGCTCGGCCGCGTTCTGGGCGGCCTCGAGCTCCTTGACGGCGGAGGCGAGGTCCTTGACCTGCGCGAGCAGCGCCTGCTTCTCCTCGCCCTGGGCCCGGGCGACCTCCTTGCCCATCGCCTTCTGCTCGGCCCGGCGGTTCTCGTAGGCCGCGATCGTGGCCCGGCGGGCCTCGTCGGCGGCCAGCGCCCGGTCGACGACGTCGGGGGAGAGCCCGCGCTTCGTCTGGGCGGCACGCACGCGGTCGGGGTCGTCTCGGAGCAGGCGGGGGTCGATCACGGGTGCAAGGCTATCCGCAGGCGCCCGGCATACTGGCGCGGTGCTCGACCGCCCCCGCCACGTGACCCTCCTCTGGTCGGCCGCCTTCGCCGTCGCCTTCGCCGTCATCGCCTGGATGGTGGCCCAGCAGGACCGGTCCCCCCTCGACTCCGTGGACACGTGGGGCCGCAACGCCGAGGACTGGGCCGACGACCACGAGCACCTGCTGACCTTCCTCAGCCTCGTGGAGCACGCCTTCAGCACCATCGGGATGACGGTGCTGACGGTGCTGCTGGCCGGCGCCCTGCTCTACAGCAAGCACCGCCGGGCGGCGCTGTTCACCGTCCTGGTGATGATCACGACGGCCTTGGTCACGACCGTGGTCAAGCTCAACCTCGCCCGGTCCCGCCCGGAGTGGCAGGCGACGGCGGACTTCCTGGAGACCAAGTCCTTCCCCTCCGGGCACGCCTCCTCGGTGACCGCGTTCGCCGCGATCCTGGCCGTGCTGGCCTCGATGCTCGTCCGCCGCTCGGGCCTGCGGCGCTGGGCGTACGCCGGGTGCGTGCTGTTCGTGCTCGTCGTCTGGGCCGACCGGGTGATGCTCGGGCGCCACTACCCCACCGACGTGGTCGGCGGGTCGCTGCTCGGCCTCGCCGTGACGCTGCTGTTCATCGCCGTGTTCAACCCGCTGCCCCGCGGGCACGCGGTGCACGAGGAGCCGCTGCCGGAGGTCTTCGGCAGCGAGCGCCGGCTCGCGGTGGTGCTCAACCCGATCAAGGTCGAGGACGTCGGCGCGTTCAAGGCCACCGTGACCTCGATGGCCACCGAGTCCGGCTGGTCGGAGCCGACCTGGCACCTCACGACCGTCGAGGACCCCGGCACCGGGATGGCCGAGAAGGCCTCCGTCGAGGGGGCCGACCTCGTCCTCGTCTGCGGGGGCGACGGGACCGTGCGGGAGGTGTGCGCCGAGCTGGCGGGCACCGGCATCCCCGTGGGGATCATCCCCGCCGGCACCGGCAACCTGCTCGCCCGCAACCTCGACATCCCCCTCTACATCCGCTCGGCGATCGACGTCGCCCTCAACGGCCAGGACCGGGCCATCGACCTCGTCGACGTGAGCGGCGACGGCATCGAGGACACCCACTTCATGGTGATGGCCGGGATGGGCTTCGACGCGGCCCTGATGGAGGGGGTCAACGACGACATCAAGGCCAAGGTCGGCTGGTTCGCCTACGTGATCTCCGGCCTGCGGTCCCTGATGTTCCCCGCGGTCAAGATCGAGGTGCAGATCGACGACGAGGAGCCCACCGTCCACCGGGCCCGCACCGTCGTCGTCGGCAACGTCGGCTACCTCCAGGCCGGGATGCCGCTGCTGCCGGACGCCGCGATCGACGACGGCCTGCTCGACGTGGTGATCCTGCACCCGCAGCGCTTCGTGTCCTGGATCCCGCTGGCCCTCCGGGTGCTGGCCAAGGCGACCAAGACCGACGAGCTCATCAACCGCAAGACGGGCGCGCGGGTCGTGCTGCGCGCCTCCTCCGACACCCCCCGCCAGCTCGACGGCGACTCGATCGGCGCCGGTCGGGAGCTGCGGATGTCCTGCGTCCACGGGCGGCTGCTCGTCCGCGTCCCCCGCTGACGTCTGCTGGGGTGGTCCGTGACGATCGGACCCTTGTCCGGGCCGTTCCGGGGTCCGTTCGTCACGGACTACCCCACCATCGGGACTGGTTCCAGCCATCCGGCTCATAGGGTGGTGCCGTGCTGGACGCCCTTGTCTCCGCCGCAGTGCGGGAGATGGTCTACCCGCGCGGCAGCACGCGCGTGCCGGCCGACGCGTCGATGCACGAGCTCGACGTCGGTGGGGCCACGCTGCGCGGGTGGGTGGTCAACCCGGGCCGCGACCGGGTGCTCGTCTACTTCGGGGGCAACGGCGAGCGACTCGACCCGTGGCGAGAGGTCGTGGCGGAGCGGTTCCCGCAGCACACGACCTACCTGATCGCCTACCGCGGGTACGGCGCCAGCGACGGTCGTCCGAGTCAGCGCGCCCTGAGCGACGACGCAATGGCGCTGGTCGACCACGTGACCGCACGCCACCCCGGGGCCCGGGTGGACGTCCTGGGCAGGAGCCTGGGAAGTGCGGTCGCCGTGCACGTCGCCACCCAGCGCTCCCTCGACCACGTCGTCCTCATCACCCCGTTCGACAGCCTGACCGCCACCGCCGCGGACCTGTTCCCCGGGCTTCCGGCCGGTCGGCTGATCAAGGACCGCTGGGACTCCGCCGCGATCGCACCCCAGGTCCGGGCGCCGGTCCTGGTGGTCCGCGCGGCCCGCGACGGGGTCGTCCGGCCGAGGCGGACCGACGCGCTCATCGAGGCACTGCGTGACCCCGCTGTGGTCTCGTTCCCCGACGCGGGCCACAACGACATCTCCGACGAGTCCGGCTACTGGACGTCGATCTCGACGTTCCTGGACGGCTGAGCGGCCGGTCACGCCTCGGGCTGAGGCCCCGGGGCCTCAGCCACGGGCGTGCGCGATCGCCTCGTCCTCCTCGGGCGAGAGCGGCTGCTCGCAGGTCCAGCCGGTGATGTTCTTGGCGTAGGTGCGGGCCTCGCTGCGCCCGTGGATCGAGGTCAGCACGACCCCGTGGCCGGCGTCGTCGAGCAACGCCAGGCTCCAGCTGAGGTGTCCGCCCACGTCGCCGAACGCGTCGTACCGCACGACCGAGAGGTGGCGCAGGGCGTCGCCGGCCTCGGCCTTGAGGGCCGCGACCTCCTGTCGCAGCCCGTGCACGTCCTCGGGGAGGGCGTCGGCCGACGGGCGGGCGCCGGCGGCCGCCGTACGACGCAGCGCGACGACGGCGAGCACGACGGCGAGCAGGGCGAGCACGAGGGCGATCGAGGCGAGGATCCACACGGGGTCGACCCTAGGGCGGGCGCTGAGACGAGGCGCTCGCGACACGGGCCCGCGTGCCAGACTCCGAGCCGTGACCTCACCCGCACCGCACCCGGGCGCCCGGCGGATCGCCTACCAGGGCGAGCCGGGGGCCAACTCCCACCTGGTCTGCCAGCAGGCCTACCCGGACTGGGAGTCGCTGCCGTGCGCGTCGTTCGAGGACGCCTTCGCGGCCGTGGAGAACGGTGACGCCGACCTGGCGATGATCCCGATCGACAACTCGATCGCCGGCCGGGTCGCCGACATCCACCACTTCCTGCCGACGAGCGGCCTGCACATCGTGGGCGAGCGGTTCCTGCGCATCCAGTTCGCCCTGATGGCCACCCCGGGCGCCGACGTGGCCGGGCTGCGGACCGTGCACAGCCACGTGCACGCCCTGGGCCAGTGCCGCGGCGTCATCCGCGAGCTCGGGCTCACCCCGATCGTGTCGGGCGACACCGCGGGCGCGGCCCGCGAGGTGGCCGAGGCCGCCGACCCCACCCAGGCCGCGATCGCGCCGCCGCTGGCCGCGCAGATCTACGGGCTGGAGGTGCTGCGCGACGAGATCGAGGACGAGGACCACAACACGACCCGCTTCATCGTGCTGTCCCGCGACTACGACGTGGCGCCGCGCGGTGACGGGCCGATCGTCACCACCTTCATCTTCAACGTCCGCAACCTCCCGGCCGCGCTGTACAAGGCGCTGGGCGGCTTCGCGACCAACGGCGTCAACATGACCAAGCTGGAGAGCTACATGGTCGACGGCCACTTCACCGCGACCCAGTTCCTCGCCGAGGTCGACGGCCACCCCGACGACCCGGGCGTGCGCAACGCGCTGGAGGAGCTCGAGTTCTTCACCACCGAGGTCAAGGTGCTCGGCGTCTACCCCGCCGACGCCTTCCGGGCCGGGTAGGACCCTGGCAGGGGCGGCGCTAGCGTTGCGCGCGTGAGTGAGACCCCCGGGCCCGACCAGCGCCCCGACGCCCGGACCGCCGACCTCGGCTTCGCCCGCGTCGACCTCGAGCGCGCGGCCCGCACCGGCGACCCCGAGGTCGTGTACGGCGCCGGCAAGACCCCCGAGCAGGTGGCCGCGATCCTGACCACCCTGCACACCAGCCACCCCGACCGCGCCGTGCTGGCCACCAGGCTCTCCGCCGAGGCCCTGGTCGCCGCCCGCGAGGCCGGTGCGACCGTCCACGAGACCGCCCGCGCGGCCACCCTCGGCCCCCTGCCCGTCCCCCGCGGCCGGGTCGGCGTGCTGTCCGCCGGCACCTCCGACGCCCCGGTCGCCGCCGAGGTCGCCCTCACCGTCGCCTGCCACGGCTCCGAGCCCGTCGAGATCCGCGACGTCGGCGTGGCCGGCCTGCACCGCCTGATGGCCGTGCGCGACCGGCTCGACGAGGTCGACTGCCTCGTCGTCGTCGCCGGCATGGAGGGCGCCCTGCCCTCCGTGGTCGGGGGCCTCACCGGGACGCCGCTCATCGCGGTCCCCACCAGCGTCGGGTACGGCGCGTCCTTCGGTGGGTTGGCCGCACTGCTGGGCATGCTCAACTCCTGCGCCCCGGGGGTGACCGTGGTCAACATCGACAACGGGTACGGCGCCGGCGTGGCCGCCGCCCGCATCGCCCGGCGCAGCCCCGACCGGGCGCCCCGATGACCGTCTGGGTCGACGCCTCGGCGGGCGCGAGCGGCGACATGCTGCTCGGCGCCCTCCTCGGTGCCGGGGTGCCGCTCGATGTCGTGCGGGGCGCCGTCGACGCGGTCGCGCCCGAGCCGGTGGCCCTGGCTCCCGAGACGGTCACCCGCAACGGCTTCGCCGCCACCCGCTGCCACGTCGAGATCGCCGACAGCGAGCACCACCGCAGCTGGCGCGACATCCGCGGCCTGCTCCAGCGGGCCGACCTCGACGAGGAGGTCCGCGACCGCGCCACCCGCGCCTTCGAGCGCCTCGCCGTCGCCGAGGCCACCGTCCACGGCGCCGACCCGCTCGACGTCGCCTTCCACGAGGTCGGGGCGCTCGACGCGATCGCCGACGTCGTCGGGGTCTGCGCCGGCTTCGCCTGGCTGGACGCCCACGTCGGGGGCCCGGTCGTCGTCTCACCGGTGGCGGTGGGGACGGGGACCGTCCGCGGGGCGCACGGCACGATGCCGGTGCCGCCACCCGCGGTGGCCGAGCTGCTGCGCGGCGTACCGTCCCTGGCCGGTCCGGGCAGCGCCGAGTCGTGCACGCCCACCGGCGCGGCCCTGCTGACCACCCTCGCCGACTCCTGGGGCCCGCAGCCCGCGATGACGGTCGAGGAGATCGGGATCGGGGCCGGGGGCCGCGACCCGGACACCCACGCCAACGTGCTGCGCATCCTCACCGGGGCCACCGCCGTCACCGACGCGGGGCCGCTGCTCATCGAGTCCAACATCGACGACCTCGACCCCCGGGTCTGGCCCTCGGTCATCACCGCCCTCTTCGCGGCCGGGGCCAGCGACGCCTGGCTGACGCCCATCCTCATGAAGAAGGGCCGGCCCGCCCACACGCTGTCGGTCCTCACCTCCTCGACCCGGGCCGCCGAGGTGCGCGACGCGCTGTGGCGGCACACCTCGACCATCGGCGTCCGCGAGACCCGGCTGGCCAAGCACGCCCTCGAGCGCGAGATGGTGGCCGTCGAGGTGGCCGGCCAGGCGATCGCGGTCAAGCTGGCCCGGCACGCCGGTGAGGTGGTCAACGCCCAGCCCGAGTGGGAGGACGTGGCCCGCGCCGCGACCGCGCTGGGCCGCCCCGCCAACGACGTGCTCGCCGACGCCATCGCCGCCACCCGCGCCCTGCTCGGCGAGGCCCGCTCCTAGGCTGTGCCGGTGGACCTCGTCGTCGTCGCCCTCGCCTTCGCCGCCATCTTCGTGGTGGAGCTGCCGGACAAGACCTTCATCGCGACCCTCGTCCTCTCCACCAGGTTCCGCCCGCTGTTCGTGTGGATCGGCGTCGGCCTGGCCTTCTTCGTCCAGACCCTCATCGCCGTCCTGCTCGGCAAGGCGGCCAGCTTCCTGCCCGAGACCGTGGTGCACGTCGCGGCCGCGCTGATGTTCCTCGTCGGCGCCGTCATCCTGCTGCGCGAGGCCCGCTCCCACGACGCCGCCGAGCAGGACGAGGAGGAGGAGTTCGCCGCCAAGGCCGGCGAGGCGCAGGGCCTCAGGGTGATCCTCACCAGCTTCCTGGTGCTCTTCGCCGCCGAGTGGGGTGACCTCTCGCAGCTGCTGACCCTCTCCCTCGTCGCCAAGTACGACGACCCGCTCAGCGTCTTCGTCGGCGCCTGGGGTGCGCTGCTCGCCGTCAGCGGCCTGGCCGTGATCGTGGGCCGGGTGCTGCTGAGCCGGATCAGGCTCAGCGTCCTGCACTACCTCGGCGCCGGCGTCTGCCTGCTGATGGCCTGCCTGACCGTGTGGGAGATGACCCGGGCATGAGCGCCGAGCCGGACCTCGACGACGTACGACGCCGCTACCGCGAGGTCAACGGCGACCACCCGATGTCCGAGGTGGACGACGCCTACGTGCGGACCCGCTTCGCGCCGGCCACCGCCGAGCAGCTCGACCTGATGGCCGCCGGACTCGTCCCGCTGCCGTCGTACCTCCTCTCCGACGGCACCCCGATGGTCCCGCGCGACCACCTCGACCCGGTCGACTGGGCCGGCGGCACCGACCGGCTCCACGACTGGTTCGTCGGCTACTGGCCGGCGGACCGGCAGGCGGAGGCCGAGGATGAGTGGGCGGCGTACCTGTCCGGGCGCTACGTCTGCCTCCAGCACGTCTCACCCCTGACCATCCGGGACAAGACCCGCTGGACCGCCCAGCTCGACGCCGCGCTCGAGCGACTGGCCGCCGACCCGCGGGACCACGTGGGTCGCGGGATGGTCGGCGAGGCCGTCAGCCGCCTCGAGGACCTGCTGCTGCCGCAGACGTCGTACGACGCGCTGCGCTTCGGCGGGCCCAGCAGCTGGCAGCGCCTCCAGCAGGTCCGGGAGGACCACCTCACCCCGCCGCTGCCCGAGCTGCCGATCCGCACCGAGCGCCTGGTGCTGCGGCGCGCGACCCCGGCGGACGCCGACGACATGCACGCCTACTACGGCCGCGAGGACGTTACCGAGCACCTGCTCCACGACGCCTTCAGCCGCCCCGAGATCGACGACATGCTGCGCCGGCGCCTGGCCGGGCCCCGCAGCCACACGGCCTGCAACCTCGTCGTCGAGCTCGAGGGCCGCGTCGTCGGGGACCTGGTGGTCTTCCTCAAGGGCGAGGGCCACGACATGGCGGAGATCGGTTGGGTCATCCACCCCGACGTCGGTGGCCGGGGCATCGCCACCGAGGCCGCGACGGCCATGCTCGACCTGGCGTTCGGGCACTACGGCGTGCACCGGGTCTTCGCCGACCTCGACACCCGCAACCCGCGCTCGGCCGCCCTGGCCCGCCGGCTCGGGATGCGGCTCGAGCTCGACTCCCGGGCCGACTTCTGGTCCAAGGGCGAGTGGACCGACTCGCAGCGGTGGGCGATCCTCGCCGAGGAGTGGGCGGCGCGGAACACCCGCTGACCGGCCGTCGGCCCACCCCACGGCGGTGGGCGGGACCGCCCCGGGCCCACTACAGTCACCCCATGCCTGCAACCCACGGCGCCGACAGCGAGGTCGGCACGCTCCGGACCGTCATGCTCCACCGCCCCGGCCCCGAGCTGAAGCGCCTGACACCACGCAACAACGACAAGCTGCTCTTCGACGGCATCCCGTGGGTGAGCCGGGCGCAGGACGAGCACGACGCCTTCGCCGACACCCTGCGCCAGCGGGGCGTCGAGGTGCTCTACCTGACCGAGCTGCTCACCGAGACGCTGGAGAGCGAGAGCGCGCGCAACCACGCGATCACCTCCGCCCTGAGCGGCCTGCACCTCGGCGACACCCTGCGCCGCTACCTCGCCACCGCCCTGCGCGACTCCACCCCGGCCGAGCTGACCCAGGTGCTGACGGCCGGCATCCGCAACGACGAGGTGCGTGGCGGCCACGGGCTGGTGACCAGCCTGCTGAGCCCCTTCGACTTCCTCATCGACCCGCTCCCCAACCTGCTCTTCACCCGCGACTCCAGCGTGTGGATCCGTGACCGGGTGGCGGTCACCAGCCTGGCCATGCCCGCGCGCAAGCGCGAGACCCAGCTGACCGAGCTGATCTACACCGAGCACCCCCGCTTCGCCGGCCAGACCCGCAAGATCCACGGCTGGCACAACGAGCACGTCGAGGGCGGCGACGTGCTGCTGCTGGCTCCCGGCATCATCGCGGTCGGGGTCGGGGAGCGTACGACGCCCGCCGGCGTCGAGCGGCTCGCCCGCCAGGTCTTCGACGCCGACCTCGCGCACACCGTGCTGGCCGTGCCGATCGCCCAGGAGCGGGCCACGATGCACCTCGACACCGTCTGCACGATGGTCGACGTCGACAAGGTCGTGATGTACCCCAACGTCGCCCACACGCTGACCGCCATCGCCGTCACCGTCGCCGACTGGGGCTCGGCCGACTCCGACATGGTGCTCGCCGTGGCCGAGCCGGAGCCCTTCCTGGTGGCGGCCGCCAAGGCCATGCAGATCGACACCCTGCACCAGATCGACACCGGCCTCGACCCGGTGACGGCCGAGCGCGAGCAGTGGGACGACGGCAACAACACCCTGGCCCTCGCGCCGCGGGTGGCGGTCGCCTACGAGCGCAACGACGAGACCAACGACCGCCTCGAGGAGGCCGGCATCGAGGTCGTGCGCATCGCCGGCTCCGAGCTCGGCTCGGGCCGCGGTGGCCCGCGCTGCATGTCGTGCCCGGTCTCGCGGGACCCGCTGCCGGTCGAGTAGTCCGCTGCGGCGCAGGTCACGCATCACGTCGGGCTTCCCCGATCGTTGGAGGGTCGTACCCCCACGTGCGCACCCAGAGAGGCACCACGCATGAGCTCTTCGATCTTCGACGGCCTGTCCCCCAGCGAGGTCGCCCGGATCAGGTCCGCCGGCACCACCCTCACGCTGCCCCAGGGCTGGTCCCCCATCGCCGAGCAGACCCCCGCCGACAAGGCCTACATCCTCGAGGAGGGTGAGGTCTCGGTCCGTCGTCGCGGCCAGGAGGTCGCCGTCCTCGGGCCCGGCCAGATCCTGGGCGAGGCGGCGATCCTCAACCGGTCCCTGCGCACCGCCAGCGTCGTGGCCCTCACCCCGCTGCGGGTCATCCACCTCACCGGGGAGACGCTGGAGCGCCTGGTCGTCGAGGTGCCCGCCTTCGGCGAGGCCGTGCGGTCGGCGACCGCGGAGCGTCAGGGCCCGTCCTGAGCGACGACCTCGAGCCGGGTGCTCCCGCCCCCGACGCGGGAGGGCCGCCGCCCACCGCGGCGGCGCTGGCCGATGCGTACGACCACGTCGAGGCGTTCCTGCTCGGCGGCCCGCCGAACCTGACGCGCCTCCAGGTGGCCGAGCGCGCCGGCGTACCGGTGGAGCTGGCCACCGAGCTGTGGCGGCTGCTCGGCTTCGCCAACCGGTCCGACGACGACGTGGCCTTCACCGACAGCGACGTGCAGGCACTGCAGCTGACCGCGGACCTGCGGCGCATGGGTATCCTGGGCGAGGACTCCCAGGCCGCCCTGGTGCGCACGTGGGGCCGCAGCTACGCCCGGCTGGCCGAGTGGCAGACCAGCCTGCTCGCCGGCCTCGCGGTCGAGGGCCCGGACCCCGACGTGCGGATGGCCGAGCTCGCCGCCGGGGTGCTGCCGCGGGTCGAGGCGCTCCAGTCCTACGTGTGGCGCCGGCACCTCGCCAGCGCCGCCAGCCGGCTGCTGTCGGTGGAGTCGACCATGGCCACCCAGACCGACATGGCCGTGTGCTTCGTCGACATCGTCGGCTACACCACGCAGAGCAAGAACCTCGACGAGCGCGACCTCGTGGCCTGGATCGAGCGCTTCGAGCAGGAGGCGACCGGGATCGCCGTCGACCTCGGCGGCCGGGTCATCAAGACGATCGGCGACGAGATCCTCCTGACCGCCGACGACGCGCACGCGGCGGCCGCGATCGCGCTGGCGCTCGTCGGGCGCGGCCTCGACGAGGACGACCCCTTCCCCGCCGTCCGGGCCGGGCTGGCCCACGGCCCGGTCGTCAGCCGGCTCGGGGACGTCTTCGGCCCCACGGTCAACATCGCCGCCCGGCTCACCTCGGTGGCCCGGCCGGGCACCGTGGTCGTCGACCGGGGCATGCACGATGCGCTGGCCCCGCCCGCAGGTGCGCCTGCCGAGCCGCCTGCCGCGGCCGAGGAGTCCGACGGCTCCCACTCCGCCGGTCCCGTCGGCGGCGCCGGCGAGGACGGGGCCGAGGACCGCGCGGACGCCGACCCCCCGCCGTACCGGCTCAAGCGGCTGCGACGCGTCTCGGTCAAGGGCTACTCGCGCCTGGAGGCGTGGAGCCTGCGGCTGCCCCGGGCGGACTGACCGGAGACCCGGATCGGTCGGGACTCAGCCGGCGGTGCGCGGGACGTACATGATCACCGCGACCCCGACGAGGCAGACCGGCGCGCCGGTGACGTCCTACCGGTCCGGCGGCTGGCGGTTCATGGAGTGTCCTGGCGGAGGACTCGTTGCCGGTGGTGGGCCTTGCGGTTCCACACGAGGTGCTGGAGAGCCAGGGTGGCCCATCCGGCGAGGACCATCCCGGCGATGTTGAGGGCCAGCTGGATGGCGCTCCCGGTGACCTCACCCCATGCGCCGAACGCGACACCGAGAGCGACGTTTCCTGCGGCCGGGACGGTGGTGACGGAGATGAAGACGCCGGAGAGCCCCCCGACCTTGGCGCTGGTCAGGGAGAGGACACCTGCGGCGGCGGCGATGAGGGCGACGATGAAGGACCACTTGTCGGGTGAGTAGATGAAGTCCGTCCCCGGGCGTTCGCCGGTGACGTCCTCGGTGACCACCCAGCCGAGGGCTCGGGCGGCGAGCGCGGCGACGGTCGTCAGGGTGATGGCGATGCCGAACCCGACCACCAGCGTGCGGGCAGCCAGCCTGAACAGCGTGGAGCGGCGTCGTACGAGTGCGAGCCCGAGGGCGGCGATGGGGACGAACTCGGGTCCGAGCACCATGGCGCCGATGACGAGGACCTGGGAGTCGACGACGATCGCGATGGACGCGAGCAGCGTGGCCAGCGTCATGAACGACAGGTAGGTCCAGTTGAGCTCGGACTCCTCGTAGGCACGCTGGGTGACGTCCGCCCACACGACGGCGTCGGCGCTGGCGCCGGGGGTGCGGCGCTCGGCGTCGTAGCCGGCCCGGGAGACCCAGGCGGTCACCGGTTCGACGTGGATGGTGCCGTGCTCGGGGATGCCGAGGCGGTCGAGGCGGTCGATGAGCTCGTTGGTGGCCTCGCGGGCGACGTCGGCCATGACGATGTCGCCCGCGGGCGTCAGCGAGGCTCCTCGGAGGACCGAGAGCTGGCTGACCGCCGGGTCGCCGTCGAAGACGGCGACCACGTCGTCGGTCAGGTGGGTCGGCGAGGTGATGCGCAGGTGCTGCATGGCGAGCTCACCCTCCCACGTGGACCACGGGCCGCTGGCCGGGGTCGGGGACGGCGCGGCGCAGGATCTCGTGCGTGAGGGGCGGGATGTCGCCCTCCCCGGCGAACAGGAACCGCAGGGCGTTCTGTCCCGGCCCCTTCTCCGACCACTCGAAGTAGATGTGGGAAGGCATGTCGTCCTGCTCGGTGACGGCGAGCAGGACCGCCGCGAGCACGTTGGGGACGCTGGGACCGATGGCTCGCAGCACCCGGTGGTGGCCGACGCGGACGCCGAACACCTCGACGGTGGTCGCGAAGTCACTGGCGTCGCTGACCTCGACCTCCAGGAACACGGCAGTCTCAGCGACGTCGAGGTGGTTGTCGA
This sequence comes from Nocardioides sp. Soil805, assembly GCF_001429625.1. GTDB lineage: Bacteria > Actinomycetota > Actinomycetes > Propionibacteriales > Nocardioidaceae > Nocardioides. Next base: position 1,940,974 of record NZ_LMSU01000001.1, read on the forward strand.
GGCGGACGTCGAGGGACTTCTCGTGGTACTCCGCGTGGTCCCCGGCCTGGATCTTGTTGGCGATGAACCGCACCGGCGCGTTCTTGACGAGGACCTCGTCGAGCAGCTCCTGGGCAGTGGTGTCGAAGGTGACCTCCTGGACGCGCAGCTCGGTGGACCGGCTGATCCGGGAGACCAGGGAGATGACCACGATCATCGCGATGAAGACGAGCGCGATGAGCAGGCCCTCCGGACGGTCGAGGATGGTGACGCCGAGGGTGTAGACGAACACCGCGGCGACGACGCCGAAGAAGGCTCCGGCGCGGCGGTGGCCGCGGCGCCACTCCGTCAGCGTGACCGCGACGGCCGCCGAGGTCATCAGCGCCAGCACGCCCGTGGCGTAGGCCCCGGCCTGCGCGTCGACCTCGGCCTGGAACGCGACGGTGACCACGACCGAGATGAGGGTGAACACGAGCACGAGCGGGCGGGTCGCACGGGCCCAGTCGGGGGCCATGCCGTACCGGGGCAGGTAGCGGGGGACGATGTTGAGCAGTCCGGCCATGGCCGAGGACCCGGCGAACCACAGGATCGCGATGGTCGCGACGTCGTAGGCGGTGCCGAACCCGTCGCCGAGGTTCTCGTGCGCCAGGTAGGCCAGGGCGCGGCCGTTGGCCTCACCGCCCGGCTCGAACTCGGCGGCGGGGATCAGCAGGGTCGTGACGATCGCCGACCCCATCAGCATCACCGACATGATCAGCGCTGCGGTGGTGAGCAGCTTCTTGGTGTTGCGGATCCGGCCCTCGGGGTGGGTCGGGGTGTCGTGGGGGTCGCCCTTGACCAGGGGCATGACCACCACGCCGGTCTCGAACCCGGACAGCCCCAGCGCGAGGGCGGGGAAGACCAGCAGCGACGCGCCGAGGACGGCCAGGGGTGAGGCGTGGGCCTCGGTGACGGCGTTGGTCCAGTCGGTGACGGTGCCGGGGTTCTCGACGACGTGCCAGAACCCGTTGGCCACGACCACCAGGGACAGGCCGATGTAGCCGATCACCAGGACCACCGCGATGCCGATGGCCTCGCTGAACCCCTTGAGGAACACCGCCCCGAGCAGCACGAGGAGGCCCAGCGTCAGCCACACCTCCTGACCGTGGAGCGCATCGGTCAGGAACGGGTTCTCGACCAGGTGGGCGGAGGCGTCGGCGGCGGAGAGCGTGATGGTGATGATGAATCCGGTGGCGACGAACCCGAGGAGGGACAGCACCAGGACCTTGCTGGGCCAGTAGGAGAGGAGCCGCTCCAGCATCGAGAGGCTCCCGTCGCCGTGGGGGCTCTCCCGGGCCACGCGCCGATACATCGGCAGGGCCCCGAACAGGGTGACCAGGACCAGCATGAGGGTGGCGATCGGGGCCAGCGCGCCGGCGGCGAGCGCGGCGATGCCCGGCTGGTAGCCGAGGGTGGAGAAGTAGTCCACGCCGGTCAGGCACATGACCTTCCACCACGGCTTGACGTGGTGCTGCGCGGTGGCCTCCCGCTCACCCTCGTAGAAGCCGCCGGGGTCGGACTGCTCGGTGGTCTCCAGCAGCCACGCGTTGAAGCGGCTCCGCTCGGTCACGTCAGGGGTCACAACCGGGAAGCGTAGGTGACCCACCGTGCAGGTGGTCAGCCCGCCGTCTCGCGGGCCTCATCGCCGGACTCGGACCGGTCGCTCGGGGTCTGCACGAGCGGGTCGGCCGGTGGGAAATTGGATGCCCGGCCGCTGTTGACGGGGGAAACAACAACGACCGGGCGAGCGAAAACCTACCCTCCGGCCTCAGGGCGGACAAGGCTTTCGCGAAAATCCGACACGACTCAGCGGATGGTGACCTGCCGGTTGGCCAGTCCGGCGCGGGCGGAGCGCTGCTCGGGGGTCAGGTCGGAGGTGTCGGCCAGCGCTTGCTCGAGGTCCGCGGCGAAGCGCGCGGCCGGCTCCTCGAGGACCTCGGCGCCGGTGCCGACGGGCAGGTCCCAGACCGGAGCGAGCAGGCCGTGGGCGCGGAACATGCCGACGAAGCGCGATCCCTCGCCGACGGTGTCCTTGCCGGCGGCGTGCAGGCGGGCCAGCGCGTCGAGGAGCGGGTCCTCGGGGTGCGGCATCACCCAGCGCAGGTGCTCCTTGGTGCCGACGTTGGTCCAGTACGCCGCCTCGACGCCCGCGAGCCGGGTGGTGGGGTTCGCGGCGCTGTCGGCCTGCTCGAGGGCGGCCTCCATGGAGGCGTCGCGCTCCTCGACGTCGTCGATCCAGTAGCCGAAGCCGTCGTGCACGGTGATGTCGAGCGCGGTGTTGCTGATCAGGTCCTGGAGGCGCGGGCCCTCGCCCGGGGCCTCGGTGAGGCCGATGATGCCGGGCTCCTCGGTGGCCAGCGCCTTCTCCAGGACGGCACCGAGGTCGCGGGCGGGGTCGCCGTACTGGTGGGCCACCTGCAGGCCGAGCCAGATGGCGCCGGAGTCGCGGACCATCGCGGGCGCGGCCATCGGCAGCAGGGTGCAGAGGCGGACCTCGCGGTCGGTGCCCTTCACGTCGAGCGGGACGGTCGCGGCGGGGACCAGCTCGCGCAGCGCGATCACGTCGCACTCGCCGGGCATGCCCTCGAAGGGCCGGCTCACGAACGCGGGGGTGGCGCCGCCGGCGGCACCGTGGCACGCCTTGTAGCGCTTGCCCGAGCCGCAGGGGCAGGGCTGGCGCGGGCCGACCTCGCCCTCGGCGGGAGCAGCGGTGTCACGGGCCTTGGTACGGGACTTCTTCGCCATGGGGGCGAGGCTATCCAACGCCTCCGACGTCGCCCTCGTCGAGGAGCTCGAGCACGTCCGCCGGCCGGTCGGTGATCACGGCCGCGGCCCCGAGGTCGAGGCAGAGCTGGAGGTCGGCGGCGGTGTTGACGGTCCACACGTGGACCTGGCGACCGGAGCGGCGCAGCGAGCGCCCCAGGCCCGGGTGCTCGCGCAGCTCCTCGATCCCGGGCCCGATGATCCAGTCGTCGCCGACCACCCGGCGCAGCATCGGCCAGTGGTGGGCCTTCTCGACGAGCATGACCACGTCCACCCCGGGAGCCAGCCGCTTGAGGCGCTGCAGCGCGGTGAAGGAGAAGCTCATCACCCGCACCGGGCTGCCCGCGCGGTCCCAGCCGAAGTCGGCCAGCAGCTCGACGACCCGCTTCTCGACGAGTCCGCCGTAGCGCGTGGGGTGCTTGGTCTCGATCGCCAGCTCCACCCGGCGGTCCGCGGCGGCCACCGTCTCGAGCAGCGTGCGCAGGGTGAGCACCTTGCCGTCCGAGGGGTCGGTGTCGGGCGCCTCGTCGTCCATGTCGGACCACGGGTTCTTCCACCGCGCGAAGTCCAGCTCGTCGAGCTCGGCGAGGTTCATCGTGGAGACCAGGCCGCGCGAGGACGCCGTACGCCGCAGGTCCCGGTCGTGGACGCAGACCAGGTGCCCGTCGGCGGTCAGGCGCACGTCGCACTCGAGCGCCTCGGCACCCAGCTCGATGGCGCGGGTGTAGGCGCGCAGCGTGTGCTCGGCGGTGTCGTGGCTGGCTCCCCGGTGGGCGACGACCTGCGGCCTCATGCGACGAGCGTAGAGCTCCCGGGGGCCGGCGCCTCGTCCACCTGCAGGTCACGCCCGCGTGTCTCGGGGAGGAAGGCCGCGCAGGTGAGCGAGATGAGCGCCACCAAGGCGTTGTAGCCGGCGACCCACCACAGGGTGCCGTCGCCGACCGTGACCAGCCATGCGGCGATGAGGGGGGTGAGGCCGGAGGCCAGGATCCCCGACACCTGGTAGAGCGTCGACAGCGCCGAGTAGCGGTAGCGGGTGTCGAAGAGCTCGGACCAGAAGGCCGCCAGCGGCCCGTAGATCACGCCGTACAGGACACCGAGCCCGCCGATGAAGACCACGGCGATCGCCGGCGTCGAGCCCTGCTGGACCAGCCACGCGGCGGGGAAGGCGAAGAGCAGCGCGAGGGTCGCGCCGACCCGGTAGACGGGCTTGCGCCCGACCCGGTCGCTGAGGTGGCCGGAGCACAGGACCAGCAGCACGCCGAGCAGCGCGCCGACGATGATCGCGTTGAGGACCGTCGAGCGGGGCACGCCGACGGTCGTGACGGCGTAGGCGAGCAGGTAGACCGAGAAGAAGTTGAACGTGAAGCCCTCGATGTAGCGCGTGCCCATGCCCAGCAGCAGCCGCCGGGGCTGGCGACGGAAGAGCTCGGTGACGGGCATCGAGGAGATCTCCTTCTCCTCCGCCACCACCTGGAAGGCCGGCGTCTCCATCACCGAGAGGCGGATCCACGCCCCGATGGCGAGCAGCACGACGCTCACCAGGAAGCACGCGCGCCAGCCCCAGGCCAGGAACTCCTCGTCGGGCAGCTGGCTGGCGATCGCGAAGGCGCCGCTGGCCAGGAAGAGCCCGCCCGGGACGCCGAAGTGGGCGAAGCTGCCGAAGAAGCCGCGCCGCTCGGCGGGGGCGAACTCGACGGCCAGCAGCACGGCCCCGCCGTACTCGCCGCCGACGCCGATGCCCTGGAGGATCCGCAGCACGACGAGCAGGACCGGCGCCCAGACGCCGATCGAGTCGTACGACGGCAGCAGGCCGATGGCGGCCGTGCCGGCGCCCATGATCACCAGCGTCCAGATGAGCATCTTCTTGCGGCCGACCCGGTCACCGAAGTGACCGAAGATCAGTCCCCCGACCGGGCGCGCCACGAAGCCGACGGCGAAGGTGCCGAAGGCGGCGAACTGGGCGGCCGGTCCGTCGAGCCCCGAGAAGAAGAGCTTGTCGAAGACGAGCCCGGCGGCGGTGCCGTAGAGGAAGAAGTCGTACCACTCGATGGTGGCGCCGACGGCCGAGGCGACGGCGACCTTGCGGGCCTGGGCCGGGTCGGGCGTCGCGACACCTGTCTCGTCGGGGGACGCCGGTGCGGGGGCGGCGAGGGTCATGGGGGCTCCTGGGCAGCGGGGGCAAGGCAAACCGTAGTAAACCAATCAAGATTTAATGTGGCTACTCGACGTACCGTGGCGGCACCATCCCTCGCGTCGGCGAGAACGGCCGGCGCCCGACGACAGGTAGCGCGATGACCAGCACCCGACGCCCCAGCGGCACCCGCAGGACCACGCTCGCCGTTGCCCTCTCCGGACTCCTCGCCACCGGGCTCGCCGCCACCCTGGCCCCGTCCCCCGGCACAGCGGCCGCACCCCCGGACACCGTGTTCCCGCCCCGCATCGAGCTCCCGGACGGGTTCCAGCCCGAGGGCATCACCATCGGTCGTGGAGCCACCGCGTGGTTCGGCTCCCGGACCGACGGCGACATCTACGAGGTCGACCTGCGGACCGGCGCGGGTGGGACGATCAGCCAGGGCCCCGGCCCCGGCAACCCCTCCGTGGGCCTCAAGGTCGACCAGCGGGGGCGGCTCTTCGTGTCCGGCGGCACGGCGGGCGACGCCCGCGTCGTCGACACCCGGACGGGCGAGGTGCTGGCCCGCTACCAGCTCTCGACGGGGGCCGACCGCTTCATCAACGACTCGCTCGTCACGGACGACACCGTGTGGTTCACCGACTCGCGCAGCGCCCGGCTCTTCGGCCTGCCGATCGGACCCGGCGGCGCGCTGCCCGCTCCCGAGGACGTCGTGACGATCCAGCTCGGCGGCGAGTGGGTCCAGCCGGCGGCCGGCGTCAACGGAGCCAACGGGCTCACCGAGACCCCCGACGGGTCGGCCCTCCTGGTCGTCAACGCCGGCACGCTCTACCGCGTGGACCCGGATTCGGGCGACGCACGACGGGTCGACCTCGGCGGTGCGTCGGTGGCGAACGGCGACGGGATGCTGCTGCGCGGGCGCACGCTCTACGTCGTGCAGAACTTCCTCAACCAGGTGGCCGTGCTGCACCTGGCCCGCGACGGACGCTCGGGCGAGCTGGTGGACACCATCGCCGGCACCGACTTCGACGCCGCGGTCGACATCCCCACGACCGTGGCCGCCTTCGGCCGCTGGCTCTACCTGCCCAACGCCCGCTTCTCCACGCCTCCCACCCCGGAGACCGACTACTGGGTGACGCGCGCGGCCATCCCGCGCGAGCGCTGAGCCCCGACGCGGGTGGTCCGTGACGATCGGAACCCTGGAACCGAGATTCCGGGGTCCCTTCGTCACGGACTACCCCGGGTTCGGGACCACCCGGCCCCCTCAGGCTTCGACCGGCTCCCGGCGCCACGGCTGCATGAAGTCGTTGCCCTCGATGCCCTCCACGGCCATGGTGAGCTGGCCGGCCTGGGCGCCGTCGAGCTGCTCGCGGACGATGTCGGCGTGCCCGGCGTGCCGGGCGAACTCCTCGATCAGGTGCAGCGCGAGGAAGCGCCGGGTGACCCGGCTCGGCTCCAGGCGGCCGAACCACGGCGCCGGCGCCTCCAGGACCTCGGCGCCGGGGTCCATCGACTCCACGGCGGCCAGCAGCGCACCGGTCGCGGCGTCGTACCCCTCGAGGACCTGCTCGAGGGTCTCGTCGGCGGTGAGCGCGAAGCTGCCGTAGAAGGTCCCGTAGTCGGCCTCGGTGAGCTCCCAGCCCCTCTCGCCGCGGTTCTGCGCCTCCCGGCGCTCCCACGTGACCCAGGCGGTGGTGAGGTGCTTGAGGATCCCGCCGACGCTCAACGACGAGCGGGTGGGGGTCAGGCGCGCCTCCGCGTCGGTCAGGCCGTGCGCGGCAGTGCGGGCGGCGACGACCTGCTCGCGCAGGAAGGCGGCCAGGGCGCTGGACTCGGAGTGGGTGGTCGGCTCGAGCATGGTGGGTCTCCCTCGTCGGTGGTCGATGGGTCCACCCTCCCGCGCATGGCGGACAGGATCGGTCCGCAGTGGACGGTCATACTGGGCCGATGCGTCTCACCGCCTGGCTCACCCAGTTCCTCGTCGCCGCGGTCGTCTTCAGCGTGGTCGACGTGCTGTGGCTGAGCACCATCGCCACGGGCCTGTACGACGAGCAGCTCGGCGACCTGAAGGCCGGGTCACCGAACCTCGTCGGCGCCGTCCTGGTCTACCTCGTCCTGCTGGCCGGGCTCGTCCACTTCGTCATCCACCCGGCCGTCGCCGCCGGCTCGTGGCGGCGCGCGGTTGGCGTGGGCGCCTTCTTCGGCTTCGTCGTCTACGGGGTCTACGAGCTCACCAACCTCGCCATCCTCGAGGGGTGGCCGGCGGCGCTGGTGCCCATCGACATCGCGTGGGGAGCGTTCCTCTCGGCGGCGGTCAGCGTCGGGACGTACGCCGTCGTGCACCGCCTCCCGGCCTGGGCGCGCTGACTAGTTGGTGTGCTCGCGCAGGTAGCGCCCGAAGTGCGGCACCGTGAAGGCGATCCGACCGCGCTCACCGGAGTAGATGAGCCCCTTCTTGAGCAACGAGTCCCGCGCCGGGCTGAGTGACTGCGGCTTCTTGCCCAGGGCCGCGGCCACGTCGGCGGTGGGGACCGCGTCGGGGGCGTCGACCTCGGTGCCCGCCACGTCGGCCATCGCGCGCAGGTAGTCGCGCTCCCCCGGCGTCGCCCGCTCGTAGCGGCTGCCGAAGAACCCGACCGCGAGCTCCGCGTCGGCCTCGGGGGCGGCCACGGCCACGTCGGCGGCGGTGATCGGCGAGCGCGGCGCCCGGTCCCAGACCGCCTTGCCGTAGGCCTGGATGAAGTAGGGGTAGCCGCCGGTCGCGGCGTACATCGCCTCCAGCGCGGCGGCCTCGTAGAACGCGTCCTCGTCCTCGGCCGGGGCGGTGAGCGCCAGGTCGGCGGCCTCCCGGGTGAGCCGGTCGATGCGCTGGTAGCGGAAGAGTCGCTCGGAGTAGGACTTGCTGGCCGACAGCACGGCCGGCAGGTGCGGCAGGCCGGCGCCGACGACGATCACCGGCAGCCCCGACTGGCTGATCTCGTGGCAGGCCGCGCACAGCGCGGAGACGTCGTCGGGCCCGAGGTCCTGCATCTCGTCGATGAAGATCGCGATGCCCTTGCCCTTGTCGGCCGCGAGCCCGCCGAGGTCGGTGAAGAGCTCGACGAGGTCGATCTCGATGTCGCCGGAGTCGGCCCGGCCGCGGACTGCGGGCACGTCGATGCCCGGGCTCCACTGGTCCCTCATCTTGGCCGCCGGACCCGCGTCGCGCTGGGCGAAGGCCTTGATGACGCCGAGCACGTGGTCCACGCTGTCGGCGTCGCGGTGGCCGAGCTCGCGGACCGCTTGGTGCAGCGCCCCGCTCAGCGGCCGCCGCAGCCCCTGGTCGGGGCGCGCCTCCAGCTTGCCGGTCCCCCACTGGCGGCGTACGGCGGCGCCGCGCAGCGCGTTGAGGAGCACGGTCTTGCCGACCCCACGCAGCCCGGTCAGGACGAGGCTGCGCTCCGGTCGCCCGCGAGCCACGCGCTCGAGGACCACGTCGAAGGCGGCGAGCTGCTCGTCGCGGCCGGCGAGCTCGGGAGGGCGCTGCCCGGCGCCGGGGGCGTAGGGGTTACGGATCGGGTCCACGATGTGACGGTATCGGGCTCTCTAGCCGAATCCTTAGATCTCGCGAGACACGCCGATCGAGTCGCTGCGGACGGGCAGGCTCAGCCCGCCTGCTGCCCGCCGTCGGGGAGGGCGCCACCCCGCTCGGCACGGTCGCGGGCGACGGCGTACGCCTCGGTGAGCCCGGTGCGGAGCATCTCGATGAGGTCCGGGACCTCGTCGACGGCGAGGCGGAACGTCCCGGCGCACAGGTTGTCGCGCCACAGCGACAGCACGACCACGTCGGCCTCGGGGTGCCACGAGACGCGCAGCGACCGGTCCTCGCCCCGTGGGTCGAGGAAGACGCCCCCGGTGCGGGGCAGCGGTCGTGGCCTGGCCATGGTCCATTGTGACCCAGCCCACAAGGGCGTGTCACGCGGCCTAGACTCGCGCCATGCCCGAGCTGCCCGAGGTGGAAGCGCTGGCCCAGGACCTCCGGGGCCGGCTCGTCGACCGCGCCATCGCCCGCATCGACCTGGCGGCGTTCAGCGCCCTGAAGACCTTCGACCCCCCGCTGCAGTCCCTGCACGGCACCCTGGTCGAGGACGTCACCCGGCACGGCAAGTTCCTCGACATCACCGCCAGCGGCACCCACCTCATCGTCCACCTGGCCCGCGCCGGGTGGATCCGCTGGCGCGACGAGGTGCCGGCACTGCCGGCCCGGCCCAACAGCAAGAACCCGCTCGCCGCCCGGGTGGTCATCGACGACCCGGACCGCGAGACCGACCCGGGGCTCGACATCACCGAGGCCGGCACCAAGAAGAGCCTGGCCATCTACGTCGTCCGGGACCCGCAGCAGGTCGAGGGGATCGCCCGGCTCGGCCCGGACCCGCTCGACGAGTCGTTCACGATCGACGTGCTGGCCGGGATCCTCCAGCACGAGGGCCGCAAGCAGATCAAGGGCGTGCTGCGCCACCAGGGCACCATCGCCGGCATCGGCAACGCCTACTCCGACGAGCTCCTGCACGCGGCGCGGATGTCGCCGTACAAGCCGGCCAGCTCGCTCGACGAGGCCGAGGTCCAGACGTTGTACGACGCCATCCGCACCGTCATCGGGTCGGCCGTCGAGCGATCACGCGGCCTGGCCGCCAGCGAGCTCAAGGGCGAGAAGAAGAGCAACCTCGCCGTCCACGGCCGCACCGGACAGGCGTGCCCGGTCTGCGGCGACGTGGTGCGCGAGGTGAGCTTCGCCGACTCGAGCCTCCAGTACTGCCCGACCTGCCAGACCGGCGGCAAGCCGCTCGCCGACCGCCGGATGAGCCGCCTGCTCAAGTAGCCCCGCTCCCCCGGCGGGCACCTACTTGACGACGCGCACCTCCTGGGGCCAGCCGCACGCCTCCGCGATCCTGCCGGCCCACATCCGGGCGGTCTCCACGTCAGGCACCTCGACGATGGTGATCCCGCCGAGGTACTCCTTGGTCTCCGCGTAGGGACCGTCGGTGACGACCACCGACCCGCTCGTGGCATCCGCGCTGAACGCGTCGTTGATCTCCTCCTCGAGCCCGCCGGCGAAGACGTAGTGGCCGGCAGCCCTGATCTCGTCGACGACGGCCCTCGCGAGCGGCCCGCGGCTGCCGAACCACTCCTCGGAGTGGTCGCCGACCCACTGCTGGTTGAAGTAGATCGCGTACTGGGTCATGTCTGCTCCTCATCTGTCCGCGGGCCCGGTGGCCCACCTCGAGAGTTCCACGAACGAGCCTCGCCGGATGCGACATCCGTGACCGGGATCTTCGCGGATTCCCACCTCGTCCCGGCCGCGGACGGCGTCACTGCGTCGGGGACTCCTCGGGCGCGGGGGTCTCGGAGGACGGGAGCTCCGGGGGCTCCATGTTGTCCATGACCGACCCGCAGGTGTCGGTGGTGTAGGTGTCGAACGCGTCGACCTGCGCGGTCTCGTCCTTGGTGAGGTCGTCGTCCAGCTTCTCGAAGTCCGCCTGCTTGGCGTCCTCGTCGAGGTCGTCGATCAGCGACATCGTCGTCTCGAACCCGGCGCGCGCGTCGTCGGAGATGTCCTCGGGGGTGCCCGTGTCCTGCATCGCGGTCCCCCAGTCCTTGATCTTGGTGATGATCTCCTTGTCGCTGGCCTCGGTCATGCCCGACATGTCGGAGAACAGGCTCTGGTAGCCCTCGCAGAAGTCCTTCTCGCTGGCGTCGGTCGGGGCACCACTGGCACCTCCCCCACCGCAGGCGACGGCCGAGCCGCCCACGAGGACGAGCGAGGCGACGAGCAGGGCAGGCTTCATGGATCTCTCCTGACGGATGGGTGCGGCGCCGGGCGCCTGTCACCCACCACCCTGCCCTACCGTCGGAGATCCACACCTGTCACGGGAGGGTCGAAGGCGACCGGCAGCGGCAGGTGCAGCGCCACGGGGAGGTCGCCGAGATAGGCGTGCCGGGAGCGTTCGACCACGCCGAGGCTCGCCAGGTGCGGGGTCTGCCACTGCACGTCGAGCACCCGGTCCGCGACGTGCTCGTCGGTGAGCAGGTCGACCAGGCCCATCAGCGCCACCTTGGAGGCGTCGCGCTCGCGGTGGAACATCGACTCCCCGGCGAAGAGACCGCCGATCGCCACGCCGTACAGGCCGCCGGCCAGCCGCCCGTCGCACCAGGCCTCGACGGAGTGCACCCAGCCGAGCTCGTGCAGCTCGAGGTACGCCGTCCGCACGTCGCGGGTGATCCAGCCGTCAGGTCGGCGCCGGTCCCCGCACGCGTCGATGACCTCCTCGAAGGCCGTGTCCACCCGGATCTCGAAGTGCTGGGCCGAGCGCCGCAGCGACCGCGAGACCTTGAGCCCGTCGAGCGGCAGCACCCCCCGGCGTACCGGGGAGAACCAACCCATCGGGTCCTGCGGCGGGCCGATCGGCATCGGGAACAGGCCGCACGCATAGGCGCGGAGCAGGGTCCCGGGCTCGAGGTCGGCGCCGACCGCGACCAGGTCGTCCTCCGGGTCCCACAGCTCGGGCTCGGGGAAGACCCACGGGGTGTCGGGGGGGTGGACGGGGGGCACGCTGGGCACGGTAGCCAACGTGCCGGCAACTTCGCGCGGCCCGCGGGCATCTCACCCGCACCTGATCCAGCACACCACTCTCGTCCCACTTTCTCGGAGGACACATGCGGACCACCACCCTGCTCGCCCCCACGCTCGGCGTCGCCCTGGCCCTCGCGGCCCTCACCGGCGTCCCCGCGCACGCGGCCGCCACGTGCGACGGTCGCGCGGCGACCATCGAGGTGCCGGCCACGGCCTACGACACCGCGCCGGTCGTCGGCACCCCCGGCAACGACGTGATCGTCGGCACCCCCGGGCGCGACACCATCGACGGCGCAGGGGGCAACGACGTCATCTGCGGCCTCGGCGGTCCCGACACCCTCGCCGGTGGCGAGGGGGACGACCGGCTCTTCGGCGGACTCGACATGGAGTACTCCATCGACGACGGCTACCGGGGTGACCTGGTGAGCCCCGGCCCGGGCAACGACCACGTCGACCTGGGCGCCGACCCGGCCGCGCTCCACATCCACCGGGTCGACTTCGGCTACCTCGACCGGGTCGTGTACGCCGACGCGACCGCTCCCGTGACCGTGGACCTCACCGCGGGCACGGCCACGGGCGAGGGCACCGACACGATCGTGGTCGAGGGACCGGCCGGGGTGGTGGGCAGCGCCTTCGGCGACCGCATCACCGGGTCGCCGTACCGTGACCTGATCCAGGCCGGTGACGGGGACGACGTGGTGGACGGCCGCGGGGGCGACGACCACCTCGTCGTGGACGGCGGCGCCGACACGACCACCTCGCTCCCGGCGCTCGACGGCGGGGACGACGTCGCCGACGGCGGCCCCGGGACGGACGGCCTGGTCTCGAGCGGTGGCACGGACCAGCTCTCCGGTGACGCCGGGAACGACTTCCTCACCACCTCCCCGGTCACCGCGGGCTCGCTGCGGGGCGGTCCGGGCAAGGACCGCGTCTACGCCGAGGGTCCCGTGGACGTCTCGGCCGGCGCGGGCAAGGACCAGATCGACTACGTCCTCCAGCCGGGCTTCCGCACCGAGATCGACGGCGACGGCGGCCGCGACTCGCTCGACCTCCAGCTCAGCAGGGCCTTCGGCACGGGCGAGAAGGTGCGCGTGGACCGGCCGCGGAACCGGATCACCTTCACCGGCTCCACCACCCGGCTCGGGTACTTCGAGGTCGAGCGCCTCGACGTCAGCGGCGGCCACCCGCACTGGACCTTCGTCGGCACCCGGGCCGACGAGAGCCTCCGGGTGCTCGGCGGCCGGTCGCTGACGGCGTACGGCCGGGGTGGCGACGACGTCTTCTACGGCACCGGCGGCCGCGACCTGCTCGACGGCGGCCGGGGGCGCGACCGGGCCAACGGGAGCAGCGGTCGCGACACCTGCGTGTCCGTCGAGCGGGCCGTCTCCTGCGAGCGGCGTCGCTGAGGCCTGCGACCGGCGGCGGGCGCTTCGCCGCGCACGTGCGCGGCACTGGAGGGGGGACCGCCTTCCTTCCCTGCGCACCTGCGTAGTCCTGGACGGAGGAGCACGTCGCTTCCCTGCGCACCCGCGCAGGGAAGCGGCTCAGCCCAGCCCTCCTCCGTGCGCACCCGCGCAGGGAACCGGCCCGAGTCCCCTCCGGATCTCTGCGCACCTGTTCTGGAGCGGGCGTCCCCCGGCTAGCCGTGGCTGACGCCGGTGCGCACTTCGCGGTGTGGCACTGCTCCGCCGCCCGTCGGGAGGTGGTGGCCGCCCGTAGGCTGCCCGTATGAGCATGAAGGGATCCGTCGGCCGGCACCTCGCCCCCAAGATCTCCGAGCTCGCGCCCGGGCTGACCACCTCGTTCGTGCGCGAGTCCCTCCACCGCGCCATCGAGGGGGTCGGCCCGCTGCCGCCCGCCGCCAAGGCCGCCGACAAGCAGCTCGCCGAGCAGCGCGGCCACGTCGAGCGAGCCGTGCACGAGGTCATCGAGAACCACGTCCGCCTGGCCGGCGCGCAGGGGTTCCTCACCAACGTCGGCGGGCTGGTCACCGCGGCGGTCGCCATCCCGGCCAACATCGCCGGCCTCACGTTGCTCCAGTGCCGGATGATCGCCGGCATCGCCCACCTGCGCGGCCACGACCTCGACGACCCGCGCGTCCGCAACGCGATCCTGATGACCCTGCTGGGCGAGGAGGCCGTCGAGACCCTGGTGGCCAAGGGCAAGCTCCCGGCGCCCCCGATGGCGCTGGCGACCGCGCCCGCCCACGACGTCAACCTCGACGTCGCCATCGCCGGGGTGGTCGCCTCCGACATCCTGGCCCGGATGGCCGGCAAGCGCCTCGCCACCACCGTCGGCCGCCGCGTCCCGGTCGTGGGTGGCGTGGTCGGGGCGAGCGCCGACGGCTACTACACCTGGCGCATCGGCCGGTACGCCGACCGCGAATTGCTGCCGCGCACGCGGCGGCCCTGAGGTCCCTGCCCGACCCGTCGGGTCAGTGCTGCCGGCCGCGGACGCGGCGGTAGACACCCATCGCCCGGCGCCCGGACGGCCGGGCCTCGAGTGCCTGCACCGTCCGCTCGGCGGGGCTGCGCCGGGCGAGGTGCAGCTCGTGGCGGGCCTCCTCGAGCTCGCGCACCAGGTTGGCCTCGGACTCACGCAGGCGCGAGCCCTCGACCAGCAGCGCCGTGATGGCGTCGAGCGCGGCGGGCAGCAGCTCGTCGGCGGGCGCCGTGTCAGGGTCGACGAAGGTCTCCGAGGGCGCGCCGAGCAGGTCCGCGAGGTCGCCCACCACGTCGTACCCGCGCTGCTCCACCTCCGTGATCCACGAGCGTGAGAGGTCCTGGACCCAGGCGTGGGTGGCCGGCGGCAGGCCGAGGCGGGCGCTGGAGGTGCGCCGCGACAGGGTCTGGTGGGCGAGCAGCTCGCGCACCAGCGGTCGGTAGTCGGGCGGGTCGACGACCGGCGTGACGCGCTTGTTGACCAACCGCAGCAGCGCGGTCTCGGGGACACCCAGGGACGGGTTGGCCCGCTCGGGCGTCAGGTCGAGGTCGAGGCCGTCCAGGCCGAAGGTGCGGCTGAAGCGGCGCCACAGCTCGTCGGGCGCCGCGCCGGGACGCGGCACGGTCACGACGTGCACCTGCTCGGGCGGCAGCAGCGCGCCCCAGCGGTCGAGGATGTCGGGGATCTCCTGCGCGCCCCAGAACCACGAGCCGATCCGGGTGTCGCGGTCGGGGTCGCGGATCATCTCCAGGAAGTGGGCGTAGGAGACGAGGCTGCGATGCTTGACGTTCTCCTGCCACTCGGCCGGCACCTGCCGGACCAGGTCACGCACCGAGAGGACCAGGTGCACCTCGGCGCCCTCGCCGAACGACGTCATCGCCCGGTCGATCTGCATGGGCGAGGCGGTGGAGAGGATCTCGTGGCTGATGATCGAGGTGCCGGGCCACGCACGCACCTGCTCGGCCAGCCGGTCCCAGGCGCCGACGGCCTCGGTCTCCAGCCCGCCCCAGGTGAGGCGCATCAGGTCGAGCGCGGCGAGGAAGTGGCCGTCGAAGCGGTCGGCGGGGTAGAGGATGCCGTGGCCGCGCAACGCCTCGCGGTTGCGGAAGAGCACGTCCTGGAGGTACGACGTGCCGGTCTTGGGGGTGCCGACGTGCACGAGCACGCGTCGCCGGGGGGCATCGGTCCCGGACGACGGGGTCGGGGTGGTCGTCACCGCGTCTCCTTCGTCCAGTCGTCGTCCACCAGCATCCGCACCGCCAGCTCCAGCACTGCGGCGTCGGGGCGCTCGGGCGCCGGCGTCTCGCCGGTCAGGACCGGGGCGACGGCGGCGGGATCGCCGACGACAGGGTAGCCAGCCCGCTGGAGGCGACCGGTCATCCGCTCGGCGGCGCGCGTCACCCACTCCCGGTGCTCGTCGGGGACGCTGACCTGCGGCATGGTCGTGCGCGGGATCCGCGGCCACAGGGCCTGGGACATCAGCGCCGCCCGCTCGTCGGTCGGGACCAGCACCCCGACGACGGTGGCGATGCGTCGGGCGAGCTCTGCGGCGTCGGCGCCCGGACGCCGCGGCGCGGGCACGCGTCGTACGCCGAGGGCGTGCGGCAGCGCGGTCGGGTCGAGCACGACCCGCACGCCGCCCGGTGAGCCGGCGTGGCGCTCGGCGACGGCGGGCAGGTCGATGCGGGGCGGCAGCTGGCCGCGCTGCTGCCAGAACCGCAGCCACTCCGGCCAGCCGAAGGAGCCGCGCTCGAAGCAACGCCGGGTCCACACGTCGGCCAGCATCTGGTCCAGGGGTGCGCCGACCACGACCATCGGTCCCCGCCCGAGCCGCCGCGGACCCAGCGCCTCGCGCGCGGCGACCGCCAGGACGGGGTCGCCGGCCACCCGGTGGTGCTGTCCCCAGGGCCGCGGCAGGCCACGAGCAGCGCGCGCCGGGCCGAGGCGGACGACGTCCTCGGCGAGCACGCTGGTGGCGACCCGGACCAGCTCGTCGGCGGGCAGGGTGGCGGGGTCGACGGGTCGGGGCCCGTAGCCCGATCCGGGGACGCCGACCAGCGCCAGGTCGGGCTTGCCGCGCCCGGGTGCCGCGGCGGTCAGCACCCGCTGGGCGACGTCGGGGGCGACCCCACCGGCCAGGTTGAGGCGGCGGAGCAGCTCGAGCTGCTGGGCACCGGGCAGCACCCGCCCGGTGGCCGGCGCCTCGCCCGTCCAGGCCGACCACGGCGTCGTACCGCCGTCGCGCAGGTGGGCGACCCAGCCCCACGCACGTGCGGCCCCGGGGCTCCCGGCGACCGGCGCGGCCGCGGCGTGGCTCACCGCTCGCGCAGCCGGCGGGCCTGGTCACGCAGGCGACGGACCGGGGTCTCGGCGTCGGTGCGCTCGGCGGCCTCGCGGGTCATCACCGTGAGGGCGTCGAGGGCGGCGCCGAGCTGGAGCTTGGGGCTGACCCGGTCGGGATTGCGCCACGGCGCGTCCGGCGCGGGTCGGCGCGGGCGCAGGTCGTCGACGTCGCCGATGACGTCGACCCCGCTGCCCTTGATCCAGTCGATCCAGAGATCGGCCTGCGCCTCGGCGTGGTCGAAGCGCTCGGGGGGCAGGCGGACCGGGATCGAGTCACGGCTGACCAGCACCTCCTGGGCGAGCAGCTCGCGGATGAGGCCGTCGTACGTCGCATCGCGCCACATCGGCAGCTCGAGGCGACGGTTGAGGCGCCGCAGCAGCTGGGTCTCGGCGATGCCGAGGCTGCGGTTGGCGCGCTCGGAGTCGAGGGGTGCCCACGTCGGGTCGATGCCGAAGGCGCGACAGAAGCGGAACCACAGCTCGTTGCCGGTCGGGCCGCGGTCGTGCGGCACGGTCACGACGTGCACCCGCTCGGGGGGCAGCTTGGCGCCCCAGTTGCTGAGCACGGCCGGCAGGTCCATCGCGCTGCGGAACCAGGTCTGGCCGCGCTCGACCTTGGTGAGGAACCGGTTGAAGGTCCACTTGCGGCCCTGCTTGATGCTCTCCTGCCACGCGGCCGGCAGCTGGCGGCCGAGGTCGCGCGCGGAGTAGACGACGTGGATCTCGCTGCCCTCGAGGTCGTTCATGACCCGGGCGATCTTGTCCGGCTTGGCCGGGGCGAGGATCTCGTGGCTGATGACCACGGTGCCGCTGGCGCGGCGTACGCGCTTGACCATCGCGTCCCACGCGCCGTGCGCGTGCCCGGGGGCTCCACCCCAGTCCTGCTCGAGCAGGTCGAGCGCCGCACGGAAGTGGAAGAGGTCCGCGTCGACGAAGCGGTTCTTGGTCGGGATCGTCACCCCGTGGTCCGACAGGGACGACTGGTTGAGCATCAGCCGGTCCTGCAGGTAGGTCGTCCCCGTCTTGGGGGCGCCGATGTGGAGGTAGACGACGCGGCTCATGCGGGGAATTGTGCCCGACGCCCGCGGCCGCGCTGCGAGGGCACCGTCAGCTCCCGGCCAGCGCGCGTACGACGGCGCTGGGACTGGGGCGCCCGAGCCGCCCGGCCATCCACACGCTGGTGGCCACCACCGCGTCGAGGTCGACCCCGTGCTCGATGCCGAGGCCGGTGAGCATCCACACGAGGTCCTCGGTGGCGAGGTTGCCGGTGGCGGACTTCGCGTAGGGGCAGCCGCCGAGGCCGCCCGCGCTGGCGTCGAAGGTGGTGATGCCCTCCTGGAGCGCGGAGTAGGCGTTGGCCAGCGCCTGGCCGTAGGTGTCGTGGAAGTGCATGGCCAGCTGGTCGGTGCGCATCCCGGCGTCGACGAAGGCGTGGACGAGGTCCTTGACGTGCCCGGCGGTGCCGACCCCGATGGTGTCGCCGAGGCTGAGCTCGCTGGCGCCGAGGTCGAAGAGCCGCTTGCCGACCGACACCACCTGCTCGATCGGGACCGCACCCTCCCACGGGTCGCCGAAGCACATGGAGACGTAGGCGCGGACGTCGAGGCCGGCGTCGCGGGCCCGGGTGACGGTCGGCTCGAACATCGCGAACTGCTCGTCGAGGCTGCGGTTGAGGTTCTTGCGGGCGAACGTCTCGGTGGCGCTGCCGAAGATCGCGATGTGTCGCACGCCGAGCTCGAGGGCCCGGTCGAGGCCGCGCTCGTTGGGGACCAGCACGGGGTGCACGCGGCCCGCCTCGCCGAGCATGGTCATCAGGTCGGCGGCGTCGGCCAGCTGCGGCACCCACGTCGGGTGGACGAAGCTGGTGGCCTCCACGACCGGCAGGCCGGCCGCGACCAGGCGGCGTACGAACTCGGCCTTGTCCTCGGTGGCGACGATCCCCTGCTCGTTCTGCAGGCCGTCGCGGGGGCCGACCTCGTAGATGGTGACGTGATCGGGCATGTTGCTCACTGGATGTCTCCTCGGTTTCGACACGCTCGCTGCGCTCCCTGCTCAACCAGCGGAGTCTGCCTCGACGACGAGGAGGACCGCGCCGAGCGGCACCTGCTGGCCGGCCGCGACGTGGACCTCGGTGACCGTGCCGGCGAAGGGTGCCTTGAGCGCGAGCTCCATCTTCATCGCCTCCATGGCTCCCAGCGTCTCACCCTCGTCCACCTGCTGGCCGACGGTGACGTGGACGTCGAGGACGGTGCCGGGCATCGGGGCGAGCAGCGTGCCGTCGCCGACGGCCGGACCGTGGTCGGCGAAGGCGTCGGGCCGCTCGAAGGAGTGCCGCTGCCCGCGGTGGGCCACCTCGACCTTGTGCGCGGTGGCGTTGACGTACGCCGTCTCGCGGCTGCCGTCGAGGGAGAGCACGGCCGTGTGGTCGGCGAGCCGGTGCTCTCTCACGAAGTAGTCGTCGACGCGGTGTCCGGGGACGTCGACGCGCAGCTCGCGTCGACCCTCGGGGGTCTCGAGCGCCACCAGGGTCCGGGCGTGCGGGCCGGCGACCCGCCAGCCGTCGGTCGCGAACGGGTCTCCGGGCCGGTCGCTGAAGCGCGGGCTGTGCAGCACCGCGTCGACCCAGGCGGCGGTCACGAGCGCGACCTCGGGATCGGGCGCCGCCACCTCGGCGTGGTCCAGCCACGCGGTGTCGATGGCGGCCTCGCGGAACTCGGTCCCGGCCGCCAGGGCGCGGACGAAGCCGGTGTTGGTGGTGAGGCCGAGGACGCCGGTGCGGTCGAGGGCGTCGACCAGCGTCGTGCGCGCCTCCTCGCGGTCCGCACCCCACGCGATGACCTTGCCGAGCATCGGGTCGAAGCCGGAGGTGACGACCTGGCCGGACTCCAGCGCCGCGTCGACGCGCACCGGCGCGGCCGGGTCGCCGAACGGGGTGGCGGGCCAGCGGACCAGCTCGGCGGTGCCCGCCTGCGGCAGGAACCCACCGAAGGAGTCCTCGGCGTAGATCCGCGCCTCGACGGCGTGGCCCTCGAGGGTGACGTCGTCCTGGGTGAAGTCGAGCGGACGACCGGCGGCGACGAGCAGCTGCTGCTCGACGAGGTCGATCCGCTCGCCGCGGACCCGGACGACCGCCTCGGTCACCGGGTGCTCGACCTGGAGGCGGGTGTTCATCTCGAGGAAGTACACCTCCCCCGAATCGCTGTCGAGGAGGAACTCGACCGTGCCGGCGTTGGTGTAGCCGACCTCGCGGCACAGCGCCACCGCGCTGCGGGTGACCAGCTCGCGCTGGGCCTGGGTGATCGTGGGGGCCGGGGCCTCCTCCAGCACCTTCTGGTGGCGGCGCTGCGTCGAGCAGTCGCGCTCGAAGAGGTGCACGACGTTGCCGTGGTGGTCGGCGAGCACCTGGACCTCGATGTGGCGTCCGTGCTCGACGTACTTCTCGATGAGGATCGTATCGTCGCCGAACGCGCTGAGCGCCTCACGCCTCGCGGCGGCCAGCGCGGCGTCGTACTCGCTGCTCGAGCGGACGATGCGCATGCCCTTGCCGCCCCCGCCGGCGGCGGCCTTGACGAGCACGGGGTAGGCGAAGCCGGCCGGGTCGGCGTCGAGGTCGTACGACGGCACCACGGGCACGCCGGCGGCGACCGCGATGTCGCGGGCGGCGTCCTTCTTGCCCATCGCCTCCATCACGCCCGAGCCGGGACCGACCAGGACGATCCCGTCGGTCCCCTCGATCTCGCGGGCGAAAGCGGCGCGCTCGGAGAGGAAGCCGTAGCCGGGGTGGATCGCCTCCGCGCCGCTGTCCCGGGCGGCCGCGACGATGGCCTCGACGTCGAGGTAGCCCGGCACCTCGAGGGCCTCGTCGGCCTCGCGCACGTGGGCGGCGTCGCGGTCGGCGGCGGTGAAGACGGCGACCGTGCGCAGGCCCGTCGCGTGGGCGGTGCGCAGCACGCGCAGGGCGATCTCGCCGCGATTGGCGACCAACAGTG
Source organism: Nocardioides sp. Soil805 (assembly GCF_001429625.1). GTDB lineage: Bacteria > Actinomycetota > Actinomycetes > Propionibacteriales > Nocardioidaceae > Nocardioides. The sequence continues at coordinate 1,961,273 of NZ_LMSU01000001.1, forward strand.
CGTCCACGGTCTCGGTTCCTTCTGTAGGTTTCGACGCGCCCGTTGCGACCTCGTGGCCTCGGTCGCCGGGCTTGCTCAACCTGAGCGCGCCCACGCGCCGCGCTCGTTCCTCGCTCGTCACTGCGCGCTCACATCCGGAAGATGCCGTAGGAGGGGTCCGGCACCGGGGCGTTGGCCGCCACCGCCAGGCCCATGCCGAGCACCCGGCGGGTGTCGGCGGGGTCGATCACACCGTCGTCCCACAGCCGGGCGGTGGAGTAGTACGGCGAGCCCTGGGTCTCGTACTGGTCGCGGATCGGCGCCTTGAACGCCTCGACCTGCTCGTCGGTCTCGAGGTCGGTGCGCACGGTCGCCAGGACGCTGGCCGCCTGCTCGCCGCCCATCACCGAGATCCGCGCGTTGGGCCACATCCACAGGAAGCGCGGGTCGTAGGCCCGCCCGCACATGCCGTAGTTGCCGGCGCCGAACGAGCCACCGATGACGACGGTGAACTTCGGGACCACGCTGCACGCCACCGCGGTGACCAGCTTGGCGCCGTCGCGGGCGATGCCGCGGTTCTCGTACTCCCGCCCGACCATGAAGCCGGTGATGTTCTGCAGGAAGACCAGCGGGATGCCGCGCTGGTTGCACAGCTCGATGAAGTGCGCGCCCTTGAGCGCCGACTCGCTGAACAGGATGCCGTTGTTGGCGACGATCCCGACGTCGTAGCCGTGGATCTTGGCGAAGCAGGTCACCAGGGTCTCGCCGTACAGCTTCTTGAACTCGTGCATCCGGCTGCCGTCGACGATGCGGCGGATGACGTCGCGCACGTCGTACGGCGTGCGGGTGTCGGTGGGGACGACGTCGTACAGCGAGTCGGGCGACTCGTGCGGCTCCTCGACCGGGCCGGGCTCGATCCGGCGCCCCGGGGTCGGGTAGCCGGACGTCGCCGGGAGCGTGTCGACGATGCTGCGCACGATGGCCAGCGCGTGGGCGTCGTCCTCCGCGAGGTGGTCCACGACCCCGGACTTCCGCGCGTGGACGTCGCCACCGCCGAGGTCCTCCGCGCTCACGACCTCGCCGGTCGCGGCCTTCACCAGCGGCGGGCCGCCGAGGAAGATCGTGCCCTGCTCCTTGACGATCACCGTCTCGTCCGACATCGCCGGCACGTAGGCGCCGCCGGCGGTGCACGAGCCCATCACGGCGGCGATCTGCGGGACGCCCTGCGCGCTGAGGTTGGCCTGGTTGAAGAAGATCCGGCCGAAGTGCTCGCGGTCGGGGAAGACGTCGTCCTGCATCGGCAGGAACGCCCCGCCGCTGTCGACGAGCGCGATGCAGGGCAGGTTGTTGTCCGCAGCCACCGTCTGCGCACGCAGGTGCTTCTTGACCGTCATCGGGTAGTAGGTGCCGCCCTTGACGGTGGCGTCGTTGGCGATCACCACGACCTCGCGGCCGTTCACGCGGCCGATGCCGGTCACGATGCTGGCGCTCGGCACCGCGTTGAGGTCGTCCGCGTCGCGGCCGTACATCCCGTACGCCGCCAGCGGGCTCAGCTCCAGGAACGGGCTCCCCGGGTCCAGCAGTCGGTCCACCCGGTCGCGCACCAGCAGCTTGCCGCGCCCGGTGTGCTTCGCCCGGGCCGCCTCGCTGCCCCCCTGCCGGACCACGGCCAGGCGCTCGCGCAGGTCTGCGACGAGGTCGCGCATGGACGGAGCGTCGCCGAGGTCGCGCATCGACGGTGGGGCCGGGGTGCTGGAGCTGGTGGCGTCGGTCACGCGCTCAGGTTAGCGATCGTTAACCTGCTCTGTCGACCGGCGGCCCCGCCGGGCGCTCCACGACCCCCGCGAGCGCCCGTACCGCAGTGAGGTGCCGGGTGAGGATCGCGCGCACCCCGCGATCGGTCAGGCGGTCCGGGGGGACGAACCGGTACTCACCCTCCGGCTCCGCCACCGTGACGACCTCGTCTGCCAGGCCGGTGAGCAGCGCCCGCAGGATCCGGGCCTGCCGAGGGGCCCGCGCGGGTGCCAGGCCCAGGCCCAGCAGCACCCGACGGCACAGGTCCAGCAGTCGCTGGTCGAACCCCCCGACGGTGACGGCCATGGCCGGGTCGTGTCGCGCCCACGCCCGGTAGGCGTGGAGCAGCCGGAGTCTCTCGAGCGCGACGCCCCGGGTCGGCACGTGGACGGCCAGGACGACGACCGCGTCCTCCATGCCGGGTGGCTCGCCGCGGCCGAACCTGCCCAGGGCGAAGGGGTGCGAGCCCAGCTCGTGCCTGAAGTGGTCGTCGACCGCGGAGAACGCGCAGGCCAGCAGGTGGGACTGGTTGCGGAAGTAGTACCGGACGGTGCTGGGGCTCAGGTCGCCCTCCGTGGCGACCGCTCGCACGGTGGCAGCGCCGCAGCCGGCCCGCAGGACGATCCGCTCCACGGCGGCGTACACGTCGACGTGGTAGCTCAGGTTCTGAGGTCTCATGCGGGCCTCCTACCCCGATCCACCGACGCGGCATCCGGTTGTCCAGAGGGACCGACCCGCGCGGGTGCGCAGTGAATGGGGGTGGCCGGACCTCGCTTCCCTGCGCGGGTGCGCAGGCAAGGGCACCGGGGATCCCTCCGAGGCCGCGCGGGCGCGCAGGGAAGGGGGCAGAGGATCCCCTCCATGGCTGCGCGCGTGGTCAGCACCACCGTGGACGACGCCACCCACCCCGGTTAGCGGGCGCTAACCTTGCGCGGTGAGTCCGCGGCGGCAGCAGATCCTCGACATCGCCGCGGACCTGTTCGCCCAGCGGGGGTTCCACGGCGTCTCGGTGGCCGACCTCGGGGCGGCGTGCGGCATCTCGGGCCCCGCGCTCTACAAGCACTTCCCGTCCAAGGACGCCGTGCTCGCCGAGATGCTCGTCTCCATCAGCGAGGAGCTGCTCGCGGTGGGCCGGCAGCGAGCCGGCACCGCGGCCGGCCCGACCGACGCCGTGGCGGCCCTCGTCGAGTGGCACGTCGAGTTCGCGCTGGCCCACCGCGCGCTGATCGTCGTGCAGGACCGGGACTGGTCCTCGCTCGCCGACGACGCCCGCGAGCAGGTGCGCGCGCTTCAGCGGGCCTACGTCGACGTCTGGGCCGGGCAGCTGCGCCTCGTGCACGAGGGCCTCGGACTCGACCGCGCCCGGGCCATGGCGCACGTGGCCTTCGGGCTGCTCAACTCCACCCCGCACAGCAGCCTCCTGCCCGACGACCAGATGCACGAGCTGCTGCGCGACATGGCCCTCGGGGCACTGCTGTCCCCCCGTTAGGGTGGGCTTCATGAAGCTCAGTGACACGCTCGAGTCCGCGTTCAACGCGCAGATCACGCTGGAGTTCCAGGCCTCCCTGGTCTACCGGCAGCTGGCCATCGAGCTGGAGCTGAGGGACCTCCCGGGCATGTCGGCATGGCTGCGCCACCAGGCCGACGAGGAGATCGTCCACGCCAACAAGTTCATCGACCACGTCGCCGACCGCGACAACCACCCGGCCATCGGCGCCATCTCGGCCCCGGACGTCGCCGTCGACTCGGTGCTCGACGCCTTCCAGGCGGCGCTGGCGCACGAGCAGAAGGTCTCCGAGTCGATCCGCAACCTCTACCGGACCGCCGAGGCCGAGGGCGACCTCGACTCGAGGCCGCTGCTCAACTGGTTCCTCGAGGAGCAGATCGAGGAGGAGGCCACGGTCAGCGAGATCATCGGGCGGGTCGTCATGATCGACGACGACGGCCCCGGCCTGCTACGGCTCGACGAGGAGCTCGGCATGCGTCCGGTCGCGACCACCGAGGCAAAGGCCTGATCGAGGCCTGACCCGGGCCTGACGCAGGCCTCACCACCAGCGCCCGACGTCGGCTTCCGGGTCGGCCTCGAGCGCAGTCAGGATCCGCGCGGCCCGCAGCGCGGCGTCCTCCGCCACCGCGAGGTCGTCGGCGCCCCCGCGGCCGGCGAGCGCGTGCAGCCCGGCGAGCACCGCCTCCCGCGACAGGCCCCGGAGCTGGAGCAGCACGAACGGGTCCGCCTGGAGCAGCCAACCCACCTGGGTCAGCACGGCCAGCGCGTGCGGGCACGGGTCGAGCCACGAGTCGCACGTGCAGGTGGAGCCGAGCTCCCCGCCGTACGGCAGCAGCTCGATGCCGGCCTCCTCGCAGGCCTCGAGCAGCGCGTAGGGCAGCTGGCCGGCCAGCATCGCGGCGATCCGTCCCGACTCGGCCCCGACGAGCTCGACGAACGTGGCGCGGTCGCGCTCGTCGAGGACCGGCACGCTGATCGTGACGGTCCACGCGTCGTCGCGGTCGCTCACCGCGGCGACCGCGGAGCCGGAGTCGACGGCGATGGCCCCGACCTCCCCCGCGCGGGCCAGCGCCCGCCCCCGGCGCAGCTCGGCGACCGCGAAGGCCGACTCCTCCACCGCCCGGCCCCACGCCTTGCTCCACCACGTGCCGCCTCCACCGCCCCGCCGCGGGGGGATCCGGGGATGGGTGACCGTGTGGCGGCCGGTCACGGACGCGTCCCGCGCAGCTCCACCAGGTCGCGCAGCTCGTCGTTGCTCAGCTCGGTGAGCCCGGCCTCCCCCCGGCCCAGCACCGTGTCGGCGAGGGCGCGCTTGCGGGAGAGCAGCTCGGCGATCTTCTCCTCGATCGTGCCCTGGGTGATGAAGCGGTGCACCTGCACGGGCCGGGTCTGCCCGATCCGGTAGGCGCGGTCGGTGGCCTGCTCCTCGACGGCGGGGTTCCACCACCGGTCCACGTGGATGACGTGGTCGGCCCGGGTGAGGTTGAGCCCCGTGCCACCGGCCTTGAGCGACAGCAGGAAGACCGGCACCCCGCCCTCGGCACCGGCCGTGCCGTCGGCGGACCCGGCCTGGAACCGCGCCACCATCGCCTCCCGCTCCCGGACGGGGGTGCCGCCGTGCAGGAACTGGTGCGGCACCCCCGCCCGGGCCAGGTGGCGCTCAAGCAGCCGCGCCATCGCGACGTACTGGGTGAACACCAGGGCGGCACCGCCCTCGGCGAGCACGGTGCCGATCAGCTCGTCGAGCAGGTCGAGCTTCTCCGAGCGGCCGGCCGGTCGGGGGTCGGACTGCTTGAGGAAGTGGGCCGGGTGGTTGCAGATCTGCTTGAGCCCGGTGAGCAGCGTGAGCACCAGCCCGCGGCGGGTGTCCTCGTCGGCCTCCTCGATGCGCCGCATGCAGTCGCGCACGTAGGTCTCGTAGAGGACGACCTGCTCGCGGGTCAGCCCGATCAGGTGGTCGGTCTCGGTCTTGGCCGGCAGCTCGGGGGCGATCCCGGGGTCCGACTTGCGGCGGCGCAGCAGGAACGGGCCGATCAGGTCGGCGAACTGGCGCGCCTTGGTCGGCTCGAGGCCCGACTCGATGGGGGCCGCCCACACCTTGCGGAAGGCGTTGCGGCTGCCGAGCAGGCCCGGGACCGCCCAGTCGAGGATCGCCCAGAGCTCGGTGAGGTCGTTCTCGACGGGGGTGCCGGTCAGCGCGACCCGCGCGGCGCTCGGGATCGTCCGCAGCGCCCGGGCCGTCGAGGACCGGGCGTTCTTGACGTGCTGCGCCTCGTCGGCGACCACGAGCCCCCACGCGACGCCCGCCAGCTGCTCGGCGTCGTTGCGCATCGTCCCGTAGGTCGTCAGCACGAAGCCCGGGTCGCCGAGCACCTCGTCGGCACCCAGCCCCTCCAGCGTGCGTCCCGCACCGTGCAGGCGACGGACGGGTACGCCGGGGGCGAACCGCCGGATCTCGGCTTCCCAGTTGCCGAGCAGCGACGCCGGGCACACCACGAGGGTCGGCCCGCGACGTTGCGTCGGTTGAGCAGCGAGCGGAGCGAGGGTGTCGAAGCCCGCCTCGTGCCGGTGAAGGTGCAGCGCGATGACCTGCACCGTCTTGCCCAGGCCCATGTCGTCGGCCAGGCAGGCGCCGAGCCCGAGCCCGGTCAGCTCGGCCAGCCAGGTGAACCCGTGGCGCTGGTAGTCGCGCAGCGTGGCCGCCAGCCCGGCCGGCACCTCGATCGGGTCCCGCACGGCCGCGGTCAGGAGCTGGTCGCGGACCCTGAGCAGCGAGGCACCGACGACCGCCTGGTGCTCGACGTCCTCGACCTGCACGACCTCGGTGAGCGTGGCGGCGAGGGCGGCAGCCGGCGCGACCCGCTTGATCAGCCGCTTGCGCGCCCGCTTGAGCACCGCGGAGTCGACGACCGTCCAGTGGTCGCGGATCCTGATGACCGGCGTCGCGGCGGTGGCCAGCGCGTCCATCTCCTCGTCGCTGAGCGCGTCGCCGTGCAGCGCCAGCTGCCAGGAGAACCCGAAGAGCGCGTCCGGCCCGAACAGCCCGGTCTGCAGGGGCTCGTCGCGGCCGGCGGAGGGCCCGGACAGCACGACGCGCGAGGTCACGTCGCGATCGAGGTAGCGCGGCCACAGCACCTGCACCCCGACCGCGTCGAGGGCCAGCGCCCCCTCGTCGAGCAGGCTCAGCAGCTCGTCGCTGTCCAGGGTGATCTGGTCGGGGACCCGCAGCGCCAGCAGCCGGTCGAGCACCGGCCAGGCCTCCGCGGCCGCGCGCAGGGCGATGGAGGCGTGCGTGCGAGCCCGGTCGCCGAAACCGTGGCTGCTGCCGGGCTCGTCGCCCTCGGTCCACAGCAGGGCGGCGTCCGCGACGTGCGCGGCGTTGTCGGCGGCCACGACCTGGAGGACCAGGCGCACGGCGCCCGCGACCAGCTCCTCCTCGTCGGCCTCGACCCGGAGCGCGAGGTTGACCAGCTGGGGGCGGTCGTCGCTGCCCCGCGCCCTCGCGCGGGCGACCCGCTCCTCGAGGCGGCGGGTGAAGTCGGGGTCCACACGACGCGGCGCGGCCGCTGTCGCCGCGTCCCGCGCGGGACTGCGGCGGGTCGCCAGGGGCGCGGCCCGGGGCATGGCGTCGGCCACCGCGTCCAGGACCGCACGGACGATGCCCTCGGCCGTGCCCTCGTCGAGCCCCTCGCGCGCCCGGGCGCGGGCGAGCTGGGCGATCCGGTCCTCGTCGGTGGCGTCGAGGCCGGCCACCTGCCAGCGGGTGCCGGTCTCGTCGGGGCCGAAGCGCCCGGCGGCCACGAGGCGCATGCCCAGCAGGGCGGCGCCGCTGAGCAGGGCGACGCTGGGGTGCACGTCGGACTGCGCGTGCGCCCGGGTCAGCACCGGCAGCGCGCCGCGGATCGGGAGGCTGACCGTGCGCCGACCACCGGTGAACTCGACCGTCCCGTCGCGGGGCTGCTCTCCCGCCCTGAAGGTGGCGGGACCGCTGACCGGGACGAAGCTCACGTCCCGCAACCTAGCCCGCGGCCCCGACACCCGTGCGTGCCGGCAGCGGCTAGCGTCGTACCCATGGACATCCTCGACTCCCCCCTCGCCCGCCTCGACGGCACCCCCGGCACGCTCCGCGACCTCACGGGCGGCCGCCCAGCCCTGCTGGTCAACGTCGCCAGCAAGTGCGGCCTGACGCCGCAGTACGCCGGGCTCGAGGAGCTGCAGGAGAAGTACGCCCACCGCGGCTTCACCGTCGTCGGGCTGCCGTGCAACCAGTTCGGCGGCCAGGAGCCCGGCAGCTCGGAGGAGATCGCGGAGTTCTGCTCGGCGACGTACGGCGTGAGCTTCCCGATGAGCGAGAAGGTCGAGGTCAACGGCGAGGACCGCCACGAGGTCTACCGCCGGCTCGTCGAGACGCCCGACGAGAAGGGCGAGGCCGGCGACGTCCAGTGGAACTTCGAGAAGTTCCTCCTCGACGCCGACGGCGCCGTCGTCGCCCGCTTCGGCCCACGCGTGGAGCCGCAGGACCCGCGGGTCGTCGACCACATCGAGACGCTGATCGGCTGACGTGGACGTCGCCGCGCTGCTCGTCGACCACCCGGTGGTCGACGGCCACAACGACCTGCTGTGGACCGCCCGGGACCTGACCGCCTACGACTGGGGCCGGCTCGACGTCGGCGCCGGCGGCACGCCCACGCACACCGACCTCCCCCGGCTGCGCGCCGGCGGGGTGGGCGCGCAGTTCTGGTCGGTCTACGTCCCGACCCGCCTGGGCGGCGGGCACGCGGTGAGCGCCACGCTCGAGCAGGTCGACGCGGCGTACGCCCTCACCGAGCGGTACGCCGACCGGCTGGTGCTGGCGCGCACCGCGGACGAGGTCGAGGCGGCCTGGGCGTCGGGGCGGATCGCCTCCCTCCTGGGCGCCGAGGGCGGGCACTCGATCGACTGCTCGCTCGGGACGCTGCGCGCGCTGCACGCCCTCGGGGTGCGCTACCTGACGCTGACCCACAACGCGAACACCCCGTGGGCCGACTCCGCCACGGACCGCCCCGTGGCCGGCGGGCTGACGCCCTTCGGGCGCGAGGTCGTGCGCGAGATGAACCGGGTCGGGATGATGGTCGACCTCTCCCACGTCTCCGCCGACACCATGCGCGACGCCCTCGCGGTCACCGAGGTCCCGGCGATCTTCAGCCACAGCTCGGCGCGCGCGGTGACCGACAGCCCGCGCAACGCCCCGGACGACGTGCTGGAGACGCTGCGCGACCAGGGCGGGGTCTGCATGGTGACGTTCGTGCCCAAGTTCGTGAACCAGGCCTGCGCGGACTGGCACCGCGCGGCCGTCGAGGCGGCGGCCGCCGAGGGCATCGCCGAGGCCGACGGGGCGCGCTTTTCGCCCTGGTACGCCGCCCACCGCGCGGCCCACCCGGAGCCGGTCGCCGACCTGTCCGACGTGGTCGCGCACTGCGAGCACGTGCGTGAGGTGGCCGGCATCGAGCACGTCGGGCTCGGCGGCGACTACGACGGCGTGGAGGTGCTGCCCACCGGGCTCGAGGACGTCACCGGCTACCCGAGGCTGCTGTCCGCGCTCGCCGACCGGGGCTGGTCCGCCGACGACCTGGCCCGCCTGACCTGCCGCAACGTGCTGCGGGTGATGCGTGACGTGGAGTCCGGCGCACGGACGATCCGGGCCCGACGGGGCCCGAGCCTGGCCCGCATCGAGGACGTCGACCGCCCGCACGGGTGAGGCAGCACACGTCCGAAGTCGTTCTCAAGTAGTGGGTGGTTGTCGGTGGCAACTGCCACCATTCTCCGGTGACCACAGACCTCCAGCAGCATCCCGCCGAGAGCCCGGCGGGCGGCGACTCCGACAGGCTCGACAAGAGCGTCCTCCTCGTCGCGGGCGTCGTCGTCCTCGGCGCGATCATGTCCATCCTCGACATCACCGTCGTCTCGGTGGCCCTCGAGACCTTCCAGCGCGAGTTCGACGCCACCGCGGCCGAGGTCGCCTGGACGATGACCGGCTACACCCTCGCCCTGGCCAGCGTCATCCCGCTGACCGGCTGGGCAGCCGACCGCTTCGGCACCAAGCGCCTCTACCTGCTGGCGGTGCTGCTCTTCACCGCCGGCTCCGTGCTGTGCGCCACCGCCACCAGCCTCGAGATGCTGGTGCTGTTCCGCGTCCTGCAGGGCCTCGGCGGCGGGATGCTGATGCCCCTGGGCATGACGATCCTGACCCGGGCCGCCGGTCCGGAGCGCGTCGGCCGGGTGATGGCCGTCCTCGGCATCCCCATGCTGCTCGGCCCGATCTTCGGCCCGATCCTCGGCGGTGCGCTCATCGACAGCGCCTCGTGGCACTGGATCTTCCTCATCAACCTGCCGATCGGCGCCGCCGCCATCGTCTACGCCTGGATCGTCCTGCCCAAGGACGAGGTCGAGCCGTCGGAGACCTTCGACTGGCTGGGCATGCTGCTGCTGTCCCCGGGCCTCGCGGCGTTCCTCTACGGCGTGAGCTCCATCCCCGAGCACGGCACCGCCCTGACCCCCGAGGTCATGGTCCCGATGGTCCTGGGCGCCCTGCTGATCATCGCGTTCGTGCCGTGGGCCCTCAACCGGCGCAACCTCCACCCACTGGTCGAGCTGCGCCTGTTCAAGAACCGCAACATGACGGTCGCGGTGCTGGCGATGATGCTCTTCGCGATCGCCTTCTTCGGGGCGTCGCTGCTGTTCCCGCTCTACTTCATCCAGGTCCGCGGCGAGGACGCCCTCGGCGCCGGGCTGCTGCTGGCCCCCCAGGGCATCGGCGCCATGATCACGATGCCGATCGCCGGGATCCTGGCCGACCGGATCGGGCCCGGCAAGATCGTGCTCACCGGCATCACCGTGATCACCGTCGGCATGGCGATGTTCACCCAGATCGAGGCGGACACCTCCTACCCCTACATCCTCGGTGCGCTCTTCGTGATGGGCCTCGGCATGGGCGGGACGATGATGCCGATCATGACCGCCGCGCTGGCGACGCTCACCGCGCACAACGTCGCCCGCGGCTCGACGCTGCTCAACATCACCCAGCAGGTCGCGGCCTCCATGGGCACGGCGCTGTTCTCGGTGATCCTCACCAACGAGCTCAAGGGCAAGGAGTCGGTCGCCGTCGCGGGTGCTCTGCAGTCCGCGGGTGACGACCAGGCCGCCGTGGCGGCCGTGCTCGAGAAGTTCGGGCTCAGCCCCGACCAGCTCGACGCCGTCCTGGCCCAGGTGCCCGCAGACATGGCCGACGCGTTCGCCACCGTGTTCATGGTGGCGACGATCCTCGTCGCCTGCTGCCTCATCCCGGCGGCGTTCCTGCCGCGCACCAAGGTCGCTCCGGTCGACCCCGCGGCGATGATGGGTCACTGACCCGGTCCCACGGCCGACGATGGCCCGTCCCCCTCCGCGGGGGGCGGGCCGTCGTCGTTCCGCGGGCGGGGCGCGGGACGGTCCGCAGGCCCGCGGCGACGGGCGATGGGCTCAGGCCTGGGTGCCCAGCGCCACGGGCAGCACCGCGGTGGCCCCGGCATCGCGGAGCGCGACGGCGGCGACCGTGAGGGTCCAGCCGGTGACCACGAGGTCGTCGACCAGCAGGACGGGACCGGCCGGGACGTCGGCGCGCAGCTCGTAGCGCCGCGTCACCGCCGCGACCCGCTGGGCGGAGTTGGTGGCACCCCGCCCCGGGGCCACCGACGGGTCGACGATCGCCCACGTGCCGACCACGGGCAGCTGCATCACCCGGGCGAGCCCGGCGGCGAGGTCGGCGACCAGCTGGGGGCGGGTGGCGGACTCGACGTGCACGATCGCGACCGGCCGCTCGGCCCACTCGCCCGACCAGTCCTTCATCACCGTCATCAGCCCCTGGGCGAGCGACGGCGGAACTCCGCCGTCGGGGACGCCCTCGGCGAAGAGCTCGCGCAGGGCCTGCCCGTGCCCGAGGTCGGTGAGCCGGGCGATCGCCCGGCCCTCGCCCGCTCCGGCACCGATCTTGCCCTTGAGGCCTCCGAGCCCCAGGTTGGCGAGGGCGGTGGGCCACATCTTGCGGGGCTCGACCGCCACACCGGGGCGGGACAGGCGGGCGCTGGCGGACGCCACCGCCTCCTCGGACACGGCGGTGGCCAGCGAGAGACCGCCGCAGTTGTCGCAGCGGCCGCAGTCGACGGCCTCGGGGTCGTCGAGCTGCTCGCGCAGGTAGCGCATCCGGCACTCGTCGCTGTCGAGGTAGGCCAGCATCGCGGCCTGCTCGCGCTCGCGGGCCTCGCGGACGCGGTCGTAGCGCTCGGCGTCGTAGACCCACTCGCGACCCGTCGCCTCCCACCCGCCCTGGACGCGGCGGACGGCGCCGTCGACGTCGAGCACCTTGAGCATCGCCTCGAGCCGGTTGCGACCCAGCTCGACGTACGTCTCCAAGGTGGCGGTGGACAGCGGCCGGTCGGAGCGGGCGAGCACGTCGATGGTCTGCCGGACCAGCTGCTCGGGCGGGAAGGAGAGCCCGGCGAAGTAGGCCCAGATGTCGCGGTCCTCGAGCTGCGGCAGCAGCACCACGCTCGCCTCGGACGTGCCACGCCCGGCGCGGCCGACCTGCTGGTAGTAGGCGACCGGGGACTGCGGGGCGCCGAGGTTGATGACGAAGCCGAGCGAGGCGTCGAAGCCCATGCCCAGTGCCGAGGTGGCGATCAGCGCCTTGACCCGCCCGGCGACCAGGTCGGCCTCCAGGGCCTGCCGCTCGGTGGGGTCGGTCTGCCCGGAGTAGGCGGCGACCTCGTGGCCGCGCTCGCGCAGGTAGGCCGCGACCTCCTGGGTGGCGGCGACGGTGAGGCAGTAGACGATGCCCGAGCCGGGCTGCTCGGAGAGGTGGTCGGCCAGCCAGGCGAGGCGTTGCTCGGCGGTGCGCAGGCGCAGCACCCCCAGGCGCAGGGACTCGCGGTCGAGGGAGCCGCGCAGCACGAGGACACCGGAACGCTCGTCGGCAGCGGGGTCGAGCCCCCCGCCGAGCTGCTCGGCGACGTCGGCGGTCACCCGGGCGTTGGCCGTGGCGGTCGTGGCGAGCACGGGGATCCCCTCGGGCAGGTCGCCGAGGAGGGTGCGGATCCGGCGGTAGTCGGGTCGGAAGTCGTGGCCCCAGTCGGAGATGCAGTGCGCCTCGTCGACCACCAGCAGGCCCGAGGTGGCCGCCAGCCGGGGCAGCACCTCGTCGCGGAAGCCGGGGTTGTTGAGCCGCTCGGGGCTCACCAGCAGCACGTCGACCTCCCCGGCGTTGATCGCGTCGTTGATCGGCTGCCACTGCTCGATGTTGGTGGAGTTGATGGTCACCGCCCGGATGCCGGCGCGCTCGGCGGCCTCGATCTGGTTGCGCATCAGGGCGAGCAGCGGGGAGACGATCACCGTCGGCCCGGCCCCGTGGGCGCGCAGCAGCAGGGTCGCCACGAAGTAGACCGCCGACTTGCCCCACCCGGTGCGCTGCACGACGAGCGCCCGGCGCCGGTCGACCGCGAGGGCCTCGATGGCCGACCACTGGTCCTCGCGCAGCACCGCGTCGTCGCGACCCACCAAGGCCTGGAGGTGGCGCTCGGCCTCGGCACGGACGTCGGTGGCGGTGGTCATGGCCCCATGTCTAACAGGGCGTGCCGACAGCGCTCAGCCCGCGTCGACGAAGGCCTCGCCGGTCAGGACGGGTACGACGTCGCTGGCGTCGAGCTCGGCGGCCACGACGACGTCGTCGCCGAACCCCGCGGCCGCGAGCTCGCGCCCGCCGGCGCAGTCGTGGAGGTCGCCGGGCAGCCGGGCCCCGGCACGGGCGTGCGCGGCCGCCCGCGCCTCGGGACTGAGGTCGCTCACGCCCCGCTCGAGCAGGCCCGCCAGGATCGCGCCCGCGCCCCAGAGGTCCTCCACGCAGGGGCGCAGGGTGCCGTCCGGCCACCGCTCCCCGGCCGGTACGACGACGCAGGTCGCGCCGTCGCGCACCAGCGGTGCGAGGTACGCGGCGACCGCAGAGGCGTTGCGCAGCGACCCGGCGACGACGCGGGCGCCGGTCCCCGCGAGGGCCCGGGTGATGGTCGAGCCGTTGGGCGAGGGCAGCACGATCCGCTCGACCCCGGAGACCGCGGCCATCGCCGCCGGCGACAGGCTCACCTGCCCGGCCTGCTCGCGGGCCTCGAGACGACCGACCGCCAGCAGCGCGTCGCGGGACGCGGCGTACGCCCGGGCGCTCTCGTCGCGCCACCGGTAGGGCAGGACCGCGATCCCGCGCCCCACCGCGACCGTCACGGTGGTGGTGAACGACAGCACGTCGACGACGACCGCGATGTCGGCCGGGACCAGGGCCGCGCCCACGGGGCCCCACTCGCAGCGGACGGCGTACGCACCCTGGTCGTGCCCCGGCTTGATCACCGGCCCATTCAACTCCGTCCCCGGCCCCACCGGCCCCTAGGGTGGGCGCCGTGACGACCGAGCTCGGGACCCGGCTGGGACGACGGAACACGCTGGCGTGGGCGATGGTGGCCGGGGCAGTGGTCCTCGCCGTCCCCACGGCCCGGGCCGTCCGGTCCGCGAATGACGGGCCCACGAGCCTCGGCGCGTGGGCCGTCGTGGTGACCATGACTCTCTTCTTCGTGCTGGGACCGCTCCTGCTCGCCCGGGGACTTTTCCGCATCCGCGTGTTCGTCGACGAGGCGGCGCTGACCCGCACGTACGGCGACCGGGTGGTCCACCGGCTGGAGTTCTCGCGGGTGACCCGGGTCCGGGTGCGGCGCGAGGCCTACTTCCTCACGATCACCCTGTGGGGCGACGACCCGCAGGGCCGGTCCCTGGTGTTCCCCGTGTCCAAGGCCTACGTCAGCGACCTCGAGCCGCTCGCGCGTCGCCTGGACGCCGAGCTCGTCCGGCGACCGGACCTGTTCGTCGACGAGGCCGAGCGGCGACGCTGGGCCGACGTCAGGAGTGGTGGTCGCTGATCGGCACCACGACGACCGGGCACGGCGAGTGTCGCACCACCTGGTCCGCGGTCGAGCCCGTCAGCAGCCCGCGGAAGCCGCCCGCACCGCGCCGGCCGACGACCAGCATCTCGGCGCCCTTCGCGGCGTCGAGGAGCTTGGCCGAGGACTGGCCGTGGGCCGCGTGCAGCTCGACGGTGCAGTCCTGGGGCAGGTGCAGCGCCTCCACGTCGCGGCCGAGCTGCTCGAGCACGGCCCGCTCGAAGTCCTCCGAGGGCGGGACGTAGCCCGGCGCCATGGACGCGGGACGGGGTGCGTTCGTCAGGCTCCACGCACGCAGCACGTGCAGGCAGATGCCGAGCCGGGCGGCGTGCCCGGCCGCCCACACGACCGCCTCGCTGGAGGCCTTCGACCCGTCGTGGCCCACCAGGATCCCGCCGTCGATCATCTCCGCTGTCCGCATGGAGCGAGCGTAGACGCGGAGGTCGTCCCACGGCATCGTCCCGCGCGGCTGAGACGCGCGACGTATCAGGACGAGGTCCACGATCTCGTGACCTTCGAGCCGGCGCCGCGACGTCGTTCGTCGCCGGGCGGGACTTCGCGACCTGGCGCCGCGAGCACGGCTCCCCCCGCATGGCGGAGGGAGCCGCCTGGCTCACCAGATGCGGACGCGCTGCTCCGGCTCGACCCACAGGGCGTCGTCGGTCGAGGTCTCGAAGACCTCGTGGAACTCGTCGAGGTTGCGCACGATGTTGGCGCGGAACTCCGGCGGCGAGTGCGGGTCGATGGTGAGGTACTGCTGCTCCTGCTCCTTGCGCCGCTTGGTGCGCCAGCAGTAGGCCCAGTTGAGGAACACCTTCCGGCGGTCCTCCACCGAGGCCTCGCCGCCCTCGGCGATGACGAACGCCTTGTGGCCGATGGTCAGGCCGCCCAGGTCTCCGATGTTCTCGCCGACGGTCAGCGCACCGTTGACCTTCTCGCCGGGCAGGGCGCGCGGCTCGAAGCCGTCGTACTGCTCGATGAGGGCCTTCGACTTCACCTCGAAGGCGGCCTTGTCGTCAGCGGTCCACCAGTCGTTGAGGTTGCCGGCGCCGTCGTACTGCGCGCCCTGGTCGTCGAAGCCGTGGCCGATCTCGTGACCGATGACCGCGCCGATGCCGCCGTAGTTCTCCGCGGGGTGGGCGTCGGGGCTGAAGAACGGCTTCTGCAGGATGCCCGCCGGGAAGCAGATCTCGTTGGTGCCGGGGTTGTAGTAGGCGTTGAC
The DNA here is from genome assembly GCF_001429625.1 of Nocardioides sp. Soil805. GTDB lineage: Bacteria > Actinomycetota > Actinomycetes > Propionibacteriales > Nocardioidaceae > Nocardioides. The sequence continues at coordinate 1,976,766 of NZ_LMSU01000001.1, forward strand.
CGTCTGCGGCAGCATGAACCACTCGTCGCGGTCGACCGGCGAGCCGATCTTGGCCAGCTCGCGGTCCGTCTCGTACGCCGCGGAGGCGGCGACGTTGCCCATCAGGTCGCCCGGGGTGACCCGCAGGTTGCTGTAGTCGCGGAACTTCTCCGGGTAGCCGATCTTGGGCCGGAAGGTGTCGAGCTTGTCGTAGGCCCGCTGCTTGGTCTCCTCGGTCATCCAGTCCAGCGCCTCGATGGAGACGCGGTAGGCCTGGAGGAGGTTGGCGACCAGGTCGTCCATCATCGCCTTGGACTCCGGCGGGAAGTGCCGCTCGACGTAGACCTTGCCGACGGCCTCGCCGATCGCGCCCTCGACCAGCGCGACGCCGCGCTTCCAGCGCTCGCGCAGCTCGGGCGTGCCGTTGAGGGTGCGGCCGTAGAAGTCGAAGTTGGTCTGCACGAAGTCGTCGGGGAGGTACGGCGCGGCGGAGCGCAGCACGTGGAACAGCAGCCACGGGCGCCACTGCTCGATGTCGACCTCCTCGAGCACCGTGGAGAGGTGCGCGAGGTAGGACGGCTGCCGCACGCAGGTCTCGGCGATCGTCTCGGCGCTGCCGCCGAGGTTGGTGGCGTAGGCCTCCCAGTCGAAGGCCGGCGCGAGCGCCTTGAGCTCCTCGAGCGTCGTCAGGTTGTAGGTCTTCTGGACGTCGCGGGTCTCCGCGCGCTCCCAGTGGCCCTTCGCCAGGCGGGTGTCGAGGTCGAGGACCGTCCGCGCCGCCGCGGCCGGGTCGCCCAGCCACGAGGTCGCGGCGCCGCCGAGCTCGAGCAGCCGCGTCAGGTAGGCGACGTACGCCTCGCGGACCTCGGCGAACTTGTCCTCGCGGTAGTAGCTCTCGTCCGGCAGCCCGAGGCCGCCCTGGGTGATGTGGAACAGGTAGCGGTCGGAGTTGCGGTCGTCGGTGTCGATGTAGGACCCGAACAGCCCGGCGCCGCCGATCCGCTCGAACTCGCCGAGGAAGGCCGCGAGGTCGCGCACGTCGCGCAGGCCCTCGACCGCGTTGACGAGCGGCTGGATCGGGCGGGTGCCGAGCCGGTCGATCGCCTCCTCGTCCATGAAGGAGGCGAAGAGGTCGCCGATCTTGCGCGCGTCCTCGTCGAGCTCATCGGCGGGTGTCTCGGCCAGCGACGTGATGATGTCGCGCACCTGCTGCTCGGCGACGTCGGCGAGCTGGACGAAGGGTCCCCAGCTCGAGCGGTCGCTGGGGATCTCGGTCTCGTCGAGCCAGCGCCCGTTGACGTGGCCGAACAGGTCGTCCTGGGGACGGATGTCAGGGTTCATGCCCGGGCGGGCGTCGTCGAGGATGCTCACGGGCCCGACACTAACCGGCCCCACCCACAGCGGTCAGCCCAGCCGGGTCGGGCGGGTCAGCGCAGCCGCACGACGCTCTTGCCCAGGGTGCGCCGCTCGTCCATGTCGACCAGGGCCCGGCCGAAGCCCTCGAGGTCGTACGTCGCGCCGATCGGCGGCCTGACCACGCCGCTCTCGATCATCGGGACGAGCTCGGCCCACTGCTGCTGCATGAAGTCCTGCCGGGTCATCGCGTAGGCGCCCCAGCCGACGCCGCGGACGTCGATGTTGTTGAGCAGCAGCCGGTTGACCTTGACCTCCGGGATGCCCTGCCCGGCGGCGAAGCCGACCACCAGCAGCCGGCCCTGCTCGGCCAGGCAGCGCAGCGAGTCGGTGAAGAGGTCCCCGCCGACGACGTCGAGGACGATGTCGACCCCGCGGCCGCCGGTCAGCTGCTTGACCCGGTCCCGGAAACCGTCCACCAGCACGGCCTCGTCGGCCCCGGCGGCGCGGGCGACCGCGGCCTTCTCCTCGGTGCTGACGACGGCGATGGTGCGGGCGCCGTACCCCTTCGCGACCTGGAGGGTCGCGGTGCCGACCCCGCCCGCGGCCCCGTGCACGAGCACGGTGTCGCCCTCGCGGATCCCGCCGCGGTCCTTGAGCGCGAACTGCGCGGTCAGGTAGTTGAGCGGCAGCGCCGCGCCTTCGTCGTACGACGCGACGTCGGGCAGCGGGAAGGTCCAGGCCTTCGGGGAGGCGACCCGCTCGGCGGCGTTGCCCCAGCCCGCGACGCCGGCCACCCGCTGGCCGACGACGAGGTCGCTGCTGCCGGGGTCGAGCACCTCGCCGGCGAAGTCGACGCCGAGGTTGAACGGCGGTTCGGGCTTCATCTGGTACTCGCCGCGGCTCAGCAGCAGGTCGGGGAAGGCGACCCCGACGCTGTGCACCTCGACGAGCACGTCGTCGGGGCCGGGCGTGGGCTCGGGGACGTCGTTGACGACGACGTCGAGGGGACCGGTGAGGGTGACGACCTGGGCAGCGCGCATGCCGTGCAGGCTAGCGACCGCCCTAGTCCGGATCGACGATCGCGTTCATCTCGAAGTGCATGGGATCGGTGTAGCCCCAGTCCCCGCCCCACGCGAAGCCCCACTTCTTGAAGATGTCGACGACGTCGCGGTCGATCTCCCCGACGGTGCCGCGCTGGTTGCCCGGCACGTTGACGTCGAAGGCGATGCCGAAGGAGTGCAGGGACAGCTGCTGGGTGCCGGCGATGAAGCGCGGGTAGAAGCACCCGGCGTACTCGTCGACGTGGATCTCGTCGGCGAGCCCGCGCTGCTGGACCTCGAGGAGCGCGGCCCGCAGCTGGGGGAAGACCACCCGGTGGCAGGTCATGGACCCGAGGATCGGCACCGGCTCGGTGCGGATGTTGGCGCCGACCCACGACTGGTCCGGCGCGATCCGCCCGCCCCCGAGCACGGTGTAGCGGAACGTGCCGACGGCGTCGGCGACCGAGCCACCGGTCAGCACCGCGGTCTGCGTGGCGCCGGGGTCGAGGTTGGGGCCCAGGATCGTGACGGAGGCCTCGTCCCCGACGAGGTCGACGAGGTCCTTGCGCACGTCGCGGGGCGAGTGGATGCCGGTGTAGACGAGCAGGGCGTTGCCGGACTCGATGCCGAGCTCCTCGCCCCACTTCTCGTTGACCACCGCGTCGACCTGCGGCACCTGCGGGGCGTAGGCGCCGATGTGGACGCGCTCGGCGTCCTTGTCGTTGCCGAGCTTGAGGTAGCCGTCGGCGTCCTGCAGCCGGCGTCCGAGCGCCTTGTCGATGGCCAGCTCGCCGCCGGCCACGCGGTCCCAGACCTCCTGCAGCTCCGCGCTCACGTACGGCGTGTAGTTGCGGTACGTCGCCGGGTCGACCGCGGCGACGGTGATGACGCCGTTCTGCACGCCGAAGTCACCGAGCGAGATCCGCTCCACTCGCTGCACGCGGCGGTTGCCCTCGATCCGCTCGACCAGCGCGTCGCTCAGCGGCTGCTGGGAGTAGATGCGCAGGTCGGGGCCGACCAGCGTGCCGGTCCGCCTCCCGGGCGGGTCGACGGAGTGCTCGGGGTCGGCGACCGGGGCGGCGGTGGAGCCGTCGCCACCGCCGGCGGAGGGCTGCGACGGCCGGTCGGTCGCCGACGGCGCCGGAGCGGGCTCGTCGGCCTCGTCGGCCGCGTCACCACCGCTGCACCCCGTGGTCAGGGCGAGGCCGAGCGCAGCGGCCACCGCCGCGGCGCGCACACGACCCGTTCGCAACATCGCTCCCCCTCCCGTCCCCAAGCCTAGGCACCCCGCCCGGGAAAGGCCGTCCGGGGAGGAGATTCCGTATGCTGTGCGGCGGCAGACACGGGGGGATCCGCGGGCGCGGGCCTCCCCCGTCGCCCCGACGTCCTCCACCGAAAGGCTCCCTCCCATGACTTCCTCGCTCGGCACCGTCCTGGTCACCGGGGGTGCCGGCTTCATCGGGTGCGAGCTGTCGCGGGCCCTGGCGCCCTCCGCCGACCGGTGGGTGGTCCTGGACAACATGCACCCGCAGGTCCACGCCTCCCCGGACACCCGGCCCGAGCGCCTCGCCGCGGAGGCGGAGCTCGTCGTCGGCGACGTCACCGACGCCACGGCCTGGGACGAGCTGCTCGCGCAGGTCCGGCCGGACGTGGTCTTCCACCTCGCCGCCGAGACCGGCACCGCGCAGTCCCTCGCGGAGAGCAACCGCCACGCCAGCGTCAACGTCGTGGGCACCACCCAGATGGCCGACGCCTTCACCCGGGCCGGGCACGACCCCGCCCACATCGTGCTGACGAGCAGCCGCGCCGTCTACGGCGAGGGGCTGTGGCGTCGTACCGACGGCGAGACCTTCTACCCGCCGCAGCGCACCCGGGCCCAGCTCGAGGCACAGCAGTGGGAGGTCGAGGGCGCCGAGCACGTGCCCAACGCCGCCGCCGTGTCGTTCCCGGCCCCGGTCAGCGTGTACGGCGCCACCAAGCTCGCCCAGGAGCACGTCCTGTCCGCGTGGGTCGGCGCCCGCAGCACCGCGCTGTCGGTGCTCCGCCTCCAGAACGTCTACGGCCCGGGCCAGTCCCTGAGCAACCCCTACACCGGCATCGTGCCGCTGTTCTCCCGCATCGCCGCCGAGGGCCGCTCGATCCCGCTCTACGAGGACGGCGACATCACCCGCGACTTCGTCTTCATCGACGACGTGGTGTCGGCCCTCGTGGCCGCGGCGGCCACGCCGCCCACCGGCCTCCCGCGCACCCTCGACGTGGGCACCGGTGTCCGGACCACCATCCGCGACCTCGCCGAGACCGTGGCGGCGATGCACGCAGCGCCCGCCCCCGAGGTCACCGCGCAGTTCCGCGACGGCGACGTGCGCCACGCGGCCTGTGATGTGGCGGCGACCACCGCCGCCCTGGGCTGGACGCCGCAGTGGAGCATGGCGGACGGGGTCCGCGCCCTGCAGGCGTGGATCGACGAGCAGAACGTCCCGGCAGGGAGCTGAATGTCCTCCGACGCACCCCGCTCCAACAACCTGGACGCGCTCCGCCTCCTCGGGGCCGCGGCGGTCATCCTCGGCCACGCCTACCACCTCACCGGTCGCCCGGCGCTGATCCCGGTGGTGTTCGGCTACCCGGTGCAGACGCTGGGCGTGGTGGTGTTCTTCAGCATCTCGGGCTACCTCATCACGGCCAGCTGGAGCCGCTCCCCGAGCGTCGTCACCTACGGCGCCGCCCGCGCGCTGCGCATCTTCCCGGCGCTCGTCGTGGTCATCGTGCTGAGCGTCTTCGTCCTCGGTCCGGTCGTGACGACCCGCAGCGTCGGTGAGTACTTCGACGACCCGCGGACCCTGCACTACCTCGTCAACATCGTCATGCAGCCGCAGTACGACCTGCCGGGCGTCTTCGCCGCCGACGTGCCCTACCCCAACGCCGTCAACGGCTCGCTGTGGACGCTGCCGGCCGAGCTGTTCTGCTACCTGGTGGTCCCGCTGCTGTGCCTGGTCCCGCGCTTCGCCCGGCCGGTCACCTTCGGCGCCGCCCTGGTCGTCTCGCTGGTGCTGGCCGCGATCCCGGCCTTCGACTCCCCGGTCATCTGGGGCACCCGGATCTCCGACGCCGCCCTGATGTGGGTCTTCTTCGCCGCGGGCGCCCTGCTCCGCCTCGCGCACGAGCGCTGGCGCGGCCTCTTCCGGACCGACGTGGCGGTGGTCCTCGGCCTGGGCTACCTCATGCTCGTCGCCCTCTACCCGGCGTGGACCACGAAGATCTCCTGGGTCGCGCTGCCCTACATCGTGCTGACCATCGGCCTGGCCAGCACGCCGTACGTGCGTCGCGCCGCACGGTTCGGCGACCTGTCCTACGGGATGTACCTCGTCGGCTTCCCGGTCCAGCAGCTGGTCGTCGTGTACGTCGGAGTCGTGGCCATGTCGCTCAACCTGGTGCTCGTGGTCGCGATCTCCGCGCTGCTCGCCCTGGTCTCCTGGCACCTCGTGGAGGCGCCGAGCATGCGGCTCAAGAACCGCCTCGTCGGACGCCGCCCCCGGCGCGGGGAGGTCGAGGTGCCGCGGTCCGGCGACCCGTCCCCCAGCCCCGTCGTGCCGGTCGCGCCCGCGGAGGCCGTCCAGTCCACGGAGCCGGTCGAGCCGGTCGAGCCGGTCGCCACGACCGGGGTCACGCGCGACCGCGCCTGACGCCGCAGTCCAGCGGGGCCCCCGGGGTCACCGGGCTCACCGCTGCGGCATCCGCCGCGGGATGGTGAGCCACGAGACCAGGCCGCCCACGGCCAGCAGCACCGCGGAGGCGACCATGGCGTCGCCGTACGCCGCGTCGAAGACCACGGGGTCGGCGTACGCGTCGCCGCTGAGCCCGAGCGCGAGCGGGAGCGCGGCGACCGCCATCAGCGAGCCCGCGCGGGCGATCGCGTTGTTGATGCCGCTGGCGATGCCGGCGTTGTCGTCGGGGGCCGCGGCCAGCACGGTCGCGGTGAGCGGCGCGACCATGAGCGAGAGTCCGAGGCCGAAGACGGTGATCCCGGGCAGCACGTCGCGCCAGTAGTCGACGTCCGCACCGACCCCGGAGATGAGCAGGGTGCCGACCGCCATCACCAGCGGGCCGACGGTCATCGGGATCCGCGGGCCGATCCGCGCCCCCAGGGCACCGCCGCGGGCGGCCAGGAACAGCATGCAGATCGTGATGGGCAAGGTGGCCACGCCGGCCTGCAGGGCGTCGTACCCGCTGACGGTCTGGAGCTGGATCACCAGGAAGAACAGCACCGCCCCCAGCGCGGCGTACACGAGGAAGGTCATCGCGTTGCTCGCGCTGAAGGTCCGGTCGCGGAAGAGGGCGGGCGGCATCATCGGCGCCTTCTCGGCACGCTCGAGGGCCACGAACGCCACCGCGGCGATCACGCCGGCCGCCGCCGCCCACGGGGCCCCGCCGCTGCCCCACTCGATGAGGGCGTACGTCGTCCCGCCCAGCGCGAGGGAGGCCAGCAGGGCACCGGTGTAGTCGAACGTCGTCGGCGCGTTCGGGTCGCGCGTCTCCGGCACCCACCGCACGGCGATGACCACCGTGACGACGGCCAGCGGCAGGTTGATGAGGAAGATCCATCGCCAGCTCGCGTGGTCGATGAGCACGCCCCCCACGAAAGGTCCGATCGCTCCCGCGACGCCACCGAGGCCCGACCACGCCCCGATCGCGCGGGCCCGGTCGCGGGGCCCGAAGGCGCCCTGGATCATCGCCAGGCTGCCCGGCGTGAGCAGCGCCCCGCCGACGCCCTGGAGGATGCGCGCGACCATCAGCACCTCGGCGGTCGGCGCGAGGCCGCACAGCAGGCTCGCCGCGGCGAAGAGCACCGTGCCCAGGACGAAGACCCGGCGGCGGCCGAAGCGGTCGCCCAGCGAGCCGCCGATGAGGATGAGCGAGGCCAGCATCAGCAGGTAGCCGTTGTTGATCCACTGCAGCTGGGCCAGCGAGGCGTCGAGGTCCTCGCCGATGGTGCGCAGGGCGACGTTGACCACCGAGCCGTCGAGCCACGTCATGCCCGAGCCGAGCGTGGCGGCCGCGATCACCGCGCGACCACGCGGCGTACCCCATCCGACCGCCTCGGCACCCACGGCCAGCAGGCTAGGGCACAGGGGCGCCCATCGGGGAGCCGATCAACCGCCGAGCACTTGGCGTGCCATCCAGGCGAGGTCGGCGGCGGTCTGCCGCGACGACCCGGACGGCTGCATGATGTGGCTCAGCACCACCCGCACGACCATGTCGATCGCGGGCGCCAGCCGCTGCGGCGGCAGGCCGAGGTCGAAGGTGCGCACCCGGTCCTCGATCACGGTCTTGGCGGTGTCGAGCAGCGTCCCGGCGTGCGTCGTGAGCAGGGGCAGCAGCTCGGTGTCGGCACCGTGGGTGGCGCTCACCACCGCCTTGAGCAGGGCGTTGTCCTGGGCCAGCACCAGCACGTCGTACGCCGCCGCCTCGATCGCCGCCGAGATGTCGTCGGCGTGCGTCGCGAAGGCGCCCTCGACGACCTGGAGGAAGCGGTCGAGCTCGCCGAGGATCATCGCCTCGGCGAGCGCGTCCTTGGTGCCGATCTCGTTGTAGACGGTCTGCCGGCTCACCCCGGACGCCTCGGCCAGCCGCGCCATGGTCACCCGCGCCCACCCGACCTCGGTGGTCATCGCGACGGCGGAGGTCACGATCCGTTCGCGCAGGGCGTCCTGGGGGGGCATGGCGGCGAGTCTAGGCAGGGGCGCCGCGGCCCCGCGGAGATCGGTCGTGCCGGCGCTCAGGCCACCGCCCGGGTCGGGTCGACGGGGACGAAGTCGGCCTTGTCACGCACCCCGCAGTCGGGGCAGCACCAGTCCGCCGGCACGTCGGCCCAGGCGGTCCCGGCCGGGAAGCCCTCGTGCTCGTCGCCCGCGGCGACCTCGTAGGTGTAGGAGCACCCCGGGCAGCGCGCGGCCAGCACCTCCTCGACCAGCCCGGGCGTCACGTCCTCGCGCACCTCGTCAGCGGCGCGCACGCGGGCGTCGTACCGCTGCAGGTAGCGCTCGCGGTGCCGCGGGCTGATGTTGGCGCGGGACACGTCGCCGTCGAAGTGCGCCACCACCCGCGGGTCCATCACCCGTCGCCACAGCGGCGGCACCAGGGCGAGCACGATCATCCCGGCGTAGCCGGTCGGCAGCACCGGCGACTCCTCGAAGTCGCGCAGCGCCTGGTAGCGCCGCGTCGGGTTGGCGTGGTGGTCGCTGTGGCGCTGCAGGTGGTAGAGCAGCACGTTGGTGGCGATGTTGTTGGAGTTCCAGCTGTGGCTGGGCAGCACCCGCTCGTAGCGGCGGCGCTCGCCCACGCCGACCTTCTGCCGCAGCATCCCGTAGTGCTCCATGTAGTTGACGACCTCGAGCAGCGAGAAGCCGACGACCGCCTGGAGCAGGAGGTACGGCGCGACGCCGACGCCGAGCCACGCGACCAGGCCGCCCCACAGCACCGCCGTCATCAACCACGCGTTGAGGACGTCGTTGCCGGGACGGAACGAGTGCTGCTTCCTGCGGGCGTAGCGGCGCTTCTCCAGGCGCCACGCGGACCTCAGCGAGCCGCCGACCGTCCGCGGCCAGAACGCGTAGAAGCTCTCGCCCAGCCGGCTGCTCGCCGGGTCCTCGGGGGTGGCGACGCGGACGTGGTGGCCGCGGTTGTGCTCGATGTAGAAGTGGCCGTAGGCGACCTGGGCGAGCGCGATCTTGGACAGCCAGCGCTCGTTGGACTCCTTCTTGTGGCCGAGCTCGTGGGCGGTGTTGATGCCGATGCCGCCGATGCAGCCGATCGAGATGGCCAGGCCGACCTTGTCCAGCGTGCTCAGCCCGCCGACGACCCCCGGGTGGGCGAGCAGGTAGAACGCGCCGATGAACCCGGCGTACTGGATGGGCAGGAAGAGGTAGGTGATCCAGCGGTAGTAGCGGTCCTGCTCCAGCGCCTCGATCACGTCGTCCGGCGGGTTGGAGCGGTCGAGCCCGGCCACCAGGTCGATCGCCGGGACGACGCCGAGGATCACGATCGGGCCGAGCCAGAGCCACGCGCCCCAGCCGGTGAGCTGGTGCAGGCCGACGCCGGCGAACGCCAGGCTCGGCACCACCAGCCCGATGAGCCACAGGTGGCGCTTGCGGTCCGTCCAGCCGTCGGTCGATCCCGCCGGGACCGTGCCGCTGAGTGAGTGCTCGAGGCTCATCGTGGTCGCCTTCCGTCAGGGAACGTCGCCGTTCCGAGGTTTACAAGACCATAGGGTTTGTAAACCTCGTTGACAAGAGGCCACTGTTTGTAAAGCGGCAGAGTCCCCGCTCAGCCGGGGACTCTGTCACCGTGTGACCGTTGCAACGGTCACACCGTGTCGGACTCCCCGCCCAGGCGGGGACTTCGCCGCAAGAGTCCCCTCACCCCCACGTGACGCCGGAGTCCCGCCAGGAGTCCGGCCAGTCGCCGGCGTCGGGCGTCACCTCGTCGCTGCGGTTCCACAGCGAGAGGTAGAGCGCGACGGCGGAGCCCCGCAGCAGCGAGTCGCCGTCGGGGGACGAGCCGGCGTCGACGCGGGTCGTCACCGCCGGCGTCGGCCCGACGTCCACCACCCAGGCCGTCCCCCCGGCCGCGGGGAGCACGACGATGCGGTGCGGCTCGGGCGAGCGCAGCCGGGACCGGGGCCGGGTCACGAAGCCGGTGAGCAGCTCGTCGATCCCGTCGAGGGCCACGTCCTCGCCGATCCACGGGACGTCGGCGGCCCGGGGGAAGCGGCCGAGGTACGCCGACGCGGCGTCGACCGCGTGCACGGTGGTCTCGTGGCACTGCCGCCGCGCCCAGAACTCGCGCGGCGCCGGGGCGTCGGCCAGGAACACCGGCGCCGCGAGGTCCTCGGGCGCCTGCACCAGGGCGGTGACCAGGTCGATGGCGCCGTCGGCGAGCCACTCGAGCGGGTCGGCGGCATCGATCCCCTGCTGCTCCAGTGCGTCCGGGTCGGCGGAGCTGCCGAGCACCGTGGCGGCCGCCCAGCGGTGCACCATCCCCTGATGGGCGACCAGCCGGCGGACGGTCCAGCCGGGCGTCGTCGGCACCGGCGCGCGGAGCCCGGCGCGATCGGCGTACCTCACGAGCGCGACCATCGCCTCCCGCAGTCCCTCGAGGTGCCGCGGGACGCCGAGCCGGGGTCGTGCGGACGCGATCGTCATGTCGTCACGGTGACAGAGGACGGGACGCGTCCGCTCGTGCTTTTCCGGGAGCCGACCGGACCCCTAGCGTGGCCGCCATGACCGACATCCTGCTGTTCCCCTCCGTCCTCGGCGTCCGCACCGGCGTCACCGACACGGCCGAGCGGCTGCGCGCGGCCGGCCACCGCGTGGAGGTGGTCGACGTCCTCGACGGCACCACGTTCGACTCCTACGAGCCCGCGCTCGACCGTGCCCGCGCCGACGGCGCCACCAACGAGGCGACCGCCCTGGAGCGCTCGCGGGTGGTCGAGGGGCCCTTCGTCGCCGTCGGCTTCTCCTCGGGCGCCGCCCTGGCGATGTACGTCGCGACGCAGCGCCCCGACGACGTCCGCGGCGTCGTGGCCATGGGCGGCGCCATGCCGACCAAGTACCTCGGCGACGGCACCGCGCCCTGGCCCGCCGGCGTACCGGTCCAGGAGCACATGGGTGCCCACGACGACTTCGACGACGGCCCGGAGGTGCGTGCGGAGTTCGTCGCGGACGTCGAGAAGGCCGGCGCCACGCCCGAGCTCTTCCGCTACGACGGCGGCGGCCACCTCTTCAACGAGCCCGGGCTCCCCGGCGAGCACGACCCCGCCGCGGCCGAGCAGTTCTACACCCGCCTGCTCGCCTTTGTCGCCGACCGCTCCGCCGACCGGGCCGCCGGCTGATCCGGCAGCCGGTCGGCCGACCCCGCGAGTGGTCCGCCGGGGAGCGCTGCGGCAGGGTGTCCCCATGAGCAACGACCCCTTCGGCATCGACTTCGGCGGCACCGGCATCAAGGGAGCACCGGTCGACCTCGGGTCCGGCGACTTCGCCGGCAGCCGCGTCAAGATCGCCACCCCCCGCCCCGCGACGCCCGAGGCCGTGGCCGACGTGTTCCGCGAGCTCGTCGGGCGGTTCCCCGCCTCGTCCTCGCCGGTGGGCGTCACCGTGCCCGCCGTCGTACGCCACGGCATGGTCTCCTCGGCGGCCAACATCGACCCGTCGTGGATCGGCACCGACGCCGACGCCGTCTTCACCGAGGCACTGGGCCGCGAGGTCCACGTCGTCAACGACGCGGACGCCGCCGGCCTCGCCGAGGTCGAGTACGGCGCGGCGAAGGGTCGCACGGGCCTCGTGATCGTCACCACGCTCGGCACCGGCATCGGCTCGGCCCTCATCCACGACGACGTGCTCGTCCCCAACTCCGAGCTCGGGCACCTCGAGATCGACGGGTACGACGCGGAGACCCGCGCGGCCAACAGCGCCCGCGAGTCCGAGGGCCTCTCCTACGAGGCGTGGGCCGAGCGCCTGACGACCTACTACCGCACCGTCGAGCGGCTCTTCTCCCCCGAGCTCATCGTGATCGGCGGCGGGGTGAGCAAGAGCTTCGACAAGTTCGGGCCGCTCATCGACATCGAGACCGAGATCGTGCCCGCCGCCCTGCGCAACAAGGCGGGCATCATCGGCGCCGCGCTGGTGGCGACCCGCGCCGCCGACGAGGCCTGATCGTCAGGCGGGCGGGGCGGTGACCGCCCGGAAGGCCTCGCGGGCCCCGCGCAGGTAGCGCTCGACGACCGCGCGCTCGTCGTCGGTGAAGGAGGCGTCGAGGCGCTGCAGCGAGGTGAACATCGGCATCAGCCGCATCAGGACCTCCTCGCGCCCGGACGCGGTCACCATGACGCGGGTACGACGACGGTCCCCGGCGTGCGGCTCGCGGGTCACGTGGCCGTGGCTGGCGAGGCGATCGACGATGCCGGTGCCGGCGGCGGTGCTGACCTCGAGGAGCCGAGAGAGCTCGGCTGGGCCGAGCGGCTCGCGCACCAGGTGCTCGAGGGCGGACAGCTCCGACTCGCTGAGACCGGCCTGGCGGGCGACGATCGGTCGCATCCGGGCCGCCGCGTCGGCGAACTCGCGCAACGCGTCGAGGCTCCCGGTCTGCTGCCAGGCGTCGGCGAAGGCGCTCGCCGGCGCGTCCGGCGGCGCCGGGTCGACCTCCGTGCGGGGGTCCAGCATTTTGTTTCACCTACTTAGCGACTAAGGTTCTGAACGATTATTCCACGGCACCACCAGCGAGGAGATCGTCCATGGCCACCCCCACCCTTCCACGCGAGCGCACCGACGCGGGCGAGCACCGGATCTCCCCCCTCCTCCGTCGCCGCACCGCCTGGCTCGTGGCGCTGATCCCGCTGCTGCTCGCCGTGGGGCTCATCGTCGGGCTCGGCGAGGGGACGCGCGAGCGGACCAGCCTCGACGCCCTGCCGGAGGGATACGACAGCACCCAGGGCACCGCGCTGCGCGACGCGCTGCCCGACGACGACGCGTCGGTGGCCGTGGTCCTGTGGACCAGCGACGAGGGCGAGCTCGGTCGTGACGTGGTGGCCGAGCTCGGACGTCAGGCCGAGGAGCTCGGCGCCGTGCCCGCCGGTCCGACGGGTCCCGTGACCGTCGCGGAGGACGGCACCGCCGCCATCGCCGTCGTGCCCGTGGAGTCGACGTCGGCCACCGAGAACGCCGACCAGGTCGCCGAGCTGCGCGACGGCCTCGAGGCCGACCGGCCCGACGGCGTCACCAGCCAGGTCACCGGGCCCGCCGCCGTGGAGGCGGACCTCGCCGCCGTCTTCCAGGGAGCCGACACCAACCTGCTCCTCGTCACCGCGGGCGTGGTCGCCCTGCTGCTCCTCATCACCTACCGCAGCCCGATCCTGTGGCTCATCCCGCTCATCGTCGTGGGTACCGCCGACCGGCTCGCCGCCGTGCTGGCGACCCAGGTGATGGCCGTGCTCGACGTCGCCTGGGACGAGTCGACGGTCGGGATCCTCTCGGTGCTCGTCTTCGGCGCCGGCACCGACTACGCCCTGCTGCTGATCTCGCGCTACCGCGACGAGCTGAAGGCCCACGAGTCCCGGTACGTCGCGATGTCCGTCGCCGTACGCCGGACCGCCGAGGCCGTGCTCTCCAGTGCCACCACCGTGGTGCTCGGGCTCCTCACCCTGCTGCTGTCGGTGGTCCCGACGACCCGAGGGCTGGGCCTGGCCTGCGCCATCGGCGTGGTGGTCGCGGCGACCTTCGTGCTGCTCGTGCTGCCGGCGGCTCTCGTCGTCTTCGGGCGCTGGGTCTTCTGGCCGCGGGTCCCCCACGTCGGCGACCCGGCGCTGGTCGAGACCGACTCCCTGTGGCACAAGGTCGGCGCCCGCGTCGCGAAGCGGCCGGCGGCGTTCGTCACCGGCACGCTGGTGCTGCTCGCGGTGATGGCGATCGGTGTCTTCCGCATCGACACCGGCCTCGACCAGGCCGACCAGTTCCTCGTGGAGCCGGAGGCCATCTCCGCCTCCAACCGTCTCGCCGAGTCGTTCCCCGCCGGGGTCTCCGACCCGGCCCAGGTCCTCACCCGCGACGACGCCGACCGGGTGCTGACCACGGTCCAGGGCGTCGACGGGGTCGGCTCCGCGATGATCAGCCAGCAGGGCGACGGCATCACGCAGATCGACGCCGTCCTCGACGGCGCGCCCGGCAGCGACGAGTCCCGCGACACGATCACGGCGATCCGCGACGCGGTCGAGCCCTTCGACGACACCCACGTCACCGGCACCGAGGCCACCGCCATCGACCAGGGCGAGAGCGCCCAGCGGGACCGGCTGCTGATCCTGCCGCTCATCCTGGCCCTGGTCCTCGGTGCGCTGTTCGTCCTGCTGCGAGCCGTGGTCGCGCCGCTGCTCCTCGTCGCGACCGTGCTGGCGACGTACGCCGCGAGCATGGGCGTGTCGTGGTGGCTGTTCACCGGGCCGCTGGGCTTCGAGGCCCTCGACTCGGGAGTGCCGCTGCTCGCGTTCCTGTTCCTCGTGGCCCTCGGCGTCGACTACAACATCTTCCTGGTGACCCGGGCCCGCGAGGAGGCCGCCGAGCACGGCTCGCGCCAGGGGATGCTGCGCGCGCTGACCGCGACCGGAGGGGTCATCACCAGCGCGGGCATCCTGCTGGCCGCGGTCTTCGCCGTGCTCGGCGTGCTGCCGCTGGTCGTGCTGGCCCAGCTGGGCACGGTGATCTGCATCGGCGTCCTGCTCGACACCCTCGTCGTGCGCACCGTGCTGGTGCCCGCGCTGGCGCTGACCCTGGGCGACCGCTTCTGGTGGCCGCGCAAGGTCAGCGCCTGACGACTCCTGCGATGTGTCGGGTCAGCGGCGGCGCTGGCCCGACACCGCGGCGTAGTAGTCGCTCGACTCACGCTTCCACAGCAGGACGACGATCGCGGCGCCGAGGACCAGGTTGACCAGCCCGAGCACCGTGGACAGCACCGGCTGGGGCTGGGAGAACGAGAACAGGAACGAGATCGCCGACAGCGCGAACAGCACGGTCGCCACGATCCGCGCCCAGCTCTTGCCGCGGCCGTTGGCCCACGCCATCCACAGCCACAGCGCCACGCCGACGAGCCCCACGACCACGGCGAACGCCGTGCCGATGGCCACCGCGGTGTCCACCGCGTCGGCGGTGATCGCGCTGCCCTGGTCCTCGAGCGTCTGCTCGACCTGGTCGCGGATCTGGTCACGGAACAAGAACGTGCTCAACAGGCTCAGCAGCGAGAGCAATGCCCCCACCCGCATCAGGAGCACGGCCGTGCGCAGCGGCGCCGGCGGCTCGGTCGGGACGGGCGGCGCGCCGTACGGCGACTGGCCGGGCTGCTCGCCGTACGGCGACCGGCCGTAGTCGGGCTGTCCGTAGGCCGCCTGTCCGTAGTCGGGCTGTCCGTAGCCCGGCTGTGCCTGGTCCGGCTGTGCCGGGTCGGGCCGGCCGTAGGGGTCCCCACCGGGCGTGCTCGTGCCGTCGTTGCTCATGTCGTCCTCCCGTTGACGACGGCCGGTCGGCCGCCGGTCCGGACACCCTAGTGAACGACCGGGCCAGGAGGCGTCAGGACTCCTGGTGGCTGATCGCGGCGGCGACCTTCTTGGCCACGTCGGGGTGGAAGACGCTGGGGATGATGAAGGAGGGGTTGAGCTCCTCGTCGGTGACCACCAGGGCGATGGCCTCGGCGGCGCGCAGCAGCATCTCGATGGTGACGTCCTCGGCGCGGGCGTCGAGCAGCCCGCGGAAGACACCCGGGAACGCGAGCACGTTGTTGATCTGGTTGGGGTAGTCCGAGCGACCGCTGGCCACCACGGCGGCGCGCTTGCCGGCCTCCGCGGGGTCCACCTCGGGGTCGGGGTTGGCGAGCGCGAAGACGATCGCGTCGTCGGCCATGTCGTCGATCCACTCCGGCGCCAGGATCCCCGGGGCGCTGACGCCGATGAACACGTCGGCGTCGACGAGCACCTCGTGCAGGCTGCCGGTGGCCCGGCGCGGGTTGGTCTGACCCGCGAGCGTGCGGTGGGCGGGCGAGAGGCCCTCGTCGTCGGCGGACAGCGCGCCCTCGCGGTCCACCACGACGACGTCGCCGGCACCGGCGGCGAGCAGCAGGGTCACGATCGCGGTGCCGGCCGCGCCGGCGCCGGAGACCACGATGCGCACCTCGCCGAGGGACTTCTTCACGCAGCGCAGCGCGTTGGTGAGCGCGGCGAGGACCACGATCGCGGTGCCGTGCTGGTCGTCGTGGAAGACGGGGATGTCGAGCGACTCGCGCAGCCGGCGCTCGATCTCGAAGCAGCGCGGGGCCGCGATGTCCTCGAGGTTGATGCCGCCGAAGCCAGGCGCGATCATCTCGACGGCCCGGACGATCTCGTCGGTGTCCTGGGTGGCCAGGCAGATCGGCCACGCGTCGATGTCGGCGAAGCGCTTGAACAGCGCGGCCTTGCCCTCCATCACCGGCAGCGCGGCGCCCGGGCCGATGTTGCCCAGGCCGAGGACGGCGGACCCGTCGGTGACCACGGCGACCGAGTTGCCCTTGATGGTCAGGCGGCGCACGTCGGCGGGGTTGTCGTGGATGGCCATGCTGACCCGGCCCACGCCCGGCGTGTAGGCCATCGACAGGTCGTCACGGGTGCGCAGCGGCACCTTGGACTCGACCGAGATCTTGCCGCCGATGTGCAGCAGGAAGGTGCGGTCGCTGACCTTGTGGACCACGACGCCCTCGAGCTCCTCGACGGCCCGCACGAGCTCCTTGGAGTGGGCCTCGTCGGCCGCCGAGCAGGTCACGTCCACCACGAGCCGGTCGTGGCGGGACTCGGTGACATCGATGGCGGTGACGATGCCGCCACCCTCGGCGATGGTGGTGGCGACGGTTCCCACGACGCCGTGGTCCGGTGCGGTGTGCAACCGCATGGTGATCGAGTACGACGAAGCGGTGGCGGCCATGGCCTGACCCTCCCCCGGCCCGGAGGTTACGGGCAAGTCACCTGCGAATCATGAGACGGACGCCTCAGAGGGCCCGCTCGATGTCGGTGGTGATCTTCTCCGGCTTGGTGGTCGGACCGAAGCGGTCGATGACGGCGCCGTCGCGGCCGATGAGGAACTTCGTGAAGTTCCACTTGATCTTGCCGCCCAGCAGGCCCGACTTCTCCTTGCGCAGCCAGGCGAACAGCGGGTGCGCCCCGTCCCCGTTGACGTCGACCTTGGCGAACAGCGGGAAGTCGACGCCGAAGTTGCGCTCGCAGAACGACGCGATCTCGTCGTCCGTGCCCGGCTCCTGGCCGCCGAACTGGTCGCACGGGAAGCCGAGTACGGTGAAGCCGCGCTCGCCGTACTCGTCCTGCAGGGCCTGCAGGCCCTGGTACTGCGGGGTGAACCCGCACTGCGACGCGGTGTTGACGACGAGCACCACCCGACCTTCGTACGACGCGAGGTCGGTCTCGGTGCCGTCGATGCTGGTGGCCTTGAAGTCGCCCAGGGAGGTCATGCTCGTCCTTCGGAGTGGTGGAGGGATCGGATGGGTCGCGTGCTCACGGCCCGGCCGGGGGGCCGGGATCCGGCTCCTCGTCCCGGCGCCGGAGCACGCGAGCCCGCCAGACCAGCGCCAGCACGGCGGCCAGGATCCCGTCCGCGACCAGGGTGGACCACAGCCCGGCCCAGCTGCGCACCTCGCCCGACACCGTGTGCCGCGACGGCGACCCCTCCAGGACGCGGACGGTCACCTCCCCGCTCTCCTCGGCACGCGTCCAGGTGGTGCGGTCGACCTCGGCCGCCCAGGTGCCCTGCTCGGGGTCCACGTCCTCGGGGAACCGGTAGCTCAGCCACCAGCGCGGCTCGGCGTCGGTGCCCAGGTTGCGGGCCGCGGTGACCTCGGCACGCACGTCGGTCCCGGCGCTCTGGACCCGGAGGTCGGTCCAGGTCGAGAGCACGAGGGGCGCGTTGACCAGGACCACGACGAAGACGAGCACCGCCAGGTTCTTGGCGCGTCGCGGGTCCGCCAGCAGGGACCTCGGACCAGACATGTGGACCAGTATCGGTGTCGGGGGTTTGCCGGCCCCCGCCCGGTGGAACGAGGCTCCTGATCCGCACACCACGAGGGGACCCCATGACGCACCGATCCCGCCTGGGAGGCGTGGCGCTCGTCGCCGTGCTCGCCCTGGTCCTGACCAGCTTCGCCGCCTCGCCCGCCACCGCCGCCGGCAAGCGCACCAAGGGCAAGGTGTCCTACGGCACCACCGCCTGGGTCGCCGGCACCTCCGGCTACGCCATCAAGGGCAAGGCCTCCGGCCCCAAGCGCCGCACGGTGGCGCTGCAGGTCAAGTGGGCCGACGGCTGGCACACCATCGACAAGACCCGCACCAAGCGCAAGGGCAAGTACCGCTTCACCGGCTCCTTCGACTGGTACGGCGCCCACAAGCTGCGCGTGCTGGTGCCCCAGAAGAAGCGGTTCCGCGCCAAGGCGTTCAAGGCCAAGAAGTTCACGGTGTCCGTGCCGTGGACCCCGCGCGGCGCCACCTCGGCGTACCTCCCCTTCTCCGGGCAGGGCCTGACCTTCCGCTGGAACCCCTGCGAGACCATCAAGTACCGCGTCAATCCCGGCGTCGCCGGTGAGGCCGCCCTGCCGCTCAGCCAGACCGCGATGGAGCTGCTCGAGCGCGCCACCGGCTTCAGGTCCAAGTACGTCGGCACCACGACCGCCGTCCCGATCCGCGGCGACAAGAACCCCAAGGGCACCGACCTCGTCATCGCCTGGTCCAGCCAGGACCTCGACCCGGGCCTCGTCGGCGCCGTCGGCATCGGCGGCACCGGTCGCTCCCCGATCGCGCAGTTCAAGAGGAGCAAGAAGCCGACCTGGCAGATCAAGAAGCCGGGCCTGACGATGAACATGACGTACGGCGGCGAGTACCCGATGACGATGGACGACCCGAACCACGAGTCGATGGGCCTCGTGCTCATCCACGAGCTCGGGCACGCCTTCGGCCT
The DNA here is from genome assembly GCF_001429625.1 of Nocardioides sp. Soil805. Taxonomy (GTDB): domain Bacteria; phylum Actinomycetota; class Actinomycetes; order Propionibacteriales; family Nocardioidaceae; genus Nocardioides. Next base: position 1,995,661 of record NZ_LMSU01000001.1, read on the forward strand.
CGACCACTACGCCGACGACATCCAGGTCATGCACCCGGGCAACCGCTCGCCCAACGCGGGCGGCTACTTCGCCCACTACGAGGCCGGCGACCTCGCCGGGCTCCGGTCGCTCGGTGCCGCCAAGGGCTGCCTGACCAAGTACCGCGGCCGCTACCAGGCGCGCCCGGGCGCTCCGGTCCTCACGCCGGGCATCGTGTCGCCCGGTCGCGAGGTCATCGACCTCGTCGAGGAGCACTGATCCCTGGTCCTTCACCGACCAGCGTCGCCACCGTGGCGGCGGACAGCACGGGATGCTCGGGTCCCGGCGCCGTCCGCCGCCACTGTGGTCTCCGGACACCAAGGGTCAGGGCACTGGGCGTCAGGGCACGATGACGATCTTGCCCCTCGTGTGACCCTGCTGGCTGAGGGCGAACGCCTCGCCGACCCCGCCGAGCCCGAAGGTCCGGGCGACCTCCACGGTGAGCCGGCCGGCGTCCGCCAGCTCCGCCAGGCGGGCGGTCTCGGTGCCGAGCGGGCGCACCCAGACCGCGTGGCCGCCGTGCTCCTCCACGGAGCCGTCCGCCACGGAGGCGTGCCGACCGCCCTCCGCGAGGACCGCCAGCGTGGTCTCCAGCTGGCCGCCCACGAAGTCGGCGACCGCGTCGACGCCCTCCGGAGCCAGGGCCCGGACCCGCTCGACCACCCCGTCGCCGTACGCCACCGGCTCGGCGCCCAGGCCGCGTAGGAAGTCGTGGTTGGCCTCCGACGCCGTCCCGATCACGCGGGCGCCCCGGGCGACGGCGACCTGGACCGCGAGGCTGCCGACGCCGCCCGCGGCCGCGTGGACCAGGACCGTGTCGCCCTCGCTCACCTCGAGCACGTCGAGGGTGCGCAGCGCGGTGCCGCCGGCGAGCGGCAGGCCGCCGGCCTGCTCCCAGGTGAGGGAGGCCGGCTTGCGGGCCACCGACCACGCGGGCACGGCGACCTGCTCGGCGAAGGTGCCGCCGTGCACGGTGTCCTTGCGGGCGTAGGCCATCACCTCGTCACCGACCGCGAAGTCCGGGGTGTCGGGCCCGACCGCGACCACGGTGCCGGCGACGTCCCAGCCGGGGATCGCCGGGAAGACGGTGTCCATCAGGCCGTCCAGGCCGCCGGCCATGACCTTCCAGTCGACGGGGTTCACGCCCGCGGCGCGGACCTCGACGAGGACGGCCCCCGGGCCGGTCTTGGGGGCATCCACGTCGCGCACCTCGAGGGTGGCGAGGTCCTGGCTGTACGACGGGTAGACGACGGCGCGCATGGTGGTGCTCCTTCTCGTGGGGGGACGAGGCCACAACAACCGGCACCGACCGCGGGCTTCCCGGTACGGACGTGACCGCCGCCTCGCTCCCCGTCGTCGCCACCGACGCACGGGCCCGAACGCTCGAGGGTCCGTGACGCACGAAGGCCCCGGGGTGACCCGGGGCCTTCGATGGTGGTGCGCGAGGGGGGATTTGAACCCCCACGCCCTTTCGGACACTGCGACCTGAACGCAGCGCGTCTGCCGTTCCGCCACTCGCGCGTGGAGCGAGGGCAACGTTATCCCACGCTCTCGGAGCCGTCACAATCGCGGTCCCGGGTCGTTGCCCGACAGCGGTGGTGCCCGGAGCGGGGGTCCCCGGACAGTACGATCGGCCAGACCCGACGGCCGTCGAGAGGAGGCGCACGACGTGAACGCACTGCAGCGCTTCGAGCGCAAGCTCGAGCAAGCCATCTCCGGGGTGTTCGCCCGCGCCTTCCGCAGCGCGGTGCAGCCCGTCGAGATCGCCGCCGCCCTCCAGCGCGAGTGCGACAACAACGCGCAGATCATGAGCCGCGACCGGCGCCTGGTGCCCAACCGCTTCCTCGTGCTGCTCGCCGCGGTCGACCTCGAGCGCCTGCAGGGCTACGACGACGCCATGGAGCGCGAGCTCGTCGACCAGCTCAAGGACCACGCCGACACGCAGGGCTACGTCTTCACCGGTCCGGTGCAGGTCGACTTCGAGGCCGCCGACGACCTGACCACCGGCCGCTTCCGGATCCTCAGCCGGGCCGAGGCCAGCGTGACCGACAACGACCAGCGCACCCGCACCCGTGCGGCCCGCGCGGTGCTCGAGGTCAACGGCACCCGCCACCCGCTGCGCGCGCCCGGCCTCGTCGTCGGTCGCGGCACCGAGGCGGACCTGCGGATCAACGACCCGGGCGTCAGCCGGCGCCACATCGAGTTCACCGTGCACGGCGACGACCTCGAGGTGGTCGACCTCGGCTCGACCAACGGCATGCTGGTCGACGGCACCAAGGTCGGTCGGGCGGGCCTGCGCGACGGCACCGAGGTCAAGATCGGCCACACCACCATGACCGTGCGCATCACCGAGGAGGGCTGAGGACATGTCCGAGCTCACCTTGTTCCTCATCCGCTTCGCCTACCTCGCGATCCTGTGGATCTTCGTGCTCTCGGCCATCTCGGTGATCCGCTCCGACATGTTCGGCGCCCGGGTGCCCGAGACGGCCCGCGGCGGGTCCGCTCCCGCGCGCTCCAAGTCCAAGCCGCCGTCGCGGCGCCGCGGCTCGCCCACCCACCTGATCGTGGTCGAGGGCGACAACACCGGCGCCCGCGCCGAGCTCGACGACGCCCCGCTGCTCATCGGACGGGGCAACGACGCGGCCATCCGGCTCGACGACGACTACGTCTCCACCCGGCACGCCCGCGTGGCCGCCAGCGGCGACGACTGGTTCGTCGAGGACCTGGGCTCCACCAACGGCACGTACGTCGGCTCGGTGCGCATCACCCAGCCCACCACGATCGGGCTGGGCATCCAGGTGCGCATCGGCAAGACCATCCTCGAGCTGCGGAAGTAGGGGTCGGCCCTCCATGACCGGACCGCTACGCCTGGCGTACTCCGCCATCTCCGACGTCGGACGCGTGCGCCGCGACAACCAGGACTCCGGGTACGCCGGTCCCTGGCTGCTCACGGTGTGCGACGGCGTGGGCGGTGCCGCGCGCGGCGACCTGGCCAGCAGCACGGCCGTGCAGCAGCTGCGCAAGCTCGACGTGGAGCCCGCCGACGACCTGCTCGCCCTCGTGGCCGGCGCGATCCACCGCGCCGACGACCGGATCGGCGAGCTCGTCGAGGAGGACCCCGACCTCAACGGCACCAGCACCACCGCCACGGTGGCGCTCTTCGACGGCGCCAAGATCGGCGTCGGTCACCTCGGGGACAGCCGGGGCTACCTCTTCCGCGGCGGCGAGCTGCGCCGGCTGACCCACGACCACACCTTCGTGCAGAGCCTCGTCGACGAGGGCCGGATCACCGAGGAGGAGTCGCGGGTGCACCCCAACCGCAACCTCATCCTCAAGGCCCTCGACGGCATCCGGCACGAGGAGCCCGACCTCTTCGAGGTGCCGCTCGAGGTCGGGGACCGCATCTTCTTGTGCAGCGACGGCGCCTGCGGCACCCTCGACGACGCCCGGATGGCCGACATCCTCGCCTCCGGCACCCCCGACTTCGCCGCCGTGGAGCTCGTGCGCGCCAGCCTCGAGGCCGGCAGCAGCGACAACGTGACCTGCGTGGTCGCCGACGTGATCGACACCGAGCCCGAGGCCGACCTCGAGCCGCTGCTCGTGGGTGCCGCCGCCGACCTGCCCCGCAAGGCCTCGGGCGGCGTGGCCGGTCGTGGGCTCTTCCGCGGCCACCGCTCCGGCGACACCGGCGAGATCGACCCGGTGCCCGACGGGCTGCCCTCGGACGTGCACGCCTTCCCCTCCGACCCGATCGACGTCGAGGCCCAGCGCTACGCGCCGCGCCCGCCGGCGCGGTTCACCTGGCTCAAGCGGCTGCTCGCGGTCGCGGTCCTGCTCGGCATCGTGTGGGTGGCCCTGGCCGCGGCCTGGTCGTGGAGCCAGCAGCAGTTCTACGTCGGGGTCTCCGACGACAAGGTGACGATCTTCCGCGGCCTCAACGCCGAGATCCCCGGCGTGGACATCTCGCACCCCTACGAGGTGACCGACGTGGACGTCGCCAACCTCAGCGAGATCGACGCCGAGACGGTGTCCCAGGGCATCGAGGCCAGCGACCTCGAGGAGGCGCGCAACACCGTCGACGCCTACGCCGCCCGTCAGGACGTGCCCACCCAGGACGCCGGCTGATGAGCCAGGACCACACCCTGATGGGGTTCGTGCACCGGCGCCGCCGGGGCGCGGAGCTCTTCCTGCTGCTGCTGGCCCTCGCCGTCGGCATCGGCGCCTACGCCGCGGTCGGGCTCGGCATGGAGGGCACCATCCCCGCCGACATCGTCGGGTACGGCGGGTGGCTCACCGCGCTCATCGTCGTGGCCCACGTGGCCATCCGGATCTTCGCGCCGTACGCCGATCCCGTCCTGCTGCCGCTCGTGGCGGCGCTCAACGGCCTCGGCCTCGCCGTCATCCACCGCCTCGACCTCGACAACACCAGCCAGTGCGTCGACAACGGGGACTTCGCCCGCCAGCAGCTCATCTGGATGACGCTGGGCGTGGTGCTCTTCGTCGCCACCCTCGGGCTGCTGCGCGACCACCGGCTGCTGCAGCGGCTCACGTACACGACCGGGCTGGCCGCGATCGTGCTGCTGCTCCTGCCGATGGTCCCGATCGTCGGCAACACCGTCAACGGCGCCAAGATCTGGATCTCGGTCGGACCGTTCAGCTTCCAGCCCGGCGAGGTCGCCAAGGTGCTGCTGGTGATCGCCTTCGCCGGCTACCTCGTGCTGCACCGCGACGCGCTGGCCCTGGCCGGTCGCCGGGTGCTGTTCATCGACCTGCCGCGTGGTCGCGACCTGGGTCCGATCCTGGGCATGTGGGCCGTCAGCATGTTCATCCTGGTCTTCCAGCGTGACCTCGGATCCTCGCTGCTGTTCTTCGGGATCTTCCTGATCATGCTGTACGTCGCCACCGAGCGGCCCGGCTGGCTGGTCGTCGGCACGGTGCTGTTCGCGGTGGGCGCGTTCGCGGGCTGGCGCGCCTTCGGCCACGTCCAGAACCGCGTCAACATCTGGCTCGACCCGATGGCCTACTACGACCAGAACCCCGGCTCGGGACAGCTCGTCGAGGGCCTGTTCGGCATGGGCTGGGGCGGCCTCATCGGTCGCGGCTTCGGCGGCGGAGCACCCTGCCGGATCCCGTACGCCGAGTCCGACTTCATCGTCCCGGCGATCGGCGAGGAGCTCGGCCTGACCGCCGTCATGGCGATCATCGTCTGCTACGGCCTCATCGTGGAGCGGGCGCTGCGGATCGCGCTGATCTCCCGCGACGGCTTCGGCAAGCTGATGGCCGTCGGCCTCGGCAGCATCTTCGCCCTCCAGGTCTTCGTGGTCGTCGGCGGCGTCACCGGCCTCATCCCGCTCACCGGCCTGACCACGCCCTTCCTGTCCTACGGCGGCTCGTCGCTGGTGGCCAACTGGGTGGTGATCGCGCTCCTGCTGCGCATCTCCGACCAGGCCCGACGCCCCGTGCCCCGCCTGAGCGCGGACGACTCCGACACCGGCTCCGACAGCGAGTCGACCCAGGTGGTGAAGCTGCGATGAATCACCCCACGACGTTCCTCGCTGCGCTCCCGACGACGCGGGGGCCCCGATCATGAACAAGCCGATCCGCACGATCTCGCTCTTCTGCCTCGTCCTGTTCCTCGCGCTGATGCTCAACGCGACGTACCTCATGTACGTCCGCTCCGGCGAGCTCACCGCCGACCCGCAGAACCGCCGCGTCATCACCGCCGCGTTCTCCCGCGAGCGCGGCGCGATCCTGGTGGGCAAGGACGCGGTCGCGCGCAGCGTGCCGAGCGACGACCAGTACGACTTCCAGCGCACCTACCCGCAGCCCTTCAAGTACGCCCCGCTGACCGGCTACTTCTCCTACTACAGCCAGTCCGGCATCGAGCGCTCGCAGAACGACGTGCTCTCCGGCGAGGACTCGCGCCTGTTCGTCACCCGGCTGGTCGACATGCTGAGCAACACCGACCCCCAGGGCGGCAACGTCCAGCTCACCATCGACCCCGAGGCCCAGACCGCCGCCTTCGAGGGCCTGCGGGCGCTGGGCGAGGACGTGCAGGGCGCGGTGGTGGCCATCGAGCCGGCCACGGGCAAGATCCTGGCGATGGTGTCCAACCCGACGTACGACCCCAACACGCTGGCCTCGCACGACTTCGGGTCGGTGGAGGACTCCTACCAGGCGCTCGAGCAGGACCCCGCCGAGCCGCTGATCAACCGCGGCATCGGCACCACCCTGCCGCCCGGCTCGACGTTCAAGCTGGTGACCGCCGCGGCGGCCATCGAGTCGGGCGACTACGACGCCCAGTCGATGGTCCCCGGGGGCGCGTCGTTCCAGCTGCCGCAGTCGACGACCAAGGTGGGCAACCAGGGCGGCGGCGACTGCGGTGGCAACCGGATCACCCTGACCCAGGCCCTCCAGGTGTCCTGCAACGTCACCTTCATGTCCCTGGCCGACGAGCTGGGGATCGAGGCGATGACCGAGCAGGCGGAGAAGTTCGGCTTCAACTCGACCTCGCTGGAGGACCTCCCCGGCCAGGCCCGCTCGCTCTACCCGCCCGACATGGACGAGCCGCAGACCGCCCTGTCGGGCATCGGGCAGTCCAGCGTCACCGCCACGCCCCTGCAGATGGCCATGGTCTCGGCCGGCATCGCCAACGACGGCGTCGTGATGCGTCCCTACGTCGTCGACGAGGTCCGCGCCCCCAACCTCTCCCTGCTGGACAAGACCTCCGAGTCGGAGCTGTCCGAGGCCGTCTCGCCCAGCACCGCCGACGACCTGACCGAGATGATGGTCGCCACCGTCGACGACGGGACCGCCTATGCCGCCGCGATCCCGGGTGTGCGGGTGGCCGGCAAGACCGGCACCGCCGAGTCCACCGACACCCGCCCGCCGTACGCCTGGTTCACCTCGTTCGCCCCGGCGGACGACCCGAAGGTGGCCGTGGCGGTGCTGGTGCAGTCGAGCGACACCGCGCCCGGCGACATCGCGGGCGGCCGGCTCGGCGGACCGATCGCCAAGGCGGTCATGGAGGCGGTGCTCAACCCGTGACGACGACCCCAGGCTCGCCGGACCGCTTCGCGGACGACCGGCACCGCTACGCGCTCACCTCCCGGATCGCGACGGGCGGCATGGGCGAGGTCTGGCGCGGCACCGACACCGTGCTGTCGCGGGCGGTGGCCGTCAAGGTCCTCAAGCCGGAGTACGCCGACGACGCGCTCTTCCGCACCCGCTTCGAGACCGAGGCCCGGCACGCCGCCTCGCTCCACCACCCCGGCATCGCCGGCGTCTTCGACTTCGGGGAGGCCTCGCCGGCCGACGGGTCGACCTCGCCGCGGCCCTTCCTGGTGATGGAGCTCGTCGAGGGCCAGCCGCTCTCCAACCTGCTGCGTCCGGACGCGCCGATGGACCCCGAGGTGGTCCGCGACCTGCTCTCCCAGGCCGCCGACGCCCTCGGGGCCGCGCACGCGGCCGGGATCGTGCACCGCGACGTCAAGCCCGGCAACCTCATCGTGACCCCGGACCGTCGCACCAAGGTGACCGACTTCGGCATCGCCCGCGCCGCCGAGGGGATGTCGCTCACCGAGACCGGGCAGGTGATGGGCACCCCGGCCTACATCTCGCCCGAGCAGGCGGAGGGCAAGCGCGCCACCAGCGCCTCCGACGTCTACTCCCTCGGCGTGGTCGCCTTCGAGTGCCTGGCCGGCCGCAAGCCGTTCCTCGCCGACACCCCCGTGGCCACCGCGATCGCCCACCTGCGCGACCCGGTCCCCGACCTCCCGGGCCCGGTCCCCGGCGACCTCGCCGCCGTCGTGCGCCGGTCGATGGCCAAGGACCCCGCCGAGCGGTACGCCGACGGCGCGGCCTTCGCCGCCGCGCTGCGCAACCCCTCGGCCGACGCCGCGAGCGGTGCGACCACGGTCGTGGCACCCGTCGCGGCCCCGGTCGCCGACGACCCGACCCGCACGCAGGTCATCGCCCCGGTCCCGGCGGCCCCCGTGCCCACGCCCGCGGCGCCACCGGTGTCCCCACCCGCCGCCGACGACCGCCGCTCGGGTGGCCTGCCGCGCTGGCTCCCGTGGGCCTTGCTGGCCCTCGCCCTGGCGGTGGCCGTCCTGGTCGCGCTGCAGGTCCTCGGGGACGACCCTGCCCCCGACGACACCCCCGACCAGCAGACCCCGTCGCAGACGCCGAGCCGGACCCCCAGCGAGTCCCCCTCCGAGACGCCCACCGAGACCCCCGAGACGACGACCGTCGAGGTGGACGAGGCGGCGTACCTCGGCAGGGACGTCAAGGAGGTGGAGGCGGCGCTGCGCGAGCTCGGACTCAAGGTGCGCAAGGAGAAGGTCGACAACCCCGGGGACGAGACCCAGGACGCCGTCCTCGGCGTCGACCCCTCCGGCACCCTCGAGGAGGGTGACACGGTGACGGTGTCCTACTGGGACAAGCCGGCCCCGACCGAGACCCCGACGACGCCGACCGAGACCCCCACCGAGACCCCGACCCAGACCCCCACGGAGACGCCGACGACGGCCACCACGCCGGCCACGCCCACGGACAGTCCGACCTGATGCGTCCGACCAGGCGCACGCCGACCACGACCACTCCGACAACGACCACGCACGCGAGACGAAGCCAGACGACCAGCCAGACGACCAGCGCAGCGAGGGGGCGAGGATGAGCACCGAACCGACCGTCATCGGCGGCCGCTACGAGCTCGGCGAGCTGCTCGGACGGGGCGGCATGGCCGAGGTCCGCAAGGGGCGCGACACCCGCCTGGGACGCACCGTCGCGGTCAAGCGGCTCCGCACGGACCTGGCCAGCGACGCGACCTTCCAGGCCCGTTTCCGCCGGGAGGCGCAGAGCTCCGCCTCCCTCAACCACCCCTCGATCGTGTCGGTCTACGACACCGGCGAGGAGATGGCGACCGACGGCTCCGACGTCGCCCAGCCCTACATCGTCATGGAGTGCGTGCAGGGACGCACCCTGCGCGACATCCTGCGCGAGGGCCGCAAGATCCTGCCCGAGCGGGCCCTCGAGATCACCAGCGACGTGCTCGCGGCCCTCGACTACAGCCACCGGGCCGGGATCATCCACCGCGACATCAAGCCCGGCAACGTGATGCTGACCCCGAGCGGCGACGTCAAGGTGATGGACTTCGGGATCGCCCGCGCCGTCTCCGACGCGTCCTCGACGATGACCCAGACGGCGGCGGTCGTCGGCACCGCGCAGTACCTCTCCCCCGAGCAGGCCCGCGGCGAGACCGTCGACTCCCGTTCGGACGTCTACTCCACCGGGTGCCTGCTCTACGAGCTGCTCACCGGCCGGCCGCCCTTCGTCGGCGACAGCCCCGTCGCCGTCGCCTACCAGCACGTGCGCGAGCAGCCCTCGCCGCCGTCGGACCACGACCAGGAGCTCGACCCCGAGATCGACGCCATCGTGCTCAAGTCGCTCGCCAAGCGCGTCGAGGACCGCTACCAGAGCGCGGCCGCGATGCGCCAGGACATCGAGCGCTACCTCGCCGGCCACCCGATCCAGGCCGTCGCGCCGCCGGTGGCCGCGACCGAGGTGGTCCCGGCGGTCGCCGCGGCCACCACGACCATCCCGGCCGCCACCACCGCGCCCCCCTCGGGTGACAACGGGCAGCGCGGACGCACCGGCCTGCTCGTCCTGCTCGGCCTGCTCATCGTCGCGGCCATCGCCGGTGCGGCGTACGTCCTGCCGAGCATGTTCGAGGAGGACGTGCAGCGCCAGCAGGTCCCCACCCTCGTGGGGCTCACCGAGGAGCAGGCCCGGATCGAGATCGGCCGGGCCGGGCTGACGGTCGGCCAGGTCACCCGGGAGCCGTCGGAGGACGTGCCGGCCGACGAGGTGCTGCGCCAGGACCCCAACCGCGACGTGTACGTCGACCCCGGCACCGACGTGGACCTCGTGGTCTCCCTCGGGCGGCCCGAGGTGCAGGTCCCGTACGTCGTGGGGCAGCCGCGCGTGGCCGCACGCGACGCGTTGCGGGCCGACGGCCTCAAGGTCGCCGTGACCGAGGTGGAGTCCGACGAGCCGAAGGACCAGGTCATCTCCACCGATCCGCCGGCCGGGCAGTCCGTGGCCGAGGGCACCACCGTCACGCTCTCGGTGTCCGACGGACCCGAGTCGGTCCCGTCGGTGATCGGCCTGCGCCAGGGCGAGGCCACCCGGACGCTGCGCCAGGCCGGCTTCGAGGTGGAGGTCCGCACGGACCCGTCGTCCACCGAGCCCAAGGGGACGGTCGTCGACCAGTTCCCCCGCGACGGCGAGGCCGACCGCGGCGACACGGTGCTCATCGTGGTCTCGGCGTTCGTCGAGCCGCCGCCGACCGAGACGCCCACCGAGACGCCGACCGAGACACCGCTCCCGACCGAGACGCCGCTCCCGACGGAGACACCGACCACGCCGACCGAGACGCCGACGACGACCCCGCGGCGTACCGGCTGAGACCGGTGGTGCCGCGACCGGGCTGGGCTCAGCCGCCGTCCTGCCCGGTCGTGGCCATCGGCGTGGCGTAGGTCAGGTCGAGCAGCCCGTCGTAGGCCGGCGCGGTCATCCGCGGCAGCGTGGTGACGGCGTAGCCCACGCCGCCCGTGGGGTCGGCGGCGTACTCGCGGTAGACGTCGAGGTAGCTGTCCTCGTCGAGCGAGGTCAGCATCTCGTCGGGGTCGCCGATCCCGACGATCTCGTACGGCGGGGAGTAGGGCACGCCGTGCAGGGTGACCGAGTTGCCCTCGCACTTGATGCCGGTCGTAGAGATGATGCGCTGGCCCTGGAGGGTGACGGCGACGGCCCCCGCGCGCCACAGGGCGTTGACGACGGCCTGGAGGTCCTGCTGGTGCACGACCAGGTCGTTCTGGTCCCGGTCGGTCGTCGAGAGGACATCCTCGGGAGCGTCGGTGAGGGTGACCTTGACCGCCTGGCCGGTGCGCGGCGTGAGGCCGGCGGGGTCGACGAGGGTGTCGATCTCGTCCTGGTAGCGGTTGACCGTGCGGTCCCCGAGCCCGTCGGTGAGCGTCTCGATCTCGTCGTTGAGCCCCGACACCTCCCGCGTGAGCGCGTTGGTGTCGTTGCGCTCGGCCTGCACCACCGACGCCAGGTCGGTGTAGCGGCCACCGCGCAGGTCCGTGCCGTCGCTCTGCTCGGCGCTGACGGCGAAGAGGACCCCGCACAGGACGAACATCGCCGGGGTCCCGACCCGCCACACCTGGGCCCGTCGACGGGCGCGCGCCGCGCTGTCGTCGGGGCGCGGGTCGGACGGGACGGACATGGCGACTACGCTAGCCCCCCGGTGGGCGCCCCACGCCCCACCGCCCGAGTTCGTGAGCTACGAGGAGTGGTCGTGCCCAAGTCCAGCGAGGCGTTCGTCGACAGCAAGGCGAAGGTCTTCTCCGTGAGGTTCCTGGTGGCCCTGCTCCTCATCGCGGCCGGCATCGGTTGGATCGTCTACTACTACGTGGGCGTGCGCCCCGACCCGGCGGTGTTCCCCGCCGAGGAGGGCTCGCCCAAGGCGATCGCGGACCTCGGCCTGTGGAACTACGCCATCGGCTTCGGTGCCCTCCTCCTCGGCCTGGCGATCTCGGCCCACCCGTCGACCCCCCTCGGCCGCGGTCGCGGCGTCGTGGTCGGGATGCTGGGCTGCTTCCTCATCGGCCTGCTGTGGATCTGCACCTTCTACGTCTTCTCCGACGACCTCTCCTCGCTGCCGGTCTTCAACGACCTCGGCCAGTGGAACCTCGCCGTCGGCATCGCGTTCATGGCGGTCGGCTTCACGTTCGCGACCCGCTGGGAGTGACCTCCTCCTGACGTCGTGCCAGCGGCGCCGACTCCCCATGCGGGGGTCGGCGCCGCTCTCATTTTCCCCAGTCTGGGGAGAAGGTGTGCATAACTACACACGTGTAGTTCTCCACAGGTGATTCCACACCTGTGGATGGGGCGGGTGCCCGAATCCCGGCGGCTGTGATTCATACACGCGGCCGTCGCGGCGCCCGTGCGGCGTCATGAGGACCATCGCGGGCGACGCGCGGACGGCGTACAGGACTGGGGAACCAGACGGGCCCAGCAGCTCCCGGGCAGGCCGATCTCGTTCCCCGGCGAGCACACGGCGTACGCCGCGGGGTGGTGTGTCGTACGCCGCGGCGTGGCGTCTCAGGCGAGCGCGAGGATGCGGCCGGCCGCGAGCGCGACGAGCGCGACGGTCATCGCCGCCAGCCCGCTCCACTGCACGAGGCCGCGACGCTGCCGGGGGGCGTAAACCAGCAGGACCGCGATCAGGGCACCGCCGACGAGGCCGCCGAGGTGGCCCTGCCAGGAGATGCCGGGGACGGCGAAGGTGATGACGAGGTTGAGCACGAGCAGCCCGCCGAGGCTGCGCAGGTCGCCGCCGACCTTGTGCGCCACGACCCCGAGCGCACCGAAGAGGCCGTAGATCGCGCCGGAGGCACCCAGGGTCAGCCCGATCTCGGGGGAGAGCCAGAGCACGGTGACGGAGCCGGCGAGGCCCGAGACCAGGTAGAGCGCGAGGAAGCGGGCGCGTCCCAGCACGGCCTCCAGCTGCGGGCCCAAGACGTAGAGGGCGAGCATGTTGCCCGCGATGTGCCAGATCTCGACGTGCGCGAACTGGCTGCTCACCAGCTGCCACCAGGCGCCGTCCGCCACCCCGGTCAGGAAGCGCCCGCCGACGGCGTCGCACGTCGTACGGGTCATGTCGTAGAGGTAGCCGTCCCCCGGGGCGCACGCGCCGTTGGCGCGCAGGCCGAGCCGGTCGACCAGGGCGCTGCCCGAGCCGCCGGTCACCAGGATCGCCAGCCACACCGCGACGTTGATGCCCACGAGCACCATCGACGTGAGGGCCGGGTTGCTCGAGCGGGCGCCGCCGTACGGCGCCTGGATGCTGCGCGTCGTCCGCGCCGCCTCGGCGACGCAGGAGGGGCACTGGAAGCCGACCGCCGCGTCCCGCATGCAGTCGGGGCAGATCGGCCGCTCGCAGCGCTGGCAGCGGATCCACGTCTCACGGCCGGCGTGCCGGTAGCAGGTCGGGACGCCGGCCGTGGGACTGCCGGAGGTCGGCTGGGTCATGCGGTGGAGTGCCTCAGCGCTCGATGGTGACCGACTCGATGGTGACCGGGTCGACCGGACGGTCCATCGCGCCGGTGCGGGTCGTGCCGATCGCGTCGACGACGTCGCGCGAGGCCTGGTCGGCGACCTCGCCGAAGATGGTGTGCTTGCGGTTGAGCCACGGGGTGGCGCCCAGGGTGATGAAGAACTGGGAACCGTTGGTGCCCGGGCCGGCATTGGCCATCGCGAGCAGGTAGGGCTTGTCGAAGACGAGCTCGGGGTGGATCTCGTCCTTGAACGTGTAGCCCGGACCGCCGGTGCCGGTGCCCTGCGGGCAGCCGCCCTGGATCATGAAGCCCTCGATGACCCGGTGGAAGCCGAGGCCGTCGTAGAACGGGCCGCTCCTGCCGTCACCGGTCGTGTAGTCCTTGGTGCCCTCGGCGAGGCCCACGAAGTTGTCGACCGTCTCCGGCGCGTGGTTGGGGAACAGGGTGATGACGATGTCGCCCTTGCTGGTCTTCAGGGTGGCCTTGGTGTCCGCCATGGTCTGCCTCTCGCGTGTCAGGAGTGCGTGCGACGCCGGGGGCGCCGCGCACGTGTCGCCGTCGATCCTGCCACGTGGGCCCGCACGGTCGGCGTTCACCCGGACGGGGCTGTCGGTGGCTTCGCGCGGCATGGTGAGATGGGTGCACTACTCACAAGGAGGCCACGCATGCGCATCCGCAGGCAGAAGTCGATCATGGATCGGGCCCACGACTACGTGGAGTCCGTCGCCGACACCGTCATCCCCCAGCTCGAGGCGGCGCTGGAGACTGCGCGCGCCACGGCGGGACCTGCTCTCGCCGACGCGCGGGACAAGGCAGCCCCGCTGGTGTCCGACGCCCGCGACCGCGCCGTACCCCTCCTCCAGGACACCCGGGACCGTGCGGTCCCGCTCATCCAGGACGCCCGGGACCGCGCCGTGCCCCTGATCCAGGACGCCCGCGACCGGGCCGTCCCGGTGCTGGCCGAGGGCCGCGCGCTGGCGTCGGAGAAGGTCGCGGTCGGTGCCGCCCTGGCCGCCGAGAAGGCCGCCGAGGGCCGCGACCTGGCAGCCGCCAAGGTGTCGGAGCTGCGCCAGGAGCCGGAGCCGCAGCGCAGCAAGCTCAAGACGTTCCTGCTCATCGGCGGCCTGCTGGCCGTCGCGGGCGCCGTCGCGAGCAAGCTGCGCAAGTCGCAGACCAAGGACAACTGGCAGTCGAGCTACACGCCGGCCCCGCCGACCAGCACCGCACCGTCGGCTGCCTCGACGTCGCCGCTGCCCACGAGCGGTGCGGCCGGTGACCCGCTGACCGACCCGATCAAGACGCCGCTCGACCCGTCCACCCCCACGGCGGTCGACGCCGCGGAGGCCTCGGACGCGCTCACCGACCCGACCCACCGCACCGAGGTGGACGACATCGGTGGCGGCGACCCGGGCGAGGCGCTCAGCGACCGCGTCGAGGAGCCCCACGACGTGACCACGCCGGACAACCCGGCCGAGGTCGTCGACGTCGACGAGGTCCCCGACAACAAGCGCTGATCCCAGCGCGAGCACGACCACCCGCGAGCCCCGGACCTGATGGTCCGAGGCTCGCGGCGTCCTCGGGCTGGGTAGTCCCCGACGAAGGGACCCCCGGACGGGCGTGATCGGGGTCCGATCGTCACGGACTACGCCGGCACCGCGCTCGGGCTCGCCAGGAGCCGGCCCGGATCAGGCGACCGTGCGGTTGTCCTCCACCCACGCGTCGATCCGCTCCCACCAGCCGAAGAGCCACTCGATGCGTGCCTCGCGGCCCGCCGGGATCTCGGAGCGGGGGACCTCCCACCAGCGCATCACCAGGGTCTTGTCCATCGGCAGCTCGCGCCACAGGTCCCCGACGGTCAGCAGGTGGTCGAGGCCGGTGTGCGCCACCATCACCACGTCGGCCTCGGGCGCCGCGTCCAGGGCGGCGAGGAAGCCACCGGGGCGCGGGGCGAGCACGTTGGTCATCCGCTCGGCCCGGGCGGCCATCTGGTGCAGGCCGAGCTTGCGCAGCCGCGCGATCGCGCGATCGCGCCGGGCCGGGGTGAAGTTGCCGCCCTCGGGGAAGATCACGAACGCGTCGTTGGTGTCCAGGCCGCTGGCCAGTGCCGCGATCTGCGACTCGAGGTCCTCCCCGGCGCCGGGGTTGGGCGAGATGAAGCTGGCCGGGATCCGCCGCAGGAGGACGTCGATGGCCGGGTCCCACGCCAGGGTGTCCTTGAGGACGACGCGCGGCTCGCGGCCGTACCAGTGCAGCAGGGCGTACATCAGCGTGAACGAGTCGCCCGGTCCCGCGTGGCGGCAGCAGACCAGGATCGGGCGCTCGGGGTGCCGGGCGGGGGCCGGCCCGTCGGTGCGGATCCGCAGCGCGAGCACGCGGCGCGCCTCGCGGAAGAAGCCGACCAGGGTGAACTGCACCAGGTCGTAGTGGATGCCGGCGAAGTACGGCGAGCGGATCCGCCACCCGAAGCCCGACGCCAGCCACAGGCCCAGCAGCACGACGAGCAGCAGCGACTCGGCACTCAGGTAGAGGACCACCACCCAGAACAGCCGCAACGCACGCCAGCGCCCCGGGAGCACCGGAGAGATCGCGGCCGCGCCGATGATCCACAGCGGCAGCGTCACCCACAGCAGCACGGTCAGCCCGACCAGCGCAGGAGCCAGCACGAGCCGGCGCAGGACCCAGATCACGACGACGTCCCCGGCACCCTGGTCACGGCGCCATCCTGCCGCTCAGGAGACGTCCGGGTCGAGGTGCGCGTCGAGGTAGGCGAGCGAGGCGTCGTACGACGCGTCGATGCGGCGCTGGACGGAGGAGAAGTCGCGGAAGGCCAGCATCGAGTCGTCCTTGGGCGAGGTGCCGGCGGCGGGCAGGACGTGCGCCTCGACGCCCTCGGGGATCTCGGCGAGCTCGCGCATGAACCGGTGCCGGCGCGCGACCTCGAAGCTGACCCGGGCCACCTCCCACGGCCGTTTGGGCACGGTGAGCGGGCGGTCGACCCGCCCGACCTGGAGGACGAAGACCCGGGTCGCGCCGAGGGAGACGGCCCGCCCGACCGGGATGGAGTTGACGATGCCGCCGTCGAGGAAGTGCTCGACCCCGAACTCGGTCTCGACCTCGGCGGGGGGCAGCAGTCCCGGCACGGCCGCGCTGGCCACGATCGCCGGCACCAGCGGGCCGTCGTGGAACCAGTGCTCCGCCGACCGCTCGATGCTGGCCGCGCACACCTGGAAGGAGACCTCGAGGTCGGCGAAGGTGGTGTCGCCGAACTCCTCGGCCAGGCGCTGGGTGAGCGGCTTCGCGGAGTAGATGTGCGTGCCCGTCGCCATCGCGCGCCGCACGGTGCGCAGGGGCCGGTCGTGGAACGGCGAGGCCCCGCGGTCGGCGTTGCCGGCGGCGGTCTGCGCCCACAGGTCGGTGAGCCGCTCGATGACCGGCAGCCGCGGCTCGCGGGCCACCATCGCGCCGTTGAGCGCGCCGACGCTGGTGCCCAGCACCAGGTCGGGGGTGATCCCGCGCTCGAAGAGCGCCCGGAGCATGCCGACCTCGACGGCGCCGAGGATGCCGCCGCCACCGAGGACGAAGGCGGTCGTCACCGGGGCCGTCGTCACGGGGCGCCCACGACCGGGCTCACACCGGCTCGGGCTGCAGCTCGGGGTGCTCGGCGATCGTCCGCTGCGTGGCGCGGTGCTCGGCCCAGAACGACACGACCGGGATGGTGCCGCACACCAGCGTCACCGCGAGGAACGGCAGCTCCCACCCCGCCTTGCGCCCGAGCATGAACGCCATGATGAGGAAGATCAGGTAGAGCCACCCGTGGGCGACGCCGAGGTACGCCGAGATCGCGGCGCCGAGGTCGTAGGCCGCGCCGCCCTTGGGCATCGCCTCGGGGAAGAGGAGGTAGCCGTAGTGGAGCGGCAGGCCGACGAGGCACAGCACGATGAGCAGCACACCGACGACGGTGGCCATGACCCGGTAACGGAGGAGAGCGGCCTTCACGTCGCCGAGTCTGTCACGCGCTCCACAGCGCGCTCGTCGCGGAGCCAGCGCCACCAGATGAAGGCCGCGAAGGCGCCGAAGAACCACCACTCCGCGGCGTACAGCAGGTTGCGCAGGGCGGTGAAGCGCCCGACCTCCGGGAGGGACTCGAGGCTCGCGGCCTCCAGCCCCGGACCGGGCTCCTGCGCGACCAGGTAGGCGCCGTACAGGTCGGCGTCGACCCGCTGGACGGCGTCGGCGATCCGCAGCTGGGGCACGACGTCGTCGTCCGGGTCGTCGTCGACCGCACCGGTGCCCTCGGGGGGCTGGAGCCACCCGGTGAGCTCGGCACCGCCCGACGGCACGTCCACCTCCGGGTCCGCGCTCCAGCCCCGCACCACCAGGACCGCCGTGTCGCCTCCTGATGACTCCAGGGCCAGCGGGGTCACCGCCCAGTAGCCGTCCTGCCCGTCCTGGGTGCGACCGGAGACGAGGAAGCTGCCCTCGCCCAACCAGGTGCCCGCCACGTCGACCGGCTGGCCCACCTGGTCGCCGGGGAACGGGTCGTCGGAGCCCATCACCTCGTCGAGGGCCACGGGCGCCAGCGTCGTGAGGTCGCGCGCCTCGGCGTCGCGGCGCGCCTGCCAGGCCTCGAGCTGCCACCAGCCCAGCCAGCCGGCGGTGCCGACGAGCACCAGGGCCAGGGCGGTGGCGCCGACGGTCCGGGGGGTGGATGACACGGCCAGAGTCTGTCACTCGGCCCCCAGCGGCCCGGCGCCCGCGTACCCTTCGCACGAGACGGAGAGGCGGACATGACTGACACCCAGCCGACGGCGGTCGACGGCAGCACCGGATCGATCACCACCCACGAGGCGGAGTGGTTCAGCCGCACCTTCACCCAGGTCGCCGACCACATGGGCCGCGCCGTCCTCGGCAAGGACCACGTCGTCCGACTGGCCCTGACCTGCCTGGTCTCCGAGGGCCACCTGCTCCTCGAGGACCTGCCCGGCACCGGCAAGACCATGCTGGCCCGGGCGCTGTCCAACACCATCGAGGGCAGCCACGCGCGCATCCAGTTCACCCCGGACCTGCTGCCCACCGACGTCACCGGTGTCACGGTCTACGACCAGCACAAGGGCACCTTCGACTTCCACCGCGGCCCGATCTTCCACGACATCGTGCTGGCCGACGAGATCAACCGCGCCTCCCCCAAGACGCAGTCGGCGCTGCTCGAGGTGATGGAGGAGGGCCACGTCACCGTCGACGGGATCACCCACGACGTGCCGAGGCCCTTCATGGTCATCGCCACCCAGAACCCCATCGAGCAGGCCGGCACCTACCGGCTGCCCGAGGCCCAGCTCGACCGGTTCCTCATGAAGACGTCCGTCGGCTACCCCGACGCCGACGCCACCGAGGAGCTGCTGCTGGGCTCCGCGGTCCGCGACCGCGCCTCGCTGGTCGCCCCCGTCGTCTCCCTCGAGGTCGTCTCCGAGCTCACCCGCGTCGCCGGCGAGGTGTACGTCGACCGCGCGATCGTGCGCTACGTCCGCCAGCTCGCCGAGGCCAGCCGCGACCTCCAGCACGTCAAGATGGGCCTGTCCGCGCGCGGCTGCCTCGCCTTCGTGCGGGTGGCCAAGACGTGGGCCGCGGCCGACGGCCGCACGACCGTGGTGCCCGGCGACATCACCGCGCTCGCCACTCCGGTGCTGTGCCACCGGCTGCTGCTCGACCCGCAGGCACAGTTCAACGGCGTCTCGGTCCACGACGTCATCGAGCGGCTGCTCGAGTCCGTTGAGCCCCCGACCTACCGCGGCTGAGCGTGCCGGACGTGCTGTCGCGCGCGCTCGCGGTGCTGCGGGTCCCCACGGCGACGGGGCGCGGCGTGCTGCTCCTCGGCCTCGCGGCGTACGCCGGGTCGCTCCTGTGGGGCCTCGTCGAGCTCCGCCTGGTCGCGGTGATGTGCCTCGGCGTCCTGGTCGCCGCCGTGCCGTGGCTGCTGGTGCCGACGCGGGTCGACGCCGACCTGCGGCTCCGGCCGCCGCGCACCAGCGCGGGCGAGAGCACCGAGGCGTCCCTCACCGCCACCAACCGCGGGGTCCTGCCGCTGTGGCAGCCCCTGCTGCGGCTGCCCGTCGGGGACCGCGACGCCTGGGTACGGATGCCGTCCCTCGACCGCGGCGCCACCGAGCGTGCCGAGGTCCTCGTCGACGACCTGACCCGGGGCGTCCTCCAGGTCGGGCCGGCCACCGCGATCCGGGCCGACCCGCTCGGGCTGCTGCACCGCCCGGTGCGGTGGGGCCGCGCGCGCGAGCTGTTCGTGCGACCGACCATGGTGGTCGTCCCGAGCCTGGGCAGCGGCCACGTGCGCGACCTCGAGGGCACCCCCAGCGACCGGATCTCCATGAGCGACCTGGCCTTCCACGCGCTGCGGGAGTACGTCCCCGGCGACGACCTGCGCCACGTCCACTGGCGCTCCTCGGCCCGCGCCGGGGAGCTGCTCGTCCGGCAGTACCACGACACTCGCCGCAACCACGCCACCGTCGTCGTCGACGCCGACCCCGCGGCGTACCCGACGGGCGAGGGCTTCGAGCTCGCCGCCTCGGTCGCGGCGTCGCTGCTCATGTGCGCGGCCCGCGAGGAGTATGAGGTCAGCCTGGCCTGCGGCAGCATCCAGCTGGCCGCGCTGCCGGCCCCCACCGTGCTCGACGGCACCTGCCGCATCGACCCCGAGCCGGGCACCGGCACGCCGAGCGAGCAGGTGGTCGCCGCGCTCGCGCTCGCCCCGGAGACCAGCGTGCTGCTGCTCGTGACCGGCGCGGGGACCGACCTCGAGGCCCTCGGCCGGGCGACCACGACCCTGCCCGCCGAGACCCGCGTCGTCGTGCTGCGCGCGGCTCCCGGCGAGCCGGCCGGCGTGGTCCACCAGCACGGGCACGACGTCGTCACCGTGGGTCGGCTCGCCGAGCTGCCCGGCCTGATGGCGGCCACCTCATGAGCACCCGCACGCGTCCGCTCCCGCCGTACGCCGCCGTCGACGTCCTGGCCGTCGTGGTGCTGACGGCGATCGCCCTGGCCGGCTTCGCCGACACCTTCGCCGGGGTGCGGTGGGTCGTCGTCGCCGCGGCCGGGGTGGCGATCGGCCTGGCCTGGACCCTGCTGCTGACCGGCCTGCGGCTCGGCCGCGGCGTGGTCATCCCGCTGGTGCCGGTGCCCTACCTGCTCACCGCCGGGGTCGTCGCGCTCGGCTCCTCGGGGCTGTTCCTCGGTGTCCCCGACATCGAGACGATCAACGACGTAGCGATCGGCACGGTCGAGTCCTGGCGGATCCTCGTCGAGACCGCCCCGCGCGTGGACAGCCGGGGCGCGGTGCTGCTGATCCCCTACGCCCTGGCGCTGCTGCCGGCCGCGATCTCGTCGGCGATCGCGCTGCGCAGCCGGCGGGCCGCGCTGCCGCTGGTCCCGCTCGTCGCCGCGCTGGTCCTGGCCCTGGTCCTGGGCATGACCGACCCCTTCTCCACGCTGCTGCAGGGCGTCGGCTTCGGCGCCGTGGCGCTGGCCTGGACGGCCCACCGCGGGCTGCGGGTCGAGGCCGGCCCGGCGGGCGACCCGTCCCTCGGCGGCGTCTCCGGGCGCCGCCTGCTCGTCGGCCTGGCCGTGCTCGGGCTCGTCGCCGTGGCGTCGTACGCCGTCGTCGACCTGCCGGAGGGCGAGCGCCGCGCCGTGCTGCGCGAGGCAGTCACGCCGTACGACTCGGCCTACCTCGAGACGCCGCTGTCGGCCTTCCGCCGCTTCCGCGACCAGGGGCCCGGCGTCTACACCAACCTGGCCGAGCGCAAGCTGTTCCGGGTGCGCGGCGCCGGCCCGGGGACGCGGGTGCGCGTCGCGGTGCTCGACCGGTACGACGGCACCCGCTGGTACGCCGACGACGACACCAGCCCCGACGACTTCACCGACCGCTTCCTGCGCGTCCCGTCGCGCCTCGACAACCCGGGGCGCGGCGAGGAGGAGCTCTACACCTTCTTCGTGCGCAGCACCTGGGACCTCCCGTGGGTGCCGACGATCGGCGCCGTCCAGTCCTTCGAGTTCTACGACGACTACGCCAGCGACCGGCTGCCCGACCTGCGCTACAACCGGGCGACCGACACCGCGGTGCTGCCCGGCGGCCTGCACGTCAAGGAGGACTACGTCCTCACCGCCGTCCCCACGCCCGACCGGCTCACGGTGCGGATGAAGCCCTTCCGCCGCCCCGACACCACGCTCCAGGACGCCGCCGCCTTCCTCGACGTGCCGGCCCGCGCCTGGTCGCTGGGGGCGCGGACGCCGATGGGCGAGGTGTTCCGGATCGCCGACCGGTTGCGTGAGCGCGGCCGCTACTCCAACGGCGCCTTCGGGTGGGAGACGCGCTTCGAGCCCGGGCAGGACGAGGACCGCCTGGACGAGGGCTTCGTCAACGCGCCGATGATGGTCGGCAACGACGAGCAGTACGCCGCCACCATGGCGCTGCTGGCCAACCGCGTCGGCGTCCCGGCGCGGGTGGCGGTCGGCGCCGTGCTCGGCCGCAACGGGGTCATCAAGGGCAAGCACCTCGACGCCTGGGTGGAGATCCGCGTCGCCAACGGCTCGTGGCGGGTGCTGCCGACCCGGGCGTTCATGGGGCGGCGACCGCCCAAGCGCAACTCCGCGCCGCTGCCGGAGGTCCGGCTGCCCTCGAGCCAGCGGCCCACCGACCGTCCCCAGCAGCAGGAGCCGGAGGTCCGCGAGGAGCCGGAGACGCCAGAGTCGCAGGACGAGGTCGCCGACGAGCCGCTGCCCCGGTGGCCGCTGCTGCTGCTGGTGCCTCTCGCGCTGGGCGTGGTCCCGCTGCTCAAGGTGCTGCGCCGCCGGCGCCGCCGGGCGGCCTCGCCGCCGTCCCTGGCCTACCTCGGCGGCTGGGACGAGCTCGTCGACACGGCCGGGGACCTCGGCGTACCCGTCCCGCGCGGCACCCGGACCGCCCAGGCCGTCGCCCTCGGCGTACCGCCCGGGCTCGCGCGCGACGCGGACGTCGCGACCTTCTCGCCCGGCGAGCCGGACACCGCAGCCGCCTTCTGGGCGCTCGTGGACGAGAGCCGCTCGGGGCTGCGGTCCTCCGCTTCCCCCGTACGCCGCATGCTCGCGCCGCTCGACCCGCGCTCGCTGCTGCGCCGCCGCTGATTCGCGAGGCGATCCCTCAGGCGAACCACTGCCACAGCCAGCGGCGCATCGTCAGGATCTCCGCGCGCTGGCTGGCGCTGATCGACCGGGCCAGGTCCGCCACCTCGTCGTGCTCCGCGAGCCCGCGGACCACGAGCTGCTGCGACATCATCACCGCGGCCATGTGGTGCCCGATCATGTCCTCGAGGAACACCAGGTCCAGCCGGTCGCCCGACAGCCCGCTGAGGTCGCGCATCATCGGCCGGTAGGCGGTATGGCCCGAGCGGTCGGGGTACCACTCCTGGAGCCAGGCCCGCATCTGCTCGACCTGCGCCGTCTGGTCCGCCACGATCGAGCGGCCCAGCTCCCGCATCTCGGGCCGGTCGGAGCGGCTCAGCTCCCCGGCCGCCTCGATCGCCTCCTCGTGGTGGGCGATCATCCGGACGAGGAACCCGTGCTCGCTGCGTACGACGACGTGCATGCCGGCGCCCATCATGGCGCCGAGCCCGGGGCCCTGCATCATCGTCCCGCGGCCGAGGCCCGGCCCGCCGGGACCGCCGGTGCCCCGCCCTTGGACGTTGCTGGACATCATCCCGGGCCTGTTGTCGTCGTCGTTCGTGAGGGCGACGGCCAGACCCGCCGTTGCGACGACCGCCACGACGCTGGCACACACGGCCACCACCACCGAGCGCCTCATCGCCGACCTCCTCGCAGGGTCCTCCTGCTACCGAGGATGCGCCAGGGCGGCCGTCAGGGGGAGAGGCGGGCGCCCCGCGGGCCGGTGACGGAGGTCCCGCAGTGCGGGCGTGCGGACAAGCACCCTTCGCGAGCCGTCCTCCGGCTCAGGACTCCTGTGCGGAGCCGGCGCTCAGCACGGTCAGGCGACCGAAGTTCTCCAGGTAGGACTGCTCGGTCGCGCTCTCGAGGAGCCTCACGGCGTGCCCGTCGGGCGCGGGGACGTCGGTGTACGGCGCGTACAAGCTGGCCGCCAGGAACAGCGGAGCCCGGCTCGACCACGAACCCAGCGGCCCCCCGTCCGGATCCTCCAGGACAGACCCCTTGGGGCTGTCCGCCAGCCGCCGCTCCCGGTCCGAGAGCTCCGCCCCGAGTACCTTCTGCTGCTGCTCGGTCGCGTGGTGCAACACCGACGCGTCCCGGCGAGCCCGGGCGACGCGGGAGTCGAACTCGTACTCGGCGTAGTCCGGGATCAGGGTCGCGACGAGCTCGGGCAACGTGCCCTCCGAGGTCGGACCGCCGCGCCGCACGAGGCGGTACGTCGTGGTGTCGTCCCGCGACGGCATCGGCGCTGCAGGAAGGTCGTGGATGCCTCGCAGGAAGCGGGCCGTCTCCGCGCTCGCGAGCGGCGCCCCGTCGGCGATCAGCTCGTCCGCGCGCGCAAGGGCGGCGAGCACCTCCACCATCAGTCGGTCCCGGGAGACGTTGAACATCGCGCTGGCCACGTTCTTGGCGCGCGGGTGGGGCAGACCGCCCGGACTCGCCTGGTCGAAGAGCTGGTCCACCGCAAAGGTCCGGAGTCCTCCGAACTCCTCGGACCGCAGGTAGTCGATCATGGTCAGTGCGGAGGTCGGGCCGTCCGAGACGAGCGCGGCGTAGGGCGCAAACCACGCTCCGTCGCCGAACCCCCGGATCCATCCGAGGAGCCGCTCACTCTCGTCCGCGTCCCAGCCGGTGGGGACATGGCCGAACATGCCGGCGAGCTCACTGGCGAGGATCGTCCCCAGCGTCGTCATCCTGCGTGCTTGGGCGTGGACCCGGACCTCCCGCTCGACCCACGGGTCCTCGCCCACGTCGGACCCGGTGACGTGGACAGGCAGCCCGAGTCCGGACTCCGGGATCTTCCAGTACGGCAGGAGCTGGGCGTCGAACTCACCGGACGACGCGATCAGATCGTTCAAGGTGCTCCGCACCTGCGTCGTGATCGCGAGCAGGGTGTCCTTGCGGCCGGTCTCCAGTCCGGCCTCGCTCACCTTGACCGCGTCCCGGGCGAGCGCAACGGCATACGCCGACACCAGCACCGCAAGGACGGTCGCGACCGTCGTGATCAGGTCGAACCAGGTCAGCAGATCCACTGGAGCAGTCAACAGGACTTTCGCGAGCCCCGACCGTCGTTCACGACAACACACAGTGCCGGAGACCGCGGCACTCACGTTCTCGGCGGGTGGTGGAGCCTAGGGGACTCGAACCCCTAACCCCCTGCTTGCAAAGCAGGTGCGCTACCAATTGCGCCAAGGCCCCCGGGTCGGCCCGTGCGGGCCGGGGTGGTCAGGACTTGTGGACGGTGTCCGTGGCCTCGGCCCACAGGGCCTGCTCGGTCTTGCCCTCGTCCATCTTCTTCTTCGCGAACGCGGCGCCGCCGGCGGCCAGCAGGAGGAGGATGATCTTCTTCATGTGCGCTCCTGGGGGTGCGGGGCGGGTGCCGCGGATGGGACGTCGGTGGGCCTAACAGGACTTGAACCTGTGACCTCTTCCTTATCAGGGAAGCGCTCTAACCGTCTGAGCTATAGGCCCGAGTCGTCGCGGACGACGACACGGCCACCACCGGTGGCCGAGGGGAGACACTACCCCACGCCCGAGGACCCCCACAAAACGCCGGTACGCCGTCCGCGAGGGGTGTGCGCCAGCCTCAGCGCTCGTCCTCGGCGAGGGTGACCTCGATGCCACCGAGCAGCGCCGCGGCCATGTTGTAGAGGAACGCGGTGAGGGTGGCGATGGCCGTCAGCAGGATCACGTCGATGATGCTGACGAGCAGGGTGAAGCCGAGCACCCGACCCATGCCGAGGTAGTTGGTGACGTCGAAGTCGCTGGTGTTGGTGTCGCCCTCGACGACGCTCGCGACCGTCGAGTTGATCGAGTCCCAGACGCCCGCGGCACCGAGGACCGACCACACCATGAAGACCGCCACGAAGGTGACGACGCCGAAGGCGACCGAAAGCAGGAACGAGGTCTTCATGACCGACCAGGGGTCGATCCGGGTCAGCCGCAGTCGGGCACGGCGGGGCGACTTGGCCGACCCCTTGGTGATGCGGCGACCGGTGCGGGTGTCCTTCGCCTCCGCGTTGGCGCGGTGCTCGGTGGCGGCGTTGGACAGCTTCGACTGGACGCGCTCGCTCAGCGACGGCCGAGACGCGGCGGACTCGTCACCGCGCGGGCTGCCCTGGGCTCGGGAAGCGGTGCGCTCGGACATGGATCACTCCTCAGCGGACTCGGACGGACTCTCGATTGTTGCATCGTCGGCAACCTCGGGCGATTCGTCGCCGTCCCCTGCCTCGGAACCGGCCTCCGAAACCGCCTCGGTCGCGGTGCCCTCGGCGGCGTCGGTCGCGACCGGTGTACCGGTCTCGTCCTCACCCTCGAGGGGACCGTTCTCGACCTCGTCGGCCTCCTCCTCGCGGGCCTCCACCGAGCGGGCGACCACGACGACCGAGTCGTCCTTCTTGGGCTGCACGAACTTGACGCCCATGGTCGAACGGCCGGTCGGCCGGAAGTCGTCGTTGATGGGGCTGCGCACGACCTGGCCGCCCTGGGTGATGGAGAGCACCTCGTCGCCGTCCTCGACGATGAAGGCGCCGACCAGCCCGCCGCGGTCCTCGTTGGCCAGCGACATCGCCTTGATGCCCAGGCCGCCGCGCGACTGCGTGCGGTAGTCGTTGATGCGGGTGCGCTTGGCGAAGCCGCCGTCGGTGATGGTGAAGACGTACTGCGGCTTGACCTCGCCGGTGCCGGCCGCGGTGGCGACCTCGTCGTTGCGGGGCGCCTCCTCGACGGCACCCTCGGTCGGGGCCGCGACCTCGTCGCTGGGGGTCTCGGAGTCCAGGCCGGCGGCGACCTCGGCGGCCACCTGGGCCGCGCGGATCACCGACATCGACAACAACGAGTCGCCGTCGCGGAACTTCATGCCCGAGACGCCGCTGGTGGCGCGGCCCATCGGCCGCAGCTGGGAGTCGTCGGCCTTGAAGCGGATCGCCTGGCCCTTGCGGGAGACCAGCAGGATGTCGTCCTCGGCGTTGGCCAGCTCGGCACCGATCAGCTCGTCGTCGTCCTCGCGGAAGTTGATCGCGATGACGCCGGCCTGGCGCGGGGAGTTGTAGTCGCCGAGGCGGGTCTTCTTGACCAGCCCGTTGCGGGTGGCGAGCACGAGGTAGGGAGCCTGGTCGTAGTCGCGGATCGCCAGCACCTGGGCGATGTCCTCGTCGGGCTGGAAGCTCAGCAGCCCGGCGACGTGGCCGCCCTTGGCGTCCCGTGCGGCCTCGGGCAGGTTGTAGGCCTTGGTGCGGTAGACGCGTCCGGCCGTGGTGAAGAACAGCAGCCAGTGGTGGTTGGTGGTGGAGATGAAGTGCTCGACCACGTCGTCGCCACGCAGGGTCGCGCCGCGCACGCCCTTGCCGCCGCGCTTCTGCAGGCGGTACTGCTGGCGCAGCGTACGCTTGGCGTAGCCGCCGCGGGTGATCGAGACCACCAGCTCCTCGTCGGGGATGAGGTCCTCCATCGAGAGGTCCCCGTCGGCGGCGATGATCTGGGTACGCCGGTCGTTGCCGTACTTGTCGACGATCTCGGTCAGCTCGTCCATGACGATCTGACGCTGGCGCGACTCGTTGGCCAGGATGTCCTCGAGGTCGGCGATCTCCAGCTCGAGCTCGGCGAGGCGGTCGATGATCTTCTGTCGCTCGAGGGCGGCGAGCCGGCGCAGCTGCATCTCGAGGATGGCGTCGGCCTGCACCTCGTCGATGTCGAGGAGCTCGATCAGCCCCTCGCGGGCCTCCGCGACGTCGGGGCTGCGACGGATGAGGGCGATGACCTCGTCCAGGGCGTCGAGGGCCTTGACCAGGCCGCGGTAGACGTGGGCCTGGCGCTCCTTCTCGGCGAGGCGGAAGCGGGTCCGCCGCTGGATGACCTCGATCTGGTGGGTGACCCAGTTGCTGATGAACTGGTCGATGGTCAGGGTGCGCGGCACCCCGTCGACCAGCGCGAGCATGTTGGCGCTGAAGTTGGTCTGCAGCTCGGTGTGCTTGAGCAGGTTGTTGAGCACGACCCGGGCCACGGCGTCGCGCTTGAGCACCACGACGAGGCGCTGGCCGGTGCGGCCGGAGGAGTCGTCGCGGACGTCGGAGATGCCCTGCACCTTGCCGGAGTCGGCGAGCTCGGCGATCTTGAGCGCCAGGTTGTCGGGGTTGACCATGTAGGGCAGCTCGGTGATCGACAGGCAGGTGCGGCCCTTGGCGTCCTCGTCGATCTCGATGACCGCGCGCTGGGTGACCGAGCCGCGGCCGGTGCGGTAGGCCTGCTCGATGCCCTCGCGGCCCACGATGAGCGCGCCGTTGGGGAAGTCGGGGCCCTTGACCCGCTCGATGAGCGCGTCCTGGAGCTCCTCGCGGGTGGCGTCCGGGTGCTCGAGGGCCCAGCGGGCGCCGTCGGCGATCTCGCGCAGGTTGTGCGGCGGGATGTTGGTGGCCATGCCGACCGCGATGCCGGCGGAGCCGTTGACCAGCAGGTTGGGGTAGCGCGAGGGCAGGACGACCGGCTCCTGCGAGCGGCCGTCGTAGTTGGGCTGGAAGTCGACGGTGTCCTGCTCGATGTCGCGCACCATCTCGAGCGCGAGCGGGGCCATCCGGCACTCGGTGTACCGCATGGCCGCGGCGGCGTCGTTGCCCGGCGAGCCGAAGTTGCCCTGGCCGTTGACCAGCGGCGCCCGCATCACCCAGGGCTGCGCGAGGCGGACCAGGGTGTCGTAGATCGCGGTGTCGCCGTGCGGGTGGTACTGACCCATGACGTCACCGACGACGCGCGAGCACTTGGAGAAGCCGCGGTCGGGGCGGTAGCCGCCGTCGTACATCGCGTAGAGCACCCGGCGGTGCACCGGCTTGAGGCCGTCGCGTACGTCGGGCAGCGCGCGGCCCACGATGACCGCCATCGCGTAGTCGATGTAGGCGCGCTGCATCGAGGTCTGGAGCTCGATGGGCTCGATGCGGCCGCCGCCACCGGGTCCGGCGAGGTTGTCGGTGGTCTCAGTCATGGGTCTGTGTCCTTCTCGGGAGATCTACTCGAATCTAGGTCTGGTCTTAGACACTCAGATATCGAGGAATCGGACGTCCTTGGCGTTGCGCTGGATGAACGAGCGCCGCTGCTCGACGTCCTCGCCCATCAGCGTGGAGAACACCTCGTCGGCCTGGGCGGCGTCGTCGAGGGTGACCTGGAGCATGAGGCGCTGCTCGGGGTTCATCGTGGTCTCCCACAGCTCCTCGGCGTTCATCTCACCGAGGCCCTTGTAGCGCTGCACCGGGTTCTCCTTGGGCAGCTTGCGGCCCTGGGCCAGGCCGTCCTTCATCATCGCGTCGCGCTCGGCGTCGGAGTAGACGAACTCGTGCTCGGCCGGCTTGTTCCACCGGATCCGGTAGAGCGGCGGCTGGGCCATGTAGACGTAGCCGTGCTCGATGAGCGGCTTCATGAAGCGGAACAGCAGCGTCAGCAGCAGGGTGTTGATGTGGTGGCCGTCGACGTCGGCGTCGGCCATCAGCACGACCTTGTGGTAACGCAGCTTCTCGAGGCTGAACTCCTCGTGGATGCCGGTGCCGAGCGCGGAGATGATCGCCTGGACCTCGGTGTTGGCCAGCACCTTGTCGATGCGGGCCTTCTCGACGTTCAGGATCTTGCCGCGGATCGGCAGGATCGCCTGGACGCGTGGGTCGCGGCCCTGGCGCGCGGAGCCGCCGGCCGAGTCACCCTCGACGATGAAGACCTCGCACTCGGCGGGGTTGGTCGACTGGCAGTCGCTCAGCTTGCCCGGCAGGCCGCCGCCGCCCAGCAGGCCCTTGCGGTTGCGGGCCAGGTCGCGCGCCTTGCGGGCCGCGATGCGCGCCGACGCCGCGGCCTGCGACTTGCGGACGATGTCCTTGCCCTCGGCGGGGTTCTGCTCGAACCAGGCGCCGAGCTGGTCGTTGACGATGCGCTGGGTGAAGCCCTTGGCCTCGGTGTTGCCGAGCTTGGTCTTGGTCTGCCCCTCGAACTGGGGCTCCTCGAGCTTGATCGAGATGATGGCGGTCAGGCCCTCGCGGATGTCGTCGCCGGAGACCCGGTCCTCCTTCTTCTTGATCTGGCCCCACTCCTCACCCCAGTGGTTGACCAGGCTGGTGAGTGCCGAGCGGAAGCCCTCCTCGTGGGTGCCGCCCTCGTGGGTGTTGATCGCGTTGGCGAAGGTGTGGACCGACTCAGTGAACGAGGTGTTCCACTGCATCGCCACCTCGAGGCTCATGTGCGCGCCCGAGGACTCGGGCGACTCGGCCTCGAAGGAGATGATCGTCGGGTTGGCCTTGTCCTTGCGGCGGTTGAGGTGCTCGACGTAGTCGACGAGGCCGCGGTCGTACTTGAAGATCCGCTCGAGGCCGGTCGCGGTCTTCTTGATCGCGTCGGCGCCCGCCTGGTCGACGCTGGGGTCGATGGTGCTGTCGCCCACCGCGTCAGCGAGGTCGTCGGCGTGCTCGCGCTCGTCGCGAACCACGATCTCGAGGCCCTTGTTGAGGAAGGCCATCTCGCGGATGCGGTTGGTGATCGTCTCGAGGTTGTACGTCGTGGTCTCGAAGATGTCCTCCGAGGCCCACCACGTGACGGTCGTGCCGGTGCGCTCGCCCTCCTCCATCGGACGGACCTGCTCGAGCTCGCCGTCGGGCACGCCGAGGCTGAAGGTCTGGCGCCACAGGTGGCCGCGGTTGCGGACCTCGGCGTGCAGGTGCGTCGAGAGCGCGTTGACGACCGAGACGCCGACGCCGTGCAGGCCGCCGGACACCTTGTAGCCGCCGCCGCCGAACTTGCCGCCCGCGTGCAGCATCGTCAGCGCCATCGTCAGCGCGGGCATGTCCTGCCCGGGCGCGGTGTCGGTGGGGATGCCGCGACCGTTGTCCTCGACCCGGACGCTGCCGTCGGCCCGCAGGGTGACGATCACGCGGTCGCAGTAGCCCGCCATCGACTCGTCGACGGCGTTGTCGATGATCTCCCAGATGAGGTGGTGCAGGCCGCGCTCACCGGTGGAGCCGATGTACATGCCGGGGCGCTTGCGGACCGCTTCGAGGCCCTCCAGCACCTGGATCGCGGAGGCGTCGTAGTCGACGCCGTTGGGCCTCTCGGGGGCGGATCCGTCGCTCACGCAAACCTCATCTGCTTCTCGACCACACGGGTCGGTGACATGGGAGAGGGTCGCGACTGATGAGCCGGCGACCCGTTCGGCGAGTCTACCCTTCACGCGCGCACAATCCACGCATGTGCTCTCCGAATCGGGTCATCTGGGGACGAAATATGCCCCTGAGGGCCCCGTGAGGGCATCGCGGAGGGCCGATCAGGGGGTCGGACAGGTCCCTGTACGTCCGAGCGGCCCGTAGATCGGCATTCCGGCGCGCGGCCTCGGCCGGGGAGGCCTCACCCGTAGGTGTCGCGCGGACCTCGTCCGTCGCGGCTGGTGAAGCGGCCCTTCTTCCAGCTCGGCAGGTGTGGCCCCTGGATGTCGATCACGGTGACCGTGCCGTGCCCGAGCTCCTCGTTGAGTCGTCGTACGACGGTCGGTGCGAGCAGCTTGAGCTGGGTCGCCCAGGCGGTGGAGTCGGTGCGCACGACGAGGCGGGTGTCGGCGAAGGACTCGGGGGTGCAGTGCGACGCCACCTCGTCGCCGACCAGCTCGGCCCAGCGGCCGAAGACCGACTGCACGCGCAGGTCGAGCTCCCAGCCGTGGTTGGAGATCAGTCGCTCGAGCGCGGTGTCGACCAGCTGGGGGTCGCGGTCGGAGGGGAAGGCGCCGGACGTGCGCGGCCCCCCACGACGGCGCGGGGCGTCGTACGGCGTCGTACGGCGCTTCTTCTTCGTCGTCGGTGTCCCGGGGACCGCGCCGGCCGCGCGCCGGGCCGCCCGGGCCAGGTCGAGGCCGTCGTCGTGGTGCTCCGGTGCGGGCTCGGGGGCGGGCTCGGGGGCGGGCGCACCGCTCTCGGGGGCCTCCGGCTCCGTGCCCTCGGGCGGCTCACTCGTCACGGCGCACCTCCCCGTCGGCGACCACGAAGCGGACGCCCTGCAGCGCGACCGGCACGTCCGCGGCCACGGCC
Organism: Nocardioides sp. Soil805; assembly: GCF_001429625.1. GTDB lineage: Bacteria > Actinomycetota > Actinomycetes > Propionibacteriales > Nocardioidaceae > Nocardioides. The sequence continues at coordinate 2,027,049 of NZ_LMSU01000001.1, forward strand.
GCGGTGACCAGGACCTGCTCCGCACCGGCGACCAGCTCGGCCAGCTGCTGGCGGCGCTCGCCGTCCAGCTCGGCGAAGACGTCGTCGAGCACCAGGATCGGGTCGTCGCCGTCGGCCCGCAGCAGGTCGTACGCCGCGAGGCGCAGCGCGAGCGCGAAGGACCAGGACTCCCCGTGCGAGGCATACCCCTTGACCGGCAGCCGGAGGTCGCCGGCCTGCCTGCCCGTGCCGAGGGTGAGCAGCAGCTCGTCGCGGTGCGGACCGACGAGGGAGATGCCGCGGTCCAGCTCGTCCTTGCGGCGGCGCTCGAGCTCGGCCAGCAGCGCCTCGGTCAGGTCGCCGGCCCCGGCGGCGCCGTCGAGGTCGAAGGACGGCTTGTACTCGATCTCGGCGTCGTCGCGGCTCGCCCCGCGGGCCACCGCCTCGTAGGCCTTGCCGAGGTGGGGGCGCAGCTCCTCGACCAGCCGCAGGCGGGCGGCGAGCAGCTCGGCGCCGACCCGCGCGAGGTGGGCGTCCCAGACCCCGAGGGTCGACAGCGCGGTCTCGCGGGCCTCGCCGCGGGCGATCCCCGCGGTCTTGAGGAGGGTGTTGCGCTGCTTGAGGACGCGGTCGTAGTCGGCGCGGACGCCGGCCAGCCGTGGGGTACGCAGCATCAGCAGGTCGTCGAGCATCTTGCGCCGGTCGCTCGGGTCGCCCTTGACCAGGGTGAGGTCGTCGGGGGCGAAGACCACCGTGCGCACCAGGCCGATGATCTCCCGGGGGCGCGGCAGGGGGGAGCGGTTGACCCGGGCCCGGTTGGCGCGACCGGGGTTGAGCTCGACCTCGAGCACCGCCGTACGACCGTCACGGACGACCGCCGCCCGCACGACCGCCTGGTCGGCCCCCGCCTTAACCAGTGGCGCGTCGGAGGCGACGCGGTGCGAGGAGAGCCGGGAGAGGTAGTCGATGGCCTCGACCAGGTTGGTCTTGCCCTGGCCGTTGCGCCCGATGAACGCCGTCGCGCCCGGGCCCAGCTCCACGTCGAGGTCGGCGTAGGAGCGGAAGTTGTGCAGGGTCAGGTGGGCGACATGCACGTGGCGCCTAGCTCTCGCCCGTCTGGCGACCCTCGCCGGCACCGGCCTGACGGGCCGCGCCCGACTGGTCGGGCTGACCCCCGGTGGCACCAGCGGCGTCGCCGCCCTTGGGCGCCGCCGTCCGGACCGCGTGGCCGCCGAACTGGTTGCGCATCGCCGCGACGGCCTTCATCGTCGGGGAGTCCTCCTGGCGGGAGACGAAGCGTGCGTAGAGCGCCGCGGTGATGGCCGGGGTGGCGACCGCGTGCTCGATACCGGCCTCGACGGTCCAGCGGCCCTCGCCCGAGTCCTCGGCGTAGCCGGCGATCTGGCTCAGGCCCGGGTCCTCGTCCAGTGCGGCGACCATGAGGTCGAGCAGCCAGGACCGGATCACGGTGCCCTCGCGCCAGGAGCGGAAGACCTCGGTCACGTTGTCGGTGACCTCGGCGGCCTCGAGGAGCTCCCAGCCCTCGGCGTAGGCCTGCATGACGGCGTACTCGATGCCGTTGTGGACCATCTTGGAGAAGTGTCCGGCGCCGACCTTGCCTGCGTGCACGGCCCCGAAGTCGCCCTCGGGCTTCAGGGCGTCGAAGACCGGCTGGACCTTCTCGATGTCGGCCGCGTCGCCGCCGTACATCAGGGCGTAGCCGTTCTCCAGGCCCCACACACCACCGGAGACGCCGCAGTCGACGTAGCCGACGCCCTTGCCGGAGAGCAGCTCCGCGTTGGCGATGTCGTCGGTCCAGCGCGAGTTGCCGCCGTCGACGACCACGTCGCCCTCGCCGAGCAGGTCACCGAGCTCCTTGACGGTGGCCCGCGTCGGCTCCCCGGCGGGGACCATCACCCACACGACGCGGGGGGAGGGCAACGCCTCGACCATCTCGGCGAGGGACCCGGCGTCGCTGACGTCCGGGTTGCGGTCGTAGCCGACGACGGTGTGGCCGGCGCGCCGCAACCGCTCGCGCATGTTGCCGCCCATCTTGCCGAGGCCGACGAGTCCGATGTCCATCATGTCTCCCAAGGCTCGCGGATCGTTGTCGTGCTGGATTTCGACACGGGCCGACGGGAGCTCGCACGCTCGCTCCCGGCCCTGCTCAATCTGGTCGACCGACGCCGGACGCGCAAGCGCGCCCGGCTGGTCGCCTCAGGACAGCAGGCGACGCGGCATCAGGAGGTAGCGGAAGCCGTTGTCGTCGCTGCCGTCGGTGCTCGAGATGACGACCGGCTTGGTGGCCTGGGTGAACGACAGGTCGATGAACTCCCCGTCGAGGGCGGTGAGGCCGTCGAGCAGGAACTGCGGGTTGAACCCCGTGGTGAGCGCCTCGCCGGTGATCTCGGCGTCGATCGCCTCGGTCGCCATCGCCTCGTCGCCGCTGCCGGCGTCGAGCACCAGCTGGTCGTCGCCGAACTTCAGCTGCACCGCGGTGTTGCGCTCGGCCACCAGGGCGACGCGCTTGACCGTGTCGATGAGCTCCTGCTTGTTGACCTTGGCCACGGTGAGGTGCTCGCTGGGGAACAGCGAGCGGACCTTGGGGAACTCCCCGTCGAGCAGGCGCGTGGTGGTGCGTCGTACGCCGCCCAGCCCGGTGCCCTCGAAGCCGATCAGGCCCTCACCGGTCCCGCCGGTGCTGAGCGCGATGGTCACCTCGGCGCCGGAGGTCATCGACTTGGCCGTGTCGCCGAGCACCTTGGCGGGCACGAGCGCCGCGACCGAGGCGTCAGGGGTCTGCGGGTTCCAGGTCAGCTCGCGGTGCGAGAGGCGGAAGCGGTCCGTGGCCAGCAGCGACATGGTCGCGCCGTCGATCTCGATCCGGACACCGGTGAGGACCGGGAGCATGTCGTCGCGACCGGCTGCGGTCACCGCCTGGGCGACGGCGTGGGCGAAGTCGTTGCTCGAGACCGTGCCGGTGGCGGCGGGCATCTGGGGGAGCGTGGGGTAGTCCTCGACCGGCATGGTCTGGAGGCTGAAGCGCGCCGATCCGCAGGTGAGCTGGACCTTGGGGCCCTCGAGCACCACGTCGACCGGCTTGTTGGGCAGGCTGCGGCAGATGTCGGCGAGGAGCCGGCCGCTGACGAGCGCTGCGCCGTCGTCGCTGACCTGGGCGGTCAGGTCGGCGCGCGCGGACGTCTCGTAGTCGAAGGTGGAGAGCACCAGGCCCTCGTTGCTGGCCTCGATCAGCAGCCCGGCGAGGACCGGGGCGCTGGGACGGACCGGGAGGCTGCGGGCCGCCCAGGCGACGGCATCGGCGAAGACGTCGCGTTCGACGCGGAACTTCACGGCGGGGCTCCTCGGTGCGGTGGAGGCGGGGATGGATCGGGGTCGAGGGCAGGGGCGAATGACACGTTCCTGCGCACGGGAGGTGAATCCTGCCATGCCGGTCAATCCGTCGGTCAGGAGTGCCGAACTTGTGCTTCGCCCGGTCGGGCTCCGGTGCCGGTTGTCCCCAGGCAGGGGCCCGAGTGGTGTTCGACGAGTGATCGATCCGTGTAGAGGTTCGTGGGAGTCATAGCGTCGGTGGAAACTGTGGACAACTCGCGTTGTCGCAGGTCGTGACGCTCGATCGCTGTGCACAGGGGGTGTTGAGGAGCCTGTCCACCCGCGGCCCGGCATGTGCACGGCGCGGGGTCCGTGGCGTGCAGGACGCGTGATTCCCACAGGGGGTGTGCACGACAGGCCGGGTGGGACCACACGTCCTCCACATCGCACAGCCCTGTGATTCACCCGCCGCGACCCGTCGTGGGGAGGACCGGTGCGGCCCGGGAGTCCGGGGCCGCGGAGTCAGGACTGGCGGGCCTGCATCTTGACGCGGTTGGTGAGCTCGCTGACCTGGTTGAAGACGGCGCGGCGCTCGGCCAGGAGCTGGCGGATCTTGCGGTCGGCGTACATCACCGTGGTGTGGTCGCGGTTGCCGAACTCTGCGCCGATCTTGGGCAGCGACAGGTCGGTGAGCTCGCGGCACAGGTACATGCCGATCTGGCGGGCCATCACGAGGTGCCGGCCGCGGCTCGGGCCGGTGAGGTCCTCGATCGAGACGCCGAAGTAGGCGGCCGACTGCGCGATGATGAGCCCGGGAGTGATCTCCGGCTCGCCGCCCTCGGGGATCAGGTCCTTGAGCACGATCTCGGCCAGGGTCATGTCGACCTCCTGGCGGTTGAGGTTGGCGAAGGCCGTCACGCGGATCAGGGCGCCCTCGAGCTCGCGGATGTTGGTCTGGATCTTGCTGGCGATGAACTCGAGCACGTCCGGCGGCGCGGTGAGGCGGTCCATCGCCGCCTTCTTGCGCAGGATCGCGATGCGGGTCTCGAGGTCGGGCGGCTGCACGTCGGTGATCAGGCCCCACTCGAACCGGTTGCGCAGCCGGTCCTCGAGCGCCTCGAGCCGCTTGGGTGCGCGGTCGGAGGTCAGCACGATCTGCTTGTTGGCGTTGTGGAGGGTGTTGAACGTGTGGAAGAACTCCTCCTGGGTCTGCGTCTTGCCCTCGAGGAACTGGATGTCGTCGATGAGGAGCACGTCGACGTCGCGGTAGCGCCGCTTGAACCGGTCCTGGCGGTCGTCACGGATCGCGTTGATGAACTCGTTGGTGAACTCTTCGCTGGAGACGTAGCGGACCTTGGCCCCGGTGTAGAGGCTGCGGACGTAGTGCCCGATGGCGTGCAGCAGGTGCGTCTTGCCCAGGCCGGACTCGCCGTAGACGAGCAGCGGGTTGTAGGCCTTGCCCGGCGCCTCGGCGACGGCCACCGCGGCGGCGTGGGGGAATCGGTTGGACGAGCCGATGACGAAGGTCTCGAACGTGTACTTGGGGTTGAGTCGCGTCTCCAGGGCGGACCCGGCGCGGCGAGCGTCGGCCGGCTCCTCGGCCGGGGAGCCCAGCGTCGGCCCGTTCATGGTGGACATGTCGTCATGTGGCTTTGTCGACATGTCGACGGGCGCCTGGTCGGAGGCCTCGACGTGGGCGCTCGGACCGGCCTCGTCCTCGAGGGCCGGGTTGACGGTCACCGCCAGCCGGATCTCGCGGCCGAGGGCGTCGCTGAGGGAGTCCTCGAGCTGGCCCCGCAGCCGCCCCTCGAGCTGGTTGCGGGTGAAGTCGTTCGGCACGGCGATGATCGCGGTGCTCTCGTGCAGCGTCACCGGCTCGCTCGCGCGCAGCCAGGCCCGCTGGTTGGGCTGGAGGTCTCGGACGATGGTGCGCCAGACCGTTCCGAGGTCGGTCTCCTGGTGTTCCACGAACTGCCTCCACGCCTCGCTGGTCCCGACCCGGTCGCGGTGTGCGATCGCCAGGTGCTCCACAGAGTTTTCCACAGTCTGTGAACCATCGGTCAGTCGACGCTGATCGACGCCCCACACGGCGCCGTGCTGCAGGAACAGCGGGTGGTGCGGGTCGACCTCGCGCACCGGTTGGCCCGCAACCTAACAAGGCGCCGACATGCCGGGCAAGGAGTCATCCACAGGCGCGGACGTCATGTCATCATCGCTGGTTTGACCCTGTCTTCGCCTCGCGCGTACCGTTGGCCGGTCGCCTCCGGGCGATGCACGGACTTCCCCTGTCACCACTTCGTGTCGACGGGTGCCGCATGTCCACGACTTCACGCCCACCGGGGCGTGCGCGTGGGTGGGCGGTGCCGGCCGAAGCGCCGTCCCGCCTGGTGCCCCGCACCCGTCGGGAGCACCGCACCACCGGCTGTGGAGTGGACACCTCAGAAAACGCATCGGAGACAAACTCGTGAGCAAGCGTACGTACCAGCCGAACAACCGCCGCCGTCACAAGGTGCACGGTTTCCGCCTGCGCATGCGCACCCGCGCCGGCCGGTCGATCCTGTCCTCGCGTCGCCGCAAGGGCCGCAAGGACCTGGCCGTCTGAGCGACGCCCCGGCGTCTGCTCTCAGGCCACGGCCGTGCTGCCGGCCCACCACCGGCTCCTCGACAGTGACGCGTTCCGCGCCACCGTCCGCTCCGGCCACCGTTCCGGCTCCCGGACCCTCGTGGTCCACCTCGGACTGACCGGGGCGCAGGAGCCGGCTCGGGCCGGTTTCGTGGTGAGCAAGGCCGTGGGCAATGCCGTGGTCCGCAACCGAGTGAAGCGTCGACTGCGACACCTGACCCGGGAGCACCTGCCGTCGCTGCAGGAGCTTCCGGGTTCTGCCGTACTCGTGGTCCGTGCCCTCCCGGCCAGTGCCACGGCGTCGTACGCGGAACTCGGGGCGGACCTGGACCGTTGCCTGACGAGGGTGATGTCGTGACCGGGGTGGATGCGTGAGACTGCTGCTGATCGGACTGCTCCGCGCCTACCGCGCGGTCATCAGCCCGCTCTACGGCCAGGTCTGCCGCTACCACCCGTCGTGCTCGGCGTACGCGCTCGAGGCGGTCACCGAGCACGGCTCGCTCCGGGGCAGCTGGCTCGCCGTACGACGTCTCTCCCGGTGCCACCCGTGGGCCGCCGGTGGCTACGACCCCGTTCCTCCCCGCGCCGCAGCTGCCGGCCCGGACCCCACCTCCACCCCAGGAGCTTGAGTGATCGACTTCTTCCAGTCCATCGGCGGTTTCATCATGACGCCGCTGTACTACGCCATCTCCGCGGTCCTGGTGGGCTGGCACAACGTCTTCGGGGAGATCTTCGGCCCGGCGTCGGGGATCGCGTGGGTGCTCTCGATCATCGGGCTGACGCTGGTCATCCGGGCGGCGCTGATCCCGCTGTTCGTGAAGCAGATCAAGTCCAGCCGCAACATGCAGCTGATCCAGCCCAAGGTCAAGGAGCTGCAGAAGAAGTACGGCCACGACCGGGAGCGTCTCGCCCAGGAGACGATGAAGCTCTACAAGGACTCGGGCACCAACCCGTTCGCGTCCTGCCTGCCGATCCTGCTGCAGATGCCGATCTTCCTGGCGCTGTTCCGGCTGATCGACCAGGCGGTGAAGAACCCGGGTGATCCCAAGGGCTTCATGACGGTCACGCTGAACGAGCAGTTCCGGGATGCGACGTTCCTGGGCGCGAAGATCTCCGACACCTTCCTCGGTACCGACGACACCAGCGTCCGGCTGCTCGCGGCCTTCCTCGTGATCGCCATGACCGCCACCACCTTCCTCACCCAGCGCCAGCTGATGAGCAAGAACATGCCTGCGGACGCGCTGACCGGCCCGTACGCCCAGCAGCAGAAGCTGCTCCTCTACGTGCTCCCCGTCGTCTTCGCCGTCGGTGGTATCGCCTTCCCCGTCGGCGTGCTCTTCTACTGGACCACCTCCAACCTGTGGACGATGGGCCAGCAGTTCTACGTGATCCGCAACAACCCGGCCCCCGGGACGCCTGCCTTCGCCGCCAAGCAGGAGCGGGTCAAGGCCAAGGCTCTCCGCAAGGGGCACGTGGTCGACGCCGAGGCGAGCCAGGAGTCGCTGGACACCGCGACCGGCACCGTGGAGCCTCCCGCCCCGCGGGTCCAGCCGAAGCGCCAGACCAAGGCGCAGCGCCAGGCGAAGAAGAAGCCACCCCAGGGTCACTGACCCTCCCTCCGTTGTCCGCGGGGAGACCCGCTGCCCATCGATCGATCCAGGAGTGACCCCGTGAGCGACCCCACCGAGACCCTGCACGACACCGACAGCACCGCCACCGAGCCCGAGGGAACCGCGGAGGCTGTTCCCGCCGACGCCGGGGCCGACTCCGGTCGTCTCTCCAAGGTGGAGCGCCTCGAGCAGGAGGGGGACATCGCCGCGGACTACCTCGAGGAGCTGCTCGACATCGCCGACCTCGACGGGGACCTGGACATGGACGTCGAGGGCGATCGCGCCGCCGTCTCCATCGTGGGTGCCGACCTCTCCCAGCTCGTCGGACGCAACGGTGAGGTCCTCGACGCGCTGCAGGAGCTCACCCGCCTGGCCGTCTACCGCGAGACCGGCGAGCGCTCCCGGCTGATGCTCGACGTGTCCGGTCACCGGGCCGAGCGCCGCGCCAGCCTGATCGAGCTGGCCGCGACCAAGATCGCCGAAGTCAAGGAGTCGGGCGAGCAGGTATCGCTCGCGCCGATGACGTCCTTCGAGCGCAAGGTCGTGCACGACGCCGTGTCCGCCGCAGGCCTGACGTCCGAGTCCGAGGGTGCGGAGCCCAAGCGGTACGTCGTCATCCTCCCCGCCTGATCGATCCCCGACCAGGCCTGTTTCACGTGAAACGAGTCCCGTGAGCGAACAGTCCGACCGTGCACCCTCCCCGCCGACCGAGGCCGGGAGGGTGTTCGCGTCCGAGCGCCTCTCCGTCATCACGGCGTACGCCGACGTGTTGGCCACGGACGGGGTTGTGCGTGGGCTCATCGGTCCTCGGGAGGCACCCCGGCTGTGGGAGCGTCATCTCCTCAACTGCGCCGTGCTGGGCGACGTGGTCCAGTCGGACGCTTCGGTCTGCGACATCGGCTCCGGGGCGGGGTTGCCAGGCCTCGTGCTGGCCATCGCTCGGCCGGACCTGACCGTCACGCTGGTCGAGCCGTTGCTGCGGCGGACGACGTTCCTCGACGAGGTGGTCGCGGAGCTGGACCTGTCCAACGTCGAGGTGGTCCGCGGCCGTGCCGAGGACCTCCACGGCCGGCGGACGTTCGACGTGGTCACGTCGCGAGCGGTCGCTCCCCTCGAGCGACTGCTGCGCTGGTCGATGCCCCTGGTGGCGCCCCACGGAGCCCTCGTCGCCATGAAGGGCTCGAGCGTCACGGAAGAGATCGAGGCCGCACGTCCGGTGCTGACCGAGTGGCGCTGCGCCGAGCCCGAGGTGCTCACCCTCGGTGACGGCGTGCTCCTCCACAGCACGCACGCGCTGAGAGTGGCCTGGGCCGACCCCGCGCAGGTAGGTTGGCCGCTTGCTCCGGCGAAGCGCACACCGCGCCGTCGGCGCCCCCGCTGACCTCTCGGGTGTCGGTCCCTCGGACCGGTGCTCCGGGACTCGAGGCTACTTCCCCGTGATCGACCCGCTGTGAGAGCGAAAGGTTCGCCCGTGTCCGAGGACCACCAGACGCCCCCCTCGTCCCACCGGGATGCCGAGGTGGAACGTCCGCCGGCCGAGGCCGGGGAAGAGTTTTCCACCGGTCCAGGGACCCCTGCTGAGCGTGGCTCTCCACAGACTGCACCGATTCATCCACAGGATGAGGGAGGTTCGGTTCCACGTGAAACAACCGCTTCGGACGCCGTTTCACGTGAAACAAGCGCCTCGCGTCCGTTCCGGGTACGCACCGCCGCGGAAGTGGCGGAAGGGTCCGCCGGCTTCCACGACGAGACCACCCCACTCGCGCGCGCGGCCGAGCACTCCGTCCTGGCTCGCACCGGCGGCCTGCACCGCGGTCGTGAGGTGCCCAGGCCGAGCGAGACGCGGGTGTTCGTCGTCGCCAACCAGAAGGGCGGGGTCGGCAAGACCACGTCCACGGTCAACGTCGCCGCGGCGCTCGCGCAGCTCGGGCAGCGGGTCCTGGTCATCGACCTGGACCCCCAGGGCAACGCCTCGACCGCGCTGAGCATCGATCACCACCGGGGTGTCCCCTCGACGTACGAGATGCTGGTCGAGGGAGAGCCCCTCGCCGACGTGATGACGCCGAGCGAGGACCTGCCCGGCCTGTGGGTTGTCCCTGCCACCATCGACCTGGCCGGCGCCGAGATCGAGCTGGTGAGCGTCGTGGCCCGCGAGAGCCGACTGCAGCGCGCCCTGGCCGCCCACCCCTGGATCGGCACGGCAGCGGAGGCGGGCGAGGACCGCTTCGACTACGTCATCGTCGACTGTCCCCCGTCGCTGGGACTGCTCACCCTGAACGCGCTGGTCGCCGGCCGCGAGATGTTCATCCCCATCCAGGCGGAGTATTACGCCCTCGAGGGGCTCGGCCAGCTCCTCGAGACGGTGGAGATGGTGCGCAAGCACCTCAATCCCGAGCTCGTGGTCTCCACGATCCTGCTCACCATGTACGACGCCCGCACCCGCTTGGCGGCGAACGTGGCGTCCGAGGTGCGTGAGCACTTCGGCACGGAGGTCCTCCGGACGGCGGTGCCCCGTTCGGTGCGCGTGTCGGAGGCGCCGTCGTACGGACAGACCGTGATGACCTACGATCCGGCGTCGGCGGGTGCCCTCAGCTATCTGGAGGCTGCCCGTGAGATCGCCACCAAGGGAGCCCCACGATGACGTCCACCCCCAAGCCCGTCCGTCGGGGCCTCGGTCGCGGCCTCGGGTCGCTCATCCCCACCGCTCCCCCGGAGGCGCCGTCCTCCGCCGGCGACGCGGCGGGTCCTGTGGCGGACCGCGTCTCCAGCAACGGCACCAGCCAGGCCGATGCGGATCGCACCGCCGGCGCCGGCGCCACCGGTGCCGGTGAGGCGCTGTCGTCCACGTCGAACGCGCCGGCCGACGCCGTGCCGCGTGCCGAGGTCGCGGGGTCGTGGTTCGCCGAGCTGCCCATCGACCGGGTGCGTCCCAACGCGCGCCAGCCGCGTCAGGTCTTCGAGGAGGAGGCGCTCGCCGAGCTGGTGCACTCGATCCGTGAGGTCGGCCTGCTCCAGCCCGTCGTCGTGCGCCCCGCCGGGGACGACTCCTACGAGCTCATCATGGGTGAGCGTCGCTGGCGTGCCTCCCAGGAGGCCGGGCTCACCGCGATCCCGGCGATCGTGCGTGACACCGACGACAACGACATGCTGCGCGACGCGCTGCTGGAGAACCTGCACCGCTCCCAGCTCAACCCCCTCGAGGAGGCGGCGGCGTACGGCCAGCTCCTCGAGGACTTCGGCTGCACCCACGACGAGCTGGCGCAGCGGATCGGCCGCTCGCGTCCCCAGATCAGCAACACCCTGCGGCTGCTCAAGCTCTCGCCCGCCGTCCAGCGCCGGGTGGCCGCGGGAGTCCTGTCGGCCGGGCACGCCCGGGCGCTGCTCAGCGTGGAGGACCCGGACCTCCAGGACCGCCTCGCGGCCCGGGTCACCGCCGAGGGCATCAGCGTCCGTGGCCTGGAGGAGATCGTGTCCCTCGGCCCCGGTCAGACGACCTCGGCGCGCGCCCAGCGCTCCCGTCCGACGGCTCCCGGGCTCTCGGAGCTCGCCGATCGTCTCTCCGACCGGTTCGAGACCCGGGTGAAGGTCGATCTCGGCAAGGCCAAGGGCAAGATCACCGTGGAGTTCGCCTCTCTCGACGACCTGCGCCGGATCGTGGAGGTCATGGACCCCCGGAACCGCACCGACCGCCCCATCTGACGGCGTACCGGATCCGTCCCGAGGCGGTCACCCACGCGGGATAGGTGGGGACGAAGTGGTGGGAAATCCTGGCTGAACGCCCACCAGATCGTCCCCGACTACGCCGCTGACCTGCGCAAACGCTCTATGTCGACAAAGTGACAAGTCGCTCTAACGATAGGACGACAAGCCGACAGATCGCTTCAGCGACCCGGTCGCGCACGACTACTTCCCCCGGGCCGCGGCGCGCTTGGCCGCGCGCTTGCGGGCCCGCTCGCGCTTCTCCTCGGCGTCGAGGACCTTCGCCTCCTCGAGCGTGGGAGCGGAGCCGCCGTGGCGCCTCGGCAGCCACCAGGAGCCGGGCGGCTGCTCGTCCGCCGGGTACGCCGCGATCGTCTGCTCCAGCAGCGCGTCCATCCGCACCTTGAGCTCGGCGGTCTCGGCGGCGGGGTTCTCCCCGGTGGGGTACATCGGCTCGCCGACGGTCAGGGCGATGGTCTTGCCGCGGCCGAAGTCGCGGGGGTGGTCCTTGGTCATCATCCGCTGGGTCCCCCACAGGATCACCGGCACCAGAGGGACGCCGGCCTCGGCGGCGATGCGCACGGCGCCGGTCTTGAGCTCCTTGAGCTCGAAGGCCCGCGAGATGGTGGCCTCGGGGAAGATGCCGACGGCCTCCCCGGCCTTGAGGTACTCCAGCGCCACGTCCAGCGACTTCTCCCCCGAGGCCCGGTCGACCTCGATGTGGTGCAGCGAGCGCATCAGCGGGCCGACCGCAGGGTGGTCGAACAGCTCCCGCTTGGCCATGAAGCGCACCAGGCGACGCGAGGGCCGGGCGGCGAACCCGCCGTAGATGAAGTCGACGTACCCGATGTGGTTGTAGGCGAGCAGGACGCCGCCGGAGCGGGGCACGTGCTCGGTGCCGGTCATCTGGAACCGCTGCCCGAGCAGCTTGAAGCCCGCGAGGGCCGTGTAGATGATCGGGGGGTAGGTCACGTCGCGCATGCGGTGAGCCTAGGGGCCGCACGGCGCGGCGGCGAGCGCTTGGGACGCGGCTCTCAGCGCCGGGTGGCCAGGAAGTCGCCGATGCGCCCGATGGCCTCCTCGAGCACCCCCGCCTCGGGCAGGGTGACGAGCCGGAAGTGGTCGGGGGAGAACCAGTTGAAGCCGGTGCCGTGGGTCACCAGGATCTTCTTGGCGCGCAGCAGCTCGATGACGAACTCCTGGTCGTCGTCGATCGGGTACACCTCGGGGTCCAGGCGCGGGAAGCAGTAGAGCGCGCCCTTCGGCGTGACGTTGGAGACGCCCGGGATCTCGTTGAGCAGCCGGTCCGCCAGCATCGACTGCTCGTAGTAGCGCCCGCCCGGGCCGATCAGCTCCTCGACGGACTGGTAGCCCCCCAGCGCCGTCTGGATCGCGTGCTGGGCGGGCACGTTCGCGCACATGCGCATGTTGGCGATGAGGGTGAGGCCCTCGAGGAAGTCGGTGGCGATCTCCTTGGGCCCCGAGATCATCACCCAGCCGGCCCGGTAGCCGCAGACCCGGTAGGCCTTGGAGAGCCCGCTGAAGGTCAGGCAGAGCACGTCGTTGCCGGCGTACGTCGCGGCGTGGTGGTGCTGGGCGTCCTCGAAGACGATCTTCTCGTAGATCTCGTCGGCGAGGACCACCAGCTCGTGGCGCCGCGCGATGTCGACGAGTCCCTTGACGGTCTCCTCGCTGTAGACCGCGCCGGTGGGATTGTTGGGGTTGATGATGACCAGCGCGTGCGTGTTCTCGGTGATCTTGGACTCGATGTCGGCGAGGTCGGGGTTCCACCCGTCCTCCTCGTCGCAGCGATAGTGCACGGCCGTGCCGCCGGAGAGCGTGACCGCACCGGTCCACAGCGGGTAGTCCGGAGCCGGCACCAGGACCTCGTTGCCGTCGTCGAGGAAGGCCTGGAGCACCATCGAGATGAGCTCGGAGACGCCGTTGCCGATGAAGACGTCCTCCACGCCCACCTCCCGCAGGCCGCGGGACTGGTAGTAGTTCGTCACCGCGGTGCGGGCCGAGTAGATGCCCTGGGAGTCGCTGTAGCCCTGGGACTTGGGCAGGTGGTGGACCATGTCGGCCACGATCGCCTCGGGTGCCTCGAAGCCGAAGGGCGCGGTGTTGCCGATGTTGAGCTTGAGGATCCGGTGCCCCTCCGCCTCGAGGCGCTGGGCCTCGAGCAGGATCGGGCCCCGGACGTCGTAGCGGACTCCACGCAGCTTCTGGCTCTGGACGATCGGGCGCACGCAGCCATCCTCTCAGGCCCGCGAGCGGCCTAGCATGGGGAGCGCAGGCGTGGACGGCGTCGCAGGGCGTCGTACGCCGCGCCGCACCCGCTCGTCCGCACGCAGGAGGCCCGATGTCGCGTCGCACCGCCCCGATCACCGTGGACCACCTCGCGGAGGTGGGTGAGCCCTGCCGCTCGTGCCTGTTCTGGGAGCTGGACGCGGTGAGCCGCGCGCGCCTCGACCACGACGAGCGGGTGGCGGAGAAGCAGCGCTGGCTCTCGGAGGTGCTGCGCGAGTGGGGCTCGGCCGGGCGTGTCGTGCTCGTCGACGGCCGGGTCGCGGGGCACGCGATCTACGTCCCGGCGGCCTTCGTGCCCGGACAGGCGGCGCTGCCGACCGCGCCGGCCTCCCCGGACGCGGTGGTGCTGACGACCGTGCGCGTCGAGCCGTGGGCCCGCGGCGGCGGGCTGGCCCGGTTGCTGGTGCAGGGGATGGCACGGGACCTGGTGACCCGGGGGCAGGTGGCGGTGGAGGCCTTCGGGGACACCCGCGGGCGGGCCGACGGCTGCGTGATGTCGGCGGAGTTCCTCGGGCGGGTGGGCTTCCGCACCCAGCGCGCCCACGTCACCACCCCACGGATGCGCATGGAGCTGCGCTCGGCGATCAGCTGGAAGGACGAGGTCGAGGCCGCGCTGGAGAAGCTGTGGGGCGTGGTGCGCCCGGCACCGGCACCCGTGCGGGCGCCGCACCAGCCGCGGACGCTGCCGACCCGGCGTACGGGCCCCTGACGCCGGACCCGGGGACGCACGACGCCCCGGCGGCTCCGTGAGGAGTGCACCGGGGCGTGGTGAGGGCGTGCGTCGACTCAGATGAAGTCGGCGAGCTCCTTGAGGAGCGCAGCCTTGGGCTTGGCGCCCACGATGGACTTCACGACCTCGCCACCGGAGTAGACGTTGATGGTCGGGATGCCGGTGACGCGGTAGGACGAGGGGGTCACGGGGTTCTCGTCGACGTTCATCTTGAGGAAGGTGACCTTGTCACCGTGCTCGGAGTTGATCTCGTCGAGGATCGGGGCGACCTGGCGGCACGGGCCACACCACTCGGCCCAGAAGTCCACCAGGACGGGCTTGTCGGACTTGAGGACCTGCGCCTCGAACTCGGCGTCGGTCACGGCGGCGATGTTGGCCACTGGTCTACCTCTCTCTTGCGTCTCTTCGGGTTGTGGTGAGTGAACACCATGCCGGGGACATGTGTTCCCGGCGAGGCCCCGCGTGGTACGGCGTACGGGCGGGCGGTGCGGGCGGGTCAGGCGCCGGCGGTCTGCACGACCTCGGTGACGATCTCGTCGGTCTCGGCGGCCGACGCGTCCACCAGGGCGGCGTGGTCGATGGCTGCGATGAAGCGCTCGGCGTCGAGGGCCGCCGCGCAACCGGTGCCCGCGGCGGTGATCGCCTGGCGGTAGTGGTGGTCGACGAGGTCCCCGGCCGCGAAGACGCCGCGGACGTTGGTGGCGGTGGAGGGGTGGTCGACCAGCACGTAGCCGTCGTCGTCGAGGTCGACCTGTCCGGCCAGCAGCTCCGAGCGGGGGTCGTGGCCGATGGCGATGAACAGCCCGGTCACGTCGAGCTGGCGCTCGGAACCGTCGGCGGTGTCGCGCAGGGTGATCGACTCGAGCCTGTCGGCGCCGTTGATCGCGGCGACCTCGGAGTTCCACACCATCTCGAGCTTGGGGTCGGCGAAGGCGCGCTCCTGCATGATCTTGGAGGCGCGGAGCTCGTCGCGGCGGTGGATCAGGTAGACCTTGGAGGCGAAGCGGGTCAGGAAGGTCGCCTCCTCGATCGCGGAGTCGCCGCCGCCCACCACGGCGATGGCCTGCTCGCGGAAGAAGAAGCCGTCACAGGTGGCGCACCAGGACACGCCGCGGCCCGACAGCTCCTCCTCGCGGGGCAGGCCGAGCTTGCGGTAGCCCGAGCCGGTCGCCAGGATCACTGACCGCGCCGTGTAGGTGTCGGTGGCCGTCTTCACGACCTTGACGTCGCCGGTGAGGTCGACCTCGACGACGTCGTCGGAGACGAGCTCGGCACCGAAGCGCTCGGCCTGCGCACGCATCTCGTCCATCAGCGCGGGACCCATGATGCCGTCGCGGAAGCCGGGGAAGTTCTCGACCTCGGTGGTGTTCATCAGCGCGCCACCGGCCGTCACGGAGCCCTCGAAGACCAAGGGCTCGAGCGCCGCACGGGCGGCGTACACCGCGGCGGTGTAGCCGGTCGGGCCCGACCCGATGATGATCACGTTGCGGGTCTCGGTGTGCTCAGCCATGCGGGTCAGTGCTCCTACGGAAGGGGGGCGGGTACGTCGTTCGTCAACCGATCGTAGGCGAGGGATGTTCCCCGTGGTGGCGGACGCCACCCCTCAGCGGGCCTCAGCGAGCGCGCAGCGACGTGGCGGCCACGGGCTCGTCGGAGCCGCACACGTAGACGTCCACGCCGCGGCGCCCGTCCTCGACCGGGCGCAGCACGACCAGGGCCGGCAGCCCCTCCCACGTCGCGTCGACGCGCTCGCCGTCGCCGACGTCGAGCCGGCACCGGGGGCTCGGTGTGTACATCCCCGCGGCGCCCTGTCGGGCGAGGGCGCGGACGGCAGGCCGCAGCGGCTCGCTGCTGCTCAGCGCGAGCGGAGCGGTGAAGGCGGAGCCCGAGCGCTGGCCCTCCGCTGCCTGCGGGCCGGGCGAGAGCTGGTCGGGGGAGGACTCGGTGCCCTGCCCGGCCGAGTCGCGGTCCTCGCTCGGTCCGACCTCGGCGGCGGACCCGCCACCGGCCGAGCGGTCGGCGGTGGAGGCCGCGTCGTCACCCCCGGACAGGGTGGTGGAGTCGAGGACCTGGGGGATCGCCACGCCGAGCACGACGACGGCGGCCGCGGCCACCAGGCCACCGGTCAGGACGCGGCGCCGGCGGGCGGCGAGGGGTACGACGGGAGCGAGCGGCTCCGGCTCGGGCGCCCGGTGCTCGGCGACGCGGTCGGCCAGGAGGTCGGACAGGACGGCGTCGAGGCGCGCGACCACGTGCTCGGGGACCGGGTCGGTGTGCCGGGCCTCCGCGAGGCGCGCGCGGACGGCCGCCTCCTCGGCGGGGGACAGGGACGGGTCGTCCGGGGCGGTCATCGACTCACCTCCTCGAGGCTGGGAACGGGCGGGCTGGATCGGACGGGACGCGCGGCACGGGTCAGTGACCGGCAGCCGGTGGCCCGCGGGGTGCGCCGGTGGATGGGACGGCGGCCCCCGGCGGCGGGTTCCCCGGGTAGTCCGGGGGTGGCGGAGGTCTCAGGGCACCGAGGAGGGGCGCGAGCCGGGCCCGACCCCGTGAGCAGCGCGACTTGATGGTGCCCTCGGCGCAGTCGAGGATCGCGGCCGCCTCGGACACGGAGTAGCCCTCCATGTCGACCAGCACGAGCGCCGCGCGCTGGTCCGCCGGCAGGGTGGCGAGCGCCTCCAGCACCGTCCGGCGGCGCTCGTCGGCCAGGGCGCTGGCCTCGGGGTCGTCGCCCGCGTCGGTCGAGGCGACCAGCGCTCCGCGCCCGGCCCGCTCCTCCAGGTCGTCGGGGAGCGCGTCGGCGGCGCGGACCTTGGACGCCCGGATCCGGTCGAGGCACGCGTTGACCACGACCCGGTGCAGCCAGGTGGTCACCGCCGCCTCGCCCCGGAACGAGCCGGCCCTGCGGAACGCCGCGACCATGCCGTCCTGGAGGCCGTCGGCGGCGTCGTCGGGGTTGCCCATGGTGCGCAGGGCCACCGCCCAGAGCCGGTCGCGGTGCCGGGCGAAGAGCACGCCGAACGCCTCGGCGTCCCCCGCCACGTGCGCGGCCAGCAGGTCGGTGTCCGCCCGGTCGTCGGCCCCGCCGTACGCAGGGGTCACCCGCCCACCACGACCTCGGAGACGGTGCCGCGGTAGGAGCCGTCGAGCTGGGGGAGGGCGGTGAGCCAGACGGTGACGTAGCGCCCCGAGACGGCCTCGTCGAGCTCGACGCTCAACGAGCCGCTGCCGGTGGCGCTCCCCACGGGTGTCAGGTCGCCGACGCCCGTGGGCGACTGCCCGGTGACGTAGATCGACAGCGACGTCGGGCCGCCGAGGGTGGCGACGTCGACCTGGCGCACGCCGCGGGTGCGCCCGAGGTCCAGGACCAGGCCGACACCGGTCTTGAGGCCGGCGGGACCGAGCTGCTGGTTGTAGCTCGAGGTGTACCAGGACGTGGCGGCGTTGCCGTCGAGCACGAGCGGGACGCGCTCGGAGTTCTCCACCCGGCCGTCGGTGCCCTGCGGGTCGAAGTCCCGGGCCGTCACGTCGGGGAACGGGGTCGGGGGCGCCGTGGTCACCGGTGAGCTCGGGGACTCGGACGTCGACTCCTCGCCGTCGGGACGCCCGAGCTGGTACGCCGCGAGGGCGGCCATCGCGACGAGCAGGCACAGGCCGATGAGCAGGGCGAGGCGGATCGAGCCGCGGCCCGGCACCGGGTCGTCGATCCCCGTGCCGGTGTCGTACGACGACCACGAGCCCGACCCGGTGTGGTGCGCGCCGTGCGACCCGGTCGACGTCCCGCCCGAGGTCGCCTCCCACGGCCAGTAGCCGCTGGACGCGGACCCGGCGCCCTCCCGGGGCCGCCGCGCGGGCTGTCCCTCAGGCGGCTCGGGGGCGAAGAGCGGCTTGGCGGGGCGCTCCTCGAACGGCGGCGGGGGCGGCGGCGGGTCGCTGCGGGCGGCGACCCAGCCGACGTCGTCGCGCTCGTCGTCGAAGACGGGCATCCCGGCCTGGGTCGGCTGCTCGACGGGGGTCGCGGGCGCCGGGTCGGTGGGAGCAGGCTCGTCGGGGGCGGTGATCCCGGCGGCCTCGGCCCGCTCGACCGCGGGCACGGTCGGCACCACCCGGGTCGCCTCGGTCGCGGGCGGCGCCCACGGCACGGTCGTCTGGTCCTGGGAGGGCTCGCGCAGGCCCGCGGCGTCGCCGACGTAGTCCCGCAGGACCTCGGCGATCACCGCGGCGGAGATTCCCGACTCCCCGGAGCGCCCGTCGTTGAGGACCTGGTCGCACAGGGCGTCGAGGGCGCGGGGGATTCCGGCGCGGACCCGGCGCGGGCGCAGCACGGCGCCGTGGTCGGTCGGGGCGTCGGGCAGCTGGGAGGACGAGACACCGGCCCACTTGCCGGTGAGGGCGGCGTACAGCAGCCCGGCCACGTCCACCAGGTCGGCGGAGCGCCGTCCGGGCGGCAGGCCGTGGAGGGCGGCGTCGACGCCGAAGCCGATGATGCGGACCTGCCCGTGGTGGTCGAGCAGGACGTTCTCGGGGACCATCCGCCCGTGGGCCAGGCCGGCCTCGTGGGCCAGGGCCAGGCTGTCGGCCACCTCGGAGACGATCCAGGCCGCGCGCCGCGGCGGCAGCGGTCCGTCGTTGGCCAGGACGACGTCGAGCGAGGTGCCCTGGCCCCACTCGTTGACGACGTAGCAGAGGTCGTCGAGCTGCTCGGCGTCCAGGACGCGCAGCAGCCGGGGGTCGGCGTGCGGGGCGACGTTGCGGGCGGCCTCGAGCAGGCCGTCGGCGCGGGAGTCGTGACGGGCGATGAGGTGGACGGCCACGTGGCGGTGCAGCACCGCGTCGTGGGCGCGCCAGAAGCGCCCGCCCTCGCTCTCCGTGAGCAGGTCGTCGAGGCGGTATCGCGACGCCAGGACCTCGCCGGCGTGGATCGAGTCAGGCATCACTCACCTCGCTCCCGCGGGTCCCGGCCGGGCTGGACGACCACATCGTAGGACTCACCGCCGGCCCACCCGGCTGGCCACGCTGTCGACGAGCGCGGTGACCTCGCGGATGCGCATCAGGTGAGCCGCACCGAGCAGGACGAGGCACCCCGCGAGCCCGGCCAGCCCGCCGCGCAGCAGCGAGAGCAGGATCCCGGGCTCCTCGCCCAGTCCCGCCAGGGCCTGCTCGACACCCCACGCGGCCAGCGCCGCGCCGGCGCAGGCGATGACCATCCTGATGAGGAAGCGCACGAGTGCGGGGGTCCCGAGGCCGCCCAGCGTGCGGCGCAGGACGGTGTAGCTGATGGCCGAGCCCACGACGTACGAGGCCAGCCAGGCCAGCACGAGGGCGGGCGCGGTCTGGTCGGCGGTGGCCCGTCCGACCAGCACCACCGCCGCGACGATGTTGGTGGCCGAGATGGCGCACTGGATGAAGAACACGAGCCGGGTCTGCTCGAGGGCGTAGAAGCCGCGCAGCATCATGTAGTGGACGGTGAAGAAGACCAGCGCCGGTCCGAAGACCGCCAGCGTGGGGGCGAAGGCGGCCGGGTCGCCCGCGCCGGCGTCGAAGAGCACCCCGGCCATGTCGCCGGCCAGGATCGGCACCAGGGCCGCGAAGGGGAGCACCACGACGAGTGCGGTGCGCAGCGTGGAGCCCAGGGTGCTGCCCATGTCCGCCAGGCGCGCGTCGGTGGCGTAGCCGGAGAGTCGCGGCAGGATGGCCGTGGTGAGCGAGACCGTGATGATGGCGTGCGGGACCATCATGATCAGGAAGCTGCTGGCGTAGACCGTGTTGCCGGTGCCGCCGCCGTTGACCGTGCCGCTCGATGCCAGCCGGGTCACGACGAGGTAGGCGAGCTGGTTGACCACGACGAAGAGCACGGTCCACACGCCGAGGCGCGCGGTGTGGCCCAGCCCGGTGCCGCGGAAGTCGAAGCGCGGGCGGTAGCGGAAGCCGGCCCGGCGCAGGTAGGGCAGCAGGATGAGGAACTGCACGACGATGCCGAGGGTGGATCCGAGGCCGAGCACCAGCTCCTGTGCGTTGCTGTAGCCGCCCACCTGCTCGGCGGCCGTCGGCTTGCCCCACACGACGAGGTAGAGGCTGAGCACCGTGATGGCGATGAGGTTGTTGGCGATGGGCGCCCACATCATCGGGCCGAACTTCTGCCGCGCGTTGAGCACCTGGCCCACCAGCACGAACATCCCGTAGAAGAACACCTGCGGCAGGCACAGGCGGGTGAAGGCGATCGCCGAGTCGAGCTGGGCCGTGCGGTCGGGCC
Source organism: Nocardioides sp. Soil805 (assembly GCF_001429625.1). Lineage (GTDB taxonomy): Bacteria > Actinomycetota > Actinomycetes > Propionibacteriales > Nocardioidaceae > Nocardioides. The sequence goes on from NZ_LMSU01000001.1 coordinate 2,047,583, forward strand.
GGTAGTACCCGTCCGACAGGTAGACCTTCACCAGCCAGGGCGCTGCCAGCACCAGGACCACGGTCACCACGGCCAGGAAGATCGCGGACAGCGTGATGATCCGCGCCGCATAGGCCTCGCCGCCGTCCGGGTCGTTCTTCATCGTGCGCACCAGCTGGGGGACCAGCACCGCGTTGAAGACGCCGCCCGCGACGAGGATGTAGACGGCGTTGGGGATGGTGTTGGCGATGGTGAAGATGTCGGCGTGCAGGGCCTGGCCCAGCGCCGCGATGATCAGCAGGGTGCGGAAGTAGCCGCTGAAGCGGGACAGGATCGTCCCGCTCGCCATCACGGCGGTCGCGGAGAGCAGTCGGGTGTCGCTCACGTGGCGCCCTCGGGCTCGGTGCGGTCGGGCTCGCCGAGGGCGGCACCACGGTCGGTGCCGCCGTCCGGGTCGGTGTCGGGGTCGGTGTCGTCGGGGTCCGGGGCGCCGCGCCGGGCGCGGACCTGGCGGAAGAGCCGCACCGCGATCGTGCTGAAGAGCAGGACCGCGCCGAAGACCAGGATGTACCAGATGATCGCGCTGACCTGGGCGGCGCGGACGGGCAGGGACGCCGAGCCGCCGAGGGGGGTGCCGCCCTGGTCGGTCACCACCAGGCGCACCTGGTGGACCCCGAGGCGGGAGGCCTTCACGTCGAGCAGCAACCGCGAGCGGGCCCCGGGCGCGAGGTTCAGCACGTCCGACTCGGCCACCTCGAGGGAGCCGTCCGAGTCACTGCCCACCATGACGGTGACGGGCTGGTCGAGGCCGTTGACCACCGTGGCCCCGAGGGTGCCGTCCTCGCTGGAGAGCGTCACCGACGACGGCGTCACCACGTCGATGCTGGCGAGCTGGGCGTCGAGGTGCGCGGCGGCTGCGCGCGCGGACAGGACGGCCGCGCCCTGGCGGTCGCGCTGGCGGACCGAGAGGGTGGTCAGCGACTCGTCGGTGGCCTGCTGGCGCACCAGGTTGGGGCTGGACAGGACGCCCGCCATCACGGAGGCCTTGCGGCGCAGGCCCTCGGCCGCGGTGAAGCTCGACGCCCCCAGCTCTGTGGCTGCGTCCTCCTCGGTGTAGCTGAGGTCGGCGGCGCTGAGGGACGAGGCGGGGCGGCTGGTGATGTCGGACAGCGGCACCGGGCGCAGCCACGAGACGTCGAGGGCGTCGAAGAGGTCGGAGGAGTCCTGGGGGAACCAGTCGTCCGGCAGCTCGAGGACCACCGGCGCGGTCGACCCGGCGTACAGGCGCAGGGCCGCCTCGCTCAACAGCCGCTGGCGCAGCGCGAGCGGGTCGTCGGCGGCGGTCGGGCCGGGACCGCCGGCGGCCGCTCCCGACGAGGTGACGACCACCTTGTGGCCGAGCAGGCGCACCATCGAGTTCTCCGCGTCGGGCGGGCCCGCGAACGACGTCTCGCCGAGCAGCACCGTGCCGTCGGGGGTGGCTGCCCGGAGGGCCTCGGGGCTGATGAGGCCGTCCGGCGGTGCCAGCGTCGGCGTGTGCGCGATGCCGAGCGCGGTCATCACCTCGTTGCTGCGGCTCAGGGCGAGGGGGTAGGTGTCCGGGTCGTGCGCGGCGGCGGCCGAGACGTCGAGGTCGCCGTAGGGCAGGGAGAGCACCGTGTGACCGGTGACCAGCGCCGCGAAGCGGTCCAGCCAGGCCTGCGCCAGCGCGGCGACGGCCTCCTTGTCGCCGGAGAGGGGCTCGTCCGGGGCGGCGGGCGGGCCGAGCGGGGCACCCGCGAGGTCGGGCGTCTGCGGCTGTTCCCCGGAGCCGGCGTCCTCGGCCGCGCCCTCCTCACCGCCTTCCTCGGGCACCTGGGCGGGGTCGGGAGCCAGGCTGCGGCGGGGGTTGCCGGCGGCGAGGCGGGAGACCGTCGCGAGGACCGCCGGGTCGACGAGCCAGGTGATCTGGGTGTTGCCGGACGACTCGCCGGCGTCGAGGAGCGCGTCGAGGCGACCGCCGTCGGCCAGCGAGGTGCTCCAGCGGCGTACGCCGGACACACGACCGCCGGCGGTGTGCCGGACCTGCTCGCGGATCGGCACCACGACCGCGGTGTCGATGACGTCGTCGGTGCGGGCGACGTAGGGGATGAAGGTGCGGGCCCGACCGTCGGCGAACACGTCGCGCGGGACCGAGGAGTCGCCGATGGCGTGCACCCCGATCCAGTAGGCGCCGGGCTCGACGATGCCGAGCTGGTCGCGCGGCACGGTGATCTCGAACCCGGCGGTCTGCCCGGGCTGGAGCAGGTCCACGGTGTCGAAGGAGCCGGGCTCGACGATCCGGTCCCCGACGTACTCCGCCGGGTCGATCGTCGCGGACGCCGCCAGGGAGATGCCGTCGAGGATCGGCGTGGTGGACCGGAAGGCGTAGAGGTTGACGCCCGTCCAGGCCTCGGCGCTCTGGTTGGTGACCGTGCCGGTGAGGCGCACCGGTCGGTCGTTGTCGCTCAGCGCGGCCGGCGTGAGGGAGTCGAGGTGCACGATCAGGGGGTCGGCCTCGGCTCGTGCGGGCGCGACGGTCGAACCGGCGAGGGCCGGTGCGGTGGCGACGAGGGGGGCGCCGACCAGGGTGGCCGCGAGGGCGAGGGCCCAGCGGCGCCGGGAGCGTCCAGAGGCGGTGCGACGCGACCGGATCCGGCGTCCCCGGCCCGGCAGGGCAGGCAGGGACGAGGACGGGCGTGGCACGCACCGACTCTAACGGCGGCGGGGTCGCCCCGGCGGAGGACTCGGCGGTGCCGGGCACGGCGGCTCGATCGCCTAGAGTGGGCGCCCGTGCCTGACGCTCCGCTGCCCCCGCTCCAGATCGTCGACGTGCAGCGTCGGGTGGGCGCCGAGCTGGACCGGATCGGCCCCGTCCTCGACGAGCTGGGCGCCCGGTTCGCCGGCGCGGGCGAGGAGCTCGCCCTGGTCGGCGGGCCCGTGCGGGACGCGATGCTAGGCCGGCTCCAGAACGACCTGGACTTCACCACCTCGGCCCATCCCGACGTGACCGAGCGGCTGCTCAAGGGCTGGGCGGACGCGATCTGGGACATGGGCCGCGCGTTCGGCACCATCGGCTGCCGCAAGGGGCCCTGGCAGGTCGAGATCACGACGTACCGGGCCGAGACCTACGACCCCTCCTCCCGCAAGCCCGACGTGGAGTACGGCGACTCGCTGGCCGGCGACCTCGGCCGCCGGGACTTCACCGTCAACGCGATGGCGGTGCGCCTGCCGGGCCGCGAGGTCGAGGACCTGCACGGCGGGGTGGTCGACCTCGCGCAGCGGGTGCTGCGCACGCCGGGCACCCCGGAGGACTCCTTCTCCGACGACCCGCTGCGCATGATGCGCGCGGCCCGCTTCGCCGCCCAGCTCGGTTTCACGGTCGCGCCCGAGGTGGTCGCGGCGATGACCGCGATGGCCGGGCGGATCGAGATCATCTCCGCCGAGCGGGTGCGCGACGAGCTCGTCAAGCTGGTCTGCGCGCCGTACCCGCGTCTCGGGCTCACCCTGCTGGTGGAGACCGGGCTGGCGGCGCACGTGCTGCCCGAGCTGCCCGCGCTGGCCCTCGAGCGCGACGAGCACCACCGGCACAAGGACGTCTACGAGCACACCCTGACGGTGCTGGAGCAGTCGATCGACCTCGAGCACCGCCTCGGGGGCGGGCCCGACTTCGTGGCCCGCTTCGCGGCGCTGATGCACGACGTGGGCAAGCCGCGCACCCGGCGCTTCGAGTCCGGCGGGTTGGTGACGTTCCACCACCACGACGTGGTCGGCGCCAAGATGACCCGCAAGCGGATGCGGGCGCTGCGCTTCTCCAACCACGACATCGACGCGGTGAGCACCCTGGTCGAGCTGCACCTGCGCTTCCACGGCTACGGCTCGGGGGAGTGGACCGACTCGGCCGTGCGCCGCTACGTGCGCGACGCCGGCGACCAGCTCGAGCGGCTGCACATCCTCACCCGGGCCGACTGCACGACCCGCAACCAGCGCAAGGCCGACCGGTTGCGGCGTACCTACGACTCGCTCGAGGAGCGCATCGCCCGGCTCTCGGAGCAGGAGGAGCTCGCCTCCATCCGTCCCGACCTCGACGGCAACGAGATCATGGAGGTCCTCGGCCTCGGGCCGGGGCGCGAGGTGGGCGAGGCCTACCGCTTCCTGCTCGAGCTGCGCATGGACGAGGGCAGCCTCGGCGCGGACGAGGCGCGGGCCCGCCTCCTGGAGTGGTGGGCGCGCCGCTAGCCTCCCGCCATGAGCCTGACCCGTGGAGTCACCCGAGACGTCGAGTCGCTGATCGAGGAGTCCGTGGAGGTGGCTGCCGACCCGGCGCGGGTCTGGTCGCTGGTCTCCGACCTGCCGCGGCTGGCCGAGTGGAGCCCCCAGGTCGTGCGGTCGTTCGTGCGGACGGGCCGTCCGATCCAGCTCGGCACCCGGTTGCTCAACGTCAACCGGCGGGGCCTGCTCGTGTGGCCGACGCAGTCGAAGGTCGTGCGGTTCGAGCCGCACCGGGAGATCGCGTTCCGGGTCAAGGACAACTACACCGTGTGGTCCTTCACCCTGGAGCCGACCGCCACCGGCACCCGCGTGGTGCACCGCCGGGAGGCCCCCGACGGGATCTCGGCCATCTCCGACCGGCTCACCCGACGCGTGCTCGGCGGCGTGCCGTCCTTCCAGGCCGAGCTGCGTGACGGCATGCGCGCCACGCTGGCCGGCCTCACGGCTGCCGCCGAGGGCTGACACCGGTCCGGTCCCGCTCCGGGCGACGCAACTGGCGGCGGACGACGGGGATCGGGTCCCCTGGGATGTCGTCTGCCGCCAGGTGCGCGGAGCGGGCGTCGTACGCCGCCAGTTGTCGCTGTCGAGCCTGTGTCTCAGGGCATCGTGCTCAGGGCACCATGAACGCGAACGACTGGTCGGTCAGCGCCGAGGTGCTGCCCGCGATGTTGAAGTAGCGGGTGTAGACCGTGAACGAGCCCGACGCGTTGCAGGTCGGGTCCCCGGACGAGTTGAGCTCGACGTTGGAGATGGTCCCGCCACCGGTGGTCGAGTTGCCGGTGTAGTCCGCGGTCACGAGCAGCACCGCGTTGGCGCTCACCACGTTGGTGGCCCGGACGCAGTAGACGCCCGTCCCGACGCGGCTGACGGCGACGTTGCCGGACGAGCGCGTGAGGGCGCCGTTGCCCTCGACGCGACCCCAGCCGCGGGCGCTGCCGGCCGGTCCCTGCGGCCCCTGCGGGCCGGTCGCCCCCGTGGCGCCGGTCGGTCCCCGTGCTCCGGTCGGTCCCTGGGCCCCCGTCGCCCCGGTGGCTCCTGTCTTGCCGGTCTTGCCCTTGAGCTGCTTGACGACCGAGGGCTTGATCTGGCTCTTCGAGGTGATGATGTACTTGCCGGCCGCCATGGCCGTGCCGCCGCCGACGAGCAGGGCGGCGAGGACGATCGCGATGATCGCCACGCTGTTCGGGAATCTCTTCATGCTGCTGCCTCCTGGTGGTGGGCCGCAGCGGTTCCCCCGGTGCGGCGTGTGCACCCGGTCAGACCCGCCCGTCCGGGCGTTGATACGGCGGGGCCGGATGCGGCCGGACCGGTCTGGACCGGCAGGTCTGGACCGGCGGCTGTGCCGGGCGTCGTACGACGACCCGGTCCCGGGCAGCACGACGAGGCGGCCCGCACACCCCCCGGGTGCGGGCCGCCTCGTCGACGCTGTCGCCCCCCGTGCCGACAGCGTCACCCCCTGCTCAGTGGTGCGTCCACCGACCGGAGCTGCCGGAAGGGGGCGTGACTGGACCGTCCCCCTGGACGCGACCCTGCCCGCGCCCCCTCCCGGTGGGCCGCTCGGGCCCCCGCGGACCGAACGCCCCCGTGGCACCGGTCCCGCCTCCGAGGAGCCGACCGGCGAGCAACGTCGCCACGACGGCCGGGACCAGATCGAGATCCGTGTGCTGGCGCATGGTGCGTCCTTCCGTTCGGCTCCTGGGCCGCGAACCCCCCGGTGCGGCCTGTGCACCCGGTCAGAGCGGCGTACGACGTCGCTGATACGCCCGGCCGCCACTGGTCTGGACCACGGCGCGGCAAGCGGCGACGCCCGGAGAAGGACACCCGGAGACGCAGACAGCCCCGGCCGGGGGCCGGGGCTGTCGGGTGGTGCTGGTGGAACGGGGTGGAGCGAGGGTCACTCGCCGGCGATGAACTTCTCCAGCTCGGCGCGACCCAGGTCGTCCGGCATCTGCACCGGCGGGGACTTCATGAGGTAGGTCGAGGCCGGGATGATCGGCCCGCCGACGCCACGGTCCATGGCGATCTTCGCGGCGCGCACGGCGTCGATGATGATGCCGGCCGAGTTGGGCGAGTCCCAGACCTCGAGCTTGTACTCCAGGTTGAGCGGGACGTCACCGAAGGCGCGACCCTCGAGGCGGACGTAGGCCCACTTGCGGTCGTCGAGCCACGCGACGTAGTCCGAGGGACCGATGTGGACGTTGCGGTCGCTGATCTTGTCGGCGAGCTCGCCCTTGAGGTTGGACGTCACGGCCTGGGTCTTGGAGACCTTCTTGGACTCCAGGCGCTCACGCTCGAGCATGTTCTTGAAGTCCATGTTGCCGCCGACGTTGAGCTGGTAGGTGCGGTCCAGCGCGACGCCGCGGTCCTCGAACAGCTTGGCCATCACGCGGTGCGTGATGGTGGCGCCGACCTGCGACTTGATGTCGTCGCCCACGATCGGGACGCCGGCGTCCTCGAACTTCTTGGCCCACTCGGGGTCCGAGGCGATGAAGACGGGCAGGGCGTTGACGAAGCCGACACCGGCGTCGATGGCGCACTGCGCGTAGAACTTGTCGGCCTCCTCGGAGCCCACCGGGAGGTAGGAGACGAGGACGTCGACGTTGTTGTCCTTGAGGACCTGGACGACGTCGACCGCCTCGGCGGGGGACTCGTCGATGGTCATCCGGTAGTACTTGCCGAGACCGTCGAGGGTCGGGCCGCGCTGGACCTCGACACCGAGGGTCGGCACGTCGGCGATCTTGATCGTGTTGTTCTCGGAGGCGTTGATGGCCTCGGAGAGGTCCTTGCCGACCTTCTTGTCGTCGACGTCGAACGCGGCGACGAACTCGACGTCACCGACGTGGTACTCGCCGAACTTGACGTGCATGAGCCCGGGGACGGTGGCCTGCGGGTCGGCGTCCCGGTAGTACTCCACGCCCTGGATGAGGGAAGTGGCGCAGTTGCCGACTCCCGCGATTGCTACTCGTACCGAACCCATGGGGCTCTCCTTGTCTGGCTGTGTGCCTACTGGTCTGTGCTGGTGACTGACGTGCTGCTGATCTGTCCGGGTGTCTCCCCGCGCTCGGCCCGGATGAGGTCCGAGAGCCAGCGCACCTCGCGCTCGACCGACTCGACCCCGTGCCGCTGGAGCTCCGCGGCGTAGCGGTCGACCTCGGCCTGGGTGCGCTCGAGGTCCTGCTGGACGCGGGCGAGACGCTCCTGGAGGCGGGTACGACGTCCCTCGAGGACGCGCAGCCGGATCTCCATGTCGGTGGAGGAGAAGAACGCGAAGCGGATGTCGAAGGTGTCGTCCTCCCACGCCGTGGGCCCGACCTCCGACATCAACCGGGAGAACTCCTCGGTGCCCGCCGCGGTGACCTGGTAGACGATCCGCGGCCGCCTGGTCATCGGGGTGGTGGTGCTGAGCTCCTCGATGAGGCCCGTCCGCAACATCTTCTTCAGGGCGGGGTAGAGCGACCCGTAGGACAGCAACCGGCCCCAGCCCAGCATCAGGTTGAGGCGCTTGCGGAGCTCGTAGCCGTGCATGGGTGCCTCGTGCAGCAGTCCGAGGACTGCGAGCTCGATGGTCTCTCCGCGACGTGCCACGAGACCTATCGTACCGATATATCCGAAGGGCGCCATTCACCACGGTCGTGGTCTGCGCCACGCAGTGCTGCCCCGGTCGGCCGTGGGGTGGGCACGCACCTGCGGGTGGGGGTCGTGCGCGAGGACGGCGCCCACCCACCCCGGTGGCCGTACCCTTGCCGCCGTGAGTGCGAAGCGCAGAGCAAACGGTCCGGCGGTCAAGCGTCGACCCACCAAGCCCCGCAGGACCGCCGGGCAGCGGGCCCGCAGCATCCTCAAGAAGCTGCTGCTGGTGGGACTGGTCGTGGGACTGCTCGGGGCGATCGCCCTCTTCGTCCTCTACAAGGCGATCTCGATCCCGGCGCCCAACGAGGCCTTCAAGGCGCAGACGACCTTCGTCTACTACAGCGGGGGCAAGCAGGAGCTCGGCACCTTCTACGACGACCAGAACCGCGTCTCCATCCCGCTGAAGGAGATGCCGCAGCAGATGCAGGACGCGGTGGTCGCCGCGGAGAACCAGACGTTCTGGACCGACCAGGGCATCGACCCCAAGGGCATCGTGCGCGCCGCGTTCTCCAACGCCCGCGGCAACGACCGCCAAGGCGCGTCGACGATCACCCAGCAGTACGTCAAGATCCTCTACCTCTCCAGCGAGCAGAGCTACCAGCGCAAGATCAAGGAAGCCGTCGTCTCGCTGAAGATCCAGAACGAGCTGAGCAAGGCCGAGATCCTCGAGGGCTACCTCAACACCATCTACTTCGGTCGCGGCGCGTACGGCATCCAGGCGGCCGCGCAGGCGTTCTTCGACAAGGACGCCGCGCAGCTCAACCTGCGCGAGAGCGCGGTGCTCGCCACGGTCCTCAACAACCCGTCGCGCTACGACCCCGACGGGGGCAAGGAAGCGCGCCAGGCGCTCAAGGAGCGCTACACCTACGTCCTCAAGGCCATGGTCGACACCGAGGCGATCACCGCCGAGCAGGCGGAGAAGGCGGTCAAGCGGCTGCCCGAGTTCCCCGAGATCGCGGTGCAGAGCCAGTACGGCGGCCAGCGCGGCCACATGCTGGCGCTGGTCAAGAAGGAGCTGCTCGCCAGCGGCGAGTTCAGCGAGGAGGAGATCGACGGTGGCGGCCTGCGGATCACCACCACCTTCACCCCGGAGGCGATGAAGGCCGCCGCCGAGGGCGTCATCGAGCAGCGCCCCGAGGGATTCGGCGACAAGGAGCTGCACGTCGGCGCCGCCACGGTCGAGGTCGGCACCGGCGCGCTGCGCGGGTTCTACGGCGGCCAGGACTACCTCGACTCGCAGATCAACTGGGCCGCGACCGGTGGCATGGCCGGGTCGACGATCAAGCCGCTCACCATCGCCGCGGCGATCCAGGACGGCTTCGAGATCACCGACAGCTTCGAGGGCAACTCGCCCTACGAGTTCCCCGACGGCACCGAGGTCCGCAACGAGGGCACCGGCTCCGACGGCCTGGGCAACGACTACGGCGAGTCCGTGTCCCTCGTGGAGGCCGCCGAGGAGTCGATCAACACCGCCTTCGTGGACATGTCCGCCTCGATGACCGACGGCCCGCAGCAGATCTACGACATGGCGCGCGACCTCGGCATCCCGGGCAACGACCCCTCCCGGCAGTACCCCGGCATCCCGAACCGCTCGACCGACTTCCTGCCCGACGACACCCTGATCACGCTCGGCAAGGGCCGCGTCAGCCCCATCAACATGGCCAACGCCTACGCCTCCATCGCCAGCGGCGGCGAGCGGGCCGACGTGCACGTCGTCGAGAAGGTCGTCGACAGCAACGGCGAGGTCCGCTACTCCCGCAAGAACTCCACCCGCACGGCGGTCGACGAGGACATCGCGGCCGACACGTCGTACGCCATGCAGCAGATCGTGCAGAACGGCACCGGGCAGGCCGCGCTGGCGCTGGGCCGCCCGGCGGCCGGCAAGACCGGCACCGCGACGAACGACAAGGACCAGGTCTCCTCGGCCTGGTTCGCCGGCTACACCCCGCAGCTGGCCACCGCGGTGATGTACGTGCGTGGCGACGGGGACAACCAGCTCGACGGCTGGCTGCCGTCGTACTTCGGTGCCGTCTACCCGGCCCAGACCTGGACCGCGATCATGGAGCGGGCCATGGACGGCATGGACGTCGAGGAGTTCCCGCCGCCCGCGTACGTCGAGGGCGACGCGCCGTCGGAGGGCCACGAGCCCTACGTCCCGCCGGCCACGACCAGCACGCCGACGCCGACCCCGACGACCCCGACGAAGAAGCCGAGCCGGACGCCGACGGTGCAGACCCAGGAGCCGTCGCCGACCGAGACGCCCACCGAGACGCCGACCGAGACGGTCACCCCCACGCCGACCCCGACCCCGACGCCGACCCCGACGCCCACGCCGACGGTGCCGGCGCCGACCACGCCGACCGAGACGGTGCCGCCCCCGTCCGCACCGACGACGGCGAGCCCGACGGTGGCGCCGTCGCGCACGACGTTCGCCTCGCCGACCCGGCGGCGCCTGGCCTCCTGGCGTCCGTGAGGCACCGCCGTCGGACGCGGCCGACGCGAGTCGGGTGACGTGGTGGGGGACCGGGTTCACCCCAGCCGCGACGACGCGCTCGTCCGCTCGCTGAGCGAGGTGGCGGGCGGGCCGCTGGGGGACCACGCCGGCCGGCACCCGTGGTGGACGCCGCTGCGGGTGGTGCTGCTGCTGGCGGCGGTCGCGCTGTCGCTGGGCATGGTCGCCAAGGCACCGTGCCTCGACGTCGCCGGCGAGGGCGGGACCGGTCGCTACGCCGCGCTCTGCTGGTCGGACGTCTCGCAGGCCTACGTCGACCGCGGCCACGCCGAGCTGGCCTGGCCGTTCACCGACGACGCCGGGGTGCGGGATCGGTACGCCCCGGGCTGGCAGCCCCCTGTGCCGGCGTACGTCGCGTGGGCCGCCGCGCGCGTCACCCACGTGCTGGCCGGCTCGCCCGACCTCGACGAGCGGCGCGCGATGTCCGTGGCGGACGTGGCCGCCGACGACGCGGTCCACCGCGAGGCCCGGATCTTCACCGCGGTCACCGCCGTGTGGCTCGCTGCGGCGGGACTGCTGGCGGCCGGGCTCCTCGTCGGCGTGCGCCGCCGCCGGCCGTGGGACGCCGCCGCCTTCGCGGCGGCTCCGGTGCTCGTGCTCCTGTGGCCGATCACGTGGGACCTGCTCGCGGCCGCCGCCGTCGCCGCGGTGCTGTGGGGCTGGGCGCGGGGCCGGCCGGGAGTGGCCGGGGCCGCGCTCGGGGTCGGCGCCGCGGTCTCGCCGCTCGTCGCCCTCCTGCTCGTGCCCCTGCTCGCGGTGGGGGTCCGGGACCGCCGGTCCGCGCAGGCGTGGCGGGTCGCGGCGGTCGCGGCGGTCACCTGGCTGGTGGTCGACCTGCCGGCGTACGTGTCGTCACCGGCGGCCTGGGAGGCGTCCTGGCAGGGCTACCTGCACGGCGTCGACGTGGGCTCGGTGTGGTTGCTGGTCCAGCAGGCCGGCAACGTGGCTCCCTCGCGGACGACCGTGGTGGTCGTCTCGGGCCTGCTGGTGGCGGCGTGGTTGCTGGTCGTCGCCGTCGTCGGTCTCCGCACCCGCCTCTCGCTGGCGGCCCTCGGCACCCTCGCCGTGGCCGGCACGCTGGTCGTGAGCCCGGCGGCCGCGCCGTCGTACGCCCTGGTCCTGCTGCCGCTCGCGGCGCTGGGGGTGCCGCGCTGGCGCGACCTGCTGGTGTGGCAGGCCGGCGAGCTGGCGCACTTCGCCCTGCTGGGGTGGTACCTGGGCGGGCTGCTCGCCCCGGCCGGGGGCGGGGACGCCCGCGCCTACTGGTGGGGGATGGTGGCCCGGCTGCTCGGCCTGGCGTGGCTGGTCGCGGCCGTGCTCATCCGCGCCGGGTCCGCCGACGGGTCAGCCGACGACGACGTCGTCGAAGTCGGTCGCGGTGAAGCGGACCCGGACGTCGATGTCCTCGCCGATGGCCGGCACGCGCGCGCCTGACGGCACGAAGAGCATCGAGGCCTGCATGTGCGGCGGCTCGGCGAAGAGCCGCTGCTTGCCGTCGATGGAGAAGGGCGAGCGCACGAAGCCGGCGGCGTCCATGCCGCCGCGGGCGAGGGTGGCCGCCCGGGCCCGGATCGACTGCTCGCCGCTGGGGGCCTCGAGGCCGATCCCGTGCGCGGTGCCGCCGCTGACCACGAGCAGGTGGCCGCTCGTCGGCATCGAGCGGCCGCGGTAGCCGAACGCCTCACCGCGATCGAGCGGGTGGACGTCGAGGACCGTCGAGGTGACCGTGAGCGCCCCGCGGTCGCCGAGCCACAGGTCGGTGCCGATGCGCGGGCGGAAGCTGAAGTCGGGGTACGTCGAGCGCAGCCGGACCAGCTCGTCGCGGGTGAGGTGGCTGACGAAGACGGTGCGGGTCGCGATGCCGGCCGCGACCGCGTCGTTGACGAGCCGGGTCACCTCGCCGAGGTGGGAGGCGTTGTTGAGCGGCAGGTGCAGGGCCAGGCCCCGGAGCCCCGGCAGGCGTCGATCGGCGACGACCTCGGCGGCCTCCGCCAGCTCTCGCCGGGTCATGCCGTGGCGGCGCATCGAGGTGAGCTGCTCCAGCACGAAGCGGGCCCCCGGGTCGCGGTCGGTGAGGTCGCGCAGGTCCTGGACCCGGCTGATCGTGTGGACGACGCGGTGGTCGGTCGCCTCGGGCACCTCGACGGCGCCGCCGACCGGTCGCCACGGCGTGAGGACCAGCAGGTCGCCGGCGTAGCGGCTCGCGGCCTGCGCCAGCTCGCGGTAGGTGCCGACCGCCATCAGGTCGACCGGGGTGCCGGTCTGCTCGGCGTGCTCGTGCAGCCACTGCACGCGGCGGGCCAGCCGGCCGATGGTGAAGCCGTAGCCGTTGCCCTTGGCGACCGGCACGATGCCGGGATGGCCGGCTGCGGTGGCGAGCAGGTGCGCGCGCCAGCGCGGGCCGTCGACGGTGAGGCGCAGGCTCATCCGAGGCCCCCGCAGGGGCGCGAGCGCAGCGAGCGGCCTGGTGGGGTGGTGCTCATCCGCTGCGCCGCTTCATGTAGAGGTCGAACGCCTTGTAGAGCGGCTTGTTGAGCGGGAGGTCCCACTCGCCGACGTACTCGACGGCCTCGCCACCCGTGCCGACCTTGAACTGGATGAGTCCCACGTGGGAGTCGTCGGCGTCGAGCGTGTCGGTGATGCCCCGCAGGTCGTAGACCTCGGCCCCGGCGGCCATCGCGTCGCTGATCATCGCCCACTGGACGGCGTTGGAGCCGCGGACGTCGCGCTTCTCCGTGGAGCTGGCGCCGTAGGAGTACCAGGCGTGGGTGCCGACGCCGATCGCGATGGTGCTGGCGACGAGGTCGCCCTCGTGGCGCGCGGTCCACAGCGTGATGCGCCCGTCCGCCTCGGCCGACAGTGCGTCGTACATGGTCTCGAAGTAGCGCAGCCCGCGCGGGGTGAAGTGGTCGCGCTCGGCGGTGTGGACGTAGAGGTCGTGGAAGGCCTTGAGGTCCTCGCGGCCGCCCTTCTCGACCACGACGCCCTGCTTGGTGGCCTTCTTGATGTTGCGGCGCCACAGCTGGTTCATGCCGGCGAGGACCTCGTCCTCGGTGCGCGGCGTCCCGTCGTCGTGGGTGAGCGGGATGACGAAGTTGTACTGCGGCTGGCCGGCCGCGAAGCCACCCTCGACGGCCTGGGGTCGCCAGCCGAGCTCGTGGAGCTGGGCCACGACCGCGGCGCCGGCCTGCGACCGCTCGAGCGGGGGTACGTCGCTCAGCCGGCGCACGCCCTCGTCGGCGATGCCGTCCTTGACCTGCGCGGCGCTCCACCGGCGGGTGACGACCGGCGGACCCATCCGGACGCCGAAGGCGCCCCGGCTCGAGAGGTGGGTGGTCATCGGCGCGAGCCAGGAGCCGAGGTCCTGCATCACCTCGGGTCCGGACCAGTCGAGGACCGGGCCCTCGGGGAGGTAGGCGAGGTAGCGCTTGAGACGCGGGAGCTGGCGGTAGAGCACCAGCGCGACACCGACGAGGGTGTCGCCGCGGTGCCAGCCGATGGACTCGGCGCGCCACTCGGGCTTGACCTGCGCCCAGCCCGGCGTCTGCAGGAAGCTCGCGCTCGGCTGGGCGGCGACGTACGCGGCGTGCTCGGCGGTCGTGATGGCCCGGACGGTGAGGGGGGTCTGAGTCGTCACCCGGGAGAGGCTACAGGGGCTCCCGGGGCCGGAAATGGCGCAGGGACCAGACAAGACCCCCGTACTTGTCCGATCCCTGCACACCCCTAGACGCGACAGGACGCCGGTTGGTTGCGCTGACCGGGCAACTTTCTTCCCAGCGCGCGAAGAAGGGTGCGGATCAGTCCCGCCCGGCGCCGCGGGACGGGGTCACGTCGAGCACGTCGGGTGCCGCCAGGCCGGCCCCGGCGCTGGCGCGCGCCACGGCCTCCCGCACGGCGGGCACGGCGTCGCGCGGGACCAGGGCCACCACGGCACCGCCGAAGCCGCCACCGGTCATCCGGGCACCCAGGGCCCCGCCGGCCAGCGCGGCCTCGACCGCGCGGTCGACGACCGGCACCGAGTTCTCGAAGTCGTCGCGCATCGAGGCGTGCGAGGCGGTCATCAGCGGCCCGAGGGCGGCCAGGTCGCCCCGGCGGGCCAGGTCCACGCACTCCAGGACGCGGTGGTTCTCGGTGAGGACGTGCCGCGCCCGACGACGGGTCTCGTCGTCGGTGAGCGTCGCCAGCGCCGCGTCGACGTCCGCCACCTCGCGCAACGAGGCCACCCCGAGCGCGGCGGCGGCCCGTTCGCAGGCCTCGCGCCGCGACGCGTAGCCACCGTCGGTGAGCACGTGCGGCGCGTGCGGGTCGATGACGAGCAGGGTGAGGCCCGCGGCGTCCAGGTCGCACGGGACGGCCTCGACCGTGCGGTCGCGGGCGTCGAAGAAGCTGAGGTGGTCGGCGCTGGAGCGCAGGATGGCGGTCTGGTCGAGCAGCCCGGTGGGGGCGCCGACGTAGTCGTTCTCGGCGCGCTGGACGAGCAGCGCGAGCTCGTCGCGCGGCACCTCCTCGCCGGCGAGGCCGAGCAGCGCCAGCGCGACCGCGCACTCCAGGGAGTGGCTGGAGGAGAGGCCCCCGCCGCGGGGGACCTCGCTGGAGATCACCAGGTCTGCCCCGGCGAGCGGGGCCCCGAGCCGCTCCCCGAGGACCCAGGCGATCCCGGCGACGTACGCCGCCCAGCCGGAGACGTCGCCCGGTGTCGTGCCGGTCGCGAAGTCGGCGGGCTCGAGGTCCCCGGACGTGGCGGTGATACGGCCGTCGGTGCGCGGGCTGGCGACGACCGTGGTGCGCTGGGGCAGCGCGAAGGGCAGGGCGAAGCCGTCGTTGTAGTCGGTGTGGTCGCCGATGAGGTTGACCCGGCCGGGGGCCGACCAGGTCTGGGAGCCGTCGCTGCTCGTGGTCGAGGCCATCACACGCGCTCGCGCAGCCAGGCGATGTCGTCGGTGTGCTCGGCCGCGCCGCCCGGGGTCTCCAGGCAGACCGGGGCGCCGGCGTCGCGGATCACCGCGGCGAGCAGGTCGGGGTCGATGCGACCCGCGCCGAGGTTGGTGTGGCGGTCGGCGCCGGAGTCGAAGGCGTCGCGGCTGTCGTTGCAGTGCACCAGGTCGATGCGGCCGGTGATCGCCTTCACGTCGGCGACGACGGTCTCCAGCGCGTTGCCGCCGGCGTGGGCGTGGCAGGTGTCGAGGCAGAAACCGACCCGGTCGGCCTGCTCGGCACTGCCGATCGCGTCCCAGACGCGGGCGATCCGCTCGAGGTGGCGGGCCATCGCGTTGTCGCCGCCGGCGGTGTTCTCGATGAGCAGGGGGAGCTTGAGGTCGGTGGCCTCGATGGCCTTGCGCCAGTTGTCGAACCCCTTCTCGGGGTCGTCGTCCTTGTTGACGTGGCCGCCGTGGACGATCAGGCCCCGGGCGCCGATCTCGGCGGCGGCGTCGACGTGCTGCTGGAGGAGCTTGCGGCTCGGGATCCGGATCCGGTTGTTGGTGGTGGCGACGTTGACGATGTACGGCGCGTGGACGTACAGGTCGACCCCCGCCTGCTCGGCGGCCTCCCGCAGCGCCGCGGCCCCTCCGGCGTACCGGACCTCGGGTCCCTTGTAGGACTGCGGGTCACCGAGGAAGAACTGCACGAGCGGCGCCTGCCGGGCCTGTGCCTCGGCGATCGGGTCGGTCTGGTCGACGTGCGCGCCGATGCGGATGCTCATGGCCCTCAGGCTAGCCGTGGGCAGGGACGGCGCGACGGGCCGCGCGGCTCGTCAGGTGAGCACGCAGGCGACCACGACCACGCACGCGACGAGGACCCCGAGGCAGGCGGCGACCCCTGCCCAGCCCGCCCGGTCGACGCTGTCCAGGGACCGGGTACGCCGGGTGGCCGGCAGGGGCGCCAGGCGGTCGGTCACCACCGGGCCGGGCTCGGAGGCGATGTCGAGGCGGCGGAGCAGCCGCAGCGCGGCCTCCGCGGAGGCCAGCCGCTGCGCGGGGTCGACCACGAGCAGCCGCTCCAGGAGCGGGCGCAGGCGGTTCGAGCCGATCGCGCCCTGGCGGCACGGGGGCAGGCCGGTGAGGAGCTGGAGGCCGACGCGGCCGACGGCGTACAGGTCCTGGCACGGGTCCGGCGGCGCCCCGCGGGCCTGCTCGGGGGGCATGTAGCCGTCGGTGCCGATCGCTCCGGGGACGGTGGTGAAGCGTCGGTCGGCGATCGGCGCGGCCACCCCGAAGTCGCCGAGGCGCAGGTGGGGGTCGCCCGACCCGGTGGCGTCGAGGAGCAGGTTGGCCGGCTTGACGTCGCGGTGCACCAGCCCGGCGGCGTGCACGGCGGCCAGGCCCATCAGCAGCTGCTCGAGCAACCGGGCGGCGTACCCCACCGGGAGCGCGCCGTGCTCGTCGAGCTGCTGCTGCACGGAGCCGCCGGACACGAGGTCCATGGCGAGGAGCACGAGGTCGTCCTCCGCGGCCCAGCCGGTGGGGGCGACGACGTGCGGGTGCCGCACCCGGACCGCCTGCTCGCGGACGAAGCGCGCCAGCAGGCTCGCGGAGTGCTGCCCGAGCACCTTGACCGCGACGACCTCGCCGGTGCGGGTGTCGCGCGCGCGCCACACCGAGCCCATGCCGCCGGCGCCGATCTGGTCGAGCAGGGCGTAGCGGCCGGCGACCGGGGCGGTCCGGGCGGCCCGGTCGACGACGGAGTGGCTGCGCAGGAGCACGACGACGACGCTAGCGACGTACGCCGGGACGCGCCGTCCCCTGTCCACAGGATCAGCCCACAGGCTCAGCCCACAGGCCTCCCGGGGCGGGTGCGCAGGGATTGCCCGGCGACGCCCGGCCGCTGCTAGCCTTGCCTGTCGCCCCCTATCGGTTGGGGGCATCCTCCTGCCACGGATCGTCCGTGGCCGCATGAGTCCGAAGGAGGTAGACACGCATGACGCGTGCCTACGAAGTGATGGTGATCCTCGACCCCAGTCTCGAGGAGCGCACCATCGAGCCGTCTCTCGACAAGTACCTCAACGTCATCCGCAAGGACGGCGGGTCGGTCGACAAGGTCGACGTGTGGGGCCGACGCCGCCTGGCCTACGAGATCAAGAAGAACGCCGAGGGCATCTACGCGGTGATCTCGCTGCAGGCCGAGCCTGCGACCGTCAAGGAGTTCGACCGCCAGCTCACGCTGAACGAGTCGATCCTGCGCACCAAGGTCCTCCGCCCCACGCTCTGAGCGTGGGTTTGTGGAAAACCCCGTCCTGATGTCGGTGGCCTCGGCAACGATGGCCCTCGACCTCAACATCGTGATCTTTAGGGAGTCCTGACATGGCAGGCGAGACCGTCATCACCGTCGTCGGCAACCTCGTCGACGATCCGGAGCTGCGCTTCACCCCCTCGGGTGCGGCCGTGGCCAACTTCCGGATCGCCTCGACGCCGCGCACCTTCGACCGCCAGAGCAACGAGTGGAAGGACGGCGACGCGCTGTTCCTCTCCTGCTCGGTCTGGCGCCAGGCCGCGGAGAACGTCGCCGAGTCCCTGCAGCGCGGCATGCGTGTCGTGGTGCAGGGCCGTCTCAAGTCGCGTCAGTACGAGACCCGCGAGGGTGAGAAGCGCACCGTCTTCGAGATCGAGGTCGAGGAGGTCGGTCCGTCGCTCAAGTACGCGACGGCCAAGATCTCCAAGACCACCCGCTCCGGCTCCGGCGGGGGCGGCGGTTTCGGTGGCGGCGGCGCCAGCTCGTCCGGCGGGGACGACCCGTGGGCCACGCCCGCCCCCCAGGGCGGCGGGTCCGGCGGTGGCTTCGGCGGCGGCCAGCCCGCGCAGTCCGGTGGCGGCTACGGCGGCCAGCAGGGCGGCGGCGGGTACGGCGGCGGCCAGGGCGGCCAGGGCGGTGGCCAGCCGGCCAACGACCCGTGGGGCGCCCCGGGTGTCGGCGGCTCCGACGAGCCCCCGTTCTGATCCCTCCAGATCACACAGCACAGCACCACCTCCCCGAACACCCCTCAACCATTCCGGGCCAGTAACCAACCTGGTCCGGGCTTCTAGAAAGGAAGCACCACAATGGCCAAGGCAGTGATTCGCAAGCCGAAGAAGAAGGTTTGCCAGTTCTGCAAGGAGAAGGCGACCGGTGTCGACTACAAGGACACCACCCTGCTCCGCAAGTTCATCTCCGACCGCGGCAAGATCCGTGCGCGTCGCGTGACCGGCAACTGCGTCCAGCACCAGCGCGACGTGGCCATCGCCGTCAAGAACGCTCGCGAGGTCGCCCTGCTGCCCTACACGTCCACCGGACGCTGAGGAAGGGGAGAGACATGAAGCTCATCCTGACGCAGGAAGTCGACGGCCTCGGCGCCCCCGGCGACGTGGTCGAGGTCAAGGACGGCTACGGCCGCAACTACCTCGTGCCCCGTGGCCTCGGCATCCGCTGGACCCGTGGCGGCGAGAAGACCGTTGAGTCGATCAAGACGGCCCGCACGGCTCGCGCCGCGCGCGACGCCGACCACGCCAAGGAGATCAAGACCAAGCTCGAGGCCAACGCGGTCGCGGTCAAGGTCCGCTCCGGCGCCGGCGGCCGCCTCTTCGGCGCCGTCACCACCGCGGAGATCGCCGACGCGATCACCGAGGTCTCCGGTGCCCCGGTCGACCGCCGCACCATCGTGGTCGCCCAGCCCATCAAGGCGCTCGGTGCCCACGAGGTCTCGGTCAAGCTGCACGACGAGGTGTCGGCCACGGTCGCCCTCAACGTGATCCCGGCCTGACCCACGCACCACCTGCGCGGCCCGCTCCCTCACGGGGGCGGGCCGTGCTGCATTCTCCGTGGTGCGCCGCCCTTGCGGGAGCCCTTGCGGGAGCCCTTGCGGGAGGGTCCCCGCCTGAGCGGGGACTCCGTCACCTGGAGGGCGTTGCAACGGTGACACGGTGTCGGACTCGCCGACACAGTGCGCGCGGACGTCCGCTCAGCCGCCCTTGCGGACGTTGGCGCGGGCCAGCACGGCGTCGACCTTGACCGTCCTTCCCGAGCTCAGCACCTCGACCACGACCTTGCCGCGCCGGGTCCCGGAGAACTGGTCGATGACCACGATCTCGCGCTGCGAGGCCTTGGCGCGGCCCAGGTCGACCGTGCGCCAGCTCGTCGAGCCGACGCGGATCCGCACCTTCCCGTACGACGGCGCGGTCGGGGCGTAGAGCCGCAGCTCGCCCACCGTCGTGGTCCTGAGCACCAGCCGCGCGCCCTTCTTCCGGCTCACCAGCACGGAGCCGTCGAAGGCGGCCGACGACCTCTTCTTCTTCCAGCCGGCCCGGCGAGCGGGCTCGGTGGGCACGGAGAACGCGAAGGGCTCGGTCCAGGCGCTCGACGTACCGGCGCGATCGACGGCGCGGGCGGTGAAGCTGTGGTCGCCGGAGGCGATGTCGCCCAGCACCCAGGACCCCGGGGTGCAGGGGACGCCGTTGCCGTCGAGGAGGCACTCGAAGCGGACGCCCGACTCGCTGCTGTTGAGGCGGACCGGCAGCCGACGCGAGGGTACGACGGGACGTTGCGGCGTCTGGGCGTCGTACGCGTCGGGGGTGGCGAAGGCGACCGGCGCCGTGGTGTCCTGCCGCCAGGTGAGTCCGGCGGGCGACGCGTCCAGGTCCTCGCCGGGCTCGTCGTCGCCCAGGGGCAGCAGCGGGTTGGCCGAGTAGACGATCGCCTGGTCGGCGGCGTCGACGGCGCGGACCGCGAAGGCGTAGGGCTGGTCGGAGTCCGCGAGCCCGCCGTAGGTGCGCGGGCTGGTGCAGGGCGTCCAGTCGTGGGCCTGCGCGGGGCCGGTGAGCCGGCACTGGAGGGCGATCGGGTCCTGGTCGCCGTCGGTGTGCTGGCCGGTGAAGGTGAAGGACATCGTCGAGGTGGCGACCCAGCCGTCCGCATTCGCGGGCGTCGAGACGGCGGTGAGCGTGGTCTCCGGCGGGACCTCGTCGTCGCACCCGGCTCCGAGGGCCGGGCGCTGCTCGGCCAGGCAGCCCGGCGAGGCGTACGACGGGGACGCCAGCCCGACCGGGAGCAGGACGGCGGTGAGGGCGCCGATCGCGAGGGCGGCGGTACGGCGGGTGCGGGTCATGGGTGCTCCGAGTCGTCGTGGCCGACGTCCCCCGACGCCGGCTCGCGGGACAGGCTACGAGCCGGACACCGAACGCGCCACGGGTTCCGCGCTGCGGGCCCCGGCCCAGGGACGGGCGGCGTAGGAGAAGAGGAGGACGATCAGCAGCAGCACGACCCCGGCCGCGGCGGCGTAGACGGCGGCCAGCACGTCGTCGGAGGCATCGGTGGAGAAGGCGACGACCGGAGCCAGGGCCGAGGCGCCGACGAGCACGGTCGCCGTCCGGAGCCACGCGGTCGCCCGACCATCCCCGGCGGACCTTGCCCGGTCGCCGAGCTCGCGGCACAGCAGCGTGCAGGCGGCCAGCTGGGGCACGTTCGCCGCCCACCACAGGGACGGGTGCAGGCCGTCTAGTGCCTCCTGGACCGACGGCCACCACACCACGAGGGACACGACCAGCGCCGCCGCGGCGAGGACGCCGAGCGCCAGGGAGAGGGCCAGGCGGCGGATCCCCAGCAGGACCAGCACCCAGCCCGCCGCGTCCGGCAGGGCGTCGTACCCGTGGACGCGGGCGGTCAGCGCGACGACCAGCAGCCCCATCGCGACGGACTGGAGGGGCTTCACGCGCGAGACGCTAGCGCCCCGGTGACCAGCCACGCGTCACCGCGGGCGCGCCGGGTGAGGATGACGTAGCGCGCACCCATGAAGACGACGACCATGGCCAGCCAGACGGGGACCAGCCCACCGGGGCCGAGGGCGGCCAGCAGGGCGGCCGGGGCGTAGACGGCCAGCACGACCAGCCCGCCGCGGGCGAGGTAGCGCCCGTCCCCGGCCCCGATGAGCACGCCGTCGAGCACGAACACCACCCCGGCGATCGGCTGGCCCAGGGCGGCCACGAGCAGGACCGGGACCAGCAGTCGCTGCACCTCGGGGTCCGGGGAGAAGAGGGCCCCGATCCATGGCGCGACAGCGGCGAGGAGCAGCCCGGTCGCGATGCCGCCGCCCCACCCCCATCGGACGAGGCGCTCGGTGAGCCGGCGGGTGCCCTCGACGTCGCCGGCGCCCAGTGCCCGCCCGGTGATCGCCTGGGCGGCGATCGCCAGTGCATCGAGGGCGAAGGCGAGGAAGGTCCACAGGGTGAGGGCGATCTGGTGGGTGGCCAGGTCGCGGGCGGAGTCGGTGCCGGCGAGCGTCACGGCGTACGTGCCGACGAGCAGGCAGGCGCGCAGGGTCAGGGTGCGCATCACGAGCGGTACGCCGGCGCGGGCCGCGGCCCGGATGCCCGGCAGGTCGGGGGAGAGCGGCGCCCCCTCACGGCGCGCGGCCGCGACGACGACGGCGACGAGCACGGCGGCGCTGCCCACCTGCGCGATCACCGACCCGAGCGCCGAGCCGGCGATGCCGAGGTCGAGGCCGTAGACGAGGGTGACGTTGAGGACGATGTTGGCGATGTTGCCGCCGACCGCGACCCACAGCGGGGTGCGGGTGTCCTGGAGCCCGCGCAGCACCCCGGTCGCCGCGAGCATGAGCAGCAGCGGCGTGGTGCCCCAGACGGCGATGCGCAGGTACGTCGTCGCCTGCTCGCTGACCGCGTCCCCGGCACCGAACAACCCGACCAGCGGGCCGGCGAGCACGAAGCCGACCGCCGTGGCCACCCCGCCGATGAGCACCGCGAGCCAGCAGCCGTCGATCCCCTGGGTGAGGGCGCCGCGCAGGTCCCTGGCACCGAGGTGGCGCGCGACGCTGGCCGTGGTCCCGTAGGCGAGGAAGACGCACAGCCCGACGATCGTCTGGAGGACGGCACCGGCGATGCCCAGCCCGGCGAGCGGGGTGGTCCCGAGGTGCCCGACGACGGCGGCGTCGGAGAGCAGGAAGAGGGGCTCGGCGACCAGGGCCAGGAAGGCCGGGACGGCGAGCCGGAGGATCTCGCGGTCGGTCGTGCGCACGTCGGCCAGCGTAACGACCACAGGGCGCTTCTGGCCATGACATGTGACGCATGTGAAAGTTCGGGTGGCCCGATGGGACTACCTGTGTACAACCCGACCGGACCTGTGGGAAATGGACCGGACGTGCTGCATGTCGACAAACCGACCGGCGACTCCCACATGTCGAGAAGGTGGACGACGGGTGGGGGCAAGTGTTTTCGCTCCACAGCGCCGCCCCACTGTTTGTGCAGGTCAGCGGCGTGTTCGCTGCCGAGCTCGGGGGCTTGTCCACAGCCCGGTCCCCAGCCAGTGCACAACATCCCGCGTGTCGTCCACGGCAATCCACCGGTTATCCCCAGACCCTGTGGATAACTCGGCGGTGCTGGCTGGCCGGGCGGCGTGCGGGCGACGTACCGTCACGCGGTGCGGGACCCGGGACGACCCGGGCGACGTGAGACGGCCGGACCCCGGTCGGGCCCGGCGTCGTCCGATTGTCGGTGCTCGGCCCTAGCGTCGGCACCGGCGCGGCATCGGGGTCGGTGACCGGCAGTGGCCGAGGGTCAAGGACAAGGGCGCAGAGGCCAAGGATGAGGAGTGACGGGTGAGCATCGCGGGCCAGGACCTGGGGCACGACAGTGGACCTCGCGACCCGGAGTACGACTGGGGTGACGGACCCGCGGCCTACGAGCCGGGCAACGCGCCCCGCCAGCCTGGTGACCGCACGCCCCCGCAGGACAACGCGGCCGAGCAGTCCGTGCTCGGCTCGATGCTGATCTCCAAGGACGAGATCGCCAACGTCACCGAGACGCTGCGCGGGGTGGACTTCTACCGTCCCGCGCACGAGAAGATCCACGACGCGATCATCGACCTCTACGGTCGCAGCGAGCCGGCCGACCCGGTCACCGTCGCAGCCGAGCTCCAGCGACGTGGCGAGCTCTCCAACGTCGGCGGCGCGCCGTACCTCCACACGCTCTCGGCCAACGTGCCGATCGCCGCCAACGCGGCCTACTACGCCGAGATCGTCCGCGAGAAGGCGATCCTGCGCCGCCTCGTCGAGGCCGGCACCAAGATCGTGCAGATCGGCTACGCCGGCGAGGGCGCCGTCGACGACGTCGTCGACCAGGCCCAGGCCGAGGTCTACAAGATCACCGACCGGCGTACGGCGGAGGACTACGCGCCGCTGTCGGACATCATGAACCCCGTCCTCGACGAGATCGAGGCGATCGGCAACCGGGAGGCCGGCCTGTACGGCGTGCCCACCGGCTTCGCCGACCTCGACGACCTCACCAACGGTCTGCACTCCGGCCAGATGATCATCGTGGCGGCGCGTCCCGCCATGGGCAAGTCGACCCTCGCCCTCGACTTCTGCCGGGCGGCGTCGATCCACAACAACCTCACCAGCGTCTTCTTCAGCCTCGAGATGACGCGCTCCGAGATCATGATGCGACTCCTCTCCGCCGAGGCGAAGGTGCCGCTCAACCACATCCGCAACGGCCAGATGGGCGACCAGGACTGGGACGCGCTGGCCCGCAAGATGGGCCAGGTCTCCGGGGCGCCGATGTTCATCGACGACTCGCCCAACATGACGATGATGGAGATCCGGGCCAAGGCCCGCCGGCTCAAGCAGCGCCACGACCTCAAGCTCATCGTCATCGACTACATGCAGCTGATGAGCTCGGGCAAGAAGGTCGAGTCCCGGCAGCTCGAGGTCTCGGAGTTCTCGCGCCAGATCAAGCTGCTGGCCAAGGAGCTCGAGCTCCCGATCATCGCGCTTTCCCAGCTCAACCGTGGTCCCGAGCAGCGTGGCGACAAGCGGCCGATGATGAGCGACCTGCGTGAGTCCGGGTCGCTGGAGCAGGACGCCGACATGGTGATCCTGCTGCACCGCGACGACGTCTACGAGAAGGAGTCGACCCGCCCCGGCGAGGCCGACCTGATCGTGGCCAAGCACCGCAACGGCCCCACGCGCGACCTGACCGTGGCCTTCCAGGGTCACTACTCGCGCTTCGTCGACATGGCGCACTGAGCCGGGCTGCGGCCTTCGTCGACCCGGCCGACGAGCGCTCTGGTCAGCGGGGATCGGTGGCCAGCAGGTCGTAGGTGAGCTCGTCGGTGAAGGTCCCGTCGATCAGTGCGTCGCTCTGGCGAGTGCGGCCGGTCAGCACGAACCCGGCCGCCTCGGCCACGCGTTGTGACCCGACGTTCCCGACGGCGACGCGCAGGGTGAGGCGACGCAACCCACTGCCTCCCTCGGCCGCGGGCGTGAGCGCCTCGTCGACCACGGCGACTGCGGCGGCCGTCGTGGCGCGTGTGCCGCGGACCGCCGGGTGGGCCCAGTAGCCGAGCGCCGCGGTGTCGGCCAGGTCGCCGCCGCGCCCGATGAGGCTGATGTGCCCGAGCAGCTCGTCGGTCGCCGCGTCGGCGATCGCCCAGCTCATGAAGCCCCCCGCTGCGACGCGCGTGAGCGCCCGCTCGATGAACGCGTGGGCGTGGTCGAGGCTGTAGTGCTCGTTGATGACGTCGCTGCCGAGCCACGCGACGGTCTCCGGGTCCGAGCACGCCTCCTGGACCCGGGGCGCATCCTCGGGCTTCAAAGGGCGCAGGGTGACGTGACGTCCGTCCGCGGCCTGGGTGGTCAGGTGTGCGCGCATGGCGGGGACCGTACCCGGGGCGGACGTCCGCGCGGTGGACGTGTCCGGACGCCATGGTCAGACCCTCAAATCGGGCAGGTTCTCCCCGCGATCGCGACGCGCGCCCTCGTGGCGGGCATCCTCGACCCATGTCCGTGCCGACGCTCGACGAGCGCTCCGCGGCGATCAGCGAGCTGGTGGTCGCGGCGGACGACTTCGCGGCGCGGGCCACGATGCAGGAGGCCTGTCGCGATCGCGCGCGGCCCGGGACCGGCCTGCACCACCAGCACGCCCACTCGGCCACGCTGTGGCGCGTGGCCGAGCGGCAGCTCCGCGACCGGATCCGTGAGCTCGAGTCCGCGGTCGGCCCCCGCACGACGTGACACCGCCGACGACCGACGGCGACTGGCCCGCAGGTGCCTTGTCTCCTCGTCGTGCCGGGAGGATCGTGGGATCTACGGGTAGAGCACGAGGCACGAGCACGGTCGGTGCCACGACGTACGGGCGGACTGGCACGGATCACGTCTGAGCACGACCCCGGTCAGGCGGCAGCAGGACCGACCAGCGCGAAGGAGACGCGCATGTCCCACACACACAACATCGACACCCCGCACGAACGACGCCCGTTCCAGGACCACGGCCACATGGACGTGGTCACCCTCGGAGACTTCACCCTCGGCCGAGGCGTCTTCGAGCCCGGCTGGCGCTGGTCGAACGACGTCAAGCCGATCGCCGGCACCGACTCCTGCCAGGTCCACCACACCGGCTTCTGCCTCTCGGGACGGATGACCGTCACCTTCGCCGACGGCGAGGAGATCAGCGTCGGTCCCGGCGACGTCGTTGACCTCGACCCGGGCCATGACGCGTGGACCGTGGGCGAGGAGCCCTGCGTGATCATCGACACCGGGGTCGCGGCGTACGCCACCCCCGGCTGAACGCACCGCACCCGACGGGCGCCGCGACTGCCGCGGCGTCCGGAGGCAGGGTCGCGGACCGGTCAGTGTCGCCGCGCGCGGACCACGACCAGGGCGACGCCCACCACGGCCGCGAGGCCGAGGGCGGTCTCGACGGGTCGGCGTTCCGCGAAGCCCACGAACGCCGCGATCGCGGTCCCGACCGCCTCGAGCGGCCGGGTTCCGCTCGAGACCTCCTCGATGTAGACCCCCGGGCTCTCATAGCTCGCCATCGTCGTCTCCTTCTCATCTCCTTGGTGGTGCCACGACTACTCCGCCCCGTTCGCGGTGCGCAGGCTCGAGACGCGACGCCGGCCGCCGTCGTCGAGGTGCACCACGACGGACAGCACACCCGGCCCGGCCGCCTCGGTCTCGACGTCTCCCAGGGCCTGGAGCATGGCGAGGGAGGCGGGGTTGTCGGCGCGGGTCACCGTCCGTATGCGGTCGATGCCCGCGGGTCGGTCCCGCATCAGGACCTCCAGCAACGCCGTGGCCACGCCGCGTCCCTGCCACTCGTCGACGACCGTGACGCCGAGGTCGGCCGCCTCGGGATCGTCGGCGTAGCGGATGATCCGGGCCAGGCCGATCGGGACCTCCGTGCCGTCCCGGGAGATCACCAGCGCCACCAGAGCCACGTGGTCGACGCCGTCCACGTCGTCCACCAGGTGGTCGAGCATCGCGTCGGACAATGTGGGGACGGCCGCCAGGAACCTGCTGAACCGGGTCTCCAGCGACAGCTGCTCGTACTCGTCGCGCAGCGCCTCGCGGTTCGCTGCGAGGAGCGGTACGACGAAGGCGTCGGTGCCGTCGCGCAGACGCACCGGGGTGAGGTCATCCACCTCGCTGGCCGTCGTACATGGACTCGAGCAGCGACGCGTAGCGCGACTCGACCACCGTGCGGCGCACCTTCATGCTCGGCGTCAGGTGCCCCTCCTCGATGGTGAGGTCGTGGTCGAGGATCCGGAAGTCCTTGATGGTCTCCCACCGGTTGAGTCGCGCGTTGAGCACGTCGACGCAGGACGCGACGTACTGGCGCACGGCAGGATCCGCCGCCAGCGTCGCGTAGTCGGTGGCGGCCAGACCCTGCGCCTGTCCCCACAGGGCCAGCGCGTCGGGATCCAGCGCCACCAGCGCGGTCGCGTAGTTGCGCCCGTCGGCATGCACCAGCATCTGGCTGGCCAGGGGGCAGACCCCCTTGAACATGACCTCGATGACCTGGGGGGCGATGTACTTGCCACCGGAGGTCTTGATCAGGTCCTTCTTGCGGTCGGTGATCCGCAGCCGGCCGCCCCCGTCGAGCTCCCCGACGTCACCCGTGGCGAACCAGCCGTCATCGCTGAGCACCTCGGCGGTCGCCTCGGGCCGGTGGTGGTAGCCGCGCATCACCCCCGGACCGCGGATGAAGACCTCGCCGTCCGCCGCGAGCCGGAGCTCGGTCCCCGCCAAGGGCGGTCCCACCACGCCGATGGCCATGTCGTCGAGGCGTGAGATGCACGCACCCGAGCTGGTCTCGGTCAGGGCATAGCCCTCGAGGATGGGCATCCCCGCCGCGTGGAACCACCGCGCGACGTCGTGCGACAGGGCGGCGCTGCCGGACACCAGGAACCGGATGCGTCCGCCCAACCGGTCACGGATCCTGGCGAGCACCAACCGATCGGCGACGGCGAGCTGCGCGAGCACCCAGGGGGCGGGACGCCGACCCTGCAGCCGGGCGTCGGAGGCCTGCGTCCCGACGTGGAAGGCCCATCGGAACAGCTGGCGCTGGAGGGCGCCCTCCTCCTCGACCCTGGCGACCACCGCCGAGTGCACCTTCTCGTAGGTCCGCGGCGGCCCCGCCATGAAGGTGGGCCGCACCACCGCCAGGTTCTCGACGATCTTCTCGATCCGCCCGTCGACCGCGGTGGGGAAGCCGACCTGCAGCTGCACGACCTCCAGCATCTTGCCGAAGGCGTGCGACAGCGGCAGCCACAGGTACTGGAGGTCCTCGGGTGAGAGGAGGTCGAGCGTCGTGGCGCCGGCACCGATGTAGGTCCAGCAGTGGTGGGTGAGCTCCACGCCCTTGGGAGGTCCCGTGGTGCCCGAGGTGTAGATCAGCGTCGCCAGGTGCTCCGGCTGGATCGCGGCGACCGACTCGTCGACCGCCGTCGGATGCTCCGCGAGGTGCTTGGCGCCCAGGGCCTGCAGGTCGTCGAGGCCGATCACCCACGCGCCGTCCGGCGTGCTGTCGAAGGTCACCACCCGCACCACGTCCGGGAGCCGCCCGCGCTGCTCGCGCAGCTTGGCGACCTGGGTGTCGTCCTCGGCGAACACGATCCGCGACCCGCTGTCGGCGACGATGAACGCGACGCCGTCCGCGCCGGTGCTGGGGTAGACGGTCGTCGTGGCGGCCCCGGCGCACGTGATGGCGAGGTCGGCGTACAGCCACTCGATCCGGGTGTTGCTGGCGATCGCCACGGGCTGCTCCGGCCGGATGCCCAGCGCGAGGAGCCCGGCGGCCATCAGCCGGACGGTCTGGTCGGTCTCGGCCCACGTCACCGACGCCCACCCGTCGTCGGTGGGGAAGCGGTAGGCCTCCACGTCCGGCGTCGCCGCCACGCGGTCGGCGAAGAGGCGCGCCATGGACACCGCGGGGGCGGGGTACGTCGAGTGGCCCGTCGTGCCGGCCGTCTGCATCGTCATGGGTCCTCCGGACGTCGTGCCTCGCGCTGCGAACCACCCGCGTCAGCAGCCCGGGGGACGACCACAGCCTTCCGCCAGTCTCACCGGACGCACGGACCCCCACTAGGGACCTTCGTCCTGCGCAGGCGAGGCATCAGACGTGGTCGGAGAGGAAGGCGATCTGGTCGCCGGCCACACGGTTGATGTGCTCCGCCGAGAAGCAACCGAAGTGGTCCATCGGATAGCGCACGAGCTGCGCGTGTGGAGCCGTGGCGGCGACCTTCTCGATGGGTGCCGCAGGCGCCATGCCGTCCTGGTCGCCCACCTGCAGCAGGACGGGTGCCGCGATGTCGGCCGCCCGACGCACGGGGCGGTAGCGGAACATCGCGAGTGCAGCCGAGCTGTTCACCTGGTTGCGCCAGTCGGTCCCTGCGGTCAGTGCTTCGAAGCCCCTCGGGGCCTCGGGCGCCGCGATCGCGGCGAGCGTCCCGGGCGGTCCCGCCACCGGCACGGTGACCGGGCGTCGCGTGAGCACCTCTCGCACGGCCCGCCCCATGCCGCGGAGCTGGACGCCGACGGGAGCGGGGCGCATGTTGAAGGCGACCCCGTCGGCAACCGGTGCGATCGACACCACCGCCGCCACGCGTCGATCGTCGGCGGCCGTCAGCAGCACGTGGCCGCCGGCCACTGACATGCCCCACAGCACGATGCGATCGGGGTCGACCCCGGTCAGGGTGCGGGCATGGGCGACGGCTGCGCGCCAGTCCTCGAGCTGCTCGGACAACGAGAACCAACGGCGCGGCTCACCCGCGCTGTCGCCCCAGTGCCGGTGATCGAAGGTCATCGAGGCGAGACCCGCCGCAGCGAAGCGCTCGGCGTACGCGGGCAGGCCGTCGCGTCGCGTCAACGTGCCCCCGGGACCCATGACGACGCAGGCGACCGGGCCCGCGTCACCGTCCGGGCGCACGAGCGTTCCCGCGCACCGCACGCCGGACGAGGTGAAGCTGACCGCGATGGGCTCCATCCAGCGACCATAGCCCTGCGCGGGTCCGGGATTCGTGGCTGCAGCAGCGCGGGCGATGACCACATCCGCGGGACGGGCGAGTGGTCGCCAGGGGCTCTGGGCCCCCGGTGGTCACGACCGGCGCAGGGCCCGTCCTCCGGCCCCGATCGAGCGACCGTCCAGCCAGCGGGGCACCGAGCGGCGGTACGCGTCGTACGCGCCGCCGAAGTTGGCCAGCAGGGCCCGCTCCTCGGCGCCGACCTGGAAGCGGTCGATGACGACGACGAAGGCGGCGACCGGGAGCAGCGCGGCGCGCGAGCCGCGGCGTACGGCGTGGGCGACGAGCAGCCCGGCCATGCCGACGTACATCGGGTTGCGGGTGACGGCGTTGACGCCGGTGGTCACGAGCACGGTGGCCTGCGACGGGTCGAAGGGCTCGAGGGTGGTGCCGTGGCGCCGGAACGCGCGCGCAGAGGAGGCGGCCAGTCCGACCGAGCCTCCCGCGACCGCGGTGGCGACCACGGTCCTGGGTGCCGAGGGACGGGTGGCGCCGGGGCTCAGCGCCCGCTGGGCGAGGCCCGCGGCCAGTGCCAGCAGTGGAGGTGGAGGGCGCATCACCCCGCCCACGATGCCACCGTCGGCGCCGCCGGTCGAGGGCTCCGGCTGGCGGTCGCGGACAGCAGCAGGGCGGCTCCCGGAGGAGCCGCCCTGCTGTCGGAGATGGTGTTGTCGCCGAGGGTCAGCCGACGCGGACCTTCTTGGACGACGCGGCCGGGATGGCCGGCCCGGTCCCGCCGACGACGACGTCACCGGCACCGGCGAACTTGGTCCGGATCAGGGTCTTCTTGCGGGCCTTGAACTTCGCCTTCGCCACGCCGGTGCTCGGGGTGGTGACGGTCTTGAACGTCTTCCACTTCTTGCCGACCTTCTTCTGGAAGACGACCGGCTGGCCGGCGACCGGCGCGGTGTTGCCGTCGGTCTTCGCGACGAGACGCGACTTCGCGGTGACCTTGTTGCCCTTGGTCTTGGCCTTGAGCGACAGCGAGGTGGTCGCCCGGCCGACGACCTCGAAGGTGGAGGGCGTGCCGTTGAAGGGGCCGTAGTACGTCTTGCCGGCCGCGTCGGTCCAGGTCTTCAGGATCGGCTGGAGCGTCCAGGTGCCGCGGGGCTCGACGCGACCGCAGATCTGGATGGTGGTGGTGCCGGTCAGCGGGGACCCGTTGATGGTTCCGACGTAGCTGCTCACGCCCTCGGCGCCGGTCGGGTAGACGGGCTTGATCTGCAGGAACCAGTCCTTGACGTCGGCGGGGAGGTTCACCGAGTAGTTCACCGGCTGGTCGATGCAGTTGTCCCCGACGTACGCCGTCGGCGTGGTGGCGGTGGACTCGCCGACGGCGTGGGCGGGAGCGGCCGTCGCGACGAGTGCTGCTGCGGTCATGGCGAGTGCGGCGATGCGGGCGGTGAGCTTCATCGTGGTCCTTCGTGTCGGTGGGTCGATCGGCCGGGGGTGGGCCGGGTGCGGCCTGCGGCCAGACACTCCCCCCGCGGTGCGCGCGCCAAACCCCCGCGGAGAAACCCGGGTCGTCAGGTCCAGAGCAGGACCGCGCCGACCAGCCCGGCGACGACGATCCCGGCCCGCAGCAGCGCGGCCGGCAACCGGCGACCGATGCGCGCGCCGACGTACCCGCCCACCACCGATCCGCTCGCAAGCAGTACGACGGCCCGCCAGTCGATGTCGGCGGCGAGGACGAAGATGACGCTCGCCACGAGGTTGGCCGCGAGCACGGCCAGCGTCTTGAGCGCGTTGGCGACGCGGAACGGCAGGTCGGTCCCGAGCCCCAGCACGGCCAGCATCATCACGCCGGACCCCGCGCCGAAGTAGCCGCCGTACGCCCCGGTGATGGTCGCGAAGACCCCGGTGAGGGGCGACACGTGGTGGCGCTCGATCGCGTCGGTCCCGCGCCGGGTGCGCAGCCACGCCGACAGCCGGGGCTGGACGCCGACCAGCAGGCAGGTGCCGAGGATCAGCCAGGGCACCACGGCCTCGAAGACCGTCGCCGGGAGGGCGAGCAGCAGGACCGCGCCGGCCACCGAGCCGACGGCGCAGGTGGCCAGCACGACGGCGGTCACCTGCGGGTGCTCGCGCAGCTCGCTGCGGTAGCCCCACGAGCCGCTGAGCGCGCCCGGCGTGAGGCCGACCGTGTTGGACGCGTTGGCCACCACCGGCGGGAGCCCCACGGCGACCAGCACCGGGAAGCTGAGCAGCGAGGCGATCCCGACCGTCGAGGTGAGGATCCCCGCGCCGAGCCCGGCGAGCAGCACGACGAGCTGCTCGGCCCCCGTCACGTCGTACGGAGCACGGCGACGTCGCTGACCATCTCGACGTGGGCGTGCATCGCGCTGGCGGCGGCGGGGGGGTCGCCCGCCCGGATCGCCTCGGCGATCGCGCGGTGGCCGGCCAGGGAGGCGCGCGGCCGCTCGGGCTGGGACAGCGACTCGATGCGCGTCTCGCGGATGAGGTCGGCGATCTCGCCCATCAGCTGCGAGAGCAACAGGCTGTGGGCGGCCGCGGTCACCGCCGCGTGGAAGTTCTCGTCGCCCTCGACGCCGCGCCCGCCGCGCTCGATGTCGGCCTCCATGCCGGCCAGCGCGTCCTCGATGCGCTGGAGGTCGGCCTCGGTACGGCGCTGCGCCGCCAGCGCCGCGATCTTGGTCTCGAGGGCGTCGCGGGTGTCGATGATCTCGGGCAGCCGGTTGGCGTGGGCGCGGACCGCCTCGACGATCCGTGTGGCGCCGAGGGACTTGGCGACGACCGTGCCGTCACCGTGGCGGACCGCCACCGCGCCGATGACCTCCAGCGCCACGAGGGCCTGGCTCAGCGTCGCCCGGCTGACCCCGAGGCGCGCGGCCAGCTCCCGCTCGGGCGGCAGCTTGTCGCCGGGCCGGAGGTCGTGCTCGGCGATCCACGTCGAGATCTGCTCGGCGACCTGCTCGTAGAGCCGCACCCGGGACAGCGGCGCCGGGAACGACGGCGCGGGGACGCGCGGAGGAGGCGGGGACGACTCGGTCATGGGACCACCCTATTGACAGATGGCTGAGTGGGCTATTGGCTAGGCCACTGATCCAGTACGTGACGCCGGTCACGTCGCAGGCAGAAGGAGCCTCCTATGGGAGCGGAATGGGTGGCGATCATCGCGTTGGTCGCCTTGTTCGTCGTGGGCACGTTGTTGCCCATCAACATGGGGGCGCTGGCGTACGTCGCGGCGTGGTTCGTCGGCATGTACGCCCTCGACCTGGACGAGAAGGAGATCCTCAGCGGGGTCAGCGGTGACCTGATCCTCACCCTGATCGGGGTCACGTACCTGTTCGCCATCGCGCGCAACAACGGGACGGTCGACCTCATCGTGCGCACCGCGGTCAAGGCCGTCGGGGGTCGCGTGGCGCTCATCCCGTGGGTGATGTTCGCGGTGACCGCCGTGCTGACGGGCATCGGTGCCGTCAGCCCGGCCGCCTGCGCGATCATCGGCCCGATCGCCCTCGGCTTCGCCGGCCGCTACGGCATCAGCCCGCTGATGATGGGCATGTTCGTCGTGCACGGCGCCCAGGCCGGCGGCTTCTCCCCGATCAGCATCTACGGCGTCATCACCAACTCCGTCATGGAGGGCGCGGGGCTCCCCTCGAGCGAGATCACCGTCTTCCTCGCCAGCCTGGTCGTCAACACCGTGATGGCCGCGATCCTCTTCGTGGTCCTCGGCGGACGCAAGCTGATGGCGATGCGGATCGACCCCGACGACCCGGACACCCTCGACGAGGACCTGCACCGCGGCGGCGCGACCGTCCCGGCCCGCGGCTACGGCACCTCGATCCCCACGGGCACGCAGGCCGTCGGCGTCCGCCGCGACCAGCTGCTCACCCTCGTCGCGTTCGTCGCGGTCGCGCTCGTGGCCCTGATGTTCGACAAGAACATCGGCTTCGTCTCGATCACGGCCGCCGTCATCCTGGCGATGCTGGCGCCCCAGGAGCACAAGGACGCGGTCAAGCAGATCGCCTGGCCCACCGTGCTGCTCGTGGCCGGCATCAGCACCTACGCGACCATCCTCACCACCGCGGGCTCCCCGGAGTTCGTCGGCAACTGGGCCGCCGGGCTCGGCGTCGCCGCCATCGGTGCGCTCGTCCTGTGCTACGTCGGCGGTGTCGTCTCGGCCTTCGCCTCGTCCACCGCGCTGCTGCCGGTGATCATCCCGATCGGGGTGCCGCTCATCGCCGACGGCGGCATCAACGCGGCGCTGTTCGTCGCGGCCCTCGCGGTCTCCTCGACCATCGTCGACGTCAGCCCGTTCTCCACCAACGGCGCCTTGATGCTGGCCAACAAGCCCGACTCCATCAGCGAGCCCGTCTACTACAAGCAGATCCTCACCTACGGCGTGATCGTCACGCTGGTCGGTCCGCTCGCCGTGTGGGCCGCGCTGGTCCTGCCCGGGTGGGGCTCGTGACCGGGCCCCTCGACGGGGTCCTGGTCGTCGACCTCTCCCGCGCGCTGGCCGGCCCGCACGCCACGATGATGCTGGGCGACCTCGGTGCCCGGATCGTCAAGGTCGAGGCGCCGGGCCACGGGGACGACACCCGGGGCTGGGGTCCGCCCTTCGTCGGGTCGCCGGAGGAGCGCCAGTCGACGTACTTCCTCTCGGCCAACCGCAACAAGGAGTCGATCGCCCTCGACCTCAAGGCGGACGCCGACCGCGAGCTGCTGCTGCAGCTCGTCGACCGCGCCGACGTGCTGGTCGAGAACTTCCGGACCGGCGTGCTGGAGCGCCTGGGCCTCGGCATCGACTCGCTCCTCGAGCGCAACCCGCGTCTGGTCGTGCTGTCCATCACCGGTTTCGGCCACGACGGCCCCGAGGGCGGGCGTGCCGGCTACGACCAGATCGCCCAGGGCGAGGCCGGCCTCATGTCGCTGACCGGGTCCGGACCCGACGACCCGCAGCGGGTCGGCGTACCGATCGGCGACCTGCTCGCCGGCATGTACGGCGCGTACGGCGTGCTCGCCGCGCTGCACGAGCGCTCGACCACCGGCCGCGGCCAGGTCGTGCGCACCTCGCTGCTGTCGGCCGTCGTGGGGGTGCACGCCTTCCAGGGCACCCGCTGGACGGTGGCCGGCGAGGTCGGCCGGGCGCAGGGCAACCACCACCCCTCGATCTCCCCCTACGGGCTCTTCCGCTGCCGGGAAGGCGCGGTGCAGATCGCGGTGGGCAGCGAGGGGCTGTGGCGTCGGCTGTGCGACGGCTTCGGGATCGACCCGGCCACGCCGGGCCTGGAGACCAACGGCGACCGCGTCAACGCACGCGAGCGCACCATCGAGGTCGTCGAGGCGGCCTTCGCCGACTGGGACGCCGAGGCCCTGCTCGCCCGGCTCGCCGAGGTCGGCGTACCGGCCGGCAAGGTGCGGACCCTCGACGAGGTCTACGAGTGGGAGCAGACGCGCAGCCAGGGACTGCTGGTCGAGGTCGACCACGCGTCGCTCGGGCCGGTGACCCTGCCGGGTCCGCCGCTGCGCTTCTTCGACCCGTCGGGCAGCGAGACCACCCGCCGCGACCACGCCGCTCCGCCGCTGCTCGACCAGCACGGCGCCGCCGTGCGCGGCTGGCTGGAGGAGCAGGAGTGAGCGCCGCGACCGCTCCGGAGTCCCGCCGCCGGTGGGGCGCCGAGGAGCTGCTGGACCTCGTGCTCGACGAGGGGTCCTGGCAGTCGTGGGACCGCCCCATCGACATCTCCGGCCACGACGAGGGCTACCAGCGCGAGCTGCGGGCCGCGCGGGAGAAGGCGGGCACCGACGAGTCGGTCATCACCGGTCGCGGCCTGGTCCGCGGCCGGCCCGTGGCGGTGGTCGCCAACGAGTTCCGCTTCCTCGCCGGCTCGATCGGGCGGGACGCGGCGGGTCGCATCACTGCCGCCGTGCGCCGCGCGACGGCCGAGGGCCTGCCGCTCCTGGCCACCACGGCGTCGGGCGGCACCCGCATGCAGGAGGGAACGCCGGCGTTCGTCGAGATGGTCGAGATCACCCGGGCGATCGGGGCCCACAAGGCGGCCGGGCTGCCCTACCTCGTGCAGCTGCGCCACCCCACGACGGGCGGCGTCTATGCCTCGTGGGGCTCGCTGGGCCACGTGACGGTCGCCGAGCCCGGCGCGTTGGTGGGCTTCCTCGGCCCGAAGGTCTATGAAGCGCTCAACGGCGAGCCGTTCCCGGCGGGCGTCCAGCAGGCGGAGAACCTCGCCGCCAAGGGCGTCATCGACGCCGTCGTCGCGGCCGAGCAGCTGCCCGAGCTCGTCGACCGGTCGCTGCGGGTGCTGCTCGACGCCCCCGAGCCGCCGTCACTGCCGCGCCGCGACCCCACGGCGCTGACCACCCGCACGGCGTGGGAGTCGGTCGGCATCACCCGCCTGCCCGGGCGGGCCGGGGTACGCGACCTGCTGCGGTACGGCGCCAGGGACACCCTGCGCCTGCGCGGCACCGACGAGGGGGAGCGCGACGAGACCGTGATCGTGGCGCTGACCCGGCTCGACGGCCAGCCGTGCGTGCTCGTCGGCCAGGACCGGACCCGCCAGGACGCCGACCGGGCGATGGGACCGGCCGCGCTGCGGGAGGCCCGGCGCGCGATGAACCTCGCCGAGGAGCTCGGCCTGCCGCTCGTCACCGTGATCGACACCCCCGGCGCCGAGCTCTCGGTCTCCGCCGAGGAGCGGGCGGTGGCCGGGGAGATCGCCCGGTGCATCGCCACCATGACCCGGATGCGCGTGCCGACCCTCGCGGTGCTGCTGGGCCAGGGCTGCGGGGGCGGCGCGCTGGCGCTGCTGCCGGCCCGCCGGGTGCTGGCCGCGCAGCACGCGTGGCTCTCGCCGCTGCCGCCCGAGGGCGCCAGCGTCATCGTGCACGGCGACACCGCGCACGCCGAGGAGATGGCCACCCGTCAACAGGTCCGGGCGCTCGACCTCGCCGCCAACGGGACGGTGCACCGCATCGTCCCCGAGCGTGAGGACGACAGCGCCGAGTCCCTGGCCCGTGCCGTCGCGGCGGAGTGCGCCGCCATGCTGGTGAGCATGGGGGTCGAAGCCCGGCCGCGCTGACCGGGCGCTTCCTGGCCGCTGGGGCGTGCCGAGCGGGCGTTTCCTGGCCGCTGGGGGGTGCCGAGCGGGCGATTCCTGGCTTCGGTGTGGCTTCGGTGTCACCTGGTGGCACCGAAGCCACACCCAGTGGGTCGACCGGGAGTCCCGCCGACCTCGGCCCCTCGGTCTGAGGTCCGTCAGGCGAAGGCGTCCACGCCGGTGAGCTCGGCCGAGACCTGCCAGAGCCGGGCCGCCTGCTCAGGGTCGGTGGCCCAGTCGCGCACCCCACGGCGCGCGCCGTCCTCGACGTACGACACGGCCACGTCGACGTCCTCGCAGTAGACCCCGCCCTTGCCCTCGAGCTGGGGTGAGGTCGCGGCCCACACCTGGGTGGCGGCGCCCTGCTCGGGCGTCTTGAACTCGGCGCGCGGCGTGCCGTCCTCGTCGAACCAGCCCATCGCGACCTGCTCCTCGCGGGGGAGGTGACGCTGGAGCGGGGTGAGGATCCCGCCGGGGTGCAGGGCGAAGGCGCGCACCCCCTTGCCGCGCTCGTGGGTCTGGCCGAGCCGGTCGAGGTGGACGGCGAAGAGCACGTTGGCGGTCTTGGCCTGGCCGTAGGCGGTCCACTTCTCGTAGCCCGACTCGAACATCAGGTCGTCCCAGCGGATGGGGCTGCTCAGGTGGCCCATCGAGGAGACGCTCACGACCCGGGCGCCCGGCGCGAGTGCCGGCCACAGCCGGTTGACCATGGCGAAGTGGCCGAGGTGGTTGGTGGCGAGCTGGGCCTCCCAGCCCGGACCGACGCGGGTCTCGGGGCATGCCATGATGCCGGCGCTGTCGATGACCATGTCGAGCACGACACCGCTGGCCAGGATGCGGTCGGCGAACGCCTCGACGCTGGTCAGGTCGCCGAGGTCGAGCGTCTCCACCGTGACGCCGTCGATGCCGGCGAGCGCCTCGGCGGCCGTCTCGGGACGACGCGCGGGGACGATCACCGCTGCGCCGGCCTTCGCGAGCGCCCGCGTCGTCTCCAGCCCGATGCCGGAGTACCCGCCGGTCACCAGGGCGGTCCGGCCGGTCAGGTCGATCCCGGCGAGCACCTCGTCGGCGGTGGTGTGGCGGTCGAAGCCCGAGCCGATCGGCTCCTGCGGGGTGGGGGTGTAGGTCATGTCCCGAACGTAGCCCGCTGCTGTCAGGAAGTGCCCGGTCGGCGGGATCGAGGTGTCAGGAAGTGCCCGGTCGGCGGGATCGAGGTGTCAGGAAGTGCCCGGTCGGCGGGATCGAGGTGTCAGGAAGTGCCCGGTCGTCAGGTGCGGGCGCTCGCGTAGCCGAGCGCGGCGGCCAGCCCGAGGGCGCTGCGGGGCTCGTACGCCGCACGCCACAGGCCGCCGTGCACCGCGGCGTACGCCTCGTCCTGCCACGGGTGCTCGTGGACCGGCTGCTCGGTGCTGAGGTCGTGCACGAGCAGGGCCGCCATCAGCGTGTTGGCGGTGTCGGGCTCGAAGACCTCCACGCCGAAGCGGTGCGCCCCGGCGAAGGCGGCGGCGAGCGCGCGGTTCTTGACCACCGAACGGGTCCGGGTGGACGGGGCGACGTGGAAGGAGACCAGCTGGCCGTCGCGGCGGGCGACGGCGGCCCGCCAGCGCTGGATCCGCTTGGCCAGCGCGTAGTTGGGGCCCTGGACCGGCACGATGGCGTCGCTGATGCCCGGGTCGGCGGCCGGCGGGTAGGCCCGGTGCAGCAGCCGGCCCCGCGTCGCCCAGCGCAGCGGCCGCCCGACCAGCTTGGCGGCGCCGGAGCGCTCGCGGTAGGCACGGGTGGAGTGCTCGACCGCCTCGCGGGGCACGGCGAAGGCGTCGGTCGGCGTGGCCAGGAAGGCCAGGGCGGTGTCCGGGCGCGCGGCGGTGAGCCGGGTGGCCAGCGCGTCGGCGGCGGCGGCGACGCGCACGTGGGTGGCGCCGTCGGCGTACAGGTAGTTGCCCAGCACCAGCCGCCCGTCGAGGCGGGCCAGCCAGTCGGAGACCGCGGGGACCTCGGCGAGCAGGTCCGCGCCGTACGACCCGTCCTCGGAGCCGGACGGGTCGAAGGGCGCGAGCAGGCGGCCGGCCCCGGCGCGGGCGGTGCGCTCCAGGCGCTCCCACAGGGCCTCGCGCGGGAGGTCCACGGCGGCCACGGTGGCGCCCCAGCGCAGCAGCGCGGCGAGCGGCCCCATCTCGGCGCCGGCGCCGAGCACCGCGACGGTGCGGCCCTCGAGCCGCAGCCACTCCGGGTGCTCGACGACCTCCCCGACGGCCGCGGCCGCCGACGGCTCCAGCACCCCGCGCGCGACCCACTCCTCGAGCTGGGCGAGCAGGTCGGCGCCGCGCAGCTCGCGCCCGCGGTAGGTCAGGACCAGCTCGGCCTGCCGCTCGCCCTCGCCGAGGACCTCGTGGGTGCCGAGGGTGCGCACCGCGCGCGCGGTGGCCAGCGAGTCGAGCGGCTGCTCGGTCCCGTCCGGGGCCACGACGACGAGGGTGCGGCGTACGGCCTCGAGGCCGGCCTCGGCGATCGTCGTCCAGGCCTCGGGGGTGGCGATGCCTGCCTCGACGAGCCGGCGGAAGTGCAGCACGTAGCCGCTGCGCCAGGCCGTCTCCTGCTCGGCGCCGAGGGCCCCGACCGGGTCGACCGGGCGCAGGGCGGCGGCCACGACGGCCCGGCCCGCCCGGGTGGTGCTGCGGCGGCCGTCGCTGTCGGCGGGGAAGGAGACTCCATGCGTCATGGACCCATCATGGCCGGACCCGGTCGGAGGCACGCCCGTCGCCCCGCGGCTACGGTGGAGGCCACGAGAGGAGCTGCGATGCCGTCACCGGACGACGTGGAGGACGCGGACGCCGCGCTGGTCAAGGGTGATGCCCCTCCCTCACGGCACACGCCGCTCGACCGCGGGCTGATCCTCGAGGCCGCGATCACCTTCATCGACGAGCAGGGCCTGCCGGGGCTGACGATGCGGCGGCTCGGCCAGGCGCTGGGCGTCGAGGCGATGGCGCTCTACCGCTACGTCGCCGGCAAGGAGGAGCTCCTCGACGGCGTCGTGGACCGCCTGGTCGAGGGGATGCGCACCGACGCCGAGGTCCTCGACAGCCCCAGCGACGGCTGGCAGGACTTCGTGCAAAGACTCGCCCACGGCGTACGACGGGTGGCGCTGGCGCACCCGAAGGCGTTCCCGCTGGTCGCGTCCCGACCGCCCGAGGCGCCGTGGCTGCGACCGCCGCTGCGCAGCCTGGAGTGGGTGGAGGCCTTCCTGGTCGGACTCGAGTCGGAGGGCTTCTCCGACGAGGCGGCGGTCGCGAGCTACCGCGCCTTCACCAGCTTCCTGCTCGGCCACCTGCTCCTAGAGGTGTCCACGCACGGGGCTGACGTCGGCCCGCTCGACGTGCTGGAGGAGTCGTCCGAGCCGGGGCTGGAGGACTACCCCACGGTGAGCCGGCTGCGCCGCCAGCTCGCCCAGGACCACGCCAACGTGGAGTTTGAGGAGGCGCTGGAGGAGCTGCTCAACCGGCTCGCGCAGGTCCGCCAGGAGGGCAACGCGGGCTGAGCCCGTCCCGGGAGACGGGGGGAGGACGCCACCCCTGAGGTGGCACCCCTAGGGCTGGGACCGCTAGGTGGTGGCGCCGGGCTGTGCTTGGTTTACAACGTAAATCGATCCTCACCACTCCCCGTTGGAGGCACCACCCTCATGGAAGACACCCTTCAGGACGGCCTGCGCGATGGCGTCAGCACCGTCTCCGAGTTCCTGCCCAAGCTGCTGCTGTTCCTCGTCGTCCTCATCGTCGGCCTGCTCATCGCCAAGGGCATCGCCAAGGCCCTCAACGCGATCCTCGAGCGGGTCGGCTTCGACCGCGCCGTCGAGCGCGGCGGCATCAAGCGCGCGATGGCCAACTCGAAGATGGACGCCAGCGACGTGGTCGCCAAGCTCATCTACTACACGCTCGTGCTCTTCGTGCTGCAGCTCGCGTTCGGCGTCTTCGGCCCGAACCCGATCAGCGACCTGATCGAGCGGGTCATCACCTTCCTGCCGAGCCTGGTCGTCGCGATCATCATCGTCGTGGTCGCCTCGGCGATCGCCGCGGCCGTCAAGACCCTCATCGAGGGCACTCTCGGCGGGCTGTCCTACGGCCGGACCATCGCCAACATCGCGTCCGTGTTCATCCTGTTCCTCGGCATCGTGGCCGCGCTCAACCAGGTCGGCGTCGCCACCACGGTGACCCTGCCGGTGCTGGTCGCGATCCTGGCCACCGTGGCCGGCGTGATCATCGTCGGCGTCGGCGGCGGGCTGGTCCGTCCCATGCAGCAGCGCTGGGAGGGCTACCTCTCCACGGCCGAGCGGGAGGTGCCGCGCATCAAGCAGCACGCCGCAGCGGCCCCGTCGGTGCAGGAGCAGGCCCGTCACCAGGCCCCCTGGGTCGACGACCGGGTCTGAGCACCACCCGCCCGCACGCCGCAGCCCCCGTCCCCCCAGTGGGGGCGGGGGCTGTGCCGTTCAGGAGGCGCTGTCGTCCGGGTCGGGGACCGCCTGGAGCCGCTCCCGAGGGGGCTGGGGTCGCTGCCGGCCGAGCTCCCCGCCGATGCGACCGCCGTGGGGCCGGCCGTGGTCGGCGTACTCCTCGCGGGTGAAGGCCAGGATCCGCAGCGGGCCGGGACCGAGCTCGATGCGGGTCGAGGTACGAAGGATCGAGGAGCCGACCCGGCGCCCGTGCACCCGCAGCTCGGCGTCGTCGAGGGCGTGGACGACGAACTCGTCGGCATCGTCGTGGACGACCTCGGCGTGGACCGGGGCCAGGCCGGGCAGCACGATGTCGCAGCCGGGGTCGGACCCGATGGTCGTGCGGTCGTCCTGGAGCCAGTGCGTGGGGGTGTCGGTGCGGGTGATGCCGTCACCCGGGACCTCGACGAGCCGCGGGAGGCCGCCGCGGCCGGGGTCGTGGGTCGTCGTCACCCGGCGCACCGGGCGCCGCAGGAAGGTGGGGGCCACCGGGAACGGCGTCGCCGGGGGCAGCAGGCCGGGACCCGGCAGGGTCGCGACGTCGTTGCGCAGCCGACCGCGTCCGGCGGACACGGCGCCCCGCAGGCCGGCGACGCGCATGTGGGCACTGCGGGTGAAGGGACGCTGCCACCAGGGACAGCGCACGTTTCCCAGGGTCACGAGCGGTACGTCGTCGGCGTCGCGCACCTGCACCGACACCCCGAGCTCGGCGAGCTCGGCGGCGATCCGGCGCAGGCCGGCCGCGTCGGCCCCGCCGGCGAACGCCACCGGATCGCTGACCCGCAGGACCAGGGCGCTGCCCCGCCCCTGGAGGGAGCCGGTGACCGGCTCGTGGCCGGGGGTGTCGACGCGGAAGCAGACGTCGGCGTCGATGCGGGTCCGCAGGGTCGTCACGCCGCCTCCGGTGCGGGACCCCGGGTGGTGTCGTCGTCGGTGGAGATGCGCAGGGTGCCGTCGATCTTCCAGGTCGCGCGCGGCGCCTTCGGGCCGGTGTCGCGAGGCACCTCGACGGCCATGTCCACGAACTGGTAGTTGATCGCGGCGCGCCGGCCGGTCAGGAACGACCACATCTCCCGACCGAGGTCGCTCCAGTCCACGACCGAGTCGGCACGGAAATCAGTCTGGTCCTGCGTCATGGTGAGCCTCCGGGTGCTGTAGGGTCTGGCTGAAGTTCGACACAGAACTTCGACAGACTGTTTAGGTTATGGAGCGAGTATGGACACGAGCGTCGCCTCACCGCAAGGGTCGGACGATCTGTTGACCATCGGCGAGCTGTCGAAGCACGCCGGAATCTCCACCCAGCTGGTGCGGGCCTGGGAGCAGCGGTTCGGGTTCCCCGAGCCGGTCCGGCTGCCCAGCGGGCACCGCCGCTACACCGCCGCGGACGTCCGCGCCGTCCAGCGGGTCGTCGAGGAGCGCGACCGCGGCCTGCGCCTCGAGGAGGCCATCGCGGCCACCCTCCGCTCCGGACAGCTGGGGGAGGGTGCCTCGGTGTACGCCGCGCTGAGCCGTCGCCACCCCGAGCTCACGTCGTACACGCTGACCAAGCGCACGCTGCTGGCGCTGTCGTGGGCCATCGAGGACGAGGCCGTCGCGCAGTCCTCCCACGGCATCCTGCTCGGCACCTTCCAGCGGGGCCGCTACTACGGCCGGTCCCGTCGCCGGTGGGAGGACCTGGCCCGCACCGCCCGGGCGGCGGTGGCCATCGCCGACTTCGAGTCCCACGACGACGAGTCCCGCCCGGCGACGGTCGGCCTCCCGGCGGACTCCCCGCTGCTGCGGGAGTGGATCGTGGTCCACGAGGCTCCCGACTTCGCGGTCGCGCTCGTGGCCTTCGAGCTGCCGGGCCACGGCGCGACGGGCGACGACCGGCTCTTCGAGGCGCTGTGGTCGGTCGACGGCGGCGTCGTGCGCGACGCGGCCGTGCTGACCGCCCAGGCCGGCGCCTCGGCCGGCTCCCGCGCGTCGGCCGACGTGCTCGCCGTCCTCGAGCAGACCCCCACGCGGCCGAGCACCCCGCCGGCCGCGGCGACCGCGGTCTTCAACCGGATGGTCGCCTACACGGACGGTACGTCGCTGCGCGCCCGGCGTTCCTGAGGTGCGGCGTTCCTGAGGTGCGGTGTTCCTGAGGTGCGGTGTTCCTGAGGTGCGGCGCACCTGAGGTGCGGCGTACCTGAGGTGCGGCGTACCTGAGGTGCGGCGTACCTGAGGTGCGGCGCACCTGAGGGTGGGGGCGGCCTCCCGCCGTCGCCGTACTGTCGAGGACATGCACACACGACACCTCGGACCCCACCAGGTCGGCGCGATCGGCCTGGGCCTGATGACCTTCGACCAGAGCGGCCCCCAGCCCCGCCAGCAGCTCCTCGACACCGTCACCGCCGCGCTCGACGCCGGCGTCACCCTCTTCGACACCGCCGACGCCTACGGCCCCGGCGACGACGGTGCCGCCGCGCAGGGCCAGAACGAGCGCCTGATCGCCTCCCTGCTCGACGAGCTCGGCGCCCGCGACCGGGTCGTGCTCGCCACCAAGGGCGGTCACGTCCGCACCGACAGCGGCGACTGGGCCACCGACAGCACGCCCGAGCACCTGCGCGCGGCCGTGGACGCCAGCCTCGGGCGCCTCGGCGTCGAGCAGATCGCCCTGTGGCAGCACCACCGACCCGACCCGGACGTGTCGTACGACGACGTCATCGGCACGCTGAAGGAGATCGCGGACAGCGGCAAGGTCGCCCACGTGGGGCTCTCCAACGCCGACCCCGACCAGATCCGCGCGGCCCACGCCGTGCTCGGGGACGCGCTGGTGAGCGTCCAGAACCAGTTCAGCCCCAAGTTCCTCAGCAGCCGTCCCGAGATCGACGTGTGCGAGGAGCTCGGCCTGGCCTTCCTGCCGTGGAGCCCGCTGGGCGGCCTCAACGACGCCAAGGGCCTGGCCGACAAGCACCCGGCCTTCGCCGAGGTGGCGCAGGACCGAGGGGTCAGCGCCCAGCAGGTCGCGCTGGCCTGGGAGCTCGCGCAGTCGCCGTGCGTGGTCCCGATCCCCGGTGCCAAGCGCCCCGACTCGGTCCGCGACTCCGCCGCGGCGGCCGACCTCGAGCTCACCGCCGACGAGCTGGCCCGCCTCGACGGCTGAGCGACCGCGTCACCCGCGTGCTCGCCTCCGCCTTCTCAGGGGAGCGCCCTCACTGGAGGGCGGAGGTGAGTCGCATGACGTTGTCGACGTACCTCGACCTGCGCGAGCGCCCCTCCCACTCCTCGCGGGTCAGCTCGTGCGACAGCGAGCGGTAGGTGTCCTCGACCGCGCGCATGTCGCGGACCACCTCGTCGCCGAGCAGCATCAACGTCACCTCGGCGTTGAGGGCGAAGGACCGCAGGTCCATGTTGCTGGACCCGATGACGGCCACCGAGTCGTCGATGGTGAAGTGCTTGGCGTGCAGCACCAGGGGTGAGGGGTAGAGGTGGATGCGGACCCCGGCCTCCAGCAGCGCCTGGTAGTAGGAACGCTGCGCGTGGTGGACCATGAACTGGTCGGCCTCCTCGCCGACGAACAGCTCGATGGCGACGCCGCGCTGGGCGGCGGTGGTCATCGCGTAGAGCAGTGACTCGTCCGGCACGAAGTACGGGCTGGTGACCGACACCCGGTGCTGCGCGGAGTAGATCAGCGTGGTGAACATCCGCAGGTTGTTCTCCGCGACGAACCCCGGGCCGCTGGGGACCACCTGGACCACCGTCCCGCCCTCGCCCCCGC
Source organism: Nocardioides sp. Soil805 (assembly GCF_001429625.1). Taxonomy (GTDB): domain Bacteria; phylum Actinomycetota; class Actinomycetes; order Propionibacteriales; family Nocardioidaceae; genus Nocardioides. Next base: position 2,092,582 of record NZ_LMSU01000001.1, read on the forward strand.
CGTGGGGCTCGGTGTGGATCCCCTCGTCGGGCAGCTCGCCGGTCTCGGTGAACCAGTCGGTGAGGAAGACCTTGTCCAGCGAGCGCACGGCGGGCCCGCGCACGGAGGTGGTCAGCTCGACCCACTTCCGGCCCAGCTCGTGGTTCTTGGGCTTGTCGTAGCCGGGCTCGATGAGGTTCTGGGAGCCGGCGAAGGCCACGGTGTCGTCGACGACCAGGATCTTGCGGTGGTTGCGCAGGTCCGGGCGCCGCCACTCGCCGCGAAGCGGGTCGACCGGCAGCAGCCGACGCCACTCGATGGAGGTGGCCTCGAGCTTGCGCACGGTCTCCTTGTACGACGGGATGCCGCGCGAGCCGAGGTGGTCGAGGAGCAGCCGCACCCGGACTCCGCGCTCGGTGGCTCGCACCAGGGCCGCGAAGAACGGCTCGGTCACCTCGTCCCACCCGGTGATGTAGAACTGCACGTGCACGAAGTGCTCGGCACCGTCGACGGCCCGGGTCATCGCGGCGATCGACTCGAGGTAGTCGGGGAAGAGCTCCACGGAGTTGCCCTTGACCGCCGGCAGCGAGCCGAGGTTGCGGTTGAGCAGCGCCACGGAGGTCACGTACTCGAGCCCGTGCGCAGCCATGTCGAGCTCGGTGACCTCCGCCGTCCGCTCGCGGATGATCCGGTTGGCCCGCGCCTGGGTCTCGCGACGCTTGCGGCCGACGTCGGCCCGGCCCAGGAACAGGAAGGCGATCAGCCCGAAGAGCGGGACCGCCAGCACCAGGATCAGCCACGCCATCCCGGTGGAGGGCCGGCGGTTGCCGGGGACGATGCCCAGGGCGGCGACCACGACGGCGATCTCGAGCGCGACCAGGGACGCTCCCAGGAGCGTGGGGAGGGACGCGATCCAGTCCGGCACCTGCTGACGGTAGCCGCTGGCTCCGTACGCTGGCGACCATGTACAGACCCCCTGGCCCCGGTCGGTCGTGCGACGTGCAGGGCAGGGGTGGACGCGCCTGATGGACGCCCAGACCCTGCTCAACCTCGGGCTGGTCCTGCTGTTCGTCCTGGTCGGTGGCGTCTTCGCCGCGACCGAGATCGCCCTGGTCTCGCTGCGCGAGAGCCAGCTGGTGGCGATGGAGCGCACCGGGTCGCGCGGCACCCGGGTCGCCGAGGTGGCCCGCGACCCCAACCGGTTCCTCGCCGCGGTCCAGATCGGCGTCACCGTCGCCGGCTTCTTCTCCGCAGCGTACGGCGGGTCGACCCTCGCGCCCGACCTCGCGCCGTACCTCGTGGACCTCGGCCTCGGCGAGGACGCCGCGCAGACGACCGCGCTGGTCGTCCTCACCCTGCTCATCGCCTACCTGTCGCTGGTGCTGGGCGAGCTCGTGCCCAAGCGGCTCGCGCTGCAGAAGGCGGCGCCGCTCTCCCTGGCCGTGGCTCCGGTGCTCGACCGGTTCGCGACCCTGATGCGCCCGGTGATCTGGCTGCTCTCGCTGTCCACCAACGCGCTGGTCCGGGTCCTGGGCGGCGACCCGCACGCCACCAGCGAGCAGCTGTCCGAGGAGGAGCTGCGCGACCTGGTGTCCACGCACGAGGACCTCGAGGAGGAGGAGCGGCGCATCCTCTCGGACGTCTTCGCCGCCACCGAGACCTGCATCAAGGAGGTGATGCGCCCGCGCACGGACGTCTCGTTCGTCGCCGGCGACCTCACCCTGGTGCAGGCGGCCGAGCGCGTCCGCGACCTGCCCTACTCGCGCTACCCCGTCACCGGCGAGGGCTTCGACGACGTGCTCGGCTTCCTGCACGTGCGGGACCTGCTGGGCCTCGGGGCCGGTGAGGAACGGCTGGTGCGCGACGTGTGCCGACCCGTGCTGGCGCTGCCGGGCACCAAGCTGGTGCTCCCGACCGTCGCCACGATGCGGCACGAGGGCACGCACCTCGCGGTCGTCGTCGACGAGTACGGCGGCACCGACGGCATCGTCACGCTGGAGGACCTCGTCGAGGAGATCGTCGGCGACATCCGCGACGAGTACGACGTCGACGAGCTCGCCCCCTCCGCCGACCCCTCCGACGTCGACGCCCGGACCAGCCTCGCCGACTTCGCCGAGGACACCGGGATCGTGCTGCGCGACGGCGGCTACGACACGGTCGCGGGCTACGTCATCGCGGTCCTCGGCCACATCCCGGAGGTCGGCGAGCAGGTGGCGGTGGACGGCGGGGTGCTCGAGGTGACCGACGTGGTCGGCAGCCGGGTGACCCGGCTCGCGCTGCACCGCGACGACTGAGTCACCGGGCGGCCCCGCCGGCGGGCGTCAGCCGGACCGGCCCTGGGCCGCGGGAGCGACCTGCGCCGCGAGCAGCACCGCGACACGACGCTGCTCGCGGGTCGGGTAGGCGACCCGGGCGGTCGCACCGACCAGGAAGTGCCCGATCTGGTGCGCTCCGCGGCGGACCGGGACGGCGACGTACTCGTCGGAGGGCAGTCCGACCCGCTCGACGTCGACCTCCCGCCCGTTGCGGATGAGGGCGCCGTCGTCGTCGAGCACGGCGACGCGCGGGTCGTGCACAGGTCCTCCGACGAAGTGGCAGCTGTCGGCGGTCAGCACCTGTGCGATCTGGCGCGCCACGACGTCGATGACCGACCGGTCGGGGACGTCGCTCATCGACACGGCCCGGGCCGCACCGAGGACCCCGTCGAGGTAGCCGGAGCGTCGTGAGGCCTGGACCTGCTGCCGGTGGCCCCACAGGGAGACCTCGGTGACCGCGAGGCTGATCACCACCAGCAGGATCGTGGCCTCCGCGTCGTCGGCGGAGGAGATCGTGAACCGGTGGTAGGGCTCGGTGAGGAAGAAGTCGAACCATGCACCCCCCGAGAGGGCAGCGATCACCCCGGCCCACCGATCGCCGCTGGCGGCCGCGGCCACCACCCAGACGACCATGACGAGGACGGCCGTCGCCGCGGTGACCTCGTCCCGGAAGGCGGACAGGGCGGCGCACGTCAGGAACGGCCCGATGATCGCTGCCACGCGGACCACGGTCCGCCACCGGGCGGTGCGCGGTCCACCTGCCAGCTCGACGCTCATGTCATGCCCTCCGTGAGACCCCTCCTGCGTCGAGTGTGCCCCTCCTCGTGGCTCCGGGCGTCCCTCGTTGACGGAATCCTGATGCCCGACCGTGACCACCGGCCGTCGGCCCGATCGTCGCGAGGGTGCGCGCGACCACCGACCTTCGGGTGGACCGGACCCCGACCGCCGTCGGTAGCGTCGACGGTCCACGACTCCCGGGGGGTGCCCTCAGTGTTCTCGCTGACCTACGTCAGCTCCGCGACCGAGCTGATGACCGTGCCGCAGCTGGTCGAGATGCTGGAGCAGATCCGCCCCCGCAACCACCGCCTCGAGCTCACCGGGATGCTGCTCTACAGCGGCGGCAACATCGTCCAGGCCCTCGAGGGCCCGGACGAGGCCGTGGAGACGGTCTTCGCCTCGATCGAGTCCGACCCGCGGCACGCCGAGGTCAAGGTCGTCCACCGCAGCCCGATCGAGCAACGGGCCTTCGAGGACTGGTCGATGGGCTTCCGCAACGTCAGCGAGCGCGAGGTGCGCGACATCGACGGGTACGCCGACTTCCTGCGGCACCCGGTCGGCCAGGGGCTCGGCGCGCAGGCCGGACCCACCTACGACCTGCTCGAGAGGTTCCGCGCGAGCCGCTGACCGACCGGTGTCCCTGAACCCGGGCGGCTAGCCTCGGGACGAGTCCACGAGCACCCCGTCAGGAGGCCAGGTGAGCGACCCGCGCGTGATCGGCCTGGTCGGCGTGTACGACGCCGACGGCGGCCTGCTCGGCGAGGCGGCGTACGTCTGGGGCAAGCTGCGCGGCACCCGTCACTGCGCGCTGTGCGACATCACCCACGGCCGGGTGCGCCGCAAGCCCGCGTGGGACCGGCTGGTCGTGGCGCTGGGGCGGCCGGTGGACCTGCTGCACCTCGACGAGATGCCAGCGGACGTGGCCGAGGCGGTGGCGGCGTACGGGGCCCCGGTCATCCTGGCCCGCAGCGCGGACGGCCTGCGGCCGCTCGTGAGCGCCGACGAGCTCGACGGGATGCGGGGCTCGGTCGAGCGGCTGAGCGACCTGCTCCGCACCCGGCTGGCCGCGGACCCCGCCTGAGGGGCTTCCGCGACCTAAGGCTCGGGGGATGGCGCCTACGGTGCGCGATGCGTCACGCGGGTCAGCACGGCACTGCCCCGCTCCGGGGACAGGTCGAGCTCCAGGACCGGCCCGATGCCGGGAGCGTAGAACTTGTTCTCCAGGACGTCCGGCTCGAGCGGCGTGGTGTTCGCGGTCTGGACGACGTCGTGGTGGAGCCCGGTCGGCGTGCGGAGGGTCTCGCGGGTGGAGAGGATCCGGGCCCGGTCCTCCGCCTCGCCCGCCAGGTGCTCCTCGCGGTAGCGGCAGCCGGCCGACAGGTGAGCGGGCAGGATGACGCCCGCCTGGGCGCCGTCGCGCCCGTGCATCCAGGACCCCTCGGTGCCGACGAACCGGCCGTCCTCGTAGGAGCGGGAGAGCTCGCCGAGGTACCACAGGCTCCCGCCGGAGTCCTGGGCGTACCAGTCCCGGGTGTCCTCGACGACCTCGCCGTCGACCCGGACCACGTCGTGCACCACCCGGGCGCGGACCGACTCGATGACCTTGGTGCGGCGGGTCACCGTGACGCGCACGGTGGCGACCTCGCCGCCACCGCGCTCGACGTAGCGCCAGGTGGTGCCCGGGCGCATCGGCCAGTAGGGGTGGTCGATGCGCGTGGTGAAGTCCGCGGGATCCAGCCGCACCGGCTCGCCCCCGTGCGGCAGCGGGTAGGGCCCCGGCTGGGCGCAGGGATGACCGGGCCCGGACGCCGTCGGGGGCGCCGCGGAGGTGGCGTGGCCGGTGCCGGTCGCCAGGGCGGCGACCACGGCGCCCGAGACGAGTGCTGCGGTGCTGATCTTCATGACGGGTCTCCTGACCGGGGGTGGGCCGTGCTGCTGCCACCAGCGTGGACCCCGGTCGCTGAAGACCTCCTGAACGGCCCCCCCGGGTGTCGCCCGAGCCGGGGTCAGGGCATCACCTGCGGCTCGAACTCGAAGGTCATCCCCAGCAGCCAGAGCAGCAGCAGCACCACCGGCAGGTGGAAGAGGAACTGCAGGAACGTGAAGCCGACCAGGTCCCTGGCCCGCACCCCGAGCACCGCGAGCAGCGGCAGCATGAAGAACGGGTTGACGAGGTTGGGCAGCGCCTCGGCGGCGTTGTAGATCTGCACCGTCCAGCCGAGGTTCATGCCCACGTCGGTCGCCGACTGCATGACGTACGGCGCCTCGACGAGCCACTTGCCGCCGCCCGACGGGACGAGCAGACCCAGCAGGGCGGTGTAGAGGGCGATCACCACGGCGAAGGCGCCGCTGTCGCCGACGCGGGTGAAGAGGTCGGCCAGGTGCTCCGACACGGTGACCCCGCCGCGCCCCGGCGCCCGGGTCAGGATCGCCGCCATCGCGGCGTACAGGGGGAACTGGACGAGCACGCCGGCGGTGGTGGGGACGGCCTTCGTGACGGCGTTGAGGAAGCCTCGGGGCGTGCCGTGCAGGACCAGTCCGAGGATGAGGAAGACCATCAGGTAGCCGTTGAGGCTGCTGATCACCGACAGGAACGGCAGCGTCGCGAACTGGTGGACGAGCCAGCCCAGGGTGAGCAGGCCGACCAGCAGGGGCAGGATCCTGGAGTACTCCAGCCACTCGCCGGGCCGGGCGCGCTGCGGCATCGGCTCGACGCGGTCGGAGAGGTCGACGTCCATGTCCTCGGCGGTGCGGACGGCCTCGCCCTGCGGTGCGGACGCCCAGGCGACGACGACGCTGAGGACGATCAGCACGGCGGCCATCAGCAGCGACTGCCACGTCAGGATCGTCGCGCCGAAGTCGAGCACCCCGGTGATCTCGAGCAGCTCCGGCGGCAGCGAGGCGGGCGTCGCCTGCAGCTGGGCGGCCGAGGAGGAGAGGCCGAGGGCCCACACGGCACCGAGGCCGAGGTACGCCGCGGCGCCCAGGGCCCGGTAGTCGGCGCGCAGGTCGCCGCGGCGCGCGATCGCCCGGGCGAGCAGGCCGCTGAAGACCAGGCTGAGCCCCCAGTTGAGCATCGAGACCAGGCACGACAGCAGCGCCACGAAGGCCACCGCCCCGCGCGGGCTCGCGGGGACGAGGGCGATCCGCTCGATGAGGCGGGCGACCGGCGGCGAGGTCGCGACGACGTACCCGGTCAGCACCACCATCGCCATCTGCAGGGTGAACTGCGCGAGGTCCCAGAAGCCGGTGCCGAAGGTCTCGGCCACCGTGACCGGGCTGGCGCCGTTGAGCATGGCGGCGACCGAGACGATCACGACGCCCGCGAGGGCGAAGACGTACGCGTCGGGGAACCACTTCTCGGTCCAGGCGGCGGTGCGCTGGGCCAGGCGGGCCAGGCCCTTCTCGTGCTCGGCGGTGGAGGTGAGGGTCGACATGGCACGGCAACCTAGCCGAGCGGCAGCGGGCGGTCGGCGAGGCCCCGGGACCCCGTAGGTTGGCCGCCATGAGCGACGAACGGACGATGCGTGAGCGGATGCTGGCCGGGGAGCCCTACATCGCGGACGACCCCGTGCTGGGCGAGGAGTCGCGCCGGGCGCAGCGGCTGTGCCACCAGATCAACATGGCGGACCCGACGGACCGCGACCTCAAGCGCACCCTGCTGGACGAGCTGCTCGGCGCCTTCGGCGAGGACAGCGAGCTGCGTCCGCCCTTCCAGTGCGACTTCGGCTACCAGACGACGATCGGGGCCCGCACCTTCGCCAACTTCGGGCTGGTCGTCCTCGACGTGGCCACCGTGACCATCGGCGACGACGTGCAGATCGGTCCCGGGGTGCAGCTGCTCACCGCGACGCACCCGATCGAGCCGGGCCCGCGCCGGGACAAGTGGGAGGCGGCGCAGCCCATCGTCATCGGGGACAACGTGTGGCTCGGCGGCGGCGTCATCGTCTGCCCCGGGGTCACCATCGGCGCGGACACCGTCGTCGGCGCCGGGTCGGTCGTCGTGCAGGACCTGCCGTCGGGCGTGGTGGCGGTCGGCTCGCCGGCCAGGGTCATCCGCAGCATCTAGGGTGGGCGGACACCCACGAGAGGCACACCCATGAGCGAGCTGCACGTCGTCGCCACCATCCCCGTCAAGGCCGAGCACGTCGACTCGCTGCGGGAGGCGCTGGCCGGGCTGGCCGAGGCCACCCGCCAGGAGCCGGGCTGCCTCGCCTACGACCTCTACGAGTCCGCGGCCGCCCCCGGCGTCTTCGTCACCGTCGAGCGGTGGAGCGACCAGGCCGCCCTCGACGCCCACATGCAGGCCCCCCACGTGGCCGCCGCCTTCGCCGCGGCGGACGGCGCCCTCACCGGGGACGTGGCCATCCACCCGCTGGTGCCCGTCACCGGCTAGGCCCCTGGCCCGGGGTCACCCCTTCGGGGGCGCTGCGACGGCGCGAGCGCGGGGAAGGCAATTGAATGCCTTACCATCCGAAGGAAGCGTGTGCGAGGACCGCACGGGCTCGTGATGGCTCCAAGAGATGGGACCCCTTGCTCGTGGAACGACTCGCCGTAGGTTTTCGGCTGGGGGATCGGTACGTCCTCGAGGAGCGCATCGCCTCCGGTGGCATGGCTGACGTGTGGCGCGCCATGGACGAGGTGCTCCAGCGCGCGGTCGCGGTCAAGATCATGCGCGCCGACCCGGACAACGAGGAGATCTTCGCCAAGCGCTTCCGCGACGAGGCCCGGCACTCCGCGGCCCTCATGCACACCAACATCACCACCGTCTTCGACTACGGCGAGGACGACCACCTCACCTACCTCGTGATGGAGCTCGTCCCGGGAGCCCCGCTGTCGGCGGTGATCCGCGAGGCGGGCGCGCTGGAGCCCGACATGGTGCGCTCGATCATCGGCCAGGCGGCGCTCGCGCTCGGCGTGGCCCACGAGGCCCGCGTGGTGCACCGAGACGTCAAGCCCGCCAACATCCTGGTCCGCGACGACGGCGTCGTGATGCTCACCGACTTCGGGATCGCGCGCGCCCTCGACGCCCGCGGCCACACCCGCGTCGGCGAGATGCTCGGCACCCCCAACTACATCAGCCCCGAGCAGGCGCTCGGGCAGCCGGCGACCGGCGCGAGCGACCTCTACGCCCTCGGCGTGGTCGCCCACGAGATGCTCACCGGCACCCGCCCCTTCGACCGGGGCACGCCGATCGCCACCGCGATGTCGCACGTCAACGAGCCGCCCCCGCCGCTGGCCGAGGAGGTCCCGGCGGAGCTGCGGGCCGTCGTCGCCGCCCTGCTGGAGAAGCAGCCCGCCGACCGTCCCGCCAACGCCCGGGCGGTCGCGGAGATGATGGGCATCGCCACCACCGAGCTGGCCGGCCTGGCCGACGGCCTGGCCGCCCTGGTGGACGGCTTCCACGACGACGACACCGCCACCCCGGCCTACCGGAGCGGCCCCTCGCCGACTCCCGCGCGCGACGTCGTCGCCGACACCCCGCCGGAGGACGTCCACACGGTCGCCACCCCGGTCCGTGACCTGCTCGGCTGACCTGCTCACCTGATCTGGTCGAGGACGCGGCGGTGACGGGTGGGACCGGGCAGCGGGTCCTCCGGCGCCGGTCGCCCCGGCCGCGCTGATCCGCGCGGGCGCGCCGTACCGCTCCTGCTCACCGCCGCCGCCGTGCTGGGCGCGGTGCTGGTGCGCCTGCCCTTCGCGGTCGGGCCGCTGACGCCCGACGAAGCCGGCTTCCTGATGGTCGGCGGCCAGTGGGCGCCGGGCAGCAGCCTCTACGGCGACTACTGGGTCGACCGACCACCCGGTCTCGTCGCGGTGGCCGGGCTCGCCTCCCAGCTCGGCGGGGGCGTCGCGTTGCGGCTCGTCGGCGCCGTCGCCGCGGCCGCCGCGGTGCTCGCCGCCGCCCTGGTCGGACGACGGCTCGCGCCGTGGCACAGGTGGTCGGGCGCCGCGTGCGCGGCGCTGACGGCGGCGCTCGTCTCCAACCCGCTGCTGGCGGTGCGGGAGATCGGTGGCGAGGTGCTGGCGCTCCCGTTCCTCCTCGGCGGCGCGTGGATGCTGTTCACCGCCGTCGAGCGGCGCTCGCGGGCCTGGGCCGCCGGGGGCGGCGTGCTCGGCGCCGGCGCCGCCTCCCTGAAGCAGAACCTGGTCGACGTCCTGGTGCTGGCCGTCCTGCTGGCGGTGGTCCTGCTCGTCGCCCGCCGGTGGCGCGACGCCGTCCGGTTGCTGGCGTGGTGCGGGGTCGGTGCCGCCGCCGTGGTGGCCGCGGTCCTCGTGCTGGCCGACACCCGGGGCACGTCGCCCGCCGGGCTCTGGGACGCGGTGGTGCTCTTCCGGCTCCGCGCGAGCGAGGTGATCTCCACCGAGGCGTCGGCTGCGACGGGCGCGCGGGCCGGCCTCCTGCTCCTGGCCCTGGTCGGCAGCGGCGTGCCGGTCGTGGCCCTGCTGCTGCTCCGCCTGCCCTGGCGGCCCACGGGTCGTGCCGCGTGGTCCGACGGATCAGGGGACCCGGGCGACCCGGCCCTCACCTGGGTGGCCGCCGGGCTCCTGGCCTGGGAGGGGCTCTCGGTGGCGGCGGGGGGCAGCTACTGGCTGCACTACCTGGTGGGTCTGGTGCCCGGACTCGTGGTCGTCCTCGCGCTCGCCCTGCGCCGGCGCGCCGCGTCCGACACCGCGGCGGGGCGCGGATCGGTCGGCACCCCGGTCGGCGTCGCCCTCGTCGCGGTGGTGGCCTCCACCGCCGTCGCGCTGGGGGTCGTGTCGCTGCGGCCGCTCCAGCGGCCCGCCGACGAGCGGGCGGTCGTCGACTACCTGCGCGCCCACCGGGAGGGGCCGCGGACGGGAGTGGTGGCGTTCGGGGCGGCCTCGGTGCTCGAGGCGGCCGGCCTCCGGAGTCCCTACCCCTACCTGTGGAGCCTGCCCGTGCGCGTGCGGGACCCCGATCTCGTCCTGCTCGACCGGGTGCTGCGCGGTGGGTCGGCCCCGACGTGGATCGTGCGGCGCGGCGCGTCGCTGTCCTCGTGGGGCATCGACGCGGACCGCGCCGACCGGGTGATCGGTCGCCACTACGACATGGTCTTCTTGTCCGGCGACTACCAGGTGCTGGCCAGGCGGACGGACTGAGGCACGGCTCGCAACCAACGGGCCCCCGACGGCGTCCCTGACGGTGACACCACCGACGCTCGGGAGACGCCCATGCCCAGAACCCTCACCCCACGACTCGTCCGCGTGGCCGCAGTCCTGACCGTGCTGGGCGCCGCCGCCGGACCCGTCGCCGGCGTGCTGCCGGCGAGCGCCGTGCGTGCGGACGTCCCGGTCACCTCCGTCCGCATCGGCCAGCTCGACCGTGGCGAGGGACCCGCCGTGCCCCGGGTCGTGGGCACCGCCGTCGTCGAGGGCGACCGGGTGCTCGACGTCGACGCCGACGAGGTGCAGCTGCTCGGGACCTCGGGCGAGGAGTACGTCGTCGCGACCTGGGCCGACGGCGGGTCCGCCGTCGAGCGGGTGGCGGCCGACGGCAGCCGGAGCACGGTGCTGGACCGCGTGCCCTACGCCGTCGACCTGTCCGGCGACGGCACCCGGCTCGTCACCACCCGGACCCCGAGCCTCCGGCGTACGGTCCTCGCGGTCCGCGACTCCACCACCGGGGAGGTGCTCGTCCGCCGGGTGTTCGGCGCCGGCGCGGCGGTCCTCGACGTCGACGACGGCCGGGTGCTCGTGGGCCAGACGGGTCCGGCCCGGACCCTGTCGTGGACGGTGGCGACCGACCGGGTGACCCGGGTCGCGGGGCGCGCCGGCTATGCCGCGGACATCTCCGCCGACCGGCTCGCCGTCTTCACCGCGCCCGTGTACGACGGCGGCTGCACCGTGCTGGCGAGGCTCTCGGCACCGCGTCGGACCCTGTGGCGCTCCTGCGAGGACGCGGTCCTCGACATCTCACCCGACGGGCGTCGGGTGCTCACCACCGGCGTCTACGCGGACGGACCCCTCGGTCGGTTCCACGTGGACACGGCGCGGGGTCGTCGGGTGGCGTCGTACGACTCCCCGGGCGGCTTCGGCGTCCTCGGCTGGGAGGACGCACGCACCGTCCTCGTCACCGCGTCGGACCGACGGGGTCGCAGCGCGCTGGTGCGGTGCGACGCCGTCGGGTGCGAGCGGGCCTCGGGCGTGGTCGCGCCCTGAGGCCGGCGGGTCGGCCGGGTGGTGTCGCATCCGGTGCGGGTCGTTCGTGGAGAGGGAGACGGGCGCCCGATCAGTAGGGTGCCACCGACGAGAGGACGCACATGACCACCACCCAGTACCTGCTCGGAGTCCACCACGGCGACGAGGTCACGTGGCCCGAGGGAGTGACCGCCGACCGGGTGATGGCCGACGTCGACGCCTTCAACACCAGGCTCCGGCAGGAGGGCCGGTGGGTGTTCGCGGGCGGCCTGAAGCCGGCCTCGTCGGCCACCGTCGTCGACGCCAGCGGCGCCGAGCCGGTCGTCACCGACGGTCCGTACGTCGAGTCCAAGGAGTACCTCGGCGGCTTCTGGGTCATCGAGGCGGCCGACCTCGACGAGGCGATGCGCTGGGGCACCGAGGCCTCGGCCGCGTGCCACGGCCCGGTCGAGGTGCGCCCGTTCCAGTCCGAGTGAGCAGCCGGTGAGCGGGCCCGGCGACGGGTCCGGCGCCGGGGCTGCGCTGGCCGGGGTCGTGCGCGAGGAGCACGGCCGGATCGTCGGCGCCCTGGTCCGTCGGTACGGCGACGTGGACCTCGCCGAGGACGCCGTCGCGGAGGCCCTCGAGGTGGCCTGGCAGAAGTGGCCGGTCGACGGCGTGCCGCCCAACCCCGGTGCCTGGCTCACCACCACCGCGCACCGCAAGGCGCTCGACCGCCTGCGCCGCGAGTCCTCGCGCACGCACCGGGAGAGGGAGGCGACGGCGATGATCGACGTCCCGGCCGAGCCCCTCGGCGTCGTCGACGACGACCGGCTCCGGCTGTTCTTCATGTGCTGCCACCCCTCGCTCGCCCGGGAGACCCAGGTCGCCCTGACGCTGCGACTCGTCGCCGGGCTGAGCGTGGCCGAGATCGCCGCGGGGCTGCTGGTGGAGGAACGGGCGATGGCGCAGCGGATCACCCGCGCCAAGCGCAAGATCCGGGACGCCCGGATCCCCTTCCGGGTGCCTGCCCGCGAGGACCTGCCCGCGCGACTCGGGGGTGTGCTCGCCGCCCTCTACCTGGCCTTCAACGAGGGCTACCTCTCCGTCGGGGACGCGAGCGGCAGCCGCCCCGACCTCGCCGACGAGGCGATCCGGCTGGCCCGTCAGCTCGTGGCCCTGCTGCCGGCCGAGCCCGAGGCGCAGGGCCTGCTCGCGCTGATGCTCCTCACCCGGGCCCGCGACGGCGCCCGGGTCGTCGAGGGCCGGCTGGTGCTGCTGCACGAGCAGGACCGCAGCCGGTGGGACCCCGACCTGCTCGCCGAGGGCCGGCTGCTGGTGCGGGCCCTGCTCGCGATCGGCCGGCCCGGGCCCTACCAGGTGCAGGCAGCGATCGGGGCGGCGCACACCGACGACCAGGTGCCGTGGGCCGAGGTGGTCGCGCTCTACGACCTGCTGCTCACCCTGTCGCCGAGCCCGGTCGTGCGGCTCAACCGGGCCCTGGCCCTCGCCCGGGTCGAGGGACCGGAGGAGGCGCTGCGCCTCGTCGACGACCTCGACCTCGCGTCGTACCACCCGTGGCACGTGGCGCGGGCCCACCTCCTCGGCGAGCTGGGGCGCGACGCGGAGTCGCGGGCGGCCCTCGACGCCGCGCTCGCGCTGGACCCGACGCCGCTGGAGCGCGCGCACCTCACCCGGCTGCGCGACGGCGCCTGAGGCCGGGACACGGGGGACCGGCTCAGCCGAAGGCGTCCGCGCCGAGGTCCTGCTCTCCCGCCGCGATCGCGTCGACGATGCGCCGGGCCACGTCCTCGGGAGCCAGCCCCTGCGGCAGCCGCGGCGCCTCCCCGGCCAGCGGCCGGGTGGCCAGGCCGGTCTCGGTGTGCGGCGGCCGGACGTCCAGGACGGTGACCCGTGCGCGGCGCAGCTCGGTGCGCAGGGCGGTGGCGACGGCGCTGAGGGCCGCCTTGCTGGCGGAGTACGCCGCCATGCCGGGCAGCGGGCGCTCGGCGACCACGGCGCTGATCTGGAGCACGAACCCCTGCGACTCCTGCAGGGCCGGCAGCAGCCGGCGGACGAGGAACAGCGGCCCGACGACGTTGGTGAGGAACAGCTCCTCGATCACCTCGTCCGGGGTGTCGACGAGGGGCCCGAAGGCCACCACGCCGGCCGCGTTGACCAGCCCGTCGAGACCGCCGTACGCCGCCTGGGCCGCCGAGGCGATCGTGTCGCCGGCCGTCGCGTCCCCGACCTCGGCGACGACGACGGGGGCGTCGATCCCGAGGGCCTCGAGGCGGGCGGCATCGCGACCGACGAGCAGCAGCCGCGCCCCGCGGCGTACCAGCTCGTGGGCGACCAGGGAGCCCAGCGCGCCGCTGGCCCCCACCACGGCGATCCGGGCCCCGTCCAGCTCACGCGTGCTCATGTCGGCGACAGTAACCGCCCCCTGACTACCGTGCCCCTCGTGCCGACCGTCTCCGAGATCCACGTCGCCAAGGCGACCCGGCTGCCGATGCGCGCCGTCGGGCAGGTCGAGGTCGAGGAGGGCCGCGGGATCGTCGGCGACCGCTACCACGGCACGCGGCACCGGCACGTGACCGTGCAGAGCGCGACCGCGCTGGCCGAGTCGGCCGCGGTGTTCGGCCGCGACATCCCGGCCGCCCTGACCCGCCGCAACCTGACGCTCAGCGACGGCGTGGTGCCGCGCGAGCCGGGCGCGCGGATCCGGATCGGCGACGTGCTGCTCGAGGTGGTCCGGGTCGCGGCCCCGTGCAAGCTCCTCGACGACACCATCGGCGCGGGTGCCCAGGAGGCGCTGCGCCGCCGCGCCGGCTCGGTGTGCCGGGTGCTGGCGTCGGGCACCGTGCAGGTGGGCGACACGGTCGACCTCGCGCTGCCGCCGGGCGTGTGACCCACGTCATCGGACGCGGGCCTCGATGTGCGCGCGCCGGTGGCGCGTCGTAACGTCGAGCGACGTGAGCACGCGCGAGACGACACGGCAGCAGCCCTCCGACACCGGATTCCTCGGTCAGCCCTCCGTGCTGGCCAACCTCTTCGGCGTCGAGCTGTGGGAGCGGTTCAGCTTCTACGGCATGCAGGGGATCCTGCTGATCTACCTGTACTTCAGCGTCGCGGACGGCGGCCTCGGCATCGACCAGGCCACCGCGACCGGCATCGTCGGCGCCTACGGCGGGGCGGTCTACCTCTCCACGATCCTCGGCGCCTGGCTCGCCGACCGGCTGATCGGCGCGGAGCGCACGCTCTTCTACGCCGCGGTGACGGTGATGGCCGGGCACATCGCCCTCGCGCTCGTCCCGGGGCTCACCGGGGTCGGGATCGGCCTGGTGCTGATCGCGCTGGGCAGCGGCGGGGTCAAGGCCAACGCCACCTCGCTGGTCGGCTCGCTGTACGACGAGCACGACGAGCGCCGCGACGCCGGCTTCTCGCTCTTCTACATGGGCATCAACATCGGCGCGCTGGTCGGACCACTCCTCACCGGGCTGCTCCAGAAGCAGTGGGGCTTCCACGTCGGCTTCGCCCTGGCCGCGGTCGGCATGGCCGCCGGCCTCGTGCAGTACACCCTCGGCCGGAGCAAGCTCCCCGAGGAGACCCAGCACGTCCCCGACCCGCTGCCCGCCGACCAGCGCGTGCGGTACGCCGCCGGGCTGGGCGCCGTCGTCGCGCTCGTCGTGGTGCTGTGCCTGGTCGGCGTCATCACCGTCGAGCGGCTGGCCAACATCGTGATCGGGGTGAGCATCGTCGCCGCGATCGGGCTCTTCACGATGATGCTCGTGGACCGCGAGGTGCAGGGAGCCGAGCGTCGCCGGGTGCTGGCGATGATCCCGCTGTTCGCGTGCAGCGCGGTCTTCTGGTCGCTCTACCAGCAGCAGTTCACCGTGGTCACGATCTACGCCGACGAGCGGCTGGACCGCGACCTGTTCGGCTGGGAGATGCCGATCTCGTGGGTGCAGTCGATCAACCCGGTCTTCATCATCGTGCTGGCCGGCGTCTTCGCGACGATGTGGACCCGCCTCGGTGACCGGGCCCCGTCCACGCCGGTGAAGTTCGGGCTCTCCACGATCCTGATGGGCGTCGCGTTCTTCCTGTTCCTGGCGATGCCGTCGGGCGCGGGTGCCGTGCCGCTCCTCGGGCTGGCGCTGATCCTGCTGGTCTTCACCCTCGCCGAGCTGCTCATCTCGCCGGTGGGGCTGTCGGTGGCGACCAAGCTGGCACCGCGCAAGTACCTCACCCAGATGGTCGCGCTGTTCTTCCTCTCCGTGGCCCTCGGCACCGCGATGGCCGGCCAGCTCGCCGGCTACTACTCGGTGGACGACGAGCGGCCGTTCTTCCTGTGGATCGGGCTCGCGTCCGTGGTCACCGGTGTCGTCGTGCTGGCGCTCGCCAGGCCCATCCGGAGCCTCATGTCGGGCGTGCGCTGACCGCTCGCGCTGCCGGTCCCGCTCAGACCGGTTGCGCCTGCGGTGAGCGACCGCCGTACCGGCTGGAGCTGCGCAGCAGGACGACCACCCCGACGATCGCCAGGACGAAGGTGAGCCACTGGGTGACGGCGAGGGCGACGAAGGGGGACTCGTCGTCGATGGCGGCGTCGGAGAAGGCGAACGTCGTGAAGTCGATCCACGCGTGCAGCAGCATGCAGACGATGAGGGTGCCGGCCACGCGGCGCGTGATGTAGAGGACGGATCCGGCCAGGAAGGCGAAGCCGATCTGCTGCACCGTGGAGCCCAGCGACTGTCCGAAGAGGACGTTCAGGGCGTGGATGAGCCCGAAGAGCAGGCAGCTGAAGAACCAGGACAGGGCCTCGCCGAACCCGCCGCGCAACCCCACCAGACCGGTTCCGCGGGTCAACAGCTCCTCGCTGAAGCCGACGAGCAGCGTGCCGATGCCCAGGGCCAGCAGGAAGCCGGCGGAGCGGTCGGCGGGCCCGGCGCCCCCCAGCAGGACCCCGAGCCCGGGAAGGATCATCAGCACCGGGACCACCCACATCCACCGTGGGGCGCGCAGGTCCTCGTGGATCGCCGGACCCCACCAGCCGAGGTAGGTGGTGACGGCGGCCAGGAACACCGCGCCGAGGCCGACCGGGACGACGATCCCCTCGACGACGGTGGTGGTCGTGTCCCCGACGGCGTCGTAGTCGAGGCCGACGACGGTCCAGGTGAGGCCCACGATGGCCATGTAGCCCACGGCGACGGCGACGGTGACGAGGGGTCGGGGCTGCACGCGCATCGCGGTCCTCCGGGGGGTCGGGTGCTAGGCACCGTAACCAGCGTCCCCCTCCCGCAGGGAGGGCCGAAGGTCCCCCGGTGAATCCACCCTCAGTCGAGGCAGAACTCGTTGCCCTCCACGTCCTGCATCACCTGGCACGACTCGTTCTCCTCGTCGGCGAGCAGGAGCCGCCCGCGGACGGCGCCCAGGGCCTCGAGCCGGGCGCACTCCGACTCCAGCGCGGCGAGCCGCTCCTGCCCGACGAGACCGGTGGCGACGCGGACGTCGAGGTGCAGCCGGTTCTTGACGACCTTGCCCTCGGGGACCCGCTGGAAGAACAGCCGCGGTCCCACGCCCGTCGGGTCCGCGCAGGCGAACCACGCGTCGCGGTCCTCGGGTGCCAGCGAGGCGTTGTGGTCGTCCCACGTGGCGTGGCCCTCGGGCGGCGGCGGCGCGACGTACCCCAGCACCTCGCACCAGAAGCGGGCCACGCGCTCCGGCTCCGCGCAGTCGAATGTGACCTGGACCTGCCTGACCGACGCCATGGCGCCACCCTAGGGCGCACGCCGGCCGGGGTCGTACGGATTCGTGGCGAGCACGTCGGCCCCCGGACTAGGTTCGAGGGATGGCACAGCACTGGATCGCGACCGGGCCGGGTGGCCTCGACGTCTTCTCGTTCGAGGAGTACGACGTCCCGCCGCCCGGGCAGGGCGAGGTCACCATCGCGGTGCGTGCGGCGGGCATGAACCCCGCCGACGCCAAGCACGTGGCGCGCGGCAGTGCGGCGGACTTCCCGAAGGCGATCGGCTACGAGGTGGCCGGGGTCGTGAGTGCCGTGGGTCCGGGCACCGAGATCGGCTCGGGCCCGGTCGCCGTGGGCGACGAGGTGCTGGCCTTCCGCATCGGCGGCGGGTGGGCCACCGAGGTGACCGTCGCGGCGCGCGACGTCTTCGCCAAGCCCGCGTCCCTGTCCTTCGGCGAGGCGGCCAACCTGCTGCTGGCCGGGACCACCGCCTCGGAGATGCTGCACGTCACCGGCGTCGGCGAGGGCGACACGATCCTGGTCCACGGGGCGTCCGGCGCGGTCGGGGTCAGCGTCCTCCAGCAGGCGGCCCTGCTGGGAGCGCGGGTCGTCGGCACCGCGAGCGAGGGCAGCTCCGACGTCGTCGCCCGGTACGGCGGCGTGCCGGTGACCTACGGCGACGGACTCGAGCAGCGGGTGCGCGAGGCCGCGCCCGACGGTGTCGTGGCCGCCCTGGACTGCGTGGGCACGGACGAGGCGGTCGACGTCTCCCTGGCGCTGGTGGCCAACCGCGACCGGATCGTCACCATCGCGGCCGCCGAGCGGGCGAAGCGCGAGGACGTCAGGGCGATCGCCGGCGCGATGCCGGCCAGCCAGGCCTACCGCGACTCCGTGCGGGGCGAGCTGGTGCGGCTGGCCGGGGAGGGGCGGCTCGAGGTCCCGGTCGCGCGGAGGTTCCCGCTCGCCGACGCGCTCGAGGCCACTGAGCTGCTCATGGGGCAGCACCCCGGCGGCAAGCTGGTCCTCGAGCCCTGAGGGGTCACGGCGAGCGCAGGGTCTTGCGCATCAGGAAGTTCGTGTGGCCGGGGGGATAGTCGACCTCCCGGCCGTACTCCTCGTAGCCGCAGCGTTCGTAGAAGACGGGCGCCTGGAAGTCCCAGGTGTTGAGCTTGGCCCAGCGGCACCCGCGCCGGACCGCCTCTGCCTCCGCCTGCGCGAGCAGCGCCGCGCCGAGCCCGCGGCCGCGAAGACCTGCGTCGACCCACATGGTGTCGACCGTGAACCACCTCCACAGGTCCTCGGTCGAGCCGGTGCAGCCGCCCACGACCCGGTCCCCCTCCCAGGCGTAGACCGCCAGCGGACGGGACGGCAGGTTCGCGGGTACGAAGCGCTCCCGGACGATGGGTGACTCGTGCGTGTTGTGCTCCACCAGCCGGCTGGTCACGACGTCCTCGGCCTGCTCGTCCACGCCCAGCCGGAGGTCCCACTCGTCGCTCATCCCGCGACCCTGACACCCGACGTCTCCGCGGGCAATCGGGTTTGTCGCGCGTGGGGCCGCACGGGGGTCGGGGTGAACGAGGAGATCCGCCACTGACTCCGGTGGGCCGGAGGTCGAGGGACTGCAGTCAGTCGCGTTGGGCGTCGCCGTCGAGGACCAGCGGGAGCAGGGCCTTGGTCGTCGCCGTGAGGTCGAGGGTCGACAGTGCGCTCGGCTCCACGAAGACGATCTGGCGTCCTTCGCCGCAGACCACGTCGGCATCGGTGAGGGCGGTACGGGCGGTGAAGAGGTCCACGAGGTCCCGGCCGTGGAACGCGCAGGGCAGGTCGTGCCGACCCGACCACACGAGGTCGTCGCAGACGATCCCCGTCTCCTCCTCCAGCTCCCGGTGGGCAGCGGTCTCGGGCGACTCGCCTTCCTCGACCCCGCCGCCGACCAGGCACCACGTGTCGGGCTCGACCGGCGCGTGCTCGTCGCGCTCCTGCAGGAGGACCCGACCCCGGGTGTCGAGGAGCCCCACCATGACCACTGACTTCATCGCTGCACCCTAGAGGGAGCTCCACGCCGACCGGGCAGTTCCTGACAGCACAGGAGCGCCGACCGGGCAGTTCCTGGCCACTGGGACGCGCCGACCGGGCGATTCCTGACAGCACAGGGGCATCGACCGGGCAGTTTCTGGCCTCACGGGTACGCCGAGCGGGCGATTCCTGGCCGCACGGGTACGCCGACCGGGCGCTTCGTGTCACGTACGGAGCGCCGACCGGGCCCCCTTCCTGGCCGCACGGGTACGCCGACCGGGGGCACCTCCTGCCACCACGGCGACGCCGACCGGGCACTCCTTGGCACGGGATCTACCCGAAACTAGGTATGTAGTTCGAACGTTTGTTCGAATAAACTAAGTGTGCGCGGCCGCCATCACGCGATGTGGACGCGGAGGGGCCGATCAGCGGGGGGCTGACATGACGACCGGACACCTGGTCCAGGAGTGTGGCGAAGCGATCGCAGCCGCCCTGGACAAGGTGGGCCGGGTCGAGCTGATTTACCTCTCGCCGGCCGAGAAGGCGCAGGCCCTCGTCGAGCTGGCTCGGCTGGAGTCGCGGGTGACTGCGACCCGGTTGCGGTTGATGGCCGTGTCGGACGAGGTGGCCGAGGAGACCGGTGACCGGGACGTCGCCGCATGGTTCGCGCGGGCGGTGCGGGCCGACCGGGGTCCGGCGCGCCGGGACCTGCGTCTTGCTCGCGGGCTCGAGCGCCGGTGGACTTTCGTTGCGGACGGCCACGGATCGGGTGAGGTGTCGACGGCGCAGGCCGACGTGATCGCCCGCGCGTTGGACGACCTGCCCGACGACACCCCTGCCTACATCCTGATCAAGGCGGAGAAGGTGCTGGTCGAGCACGCCGCGACCTTCACCCCACACGAGCTGCGGGTCCTCGGGAGCCGGATCCTCGACGTCGTCGCCCCCGAGGTCGGCGAGCAGCAGGAACGCAAGAAGCTCGAGGACGAGGAACGCGCGGCTCGCAGGACCACCTCGCTCACCACGCGCTCCCACGGCGACGGGACGACGACGATCCGGATCCGCGTCCCCGACGCCACCGCCGGCCGGCTGCTCACGTACCTGCACGCGTGGACCAACCCCCGCAAGGGCAACGGCGATGACGCTGATGCCAAGGTGCCCTACTCGACCCGCCTCGGGCACGCGTTCTGCTCACTGCTCGAGCACCTCGACCCGACAAGGCTCCCGGTCCACGGCGGCACCGCTACCGCGGTCGTGATCACGATGGACCTCGACTCGCTGATGACCGGTCTCGGGATCGCGACCACCAGCACCGGGCACCGGATCACCGCCTCCGAGGCCCGCCGCCTGGCGTGCACCGCCAAGATCGTCCCCGCCGTGCTCGGCGGGACGTCCGAGGTCCTCGACCTCGGCCGCGCCAAACGCCTCTACAACACCGCCCAACGCAAGGCCATGGACCTGCGCGACGGCGACTGCCGGGCCGAGGGGTGCGACATCCCCGCCGCCTGGTGCGAAGCCCACCACCTCACCCCGTGGAGCAAGGGCGGCAAGACAGACCTCGCCGACGGCGTACTGCTCTGCTCCCATCACCACCACCGGGCCCACGACGACCGCTACCTCCACGACCGCCTCCCCAACGGCGACCTTCGCTTCCACCGCCGCAGATAGGAACGGCAGGACCAAGGCAGGCG
This sequence comes from Nocardioides sp. Soil805, assembly GCF_001429625.1. Lineage (GTDB taxonomy): Bacteria > Actinomycetota > Actinomycetes > Propionibacteriales > Nocardioidaceae > Nocardioides. Next base: position 2,113,245 of record NZ_LMSU01000001.1, read on the forward strand.
ACCAGCGGACGGCTCAGCCGCTGCGTCGCGCCCGCAGCACCTCGTCGGTGTGGTGGTGCACCCCGGGACCCTCGACCGGGGCGCGCTCGACCTGGCCGGCCCGCTCGACCGTCCAGCCGCCCGCGTCGAGGGCCGTGTCGAGGGCGGCGACCAGGTCGGCGTGCCCGACGTAGTCGTCCGGGTCGAAGCCGTGCTCCAGCGCCCGCGCGCGGTCGACGAAGGCGTGGTGCACCACGAGCAACGTGCCCCCCGGGGCGACGGCCCCGAGCAGGGCGGCGACGACCGACCCGTCACCGCGCAGCAGCGCGGGGTAGAACACGCTCACCAGGTCGTACGTCGCGTCCGCCGGCAGGTCCTCCAGCCCCAGGTGCTGCCACTCCACCGCCACCCCGACGGCGTCGGCCGCCCGGGCGGCGCGCTCGAGCGCGCGACCGGAGACGTCGATGCCGGTGACCCGCCAGCCCTGCTGGGCGAGCCATACGGCATCGCCGCCCTCGCCGCAGCCGACGTCGAGAGCGGTGCCGGGGCGCAGGTCGCTCACCTCCCGGACCAGTGCCTCGTTGGGCCGACCGCTCCACATCGGCTCGTCGCCGTACCGGTCGTCCCACTCCTGGTGCCCGTGCCCGTGCCCGTGCCCGTGCTGGTGTTCGTCCACGCCCGTTAGTTTGGCAGGCATGGAATATCGATACCTCGGACACAGCGGGCTCAAGATCTCGGAGATCACCTACGGCAACTGGCTGACCCACGGGTCGCAGGTGGAGAACGACATCGCGACCCAGTGCGTGCAGGCCGCGCTCGACGCCGGCATCTCGACCTTCGACACCGCGGACGTCTACGCCAACACCGCCGCCGAGACCGTCCTCGGCGAGGCCCTCAAGGGCGAGCGGCGCGAGTCGCTGGAGATCTTCACCAAGGTCTACTGGCCGACCGGGCCCAAGGGCAAGAACGACACCGGCCTGTCCCGCAAGCACGTCATGGAGTCGATCAACGGCTCGCTCACGCGGTTGCAGACCGACTACGTGGACCTCTACCAGGCCCACCGCTTCGACACCGAGACGCCGCTCGAGGAGACGATGCAGGCCTTCGCCGACATCGTGCGCCAGGGCAAGGCGCTCTACATCGGCGTCAGCGAGTGGACCGCCGACCAGATCCGCGCGGGCGTCGAGATGAGCCGCGACCTCGGCTTCCAGCTCATCTCCAGCCAGCCGCAGTACTCCATGCTCTGGCGCGTCATCGAGGACGAGGTCGTCCCCGCGTGCGAGGAGCTCGGCGTCTCGCAGATCGTCTGGAGCCCGATCGCCCAGGGCGTGCTGACCGGCAAGTACGTCCCCGGCCAGCCGCTGCCCGAGGGCTCGCGCGCCACCGACGAGAAGGGTGGTGCCGACATGATCAAGCGCTTCATGAACGACGACGTCCTCACCCGCGTGCAGGCCCTCAAGCCCGTCGCCGACGAGGCCGGCCTGACGATGGCCCAGCTCGCCGTCGCATGGGTGCTGCAGAACGACAACGTCGCCTCCGCCCTCGTCGGCGCCTCGCGGCCCGAGCAGGTCGGCGAGAACGTCAAGGCGGCTGGCGTGAAGCTCGACGCCGACGCGATGAAGGCGATCGACGAGGCCCTCGGCGACGTCGTCGAGCGCGACGCGGGCAAGACGATCGAGAACTCCCCCCGCTCGCGGGTGGTCTGAGCCCGGTCCGGCAGGGTCCGATCCGGCAGGGTCCGATCCGGCAGGGGGTGGGCGTCAGTCCTCGACGCCCACCCCGAGCCGGTAGGTGAGGTGGCCGCCCAGCCAGGCGCCCGCGCCGGCCACGACCGTCCCGGCGAGCGCCAGGCGCCGCGCGCCGCGTCGGTCACCGCGCCGGTGCTTGATCCAGGCCACCGCGAAGAGCCCGAGGGACGCGTCCATGGTGCCGGCGTGCACGAGCACGACCCGGGTGTCCGACCCCGTGGTGGTGCCGAGGTCGTGAGCCCCGGTGAGGGCGGTGGGCAGCGCCGCGAGGCAGCCGGTGGCCAGCAGCGTGTCGACCGCCGCGGCGTGCTTCTCGCCGTCGACGAGGTCCAGGAGCACCGCCATCCCCCACGCTCCCAGCGGCACCTGCGCCGCGACGGGATGGACGCGGTGGCCCAGCCACGCACCGCCCAGCACGGCGTCCAGCGTGCTCGGCTCGACCAGCCGTTCGTGCGCGGTGGACCGGGCGAGGTCCGCGGCCGCGTCCAGGGCGTCCGCGTCCTCGATGCGTCGTGCGACTGACTCGAGCAGGCTCATGGGTCCTCCGGGGTCCGGGTGGGTCCTGCCAGTCGACCACGACCCGGCCGGGAGCGACAGGGCCCGCAGTGCTGGAAGAACGGCAGGGGGGCGGGGTCCTCACCAGACGAGGTCGTCCTCCGTGGTCACGAGACGGGCCGCCATCGGCTCGGCGCCGGCCGGTTCCAGGGCCGCCAGCGCCGGGTCGAAGCCGACCCCGGTGCGCTCGGTGAGCATCGCGAGCGGCACCTGGTAGACCTCGAACTCGCCGAGGTCGATGGCCTCCAGCGGGTCGAGGTCCTGGGTGAGCAGGAAGGCCCGCGCGGTCAGGACCCCTGCCTCCTCCCACGCGATCAGCTTCCAGAACTCGCGGGGGACCAGCACGCCGCGGTACTCCAGGTCGTCGTCGCGCAGCACCGGACCGCCGAAGACGCTGATCCGCAGCCGGTCGACCGTGACCGCCTCGTAGAGCGCGTCCTCCAGCCGTCCCCACAGCCCCCAGCGTGAGGCCTGGTTGAAGGAGTCGAGCTGCGGGGCGATGTTGGTGAAGAAGAACGAGTCGGTGTTGGCGCGGGCGGCCTCCTCGGCCGTCCCCCAGGTGAGGTCGGCCCGGCGGGCGAGGTGCCCGCGGTCCAGCCGGTTGTCGGCGTACAGCTCCTCACCGGTCTGGACGTCGGCCGGCAGCCGCGGGTCCAGCCGGAAGTCGTCGCCGCGCGCGAGCTTGCGGATCGCGCTGCCGTCGACGTTCCACGCCACCCAGCGGGCGAGGCGCCGCGAGGCGCTCAGGGTCAGCGAGAAGTGGGTGTACGGCACGACCGGGTCGCCGTCGAGCAGGACCGCGTCCGCGACCAGCTCGCGGTCCAGCGTCGGCACCGCGACCGGCGTGGACAAGAAGTCGGGGTCGTAGCCCACCGTCACGCTCGCAGGAGGGGTCATGCGTCGACCGTACGGCGTGTGGGCGCCGCCCGTAGCGTGGTGGACGACCCCAGGAGTGATGCCCGTGAAGCCCACCGTGACCCGCACCTTCACCACCACCGCGCCGCCCGAGGCCGTCTACGACTACCTCTGCGACTTCTCGCACGCCGAGGAGTGGGACCCCGGGACGCTCTCCTGCGAGCGCGTCTCCGGCGACGGCGGCGTGGGCACGGTCTACCGCAACGTCTCGTCCTTCCTCGGCCGCACGAGCGAGATCACCTACACGACCGTGGAGGCCGAGCGCCCCACGCGGATCCACCTCACCGGGACCAACGAGCAGTTCGACGGCCACGACGTGCTCGGCATCCGGTCCCACGGCACCGGCTCGGAGGTCACCTACACGGCCGAGTTCTCCTTCAAGGGCGCGGCACGGTTCGCGGCGCCGGTCGTCGCGGCGTACCTCCCGCTGCTGGCCCGCCGGACCATCGACGAGCTGCGCGCCCACCTGGACGGCCTCGCATGAGCCGGCCGCTGCCCGTGCGGGCGCTCGACACCGTGCTCGACCGGTCGCTGGTGCTGGGCTACACGACGATCGGGCTGCGGGTCCGGCAGGCGCTGCCGGGCTGGCCCGCCGATCCCGCCCCCGACGCGCTCGCTGGTCGCGACGTCCTGGTCACCGGGGCCAGCTCGGGGCTGGGGATCGCCACCGCCGAGGGCCTCGCCGCCCTGGGGGCGCGCGTGCACCTCGTGGTGCGCGACGAGGCCAAGGGGGGTCGGGTCCTCGACGAGATCGCCCGTCGCCGCCCCGACGCCGAGCTGCGGTTGTGGCGCTGCGACGTGGGCGACGTCGACGACGTACGCCGCTTCGCCGGCGAGGTCGGCGCCGAGCTGCCCGCGATCCACGCGATCGTGCACAACGCCGGCGTGATGCCGCCCGAGCGCGCCGAGTCGGCACAGGGCCACGAGCTCAGCATGGCCGTGCACGTCGTCGGTCCCGTGGTGATGACCGAGGCGCTGCGCCCGCAGCTCGAGGGCGGCCGCGTGGTGCTGGTGAGCAGCGGCGGGATGTACGGCCAGGCGCTGCGCGCCGACGACCCGGCGTACCGCCGAGGCACCTACTCGCCGACCACCGCCTACGCCCGCTCCAAGCGGATGCAGGTCGAGATGCTCCCGCTGCTCGCCGACCGCTGGTCCCTGGGCGGGATCACCGCCGCGGCGATGCACCCCGGGTGGGCCGACACCCCGGGCGTGAAGGAGTCCCTGCCGCGCTTCCGCTCGATCACCCGGCCGGTGCTGCGCGACGACGCCCAGGGCGCCGACACCAGCGTCTGGCTCGTCGGCACGGAGCCGCCGCCCGCCACCGGCCGCTTCTGGCACGACCGGGTCCGGCGTCTGGCCCACATCGTGCCCACGACCCGCGCCGGCGAGGCCGACCGGGCGCGGGCCTGGGCGTGGCTCGAGGAGGCCGCCGGACTGGGCTGAGCCGACGCCTCCGTCGGACGCCTCAGGGGTGGACGACGACGTTGCCGACCTTGTGCCCGGAGTCGACGCGCGCGTGCGCGACGGCGACGTCGTCGAGCGGGAGGGCTGCGTCGATCACGACCCGCAGGGCACCCGACGCGACGAGGGCCAGCAGCTCGCGGGCGTCCTCGGGCCGCTCGGGGGCGGTCCCGGCCTTCACGTCTCCCCGGGCGCGCAGCATCTCGCCGAGGTCGGCGACGGCGAGCAGCAGGACGCCGCCGTCGGCCAGCAGGCGGCGACCCGAGGCGGGTGAGACGTTGCCGACGGTGTCGAGCACGACGTCGTACCGCTCGGGCAGCGACGCGAGGTCGGTCGTCGTGTGGTCGACGACGTGGTCGGCACCCAGGCCGCGGACCAGGTCGGCGTTGGCCCCGCTGGTGACGCCGGTGACGGTGGCGCCGAGGTGCTTCGCCAGCTGGACCGCGCTGGTGCCGATGGCTCCCGAGGCCCCGTTGACGAGCACCCGCGTGCCCGGCCCGACCGTGGCCTTGTCGCGCAGGAAGAACAGCGCGGTCTGACCGCCGAAGAGCACGCCCGCCGCGTCGTCGTGGCTCACGCCCGCGGGCTTGGGGACCACCCGCGACGCGGGTACGACGACCAGCTCGGCGTGCGTGCCCATCCGCAGGCCCGTGGTGCCGACGACGGCGTCGCCCACCGACACGCCCGTGACCCGGTCGCCCACCGCCTCGACGACGCCGGAGAACGTGCCGCCGAGGACGGGTCGCCCCGGGCGGCGGAGCCCGAAGGCGAGTCGCGCGAAGGGGGCGAAGCCGCGGGGGAAGCGAGCGCCCCGGATCCGCGCGTCCGCCGAGGTGACGGCGGCCGCGTGCACGCGGACGAGGACGTCCTTCGCGCCGGGGGTGGGGGTGTCGACCTCGACGACCCGGGCGACGTCCGGTGCGCCGTACTCGTGGACGACTGCTGCTCTCATGTCTGCTCCCTTACGCCTGTAAGTCTGAACGGGACTGTAGCCTTACGGGTGTAAGTTGGCAACGACCCGAATCGCGGAGGTGGCATGCCGGTGCGACCCTCGCTCACCCGCGACGGCATCGTCGACGCGGCCGTGGCGGTGGCCGACGTGGGCGGGCTCACCGCGGTGAGCATGCGCAACGTCGGGCGCCAGGTCGGGGCGGAGGCGATGTCGCTGTACCACCACATCGCGGGCAAGGAGGAGCTGCTCGACGCCCTGGCCGACTGGGCGTTCGCGCGCATCACGCTGCCCGGGCCCGACGAGTCCTGGCGGGACGCGATGGCGGTCCGGGCCGCGTCGGCGCGGGCCGTGCTCCTCGCGCACCCCTGGGCGTTGGGGCTGCTCGAGTCGCGCCGCCACCCGGGGCCGGCGCTCCTGCACCACCACGACGCGGTCATCGGCTGCCTGCGCGGCGCGGGCTTCCCGGTGGTGCTGGCCGCCCACGCCTTCTCGGTGCTGGACGCCTACGTCTACGGCTTCGTGCTCACCGAGCTCAACCTGCCGATGGGGGCCGGGGAGGACGCCGAGGCCTTCGCCACCGGCCTCGGGCTCGCCGCCGAGGACTACCCGCACCTCGTCGAGATGATGACCGAGCAGGTGGTCGGCGGCACCTATGCGTACGCCGACGAGTTCGACTACGGGTTGGACCTCGTCCTCGACGGGCTCGAGGAGCGTCTGGCCCGGACGGTCGGGCGCGCCGGCGGCTAGGGTCGGCGGGTGATCCGCCACACCGTCAGCTTCCGCCTCGTCCACCCGTCCGGCTCGACCGCGGAGCAGGAGTTCCTGGACGCGGGTGCCGCCCTGGCCGCGATCCCGGGTGTCCAGCGCTTCGAGCAGCTGCGCCAGACGAGCAGCAAGAACGACTTCACGTTCGGCTTCTCGATGGAGTTCGCCGACCGGGCGGCGTACGACTCCTACAACGAGCACCCGGTCCACACCGCGTTCGTCGCGCAGCGCTGGGTCCCCGAGGTCGCGGACTTCCTCGAGCTCGACTACCAGCCGCTGGGGTGAGCCTGCTCCCGTCGGCCCGCGCGTAGGGTCGCCGGCATGGACACCTCCCCCGACGGCACCACCGGCAGCGACTCCGGCGACGACTGGAACGACCCCGACGCGAGCGACGCCGACGGCAGCCCCGCCTCGTCGTTCCCCGGTGCCGGCGAGCGCGTCGACGAGTCGGACCGCCGGGCGGCCCTCGACGCCGAGCCCGAGGGCAACGCGACCGTGGGCGACGCCGTCGACACGGACGCCGTGGACTCCAGCGCCCACGAGTCGGGGGTCGGCGCCGACGAGGTCGCCGACGGGGTCGAGCAGCCGGGCGATCGGGTGGGCGAGCAGCCTGCCGAGGAGTCCGTCGAGGACGACGACTGATCCTGGCCTCGCACCCCCGGGTGGACCGCCCTTGTCCGCACCGGTGCCACCGGACACAGTGGAGGCATGAGCCACAAGAGCGAAGGTGACTGGGGCGAGACCCAGCTGGACCAGGCCGAGCAGGCCGACGCCGAGATCAACCTGGAGGACCCGACTGCGGGCGACGACGAGCCGTGGAGCCCGCCGGACCGCCAGCCCCGCGGGGCCGAGTTCATCGAGGGGGACGAGACGATCTCCCAGCGCCTTCGCCAGGAGGAGCCGGACCCCGACGCCGGCTACCACGACCCGGACGCCGTCGACACGGTCGGCGGTGACGACCCGGACGCCGTCCCCGCGGACGAGGACGTGCTCGGTGGCAACGCGATCGATCCCGGCAGCGAGGAAGGCCCCGAGGCGGGGGCGCTCCACATCGAGCCCTGACGCCGCTCCGATCCCTGAGGCCGGGCCTATGCTCCGGCCATGACCTACGTCGCCTGGGTGCTGCTCGCGCTCGCCGGAGCGCTCCACGTCTACATCTTCTGGCTGGAGTCCTTCGCGTGGACCGCGGACAGCACCCGGCGCACGTTCGGCACCACCGTCGAGCAGGCGGAGGTGACCCGGCCCCTGGCCTACAACCAGGGCTTCTACAACCTCTTCCTGGCCGTCGGTGCCTTCGCCGCGGTCGGCTTCCTCGCCGCGGGCCACGACGACGTCGGGCTCGCGCTGGCCGTGATGTCCGCCGGCTCGATGGTCGCCGCCGCGCTGGTCCTGGTGCTGAGCGACGAGTCCAAGGCGCGGGCCGCGCTGACCCAGGGGCTGCTCCCCGCCCTGGGCCTGCTCGCTCTGCTGGTCTCGCGCTAGGAATACCCCTTGGGGGTATGTGGTTCACCCGGGTGTCCACACCCCACAGGAGGGAATCCATGATCCGCATCCCGCAGCTCCTCGCGCCGTACGACGCCTTCCGCCGGGCCGAGGGCCTCTTCGAGCAGCGCGACTACTACGGCGCCGCCGCCGTGCTGCAGCGCCTCGTCGACACGTACCCCGACGAGCGGGACCTGGCAGGGGCCCGCGAGCTGCTCGCCCGCAGCTACTTCCACTCCGCGCAGTCGCGCCGGGCCGCCGAGGTGGCCCGCGACCTGCTGGACCGCGACCCCGGCAACGCCTACGCCGCCGAGCTCCTGGCCCGCTCGCTGCAGCGCAGCGCCGGTGGTGACGAGACCCGCCGGGCCCAGGCCCGCGCCGTACGCCGGCTGGCCGACGCCCTCAACGCCGACGTGCCGGGCGCGGCCTGACGAGCGCTCAGCCGGCGGCGAGCAGCCGCCGGCCGAGCTCGCGCACGGCCTCGCGGACCTCGTCGCCCGCGACCACCCGGAAGGGGACGGGCAGCAGCGCCAGCCCTTCGGCGTACGACGCCGGGTTGCTCGTGCTGCCCGTCAGCCGGGTGGTCTGCTCGTCGACCTCCTCCAGCCGGCCGAGGCGGCGGGGGAGCCACGCGACCCGGTCGAGGGGTGCCTCGATGACCACCTCGACCGGGTGGTCCCAACCCACGGCCAGGTGCTCCTCGAGGGCGGCGACCGGGTCGAGGTCGACCGGCGGTCGGAAGCCGGCGTCGAGGACGCGCACGGAGGTGACCCGGTCGATCCGGTAGGCCCGGGTCGCGTCCGCGTGCTGCGACCAGCACAGCAGGTACCACCGGCCGTGGCGGACCACGATCGCCCAGGGGTCGACGACGCTCTCCCACTCGCGGCCCGCCTCCGAGCGGTAGCCCAAGGACACCTGCCGGCTGGTCGAGGCGGCTCGCACGAGCGTGGTGATGGCGGCCGGGTCGGGGCGTGCGGCGGAGCGGTCCGGGACCGCGGCGGCCGTGCGGCGTACGGCCTCCGCCTGGGCGGCGACGGTGTCCGGGAGCGCGGCGATGAGCTTGCCCAGCGCGGAGCCGACCACGTCGGTCGGGTCGCTGGCGGGGTGGTGCCCGTCGAGCGCGGCCATCACCAGCCCGAGCGCCTCGGCGGCGCTGAAGCGCAGCGGCGGCAGTCGCAGGGCGCGGGCCACCCGGTAGCCGCCGTACTGTCCCCGGCTGCTGTCGATGTCGATGCCCGCGGCCCGGAGCACCGCGACGTAGCGGCGCGCGGCGCGGTCGGAGACGCCGAGGCGCTCCCCGAGCTCGACGGCGCCGATGCCCGGGCTGGACTGGATCAGGTCGAGGGCCAGCAGCGCCCGCGCGGCGGGGTTCGTGTCGTCCACCCCCGCAGGATCGCACGAGCAGCGGACGCGATCCGTCCGGATGTGGTCCTAGCGTGGTCGCCATGACGACCTCCTACACCTCCGGATGGACCCCGCCGCCCTGGGAACCGCCCGTCGCGGGCACCGAGACCGAGCACCTGCTGGGTGCGATCACCCGGATGCGGGCGACGTTCCGCTGGAAGACCGGCCACCTCGACGCGGCCGGGCTCTCCGCCACGCTGGGCCCCTCGACCCTCACGCTCGGCGGGCTGCTGCTGCACCTCGCGATGGTGGAGGACTACATGTTCACCACCAAGCTGCGCGGCGAGGAGCTGGTCGAGCCGTGGCGCTCGCTGGGCCACGACGGCACCGACGAGTGGGAGTTCACCAGCGCTGCCGGCTTCGCGCCCGAGGAGCTCTACCGCCTGTACGACGAGGCGATCGAGCGGGCCGACATCCGCATCGCCGACGCCCTCGACGAGGGCGGGCTCGACTTCGTGTGCCACGTCGACGACGGCAACGGCAACCACGCCAGCCTCCGTCGGCTGCTCTTCGACCACCTCGAGGAGTACGGCCGGCACACCGGGCACGCCGACCTGCTCCGTGAGTCGGTCGACGGGGTCACCGGCGAGGACCCGCCGGACGACTGGACCCGCTGACTCAGGAGTCCGCGCCCCGTTCCGCCGCCCCATCCCGCCGCCCCATCCCGCCGTAGTTTGGGACGATCTGGTGGGTCGCAACCCGGATCGAGCTACCAGAACGTCCCCAACTACCCGCGGAGAGGTCCGGAGCAGCAGCCGTCCTGACGCCTCAGCCGGCCTGGCCGGCCCGGACGGTGGCGAGGGCGTCCGCGGTCACCGCGTCGACGATGTCGGCGTACTCCTCGTGCGAGCCGACGAAGCGCTTGACGTAGGGGCACACCGGTACGACGCGGAGCCCGGCCTCCCGGGTGGCGTCGAGGGCCCGGGTGACGAGCGTGCCGGCCAGGCCCTGGCCGGCGTACTCCTCACCGACCTCGGTGTGGAAGAAGATGCGCTGCCCGCCGCTGTCGACGAACTGCGTCAGGCCCGCGCGGGTGCCGTCGACGGCGATCTCGAAGCGGTCACCGGACAGGGTCACGTCAGTGGTCATGGCGCCAGCCTAGGAGCCGTCGCGAGGGTCCGACCCGAGCCACGTGGCATCCACAGCCCGGCGCACGGTTCGCCCCCTCCACAGGCGGCGGGCTCGCCCGTGCCTGCGTCGGTGGCTCCGGGCAGCGTGGTCCCACCGACAGGAGTGAGGAGCACGAGATGTGGCCCAGCAGCGAGCAGACGTCCGGTGGCCTGATGCGGGTGGAGTACGACGCCCTCACCCGCGCCGCCGCCGAGGAGCGCGCGGTGCGCAACGAGCTGATCCGGCTCCAGGACGAACGCCGGGACGCGGCCCTGCCGCCGGCCGCACTCGGCCGGATCCTGCCGAGCGAGGAGCTCCTCGCCGCGGTCGGAAGCGCGGGCGAGGCCATCCGTGGTCGGCTGTGGGACCGGGCGCACCGGTGCCAGGACCTCCACCAGACCCTGCGGGCCTTCCGCAACGACGTGCGGCTGGTCGACGAGGACGTGGCGGGACGCTTCGAGTCGCTCGGCGGGCTCGTCGCATGAGCGGGATCGCCCTGACGCCCACCCGTCTGGAGTCGGTCACCCTTCTCGGCAGCCTGCCGGCCGAGGTCCAGGCCGTCATCCGGCCCGTGGTCCGGCCGCTGCTCGAGCAGTGGGACGCCCTGGTCGGCGACCACGACGCGGTCCGGGAGGCCGCCGAGCGCTGGCGCGGGGTGGGCGAGCACCTCGACGACATCGCGCACCGCCAGCACCGCGCCGTCGGCGACACGGAGGGTGCGTGGGTCGGCCTGGCCCAGCGCAGCTGGGCGCAGGCCGGCACCGAGGTCGGCGTCGGCCTCGAGGCTCTGGGCGAGCGGTCGGCCGACATCGGCGCCTGCCTCGAGGAGGCCGCGACGGCAGTGCACGAGACCGAGCGGCTGGTGCGCGAGCTGGTCCGGGAGCTGCTGGAGTGGGCGGCCCTCACCCTCGCGGTGTCGGCCGTGACGGGACTGGTGACCCTGGGGGCGTCCACGGTCGCGGGAGCCGTGGCGGCCGCAGCCAAGGCGGCGGTGACCGGCTCGCGGATCGCGGCCCTGGTGCGGCGCCTGGCCGCCGTGCTGCAGCGCATCCGGGCCCGTGTCGACGCCTACCGTGCGTGGGTGGAGGGGCTCTCCACTGTCCGGCGCAAGGTCGTGGAGCGTGCGGAGAGGCAGGTGGTTGCCACGGTGGTCACGAAGCCGCTGCGCGGCGCCACGTCCGAGGCGACCGGGATGGACGGACAGGTCCGCGAGCCCCTGGAGTCGCTGGTCGGCGCTCGCTCCCGGGAGCACCGATTGCCGGTCACGTGAGCCCCCGGTCGGGCGTGCGGCGCGACACAGGCTCAGTCGGCAGAGGCGATGTGCACGAGGGCGTCACCCGAGTTGACCAGCGCCTGCTCGGTGCGGCCGATGACGACTCCCGTGCGGTTGGCGTGCACCAGTCGCAGCGTCTTGCCGAAGGCGTCGACCAGGGCGCCGAGCCGTTCGCCCTCGGTGACGTCCTGGCCGAGGTTCGCGTCGAGGTCGAGGATGCCCGTGCGGCGGGCACGCACCCACCCACTGGCCCGGCACTCGACGCTGGCGGCGGGCGGGGCGTCGTCGACACCGTCGACCATGCCGAGCGCGGCGAGCACGCGACGTACGCCGAGCACGCCCGCGTCGATCGCGTAGGCATCCATCCGCAGGCTCTCGCCCGCCTCGTAGAGCAGCACCGTGGCGCCACGCTCGCGTGCGGCGTGCCGCAGGGAGCCGTCGCGGATGCGGGCGTGCAGCATCACGGGTGCCCCGAAGGCCGCCGCCAGGTCGCGGGTGAAGCCGTCGTCGAGGTCCGCACGGATCTGCGGCAGGTTGGAGCGGCGGTCCGACCCGGTGTGCAGGTCGAGGCCCACCGAGCACTTGGCGACGACCTCGGTCATCACGAGGTGGGCGATCCGGCTGGCCAGGGACCCGCGGGCCGAGCCGGGGAAGGACCGGTTGAGGTCGCGGCGGTCGGGCAGGTAGCGGTCGCCGTTCATGAAGCCCAGCACGTTGACCATCGGCAGCGCCACGACCGTGCCCCGCACCTGCTTGGGGTCCAGCCCCGCCAGCACCTGGCGGATCACCTCGACGCCGACCACCTCGTCGCCGTGGATCGCGGCGCTGATCCACATGGTGGGGCCGTCCTCGCGGCCGTGCACCACGCGCACCGGCAGGCTCACGTCGGCGCCGGTGACGAGCCGGGTGATCGGCAGCTCGAGGTTGCGGATCGTGCCCGCACGCACGCGTACCGCGCCGATCGCGAACGACTCGCGGGCCATCAGCCGTCCCCTCGTCGTCGCATGCGCAGACGCTATCCGTTGGGGTCACGGTGCACCGGACGGGACCCACCCCGGCCGGCGCGGGGGAGGCGCGGCCGGGGTGGGCTGGTCGAGGGGTCCGGCGTGGCAGAGCAGGCCGGGGGATGTGGGTCAGCTCTGCTGACCGGTCGTCCCGCTCAAGTCGGTGCCATTCGAGTCGGTGCTGCCGGAGTCGGTGCCGCTGCTGTCGGGCTGGCCGTCCCCGTCGAAGTCGGGTGCCTGGCCGGTGGTCCCGGAGTCGCCGTCGGCCTGGCCGCCGAGCTGGCTGCCGTCCATCGGGCCACCGATCCGCCCGTCCGGGGGGCCGCCGAAGCCGTCCCCGTCCCGGTCGAAGCCGGGGACCTGCTGGGTGGTAGCCTGGTCGACCGAGGCCCCGTGGTCCCCGACGGCGTACCCCGCGCCGAAGCCGACCCCGCCCACGGCGAGCACGGCCGCCGCGGCGCCGACCACGACGGCGCTGCGACCGCGCGGGAGCCGGCTGCGCCAGCCGCGACGCGCCGGGTGGGTGGTGGTGTCGTCGTACGTCGCCCCGTCCGCGGCGGCCGGCGGCTCCGGTGCAGGGGTCGGGGCAGAGGCCGGGGTCGTGGTGTCGTCGTGCTGTGCGTTCATCAGGTGTCCTTCTCGAGGTGAGGTGAGGTGTGGGAGTACGGGGTGGAGGTGCTGGGCGGGTGCCGGGCAAGGGGGGCGGGCTCAGCCGCCCATCGGACCGCCCATGCCGCCGGCCGGCGCGTCGCCGGCCGTGACGGTGGTGACGGTGGTGTCGGTGCCGTCGACGGTGACCGTGTAGGTCGCGCCCTGCTCGACGGCGGCGGAGGAGTAGACGACCGAGGCGAAGTCCTTGGCGATCGTGTACGCCGCGACCTCGGCGCCGTCGGCGTCGGTGACGACGACCTCGGACCCGGCGGTGACGGTGCTGGGCAGGGCGGTGGCGATCCAGCCCTGTGCCGAGTCGGTCGACGGGGCGACCATCATCCCGGAGCTGCCGGTCGCGACGAGGGTGCCGCCGGTGACCTCGAAGGTCCCGTTGACGTCCAGGGCGCCGTTGCCGTCGGTGGTCGGACCGTAGACCGTGATGTCGCCGCCGGTGATGACCGCGTCGCCGTTGGAGTCGAGCCCGTCACCGCTCGACCACACCTCGAGGGTGCCGCCGTTGACGACGAGGTGCAGGGAGTCGTCGGCCGCCATCGCGCCGCCGCCGGGGCCGCCGGCGCCGTCCGTGGTGGCGCTGTCGTCGGAGCTGGTGCTGTCGGACGTGGCGACGTTGACCCCGTCGTCGGCCGAGTGCAGCTCGAGGTCGCCCTCGTCGAGGATGACGAGGGAGCCCTCCATCGCCTCGGTCGACTCCGCGACGTCGATCGTCCCGCCGGAGACGAGCACCTGGACGCCCTTGATGCCGTCGTCCTGCGAGGTGACCTGGACCGTGCCGCCGGAGACCAGCACGAAGCCCGCGCCGGCGTCGGTGGTGTTGTCGGACTTGATCGCGTCGTCGACCGCGTCGACGGTGACGTCGCCGCCCGCGACGACGAGGTAGTCCTTGCCGATGATCCCGTCGTCGACGGAGGTGACCTCGATGGTGCCCCCGTTGATGACCAGGCCGTCCTTGCCGACGATGCCGTTGTTGGCGTTGCCGGTCACGCTCAGCGACCCGGAGCCGCCGATGGTGAGGTCGGCGGTGGAGTACAGGGCACCGGTGGGCGCCTCGTCGGAGGTGTCCGCGTACGTCGCCGCATCGGCGAGCGCGTTGTCGCTGCCGTCGGCGAGCACCACCACCACGGACGTGGCGTCCACGACGTCGATCGCGGCCGTGGTCGAGGACGTGATGGTCGCGTCGTCGAGGACGAGACGTACGACGCCGTCCCCGGTGCTCTCGACGACGACCTGTCCGTCGAGCTCGCCGCTCAGCCGGTAGGTGCCGGCCGCGGTGATGGTGACGGTGCCGTCCTCGCTGGTGACCGCGTCGCTGTCGGCCGAGGCCGACGTCCCGGACAGGGCCACGTCGACGGTGTCGTCCTCGTCGTACGCCGTGTCGCCGGTCTCGACCTCGAGGTCGTCGGCCAGTGCCTCGGCCACCGTGGTGGCGTCGGCCGCCGTCGACGAGGAGGCGGACGAGGTGCTGCTGCTGGTCGTGTCGCCGGCAGTGCCGGCGGACACGGAGGTGCCGCAGCCGGCCAGCAGGACGGTGGCCGCGGTGAGGGCCGCGGCCTCTCGGAGCCGGGGGAGTCGCATCAGGGTCGTGCCTCTCGGGAGGGGGTGCGTGCGTGGGGTGCCGCGTCGGCGGCCCGTGGGAGCGATCGTGGTGAGCGGACCTGTCCGGGACGTGGCCTGACCTTGTGAGGTCCCTGTGAGGCGTCGACGGCCGTCACGGCCCCGACGGCCCGGTGCGCGGCGCTGCGGGGATGACGTGGTCCGGGGATGACGTGGCGCCTCCACGGTGTTGTCGCAGGTGACCGTCGTCCCGATCATCGAGGAGTCCCCCATGACCACAGTCGTCGTCTTCGGAGGCACCGGCTACACCGGCGCGAACGTCGTCCGCGAGGCCCTCGCCCGCGGTTTCGAGGTCGTGGCGGTCAGCCGCTCCGCGCCCCGGGACCCCGTGCCCGGCGTCCGCTACGAGACCGGACCGGCCGAGGAGGTCGCGGCCCGCGTCGTCCCCGGCGCGGACGCGGTGGTCGCGGCCCTGTCACCGCGCGGCGACATGGCCGGTCGCCTCGTCGAGGTGTACGCCGACCTCGCCCGTCAGGCCGCCGCGGCGGGCGCGCGCTACGTCCAGGTCGGAGGCTTCAGCTCGCTCCGCCCCGCGCCCGAGGCCCCACGTTTCGTCGAGGGCGAGATCCCCGCCGAGTACCTCGACGAGGCGCTCGAGGGCGAGGCCACCCGGGTGATGCTGGTCGACCGTGCACCGGCGGACCTGGACTGGGTCTTCGTCAGCCCGGCCGGCGAGTACGGCGCGTGGGTCCCGGGCGAGCGGACCGACTCCTACCGGGTCGGCGGTGAGGTCGCGCTGTTCGACGACGAGGGAGGGTCCAGGGTCTCCGGCGAGGACTTCGCGGCCGCCATCGTCGACGAGATCGAGACCCCGGCCCACCACAGGGCGCACATCGGCGTCGTCGGCTGAGCGTCGTCGGGGGGCGTCGTCGGGGGGCGTCGCCGGTGGGGCGACTACACGCCCCGGTTGCGGCGGCGTACGGCGCGCCTCGGCCGGCCGCCGAGGTAGGAGCGGCCGGAGTCGACGAGGAACCCTTGGCGCAGCGCCTCCCGCCCGACCAGCATCCGGAAGCCCATCTCGTCGCGGCTGCTGAGCGTGACCTCCGCGGTGACGGTCCGGTCGAGCAGGCGCAGCGCCATCAGCACGACGTACCGCTCCTCGGAGTGCCCCGACGAGCTGCGGACCAGCCTCCGGTCGTGCACCGGGCACTCGTGCCGGACGGTGTCCTCCTCCGAGCGCTGCCACGGCCGCAGGGAGAACCGCACCCACGGCTCGCCGTCGCGGGAGAACTCCGAGACGTCGAAGGCGTGCACGGACGAGGAGCGCGCCCCGGTGTCGAGCTTCGCCTTGATCCACTCCACCCCCGCGTCGGGGAGGGTGACCCACTCGCGCCAGCCGGCGACGGTGGTTGGATGGGTGTCGGCCACGCCCCCCATCCAATCAGGCCCCCATCCCATTCAGGTGGAAGAGTGAAGCTCGCGATCCTGTCCCGCGCCCCACGGGCGTACAGCACCCAGCGCCTGCGCACGGCCGCCCTCGACCGCGGGCACGAGGTCAAGGTCCTCAACACCCTGCGCTTCGGCATCGACCTGTCGGGCAAGGAGCCGGACCTCCAGTTCCGCGGCCGGCAGCTGTCCGACTACGACGCGGTGCTGCCGCGCATCGGCAACTCGATCACCTACTTCGGCACCGCGGTGGTGCGCCAGTTCGAGCAGATGGACGTCTACACGCCCAACACGGCGTACGGCATCTCCAACTCGCGCGACAAGCTGCGCGCGACCCAGATCCTGTCCAAGCACGGCATCGGGATGCCGGCGACGACGTTCGTGCGCGACCGCGCCGACGTGATCCCCGCGATCGAGCGCGTGGGTGGCGCCCCGGTCGTCATCAAGCTGCTCGAGGGCACCCAGGGCATCGGCGTGATCCTGGCCCCCGACATCAAGGTCGCCGAGGCGATCATCGAGACGCTGCAGAGCACCAAGCAGAACGTCCTCATCCAGCGCTTCGTCAAGGAGAGCAAGGGCCGCGACATCCGGGCCCTCGTGGTCGGCGACCGCGTGGTCGCGGCGATGCGGCGCGTCGCGCAGGGCGACGAGTTCCGCTCCAACGTCCACCGCGGCGGGTCCGTCGAGCCGGTCGACCTCGACCCGGCCTTCGAGGAGGCGGCCGTCCGCTCCGCGCAGATCATGGGCCTCAAGGTCGCCGGCGTCGACATGCTCGAGAGCAACGACGGCCCCCAGGTGATGGAGGTCAACTCCTCTCCCGGCCTCGAGGGCATCGAGACCGCGACCAAGCTCGACGTCGCCGGCGCGATCATCGACTACATCGACAACCAGGTCGCGTTCCCGCAGATCGACGTGCGCCAGCGGCTCAGCGTCTCGACCGGGTACGGCGTCGCGGAGCTGCTCGTCCACGGTGACGCCGACCTCGTCGGCAAGCCCCTCGGCGAGTCGGGCCTGGCCGAGAAGGACATCTCGGTGCTGACCCTGCACCGCGGCACGTCGGTGATCCCCAACCCGCGGGCCAGCCACGTGCTCGAGCCCGAGGACCGGTTGCTGTGCTTCGGGCGACTCGAGGAAATGCGCTCGATGATCCCCGAGCGCCGCAAGCGCCGGCAGAAGGTCAAGAAGCTCCCCAAGCACCCCATCCACGAGCAGGAGTGAGCGCTGCACACGTGGACCGGCACCCCGTCCGGGCCCGCTAGGGTCGGCCCATGACCGACGGATCGGGACGGGAGTCAGGGGAGCCGGGACTCCGCGAGGACATGGGCTTCTGGGGACGCAGCGCGCTCGGCGACCTGGCCGACGAGGCGCGGTACGCCGCGGTGTTCCTCGCCGTCATGGTGCCGGCGGGCGTGATCGGCTACCTCGTCGACGGCGGTGCGGGAGCGGTGGTGGGTGCCATCGTCGGCGCCGCGCTGGTCTTCGCCTGGATGGTGCTGTCGGTCGCGTGGTCGCTGGTGGGCAGGCTGCGCGGGCGAGGCGACCGGGACCGTCCCTGACCCGGCCGCCCCTGATCGTTGGGGCCGCGCGTCAGCCCGTGGAGGGCACCGTGGGTGCTCCCGGGAACGACGGCGCGTCGTTGCCGTAGTTGTACTTGATGTTGCCCAGGCCGTAGAGCGGTCCCTTGTAGTCGCCGTCGAGCTGGGTGATGGCCCGCACGATGGGCTTCTCGACGGCGGCCTTGAAGAGGAACTTCTGCTTGAAGCTGAGGGTCTTGAGCCACGCCTTGTAGGCCTTGATGGCGGCGGCGACCTTCTTGAGGGCGGCCGCGACCTTGCGGAGCAGGTTGGCGATCTTGGCCCCGGTGACCCCCGCCTTGGCGGCCGCCGCCGCGGCCCCGGCCGCTGCCGAGGCGCCGAAGGTGAAGACGGCGCCGGCCGCGCTCACCGCCAGGCTGATCGCGGCCCACTCGACGAGCTCGTAGACCAGCTGCTGGCACAGCTGCTCGGCGTTGTGGACCTCCTCGGCCGCCTGGTCGAGGAACCCGCTCACCCCGTCCATCTGGCCGGCGATCTGGTCCATGTAGTCGGCGAGCTCGGCGACCGCCGCGCGGTAGGACTCGCCCGAGAGGCCCCGCCACCCGTCGCTCGTCAGGTCGGCGGCGTCGACCTCGTACTGAGAGATGGCGCGCATGCTCTCGGCCATCCCCTTCCACTTTCCCGAGGTGTCGTAGACGGCCTGGGCGTCGCCGGTGACGGAGTCCCACTTGTCGACCAGCGGGTTGAGCAGCGGCTTCATGATGGAGTAGATCGCGTCGAGGAATCCCGACATCCACTCCTCGGTCTTGGACGCGTTGTCGCTCATCAGGCACTTCCCAGCATGGCGGTGAACCGCTCCGCGACGTTCTCGTCGGTGGCGATGAACAGCTTCTTGACCAGCTCCACCCCGTCGGCCAGGGCCGCGCAGGAGGCGACCGCGTCGGCGAGGATCTCGCGGGTCTCGTCGGTGGCGTCCTGGAAGCCCGACTCGATCTCCTCCGACGGCAGGATCTTGCCGAGCGCACCGGCCGGGATGGTCGCCCCGGCCCGGGTCTGCTCGACGTCCTGGACCATGTCCTTGACGGAGTGCTGGTGCTCGGTGGCGCCGTCCATGACGGCGTACTCGACGTAGAGCTCGGACATCACCGCACCTCCGCACGGAGGGCGTCGAGCTGCTCGCGGACGCTGGTCCGGTCGGCCTCGGAGACCGTCCCGCGCATCATCGCGTCGAGCTCGTCGGCCGGGACGACCTGGCCCACGACCGCCTGCATCCGCTGCGAGGCCTGGACGGTGGCGTCGCCGATGGCCGCCATGATGTGGTCCGCCAGCTCGTCGGGCGGCAGTCGCGTCGCCTCCGCGTCGAGGTGCAGCCGGGTCGGCATGCCGGCGGGCGTCACGCGGACACTGACCAGGCCGCGGGCGGCCTCGGCCTCGCCGTACACCTGGGCCAGCTCGTCCTGCATCTGCTGGATCGCCTCGAGCTGCCGGATGCTCTCGCCGCGCAGCTGCTCGACCCACTGGTCGGAAGACTCGGTCATGGTGAGGTCCTTTCCCCCTTGGGCTGTCGGTCGGAGCCCTCGGTGGCGCTCGCGGAGGGACGGTTCCTCGCAGGAGGGGACTTCAAACGTCCGAGTCAGTAGCCGCCGGCGGGCGGCTCCATCTCGCCGCGGATGCCGAGCAGGCGCACCGGCCGGTCGTCGTCGAGGGCGAGGTAGAGCTCATGGGCGGTGCGCGAGAGGACGTCGGCGTCGTACGTCGGGACGGCCAGCTTGCGCACCTTGGTGAAGGTGAAGAAGGGCTTCACCCGCACCTTGAGGTGGACCCGCATCGCCGCGCGCTCCTCGCGGCGCAGGTCGAGGACCACCTGCTCGGCGAGCGCCCGGAGCGCGTCCGGGACCTCGGCCGGGTCGAGGTCGCGCTGGTACGTCGTCTCGTGGCCGTGCGCGCGGGCCACCCAGGGGGTGTCGTCCGGCCAGGCGCGCCCTCCGCCGCGACCGAGCCGACCGACGTGACCGCCGCCGGCCGGGCCCAGCTCGGCGACCAGCACGTCCTCCGGGGCGCGCGCCAGCTCGGCGACGGTGTGGATGCCGAGGCCGGCCAGCCGTGCGGAGATCCGGGGGCCGACGCCCCACAGCGCGGTCGTCGGTCGCTCGCCCATCACCTCGAGCCAGGTGTCGCGGGTGAGGCGGAAGGTGCCTCGGGGCTTGCCGAAGTCGGTCGCGGTCTTGGCCCGGACCAGGGTGTCGCCGATGCCGACCGAGCACCACAGGTCGGTGGCGGCGAGGACGGCCCCCTGGACTTCCCGGGCGGTCGCCTCCGGGTCGTCGGTGTGAACGCCGACGAAGGCCTCGTCCCAGCCGAGCACCTCGACCACGGCACCCGGGAGGTCGCGGAGCGTCTGCATGACGCGTGCCGACGCGGCCTCGTAGACCGGCCGGTCGACCGGCAGCAGCACCGCCCCGGGGGACCGGCGCGCCGCGACGCGCAGCGGCATGCCCGACCGCACCCCGTGCTCGCGGGCCTCGTACGACGCGGTGGACACCACCGCGCGCTCGGTCGGGTCGCCGCGCCCGCCGACGATCACCGGCAGGCCCACCAGCTCGGGCCGGCGCAGCAGCTCGACGGCGACCAGGAACTGGTCCATGTCGACGTGCAGCACCCAGCGTGGTGCGGTCGCGGTCACGGACCCATGATGCGCGCCCCTTGTGCGTCGCAGGCTCCTTTGGTGATGTGGTGCCCCACGGGCACGGCCATGGCCCGCGACGCGAGGAGACCCGGGTGAACCTCACCGACACCGCAGACCTGTGGTGGAAGAACGCCGTCCTGTACTGCGCGGACGTCCAGACCTTCCTCGACCTCGACGGCGACGGGCAAGGCGACCTGCGCGGGATGATCCACCGCGTCGACTACCTCGCGGACCTCGGGGTGACCTGCCTGTGGTTGATGCCCTTCTACCCGACGGCCGATCGTGACGACGGCTACGACATCACCGACTTCTACGGCGTCGACCGCAGGCTCGGGAGCGCCGGCGACTTCGTCGAGCTGGTGCAGACCTGCCACTCGCGGGGCATCCGGGTCGTCGTCGACTTCGTCATGAACCACACCTCGGACCGGCACCCGTGGTGGAAGGACGCGGTCCGCAGCGAGGACTCGACGTACCGGGACTGGTACGTCTGGCGCTCCTCGACCCCGCCCGACACCAGCAAGCAGGTGGTCTTCCCGGACAAGGAGGACGCCATCTGGGAGAAGGACACGGCGTCGGGCCAGTGGTACCTCCACAACTTCTACCGGACCCAGCCCGACCTCAACCTGGCCAACCCGGCGGTGCGCGACGAGGTGATGCGCACGATGGGCTTCTGGCTCCAGCTCGGCGTCGACGGCTTCCGCATCGACGCCGTCCCCTTCCTCTTCGCCGAGGACCAGCTGCCCAAGCGCGAGCGGAGGTTCCCGCACTTCGACCCACACGAGTACCTGCGCAACCTCAAGGCCTACGCCGGGCGGCGCAACGGGACGGCGATGTTCCTCGGCGAGGTCAACCTGCCCTACCCGGAGATGGCCGAGTTCTTCGGCAGCGGCGACGCCGACGAGCTGTCCATGCAGTTCGACTTCATCGGGATGCAGGCGACCTACCTCTCACTGGCCCGCGGCGACGTTCGGCCGCTGGTCACGGCGTTGCGCGAGCGTCCGCCGATCGACGTCGGCAGCCAGTGGGCCAACTTCCTGCGCAACCACGACGAGCTCACCCTCGACAAGCTCAGCAAGGCCGAGCGCCAGGAGGTCTTCGACGCCTTCGGCCCGGAGCCGGAGATGCAGCTCTTCGACCGGGGGCTGCGTCGGCGCCTGCCCCCCATGCTGGGCGGGGACGCGCGCCGAATCCGGATGGCCTACTCGCTGATGTTCTCGCTGCCGGGCACCCCGGTGCTCTTCTACGGCGAGGAGATCGGCATGGGGGAGAACCTCGACGTGCCGGGGAGGCTGGCCGTCCGCACTCCGATGCAGTGGCAGCCCGACGACAACGCCGGCTTCTCGACCGCACGTCGGCGCGCGCTGGTGCGACCCGTCACGCAGGGGCCCTTCGGGCCCGACCAGGTCAACGTCGGCCAGCAGCGCGGCGACCCGGAGTCGCTGTGGTCCTTCATCCAGCGGCTCATCTCCCGCTACCGGCAGTCGCCGGAGATCGGCTGGTCCCAGGTGGAGGTGCTCGACCACCCGGACCACCGGGTGCTCGCGCACCTGTGCCGCAAGGACGAGTGGGCGCTGGTCGCGTTCCACAACTTCGCCGACGAGCCGGTGGAGATCACCGTCGAGCTGCCCGGGGTGGCGCGCGGCACCGGTCTCGTCGACCTCCTCACCACCGGTCCGGCTCCCCGCATCGAGGCGGGACCGCGCGGACGCGTCTCGACGACGCTGCCGGCGTACGGCTACGCCTGGTGGCGGATCGTCCCCGAGGGCGACCGTCGCATCGACCACTGACGTCGACCACTGACGTCGACCACCGACGTCGACCACCGAAGGAGACAGCGTGACCCGCATCGGCTTCCATGCCTCCCACGAGCAGATCTCGCCCCGCCAGCTCCTCGTCGACGTCCAGCAGGCCGGGCGGGCCGGCTTCGAGATGGCCATGTGCTCGGACCACTTCGCCCCTTGGAGCACGCGGCACGGACACGCGGGCTACGCCTGGTCCTGGCTGGGTGCGGCGCTCGCCACCACGGACCTCGCGTTCGGCTGCGTGTCGGCGCCGGGCCAGCGCTACCACCCGGCGGTGCACGCGCAACGGATCGCCACCCTGGCCCAGATGTTCCCGGGCCGGTTCTGGGTGGCCCTGGGCAGCGGCGAGGCGTCGAACGAGCACGTCACCGGTGACCGGTGGCCCGACAAGGAGCGCCGCACGCGCCGGCTCGAGGAGTGCGTGGACGTCATCGGCCGGATGCTCGACGGCGAGGAGGTCACCCACCACGGGCTGGTCACCGTCGACCGGGCCCGCCTGTGGGAGGTCCCCGAGGAGCGGCCCTTGCTCGTCGGGCCGGCCGTGTCGGTCGCCTCGGCCGCGCGGGTCGCCGCGTGGGCGGACGGGATCGTGACGCTCAACCAGCCGGTCGAGGTCCTCAGGGACCTGCTGGCTGCCTATCGGGACGCCGGGGGTCGGGGCCGTGCCGCCCTCCAGGTCCACCTGTCGTGGGCCCCGAGCGAGGAGCAGGCCGAGGCCATCGCGCACGACCAGTGGCGCACCAACGTCTTCAGCGAGCCCGTCAACTGGGACACCGAGCTCCCCGCCGCCTTCGACCTGATGGGCGAGCACGTCGGCATCGACGCGGTCCGGCAGGCCGTCCGGGTCTCCGCCGACCTGGGTCGGCACCGGGAGTGGCTGGCGGAGTACGCCGAGCTGGGCTTCGACGACCTCTACCTCCACTTCGTCGGACAGGAGCAGGCGCCGTTCATCGATGCCTTCGCCGCCGAGGTGCTGCCCGCCCTCCGCGGCTGATCGCCCACGAGGTCAGGAGGACGGCCCGCCCCACCACGGGTCGGTGATCTCCCGCAGCTCCGCCAGCATGGCGCCCAGCTCGCGGTAGCGCTCCGCCCCGAGGTGGCGCGACCACTCGCGGGCGATGCGACGCTCGACGGTGCGCGCCTCCTGCTGCACCGCGCGACCCCGGTCGCTGAGGCAGACGAGCCGGGCCCGGGCGTCGGTCGGGTCCGGGCGGCGCTCGACGTAGCCGGCCCGCTCCAGCTGGTCGACGAGGTAGCCCGCGGACTGCTTGGTGACCTGGGCGGCCTCGGCCAGCTCGGTGAGCCGGGAGCCGTGCTCGCCGAGGCGCGCCGCGATCCGGCCCTGGGCGAGCGTGAGGTCGTCGTACCCGCGCTCCCACAGGTGCTCGAGGACCTGCTTCTCGACGTGCCGCTGCGCCACGAACATGAGCACCGCGGGGTGCGGGTCGGCCATGGATCCTCCTTGACAATGTCGTCAGTCTATCTGACCATTAATCGGTCAGGGAGTCTGACGGTCTGGGAGGGGTCGTCATGGAGCGCGACGAGGTCTGGCAGCACACCGTCGACCAGCGGCTCGCGCTGCGCGAGGTGCTCCGGGACCTCACCGCCGAGGAGTGGGAGCAGCCCTCGCTGTGCGCCGGGTGGCGGGTGCGCGACGTCGCCGCCCACGTCATCTCCGGCCCGCAGCTGGGCCTGGTCAACACCGTCAAGGTCATGGGCGGGATGTGGCGCGGCTACAACGGCATGATCCTGCGCGACGGCCGGCGCCGTGGAAGCGTCCCCGTGGCCGACATCCTGGCGCAGTACGACGAGTGGGCCGAGGTGCCCAAGGGACCGCTCACCGTCACCCACGTCGAGCCGCTCATCGACGCGATCGTCCACACCCAGGACATCGTGCGTCCGCTCGGGCGCACCGTGGAGGCGCCGCCCGAGGCGGCCGCGGTGGCGGCCGACCGGGTCCGCACCCTCGCGTACCTCTTCGGCACCCGGCGCCTCTTCTCCGAGCTCCGCATGGTCGCCACCGACACCGCCTGGACCCGCGGCACCGGGCGCGAGCTGCGCGCGCCGATGACCGAGCTGCTGATGCTGTGCACCGGCCGGCCGATGGCCGACGCGACCGTCTGAGCCCCCCGGCCCCCTGACAGACTGGGCCCGTGATCGATCCGCTCCAGACGGTCCTCATCGTGGCCGCGCTCGTCCTCGCGCTCGTCACGGGTGGCTACGTCGCCCTCGACCGCAGCCCCGACCGGGTGCTCATCGCCCTGATCGGCCTCCTCGAGATCGGCCTCGTCGTGCAGGCGGTCGTCGGGATCGCCCAGCTGGTCGGCGGCAGCGGCGACCCCGGCATCACCTTCGTGGGCTACCTCCTCGCCGCCCTGGTCGTGCTGCCGCTCGGGCTGCTCTGGTCCCTGGGGGAGCGCAGCCGCGGCGCGACCGCGGTACTGATCGTCGCGCTGCTCACCGTCGCCTTCCTGGTCGTCCGCCTGGAGCAGATCCATGCCGCGGCCTGACCCGGCCGTGGCGTCCCGGCGCTCCACCTCGACCGGGCTCGGACGCGCCCTCGTCGCGACGTACGCCGTCTTCGCGCTCGCCGCGACCGCCCGCAGCGCCGTCCAGCTGCTGACCAAGGCCTCCGACGCGCCGCTGGCCTACGCGCTCTCGGCGGTGGCGGCGGTGGTCTACGTGCTGGCGACCCTCGGGCTCGCCGAGGTCGGTCCGCGACCGCGCACCATGGCGTGGGCGGCCGTCGGCTTCGAGCTCGTCGGCGTCCTCACCGTCGGGACGCTGACCGTGCTGGACCCGGAGCTGTTCCCGGACGCGACCGTGTGGTCGGCGTACGGGCAGGGCTACGGCTACCTGCCGCTGGTGCTGCCGTTCCTCGGCATCGCCTGGCTGCTGCGCACCCGACCCCGCGACTGATCCCCACCGGTCTACCCCGGGCCGCTTCCCACAGTGGCGGCACAGTGCGGGGCGCTGTCCCAGGGTGGCGGCACATCGCGGGGCGCGGCCCCAGAGTGGCGGCACATCGCGCCGCCGGAGGCTCCAGACTTGCGATCTGCCGCCACCCTGGCCGGGCGCCGGCGCGGCACCCGGCGACCCCGGCGACCCCGGGGTCTCACAGCGAGGGCACAGGCGGGCGGCAGGTCCGCGACAGGTCCGGCCACGAGCCTGCGGTGACACGCACGTCGAACCGGAGGAACTCCCGCATGCCCAGCTACCTGCTCGCCCTGGCCGACATCGTCGCCGTCCTCGTCCTGGCCCTGGCCGTCTACTTCCCCCGGCACCGCCGCGGGGACCTCGTCACGGCGTTCGTCGCCGTCAACGTGGGGGTCCTGGCCGTGACCGTCGCGCTGGCCAACAGTGCCGCGACGGTCGGCCTCGGGCTCGGCCTCTTCGGGGTCCTGTCCATCATCCGGCTGCGCTCGGCCGAGCTGGGGCAGCACGAGATCGCCTACTACTACTTCGCCTCGCTGGCCCTCGGGCTGCTCGGCGGCCTGGGGGCGGGCGACCCGCGCCTGGCCGTCGCGCTGATGGTGATGCTGGTGGCCGTCGTCGCCGTGGCCGACAGCCGGGTGCTGCAGCGCGGCGCGCGCCAGCAGGTGGTGGTGCTGGACTCCGCGATCACCGACGAGGCCGCTCTCGTGGAGCGGCTCGAGCTCGTGCTCGACGCCCGGGTCCACCGCGCGGTCGCCCTCCGCGTCGACCTGGTCAACGACTCCACCACGGTGGACGTGCGCTACGTCCCCTCGCCCCGGCCGGCCCCGGTGACCGCCGCGCGCGACCACGCCGACGTCCTCGCGGCGCACTGACGTGGAGGCGCTCACCGCGCTGCCGGCCGTGGGGCTCGACGACCTCAACGCCGCCGCCGCGCTCCTGGTCCGCACGGACCGCAAGTACCTCGTCCCGCTCGACGACCTCGCCGCCACGGTGACCGGCGTACCCGGCCTGCGGGTCCTTGAGATCGACGGCCGCCGCAGCGCCCGCTACGACTCGACGTACCTCGACACCACCGACCTGGCCAGCTGGGCCGCGTCGGCCCACCCCCGCCGACGCCGCTGGAAGGTGCGGACCAGGGTCTACGCCGACACCGGCGAGTGCTGGCTGGAGGTCAAGTCCCGCGGCTCCCGCGGCGTCACCGTCAAGGACCGGCTCCCGTACGACGCCTCGCGTCGCGGCGAGGTCGGGCCCGACGCGGTCGGCTGGGTCGCCGACCGGCTGACCGCGGCCGGGGCAGTCGGGGTCGACCCCCGCGAGCTGGTCCCCACGCTGCACACGGGCTACCGGCGCACGACGCTGCTGCTCCCGGAGGGGGCCGGCCGGGGCACGGTCGACGCCGGGCTGACCTGGACCACCGCGTCGGGCCGGGCCCGGGTGGGACCCGTGCTGGTGGTCGAGACGAAGTCGCCGCCCGGTGCCGCAGGCCCGCTCGACCGGCGGCTGTGGTCGCTGGGGCACCGGCCGGTCCGGATCTCCAAGTACGGCACCGGCCTGGCCCTGCTCACCCCCGAGCTGCCCGGCAACCGCTGGCACCGGGTCACCGCCCGGCACCTCGGGCCCGGGCTGACGCTGACGACGGGGGACGCCGCCTGAGCCCGATCCGGGTCAGGCGGCGGAGTCGGGGTCCGTGCCGTCGGCGGCGAGCTCGCCGATCGGTGGGAACTCCGTCATGGCGTGGTCGGCGATCCGCTTCATCATCCAGGCGTCGAGGCCGCCGCCGATGAAGCCCCCGATCACCGGGACGCCGCGACCGAAGCGGCCCACCGTGCGGATGCCGACGCTGCGCATCAGGTTGAAGCCGACGGCCTTGTTGACGATCATCATGGCCGCCGGCGGCATCCCGCGGGTGGCCAGCGTGGCCAGCCGGCCGCCGCCGGTGCTCATGCCGGCCTTCTTGAGCACGTCGTCGGCCCGCGAGCCGACCAGGGTGAGCAGCACGGCGGACCGGATGCGCTCGTCTGCGAGGTCGTAGCCGCGCAGCCGGGCGATGGCACCGACCATGCGGGTGGCCTGGACGTAGAACTCCAGCACGTTGGCCGGCAGGGCGACCGGCAGGGTGACGAAGCCGCCCACGCCGGTGACGAAGCCGCCGATGGCGCCGCCCCGGGTGCCCGCCCGGGCGACGGCCCGGACGGCCTTGTCGGGGGAGCCCTCCTGGCGCAGCGCCTTGTCGGCGACCTGGGAGGCCGACCGGATCGGTCCGCGCCCGTCGAGGCCGATGTCCAGCAGCATGTCGATCACGCGGTGGATGGGGCTCTGGTCCGCGGCGGGGTCCTGGGCGGCCTCGAGGGCCGAACGGGTCTCCTCGACCTGCTCGCGCCGCGGGGTGAAGAGGTCGAACAGGCCCATCGTTGCTCCTTGGTGACTCACGGTTGGTCCGGCGCCGATCCTGTCACGCGGCACCGTGGTCCGGACTCACCCTCAGGGACAGCGTCGGCCGAGGGTCAGGGGTGCTGCTGCTCCATCGGCGCCGGTGCGGGGGCCGGCTCGTCCTCCAGGGTGGCGGCGACCGACACGGTCAGCCCGCCGAGCAGGAAGCCGGCGACGGCGGCGGCCAGGGTGGAGGTCTGCATGGTGGCTCCCCTCAGTGGTGGGCCTGCGGGGCCTCGTGGCCCGCGTGCATGTCGTGGGTCAGGGCGTGGCCCCGGCCGCGGTCGATGAGCGCCCGGTTGACCGGGAACGCGACGACGAAGGCGGCGGCGAGGGCGAGCATCATCGACAGCCAGAAGACCGGGTCGACGAGCCCGGCCTCCATCGCGCCGGGGACCAGCAGCATCACGCCGTTGTCGACGACCTCCATGGTGAGGATCGACAGGGTGTCGGCGGCCAGCACGACCTTGAGGGCGGAGCCGAAGGCGATGCCCCCCTGCACCAGCGGCAGGGTCGACAGCAGGTAGCCGAAGACGAAGGCCAGCCCCACCGACAGGGCCACGGTGACCCCCGTCGCCAGCCCGGCCGCGGTGCCGATCATCAGCCCCAGGATCTCGCCGATCGCACACCCGGTCAGGCAGTGCAGGGTCGCGCTCGCGGCCATCGCGTTGCGGTCGTCCTTCCACGGACCGAACATCACCGCACCGCCGACCGGAAGCCGCGCAGCCGCAGGCTGTTGGTCACCACGAAGACGCTGGAGAAGGCCATCGCCGCCCCGGCGAGCATCGGGTTGAGCAGGCCCGCCGCGGCGAGGGGGATCGCCGCGATGTTGTAGGCGAACGCCCAGAACAGGTTGCCCTTGATCGTGCCCAGCGTGCGCCGCGAGAGGCGGATCGCGTCGGCCGCCACGCGCAGGTCGCCGCGCACCAGCGTGAGGTCGCTGGCCTCGATGGCCACGTCCGTCCCGGTGCCCATGGCCAGGCCGAGGTCGGCCTGGGCGAGCGCGGCCGCGTCGTTGACGCCGTCGCCGACCATGGCCACGACCCGACCCTCCTGCTGGAGGCGCGTGACCACGTCCACCTTGTCGGCCGGCAGCACGTCGGCGACGACGTGCTCGATGCCGACCGCGTCGGCGACCGAGCGGGCGGCCGCCTGGTTGTCGCCGGTGAGGAGGTACGGCGTGAGGCCGAGGTCGCGCAGCATCGTCACGGCCTCCGCCGAGGTCTCCTTGACCGTGTCGCCGACGACGACGACGCCGCGGGCCCGGCCGTCCCAGCCGACCGCGACCGGCGTACGACCGGACGCCTGGGCGTCCTGGACCGCGCGCTCGAGCTCGGGGGACAGGTGCTGGCTCCAGTCGGCCAGCAGGCTGGGGCGGCCGACGACCACGGCGTGGCCCTCGACGACGCCCTCGACGCCCAGGCCGGCCCGGTTGGTGAAGCCCTCGACCGGCAGCAGGTCGCCGGCGGCGGTGGCCACGGCGCGGGCGATGGGGTGCTCGGAGGCCTGCTCGAGGGCGCCCGCCAGGCGGAGCACCTCGTCGGGGTCCTCGCCGTCCGCGGCCACGACCCCGTGCACGGTCATGGCGCCGGTGGTGACGGTGCCGGTCTTGTCGAGCACGACGGTGTCGACGCGGCGGGTGGACTCGAGGACCTCCGGGCCCTTGATGAGGATGCCGAGCTGGGCGCCGCGGCCGGTGCCGACCATGAGGGCGGTCGGCGTGGCCAGCCCGAGGGCGCAGGGGCAGGCGATGATCAGCACCGAGACGGCGGCGGTGAACGCGGCCGAGGCGCCGGCGCCCGACCCGAGCCAGAAGCCCAGGGTCGCCACGGCCAGGGCGATGACGACCGGGACGAAGACCCCCGAGATGCGGTCCGCGAGGCGCTGCACCTGGGCCTTGCCGTTCTGGGCGTCCTCGACCAGGCGCGCCATCTGGGCCAGCTGGGTGTCCGAGCCGACCCTCGTCGCCCGCACGACCAGCCGGCCGCCGGCGTTGACGGTCGCGCCGACGACGGCGTCGCCGGGGCCGACCTCGACGGGCACGGACTCGCCGGTGAGCATGCTGCGGTCGACCGCGGAGCTGCCCTCGAGGACCTCGCCGTCGGTCGCGACGGCCTCGCCCGGGCGTACGACGAAGTCGTCACCGACGGCGAGCTGCTCGATGGGGATGCGGGTCTCGGTCCGCCCGCCGGAAGCGTCGTCACGCAGGACCGCGACGTCCTTGGCGCCGAGCTCCATCAGGGCCCGCAG
The DNA here is from genome assembly GCF_001429625.1 of Nocardioides sp. Soil805. GTDB lineage: Bacteria > Actinomycetota > Actinomycetes > Propionibacteriales > Nocardioidaceae > Nocardioides. Next base: position 2,143,202 of record NZ_LMSU01000001.1, read on the forward strand.
GGCGGCCCCCGAACGCCGCTTGGCCCGCGACTCGAGCCACCGCCCGGCGAGGATGAACGTCGTCACCCCGGCGGCGGCCTCGAGGTAGATGTTGCCGGCGCCGTCGGTGCGACCGACGGTGAGCTCGAACGGGTGGGTCATGCCCGTCATCCCGGCCGTGCCGAGGAAGAGCGCGTAGAGCGACCAGCCGAACGCGGCGAGCACGCCGACGGAGACGAGCGTGTCCATCGTGGTCGCGCCGTGGCGCAGGTTGGTCCACGCGGCCCGGTGGAACGGCCAGGCTCCCCACACGACGACGGGCGCCGCGAGGGTGAGCGAGAGCCACTGCCAGTAGTCGAACTGCCACGCCGGCACCATCGCCAGCGCCACGACGGGCACGCTCAGCACGGCGCTGATGAGCAGCCGGTCGCGCAGGGGGTCCCGCTCGGGCACGTCGTCCTCGAGGGGTGCGGTGCCGACGGGCGCGGGCAGCGCTGCGGCGTACCCGGCCTGCTCGACGGTGCGCAGCAGGTCGTCGGTGGTGACGGTCGTCGGGTAGGTGACCTTGGCCTTCTCGGTCGAGTAGTTGACCGTGGCGGTGACCCCGTCGAGCTTGTTGAGCTTGCGCTCGATGCGGTTGGCGCACGACGCGCAGGTCATGCCGCTGATGGCGAGCTCCACGTCAGTGGTCATCGCCCATCCCCTCCTCGTCGGTGTCTGCGTGGGTGTCGGTCCCGTGACTGCGCACGGCGAGCTCCGCGGTGCGGACCACCCCGTCGTGCTTGAAGTCGAAGAACAACCGGTAGCCGCCGGCGCTGGGCACCTCCACGGCGAACGGCACGTCGGGTCCGGCGTCGCCGGCCTCCGGGTGCACGTGGAGGTAGGCCAGGTCGCCCTCGCGCAGCGCGACCAGGTGTCCGTAGGCGCCGAGGTAGGGCTCGAGGTCGGTGACGGGCTCCCCGTCCCGGCTCACGCGCACGGTGACGGCTCCCGCGTCGAGGTCGCCCTCGAGGTCCACGGTGTAGCCGTCGACGGTGTCGCTCACCCGGCTGCCCGGGTGCGGGGCCGGCGTGAACCGCCCGGCGACGTCGAGGTCGGTGCCCAGGGTCAGGGTCGGGCCGCCGGTGGGCGTGAAGTCCGCGAAGACGCGCCAGCTGCCGGGGGTGAGGTCGACGTCGGTGGTCCAGGTGCCGTCGGCGGCCATCGTCGGGTGGACGTGCTGGTAGCCGGAGAGGTCGCGGCGTACGGCGATGAGGTGCAGGTCCTTCTCGTGCTCCTCGTCGTACGCCGTCACCGGCTCGCCGTCGGGTCCGGTGACCACGAAGCGCAGGGTGCTGCGGCCCGGCTCCAGCCCGCTCGCGGGCAGCACCAGGGTGTAGCCCGAGTCGCTCACCTGGAGGCCGCCGGGGACGTGGCCGGCGGTGTCCACCTCGTGACCCGCGTCGGCGTCGGTGTCGTGGGCGTCGGTGTCGCCGGCGTGGTCGTCCGTGGCGGTGGTGACGGGTCCCACGCGGTCCTCGACCGCGCGGCCGGCACCCCACGCCGTGCCGAAGACGAGGGTCAGGGCCGTGACGAACAGCGCCACGCGCATCGGGGTGCTCATCACGCCAGCTGGTAGCCGGCTTCCTCGACGGCGGCGCGGACGGCCTGCTGCTCGAGGGGCTGGCTGCTGGTGACGGTGACGGCACCCGAGTCGAGGACGACGTCCACGGACTCGACGCCGGGGAGCTCGCTGATCTCCTCGGTGACGCTGGCGACGCAGTGGCCGCAGGTCATGCCGGTGACGGTGAAGGTCTGGCTGGTCTGGCTGGTCATGGTGTCCTCCTCAGGACTTCACGAGCCGCGCGATGGCCGCGCTGGCTTCCTTGAGCTTGGCCTCCTGCTCGTCGCCGCCCTGCCGGACGGCCTCGACGACGCAGTGCTCCATGTGCTCGTCGAGCAGGGCCAGGGACAGCGACTGGAGGGCGCGGGTGACCGCGGAGACCTGGGTGAGGATGTCGATGCAGTACTGCTCCTCGTCGACCATCCGGTGCAGACCGCGCACCTGACCCTCGATGCGCTTGAGGCGCTGCAGGTGCTTGTCCTTGGTGCCGTGTGCGACGTAGCTGTGCTCCATACGACCGAATATACCCCTAGGGGGTATGGGTTCACAAGGGTCAATTGTGGGTACTCCGCGGACCGCGCCTCTTCCGGTCGCTCTTCGGACACCCACCGGTCGCCCGGATGCAGCACACTCGACGGGTGACGTCGCCCCTGCCCGCCCTGCTCGCGGGCGACCGTGCGCCGGCGCCACGCACGCTGGTCGACATCCTGCGCGGCACCGCGCAGCGCTTCCCCGAGGCGCCTGCGGTCGACAGCGGGGTCGCGGTGCTCACCTACACCGACCTGGTCGAGGCCGCCGACAACGTCGCCGGCGAGCTGGCGGCCCTCGGCGTACGCCGCGGGGACACCGTCGGGGTCCGCATCAAGTCCGGGACCACCGACCTCTACGTGGCCATCCTCGGCATCCTGTGCGCCGGCGCCGCCTACGTGCCCGTCGACGCCGACGACCCCGACGAGCGGGCGCGGGTCGTCTTCGCCGAGTCCGGCGCGGCGGCGGTGGTCGGCAACGACCTGGTCATCGCGCGCCGCGGCGACCCCGCCGTGCGCGACCCCACCGCCGGTGACGCGGTCACCGGCGAGGTCGGGATCCCCGAGCCCCCCACGCCCGAGGACGACGCCTGGGTCATCTTCACCTCCGGCTCCACCGGCACCCCCAAGGGCGTGGCCGTCTCCCACCGCAGCGCCGCGGCGTTCGTCGACGCCGAGGCGCGGCTGTTCCTCCGGGAGCGCCCGATCGGGCCGGGCGATCGCGTGATGGCGGGCCTGAGCGTGGCGTTCGACGCGAGCTGCGAGGAGATGTGGCTGGCCTGGGCGTACGGCGCGTGCCTGGTGCCGGCGCCGCGGTCGCTGGTCCGCAGCGGGGTCGACGTCGGGCCGTGGCTGGTGGCCAACGACGTCACCGTGGTGTCCACGGTGCCGACGCTGGTGGCCCTGTGGCCCGCGAGCTCCCTGGACCGGGTGCGGCTGCTGATCATGGGGGGCGAGGCGTGCCCGCCCGAGCTCTCGGCCCGGCTGCAGCGCGAGGGCCGCGAGGTCTGGAACACCTACGGACCCACCGAGGCGACCGTGGTCGCCTGCGGCGCCCTGCTCGACGGCTCGGACCCCGTGCGGATCGGGCTGCCGCTCGACGGCTGGGACCTCGCGGTGGTCGACGCCACGGGTGAGCCGGTCGCCGAGGGCGAGTCGGGGGAGCTGATCATCGGCGGTGTCGGGCTCGCCCGCTACCTCGATCCCGCCAAGGACGCCGAGAAGTACGCCCCGATGCCCACCCTCGGGTGGGACCGGGCCTACCGCTCGGGCGACGTGGTGCGCAACGACGCCGCCGGACTGGTCTTCGCCGGGCGCGCCGACGACCAGGTCAAGGTGGGGGGTCGCCGCATCGAGCTCGGTGAGATCGACGAGCAGCTGCTCCGGCTGCCCGGCGTCAACGGCGCCGCCGCCGCGGTCCGCTCGACCAAGTCCGGCAACCGGCTGCTGGTCGGCTACCTCGCCGTCGACGCGTCGTACGACGCCGCGACGGCACTCGAGCTGCTCCGCCGCCGCCTGCCCGCGGCCCTGGTGCCCCGCCTGGCCGTGCTCGACACCCTGCCGACGCGGACGTCGGGGAAGGTCGACCGGGACGCGCTGCCGTGGCCGCTCCCGGCGACCGCGGCGACCGCCTCCTCAGGGACCGGTCTCGACGGGACGCAGGCGTGGATCGCGGGGATCTGGGCCGACGTGCTCGGCGCCGAGGTCACCGGGCCCGGCGACGACTTCTTCGCCTTCGGCGGCGGCTCGCTGACCGCCGCGCAGGTGGTCAGCCGGGTCCGCGAGCGGTATCCCGAGACCGTGGTCGGCGACGTCTACGCGCACCCGACCGTCGCCGCCCTCGCCGACGTCCTCACCAGCACCGCCGCCTCGGCCACCTCCACCTCGACCGCCACCGGGAGGGCGAGGAGCCGGGAGGTCGGCCCGCTGCCGCCCAAGAGCCAGGGCGGCCAGCTCGCGGCGCTCGTCCCCCTGCGCGCGCTGGCGGGGATGCGCTGGCTCAGCTGGCTGGCGCTGGCCTCCACGGTGGGCGACCGTGCGCTGGGCGTCGCCTGGCTGCCGTCGTACCCGGTCTGGGTCCTCATCCTGACCACCTGGTTCTTCCTCGTCCCGCCCGGGCGGATGACCCTCGCCGGCCTGCTGGCGCGCCTCGTGCTGCGACCGGTGACGCCGGGGGACCACCCGCGGGGCGGCAAGACCCACCTCCGGATCTGGCTCGCCGAGCGGATCCAGGACGAGCTGGCCGCGACCTCGCTGGCCGGGGCGCCCTGGTTCCCGCAGTACGCCCGGCTGCTGGGCAACGACATCGGCAAGGGCGTGGACCTGCACACCATCCCGCCGGTCACCGGGATGCTGCGGGTCGGCCCGGGGGCGGCCGTCGAGCCCGAGGTCGACCTCGTCGGCCACTGGATCGACGGCGACGTCCTGCGAGTGGGCGAGATCCGGATCGGCGCCCGCGCCCGCATCGGCGCCCGTTGCACCCTGAGCCCGGGGGCGGTCGTGGGCAAGGACGCCGAGGTGGCGCCCGGGTCGCTGGTCGAGGGCGAGGTGCCGACCGGTGAGTTCTGGTCCGGCTCTCCCGCCGAGGTGCGCGCCCCGGAGGCGCGCGGCCCGTGGCAGACGGCATCGGCGCCGCGCGAGTCCGCGTGGCTGGGGCTCTACGGCGTGATGGCGTTCCTGGTGGCGGCGCTGCCCGGGATCGCGGTGGTCTGCGGTGGGCTCGTGCTCGCCGCCGCGGTCCGGGGGGTCGACTCGCTCGGGGAGGCCGTGCGGGCGGGCCTGCCGTGGCTGCCGGTGGCCGCCCTGGTGGGCTACGCGGTGCTGATCCTCTCGGTGTGGGCGATGGTGCGCCTGCTGGCGCTCGGCATGGAGGCGGGCGCGCACCCCGTGCGCTCCGGCACCGGCGTCCGGATCTGGAGCACGCTGCGGGTCCTCGACGAGGCCCGGACGTGGCTGTTCCCGCTCTACGCGAGCGCGCTGACCCCGCTGTGGCTGCGGATGCTCGGCGCCCGGGTGGGCTCCGGCGTCGAGGCCTCGACGGTGCTGCTGATCCCCAAGTTCACCACCGTGGGCGACCACGCCTTCCTCGCCGACGACACCCTGATCGGCTGCTACGAGCTCGGCGGCGGCTGGATCCGGGTGGGCCAGGTCAAGGTCGGCAAGCGGGCGTTCGTGGGCAACTCGGGGATGCTCGCGCCCGGTCGCAAGGTCCCCAAGGAGTCGCTGGTCGCGGTCCTGTCCGCCGCCCCCGAGCGGTCCCGGGCCAAGCGCGGGGCGTCGTACGTCGGCAGCCCGCCGACCCGGCTCCGCAGGACGGCGGGCGGGGACGACGACAGCCGCACCTACGCCCCCGCGACCCGGCTGCACGTCTACCGGGCCCTCGTCGAGGCGTGCCGGGTGGTCCCGATGCTGCTGCTCGTGCTGCTGCAGGTCGGCGTCGGGGTGACCCTCCTGGCCCTGCTGGACCGACAGCCCGTGGTCGCCGTGCTGCTGGCGGGTCCGGTGCTCGCGATCGCCGGCATCCTCGCCGCGGCCGTCACCGTCGGCGCCAAGCTGCTGCTGGTCGGGCGGCACCGCACCGGGGAGCACCCGCTGTGGTCGTCGTTCGTCTGGCGCAACGAGCTGGCCGACACCTTCACCGAGGTGCTGGCGGCTCCGTGGTTCGCGGCCCCGGTGCAGGGCACCTACGCCCTCAACGTGTGGCTGCGGATGCTCGGCGCGCGCATCGGCCGCGGCGTGTGGTGCGACACCTACTGGCTGCCGGAGACCGACCTGGTCACCCTCGAGGACGGCGCCACCGTCAACCGGGGCTGCGTCGTCCAGACCCACCTGTTCCACGACCGGGTGCTGAGCATGGACCGGGTGACGCTCGAGGCGGGAGCGACCCTGGGGCCGAACAGCGTCATCCTCCCCGCGGCTACGATCGGCCGGCACGCCACCGTGGGCCCGGTCTCGCTGGTGATGCGAGGGGAGGGTGTGCCTCCCCGTACCTGCTGGATCGGCAACCCGATCGGCCCTTGGGAGGCACCCTGATGACCGACCCCTACGTCCCCGGTCACGGCGACGCGTCGTACGACGTGCGCCACTACGCGCTCGGGCTCTCCTACAAGCTGGTCGGCAACCGCCTCGACGGCGACGCCGTGCTCTCCTGCACCGCCACCGAGGACACCACCTCGGTGGCCGTCGACCTGGCCGGCCTGCGGGTGGGCAAGGTGCTGCTGGACGGGCGGCCGACCCGGTTCTCCCACCGCGGCTCGCGGATCAGGGTGACCGCGGCGCTGGAGGAGGGGCAGGAGTTCGAGCTCCGCATCACCTACTCCGGCTCGCCGGGGACGATCAAGAGCAAGGGCCAGGACGACGCCGGGTGGGAGGAGCTCACCGACGGCGCCATCGTCGCCGCGCAGCCCCACGGGGCGCCGGCCTGGTTCCCGTGCAACGACCGGCCCACTGCCAAGGCCACCTTCGCCGCGACCTTCTCCGCGCCCGCGGAGTACCACGTCGCGATGTCCGGTCGGCTCACCGGCACCCGCCGCCGGGGCTCGACGGTCGAGTGGACCTACGAGATGGACCAGCCGATGGCGCCGTACCTCGCGACCGCCCAGATCGGCCGCTACGAGGCCCGCGACCTCGACGAGGGCATCACGATGGTGTGCCCGCCCGACCTGGGCGGGGAGGGGTACGACGCGTCGTTCGGCCAGCAGCCGGCGATGATGCGTTTCTTCGAGAGCCGCTTCGGGGTCTACCCGTTCGCCGGCTACACCGTCGTGGTGACCGACGACCCGCTGGAGATCCCGCTGGAGTCGCAGTCGCTGTCGACCTTCGGGCGCAACTTCGCCTCCGACGAGTGGGACGACGTGCGCCTGGTCGCCCACGAGCTCGCGCACCAGTGGTTCGGCAACGCGGTGACCCTGCGGGAGTGGAAGGACATCTGGCTGCACGAGGGGTTCGCCTGCTACGCCGAGTGGCTGTGGTCGGAGGAGTCGGGGCGCGAGTCCTGCGACGAGCGCGCGCGCCACCACCACGGCAGGCTGGCCGACGAGCCCGAGGACCTGCTGCTCGCCGACCCGGGCCCGGAGCTGATGTTCGACGACCGCGTCTACAAGCGCGGCGCTCTCACCCTGCACGCGCTGCGGCTGACGATCGGCGACCACGACTTCTTCGACGTCCTGGAGCAGTGGGTCGAGGAGCACGGGGGCGGCAATGCGGCCACCGAGGACTTCCAGCGGCTCGCCGAGACGGTCAGCGGCGAGGACCTGGGCGAGCTGTTCGACGCGTGGCTGCGGCAGACGGAGCTGCCCGACCTGCCGGACTGATCCGGGTCGCGACCGCGCCGGTGCTGAGCGCCGCGACGTACCCGTCCGGGGCCGGCAGGTCCTCCCAGTCCACCTCGGCCAGCACCAGGGTGCTCATCGGCGTGGCCAGGCCGGTGCCGCGGGCCTTGAGGACGGCCTCCTTGCGGGTCCAGGCGCGTGCGCGCTCCAGCGGCGAGTCGGCCCGCTCGCCGGGGGCGAGCACCAGGGCGGGGTCCCACCCGCCCTCCACGGCCGCCACGCCCTCCACGTCGACGCCCACCGGGTGCCCGGCCACCGCGGTGACGACGTGGGGCCCCGACCGGGCCAGCGAGACCTCGAGCCGCCGGGCGGCGTACCCGTCCCGCACCTCGACCCACGGACGGCCGTGGGCGGCGCTGCCGCACTGCGGGCACAGGCGGCCGACCGCGACCGCCGCCGACGGGTCGGGCCCGGCGACCGTGCGCGCGTGGTCGGCCAGCGCCTCGTCGGCGGTACGCCCGAGGTGCCAGCGCACGTCGACCGCTGTCGGCTCCATCGCCCCAGCATGGCAGCGGAATACGGGGACGAGTGTGGTCGTTACAGGTAGTACAATCTTCAACCAAAACCCTGGTTGGCAGGACGAGCGGAGGCATCATGCAGTTCGGCATCTTCAGCGTCGGCGACGTGACGACGGACCCCACGACGGGACGCACCCCGAGCGAGGCCGAGCGCATCGAGTCGATGACCCGCATCGCGCTCAAGGCCGAGGAGGTCGGGCTCGACGTCTTCGCGACCGGTGAGCACCACAACCCGCCGTTCGTGCCGAGCAGCCCCACCACCCACCTGGGCTTCATCGCCGCCAAGACCGAGAAGCTGCTGCTGTCGACGTCCACGACGCTGATCACGACCAACGACCCGGTCAAGGTCGCCGAGGACTACGCGATGCTCCAGCACCTCTCGGGTGGTCGCATCGACCTGATGATGGGCCGCGGCAACACCGGCCCGGTCTACCCGTGGTTCGGCAAGGACATCCGCGACGGCATCAAGCTGGCCATCGAGAACTACCACCTGCTGCGCACCCTGTGGCGCGAGCCGGTCGTCAACTGGCAGGGCCAGTTCCGCACCCCGCTGCAGGGCTACACGAGCACCCCGGCGCCGCTCGACGGCACGCCGCCGTTCGTGTGGCACGGGTCGATCCGCAGCACCGAGATCGCCGAGCAGGCGGCGTACTACGGCGACGGGTTCTTCCACAACCACATCTTCTGGAACAAGGAGCACACCGAGCAGATGGTGCGCCTCTACCGCCAGCGGTTCGAGCACTACGGCCACGGCAGCGCCGACCAGGCGATCGTCGGGCTGGGTGGTCAGGTGTTCATGGGTACGACGGAGGCCGAGGCCAAGCGCCAGTTCCGGCCCTACTTCGACAACGCCCCCGTCTACGGCCACGGCCCGTCGCTGGAGGACTTCTCCTCGATGACCCCGCTGACCGTCGGCACCCCCGAGCAGGTCATCGAGCGCACCCTCGGCTTCGCCGACTACGCCGGTGACTACCAGCGCCAGCTGTTCCTCGTCGACCACGCCGGCCTGCCGATCGACGTCGTCCTCGAGCAGCTCGAGATCCTCGGCCGCGAGGTCGTGCCGGTGCTGCGCGCCGAGTTCGACCGTCGGCGCCCGGCCCACGTGCCGAGCGACCCGCCCACCCACACGTCCCTCGTCGCCGCCGGGCCCGACGCCCCGCACCACCTCGTCGAGCCCGCGCGCGCGACGCTCGAGGCCGCCGCCGCGACTTCCGTTGGTTGAGGAGGGCGCCCTGGCGCCCGTCTCGAAACCACCCCCACCCCCCCGATCCCTGAAGGACCCCACATGACCCGCACCATCGTCGTCGTCACCGCCGGCCTCAGCGTCCCCTCGTCCACGCGGCTGCTCGCCGACCAGGTCGCCGACGCCGTCGCCGCCCAGGTGGGCGCGCGCGGCGAGGCCGCCCGCTTCGAGCACGTCGAGCTGCGCGAGCTGGCCGGTGAGCTGGCGGCGTACATGACCAGCGGCGGCGTCCCGACGCCGCGGCTCTCGCAGGTGCGCGACCTGGTGTCGTCGGCCGACGGGATGGTCGCGGTGACACCGGTGTTCACCGCGTCGTACAGCGGGCTCTTCAAGATGTTCTTCGACGCCCTCGACCCCGACGCGCTCACCGGGATGCCGGTGCTCATCGCGGCGACCGCGGGCAGCGCCCGGCACTCGCTGGTCCTGGACCACGCCATGCGCCCGTTGTTCGCCTACCTGCGGGCCGTGGTCGTGCCGACCGGCGTCTTCGCGGCCACCGAGGACTTCGGCGGCACCACCGACCTCACGGCACGGATCACCCGTGCCGCGGGAGAGCTGGCCGGGCTCGTCGTGGCCACCGACCACGTCGCGGGCTTCGGGCCGGACGCGGGCGAGCGGCGTACGCCTTCCACCCGTACGTCGGGCACGTTCGTCGCCCCGGTGACCGACTTCGCCGACCTGCTGCGCGGGCACGCCGGCTGACCTGCGCGGACCTCGTGCGACCACCCCTAGGGACCCCGGACGGTTGTCCGGGGTCCCTGTGCGAGACATGGTCGAGGGATGAGCAACGACAAGCAGATCACCGTGGAGCGCACCATCCAGGCCCCGACCTCGGCCGTCTTCGACGTGCTGAGCAACCCCGAGCGGCACGCCCAGATCGACGGCTCCGGCTTCGTCAAGGGCGACGTGGGCTCCAACCGCATCCAGCAGGTCGGCGACGTGTTCACCATGGACATGAGCGGGGACCACATGGGCGGCGACTACCGGACCGACAACACGGTCACCGGCTACTCGCCCAACCAGCTCCTCGCCTGGCAGACCGCGCCCGCCGGCCAGGAGCCCCCCGGCTGGCAGTGGGTGTGGGAGCTCGAGGCGGAGGGGTCCGAGGCCACCAAGGTCCGGCACACCTACGACTGGAGCAACGTCACCGACCAGGAGCTGCTGAGCAAGATCAGCTTCCCGCTGGTGTCGCAGGCCGACCTCGAGACCGCCCTCACGAACCTCGACCAGGCGGTCACCGGCTCGTGAGTCCCGTGCGCATCCGTCCCCTCGGGGGACTGCCGGGATGCCTCGTGATGATCCTGGTCTCGGTGCTGGTGTCCGTACTGCTGACTCTGGTCGTCAACCTCCTGGCCCGCTGAGCCGCACCCCTCGACCGGGTGCTCGGTGGCGCCTAGATTGGCCGGACACCTACCGGCGGGAGCCCCTCATGGCCTGCGTGCTGAACCCCTACGTCAACGTCCTCGACGGCCAGGCCCGAGCGGCCCTCGAGTTCTACCAGTCGGTGCTCGGCGGCGACCTGAACATCATGACCTTCGGCGACATGGGCACCGAGGGCCCGATGGCCTCCCAGGTCATGCACGGCCAGCTCGAGACGCCGGCCGGCTTCACCCTGATGGTCGCGGACGCGCCGCCGGAGATGGTGCAGGTGACGATGGGCAACAACATCTCCATCAGCCTGTCCGGCCCCGCCGAGGACGGCGACGCGCTGCGCGGCTGGTTCGCCAGGCTCGCCGAGGGTGGCCAGGTCCCCCAGCCGCTCGAGGCCGCTCCGTGGGGGGATGAGTTCGGGATGCTGGTCGACAAGTTCGGGATCAACTGGCTGGTCAACATCGCCGGTTCCGCACGGGAGTGACGCCCGGCGCGTGACGCCTCCGGGCGTGGGCTCGTCGCGGTGGCGGTGGGCGCGCTACGGGTACCCATGGGCGGGCGCCCACTTCGCCGCCTGTCGGCGACACCATTCCGCGGACGTTGCCAGGCCAACGCTCATGCGGAAGCGGGGGTCCGCGTGCTCAGGGATCCGACGCGGCCTGGTTCGCTGAGGCGTCAGGACGCTCGCGTCCTCGTGACAATTCGGCTCGCCACCAACTGCCGCCCTCGATGCGCTCGAGCCGGCGCATGACGAGGTCTCCGTCGACAAACTCCTTGAGCTCCGCACGGGTCAGCGGCCACGGTGGCCCCTTTACCTCGGAGTCCTCTTCCCGTGTGGTCGCCAAGACCAGCAGCGTGCCTTCTGGTGCCACCAGCGCGGCGATGTTCCGCGCCGCGACTGGGTGTTGCTCAGGCGGCATCGACTGCACGGTGAGGCTCTCGACGACCAGGTCGAAGACGCCCTGCCACTCACGAGGAAGATGCAGGACGTCGGCTACGAGGTAGTTCACCTGGCTGTCCGGATGCTTTCGCCGCGCACCAGCAATCGCGGTCGGCGCGAAGTCGAACGCCGTGGTCAGAAATCCCAGCGATGCGAGGAACTCTGCGTCGGCCCCGTATCCACACCCGATCACCAGCGCTGGGCGACCACCTCCCGACAGGTCCTGCGCCTCAGCCCACTCCACGAACTGCGGACGGGGGGCGCCGTAGTCCCAGGGCGGCTCGGCCCCACCCGCCTCCGCGCCCGCGTACATCGCCTCGAACATGCCGAATGGCTCGCTCGTCACTACTCTAGTATCGACGACCTCGTCTCGCGGCACCAGTGCTGACAGAGAAGGGCATGAGGGGCTGCGGCACGCATCGGTGTCAGGACTGAGCAATCCCATTCCGCCGACTGTCGAATTGTGAATTGTGAATTGTGATCAGCCTGCGAGCGTTCCTCTTCAGGAGGCACCGTGCCTTGACGCTGGAGATTCATGGCGGGCGGGCGTCTAGTGTGCGAGGCATGGAAGGGCTAGTGCTTCGTGTCCGGCTCGTGAGCGGCGACAGCATGGATGTCACGTACGACGACCGCAAAGCGGGGAGTGAGGACGAGGTCGTTGACCATGTCGTCAGCACACTGTCGCAGGAGTCCGGCGTCCTCCGCTGTAGACACGGCGATCGGCTCGTGGTCCTGTACGCAAGGGGTGTTGCCGCGGTGGAAGTCGCGCCCCGCGGCGCGGTCCTGTAGCAGTCCAGTCCGCGTAGCGAGAGGCGAACTTCACGCACGCCTCCTAGCAAGATCGCAGCACACTGAGCCTGCGTGCCAGGCGCACCATCCCATCCCGGCCGCGACTCGTTCGACGTGCGGCATTCCGCCGCGAGCGCGACGCAGCCCTTGGTCAACGTGGACGGTCGGCTCGGCCGCGCCCTCTAGGTGCCAGACTTCTCCGTCGGCGCCGGGTACGGGGTCTTGCCTTCCGCGAGCGCGTCGGTGAGCTGCTCGATGCGGCGGGCGCGGGTCTCCGGGCGCACCGCGGTCTGGATGCGGTTCAGGAAGGCGAAGCGGTTGCGGCCGTCCAGCGCGGCGTAGACGTCGGTGAGGTCGCGCGCGGCCAGGGCGGCGGCGAGGTCGTCAGGCACCACTGCGGTGGCCGGGCTGTCGTAGGCGGCGTCCCAGCGGCCGTCCGCCTTCGCCCTTTCGACCTCGGCCAGGCCGGCGGGGCGCATCCGCCCCTCGGCGGTGAGGCGCTCGATGCGCTCGCGGTTGATCTTCGACCAGACGCTCCTGGTGCGCCGCGGGGTGAACCGCTGCACGTACCACTCGTCGTCGAGCCGCCGGGCGATGCCATCGATCCAGCCGAAGCAGAGCGCCACGTCCACGGCCGTCGTCCAGTCGATCGACGAGACTCCGGTGCCCTTCTTGGCAATTCGCATCCAGACGTGCGAGGCGGTCGACGCATTGTCGACGAGCCAGGCCTCGAACGCCTTGTCGTTCTCGAAGAACACCGCGTCGTTGTGGTCCATCGACATGGCGGCACCCTAGCCTCGCGCAGCCGATCACCTGCCGTGCAAGGCACTTCGGACCTGCGTCACTTCGCCGCGTAGCGGTCGTGACGTTGGTCGTCGACAGGCCTGGTGGCGGCACTGCGGAGATGACTTCTCAGGACGTGTCCGGCGGGCTGTCCAGCACCCTGGGCACGTACTCGACCAGCTGGATCCGGCCGTCGAAAGTACGGCTGTCCGTCATGTCGAGAGCGACGTCGGGGTAGCCGTCGTAGATCCGCTCGCTGCCCGTCGCCCCGGTGATCACCGGGAACATCACTACCCGGAACCGGTCAACGAGCCCCGCTACCAACAGCGACCGGCACAGGGCGAGACTGCCGATGGTGCGCATGGACCTCTCGCCGGTGTCTCTCATCTCCCGCACGGCCCGTGCTGCATCGCCGGCAACCAGGGTCGAGTTCTCCCACGGCAACGGTCCGGTCAAGGTCTTGGAGAAGACGACTTTGGACATGCCTCCCAGGACGTCAGTGCCCGGTTCGCCTTCTCTGGTGAGGCCGTACATGAGCCTGTAGGTGTTGGCGCCCATGAGGACCAGGTAGTCCTTCTCGGGACTCCCGCCCAACCAGGCGAGGTACTCCGGTCCCTCCAGGCCCCACCAGCCGGGCCAGCCCTCCGCGGAGGCATACCCGTCGAGCGAGGTGATGAAATCGACGACCAGCTCGGGCATAGACACCCCTCCGTAGTGCAAGGACAGTCTGCACCCGGACGGGCACGACGGCTACGGGACGACGTGACAAGGGCGCGACGCTCCTATGCTTCGTCAAGCAGCCGTGGCCTCGCTTTCGAGTAGGCGATAGAGGTCGCGAGCGACGTAGCGGGCCAGGCAGCGTTTGATCTCTCGGCCGGTCTTGCCTTCGGCAGTGCGGCGGGCGCGACGCTCCTATGCTTCGTCAAGCAGCCGTGGCCTCGCTTTCGAGTAGGCGATAGAGGTCGCGAGCGACGTAGCGGGCCAGGCAGCGTTTGATCTCTCGGCCGGTCTTGCCTTCGGCAGTGCGGCGGGCGACGTAGTCGCGGGTGGCTTGCTGGTACTGGATTCGGCTCTGGACCACGGTGTGCAGTGCGTTGTTGAGCTGGCGGTCGCCGTAGCGGTTGAGCCGATAGCGGGTGGTGACTTGGCCACTGTTCGCTGGGATCGGTGCCACGCCGGCGAGCATCGCGAACGCTGCCTCGGAATGGATACGGCCGGGGTGAGACCAGGCGCACAGCACCGTCGCAGCCACGATCGGTCCGACGCCGAACTCCTCGAGCAGGTCAGGACGCCAGCTACGGATGATGGCCACGATCTGCTTCTGCAGCTCTCGTGCCTCTTTCAGCATCGCGTGTGCGCGCCGGGCCAAGGTCCGCAGTGCCACCACGGTGCTGGTCGTCTCGGTGTCCCAGGAGGCGTGCACTCGCAAGTTCGCGGCGGTGTTGAGCATCGCGGCCAGCTTCTGGCCGCGGAACCTGACGCGGATGGGTTCGGGTGCTGCGATGACTAGGCTGAAGACCTGCTGCTGTGCCTCGGTGGAGGCGTTGATCGCGGAGCGTCGTGCAGCCAAGAGCACCGACAGGGCTTGGCGTTCGCCCCCGGTGCGGGGAGTTCCCAACCGCGGTCGAGCCATCGCTTCGCGTGCTGCGCGGATCGCGTCGAGCGGGTCGGACTTCGCGCCGTTGCGACGCGCAACCCGCTTCGGGCGGTCCAGCTCGATGACGATCTCCGAGGACTCCAGCAGGTGACGACTGAGTCCGGCGCCGTGACCTCCGGTCCCTTCGATCGCCCACGCTCGCAATGTCGCGTGGTTGTTGGCGAACTCCACCAGTTCGGCATAGCCCTGGGCTGTTGCATCGACGGTGATCTCGTCGAGGACCCCACCGGTCGCGGCATCGACGACGGCCGCGGAGTGGGTGTGGACGTGGGTGTCGACGCCGATGACGACATCGACCACCTCGCGCAGATCGGTCAGACTGTTCATGCGTTCTCTCCTTCGCCGGACGGGACGTGGTTCCGGTCCGGGACGGAGGTTCGGCAGGACTGTGATGAGACACGCCAGGCGCGGCTAACGCCAGGTGGTCAAGCTCCTGATCAGGCCAGCTCCTCCAACCGGGCCGGGGCCGGTGACCACGAGCGGACAGGTCGCAACAAGGCACGAAGCCAGTCATTCCGGGGGTCACACCCGCGCTCACCAACCACAGCCCAGCACCATCAGGCTGCGTTGGCGATCCTCACAG